>NZ_JAQSUW010000018.1 GCF_028649395.1 Pseudomonas sp. Gutcm_11s | reverse complement strand
GGATAGGAGCTTGACGATGACCTACTCTCACATGGGGAAACCCCACACTACCATCGGCGATGCGTCGTTTCACTACTGAGTTCGGGATGGGATCAGGTGGTTCCAACGCTCTATGGTCGTCAAGCAATTCGGTTGCTGTATCGGTGTTTAGTCGCTACAGCGAATTGGGTATGTGATCTTGGCTTTGCGGTTCTTAGCGAACTTTCGGTTCGTTTGTCGACTTCACCATCACCGACAATCTACAGATTGTTTGGGTGTTATATGGTCAAGCCTCACGGGCAATTAGTATTGGTTAGCTCAACGCCTCACAGCGCTTACACACCCAACCTATCAACGTCGTAGTCTTCGACGGCCCTTTAGGGAGCTCAAGGCTCCAGTGAGATCTCATCTTGAGGCAAGTTTCCCGCTTAGATGCTTTCAGCGGTTATCTTTTCCGAACATAGCTACCCGGCAATGCCACTGGCGTGACAACCGGAACACCAGAGGTTCGTCCAACCCGGTCCTCTCGTACTAAGGTCAGCCCCTCTCAAATCTCAAACGTCCACGGCAGATAGGGACCGAACTGTCTCACGACGTTCTAAACCCAGCTCGCGTACCACTTTAAATGGCGAACAGCCATACCCTTGGGACCGGCTTCAGCCCCAGGATGTGATGAGCCGACATCGAGGTGCCAAACACCGCCGTCGATATGAACTCTTGGGCGGTATCAGCCTGTTATCCCCGGAGTACCTTTTATCCGTTGAGCGATGGCCCTTCCATACAGAACCACCGGATCACTAAGACCTACTTTCGTACCTGCTCGACGTGTCTGTCTCGCAGTCAAGCGCGCTTTTGCCTTTATACTCTACGACCGATTTCCGACCGGTCTGAGCGCACCTTCGTACTCCTCCGTTACTCTTTGGGAGGAGACCGCCCCAGTCAAACTGCCCACCATACACTGTCCTCGATCCGGATAACGGACCAGAGTTAGAACCTCAAGCATGCCAGGGTGGTATTTCAAGGATGGCTCCACGCGAACTGGCGTCCACGCTTCAAAGCCTCCCACCTATCCTACACAAGCAGGCTCAAAGTCCAGTGCAAAGCTACAGTAAAGGTTCACGGGGTCTTTCCGTCTAGCCGCGGATACACTGCATCTTCACAGCGATTTCAATTTCACTGAGTCTCGGGTGGAGACAGCGCCGCCATCGTTACGCCATTCGTGCAGGTCGGAACTTACCCGACAAGGAATTTCGCTACCTTAGGACCGTTATAGTTACGGCCGCCGTTTACCGGGGCTTCGATCAAGAGCTTCGCTTGCGCTAACCCCATCAATTAACCTTCCGGCACCGGGCAGGCGTCACACCCTATACGTCCACTTTCGTGTTTGCAGAGTGCTGTGTTTTTAATAAACAGTCGCAGCGGCCTGGTATCTTCGACCGGCATGAGCTTACGGAGCAAGTCCTTCACCCTCACCGGCGCACCTTCTCCCGAAGTTACGGTGCCATTTTGCCTAGTTCCTTCACCCGAGTTCTCTCAAGCGCCTTGGTATTCTCTACCCAACCACCTGTGTCGGTTTGGGGTACGGTTCCTAGTTACCTGAAGCTTAGAGGCTTTTCCTGGAAGCATGGCATCAACCACTTCATGTCCAAAAGGACACTCGTCATCAGTTCTCGGCATTAAGACCCCGGATTTACCTAAGATCTCTGCCTACCACCTTAAACACGGACAACCAACGCCGTGCTGGCCTAGCCTTCTCCGTCCCCCCATCGCAGTAACTAGAAGTGCAGGAATATTAACCTGCTTCCCATCGACTACGCATTTCTGCCTCGCCTTAGGGGCCGACTAACCCTGCGTCGATTAACGTTGCGCAGGAAACCTTGGTCTTTCGGCGTGCGAGTTTTTCACTCGCATTGTCGTTACTCATGTCAGCATTCGCACTTCTGATACCTCCAGCAAGCTTCTCAACTCACCTTCACAGGCTTACAGAACGCTCCTCTACCGCATCACTTACGTGATACCCGTAGCTTCGGTGTATGGTTTGAGCCCCGTTACATCTTCCGCGCAGGCCGACTCGACTAGTGAGCTATTACGCTTTCTTTAAAGGGTGGCTGCTTCTAAGCCAACCTCCTAGCTGTCTAAGCCTTCCCACATCGTTTCCCACTTAACCATAACTTTGGGACCTTAGCTGACGGTCTGGGTTGTTTCCCTTTTCACGACGGACGTTAGCACCCGCCGTGTGTCTCCCATGCTCGGCACTTGTAGGTATTCGGAGTTTGCATCGGTTTGGTAAGTCGGGATGACCCCCTAGCCGAAACAGTGCTCTACCCCCTACAGTGATACATGAGGCGCTACCTAAATAGCTTTCGAGGAGAACCAGCTATCTCCGAGCTTGATTAGCCTTTCACTCCGATCCACAGGTCATCCGCTAACTTTTCAACGGTAGTCGGTTCGGTCCTCCAGTCAGTGTTACCTAACCTTCAACCTGCCCATGGATAGATCGCCCGGTTTCGGGTCTATACCCAGCGACTAAAGCGCCCTATTAAGACTCGCTTTCGCTACGCCTCCCCTATTCGGTTAAGCTCGCCACTGAATATAAGTCGCTGACCCATTATACAAAAGGTACGCAGTCACCTAACAAAGTAGGCTCCCACTGCTTGTACGCATACGGTTTCAGGTTCTATTTCACTCCCCTCTCCGGGGTTCTTTTCGCCTTTCCCTCACGGTACTGGTTCACTATCGGTCAGTCAGTAGTATTTAGCCTTGGAGGATGGTCCCCCCATATTCAGACAAAGTTTCACGTGCTCCGTCCTACTCGATTTCACTTCTAAGACCTTTTCGCGTACAGGGCTATCACCCACTATGGCCGCACTTTCCAGAGCGTTCCGCTAAAATCAAAGAAGCTTAAGGGCTAATCCCCGTTCGCTCGCCACTACTAAGGGAATCTCGGTTGATTTCTTTTCCTCAGGGTACTTAGATGTTTCAGTTCCCCTGGTTCGCCTCTTGCACCTATGTATTCAGTGCAAGATACCTAACTTATGTTAGGTGGGTTCCCCCATTCAGAGATCTCCGGATCAAAGTCTGTTTGCCGACTCCCCGAAGCTTATCGCAGGCTACCACGTCTTTCATCGCCTCTGACTGCCAAGGCATCCACCGTATGCGCTTCTTCACTTGACCATATAACCCCAAGCAATCTGGTTATAGATTCGTAACGTGAAGACGACATTCGCCGAAAATTCGCGCTTGAACTCGCAAATTTTGCCTTGATTTGCTGAATGCAGTGAAACATTCAACAAGTCACTTCTATCACATACCCAAATTTTTAAAGAACAGTTCTGGCGCAAAGACCAGAAATCAACATTGAACTACCAATGTTCATTTCTGAGCTTTCAGCGATTTGAGTTGATGGTGGAGCCAAGGAGGATCGAACTCCTGACCTCCTGCGTGCAAAGCAGGCGCTCTCCCAGCTGAGCTATGGCCCCGTCTAGACTGGCCATCCCGACAATTGGTGGGTCTGGGCAGATTCGAACTGCCGACCTCACCCTTATCAGGGGTGCGCTCTAACCAACTGAGCTACAGACCCAATCGTCACTCTCGGGTCTAAACCCAATCGCTTTTCGCAAGTGAATCAAGCAATTCGTGTGGGAGCTTATGAAGAAGCTGATGTCTTCGATTAAGGAGGTGATCCAGCCGCAGGTTCCCCTACGGCTACCTTGTTACGACTTCACCCCAGTCATGAATCACTCCGTGGTAACCGTCCCCCTTGCGGTTAGACTAGCTACTTCTGGAGCAACCCACTCCCATGGTGTGACGGGCGGTGTGTACAAGGCCCGGGAACGTATTCACCGTGACATTCTGATTCACGATTACTAGCGATTCCGACTTCACGCAGTCGAGTTGCAGACTGCGATCCGGACTACGATCGGTTTTATGGGATTAGCTCCACCTCGCGGCTTGGCAACCCTTTGTACCGACCATTGTAGCACGTGTGTAGCCCTGGCCGTAAGGGCCATGATGACTTGACGTCATCCCCACCTTCCTCCGGTTTGTCACCGGCAGTCTCCTTAGAGTGCCCACCATAATGTGCTGGTAACTAAGGACAAGGGTTGCGCTCGTTACGGGACTTAACCCAACATCTCACGACACGAGCTGACGACAGCCATGCAGCACCTGTGTCTGAGTTCCCGAAGGCACCAATCCATCTCTGGAAAGTTCTCAGCATGTCAAGGCCAGGTAAGGTTCTTCGCGTTGCTTCGAATTAAACCACATGCTCCACCGCTTGTGCGGGCCCCCGTCAATTCATTTGAGTTTTAACCTTGCGGCCGTACTCCCCAGGCGGTCGACTTAATGCGTTAGCTGCGCCACTAAAATCTCAAGGATTCCAACGGCTAGTCGACATCGTTTACGGCGTGGACTACCAGGGTATCTAATCCTGTTTGCTCCCCACGCTTTCGCACCTCAGTGTCAGTATCAGTCCAGGTAGTCGCCTTCGCCACTGGTGTTCCTTCCTATATCTACGCATTTCACCGCTACACAGGAAATTCCACTACCCTCTACCGTACTCTAGCTCAGTAGTTTTGGAGGCAGTTCCCAGGTTGAGCCCGGGGATTTCACCTCCAACTTGCTGAACCACCTACGCGCGCTTTACGCCCAGTAATTCCGATTAACGCTTGCACCCTTCGTATTACCGCGGCTGCTGGCACGAAGTTAGCCGGTGCTTATTCTGTTGGTAACGTCAAAACAGCAAGGTATTAACTTACTGCCCTTCCTCCCAACTTAAAGTGCTTTACAATCCGAAGACCTTCTTCACACACGCGGCATGGCTGGATCAGGCTTTCGCCCATTGTCCAATATTCCCCACTGCTGCCTCCCGTAGGAGTCTGGACCGTGTCTCAGTTCCAGTGTGACTGATCATCCTCTCAGACCAGTTACGGATCGTCGCCTAGGTGAGCCATTACCTCACCTACTAGCTAATCCGACCTAGGCTCATCTGATAGCGCAAGGCCCGAAGGTCCCCTGCTTTCTCCCGTAGGACGTATGCGGTATTAGCGTTCCTTTCGAAACGTTGTCCCCCACTACCAGGCAGATTCCTAGGCATTACTCACCCGTCCGCCGCTGAATCAGAGAGCAAGCTCTCTTCATCCGCTCGACTTGCATGTGTTAGGCCTGCCGCCAGCGTTCAATCTGAGCCATGATCAAACTCTTCAGTTCAATACTGCTTGGGTTTTGAGAAAACCCTAAACTTGGCTCAGCAATCGCATGCTCTATTTAAAGAGCTAAAACTCTCGAATTCACGAGTGTTACTTGCGTTGCTGATAATCAGTCGACTACCAGTCTTACATCACAAGCACCCACACGAATTGCTTGATTCAGTTGTTAAAGAGCGTTTCGGCGAAGTCTTTCGTCTCAACCGAGGCCGCGCATTCTACAGCAGCCTTTCAACCTGTCAAGCTGTTTTTGAAGAATTTTTCGTTTCTTCTCAACCGCTTGCGCTTCGGATCAGAACTTCTTCTCGTCAGCGGGAGGCGCATTCTACAGCGATCAAAACCGCTGTCAACCACCTCTTTCAACCGCCTTCGATCAGAACCGATCGAAGCACCAACAAGACCAATCCAGCACCTTGTCAGCCCGGCGCATTCTACTCGAATCCACCGCCGTCGCAACCTTTAATTTCATCTAACTTCTTGTTTATCAAGGAGTTTTCAGATCGGGCTGCGCCGAAACAGGTGCGCATTCTAGGGATTTAGAATCTCCCGTCAACTCTTTTCTGAAATGTTTTCGTCATCTTCAAGCGCAGACCAACCACCCTCTCTATAACGAGCGGTACGCGAAGGAGCATTAGCAGCGCACCAGCACCTGCATAGAGAGCCCATTCGGCGATATCGGAGCGTACGACCCAGAGCATGTGCAACAGTGCCAACGCCAGGATCGGGTACACCAACCGATGGAGCTTCTTCCAACGCATGCCGAGACGACGCTGGCTCCAGCGATTCGACGTCAGCGCCAATGGGGTCAGCCCAGCAAGCGCCAATGCCCCGACGATGATGTATGGCCGCTCGGCAAGATCCGCCAGCAGCCGATCCATTCGCAAACCGAGCAGGAACAGCAGATAAGCGGATAGATGCAGCACAACATAGGTAAAGCACCATAGCCCCAGCTGACGGCGCACGGAAACCCAACCACTCCAGCCAGTCAGCTTGCGCAGAGGCGTCAGGCTCAACGTCAGCAGGAGCAGGACAAGCGCGCCTTGGCCCAGATTGTCCACCAGCACCTTGCCCGGGTCAGGCCCCGTCAGATGCATGAGCCCCTGATACAGCCATACCACAGGAAACGCCGCCGCCACCGCAAAGACCACAGAGCGCCATAGCAGGTAAGGCATCAGTAGTTCTTCCGCAGATCGAGACCACTATAGAGAGAGGCCACTTCGGCGTAGCCATTGAACAGGCGGGTATCGACGACATTGGGACTGAACAGACTATTGGGCAGACGGCGCTCGGTAGCCTGACTCCAGCGCGGGTGATCCACCTGCGGATTGACGTTGGCATAGAAGCCATATTCGGCGGGAGCCAGGTTTTCCCAGGTGGTGCCAGGCTGTTCCGCGACCAGGCTGATGCGCACGATCGACTTGATGCTCTTGAATCCGTACTTCCATGGCACCACCAGACGCAGCGGCGCACCGTTCTGGTTGGGCAGTACTCGCCCATACAGACCAACCGCCATGATGGTGAGTGGATGCATCGCCTCATCCATGCGCAGCCCCTCAACGTAGGGCCAGTCGATCAGCGAGAAACCCGAACGCACACCGGCCATCTGCTCGGGCGCCAGCCTGGTCTCGAAACGCACATACCGAGCATTGCCGGTTGGCTCGGCACGCTTGAGCAATTCGGCCAACGGGAAACCCAACCAAGGAATGACCATCGACCAGGCCTCGACACAACGCAAACGATAGATGCGCTCCTCGAGCCGATGGGGCCTTACCAGTTGCTCCAGCGAGACGGGCCCTGGCTTGGCCACCTCACCATCGATCACGACCGTCCAAGGGTCGACCTCCAGCCGGTCCGCATAGCGCGCCGGATCGCCCTTGTTAGTGCCGAACTCGTAGAAGTTGTTGTAGTGCGTGACGTCCGCATAGGGCGTCAACGCCTCCTCCCCCGCAGTGACCGCCTGCCACTGCACGCTCGGCAGCTTTTCAGCGAACCAACCAGGTAACGCACCTGGCTCGACATCCGTATATCGCTCGGCCTCCGCTCGCGCAGGAAAAGCGCCCAGCGCGAGAGCACCGCCTGCTGCCGACATGAAGCGGCGACGAGAGAGGTAGATGGCTTCGGGGGTAACTTCACATTCGCTTGCGGCGGATGCGAGAGGGGTCTTGATCAGCATAACGAGCTCCGCAGCTGGACATCGAATGTGCCAGTAGACTGCGGAGCCGCGCGGAAATTACATCACTCGGCCGCCTTGCGACGGCGCAGTTGCAACAAATATTGCACAGGACCGGAAGCCGCGTAAGCGAGGAAGATCAGCAGCAGGATGCGAGGCGGATCGCTGAACACCACGGCGAAGACCAGCACTACCGCCAGAATCGCGACAAAAGGTACGCGCCCTTTAAGGTCCAGGTCCTTGAAGCTGTAGTACTTGATGTTGCTGACCATCAGCATGCCCGCAGCGGCCACCAGTACCGCGAACAACATCACCACCACCACCGGCATATCGACGCCTTCGACGTCGAAGTCCTTCAGTGCCCACACGGTTCCGGCAACCACACCCGCGGCAGCCGGGCTGGCCAGCCCGATGAACCACTTCTTGTCGATCTTGCCGATCTGCGTGTTGAAACGGGCCAGGCGCAGGGCGGCGCAAGCGGTGAAGATGAAGGCGACGGTCAGCCCCACATTGCCCAGCTCGGACAGCGCCCACTTATAGGCCAGCAGGCTCGGCGCCAGACCGAAGGCAACCATGTCGGAGAGAGAGTCGTATTCGGCACCGAAGGCGCTCTGCGTATTGGTCAGGCGCGCCACACGCCCATCCAGGCTGTCTAGCACCATGGCGACGAAAATCGCGATCGCTGCCGATACGTAGTTGCCGTTGGTGGCACTGACAATGGCGAAGAAGCCAGCAAACAGGTTGGCCGTGGTGAACAGGTTGGGCAGCAGGTAGATGCCGCGGTGGCGGACCTTGCGACCCTCGGCGTCCTGGCCCTCCTCCACATGTTCATCGATGGGCAGCAGGCTCTCCGGTTCGGAGCCTTTGCTGGAATCCTCGGGACGTTCGTTCATGAACAACACCTTGCAGCAATTGGATGAGACTTCGACCGATGCCACCGGAGCAGGTTCGCCAGTGGCACGGTTAAACGAGAGGGCTTTATACCAGAAGCCCGTTGCGCGCATAAAAAAACGCGGCCTAAGCCGCGTTCTTTTTCGAGCGTCGGAAGACCTTAGTTCTTGGTCTTGTCGACGATCTTGTTGGCGGAGATCCACGGCATCATCGCACGCAGCTTCTCACCGACCACTTCGATGCCGTGAGCGGCATTGTTGCGGCGGTAGGCGGTCATGGACGGGTAGTTGGCCGCGCCTTCGGTGATGAACATCTTGGCGTATTCACCGTCCTGGATGCGCTTCAGAGCGTTGCGCATGGCCTGACGGGATTCGGCGTTGATGACTTCCGGGCCGGTCACGTACTCGCCGTACTCGGCGTTGTTGGAGATCGAGTAGTTCATGTTGGCGATGCCGCCTTCGAACATCAGGTCGACGATCAGCTTCAGCTCGTGCAGGCACTCGAAGTAAGCCATTTCCGGCGCGTAACCAGCTTCAACCAGGGTATCGAAACCGGCTTTGACCAGCTCGACGCAACCGCCGCACAGAACAGCTTGCTCGCCGAACAGGTCGGTTTCGGTCTCGTCCTTGAAGGTGGTTTCGATGATGCCGGTACGGCCGCCACCGACGCCAGCGGCGTAGGACAGGGCGACGTTCTTGGCGTTGCCGGAAGCGTCCTGGTAGATGGCGATCAGATCAGGAATACCACCGCCTTTGACGAACTCGGAGCGTACGGTGTGGCCCGGGGCTTTCGGCGCGATCATGATCACGTCGAGGTCGGCACGCGGTACGACCTGGTTGTAGTGGATCGAGAAGCCGTGGGAGAAGGCCAGGGTGGCACCTTTCTTGATGTTCGGCTCGATCTCGTCCTTGTACAGGCGGCCCTGGAACTCGTCCGGGGTCAGGATCATGACCAGGTCGGCGTTGGCTACAGCAGTGGCCACGTCGGTCACTTTCAGGCCATGGGCTTCAGCCTTGGCGACGGTAGCGGAGCCCTTGCGCAGACCGATGGTGACGTCAACACCCGAATCCTTCAGGTTGCACGCCTGAGCGTGGCCCTGGGAGCCGTAGCCGATAACGGCGACTTTCTTGCCCTGGATGATGGAGAGGTCGCAGTCTTTGTCGTAGAAAACTTTCATGTTCTTGGCTCTTCTGGATCGAATGAAGGGGGTGCTCAGCACCGCTACGGAGGCACCTTAAGCGATCCTTTCCATTGCGTAAAATGATATATTTGCAATACAACGTGCCGATATATGAAACAGTTATGGACAGCCACGCACTCAGGCTTTTTCTTTCTCTGGCAGACAACCTGCACTTCGGCAAAACCAGCCGCGAACAGCATGTCAGCCCTTCCGCACTCAGCCGCAGCATCAAGCAGCTCGAGGACGAGCTCGGCGCACCTCTATTCCTGCGCGACAATCGCTCGGTTCGCCTGACCCGCGAGGGCCAGCAGTTTCGCGGATATGCCCAGGAGGTCATGAACGGCTGGCAGGCCATCCGCCAGACATTCAAGCAGGACCAGCTGATCCTGCATGGCGAGCTCTCTCTGTATTGCTCGGTCACGGCCAGCTACAGCTTTCTGTACGACATCCTCAGCAGCTTCCGACAGAACTACCCGCGCATCGAAATGAAGCTGCACACCGGCGACCCGGCAACGGCCGTCGAGCGCGTGCAGCAGGAACTGGAAGACCTGGCTATCGGTGCCCGCCCGGACAATCTGCCGGCCGACATCGAGTTTCAACCCATAGCCCGCTCCGAACTGCGCTTTATCGGCCCACAGTCATCGCAACTACTCAGCGACGAGCAGTTGAAGCACCCCAACGCGGAAAGCTGGCGGGACGTACCGATGATCCTGTCGGAAGAGGGACTGGCGCGAACGCGCACCGACCGCTGGCTGAAGAGCCACAACATCAAGCCACGTATCTACGCCCAGGTGAGCGGCAACGAAGCGATCGTCAGCATGGTAAGCCTGGGGTTCGGCATCGGCGTGGTGCCGCAGATCGTCCTGGACAACAGCCCACTGACTGCGCGCATCCGCATCTACGATATCCAGCCACCACTGACCGCCTATGACATCGGCCTGTTCGCGCTGCAGAAGCGCCTCAAGGATCCGCTGATCGCCGCCTTCTGGAATCGCCAGAAATAAAAAGCCCCGCACTAGGCGGGGCTTTTTCACAACATGACGATCAGATGCTCAGGACCTTGTCGCCACGCGCAATACCGGTGACACCACTACGGACAGTTTCCAGGATCGACGCGGTGCCGATGGCCTGGATGAAGCTGTCCAGCTTGTCGCTGGTACCGGCCAGCTGGATGGTGTAGACGCTGCTGGTGACGTCGACGATCTGCCCGCGGAAGATGTCGGTGGTGCGCTTGACCTCGGCGCGCTGGGCGCCAGTGGCCTTCACCTTCACCAGCATCAGCTCGCGCTCGATGTGCGCGCTTTCCGACAGGTTCACCAGCTTGACCACTTCGATCAGCTTGTTGAGGTTCTTGGTGATCTGCTCGATCACGTCATCGTGTCCGGCAGTGGTCAGCGTCAGACGCGACAGAGTCGGGTCTTCGGTCGGCGCCACGGTCAGGCTTTCGATGTTGTAGTTACGCTGGGAGAACAGACCAACCACGCGCGACAGGGCGCCCGGCTCGTTTTCCAGCAACAGGGAGATGATATGGCGCATGTTCAGGTCCGCTCCGTCTTGCTCAGCCACATGTCACGCATGGCACCGCCGCGAATCTGCATCGGGTACACGTGCTCGCTGGTATCCACGGCAATGTCGAGGAACACCAGGCGGTTCTTCATGGCGAAAGCCTCTTCCATCATCGGCTTGAGGTCCTTGAGGTCGGTGATGCGCATGCCCACGTGACCATAGGCCTCGGCCAGCTTGACGAAGTCAGGCAGCGATTCCATGTAAGAGTGCGAGTAACGGCTGCTGTACTGCATGTCCTGCCACTGGCGAACCATGCCCAGGGCACCGTTGTTCAGGTTGATGATCTTCACCGGCAGGTCGTACTGCAGGCAGGTCGACAGTTCCTGGATGTTCATCTGGATGCTGCCCTCACCGGTAACGCAGGCCACGTCAGCCTCCGGGAAGTTCAGTTTCACACCCATCGCAGCGGGGAAGCCGAAGCCCATGGTGCCCAGGCCACCGGAGTTGATCCAGCGATTGGGCTTGTTGAAGCGGTAGTACTGCGCCGCGAACATCTGGTGCTGGCCCACGTCGGAAGTGACGTAAGCGTCGCCACGGGTCACTTCGCTGAGGGTCTCGATCACGGTCTGCGGCTTGATGATGCTGCCGTCACCCTCGTTGTAGGGGAACAGGCGGCCGCCACCACGCCACTCGTCGATCTGCTTCCACCAGCTGGCGACGGTTTCCTTGTTCGGGGTTTCGCCAATCTCCTTGAGGATCGCGACCATCTCGGTCAGCACGCTGTCGACCGGGCCAACAATCGGGATGTCGGCCTTGACGGTCTTGGAGATCGACGCCGGGTCGATGTCGATGTGAATGATCTTGGCGTTCGGGCAGAACTTGGCCGCCGTCTCACCGTTGATCACCCGGTCATCGAAACGCGCGCCGACGGCCAGGATCACGTCGGCGTGATGCATGGCCAGGTTGGCGGTGTAGCTGCCATGCATGCCTAGCATGCCGACGAACTGGCGGTCGGTACCCGGGTAGGCGCCGAGGCCCATCAGGGTATTGGTCACCGGCACGTTGAGCATGCGGGCCAACTCGGTCAACGGCTCGGAAGCGCCACCCATGACCACGCCACCACCGGAGTACATGACCGGGCGCTTGGCAGCAAGCAGCATCTCGACAGCCTTGCGGATCTGCCCGGAATGACCACGGGCAGCAGGGCTGTAAGAGCGCAGCTTGACCTTCTTCGGATAACTGTATTCGAACTTCTGCGACGGATCGCCCATGTCCTTCGGAATGTCCACGACCACAGGACCGGGGCGACCGGACTGGGCGAGGTAGAAGGCTTTCTTGATCACTTCGGGGATTTCCGAAGGATGTTTGATGATGAAGCTGTGCTTCACGATCGGACGCGAGATACCGACCATGTCGGTTTCCTGGAAGGCGTCGGTACCGACCACGGTGCTGGGCACCTGGCCGGAGATGATCACCATCGGGATCGAGTCCATGTAGGCAGTAGCAATGCCGGTAATGGCATTGGTTGCCCCCGGGCCGGAAGTCACCAGCACCACACCGGCCTTGCCGGTGGCGCGGGCGTAGCCGTCAGCCATGTGAGTGGCAGCCTGCTCGTGACGAACCAGGATGTGGGTTACTTCCGGTTCCTTGAACAGGGCATCGTAGATGTGCAGGAGGGCACCGCCCGGGTACCCATAGATGTACTTAACGCCTTCGTCACGCAACGAGCGGACGACCATTTCAGCGCCGGATAAAAGCTCCACGTTGTTCACCTCTAGAACGCCAGATCACCACCCGACAACGAGTGGTCCTTGATGTAGGTATTACTGGCCGACAGACAGGCGCGACTGTGGTCGCGGGCGATGCAGGGGTCTGTGTGACGAGTAACGGAAGAGCCCAATCTTGCGGAGCCTTTCCTTCCCAGCGCGAGGTAACGCGTTGCGGGTGTAACGGGGGTCGGCACGGGTAGCGCCTTTTTCCACTGAGCTGAAGGACGCTTGCGGCGGACTTCACAACAGCAGGAAGCGCCGATTGTTCGGATTACTGAACGCCAAGTCAAGCCGCACTTCACTGTTTCTCGTCCTGCCGGCTTGTGACATGGCGCAGGATGAAGATTTGCAGCTTTTGGTTATAGTAACGGGCAAGTTTTGCTGCCGAAAAAAGGAAATGACATGCGTCGCATGATTCTCGCGTGCAGTGTACTGCTCGCCTTGAGCACCGGAGCCACTGCTGGCCAGATATACAAGTGGGTGGATAGCCAGGGCAATGTGCACTTCGGCTCGCAACCGCCGGAAGGGCAGCCATCTGCAGCCGTGAACCCTAATGTCTCCCAGCCCAAGGTCGCCGCGCCCCCACCAGCAGTGCCCAAGAGCGAAGCCAAAGACGAGAAGCAGGAAAAGCTAGACCGCGAGGCCAAGGATCAGATTGCCAAGCAAGATGAAGAGCGCAAAGCCTACTGCGAAAGCACCCGCCAGGATCTAGCGCAGATGCGCGCCACCTCGCGCTTGCGTGTCGAGGAAAACGGCGAGCTGCGCCGCCTTACCGAGGAAGAGCGGCAGGCGCGGATCGACAAAGCCGAAGCTTCGATCAAGGAAAACTGCCAGTAACCTACTGGCAGGCATGGAGCGCTCAGCGAGCGCTCCCGATCAATCGATCAAACTCTCCCAGCGCCCCCAGCAGCGCGCCGACCTCCGCATCACGCCCCTTGTAGCGCTCCTCGGCCAGCGCTCGAATGCCGGATGCCGTCGGCAGAGGGCCGCCCGACTCCAGCAACTGCTTCATCCGCGGCAGGAACAGCCACTGCAGCCAGGCCTCGAAATCCAGGGTATCGATGCAGAACGGCTGCTGGCTGGCCAGCGCCTCGGGAGACGGAGCCTCGACCGACCACATGCCTAGCAGGCGCAGCTCGCGCTCGATCAGCAGCAGCTGATCGGCCAGCCGCGATAGACGCACATCCATTACAGATTGACCCGAGCGCGCTCGCGCGCCTGAGCGGCGCCGGCCGGATCGCCCTGGCGATCACGAGCCTGCGCGATCAGTCCCCAGAGGCTGGCCTGCAGCGCCGGGCGACCGCTGGAGTAGGTCAGCCCGCGGCGCGCCAGCTGCTCGGCCTGGGCAGCATCACCCTGTGCCAGGCGCACTTCGGCGAGACGGTAGAGCACTTGCGGCTCGCGTGGGGCGATGCGCTGTGCACGCTCCAGGCTCGAGGAGGCACCATCCAGATCGCCATTTCCCTGCTGTTGCTGGGCGCTGGTGAGCAGCGCTAGCACCGGGCCATCCAGCTGTTCGTCGGCAGCCAGACCGCCGCCGGACGGAATGCCGCTGGGCATGCTCGGAGCGCTCGGAGCCTGGTAACCACCAGCACTGGAAATCGGCGCGCTGCTCATAGGCGTCGGATTGTAGGTCGATGGTGTTGCGTTGCTGCCATCCGGATAGGTATCCAAGGGCGCCGAACTCACACCACCGGGCACCATCACCACCACGCCCGAATCCTCGGGCATGCTCTGGGCCTGGCTCTGCTGTTGCGGCTGTGCATTCACACCACCACGGCCGGCGAAGGCGCCCTGCTCATCCGAGCGCAGGCTGCCGGTCGAATCCTGTACCGGAATCGAGCCCTTGGGCACGCTGGAACAGCCCGACATCACTGCCGAGGCCAGTACTACGGTAATCCACCACTTAGACATTCATTTCCTCACTCGAAGCGGATCAATTGAGCCAGCCACGCACCCAGTCCATCACGTTGTCAGCCGGAGCCTCCAACAAGCCACAGGGCTGACCGGGCGGCGGCTCGCTGCCACGGATATAGGGAATTTCCACCGCGTTCGGGCAGCCTGCGGCAGAGCCCTGTCCGCTGTATGCGTCTATCCAGGCCGACGCGACGTTATCTGGCATAGGCATGTCCAGCGGCAGCGGATCGGCCTTCTTCATGAAGCCGGTCCATACCTGCAGCGCGCCGGTGGCGCCGGTCAGCGGCGTCTTGCCGTTGTCGTCACGCCCCATCCACACCACGGCCAGCAGATCCTGGCTGAAGCCGGCGAACCAGCTATCGCGCGAATCATTACTGGTACCGGTCTTGCCTGCCAGCGTCAGATTGCTCGGCAACTGGCTGTACACCGAGCGCCCGGTGCCTTCGCGCATAACACGCTGCATCGCATTCTGCACCAGGTAGATGGCACCCGGATCGAAACGCTGCTGGATCTGGAATGGATAGCGCTTGAGCGGCTCGCCCTCGGCAGCCAGAACGCTGCGAATACCTCGCAGCGGCGTATTGAAACCACCATTGGCCAGCGTCTGGTACATGGTCGCCACCTCCATGGGGCTCAGCGCACCGGCGCCCAGCAGCATCGACGGATAGGCCGGCCAATCCTTCTCGACACCCAGCCGTTCGAGGGTTTTGAGCACATTCGGCACGCCCAGTTCCAGGCCGAGCTTGGCGGTCGACAGGTTGTAGGAGTTGGCCAGGCCCTGATACAGATAAATGGTGCCGTGGGCCTTGCGGTCATAGTTCTGCGGACGCCAGACCTGGCCATCCTGGCCCTTCACCGAGAAGGGCGTATCTTCCAGCCAACTGGTCAGGGTGTACTGGCTGGGGCGCTCCAGCGCCGTGAGATAGACGGCAGGTTTGATCAGCGAACCGATCGGGCGATTGGCGTCCATCACTCGATTGAAGCCGGCGAAGCGCGGCTGGCGACTACCGATCAGTGCCTGCACCTCGCCGGTTTCCGGGTTGGTCACCACCATCGCCGCCTCCACCTCGTCCAGCCCCTGACGACCAGACAGACGCTTGAAGGTCTCGCCCAGCGCCGATTCGGCCTTGAGCTGCAGGATCGGATCGAAACTGGTGAAGATACGCAGACCTTCCTCGGTCAGGTCTTCCTCTCGGTAGTCCTCGCGCAGCTGGCGTTTGACCAGGTCGAGGAAGCCGGGGAACGAGCTGTCGGCCAGGCTGCCACGCTTGGTCACGCCCAGCGGTTTCTGCTTCGCCGCTTCGGCGATCTCGGCAGTCACCACGCCCTGCTGCACCAGCAGGTCGAGCACTAGGTTGCGGCGCTCCAGGGCGCGCTCCGGATTACGCCGCGGGTTGTAGAAGGTCGGCCCCTTGACCATGCCGACCAGCAGCGCCACCTGGTCGAGCTTGAGCTCACCCAGCGGCTGACTGAAGAAGTACTGGCTGGCCAGACCAAAGCCGTGCACGGCACGCTGGCCATCCTGACCGAGGAACACCTCGTTGAGGTAGGCCTCGAGGATTTCCTTCTTGTCGTAGTGCAACTCCAGCAACACCGCCATCATGGCTTCGGTGAGCTTGCGGGTCAGGCTGCGCTCGTTGGTGAGGTAGAAGTTCTTCACCAACTGCTGGGTCAGGGTACTGCCGCCCTGGCGCAATTGGCCGGCACTGGCGTTGATCCATACCGCACGGGCGATGCCTTTGGGTGACACACCGAAGTGGTTGAAGAACTCACGATCCTCGACAGCGACCAGCGTCTCGACCAGATACGGCGGAACCTGATCCAACTTGATCAGGATGCGGTCTTCGTGGTGCGCCGGGTACAGGCCGCCGATCAGCAGCGGCTCCATGCGCGCCACCGCCAGCTTGGTGCCATTGCCCTGATTCAGGCCGGCCACGTAGTCGCCGGAAAACTTCACCCGCACCCGCTGGGCCGGCTCGTTGCCTTCATAGAACTGGAAGCCGCGGGTATGCAGGTCGACCAGGTTGCCATTCACCGCTGCCGCGCCCGGGCCGTTGGCAGCGCCTTCACGGCGATAGCCAAGGGCATCCAGTTCGGTGAGGAAGTCCTCCTTGCTCAGCTTCTGGCCGACGAACAGCTCCAACGGCCGGGCATAGACCTTGGCCGGTACCGTCCAGCGCTTACCGGAGAATTTCTCCTGCACCACGGCATCGAGATACACGGCGAAGCCAGCCAGCAGCACCAGGCCGACCAGCGACAACTTGAATAGCCAGCCCAGCCAGGAACGGCTGCCGGCGCGGCGCTTGGCGCCTTTACGAGGGGTACGGGAACGAGTCATGGCGCGGCATTATACGCACTTTGCCCTGCCCCAACAGGCGCGCCCTGGCGGTTTGCAGAGTGCCTCACAGCGGCCATAATGCCGCCTCTAATCGACTCCAAGAACGCAAGGAAAGACCGTGAGCCAAGCCCTGATTGCCGCCCTGCAGAACCCCACCCTCTACCCCCACCCGGTGGACGGCTTCCAGGTAATCGAGACGCACATCTCCTGGGTCCTGCTCACCGGCCCCTTCGCCTACAAGATCAAGAAACCGGCCAACTTCGGCTTCCTCGACTTCACCAACCTGGACCAGCGCCAGCACTTCTGCGGTGAGGAGCTGCGCCTCAACCAGCGCCTGACCGACGGCCTGTACTTGGAAGTCGTGCCGATCACCGGCAGAGAAAGCGCTCCGCAACTGGGCGGTGAAGGTCCGGCCATCGAATATGCACTGAAGATGCGCCAGTTCCCGCAGACCCAGCTGCTCAGCGCCGTACAGGGCCGCGGCGAGCTGACCCCTGCACACATCGATGCCCTGGCCCAACAGATCGCCGACTTCCACGGCCGCACGCCAGCCGTGGCCATCGAGCATCCGCTGTGCCTGCCAAAATCCATCGTCGCGCCGATGCGGCAGAACTTCGAACAGATCCGTCCGCTGCTTTCCGACGCTGCCGACCTGCGCCAACTCGACGCTCTGGAAGCCTGGGTCGAGGCCAGCATCGCCCGCCTGGAACCGCTGCTGGCCAAGCGCGCAGCCATGGGCGCGATCCGCGAGTGCCACGGTGACATCCACCTGGGCAATGCCACCCTGCTGGATGGCGAAGTGGTGCTGTTCGACTGCATCGAATTCAACGAAGAATTCCGCCTGATCGACATCGCCCTGGACGCCGCTTTCCTCGCCATGGACCTGGAAGACCGCGGTCTCAAGGCGCTGTCGCGGCGCTTCGTCAGCGCCTGGCTGGAGCACAGCGGCGATTACGACGCCCTGGAACTGCTCAACCTCTACAAGTCCCACCGCGCCCTGGTTCGCGCCAAGGTCGCCCTGTTCAGCCTGGCCCACCAGAGCGATGCCGTGCAGAAGGCCGCAACCCTGCGCCAGTACCGCAACTACGCCAACCTGGCAGAAAGCTACAGCGCCATCCCCTCGCCGTTCCTGGCCATCACCAGCGGCGTATCCGCCGTGGGCAAGAGCCAGGTCGCCCTGCGCCTGGTGGACGCCTTGGGCGCCATTCGCCTGCGCTCGGACGTGGAACGCAAGCGCCTGTTCGGCGAACAGCCGGATGCCGCCAAAGGCAGCCTGAACGGCGGCATCTACAGCGCCGAGGCCAGCGCAGCCACCTACCAGCGCCTGCATGAACTGGCCGAGCGCGCCCTGCATGCCGGCTTCCCGGTGGTGCTGGACGCTGCCTACCTCAAGCATGCCCAGCGTGCAGCAGCCTGGCAGGTCGCCGAACACAACGGCGTGCCCTTCCTGATCCTGGATTGCCAGGCACCACAGGAAGTCATCGCGGCCTGGCTGGAACAACGCCAGGCCGAAGGCATCGACCCGTCCGACGCCACCCTCGAGGTCATCCAGGCCCAGCAAGCCAGCCGTGACGAGCTGAATGCCGACGAGCAGGCCCATAGCCGCCGCGTCGACACTCACCAGGCAGCCAGCCTAGACAGCCTGATCGAGAGCATCCGCCAGCGCCTGCCGGGCCTCTGATCCGCACCATCCAGGGCCTGTCTATACTGCCGGCAGGCCCTGAATGGAGGCACCCCATGAGCCAGCCGCGCCAACTGGATAACCCGCTCTACCGTTTGCTGCACGATGAGAAGGTCGCCGAGTTCAACAAGCAGAAGCCCGGCGACGGTCCCGTCGACCTGCGCGGCGCCGATCTACGCGGCCTCGACCTGCGCCTGCTGGACGCCAGCCGTGTCGACTTCACCGATGGCTACTTCCGCGGCGCCGACCTGCGCGGCCTGGATCTGCGCGAGTCCAACCTGGAAGGCGCCAGCATCGCCCACGCGCAGATCTCCGGCGCATATTTCCCGGCGCAACTCAGTGCTGACGAAATCCTGCTGTCCATGCAGTTCGGCACCCGCATGCGCTATCGCCCCAACTGAATCCGAGACCCCATGAGCGAGATCGCCCGCCTGTTCGGCAACCGCGCCGATGCCTACGCCAGCTTTCGCCCGCAATACCCCGAGCAACTGTTCGACTGGCTAGCCAGCAACGCTCCCGCCCACGAGCGGGCGCTGGACATCGCCTGCGGCAATGGCCAGGCCAGCCGCCCGCTGCTGGGGCGCTTCCAGCAGGTACTGGCTTGCGACGCCAGTGCCGAGCAGTTGCGCGCCGCACCCGACCTGAAGAGCGTCGACTGTTTTGCTGCGGACGCCACCGCCCAGCCATTGGCCGATGCCAGCCTGGACCTGATCGTCGTGGCCCAGGCCCTGCACTGGTTCGCCACACCCGACTTCTTCGCTGAGACACGTCGCCTGCTCAGGCCCGACGGCCTGTTCTGCGCATGGTGCTACAGCCTGTTGCGTATCGACGATGCGCTGGATGCCGTGCTCGATGACTTCTACTGGAACACCCTGGCCGGCTATTGGCCCGCTGGCCGCACCAGCGTCGACGCCGGCTACAGCGATATCCAGCCGCCCTTTGCACGCATCCAGGTGCCGGCATTCGCCATCGAACTGGAATGGGATCTGCCGCAACTGGTTGGCTACCTAAGCACCTGGTCCGCCGTGCAGAAGCTGGAGCAAGCCAGCGGCCGCGATCCCGTGCAGGACCTGCTGCCCAGACTGCAGCAGGCCTGGGGCGACGGGCAGCAAAAGCGTTTTGTGCGATGGCCGCTACACTTTCTCGCAGGCTTCCCGGCACGCCCCTCATGACAACGGCAAGGAGGCGCCATGAATGATGAGCTGCAACACCTGAAGAACCTGGGCAAGACATCTGCGCAATGGTTGCATGCGGTTGGCATCCATAGCGCCAACGACCTGCGCCGGCTGGGCTCGGTCGACGCATACCGCGCAGTAAGGGCCCGCGGTTTTCGTGCATCCAAGGTCCTGCTCTACGCCATCGAGGGCGCCCTGCTCGACGTGCACTGGAACGATCTGCCGCCAGGGATCAAGGACAGCCTGAACGGTCAGCTGGACGAGCGGGTACCGCGCAACAAGAGCTAGCTCACAACCTCCGAGCAGCGGCATTTACCTGCATCACGCTGCGACCTATTGTTGCCGCACTCTGCGTGCCTTATCGTCAGCCCAGCCAGTTCAAGGAATTACCGACATGTACCTACTCGGGGAGCAACCGGCCTACGCCGACCAGCTGATCCAACGCCTGCAGAGCATTCCCGCACAACTGCTCGAAGGGCTGCAGCCCAGCGGCTCGCCCCTGCGCCTCGAGCAGGTCGAGGATCTGGCCAAGATTCTTCCGGGCAACCAGCTGTACATCATCGAAAACGGCCTGCTGCACGCCCAGGTCGATGAGCGCCCGCTGTTCTACCTGCAGGAAGGCGACCTGGTCGGCCTGCGCCAGGGCATCGACCTGCCCAGCTGCCGCTACAGCAGCGAAGAGCACCTGACCCTGGTGCCCTATGCCCGCACCGATGTGTTCAAGCACATCTACACCAGCGAGCAGCGCCAGGAACTGTTCATCCAGTACCTGATCGGCCACACCGCCCTTCTCTCCGACGCACTGGCCCGCCTCAAGCAACCGGAGATCCGCCCGGCCACCGGCTTCCAACACTTCGCCGCAGGTGAGGAACTGATTCACCAAGGTGACGACGCCGACCACGTGTTCGTGATCATCGAGGGCCACGCCGAGGCCCACGTCGACGGCCAGAAGGTCGGCGACGTGCAGAAAGACGAGATCTTCGGCGCCATGGCCGTGTTCACCCGCGAGAAGCGCAGCGCCACGGTGATCGCCAGCGAGCCCTGCACCGTCATGGTCATCCCCAAGGACCAGTTCCTCAGCCTGATGCAGAGCAACCCGCGCATCGCCCACAGCCTGATCGAGAGCATGGCGCGGCGCATCGACCTGCTGAACAAGGAAGTCACCCAGCTGCGTACCCAGCTGCCGCAAACCTGAGTCACGCAGGGCTGTAACGACAAACCCCGGCCATGGCCGGGGTTTTCTTTGCGCAGGTGTTTTGCCAACCAGTCGAAAATAATTCTCATCCGGGTGTTGACTGGAAAATGAGAATTGTTATTATTACCTCAACTGGTCGCGAGATCAGCCGATAAGCTCAAGAGACCACAGCAGTCGGACTCTTCAGATTATCTCCTCATCAGGCTAATCACGGTTATTGACCCGGCAATTTGCCGGGTCTTTTTTTGCCCGCAGTTTTTAGCCACCACCCGCAGCCACGTCAGTGCAGCCTTGCAAGCGCATTGGACCGGGTATCTCAAATCACTGGGAAATGACCGCCCTCCAGAACGGAAGGCGGCGGCGAGGCGCGTGTCTTACCAGCCCACGCCCAGACCGATCATGTAGCGGCGCTCGTTGGTATCGCCGTACTCGCTGGCGACCTTGTCCCACTCGGCCTTGAGGCTGAGTGCCGCCCAGCTGTTGAGCCGGTAGCGCACGCCCGCCTCGCTATCGATGGTGTAGTCCACCGAGTCGATGAAGGGAGCGCCCACCTCGCCCTGGGTATAGATCTCCAGGTTCTTGCCATACAGGTAGCGCTTGTAGTCCCACTTGCTGGTAGCCGAAGTGAAGTGCTCGGTGCTGCCATCGGCGAACACATAGTCGTTGCGGTTGAGCAGGCCGGCCAGGGAGAAGGCGCCCAGCTCGTCATCCCAGAACTGGTAACCGGGACCGGTACCGATGGTGCGCTGGGTCTCCAGGTCCTCGATGCGGTCGTGGCTGTACTTGAGCTGGCCCTTCCAGAAGAATTTCTGCGTGAAGAAGCGGTCGAGGTCGTAACCCAGCTCTACCCGGTCGGTCTTGCGCTCGTCGTCCTTGGTCTCGTGGTCATACTCGGCCGTGATGCCATGGCGCCAGGCACCGTGGCGGGCCTTGGTGTCGAGATCGACGTTGTAGTCCTTGACGTCGTTGGCGGCGCGCTTGTAATCGGCCGAGAAGTCCAGCGTGCCGGTCCATGCCAGGTCCTGCACCAGCGGCTTGGGCGGCATCATCTGGCTGATAGAGGCAAGCTCCACCACCTTGGGCGCCTCGCCATTGACCAGTTCGACCTGCCCCTGCCCTGCCGGTCTCAGCGACTTGGCATGCTCGCCGACGAAGTCGTCCTGCTTGACCAGCAGCGCCTGGTCACTCTCCAGCGTCGCGACCTTCTTCATGTCGAGGGTGATGACACCGGCGAAGTCGGTCTTCAGCAGCAGCTTGCCGCTGTCGAGCAACTGGATGGTACCGGTGATCTTGTCACCGCTCTTCAGCCAGACAGTGTCGGCGAACAACGGCGTGGAGGCGGCGCAAACGGCCAGGCAAAGCAGGGAGCGAAACGATTTCATAGGCACGGTCAGGCTGGTACTGGAAAAAGGCGCGCATTATCCGGATGCACACCAGCTGAGCAAGCACAGACCGGCAAAACGGCCCATGAGTTCAGCTCTTTCGACTACCAGCCCACACCTATGCCAATCAGATAGTGGCGATCGGAGGCCGTGGTACCCAGTCCGCGAATCTGATCCAGCTCGTACAACAGCGACAGTCGCGCCCAGTCGTTGAGGTGGTAGCGCAGCCCCGCCTCGCTATCGAGCACGTAGTCGATCTCGTCGATCTGCGGCACCTGCAACTGGGCAGTGGTGTAGAACTCCAGGCGCGTCCCCCACAGCAGGCGCTTGTAGTCCCACTCCACCGACCAGCTGTCGAAGCCCACGTCGCCATAGCGGCTATACAGCTCGATACGGTTGAACTGGGTGATCAGGTCCAACCGGCCCAGCTCGTTGTCCCAGAAGCGGTAGCCCGGCCCTGTGCCGTAGATGCGCTGGCGGCTGATGTCCTCGAACTTGTCCTCGTCCTGCTCGTAGCCAACCCGCCAGAACCAGTGATCGGTGAAGAAGCGGTCGAGGTCGTACTCCAGTTCCCAGTTGTCCTCGGTCTTCTCGCCGTTTTCCTTCTCGTGCTCCAGCTCGCCGCGCAGCACATGGCGCCAGCGCCCATGCTCGACACGGGTATTGCCCTTGAGCTTCCACTCATCGGTGCGATCCTGGTTGCGCTCCATATCCAGCTTGGCGTCCAGGTTGCCTTCCCAGACGCGGTCCTTGAGCAGCGGCCGCGGCGGCACCAGGCGTGAAATGCTTGCCAGGGTGATTTCCCGCTCCCCGCCGTTGACCATCTTGACCTTGCCCGGGCCGGCGGCGCGCAGCTGCTCGCTGCTCTCGCTGTCCAGCCCTTCGCGACGCAGCATCAGGGGCTTGTCGGCACTGAGGGTGTCGATATCCTTCCAGTCGATCAGCACCTTGCCGGCATACTTGGTCTTCAACGCCAGCTTGCCGCCGTCGAGCAACAGGATTTCGCCACTCAGGCGATCGCCGTTGTTCAGCCACACCGTATCGGCGACGACGGGCCAAGCCAGGCTCAGCAACAGACAGGACAGCAGAACGCGCGACATGGCCAGACCACCGAAGAAGGAACGAGGCGACGAGCCAGAACATGCCCCAGCCCTGGACCCTACGGCAAGTCCGGAGGGCCGCCGCGCTGCGCTTTATCTGGTGCTGGCGCAGATTCCCGCAGGCAAGGTGACCAGCTACGGCGAACTGGCCGCCCTGGCCGGCCTCGGCCGCGCGGCACGCTGGGTCGGGCGGACCCTCAGCCAGCTTCCCGAAAACACGCGCCTGCCCTGGCATCGCGTGCTCGGTGCAGGGGGGCGGCTCAGCCTCGCCGCCGGTACGCCATCGGGTGATGAGCAGCGCGCGCGCCTGCGCGCCGAGGGGCTGACCATCCGCAATGATCGTGTCGACATGCGCCGCCACGGCTGGCGCCCGATGGAGCCGAACGGTTAGAGTGCGCCCTTTGCCGTGTCCGTAGCCGAACGCCTCATGCCCCGTAGAACCTGGCGCGCCGCCCTTGCCACCTATGCCCACCCGGCCACCCTGGCCCTGCTCCTGCTGGGCTTTGCCGCGGGCCTGCCGTACATGCTGGTGTTCTCCACCCTCTCGGTGTGGCTGCGTGAGGCCGGGGTCACCCACCAGACCATCGGCTACGCCAGCCTGATCGGCCTGGCCTACGCCTTCAAATGGGTCTGGGCACCGATGCTCGACCAGTGGCGCCTGCCGCTGCTCGGCCGCCTCGGCCGCCGCCGCTCCTGGCTGGTGCTGTCCCAGGGCCTGGTGGCCTTCGGCCTGATCGGCATGGCCCTGTGCGATCCGCAGCAGCACCTGTCGTGGCTGATCGGCGTGGCCGTGGTGGTGGCATTCGCCTCGGCCACCCAGGACATCGCGGTAGATGCCTACCGCCTGGAGATCGTCGACGACACGCGCCAGGCCGCGCTGGCCGCCAGCTACATGGCCGGCTACCGCGTCGCAGCCCTGCTGGCCACCGCCGGTGCCCTGTACTTCGCCGGCTGGTTCGGCAACCCCGGCGCCGGCTACCAGCACGGCGCCTGGGCCAGCACCTACCTGCTGTTCGCCATGCTGATGCTGCCGGGACTGATCACCACCCTGTGGATGCGCGAGCCGCCGGTACCAATGCAGACCCAGATGGCCGCAGCGCGCTACGGCCTGTATCGCCAACTGGCCTCGGTGCTGGTGCTGATCGTGCTGCTGGTGTCGGTGCCGGCCATGTTCACCCAGTTCTTCCGCAGCGACGTGTTCCTGCTGCTCAACGGCGACATCGGCCTGGTCGAACTGATCCGCGACGACCGTGCCTTCATGCGCTTCGGCATCTACGCCGTGCTCACCGGAGTCTGCCTGTCGCGCATGGGCCGTCGCGGCCTGGCGCCTGTGCTCACGCCGGTCAACGACTTCATCCTGCGCTATCGCTGGCAGGCGCTGCTGCTGCTCGGGCTGATCGCCACCTATCGCATGTCCGATACGGTGATGGGAGTGATGGCCAACGTCTTCTACATCGACATGGGCTTCGCCAAGAGCCAGATCGCCAGCGTCAGCAAGCTGTTCGGCCTGATCATGACCCTGCTCGGCGCGGCCCTCGGCGGCCTGCTGATCGTGCGTTTCGGCATCATGCCGATCCTGCTGCTGGGCGGCGCCGCCTCGGCGGGCACCAACCTGCTGTTCGCCACGCTCTCCGGCCTGGGCGTGGTCCACGAGCCGGCAGCCTATGCCGAACAGACGGTCAGCCACCTGCTGTGGACGCTGGACCCGCACATGCTGATGCTGGTGGTGACCATCACGCTGGACAACCTCAGCTCGGGCCTGGCCACTGCGGCCTTCGTCGCCTACCTGTCGAGCCTGACCAACCTGAAGTTCTCCGCCACCCAGTACGCCCTGCTCAGTTCCATCATGCTGCTGCTGCCGCGCCTGGTCGGCGGCTACTCCGGGGTGATGGTGGAGAGGGCCGGCTACAGTCAGTTCTTCCTGATCACCGCGCTGCTCGGTATCCCCACGCTGATCCTCATCCTGCTGCAGTGGCGCAGGCAGGGCTCCGGCCCGGCCATGGCAGAGCCAGAAGCACCGCAACGCCAGGGCGAATCAGGCTGAGGCCGGGGTCGCCACCGTGCGCGCCACCAGCCCCGGCACGGCAATATCGACCCCCACCTCGCGCAGGCGATCACGCACTTCCTCGTTGAACCTGAAGGTGACCGGCCAATAGTCCGAATTGGCCGTCCACACCCGCAACGACAGGGTGATGAAGGTCTCGCCCAGCCCGGCCACCACGACCGCCGGCGGCGGATCGCGGCGCACCCGCGGGTCCTCGGCCATCGTGCGCAGCACTTCCTGGGCCTTCTGCAGGTCGCTGTCGTAATCCACCTTCACATCGAACACGATCTGCCGCGTGGCCTGGCGCGAGGTATTGATGATCGGCCCATTGGACAGCGCGCCGTTGGGCAGGATCACCGTGCGGTTGTCCCCGGTACGCAGAACGGTGTGGAAGATCTGGATGCTGTCCACAGTTCCCGACTGCCCCTGCGCCTCGATCCAGTCGCCGATGCGGAACGGGCGGAACAGTAGAATCAGCACGCCGCCGGCGAAGTTGGCCAGGCTGCCCTGCAGGGCCAGGCCGATGGCCAGACCAGCAGCACCGATGGCGGCGATGAACGAGGCGGTGGAGATGCCGATCATGGAGGCCACGCTGACCACCAGCAGCACCTTGAGCACGATGTTGGCGAGGCTGCCGATGAACCCGGTCAGCGCCGCGTCCACCTTGCGCAGCCGCATCAATTGAGCGAGACGAGAGGTCAGCCGATTGATCAGCCACCAGCCGATCACCAGGGTGAACAGGGCCAGGGTCAGCTTGCCGCTGTACTCCAGCACCACCGGCAGCCAGGCCTGGGACAGGCGAACGATCTCCTCGTAGTCGAATTGCATGATGCACTCCTTTTCCGACAGCTGAAACGACACCGCCATGGCGGGCCATGGCGGTGAAAGGTGTACAACTGGGACGCGCGCGAAGCGCCGGAGGTTCCCCCTGCGGGGTCAGTCGCGGAAGTTGTTGTACTGCAGCGGCATGCCGAACTCCTTGCCGCGCAGGGCGGCAATCGCCTCCTGCAGGTCGTCACGCTTCTTGCCGGTGACCCGCACCTGCTCGCCCTGGATAGCGGCCTGGACCTTGAGCTTGCTGTCTTTGATGTGGGCGACGATCTTCTTCGCCAGCTCCTTGTCGATGCCCTCGCGGAAGGTCACTTCCTGCTTCATCACCTTGCCGGAGGCGTAGGGGTCCTTGGTTTCCATGCACTGCGCATCGATCTTGCGCTTGATCAGGCTGGCACGGACGATGTCGAGCACCTGCTCGAGCATGAACTCGGCTTCGGCGGTCAGGGTGATGGTCTTGTCCTTGCTTTCGATGCTGCACTTGCCGCGCAGGTCGAAGCGGCGCTCGAGCTCCTTGATGGCGTTGTCGACCGCGTTGGTCAGTTCGTGCTTGTCCAGTTCCGACACCACGTCGAACGAAGGCATGGGTTTGCTCCTGATGGACGGCGCGATCCCCCTCACGGACTGAACGCGCCTGACTTGACGATAAAATTGGCGCGCCCATTATAACCAGTCTGATACACGCCGTTCGGCCAACCTGCGGCGGCCATTTTTCTCTGCCTGCGAGCCCTTCAATGCCCAACCCCCATCTCAGCATCCTGGTAGTGGACGACGCCAAGTTCTCCAGTGCCATGATCGGCCGTGCCCTGAGCCAGGCCGGCTACCAGGATGTGCGCTTCGCCAACAGTGCCGCGGAAGCCCTGCGCCTGCTGGAAAAACGCCCCGCCAGCGTGTTGCTGGCCGACTGGCTGATGCCGGAGATGGACGGCCTGGAGCTGACGGGACGGGTACGACAGCTGGACGAGACCGCCGAGCACTACACCTACGTCATCCTGCTCACCGGCAAGGAGGGCGAGAACGTGCTGTCCGAGGCCTTCGACCGCGGTGTCGACGACTTCATTAGCAAGGCCGCCATGAACGAGCAACTGGTGCCGCGCGTGTACGCCGCCGACCGCCTGTGCAACACCCTGCAGCGCCTGCTCAACGAAAACCGCATGCTGACCCAGAACATCGCCAGCCTGGAGCAGCGCAATCTGGTCGACCCGCTGACCGGACTGGGCAACCCCCGCTACCTGCAACAGAAGCTGGGCGACTGCCTGCGCCAGGTGGAGTCGCGCGGCGGCGCCCTGTGCTACCTGCTGATCGGCCTGCAGGAGGGCGAAGCGCTGCGTCGCCAGTACGGCAATGGCTTCTGGAACGAAGTACTGCACGGCGTGGCTCGCCGCCTGCAACAACTGGTGCGCCCGCTGGACGTACTGACCCGCGTCGACGAGACCCACTTCGGCATGATCGCCATGCTCGACGACCTGCAGGAATGCTCGCCGAGCAGTTTCAAGCGCCTGCACGAGGGCCTCAACCTCAAGGCATTCAAGACCAGTGAGGGCTTCATCAGCCTCAAGGCAGGCATCGCCCTGGTCGGCCTCGACGCCAAGTCGCTGCCGGTCGAGCCGCATCACCTATTCGCCGAAGCCGGCCGCGTGCTGCCGGATTCCTACGCCAGCGGCCGGGTTAGCGCGGTACGCCTGCCGTTGCCCCAGTGAGTACCTGGCACATCCTCGGTGCCGGCAGCCTGGGCGGGCTGTGGGCGGCACGCCTGTCCCGCGCCGGCCTGCCGGTGCGGCTGATCCTGCGCGACCAGGCCCGTCTCGCCCAGTATCGCGTCGCCGGCGGCCTGACCCTGGTCGAAGACGGCCTGGCCAGCCTGCATCCGATCCCGGCGGAAGTACCAAGCACCGATATCCCCATCCGCCGCCTGCTGCTGGCCTGCAAGGCCTATGACGCCGAGGAGGCGGTGGCCGAACTGGCACCACGCCTGACACCCGGCGCCGAGATCATCCTGCTGCAGAACGGCCTGGGCAGCCAGGAAGCGGTCGCCGCCCGCGTGCCTCGTGCACAGTGCATCTTCGCTTCCAGTACCGAAGGCGCCTTCCGCGAGGGCGCCCCAGAAGGTAACAGTTGGCGCGTGGTCTACGCCGGCCGTGGCCAGACCTGGCTGGGCACCCCTGGCGAACGCCGCGCGCCGGAGTGGTTGGAGGAGCTGCAAAGAGCCGGGATACCCCATGACTGGAGCGACGACATCCTTGCCAAGCTGTGGCGCAAGCTGGCGCTGAACTGTGCGATCAACCCACTGACCGTGCTGCACGACTGTCGTAACGGCGGATTGCGCGACTGGCCGGCCGAGGTCGCCGGTCTGTGCGAAGAACTCAGCGAGCTGCTGCACGCCTGCGGCCAGGGCGCCGCGGCCAGCGACCTGCACCAGGACGTGCTGCGGGTGATCGACGGCACCGCCGCCAACTTCTCGTCCATGTACCAGGACGTGGCCTGCGGCCGACGCACCGAGATCGGCTACCTGCTCGGCTACGCCCTGCGCGAGGCACAGCGCCTGGGCATCGAACTGCCGCGCCTACAAGACCTGCTGCAGCGCCTGCGCGAGCACCTGGCCGCCCGCGGATTGCCCGTGGACTGAAGCGGCGCTAACCTGCCCCTCCCACCCCAAGCGGAAGCCGCGCCCTTGACCCGTCTGCGCCAGCGTCTCGACAACCTGCCGGTCGGCCGCAAGCTGCTCGCTGCATTGCTGGTGTTGCTGGCGACCGTGCTGCTGGTGGCCAACCTGGCGTTCATCAGCGCGGCGTACTGGATCTCCCAGGAGAGCGTCGCGCCCCAGGCGCTGCAGACCCTCGGCAAGCTGGTCGCCACCCCCGAGCTGAGCCGCCACGCGTTGTCCTCGCCCAAAGCCGCGCGCGAAGTGCTGAGCCGCCTGGAGAACTACACACCGCTGCGCGCCGCCGCGCTCTACGACAGCAGCGGCCGGCGCCTGGCCGACCTGCAGCTGGGCGAGCCGCTGCAACTGCCCGACTACAGCGACAACCTCGAGCACTGGCGCCTGAGCGAGTTCCGCTCCACCCGGGCCATCGAACTGCCGCAGCAGGGCAAGGCGCCCGGCTACCTGCTGCTGGTGGCCTCCAGCGAGCTGCCCGGCGCCTTCTACACCGGCACGGTCACCGCCAGTGCGGTGATCCTGGCCTTCAGCGTGCTGCTCTGGGCGCTGATCGCCCGGCAGATCCGCCGCCTGATCACCCGGCCCATTCGCAAACTGGAAGAACTGTCGCGCCAGGTCACCCGCGAGGAGAACTACTCCCTGCGTGCCGCCCGCGGCAACCACGACGAGATCGGTAGCCTGGCCGATGCCTTCAACACCATGCTCGGCCGCATGGAGGCCCGCGAACAGCAGCTGCGGCGCGCCCGCGACGACGCCGAGAGCGCCTTCTCCCAGGCGCAGAGCCTGGCCGAGGAGACCCGCCACTCCAACCGCAAGCTGGAACTGGAAGTGCAGGTGCGCAGCAAGATCGAGAAGAAGCTCACCGGCTTCCAGAACTACCTCAACAACATCATCGACTCCATGCCCTCGGCGCTGATCGCCCTCGACGACCAGCTCTACGTCACCCAGTGGAACCAGGAGGCCAGCGCCCTCTCCGGCACGCCGCTGGACGAGGCGCTGAACCAGCCGGTGTTCCTCGCCTTCCCCTCGCTCAAGCCCTTCCTCCTGCAGCTCAAGCGCACCGCCGAACAGCACCGGGTGGAGAAGATCGAGCGCGTCACCTGGCGCCGTGGCGAAGAGGCCCACCACTACGCGCTGACCTTCTACCCACTGATGGGCGCCGGCGGGCGCGGCGCGGTGATCCGTATCGACGACATCACCCAGCGCCTGTCGCTGGAGGAGATGATGGTGCAGTCGGAGAAGATGCTCTCGGTCGGCGGCCTGGCGGCCGGCATGGCGCACGAGATCAACAACCCGCTGGGCGCCATCCTGCATAACGTGCAGAACATCCGCCGACGCCTGTCGCCGGAGCTGGCGAAGAACCAGGACCTGGCCGTGGAGATCGGCATCGCCCTCGACGACGTCAACGCCTACCTGCACAACCGCGAGATTCCCCAGCTGCTCGATGGCATCGCCCAGGCCGGCTCGAGGGCAGCCAAGATCGTCACCCACATGCTCGCCTTCAGCCGGCGCAGCAACCGCCAGCTGGCGCCCTGCCAGCTGACGGTGCTGATCGACCAGGCGCTGGAAATCGCCGGCAACGACTTCGACCTGACCGAGAGCTTCGACTTCAAGGGCATCGCCATCGAACGCGATTTCGACGCCCAGCTCGGCCCGGTGCCGGCCACCGCCAACGAACTCGAGCAAGTCCTGCTCAACCTGCTGAAGAACGCCGCCCAGGCCATCCACCTGCGTGACGACGACACCGAGCCGGGACGCATCGTCCTGCGCACCCGCCTCAATCCGCCCTGGGCGGAAGTCCAGGTGGAAGACAACGGCATCGGCATGCCCGAGCTGGTGCGCAAGCGCATCTTCGAGCCCTTCTTCACTACCAAGGAAGTCGGCCAGGGCACCGGCCTCGGCCTGTCCGTGTCCTACTTCATCGTCACCAACAACCACAAAGGTCAGCTGGAAGTGCAATCCGCCCAGGGCAAGGGCACCTGCTTCACCCTGCGCCTGCCGCTGACCGCTCCTACCGAAGGCATCAACAGCTGATGGGTTACCGACTGAGCAAGATCTACACAAAGACCGGCGACAAGGGCGAGACCGGCCTGGCCGATGGCCGCCGGGTGACCAAGGATCATCCGCGCGTCGAAGCCATGGGCGAGCTGGATACGCTGAACAGCCAGCTCGGCCTGCTGCTGGCCGATCTCGCCGAGCAGGCGGCCCTGTGGCCCGGCCTGGGCGAGATCATCGAGGTGCTGGAGCCTTGCCAACACCGCCTGTTTGACCTCGGCGGCGAACTGGCGATGCCCGATTACCAGGCGCTGCAGGAACCAGAAGTGGAGCGCCTGGAGGCGGCCATCGACCGCTGGAACGAGGAGCTCGGCCCGCTGCAGAACTTCATCCTCCCCGGCGGTTCGCGCCTGGTGGCGCAGGCCCACGTCTGCCGCAGCCTGGCGCGCACCAGCGAGCGCCGTTGCCAGCAACTCAACGCGATAGAGCCGCTGCGCCCGGTGGGCATGGCCTACGTCAATCGCCTGTCCGACCTGCTGTTCGTCGCCGCACGATTGATCGCACGGCGCACGCAGATCAGCGAGGTGCTCTGGCAGGCCGCAGAAAAACCGCAGGAACGCTGACCGGCAGCGACCGAGTCAGACCGGCCAGAACGCGCGAATGCCAGCCACGCCCTGGGCACCGGCCTGCCAGGCGCGCTCGCGCTCCTGCGGACCGACACCACCGAGCAGGAAGGCCGGGATGTTGCTGCCGCGCAGCAGCTCGGCAGCGGCGTCCCAGCCCAGCGGCGCAGCGTCCGGGTGGGTCTGGGTGGCCTGCACCGGCGACAGGGTGACGAAGTCCACGCCCATGCGCGCGGCCAGGGCCAGCTCCTCGGCACTGTGGCAGGAGGCAGCCAGCCAGCGCTGACCGGGGAAGGGCCGGCCATTGGGCGCGTACTTGCGCAGCTGCTCGGCGGTCAGGTGCCAGCCAGCGGCGGGGAAGTCGCCCAGCCACTCCAACGGCCCCTTGAGCATCAGCTGCGCCTTGCCGGCGCACAGGCCCTGGATGTCCACCGCCAGGTCGCGGTACTGCGGGTCGAACATGTTCGGCGCGCGCAGCTGGATCAGCTTGGCACCGGCGGCCAGGGCGGCGCGCACGCCGCGCATCAGTTCGGCCGGCTCCAGGCCCTCGGGCGTTATCAGGTAGGTGTCCGGCAGGCGCGCCGCCGAAACTATGGGTTTGTTGGCGGCGGGGAACTCGTAGTCGAGCAGCTCATGCTCATCGGCCCAGGCCAGTGGCTGGCCCTCGGCGCCATGCGGCTCGCCGGTGAAGGAGGAAACCTCCCAGACATCCAGCAGCACCTGCTTGTCCGGGTAGTCGTGATGCACCTGGATCAGCGGCCGGGCGACGCTGACACGGATGCCCAGCTCCTCTTCCAGCTCGCGGGACAGGGCCAGCTCGACGGCCTCGCCCTCCTCGACCTTGCCACCGGGAAACTCCCACAGGCCACCCTGATGCTTGTCCTGCGGGCGCTTGGCGATCAGCACCCGCCCGTCCGCGCCACGGATCACCGCCGCGGCCACATGCACACGTTTCACCCCTGTACCTCCTCGAGAGCGGCCTGGTACCAGCGACCGAACGCCGGCCATTGATAGATGGTGTCGACATAGGCGGCGGCCGCTTCTGGCAAGGCCACCCGATAGCTGCGCAGGCGCGCCGCCACCGGCGCGAAGAAGGCATCGGCGATGCTGGCGTGGCCGAACAGGAAGGCACCGTCCTGGCCGAAGCGCTGGCGGCAATCGGCCCACAGGCGGCACACGCGATCGATATCGGCCTGCACCTCGGCCGGAATCTCGGCCAGCGCCTGGTCACGCGCCAGGTCCATGGACATGTGGCTGCGCAGGGCCATGAAACCGCTGTGCATTTCGGCGCAGACGCTGCGCGCCAGGGCGCGGGCGTACTGGCCACGCGGCCACAGATGCGCCTCGGGGAAACGCTCGGCCAAGTACTCGGCGATGGCCAGGGAGTCCCACACCGGGCCTTCCTCGGTCAGCAGCACCGGCACCTTGCCGGTCGGCGCGTGGCTCAGCAGCTGGCTGCGGCTGTCCGGCTGGTACAGGCGCACCTTGATCTCTTCGTAGGGCGAACCGGTCAGATCCATGGCCAGCGCGGCGCGCAGCGACCAGGAGGAATAGTTCTTGTCGCCTATCACCAGTTTGAGGGGCATGTGGTTCTCCTAGAGAGGGGGTAGGAGGAGCGTCGCAGGCCTGGCGGCCGCGAGCAATTCCGTGTGCGCATGCCCCCATGAGCGCGGGGAATGGCAACACAGCGGGCCGGGGCAGGACGCCCCGGCCGCGAACCGTCAGGTGCGGTATTCGGCGTTGATCTTCACGTACTCGTGGGACAGGTCGGTGGTCCAGATGGTTTCGCTGCAATCGCCGCGACCCAGCTCGATACGGATGCCGATCTCTGCACGAGCCATCACCGCCGCACCTTGCGTCTCGGTGTAGCTGGCATCGCGGCCGCCCTGGTTGGCGATGCGCACCTCGCCCTGGCGCGAATCGCCGAGGAACACGTCGATCAGGCTCACGTCCAGGTTCGGCACGCCGGCATAGCCCACGGCAGCGAGGATGCGACCCCAGTTGGGATCGGAGGCGAACAGCGCGGTCTTGATCAGCGGCGAGTGGGCCACGGCGTAGGCCACGTCCAGGCACTCCTGATGATTGCCGCCGCCGTTGACCTGCACGGTAACGAACTTGGTGGCGCCCTCGCCGTCACGGACGATGGCCTGGGCCACTTCCATGAACACCTCCAGCACCGCCTGCTTGAGCTTGGCGAACAGCTCGCCGGAAGCCGCGGTGATCTCCGGCAGGGCAGCCTGGCCGGTGGCGATCAGCATGCAGCAGTCGTTGGTCGAGGTGTCGCCGTCGATGGTGATGCGGTTGAACGACTTGTTCGCCGCATCGCGTACCAGGGCCTGCAGCACGTCGCGGGCGACCTTGGCGTCGGTGGCGATGTAGCCGAGCATGGTGGCCATGTTCGGGCGGATCATGCCTGCGCCCTTGCTGATGCCGGTCACGGTGACAGTCACGCCATCGTGCTGGAACTGGCGGCTGGCGCCCTTGGGCAGGGTGTCGGTGGTCATGATGCCGGTGGCGGCCTCGGCCCAGTGGTCCTCGTGCAGATCGTCCAGGGCGGCCTGCAGCGCGCCCTCGATCTTGGCCACCGGCAGCGGCTCGCCGATCACGCCGGTGGAGAACGGCAGCACGGCGTCCTCGGCAACGCCGGTCAATGCGGCCAGCGCGGCGCAGGTGCGGCGGGCGTTGGTCAGGCCATCCGGGCCGGTGCCGGCATTGGCGTTGCCGGTGTTGGTCAGCAGATAGCGCACATCACCTTCCACGCGCTCGCGGGTGACGATCACGGGAGCCGCACAGAAGGCGTTGGTGGTGGTCACGCCAGCCACGCGCGAGCCTTCGGCGCAGCGCATCACCACCACGTCCTTGCGCCCCGGGCGCTTGATGCCGGCGGAGGCGATACCGAGTTCGAAACCGGGAACCGGGTGCAGCTTGGGCAGGGGACCGAGACCGACGGCCATAGGAGCGCTCCTTACTAAGGCAGTGACACAGAAATTGGAAAAACGCCGCGAGCGGCTGAGCCGGTCGCGGCGTTTCTGGTATAGCAGGCTAGGTGCGGTTTAGCCGACCTGGCCGTGGCAATGCTTGTACTTCTTGCCGGAACCGCACGGGCATGGCTCGTTGCGACCAATCTTCGGCTCGCTGCGCACCGGAGCGGCGACAGCCAGTTCGCCCTCTTCCTCGCCTTCTTCGGCACCCGGCATGGACGAGACTTCAGCGTGCTGGAACTGCATGCGCTCGGCCATAGCCTCGGCTTCGCGGCGCAGACGCGCCTCTTCCTCGACCGGGTCTTCGCGGCGTACCTGGACATGCGACAACACACGGATAGTGTCGCGCTTGATCGAGTCGAGCAGGTCCTGGAACAGGGTGAAGGACTCGCGCTTGTATTCCTGCTTGGGGTTCTTCTGTGCGTAGCCGCGCAGGTGGATGCCGTGACGCAGGTGATCCATGGTGGCCAGGTGGTCCTTCCACAGGTCGTCCAGCACGCGCAGCAGCATCTGCTTCTCGAAGGTACGCAGGGCCTCGGCACCGGCCAGGTCTTCCTTCTCGGTGTAGGCGGTGATCAGCTCGGCAAGGATCTTCTCGCGCAGGGTCTCTTCGTACAGCTTGTCGTCTTCGTCCAGCCACTGCTGTACCGGCAGGCGCAGGCCGAAGTCGCTGTACAGCGCATCTTCCAGACCCTTGATGTCCCACTGCTCGGGCAGCGACTGCGGCGGAATGTGGGTATTGACGGTGCTGTTGAGCACTTCTTCGCGGAAGTCGGTGATGGTCTCGCCGATGTTCTCCGCCGCCAGCAGGCTGTTGCGCATGTGGTAGATCACCTTGCGCTGCTCGTTGGCCACGTCGTCGTATTCGAGCAGCTGCTTACGCATGTCGAAGTTGCGGCCCTCGACCTTGCGCTGCGCCTTCTCGATGGCGTTGGTCACCATGCTGTGCTCGATGGCCTCGCCGGACTGCATACCCAGGGCCTTCATGAAGTTCTTCACCCGGTCGGAGGCGAAGATGCGCATCAGGTTGTCTTCCAGCGACAGGTAGAAGCGGCTGGAGCCCGGGTCACCCTGGCGGCCGGCACGACCACGCAGCTGGTTGTCGATACGGCGGGATTCGTGACGCTCGGAGGCGATCACATGCAGGCCACCGGACTCGATCACCTGCTGGTGACGCTTCTGCCAGTCGGCCTTAATCTGGGCAATCTGCTCCTCGCTCGGCGACTCCAGGGCAGCCACCTCGGCCTCCCAGTTGCCACCCAGCAGGATGTCGGTACCACGACCGGCCATGTTGGTGGCCAGGGTCACGGCGCCCGGGCGACCGGCCTGGGCGATGATTTCGGCTTCCTTCTCGTGGTATTTGGCGTTGAGCACCTTGTGCTCGATACCGGCCTGTTCCAGGAGTTTGGAGACGTATTCGGAGGTCTCGATCGAAGCGGTACCGACCAGGATCGGCCGGCCCTGGGCCTGGCATTCCTTCACGTCGGTGATGATCGCTCGGTACTTCTCTTCCTGGGTCAGGTAGACCAGGTCGTTGTAGTCCTTACGCGCAACCTGACGGTGGGTGGGGATAACCACCACGTCCAGGCCGTAGATCTGGCGGAACTCGAAGGCCTCGGTATCGGCGGTACCGGTCATGCCGGACAGCTTGTTGTACAGGCGGAAGTAGTTCTGGAAGGTGGTCGAGGCCAGGGTCTGGCTCTCGGCCTGGATGTTCACGCCTTCCTTGGCCTCGATGGCCTGGTGCAGGCCTTCGGACAGGCGACGGCCCTGCATGGTACGGCCGGTGTGCTCGTCGATCAGGATGACCTGGTCGTTCTGCACGATGTATTCGACGTTGCGGTGGAACAGCTTGTGCGCACGCAGGCCGGCGTAGACGTGGGTCAGCAGGCTCAGGTTGTGCGCGGAGTAGAGGCTCTCGCCCTCGGCCAGCAGGCCACCGGCGGTGAGCAGTTCCTCGATGTACTGGTGGCCGGCTTCATTGAGCTCGACCTGACGGGTCTTCTCGTCGACCTTGTAGTGGCCTTCTTGGGTGACCACGCCTTCCTCTTCCTCGATGTGCTGCTTGAGGCGCGGAATCAGCTTGTTGATCTCCATGTACAGCTTGGAGCTGTCCTCGGCCTGGCCGGAGATGATCAGCGGGGTACGCGCCTCGTCGATGAGGATGGAGTCCACTTCGTCGACCACGGCGAAGTTCAGCTCACGCTGGAACTTGTCTTCCAGACTGAAGGCCATGTTGTCGCGCAGGTAGTCGAAACCGAATTCGTTGTTGGTGCCGTAGGTGATGTCGGAAGCGTAGGCGGCGCGCTTCTCTTCCGGCGGCTGGAACGGGGTGACCACCCCGACGGAAAGACCGAGGAATTCGTACAGCGGGCGCATCCAGTTGGCGTCGCGGCGGGCCAGGTAGTCGTTCACCGTGACCACGTGCACGCCCTTGCCGGACAGTGCGTTGAGGTACACCGCCAGGGTACCCACCAGGGTCTTGCCCTCGCCGGTACGCATCTCGGCGATCTTGCCCTCGTGCAGGGTCATACCACCGATCAGCTGCACATCGAAGTGACGCATGCCCATCACCCGCTTGCCGGCCTCACGGGCCACGGCGAAGGCCTCGGGAAGAATCTGGTCGAGGGTCTCGCCCTTGGCCAGGCGCGCCTTGAACTCTTCGGTCTTGGCCGTCAGCTGCTGGTCAGAAAGTCCGAGTATTTGCTCTTCGAGGGCGTTGATCGCGGTCACTGTCTTGAGCATGCGTTTGACGTCACGCTCGTTCTTGCTTCCAAAGAGTTTCTTCAACAGTGGCGCAAACATATCGACGGATTCTTCCACTCAAGGGGATGGGGGGTGGCCCCGGAGGACCTGCCCGACGGCCTGCTCGGCCGCATGCAAAGGGGGCATTCTACTCGGAAACGTTGGCGAGAAAAGGGCGAACTCCCGCGAGCCTCGCGGATACGCCAAGCGCGCCCGCCAACGCGTCGTTCTTCCTATATGGGGACGGCAACCGACAGCTGCAAGGGGGCTTTGCTAACATGGGCGCACCATCGTCCGAAGCCACCGCCATGAGCCTGCGCCCACCCAAAGCCAAGACCCCCAACGCCCTGCTGCGCGAACACAAGCCACTGCAGGCGTTGTTCAGCGCTGCACAGCGCCTGGGCAAGCTACAGGCCCTGGTGGAGGCACAGCTGGAGCCAGCGGCGCGCGAGCATTGCCAGGTGGCCAGCTGGCATGACGGCTGCCTGTTGCTGCTGACCAGCAACGGCCACTGGGCGACCCGCCTGCACTACCAACAGCGGCGCCTGCAACGCCTGCTGCAGGCACTCCCCGAATTCACCGGGCTGCAGAAGATCCAGGTCAAGGTGCGCCCACCGAACACTCACGCGACCTACCAGACGAACAAGACCGAGCTATCCGAAGCCGCTGCCGACAGCCTGTGCAGCGCTGCCGAAGGCATCGACGACCCCAAGTTGCGCGCAGCCCTCGAACGCCTGGCGCGCAACGCCAAGCGCGATTGAGCTCTCGATTCAGCAGAGACAGGAGCCAGAAAAAAACAGGCCACCCGAGGGTGGCCTGAATACAACAGAAGGGAGGGGTATTGCTTACACGGCCGCAACCGGGCGCATGTAGGAGATCGGCGCGGTGCTGGCGTCGTCGAAGATCACCACTTCCCAAGCATCTTGTTGCTCGATCAGGGTGCGCAGCAGACGATTATTCAGCGCATGGCCCGACTTGAAGCCACGGAATTCGCCGATCAGGCTGTTGCCCAGCAGGTAGAGATCGCCGATGGCGTCGAGGATCTTGTGCTTGACGAATTCGTCCTCATAACGGAGGCCGTCTTCGTTGAGCACGCGGAACTCGTCCACGACGATGGCGTTTTCCACGCTGCCGCCGAGTGCCAGGTTCTGCGAACGCAGGAACTCGATGTCACGCATGAACCCGAAGGTCCGCGCGCGGCTCACTTCCTTGACGAAGGAAGTGCTGGAGAAGTCGACGCTGGCGGTCTGGGTACGACCACGGAACACCGGGTGATCGAAATCGATCTCGAAGCTCACCTTGAAGCCGTCGAAGGGCAGGAAAGTGGCGCGCTTGTCGCCCTCTTCCACAGTCACTTCGCGCAGCACGCGGATGAATTTCTTCGGTGCTTCCTGTTCTTCCAGGCCCGCCGATTGAATCAGGAATACAAAGGGACCGGCACTGCCATCCATGATCGGGACTTCTGACGCCGACAGCTCGACGTAGGCGTTGTCGATGCCCAGGCCTGCCATGGCCGAAAGCAAGTGCTCGACGGTGTCCACCTTGACGTCACCATTGACCAGAGTGGTCGACATGGTGGTCTCACCGACGTTCTCGGCGCGGGCGGGGATCTCCACGACCGGGTCCAGATCGGTGCGACGGAACACGATTCCGGTATCCACTGGGGCTGGCTTGAGGGTCAGGTAAACCTTCTCCCCCGAGTGCAGGCCAACACCGGTGGCGCGAATGATGTTCTTCAGGGTGCGTTGTCTGATCATGGTCTTGGCTGCGCTTGTTGCGAACTGTTTTCAACAATGGGCGGCGATGATAGCAGAACCGCCCTTTGCTGAACACCAATCACCGATATACTCCTGATAGACAGCATCAATCAGCCTGACGACGCAGGAAGGCCGGGATATCCAGATAGTCCAGGTCATCCTGATTGTTCAGCTTGGCTGCGGCGGCACTGCCGGCGAGGCTCTGGCGCTGAACGGTCGGGCGCTCGTAGTCCTTGTAGTTGACGGCCGGTTGCTCGGCGGCACGCGGAGCGGCGCTGATGGTAGCGGCCGGAGTGGCAACGGCAGCGGCTGCGATGGTGTTGTCGACCACCTTGACCGGCTTCTCGATGCGCGCGCCCAGGCCGGTAGCGACCACGGTCACGTGCAGCTCGTCACGCATGTCCGGATCGATCACAGCACCGACCTTGACGGTCGCAGCTTCCGAGGCGAAGGCCTCGATGATCTCGCCCACAGCGGCGTATTCGCCCAGGGACAGGTCCAGACCGGCAGTGATGTTGACCAGGATGCCACGCGCGCCCTGCAGGTTGACGTCTTCCAGCAGCGGGTTGCGGATGGCGGCCTCGGTGGCCTCGCGAGCACGGTTCGGACCGCTGGCGCAGCCGGTACCCATCATGGCCATGCCCATCTCGCCCATCACGGTTTTCACGTCGGCGAAGTCGACGTTCATCAGGCCCGGACGCTGCATGATGTCGGAGATGCCACGCACGGCGCCGGACAGCACGTCGTCAGCCTTGGCGAAGGCGGACAGCAGGCTGGCGTCTTTGCCGAGGATGGTCAGCAGCTTCTCGTTGGGGATGGTGATCAGCGAGTCGACCACGTCGGACAGAGCGCGGATGCCTTCGTCGGCGACCTGCATGCGCTTGCGGCCTTCGAACGGGAACGGACGGGTCACCACGGCAACAGTGAGAATGCCCATTTCCTTCGCCACTTCGGCGATGATCGGCGCTGCACCGGTACCGGTACCGCCACCCATGCCGGTGGTGATGAAGACCATGTCGGCGCCATTCAGCACTTCGGCGATGCGCTCACGGTCTTCCATGGCGGCCTGACGGCCGATTTCCGGGTTGGTACCAGCGCCCAGGCCCTTGGTCACGCCAGGGCCGAGTTGCAGCACGGTACGCGCGCCGACGTTCTTCAGCGCCTGCGCGTCGGTATTGGCGCAGATGAATTCCACGCCTTCGATGTTGTTTTTGATCATGTGGTTGACGGCGTTACCGCCGCCGCCGCCCACGCCGATCACTTTGATAACTGCGCTTTGTGGAGCGTTATCTACTAATTCGAACATTTCCCCTCTCCTTCCTTTTTAGTTATCGCCTACAGCTACCGCGGGTTTCACATCAAAAATTGCCCTGGACCCAGCGTTTAAGCCGTTCCAGTACCGGTGTTTTGGGCTCATCGCCATATTGGATTCCAGGCACGTGGTAGCCGTCGGACTGCTTCCGCAGCCCATACATCAGCAGGCCCACGCCTGTGGAATAGATAGGATTACGCACGACGTCGGTCAGTCCCTTGACGCTGTGGGGTACGCCCAAACGCACCGGCATGTGAAAGATCTCTTCGGCCAGTTCGACGGCGCCTTCCATCTTGGCGGTGCCGCCGGTGAGGACGATCCCAGCCGGAATCATGTCCTCGTAGCCGCTGCGCCGCAGCTCGGCCTGGATGAGGGTGAAGAGCTCGTCGTAACGGGGCTCTACAACCTCGGCCAGAGCTTGACGGGACAGCTCCCGCGGTGGCCGGTCTCCCACACTGGGAACCTTGATGGTTTCCCCTGGACCCGCCAGTTTGGCTAGGGCGCAAGCATACCGAATCTTGATTTCCTCGGCATACTGGGTCGGGGTGCGTAATGCCATTGCAATATCATTGGTGACCTGGTCGCCGGCGATCGGAATCACCGCCGTGTGACGTATCGCACCATCGGCGAAGATGGCGATGTCGGTGGTACCGCCACCGATGTCGACCAGGCACACACCCAGCTCCTTCTCGTCCTCGGTCAGCACCGAGTAGGCGGAAGCCAGCTGTTCCAGAATTATGTCGTCCACTTCCAGGCCGCAGCGGCGCACGCACTTCTCGACGTTCTGCGCGGCGTTGGTGGCGCAGGTGACCACGTGCACCTTGGCCTCCAGGCGCACGCCGGACATGCCGAGCGGCTCGCGCACGCCCTCCTGGTTATCGATCACGTAGTCCTGCGGCAGGGTGTGCAGCACACGCTGGTCGGCCGGAATGGCCACGGCCTGGGCGGCATCAAGCACCCGCTCCAGGTCGGCAGGGCTCACTTCGCGGTCGCGAATGGCGACGATGCCGTGGCTGTTCAGGCTGCGGATGTGGTTGCCGGCGATGCCGACGAAAGCCGAGTGGATGCGACAGCCGGCCATCAGCTGCGCCTCTTCGATGGCGCGCTGGATCGACTGCACGGTGGACTCGATGTTCACCACCACGCCCTTCTTCAGGCCGCGCGACGGGCTGGTACCGATACCGACGATATCCAGGTCGCCATCTGCGGTCACCTCGCCCACCAGCGCCACCACCTTGGAGGTGCCGATGTCCAGGCCGACGATCATCTTGCCGCTCTGCACGCTTGCCATGATCTCTACTGTTCTCCTCGATTCACTGGACGGCGACCGTCGTTTCGGTTGCCGTCGGCGCCACCGGCGCGCGCCAGGCCACGGCCAGGCCGTTGGCGTAGCGCAGGTCGATGCGCGCGATATTCGCGATCTGCTGCTTGAGCACCTTGTCGTGGATGCTGGCGAGCCGGCGCATCTTGTCGACCAGGTGATCCCGGCCCAGGAGGATGTCCACACCCTGGGCGGTACTGATGAACCAGCTGCCGTGCTCGCGCAGCTCCAGGCTGCTGATGGTGAAGCCCAACGGACGCAGCAGCTGGCTGAGCACTTGGTACTGCTGCATCACCTGCTGTTGGGCGCGCTGCGGCCCGGACAGCAGCGGCAGGTGTTCGTAATTGGCGGCCTCGCGCGGGGCGAAGGCACGCCCCTGGTTGTTGAGCAGCGCGCCATCGCCCCAACGGGCCACCGGCAGCTGCTCTTCCAGGGTGATCGATACCTGGTCCGGCCATACGCGGCGTACTTCCGCATGAGCGATCCAGGGCATCTGCTCCAGCTCGGCACGCATGCCGGCCAGGTCGATGGTGAAGAAGCTGGCCGAGGTATAGGGCGCGATGCGCTCCTGCACGGCCTGCTGGCTGATGTAACTCAGCTCGCCCTGCACACTGACGCGGCTGATCGGCCGGTCGGCATACGGCAGCAGACGCTGGGCACCCTCGTAGGTGCCAAGGCCCAGGACCACCAGCAGCAGCGGCCAGCCCAAACGCTTGAAGCCGCTGGCCAGGCCGCCGAGGTCCGGCTTCGGCAAGCGCGCGGCCAGCGGTTCCTTGGCCACCATCCGGCTCGCGCCGCGCGCAGCGATAGGCTGACGCCGAGTGGCGCCTCCTATGGGCTGCGGGTGACGGAGGGTGGCGACCATGGTTTAGCCCCTCGCCTCTACGCTGTCGGCCAGGATCGCCAGCACCAGCTGCTGGAAGTCCAGACCAGCGGCGCGTGCGGCCATTGGTACCAGGCTGTGATCGGTCATGCCCGGCACGGTGTTCACTTCCAGCAGCCAGAACTTGCCGCTGGCGTCCTGCATCACGTCGGCGCGCGCCCAGCCCTGGGTACCCACGGCCTCGCAGGCACGCGCGGTGAGATCCTTCAGCTCCGCCTCTTTCTCGGCCGACAGGCCGCAGGGAACACGATACTGGGTGTCATTGGCCAGGTACTTGGCGTCGTAGTCGTAGAAGGTGTGCGGAGTGCCCAGGCCGATGGGCGGCAGCACTTCGCCACGCAGCATGGCGATGGTGTACTCGGGACCGTCGATCATCTGCTCGACCAGCACCTGCGAGTCGTAGCCACTGGCGTCCTTCCAGGCCGCGATCAGTGCATCGATATCGGCGACCCTGGCCATGCCGATGCTGGAACCTTCGTGGGCCGGTTTGACGAACAGCGGGAAGCCCAGCTCGGCAGCCGCAGCACGGCAGTCCTCTTCGCTGGCCAGGGTGGCATGGGCAGGCGTCGGCAGGCCCAGGCTCAGCCACACGCGCTTGGTGCGCAGCTTGTCCATGGCCAGGGCAGAAGCAAGGATGCCGCTGCCGGTGTAGGGAATGCCGGCGCACTCGAGCAGGCCCTGCATGGAGCCGTCTTCGCCACCGCGCCCGTGCAGCACGATGAAGGCGCGGTCGATCTTCTCGGCAACCAGGCGCTGCAGGAAGTCGTCACCGACGTCGATGCCGAAGGCGTCCACACCGGCGCTCTGCAGGGCTTCCAGCACGGCAGCGCCGGACTTCAGCGACACCGCACGCTCGGCGCTCTTGCCGCCGAACAGCACGGCAACGCGGCCGAAGGCCTTGGGGTCGAGGGTGGAATGCAGGCTCATTTCGACTCACCTTGAACAGCAAACAACGGGTGCTTGATCAGTTGCGGGGCGACGCCGCCGATATCACCGGCGCCCTGGCACAGCAGGATGTCGCCAGCACGCAGCAGCGGCTTGATGATCGGAGCCAGGTCGGCGCCGCGCTCGACGTAGATCGGGTCGAGCTGGCCGCGCTGGCGAATGCTGTGGCACAGGTGACGGCTGTCGGCACCGGGAATCGGCTCTTCGCCGGCCGGGTAGACCTCCATCAGCAGCAGCACGTTGACCTCGCCCAGCACCTGGACGAAGTCGTCATACAGGTCGCGAGTACGGCTGTAGCGGTGCGGCTGGTACAGGATCACCAGGCGGCGCTCCGGCCAGCCGCCGCGCACGGCCTTGATCACCGCGGCCACTTCACGAGGGTGGTGACCGTAGTCGTCGACCAGCATCACGTTGCCGCCGTCCACCGGCAGCTCGCCGTAGACCTGGAAGCGCCGACCCACGCCCTGGAAGCCCGAAAGACCCTGGACGATGGCGGCGTCCTCGATGCCTTCGTCGGTGGCGATGGCGATGGTCGCCAGCGCGTTCAATACGTTGTGGTTGCCCGGCATGTTCACCGACACGTCCAGCGGCTCGCGGCCCGGGCGCAGGGCGGTGAAGAAGGTACGCATGCCTTCCTGGCGCACATTGATGGCACGCACGTCAGCGTCTTCGGCGAAGCCGTAGGTCACGGTCGGACGGGCCACCTGCGGCAGCAGCTCGCGCACCACCGGATCATCCACGCAAAGCACGGCCAAGCCGTAGAACGGCAGGTTGTGCAGGAATTCGATGAAGGTCTTCTTCAGAACATTGAAGTCGCCGCCATAGGTGCTCATGTGGTCGGCGTCGATGTTGGTGACCACCGAGACCATCGGCTGCAGGTGCAGGAAGCTGGCGTCGCTCTCGTCGGCCTCGGCGATCAGGTAACGGCTGCTACCCAGCTGGGCGTTGGTACCAGCGGCGTTCAGGCGGCCGCCGATGACGAAGGTCGGGTCCAGGCCGCCAGCGGCGAATACCGAGGCCAGCAGGCTGGTGGTGGTGGTCTTGCCATGGGTACCGGCCACGGCTACGCCATGGCGGTAGCGCATCAGCTCGGCGAGCATCTCGGCGCGTGGCACCACCGGAATACGGCGCTCCAGGGCAGTGGCGACTTCCGGGTTGGCAGTATTGATCGCGCTGGATACCACCAGCACGTCGGCCTGCTCGGCGTTCTCGGCGCGGTGGCCGATGAAGATGGTGGCGCCGAAGCTTTCCAGGCGCTCGGTCACGGCCGAGGCCTTGAGGTCGGAGCCGGACACTTCGTAGCCGAGGTTCAGCAGCACCTCGGCGATACCGCACATGCCGGCGCCGCCGATACCGACGAAGTGGATGCGGCGGATGCGGCGCATACGGCGGATTTCCGAACGGGCAGCAGCAGGAGACTTAGCCACGGGCCACCTCCAGGCAGATATCGACCACCGTACGGGTGGCGTCCGGTTTGGCCAGGGTGCGCGCGGTGCGGCCCATGGTCTTGAGTTTTTCAGGGTGCATCAGAACCTCGGTCAACTGCGCGGCGAGCTTGTCCGCGTCAGTGGCATGTTGCGGCAGAAGGATGGCGGCGCCCTCCTTCGCCAGATATTCGGCATTGCGGGTCTGGTGATCGTCGATCGCGTGCGGCAGGGGCACGAGGAACGACGGCAGGCCGGCGGCGGCCAGCTCGCTGACGGTCAGCGCGCCGGCGCGGCAGATCACCAGATCGGCCCAGGCGTATGCACGGGCCATGTCCTTGATGAAGGGCGCGACCTCGGCTTCGACCGCGACTTCGCGATAACGCTCCGCGGTGACTTGATCGTGTTGCTTGCCCGCCTGGTGGAACACCTTCGGGCGCAGCTCGGCCGGCACCTTGGCCAGTGCGGCGGGCAACAATTTGTTCAGCGGCTCGGCGCCCAGGCTGCCGCCCAGCACCAGCAGGCGCGGCTGGCGGCCGGCCAGCGTATCGCGCGGGGTTTCCAGGAACAGTTCCTCGCGCACCGGGTTGCCGGTGGTGCGCAGCTTGGCGCGCTTGCCAAAGGTATTCGGGAAGGCCTCGCACACGCGCTTGGCGATCGGTGCCAGGCTGCGGTTGGCGGTGCCGGCCACTGCGTTCTGCTCGTGGATCACCAGCGGCGCGCCATTGAACTTGGCTGCCAGGCCGCCGGGGCCGGTGACGTAGCCGCCCATGCCCAGCACGCACACCGGCTGCAGCTCGCGCATCACCCGACGTGCCTGGAACAGGGCGCGAACCAGCTGGAACGGCGCCTTGAGCAGGGACAGCTTGCTCTTGCCACGCAGGCCGGAGACCTGGATCAGGTGCAGCGGCAGTTCGGCCGCCGGCACCAGTTCGTTCTCGATGCCGCGCGGGGTGCCAAGCCAGTGCACGGCATAGCCGCGCGCCTTGAACTCGCGGGCGCAGGCCAGGGCCGGGAACACGTGACCGCCGGTGCCGCCAGCCATGATCAGGACGTTACCGCGCATGCTTGACCTCCTCGGTGTCGAAGAAGTCCGACTCGGTGAATTCGACTTCCTCACTGCCCAGCGAGGTACGGCGCTCCCATTCGATGCGCAGGAGCATCGCCAGGCTGACGCAGCAGATGATCAGCGAGCTACCGCCGTAGCTGAGGAACGGCAGGGTCAGGCCCTTGGTCGGCAGCAGGCCGACGTTCACGCCGATGTTGATCAGCACCTGGCCGATCCACTGGATGGCGATGCCGTAGGCCACGTAGGCGGAGAAGAACTGCTTGGACTTCTCGGCCCACAGGCCGATGTACAGGGCGCGCACGGCAACGAAGACGAACAGGCCGACGGTGACCAGCGCGCCGACCATGCCCAGCTCCTCGGCCAGCACGGCGAAGACGAAGTCGGTGTGCGCCTCGGGCAGGTAGAACTGCTTCTGGATGCTGTTGCCCAGGCCGACGCCGAACCACTCGCCGCGACCGAAGGCGATCAGCGCCTGGGACAGCTGGTAGCCGGCGCCGTATTGGTCGGCCCAGGGGTCGACGAAGTTGGTCAGGCGTTCCAGGCGATAGGCCTGGCTGGTCATCACGATCGCGCCGAGCACCAGCACGCAGGCGCCCAGCGGGATGAAGCGCACCAGGTTGATGCCACCGAGGAACAGCATGGCGATGCAGGAGCCGACCAGCACCACGGTAGCGCCGAAGTCCGGCTCGGCCAGCAGCAGCACGGCCATCGGGCCGAGCACCAGCATCGGTTTGAGGAAGCCGGAGAGCTTCTCGCGCACCTCGTCCTGGCGACGCACCAGGTAGCCGGCGATGAACACCACGGTGAACAGCTTGGCCAGCTCGGACGGCTGCACGTTGAACATGCCGAAGCCGATCCAGCGCTTGGCGCCGTTCACTTCGCGACCGATGCCGGGGATCAGCACCATGACCAGCAGGGCGAAGGCGATCAGCAGCAGGCTGGCGCCATAGCGCTGCCAGAAGGCCATCGGGATCATCAGGGTGGCGACAGCGGCGCTGATGCCGATGGCCAGGTAAATCAGGTGGCGGATCATGTGGTACAGCGGGTTGCCCGACAGTGCCGCGGCGACTTCCGAGCTGGCCGAGGTGATCATCACCAGGCCCAGGCCGAGCAGGGCCAGGCAACCGGCCAGCAGCGGGAAGTCGAGATCGATGCCGCGGCGGGTGCGCAGCGGCGACGGAGCGGCGAACAGGCGGGCGAGCAGGGTCATTGCAGGCCCTCCGCTGCCTGGGCGAACAGGCGCCCACGCTCTTCGAAGTTCTTGAACATGTCCAGGCTGGCGCAGGCCGGCGACAGCAGCACGGCATCGCCGGACTCGGCCAGGGAAGCAGCGCTCTGCACCGCCTCGTCCAGGGTCTTCACCCGCACCAGCGGCGCGGCGTCGCCCAGGGCCTCGGCGATCTGCTCGGCATCACGACCGAGCAGCACCACGGCGCGGCAGAACTTGGCCACCGGCGCCTTCAGCGCGGAGAAATCGGCGCCCTTGCCGTCGCCACCGGCGATCAGCACCAGCTTGCCGGCGATATCCGCACCCAGGCCTTCGATGGCGGCCAGGGCGGCACCGACGTTGGTGGCCTTGGAGTCGTCGTAGTAACCCACACCACGCAGCTCGCGCACCCACTGGCAGCGGTGTGCCAGGCCGGCGAAGCTGCGCAGGGTCTGCAGCATGGCCTCGAACGGCAGGCCGACAGCGTGGCCGAGGGCCAGGGCCGCCAGGGCGTTGGACTGGTTGTGTGCACCGCGAACCTTCAGTTCGGCGGTCGGCATCAGGGCCTCGAACTGGAAGGCCAGCTGCTTCTCGCCGTTCTCTTCGATGAGGCCGAAGCGCTTGAAGTCTGGCTTGCCCAGGCCGAAGGACCAGCACGGCACCTGGTCGGCGATCAGCGGACGCGACAGGGCGTCGTCGCGATTCACCACCACCTGCTTGGCGCCACGGAAGATGCGGTGCTTGGCCAGGTGGTAGTGCTGCATGCCGTCGTAGCGGTCCATGTGGTCTTCGCTGACGTTCAGGCAGGTGGCCACTTCGGCATTCAGGCGCTCGGTAGTCTCCAGCTGGAAGCTGGACAGTTCCAGCACGTACAGCTCGACGTCATCGCTCAGCAGGTCCAGCGCCGGGGTACCGATATTGCCGCCGACGGCGACCTTGCGCCCTGCGGCATCGGCCATCTCGCCGACCAGGGTGGTGACGGTGCTCTTGGCGTTGGAGCCGGTGATGGCAATGATCGGCGCCTTGGCGTGGCGGGTGAACAGGTCGATATCACCGGACATCTTCACGCCACGGGCGGCCGCCTCACGCAGCGCCGGGGTGGCCAGGGCCAGGCCGGGGCTCACGTAGAGCTCCGAGGCGCGGCAGAGGAAGTCGACGTCCAGCTCGCCGCAGCGCACTTCCACCTGCGGGTAGTCGCGCTGTAGGGTCGCCAGCTCCGGCGGGTTCGCGCGCGTGTCGGCCACGGCGAAGCGCACGCCCTGCTGCGCGAGGAAGCGCACCAGGGACATGCCGCTCTTGCCGAGGCCGACAACGATGCGGAACTGGTCGGAAGCGATCAGCGACACTCTCTATTACCTCAGCTTCAGGGTGGCCAGGCCGACCAGCACCAGGATCACGGTGATGATCCAGAAGCGCACGATCACGCGCGGCTCGGGCCAGCCTTTGAGTTCGAAGTGGTGATGGATCGGCGCCATGCGGAACACGCGCTTGCCGGTCAGCTTGAAGCTGGCGACCTGGATCATCACCGACAGGGTTTCCATGACGAACACGCCGCCCATGATGAACAGCACCACTTCCTGACGGACGATCACGGCGATGGTGCCCAGCGCGGCGCCGAGGGCCAGAGCGCCGACGTCACCCATGAAGACCTGGGCCGGATAGGTGTTGAACCACAGGAAGCCGAGGCCGGCACCGACCAGAGCGGCACAGAACACGATCAGCTCACCGGCGCCCGGCACATAGGGAATCAGCAGGTATTCGGCGAATTTGATGTTGCCCGACAGGTAGCAGAAGATCGCCAGCGCACCGGCCACCATCACGGTCGGCAGGATGGCCAGGCCGTCGAGGCCGTCGGTCAGGTTGACCGCGTTGCTGGTGCCGACGATGACGAAGTAGGTCAGCACCACGAAGCCCACGCCCAGCGGGATGGCCACATCCTTGAGCACTGGCAGGATCAGGGTGGTCTCCACCGGGCTCTGCGCAGTCATATAAAGGAAGATGGCTGCAGCACCGCCGAACACCGACTGCCAGAAATACTTCCAGCGGCTCGGCAGGCCACGCGAGTTCTTCTCGATCACCTTCCGGTAGTCGTCGACCCAGCCGATGGCACCGAACAGCAGGGTCACGGCCAGCACGGTCCACACGTAGCGGTTGGACAGGTCGGCCCAGAGCAGGGTGCTGACGGCGATGGCGGTGAGGATCAGCGCGCCACCCATGGTCGGCGTGCCCTTCTTCGACAGGTGCGACTGCGGGCCATCGTTACGCACGGCCTGGCCGATCTGGCGGATCTGCAGGGTGCGGATCATCCAGGGGCCGAGCCACAGCGACAGGGCCAGGGCGGTAAGCACGCCGAGGATCCCGCGCAGGGTCAGGTACTGGAACACCCCGAAGCCGGTGTAGAACTGTTGCAGGTACTCCGCCAGCAGCAGCAGCATGATTAGTGAGCCTCCCCGGATGCCCGTTGCAGCAACGCGTCGACGACCTTGTCCATCGCCGCGCTGCGCGAGCCTTTAATTAGAATGGTGGTGTCGCCCGACTCGCTGCGAAGCGCTTCGATCAGGCTGGCTTGATCGGCGAAATGACGGCCATTGCCACCGAAGGCCGCAACGGCATGCGCCATCAGCGGACCCACGGCATAGAGGGCATCGACCTTGCCGGCGGCATGGGCGCCGACGTCGCGATGGCCCTGCTCGGCCCACTCGCCCAACTCGCCCATATCTCCCAGCACCAGAACGGTGCGACCGGAGAAGGCGGCGAGTATATCCACTGCCGCACACATGGACAGCGGGTTGGCGTTGTAGCTGTCATCAATCACCCGCACGCCGTTCGGCGCCAGGTCAGCCACGGCGCGGCCCTTGACCGGTTGCAACGCTTCCAGCCCGGCTTTGATCCCGACCAGCGGCACGCCGAGGGCATGCGCGGCGGCGGCGGAAGCCAGGGCATTGGCCACGCTGTGCTCACCGAGCAGGTTGAGCTGGATGCGCGCCGCACCGGCGATGCCGGCCAGGGCGAAACCGGCACAGCCGCGGGCATCGCGCCACAGCTCGGTGGCATGTACATCGGCAGCCTGATCGCGCAGGGCGAAGCTCAGCACCTGACGCCCCTTGGCACGGGCCTGCCAGGTGGCGAAAGCTTTGTCGTCACGGTTGAGCACGGCGATGCCCTGCTCGCTCAGGCCCTCGAGAATCTCGCCCTTGGCCTCGACGATCTTCTCCGGCCCGCCGAACTCGCCGACATGGGCCAGACCGGCGTTGTTGATGATGGCCACGTCCGGGCGGGTCAGGCCGACGGTGTAGGCGATCTCGCCGACATGGTTGGCGCCCAGCTCGATCACCGCGCCGACGTGCTCGGGAGCCAGCTCCAGCAGGGTCAGCGGCGCGCCGAGGTCGTTGTTCAGGTTGCCACGGGTGGCCAGCACCGGACCGTTGAAGCCGGCGCGCAGGATGCTGGCGAGCATTTCCTTGACCGTGGTCTTGCCGCTGGAGCCGGTGACGGCGGCCAGGGGCTTGGCGAAGGCGGCGCGATTCAGCGCACCGAGCTGGCCCAGGGCGACGCGGGTATCGGCCACGACCAGCTGTGGCAGCGGCGCATCGGCCACTTCGCGCTGCACCAGGGCAGCGACGGCGCCCTTGGCGGCCACTTCGGCCAGGTAGTTGTGGCCGTCGAAGTTCGGCCCGACCAGGGCGATGAACAGCTGGCCGGCCTCGATCTTGCGGCTGTCGGTGGAAACGGCGGAGAACGCCAGGTCGGCGCCCGCCACGTAGCCATCCAGCGCCGGGGCCACTTCGCTCAGCAGCAGCGGCTTAAGCATGGGCGGCCTCCCAGGCCTGCAGGGCCTTGGCGGTTTCATCCAGGTCGGAGAAGGCATGACGCACGCCGGCAATCTCCTGGTAATCCTCATGGCCCTTGCCGGCCAGCAGTACCACATCGCCGACCTGCGCGGCGGCGACCAGACGAGCGATAGCATCGCCACGGCCATGCACGAACTCGACGGCCTCCGGCTTGGCGAAGCCGGCGCGGATGTCGGCCACGATCTGCGCCGGGTCTTCGCTGCGCGGATTGTCATCGGTGACCAGCACGGCATCGGCCAGGCGCTCGGCGACTGCAGCCATCAGCGGGCGCTTGCCACGATCACGATCACCACCACAGCCAAACAGGCACAGCAGGCGGCCGGTGACATGTGGGCGCAGGGCTTCCAGTACTTTTTCCAGGGCATCCGGGGTGTGGGCGTAGTCGACCACCACCAGCGGCAGCTGCTGACCACCGAAGCGTTGCATGCGGCCAACCGGGCCCTGCAGCTGCGGCATCACCGAGAGAATTTCGTCCAGCGGGTAGCCGAGGCCAAGCAGCGTGCCGACCACGGCCAGCAGATTGCTCAGGTTGAAGCGACCGAGCAGCGGGCTGCGCAGCAGGCCTTCTCCCTGCGGAGTCATCAGCCGCGCCTGCACGCCATGGTCGCCGAAGCGCGCCTCCTGGCAGTGCAGATAGGCCGATGCATCACTCAGGCTGTAGCCGATCAGGCGCGATTCATGCGGTACGGCAGCCAGCTGGCGACCGAATTCGTCGTCCAGGTTGATCACCCGGCACTTCAGGTCTGGCCAGGCGAACAGCTTGGCCTTGGCAGCACCGTAGGCTTCCATGCTGCCGTGGTAGTCCAGGTGGTCGCGGGACAGGTTGGTGAACACCGCCAGGCCGAAGTCCAACGCGGCTACGCGACCCTGATCCAGGCCGTGGGAGGAAACCTCCATGGCCACGGCGCGCGCGCCGGCCTGCTTGAGGTCGGCCAGGGTAGCCTGCACCGCGATCGGATCGGGCGTGGTGTGGCGACCGCTCTGCAGGGCGTCGTAGAAACCGGTGCCGAGGGTGCCGACGATGCCGCAGCGCTCGCCCAGCAGGTCCAGCGCCTGAGCCACCAGCTGGCTGACACTGGTCTTGCCGTTGGTGCCGGTGACGCCGACCAGACGCAGCGCACGACTCGGCTCGCCATAGAAGCGCCCGGCGATGGCCGACAGCTGCCCAGCCAACCCTTTGATGGCCACCAGCTCAGAGCCCTTGGCACTGACCACGGAGGAGCCTTCGGCCTCGTAGGCCACGGCGGCAGCGCCGCGGGCAATGGCGTCGGCGATATGGGCACGACCGTCCTGGGCCAGGCCAGGTACGGCGAGGAACAGGTCGCCCGGGCGCACCTTGCGGCTGTCCAGGGTCAGTTCGCGGATCAGTACGGCGCTGTTTGCCTGCGCCAGCAGTTGATTAAGGGGCATGGGCATCAGATTCGCCCTCCCGGAGTGCTGGCCGCAGTGGCAGTCTGCGGCTGAGCCGCGGCCGGGTCGACCGGCGGCGGCAGGTTGTCGGGGGTGATGTTCATCAGGCGCAGAGAGCCGGCCATCACCTTGCTGAAGACGGGCGCGGAAACCAGGCCTCCGAAGTAACCGTCCTTGCTCGGCTCATCCACCACCACAAACATGGCGATGCGCGGATTGGAGCTCGGCGCAAAGCCGGCGAACATCGAGCGATAGGCGTTGGCGGTGTAGCCCTTGGTGCCGACACTGGCCTTACGTGCGGTGCCGCTCTTGCCGGAGACGTGATAGCCCGGAACCTGAGCACGGAACACGCCACGCGGCGCCTCGATCACCTGCTGCAGCATGCCCTGCAGGGTCTTGGCCACTTCCGGCGGTACCACCTGGGCGCCGACCGGCTGACGATCGACGCGGGTCATGGACAACGGCAACACCTGCCCGTTGTTGGCCAGGGTGGCGTAGGCATGGGCCATCTGGATGGCAGTCACCGACACGCCGTAGCCGTAGGACAGGGTGGCGGTCTCGGCCTTGCGCCACTCGCGGTAGCTGGGTAGCTCGCCGACGCGCTCGCCGGGGAAGCCCAGGCCGGTGTCCTGGCCGAAGCCGACCTTGCTCATCATGTCGTGGATGGTCTCGCCACCGATATCGAAGGCGACCTTGCTCATGCCGACGTTGGACGAGTTGATCAGGATGCCGGTTAGGTCCAGCACCGGACCCTGGGTCTTGGACACGTCCTTGATGGTGTAGCGACCGATCTGCAGCGAGCCCGGGTAGACCTCGACCTTGTCTTCCGGCTTCCAGCGCCCGGTCTGCAGGGCGGCGGCCATGGAGATCGGCTTCACGGTCGAACCCGGCTCGAACACGTCGATCATGGCGCGGTTGCGCATCGCGGCGGGCTGCAGGTTGCGGCGGTTGTTCGGGTTGTAGGACGGCTGGTTGACCATGGCGAGGATCTCGCCGGTCTTCACGTCGATCATCACCAGGCTGCCGGCCTTGGCGCCCTGCTCGATCAGCGCGTTGCGCAGCTCGCGATGGGCCAGGTACTGCAGGCGCAGGTCAATGGACAGGGCCAGGGTCTTGCCAGCCTTGGCGTTCTGGGCGACCTGCACGTCCTTGATCAGACGGCCGCGGCGATCCTTGAGCACCTGGCGCTTGCCGGGCACACCGGCCAGCCACTCCTCGAAGGCCAGCTCGACGCCTTCGCGGCCACGATCATCGACATCGGTGAAGCCGACCACGTGGGCCGTCACTTCGCCAGCCGGGTAGAAGCGGCGGAACTCCTCCAGGCCGTAAACGCCCGGCACCTTGAGGTCGAGCACACGCTGGCCCTGCTCGGGGGTCAGGCCACGCACCAGGTACATGAATTCGCGTTCCTGAGCCTGACTCAGGCGCTGGGCGAAGGACTTGGACTCCTGCCCGAGTGCCGCAGCCAGGTCGGCCCAGCGATCCTGCGCCTTGAACAGCTCCTTGCCATTGGCCCACAGGGTGGTCACCGGGGTACTGACGGCCAGCGGCTCGCCATTGCGGTCGGTGATCAGGCCACGGTGCGCCGGAATCGGAATGTGCCGCACGCTGCGCGCATCGCCATGGGCCTGAAGGAAATCGTGGTCGATCACGTGCAGGTCGACGATGCGCCAGGCGATGGCACCGACCATCAGCGCCAGCAGGGCCAGCACCAGGCGGAAGCGCCAGGGATAGAGAGCGCCTTCGAGACCGATCATGGCGCCACCATCTGCACTTCGGTCGGCTCGGGGATACGCATCTTCAGCTGGCCGCTGGCCAGGGCTTCGATACGGTTGTGCGCGGTCCAGGTGCTCTGCTCCAGGACCAGACGGCCCCATTCGGCCTGCACCTTGTCACGCACACTGAGCTCGGTATACAGCGCATTGAGCAACTGGCGGTTCCAGTGCGCGCTGTAGGCAACCGCAATCGCCGACAGCAGCACGGAGCCGAACAGCAACGCCAGCAACAGGCTGCCGGGCGGCAACGGCTTGGCGTAAAGGCGACTCAACGCAGCTTCTCCGCTACGCGCATGACCGCGCTGCGCGAGCGCGGGTTGGCCTTGAGTTCAGCCTCGGAGGCGAACTGCGGTTTGCCCAGCAGCTTGAGACGCGGCTCGAAGGCCTTGGGAATGATCGGCAGGTCGCGCGGCAGGTTGTCCGCCTCGCCCTTGGCCTGGCGCTTCATGAACTGTTTGACGATACGGTCTTCCAGCGAGTGGAAGCTGATCACCACCAGGCGACCACCCACGGCCAGCGACTCGAGAGCGGCATCGAGACCGCGCTCCAGATCACCCAGTTCGTTGTTGACGTGGATACGCAGGCCCTGGAAGGCGCGGGTCGCCGGATTCTTGCCCTTCTCCCAGGCCGGATTGGCCTCGGTCAGCACGGCAGCCAGATCAGCGGTGCGCTCGAACGGCTTCTGCTCGCGGCGCTCGACCACGGCGCGGGCCATGCGCTTGGCGAAGCGTTCCTCGCCATATTCCTTGAAGACCCGGGCAATCTCGTCGGCGCTGGCGGTGGCGATGAACTGGGCGGCGCTGATGCCGGCATCCGGATTCATGCGCATGTCCAGCGGGCCGTCGTTGAGGAAGCTGAAGCCGCGCTCGGCATCGTCCAGCTGCGGCGACGATACGCCGAGGTCGAGCAGCAGACCGTCGATCTTGCCGACCAGGCCACGCGCGACCGCCTCTTCACCCAGCTCGGCGAAGCTGCGCTGTACAACGACGAAGCGGCCGTCTTCGGCCGCCAGTGCATTTCCCGTCGCGATTGCTTGTGGATCCTTGTCGAATCCGAGCAGGCGACCGTCTGGCCCGAGCCTTTGCAGAATCAGCCGACTGTGCCCTCCGCGCCCGAAGGTGCCATCGAGGTAGCAGCCGCCTTCGCGCAAGGCGAGGGCATCGACGGCCTCGTCGAGCAGTACGGTGATATGGCGGAAGCTATTGGTCATGGTCACAGGATCAGGTCGCGCAGGTCGTCCGGCAGAGCACCGGGTTGTTTGATGGCCGCCAGATCGGCGTCGGCAAGCGCGTTCCAGGCATCCTCGTTCCACAGTTGGAATTTGTTCAGTTGGCCGACCAGCATCGCGTGCTTGTCCAGACCCGCATGCGCGCGCAGGCGCGGCGGCACGAGGAAACGGCCACTGCCGTCCAGTTCGATGTCCACGGCATTGCCGATCAGCAAGCGCTGCAGGCGGCGGGTTTCTTCACGCAGAGATGGCAGGTCACGGAGCTTGGCTTCGATCAGCTCCCACTCGGGCAGGGGATAAACACACAGGCAGGGATCTACGGCATCGATGGTGACGATGAGCTGGCCAGAACAACGCGAAACGAGCTCGTCGCGATACCGGCTCGGCATCGCGAGTCGCCCTTTGGCGTCGAGACTGATGGCGTTAGCTCCACGAAACAAGGCTGCGCTTCCCCACTGTAATTAGCTTTCCATGCCCTTATGACCCACTTTTTTCCACTTTGTGCCACTTCGACACACTATAGAAACGCACAACCCTTAGCGTCAAGGCGCGCAAACGGGGAAAAATCCTTATGGGACGGTGATTTAGCGAACTAAGAGGGGATTTTTTAGAAGCAAAACGAGGGGTTTTGGCAGGCGAATTTCAGCGAGCTCATGAAGCTAAACTTCGAACTTAAAGTAATTTCTTAAGAGTAAGAATTTTTCGGTATTGAGAGGCGAAGCGGATAGAAGAGAAAGGAGGAGAGTCGATCTGTAAGCCGGGTTCTGTCGAGGACAGTCATTCCTCTACGACGTACATCACTGCACGCCTCTAGCAACCTACCCGGTTCCAGCGCGGGCCACGCCGATGGAACCCTATTTGGTCTTGCTCCGAGTGGGGTTTGCCTAGCCACGAACTGTTACCAGCCGTGCGGTGCGCTCTTACCGCACCTTTTCACCCTTACCGGCGCCGAAGCGCTTAGGCGGTTATTTTCTGTGGCACTTTCCGTAGGCTCGCGCCTCCCAGGCGTTACCTGGCACTCCGCCCTATGGAGCCCGGACTTTCCTCCCCCTTCAATGAAGAAGGCAGCGACTGTCCGATCGACTCTCCGCCGCCAAGGGTAACGACCCGAGCGCCTCAGGACAAGCTCAAGCGCCCTTCTGCCGATCGAGGGCAGCCTGGTACAGCAGGTTCTTGCGCACGCCAGTGATCTCCGCCGCCAGCGCCGCAGCACGCTTGAGCGGTAGTTCGGCCAACAGCAGATCGAGTACGCGCAGTGCCTCGGCACTGACTGCATCTTCGCCCTCCGGCTCCTGCCAGCCGGAAACCAGGATCACGCACTCGCCGCGCTGCTGGTTGCTGTCGGCAGCCACCCAATCGTGCAGCTCGCCCAGCGGCAGTCCCTTGAGGGTCTCGAAGGTCTTTGTCAGCTCGCGCCCCAGCACGGCCATGCGATCGGCACCGAAGATATCGCGCATGTCAGCCAGGGATTCCAGCAGGCGATGCGGAGCCTCGTAATAGATAAGCGTGCGGCCATCCTCTCTAACCTGCTCCAGGCGCGAGCGGCGCCCGACTGTCTTGGCCGGCAGGAAACCCTCGAAACTGAAGCGATCCGAAGGCAGGCCAGCTGCCGATAGCGCCGCGATCAGCGCACAGGCGCCCGGCACCGGCACCACGCGGATGCCCACCGCTCGCGCGGCACGCACCAGATGGAAGCCGGGATCGGAAATCAGCGGCGTACCGGCGTCGGAGATCAGCGCCACGTCTTCGCCAGACTGCAAGCGAGCGAGGAAACGGCCGCCCTGATCGCGCTCGTTGTGCTCATGACAGGCGGCCAGCGGTGTGCCGATCCCGAAGTGCTGCAGTAGGCGAGCTGAATGACGGGTATCTTCGGCGGCGATCAGCGCCACCTCCGCCAGGATGCGCAAAGCGCGCGCAGTGATGTCATCCAGGTTGCCGATCGGCGTGGCAACCACATACAGCGTGCCAGTGGCGGAAGAAACGGCGGAAGCACTCACGGGCACACCTCACTTGCGGAAAGCGCGCATTGTAGCCCGTTTCACGCCCCCGACATCGCGCCTGCCGTGGGGCTTGGGTACAATCCTGCCTTCTTTCTGATCAGTACCAGGACCGTATTCGATGATCGCCTGCCTGCGCCCGCTCTCCGCCCTCTGCCTCGCCGGCCTGCTCGCCGCTTGTGCCAGCTCGCCCTCGTCCAGCCTGGGCGAATTGCCGCGCACGCCGCAGGCCAGTATCGACCAGCTGCTGCAGCAGGCCGGCCAGAGCCAGCCGGAGCAGGCCGCCCTGCTGCGTCTCTCCGCTGCAGACCTGGCCTACCGCCAGCAGGACATCGGCCGCGCCACGCGCATTCTCGATGAAGTATCGATTGAGGGCCTGAAACCGGCCCAGCAGGTGTTCGCCGCCACGCTGCAGGCCGAACTGGCCTTGGCCCGCAACAAGCCGAAGAGTGCCCTCAAGGCTCTGCAGCACCCGAGCCTGGAACGCCTGGCCGAGCTGCCGGTAGAGCAACAAACCCGCACCCAGCTGGTTCGTGCCCGCGCCCTGGAGGCCGATGGCCAGACTCTCGCCGCCGCTCGCGAGCGGGTATTCATCGCCCCGCTGCTGTCCGGCGAAGCCGCACAGAGCAACCACGAAGCCATCTGGGGCCTGGTCTCCAGCCTGCCGCAGAGCCAGCTGATCAGCTCCGGCGACAGCGATCTCGACGGCTGGCTGAGCCTGGCGTTGGCGACCAAGAGCGCCGGCACCCCGGACCAACAATTGGCCGCCATCGACACCTGGAAGAACCAGCACGCCGGCCATCCGGCAGCCGAACAGCTGCCTCAGGCGCTGGGCAAGCTGAAGGAACTGGCCGGCCAGCCACTGCAGAAGATCGCCCTGCTACTGCCGCAGGATGGCCAGCTCGCCTCGGTAGCCCGCGCCCTGCGTGACGGCTTCCTGGCTGCCCACTATCAGGCGCAGCAGGCCGGGCAGAACCCACCGGAAGTGGTCCTGTACGACAGCGCTCACCTGTCCTCGCTGGACGACTTCTACCGCCAGGCCCAGGCCGATGGCGTACAACTGGTGGTCGGCCCGCTGGAGAAACCGCTGGTCAAACAGCTCAGCGAGCGCCCGCAACTGCCGCTGACCACCCTTGCCCTGAACTACAGCGACGCCGGCCGCGAAGCCCCGGCCCAGCTGTTCCAGTTCGGCCTGGCCGCCGAGGACGAGGCCCGCGAAGTGGCCCGCCGCGCCTGGGCCGATGGCATGCGCAGTGCCGTGGCGCTGGTGCCGCGCGGCGAATGGGGCAATCGCGTACTGGCCGCCTTCCAGCAGAGCTGGCAGGCCGCCGGCGGCAACCTGATCGCCGCCGAGCATGTCGACCAGCCGGTGGAGCTGGCTCAGCAGATCGCCGATCTGCTCCAGCTGCGCCAGAGCGAAGCCCGCGCCAAGCGCCTGCAGAGCACCCTGGGTACCCAGCTGGCCGCCCTGCCGTCGCGCCGCCAGGACATCGACTTCATCTTCCTCGCCGCCACTCCGCAGCAGGCCCAGCAGATCAAGCCGACCCTGGCCTTCCAGTACGCCGGCGACCTGCCGGTCTACGCCACCTCGCACCTCTACACCGGAGGCCAGAACCCGGCGCAGTACCAGGACCTGGAAGGCATCCGTTTCTGCGAGACCCCCTGGCTGCTGGACGCCAACGACGCACTGCGCCAGCAGGTCGACCAGCAATGGCCGCAGGCTGCCGGCAGCCTGGGTCGCCTGTACGCCATGGGTGTCGACGCGTTCCGCCTGGCCCCGCGCCTGAGCCAGCTCAAGGCCCTGCCGGATAGCCAGGTAGAAGGCCTCTCCGGCAACCTGAGCCTGAACCAGGCCCAGCGCGTGGAGCGCCAGCTACCCTGGGCCGAGTTCCGCAACGGCCAGGTCCAGCGCCTGCCGGACGCGATCAATTAAGAGCACCCAGGACAGTGGTCGCAGCGCCGAGGCATTGGCGCGCGACCACCTGCAGCAACAGGGCCTGCGCCTGCTAGCGCAGAACTGGAGCTGCCGCGGCGGCGAGCTCGATCTGGTCATGCTCGACGGCGATACAGTAGTATTCGTCGAAGTCCGCTACCGCAAGCACGCCGCCTGGGGCGGCGCACTGGAGAGCGTCGACGGGCGCAAGCGCCAGCGTCTGATTCTCGCCGCAGAACTGTTCCTGCAACGCGAGAACCGCTGGGGCAAGCAGCCCTGCCGCTTCGACGTGGTGGCGATCGGCCCCGGCAGCAGCGGACTCAACTGGCTACGCAACGCTTTCGAAACGTGAATAAGCCCGATCAAGGATTTCTAGTCGACTCGCGGCGGCGCCCTCAGGTAAAAACTTTTTCAGCAAACGCCACGACGACTTCCGACCCGTTCGGCTGTCTCATCAGCCAGCACACCTAAGGTTTCATTCCATGGACATGCAGAACCGCATCCGCCAGATGTTCCAAGCGAGCATCGACACCAAACAGCAGGCCATGGAAGTCCTGGTCCCCTTCATCGAGCACGCCAGCCAGGTGATGGTCAATTCGCTGCTCCACGAGGGCAAGATCCTCGCCTGTGGTAACGGCGGCTCCGCCGGCGACTCGCAGCACTTCTCCTCCGAGCTGCTCAACCGCTTCGAGCGCGAGCGCCCCAGCCTGCCGGCCATCGCCCTGACCACCGACAGCTCGACCATCACCTCGATCGCCAACGACTACAGCTACAACGAGATCTTCTCCAAGCAGATCCGCGCCCTGGGCCAGCCCGGCGACGTGCTGCTGGCGATCTCCACCAGCGGCAACTCGGCCAACGTCATCCAGGCCATCCAGGCCGCGCACGACCGCGAGATGCTGGTCGTGGCCCTGACCGGTCGCGACGGCGGTGGCATGGCCTCGCTGCTGCTGCCGGAAGACGTGGAAATCCGCGTGCCCTCCAAGGTCACTGCACGCATCCAGGAAGTACACCTGCTGGCAATCCACTGCCTGTGCGACCTGATCGACCGCCAACTTTTCGGGAGTGAAGAATGACCCGCAACCCGCTGATCCTCGTTACCCTCGCCCTCGGCCTGGCCCTGGGCGGCTGCAGCAACCGCAGCATCGGCAACAAGATCGACGACCAGTTCCTCGAGCCCAACGTGGCCAGCGCGATCTCTCGCTCGCACGCCGACCTCACCAGCCCGACCTCGCACATCGTGGTGACCTCCTACAACGGCGTGATCCTGCTGGCCGGCCAGGCCCCACGGGCCGACCTCAAGGAAAAGGCCGGCCAGGTCGCCAACGGCGTGCAGGGCGTGAAGAAGCTGCACAACGAGATCCAGGTGCTGCAGCCCACTTCGGGCCTGGCACGCAGCAACGACGCGCTGATCACCAGTAAGATCAAGACCCTGATGCTGGCCGACAGCGCCGTACCGAGCTCCAAGGTCAAGGTGGTGACCGAGAACGGCATCGTCTACCTGCTGGGCCTGGTCACCCGTGCCGAAGGCGCAGCCGCCACCAATGTGGCCTCCGGCGCTTCCGGCGTGCAGAAGATCGTCACGCTGTATCAGTACACCAACTAAGCCAGCGCAGGCCCTCCTGCGCCACGGCAGACATGCAAAAGGCGATCCTCGGATCGCCTTTTTCTTTGCTACTTGACCACCTTGAGACTGGGGCGCCCGCTGGGTCGTGGCGGCTCGTCATCGGATGGACCGTCACCATCGGGCTCCGGACCCTCCTCGTCGTCATCCACCGGCGGCTCCAGCTCGAAGACCATGCCCTGGCCGTTCTCCCGCGCATAGATCGCCAGCATGGCGCCGGACGGGATATACAGCTGATGGGCCACACCGCCGAAGCGGCCCTCGAAACTCACCGCCTCGTTGTCCATGTGCAGGTTGCGCACGGCGCTGGGCGATACGTTGAGCACGATCTGGCCGTCATTGGCGTAACCAGCCGGCACACGCACCTGCGGAAACTCGGCATTGACCAGCAGATGCGGAGTGCAGTCGTTGTCGACGATCCACTCGTAGAGGGCGCGTACCAGATAGGGACGACTGGAGTTCATGTTGGCCTCCTTCGGCTCAGCGCATGTCGCGCTCGACGGTGGACAGACTGGCCTGGAAGGCCTCGCGGGCAAACATACGCTCCATGTAATCCAGCAGCGGCTTGGCCGGGCGCGGCAGCTCGATGCCCAGCCGCGGCAGACGCCACAGGATCGGCAGCAGGCAGCAGTCCACCAGGCTCAGCTCATCGCTGAGGAAGAACGCCTTGTCAGCGAACAGCGGCGACACGCCGGTGAGGCTCTCGCGCAGCTCCTTGCGCGCCACGGCCTTGTCGGCCTCCTTGGTGCGCGAGTCGAGGATCTGATCGACCAGCTTGACCCAGTCACGCTGGATGCGGTGCATCAGCAGACGGCTCTTGGCCCGGTCGACTGGGTAGACCGGCAGCAATGGCGGGTGCGGATAGCGCTCGTCGAGATACTCCATCACCACGGTGGACTCATACAAAGCCAGGTCGCGATCGACCAGGGTCGGTACGCCGCCGTAGGGGTTGGCGTCGGCCAGCTTGGGCGGGCAGCGCCCGGGCAGGACGTCGATGATCTCGGCACTGACACCCTTCTCGGCCAGCACCAGACGCACGCGATGGGAATAGTGGTCGGCAGGGTCGGAATAACAGGCCAGCTTATTGGTCGCGGCCATGGCGTCCCTCCTCGCTTTTCGATATGGCAGAAACAGAAAAACGCACGCGCCCTTGAGGGGCGCGTGCGTCTACAGCGGTAACGCAGTGTATCAGTGCACGTCCTTCCAGTATTCGCGCTTCAGCAGATAGGCGAATACGAAGAGGAAGGCCAGGTACAGCAGCACGTAGGTACCGATGCGCTGGCTCTCCAGCTTGACCGGGTTGGCCGAGTAGGCGAGGAAGGTCACCAGGTTGTGCACCTTCTCATCGAACTCAGCTTCGGTCAGCTTGCCGGTCTTCGGCACGATGGTCAGCTGATCGCAGGCCTCGTGGGTGATCGGCGCGCCGGTCAGCGGGTCGTACTGCTTCTTGCCGTCCTCGACTACCTGAACCTGCTTGCAACCCACTACCTGACGACCCTGCAGGCCGACCAGCACGTTGGGCATGCCGACGTTCGGGAACACCTTGTTGTTGGCGCCCAGCGGACGAGTCGGATCCTCGTAGAAGGTGCGCAGGTAGGTGTACAGCCAGTCGGTGCCGCGCACGCGGGCAACCAGGGTCAGGTCGGGCGGCGCAGCGCCGAACCAGGACTTGGCGTCCTGCGGCTGCATGCCGATCTTCATGTGGTCGCCGATCTTCGCGCCAGTGAACACCAGGTTCTCCAGCATCAGTTCGTGCGGAATGCCGATGTCATCGGCAACGCGCTCGTAGCGCTGGAACTTGGCGCTGTGGCAACCCATGCAGTAGTTGGCGAAGGTACGCGCGCCATCCTGCAGGGCAGCCTTGTCGGTCAGGTCGATGTCGACCTGATCGAGGTGCACGTCATGGCCACCAGCAGCGAAGGACAGTGCCGGCAGTGCGGCGATAACAAATGCAGCAAATAGCTTTTTCATCAGCCAGTCACCCTTTCCGGAACCGGTTTGGTTTTCTCCATCCGGGTGTAGAACGGCATCAGGATGAAGTAGGCGAAATACAGCGCGGTGCAGATCTGCGACAGCAGGGTGCGGCCCGGAGTCGGAGCCAGTACACCCAGCACGCCGAGGATCACGAAGGACACGCAGAACACCACCAGCCAGATCTTGCTCAGCCAGCCCTTGTAGCGCATGGACTTGACCGGGCTACGGTCCAGCCATGGCAGCACGAACAGAACGGCGATGGCAGCGCCCATGGCGATGACGCCCAGCAGCTTGTCCGGAACGGCGCGCAGAATGGCGTAGAACGGGGTGAAGTACCACACCGGAGCGATGTGCTCAGGAGTCTTGAACGGGTTGGCCTGCTCGAAGTTAGGCTTCTCGAGGAAGTAACCGCCCATCTCCGGGAAGAAGAACACCACGGCACAGAACACGAACAGGAAGACCACCACGCCAACGATGTCTTTCACCGAGTAGTACGGGTGGAAAGCGATGCCGTCGAGCGGAATGCCGTTCTCGTCCTTGTGCTTCTTGATGTCCACGCCGTCCGGGTTGTTCGAGCCAACCTCGTGCAGCGCCAGGATGTGCAGCACGACCAGGCCAAGCAGGACGATCGGCAGGGCGATCACGTGCAAGGCGAAGAAGCGGTTCAGGGTGATACCGGAGATCAGGTAGTCACCGCGGATCCACATGGTCAGGTCATCACCGATCACCGGGATGGCACCGAACAGCGAGATGATCACCTGGGCGCCCCAGTAGGACATCTGACCCCACGGCAGCAGGTAGCCCATGAAGGCTTCGGCCATCAGGCACAGGTAGATCAGCATGCCGAAGATCCACACCAGCTCACGCGGCTTCTGGTAGGAGCCGTAGAGCAGACCGCGGAACATGTGCAGGTAGACCACCACGAAGAACGCGGAAGCACCGGTGGAGTGCAGGTAGCGGATGATCCAGCCGAACTCCACGTCGCGCATGATGTACTCGACGGAAGCGAAGGCTTCCTCGGCGGACGGGGTGAAGCTCATGGTCAGCCAGATGCCGGTGAGGATCTGGTTGACCAGTACCAGCAGGGCCAGCGAGCCGAAGAAGTAGAAGAAGTTGAAGTTCTTCGGTGCGTAGTACTTGCTCAGATGGTCTTCCCACATCTTGGTAGCGGGGAAGCGCGCATCGATCCAGGCCATGAATTTTTCCATCATGCTTTCTCCTGGTCCACGCCGACGATGATGACTTCATCGGACTCGTAGGAATGCGGCGGAACCGGCAGGTTCAGCGGCGCGGGCTGGGCCTTGTAGACACGACCGGCGAGGTCGTAGCGGGAGCCGTGGCACGGGCAGAAGTAGCCACCGACCCACTCCGGACCGAGGTCGGCCGGCGCCACTTCCGGACGGAAGGACGGCGAGCAACCCAGGTGGGTGCACAGGCCGACCAGCACCAGGATTTCCGGCTTGATCGAGCGACTGGTCTTGTCGACGTACTCCGGCTGCACAGAGGAAGCGGATTCCGGGTCAGCCATGCGGTCATGGATCTTGCCCAGGTTAGCCAGGATTTCCTCGGTGCGGTGCACGATGAATACCGGCTGGCCGCGCCATTCGGCGACCATTTGTTGGCCAGGCTCGACCTTGGCGATATTCACTTTCACCGGTGCACCGGCCGCCTTGGCCTTGGCACTGGGGAACCATGACCCCACGAACGGGGTCGCAGCCCCCACCGCTCCGGCAGCACCAACCACCGAAGTGGCCGCCACCAGGAAGCGACGCCGGCCTGCATTCACGCCGTCATTGCTCATTCAGTCGTCTCCCATCAGCTTTGTGGCCTGTTGTTCAGGCCTCTACTAAGTAATAAATCGGGCCGCACAAAAATTTGCCGAATGGTAAAGAAAAGCCCCTTTTCTGACAAGGTAATTACCCGATACAAATTGGTCGCAGCCCTTGCAGACCGGGCCTTCCGCTAATGCGACAGGTTGTCGCACAGAAAAATCAAAGCAATAAAAAACGCCCAGTTCCAAAAGGAAGCTGGGCGTCTTTGAACGTAGCAGCGAATTAACGCTTGGAGTACTGCGGACGCTTACGAGCTTTACGCAGACCCACTTTCTTACGCTCGACTTCACGGGCGTCACGAGTGACGTAGCCGGCTTTACGCAGCGGGCTGCGCAGGCTTTCGTCGTACTCGATCAGAGCGCGGGTGATGCCATGACGGATGGCACCGGCTTGACCGCTGACACCACCACCGAGAACGGTGACGTAGATGTCGAACTTCTCGGTGGTCTCGGTCAGCTCCAGCGGCTGACGCACGACCATGCGAGCGGTCTCGCGGCCGAAGAAGTTATCCAGGCTGCGGTTGTTGATGGAGATTTTGCCAGTACCCGGACGCAGGAAAACGCGTGCGGTTGCAGTCTTGCGACGGCCAGTGCCGTAATTTTGAGTCGCCGACATAATGAACTATTCCGTTAAATCTTCAGTTCTTGGGGCTGCTGAGCGGCGTGCGGGTGGTTGGCACCCTTGTACACCTTCAGCTTGCGATACATGTCGCGACCCAGCGGGTTCTTCGGCAGCATGCCCTTGACCGCGGTCTCGATCACGCGCTCGGGGGCCTTGGCGATCAGCTTCTCGAAGCTGATTTCCTTGATGCCACCCGGGAAACCGGAGTGCGAGTAGTACATTTTGTCGGAGGTCTTGGCGCCAGTTACACGCACCTGCTCGGCGTTGATTACGACGATGTAGTCGCCGGTATCAACGTGCGGGGTGTATTCCGGCTTGTGCTTGCCGCGCAGGCGGCTAGCGATTTCGGTGGCCAGACGACCCAGGGTCTGACCTGCAGCGTCGACGACGTACCAGTCGCGCTTAACAGTTTCCGGTTTTGCAGTAAAAGTCTTCATTCGCTATAGCCTCAGGGGCCGCCCTGAAAATAAGACGGCGGATCTTACTGAATAGTGCTTGCTTTGACAAGGTCAAAGACGGCCGGAAACAGACGCTATCGGGGGCTCGGGTCAGCACGTCCGCTACGGCAGGGGTTGTCGGTGGGCTAGGCATCCCCACCTTCCCTCTCGCATTGGCTAGGCGTGCCGTCGAGAGAGCCGCGGAATTATGCCGATTGCAGCGAAAATAGCAACCTGCTTTATGCTTGGCGCTTCTGCCTGAAACCAAGGAACCGCACATGGAATACCGTCAACTGGGCCGCAGCGACCTCAACGTCAGCGCCCTGTGCCTGGGCAGCATGACCTGGGGCGAGCAGAACAACGAAGCCGAGGGCTTCGCCCAGATCGACCGCGCGCGCGCCGCCGGCATCAATTTCCTCGACACTGCCGAGATGTACCCGGTGCCGCCGCGCGGCGAGACCTACGGCGCCACCGAGCGCATCATCGGCAACTACTTCAAGGCCCGCGGCAACCGCGCCGACTGGGTACTGGCGAGCAAGGTGGCCGGCCCCGGCAACGGCATCGACTACATCCGCGGCGGCAACCTGAAGCACAACCGCCGACATATCGCCGAGGCGCTGGATGCCAGCCTGAAGCGCCTGCAGACCGACTGGATCGATCTGTACCAACTGCACTGGCCGGAGCGCAGCACCAATTTCTTCGGCCAACTCGGCTATCGCCACCAGGAACAGGACTTCACGCCGCTGCAGGAGACCCTCGAGGCGCTCGGCGAGCAGGTCAAGGCCGGCAAGATCCGCCACATCGGCCTGTCCAACGAGACGCCCTGGGGCACCATGAAATTCCTCCAGCTGGCCGACAGCCTCGGCCTACCGCGCGCCGTGTCGATCCAGAACCCCTACAACCTGCTCAACCGCAGCTTCGAGGTCGGCCTGGCCGAGGTAGCCATCCGCGAGCAATGCGGCCTGCTGGCCTACTCGCCGCTGGCCTTCGGCATGCTCTCCGGCAAGTACGAGAACGGCGCCCGTCCGGTGAACGCGCGCATCACCCTGTTCAGCCGCTTCGCCCGCTACACCAATCCACAGGCGCAGGCGGCCTGCGATCGCTACGTACACCTGGCGCGCGGACACGACGTCGATCCGGCGCAGATGGCCCTGGCCTTCGTCACCCGCCAGCCGTTCGTCACCAGCAACATCATCGGCGCCACCACTCTGGAGCAGCTGGAGAGCAATCTCGGCAGCGCTAGCCTGGAGCTAAGCGACGAGCTGCTGGCCGCCATCGAGGCGATCCACCGCGAGCAACCCAACCCGGCCCCGTGAAACGAAAAAGCCCGGCAAGTGCCGGGCTTTTCGCATCCACCGCGCTTACAGGGCGCGACTGATGATCTCCTTCATGATCTCGTTGGTGCCGGCATAGATGCGCTGCACCCGCGAATCCGCCCAGGCGCGGGCGATCGGGTACTCCCACATGTAGCCGTAGCCGCCATGCAGCTGCACGCACTCGTCGATCACCTTGCACTGCAGGTCGGTACCCCAGTACTTGAGCATCGCCGCGGTCGGCACATCGAGCTTCTTGTTCAGGTGCAACTCCAGGCAGCGGTCGACGAACACCCGGCCGATCTGCACTTCGGTGGTCATCTCGGCCAGCTTGAAGCGGGTGTTCTGGAAGTCCGACACGGCCCGGCCAAAGGCCTTGCGCTCACGGGTGTAGTCGAGGGTCCACTTGATCGCCGCCTCGGCCGAGGCGATGGCGCCGACGCCGACGGTCAGGCGCTCCTGTGGCAGCTCCTGCATCAGGTAGATGAAGCCCATACCTTCCTTGCCCAGCAGGTTGCCCTTGGGCACGCGCACATCCTGGAAGAACAGCTCGGAGGTGTCCTGAGCCTTCATGCCCACCTTCTCCAGGCGCTTGCCCTTGGAGAACCCCGGGGTGCTGGCATCCACCAGGAACAGGCTGATGCCCTTGGCACCACCCTTCGGGTCGGTCTTGGCGACCACGATCACCATGTCGGCCAGCCAGCCGTTGGTAATGAAGGTCTTCGAGCCATTGATGACGTACTCGTCGCCATCCAGCACGGCGGTGGTCTTCACGCCTTGCAGGTCGGAACCGGTACCCGGCTCGGTCATGGCGATGGCGGTGACGACTTCGCCGCTGACCATCTTCGGCAGGTAATGCTGCTTCTGCTCTTCCGAACCGTAATGGAGGATGTACGGCGCGGCGATATCCGAATGCAGGGAGAAACCCACGCCGGTCAGGCCCAGGCGCGCCTGCTCCTCGATGACCACGGCGCTGTAGAGGAAGTCCGCAGACATGCCGCCGTACTCTTCCGGAATGTGCGAGCAGAGCATGCCGGCCTCGCCCGCCTTGTTCCACAGCGCGCGATCGATGTGCCCGTCCTTCTCCCACTGAGCGTGGTAGGGCACCGCCTCCTGCTCGAAGAACTTGCGTACGGACTCGCGGAAAAGCTCGTGCTCGGAGCTGAACAGGGTTCTTGGAATCATTGTTGTACCTGCATCTGAGTGGTCATTGGATGGGCCCCACTCTAGGCCAGCGCCCGCAGCGCGGGCACTGGACACATGCGACAAAAAATAAGACGATCCAGCCACCTGATGACCAATTAATCACCAACAAGAACAACAAACATGTCACCTACACGCATCGCCATCCTGGCGACCGATGGCGTCTTCGCCGCCACCCTGATGCAGGCCCGCGACTTCTTCCACATGGCCGCCATGCGCCACAGCAAGCAGCAGGGCCAGAGCCTCGCCTCACTGTTCCAGATTCGCATCCTCAGCCCGGACGGCCAGGCGGTTACCAGCTTCAGCGAGGCGGTCATCCCCGTGGATGGCCCTCTCGACGACGCCGATGTGGTCATCCTGCCGGCCTTCTGGGGTGACTTCGACGCTCTCTGCCAGCGCTATCCGCAGGTGCTGCCCTGGCTGCGCGAGCGCCACGCCGCCGGCCGCGCTATCTGCGGCGAGGCCACCGGGGTGTTCTGGATGGCCCAGGCCGGCCTGCTCGACGGCAAGGAGGCGACCACCTACTGGCGCTTCTTCCGCGAGTTCGGCGAACGCTTCCCCAAGGTGCTGCTCAACCAGGACAAGCACCTGTCGGATGCCGACAACCTGTACTGCGCCGGCGGCGTCACTTCGGCCTGCGATCTGTACATCTACCTGATCGAGCGCTACTGCGGCGCCGGCATCGCCCAGGGCGTATCGCGCGACATCCTCTACGAGACCCAGCGCAGCTACAGCCCCGGGCGCATCGGCTTCGGCGGACAGAAGCTGCACCAGGACGTGGCCATCCTGCAGGTGCAGCAGTGGCTGGAGGAGCACTTCGCCGAGAAATTCCGCATCGAGGACGTGGCGCGCCAGCACGGCATGAGCATCCGCAACTTCATGCGGCGCTTCCAGAGCGCCACCGGCGACAAACCGCTGCACTACCTGCAGCGCCTGCGCATCGAGACGGCCAAGGGCCTGCTCAGCGCCACGCGCAAGAGCATCAAGACCATCAGCTACGAAGTGGGCTATGACGACGCCAGCTTCTTCGCCCGCCTGTTCCGCCAGCATGCCGGGCTGTCGCCCAACCAGTACCGCCGCCAGTTCCTGCATAAGGACGGCGCCTGAGCGCAGGCAGTCCTACGCAGGTCGCCTGAAACGCAGAAGGGCCGCCCATGGGCAGCCCTTCTTGCTTAGCGCACTGCCTATTACGGCTTGTGCGGGCGCGCCAGGAACTCGTGCGACTGCATCTCCAGCAGGCGGCTCAGGGTGCGCTGGAACTCGAAGTTCAGGCGGCCACCGCTGTACAGGTCCTTCAGCTCAACTTCGGCCGAGATGATCAGCTTGACGTTGCGGTCGTAGAACTCGTCCACCAGGTTGATGAAGCGCCGCGCCATGTCGTCCTTGGCCACGCCCATCTGCTCGACGTTGGCCAGGATCACCGCGTGGAAGATCTTGCCCAGCTCGATGTAGTCGTTCTGGCTGCGCGGGCCGTCGCACAGCTCGCGGAACTCGAACCAGGCCACGTCCTCGCAGACGCGTACGGCATTGATCGGGCGGTTCTCGATGATCAGCGCCTCGTTCTCCACCGCCTGGGTGCAGTCCGGCAGCAGGCTCGTGAAGCTGCGCTTCAGGCTGCTCTCGGCGTCGGCGCCGAGCGGGCTGTAGAACAGCTCGGCCTGCTCCAGGGCACGCAGGCGGTAGTCCACGCCGCTGTCGACGTTGACGATCTCGGTGTGCTGCTTGAGCAGGGCGATGGCCGGCAGGAAGCGCGCGCGCTGCAGGCCTTCCTTGTACAGGCCGTCCGGCACGATGTTGGAGGTGGCCACCAGGCTCACGCCGTTCTTGAACAGCTCCTCGAGCAGGGTAGCGAGGATCATGGCGTCGGTGATGTCGCTGACGAAGAACTCGTCGAAGCAGATCACCCGCGCCTCGTCGGAGAAGCGCTTGCCGATGATGGTCAGCGGGTTCTTCTCGCCCTTGAGGGTGCGCATCTCTTCGTGCACGCGCTTCATGAAGCGGTGGAAGTGGGTACGCATCTTCTGCTTGAACGGCAGCGCGTCGAAGAAGGTGTCGACCAGGTAGGTCTTGCCGCGGCCGACGCCGCCCCAGAAATAGATGCCTCTGACCGGGCCCTGCGGCTTCTTGCCGAACAGCTTGCCGAGCAGGCCGGACTTGGCCTGGTCCTGGGCGACCAGATCGTCGTACAGGCGCTGCAGGTGGCGCACAGCGTTTTCCTGCGCAGCGTCGTGGAAGAAGTCCGGCCGCTTCAAATCGGCCTGGTAGCGCTCAAGAGGAGTCATGCTGGGAACTTCGGTAACAAAAACGGGGCGGTCACTTTAGCGACGCGCCCCGTGCTTGGCAATCGGCCAGTAGCCGCGCAGGCCTTTATTCCTGCGGCGTCAGCGCCTCACGCAGGCGAACGATGGCCGCCTCCAGGGCATTGGCATCGGCGAAGGCCGGGCTCTCGCCGATGCGCTCGCCGTCCAGCCACACCGAGAAGACCTGCTCCTCGCCACGCACATCCAGCTCCGCGCCGGACTGCAGGGCCTTGCTGGCCTGGCCAGCGGCCTTGCCGTCGGCGAAGGATTTGGACAGCAGCAGCTGCTCGCCAGCGGCGTCCAGCAGGCGGAAGCGGAAGCTGCCGTCCTCGTCGCGGAAGCTGACGAAACGCGCGCTCTTGGCCGCTTTCTTCTTCTCGCCGCCGGTGGCCTGGACCTGCTCGCGGAAGGAGCGCAGGCCGACCGCCTCGCGCAGCTCGCCGAGGAACGGCGTAGCGATCTTGCGCGCCTTGGCGGCACCGGCCAGGAGGATGTCTTCCAGGTCGGCAGGACGGGTGATCAGCGCGTTGTAGCGCTCGCGGGCCTCGCCCAGCTCATTCTCCAGCAGCTGGCACAGGCGATTCTTCGCCTCGCCCCAGGCCAGGCCGCCTTCCAGTTCGGCGCGGAACTCGGCCTGCTGAGCCTGGGAAGCAAAGGCCTGGTACAGGGTGAACAGGTGCGAGCCGTCGACGTCCTTGGCCTCGCCCGGCAGCTTGGAGTCGGTGACGATGCGCGCGATGGCGTCCTTGAGCTGCTTGGCGGTGCCGAACAGCGGGATGGTGTTGTCGTAGCTCTTGCTCATCTTGCGGCCGTCGAGGCCGGGCAGGGTCGCCACTTCTTCCTCGATCACCGCCTCGGGCAGGGTGAACAGCTCCTTGCCGGCGCCGAACAGGTGGTTGAAGCGCTGGCCGATGTCACGCGCCATCTCCACGTGCTGGATCTGGTCGCGGCCGACCGGCACCTTGTGCGCGTTGAACATCAGGATGTCCGCCGCCATCAGCACCGGGTAGCTGAACAGGCCCATGGTCACGCCGGCGTCCGGGTCCTCGCCCTGCTCGACGTTCTTGTCCACCGAGGCCTTGTAGGCGTGGGCGCGGTTGAGCAGGCCCTTGCCGGCGACGCAGGTGAGCAGCCAGCACAGCTCGGGAATTTCGGGGATGTCGGACTGGCGATAGAAGGTCGCCTTGTCGGTATCCAGCCCCAGGGCCAGCCAGGTGGCGGCGATCTCCAGGCGCGAACGCTGGATGCGCGCCGGGTCGTCGCACTTGATCAGCGCGTGGTAGTCGGCGAGGAAGTAGAAGGAGTCGGCGTCGGCGGCACGGCTGGCGACGATGGCCGGGCGAATCGCGCCGGCGTAGTTGCCCAGGTGCGGGGTGCCGGTAGTGGTGATGCCGGTGAGGATACGAGTGGTCATCTGGGTATTCGCTTCAACTTATTGGAGGCGGGGCTGAACCAGCTCTTTCAGCTCGGGCAGCTTGCCGTGAAAAAAGTGGCCGCATTCTGCCACCTTCAGCAGCTCATGGGCACGCGGCAGCGCTGCCGACCAGGCGTAGACCGCCTCGGGCTCCACCACCTCGTCCTGCTCCGGCTGCACCACCACCAGCTCGCCACCCTGCGGCAGGTGCTCGGGCGCCTGCAGGCGGTGCACCGCCGGCGCCACCATGAACAGCCTGGGAACGGCGATGCCCTGGTCTTCCAGGCGCCCAGCCAGGGCGCCGGCAACGAAGCCGCCGAAGGAGAAGCCGAGCAGGGTCAGCGGCAGCTCGGGGTGCTGCTGGCGCAGCCAGTGCGCCACCGCCTCGGCGTCATCCACCTCGCCACTGCCCATGTCGTGGCTGCCGGCACTGGCGCCGACGCCGCGGTAGTTGAAGCGCAGGGTGTGGTAGCCCATGTCGCGCACCGAGCGCTGCAGGGTGGAGACCACCTTGTTGAGCATGGTGCCGCCCTGGACCGGATTGGGATGGCAGATCAGGGCGACGCCCTGGGCGTCCGGCACTTCACAGAACAGCGCTTCGAGCTGGCCACAAGGACCGTCGAGCAGCAGAGGGTTTTCGCGGATCAACAGCAGGAACTCCGTGACCCCGGGCAGGGTCGACACGTCTTGGTTAGGCACATCGCACAACAGGGCTTTGCCGCGGTATACAGCGCCGGCGAGAGCCGCTACCGTAAAACAAAGCCGCTTTCAGAGGAAGGACTCGTGGAACAATCGCTCACCCCCTGGCTGCTGCCCGCCATCGCCCTGCTGGTTGGCGTCGCCATCGGCTTCCTGGCCGCGCGCCTGCTGCCCAATGCTGCCCCCAGCCGCACCCAGCGTCAGCTGGATGATCTGCAGCAGCGCTTCGACAGCTACCAGAGCGAGGTAGTGACCCACTTCAACACCACCGCCAGCCTGGTGAAGAAACTGACCCAGAGCTACCAGGACGTACAGGAACACCTCTCGCACGGCGCCGACCGCCTGGCCGCCGACGAGGTGACCCGCCAACGCCTGCTGGCCGCCCTGCACGCCGACGACGGCAAGGTGCCGCGCGAACGCCTGACCCCGCCGCGCAGCAACGAGGCGCCCAAGGACTACGCGCCGAAGGAGCCGGACGCCCCCGGCACCCTGGACGAAGGTTTCGGCCTCAAGCGCTAATCGTCAGACATAAAAAAGCCCCGCAGATGCGGGGCTTTTTTTTATTGCGCGGTGCTTAGATGGCGCCGCGGGCACGCAGCAGGTCGAGCACCTGCTTGACGCCCTCCTCCACCGACGAGGACTGGGTGTCGATCACCAGATCGGCATTCAGCGGCACGTCATAGGGGAAAGACTCGCCCGGGATGTTGTCGCCACCAGCGGCGTACAGACCCTGCGGATCACGCTCGCGGCAGGCCGCCGGAGAGGCCTGGACGTACACGGTGACCAGGCGATCGCTGCCGATCAGCGCCTTGGCCTGCTCGCGGCCTTCGGCATCCGGGGCGACGAACGCGGCCAGGGTCAGCAGACCGGCCTCGTTGAACTGACGCGCCACCTGGGCGGCACGACGCCAGTTCTCGGTGCGACCGGCACGATCCTGCGGCAACCCCTTGTTCAGGTCGTGACGCAGGTTCTGGCCATCCAGCACGTACACGGCGCGGCCCATGTCGAACAGCTTGCGCTCCACGGCGTAGGCCAGGGTGCTCTTGCCGGCGCCGGACAGGCCGCTGAACAGCACGGTGGCCGGCTGCTGGCCGAAGCGTGCGGCACGCTCCTCGCTACCGACATGACCGACGGTGTCGCGATGACCATGACCGGCCTGCGGCGCCGCAATGATCATGCCGGCACCGACGGTGCCGTTGGTCAGGCGGTCGATGACGATGAAGGCGCCGGTGGTGCGGTTCTGCCCGTAACCATCGAGGGCGATCGGCGCATCCAGGGCGATCTTGACCTTGGCGATCTCGTTCAGCTGCAGGCTGCTGGCGGCAGTCTCTGCCAGGGTATTCACATCGACCTTGTGGGCGATGCTCGGGATCGAGCCCGGCACGTAGCTGGTGGCGCGCTTGATGTCGTACTTCTTGCCCGGCAGCATCGGCTCCTCGGACATCCACACCAGCATGGCATCGAAGCTGTCGGTGACCTGCGGGCGGTTGTCGGCATGCACCAGCATGTCGCCACGCGATACATCGATCTCGTCCTCCAGGGTCAGGGTGATGGCCTGGCCGGGACCAGCCTGCTCCAGTTCGCCCTCGAAGGTGACGATGGACTTGACCTTGCTGCCCTTGCCCGACGGCAGGGCGATGACTTCGTCACCCTTGCGCACGACGCCACTGGCCAGGGTGCCGGCGAAGCCGCGGAAGTTCAGGTTCGGACGATTGACGTACTGCACCGGGAAGCGCATGTCGTCGAGATTGCGGTCGCCGGAGACCTCCACGGTCTCGAGGATTTCCATCAGCGACTGGCCGCTGTACCAGGGCGAGCGCTCGGACTTGTTGACCACGTTGTCGCCCTTCAGCGCCGACATGGGCACGAAATGCAGCGAATTGGTCTTCAGGTTGATCTTCTCGGCGAACTGCAGGTAGTCGGCCTTGATCTGCTCGAACACGCCCTCGTCGAAGCCCTTGAGGTCCATCTTGTTGATGGCGACGACGATGTGCTTGATGCCCAGCAGCGACGCGATGAAGCTGTGGCGCTTGGTCTGGGTCTGCACGCCGTAGCGGGCATCGATCAGGATGATGGCCAGGTCGCAGTTGGACGCGCCGGTCGCCATGTTGCGGGTGTACTGCTCATGGCCGGGGGTGTCGGCGATGATGAACTTGCGCTTGGTGGTGCTGAAGTAGCGGTACGCCACGTCGATGGTGATGCCTTGCTCGCGCTCGGCCTGCAGGCCGTCGACCAGCAGCGCCAGGTCGATGTCTTCACCGGTGGTGCCGACTTTCTTCGAGTCCTTGGTGATGGCATCCAGATGGTCTTCATAGATCATCTTGGAGTCGTGCAGCAGGCGGCCGATCAGGGTGCTCTTGCCGTCGTCGACGTTGCCGCAGGTGAGGAAGCGCAGCAGCTCTTTACGCTCGTGCTGGGCCAGGTAGGCGAGGATGTCCTCGCTGATCAGTTCGGATTGGTGCGACATAATTAGAAGTACCCCTGACGTTTCTTCTCTTCCATCGAGCCGGAAGAGTCATGGTCGATAACTCGGCCTTGGCGCTCAGAGGTTTTGGCCAACAGCATTTCCTGAATGATTTCCGGCAGGGTGCTGGCGGTGGACTCCACGGCGCCAGTCAGCGGGTAGCAGCCCAGAGTACGGAAGCGCACCATCTTCTTGTGGATGCTGGCTTTCTGATCAGGGGTGAGGTGTTCGAGGATGCGCTCGTCGTCGATCATGATCAGCGCGCCGTTCATCTCGATCACTTCGCGCTCTTCGGCGAAGTACAGCGGCACGATCGGGATCTGCTCCAGATAGATGTACTGCCAGATGTCCAGCTCGGTCCAGTTGGACAGCGGGAACACACGGATCGACTCGCCTTTCTTGACGTTGCCGTTGTACACGTTCCACAGCTCGGGACGCTGGTTCTTCGGGTCCCAGCGGTGCTTGCTGTCGCGGAAGGAGTACACACGCTCCTTGGCACGGGACTTCTCTTCGTCGCGGCGCGCGCCACCGAAGGCGGCATCGAAACCATGCTTGTCCAGCGCCTGCTTGAGGCCCTCGGTCTTCATCACGTCGGTGTGCTTGGCACTGCCGTAGGTGAAGGGGTTCATGTCCTGCGCCACGCCATCGGGGTTGGTGTGGGTGATCAGGTCCAGGCCGTACTCTTTGACCATCTTCTCGCGGAAGCTGTACATCTCCTGGAATTTCCAGCGAGTGTCCACGTGCATGACCGGGAACGGCAGCTTGCCGGGGAAGAACGCCTTGCGCGCCAGATGCAGCATCACGGCGGAATCTTTACCGATGGAATACAGCATCACCGGGTTGTCGAATTCGGCGGCCACTTCACGAATGATGTGGATACTCTCCGCCTCGAGCTGTTTCAGGTGCGTCAGTTTGTCGAGCATGGCTTATCACAGATCTGGGAATGAACGGCCGGCGGGCCGTGGACGAGGGCGCACTCTAGCACAGCGCCCTCTTCTATTCAGGCGAGCGCTTAGAACTAAACGATCTAGTTTTATGCCCGAAAATCAGACGGGATTTGGGCAATCGATAAAGAGATGTTCGATGGCAAAACGCCGCGCCAGATAGTCTCCCAGCGCCTGCACGCCATAGCGCTCAGTGGCATGGTGGCCGGCGGCGATGAAGCTCACGCCGTTCTCGCGGGCGCTGTGGAAAGTCTGCTCCGAAGCCTCGCCGGTGAGGAACAGATCGACCCCGGCGGCGATGGCGTTGTCGATGTAGCCCTGGCCACCACCAGTGCACCAGCCGACCTTGCGCACCATGCCCTCGCCCTCCACCAGCAGCGGCTCGCGGCCCAGCACTTCCTGCACGCGACGAGCGAAGTCACGCGCGCTCAGCGGCTCGGCCAGCGAGCCAAGCAGACCGACTACCTTGGGGTTGTTCGGATCGAGCGGACCTTCCACGGTGATATCCAGCTGACGCGCCAGCTGCACGTTGTTGCCGACCTCCGGGTGCACGTCCAGCGGCAGGTGGTAGGCCAGCAGGCTGATGTCATTGCCCAGCAGGGTCTGCAGGCGGCGGCGCTTCATGCCGGTGATGCAGGCATCCTCACCCTTCCAGAAATAGCCGTGATGGACCAGCACCACGTCGGCCTCGGCCTCCACCGCAGCATCCAGCAGCGCCTGGCTCGCAGTCACGCCACTGACGATGCGGCGCACCTGTGGCCGACCCTCGACCTGCAGGCCGTTCGGGCAGTAGTCGGAGATACGTGCGGCGTTGAGGTAGCGATCGGCTTCCTCTACCAGGGTGGTCAGGGCGATGGCCATGATTTTTCCTCGTCAAACTGATGCCAGCGCTGCCCTTCCGGGCGGTGGCGCCTCTATAATGCCGCCACCTTAAGGGCCGCCTCCGGCCCCCGCAACCCTCAGGATTTCACTTCGATGCTCAAGGCCCTGCGCTTCCTTGGCTGGCCCCTGCTGGTCGGTCTGTTGCTGGCACTGCTGCTGATCCAGCGCTACCCGCAATGGGTCGGCCTGCCCGGCAACGAAGTGCGCCTGCAGCAGGCCCCGCGCTACGGCATCGCCCAGGAAGGGCCAGTGTCCTACGCCGACGCGGTGAGCCGCGCGGCGCCTGCAGTGGCCAACCTGTACACCACCAAGATGGTCAACAAGTCGTCCACCCACCCACTGCTGGAAGACCCGGTGTTCCGCCGTTTCTTCGGCGACAACCTGCCCAAGCAGCGGCGCATGGAATCGAGCCTCGGTTCTGCAGTGATCATGAGCCCGGAAGGCTACCTGCTGACCAACAACCATGTGGTGGCGGACGCCGACCAGATCGTGGTGGCGCTCAAGGACGGCCGCGAGACCCTGGCCCGCCTGATCGGCAGCGACCCGGAGACCGACCTCGCGGTCCTCAAGATCGACCTGAAGAACCTGCCGGCCATCACCCTCGGCCGGTCCGACCAGATCCAGATCGGCGATGTCACCCTGGCCATCGGCAACCCCTTCGGCGTTGGCCAGACCGTGACCATGGGCATCATCAGTGCCACCGGGCGTAACCAGCTGGGCCTGAACACCTACGAGGACTTCATCCAGACCGACGCGGCGATCAACCCCGGCAACTCCGGCGGCGCGCTGGTGGATGCCCACGGCAACTTGATCGGCATCAACACCGCGATCTTCTCCAAGTCCGGCGGCTCGCAGGGCATCGGCTTCGCCATCCCGGTCAAGCTGGCCCGCGATGTGATGAAGGCGATCATCGAGCGCGGCCAGGTGATCCGCGGCTGGCTGGGTATCGAAGTGCAGCCGCTGACGCCGGAGCTGGCCGAGTCCTTCGGCCTGCAGGGCCGTTCGGGCATCCTGGTCGCCGGCATCTACCGCGACGGCCCGGCGCAGAAAGCCGGCCTGCAACCAGGCGACCTGATCCTGAAGATCGCCGACGAGGCCGCCATCGACGGCCGCCGCTCGATGAACCAGGTGGCGCGCACCCAGCCCGGCGAGAGCGTCACCATCGAGGTGCTGCGCGGCGGTGAAACCCTGAAGCTGACCGCCGAGATCGGCGTGCGCCCGCCGGCCGAAGTGCAGCAGCCGCAACAGCCTTAAAAGAAGCGGCCATGAAAAAGGCGCCCCGCGGGGCGCCTTTTTCGTTTCAGCGGCTGTTACAGGATCTGCCCCAAGGCATCCAGCAGCGCCTGGTTCTGCTGCGCATTGCCGATGGTGATGCGCAGGAACTGGGCGATCCGCTGCTGCTTGAAGTGACGCACGATCACGCCGTGCTCGCGCAGCGCCGCGGCCAGTTCGCCGGCATCCTTCTGCGGATGACGGGCGAAGATGAAGTTGGCCGCCGATGGCAGTACTTCGAAGCCCAGGCCGGCGAGCGCGGCAACCACCTGCTCGCGGCTGTCGATGACCTTCTGACAGGTCTCGCGGAAATAGGCCTCGTCCTCGAAGGAGGCCGCCGCACCGACGATGGCCATACGGTCCAGCGGGTAGGAGTTGAAGCTGTTCTTGATCCGCTCCAGCGCCTCGATCAGGTCCGGATGACCGACCGCGATGCCGACCCGCAGGCCTGCCAGCGAACGCGACTTGGACAGGGTCTGGGTCACCAGCAGGTTCGGATAGCGGTCGACCAGCTTGATCGCCGACTCGCCACCGAAGTCGATATAGGCCTCGTCCACCACCACCACGCTGTCCGGGCTGCCCTGCAGCAGGCGCTCGACGGCTTCCAGCGGCAACAGGCAACCGGTCGGCGCGTTGGGGTTGGGGAAGATGATCCCGCCATTCGGCCGCGCATAGTCCTCGGTGTGAATCTGGAACTGTTCGTCCAGCGCCAGCGCCTCGTAGGGAATGCCGTACAGCCCGCAGTAAACCGGGTAGAAGCTGTAGGTCACGTCCGGGAACAGCAGCGGCTTGCCGTTCTGGAACAAACCGTGGAACGCATGCGCCAGCACCTCGTCGGAGCCATTGCCGACGAACACCTGGGCAGTACTCACGCCGTAGTAGTCGGCCACCGCCTGCTTGAGGCGGTCGCTGTTCGGGTCCGGGTACAGACGCAGGCTGTCGCCCAGCTCGGCCTGCATGGCGGCCACCGCCTTGGGCGACGGGCCATAGGGGTTCTCGTTGGTGTTCAGCTTGACCAGCTTGGCCAGTTTCGGCTGCTCGCCCGGTACGTAGGGCACCAGGTCCTTGACGAAGGGGCTCCAGAATTTGCTCATCTGCCCTTCTCTCCTCGATTCGATACTTGAATGAGGCGCGCGCGGCGCGCCTGCGAAAACTCAGTTCTTGATGCGGTACTCAGCACTGCGCGCATGCGCGGTCAGCGACTCGCCACGGGCCAGCACGGAAGCGACCTTACCCAGCTCGGAGGCACCCTCGGCCGAGCAATGAATGATCGACGAGCGTTTCTGGAAGTCGTACACGCCCAGCGGCGAGGAGAAGCGCGCGGTACCGGAAGTCGGCAGCACGTGGTTCGGCCCGGCGCAGTAGTCGCCCAGCGCCTCCGCAGTGTAGCGGCCCATGAAGATGGCGCCGGCATGACGGATCTGCGGCAGGTACTGCTCGGGGTTCTCCACCGACAGCTCCAGGTGCTCCGGCGCGATGCGGTTGGCCACCTCGATGGCCTGGGCCATGTCGGCGACCTGGATCAGCGCGCCACGACCTTCCAGAGAAGTACGGGCGATGGTCTCGCGCTCCAGGGTCGGCAGCAGCTTGGCGATGCTCTCGGCCACGCGGTCGAGGAAGGCGGCGTCCGGGCTGACCAGGATGGACTGGGCATCCTCGTCGTGCTCGGCCTGGGAGAACAGGTCCATGGCGATCCAGTCCGGATCGGTCTGGCCATCGCAGACCACGAGGATTTCCGACGGCCCGGCGATCATGTCGATACCGACCTTGCCGAACACGTGGCGCTTGGCGGTGGCCACATAGATGTTGCCGGGGCCGACGATCTTGTCCACCGGCGGTACGCTCTCGGTACCGTAGGCCAACGCGGCCACGGCCTGGGCGCCACCGATGGTGAACACGCGATCGACGCCCGCCACGCAGGCAGCAGCCAGGACGATCTCGTTGATCTCGCCACGCGGGGTCGGCACCACCATCACCACTTCCGGCACACCGGCGACCTTGGCCGGGATGGCGTTCATCAGTACCGAGGACGGGTAGGACGCCTTGCCGCCCGGCACGTACAGACCGGCGCGATCCAGCGGAGTGACCTTCTGCCCCAGCACCGTGCCGTCGGCCTCGGTGTAGGTCCAGGAGTCCTGCTTCTGCCGCTCATGGTAGATGCGCACGCGCTCGGCGGCCTTCTCCAGAGCCGCGCGCTGCTCGGTGCTGATGCGAGTCAGGGCCAGCTCCAGGCGCTCGCGCGGCAGGATCAGGTCAGCCATGGCGGCGACCTGCAGGCCATCGAACTTCTCGGTGAACTCAACCACGGCAGCATCGCCACGGCTGCGCACGGCATCGATGATATCCAGCACACGCTGGTTGACCGCGTCGTCCGACACGCTTTCCCAGCTCAGCAGATGATCCAGGTGTCGTGCGAAGTCCTGGTCAGCAGCATTGAGTCGGCGGATGGCGATAGGAGCGGTCATAGCGGGCCTCATGTTTGGCTATTGCTCAGGCGCCCGTAGAGTACCAGCCGCCCCGTGCGGGCACCTGAGAATTCTGGCTATGACACGGATAGGCGCGTGCGGCGCAGGGCCGCACTGGAGGTATCAGCTTTGGTGTCGCGCCTCGACGGCGCCACGCAGGGTCTCGATCAGCGCCTGGATGCGGCCATGCTGCATCTTCATCGAGGCCTTGTTGACGATCAGTCGCGAGCTGATGTGGGCGATCAGCTCCTGGGGCTCCAGACCGTTGGCACGCAGGGTGTTGCCGGTGTCGACCACGTCGATGATCTTGTCGGCCAGGCCGACCAGCGGGGCCAACTCCATGGAGCCGTACAGCTTGATCACGTCGACCTGACGGCCCTGCTCGGCGTAGTACCGCTTGGCCACGTTGACGAACTTGGTGGCGACGCGCAGGCGGCCTTTCGGCTCCGGCGCACCGACCTTGCCGGCGGTCATCAGCTTGCAGTTGGCGATCTGCAGGTCGAGCGGCTCGTACAGGCCCTGGCCACCGTACTCCATCAGCACGTCCTTGCCGGCCACGCCGAGGTCGGCGGCGCCGTGCTCGACGTAGGTCGGCACGTCGGTGGCGCGCACGATCAGCAACTGCACGTCATCCTGAGTGGTCGGGATGATCAGCTTGCGGCTCTTTTCCGGATTCTCGGTCGGCTCGATACCTGCCGCGGCGAGCAGCGGCAGGGTGTCGTCGAGAATACGGCCCTTGGACAGCGCGATGGTCAGCATGAAATGCCCTTACTAGCCCGGCACGCGGCGGATCTTGGCGCCGAGCAACTGCAGTTTTTCCTCGATGCACTCGTAACCACGGTCGATGTGGTAGATGCGGTCGATCAGGGTCTCGCCATCGGCGACCAGTGCAGCGATCACCAGGCTGGCGGAGGCACGCAGGTCGGTGGCCATGACCGGAGCGCCCTTGAGCGCCGGCACGCCGGTGACGATGGCGGTGTTGCCTTCGACCAGGATCTGCGCGCCCATGCGGTTCATCTCATAGACGTGCATGAAGCGGTTCTCGAACACGGTCTCGATGACGGTGCCGGTACCCTCGGCGATGGCGTTGAGGGAGATGAACTGGGCCTGCATGTCGGTCGGGAAGGCCGGGTACGGCGCGGTGCGCACGTTGACGGCCTTCGGACGCTTGCCCTTCATGTCCAGTTCGATCCAATCGGCGCCGGTGGTGATCTCGGCGCCCGCCTCCTGCAGCTTGGCCAGCACGGCCTCGAGGATGGTCGGATCGGTGTCCTTGAGCTTGACGCGGCCACCGGTGGCGGCGGCAGCCACCAGGTAGGTGCCGGTTTCGATACGGTCGGGCATCACACTGTAACGACCGCCACCCAGGCGCTCGACGCCTTCGATGGTGATGGTGTCGGTACCGGCACCGCTGACCTTGCCGCCCATGGCGTTGATGAAGTTGGCCAGGTCGACCACCTCAGGCTCGCGCGCGGCGTTTTCCAGCACGGTGCGACCCTTGGCCAGCGCGGCGGCCATCATGATGTTCTCGGTACCGGTCACGCTGACGATATCGAAGAAGAAGTGTGCGCCACGCAGGCCGCCGGCCGGAGCCTTGGCCTTGATGTAGCCGCCCTCGACAGTGATCTCGGCGCCCATGGCTTCGAGGCCACGGATGTGCAGGTCGACCGGACGCGAGCCGATGGCGCAGCCGCCGGGCAGTGCGACTTCGGCTTCGCCGAAGCGCGCGACCATCGGGCCGAGCACCAGGATCGAGGCGCGCATGGTCTTCACCAGTTCATAGGGCGCGACCAGGGTCTTGATGGTGCTGGCATCCACTTCGACGCTGAGTTTCTCGTCGATGATCGGCTGTACGCCCATACGGCCGAACAGCTCGATCATGGTGGTGATGTCGTGCAGGTGCGGCAGGTTGCACACGGTGACCGGGGTGTCGGCCAGCAGGGTGGCTGCAAGGATCGGCAGCGCGGAGTTCTTCGCGCCGGAAATACGGATTTCGCCGTCGAGGCGGATACCGCCGGTGATGATCAGTTTGTCCATTCGAGTCTCGGGCTCAAGAACGCTCGGCCCAGGAGGCCTGGCTGAAGAATTTCATGGTCACGGCGTGGATGGCGCCACTGGCGATCCACTCGTTGAGGTGGGCATAGATCTGTTGCTGGCGCTTGACCGGGCTGAGCGCGGCCAGCTCGTCGCTGATCAGGTTCAGCTGGAAGTTGCAGCCTTCGCCCTCCACCTCTACGCGGGTGTTGGGCAGTTTGGCCTCCAGGAGGTTCTTAACTTCTACGGCCTGCATGCTCAACCTCGATCGGCGCAAAAGAATTCATGGGCGGGCCAAGGCTCGCGGGTCGGCAATCATACAAAAAAGCCCCCCGCCTGCGAAGCCCGGCAGACGGAGGGCTGTGACGAGGCTCAGGCCGGCAGGCCGAGCAGCTCGTGCAGGCCGGAGACTCGGGCGATGCCCTGCATGTCCTGCGGCAGGCCGCGGACGACAAGAGTCTTGCCCGCCGCCTTGGCATCACGCATGAACGCCAGCAGCAGGGAAAGCCCCACGCTGCTGGATTTCGCTACGTCGGCGCAATCGAGCACCAACTCGCGCGCCGGGCTCGCCTTGATCAGCGCACGCCCCTGCTCACGCAGATCCGGGCCGCTGCGATAGTCGAGCACGCCGGCGAGCAGCAGCTCACCGTTCGCGCCCTGACGAATCACGGCGTCGCTCATTGACCACCCGCCTGCTGGCCTTCGGCGCTTTCCTTGGCCTTGGCCACCACTTCGGCCCAGCCGTCGATGGTCTTGTCCAGGTCGTTGCCATTGCGCTGCATGCTGTCGGCGAACTGGTCGCGGAACAGCTTGCCAACGTTGATGCCGTTGATGATCACGTTGCGCAGTTTCCACTGACCGCCAATCTGCACCATGGTGTAGGACACGGGATAGACGGTGCCCTTGCTGTCCTTGACCTCCATGCCGACGCTGGCGCGGTCGGCACCCTCGGCCTTGGCCGGCAGCACGCGAATGCCCTGGTTGTCGTATTCCAGCAGGGCGTTGCCGTAGAACTGCATCAGGCTGCGCTTGAAGTTCTCTTCGAAGCGCTTCAGCTGCTCGTCGCTGGCCTTGCGCGAGTACTTCACGGTCATGATGCTGCGCGAGATGCCTTCGCTGTCGACCACCGGGCCGAGGATGCGCTCCAGGCTGTCGTAGAAGGACTGCGGGTTCTGCTTGTAGGCGGCCTTGTTGGCGGTGAGGTCACCGAGCAGCTGGTCGGTAGTGCCCTTCACCACGTCATGCGCGGTAGGAGCGGCCACGGCCACCAGCGGCAGGCTGGCCAGCAGGATCAGCAGGCCACGACGCAACAGGTTGTAGGTGCTCATTTGCTTTCCTTGTTCACCGAATTCATCAGGAATTTACCGATCAGGTCTTCCAGCACCAGTGCCGACTGGGTGTCATGGATGGTACCGCCATCCTTGAGCAGGTCCTCCTCGCCACCGACGCTGATGCCGATGTACTTCTCGCCGAGCAGGCCGGCGGTCAGGATGGACGCCGTGGAGTCCATCGGCAGGTTGTCGACCCGCTTCTCCAGCTCCATGGTGACCCGACCAGTGTAGCTATCACGGTCCAGATCGATGGCGGTGACCTTGCCGATGGTCACACCCGCCATGGTCACCTTGGCCCTAGTGGTAAGACCGGCGATATTGTCGAAGTTCGCATACAGCTTGTAGGTATCGCCCGAGCCAGCGGGGGACAGGCCGCTGACTCGCAGGGCGAGCAGCAGCAGCGCCAGCAATCCGGCCAGCAGGAACAGGCCGACGCCGATTTCCAGGGAGCGGCTTTGCATCAGAGATCTCCAAACATCAGGGCGGTCAGAATAAAGTCGAGGCCGAGCACGGCGAGGGAGGCGTAGACCACGGTCTTGGTCGTGGCGCGGCTGATGCCCTCGGAGGTCGGCTCGCAGTCATAGCCCTGGAACACGGCGATCCAGGTTACGACGAAGGCGAACACCATGCTCTTGATCACGCCATTGAGCACGTCTTCGGTAAATTGCACGCTGTTCTGCATGTTCGACCAGAACGAGCCTTCATATACGCCCAGCCAGTCGACGGCGACCATAGCCCCGCCCCAGATGCCGACCACGCTGAAGATCGCGGCCAGCAGCGGCATGGAGATGAAGCCGGCCCACAGGCGCGGAGCGATGATGTACTTGAGCGGGTCGACGCCGATCATTTCCAGGCTGGACAGCTGCTCGGTGGACTTCATGTTGCCGATCTCGGCGGTCAGCGCCGAACCGGCGCGACCGGCGAACAGCAGACCGGTCACCACCGGCCCCAGCTCGCGCAACAGAGTCAGGGCAACCATCTGCCCCACGGCCTGCTCGGAGCCATAGCTGGTGAGGATGTTGTAGCCCTGCAGGGCCAGCACCATGCCAATGAACAGGCCAGCGACCACGATGATTGGCAGCGACAGCACACCCACCGAATAGAGCTGACGAATCAGCAACTGGCCGCCATTGCGCAGGCCGCTACGCCCGAACAGCGAGCTGAGCAGGAACAACGCCGAGCGGCCCATGGACTGCACCACGTCGATACCAGCTCGACCCAATAGCGCAATGCGCTCGAGGGGGGACTTCCTACGCATCAGCGCGCTCCCAGCAAATCGTCGATATAGCCCGGCGCCGGGTAGTGGAAGGGAACCGGGCCGTCCGGAATGCCCTTCATGAACTGCTGGATGCGCGGGTTATCGGAATTCATCAGTTCAGCCGGCGTGCCCTGCCCCAGCACCTGGCCATCACCCACCACATAGAGGTAGTCGGCGATGCTCGCGGTCTCGGCCAGGTCGTGGGAAACCACGATACTGGTGATGCCGAGCGCGTCATTGAGCAGGCGAATCAGGCGCACCAATACGCCCATGGCGATAGGGTCCTGACCGACGAACGGCTCGTCGTACATGAGGATCTGCGGGTCCAGGGCGATGGCCCGGGCCAGTGCCACGCGGCGCTTCATGCCACCGGAAAGCTCATCCGGCATCAACTCGACTGCACCGCGCAGCCCCACGGCCTGCAGCTTCATCAGCACGATGTCGCGGATCATCTCGTCAGACAGCTTGGTATGCACCCGCAGCGGAAACGCGACGTTCTCGAACACATCGAGGTCGGTGAACAGCGCACCGCTCTGGAACAGCACACCAAACTGCTTGCGCATATCGAACAGGTCGGCGCGCGACAGGCTCGGCAGATTCTGCCCATTGACCCAGACCTCACCGCTAGCCGGCTTGAGCTGGGCGGCGATCAGGCGCAACAGGGTGGTCTTGCCGCAACCGGAAGGCCCCATGATGCCGGTGACCTTGCCGCGCGGGATGCGAATATCGACGTTGTCGAAGATGTTGCGCGCGCCTCGTTTGAAGGTCAGGCCCTTCAACTCGACGGCATAGGCGTTATCGGCGCTCATCCAAACTCCTTGTTACACAGCCCTTCCTGGGTCAGACGCCGTAACCCGCGACGGGGATACCTGGCGCCGCAGTCAGGGCCGAACAGGGCGCGGAATATAGCACTGGCGGGCCTCCCAGCCCAAGGGCGTGCAACTTTTTCATAACATTCGGTCACAGGATAAGCCTGCCGTCGCGCCCACAGGTGAGCCGACGCGCCTTTGGCGTTATAATCCGCGTCTTTTATGCCGAGCACCGCCAAGTCCCTCATGAGCCAGACCAGCGACCTGATCCAGTCCGCACAGCGCACCATCCGCCTCGAGACCGAGGCTGTGAACAGCCTGCTCAGCCGCATCGACGCCGATTTTGTCCGCGCCTGCGAGATGATCCTGACCTGCAAAGGCCGCGTGGTAGTGGTCGGCATGGGCAAGTCCGGCCATGTCGGCAACAAGATCGCCGCCACCCTAGCCAGCACCGGCACACCCTCCTTCTTCGTCCATCCTGCCGAGGCCAGCCACGGCGACATGGGCATGATCACCCGCGACGACGTGGTTCTGGCCCTGTCCAACTCGGGCTCTACCGCAGAAATCGTCACCCTGCTGCCACTGATCAAGCGCCTGGGCATCCAGCTGATCAGCATGACCGGCAACCCCGAGTCGCCGCTGGCCAAGGCCGCCGAGGTCAACCTGGACGCCCGCGTCGCCCAGGAGGCCTGCCCGCTGAACCTGGCACCAACCTCCTCCACCACCGTTTCCCTGGTACTCGGCGACGCCCTGGCCATCGCCCTGCTGGAGGCCCGCGGCTTCACCGCTGAAGACTTCGCCTTCTCGCATCCGGGTGGCGCCCTCGGCCGTCGCCTGCTGCTGAAAGTGGAAAACGTGATGCACGCCGGCGAGCGACTGCCGCTGGTGCAGCGCGGCACTTCGCTGCGCGAGGCGCTGCTGGAGATGACCCGCAAAGGCCTGGGCATGACCGTGATCGTCGAGGCCGACGGCAAGCTGGCCGGAGTCTTCACCGACGGCGACCTGCGCCGCACCCTGGACAAGGGCATCGACGTACGCGACGCCAGCATCGACCAGGTGATGACCCTGCACGGCAAGACCGCCCGCGCCGAGATGCTCGCCGCCGAGGCCCTGAAAATCATGGAAGACCACAAGATCAACGCACTGGTCGTAGTGGATGCCGAGGACAAGCCCGTGGGCGCCCTCAACATGCACGACCTGCTGCGCGCCGGAGTGCTGTAAATGACTAGCGAACTGCTGCAACGCGCCAAGGCCGTGAAACTGGCCATCTTCGACGTCGATGGCGTGCTGACCGACGGCAAGCTGTACTTCCTCGTCGACGGTAGCGAATTCAAGACCTTCAACACCCTGGACGGCCACGGCATCAAGATGCTGATCAATTCCGGCGTGCGCACCGCCATCATCAGCGGCCGCAAGACCCCGGTGGTCGAACGTCGCGCGCAGAACCTCGGCATCCAGCACCTGTACCAGGGGCGAGAGGACAAGCTGGTCGTTCTCGACGAGCTACTCGGCGAACTGGGCCTGAGCTACGAGCAGGTTGCCTACCTGGGCGATGACCTGCCCGATCTGCCGGTGATCCGCCGCGTCGGTCTCGGCATGGCCGTCGCCAGTGCCGACGGCTTCGTCCGCCAGCACGCCCACGGCGTCACCCAGGCACGTGGCGGCGAAGGCGCCGCACGCGAATTCTGCGAGCTAATCATGCGCGCCCAGGGCAACCTGGAAGCCGCGCAGTCCGCCTACCTCTAGGATCAACCATGAACGGCAAACTGCGTAATTACCTGTTCGCCCTGCTGACCGTCGCCCTGGTCGGCGCGCTCGGCTACTGGAACATTCGCCCGGAGAGCTTCATGGAGCGCCAGGCGGCGGCCGAGGCCGACAACGCCATCGATTTCTACGTGACAGGCGCCAGCACACAGCAGTTCCAGGAAGACGGCAAGCTGCACTACGAGATGACCGCCGATAAGCTCGAGCACATCAAGGCCACCGACATCACTCTGCTGGAAAAACCGGACCTGCAGCTGTACCGAGGCACCCAGTATCCCTGGCACGTGCGCAGCGACAAGGGCGAGGTGGGTCCAGAGGGCAAGCAGGTCGAACTGATCGACAACGTGCGCATCGCCCGCACCGATGCGAAGAACCGCCCGACTGTGATCACCAGCAGCCGCGTCACCGTATTCCCCGATGAGGAATATGCGCAGACCAAGCAAGCCGTTAGAATCGAGGCCGCCAACGGGGTGACCACGGCACAGGGAATGAAAGCGTACATGAACGACGGCAGGATCAACCTGCTGTCCAACGTAAGAGGCCAGCATGAGGTTCGTTAAAACCTTCCCCCTACTGCTCTGCCTGGGCGCCGCGCTCGGAAGCGCCAGCGCCTGGGCCCTGCCCAGCGACCGCGATCAGCCGATCCGCGTGCAGGCAGACAGCGCAGAACTGGATGACAAGCAAGGCGTGGCCGTTTACCGCGGCGGCGTGGTGATCACTCAGGGCACCCTGAAGATCACCGGCGACACCGTGACCATCACCCAAGATGCCAACGGCGAGATCGAGGTCTTCACCTCGGTGGGCAGACCCGCCTACTACGAGCAGAAGCCGTCCGCCGACAAGGACATCGTCAAGGCCTACGGCCTGACCATCCAGTACTACGCGACCAACGAGCGCATCGTGCTGATCGACCAGGCCAAGGTGATCCAGCAGGGCAACACCTTCGAAGGCGAGAAGATCGTCTACGACACCCAGCGCCAGATCGTCAACGCCGGCCGCGCCACGGGCAGCAACGTCTCGGTGCCGCGCCCGCGCATCGACATGATCCTGCAGCCACGCAAGAAGAACGAGCAAGCGGGGCAGGCGCAGTAATGGCGACCCTCAAAGCCCAGCACCTGGCCAAGGCCTACAAGGGCCGCCAGGTGGTCCGTGACGTCAGCCTGTCCATCGACAGCGGCCAGATCGTCGGCCTGCTCGGCCCCAACGGCGCCGGCAAGACCACCTGCTTCTACATGATCGTCGGCCTGGTTCAGGCCGATCAGGGCCGCGTGCTGATCGACAGCGACGACATCAGTCATCAGCCCATGCATGGCCGCGCCCGCTCGGGCATCGGCTACCTGCCGCAGGAAGCCTCGATCTTCCGCAAGCTGTCGGTGGCCGACAACATCATGGCCATCCTCGAGACCCGCAAGGACCTCGACCGCGCCGGCCGCGAGAAGGCCCTGGAAGCCCTGCTGCAGGAATTCCACATCAGCCACATCCGCGACAGCCTCGGCATGAGTCTGTCCGGTGGTGAACGCCGTCGCGTGGAAATTGCCCGCGCCCTGGCCACCGAGCCGAAGTTCATCCTGCTCGACGAACCCTTCGCCGGTGTCGACCCGATCTCGGTCGGCGACATCAAGCAGATCATCCACCACCTCAAGGCCAAGGGCATCGGCGTCCTGATCACCGATCACAACGTGCGCGAGACCCTGGATATCTGCGAGACCGCCTACATCGTCAACGACGGCCAGCTGATCGCCGAGGGCGACGCCGAGACCATCCTGGCCAACCAGCTGGTCAAGGAAGTCTACCTGGGGCACGAGTTCCGCCTCTGAGCACGAGCCCCGCACGGGGCTTGCGCAAAGGGCTAGAATCATTCAAGGTCAGGCATATAATTTGCTTCCTAGGGCGGCCCTCCGCCCTGTAGTGGATGGCGCCGCGCGCCGGCAAGTGAACAAGGTACCCAGCCCCATACCATGAAACCGTCGCTAGTCCTCAAAATGGGCCAGCAGCTGACGATGACTCCGCAGCTGCAACAGGCCATCCGTCTCCTCCAGCTCTCCACTCTGGACCTGCAACAGGAAATCCAGGAGGCCCTGGAATCCAACCCCATGCTGGAGCGCCAGGAAGACGGCGAGGATTTCGACAACTCCGACCCGATGGCTGACGGCGCCGAACAGAACACCCCCTCCCAGCAGGACAGCTCGAACTTCCAGGACAGCACCGTCGCGGTCAACAACACCGAGAGCGCGGAAGATGGCGAGTGGCACGATCGCATCCCCAGCGAGCTGCCGGTGGACACCGCCTGGGAAGACGTTTACCAGACCAGCGCCAGCAGCCTGCCGAGCAACGATGACGACGAGTGGGACTTCACCACCCGCACCTCCGCCGGCGAGAGCCTGCAGAGCCATCTGCTGTGGCAGCTCAACCTGGTGCCGATGTCCGATACCGACAAACTGATCGGCGTCACCATCATCGACTGCATCAACAACCAGGGTTATCTGGAAGAGAGCATCGACGAGATCGTCGAGTCCTTCGATCCGGAACTGGAGATCGAGGCCGATGAAGTCGAAGCAGTCCTGCGCCGCATCCAGCACTTCGAGCCCGCCGGCATCGGTGCCCGCGACCTGCGCGAATGCCTGCTGCTGCAACTGCGCCAGCTGCCAACCAACACCCCTTGGCTGACCGAGGCCCAGCGCCTGGCTGGTGACCACCTCGATCTGCTCGGTGGTCGCGACTACGCGCAACTGATGCGCCGCATGAAGCTCAAGGAAGACGAGCTGCGCCAGATTATCGAGCTGATCCAGAGCCTTAACCCGCGCCCGGGTTCGCAGATCGAGGCCAGCGAGCCGGAGTACGTGGTGCCGGACGTGATCGTGCGCAAGCACAACGAGCGCTGGCTGGTGGAGCTGAACCAGGAATCGGTACCGCGCCTGCGCGTCAACCCACAGTACGCCGGCTTCGTGCGTCGCGCCGACTCCAGCGCCGACAACACCTTCATGCGCAACCAGCTGCAGGAAGCGCGCTGGTTCATCAAGAGCCTGCAGAGCCGCAACGAGACGCTGATGAAGGTGGCGACACAGATCGTCGAGCACCAGCGCGGCTTCCTCGACTACGGCGACGAAGCCATGAAGCCCCTGGTTCTACATGACATCGCCGAGGCGGTGGGCATGCACGAGTCGACCATTTCCCGCGTAACCACGCAGAAATTCATGCATACCCCGCGCGGCATCTACGAGCTGAAGTACTTCTTCTCCAGCCACGTCAGCACCTCCGAGGGTGGCGAATGCTCGTCCACCGCGATCCGCGCCATCATCAAGAAACTGGTGGCCGCGGAAAACGCGAAAAAGCCGTTGAGCGACAGCAAGATCGCTGGTTTACTGGAAGCACAGGGCATTCAGGTAGCCCGCCGCACCGTCGCCAAGTACCGCGAATCGCTCGGCATAGCGCCATCCAGCGAACGCAAGCGACTGATGTAAGCGGCCCTGAGCGGAAGGCTTCTGCACCACCGTACCGAGCGCCAGATACCCTGTCAGGGGGAACCATGGCCCGCAGTGCACCAGCCCTCCCAGCCAACGTGTTACGGCGGCAGGCAAGCTAGTCTGTCTCTTACACCAGGCAACAAGGAGATGCGTTATGCAAGTCAACATCAGTGGACATCAACTGGATGTGACCGACGCCCTGCGCGACTACGTCGGCGAGAAACTCGGCCGACTGGAGCGCCACTTCGACAAGATCACCAATGTGCAGGTCATCATGGAGGTCGAGAAGCTGAAGCAGAAGATCGAAGCGACCCTGCACATCGCCGGCGGTGAAATCGTCGCCAATGCCGAACACGAAGACATGTATGCGGCCATCGACCTGCTGACCGACAAACTCGACCGACAACTGATCAAACACAAGGAAAAGCAGCTGGGCCGCCTGCAAGGCGCCACGGCTCGCTGACACTCCCCACCAAATGATTCGACTCGAAACCATCCTGACTCCCGCACGCTCCCTGGTGAGCGTGCCGGGAGGCAGCAAGAAGCGTGTACTCGAACAGATTGCCAACCTGGTCGCCCGTGATCTCACCGATCTGGACGTCCAGGACATCTTCGAAAACCTGGTCGCCCGCGAGAAGCTCGGCTCTACCGGCTTCGGCAACGGCATCGCCATTCCCCATTGCCGCCTGCCCGGCTGCCAGGCGCCGATCAGCGCCGTGCTGCACCTGGAAGCGGCCGTGGACTTCGACGCCATCGATGGCGCGCCGGTAGATCTGCTGTTCGTCCTGCTGGTACCGGAAGCCGCCACCGACGAGCACCTGGAGCTGCTCCGCCAGATCGCCAGCATGCTCGACCGCAGCGAGGTGCGTGAGCGCCTGCGCCAGGCACAGAGCAGCGAGAGCCTGTATCAGGTGGTCGTCGACGTTCAGAGCGGACACTGAGGCGCGGCGCCATGCGGCTGATCATCGTCAGCGGTCGTTCCGGCTCGGGCAAGAGCACAGCACTCGACGTGCTGGAAGACAACGGTTTCTACTGCATCGACAACCTGCCCGCCGGCCTGCTGCCGGACCTGGCCGAACGCGCCCTGCTGGAAACCGAACTGCTGCACCCGCAGGTCGCGGTGTCGGTTGACGCGCGCAACCTGCCCAGCCAGCTCAAGCGCTTTCCTGAACTACTCGACGAGGTGCGCGCCCGCCACATCCAGTGCGATGTGCTGTACCTCGACGCCGCCGACGAGACCCTGCTCAAGCGCTTCTCCGAGACCCGCCGGCGTCACCCGCTGACCAATCAGGAACGTGCGCTGGCCGAGGCCATTCGTGACGAAGCCACGCTGCTGGCGCCGATCATCGATCTCGCCGACCTGAAGATCGATACCACCCATCTCAACCTCTACCAGCTGCGCGATACCATCAAGCTGCGCCTGCTCAACCAGCCGGAGCCGGGCACCGCCTTCCTGGTCGAGTCGTTCGGCTTCAAACGCGGCATGCCGGTGGACGCCGACCTAGTGTTCGACGTGCGCTGCCTGCCCAATCCGTACTGGAAGCCGGACCTGCGCGACATGTCTGGGCTGGAGGCACCGGTAGCCGAGTACCTGGCCGCGCAGCCGGATGTCGAGGAGATGTACCAGGACATCCACTGCTACCTGAACAAGTGGCTGCCGCGCTTCGCCGCCAGCAACCGCGCCTATGTCACGGTCGCCATCGGCTGCACCGGCGGCCACCACCGCTCGGTGTACCTGGCCAACCGGCTGGGCGAGGCCCTCAAACCCACGCTGAAGAACGTCCAGGTCCGCCACCGCGACCTTGGCTAAGGACTGCAATGCCCGCCCGCGAGATCACCATCATCAACAAGCTCGGCCTGCATGCCCGCGCCGCCGCCAAGTTTGTCGGCGTGGCCAGCGGCTTCCCCTGCCAGGTACGGGTCGGTCGCTCGCCAGAGAGCCTGGTGGACGGCAAGAGCATCATGGCGGTGATGATGCTGGCCGCCGGCAAGGGCACCAACATTCATCTGTTCAGCGAGGGTGAGCGCGAGGACGAGGCGCTCGCCGCGCTGGTCGCGCTGATCGACAACAAGTTCGACGAAGGCGAATAACGCACCCACGGGTTACGAGCCACTGGTTTAAAGCCAGAGCCTCGTAACCCAGGCCCTCAGGCGAGCGCGGTATCCAGCACCATCATCAGGCAGAAGCCACCAGCCAAACCCATGCTCGCCTCGGTGGCGTAGCCCTTGCGGTGGGACTCGGGAATGATCTCGTGGACCACGGCGAACAGCATCGCTCCCGCTGCCAGCGCCAGCCCCCAGGGCAACAGCAGCGCCGAAACGCCCACCAGCCAGGCACAGAGCACGGCGAACAACGGCTCGACCAGCCCCGACGCGGCGCCTATCAACAACGCCTTGCCGCGCCCCATCCCACCGCCAACCAGCACCAGAGCGATGATCAGGCCCTCAGGCAGGTCCTGCAGGGCAATGCCCATGGCCAGGGTGTCCGCCCCTTCCAGCCCGGCACCGGCCGACACGCCGACGGCCATACCCTCGGGAATGTTGTGCAGCACGATCGCCACGACGAACAACAGGATGTTCGGCGCCAGCGCCTGCAACTCGCCATTGCCGGCGCGCATCTGCACCTCGGGCAGGCAGCGTCCCAGGCCGAATAGCGCGCCCGCGCCCAGCAACAGGCCGAAGCTGGCGAGGAAGCCCGCGCCCCACGGGGAGAAGCCCAGTCCCTCGGCCGCCGCCAGCGCCGGGATCAGCAGCGAGAACACGGTGGCCGCCAGCATCACCCCACCACCGAAGCCCAGCAGGGTGTCGGCGAAGCGCGTCGAGATACTGCGCATGAACAACACCGGCAGCGCCCCCAGCGCGGTACCCAGCGCACACAGCAGGCCACCCTGCAGCGCCCGCCAGATCTGTGGCTGGATCGTCTGCTCGGCGATGCTGGTGGCCTGCACCAGCAGCAGGCTGCAGCCGAGCAGTACCACCGAGAAGCCGATCAGGTAACGCAACGTCCGACCTCCGGTCGAAGAAAAGCCGTGCTGCATGCCGTCCATCCCTTCAATCCGCCGCCAGGGCTGCACGGTAGCGCCGCGCCACCTCTGCCCAGTCGACCACGTTGTAGAAGGCGCCAATGTATTCCGGTCGGCGGTTCTGGTACTTCAGGTAGTAGGCGTGCTCCCACACATCCAGGCCGAGGATCGGCGTATTGCCGTGCATCAGCGGGCTGTCTTGGTTGGCACTGCTTTCCACCAGAAGGCGCTTGTCCGGCGCCACGCTGAGCCACGCCCAGCCACTGCCGAAGCGACTCAGCGCCGCCTTGGTGAAGGCCTCCTTGAAGGCCGCGAAGCCACCCAACTGCGTCTCGATGGCCGCTGCCAGCTCGCCAGCAGGCTCACCACCGCCAGTGGGCGACATCACCGTCCAGAACAGCGTGTGGTTGGCATGCCCACCGCCCTGGTTGATCACCGCCGCGTGCAGCGTCTGGGGCAACTCGGCCAGGCGCCCTAGCAGCGCCTCGACCGGCCACTCTGCGTATGACGATCCCTCGAGGGCGGCGTTCAGGTTGTTGATGTAGGTCTGGTGATGCTTGCTGTGGTGGATCTCCATGGTCTGCGCATCGATGTGCGGCTCCAGGGCGTCGTAGGCATAGGGCAACGCAGGCAGGCTGTGGGCCATTGTGTGGCTCTCCTTCAGTGGTAATGACGACCGGGGCTGGTCGCAGTCGGGGTGCGCCGCCAGGCATGCCGTTGCGGCGCGCCGAGCAGCCGATCGGTGCGCGGGAAGGCGCCGTGCTCGGCGATGAACTGCAGCAGTTCGAGATAGGTACGCCGACTGTGATGCATGGCGGCGCTGCGCAGCCCCTCGTGCAAGGCCGCATCGGCCAGGGTCTGCAGCAGCCGCTCGTGACTGGCACAGAGGTTCTCCGCCGCCTCTTCCGGCTGGCCCAGGGTCAGGTGCAGATCGGCCAGGTTGTGATGGGAGATGACGAAGGCCGCCACCGCCATGTCATGGTCGGGCCAGCGCCCATACAGCACCTGGGCCTCGGCCAGCGCCTGCAGGTAGAGCTCGCGGGCCTGCACCCAGTCGCCGTCGATGAAGCAGCGATTGCCCGCCTCGATGGTTCTTTTCCAGTGCTCCATTGCCTGAACTCCTCGCCTTGCCGGCGCTGTAGCGGCCTCAGAGGCCGCCTTCGGTGAGTTTTTCCGGGTTGAGCAGCTGCTCCAGCTGCTGCCGCGACAGGTCGGTGTTTTCCAGCGCCACCTCGATGATTGGCCGCCCCTCGCGGTAGGCCTGCTTGGCGATCTCGGCGGCCTTGAGGTAGCCGATGATCGGGTTGAGCGCGGTGACCAGGATCGGGTTGCGATCCAGCGCCTCACGCAGCTTCGGCTGGTTGACCTTGAAGCTGGCGATGGCGCGGTCGGCCAGCAGGCGGCTGGCGTTGCTCAGCAACTGGATGCTGTGCAGCAGGTTGTCGGCCACCAGCGGCAACATCACGTTCAGTTCGAAGTTGCCGGACTGCCCGGCGATGGCGATGGCGGCGTCGTTGCCGATCACCTGGGCGGCAACCATCGCGGTGGCCTCCGGGATCACCGGGTTGACCTTGCCCGGCATGATCGAGGAGCCCGGCTGCAACGCCTCCAGCTCGATCTCGGCGAGGCCGGCGAGCGGGCCGGAGTTCATCCAGCGCAGGTCGTTGGCGATCTTCATCAGCGACACCGCCACGGTCTTCAGCTGGCCGGAGATGGCCACGGCGGTGTCCTGCGAGCCGATCAGGGCGAAGAAGTTGGTGCCGGTGCTGAAGGGCACGCCGGTCAGCGTGGTCAGTTCGCGGCAGAAGTGCTCGGCGAAGCGCGGATGGGCGTTGACCCCGGTACCCACCGCGGTGCCACCCTGGGCCAGGGCCTGCAGGCTCGGCTGCAGCGCGCGCAGGTGCACGATGTTGGCCTGGATCTGCTGGCCCCAACCGTCCAGCACCTGGCTCATGCGCACCGGCATGGCATCCATCAGGTGGGTGCGCCCGGTCTTCACGTAGGGCTGCACCTCCAGCGACTTCTCACACAGCACGGTGAGCAGGTGGCCAAGAGCCGGCAGCAGGCGCTCATGCAGTTCGATGGCGGCGCTGACGTGGATGGTGGTGGGGATGATGTCGTTGCTGCTCTGCCCGCAGTTGACGTGGTCGTTGGCGCCGACCTTATCGCCGAGGATGCGGCTGGCCAGGGTGGCGATCACCTCGTTGGCGTTCATGTTGGAACTGGTACCAGAGCCGGTCTGGAACACGTCCACCGGGAAGTGCGCCATGAAGTCGCCTTCCAACAGCTGCTGGCAGGCCGCGACGATGGCATCGCCCTGGGCCGGCGAAAGCTGCTCCAGCTCGACGTTGGCCCGCGCCGCCGCGGCCTTGGCCAGGATCAGCGCGCGGATGAAGGGCGCCGGCATGCGTTGCCCGGACACCGGGAAGTTGTTCACCGCACGCTGGGTCTGCGCGCCGTACAGCGCCGCTGCAGGTACTTCCAGCTCGCCCATGCTGTCGCGTTCGATGCGGGTGTCACTCATAGGGATGTCCTTCTAATGGCTCGTTGAATGAGAGGGATGGCGACAGGTTCAGGGTCGCCAACCGGTTGCGCAGGCGAAGGTGCGTGCGCTGCTGTTCGAGGTCGTGAGCGAGGTACTGCAATCCATGCAGCGGCCGCCAGGCGCGGTCGAGGCAGAGGTTGCGCCAGTGCCAGGGCAGCGCCACGTCGCTGGCCGTGTCCAGCAGCAGCTCCAGGGTCAATACCGAGAGCTGCCAGGGCTCTATCCGCCCCTGGGCGGCCAACTGGTGGCCGTGGAACTCGTGCTGATCGAGCAGGCGCGGCTCGTCCGGCAGCAAGGCACAGCGAATGCGGAAGCCTTGCCAGCGCCAGCAATCGAGACAGGGGGTGAAAAATGCAAAGGACATGGGCGTCCACTCTTACCGAATAATGATATTAATTCTTGATTGAGAAGAATAATCAATACACAAAGAGTAGGGACTTGCCAGTCGACAGGCATGAAAAAGCCCGGTGTCCTCACGGAACACCGGGCTTGGCGTGATGCTGCGGGCGATCAGCTGCCGGCGACGGTCATCCGCTCGATCAGCACCGAACCGGTGCGGATGTTGCCGCGCAGTTCCAGATCGCTGCCGACGGCGACGATCTGGCGGAACATCTCGCGCAGGTTGCCGGCGATGGTGACTTCCTGCACCGGGAACTGGATCTCGCCGTTTTCCACCCAGAAGCCGGCGGCGCCGCGCGAGTAGTCACCGGTGACCAGGTTGAGGCCCTGCCCCATCAGCTCGGTAACCAGCAGGCCGCGATCCATGCGCTTGAGCAGCGCCTTCTGGTCCTCGTCGCCGTGACTGACGAACAGGTTGTGCACGCCGCCGGAGTTGGCCGTGCTGGGCATGCCCAGTTTGCGCCCGGAGTAGGTGCCGAGGATGTAGGAGACCAGCTCGCCGCCGGCGACGAAGGGCTTGGCGTAGGTGGCCAGGCCGTCGCCGTCGAAGGTGGCGCTGCCCATGGCGCGTGGGATGTGCGGACGCTCGTCGAGGTTCAGCCATTCGGGGAACAGGCGCTGGCCCAGCGCGCCCTCGAGGAACGAGGAATGGCGATACAGATTGCCGCCGGAGATGGCAGCCATCAGGTGACCGAACAGGCCGGTGGCCAGCTCTGCGGCGAACAGCACCGGTACCTCGCAGGTCGGCACCGGGCGCGCGCCGAGGCGCGCTACGCTGCGCTCGGCGGCGCGGCGACCGATCAGCGCCGGGTCGGCCAGCAGCTCGCCCTGGCGACTCACGTCATACCAGTAGTCGCGCTGCATCTGCCCTTGCGCCTCGGCGATCATCACGCAGCTCAGGCTGTGCCGGGTGCTGGCGTAGCCACCGACGAAGCCGTGGCTGTTGCCATACACGCGACAGCCCTGGTGGGTGCTGAGGCTGGTGCCATCGGCATTGCTGATCCGCTGGTCGGCGGAGAAGGCCGCAGCCTCGCAGGCCAGGGCGCGCTCGATGGCCTGCTCCGGGGTGATGTCCCAGGGATGGAACAGGTCCAGTTCCGGCAGTTCGCGCGCCATCAACGCGGCATCGGCCAGGCCGGCACAGTCGTCCTCGGAGGCATGCTTGGCGATGGCCAGCGCCGCTGCAACGGTCTCGCGAACCGCTGCATCGCCGCTCGCCGAGGTGCTGGCCGAACCCTTGCGCTGGCCGACATACAGGGTGATGCCGAAGCCCTGGTCGCGGTTGAACTCGACCGTCTCGACCTCGCCCTGGCGCACCGTGGTGGACAGTCCCTGCTCCAGCGACACCGCCACTTCACAGGCGCTGGCGCCCTGGCGACGCGCCTCGGCGATGATCTGCTCGACCTGCGCCTGCAGGTCCGGCAGGGCCTGTGGGCCCACTGCTTGTGCTGAACTCATGTTGCACTCCAACGACGGGCGGCCGGTCCGCTGCGGACAGGCCCTCCCTGACTGGTTATCATGGCGGCGTTTCCACTCGGACCGCCCCCATGGCTGATTCATACGACGAAGACTTCTCCGGCGAGAAGAGCAAGACCCAGATCAAGCGCGAGCTGCACGCCCTGCAGGATCTCGGTGCTCGCCTGACTACCCTCAAGCCCGACCTGGTCGCCAAGCTGCCGATCACCGACGGCCTGCGCAAAGCCCTGGCCGAAGCTCCGAAACACACGGCCAATGCCGCCAAGAAACGCCACGTCCAGTTCATCGGCAAGCTCATGCGCGACCAGGACATCGAGGGCATCCTCGCCCTGATCGACCAGGTCGACAGCTCCACCCGCGAGTACAACGAGCGCTTCCACGCCCTCGAGCGCTGGCGCGATCGCCTGATCACCGGTGACGACACCACCCTGGAGAGCTTCGTCGCCGAGTACCCGGACGCCGACCGCCAGCACCTGCGCAGCCTGATCCGTCATGCCCAGCACGAGGCGGCGCGGAACAAACCGCCAGCCGCTGCGCGCAAGGTCTTCAAGTACATCCGCGACCTGGACGAGGTCCAGCGCGGCCTGCGTTAAACCTTCCTTCCGGCCAGGATCACCGGGCGCGTAACGCGCCGGCGCCTCAGGCGCCGGTGCCACCCACGGTGATCGCGTCGATCTTCAGGGTCGGCTGGCCGACACCCACCGGCACCGACTGACCATCCTTGCCACAGGTTCCCACGCCGCTGTCCAGGGCCAGGTCGTTACCCACCATGGACACCTTGCTCATCGCCTCCGGGCCATTGCCGATCAGGGTTGCGCCCTTGACCGGCGCGGTGATCTTGCCGTCCTCGATCAGGTAAGCCTCGCTGGTAGAGAACACGAACTTGCCGCTGGTGATGTCGACCTGGCCGCCGCCGAGGTTGGCGCAGTAGATGCCCTTCTTCACCGAGCGGATGATTTCTTCAGGGTCACTCTCGCCGGCCAGCATGTAGGTGTTGGTCATGCGCGGCATCGGCAGGTGCGAGTAAGACTCGCGGCGGCCGTTGCCGGTTGGCGCCACGCCCATCAGGCGCGCATTGAGCTTGTCCTGCATGTAACCCTTGAGCACGCCGTTCTCGATCAGCGTGGTGCATTGGGTCGGCGTGCCTTCGTCGTCCAAACTCAGCGAGCCGCGGCGCCCGGCCAGGGTGCCGTCGTCGACGATGGTGCACAGGCTCGACGCCACCTGCTGGCCGATACGGCCGCTGTAGGCCGAGCTGCCCTTGCGGTTGAAGTCGCCTTCCAGGCCGTGGCCGACCGCCTCGTGCAGCAGCACGCCGGACCAGCCGGCACCCATCACCACCGGCAGGGTGCCGGCCGGCGCGGGAATCGCCTCCAGGTTGACCAGCGCCTGGCGCAGCGCTTCACGGGCGTAGCCCATGGCGCGCTCTTCGCCGCTGCCGTCGCGCTCGAGGAAGTAGCGGTAGTCGCTGCGCCCACCGCCACCATGGCCACCACGCTCGCGGCGGCCGTTTTGCTCGACGATCACGCTGACGTTGAAGCGCACCAGAGGGCGAATATCGGCGGCCAGGCTGCCGTCGTTGGCGGCCACAAGGACATGATCCCAAACCCCGGCCAAACTGACGGTGACCTGCTTGATGCGCGGGTCGAGGGTGCGGGTGAAGGCATCGATGCGCTTGAGCAGTTCGACCTTCTCGGCGCGTTCCAGCACCTCCAGCGGGCTGTCCTGGGCGTACAGCGCGGTCACCGTCGGGCTGGCGAAGGCCTGCACCTTGCCCTGCTGGCCCGCGCGGGCGATCGAGCGCGCGGCACGCGCCGCCTGGCCCAGGGCCTCGGCATGGATGGCGTTGCTGTAGGCGAAGCCGGTCTTCTCGCCGGACTGGGCACGCACGCCCACGCCCTGGTCGAGATTGAAGCTGCCTTCCTTGACGATGCCGTCTTCCAGCACCCAGGACTCGGAGACCTGGCTCTGGAAATACAGGTCGGCGGCATCGATGCCGGGCCCCACCACTTCCGCGAGAATGGCCGGCAACTGCTCGATGGAGAGGTTGCCGGGGCTCAGCAGGTGACCGCTGACGCGGCCGAGGATCTCGTTCATGACTGCTCCGTTGGCGCCGGAGCCGGTTGCTCGGGCGCGATGAATCTTCTGTGGCGGGCCACCGGCATACGCTGGCGGATCGCGTCCTGCTCGGCCGCATCGCGGCTGGCCAGCAGCACGGCCTCGCCAAAGGGCTGCTCGGCCAGCACGCGGCCCCAGGGGTCGATGATCGCCGAGTGGCCAAAGGTCTCGCGGCCTCCCGGATGGCTGCCACCCTGCCCCGCCGCCAGCACGTAACACTGGGTCTCGATGGCACGGGCGCGGGTCAGCACCTGCCAGTGGGCCTCGCCGGTGACGGCGGTGAACGCCGCCGGGGCGCTGATCAGCTCGGCACCGGCCTCGCGCAACCGGCTGTACAGCTCGGGGAAACGCAGGTCGTAGCATACCGTCAGGCCGAGCTTGCCGACCGGCGTATCGGCCACCACTACCCGCTCGCCGAAGGCGAAGTCATCCGACTCGCGATAACGGCCGCGGGCATCGGCCACGTCGACATCGAACAGGTGCAGCTTGTCGTAGCGCGCCGCGCACTGGCCCTGGTTATCGATCAGCAGCGAGCAGGCGTGCGCCTTGGCGTCGGCCTTGCCCTCCGGTGGCAGCGCAATGGTGCCGGCCACTATCCACAAGCTGAGGTCGCGGGCGGTGCATTTCAACCAGGGCAGGATCGGGCCGTGCCCCTCGGCCTCGGCGCGACCGAGAGCGGCGAGGTCGCGGCGGCCCATGGCGGCGAAGTTTTCCGGCAGCACGGCGAGCCGCGCGCCGGACTCGGCGGCCTGCTGCAGCAGGCGACGAGCGGCGGAGAGGTTGGCCAGGACATCGTCCTGGCTGACCATCTGGATTACGGCGAGGGACATGGAAGCTTCCGTCCGGTGATTACCTGCATGCTACCGCAAGTCACTCAGCGCGGCTTCTCGAACGGCTTGTCGAAGGTGATCTCGGGGTCGTGCCAGGGGCCGCTGACCTTGTACTGCACGCTGGCGAAGCGGGCGACACGGTCGCCCAGCAACTTGTCGGCAACGAACAGCGCACCGCCTATCGCTGGCGCGCCGACGATCAGTGCCGCCAGCGGCAGGTTGTTGGTCACCGGCAGGGTCACCAGCAGGCTCGCATCGATCTGGTTGCGCGCCATGTCCAGCTGGCCGTTCATCTCCATGGTGCTGGAGGGGCCAACCACGCGCAGCGGCTCGCGAGTGTCGAACACGCCGTTCTGGCCGACCAGCAGGGTCTTGGTGGTGTCATAGCTGAAGCCCTTGCCGAGCAGGTCGGAGAAGTCCAGGCGCAGGCGGCGGCTGATCGAGTTGAAGTTGAGCAGGCCGAAGACCCGCAGAGCCGAGGCCGAGCCCTGCACTTCGACGAACTGGCCCTTGCGCAGGCTGGCGTCGAGGCTGCCGGAGAAACGCTTGAGGCCGAACCAGGCCGGCGAGCCCGGCCAGCGACCATCGACATCCAGGCGGAAGCGTTCGCTGGTGGCGCTCGGCGCATAGTCCCAGGCACTGAGCACATCAGCCAGGTTCTTGCCCTCGATGCGCCCCTTGTACCAGCTGCTGCTGGCCCCCGGCGCGCCCTCCCAGCCCATTTCGCCGCCCAGCTTGAGACCCTTGAGATCGAGGTTCAGCTCGCTGAAACGCGCGCCCTGGGGCGTCGGCCGGGCCTTGAACGACCAGGCACCGACCAGCGCATCACCCTGCATGACCTTGGCGATGCGCACGTCGAGGGCGGGAATCTGCCGTGGGTCGACGGCGCCGAGCAGGTCGGGCTTGTCCGGCTCTGGCTCCGTCTCGGCGGCCTTGTGTGGCTCGGCCGGCGGGAAGCTCAGACGCGCCAGGTTGATGTCGATCGGCGCACCTGCCGCATCCGGCAGGCCGATGCTGCCCTCCAGCAACGCGCTGCTGAGGTCCAGCTGCCAGCCCGCCTGGGCCCGGGCCAGCTTGACGCCGAGATTGTCGACCTGGGTACCGAAACCGTTGAAGCGGCCGATGGCCAGGTCGGCGCCACGGAAGAATTGGCGATTCTGGCCATCGCCGGCCAGGCTCACGTAGGGCTTGGCCGCCGTTTGCCAGGCATTCCAGTCCAGCTCGGCCAAGCGTCCGTTCACGCGCAATCCCGCGTCCGACGGCAGCTTCGCGGGGTCACCGCCCAGGCGCAGCTCACCACGCCCCTGCAGGGTCTGCCCCGGTGCAGCAGCCAGGGCCAGGCTGGCCACGTTGCCGTAGTCCAGCCAGTAGCGCCGCTCCGCGCCTTGTAGGGTCATGCGCCAGCTGGTGTTGCGGGTCTCGTTGGCAGCCTTGGCGAAGGGCGCCGGCAGCTCCACGGCAAGGCCCTTGAGATCGGATTCGATGCGCAGCTGGCTGTCACTGCCGTCCAGCGCCAGGTTCAGCTTGTAGGGAATCTCGCCCTTGAGCGGCAGCGCCTGGGTCACACCGAGCCAACCGGTCAGTTGGGCCAGCGGAATCTTGCCGCTGGCCTCGATGCGCGTGCGCCCGGTACCGCGCGCGCCCTCGGCCAGGGCGCGGCCACGCACCGCATGCCCCAACACCTGAGCGCGGATATCCGGCGAACTGAGGCCGGATGCGGTGTTGAAGCGGAAAGCGCCCTTGAGCTGGCTGAGCGCCAGCTTGGGCGTGGCGATCTGCAGCTGCGCGCCTTCGGTGGCGAAGTCCACCTGCACCTGGGGCTTCGGGCCCTTGGCCAGTGGAATGTCGAGCTTCAGCTTGCCACTCAGCGGCCCCTGGCCTTGCCAGCCGGCGAAGATCTCGGCCGTGCCGATGGGCGCCTCCTGGAGAATCTTCAGCGCATCCGGCAGGCTGCTCTCCAGTTCGCCATCCAGCGCCATGCGTGGCGGCTGGCCGTGGGCCGCCTTGGGAATATTGGCCGTCACCTCACGCACTCGGCTGTCGAGTATTACACCCTCGGGCACCCGTACATCGACGCCATCGTCCTCGATCAGTACCTCGCCACGGGCCTCACGCAGTGCCGGCCAACCCGGCTGGAAGGCCAGTTCGGCGCCATCCACCTGGAAATACAGGCTGATGCTGCGCGCCGCATCTTCGGCGCCCTTGGCCAGCGAGCCCTGGTACTGGAACCAGCCATCTTCGATGTGCCCGGCGCGAATTGCCGTCTGCAGCCACTCGGCCAGGGCCGGGCTGAGGCCGGGCGAACGGGTCGGCAGATACTTCTTGGCCGGCAAGGCGTTGCCGTCCTTCAGGCCGACGCGCAGGTCCATGTAGTCCTCCAGCGCCGGGTCCTTCATCAGCCGCACCATGAAGTCGCCGGCGACATGCCCCTCATCGCCTTCCACCTGCAGGTAGGGGCTATAGAGGGTGAAGGCCTCGTCGGTGAGCTGCCAGCGCAGGGTGGCGCCGGCCTGGCGGTAGTGCCACATCTCGGGGAACAGGTTGGGGAAGTGCAGGCCGAAATTCTCGCTGGCCATCAAGCCTTCACCACCACCGAGATCGCCACGCACACTGCCGCTGACATTCTCCGCCGCGGGAATCCCGTTCCAGGCGCCGATGCCGACCTTCTCCAGGTTGACCGAGAACTGCACGCGCTTGGCGTCGGTCAGCTGCGGCAGGTAATCGATCTGCAGATTGCGCAGGTCGCCCCGCGGGTGCAGCGCGCCCAGCGCCTCCGCGGCCTTTTCCGGCAACGGCGCCAGCGCCTGCAGCACCGGGGTCAGCGGCGTCAGGTCGAGATGATCGGCACTCAGCCGCCAGCGCTCGACCTGGCCCTGGGCATCCAGCTGCTGGCGCAGGGCCAGCTGCACTTCACCCCAGCGGGTCTCGCCCAGGCTCAGGGCCAGGGCGTCGACAAGAAGATCGAAGCCATCGTCGCGGCGCTCGAAATAGGCACTCAGACCGAGATCGTCGACCTCGACCGGCGCACGCTGGGCGAAGGCGCCACGCACTTCCGGCGCATGCAGGCGGGCGGCGCCCCGCTGCACGGCGCCATCGGCCCAGTCCAGCCAGAACTCGCCGCCAGCCTGGGCCTTGCTCAGGCTCCAGTCGCGCATCAGCTTCTTCGGCAACCAGGCCGCCCAGTCGCTCTGCGGCAGGCTCAGATAGGCCTCGGCACGGCTCGCGCGCCAGTCCTTGGGCGCCAGGCGCACCTGCAGGTTGAAGGTCAGAGGCTGGCCGTCCGGCAGACGCAGGCGGCCGTCCAGGCGCTGGCGCACCTTGCCGCTGCGCAGCGTGATGTCGATGTAGGTGAGGCTGAGCGGTTCGCCGCCCTGCGGTTCGAACGTGAGCTGGCTGCCGAGCAGGGAGACCTTGCGCACCATCTTCAGGCCGTCGATCAGGCGCTGCGGGTCCAGCGGCCTGGCCGGGTCGCGCTGCGGCAGTCCCTCGACCGCCCAGTGCCCTTCGGCATCCTCGTGCAGACTGAGCTGCAGCCCCTCGACCTGCAGGTTGGCCAGGCGCGGCTGGCGCGCCAGCAGGCTGTCGAGCACCGCCGGTACCACACGCACCTGGTCCAGGCGCACGGCACTGTCGCCCTCGCCGAGCAGCACGTCGTGCGCGGTGAGCACCGGCGACAGGCCTTGCCAGCTGCCTTCCAGGCTGCCGATCGACAGCGGCATGTTCAGCGCATTGGCGGCGCGCGCCTGCACCTCGTCACGGTACTCGGCAACCAGCGGCACCAGCTGGCGCCCCAGGCTGACGTAAAGCGCGGCCAGCACCAGCACCAGGGCACAGAGCCCCAGTCCCCAGCGCAGCAATCTGCTCAGCAGGCTGGCGAGCATCGACCTTCAGCGCCCCGGCTCAGAGCAGCACGACATCGTACTGCTCCTGGGAATACATACTCTCTACCTGGAACTTGATGGTGCGCCCGATGAAGGCCTCCAGGTCGGCGACATTGCCCGACTCCTCGTCGAGCAGGCGGTCGACCACCTTCTGGTTGGCCAGCACCAGATAGCCCTCGGCCTGGTAGGCACGGGCCTCGCGCAGGATCTCGCGGAAGATCTCGTAGCAGATGGTCTCCGGCGTCTTCAGCTTGCCGCGGCCCTGGCAGGCGCTGCACGGCTCGCACAGCACCTGCTCGAGGCTCTCGCGGGTGCGCTTGCGGGTCATCTGCACCAGGCCCAGCTCGGTGATGCCGATGATGTTGGTCTTGGCGTGGTCGCGCTCCAGCTGTTTCTCCAGGGTGCGCAGCACCTGGCGCTGGTGCTCTTCATCTTCCATGTCGATGAAGTCGATGATGATGATCCCGCCGATGTTGCGCAGGCGCAGCTGGCGGGCGATCGCGGTGGCCGCCTCGAGGTTGGTCTTGAAGATGGTCTCTTCGAGGGTGCGGTGGCCGACGAAGGCTCCGGTGTTGACGTCCACCGTGGTCATCGCCTCGGCCGGGTCCACCACCAGGTAGCCGCCGGACTTGAGCGGCACCTTGCGCTCCAGGGCACGCTGAATCTCGTCCTCGACGCCGTACAGGTCGAAGATCGGCCGCTCGCCGGGATAGTGCTCCAGGCGGTCGGCGATCTCCGGCATCAGCTCGTCGACGAACTGGGTGATCTTGCCGAAGGTCTCCCGCGAGTCGATGCGGATCTTCTCGATCTTCGGGTTGACCAGGTCGCGCAGGGTACGCAGGGCCAGGGACAGGTCCTCGTAGATCACCGAGGGCGTCGGCGCGGTCTTCATCTGTGCGGCGATCTGTTCCCACAGGCGGCGCAGGTAGCGGATATCGACCAGGATCTCGTCGGCACCGGCGCCTTCCGCCGCGGTACGCAGGATGAAACCACCAACTTCCTCGATGCCTTCGGCGGCCACGCAGTCGGTCACAACCTGCTTGAGGCGCTCGCGCTCGGCCTCGTCCTCGATCTTCAGCGAGATGCCGACGTGCGCGGTGCGCGGCATGTACACCAGATAGCGCGAGGGGATGGACAGGTGGGTGGTCAGGCGCGCGCCCTTGGTGCCGATCGGGTCCTTGGTCACCTGGACTATCAGGCTCTGGCCCTCGTGGACCAGGGCGCCGATGGACTCCACCGCACTGCCTTCACGGGTGGAGATTTCCGCCGCATGGATGAACGCCGCGCGCTCCAGGCCGATGTCGATGAAGGCCGCCTGCATGCCCGGCAACACCCGCACGACCTTGCCCTTGTAGATGTTGCCGACGATGCCGCGCTTCTGGGTGCGCTCGACATGCACCTCCTGCAGCACACCGTTTTCCACCACCGCCACGCGCGACTCCATCGGCGTGATGTTGATCAGGATCTCTTCGCTCATGCGTCCTACTCTGCGCGTCGCGACTGCTGGCCAGGGGCCGCTGCCACTACTGACTATCTGTGGGCCGGCAGGTCAGACCTGCCAGCACGAAATCCCGAACTCCTCCAGCAGCTGTACGGTTTCGCACAGCGGCAGGCCGACCACGGCCGAATAACTGCCCTCGAGCTGGCTGACGAACACCGCCGCCAGCCCCTGGATACCATAGCCGCCCGCCTTGTCGCATGGCTCGCCGGTCGCCCAGTAGGCTTCCGCTTCGCCAGCGCGCAGCGCCCGAAAGCGCACGCGACTGGCCACCACCCGCGACTCGACCCTCTGCCCGGCGACCAGCGCCACGGCAGTCAGCACCTGATGCTCACGGCCGGACAGGGCGGCCAGGGTGGCCAGCGCATCGGCGCGATCCAGCGGCTTGCCGAGAATGCGCCCATCGAGCACCACGGCGGTGTCCGCACCCAGCACCACGGCATCGGCAGCAGCCGGCAACGAGGCCAGCCCGGCCAGCGCCTTTTCCCGAGCCAGGCGCTCTACATAGCGCTCGGCAGGCTCATCGGGCAAGGCCGTTTCATCAATCGAGGCGATTAGCGTGACGAAGGGCACGCCGACCTGCGCCAGCAACTCGCGCCGGCGGGGGGAACCCGAAGCCAGGTGAAGCGTGGCCATGCTGAGGTCTCCGGGTCAGGTGGGATGGCGTGTCAGCGAATGGCGAAACGCTGTTGCAGCCCACGCAGGATGGCGAACACCCAGGGCCAGAGCAAGGCGCTGATCAGCGCCGGCAGCACGAAGGCCAGGGTCGGCGGGCGGTTGCCGGTGAGGGCGTTGAGCCACAGCTGTACCAGCTGGGCGATACCGAGCACCACCAGCAGCACCAGGCTCTGCTGCCACATGGGGAACATCTGCAGGCGGCGCTGCAGCGACAGCACCAGGAAGATGATCAGGGTGAGGATCAGCGCGTTCTGCCCGAGCAGCGTGCCGAACAGCACGTCCTGCACCAGTCCCAGACACCAGGCGCTCACCATGCCGATGCGATGCGGCAGGGACAACGCCCAGTAGGACAGGAACAGGGCCACCCACAGCGGGCGGCCGACTTCCATGAACTGCGGCATGGGCGCGACGCTGAGCAGCAGTGCGAGGATCAGACTGGCCCAGATCACCCAGGCATTGCGCGCTCTGACCTGGACCATCACTGATTCTCCCGGGGTGCGGCAGGTGCCGGCGTTGCAGCGGGTTGGGCCGCCGGTGCGGCCGGAGCGGGTTGCGCCGGCGGGTTAGCAGGGGTTGCAGCGGGAGCAGGCTGCGCCGTTGCGCCATGGCTGTCGGCGGCGGCCTCACGATCGGCCGCCTCCTGTGCCTCGGCGGCCTCGGTGGCACGCTCCTCGGGGGTCCGTTCGTCGGTGAACACCAGCAGCATGTAGCGGCTGCGGTTGAGCGCCGCTGTCGGGACGGCGCGCACGATGGCGAAGGGCTGGCCGGAGTCGTGCACCACCTCGTTGACCGTGGCCACCGGGTAGCCGGCCGGGAAACGCTGGCCCATGCCGGAGCTGACCAGCAGATCGCCTTCCTTTATATCCGCCGTGTCGGCCACGTGGCGCAGCTCCAGGCGCTCCGGATTACCGGTGCCGGAGGCGATGGCGCGCAGGCCGTTGCGGTTCACCTGCACCGGGATGCTGTGGTTGGTGTCGGTGAGCAGCAGGACACGCGCGGTATAGGGCATCACCTCGACCACCTGACCCATCAGGCCACGGGCATCGAGCACCGGCTGGCCGAGGAACACGCCGTCACGCTCGCCCTTGTCGATGAGGATGCGATGGGTGAAGGGGTTGGGGTCGACGCCGATCAGCTCGGTGACCAGCACCCGCTCGTCCACCAGCGCGGCGGAGTTGAGCAGCTCGCGCAGGCGCACGTTCTGCTCGGTGAGGGTGGCCAGCTTCTGCAGGCGGCCCTGCATCAGCAGCGCCTCGGCCTTGAGCTTCTCGTTCTCCGCCGACAGTTCGCTGCGGCTGGTGAACTGCTGGGTCACGCCGTCCCACAGCGTCACCGGCAGGCGCGCCAGGCGGTAGGCCGGCTCGGTGATCACGCCGACCTGGGCGCGCAGCGGCTGGAGCACTTCGAAACGCGCATCCACCACCATCAAGACGGCCGAAAGCACGACCAGCACCAGCAGTCGTACGCCCAGCGAAGGTCCCTTGGCAAATAGCGGTTTGATGGCAGCTACTCCCGGCTGACAGCTAGAAAACACAAAGCCGGAAGGGTCACTTCCGGCTTCGGCTCACCACAGGAATCATCACTCGGTGGACAGCAGGTCCATGGAGTGGCGATCCATCATTTCCAGGGCACGGCCACCGCCACGAGCCACGCAGGTCAGCGGGTCCTCGGCGACGATCACCGGCAGGCCGGTTTCCTGGGCCAGCAGCTTGTCCAGGTCGCGCAGCAGGGCGCCACCACCGGTCAGCACCAGGCCACGCTCGGCGATGTCGGAGGCCAGCTCCGGCGGGGACTGTTCCAGGGCGCTCTTCACGGCCTGAACGATGGTCGCCAGGGACTCCTGCAGAGCCTCCAGCACTTCGTTGGAGTTCAGGGTGAAGCTGCGCGGTACGCCTTCGGCCAGGTTACGGCCACGCACGTCGACTTCGCGGACTTCGCCACCGGCGTAGGCGGTGCCGATTTCCTGCTTGATGCGCTCGGCGGTGGATTCGCCGATCAGCGAGCCGTAGTTGCGGCGCACGTAGGTGATGATGGCTTCGTCGAAGCGGTCGCCACCGACGCGTACGGATTCGGCGTAGACCACACCGTTCAGCGAGATCAGGGCGATTTCGGTAGTACCACCACCGATATCGACGACCATCGAGCCGCGAGCCTCTTCGACCGGCAGGCCGGCACCGATGGCAGCGGCCATCGGCTCTTCGATCAGGAACACTTCACGGGCACCAGCACCGAGGGCGGATTCGCGGATGGCGCGACGCTCGACCTGGGTGGATTTGCACGGCACGCAGATCAGCACGCGCGGCGACGGCTGCAGGAAGCTGTTCTCGTGAACCTTGTTGATGAAGTACTGCAGCATCTTCTCGCAGACGCTGAAGTCGGCGATCACGCCGTCCTTCATCGGACGGATGGCCGAGATGTTGCCCGGGGTACGGCCCAGCATGCGCTTGGCTTCGGTACCGACGGCGACCACGGATTTCTGGTTGCCACTGCTACGAATGGCGACCACGGACGGCTCGTTGAGGACGATGCCGCGCTCGCGGACATAGATCAGGGTATTGGCGGTGCCCAGGTCGATCGACAGATCGCTGGAAAACATGCCACGCAGTTTCTTGAACATGGGAAAGAAGCCCTAAACAGAGCGCGATGAAAAACGCTGGGTAAAAAGTGCGGCAAACTCTATCAACGAGCCGCCTTTTGGGCAAGGCGCCAGATATGCTAAATTGCCTGCTTTTCCGGGCCTTAGGGCCCAAAAATCGCGGCATCTGACCGCCACGCGCGGCATCCGTTCCCCCGCCCGTTTTCTGGAGACTCACGATGGCGCTCGAACGCTCCGACGTGGAAAAAATCGCCCATCTCGCCCGCCTGGGCCTGAACGAGGCGGAAATTCCGCAGACCACTGCCACCCTCAACAACATCCTCGGCCTGATCGACGCCATGCAGGCGGTCGACACCACCGGCATCGAGCCGCTGGCCCATCCGCTCGAGGCCACCCAGCGCCTGCGCGCCGACGTGGTGAGCGAAAAGAACCAGCGCGACGCCTACCAGGCGATTGCCCCGGCCGTCGAAAGCGGCCTGTTCCTCGTGCCGAAAGTCATCGAATAAAAGGAAAGGCCTGCTCATGCATCAACTGACCCTGGCCGAGATCGCTCGCGGCCTGAAGGACAAGACCTTCTCCTCCGTCGAGCTGACCGAGAGCCTGCTGGCGCGCATCGCCCAGCTCGACCCGCAGCTAAACAGCTTCATCACCGTCACCGAGGAGCTGGCCCGCGCCCAGGCGCAAGCCGCCGACGCCCGCCGCGCTGCCGGCGAGAATGGCGCCCTGCTCGGCGCACCGATCGGCCACAAGGACCTGTTCTGCACCAATGGCGTGCTGACCAGCTGCGGCTCGAAGATCCTTTCCGGCTTCAAGGCACCCTACGACGCCACCGTGGTCGACAAGCTGGCCGCCGCCGGCACCGTGACCCTGGGCAAGCTGAACATGGACGAGTTCGCCATGGGCTCGGCCAACGAATCCAGCCACTACGGCGCGGTTAAGAACCCCTGGGACCTGACCCGCGTACCGGGCGGCTCCTCCGGCGGTAGCGCCGCAGCCGTGGCCGCGCGCCTGCTGCCGGCCGCCACCGGCACCGACACCGGCGGCTCGATCCGCCAGCCAGCGGCGCTGACCAACCTCACCGGGATCAAGCCGACCTACGGTCGCGTCTCGCGCTGGGGCATGATCGCCTACGCCTCCAGCCTCGATCAGGGCGGCCCGCTGGCCCGCACCGCCGAGGACTGCGCCCTGCTGCTCGGCACCATGGCCGGCTTCGACCCGAAGGATTCGACCAGCGTCGACCAGCCAGTGGATGACTACCTGGCCGCCTTGCCCCAGCCGCTGGCCGGCCTGCGCATCGGCCTGCCCAAGGAATACTTCGGCGCCGGTCTAGACAGCCGCATCGCCGACGCCGTGCTGGCCGTGGTCGAGGAGCTGAAGAAGCTCGGCGCCAGCGTCAAGGAAATCAGCCTGCCGAACATGCAGCACGCGATTCCCGCCTACTACGTGATCGCGCCGGCCGAGGCCAGCTCCAACCTGTCGCGCTTCGACGGCGTGCGCTTCGGCTACCGCTGCGAGAACCCGGTCAACCTCGAAGACCTGTACAAGCGCTCGCGCGGTGAAGGCTTCGGCGCGGAAGTGAAGCGACGCATCATGGTCGGCACCTACGCCCTCTCCGCCGGCTACTACGACGCTTACTACATCAAGGCCCAGCAGATCCGCCGCCTGATCAAGAACGACTTCGTCGCCGCTTTCAATGAAGTCGACCTGATCCTCGGCCCGACCACGCCGAACCCGGCCTGGAAACTCGGCGAGAAGAGCGCCGATCCAGTCTCGGCCTACCTGGAAGACATCTACACCATCACCGCCAACCTCGCCGGCATCCCGGGCCTGTCCATGCCCGCCGGCTTCGTCGACGGCCTGCCGGTCGGCGTGCAGCTGCTCGCCCCCTACTTCCAGGAAGGTCGCCTGCTCAACGTGGCGCACCAGTACCAGCAAGTGTCCGACTGGCACACTCGCGCCCCGGCCGGATTCTGAGGAACACGCACATGCAATGGGAAACCGTGATCGGGCTTGAGATTCACGCTCAGCTCAGCACCCAATCGAAGATCTTCTCCGGCAGCGCCACCACCTTCGGCGCCGAGCCCAACACCCAGGCCAGCCTGGTCGACCTGGGCATGCCCGGCACCCTGCCGGTGCTCAACGCCGAGGCCGTGCGCATGGCCTGCCAGTTCGGCCTGGCCATCGACGCCGAAATCGCGCCGACCAACGTCTTCGCCCGCAAGAACTACTTCTACCCGGACCTGCCGAAGGGCTACCAGACCAGCCAGATGGACCACCCCATCGTCGGCAAGGGCTTCCTCGACATCACCCTGGAAGACGGCACCGTCAAGCGCATCGGCATCACCCGCGCGCACCTGGAAGAGGACGCTGGCAAGAGCCTGCACGAAGACTTCCACGGCATGAGCGGCATCGACCTGAACCGCGCTGGCACACCACTGCTGGAGATCGTCTCCGAGCCGGACATCCGTTCGGCCAAGGAAGCCGTGGCCTATGTGAAGGCCATCCACGCCCTGGTGCGCTACCTCGGCATCTGCGACGGCAACATGGCCGAAGGCTCGCTGCGCTGCGACTGCAACGTCTCGGTACGCCCGAAAGGCCAGGCCGAGTTCGGCACCCGCGCCGAGATCAAGAACGTCAACTCGTTCCGCTTCATCGAGAAGGCGATCAACCACGAGGTGCAGCGCCAGATCGAGCTGATCGAGGACGGCGGCAAGGTGGTGCAGGAAACCCGCCTGTACGACCCGAACAAGGACCAGACGCGCTCCATGCGCAGCAAGGAAGAAGCCAACGACTACCGTTACTTCCCCTGCCCGGACCTGCTGCCGGTGGTGATCGAGCGCAGCTTCCTCGATGACCTGCGCAGCCAGCTGCCAGAACTGCCGCCGCAGAAGCGCGAGCGCTTCGAGAGCCAGTTCGGCCTGTCCACCTACGACGCCAGCGTATTGAGCGCGAGCCGCGAGCTGGCCGACTACTTCGAGGCCGTCGAGAAGACCTGTGGCGACGCCAAGCTGGCCGCCAACTGGGTGATGGGCGAACTGTCCAGCCTGCTCAACGCCGGAAACCTTTCGATCGAGCAGTCGCCGGTTTCCGCCCAGCACCTGGGCGAGATGATCCTGCGCCTGAAGGACGGCACCATCAACGGCAAGGCCGCGAAGACCGTGTTCGCCGCCATGGCCGAAGGTGAAGGCTCGCCAGACGAGATCATCAAGGCCAAGGACCTGGTGCAGAACACCGACAGCGGCGCCGTCGAGAAGCTGCTCGACGACGTACTGGCAGCCAACGCCGAGCAGGTCGAGCAGTACCGCGCCAGTGATGAGGCCAAGCGCGGCAAGATGTTCGGCTTCTTCGTCGGCCAGGCGATGAAGGCCGCCAAGGGCAAGGCCAACCCCGGCCAGGTGAACGAACTGCTCAAGAAAAAGCTCGAAAGCTAAGAGCACAACGACGCCGGGGAAACCCGGCGTTGTTCTCTCCGGGAGCCGCCATGCGCAAGATTGCGACTTTCCTTCTGCCGCTGATGCTGCTGGCCGGTTGTGCCGGCCAGCCCGTAACCCCGCGCCCGAGTGCGCCAGCCGCGCCGCCCGAGCCGCAGGCGGCGCCGGTGATCAGTGAGCCGAGCAAACCCGTCGCCAAGCCCCAGGCGAAGCCAGGCTACGTCGCCAAGGGCAAAGCCTCCTACTATGCCGCGCGCCATCACGGCCGCCGCACGGCCAGCGGCGAACGCCTGAGCAACCACGACCTGACCGCGGCCCACCGCGAACTGCCCTTCGGCACCCGGGTCAAGGTCACCAACCTGAGCAACGGCCGCTCGGTGGTGGTACGCATCACCGACCGCGGACCGCATACCCGCGGCCGCCTGATCGACCTGTCGCAGGCCGCCGCCAAGCAACTGGACATGCTGCGCGCCGGTGTCGCCCAGGTACGCATCGAGACTGTGGATAACTGACGGAGCCTTCCATGAGTGACAACGCCAAAGCCGGCGAGCAGGTTCGCCGCGAAGTGATGGGCGACGCCTTCGTCGACCGCGCGCTGAACAACGCCACCGAGTTCAGCCAGCCGCTGCAGGAGTTCGTCAATGAACACGCCTGGGGCGGGGTCTGGACCCGCGGCGTGCTGGAGCGCAAGACCCGCAGCCTGATCACCCTCGCCGCGCTGACCGCGCTGAAGTGCCCGCAAGAGCTGAAGGGCCACGTACGCGGTGCACTGAACAATGGCTGCAGCGTGGAAGAAATCCGCGAGGCGCTGCTGCACTGCGCCATCTATGCCGGCGTGCCGGCGGCCATCGACGCCTTCCGCGCCGCGCAGGAAGTAATCGATGCCTGGCAGGCGCCTCAGGGATAACTGAAGCGCTTCACCAGCGTCAGCTCGCCCGGCGCACGCATCGGGATCAGGAAAGACTCCTGCTTCTCGTTGGCCGTGCCCTCCTCGCTGATCAGCGTCACCTGGGCGGTGGTCAGCTCCTGGGCCGGGTTGCCGCCATCGCCGTAACCGCCGCCGTAATAGTTGACGTAGACCAGGTACTCGCCCTTGAGCGGGGTCGGCGAGGCGATCATCTCCGGGCCGAAACCGCCGGTCACGTCCACATCCAGCGCCGCGCCGTTGGCCAGGGCGCGCTCGCCATACCAGGCGTGGCCGCCATCGGGTGTTACCAGGTGCAGGTCGAGGTCGGTGTTGTCGCTGTCCCACGACAGCACCACCCGCAGCCGCGCCGGCGTCTCGCCGCTGCCGCCGTTGTAGAACTGCACGCGACGCACCTGCTGACCATCGGGGCTGCGCACCTCGACATTGTTGCTGCCGGCCGGGAACACGAACGGCCGGTCGAAGCCGCCCTCCTCCTGCACCTTGAGCGGCATGCTGATGCCATTGACCACCAGGCGCGCCGGCGCGCCGCTGGGTGCCTTGTCGGTGGCGCTGATCTGCCCGCGGATACGTGCGCTGTCGCCCTGGTAGGGCGCGCTGTTCACCGCCGAGGCCGGGTAGTTGACCTCCTGCATGAAGTGCGCGCCCTCGTCCGAGCCGGTACGCCAGCCGGCGCGCGGCGTATCCAGAGTGATCCCGGCGAATGCGCCGAGCGGCATGGCGCAGGCCAGGAAGGCGACGGGGTAGAAACGATGATTCATGGCTGAGCTTCCAGCAGCAGATGGCGGGCGAGGCCCTCGATATAGGTTTCATCCTGGCCGCTCGGATGGGCGTCGAAAGCCAGGTGCAGGTATTCGTGGGTCAGGTCGAGGCGATCCTGCAGCGACTGCAGGCCACGCACGTAGATGCGCCGACGCTCGCGATCGACATGCGGATTGCCGCTGTACAGGCGGCACACGGCGAACTCGGCGGTCTCGGCGTAGCCCGGCTCGCTGTCCAGCAGCTCGCGCCAGCTGCGGCGCTGTTTGTGCAGCCAGTCCTCAGCGGCCGGCAGCGGATGGCAGGCGGCCACCGGCCGATCCCAACGGCTCAGGCTTGCACGCGGAAAGGCACGGGCGAGGATGGCGTCGTAGCGCAGACCGGCCTGCGCCTGCTCGACGGCCTGGCTCCAGGCCAGGCGATTCGCGCCAGGCTGGTCGGCGTGATAGGTGACGGGGCTGCCGGCCAGCACCAGGTCGGCGGTCCAGGCAGCGATCTCACGCGCGGCGGCACTGGCCGGGCGCGGCGCCATGCGCTGCTGGGCGCTGCTGTCGCGGATCGCCAGGCACTCGCCACGGCGTTCACCGTTCTGCAGCAGATAGCTGCGGATGCTCACCGCCAGGGCCTTGGCCGCCTCGGCCGGCTGCGCCGTCGCCTCGCGATCCAGTACCCGCGCCACGTATTCCTCGCGACTCAGGCGCGCCACCAGCCGCGGTTGTTCGCCAGCGAGCAGGAACAGCTCACCCTGGCTCTCGATCTCCAGGGCGTTGCCATTGGCGAACGCCACCCGGTAGTGCCCACGCAATGCGCCGGACTGATTCACCGCCCCGCCATCCGCGCGACTGAGCGCGCGCAGCGGATAGCGGTCGAACAGCGCCACCTCGACGCAGCCGCCCGGCTCCGCTGGCCATGGCGCCGGCAGTACCTTGCCGAGGGCTTCGGCATGGTGCTTGAGCACGCCCTGACTGGTACCAGACCCACCAGCCCAGAGCGGCGTGCCGTCGGCCAGCCAGCCGGCAAAACCACCCTGGCGCGCCAGGGCGTCGCCATCGGCCAGCCAGCTCCAGGTCTTCACCCGCAGGCGGCTGCCGAGCGGGCCAAGCAGAGAGCCGTCGGCGGCGCTCACCGATACGTCGAGCAGCACGCGGTGCGCTTCGGCCTGGGCCGGCAGCGTTGCCAGGCTGTCGAGCAGCTCGCCTACCGCCACCCGGCGCTGCGGCTGCAGGCCGTCGAGATCGAGCAGCCAGTTCGGCGCACGGCGCGCCTGCCAGTAGTCGCGCCACTCACCGGCCTGCAGGCCGAGGCGCTGCGGCGCGAAATACAGGCCGCAGGAGCGCACCAGAGCCTGGTCGCGGTCGATACGCTCACCGGCCTTGCAGCAGTACACCTCCTCGCGATCCTGACCGGTGCAGGCGTAGCCCGGATCAGGCAGGCCGCGGTCGACCTGGTAGGCGTAGACGAACAGCTTCCACAGGCTGCCCAGCGGCGCCTCCAGGCTCGCCGGCAGCGGCTCGCGGGAAAGCAACTGCTGCTCGTCCAGGCGCAGCAACTCGGCGCCCTGCGGCGCGTGCCAGGCCAGCTGCAACGGCGCCGGTCCAGCCGACGCCAGCAGCGGCGGCAACAGCGCCAGCCAGGCGAGTGCGCGCATCCTTACTCGACCTTCAGCTCGGCCAGTGCCGGCTTCTGCTCGAAGGCCTGGGCCTGCGGGTCATACATGCGCGAGTAGCGCGCCGGTGGCAGGTGGAACTCGCCTTTCTGCGAGAAGCGCACCAGGTGACGCAGCACCAGCTTGCCCTGCAGGCTGTCCACCGGCACCGCGTAGAGCAGCTGGCCCGGCTCGTGACGGGCCTTCTCCAGCGGCGCCGCCTCTTCCGAATCCAGACCGCTGACCTGCAGGCCCCAGGTGGTGCGCTCGACATCCGCGCCCGGCGGCAGCGGCACTTCCAGCAGGCCGTAGCGGCGCGGCGTCTCGGCCTCGCTCTCCAGGGTGATCTCGTCGAGATACAGCTGGTCGCCGGAGATCGGGCCATCGCCCACCTCTTCGGCGCTGAAGCTGAATGCCGCCTCACCCGGCACCAGGCGCAGCAGGCGACGACTGACCTTCACCTGCAGCGGCCCGCTCGGCGGCGTGGCGGCGCTGTCGTAGCTGACCGCCGCAACCAGCGGGCTGCCCAGCTCGGCCGGCAGTTCCAGGGCGCTCGGCGGCTGGCTGCCCTGCCACTGCCACCAGGTCTCGCCGCTGGCGCCTTCGCGAGCCTGCCAGCCGGCACCGGGTTGCGGTACGGCAACCGCCGGGGCATCGCCCAGGCGACGCTGCAGCCAGGTCAGCGCCAGGGCGCGCTCCAGGGTGGCCTGGGCCGGAGTCAGACGCTGCAGCAGCGCGTTGATCTGCAGCGGATCGACCGGACCGCGGGACAGGCGCACCGCCTCGGCGAACGGATGGGTGCTAGCCGCGACGCGCTCGCGTGCAGCTGCCAGGCCGACGGCGAAGCGCGGCGGCAGGCCGATCTTGCTGCCGGCCATATCGGCGGCCAGCACGCGGGCCAGGTCGAGGCCCTGGCGCGAGTCAGGGTAGGCCATCACCAGGCTGGTCTCGCCGGCGTCGTCCAGCGTCACGTCCTCGCCTTCGGCGGCGTCGGCCAGGTCGTCGAGCAGGCCCTTGAGCAGGGTCTCGGTGGGCAGCTGCATCTCGCGGGCGAAACCGAGGATCAGCGCGCGCTGCAGCAACGGCACGGCCGGCGCCTGCTGGGCGTAGATGTCCAACACACGTTGCCAGTGCTCCGGTGGCAGCTCGACAGCCAGGGCACGGCTGGCATGCCAGTCGGCGTAGTAGGCGTAGGCGGTAAGGAAGGCATCGGGATTCTCGCCCTCGCCCCACCAGGTGAAGGTCGCTTCCGGGCCGGCCATCTGCACCAGGCGCAGGCGGCTGTTCTGCATGATCAGGCGCAGGCGTTCGCCGATGCGCGCCTCCCCCTTGGCCAGCGTCGGGTAGGCCAGGCTCAGCGGCAGCAGGCGACTGGAGGTCTGCTCGACGCAGCCGTAGGGGTATTCCAGCAGGTCGTCGAGGGCCGAGCGGAACAGCGCCTGGGTGCCGTCACCGAGGCGCAGGCGGATGTTGCCAGCGTCCGCCGGCAGGCTCAGCGGGTTGCTGCCCGGGTTGAGCGCCATGTTCTGCACATGCAGGCGCTGCCAGCCTTCGCCGGCGACGCGCAGGCCGACGACCAGGGCGTCGATCGGCTTGCCGTCCTGCACCAGCTCGGCAGTCAGCTCGCCGGCGGCCAGGGCCGTCGGTGGCAGGGACAGGTAGTTGGCGCCACGCGCCAGCTCCACCTTCTGCCGCTGTTCCTGGCCGGCGAAGCGGGTGACCAGCTCGGCCTCGGTCTCCTCCTCGCCCTGGTTGAAGGCGAACAGGCCCAGTTGCGGTTTGTCGCCGTCACGGAACAGGGTCGGCCCGCTCCACTTCAGGTACAGCGGCTTCTCGGAACGGATGAACTGCTTCTTCTGCCCTACTTCGCCGCCGTCGTTGACCGCACGCACGGTGATGCGCCAGCGGGTCAGCGAGTCGGGCATGCGGAAGCTGAAGCGCGCCTTGCCGTCAGCATCGGTGACCAGGTCCGGCTGCCAGGCAGCGGTATCGACTTCCTCGCGGCGCGGCCGCTCCAGCACCTTGACCCCACGCTCGCTGCGGTTGGCCCGCCCCGGCGCGGTGGCGTCGCCCGGCAGGGCCACGTCGTAGCTGATGAACGACAGGCTGGCGCTGGTGCGCACGTTGTTGCGTCGCGGGTGGTAGAAGAACTGGTCGATGCCCGGGGCGATCTCCGGCTGCAGGGCGTAGATCATCTCGTCCACCACGCTCACGGTCAGGCGGCTGGCGGCCGGCTGGCCCTTGAACAGGGTGGCGAGGTCGACGGTGACCGTCTCGCCCGGTGCGTAGAGCTCCTTGTCGGTGCTCACAGCGATCTCAATCTGCGCCTTGGCCACCTTGATCCCGGCGTTCTGGAAGCTGTAGTCGCCGCCCTTGGTGTAGAGCACCGAGAAGGTCAGGTTGGGCGCGAAGTGGTCGTCTACCGGGATGCGCGCGCGGTACTGGGTGTCGTTGAGCTTCTCCAGCTTGAGCCAGTCGCCGCCGCTGGACAGCAGCGCGGTGGCCTCGACCTTGTCGCGCTCCAGGCTCAGCAGTGCATCACCCACTGGCTCGGGGAAGGTGATCAGCGCCAGGGCCTCGTCGCCCGGCTGGTACTGCTCGCGGTCGAACACCATCTCGACGGTGCCGGCAACCGCCTTCAGCCCGCTGCCGCTGACCGAATGACCGGTGGCGCCGAGGATCAGGCCGTGTTCGTCCTTGAGGGTGATGTTGTAGGTGCCGGGATGTTCGAAGCTCAGGCTGAAGCCCTGCTCGTCCTCGCCCAGGCTGTCGCTGTGCTTGCTCTGATCTTCCAGGCGTATCCACTCGTAGCTGGCCGGCTTGAGTTCGGTCGGCTGCTCGCTGCGGTAGCTGAACTGCACGGCCTCGCCGGCCGCGCTGAAGCGCTGCGGCGCTTCCAGGCGGTAACGGGCGGCGCCGCGTTCGATGAGAATTTCCTTGCTGGTCTTGACCCGGTAAGCGGCGCCATCACTGGCGAACACGGTCAGCAGGTAGCGGCTGGGCTTGTCGGCGGCTGGCAGCTCGAAGGCAGCGCGGCCCTTGTCATCGGTGGCCAGTTCGCTGCTGGAGAGTTCCACCGGGAACTGCCCGAGGTACTGCAGCTCGTTGTCGATCATCGACAGCTGCTGGGCGCGCAGGCTCAGCTGCAAGCGCGCGCTCTTCACCGGCTTGCCGTCCGGGTAGAGCAGCACCAGGTTGCCGGTGACCTTGTCGCCGGTGCGGAAGTCCGGCTTGGCCAGGTCGAGGGCGATCTCGAAGTGCGGCTTGATGTAGTCGGCGACGCGGAAGGCGCTGCTGTACAGCTGGTCGCGATAGAGGAAGCGCAGTTCGTATCCACCGGCCACGGCGTTGTCCGGCAGCTGGAAGCGGCCCTGGGTGCCGGCCTGGGTATCCAGATTGAGGTCGAGGGTCTGCAGGGTGGTGCCGTTGGCGTCGAGCACCGCCAGCTTGATCGGCGCGGCCTCGGCAGCCTTGGAGTCACGCGCGCTGGTGAACTCGCGGCCGACGATCTTCACTTCGACCCAGTCGCCGGGGCGGTACAGCGGGCGATCGGTGAAGGCGTAAAGCTTGGTGTCATAGATCTCGCTGTCGTAATAGAAGTTTTCCGAGACGAACACGCCGCCCTCGGCGTCCTCGCCAAGCAGGTAGGAGCGCTCCGGGCTGGCGTGCTGCAGGCGCAGCAGGCCCTGGCCGTCGGTGCTGCCGCTACGCATCACGCCCAGGCCGTCGGTCCATAGCACCTTGGCGCCGGCCACGGCGCTGCCTTCATGCTTGCGTGCGGTCCACACCAGCAGCTCCTGGCCGGCGATCTTGCTCACCGCCACGGTGTTGGAGACGAACAGCACGGTGGTGGCGCGGTACTTGCCGACCAGCGCCTCGACCAGGTACAGGCCGGGCTTGAGCTTGCCCAGCGGGATATAGACGTTGCCCGGGTTGACGGTGACGAAGGAGCTGGACGAGCCAGCCAGCTCGACGCCCTTGGGCGGCTGGATGGCCTTGGCGTCCCACAGCGGGTAGCGGAACTGGGTCACCAGCGGCACGCCTTTCATCGGCGCATACTGCGGCTGGGCCTCGAAGGGGGTCGGCGCCTTGATCGCGTCGCCCATCTTCAGCTCCGGCGCTTCCTCGGTCACCTGCACCCGCGACTCGTAGGAGAAGGCCCGCTGCATCACCCGACGCGACTTGCGGTACCAGTTGTCCCACAGGTAGGCCAGGGTGTTGGACAGCCCCTCGCCCTTGTACTGCCCCTCGGCTACCACCCGGTGCAGGTTCTTCTGCCGCTTGAGGAACTCCAGCGGCTGCTCGATGCGGTACACGCGCACGTCCACGCCGCCGTAGGGTTCCATCATGTAGCGACGGTAGTCGCGGCCCGGCGCCTCCAGGCGCACCTTGGCCACCTCGTCGCTGGCGAAGCTGCTGTCGGCCAGGAGGAAGAACGACTGCCCCGCCACCGGCGTGTAGCCGCTGGGCTCGACGCTGTCGTCGGCCTGGGCGGCCAATGGCAGCACGACGGCCAGCAGGGCCGTGGCGGCGAGACGCAGCAGGTGCATGGGCCGGCTCTTCATCGAACGAGTCATCGGCTGAGAAAATGCAGCCGGTAGACGCCAATGAAGTTGGGGTTGGATGCGTCGGGAATCCATCGGGTGTCCTTCCATGTCATCAGTTGCTGCAGGCTCACGGAGCGCATGCCGTTGTCGGTCGGGGTGGTAGTGCCGGTGTGGTAGACGATGTTGCGGCCCATCCAGATCATCAGGTGCTGGTCGTCGCCCTGATCGAAGAAGATCAGGTCGCCGGGGCGCGCCTGGTTGAGGTCGCGGCCCACCAGGGTGCTGTTGAACTGGATCAGCTTGATCGCGTTGACGTAGGGGCCGAGCTTGCCGCCGCCCTGCTGCCACTGCTGGGCCAGGCCGCGCTGGGCCTCGCTCAGCTGCGGTTCCGGCGGCAGGTAGCGATTGCTCAGGCCGTTGGCGTGCAGCCACTTGGCGTCGTGGACCTTGAGCGCCTCGTTGGCGGCGAAACGCACCAGGCCGGCACAGTCCTGCTGGTGCCAGCGCGGGCTGGGACCCTGGCGCAGCTGCTCCTGGGCGATGCGCACGAACCAGGCGCGGAACACCTGGGACTGCTGCACGTCCAGCGCCGGCGCCTGCTCGATGGCGAGCGCCGGCCCGCCCAGGGCGAGCAGCAACGCGCCGATAAGCAATCGTTTCACAGGGCGCGCCATTGCAGGGGCAGCCATTGCCAGGCCTCGTCAGCCTCGGCGTCGGCCGGCAGGCTGAGGGCGTATTTGCCATGGCCGGACAGCGAACGCAGCTTGGGCAGCAGGTTGGCCTGGGCCGCGTTGCGGAACACCGGTTCGATGTCTTCCGGCAGGCTGTCCAGGGTCTCGCGCTCGAGCAGCGCGGCCAGGCTGTCCGGCGCCAGGTAGGCCGGCACCAGGGCATTTTCCGGCAGCACTTCGGCCAGCGGCGGGAAGCGCTTGTCGAGGGTCTGCAGCGCCTTGTCGAGCAGGCGGTCGTCCAGCGAGAACAGCAGAGTCGAGCCGTGGCGCGCCAGACCGATGCGGAAGAAGCCGCGCGAGGCCAGGGCGTCTGGCTGTGCAGCCAGGTCCGCCGGGTACTGGCCGAAGTTGGAGCCGACCTGGCGCTGCCACTTGTGCAGGTCACCCTGGGCGCTGTCCTGCACCGGGAAGCTGCCGCCCTCGGCGTAGGGCTCCCAAGCACCGATCAGGCTGTCGAACAGTTTGCCCAGCTCGGCGTCAGTCTGCGCGCCGGGCTTGTCCTTGAGGGTGCCGACCAGCAGTGGCGAGTGCAGACGCGAATCCGGGTACCAGCACAGGCCGGCGCTGCCGCTGAGCTGGCCGGCCAGTTCGGCGGCAGCCTTGGGCTCGGCGCCGACCTTGGTCAGCAGGCGCTCCGGCAGGCCGGGGGCCACCGGCAGCGCCACGCAGGCGCTGGCGCCCATGGGCATGGCGCGCCACACCGGGGCGAAGTCGAAGGCGCCTTGGCCCTCCACCTCGTCGAGGGCCAGGAAGCTGCCCCAGCCCTTGTCGTTCAGCTCGAAGCGCAGGCCGGCGAAGGCCGGCAGGAAGCGCCGGTAGCCCAGGGCGAGGAAGTCCGCGCCAAGGGTGACGCGCTGCTGCAGCGCGCCGCGCTCGGCCAGGCCGAAGCGCTCGGGGAACGGATGGTGGCCGGCCAGCAGGGCCTCGGCGGCCTCCACCGAGACCTTGGCCATGCTCGGCGCCGGCGGCTCGGTCGGGATCACCTCGCCGTTCTCATCGGTGGCGACCGCCGCTTCGGGGTCCACGGCGGGCACCTCGACATCATCGTCCGCCGCCTCGGGCTCGGGGACCGGGCCGAACAGCATGTCGGCGCTGGACATCAGCAGCAGCTGGTCGCCGTGCGAGGCGAACAGGATCGAGCGGTCGCCGTTGTAGCGCAGGCTGTAGAAAGGTACCGATTCGCCATCGACGAGGAACTCGCCGGCCTGGCTCAGCTGGGTGTCGTCCAGCGCCACCTTGGCCAGCGGCTCCAGCACCTTGGCCAGGCCACCGCGCTGGATCAGCACCACGAAGTGGCGCAGGCGGCCACCGGCGTCGCGCCACAGGGCCACTTCAGCCGGCTGGTCGAGCAGTTCGTCGAGCAGGTTGTCGCGCAGCTGCAGGTCATGCTCGTAGATGATGCGGCGCAGGCTGCCGGTCAGGCCGAGGCGGTCGGCGTTGTTCTCGTAGTAGAACACCAGGTCCTCGGTGAGGGTGTCGCGCAGCAGCGGCACCTTGAGCACGTCCTTGGGCAGGCGGCCCAGCGAGGCGCTCTCGATCAGTACGTCCGGGCGCGCCAGGTCGAGGCCCAGATGGTTGGCCTCGACCAGCTGGCGCTCGCCCTGCGGCTCGTACTTCAGCCAGGCGAACAGGCCGGCGGCCGTCACCGGCAGGGCCACGGCCAGGCCCAGCAGCAGCGGGCGCCAGCGGCGCGGGCCCGGCTTGGCAATGGACTCGACGGGAGTGGTGTTCTCGCTCATAGGTAAAGACTCCGCAGGAGCGTTCAGTAGTTGAAGGACTTCACCGGCAGCAATTCGCCGATGGTGCGCAGCGGCACGACGAAGGTCTCGCGCCGCTCGTTGACGGTGTTCTCGTTGAACACCAGGCTGATCTGCGAGGTGATCACCTCGTTCTGGTTGCTGCCGGCCTGGAAGTTGTAGCCCTGGCTGCCCAGGTTGCCCCAGTAGTTGACGTACACCAGATAGGTGCCGTGCAGCGGCGCGGTCATCGTGAACATCTCCGGCCCGGGGCCGTCGACGCTGTCCACATCGAGGCCGCCGCCGTTGCTCATCACCGGGTCGGCCCAGAAGGCGTGCTGGCCGTCGGGGGTGATCACGTGCAGGTCGAGCTCGGCCTTGGGATCGTCCCAGCCGAGGACGATGCGTACCCGCGCCGGGGTCTTCAGGTTGTTGGCTTCATAGAACTGCACGCGACGCAGCGGCTTGCCGTCGGCGCGCAGCTCGACGCTGTTGGAGCCGGCGCCGAAGTTGTAGGGGCGGACGAAGCGGCCTTCGGCGTCGGTATACAGTGGGAGAGGATTGCCGTTGACCGCCAGGGTGTGCGGCTGGCGCAGGCCCTGAGTGCCTTCGAGCTTGCCGGCGATCAGGCTGCGGCCACGCTGGCCGCCACGATCGATGGGCGGCGTCGGGTAGGCGACGCGGGCGTCGGCAGAACGGTCCAGCAGGCCGTCATGACGCCAGCCGCCGGTGGGACCTTCCAGATTGGCAGAGGGGTCTGCGATGGCGACAGACGCGGGGAGCGTCATGAGTGCCAACAGCTGCAGCAGGGTGCGCATGATTAATCCTTTAACGGCGCGAGGCAGATAGGCTAGCGGGCCGCCCCTTGCCAGGCAATCGGCGCAGTGACCGGCCGTCCGGAGATTGGCGGCGGATCACATTTAAGTCTGGATCCAGCCACCCCACTGCAGCACGAACAGGCCAATGTTGGTGGTGACCACCGCCAGCAACGTGGTGATGACGATGATCGCTGCCGCCAGTTCGTGGTTGCCGCCGGAGGCGCGGGCCATCACGTAGCTGGCCGCCGCCGTCGGGCTGGCGAAGAACAGGAAGAGGATCGCCAGCTCGGCATTGCGGAAACCCACGAAGAAGGCGCCGGTGGTGCCGAGGATCGGCAGCCAGAGCATCTTCATCAGGCTCGCCCCTACGGCCACCGCACCACTGGCACGCAGCGAGGCCAGCGAAAGGGTGCCGCCGATGCAGATCAGCGCCATCGGCAGGGTCAGCTGCGCCAGGTACTCGCCCGAGGTGGTCAGCCAGGCCGGCAGGCGTACCTGCCAGTAGGCGAAGGGAATGGCCGCCAGCACGCCGAGGATCAGCGGGTTGCCGAGCACCCCCTTGAGGATGCTCCAGGGGCTGGCCTTGGAGTTGGGGTTGTACACCTCCAGCACGATCACCGAGAGGGTGTTGTAGCTGAGGATCACCACCCCGCCGAGGATGCCGCCGAGCGACAGGCCGTAGTCGCCATACAGGCTGGTGGCCAGGGCCAGGCCGACGATGCCGTTGTTGCCGCGGAACGCGCCCTGCACGTAGATGCCACGGTCGACCTGCGGCACGCGCAGGATGGCCCAGCCCCAGGCCAGCAGGAAACCGAGCACGGTGGCCAGCAGGAAGTAGCCGAGCAGTGCCGGCTGCAGCGCGGCGTTGAGGTCGGCATGCAGGATGGCGAGGAACAGCATGACCGGCATGCTGACGTTGAACACCAGCGCCGAGGCGGTGTTGATGAAGTGGGTGTCGATCAACCCGAGGCGCTTGAGCGCCACGCCGAGGAACAGCATGGAGAACACCGGCGCGGTGATGGCGAGGGTCTGCTGGAAGACGGCAAGCATGGCGGGCCCGACTACATGGTTAGGAGGCTAATGATAGCCGCTCCAGTCGGGAAATTGCTTTCTACAGGCTTTCAGCGGGGCAAATAGCCCCGCCGGAGTCTGGCTTCAGAGCCTGCTCAAAGGCTCGTGAGCTAGAGCCAAACGGTGGAGGAAATAGTCGAGGGTGCGGAGTTTACGAGTAGTAAATGAGCAACCCGAGGCTGTTTCCAACGCCGTTTGGCCGACGCGCAGCAGGCTTTGAACAGGCTCTCAGCGCCGAACCGGGCGCTTCTGCAGCTTGCGCTGCAGGGTGCGCCGATGCATGCCGAGGGCACGGGCGGTGGCGGAGATGTTGCCATCGTGCTCGGCCAGCACGCGCTGGATGTGCTCCCACTGCAGGCGGTCCACCGACATCGGGTTTTCCGGCACCAGGGTGGTGAGGTCGGCATGCTCGGAGAGCAGTGCGGTGAGCACGTCGTCGGCGTCGGCCGGCTTGCACAGGTAGTTGGTGGCGCCACGCTTGATCGCCTCCACCGCAGTGGCGATGCTCGAGTAGCCGGTGAGGATCACCACGCGCATCTCGGCGTCCAGCTCTAGCAGCTTGGGCAGCAGCACCAGGCCGGAGTCGCCCTCCATCTTCAGGTCGAGCACGGCGTAGTCGGGCAGGTCGTCCTTGGCCAGCACCAGGCCCTCTTCCGCCGAGTTGGCCACGCTCACGCGCAGGCCGCGGCGCTCCATGGCACGGGCCATGACACGGGTGAAGGTGGGATCGTCGTCCACCAGCAGCAGGTGTGGCTGTTCTTCCTGCTCGTTGAGCTGTTCGTCAGACATGTTGGGCTCCCTTGGCCAGCCTGGGCAGACGCAGTTCCGTCAGCGTACCGCCCTCTTCATGGTTGTAGAGTTTCACCGAACCGCCGGCCCGCGTCACGCTGGCCTGGCTGAGGAACAGGCCGAGGCCGAAACCCTTGCCCTTGGTGGTGAAGAACGGCCGGCCGATCTGCTCGGCGATGGCCAGCGGCACGCCGGCACCGTGGTCACGGATGCCCAGATCGATCCACTGTTCGTCCCAGTCGAGACGAATGTCGAGCTTGTCCGGGCAGGCGTCGGCGGCGTTGTTGAGCAGGTTGAGCAGGGCCTGGGTCAGGTCGGCCGGCGGCTGCAGGCGCGGCACCGCGCCGGAACCCAGGCACTGGAAGCGGTAGGTGGCCTCAGGGCGCATCAGATGCCAGCGGTTGAGGGTCGCCTCCAGCCACTGCACCACGGTCTGTTCATCCACAGCCTGGCGGCGCTCCGCCTCGGCGGCGCGCACCAGCTGCTGCAGGGTGTCCTTGCACAGCTTGACCTGCTCCTGCAGCAGGGCCAGGTCGTCCTGCAGCGCCGGCTTGTCGCGATATTCCTGGCGCAGCTCCTTGAGCAGCACGCTCATGGTCGCCAGCGGCGTGCCCAGTTCATGCGCGGCGCCAGCGGCCTGGGTAGCCACGGCCAGCAGCTGCTGATCGCGCATGCCTTCCTCGCGACGCAGCGCCTGCAGCTCGTCCTGACGGCGCAGAGCGCCGGCCATCTTGACCACGAAGAAGGTGATGAAGGCCGCCGACAGGGCGAAGTTCAGCCACATGCCGAACAGGTGCAGGCTGATCAGCATGGCCTCGTGCTGCACGTTGTTCAGGTGCAGCGGGTGGTACCAGATCAGCAGTGCCGTGTAGCCGGTCAGCGCCAGCCCGGCTAGGAACATCGAGTAGAACCAGGGCAGGGTCGCCGCGGCGATGGTCAGCGGCACCAGGTAATAGGAAACGAACGGGTTGGTCGAGCCACCGGAGAAGTACAGCAGCAGGCTGTGGATCACCAGGTCGCAGGCCAGCTGCACCGTGTACTCCAGCTCCGTGACCGGCCAGGGGCCGCGCAGGCGCAGGGCGGTGAGCAGGCACAGGCCGAGCGACACGCCGAGGGTGATGCACAGCGGCAACCAGGGCAGCGGCAGCAGGTCCGACAGATAGGCGATGCCCACCGAGCCGGCCTGGGCGGCCAGCACCAGCAGGCGGATCAGCGTCAGGCGCCAAAGGTTCTGGCGGCTGGCGGAGAGCAATTGGACGGGGGCGTACATGGAAGTCTGTGGCATGCCGCGAGTATAACCAGAGGTCCGGGGTGACCGTCTGCATGCGGCAACGCGACGCAGCGCGCAAACATGCGGCAACAATGGCCGCGAAAAATCTGCGAACCAGGCTTAACCCGAATAGTCTGCCCCCCTCGTCAAAGATCAGGACAACCACCCGCAAGGAGTTCCCATGCACGCATTCAACCGTCTCGCCGCCACCATCGCCCTCGGCCTGGCCACTGTCGCCAGCCTGCCGGCCATGGCCGACGAGCCACGCTACAACCAGGTGTCGCTGCGCGCCGAAGTCAGCCAGGAAGTGGCCCATGACCGCATGTACGTCACCCTCTACACCGAGGCGCAGAGCGATGACCCGGCCGAGCTGGCCGTCAGCGTGACCAAGACCCTCAACGCCGCCATCGACAAGGCGCGCAAGGTGCAGGGCGTGAAGGTCAGCCTGGGCAGCCGGCAGAGCTACCCGGTGTACGAGAACGAAGGCACCAAGATCAGCGCCTGGCGCGAGCGCGCCGAGCTGCGCCTGGAAAGTGCCGAGTTCGCCCGCCTGTCGCAGCTGTCCGCCGACCTGCTCGGCGAGCTGAAGATGGCCGACATGAGCTTCGCCGTGGCCGAGGACTCGCGCAAGACCAGTGAGGACCAACTGATCAAACAGGCCGTCGAGGCATTCAAAGCCCGCGCCCAGCTGGCCACCGATGCCGTCGGCGGCAAGGGCTACAAGCTGGTCAGCCTGAACCTCAACAGCGGTGGCTTCCAGCCGGTGATGCCGATGCGCGCCATGGCCATGGATCGCGGCAGCTTCAGCAAGAGCGAAGCAGCACCGCAGATCGAGGCCGGCACCAGCCGCGTGAGCATGAGCGCCGATGGCGTGATCGAGGTGCAGCTGCCCTGATAGGCAGCGCGGCGCCACTGCGGGCGGCAGTGGCGCCTCCCTCTTCTGTCTGTGGCAGGACAGGCATTCTCTGCAACGAATTGCACCTGCATCACAGCTTCTACACTCAAGGGCGCTCTTCGCTTGTCCACGGCACATGCCGTGCATAGCCTCACCCGGTGCCGGCATGGTGCTCAGGGATAAAACCAAGAACGAACATGAGGTCAACATGCGCAATCACGCCGCCCTTCAGGCGCTTCTCGCGGCCGGGCTGATCGCCGCCGCCCCGCTCGCCAGCGCCGCCAGCAACCTGGTGTTCTGCTCAGAAGGCAGCCCCGCCGGCTTCGACCCCGGCCAGTACACCACCGGCACCGACTTCGATGCCGTGGCGGAAACCATGTTCAACCGCCTGACCCAGTTCGAGCGCGGCGGCACTGCCGTAGAGCCGGGCCTTGCCGAGAAGTGGGAAGTCACGCCCGATGGCCTGACCTACACCTTCCACCTGCGCCAGGGCGTGCAGTTCCACGCCACCGACTACTTCAAGCCGAGCCGCGCATTCAACGCCGACGATGTGCTGTTCACCTTCCAGCGCATGCTCGACAAGCAACACCCGTTCCGCCAGGCCTACCCGGCCGAATTCCCCTACTTCACCGACATGGGCATGGACGCCAACATCGCCAAGGTCGAGAAGCTCGACGAACACAGCGTCAGGTTCACCCTGAACAGCGTGGACGCCGCCTTTATCCAGAACCTGGCGATGAGCTTCGCCTCGATCCACTCCGCCGAATACGCCGAGCAGCTACTCAAGGCCGGCAGGGCCGCCGACATCAACCAGAAGCCGATCGGCACCGGCCCCTTCGTGTTCAAGCGCTACCAGAAGGACGCGCAGATCCGCTTCACCGGCAACCAGGCGTACTGGAAGCCGGCGGACGTGAAGATCGACAACCTGATCTTCTCCATCAACACCGACGCCTCGGTGCGCATGCAGAAGCTCAAGAAGGGCGAATGCCAGGTCAGCCTGCTGCCGCGCCCGGCCGACCTCGAAGGGCTGAAGAAAGACCCGAACCTGAACATGCCCTCGCAGCCGGGCTTCAACCTCGGCTACATCGCCTACAACGTGCAGCACAAACCCTTCGACCAGCTCGCCGTGCGCCAGGCGCTGGACATGGCGGTGAACAAGCAGGCGATCATCGACGCCGTGTACCAGGGCGCCGGCCAGCTGGCGGTGAACGGCATGCCGCCGACCCAGTGGTCCTACGACACCAGCATCAAGGACCCGGCCTACGACCCGACCAAGGCCCGTGAGCTGCTCAAGGCCGCCGGCGTGGCCGAAGGTACCGAGATCACCCTGTGGGCCATGCCGGTGCAGCGCCCGTACAACCCCAACGCCAGGCTGATGGCCGAGATGCTGCAGGCCGACTGGGCCAAGGTCGGCATCAAGGCCAGGATCGTCAGCTACGAGTGGGGCGAGTACATCAAGCGCGCCAAGGGCGGCGAGCACGACGCCATGCTGATCGGCTGGAGCGGTGACAACGGCGACCCGGACAACTGGCTGGGCACCCTGTACGGCTGCGATGCGGTCGACGGCAACAACTTCTCCAAGTGGTGCGACAACGACTACGACAAGCTGATCAAGCAGGCCAAGGCCAGCACCGACCAGGCCACCCGCAGCGAGCTGTACCGCCAGGCCCAGCACATCCTCAAGGCCCAGGTGCCGATCACCCCGATCGCCCACTCCACCGTCTACCAACCGATGCGCAAGACCGTGCAGGACTTCCGCATCAGCCCGTTCGCCCTCAACTCCTTCTACGGTGTGAGCGTGGGTAAATGACCCCTCGGGTAGCGGGCCGCTGCGGCCGCCCGCTGCTCGCGCACAAGGATCGATTCATGCGCAGTATCCTCATGCTCGTGGCGCTCGGCGTCAGCCTGCCGCTATTCGCCCAGCAGTCGCTGGTGGTCTGCTCCGAGGCCAGCCCGGAAGGTTTCGACATCGTCCAGTACACCGCCGCGACCACCGCCGATGCCTCGGCCGAGACGGTCTACGAACGCCTGGTGCAGTTCGCTCCCGGCAGCACGCGCATCGTCCCAAGCCTGGCCGAAAGCTGGGAGATCGGCGCCGACGGCCTGACCTACACCTTCACCTTGCGCCAGGGCGTGAAGTTCCATGAAACGCCCTGGTTCAAGCCCACCCGCGAGCTGAATACCGACGACGTGCTGTGGAGCTTCGAACGCCAGCGCGACAAGGAGCATCCCTGGCACGAACTGGCGCCGCGCGGCTTTCCCTATTTCGAGGCCATGGGCTTCGCCGAGCTGATCGACAAGATCGAGGCGCTCGACGAGCACCGCGTGCGCTTCACCCTCAAGCACCCCGAGGCGCCCTTCCTCGCCGACCTGGCCATGGGCTTCACCTCGATCTATTCCGCCGAGTACGCTGAACAGCTGCTCGACGCCGAGACGCCGGAGAAGCTCAACAGCCAGCCGATCGGCACCGGCCCGTTCGTCTTCGAACGCTATGCCAAGGACGCCCAGGTACGCTTCGCCGGCAACCCGAACTACTGGGGCGGCAAGCCACCGCTCGACCGCCTGTTGCTGGCCATCACCCCCGACCCCAACACCCGCGTGCAACAGCTCAAGGCCGGCGCCTGCCAGGTCGCCGTGTTCCCGCGCCCCAGCGACGTGCCGGCGCTGCGCGAGAACAAGAACCTGCAGGTGCTGGAGCTGGACTCGCTGCTCACCGCCTACGTCGCCATCAACACCCGGCACAAGCCGCTGGACGACGTGCGCGTGCGCCACGCCATCAACCTGGCCTTCGACCGTCAGGCCTACCTGCGCGCGCAGTACGGCGAGGGCAACGCGACTCTGGCGGCAGCGCCCTACCCGGCCACCCTGCTCGGCTACGACGAGCGCCTGCAACCCTGGCCACGCGACCTGGACAAGGCACGCAAGCTGCTGGCCGAAGCCGGCCACGATAAGGGCCTGAAGCTGTCGATCTGGACCCGTCCCGGCGGCGGGCCGACCAACCCCAACCCGGGCATCGGCGCACAGATGCTGCAGGCCGACCTGGCCGCCATCGGCATTCAGGCGGATATCCGCGTGTTCGAGTGGGGCGAGCTGATCAAGCGCGCCAAGAACGGCGAGCACGACCTGGTGTTCATGGGCTGGGCCGGCGACAACGGCGATCCGGACAACTTCCTCACCCCCAACCTGTCCTGCGCCGCCGCCGCGAGTGGCGAGAACCAGGCCGGCTGGTGCAACCAGGAATTCGACCAGCTGATCCGCGAGGCACGCCGAATTGCCGACCCGGAGCGGCGCGCGGCGTTGTATCGTGAGGCCCTGGCGATCTTCCAGCGCGAAGCGCCGTGGATCGCCCTCGCCCATCCCAAGCAGTTCGCCGTGCTGCGCAAGGATGTCGAAGGCTTCGTCCTCAGCCCGCTGGGCTCGAACAATTTCGCCCATGTACGGCGAACACAACCATAAGAAACCTGTTCCAAGCTGCGTGCACCGGAGGCCGGCCTCGACACGGCCGGCGCGCAGCGGACCTCGAACAGGGACTAAGCCCGAACAGGGCAACGACCTGATGATGCGGAGTACCACCACGCGATGCTGTCCTTTATCGCCCGACGCCTGGCGTTGCTAATCCCGACGTTCTTCGGCGTCACCCTGCTGACCTTCGCGCTGATCCGCCTGATCCCCGGCGACCCGGTGGAAGTGATGATGGGCGAGCGCCGCGTCGATCCGCAGATGCATGCCGAAGCCATGCACCGCCTGGGCCTGGACAAGCCGCTGTCGGCGCAATACCTGGACTACATCGGCCAGCTGGCCCGCGGCGACCTGGGCCAGTCGCTGCGCACCCGCGAGGGCGTGTGGGACGAATTCCTCACCCTGTTCCCGGCGACCCTGGAACTGTCCCTGGCCGCGCTGCTGTTCGCCGGCACCCTGGGCGTGATCGCCGGGGTAGTCGCCGCGCTCAAGCGCGGTTCGCTGTTCGACCACGGGGTGATGGGCCTGTCGCTGACCGGCTACTCGATGCCGATCTTCTGGTGGGGCCTGCTGCTGATCATGTTCTTCTCGGTCTACCTGGGCTGGACGCCGGTGTCGGAGCGCATCGACCTGCTCTACGACATCGAACCCAGAACCGGCTTCATGCTGATCGACACCCTGCTCAGCGACGAGGAAGGCGCGTTCAAGGACGCCCTCATGCACCTGATCCTGCCGGCCATCGTGCTCGGCACCATTCCGCTGGCGGTGATCGCGCGCATGACCCGCTCGGCCATGCTCGAAGTGCTCGGCGAGGACTACATGCGCACCGCCCGCGCCAAGGGTCTGTCACCGGCACGCGTGGTGTTCGTGCACGGCCTGCGCAACGCGCTGATCCCGGTGCTCACCGTGTTCGGCCTGCAGGTCGGCAGCCTGTTCGGCGGCGCCGTGCTAACCGAGACCATCTTCTCCTGGCCCGGCATCGGCAAGTGGCTGATCGAGGCCATCGGCGCGCGCGACTACCCGGTGGTGCAGAACGGCATCCTGCTGATCGCCTGCCTGGTGATCCTGGTCAACTTCGTCGTGGACATCCTCTACGGCCTGGTCAACCCACGCATTCGCCACCAGCGCTAAGGAGGCCCGGACATGACGCAATCCAACGCTTCGCCGGTCGCCGACCAGGCCCTGCTCTACCCCTCGCCGCTCAAGGAGTTCTGGCAGGCCTTCCGCCACAACAAGGGCGCCGTCGGCGGCCTGGCCTTCATCCTGCTGATCGTGTTCTGCGCGCTGTTCGCCCCCTGGGTGGCGCCGTTCGACCCCAGCGAACAGTTCCGCGACGCCTTCCTCACCCCGCCGGCCTGGCTCGAGGGCGGCCAGGCGCGCTTCCTGTTCGGCACCGACGAGTTAGGCCGCGACCTGCTCTCGCGGCTGATCCACGGCGCGCGCCTGTCGCTGCTGATCGGCCTGGCCTCGGTGGTGCTGTCACTGATCCCCGGCGTGCTGCTGGGCCTGGTCGCCGGTTTCTTCCCGCGCCTGCTCGGCCCCTCGATCATGCGCCTGATGGACATCATGCTGGCCCTGCCCTCGCTGCTGCTGGCGGTGGCCATCGTCGCCATCCTTGGCCCCGGGCTGCTCAACACGGTGATCGCCATCGCCATCGTCTCGCTGCCGTCCTACGTGCGCCTGACCCGCGCCGCGGTGATGGGCGAGCTGGGCCGTGACTACGTCACCGCCGCCAGACTGGCCGGCGCCGGCCTGCCGCGACTGATGTTCGTCACCGTGCTGCCCAACTGCATGGCGCCACTGATCGTGCAGGCCACCTTGAGCTTCTCCTCGGCCATCCTCGACGCCGCCGCGCTGGGCTTCCTCGGCCTCGGCGTACAGCCGCCGACTCCCGAGTGGGGCACCATGTTGGCCTCGGCGCGCGACTACATCGAGCGCGCCTGGTGGGTGGTGACACTGCCGGGGCTGACCATCCTGCTCAGCGTGCTGGCGATCAACCTGATGGGCGACGGCCTGCGCGATGCGCTGGACCCGAAGCTGAAGCATGCGCAGTGAGGAGCCGCCGATGAGTCTTCTCGAGATCAACAACCTCAGCGTGCGCTTCGGCGCGGCGGATGCCGTGCCGGTGGTCGACGGCCTCGACCTGGCCGTGGACGCAGGCGAGGTGCTGGCCATCGTCGGTGAGTCCGGTTCCGGAAAATCGGTGACCATGCTGGCGCTGATGGGCCTGATCGACACCCCCGGCATCGTCCGCGCCGACAGCCTGCGCTTCGCCGGCCACGACATGCTCGCGCTCAAGGGCCGGCAGCGGCGCAAGGTGATCGGCAAGGACCTGGCCATGGTATTCCAGGACCCGATGACCGCGCTCAACCCCAGCTACACGGTCGGTTACCAGATCGAGGAAGTGCTGCGCCAGCACCTCGGCCTCAAGGGCCGCGCCGCCCGCGCACGCGCCCTGCAGTTGCTGGAGCGGGTGGAAATCCCCGGCGCCGCCAGCCGCCTCGACGCCTACCCGCACCAGCTCTCCGGCGGCATGAGCCAGCGCGTGGCGATTGCCATGGCCATCGCCGCCGAACCCAAGCTGCTGATCGCCGACGAGCCGACCACGGCGCTGGACGTGACCATCCAGGCGCAGATCATGGAGCTGCTGCTCGGCCTGCAGCGTGAACAGGGCATGGCCCTGGTGCTGATCACCCATGACCTGACGGTGGTCGCCGAGACCGCCCAGCGCGTGTGCGTGATGTACGCCGGGCAGGCGGTGGAAGTCGGCAGCGTGCCGGCGCTGTTCGACGCACCGACCCATCCCTATACCGAAGCACTGCTCAAGGCGATTCCAGAACACAGCCTGGGCGCCGCGCGCCTGGCCACCCTGCCCGGCATCGTGCCCGGCCGCTACGACCGCCCCGCAGGCTGCCTGCTATCGCCACGCTGCCCCTATGCCCAGGCGCACTGCCGCGAACAGCGCCCGGCGCTGGAGGCACATGAGCGCGGCGCGGTGCGCTGCTTCTATCCGTTGAATCTGAGCGCGGAGGTCGCCTGATGAGTATCGTCCTCGAAGCCCGCGAGCTGACCCGCCACTACGAGATCTCCCGCGGTCTGTTCAAGCCCAGCGCCCTGGTGCGCGCGCTCAACGGCGTGTCGTTCTCGCTGCAGGCCGGCAAGACCCTGGCAGTGGTCGGCGAATCCGGCTGCGGCAAGTCGACTCTGGCCCGCGCCCTGACCCTGATCGAGCAGCCGACCTCCGGCAGCCTGCAGATCGCCGGGCAGGAAGTCGCCACTGCCGGCAAGGCCCAGCGCAAGCAGCTGCGCCGCGACGTGCAGATGGTGTTCCAGAACCCCTACGCCTCACTCAACCCACGGCAGAAGATCGGTGACCAGCTGGCCGAGCCACTGCTGATCAACACCGGCCTGTCGCGTGCCGAACGCCGCGAGAAGGTGCAGGCGATGATGCAGCAGGTGGGCCTGCGCCCCGAGCACCACCAGCGCTACCCACACATGTTCTCCGGCGGCCAGCGCCAGCGCATCGCCCTGGCCCGCGCCATGATGCTGCAGCCCAAGGTGCTGGTCGCCGACGAGCCGACCTCGGCGCTGGACGTGTCGATCCAGGCCCAGGTGCTCAACCTGTTCATGGACCTGCAGGAGCAGTACGAAACCGGCTACGTCTTCATCTCGCACAACCTGGCGGTAGTGCGCCACGTGGCCGACGAGGTGCTGGTGATGTATCTCGGTCGCCCGGTGGAGATGGGCCCGGCCGAGGCGATCTACCTGCGCCCGCTGCACCCCTACACCCGCGCCCTGCTCTCGGCCACACCGAGCATCCATCCGGACCCGGCCCGGCCGAAGATCAGGATCGCCGGCGAGCCACCCAACCCGCTCGCCCCGCCCGCCGGCTGCGCCTTTCACCAGCGCTGTCCGCACGCCAGCGAACGTTGCCGCGTGGAAGTGCCACAGCTACGCCTGCTCGATGCACGCCAGGTGGCCTGCCACCACGCCGAACAGATCGCCGGCTAGCGGCCGACGGCCACCGGCACCGCACGGCCGCGCTCGACGCGGGTGAGGTAGACCGCGTCCGAGCCCTGGTGATCGTTGGGGCCGAAACGCACGGGGAAGCCGCCGAGGTTGATATCCAAGGACTGCAGCGCCTTCACCAGGCGCCCGCGGTCCACCTGCGGCCCGGCGCGGCGCAGCGCCTCGACCAGCACCGCAGCGCCGATGTAGCCCTCCAGCGAGGCATAGCCGAGCGTGCCGCGCATGTCCTTTTGGTAGTCGCGCACCAGGCGCAGCGAGGCATCCTCGGGCGACGGCACCACTTGCGAGATGTACACGCCGTCCGCCTCCGCACCGGCCTCGGCGATCAACCGCTCGGTGCCGACGAAGGACACGCTGAAGAAGCGTGCCTGTATGCCCTGGGCACGCGCCTCACTCATGGCCCGCGCCAGCTGCCGGTAGGTACCGACGAAGAACACCGCTTCCGGCTGCACCGCGCGCAGCTGTGCTACCGCGGCGCCGACCTCCAGGGAATTTCGCAGGATGCGCGCCTCGGCCTCGACCTGCAGGCCACGCTTGGCCATCGCCGCCACCAGGCCACCCTTGACCGTTTCACCGAAGGAGTCGTCCTGCATCAGCAGGGCCACGCGCTTGAGCTGCAACGCCTCGGTCATGTGCTTTACCAACAGCTCGGATTCGGCAAAGTACGAGGCCCGCACGTTGAACACCCAATGGTGCGGCGGGTTGCGCAGCACTTCGGCGCCGGACAGGGGGAACAGGTATGGCACGCCAGCGGCCTGTGCCACCGGCATCGCGGCGCGGGAGGTCGGCGTGCCCACGTAGCCGAACAGGGCGAAGACGCTGCGCGAATCGATCAGCTCTTCGGTGAGGCGTGCGGTGCGCGAGGGCTCGTAGCCATCGTCACGGACGACCAGGGTCAGACGCCGGCCATGCACGCCGCCCGCGGCATTGACCCGATTGAAGTAGGCCTGGGCGCCGTCGCGCATGCCCTGGCCCAGCCCGGCCGCCAGCCCCGTCTGCGCGTTGACCATGCCCAGCAGCACCTCGTCGGCCTCGACCCCGGCCTCGGCCCTCGCCTGGGCGCCACAAAGCAACATGGCGGGAAGGGCCAAACAGCACACCAGCTGTCGCAACATCATCACACTCCAGTACCCGCTTCTTCTTGTTTGCGGTTCGTCATGAACCTGGCAGACGGGATGCATGCCGCCAGCTTAGCCCTATTGATCCGACCCGGCAGCCTTGGCGAACGCTCTCCTGATGCGAGTCAGCCCCTGAAGAAACAGTAGAACTCGCGCAGGTCGGCCTGGGCGTCGCTGACGCTGACCTGGGTGAAATGCAGCGGATGACGCGGCGTGCACTGGGCCAGGCGCCACTGGTCCAGCGGGTGCAACCAGCCGAGCACGGGGTAACCGCCCATGGTCTGCCGGTCGGCCTGCAGGATGATCGGCTGGCCGTCCGGCGGCACCTGGATCGCACCACGGCTCATGCCCAGCGACCACTGCCGCTGCGGCGGTGCCAGCGGCTCGCCGAGCAGCCGCGCGCCCATGCGGTCGGACTGCGGGCTGAGCTGCCAGGCCTGGGCGAAGAAGCTCTGCAGCTGCTCGGCGGCGAATTCCACCGCATCGCCGCCGGTGATTACCCGCAGCAGCGGTATGGCCCGGTAATCCGGCTGGAATGGCCAGGGCACGCTGGCGGCGCGCTCGCCCGTGGCGGTCCCACAGGGCAGCAGATCGCCCGCGAGTAAGCGCCCGCCGCGCCCGTTCAGGCCACCCAACTCCTCGCGGACCTGGGTGCTGACGCTGCCCAGCACCGGCAGCGCCTGAAAGCCACCCGCCGCAGCCAGATACAGGCGCTGGCCGCTGCGGGCGAAGTCGATATGCAGGCGCTGGCCGGCGCGCACGGCGAAGCGCGACCAGGCCAGCAGCGGCGCATCGTCCAGGCGGGCTGTCGCCGGCGCGCCGGTCAGCGCCAGGCAGGTGTCGACCTCGGCCAGCAACTCCACGCCGCCCAGGGCAATCTCCAGCAGCGGCGCCCCCCAGGCATTGCCCAGCAGGCGATTGGCCCAGGCCGCCGCGTGCCCGTCCTGCGCGCCGCTCGGCGACACACCCAGGTGTTGCCAGCCCTGCCGGCCGGCATCCTGCAGCAGGCTCAGCGGCCCCGGCTTGAGTACGCGCAGGCCGCTCACCCGGCCAGCTCCCGGCGATAGGTCGCCTCGTCGATGGGCAGGAAACGCACCCGGTCGCCCAGCGTCAGCGGACAGGGCGGCGTGCTGGTCGCCGCGAACAGGCGCCAGGGGCACAGGCCCAGCAGGTGCCAGCCACCCGGCGAGGCCTGTGGATAGATGGCGGTTTGCCGTTCGGCGATGGCCAGGCTGCCGGCTGGCACCGCGGTACGGGGCGAAGCCCGGCGCGGCAGGGCCAGGCGTTCGTCCAGCTCACCCAAGTAGGCGAAGCCCGGCGCGAAGCCGATGGCGCCGACGCGGTACTCGCGCCCGGCGTGTAGCTCGATCACCTGCGCGGTGGACAGGTTGCAGGCGCGCGCCACCTCGGCCAGGTCCTCGCCGGCGTACCACACCGGGATCTCGTGCAAGCGCCCAGCGCAGGCTGGTGCCGGCGCGACCAGCCAGGCTTCCAGCAGCGGCGCCAGGCGCGCGGCCAGTTGCTGGTGGTCGGTGCGCAGCAGGTCGTAGTGCAGCAGCAGGGTGGTCCAGCCGGGCACCAGGTCGAGCAGCAGCTCGCCAAGCTCGGCGCGGATACGCTCGGCCAGGGCGGCGATGCGCAGCGGTAGACCGTCATCCGGTTGTTCGGCCAGCACCAGCAGCAAGGCCTCGGCGCCAGCCGGCTCCAGACGGATCACAGGGCGTCCAGCTTGGCCCGCAGACGCCGCAGCACGGCCAGCGATTCGGCATTGTCGCCATGCACGCAGAGGCTGTCGGCACGCAGCTGCAGCCGCTTGCCATCAATATCGGCGAACGGCTCGCCAGCGGCGATGGCCAGGGCCTGGGCGAGGATGCGCTCGGGGTCATGATGCACCGCGCCGGCCAGGCGCCGCGGCGCCAGTTGGCCGTCGGCGAGGTAGGCGCGGTCGGCGAAGGCCTCGAACAGCAGCGGCACGCCGGCCGCCTCGGCCAGGCGCCGTTCGCGGCCGTTGTCGGCCAGCGCCAGGACCATCAGCGGCAACCCGGGACGGTAGGCGGCGCAGGCCGCCAGCACCGCTTGCAGCAGTGCGTCATCGCGCACCAAGTCGTTGTACAGCGCGCCATGCGGTTTGACGTAGGCGAGTTCGGTGCCGGCGGCGCGGCAGAAGGCGTCCAGCGCGCCGAGCTGGTACAGCACCAGCGCCGTCACTTCCTCTGGGCTGCAGCTCAGGTGGCGACGGCCGAAGCCCTGCAGGTCGGGATAGGACGGATGCGCGCCGATGGCCACGCCGTGCTGCACGGCCAGGGCCACGCTGCGCTGCATGATCAGCGGGTCGCCGGCGTGGAAGCCGCAGGCCAGGTTGGCCTGGTCGACCAGCGGCATGGCGTGTTCGTCGTCGCCCATGCGCCAGGCGCCGAAGCTCTCGCCCATGTCGCAGTTGAGAAGGATGCGTGTGTTCATGCCGGCAGCTTAAAGCCGGCATGCGCATTGGAAAAGGCGAAGGGGGCCGCAGCGCCCTTCGTTTCATCGCTGGCGACCGTCAGTACACGTCGCGGCGATAACGCCCCTCTTCCACCAGCGCCTGCACTGCTTCGCTGCCGAGCAGCTCGTGCAGCACCGCGTCGACGCCGCCGGCCATGCCCTCCAGGCTGCCGCAGACGTACAGCGCGGCGCCGTCAGCCAGCCAGCGACGCAGCTCCTCGCCCTGCTGGCGCAGTAGGTCCTGTACGTAGACCTTCTCCGCCTGGTCGCGGGAGAAGGCCAGGTCCAGGCGCTGCAGCTCGCCGCTGGCCAGCGCGGCATCCAGCTCGGCGCCGCAGTAGTAGTCGTGCGCGCGGTTGCGCTCGCCGAACAGCAGCCAGTTACGCGTCAGCCCCGCCACGCGGCGCGCCCGCAGCAATGCGCGCAGGCCGGCCAGGCCGGTACCGTTGCCGATCAGGATCAGCGGGCACTCATCCTCCGGCAGGTGGAAACTGCCATTGCTGCGCAGGCGCGCCTGCAGCGCAGCGCCCACACGCAGGTACTCGGTCAGCCAGCCGGAGCCAAGGCCCAGCTCGCCGTCGCTGCGCCGCTCCTGGCGCACGATCAGCTCCAGCTCGCCATCGCTGGCCAGCGAGGCGATCGAGTACTCACGCGAACCCAGGGGCGCCAGTGCCTCGACCAGCGCCTGCGCATGCAGGCCGACCAGATGGGCGAAGCTGTCCGGCAGCAGGCGCTCGCACAGCGCTTCGGCGAGGGTCAGGTGGCGGCCGGCCAGCTCGACCGCTTGCGCGCCATCGAGGTGATGCCGGGCCAGCCAGGCCTCGACTCGTGCACGCGGGTGGCGCGGCAGGATTTCCAGGATGTCGCCGGCCAGCCAGTTCTGGCCTACAGGTGGCTGCAGGCCGATCAGGTAGGTCGGCGCGCCCTGGCTGCCCGGGTTGAGCTGCGTGCGCCGGCTCAGGGTCCAGCCTTCCCAGGGTGTCTCGCTGAAGGCCAGCGGTGCAGCGCCGGTCAGAGCGCCGAGCTGCTGCTGCCAGTGCTGCAGGGCCAGGCGGTCGTCGCCGTCGACCTCCACCGCATCGAACAGGCTGCGCGCGCCCTGGCGCCCGAGCCAATCGTCGAGACGCCGGGCGAAGCCGCAGAAGTGCGGGTACTGGCGATCGCCCAGGCCCAGCACCGCGTAGCTCAGCTGCTCCAGTGCCAGGCTGCCGCCGAGCAGCTTGCGCTCGAAGCCACGGGCACCGTCCGGAGCCTCGCCGTCGCCGAAGGTGCTGACCACGAACAGCGCTCGTTTGGCCTCACCGAGGTTTTCCTCGTTCAGGCGCGCCAGCGGTTCCACGCGCACCGGCAGGCCGGCTGCCTGCAGCTGCCCGGCGGTCTGCCAGGCCAGCTGCTCGGCGAAGCCGCTCTGGCTGGCGAAGCCGATCAGCCAGGGCTCGCCCTCGCCACTCGCACTGGCGCCCAGGCGCGCGGCCTGCACTGCCTTTTTCTTGCGCCGGCGGTCGAGGTAGAGCAGCCAGCCGGTGATGAAGAACAGCGGCATGGCGGCGCTGGCCAGCATCATCAGGGTACGCCCGGTCAGGCCGAAGTATTCGCCCACGTGCAGGGCGTAGACGCTAGCCAGCAGCTGCGCCTTGAAGCTCAGGTCATCGTAGAGCTGGTGCTGGCTGACCGCTCCGGTCTTGAGATCGATCTGCAGCTGGTTGAAGGCGCGCACGTGATCGGCGCCCTCAAGCATGTAGAACACCGTGCCGGGCTGGCCATCGACCGGCGGCAGGCGCAGGTTCCAGGCCACCATGTGCGGGCCGGCGGCCTGCTGCAGACCGTCCCACACCGCCTGATAATCGACCTGCGGCGGCGGGCCGGAAGGCTCGCCAGGGCCGCCGCCACGCTTCTGCTGCTCGGCCGGTGCATCGGACAGCAGCCGGTTGAGGCCCTCGCGATACCAGTCGTAGGACCAGAACAGCCCGGTCAGCGCCACGCACAGGTAGAACAGCAGCGCCCAGGTGCCGGCCACTGCGTGCAGGTCCCAGTTGAAGCTGCGGCCCTTCTTGGCCCAGTCGAAGGTCAGCCAGGCACGCCAGCTAGCAACCTGGCGCGGCCAGCGCAGGTAGATGCCGGACAGGCAGAAGAAGATCAGCGCCAGGGTGCTGGCCCCGGTCAGCTGGCCGCCGAACTCGCCCATCGCCAGCCAGCGGTGCAGCTGCAGGATGAACTGGAAGAAGTCCTGGCCGGTCGGCTCGCCGAGCAGCTCGCCGGTGTAGGGATCGAAGTAGCGCACCGGCCCGCGCCGCTCGCCCGGTGGCGGAGTGAGGAAGACCACCGCGGCATCGTCGGCGCGGCCATCCACCCAGAGCCGGGTGACCTTGTCGGCGCTGGCGGCCTCGATCTTCGCCACCAGTTCGGCCGGCGCCAGCATGCCCTCCTCGCGCACCTGCACGCGCAGGGTATCCGGGTTGAGTGCGCGCATGATCTCGCCCTCGAAGCTGTACAGCGCGCCGGTGATACCCATGATGGACAGCACCAGGCCGGCGGTGATGCCGAAGAACCAGTGCAGCTGGAAAACGACCTTCTTGAACACGACTCGCACCCTGAACGGCCGGGCGGATTCCCGGGGCGGGCCATTCTAGATGGGAAACATTCTCCGCTACCGCGTTTTTACCGAGTATTTACATCTGTTTCATTTGCCCACCGCAGAAACGAAAAACCCCGGCAAACCGGGGTCTTCGCATTACGCCAGTTACCAGGCGCTAAGAACCGTCCACGATCTCCTGGCTCGCGGCCATACGGCGTTAAAAACGCCCTCGGAATGCTCATTTACCACTCGTAAACTGCGCTTCCTCGGGCGTTTTTGCGGGGCCGCCTAGGCCTTGTCTGGCTCTAATCCAAAAGATCGTGAACAGGTTCTTACAGGTAGAACGCCTTCAGCGGCGGGAAGCCGTTGAATTCCACCGCGCTGTAGCTAGTGGTGTAGGCGCCGGTGGACAGCCAGTACAGGCGGTCCTCGGCGGCCAGGTTCAGCGGCAGGCCGTACTTGTAGTTCTCGTACATGATGTCGGCGCTGTCGCAGGTCGGGCCGGCGATGATGACTTCTTCCATCTCGCCCTTGCGCTCGGTCCAGATGGGGAACTTGATGGACTCGTCCATGGTTTCGATCAGGCCGCTGAACTTGCCCACGTCGGTGTAGATCCAGCGTTCCACGGCGGTACGCGACTTGCGCGCGATCAGGACCACTTCGCTGACCAGGATGCCGGCGTTGGCGATCAGCGAACGGCCCGGCTCAAGGATGATTTCCGGCAGGTCGTCACCGAAGTCTTCCTTGAGGAAGCGGGTGATTTCCTCGGCGTAGGTTTCCAGGTCATTGGTGCGCTGGATGTAGTTGGCCGGGAAGCCGCCACCCATGTTGATCATCTGCAGGGTGATGCCGTCTTCTTCCTTCAGACGCTCGAAGATCACCTTGACCTTGGCGATGGCGGCGTCCCAGACGTCGATGTCGCGCTGCTGCGAGCCGACGTGGAAGGAGATGCCGTATGGCACCAGGCCCAGCTGCTTGGCCAGGATCAGCAGGTCCAAGGCCATGTCCGGGTTGCAGCCGAACTTGCGGCTCAGCGGCCAGTCGGCCGAGGTCGAGCCTTCGGTGAGGATACGCACATAGATCTTCGAGCCCGGCGCGGCCTTGGCGATGTTGCGCAGGTCGGCTTCCGAGTCGGTGGCGAACAGGCGCACGCCCTTGTCGAAGAAGTAGCGAATGTCGCGGGCTTTCTTGATGGTGTTGCCGTAGCTGATGCGCTCCGGGCCGACGCCGGCGCTCATGACCTTGTCCAGCTCGTAGATCGACGCGATGTCGAAGTTGGAGCCCTTGTCACGCAGCAGCTCGGTGATCTCGATGGCCGGGTTGGCCTTCACCGCGTAGTAGATCTTGGCGAAGGGGAAGCAGTTGACCAGCTGATCGTAGGAATTGGAGATGGTCTGTTTGTCGATCACCACGAAGGGGGTTTCCTGCTGATCGGCAAACGCCTTCATGCGCTTGAAAGTTTCGGGTGCGAAATAGTCTTCGACCTTGATCGACATGCTCGGGACTCCAAATGGCAAAACACGTTATTGAAATGAGGGAGTGGCTCTAGGTTCGAGCCGCGAACGCCTGATCAGTTTCCCCACTTTGGTTCGCCTACTTCCCAAGGCATGTCGCCGATGACTCTCGCGGTGCGAAAGCCTCTCGTCGTCAGTACTTGAGCCGGATGGATCGTTTCCAGCATGAGCGTTCGGGCGCGAACTTTAGGACCAAGATTCCGTGTTAGCAATCAAAAGTTGCCGCAGTTTTGCACTCGTTTGTCGCTTGTCCGATTGATTGTTTTTTATCCCAAACAAAACGTCAGAAATGCTGCACAAAAAAGGCCCGCAGGCGAGCGCCGGCGGGCCTTGGCACAACGTGATGGGGTCAGATGCGCAGGGCCACGCCCAGGCGCAATTCGCGACCCGGCTCGTCGGAGCCGCGCACACCCTCGTAGTCGGTGATGTGCTCGAAGTCCTCGTTGCTGGCGTGATCCAGGTAGGTCTTGTCGAAGACGTTCTTCAGGGTCAGGGTCAGCGCCAGGCGGTCGTCCTGCATCGGCTGCCATTCGGCATACAGGTCGTGCACGCCGTAGCCCGGCTTGTCGATCTCGCCGACGCCGGTGTCGAGGTCTTCGATGGCCTGCACGAAGCGGCCCTGCCAGCCGAACGACAGGCTGTCGCTCATGCGGTAGTCGGCGAAGGTGGTCCAGGTGTCGCCGATGCTGGTACCCAGGCCGTTGTACTCGTAGACGTTGAGGCGCTCGCCATCGACGCGGGCGTCATTGTGGTGGTAGCTCAGGCCGACGCTCAGGCGCTGCCAGTGGTAGGCGCTCTGCAGCAGCACACCCTTGCTCTTCAGGTCGCCGACGTTGACGTACAGGTTGGGCCGGCCGAGCGGGTCGGCGATGGCGTCTTCGATGCGGGTGACGTAGCCCTTGGCCGACAGCTCCAGGCCGCCGAGGCGGTATTCGGCGCCGACTTCGCTGGTCTTGGCCTTCTCCGCCTTGAGGTCCGGATCGTTGCCGGAGGAGTCGAGCTTGAACGCGTCGCGCACCTGCGGGCCGCGCAGGGCCTCGGCGTAGCCGGCGAGCAGGGCCAGCTCCGGGGTCAGCTGGTAGCGCAGGCTGAGGTTGGGGCTGACGCCGTCGTCGTCGAAGCTCTGCTCGTCGCGGTCATCCAGCTCGTAGCGGTCGTAGCGCAGGCCGGCGCCAAGCAGCAGGCGCTCGGTGACCTGATAGGCGTCCTGCAGGTAGAGGCCGGTGACGTTGCCGGTCTCGCTGTCCAGCGAGCGATCGCCGGCCGGGCCGAGGGTGCCCTTGTCGTCGCGGTAGTCGACGCCGTAGGTCAGGCTGTGACTGCCGATATGGCTGGTGTTGCGCAGGTCGAAGCCGTCGCTGCGGGTGGTGCCGTAGTACAGGCCGAAGCGGCCGTCCTGCTCCAACTCGGTCTCGGTGTGGTAGGCGGTCAGCTCGGCGTCCAGAAGCGGGTTGTCCTTGGACTGGAAGGCGTAGTTGAGGGTCCAGGTCTCGCGCTCGGTGCTCAGCGGGTACAGCGGGTTGAAGCCGCTGACGATCCACTGCGGGCGCTGGGTGCGCTCGCCGTCGTCGTGGCGCTGCTCGTAGCTCAGGCGCAGGGTCTGCTCCTCGCTGAGCTTGCCGACCAGCTTGGCGTAGCCGAGCTTCTGCCGCGCGGCGGTGCCGAACACGTCGTCGTTGTCGCCGTTCTCGTAGTCGTTCTGGTCCTGGTAGCTGCCCACGGCCAGGGCCGACCAGTCCTCGTTGAAGCGACCGAACACGCTGGCGCTGGTCTTGTAGCCCTCGCCGTTGCTGAAGTAGCCGCTCTTGAGCAACGCGCCGGCCTGCTCGCCCTCGCGCAGCAGATCGTCCGGGTCCTTGGTCACGAAGCGGATCGAGCCGCCCAGGGCGCCGGGGCCGGCGGTGGCATCACCGGTGCCGGCCTGCACCTCGGCACGCTTGAGCAGCTCCGGCTCGATGCCGATGCGCCCGGTGTGGTGGAAGGTCTGTCCGGCCTGCTGGGCACCATCGATGCTGATGTTCAGCATGGTGTCTTCCATCCCGCGCAGGTAGAGCTTCTGCGCCACGCCGGCACCACCGCCGACGGTGACTTCGGGGTTGGACTCGAACACGTCCTGCAGGTCGGTGGCCTGGAGGTGCTCCAGTTGCTCGGCCTCGACCGTCTCGGCGCGGTCGGTCTGGCCGCTGATTTCGACGGCATCCAATGCCAGGGCCGGGTCTTCTGCCTCGGCGGCCTGGGCCAGACCGGCCGCCAGCATAGCGGCGGCGAGCAGGGAAAGACGGAAGGGGCGGTACTGCATGGGTGGTGGCCTCGACTTCAGATGTGAATATTTCTCAACTGAGAAATATTCGCCTCAAGCCGAGCGGGAGGAAATCACTTTTACAACTGTTACGCGCCTGGTAACTGCAGCTCCAGCTGCAGGCCGCCGCCCGCCAGGTTGCGCGCCAGGATGCGCCCGCCGGTGGCCTGCACCTGGCGCTCGGCCAGGGCCAGGCCGAGGCCGAAGCCGGCGCGCTCGCCGGACACGCGGAAAAACGGGCTGAATATCCGCTCCAGCCACTGCTCGGGCACGCCTGGGCCCTGGTCGGTGACGGTCAGGCGGAAGCCGCGCTCGCCATGCTCCAGCGCCACCCGCACCTCGCCGCCTGGCGGGGTGTGGTCCAGAGCGTTGCGCACCACGTTCTCGATGGCCTGGCCCAGCGCCCGCTGGCTGGTGCCGGCCAGCGGCGCCTCGCCCGGTAGCTCGGCGACCAGGCGGCGGTCGGGGAATTCGAAACGCGCATCGTCGAGGATGCTGTCGACCAACTCGGTGAGGTCGAGGGTCTCGTCGCGCAAATCGGGGCGCTCGTTCTCCAGCCAGCCCAGGGTCAGGGCGTCTTCCACCAGGCGGCGCATCTCGCCGCACTCACCACGAATACGCTCGAGCAGGCGGTCGTTGCCCGGGTCCTGCTCGGCCAGGCTGACCGCCATCTCGATGCGGGTAAGCGGCGTGCGCAGCTCGTGGGACATGTCGGCCAGGCGCTGGCGCTGGTCGATGATCAGCTGACCGGTGCGCTCGGCCATGGCGTCGAAGGTCTCCGCCAGGTTGGCCAGCTCGTCGTTACGCGAGCCGAGCAGCGAGCGCACGCGCACGCCGTAGCCGCCCTCGGCGAACTGCCGGGTCGCCTGCTCCAGGCGCCCGAGCGGCTGCATCAGGTGGCGATAAAGTAGCCAGCACACGCCCACCAGCATGGCCAGCGGTACGACGAACTGCAGCAGCAGCCAGACCTGGTGCCAGTACAGGCCGGGGCGCATGCGCTGCGGCAGGATGATCAGAAAGTGGGTTTTGCCGTCGGCGAACGGCAGATCCATGATCGGGTTCTCCGGGAAATACAGGTGGATCTTCCAGGACACATCACGGCCCAGGCTGAAGCCCTCGGTGAAACGCTCGTTGAGCACGCTGCCGGCCAGCGGATGCACCTCGGACTCGACCACCGCCGCCCAGGTCTGCTCCTGTTCCTGCAGGGTGGTCAGCCAGCGCGCCAGCGCATCGTGATCACCGGCGCGGTACAGCGCCTCGGCCTGGGCGCCGTAGTGGCGCAGGGTCTGCTGGTGCTCGGCGTCGATGAAGCTCATGCGCTCCTCGGTCTGCCAGGCCAGGCGGGCGATCAGCCAGAACAGCAGCACACTGCCGACGGCGATGACGATGCACAGCTTCCAGAACAGTTGCCGTTTCATGCGAAGGCGTACCCGCGGCCGTGCAGGGTCTGCAGGCGGTCGGCGCCCAGGCCAGCCTCGACCAGGCGCCGGCGGATGCGGCTGACGTGCATGTCCAGGCCGCGGTCGTAGCTGCTGTATTCGCGCTCCAGCACCACGCGATACAGGTACGGTTTGCTCAGCGCCTCGCCACGCTGGCTGACCAGTTGCCAGAGCAGGCGGAACTGGATCGGCGTCAGCGTCAGCTGGCATTCGCCAACCCGTGCCTGCTGGGCATGGCGATCCAGGTGCAGCTCATCGATCTGCAGGCTGCTCGGCTGCACGCCCCGGGCGGCCTCGACCGGGCGGGTACGGCGCAGCACCGCGTCGATGCGCAGCTGCAGCTCGGTAATGTTGAACGGCTTGGGCAGGTAGTCGTCAGCGCCGTGGCGCAGGCCACGAATGCGTTCCTCCTCGGCACCGCAGGCGGTGAGCATGATCACCGGCGTCTGCTGCTGTTCACGCAGGCGGCGCAGCACCACCAGGCCGCTGATGTCCGGCAGCAGCACGTCGAGCAGCACCAGGTCCGGCTGTTCTTCCAGCGCCATGGCCAGGCCGTCCTCGCCCAGGTGGCTGCAACGGGTGGCATAGCCCTGGCCGCGCAGCAGCTCGCCGAGCTGGGCGCACAGGGTGGTGTCGTCCTCGATGATGAGGATGCGGGCCAGGTTGGCCGACATAGGGAACTCCCCCGCCACCGGGAAACCGGCGGCATACATAATAATAATTCTCAAATAGATTACGACAGATGAGCCCGCAGCGAAATCGACGAATGCCGGCTCGCCTGCGCCGTTACGCCTCACCTGACCGAGCCGGCAGTTTCTGACCACTTGCCGTTTTCGGCGGAGAAAGCCGCTACAGAGCCCGTGCAGCAACCTGGCCGTTTCGCCAGGAAACGACCGCTCATCCATAAGCGCCGCCATCGACTTGCGTGGTGGCGAAATGACTCTAGGTTGGAAACATAACCACTCGAACAAGAACGTGGATTACAGGGTGTCTTTAAGCAGTGCGCCGGTCGTTCGCTAGGGCGGAAATCCCCTGCCGGGGGGAGTCAGTAAATGGACTTTTGGCAATCGACATTGCTGCGCGATTCGAAAAGATGCCCTGCGCAGCTCTCATTGCTGTTTGCCGCCTTCCTGGCGGCGAGCGGGGCTCAGGCGGATTGCGTTCTACCGCTCGGTAGCACCACCGTCACCTGCGCCACGGTAGCCAGCGGGCTCGCTCCGTTCTCCAGCACCAAGGACAACCTCACCGCCACGGTCAACAACGGCGCAGGGGCATCGGCCCTGCTCGGCTTGCTCGGCACGGCGATGACCATGACCGGCAACAACGTCACCCTGCACAACGCCGGGATCATCAACCCGAGCCTGCTCGGCCTGTCGGTGCTCAACAATGGCGTGGTGATCGGCAACACCAACGCCAGCACCGTCACCATCAACAACCTCAGCACCGGCACCATCAACGGCACCACCGGCGTCGCCGTTGACCTGCTCAACCTCTCCGGCTTCGCCATCCGCGTGCAGAACGGCGCCGGCGGCGTAACCAACATCAACAACGCCGGCATCATCGGTTCCAACGTGCTGGCCAACGTCACGGTGCTGCAGGCAGACACCCCGCAGGTCGCCATCTACGGTGGCGGCCAGGTCAACATGATCAACACCGGCACCATCAATGGCCGGGTCGGTTTCCAGGCATCGCTACCCGGCAACACCTTCATCAATGCCGGCACCATCAACGGCAGCGTGAACATGGGCGCAAACAGCGCCAACACCTTTACCGCCGTCACCGGCTCGACGGTGTCCAACGGCGCCAGCGCCAACCTCAACATCCTCAACATCGCCGGCCTCGGCCTGGGCTTCTCCGCTCCCGGCGTGATCGATGGCGGCGCTGGCGGCAACAACACGCTGATCCTGCAGAACGCCGTCAGCGGCACCGGCAGCGGTATCAGCGGCAGCGGCGTGATCGACGGCGCCAACTACATCAACTTCGGCAACCTGCGGGTCAACAGCGGCACCTGGACGCTCGGCGGCACACCGGTTTCCGGCAGCAGCCTGCTGAATGGCGGGTTGGTCATCTTCAACAACGCCGGCGCCTTCGGCAGCGGCCTGCTGACCGGCAACGGTGGCGCGATCCAGGCCGGCAGCGCCGGGCTGGTACTGACCAACGTGATCAGCCTGGACAGCGGCGGGCTGACCGCCCAGGGCAGCAACGACTTCGGCCTGAGCGGTGCGATCAGCGGCAGCGGCGCACTGGTGAAGAACGGCAGCAGCGTGCTGACCCTCTCCGGCGGCAACAACTACAGCGGCGGCACCATCCTTGGCGCCGGCGGCCTGTTGCTGGGCAACGACCTGGCGCTGGGCACAGGCACTCTGTCCGTCACCGGCGCCAGCAACCTGGCCGGCACCGCGGCGCGCACGCTGGCCAACAATGTGGTGCTGAGCAATGCCCTGAGCCTGCCGGGCAGCAACGACATGACGCTGAACGGCGTGGTCAGCGGCACCGGCTCGCTGACCAAGATCGGTGGCGGCACCCTGGCCCTGAACGGCGCCAATACCTTCCAGGGCGGCATCATCCTCAACACCGGCACCGTCAGCGCTGGTAATAGCGCCGCACTCGGCAGCGGCGTGCTGACCGTCAACGGCCCCGGCAGCCTGAGCAGCTCGCAAGCGCTCAACCTCGGCAACAACGTGCTGCTCAACGATGCCCTGACCGTCAACAGCGCCTACAACCTCGGGCTGACCGGGGCGATCACCGGCACCGGCCAGCTGGTCAAGAGCGGCAACAACACCCTGACCCTGTCCGGCCTCAACAGCTACTCCGGCGGCACCACGCTGAATGCCGGCACCCTCAACCTGGGCAGCAATGCCGCCCTCGGCCTCGGTGCGCTGACCGTCGCCGGCAACGCCACCCTGACCGGCACCGCCGCACGCGTGGTCAACAACACCATCGCGCTCAACGCGGCGCTCGGCCTGACCGGCGCCCAGGACCTGACCCTCAATGGCGCCATCAGCGGCAACGGCAGCCTGGTCAAGAATGGCGCCGCCAACCTGACCCTCAACAGCGCCAACAGCTATGCCGGCGGCACCACGCTGAACGCTGGTAGCCTGACCCTCGGCAACGCTGGCGCCCTGGGCAGCGGCGCGCTCAACGTGGCTGGCGCCAGCTCCCTGGACAGCAGCGCGGCGCTGGCCGTGAACAACGCGGTGGTGCTCGGCAATGCGCTGACCCTGGTCGGCAGCCATGACCTCGGCCTCAACGGCGTGGTCAGCGGCGGCGGCAGCCTGGTCAAGAACGGCAGTGGCGTGCTCTCGCTCAACGGCGCCAATATCTACAGCGGTGGTACCACCCTCAACGCCGGCACCCTCAACATCGGCAGCAACGGCGCGCTCGGCAGCGGCCCGCTCAACGTCGGCGGCGCCGCCACCCTGACCGGCAGCGGCGACTACAGCCTGAGCAACGCCGTGGCCCTAGGCGCTGCGCTGACTCTGGACAGCGGCGCACACGCGCAGACGCTGAGCGGCAACATCAGCGGCGCGGGCAGTCTGATCAAGAACGGCAGCGGCAGCCTGACCCTCTCCGGCAACAGCAACTACGCCGGCGGCACCACCCTGAATGCCGGCACCCTGATCCTCGGTGGCGACGCCGCGCTCGGCAGCGGCGCCCTCACCGTGGCCGGCAACTCGACCCTGAGCAGCACCGCCAACCGGGTGATCGCCAACGCCATCGCCCTCAATGCCACCCTGGGCCTGACCGGGGCCAACAACACCACGCTCAACGGCGTGCTGTCCGGCAGCGGCGCGCTGGTCAAGAACGGCAGTGGCGTGCTCACCCTCAGCAACGCCAACACCTACGCCGGCGGCACCACGCTGAACAACGGCGGCCTGGTGGTCGGCAGCGCCACGGCGCTCGGCAGCGGCCAACTCACCGTCGGTGGCGCCGCCACATTGGACAGCAGCAGCGCCCTCGCGCTGGGTAATGCCGTGCAGCTCAACGGCACCCTCAGCGTGCCCGGCAGCCATGACCTCGGCCTCACCGGGGCAATCGCCGGCAGTGGAGCGCTGGTGAAGAACGGCAGCAGTACCCTGACCCTCTCCGGCAACAACAGCTACGCCGGCGGCACCACGCTGAGCGGCGGGCGCCTGAGCCTGGGCAGCAACACCGCCCTCGGCCTCGGCACGCTCAACGTCGCCGGCACCGCCAGCCTCAACGCCAACAACACCGTCGCGCTGGCCAACAACCTCAGCCTCGGCGCAGGCCTGACCATCGATGGTACCCAGGCGCTGACCCTCAACGGCGTGCTCGATGGCAGCGGCAGCCTGATCAAGAGTGGCGCCGGCGCACTGACTCTGAACGCCGCCAACACCTACTCAGGCGGCACCAACCTGGCGGGCGGCAGCCTGACCCTGGGCAACAACGGCGCCCTCGGCAGCGGCGCACTCACTGTCAGCGGCGCCGCCACCCTCGACGGCAACCGCAACCTGAGCCTGGCCAATACCATCGGCCTCGGCGCCAACCTGACCCTCGCCGGCAGCCATGACCTGGGCCTGAGCGGCGCGCTCAGCGGCAGCGGCACACTGATCAAGAACGGCGCCGGCAACCTGCTGCTCAGCGGCAGCAACAGCCACGGCGGCACCCAGCTCAACGCCGGCACCCTGACCCTGGGCAACGCCAACGCCCTGGGCAGCGGCGCACTGGCCGTGGGCGGCAATGCCACCCTCAGCAGCAACGCCGACTACAGCCTGAACAACGCCGTGCAGCTGGGAGCAGGACTCAACGTAAACACAGCCGGCCATGCCCTCGCCTTCGGCGGCGTGCTCAGCGGTGCCGGCAGCCTGAGCCAGAGCGGCGGTGGCAGCCTGACCCTGAGCGGCAACAACACCTATGCCGGCGGCACCAACCTGGCCGGCGGTGACCTGATCCTCGGCAGCAACACCGCACTGGGCAGCGGCGCGCTGACGGTCAACGGCGTCTCGACCCTCAGCACCAGTAGCCCGCTGACCCTGGGCAACGCCGTCGCCCTGAACGCCGAGCTGAGCCTCAACGGCAACAACAACCTCGGCCTCAATGGCGCCCTCAGCGGCAGCGGCGCGCTGATCAAGAACGGCAGCGGCACGCTCACCCTCGGCGGCAGCAATGGCGGCTACGGCGGCACCCTCGCGGTCAACGCCGGCACCCTGCAGGGCGGTGCGCAGAACCTGGTCAACAACATCGTCAACAACGCCCTGGTCAACATCACCCAGGCCGCCAACGGCACCTATGGCGGTCTGATCTCCGGCAGCGGCAGCGTGATCAAGAGCGGCGCCGGCACCCTGACCCTGAGCGGCAGCAACAGCTTCACCGGCGGCCTCGATGTGCAGGCTGGCAGCGTCGCGCTGAATGGCGGTACGGCGGTGGCCGACAACCTGGCGATCAACCTGGCCGGCGGCAGCGGCCTGCTGATCAATGGCAACGAAACCATCGGCTCGCTGACCGGCACCGGTGGCGTGACCCTCGGCAACACCTTCACCCTCGGCCTGGGCGGCAACAACCAGAACAGCACCTTCGGCGGCGTCATCGGTGGCGCCGGCGGCCTGGACAAAGTCGGCAGCGGCAGCCTGACCCTCAGCGGCGCCAACACCTACAGCGGCGGCACCAACGTCAGCAACGGCACCCTCAACGTCACCGGCGCGCTGGGCAGCGGCGTCGCGGTCGGCAACGGCGCGACCCTGACCGGCACCGGCACCATCGCCGGCGCGGTGAACGTCGCCAACGGCGGCGCACTCGCCGCCAGCAGCGGGCAGACCCTGACCGTCGACAGCCTCAGCCTGAATGCCGGCTCGCAACTCAATGCCACCCTCGGCGCCCCCACCAGCCAGAGCCTGGTGCGGGTCAATGGCGCCCTGGTACTCGACGGCACCCTCAACGTCAACGCGGCCGGCGGCTTCGGCCTCGGCACCTACCGCCTGTTCGACTACGCCGCGGGCCAGCTCACCGACAACGGCATGGCGCTAGGCTCCCTGCCTGGCAGCAACCTGGCGACCATCCAGACCGCCATCGATGGCCAGGTCAACCTGGTGCTGCAGGACGGCAGCAGCACCCTGCAATTCTGGGACTCCGCCGCCGACACCCTCGGCGGCATCCTCGGTGGCAGCGGCACCTGGGGCGGCCTGAGCACCTGGACCAACCAGGCGGGCATCACCCAGGAAGTGTGGAACAACGGCTTCGCCGTGTTCACCGGCACCGCCGGCAACGTCAACGTCGTCGGCAACCAGGTCACCACCGGCCTGCAGTTCGTCAGTGACGGCTACACCCTCGGCGGCAGCGGCAGCCTGGCCGCGGCGGGCAGCAGCCTGGTGGTGCGGGTCGACCCCAACGCCACGGCCACCATCGCCACGCGCATCACCGGCAGCGGCGGCATCAACAAGCGCGACTTCGGCACCCTGATCCTCGGCGGCACCAACGACTACCTCGGCGACACCACCCTCAGCGAGGGCGTGCTGCAGGTCGCCAGCGACGCCAACCTGGGCGATGCCGGCGGCGACCTGCTGTTCAACGGCGGCACCCTGCGCGTGACCGGCAACACCTTCACCGGTACCAGCCGCGACATCACCTGGCAGGCCGGCGGTGGCGGCTTCGACATCGCCAGCGCGAGCAACGTCTTCACCCTCGGCCAGAGCCTCGGCGGCAGCGGCGGCCTGAGCAAGGACGGCGCCGGCACCCTGGTGCTCAACGGCGCCAGCAGCTATGGCGGCGGCACCACGCTGAATGCCGGCAGCCTGATCGTCGGCAACGCCTCGGCGCTGGGCAGTGGCGCCCTGACCGTGGCCGGCGCCGCCAACCTGGGCAGCAACACTGCGCTCAGCCTCGGCAATGGCGTGCAGCTGAACGACACGCTGACCATCGTCGGCGCCAGCAACCTCGGCCTCAACGGCATAGTCGCCGGCAACGGCTCGCTGGTGAAAAACGACGCCGGCACCCTCACCCTTTCCGCGGCCAACAGCTATGCCGGCGGCACCACCCTCAACGGCGGGCGCCTGACCCTCGGCAACAACACCGCCCTCGGCACCGGCGCGCTCGCGGTCACCGGCGCCTCCAGCCTCAACGCCAGCACCGGCATTGCCCTGGGCAATGCCATCGGCCTGGGCAACACCCTGACCATCGACGGCAGCCAGGCCCTGGCGCTGGGCGGCGTGGTCAGCGGCAACGGCGCGCTGATCAAGAATGGCGCCGGCAACCTGACCCTCAATGGCGTGAACACCTATGCCGGCGGCACCACCCTTGGCAGCGGCAACCTGATCGTCGGCAACGGCAGTGCCCTGGGCAGCGGCACGCTGAATGTCACCGGCGCCGCTGGCCTCGACGCTAGCCAGACGCTGAATCTGGGCAATGCCATCGCCCTCGGCAACACCCTTACTCTCGGCGGCAGCCAGGACCTGGGCCTGACGGGCGTACTCAGCGGCAGCGGCGCACTGATCAAGAATGGCGCCGGCAGCCTGACCCTCAACGGCAACAACAGTGGCTACAGCGGCAACACCAGCCTGAATGCCGGCAGCCTGCTGCTCGGCAACGCCAATGCGCTGGGCAGCGGTGCTCTGACGGTCGGCGGCCCGGCCAACCTCAGCACCAGCGGCGCGATGAACCTGGGCAACGATATCGCCCTCAATGGCGCCCTGACCCTCAATGGCAACAATGCTCTCGGCCTGAACGGCAACCTCAGCGGCAACGGCGCGCTGATCAAGAATGGCAACGGCGTACTCACCCTCGGCGGTAGCAACGGCGGCTATGGCGGCACCCTGTCGGTCAACGCTGGCACCCTGCAGGGCGGCGCGCAGAACCTGGTCACCGACATCGTCAACAACGCCCTGATCAACATCACGCAGACCGGCAACGGCACCTACGCCGGCAGCATCTCCGGCAGCGGCGGCGTGACCAAGACCGGTGCTGGCACCACCACCCTCAACGGCAGCAACAGCTTCACCGGGCCGCTCAGCGTGCAGGCCGGCAACCTCGAAGTCAGTGGCGGCAGCGCACTGGCGGATACCACCCAGGTCGACCTGGCCAGCGGCACCCAGCTGCTGGTCAGCGGCAACGAGACCATTGGTGCGCTGGCTGGCGCGGGGGGCGTGACCGTCAACAACGGCTTCACCCTCGGCCTGGGTGGCAACAACCAGAACAGCAGCTTCGGCGGCGTCATTGGTGGCGCCGGCGGCCTGGACAAGGTCGGCAGCGGCGCCCTGACCCTCAGCGGCGCCAGCACCTACGGCGGCGGCACCAGCGTCAGCAACGGCACGCTGAACGT
>NZ_JAQSUW010000017.1:459718-664386 GCF_028649395.1 Pseudomonas sp. Gutcm_11s | reverse complement strand
CCGACAATGCCCAGGCTCGCAGGTACGCGAGCTGGCCCATCGGCCAGGCCTCCTGGCCGATGCCCTTTCGGCAGAAGGAACAACGGATGTTCGCCCCCGCCAACCAGACGCATTTCAGCCTGAGCCTGCCCGGCGTCGAGCACGATTTTCAGGTGCTTGAGTTCACCGGCCACGAGGTACTCAGCCAGCCCTTCGTGTTCGAGGTCACGCTGGTCAGCCAGCGTCCGGACCTGGAGTTGGACACGCTGCTCGGCCAGCCGGCCTTTCTCACCCTGGATGCGCAGGGCAACGGCATCCACGCCCAGGTCCATGCCTGCGCCCAGGGCGATTCCGGCCAACGCCTGACCCGCTATCACCTGACCCTGCGCCCGCAGCTGGCCTGGCTCGGCCACCGGGTTAATCAGCGCATCTTCCAGCACCTCACGGTGCCGCAGATCGTCGCCCAGGTACTGAGCGACCACGGCGTCCTCGAAGGCAGTGGTCAGCGCTTCCAGCTGGGCGGTACGTATCCGGCTCGCGACTACTGCGTGCAGTACGACGAATCCGACCTGCACTTCATCCAGCGCCTGTGCGAGGAAGAAGGCATCCATTACCACTTCCAGCACACGCCCGATGGCCATGTGCTGGTGTTTGGCGACGACCAGACCGGTTTTCCCAAGCTTGCTACCACCGCCTACCAGCAGGACTCCGGCCTGGTGGCGGACGAGCCGGTGATCAAGCGCTTCGCCCTGCGCCTGGCCACCCGCACCAGCCGCGTCACCCGCCGCGACTACGACTTCGAGAAGCCGCGTCTGCTGCTGGAAGCGGCCCACAAAGGCGAGGCCAAGCCGGACCTGGAAGACTACGACTACCCCGGCCGCTTCACCGAGCGCGGCCGTGGCAAGCACTTGAGCCAGCGCGCCCTGGAACGCCATCGCAGCGACCAGCAGCTGGCCGAAGGCGAGAGCGATCAGCCGCTGCTGCGCACAGGCCATTTCCTCGACCTCTCCGCCCATCCGCGCGCGGACTGGAACCAGCTGTGGCTACTCAACGAGATCCACCACGAGGGCAAGCAGCCCCAGGTGCTGGAAGAGTCCATCACCAGTTTCCTCGGCGGCCGCAAGGAAGCAGGACAAGCCGACGACGGTTTCAACCAGGGCTACCGCAACCGTTTCAGCGCCACGCCGTGGGACACACCCTGGCGGCCGCCGCTGGACCACCCCAAGCCGCGCATCCTCGGCAGCCAGAGCGCCGTGGTCACCGGCCCCAAGGGTGAAGAGATCCACTGCGACCAGTACGGCCGGGTGAAGGTGCAGTTCCACTGGGACCGCGAAGGTCAGGCCGACGACACCACCAGCTGCTGGCTGCGCGTCAGCTCCAGCTGGGCCGGTGACCGCTACGGCGGCATCGCCATTCCGCGCATCGGCATGGAGGTGCTGGTCACCTTCCTGGAGGGCGATCCCGACCAACCCCTGGTCACCGGCTGTCTGTACCACAAGGAACATGTCGTTCCCTACGACCTGCCGGCGAACAAGACCAGGACCGTCTTCAAGACCTTGAGCAGCCCGGGCGGTGGCGGCTACAACGAGCTGCGCATCGAGGACCGCAAGGGCCAGGAGCAGATCTACATCCACGCCCAGAAGAACTGGGACGAGAACGTCGAACACGACCAGAAGATCCGCATCGGCCACGAGCGCCACGACACCGTCGAAGCCAACAGCTACACCGAGCTGAAAGCCGAGGAACACCACACTACCCACAAGGATCGCAAGACCGAGATCCGCGCCAACGACCACCTCACCGTGGCCACCAATCAGCATGTGAAGCTGGGCACGGGGCAGTTTGTCGAGGCGGGCAACGAGATACACCTCTCCAGCGGTCTCAAAGTCATCCTCGAAGCCGGCGCTGAACTCACCTTCAAGGCCGCCGGCAGCTTCATCAAACTGGACGCCAGCGGCGTCACCCTGGTCGGCCCGCAGATCAAGATCAACTCGGGTGGAGGGCCGGGTGGTGGAACAGGTGCGGCGCCCATCCTGCCGGGCAAGGTGGTAGCTGCTGACAGTGATAAAGCAGGCGAACTATTGATCCAGGCGCAACGCCAAGCGCTGATGCAGAAGAAACCGCTATGTGCCATCTGCGAAGCAGCCAAGCGGGAGGCTGCGGATGCCGAGTAATGACCGCCCGCATTCCGAGCTGCCGGCCGGACTGCCATGGGATGCCCAGGTGAGCCTTCTGCTCGACGGCATCAGCGTGGAAGAACTACCCCGCCGACTCTATGAGTGGAACCCAGAGCCTGACTTCGAACCGCTGTATGCAGGTACCCGCTGGTCCGACCTGAGCGACGTCTCTCCTTGCCTGGTGCGCCTGAGTGGCCCTGGTGATCCGGCGCTCGTTCAGCATCTGCAGCATGCCGATGAGGAATGGGGCTATCTGTTGTTCAGCAAAGCCGACCGGGAAGATCAACTGATGCACTTACGCTGGCTAAGCAGCGTCAGGCACCCTCTCGGCGAAGAAATACTCCTTCGCCTGGCCGACCCGGCGGTAGCCGGAGCCTTGCTCGAACATGCCATGCAGATAGGCGATGCCACCCTGTTCGGGCCATTCGAGCTTATTGCCCTGATAGATCGCACGAAACATGCCTGGCGCCAGTATCCCCGCCCGGCGACCGGTCCCAGAATCGCCCGGGAGAAACCCTATCAACTCTCCGAGGATCAGCTGGAACTGCTGGGAGAGGTCAGCCTGCGCAGCTGCGTCATCCAGCTCGATGCACATATGCATGAGTTCTTCCCCAGCTATCAGCCCCAGCTGCAGGGGCCGGAGCGCTGGCAGCATTTACACGGGCTTGCCTCGAATGCCTATGCGCGCGGTTTCAACAGCGAGCGAGCCATCACCCTATACGCCAACATTTTTGGCTTTCTCGGCGAGCATGCCCTGGAGCGGCACGCTGACATCGCAGCCTTGCTGAATACGCCCTCCGCAGCATCTCCCGAACAGCGTATCGAGCAGGCCGCCGAGCTGGCCTGGGAGCGAGCCGAGTCCATGGAAAGGAATCCCACATGACCGCCCAGCAACCACCACGCAGCAGCGGCAAGAATCCGAACCTGGCGCCCAAGAGCAGCAGCGACGCCAAGGCCACAAGCGGCGCATGTCCGTTGATGAAGAACAAAGTGCAACTGCTGCCACTGCGCTATGGCTTGGTAGAGCGCCTCGACCCAGCCAGCGAAGTAGCAGTGCCTTACAAACTCAAATCGAGGCCACTGGGCATCCGGTTAATACGAGATGGCTGGCTGTATGTGATTGATAACAGCACCGGCTATTTGCATGAGTACCGGGTAGAGAAAGGTTCTGTCACCAAGTTTCTCTGGAAAGGTAAGGAGGCCACGCAGGACAAGCGTCAGGGCAACCTGACAGATGATCGTTTGGTCTTTCCGCGCGGAAGTACCCTGCATGTCAGCTTTTCGGAAGTGCAGTGGACCGCCTTCAAATGCTCACAAATGCTCAAGAGCCGAGCAGAGCGCGACCTTTTCATGCAAGTGGTCGATCTAACAAAAGCCGATTGCGAAAAAGGTGGCCCCCTCCTCCTGACTGAGAAACAGGCCGCCAAATGGATAGCGGAACTGGCCGAACAGCCTGCCTCTACCAAGGCCCCGGTGGGTGCCCACCCCGAGGAAAGCCAGGACTATTGCTGGGAACACCAACCGCTCTACCGCAAGACCCAGCTCGGCGAAGTGAAGAAAGCCCTACTGCCCAAGTACGAGCACGACCACCTCTATCTGGTGCTCAAGGACAGCATCGGCGTCATGCGTGACCTAGCCGACGAGCAGGACAAGGTCGTCGGCTGGATCGAAAGCTGGGTCGGGCAGCAACGCAAAGAGCTGAAATACGTCATTGGCAGCTATATCGAGACGCTGATGACAGTGAACAACTCCACCGCTCGCCAAGCCGGCACCAGTGAAGACTTGTTCAATAAAACTACCCCTGCCCAGCGCGAGAAAATCTACGCCTACATTCAAGCTCGCAATAAGTGGCTGTGGGAGAAGCGTCGTCCCCCGGTGGCGGAGAAGGTTGGCGGCTATTACGCCCGCAACGTCGTATCCGATCCTCGCACCATTGCAGCCAAGCGGGAGATGGATGCCAAAAAACAAGCCATGATCGACGCGCTCGGTGAAGACCTGTACGACGACCTTGAGGACGACATCGAAATACTCGAAGACCAGCACGAAGGGACCCTAGAGGGGAAAGGCTGGGGCGCCCGCGGTATCCACGACCTAGTCCGTCACGAGGAAATGCAGAAATACCTTGAAGATGAAAGGATTCATCTCAAGCGCTGGACCTCCCGCCTGGACCGTATAACCGACGACCGGATAACCATCTTCACCAAAGGCGAATTCCACCGCAGTGCCTGGTACTTCGACCCAGACCATCCCGATCAGTTAATGGCCGCGCTGGTCACCGAACAGAATTGCGTCCGCGATCTGTGTCGTACCGAGGAAAGCCTCGCGGCCATCGGCGAGTACTTCCATACCTATCCCTACTATGTGCTGCCTGCCTTCCAGACTCGCCTTACCGAAGCATTTCTCTCCAAGCAAATTCCCAAAATCGCCAAGTGGCTGGAGAAGGTCGGCAATGTCAAAAAGGCGATGGCCAAGGCACTTGCCAAACAGGAAGACATCGATGGCCTGCTGGGCAGCTATTGGGCCAAAAGCCTGAGCCTGTCACCTCAGGCTCAACAGGTCAGTCTGGTGATCAATGCGGCTTATGTGCCGGCACTTGCCATGCGGACCGACAAATGGCTGCAAAAGGCCCAGGCACAACTCCAGACCGGCAACCTGGATAAGCTGCTCGATGAGTTCGACAGTCATGCCAACAATGGCCAGCGCCTCGGTCAACTGCTTGCCCTGCGACAACAAGAAGCCTGGTTGGATCCGGCCAAACCTAATGAAATCCAGCGCTTCACCACCACCCTGGCTGACTTCAACAACCTGATCAGAACCGAGGACGAACTAGTCGTAAAGCGCAATCAAGCCCAACGCGACAGCAAGAAGCGCAGCCTTCCCCCGGCGCAACGCGAGCAGGCCAAAAAGCTAAAGCAGGCCTACAACCAGCAACTGGTTCAAATTCGCACCCAACGCGACAAGCTCCGCCTGCAACTGGAGCACAACCTAAGCCCAACCAGCACCCTGGCCCAAGGTCACAATGGAGTACGTATTCGTGGGCTGGATGCGGCCCAGCAGGTCGCGCTGGAGAATGAGATACGCCGCATGAGCAGCGGCCAGCTCAAGGGCTACGGTACTGCCGGCACCTACAAGGCCGCCTTCAAGAGTGCCTGGCTACCCAGCGTATTGTTCTATGCGCAAATACAGAATGCTATGGCAGCGCTGGGCACATGGCGCACCCTCGGAGCAGATCAAAGAACTCCTAAAGAGTTCTTTATTATGGCAGGGGCACTCTCAGGCACTGTTTCCGCAGGTCTGTCCATCTACCAAGGCGCCCATATCGCCATGGTGGATACCGTGCTCAAGGCTCTGAATACCAGCACTCAGCCACGCTCAGGAGCGCTTTTCTCAGTCCGCCTCGGCAAGTTGGGCCTGGCCTTGGGAACCCCCATCAGCTTCTTTGCCACGCTCGCCGCTCTGGGCACGACCTTGCAGAACTGGAACAAATGGACCGATGCCCTGCTTACGGGAACCACAGGCGAGAGAGTCGGCGCGGCCATGGCCCTGGCCGGAGATATGGGCAGCACCGCAGTCGGGGCCGCGACCACAGTCAAAGGAGGAATAGATATTTTCCTGCTGGGTCGCGAAGCCACAACACTGATGGGGGAAACACCGGCCCTGACCAGGCGCGCCGCGCTGTCCGCTGCCTGGGCAACCCGCGGCGTACGCTTCATGACGTTCGCCACCCGTATCAGCCCCTGGGGACTGGCTTTTACCGGCCTCCAGATTGGCGGAGAAACGCTCTACAACTACTTCAACCTGGACGATCACCAACGCTGGCTGCTGCAAAGCTGCTGGGGCCTCGAAGACAAGGCCTGGGACTGGACCAGTCACTACCAGGCGTTGGCCGAGGCAACTTTGAAACCTTTGATAAGTGAAATTGGCCCGACCCAAGACCGCGGCGACGGCGAACTGTGGCGTAGCTATCGCCTAGATGTGCCTGGCCTACGTGCCGCCAGCCTGGCGGAGCACCCCTTGTTCTGGACCGCCGAACTGCGCGGCGGGTTTGAACATGTGCGGGATGTGGGGCAAGAGCTACGCGATAGGCTCCGCGTGATCAGTCGCGAGCCCCTGGCCCTGGAATTACGTCTACCCATTGACTGGTTCGGCCCACAAAGCATGTTATCGCTACGTTTGGTCTGCCAGCCAGAGATGGCTGAAAAGCCGCTGCTGGGTGACAAGGGCTACCTGCATTACAGCCTGCCCTTGGTGATGACCCAACTGAAAAAGCCGATCACCGCCGCCAAAACCAGCCCACCACCTAGCTCGACGACGACATTCATCACGATCATGCCGGAGCACCTGCATGCCTGACAGCCAATACGAACGCCTGCCTCAAGCAGGCGATATCGAGCGTCAAACGGGCCTGGAAATCCTCTATCTGGCGCCCCGCCCGGTGCCGACCGGTCAGGCGGCAATCAGTGCTCAACAGATGCACCGTGAAATCAACTCCACCTACCTGGATTTTGCCCAAGGCACTGGGCGTATCGAGTTCGGCGTACGGGTCACCATGGGGACCCTTATCGCAGGCTTAGTCTTTTTCTTTACATGTGCCATTTTTCTGGGATGGGTTGACTATGTTGATCGTGGCTCATCAATCTGGAACTTTGTTCTGAAGTTCTTTTTTATGAACTGGTACATGTGGCTCTTCATGCTGTTCTTCGCCACAGCTTTTGGAGGCATCTTCGCCTATGCCGTCTACCAGGAAACCCGGCATCCCCCCATACGTTTCAATCGCCAGCGCCGCGAGGTCTGTTATGTGCCTGCCAAGGGCAAACCAGCTTTTATCCCCTGGGAAGAGCTAATCGCCTGCGCCTCGGTGGAACAGACCATCACCCAATATGCGCTCAACACCCATTTCGCCCTACGTCTTGGCTTTCGCGACACGCTGGAAGGGCAGATGTACTGGCTCACCGTGCCATCACCCAGCCTGATGTTTGCCGTCAGCGAGTGGGAGGCATTGCGCATCTTTATGGAACAAGGCCCCGACGCCCTGCCACCACCACCGCCAGCTGAGCATGAGGAAGGCAGCCTCGCCTACTTCCGGGCGGCCTGCGATATCTACCGCGAAGAGCTCGGCTTTATCCGCTATCGCAGCTGGTGGCTATTGCAGTTCTTCACCGGATGGACCATCCCCTGCCATGTGGCCGAGTGGTTCAGTCACCTGCCCAAGGCCGGCTTTCCCAAAGCCGTTCGCGAATGGTCTCAACCCCTGCCTGCCGAGCAATGGGCCAAACCCAGCGCAGAACTGTTGAAACAAAGCGCCGAAGTCCAGGCTGCCTACGCTCGCGGACTGAATTTTATGCAGTACTTCAAGGCCTCTTTCAGCGAGCCGGCGGAGAATATGCCCAGCAACATCTCACCGAGTCGCAAGCGCCGCGGCAAGGACAAGAGTCATCCGGCAAACGGCGAGGCAACTAGCTGAATGTCTGGTAGCCCGCATGAACGCCTACCCCACGCAGGGGACTTCGAGCGTGAAGCCGGCACCGAGGTGTTCTACTTGGCGCCCCAGCCGGTGCCTACCGGCATGCCAGCCCTCAGCGGGCAGAACCTACATCAGGAGGCCAATGAGGTCTTTCTGGATGTAGCCGCCGGCCAGGCCAGCGTCGAATTCGCCGCACGGGCCTATATCGGCTCAGTCATGGCACTGGTGATATTGCACTTCTTTGCAGCGGGTTTGGGTGCCTGGCTCAGACGAGATAAAGAGCCGTTCTGGCCCAGTTGGCTGCACTACGAACTTAACCCGATTATGTGGGGCTTTATTGCCTGCATGGCTGCCTTGGCCGGCTACAACATGTTCCGCCTTGTCCGCAGTATCGGCTCCCGATCCCCTGTCCGTTTTAACCGCCAGCGCCGCGAAGCCGCCCTGGTGTTTCGCGGCGAGGCTCCGGTCTATGTGTCCTGGGAAGAGGTGATTGCCTGCGTTTCGGCCAGTCAGATCGTTAGCCAGTACGCCGTCATGCCCAGCTTTGCCCTGATGCTCGGCCTGCGTAACGCCAGTAGCGGCGATGTCTATTGGGTCACCATACCCAGCGGCAACTTGGGCCTGGCGGTCAGCGAGTGGGAAGCCATTCGTATGTATATGGAAGAAGGCACTGCGGCCCTGCCCACGCCAGTACTGTCCGATGAAGAGTTTCAGGAGGGTACCGTGGCCTACTTCCACATGTGCCGAGGTGTGTACCGCAATGAGCACTGGTGGCCGCGCTATGTCTTCGGCTTTCTGGTCATCCAGTTCTGCAGCGGCTGGACTTTACCCTGCCATATCGCCCAGTGGGTCAACCGCCGCCCCAAGGCCGTCTTTCCACAGGAAGTGCTGGACTGGTCGCAGCCCTTGCCTGCAGACCAGCATGCAAAGCCGAGCGAAACACTGCTCAAGGAGAGCGCAGATATACGCAAGGCCTTCGCCAAGGGTCAAAACCTGCTGGGTTACTACCAGATCAAATTCGCCGAGCCGTCCACCGAATCACCTACCACAACAGGTTAGGTTTCTTTCATCGCTCTAACCGCAGACCACCTCAGCACACACTTGAGTACAGATGGTTCGCACACCAACTCGTTCGCCCCGCAGCGGGAACGCAGGCTTAAGGCGTGCAAGAGTGAAGCGTGGAGGCTTTCGGCGTCAGTAGCCTACGCAAAGCCCTGGAATAGCCCACGCCAAGGTTCCAACCGACAACGAGCAACCCAGGCCCCCACGCTGGTAATGCTCAGGATTGAACGGTCGAAACGCGCTCAGCCGACAAATGTCGCACGAAGAACCAGGGCAATAGCATAAGCATGCATACCGCCAGAACTCCGGCCGATACAAACAGCATCTGATACCCCACCACCTTGGCCAGCACCCCACTGCAGGCGCCCACCAGCCCCGCCAGGAGAATCTGCGCACTGGCCTGCAGGGTGAAATCGGCGCCTTCGTGCTCGGGGCGGCACATGCGCATCATCACGGCGAACAGGGCCACGGTGGACATGCCGTCGGCGATCTGTTCGAACAACGAGATCGCGTAGACCAGTTCCGTATCGGCACCTCTGCCCACCAACAGCGCCATGCCAGCGATGCCTAGCGCCTGCAGGGCGCCGAAGATCAGCAGTGAACGCAGGGCTCCCAAGCGGGCGTAGAGCAGGCCGCCGAGCAGGGCGCCGCCGATGCCGGCAAGGCTGCTGATCAGGGTCAGTTGGCCGAGGTCGGTGGTGGTCCAGCCTTGGTCCACCAGCATCGGCTTGATCATCGGCGAACCCAGCGCATCGCCAAGCTTGAAGGTCAGCACCACCGCCAGCCAGGCCAGCATGCCCGGCTGGGCCAGCAGCCCCTTGTAGTGGTGCCAGAGCAGGCCGGGGCCGGCGGGCTCGGACTGTTCGGCGTGCTGCGGCAACAGGCGCTTTTCCGGGAACAGAATGATCGGCAGGGTCAGCAGCAACAGCGCCCCGGCCAGCAGTCCGATCGACAGGTTCCAGCCCAGCCCACCGATCACCAGCAGCAGGCCGCTGCCGCTGGCCAGCATGCCGACCTTGTAGCCGCCCACCTGCAGGCTGTTGCCCAGGCCGCGCCAGCGCTCCGGCAGCAGGCGCACGGCCAGGCCATCGGTGGCCACGTCCTGGGACGCGGCAGCCAGGTTGATGATCAGCAACGTGCCCAGCAGCAGCCAGAAGGCCGACTCGAACAATGCCTGCGGGGCAATCAGCGCTAGGCTCGCCAGGCAGAGAATCACCGTGCCCTGCAGCGGCAGGATCCAGCCGCGATGATGTCCGAGGCGGCGCGAGCCGATGCGGTCTATCCAGGGCGCCCACAGCACCTTGAGCAGCCAGGGCAGCGCCAGCAATTTGAGCAGGCCGATAAGCGCCAGGTCGACGCCATGCTGACGCAGCAACACCGGTAGCGAGTGCGCTACCAACCCCGAGGGCAGGCCCTGGGCGCAGTAGAGGGAGGCCAGCAGCACCAGGGTGGTATTGCTCGGGCGGGCACTGGAGGTCATGGGGCATCCCTGCGAGAAAGGTGGCCAAGCCTAGGCCAGGGCGATGCAGCCAGGCAATCTCCGTACAAAACCAAAAAGAATATAAACCTACACAAACATTCTTAGACTATCTAAGCAAAGGCCATTATCTTCGCCGCCTGCTTATTCCAGCCTGTTCTACCACCCACTGTCAGGCAGCCGTTGCATGAAGATCCGCGACCTCGACCTCAGCCAGAGCCCGCTCAACGCGGAGCATGAAGCACTCGGCTTGCCGCCGGTGGAAGACTACGTCTCGCACCCGGACAACCACCCCGTGCTGCGCGCCGCCATGTGGGCGGCGGTGCTGATCCTGGTCAGCCTGCTCGGCTTCCTGGCCTGGCGCCTGTTCTTCGGCGACCACGGCGGCGAGACCGGCATGCAGATCGTCGAAGCCGCGCTGAGCAACCCGACCTTCTGGAGCGCGGTGGCCGTCGGCTTCCTCGCCCAGGTCGTGGATGGCGCCCTGGGCATGGCCTATGGCATCACCGCCACCACCTTCCTGCTCAGCGCCGGCGCCTCACCGGCTGCTGCCAGCGCCAGCGTACACATCGCCGAAGTGTTCACCACCGGCCTGTCCGGCATCTCCCACGTCAAGCTGGGCAACGTCAACAAGTCGCTGTTCCTGCGCCTGCTGCTGCCCGGCATCATCGGCGCGGTGCTCGGCGCCATCCTGATCACCCAGTTCGATGGCGAAGTGATGAAGCCCTTCATCTCCGCCTACCTGCTGCTGATGGGCCTGTACATCCTGCGCAAGGCCTACCTGCATGTGGCCCAGCGCAAGGCGCCCAAGCACGTGGCCAAGCTGGCCCTGTTCGGCGGCTTCGTCGACGCCGCCGGCGGCGGTGGCTGGGGCCCGGTGGTCACCAGCAGCCTGATCGGCTCCGGTAGCGACCCGCGCACCACCATCGGCTCGGTCAACTTCGCCGAGTTCTTCCTGACCCTGTCCAGCGCGGCCTCCTTCATCCTGCTGGCCGGCGAGCTGGATACCTGGCTGATGGTTGCGGGCCTGGTCTTCGGCGGCCTGTTCGCCGCACCGTTCGCCGCTCTCCTGTGCAAGAAGATCCCGGCGCGCACCCTGATGACCATCGTTGGCTGCCTGATCACCCTGATCAGCGCCTTCAACATCTACAAGTCGCTGTTCTGACGCCCTTGCTTTGCACGCCTGTCACCTCCATCTAGGCGACAGGAGGACACCGACATGAGCCAACCCCTGCTGATTCCCTGCCCCGCCTGCAATGGCCTCAACCGCATTCCCGGCGAGCGCCTGAGCGATGCGCCGATCTGCGGACGCTGCAAGAGCGCCGTGCTGCCCGACAAACCCTTCGAACTGACCCAGGCGAGCTTCGCGGCCCAGCTCAAGGGCGACCTGCCGCTGCTGGTCGATGTCTGGGCCGACTGGTGCGGGCCGTGCAAGGCCTTCGCACCGACCTTCCAGCAGGCCGCCAGCCAGCTGCAGGGTCGCTGCCGCTTGGGCAAGCTGGACAGCGAGGCCAACCAGCAACTGGCCGGGCAGCTCGGCATCCGCTCCATCCCCAGCCTGATCCTGTTCCGCGGCGGCGTCGAAGTCGCTCGCCAGGCCGGCGCCCTGCCGCTGCCACAGCTGCTCGGCTGGCTGCGCAGCCAGGGCATCTGACGATCTGAGCGGATCGGTCAGCCGCGACGAGCGCCGCGGTCATTGCCGCCACCGCGCCAGCGGCTAGTCTCGGGGCAACCCTGCCAGGAGCCCCGCCATGCCGCTACCCGCCGAGATGGCCCGCGTATTCACCGAAGAGAAGATCGACTTCGTCAAACGTTGCGGCCTCAAGGCCGAGCAGCTCGAACCCGGATTCGTGCGCCTGCGCATGCCGCTGGCCGGCAACCAGAACCACATCGGCACCCTCTATGCCGGCGCGCTGTTCACCCTGGCCGAGATCCCGGGTGGAGCGCTGTTCCTCACCAGCTTCGACGTGCAGCGCTTCTACCCGCTGATCAAGGAAATGAACCTGCGCTTCCGCCGGCCGGCCACCAGCGACATCTCGGTCGAGGCGCGACTGGATGCCGCAGAGATCGAACGCATCCAGGCCGAGGCCGAACTGGCTGGCAAAGCCGACTACCGCCTGGAGCTGCAGCTGCGCGACGGCAGCGGCGAAGTGGTGGCCGAAACGAGCGCTCTCTATCAATTGCGTAAACACTGACGTACGGGACTTGTCCCCGAGCCCAAGCGGGTCTATTTAGAAAGCACATTCTAAAAAACCCGCAGAGGTTTCACTGGCGCCGCGCATGGACGAGGCGCCCCAAGGGGAACGAAATGACAGGACACGTCCTTATCGCGCACGACCTGCGCGACACCGCCGATCTAGCCCTTCGCCGCGCCGCCCAGATCGCCCGCCAGCACAACGCCAGGCTGACCCTGCTACACGTGTTCGACCCCAAGCTGGGCCAGGCCGAGCGCGAACGCATCGAGCAGACGCTCGACCGCAGCCTCACCGCCTTCGCCCCGCCCGGCAGCCAGTTGCGCCTGTGCCAGGGCAAGCCCGCCGAGGGCGTGCTGGAACAGGTGCAACAGAGTGGCGCCGACCTGCTGGTACTCGGTGCCCACCATCAGCGCCACGAGCTGTTCTCCGGCACCACCCTGGACCGCATCGCCCGGCGCTGCCCGGTGCCACTGCTGCTCGCCGCCCGCGACGAGGCCGAGCCCTACCGCAGCGCGGTGGCCGCCATCGACTTCTCGCTGTGTGCCTGCACCGCCCTGCACCAGGCCGGGCTGCTGCTGCCGAGCGAGGCGAACATCCATGCCCTGCACGTATTCGAACCGCAGCAGAAGGGCAATGCCCAGCAGGCCGAACTGCTGACCCAGCGCGCACTGATCGACCAGCTGATCCACGACGAGGCGCTGCGCCTGCCCGCCAACGCACCCAAGCTCAGCCACGAAGTGCGCACCGGCGGCATCCTGCGCACCCTGCAGGAGCACATCGCCAGCCAGCAGCCGCAATTGCTGGTACTCGGCAGCCACGGCCGCAGCGCGCTGTCGCAGGCCCTGCTCGGCAGCCTGGCGCAGCATTACCTGCACAAGGCACCCTGCGACATCTTCGTCGTGCGCTGAGAGCCAGCTGCGCGTCGGCCATGCGTCGTTGAAATCAGGCTCGGGCTGCTCATTTACAACGAGTAAACTCCGCGCCCTCGCCTGATTTCGCCTAGCCTGGCTCTAGCTCGCGGGCTCTCCACCATAGAAATGAAAAAGGCGCCCTAGGGCGCCTTTTTCATGACTGAGAAAACTCAGCTTTCCAGCAGATTGTGCAGCTCGACGAACTGCTGGGTCAGCTTGTGGCTGCGGTCCAGGTGGATCAGCGGCATGCAGGCCTGGTGCGACTCACGCATCTTCACCGAACTCATCAGGTTCACCGGCAGTACCGGCAGACCTTCGGCGACCAGTTCATCGAGCAGCTGCTGCGGCAGGGTCGCGCGCGGCTGGAACTGATTGACCACGATGCCCTCCACCTGCAGGTCTTCGTTGTGATCATCCTTCAGCTCGTCGATTTCCTGCAGCAGGCCATACAGGGCATTGCGCGAGAAGCTGTCGCAATCGAAGGGGATCAACACGCGATCGGCAGCGATCAGCGCGGAAACCGTGTAGAAGTTCAACGCCGGCGGAGTATCCAGGTAGATCCGATCGTAGTCCTCGGACAGATCTTCCAGCAATTTGCGCAGCTTGTTGATCTTGTGCTTCTGCTCCAGCTTGGGCTGCAGATCGGCCAGCTCCGCGGTCGCGGTGATCACGTGCAGGTTGTCGAACGGCGTCTCGTAGATATCCACCTTGCCCTTCTTGAAGGACGTGGCCGAGAGCGTCTGCTTGAAGAAGTCGGCGATACCCATGGGAATGTCCTCGCCGGTCAGGCCGGTGAGGTAATGGGTCGAGTTGGCCTGGGCATCCAGGTCGATCAGCAGGGTGCGATACCCCTCCGCCGCACTCACCGCCGCCAGATTGCAGGCAATGCTGGACTTGCCTACGCCGCCCTTCTGATTGAACACCACGCGCCGCATGTGACACCTCCCTGATCGCAGATGGTCTGGGATTCTATGCAAAGCCCGTGTCAAGGGCGAGGAATATGCGGCTCGGGCGCGTTCCTCCTGTCCGGTCGGTCATATTGGAGTTTGCGCGGGCCGCGCACGGTCTGGATAATGCCAGCACCTCGCCATGGTCCCGCCTGCTCCCGCCGGACCAGTCGTTGACAAGGATGCCCTCCCGACGGGCCGAGAAGAGCTCTCAGCGTGACTCAATTCAGGATCGAACACTGGCGTGCCTGGGCCCCTGGCCTGGACAGCACAGCCGACTGGCACGCCTGGCAACAGGCCCCCTTCGCCCCGCAGGACGGCGGCGAACAGCCCGATGTCGGCTTTCTTCCGGCCATGCAGCGCCGGCGTTTGAGCCGCCTGGCACGCATGGCCTTCCACGTCGCCTGGCCGCTGGCCAAAGAGTACGGCCCCATGCCCCTGGTTTTCGCCTCGCGTCACGGCGAAACCCCGCGCACCCTGGCGATCCTCAGCGACCTGGCCCACGACGAGCCGCTCTCGCCCACCCAGTTCAGCCTCTCGGTGCACAACGCGATCATCGGCCTGTGGTCGATCCAGCGTGGCGACACCAGCGAAATGACCGCCCTGGCCGCCGAAGGCGACGGCCTGGAGCAGGCTCTGCTGGAAGCCGCCACCCTGCTCGGCGAGGGCGCACCCGGCGTGCTGCTGATCGTCGCCGAGGAGACGCCGCCCGAGCTGTATCGCCCCTATATCGACGACGTGCCCTTCCCCTACGCCGTAGCCCTGCTGCTGCGGCCCGGCACGGACTGGCAGCTGCAACTCGTCGAGGGCTCCGGCCCGCGCACTGCATGGCCACACGCCCTGGAACTGGTCCGCGCCCTGAGCGGCGGCACGACCTCCCTGCAACACCACTGGAAACGCCGACAATGGAACTGGTCTCGCAGCAAGGCCTGAGTGCCTACAGCGCGCCCTACTGGTGGCGCCTGATCGCCACCGCGCTGAGCTTCTCGCTGTTCGGCATCGGCGGCGTGCTGCTGCGCATCGTCGTCTTCCCGCTGCTCGCCCTGCTGCCGGGCGACGCCCTGGCCCACCGCACCCGCGCGCGCGCCGTGGTCAGCCGCACCTTCTACTGGTTCGTCCAGTTCATGTTCCGCACCGGCGTGCTGACCTACGAGGTCGAGGGCGCCGAGCGCCTCGGCCGTCCGGGGCAGATGGTGATCGCCAACCACCCCTCGCTGATCGACGTGGTGGTGCTGATCGCCTTCATCCGCGACGCCAACTGCGTGGTCAAGCAGAGCCTGTGGGACAACCCCTGCATGCGCGGGCCGATCCGCGCCGCCGGCTTCATCAGCAACAGCGGCAGCATGGACATGCTCGACGAAGCAGCCGGCGCCCTGCAGGAAGGCCAGACCCTGATCGTGTTCCCCGAGGGCACGCGCACCACACCGGGGCAAGTACCGGAATTTCACCGTGGCGCAGCGGCCATTGCGGTGCGTGGCGCCAGCATCGTCACCCCGGTGGTGATCAGCGTGACGCCGACCACCCTGACCAAGGCCGAGCCCTGGTACAGCATTCCGTCGCGCCGTTTCCATTTTCGCCTGCGAGTCGGGGAGGATATCGACCCGCGGCAATTCACCGAGCTGGCCCCGTTGCCGATTGCCTCGCGCAAGCTCAATGACCATCTGCACCAACACTTCATGAAGGAGCTCGCAACAGATGAGCGATCTGCAAACTGAGATCAAACACCTGATCATCGAGGCCCTGGGCCTGGAAGACATGGCCGCCGAAGACATCGCCGCCGACCTGACCCTGTTCGGCGAAGGCCTGGGCCTGGATTCGGTGGACGCCCTGGAACTGGGCCTGGCCATCCAGAAGCGTTTCGGCATCAAGATCGACGCCGAAGCCAAGGACACCCGCCAACACTTCGCCAACGTCGCCAGCCTGGCCGCTTTCGTCGCCTCGAAACAGGCCGCCTGAGGACGCACGATCATGAAAAGCCGTGAAGAGATTTTCGCCACCCTGCAGGAAGCCCTGGTGGAGCTGTTCGAGCTGGACGCCGAGCGCGTCACCCTCGAGGCCAACCTCTACGAGGACCTGGAGATCGACAGCATCGACGCCGTCGACCTGATCGATCACATCAAGCGCCAGACCGGCAAGAAGATCGCCGCCGAGGAGTTCAAGGCCGTGCGTACCGTCGGTGACGTGGTCGAGGCCGTGTACCAGGTGGTCAACGCCGAAACGACCGCTGGCTGACGCATGGCTCGTCTGCTTGGCCTGCTGCTGGTGGTGGCCGGCCTGCTCTACCCCTTCGCCGTGTACTACGGCATGGAGCACCTGTCGCCACGCCTGTTCGCCGCCCTGCTCGGCGGCCTGTGGCTGGCGCGCGCCCTGACGCAGCGCGAGAAGCCCGGTGGCCGCTGGATGGCCGGCGCCGCCCTGGCCTTCTGCGTACTGCTCGGCCTGGCCGGCGAGCCGGCGCTGCTGCGCTGGTACCCGGTGTTGCTCAACCTGATGCTGCTGGCGCTGTTCGGCCTGTCGCTAAAGTTCGGCCCGCCGCTGGTGGAGCGCCTGGCGCGCCTGCGCGAGCCGGAGCTGCCGGAGCACGCGGTGCGCTACACGCGCAAGGTGACCGGGGTCTGGGCCGGTTTCTTCCTGGTCAACGCCCTGGTGGTGGTGGCCCTGACCCTGTGGGCGCCGCTGAGCTGGTGGACGCTGTACACCGGGCTGATCGCCTATGCCCTGATGGGCCTGTTGTTCGCCGCTGAGTGGTTGATCCGCCAGCAAGTAAGGAGACATGGATGAGCTGGCTGGCACTCGCCGACCATCTGCTGCAACCCCTGGCCGGCCGCGCCGTGGCGCTGGAGCCGGCGCTCGACCATGCCGAGCTGCAACAGCGTGCCCTGCGCCTGGCCGGTGCGCTGCAGGCGCGCGGCGTGCAGCGCGTGGCGCTGTACCTGGAAGACGCCGGCGAGCTGGCCATCGCCCTGCTCGGTGCCTGGCGTGCCGGCGTCGCCGTGCTGCTGCCGGCCGATGCCCAGGCGCAAAGCCGCCAGCGCCTGAGCGAGCAGGCCGATCTGTGGCTGGACTCGCTCGCCGATCTAGATGGCGAGCCCCTTGCTCCCGCCGCCCTGAATCTCGATACCTGCCGCCTGACCCTGTGCACCTCCGGCTCCAGCGGCGAACCCAAGCTGATCGACAAGTCCCTGCGCCAGCTGGCCAATGAGGTCGACGCTTTGGAACAGCTGTGGGGCCAAGACCTGGCCAACGCGACCATCTTCGGCAGCGTCGCCGCCCAGCATATCTACGGCCTGCTGTTCCGCGTGCTGTGGCCGCTGTGCGCCGGCCGGCCGTTCTGGCGCCGCGCCCTGCCCTTCCCCGAAGACCTGCAGCGCGAGAGTCTGGGTCAGCCAGCCTTCGCCTGGGTGGCCAGCCCGGCGCTGCTCAAGCGCATGGGCGACAACCTGGACTGGAACGCCCTCGGCGCGGTGCGCCGGGTGTTCTCCTCCGGCGGCGCGCTGCCGGCAGAAGTCTCCGTCGAGCTGGGCAGCCAGCTCGGCCAGCAGCCGAGCGAGATCTACGGCAGCTCCGAGACCGGCGGCATCGCCTGGCGCCAGGGTGGCGAGCTGTGGCAGCCGTTCCCCGGCGTGGAACTGAGCCTGAACGACGAAGGTGCCCTGCGCATCGCCTCGCCCTACCTGCCGGCCGGACATGTCGAGCAAAGCGCCGACGCAGCCGAGCTGCAGGCCGATGGCCGCTTCGCCCTGCGCGGCCGCCTGGATCGCATCGTCAAGCTGGAAGAAAAACGCATCTCCCTGCCCATGCTGGAGCAGGCGCTGCTGAATCATGAGTGGGTCGCCGACGCCCGCCTCGGCGTGATTCAGGAGGGCCGTGCCTTCCTCGGCGCCCTGCTGGCGCTGAGCCCGGCCGGTCTGCACGCCCTGCGCAACCAGGGCCGCAAGACTGTCACCGAAACCCTGCGCAAGCACCTGGCCGGTCACTGCGAGGCCATCGCCCTGCCACGGCGCTGGCGCCTGCTGCTGGAGCTGCCCTACAGCAGCCAGGGCAAGCTGGCGCAGAGCAAGGTCGACGAGCTGGTCGCCGCGCCGCGCCCGACCCGCGTCGAGCCGCGCACCGCCGAGCTGGTCGACGGCGAATGGCAGCTGGAGCTGGACGTGCCGCCGGATCTGGCCCATTTCACCGGCCACTTCCCGCAGACCCCGGTACTGCCCGGCGTGGTGCAGATCGACTGGGCCCAGCAGCTGGCGCGCAGCCTGATCGACGAGCTGCCGCCGCGTTTCTGCGGCATGGAAGTGCTCAAGTTCCAGCAACTGATACGCCCCGGCGACCGCATCCAGCTGACCCTGCGTTTCGACGCCGAGCGCGGCAAGCTGTACTTCGCCTACCGCAACGGCGAGGCGCCGTGCTCCTCGGGCCGCATCCTGCTGGGAGCCGCCAGTGCATAAGCCCTGCGCAGTGATCCCGGTGTACAACCACGAGCACGCGCTGCCCGTGGTGGTCACCGCGCTGCACGAAGCCGGCCTGCCCTGCGTGCTGGTCGACGATGCCTCCAGCGCAGCCTGCGCGGCGGTTATGAATGAACTGGCAGCTCAAGAAAATACTTACCTGGTGCGCCTGCCGGTAAACCAGGGCAAGGGCGGCGCGGTCATGGCCGGCCTGCGCGAGGCGCAGCGCCTGGGCTTCTCCCACGCCCTGCAGGTGGACGCCGACGGCCAGCACGACCTGGCCGATATCGCCACCTTCCTCGGCACCTCCCGCGAGCATCCGCAGGCGCTGGTCTGCGGCTACCCGCAGTACGACGCCAGCGTGCCGAAGGGCCGCCTGTATGCGCGTTACTTGACCCACGTGTGGGTGTGGATCAACAGCCTGTCGCTGTCGATCCGCGATGCCATGTGCGGCTTCCGCGTCTACCCGCTACCGGCCACAGTGGCGCTGATCGAGGCCTGCAACCTGGGCAAGCGCATGGACTTCGACCCGGAGATCCTGGTGCGCCTGGCCTGGCGCAACCAGCCGATGCAGTGGCTGCCGACCAAGGTGCATTACCCGCTGGACGGCCTGTCGCACTTCCGCCTGTTCCATGACAACGCGCTGATCTCCAAAATGCACGCCAAGCTGTTCTTCGGCATGTTGCTGCGCGCGCCGCTGATCCTCTGGTGCAGGTGGCGCGGATGAACGGGCAGAAGGCCGAACACTGGGCCGGCCAGCGCGAGCGCGGCCACTTCCTGCTGATGAAGTTCACCGCCGGCGCCGTGCGCGTGCTCGGCCGCCGCGCGCTGACGCCGCTGCTGTACGCCATCGTCCTGTACTTCTTCCTGTTCGGCCGCCAGGCACGACGCAGCATCCGCCAGTACCAACACAACCTGGCCGCCTGGAGCGGCCGCAGCGAGCTGGCTCCGCGCTTCGGCTCGGTGTTCGCCCAGTTCATGGCCTTCGCCGATGCCCTGCTGGACAAGCTCGACGTGTGGAACGGCCGCCTCGGCCTAGAGCAGATCACCCTGATCGACCCCCACGACCTGCGCGGCCAGCTGCACCGCGAGCCACGCGGGCAGATGCTGGTCGGCGCCCACCTGGGCAACCTCGAGGTGTGCCGCGCCCTGGCCGAGCTGGGCGAGAAGGTGCAGATGAACGTGCTGGTGCACACCAAGCACGCCGAGCAGTTCAACCGCCTGCTCGGCGAGGCCGGCGCCAGCCACCTGCGCCTGATCCAGGTCAGCGAACTGGACGCGGCGATCATGCTGCAATTGTCCGAGCGTCTGGAGCGCGGCGAGTGGCTGGCGATTGCCGGCGACCGCGTGCCGCTGCACGGCGGGCGCAATGTCAGCGTGAATTTCCTCGGCCACTCGGCCGCCTTCCCCCAGGGCCCGTGGCTGCTGGCGGGACTGTTGCAATGCCCGGTCAACCTGATGAGCTGCCTGAAGATCGACGGCCGCTACCAGGTGATCCTCGAACCCTTCGCCGAGCGCATCCAGTGGACGCGCCGCGAGCGGGAAGAGGTGATCCGCGGCTGGGTACAACGCTATGCCGAGCGTCTTGGCGAACGCTGCCTGAACGCTCCGCAGCAATGGTTCAACTTCTACCCGTTCTGGAACGAGCATGACGACCTACCCGCTTGACCACGTGACCTTCGGCGAACAGCAGCTGACCATTGAACAAGTGGTCGCCCTGTCCCAACGCGGCGCCCGTGCCCAGTTGCAGAACGATGCCGCCTACCGCGAGAAGATCGCCAAGGGCGCGCGCTTCCTCGACACCCTGCTGGACAAGGAAGGCGTGATCTACGGCGTCACCACCGGCTACGGCGACTCCTGCGTGGTGGCCGTGCCGCTGCACCAGGTCGAGGCGCTGCCCCAGCACCTGTTCACCTTCCACGGCTGCGGCCTGGGCAAGCTGCTCGACGAGGCCAGCACCCGCGCCGTGCTGGCCGCCCGTTTGCAGTCGCTGTGCCACGGGGTGTCCGGGGTGCGCGTGGAGCTGCTGGAGCGCCTGCAGGCCTTCCTCGAACACGACGTGCTGCCGCTGATCCCGGAAGAAGGCTCGGTCGGCGCCAGCGGCGACCTGACCCCGCTGTCCTATGTGGCCGCCACCCTCAGTGGTGAGCGCGAGGTGATGTACAAGGGCGAGCGCCGCAGCGCCGCCGACGTGCACAAGGAACTCGGCTGGACGCCGCTGACCCTGCGCCCGAAAGAAGCGCTGGCGCTGATGAACGGCACCGCGGTGATGACCGCCCTGGCCTGCCTGGCCTATTCGCGCGCCGACTACCTGCTGCAGCTGGCCACGCGCATCACCGCGCTCAACGTGGTGGCGCTGGAAGGCAACCCGGAACACTTCGACGAGCGCCTGTTCGCCGCCAAGCCACACCCGGGGCAGACCCAGGTCGCCGCCTGGCTGCGCGAAGACCTGGCCGTGGCCGAGCCGCTGCCGCCGCTGCACCGCCTGCAGGACCGCTACTCGCTGCGCTGCGCACCGCACGTGCTCGGCGTGCTGGCCGACAGCCTGGGCCTGCTGCGCCAGTTCATCGAGATCGAACTGAACAGCGCCAACGACAACCCGCTGTTCGACGCCGAGACCGAGCGCACCCTGCACGGCGGCCACTTCTACGGCGGGCACATCGCCTTCGCCATGGACAGCCTGAAGAACCTGGTCGGCAACGTCGCCGACCTGCTCGACCGCCAGCTCGCCCTGCTGGTCGACACCCGCTACAACCACGGCCTGCCGAGCAACCTGTCCGGCGCCCCGGCGGAAACCGCGATGATCAACCACGGCTTCAAGGCCGTGCAGATCGGCACCAGCGCCTGGACCGCCGAAGCGCTGAAAAACACCATGCCGGCCAGCGTGTTCTCGCGTTCCACCGAGTGCCACAACCAGGACAAGGTGAGCATGGGCACCATCGCCGCGCGCGACGCCCTGCGCAGCCTGGAGCTGACCGAGCAGGTCGCCGCCGCCACCCTGCTGGCCGCCAACCAGGGCGTGTGGCTGCGCGAGCGCGCCGGCAAGAGCGACATCCCCGCACCGCTGGCCGCCATGCGCGAACAGCTCGCCGTCGACTTCCCGCCGGTGATCGAAGACCGCGCCCTGGAAGGCGAGCTGCGCCTGTGCCTGGTGCGCATCCGCACGCGCCACTGGGGGCTGTATGCGTAAGGAAGGCGTGCTGCAGGCGGAGATCGAGATTCTCGTCCCGTTCTTCGACGTCGACATGATGGAAGTGGTCTGGCACGGCCACTACGTCAAATACTTCGAGGAGGCGCGCTGCGCCCTGCTCGACAAGCTCGGCCACAACTACCGGCAGATGCGCGACGCCGGCTACGCCTGGCCGATCATCGACATGCAGGTGCGTTATATCCGTGGCGCCCAGTTCGGCCAGCGCATCAAGGTGCGCGCCGACCTGGTGGAGTGGGAGAACCGCCTGAAGATCAACTACCTGATCACCGATGTGGCGACCGGCGAGCGCATGACCCGTGGCAGCAGCGTGCAGGTGGCGGTGGAGATCGCCACGCGGGAGATGCTGCTGGCCTCGCCCAAGGTGTTCACCGACGCCGTCGCCAGGGTCATCGGGTGAGATTGCGTCCGCTGTTGCGTGGGGGCCTGGGCCTGTTGCTGCTGGCGCTGATGCCGGCGGCCCATGCCTTCGACCTGGCCGACCTCAGCGCCCAGCTGGCCAAGCCCACGGTGGTGCGTGGCCCCTTCGTGCAGGAGAAGCACCTGCGCGCGCTGCCCACCCCGCTGAGCAGCCAGGGTCAGTTCACCCTGTCGCGCGAGCACGGCCTGCTCTGGCTGCTGCAGAAGCCGCTGAAGCAGGACTACCGCATCGACGATGCCGGCATCGCCCGCCGCACCGCCGAAGGCTGGCAACAGCAGCCAGGCCAGGATGTGGCCGCCCAGCAGAGCCGCCTGTTCCTCGCCGTGCTCAAGGGTGACCGTTCGGGCCTGGAGCGCGACTTCGACCTCAAGCTCAGTGGCGAACAGCACGCCTGGCAGCTCGAACTCACGCCGCACTCGCTGCTGCTCAAGCAGATCTTCAGCGCCATCCGCATCGACGGTGGCGCGCTGGTCGAGCGCATCGAACTGATCGAGACCCAGGGCGACCGCACTGTCCTGAAGATGCCGCAGAGCCAGGCTGGCGACGCGTTGACCGAGCAGGAGCGCGGCGACCTTGTCCATTAGCGCCCAACGCCTGCTGCCGCGCCTGTTCGGCGCCCTGCTCCTGGCCCTGCTGGCGCTGGCGGCCTGGCAGTGGCGCGACGGTCCGCCGGTGCAGGCCAGCATGCTCGCCCTGCTGCCCAAAGGTGCCGGCGACGAGCTGGTGCAGCAGGCCGAGCAGCGCATGCAGGAGCCGCTGTCGCGCGAGCTGCTGATCCTTATCGGCCAACCGCAGCGCGAGCGCGCCATCGAACTGGTGCGCCAGGCCGGCGAGCAGTGGCAGGCCAGCGGACGCTTCGACAAGGTGCAGTGGAGCCTGCAGGCCGATCTCGAGGCCATCCGCCAGCAGCTGCGCGGCGAACGCCTGGCCCTGCTGGCGCCGGCCGACCGCCAGCTGCTGATCGAGCAGCCGGACAGTTTCATCGAGCAGCGCGCGCAGCAGCTGTTCGACACCTTCGCCGGCTTCGGCCTGCTGCCCACCGAGCAGGACTGGCTAGGCCTCGGCCTGCGCGCCCAGCAGACGCTCAACCCCGGCAGCCGCATCCAGGCCGACCTCGGTAGCGGCGCCCTGCTGCTGCAGGACGACGGTACCACCTGGGCGCTGCTGCGCCTGCGCACCCGCGGCGATGCCTTCGATATGCAGGCGCCGCCGCAGATCGCCGCCGCCGTCGCCGAGCTGCGCCAGCACGTCAGTGCAGAAGGCGGCCAGCTGCTGGCGGCCGGCGGCGCCCTGCACGCGGCAGCCGGCCAGGCCAAGGCCACCCGCGAGATCGCCCTGATAGGCGGCGGTGCCACCCTAGGCACCCTGCTGCTGTTGCTGCTGGCCTTCCGCCGCCCGCGCATCTTGGTCAGCCTGCTGCCGATGGGCGTGGCGCTGCTGGCCGGCTGCACCGCCTGCGTGCTGGTGTTCGGCCAGATCAACGCGCTGACCCTGGTGCTCGGCGCTAGCCTGGTCGGTGTCGCCGCCGACTACCCGCAGCACTACCTGAGCAAGAGCTGGGGCGACGGCCAGTGGTCGAGCTGGGCCGCCCTGCGCGAGACCCTGCCGGGCCTGAGCCTGAGCCTGGGCACCAACCTGGCCGGCTACGTGGCGCTAGCCTTCACGCCTTTCCCGGCGCTGACCCAGATCGCCCTGTTCTCCGCCGCCGGCCTGATCGGCGCCTACCTGTGCTCGGTGTGCCTGCTGCCGGCCTGGCTGAACAACCTGCGCCTGGCGCCGCCGGCCAGCCTGCGCGGCGCGGCAGAGCGCCTGGTACAACGCCGCGAACGCCTGCTGGCGCGCACTGGCAGCTGGCCGTGGCTAGCGCTCCTGCTGGCGTTCTGCGCCGGTGGCCTGTGGCAGCTGGCGCCGCAGAACGACCTGCGCCAGTGGCTGGGCCAGGAGCCGAGGCTGATGAGCGAGGCCCGGCGCATCGCCGAGCTGACCGGCCAGCAGCCCACCAGCCAGTTCTTCCTGGTACGCGGCGCCGACGAACAACAGCTGCTGCAACGTCAGGCCGAACTCAGTGCACGTCTGGACGCCGCCATCGCCGCCGGTCATCTGCGCGGCTACCGCGCCCTTAGCCAGCTGGCAGCGCCCGATAGCGAACTGGCGCCGCTGCGCGCCGCACTGGCCAAACTGCCGCAACACTGGCAACCGTTGCTCGACCTCGGCCTGCCGCAAGAGGCCCTGCGCGCAGAACTGAACGAGCTGCTGAATTCGCCGCAACCCGACCTGGCAGCAGCCCTGGCCGGACCGCTGGGCGAAGCCTGGCGCCCGCTGTGGCTGGGCCGTCATGAGAACGAAGTCGCCGGCATCGTCAGCCTGCAGGGCCTGAACGATGCGGCCCTGCTGCAACAGGCCGCCGAAGGGCTGCCAGGCGTGCAGCTGATCGACCGCCTGGGTGAGCTGAACGGCCTGTTCGCTGCCACCCAGCTCAGCGCCGCCGAGCTCAAGCTGATCTCCAGCGCCGCCATCTTTCTGCTGCTGTGCCTGCCCTTCGGCCTCGGCGGCGCGCTACGGGTGATCTGCCTGCCCCTGCTCTCGGCCCTGGCGGCACTGGCCTGCCTCGGCTGGCTGGGCCAGCCGCTGACCCTGTTCAGCCTGTTCGGCCTGCTGCTGATCACCGCCATCGGCGTCGACTACGCGATCCTCATGCGCGAGAACATCGGCGGGCCGGCGGTGAGCCTGCTCGGCACCCTGCTCTCGGCGCTCACCGCGTGGATGTCGTTCGGTCTGCTGCTGATCAGCCAGACCCCGGCCATCGCCAACTTCGGCCTGGCCATCAGCCTCGGCCTGCTGTTCTGTTTCCTGCTCTCGCCCTGGGCCGCCACGCGGCCGCACAAGGAGGTACTCGCGTGACCGTGCTCGGATTCTGGCTTTTGGCCCTGGCGATCTACGCCCTGATGGCGATCATCGGCGGGCGCCGGCTGATCCCCATCGTCGGTCAGTTGCTGGTGGCGGCCATCGCCATTCCCACCCTGCTGCTGTTGTGGGTCGAGCCGCACTGGCAGCTGAGCGCCCAGGACCTGCTGGCGCCGACCTGGCTGAGCATGCTCTACGGCCTGTGCTTCGCCCTGCTGCTGGGCTACATCCTCAGCGACGTGATCGACCTCGATCTCAGCCCGGCCTGCGTGAAGATCGCCCTGCCCAGCTTCCTGGTGCCGATGCTGGCCGGCCTGGCCTGCTCGCTCTGGCTGCTGCCCGGCGAGCGCAGCTGGCTCAGCTCGGTGGGCATCGGCCTGCTGTTCTCGATCACCGCGATCCCGGTGCTGTACCTGTTCCTGCAGAGCATCGGCTACCCGGCGGCGGACACCAAACGCCTGCTGCATGCGGCGATCCTGATGGACTTCCTGTGCTGGAGCCTGTTCGGCCTGGCCCAGGGCAGCAGCCACCCGGCCGCGCTGCTGTGGCCGCTGCTGGCCGCCGCCCTGCCGCTGCTGCTGCGCCTGCTCAAGCTGCGCCACCCGTTGTTCTACAGCCTGCCGTTCTTTGCCCTGATGCTGCTGTTCCAGCAGCTCAAGCTCAACGCGCTGGTCTTCGGCATCGCCTACATGCTGTGCCTGGGCTGGCTCAAGCAGCCATTCGTGCTGCCGCTGCCGGAGCGCGCCTGGAAGCTGCTGATGAACGGCCTGGCAGTGCCGCTGATCCTGACTTTCGGCGTGTTGCGCGTGGACTTCCATGGCATAGGTCAAGACTACTCATGGCTGGTCATCGCTATCCTGCTGGCGCTGCCGGTACTGAGCAAAGTGCTCGGCAGCTGGCTCGGTCTGCACTGGGCCGACCCGAGCGCCGCGGCGCGGGTGAAGTGGCGCGAGAGCCTGCTGCTGAACATCCGCGGCCTCACCGAAATCGTCTTCCTCAATCTGCTCCTGCAGCTGCAGCTGATCGATTCGCTGATCTACTTCGGCCTGCTGCTGATGAGCCTGTTTTCCACTCTGCTGCCGGCGCTGCTCGGCAGGCATGTCCACAACAACGAGGCACGAAGCCGCTATGAAGTCTCCTGAAGTCGAACAACGTCAGATCGTCGTCATCGGCGCCGGCCCTTCCGGTGCCATCGCCGCCGCCATCCTCAAGCGCCAGGGCCACGACGTACTGGTGCTGGAGCGCCAGCGCTTCCCGCGCTTCTCCATCGGCGAGAGCCTGCTGTCGCACTGCCTCGACTTCGTCGAGGAGGCCGGCATGCTCGAGGCGGTCACCGCCGCCGGCTTCCAGACCAAACACGGTGCGGCCTTCGCCTGGGGCGAGCGCTACACCGAGTTCGACTTCCGCGACAAATTCACCGAAGGCAAGGGCTCGACCTACCAGGTGATCCGCGCCGACTTCGACAAGCTGCTGGCCGACCAGGCCGAGTTGCAGGGCGTGGAGATCCGCTACGAGGAAGAGATCTACGCCGCCGACTTCGCCGGTGACTGCCCGCGCCTGTCGGTACGTCGCCTGGCCGACGGCCACGAATATGAAGTCGAGTGCGCCTTCGTCCTCGACGGTAGCGGCTATGGCCGTGTGCTACCGCGCCTGCTCGACCTCGACACGCCGTCGTCCTTCCCGATCCGCCAGGCGGTGTTCACCCACATCGAGGACCGCATCGACCCGGCCTCCGGCTTCGACCGCGAGAAGATCCTCATCACCACCCATCCGACCCTGCGTGACGTGTGGTTCTGGACCATCCCGTTCAGCAACGGCCGCTGCTCGCTGGGCGTGGTTTCCGCCGCCGAGCACTACGAGGGCTACCCGAAGGACCTCGACGCCTGCCTCAAGCAGTTCGTTGCCGAGACCCCGTCGCTGAGCCGGGTGCTGGAGAACGCCGTGTGGGACACCCCGGCGCGCGCCATCGGCGGCTACTCGGCCAACGTCAAGAGCCTGCACGGCCCGGGCTTCGCCCTGCTGGGCAACGCCGCCGAGTTCCTCGACCCGGTGTTCAGCTCCGGCGTGACCATCGCCATGCGCTCGGCGAGCATGGCCGCCGGGCTGCTGCACCGCCAGCTCAGCGGCGAGGCGGTGGACTGGGAGAACGAGTTCGCCATCCCGCTCAAGCGCGGCGTGGATACGTTCCGCGTGTATGTGCAGGGTTGGTACGATGGCACCTTCCAGGACGTGATCTTCTACGAGAAGGCCACGCCGGAGATCCGCCGCATGATCTCCTCGATCCTCGCCGGCTACGCCTGGGACGAGAAGAACCCCTATGTCGCCGAGCCCAAGCGCCGCCTGGGCGTGCTGGCCGAGATCTGCGCGACCAATTAAGGAAACCCTGTCGATGGAACGCGCCGCCCCTACCTACGTCGAGGAAACCCGCTTCGGCTTCTGGTTCCTGCAAAGCCACGTGTGGCACCACCACGTGTTGCGCGTGGCGATCAACGACCTCAAGCGCCTGGTCGACGCGCCACTGCCGCAGGCACCGGTGCTGCTCGACGCCGGCTGCGGCCAGGGCCGCTCGTTCGGCCTGCTCAACGAGGCCTTCGCCCCGGCGCGGATGATCGGCCTGGATGCCGACCCGCACAGCCTCGACTGCTCGCGCGCCGAGGCCGAGCGTCTGGGCCTCGACGTGCAGCTGATCGCCAGCGACTGCGCGGCCATCGACCTGCCGGACGCCAGCGTCGACATCCTGTTCTGCCACCAGACTTTCCACCACCTGGTCGAGCAGGAACAGGCCCTGGCCGAGTTCTGGCGTGTGCTGAAACCGGGCGGCCTGCTGCTGTTCGCCGAGTCGACCAAGTTCTACATCGACACCTGGGTGATCCGCTGGCTGTTCCGCCACCCGATGCATGTGCAGAAGAGCGCCGAGGAATACCTGGGCATGCTGCGCCAGCAGGGCTTCCAGTTCGAGGAACACAACGTCTCCTACCCCTACCTGTGGTGGAGCCGTTCCAAGGACTTCGGCCTGCTGGAGCGCTGGGGCATCGTCAAGGCCAAGTCGTTCGGCCAGCGCGACGAGACCCTGGTCAACGCGGTGGCCCGCAAGCCGTGATGCTGCGCGCTGTACTGCTCGCCATGACCCTGCTGCTCGGCGCCTGCGCCGGGCACACGCCCGTGCCGGTGAGCAGCCCCGCACTGACAGCCGCACTGCCCATCAGCCTGCAGATCGAACGCACGCAGAGTGCTGAGCAGCGCGACTGGCTGCTGGTGATCCAGGCCGAAGGCGAGGCGCTGCGCTGGTCGCTGTTCGACCCGCTCGGCGTGCCGCTGGCGCGCCAGCTGCTGCAAGACGGCGAGTGGCGCAACGACGGCCTGCTGCCACCGAATGCCGAGGCCCGCGAGCTGTTCGCCGCCCTGTTGTTCGCCCTCAGCACCGATGACGCGCTGACCGCCTACCCCGCGGGCAGCTGGCAGCGCGGCGCCGATGGTCAGCGCCGGCTTAACCCGGACTGGCTAATCCGCTACCGTTCCGCACTGGACTTCACCCTCGCCGCACCGCAGCTCAGCTATCGGGTGTGCGCGCTGAACCAAGAAGAAGGCAACTGATGCCCAGCTATTTAAATGCCCTCGGCCTGCTGTGCGCCCTGGGCGAAGGCAAGCAGGCAGTGGCCGACGCGCTGCTGGCCGGCGATGCCTCCGGCATGCGCGCCGAGGACGGCTGGGTCACTGACCGCCGTCTCACCGTTGGCGCCGTGCGTGCCGCTCTGCCGGCCATGCCGGCAGGCTTCGAGGCCGCCCACAGCCGCAACAACCAGCTGCTACTGGCCGCCGCCCAACAGATCGAGCCCGAGCTGCGCGCCGCCATCGCCCGCTACGGCGCCGCCCGTGTCGGCCTGGTGCTGGGCACCAGCACCTCGGGCATCCGCGAGGCCAGCGACGGCATCGCCAGCTTCCTGCACGAGGGCGAAGTGCCCGCCGAATACGACTACGCCCAGCAGGAGATGGCCGCGCCGGCCACCTTCCTCGCCGACTGGCTGCAACTGGCCGGCCCGGTGTACTGCCAGTCCACCGCCTGCACCTCCAGCGCGCGCGCCCTGCTCAGCGCCCATCGCCTGCTGCAGCAGGGCCTGTGCGACGCGGTGATCTGCGGCGGCGTGGACAGCCTGTGCCGCCTGACCCTGAACGGCTTCTCGGCGCTGGAAGCGGTGTCCGCCGAGCCGTGCAATCCCTTCTCGGTGAACCGCCACGGCATCAATATCGGCGAGGGCGCCGCCCTGTTCCTCATGACCCGCGAGAGCAGCCCGATCGCCTTCCTCGGCGGCGCCGCCACCTCCGACGCTCACCATATTTCCGCACCGCACCCCGAGGGTCTCGGCGCCCGTGCGGCGATGGAAAAGGCCCTGGCCAGCGCCGGCCTGCAGCCCAGCGATATCGACTACCTAAACCTGCACGGCACCGCCACGGCGCACAACGATGCGATGGAGAGCAAGGCCGTGCGCGGCCTGTTCCCCGCCGGCGTGCCCTGCTCGTCGAGCAAGCCGCTGACCGGCCACACCCTGGGCGCCGCCGGCGCGCTGGAGGCGGCCTTCTGCTGGCTGACCCTGAGCGAACACAACCGCGACGGCCTGCTGCCGCCACACCTGTGGGACGGCCAGGCCGACCCGGCGCTGGAACCGCTGCAACTGGTCGGCGCTGGCGATCAGCTGGCGCGCAGCAGCGGCCGCCGGCTGATGAGCAACTCCTTCGCCTTCGGTGGCAACAACGTCGCGCTGATCCTGGGTGATGCCACACAGGGAGACGCACCATGAGCCTGTGGCCGATCGCCGAACTGGTGCCGCATGCCGGCGACATGATCCTGATCGACGAGGTGCTGAGCTTTGGCGCCGAGGACATCGAGACCCGCCTCACCGTGCGCCCCGGCGGCCTGTTCAGCCAGGCCGACGGCAGCCTGCCGGCCTGGGTCGGTATCGAGCTGATGGCGCAGAGCGTGGCCGCCTACGCCGGCTGCCAGGCGCGCCAGGCCGGACTGCCGGTGGAACTGGGCTTCCTCCTCGGCACGCGCAAGTTCGAGTGCAACGTCGAGCGCTTCCCGGCCGGTGCCGAGCTGCGCATCAAGGCCCTGCGCTCGCTGCAGGACGACAACGGCATGGGCGTGTTCGAGTGCCATCTGGACGGCCCCGACATTCATGCCGAGGCACGCCTCAATGTGTTCCGCCCGCCGGAAGTGGCGAGCTACCTACAAGAGCAGCAAGAGCAATCGCAATGACTGAAACCATCCTCGTCACCGGCTCCAGCCGTGGTATCGGCCGCGCCATTGCCCTGCGCCTGGCCCGCTCCGGTTACGACATCGTCCTGCACTGCCGCTCGCGCCGCGACGAGGCCGAGGCCGTGCAGGCGCAGATCGCCGAGCTGGGCCAGCAGGCGCGCATCCTGCAGTTCGACGTCTCCGATCGCGCCGCCTGCCGCGCAGCGCTGGAAGCCGATGTGGAACAGCACGGCGCCTACTACGGCGTGGTATGCAACGCCGGGCTGACCCGCGACGGCGCCTTCCCGGCGCTGAGCGATGAGGACTGGGACCAGGTGCTGCGCACCAACCTGGACGGTTTCTACAACGTGCTGCACCCGCTGACCATGCCGATGATCCGCCGCCGCAAGGCCGGGCGCATCGTCTGCATCACCTCGGTCTCCGGGCTGATCGGCAACCGCGGCCAGGTCAACTACAGCGCCTCCAAGGCTGGCGTGATTGGCGCCGCCAAGGCCCTGGCCATCGAGCTGGGCAAGCGCAAGATCACGGTCAACTGCGTGGCGCCGGGGCTGATCGACACCGAGATCCTCGACGACCTGGTACCGGTGGACGAGATCCTCAAGATGATTCCGGCCGCGCGCATGGGCACCCCCGAAGAAGTGGCCGGGGCAGTGAATTTCCTGATGTCCGACGAGGCGGCGTACATTACCCGCCAGGTCCTCGCGGTGAACGGTGGTTTGTGTTGATGAAACGTGTAGTCGTCACCGGCATGGCCGGTATCACCTCGCTGGGCAGCGACTGGCCGACCATCTCGGCCGCCTTCAGGGAAGGCCGCAGCGGCATCCGCCGCATGGACGAGTGGGATCGCTTCACCGAGCTGAACACCCGCCTGGGTGGCCCGGTGGACGACTTCGTCCAGCCCAAGCACTGGTCGCGCAAGCAGACCCGCAGCATGGGTCGCGTGTCCAAGCTGGCGGTGTACGCCGCCGAGCGCGCCCTGGAGCATGCCGGCCTACTCGGTGACGAGCGCATCCAGGACGGCCGCATGGGCGTGGCCTGCGGCTCGTCCACCGGCAGCACCGACGAGATCAAGGCGTTCGGCAATATGCTGCTCAACTCGGTCGCCGATGGCCTCAATGCCAATTCCTATATCCGCATGATGCCGCACACCACGGCGGCCAATATCAGCATCTTCTTCGGCCTCAAGGGTCGTCTGATCCCGACCTCCAGCGCCTGCACCAGCGGCAGCCAGGGCATCGGCTACGCCTACGAGGCAATCAAGTTCGGCCGCCTGAAGATGATGCTGGCCGGCGGCGCCGAGGAACTGTGCCCGACCGAGGCCATGGTGTTCGACGCGCTCTACGCCACCAGCCTGAAGAACGACACCCCACACCTGTCGCCACGCCCCTACGACGCCGGCCGCGACGGCCTGGTGATCGGCGAAGGCGCCGGCATCCTGGTTCTGGAGGAGCTGGAGCACGCGCTCGCGCGCGGGGCGACCATCCACGCCGAGATCGTCGGCTTCGGCTGCAACTCCGACGGCATCCACGCCACCAAGCCGGAACAGGCGACCATGCGCGGCGCCATGGAGCTGGCCCTGGAAGATGCCGGTCTCGAGCCCACCGCCATCGGCTACGTCAACGGCCATGGCACCGCCACCGCCCAGGGCGACGCGGCCGAGAGTCTGGCCACCAGCAGCCTGTTCGGCCCGCGCATGCCGATCAGCTCGCAGAAGAGTTTCTTCGGCCACACCCTGGGCGCCTGCGGCGCGCTGGAGTCCTGGTTCAGCATCGAAATGATGAACTCGGACAGCTACGTGCACACCCTGAATCTGGACAATGTCGACCCGGAGTGCGGCGAGCTGGACTACCTGCGCGGCGAGTTCCGCCAGATGAGCCACCAGTACGTGATGAACAACAACTTCGCCTTCGGCGGGGTGAATACCTCGCTGATCTTCAAGCGCTGGAACTGAGCGCAGACACAAGGAAGTCTCTGAATGCCCGTACTGCTTCGCACCCTACTGCTCGACCTGATCGTCTCGGGCCTGGCCGCCTGCAGCACGCTGCAGCCGGTCGACACGCCAACCATCGAGCTGCCGCCAGGCTCGGCCATCAGCGATCTGCAGATCGAGCAGGCCATTCTCAGCGCCCTGAAGACCTATCGCTGGCATGTCGGCCAGGTCCAGCCGGGCCGCGTGCAGGCCGACATCCTGGTGCGTGAACGCCACCAGGCGGCCATCACCATCGACTACAACCCGCGCGATATCTTCATCCGCTATCGCAGCAGCCAGGGCCTTGAGCACAAGAACGGCAAGATTCATCGCACCTACAATCGCTGGGTGAAGTACCTCAAGCTAGAGATCGAACATCAGCTCAACCTTTCCCCAACCCCGTGACCTTTCGTCAAGGAGACGACCATGAAACTGAAAAACTGGACCCTGGCCGCCCTGCTCTTCGCTGTTATCCCGGGCATCAGCCAGGCGCGTGACACCACCCACTTCCTGCCGTTCGAGCAGGCCGTGCAGGAGGCCCTGGCCGCCAACCGTCTGGATGGCAGCGTGAAGTTCTACCTGGCGGGCACCAAGCCGGCCGGCACCGTCAGCGTGGTCAAATCCGGCGTCACCACCAGCCAGAAGACCAACGCCTTCAACAAGAGCGACGAAGGCGCTTGCTCCTGGGCCCTGCAGTCCGCACTGATCCGCATGCAGAACGCCGCCAAGCAGGCCGGTGCCAATGCCGTGGTCAACATCGTCAGCAACTACAAGAACGTGGTCTATTCCGACGCGCAGAAGTACGAGTGCCACGCCGGCGCCATCATGGCCGGTGTCGCCCTGAAGGCCGACCTGGCCAACGTCAAGTAAGCTCCACCTCGGCGTCCGGGCCGCCTCATTCGGCCCGGAGCGCCGCCACCTGGCGCGTCATCATCTCGACGAACGCCAGCGCCTGCGGCACCCGCTCATCGCGGCGCCGCGCCAGCCAGATCGCCGATGTCGCGCCCGGATCGAGCAGGGTGCGGTAGACCACGCCATCCACGCGCGTGCGCCGGAACGACTCCGGTAACATCGACACCCCCATGCCCGCCGCCACCAGACCGATGATGGTCATCGCCTCGTTCGCCTCCTGGGCGATGCGCGGGATGAAGCCTGCCTGGCGCGCCAGCTCGTTGAGCTGATCGAACAGGCCGGTGCCGTAGCTACGCGGGAAGAACACGAAGGGCTCCTCGGCCAGGGCGCTGAGCGACAGCCCCTCCTCGCTGCCGGACGCCAGCGGATGGTCGGCGCGCAACACCGCCACCAGCGGATCGCGGAACAGCTCGATCGCCTCGATGCTGTCCGGCAGGGCGAAGGGGCGCAGCACGCCGACCTGGATCTGCCGATCCAGCAACGCCTGCACCACCGCACCACTGCTCATCTCCAGCAGGCTCAGGTGCACGTCCGGACGCGCCTGGCGAAAGGCCAGGATGCTGCGCGGCATGATCGAGGTGAACGGCGCCGAGGCGGTGAAGCCGACCTTGAGCTCGCCGAGCTCGCCGCGCTGCGCGCGCTGGGCCAGCTGCACTGCCCCCTCGACACGCTGCAGGATCGCCCTGGCCTCGTCGAGGAACAGCCGCCCCGCCTCGGTCAGGGCCACACGGCGGTTGGTGCGCTCGAATAGGCGCACGTCCATCGCCTGCTCCAGCGCCTGGATCTGCTGACTCAGCGGCGGCTGGGAGATGTTCAGGCGCTCGGCGGCACGGCCGAAGTGCAGCTCCTCGGCCACCGCCACGAAGTAGCGCAGATGACGCAGCTCCATGGGACTCCAATTGATACTTTTCAGATATCAAACGTGACGATCAATATATTGGAGATCATATTTCCATCTCTCTACCCTGTCAGCGTTTACCGGCCAGAGCCTGTCCGGTCTGTCGCTACAGAGGTTGCCCGTGAACGCCGTCGCCACATCCCTGCACAACCCTGACGCCTTCATCGCCAAGGGCACGCCGCAGTTCACCCGCACCTCCCTCGCCCTGTTCGCCGGCGGCTTCGCCACCTTCGCCCTGCTCTACTGCGTGCAGCCATTGATGCCGGTGCTGTCACAGGAGTTCGCCCTCAGCGCGGCGCAGAGCAGCCTGGTGCTGTCGATCTCGACCATCATGCTGGCCGTCGGCCTGCTGTTCACCGGGCCGCTGTCCGACGCCGTCGGGCGCAAGCCGATGATGGTTGCCTCGCTGCTGTGCGCCGCACTACTGACCCTGGCCGGCGCGCTGATGCCGACCTGGGAAGGCGTGCTGGTGACTCGCGCGCTGCTCGGCCTGGCCCTCAGCGGGTTGGCCGCCGTGGCCATGACCTACCTGTGCGAGGAGATCGACCCCGACTGCCTGGGGCTGTCGATGGGCCTGTACATCGCCGGCAATGCCATCGGTGGCATGGGCGGGCGGCTGATCAGCGGGGTGCTGGTGGATTTCGTCGACTGGCGCTGGGCGGTGGGCAGCCTAGGCCTGCTGGCGCTGCTCGCCGGCCTGCTGTTCTGGCGCGTGCTGCCGGAGTCGCGCCACTTCAAGCCCGCGCCGCTGGACGTGCGGCGCATCGGCCAGGCCTTTGTCCGGCACCTGCGTGACCGCGGCCTGCCCTGGCTGTTCCTCGAAGCCTTCCTGCTGATGGGCGCCTTCGTCACCCTGTTCAACTACATCGGCTACCGCCTGCTGGATGCGCCCTATCACCTGAGCCAGGCGCTGGTCGGCCTGCTCTCGGTGGTCTACCTGTCGGGCATCTACAGCTCGGCGAAGATCGGCGCGCTGGCCGACCGCCTGGGCCGCCGGCGGGTGCTCTGGGCGGTGATCGTGCTGATGCTCGCCGGCCTGCTGCTGACCCTGTTGCCGCAGGTGCCAGCGATTCTCGGCGGTATGCTGCTGTTCACCTTCGGCTTCTTCGGCGCCCACTCGGTGGCGAGCAGCTGGGTCGGCCGTCGTGCGCAGCAGGCCCGCGGCCAGGCCTCGTCGCTGTATCTGTTCAGCTACTACCTGGGCTCGAGCCTGGCGGGGACCGCAGGCGGGCTGTTCTGGCACGACTTCGGCTGGACGGGCGTCGCGCTGTTCATCGCCGCGCTGCTGGTGGCCGCTTTGCTCGCGGCGCTGCACCTCAGCCGCCTGCCGGAAGCGGCCTGAAGCCCGCATACAGAAACGCCGGCATGCGCCGGCGTTTTTCACTCTCTTGGCTTACTGCACGATCTCGACCAGGTCGATGTCGATCTCGCGCTTGATCAGCCCCTTGTCGACTTCGCCGGTCAGCTTGACCTGGGTCTTGTCGTCGAAGGCCACCGGCGGCAGGTCTTCATCATCGATCTCCACGGTGATGGTGCCGGTGCTGTCCTTGAACTCGTACTTCTCGTCGCCAAGCTTGCGGGTGATGTGGCCCTGCAGCACCACATGCGCATCGTCACCGGCCTCCTGGGCCGCCGCGACGCTGTTGATGGCCTGGGCGCCCGGGCCGGTGTAGCCGGCGGCCAATACGGCGGTGCTGAACAGGGGCGCGACGAGCAGGGTGAGATAGCGAGCTTTCATGGTTCCGATCCTTACCGGGTGGGTGTGGCATCAGACTAACCAGTCCAGCTGAAGCGAAGCTGAATCGGCGGGCAAAGCAAAACGCCCGGCACGGGCCGGGCGTTTCGGGTACGCAGGGAGCGATCAGGCGTGGTACTGCGCCGACAGCTCATGCACCGCCTCGAAGAAGGCCTTGGCGTGCTCCGGCGGCACTTCCGGGGTAATGCCATGGCCGAGGTTGAACACCTGGCCGTTGCCCCGGCCATAGGCGGCGAGGATACGCGCCACCTCGGTGCGGATGGCTTCCGGCTTGGCATGCAGCACGGCCGGGTCCATGTTGCCCTGCAGGGCCACCTTGTCGCCGACGCGGGCACGGGCGCTGCCGATATCGCAGGTCCAGTCCAGGCCCAGGGCCTCAGCGCCGGTGTCGGCCATGGACTCCAGCCACAGGCCGCCACCCTTGGTGAACAGGATCACCGGTACGCGGCGACCGTCGTGCTCGCGGATCAGGCCATCGATGATCTGCTTCATGTAGCGCAGGGAGAACTCCTGGTAGGCCGCCGAGGACAGCGCGCCGCCCCAGGAATCGAAGATCTGCACGGCCTGGGCACCGGCTTTGATCTGGCCGTTGAGGTAGGCGGTGATCGAGCGGGCCAGCTTGTCGAGCAGCGCGTGCATGGCCTGCGGGTTGTCGTAGAGCATCGCCTTGGACTTGCGGAAGTCGCGGCTGGAGCCGCCCTCGACCATGTAGGTGGCCAGGGTCCAGGGGCTGCCGGTGAAGCCGATCAGCGGCACGCGGCCGTTCAGCTCGCGGCGGATGGTGCGCACGGCGTCCATCACGTAGCCCAGGTCCTGCTCGGCATCGGGAATCGGCAGGGCCTCGATGTCGGCCATGCTGCTGATCACCTTCTTGAAGCGCGGGCCCTCGCCGGTCTCGAAGTACAGGCCCTGGCCCATGGCGTCGGGGATGGTGAGGATGTCGGAGAAGAGGATCGCGGCATCGATCTGCGGGTAGCGGTCCAGCGGCTGGATGGTGACCTCGCAGGCCAGTTCCGGGTTCTTCATCAGGCTGACGAAATCACCGGCCTTGGCGCGGGTAGCGCGGTACTCCGGCAGGTAACGGCCGGCCTGGCGCATCATCCAGACGGGGGTAACGTCGACGGGCTGCTTGAGCAGGGCGCGCAGGAAACGGTCGTTCTTCAGGGCGGACATCGGCAGGGTTCCTGGAAATCGGCAGGGAGCGTTGCGGCGGGAGTATGCGGCGGCCGCTTCAGTGGCGTCCCCCTTCCTCCGGGCGGGCTCCCGGATCGCAGGAACGCCGCGCGCCTTGGCGCAGAAAAAGTGCGGGCATTTTCGCAGACCCAAAAACAAAAGGCACGGCGGGTGCCGTGCCTTTTGTCTATCGCGACGATATGCCGCGACGTGGATCGCTCGCTAAGCGTCGCTAGCGAAGGTCAGGCTAGGCGAAAACAGGTGAGGAAGCGCAGTTTACGAGTTGTAAATGAGCATTCCGAACCTGTTTTCAACAACGCCTGGCCGAGCGCAGCAGCTTAGACCTGCAGGTAGTCGAGGATGCCCTCGGCAGCGTTGCGACCTTCGAAGATCGCGGTCACCACCAGGTCGGAACCACGGACCATGTCGCCACCGGCGAAGATCTTCGGGTTGCTGGTCTGGTGCTTGAACTGGTTCTTCTCCGGCGCCACTACACGGCCCTGGCTGTCGATGTCGATCTTGAAATCGGCGAACCAGGCGGCCGGGCTCGGGCGGAAACCGAAGGCGATCAGCACGGCTTCGGCCGGGATGATTTCCTCGGAGCCCGGGATCGGCTCGGGGCTGCGACGGCCACGGGCGTCCGGCTCGCCGAGACGGGTCTCGACCACCTTCACGCCTTCCACCTTGTCCTCGCCGACGATGGCGATGGGCTGGCGGTTGAAGAGGAACTTCACGCCCTCTTCCTTGGCGTTCTTCACTTCCTTGCGCGAGCCCGGCATGTTCTCTTCGTCACGACGGTAGGCGCAGGTCACAGCCTTGGCCCCCTGGCGGATGGAGGTGCGGTTGCAGTCCATCGCGGTGTCGCCGCCGCCGAGCACGACTACGCGCTTGCCCTTCATGTCGATGAAGTCTTCCGGAGACTTCTCGAAGCCGAGGTTGCGGTTGACGTTGGCGATCAGGAAGTCCAGTGCGTCGGTGACGCCCGGCAGGTCCTCGCCCGGGAAGCCGCCCTTCATATAGGTGTAGGTGCCCATGCCCATGAACACGGCATCGTACTCATCCAGCAGCTGCTGCATGGTGATGTCGACACCGATCTCGGTGTTCAGGCGGAACTCGATACCCATGCCGGTGAACACTTCGCGACGACGGCTGAGCACGCTCTTCTCGAGCTTGAACTCGGGAATGCCGAAGGTCAGCAGGCCACCGATTTCCGGGTTCTTGTCGAACACCACCGGGGTCACACCGTTGCGCACCAGCACGTCGGCGCAGCCGAGGCCGGCCGGGCCGGCACCGATCACGGCAACACGCTTGCCGGTCGGCTTGACCTTGGACATGTCCGGACGCCAGCCCATGGCGAAGGCGGTGTCGGTGATGTACTTCTCCACCGAGCCAATGGTCACCGCGCCGAAACCGTCGTTGAGGGTGCAGGCACCCTCGCACAGACGGTCCTGCGGGCACACGCGGCCGCACACTTCCGGCAGGGTGTTGGTCTGGTGCGACAGTTCTGCCGCCGCCAGGATGTTGCCTTCCGAGACCAGCTTGAGCCAGTTCGGAATGAAGTTGTGCACGGGGCACTTCCATTCACAGTACGGGTTGCCGCAACCCAGGCAACGGTGTGCCTGGTCGGCCGCCTGGGCCGGCTTGAACGGTTCGTAGATTTCCACGAACTCGCGCTTGCGTTGGCGCAGGAGCTTCTTCTTCGGATCCTTGCGCCCGACCTCGATGAACTGGAAGTCGTTGTTCAGACGTTCAGTCATTTCAAAACCTCATCAAACCACTTCAGGCGCTTGTTATTGCGGGTTGGCACGGGTGCTGGAGAGCAGCGAACCGAGGCTCGCGGCCTTCGGTTTGACCAACCAGAACTTGCGCAGGTAATCGTCCAGGTTCTCCAGCAGGTGAGCACCCCACGGGCTGGCGGTTTCCGCCACATACTCGGCGAGCACGCCGTGCAGGTGGCTGCGGTACGCCTCCATGGACTCATTGCTGATGCGCTGGATTTCCACCAGCTCGTGGTTGACGCGGTCGACGAAGCCGTTGTCCAGGTCCAGCACGTAGGCGAAGCCGCCGGTCATGCCGGAACCGAAGTTGTAGCCGGTCTTGCCGAGCACGCAGACGAAGCCGCCGGTCATGTATTCGCAGCAGTGGTCACCGGTACCTTCAACCACGGCATGCGAACCGGAGTTACGCACAGCGAAACGCTCGCCCGCGGTGCCGGCAGCGAACAGCTTGCCGCCAGTGGCGCCGTACAGGCAGGTGTTGCCGACGATGGCCGACTCTTGGGTCTTGAACGGGCTGCCGGCCGGCGGGGTGATCACCAGCTTGCCGCCAGTCATGCCCTTGCCGACGTAGTCGTTGGCATCGCCTTCCAGGCGCAGGTGCAGGCCGCCGGCGTTCCACACACCGAAGCTCTGACCCGCAGTACCCTTGAAGCGGAAGGTAATCGGCGCGTCCTTCATGCCCTGGTTGCCGTGCTGCTTGGCGATTTCGCCGGAAACACGGGCACCGATGGAGCGGTCGCAGTTACAGATGTCCAGTTCGTACTCGCCACCGGTCTTGCCAGTGATCGCAGCCAGGGACAGCTCGACCATCTTCTCGGCCAGCAGGCCCTGGTCGAACGGCGGGTTCTTCTCGACTTCGCAAAACTGCGGCTTGTCGGCCGGGATATGGTCGCTGCCGAGCAGCGGGGTCAGATCCAGGTTGCCCTGCTTGTCGGTATCGCCCGGCAGCACGTTGAGCAGATCGGTACGGCCGATCAGCTCGCCGAGGCTGCGCACGCCCAGCTTGGCCAGCCACTGGCGGGTGTCTTCGGCGACGTAGGTGAAGTAGTTCATCACCATTTCGACGGTGCCGATGAAGTGGTCCTTGCGCAGCTTGTCGTTCTGGGTGGCCACGCCGGTGGCGCAGTTGTTCAGGTGACAGATACGCAGGTACTTGCAGCCCAGAGCGACCATCGGCCCGGTACCGAAGCCGAAGCTCTCGGCGCCGAGGATGGCTGCCTTGATCACGTCGAGACCGGTCTTCAGACCGCCGTCGGTCTGCACGCGGACCTTGCCGCGCAGGTCGTTGCCGCGCAGGGTCTGGTGGGTCTCGGCCAGGCCGAGTTCCCACGGCGAGCCAGCGTACTTGATCGAGGTCAGCGGCGAGGCGCCGGTGCCGCCGTCGTAGCCGGAGATGGTGATCAGGTCGGCATAGGCCTTGGCCACGCCTGCGGCGATGGTGCCGACACCGGCTTCCGCTACCAGCTTGACCGAGACCAGCGCGGCTGGGTTGACCTGCTTGAGGTCAAAGATCAGCTGCGACAGGTCTTCGATCGAATAGATGTCGTGGTGCGGCGGCGGCGAGATCAGGGTCACGCCCGGCACGGCATAGCGCAGCTTGGCGATCAGGCCGTTGACCTTGCCGCCCGGCAGCTGGCCGCCTTCACCGGGCTTGGCGCCCTGGGCCACCTTGATCTGCAGCACTTCGGCGTTGACCAGGTACTCCGGGGTTACACCGAAGCGGCCGGTCGCGACCTGCTTGATCTTGGAGCTGCGCACGGTGCCGTAGCGGGACGGGTCTTCGCCGCCCTCACCGGAATTGGAGCGCGCGCCCAGGCGGTTCATCGCCTCGGCGATGGCTTCGTGGGCCTCTGGCGACAGCGCGCCGAGGGAGATACCCGCGGAGTCGAAGCGCTTCAGCACTTCGTTCAGCGGCTCGATCTCGTCCAGGCTCAGCGGCTTATCGGCCAGCTTGAGCTGGAACAGGTCGCGCAGCATGGACACCGGGCGCTGGTCGACCAGCGCGGCGTACTCCTGGTACTTCTCGTAGCTGCCCTGCTGCACGGCGGCCTGCAGGGTGTTGACCACGTCCGGGTTGTAGGCGTGGTACTCGCCGCCGTAGACGAACTTGAGCAGACCGCCCTGCTGGATGGCCTTGCGGTTGTTCCAGGCCTCGTTGGCCAGCAGCTTCTGCTCGCCCTCGATGTCGACGAAGCGCGCACCCTGGATGCGGCTGGCGACGCCACGGAAGCACACGTCGGTGACTTCGTCGGCCAGGCCGACGGCCTCGAACAGCTGCGCACCGCGGTAGGAGGCGATGGTGGAGATACCCATCTTCGACAGGATCTTCAGCAGGCCCTTGGAGATGCCCTTGCGGTAGTACTTGAACACCTCGTAGAGGTCGCCCAGTACTTCGCCGGTACGGATCAGGTCGCCCAGGACCTCGTAGGCGAGGAACGGGTACACCGCCGAGGCACCGAAGCCCAGCAGCACGGCGAAGTGGTGCGGGTCACGGGCAGTCGCGGTCTCGACCAGGATGTTGCAGTCGCAACGTAGGCCTTTCTCGGTCAGGCGATGGTGCACGGCGCCGGTAACCAGCGCGGCGTGCGCCGGTAGCTTGCCCGGAGCGATGTGACGGTCGGAGAGGACCAGCAGCACCTTGCCGGCGCGCACGGCCTCCTCGGCCTGGTCGGCCATGTTGCGCACCGCAGCCTCGAGGCCGACGGACTCGTCGTAGTTCATGTCGATGACATGACGCTCGAAGCCCGGGGTGCTCAGGTTCAGCAGCGCGCGCCACTTGGCCGGGGAGATCACCGGGCTGCTCAGCATGACGCGGCTGGCGTGGGCCGGGGATTCCTCGAAGATGTTGCGCTCGGCGCCCAGGCAGATCTCCAGGGACATCACGATCGACTCGCGCAGCGGGTCGATCGGCGGGTTGGTCACCTGGGCGAACTGCTGGCGGAAGTAGTCGAACGGCGAGCGGATGCGCTGCGACAGCACGGCCATCGGCGTGTCGTCACCCATCGAGCCGACCGCTTCCTGGCCCTGCTCACCGAGCGGGCGCAGCACCTGGTCACGCTCCTCGAAGGTGACCTGGAACATCTTCATGTATTGCTTGAGACGGTCGCTGTCGTAGAACGGCGAACCGTGGTCGCGGTCTTCCAGGCTGGCCTGGATGCGCACGGCGCCCTGACGCAGCCACTGTTTATACGGGTGGCGCGACTTCAGGCGATTGTCGATGGCGTCGGTGTCGAGCACCTGGCCGGTCTCGGTGTCCACCGCGAGGATCTGGCCTGGGCCGACACGGCCCTTGGCGATCACGTCTTCCGGCTTGTAGTCCCACACGCCGATTTCCGACGCCAGGGTGATGTAGCCGTTCTTGGTGGTGACCCAGCGCGCCGGGCGCAGACCGTTACGATCGAGCAGGCAGACGGCATGGCGACCGTCGGTCAGCACCACGCCGGCTGGGCCGTCCCACGGCTCCATGTGCATGGAGTTGTACTCGTAGAATGCGCGCAGGTCGGAGTCCATGGTCTCGACGTTCTGCCAGGCCGGCGGAATGATCATGCGCACGCCGCGGAACAGGTCGATACCACCGGTGACCATCAGTTCGAGCATGTTGTCCATGCTCGAGGAGTCGGAGCCGACGCGGTTGACCAGCGGGCCCAGCTCCTCCAGATCGGGGATCTGGTCGTTGGCGAACTTCAGACGACGGGCCAGGGCCCAGTTGCGGTTGCCAGTGATGGTGTTGATCTCGCCGTTGTGGGCGAGGAAACGGAACGGCTGCGCCAGCGGCCATTTCGGCAGGGTGTTGGTGGAGAAGCGCTGGTGGAATACGCAGATGGCAGTCTGCAGGCGCTCGTCGCCGAGGTCCGGATAGAACTGCTGCAGGTCCGCCGGCATCATCAGGCCTTTATAGATGATGGTCTTCGGCGAGAAGCTGCAGATGTAGTGGTCGGTGTCGGCGGCGTTGGCCACCGAGGAGCGACGACGGGCGCTGAACAGCTTGATGGCGAACTGCTGGTCATCCAGGCCTTCACCGCCAATGAACACCTGCTCGATCTGCGGCAGGCGCTCCAGGGCCAGGCGGCCGAGCACGCTGGTGTCGATCGGCACCTTGCGCCAGCCGACCAGCTGCAGGCCTGCGGCCTCGATCTCGCGGTTCATGTTGGCACGGGCAGACTCGGCCTTGGCCGAATCCTGATTGAAGAAGACCATGCCCACTGCATATTGCTGCGGCAGGTCGCTGCCGAACTCTTCCTTGGCGACTGCGCGCAGGAACAGATCGGGCTTCTGGATCAGCAGACCACAACCGTCACCGGTCTTACCGTCGGCGTTGATACCACCGCGGTGGGTCATACAGGTCAGGGCTTCAATCGCAGTATTCAGCAAATGATGGCTCGCCTCGCCCTGCATATGGGCGATCAAACCGAAGCCGCAGTTATCCTTGAACTGATCAGGATGGTATAGACCTGCTTTCATAGACACTCTCACCAGGCTGCCTCTAATGGGCAAATTGCTTTCTAATTCATCGACCTAGCTGCCGACCGCGCAGGGAAACACCCCAGCTTGGCGCAGGCAAAGGGGGGACATTGTACATAGCCACCTAGGTCGTCACAAATCTTCGATGACGACCTGATGAAACCTTCTGTCGCTTGCGCGAAAGGCGATGACCGAAAGGCCGTGCTAGCACCAATCGGTCATCAAATGAAAGGCAATTCACGGGCCACTAGCGCGCCCGTACTGCCTCCTGCTGGATGCTGGCGAAGCTGCGCGGCCAGGGCTTGCCGGCCTGCACACTGGCTGGCAGAGACTTGATGGCAGACTGCGCTGCTGCACGACTGGAGAACTGGCCGTAGGTCACCACGTAGAGCGCCTGCCCCTGGTGCAGCTTCTTGAAGTAGCGGTATTCACCACCATTCTTGCCGACGAACGCCTTGGCGCTGCTCTCAGAACGGGTTCCGAGTATCTGCAGGGCGTAGTTGCCAGCCGGACGACTGGCATACCACTCCGCCCCTGGCGCAGGAGCTGCGCTGGAGACAGACGGCGCCGCATTGGCCGCAGGAGCAGCTGGCTTGGCAGGCGTCGGTTTCGCAACCGGAGCGACCGACGCCTGAGCCGGCTTGGCACTCACCGCAGGCTGCGCCGGAGTCGGAGTCGGAGTCGGAGTCGGAGTCGGAGTCGGAGTCGGAGTCGGCACTATCGGCTTGGACGCGGCAGCACTGGCAACCGTTGGCACCACCGGCAAGGTGACCGGTACCGGAGTCACTATTGGCGCTGGCGGCGTAGCAGCCGATACAGGCGCCTGCGCGCCAGCAGAGCCACCCTCGTCGCCCTCATCCATACCAGAAGCCTGGGCCAGCGGCTCACGAATCACCGGCTGAGCCTCGCCCACCAGCGGCAACGGCAAAGGCTGACTGGCACCACTGAACTCCACAGCCGCCCCCGAAGCTGGAGCAGCTGGCTTGCCTGCCTCAACGACCGCAGGCGCACTAGCTTGCGGCACCAGTTCGATCGGCGCCTCGGTGACCATTGGTGGAGTGCTCTCGGTACGCCCCTGCATCAACCAGGCAGCACCAAGCGCGAGCGCCACCACGCCGACGGCAAGCAAATGCTTCTTCGGCAGGCCAGCACCCGCGCGCCCACCGGCGCCGGCTCGACTGGCCAGCATCGCTTCAACCAAGGTATCGCGCGCGGCCTGATTGATCGCTCCCGGCCATCCCCCGGAACTCAGGTGAATGTCGGTGACCTGATCATCGGAGAGCACATCGACACCCTGGCCGGCTCCGTCCAGGCGCTGAGCCAGATACTCGCGAGTTTCATCCTCGCTGTATGGCAGAAGCTCGATTGCGTGGAAGCGCTCTTCGCCATCGGCCAGCAGCTCGAGTCGCGGCAGGATGTCGCTCTCGGCGAACAGGAAAACATGCGGGCGGCCATCGGCATTGCCCGCCGCCAGGGTAAACAGCGCGTCCAGGGCGGAATCAGCCAGCTGCTCGGCGTCGTCGACCAGCAGATAGACTTCCTGCCCGGTCAGAGCCAACTGAGCGACCTGCGCCAGGATGCTGCGCACGTCGACCTGCTGCATACCCAAGCCCTGGGCAACCTGGCGCAGGACGCCCACCACATCCCCCGCCCCGCGGGCGGAGACCACCACCGAATGCACGGACTGCTTGTTGGTGCTCGCCACCAGCGCCTGGCGCAGCAATGTCTTGCCACTGCCATGCGGCCCGGTCACCACCAACAGCAGCTGGCTGTAGCGCGCCAAGTGGTGAAGCTGCCCCAGCACCGGCTTGCGTTGGGCGGGATAGAAACGAAAGCCCGGGACCCGAGCGGCAAAGGGGTCGTGGCTGAACTGGTAATGCGCGAGGAAGGCCTCGTCGGCGTGCAAACTGCTCATGTAGCTCTCTTATTCTCCAAGCTGAGCCAGTATCGCGCGGTAATCGGCGCGCAAGGTGGCATCCAGGACTTCCCGCGGGAAATCATCAGTAATCACGGCCTCACCGAGACTGCGCAGCAGCACCAAGCGCAGACGCCCATCGAGCACCTTCTTGTCGACCGCCATATGCTCGAGAAAATCCTCAGGCCCCATCTCGGCCGGCGGCACCACCGGCAGCCCTGCGCGCAACAGCAGACGAACACCACGATCGCGATCGGCGACAGATATCCAGCCAAGGCGCGACGACATTTCCAGCGCCATGACAGTACCGGCAGCCACCGCCTCACCATGCAGCCACTCACCGTAGCCCATGTGCGTCTCGATGGCATGGCCGAAGGTATGCCCAAGGTTGAGAATCGCGCGCAGGCCCGACTCTCGCTCATCTACACCGACCACCCGAGCTTTCGCCGCGCAGGAGCGCTCGATGGCCTCGATCAGTGCAGCAGGCTGCAGTTGACGCAAGGCCTCGATATTTTCTTCCAACCAGCCCAAGAACTGCAGATCGCAGATCAACCCGTACTTGATCACCTCGGCCAATCCGGCCGACAGCTCGTTAGCGGGAAGAGTACCGAGAACAGTGGTGTCGATAACGACAGCGTTGGGCTGGTAGAAAGCCCCGACCATGTTCTTGCCCAGCGGATGATTGATGCCGGTTTTGCCCCCCACGGAGGAATCCACCTGCGACAACAGAGTGGTCGGAACCTGAATGAAGTCGACACCGCGCTGATAGCAAGCCGCCGCAAAACCGGCCATGTCACCGATGACCCCGCCGCCCAAAGCGACAACGGTGGTCTTGCGATCATGACGGGCCTGAAGCAGGCCATCGAAAATCAACTGCAGAGTTTCCCAGGTCTTGAAGACCTCGCCATCCGGAAGAATCACGGTAGCGATGTCCTGACCAGCCAGAGACTGCTTCAGCGTATCCAGATAAAGGGGAGCGACGGTTTCATTGGTGACTATCGCCACCTGCCGACCGGCGAGATGCGGCTTGAACAGATCGGGGCGAGCGAGCAACCCCTCTCCGATGTAGATGGGATAGCTGCGTTCGCCTAGATCGACGGTAAGAGTCTGCATGAAGCCCCCGAGTAGAAAGGGCATAGGATAACGCAGATGGAAGCGCTCTTTAACGGGGAGGCAGAGCCCTGAGGCGCTCGATGATTTCCTGAACCACCATACGCGGCGGCCGCTCATCCGTTTCGATGATCACATCCGCAATCTCTCGATATAGCGGATCACGGATATCCATCAGATTGCGTAATACCTTGCCAGGCTCAGCATTGCGCAGCAGAGGCCGATTACGATCCCGCGATGTGCGCTCCAACTGCTGCTCGACGGAGGCATGCAGATAGACAACCCACCCACCGGCACGCAGCGCCTGCCGATTCTCTGGTCGCAGCACCACGCCGCCGCCTGTTGCGATCACCACACCTTCAAGCTCACAGAGCTCCACGACCATCAACTGCTCGCGCTCGCGGAAACCCTGCTCGCCCTCCACATCAAAGATCCAAGGGATATCGGCACCGGTACGATGCTCGATCTCCTTGTCTGAATCCTTGAACTGCAGCTTCAGCTCTTTCGACAACAACCGCCCGATGGTGCTCTTACCAGCCCCCATCGGGCCTACCAAGACTACGTTCTGCACTATTAGTTGCTAACCGCAATGGCCTGGTTGTTCATGATGCGAGGGGTCAGGAACACCAGCAGCTCGGCCTTGGAATCCTGAACCACATCACGACGGAAGAGGCGACCGATATAAGGGATATCTCCCAGAAGAGGCACCTTATCCACAGCCTTGGACTGGGTATTACTGAAGATGCCACCAATTACGATGGTCTCACCGTCAGTCACCAGAACCTTGGCATTAACCTCGTTGGTCTGGATGGACGGGGTACCGTCGACCTGGTTAGCAAAGTCAGCAGCATCCTTGTTGACCTTGACCTCCATGATGACGCGATTATCCGGAGTGATTTGCGGGGTCACTTCAAGAGACAGGTTGGCCTCCGCGAAGGCTACCGAGGTAGCACCGCTAGAAGATGCCTCTTGGTACGGGATCTTTGTGCCCTTGAGGATTTTTGCGGTTTCCTTGTCCGAGGTCACCACCTTCGGCTGGGAGATGATCTCACCGTTACCGGTTTTCTCCATCGCTGACAACTCAAGGTCTAGCAGAGTGTTATCGGTAATGAATCCCAGGTTCAAGCCAGAAGTGCGCCCGGCAGCGCCCATGTCGACGAAAGTACCGCCTTGGAACTCCAGCGGATCGGTGTCTTTCTCAACACTATTGGTACCACCTACCACCCAGTTGTTATCACCGAGGCCAACACCACGCCACTCGACGCCCAACTCCTTATCGAAGTCGACATTGGCCTCTACGATACGCGCCTCAACCATAACCTGCCGAACCGGAATATCAAGCTGAGTCACGATCCTGCGCAGCTCATCCAAACGCTCCTGGGTCAAGTACGCGATGATGCTATTGGTACGATCATCGAAGATAACCTTCCCGCGCATATCCTTGTCCAAGGTTCCATCCTTGCCTGCATCTTCGAAGAGCTTGGCAATATCCGAAGCCTTAGCGTAGTTCAACTGCACCACTTCCCGACGCAGAGGGGCCAACTCAGCCAACTGCTGTTTTGCCTCAAGCTCTTGACGCTCACGAGCCGCAATTTCATCAGCCGGCGCAACCAGCAAAACATTGCCGACCTGCCGCTTGTCCAGGCCGCGAGTCTTCAGCACCAGATCCAGAGCCTGATCCCAAGGCACATTTTGCAGACGCAGGGTAATGTTGCCCTGCACGGTATCGCTGGCAACCAAGTTCAAATTAGTAAAGTCTGCGATAAGCTGAAGCACAGAACGAACATCAATATCTTGGAAGTTGAGAGACAGCTTCTCGCCAGAATAAGCAAAGCTTTCAGACTTGCGCTTCTCAACATCCTCAGGACTTAAAGGCTTGATGCTAATAGTCAGCTTATTATCCGTCTGGAACGCAAGATAGTCATAGAGCCCCGTCGGTTCAATACTAATGCTGACCTTGTCTCCTTGCACCACGGAATTAACAAACTGCACAGGAGTAGCAAAATCTTTCACGTCAAGCCGTGCACGAAGGCTCTCCGGCAGTTGAGTTTTAGGAAACTCGACACGAATCTTTCCGCCCTGCTCCTGAATGTCCGGACTCACGCTGGGATCAGAAAGTTCCACCACAACGTTGCCCTCACCAGCAGTACCCCGCTGAAAGTCAATCGAACGAATCGAACGACCAACCGCAGCTACTGGCGCAGCCTTGGCGGCAGGTGCGGATGCCACAGGTGCAGACACAGACGCAGAGGCCGTGGAAGAGTCACCAACCACGACAACCACACTATTACCGTCACTGCGAGTGCTGTATGGAGCCAACGTGGAAAGATTGATGATCAGCCTGGTCCGGTTCTGCGCCTCTACAACTGTAACGCTACGAGCGTTACCAACACCTAGCTCTTTATTCTTTGCGCCCAGCTGACTAGAGACCCCCGGCAAATCAAGAGCGATCCGAGCCGGCTGTTCGATGGTATAGCCGCGAGGTGCAGCAACAGGCTCATCAAAGCTCAGTCTCAGCTCTACCTTGTCCCCTGGCAGCGCTGCCACATCCAATTTTTGCAGATTGGCCGCCAGCAGACTTGGAGCGAAACCGGCCAGCAGCAATGAAACGCCCAAGCGAGAAAAGGCCTTATTCATGGAAAGCTTCCGTTTAGCAGAACTGTAGTTATTTTTCATAATCGACCCCGCCACTATGAGCGACTTTTTAGGGAGATGCTGCGTGGGCGCTCCAGCCAACCACCCTCTCCATCCGGGACAATCTCGATGACGTCAATTTGAGCCTCATCTACAGTCACAATGCGCCCGTGATTACGCCCCAGATAGTCACCCACCTTAACTCGGTGAACTCCTCCAGCCCCATTAACGAGACCATATACACCCGAATCGTTCTGAAGAGTTCCGACCATCTCAAAGACTTCGATATTGAACCCTTCAAGGAATTGCTTCACTCGAGTCTCGTCTGGCTTGATATCTTTCGAGCCCTTGCTCCGGCTGGCCAACTCGACCTTCACAGGGGGCTGGAAGGGGTTACGCAGCGAAGCCGCACTATAAGTAAAGGGCTCATATGGTAAGAACTTAGGCAGCGGCTCAATGCTCCCTTTCGGCCGCGCACGCGCATCATCCATATATTGGCGCAAATCAGAGAAATCCTCCCCCCCCGCGCAACCAGACAGCAACAAAACACTGAGCAGCACACTCACGCTACGGGAGTAAATCATTTCTTAAGCCCCCCCTCGTTATAGCGATAGGTCTTAGCTAAAACACTCATAGCCAAACGAGAATTACCGCCATCACCCTCGGTGAGCTTAATATCAAAATCGTGCAGAGTAACAATCCTAGGAAGACTGGCCACTGCGCTGACAAAAGTTGCCAAATCGTGATAAGAACCCACAACCGATATTTGAATAGGCAACTCAATATAGAACTGCTGGACGCTTTCCGGCTGAAGCTTAATCTCCTCAAACTCGAGACCGCTTTCTAAGCCAGTTCGAGTTATATCCTCCAACAGCCCTGGCACCTCAGTATCACTTGGCAATTGGCGCAGCAGCATGCCAAAGGACTCTTCCATTTCTTTCATCTGCACGCGATATGCATCCAGATTCGCAGCCTGAGCAGCCTTATCAGAAAACTCGCGCTTCAGACTCTCTTCTTGAGCCTGCCTCCCCTGCAACTGCCCCTGCAAATCCTGCAGATAAAAGTAATAACCAAGACCAAGCCCTGCAACAAACAAGAGCAAGCACGTAATGACTTTGATCGGCAGCGGCCAAGAGCCAAGATTATTAGCATCAAGCTCGGAAAGATCTACCTTCCGTAACGATTCTACGGCGTCCGAAAGACTCATGATTTCTTACCTGACTTCTTTTGACGGGCCTTACCACCTGCAGCCTTCCCAGTCGACACAGACTCTTCCTCAAGCACCCCCGGACGCGTTTGCTTTACCGTCAGTTTAAAGACATTAGCCTGATCAACTTCACCCGCAGTTATCGCTTTAACTTCTGCCAAATTAGGCGACTTAAGCCATTCAGAAGCATCCAAGTTTCGCATCAAGCTAGAAACACGATTATTCGATTCAGCACTACCAACAATCGAAATTAAATCACCCTTACGATCAATCGCCGTAAAGAACACCCCATCCGGCAGCGTCCTCACAAGCTGATCAAAAATATGCCCGATAATCGGCCGATTACCCTGCAAGTCCTGAATAATCTTCATCCGCTCAAGGAGCTGAGCGCGCCGCTCTCTCAGATCCTTAATTTCTGCAATCCGAGCATCAAGAGCCGCAATTTCTCTTTTCACATAGTTATTGCGGGCATTTTGCTGCTCAATTGCAGAGTTAAGATACTGCCCACCCAAAAAGACCAGCCCACCCGCGACCAAGAGAACACCGCCCATTGCAGCAATGAACCGCTGCTTACGCTCCTCTCGAAGCTGCTCGCGCCAAGGAAGTAAGTTAATCCGCGCCATTAGTCGAAACTCCTCATCGCCAGACCGCAGGCAATCATCAACGACGGCGCATCGCTAGCCAGCGCACCGGCATTGACTTTGCCACCCAGAGCCATATCGGCGAAGGGATTGGCAACCAAGGTGGGAGTGCCGATCTTTTGCTGGATCAAGCGATCCAGATCGGGAATGGATGCGGTGCCGCCAGCCAGGAGAATGTAATCCACATCATTGAACTGGCCAGCAGCAAAGAAGAACTGCAACGAGCGTGAAACCTGCTGAACCACAGCCTCCTTGAATGGCTGCAGCACTTCGCTCTCGTAATCGTCCGGCAGACCGCCTTGCTTCTTGGCAAGACCAGCTTCTTCGACCGAGAGCCCATAGCGGCGCTGAATTTCTTCGGTCAACTGACGACCGCCAAAGAGCTGTTCGCGGGTATAGATGGTGCGCCCGTGATGCAGAACACTCAGAGTGGTCATGGTGGCGCCAATATCGACAACCGCCACGGTCAGCTCATCGGTGTTGCCGCCCAACTGCGACTCAAGCAGGCCGTAGGCACGCTCCAGCGCGTACGCTTCGACGTCAACAACCTTCGCAGTCAGACCGGAGAGACCAAGGGCAGCTTCGCGCACCTCGACGTTCTCCTTTCGACAAGCTGCCAGAAGCACTTCGACTCGCTCGGGATTGCGCGCGGACACCCCCTGAACCTCGAAGTCGATGGCAACCTCTTCAAGAGGATAAGGAATGTACTGATCAGCTTCGATCTTCAGCTGGTTTTCCAGCTCGTCATCGTTGAGCCCAGCTTCCATCTCGATGGTCTTAGTGATCACCGCAGAGCCTGCCACAGCGACGGCGGCAGTACGCACGCCGGTCTTGGCTTTGCTCAGAACGCGCGAAAGGGCCTGCCCGACCCCTTCCAGCTCCGCGATGTTCTTCTCGACTACAGCATTTGGGGGGAGCGGCTCGACGGCGTAGGCCTCTACCTTGTAGCGGCTTCCGGAGCGACTCAATTCAAGGAGCTTCACCGAGGTCGAACTGATGTCGATCCCCAGAAGCGTGTTCGCTTTCTTATTGAAGAGCCCTAGCACGACCGATTTCCTATCTGCATCCGAGACTTACGGACTATTTATGTTTTTCCACATTAAATAGCAGTCTTGACAGAAGCGCAAATGGCTCCCCTGCAAAAAAACCGCTTATAATGTGAACAGTTTTCCTCTTTTCGCACCGCGCACCACTTAACCCATTCTTTTATCTGGAATTCCAAGAACCTTGATGCGTTTGCTGAAGTTTTTCTGGTGGTCCTGCGTCGCCGCTTTTTGCGGGTTAGTGCTCAGTTTCAGTGGGGCCTTTCTCTATCTTAGCCCTGGCTTGCCTTCCGTCGAATCGTTACGCAGCATCCAGCTGCAGATACCGCTGCGGGTGTATAGCACCGACGGCAAGCTGATCGCCGAATTCGGAGAGATGCGCCGCTCGCCGATTCGCTTCGACGACATCCCGCAGGACTTCATCCGCGCCCTCCTGGCGGCCGAGGATGACAATTTCGCCAACCATTATGGCGTCGACTTCACCAGCCTGATGCGCGCTGCTACGCAGTTATTGGCCAGCGGCCACATCCAGACCGGGGGAAGCACCATCACCATGCAGGTGGCGAAGAACTTCTTCCTCACCAACGAGCGCAGCTTCTCGCGCAAGATCAATGAAATCCTGCTGGCGTTACAGATCGAGCGTGAGCTGAGCAAAAACGAGATCCTCGAGCTCTACGTCAACAAGATCTACCTGGGCAACCGCGCCTACGGTGTCGAGGCTGCCGCCCAGGTCTACTACGGCAAATCCATCCGCGACCTGAGCCTCGGCCAGCTGGCGATGATCGCTGGCCTGCCCAAGGCACCTTCGCGCTACAACCCCTTGGTCAATCCGCAGCGCAGCAAGGAGCGACGCGACTGGATTCTCGGCCGCATGCTCAAGCTCGGCGCCATCGACCAGGCGCGCTACCAGGCCGCCATGGCCGAGCCCATCGACGCCCGCCACCACGTGCAACCGATCGAGCTGAATGCCCCCTACATCGCCGAAATGGCTCGCGCCGAGATGGTCGGCCGCTATGGCAGCGACGCCTACACCGAAGGCTTCCGCGTCACCACCAGCGTACCGTCCAGCCTGCAGGACGCCGCCAATCGCTCCCTGCACGACGGCCTGATCGCCTACGACCAGCGCCATGGCTTCCGCGGCCCGGAGACCCGCCTCCCCGGCCTCACCCGTGAGGCCTGGCAGCAGGAGCTGGCCAAGCACAAGAGCATCGGCGGCCTGCAGCCCGCGATCGTCACCCAGGTGGAGAAGAGCGGCATCATGGTCCTGCTGCGCAGCGGCGAGGAGCAGCCGGTGGCCTGGGACAGCATGAAATGGGCCCGCCCCTTCCTCAACACCAACAGCCTGGGGCCGCGCCCGCAGTCGCCGGCCGATGTCGCGCAGATCGGCGACCTGGTACGTGTCGAGGCAGACGCCGAGAACGGCACCCTGCTGTTCCGCCAGATTCCTGCGGCGCAGAGCGCGCTGGTATCTCTCGACCCGCAAAACGGCGCAATCCGCGCACTGGTCGGCGGCTTCTCCTTCGAGCAGAGCAACTACAACCGCGCTGCCCAGGCCAAGCGCCAGCCGGGCTCGAGCTTCAAGCCCTTCATCTATAGCGCAGCGCTCGATGCCGGCTTCACCGCCTCCAGCCTGGTCAACGATGCCCCCATCGTGTTCCAGGAGGCCGGCATGGAAGAAGCCTGGCGCCCGAAGAACGACAACAACACCTTCCTCGGCCCGATCCGCCTACGCGAGGCGCTGTACAAGTCGCGCAACCTGGTGTCGATCCGCCTGCTGCAGACCATCGGCATCGACTACACCCTCGACTACATCAGCACCTTCGGCTTCAACCGCCAGGAGCTGCCGCGCAACCTGTCCCTGGCCCTCGGCACCGCCGGCCTGACGCCGCTGGAAATCGCCGGCGGCTGGAGCGCCTTCGCCAACGGCGGGCGCAAGATCCAGCCGTACCTGATCGAGCGCATCGATAGCCGTGACGGTAAGCCACTGTTCATCGCCAACCCTCCGCGCACGCCGGAAAGCGCGCAGCTGGTCGAGGAGCAGAATGCTGCCCTGCTGATCGAGGAGCCCAACGCCGAGACGCAACAGCCCGTATTGGCCGAGCAGATCATCGACGAGCGCACCGCCTACATCATGACCAGCATGCTGCAGGACGTAATCAAGCGCGGCACCGGCCGCCGCGCGCTGTCCATGGGCCGTGGCGACCTGGCCGGCAAGACCGGCACCACCAACGAGTCCAAGGACAGCTGGTTCTCCGGCTACAACGCCGACTACATGACCACCGTCTGGGTCGGCTTCGACCAGCCGGAGAGCCTGGGCCGCCATGAGTACGGCGGCACCGTGGCCCTGCCGATCTGGATGAGCTACATGGGAGAAGCCCTGAAGGACAAGCCGGATCACCTGCCGCCGGAGCCAGCCGGCCTGCTCAGCCTGCGCGTCGACCCGGTGAGCGGCCGCGCCGCCTCGCCCGGCACGCCGGATGCCTACTTCGAGCTGTTCAAGAGCGAGGATTCGCCGCCACCGATGAGCGAGCTGGACCCGGCACTGGGCATCCCTGGCAGCCCGCTGCCAGGCGACGAGTCGGCACCGATCGACCTGTTCTGATCGGTACAGGACCAGCAATAAAAAAGCCCCGCATTGCGGGGCTTTTTTATTGCACGGTGATCAGCCGTTGAACACTTCGTCCACCGACTTCAGCGGATAGTGCTTCGGATAGGGCAGGGTCGCCACACCGCTCTCGATCGCAGCCTTGGCCACGGCGTCGGCCACCACGGTGATCAGGCGTGCATCCATCGGCTTCGGAATGATGTACTCGCGACCGAAGCTCAGCTCGATGCCGCCGTAGGCGTCGCAGACTTCCTGCGGTACCGGCAGCTTGGCCAGTTCACGCAGGGCGTTGGCGGCGGCGATCTTCATTTCCTCGTTGATGCGGGTGGCGCGTACGTCCAGGGCACCGCGGAAGATGAAGGGGAAGCCGAGCACGTTGTTGACCTGGTTCGGGTAGTCGGAACGACCGGTGGCCATGATCACGTCGTTGCGGGTGGCATGCGCCAGCTCCGGCTTGATTTCCGGGTCCGGGTTGGAGCAGGCGAAGACGATCGGGTTCGGCGCCATGCGCTGCAGATCATCCGGGCTCAGCAGGTTGGCACCGGACAGGCCGACGAACACGTCGGCGCCTTCCAGCGCGTCAGCCAGGCTGCGCTTGTCGGTAGCGTGGGCGAATACCGCCTTGTACTGGTTGAGATCGTCACGACCGGCGTGGATCACGCCCTTGCGGTCGAGCATGTAGATGTTCTCGACCTGAGCACCCATGCTCACCAGCAGTTTCATGCAGGAGATAGCCGCAGCGCCGGCGCCGAGGCAGACGATCTTGGCGTCGGCCAGGGTCTTGCCGGCGATTTCCAGGGCGTTGAGCATGCCGGCCGCGGTCACGATCGCGGTGCCGTGCTGGTCATCGTGGAACACCGGGATGTCGCACTGTTCGATCAGCGCGCGCTCGATCTCGAAGCACTCGGGCGCCTTGATGTCTTCGAGGTTGATGCCACCGAAGGTGATGGAGATGCGCTTGACGGTGTCGATGAAGGCCTGCGGGCTCTCGGAGTCGACTTCGATGTCGAATACGTCGATGCCGGCGAAGCGCTTGAACAGCACGCCCTTGCCTTCCATCACCGGCTTGGAGGCCAGCGGGCCGAGGTTGCCCAGGCCGAGGATAGCGGTGCCATCGGAAATCACTGCAACCAGGTTGCCCTTGCCGGTGTAGCGATAGGCCAGTTCGGCATCGCGGGCGATCTCGCGTACCGGCTCTGCCACACCCGGGCTGTAGGCCAGGGACAGGTCACGGGCGGTGACGGTGGGCTTGGTCAGTTCGACGCTGAGTTTGCCCGGGCGGGGCTGAGCGTGATACTCGAGAGCGGCAGTTTTCAGATCAGACATTTCGGCTATTTCCGCTTTGCAGTGACAGGCAGGCGGCCGAGCATACGCAAAGTGCTCAAGGCCCACAAGATCGGGGCTCGCGGCGATTCAGCGAACCACCTTGAGCCAATCGCCAGGTTGTGGCTGACCGGTCGGATACAGACCGTTGAGCAGGCGCAAGCGCTTCAGCTTGTCGCCCTCGCCGCCCATCTGTCGGCTCAACTCCTCCAGACTCTGTCCGGCCTTGAGCTGTACCAGATGCAGGCGCCAGGGCTGACCCTGCTCACGCTCGCCGGCCTGCAGGGGGCGGAAGCTGCGCACCACCTGCATGAACTGTTCGTCGGCACTCTCCAGCGAGGCGCGACCTTTGACCGCACCGACGAAGAGGAAGGCCTCGCGATCTCGCACGATCACCGCCACCCGCTTGGCGCCGTTGCCCTGCAGCACGCCGGTCGTCACATCCAGGCCGTTCTGCTTGAGGCTCTGCTCGCCGGTCAGACCGCGGCCGCCGGTACGCTCGCGAATGAACGACTGCGAGTCGGTCTTCTCCTTCAGCCCCTGCATGCTCATGACCAGGAAAGCCTGCTCGTCGCCACTGTGGACGATCACCGCATCCGGCCGATTGATCAGCCCCCAGCCCTGCGGGAAGGCCAGGGTGAAGTCCAGGCCGACATGGTAGAAGCGCTGGCCGCGCTGCACGCCAGCCTCGGCCGAGTCGCCGAAGGGCATGCCGTCGATCATCTTCAGGTACGCATCGCGCCCCACCTCGCCCTTGCCGCTGACCAGCGGGCTGGCCGAAGCCACTACCTGGCGCAGACGAGTGTCGTTGTCCGGGTGGGTATCGAACAGGCCGTGATAGCCGGCCGGCGCTGCTTCCTGGCCCTTGGCCTGGGCCTCGTCACGGGCGAAGTCCTCCTGGCTCTTGAGCACCTTGACCACTTCGATCATCGCCTGCGGGTCGTAACCGCTGCGCGCCAGGTACTGGGCACCGAAGCCGTCGGCCTCCAGCTCCATGTCGCGGCCATAGCCCCGCACGAAGGCGGTGCCCAGCGCATTGGTCACGTCACCCGCGGCGCCGACGCCTGTACCTATGGCCACCGCCTGGCCGAGGATGCCCCAGGCCGTGGACTGGCTCTGCTGGCGCACACTGTGGCGGGCGGTGACGTGACCGACCTCGTGACCGAGCACGGCGGCCAGCTCTGCCTCGGAGCCCAGGTAGGCCATCAGGCCGCGATGGATGTAGATGTGCCCGCCGGGAATGGCGAAGGCGTTGATGTCCGGCGAGTCGACGACGGTGAAGCGATAGTCGAGGTTGCCGCGGTGGCTGTTACGCGCGACCCGCTCGCCGACCCGCTGCACATAGGCCTGCAGCTTCTCGTCGGCATAGCGCGGATACTGCTTGGCGATCTCCTCGGCGTAGTTGCGCCCCAGGTCGATCTCCTGCTCCTCGCTCATCATCACGAAGTCGGTCTTGCCGGTGGCCGGGTTGACCGCGCAACCGACGAGCTGGAACAGCAGGGGCAACAGCAGGAACAGACGCAGCTTCATGGCAACACCTCGAGCATGGCTGCATGGGTCAACGGCAGCATCCAGCGGGCCTGCTCCGCTTGTACGCCGCCACGCCGCGAGCGGTCAATCACCCAGCCACGCGCCTCGATTTCACGTCCGGCCAGGCGCTGTAAGGCAGCCACATCGAAATGGCGCAGCAGCTTGAGCTCGACGCGCAGCACCAGCGGGCCGTCCATTTCGATCCACAGGCTACCGCGATTGCGCTGTACCCGCTCGACCTTGCCACGCACCAGGGCGAAGCCGCCGCTGCGCAGATCGAAGGGAGTGGTGACTCGCGCCTGTTGCCAGAGACCGACGCGCTGCTCGCGCGCCTCATCCTCGGCGCTGCGCTGGCAGTCTTCGAGGCCGGTGGCCGGTTCGAATGCCACGCGGTAGCCCAGCCCCTCGGCCAGCAGCTGTGCTTCCAGATTGTGTCCACCGCCGTCGTAAGCGTGAGCCAAAGTGCGACCGTAGTGGTCACGGGCCTTGGTGCCGACACGCAAGCCAACGCGCCCGTCATTGGCCGCCACCAGCGCCTGCAGGCGCCTGGTCGCCGCCTCGGCGAAGGGCTCGGCCGGGCGGCCGTCACGCGCACGCTCCGGCGCGTTGATGCCGATCAGGCGCACGCTGCGGCCATCGGCCAGGCGCAGGGTATCGCCGTCCACCACCTTGGCCACGCGTTGCGGCGCCAGGTCGCTGGCCAGTGGGCAGAAGGCCTGAGCCGGGGAAACCAGGCAGACAGAAACGAAAAAGGCGCCCACCAGGGACGCCTTCTTCAGCAATGTGGCTTGCACCACTATTCGGCTTACTTGCTGCCGAACACGCCGAAACGCTGCTTGAAGCGATCGATACGGCCGCCGGTATCCAGCATCTTCTGCTTGCCGGTGTAGAACGGGTGGCACTCGGAGCAAACGTCGAGGCTCATCGGCTTGCACAGGGTCGAACGGGTCTTGATCACGTTGCCGCAGCTGCAGGTGGCGACCATTTCTTCGTATTGCGGATGGATATCGGCTTTCATCGTATTTTCCTCGGTTTAAGTGTGCCGCCACTCGGCTCGCTGCCAAGTACCGCACGGAAATAGGCCGCGCACTATACCAGACCAACACCCCCACGCAAGCCGGCGGCGATCCTGGGCGACGTGCGGCCGTGCTAGCATCGCCGCCTCGCTACTGGAGCCTGCTGTGCCCGACACCATCCTGCGCCTCGCCCTGCCCTCGCCACTGCGCCGCCTGTTCGACTACCTGGCGCCACAAGGCGTGCCGCGTGCGGCGCTGCAGCCCGGCGCGCGCCTGCGTGTGTCGTTTGGCCGGCGCGAAGTGATCGGCGTACTGGTGGAGCTGGCCGACAGCACCGACGTGCCGCGGGACAAGCTCAAGCCGGCCCTGGAACTGCTCGACCGCACCCCGCCACTGCCGGCGCCGCTGTTCAAGCTGTGCCTGTGGACGGCCCAGTACTACCAGCACAGCCTCGGCGACACCCTGAGTTGGGCCCTGCCAGTGCTGCTGCGCCAGGGCGAGCCCGCCGAAGTACGCCAGGAGCGCTACTGGCACGCAACCGAAGGCGCCAGCCCGGAAGACCCGCGCCTGGCCCGCGCGCCGCGCCAGCGCGAAGCGTTGCGCGCCCTGGCCCAGCATCACCACGGCGTACCGCATGCACTGCTGAGCAAACTGCAGCTGAACAAGGACAGCCTCGACCTGCTGCTGGAGAAGGGCCTGGCCCGCGTCGAGGTACGCCGCAGTGCGCCACTGGAGCGCCACGGCGGCTGGCTGGCGCAACCGGAGCTGCCACTCAATGCCGAACAGCGCGCCGCCTTCAATGCCGTGCAGTCCGGCATGGGCGACTTCGGCGCCTACCTGCTGTACGGCGTCACCGGCAGCGGCAAGACCGAGGTTTACCTGCAGCTGATCCGCCATTGTCTGGAAGCCGGTCAGCAGGCGCTGGTGCTGATCCCCGAGATCAACCTGGGGCCGCAGACGGTCGAGCGCTTCGCCCGCCGCTTCAATGCACGCATCGCCCTGCTGCATTCCGGGGTCAATGATCGCGAGCGCCTGGACGCCTGGCTGGCGGCGCGTGACGGCGAGGCCGACATCGTGATCGGCACCCGCTCGGCGCTGTTCACGCCACTGAAGAACCCCGGCCTGATCATCGTCGACGAGGAACACGACGCTTCCTATAAGCAGCAGGAAGGCCTGCGCTACCACGCCCGCGACCTGGCCCTGGTGCGCGCGCGCCAGGAGAGCCTGCCGATCGTGCTCGGCTCGGCCACGCCCTCGCTGGAGAGCCTGCACAACGCCCATGCCGGACGCTACGCCCTGCTCAAGCTGACCCAGCGTGCCGGTGGCGCCCAGCAGCCACGCTTCCTGCGCCTGGACGTGAAGAGCCTGCCGCTCGACGCCGGCATCTCCGGGCCGCTGCAGCAGGCCATTCGCCAGACGCTGGAAGCCGGCCAGCAGGTGCTGGTATTCCTCAACCGCCGCGGCTTCGCGCCCACCCTGCTGTGTCATGACTGCGGTTGGATCAGCCAGTGTCCGCGCTGCGACGCGCGCATGACCCTGCACCAGCGCCACAACGAGCTGCGCTGCCACCACTGCGGCCATGTCGAGCGGCCGCCGCGCAACTGCCCGGAGTGCAACCAGGTCGACCTGCGCCCGGTCGGCGCCGGCACCGAGCGTGCCGAGGAGCGTCTGGCGCTGCTCTTCCCGCAGTTCCCGGTGCTGCGCATCGACCGCGACAGCACCTCGCGCAAGGGCTCCATGGACAAGCTGTTCGCCACCATCAACAAGGGCGAGCCGTGCATCCTGGTCGGCACCCAGATGCTCGCCAAGGGTCACCACTTCCCACGCGTGACCCTGGTGGCGATCCTCGACGCCGACGGCGGCCTGTTCTCCGCCGACTTCCGCGCCAGCGAGCGCATGGCCCAGCTCACCGTGCAGGTGGCCGGGCGTGCCGGGCGCGCCGAGGAACCGGGCAAGGTGATCATCCAGAGCCACCTGGCCGACCATCCGCTGCTGGTGCAGCTCACCGAGCAGGGCTATCCGGCATTCGCCGAGCAGGCCCTGAGCGAGCGCCGCGGTGCCGGCCTGCCGCCCTTCGCCCATCTCGCCCTGCTGCGCGGCGAGGCGCACAAGCCGGGCCAGGCCGAGGGCTTCCTCGACCAGGCCTGCACCTATGCCGAGCAACTGCGCGACGAACTGCATCTGGCCGGCATCGAACTGCTCGGCCCGGTACCGGCGCCGATGGAGCGCCGCGCCGGGCGCTTCCGCGCGCAGTTGCTGCTGCAGTGCGCCAGCCGCGCGCCGCTGCACAAGCTGCTGGCCCACTGGCTGCCGATCCTCGAGGCCATGCCCGAGGGCCGCGCGGTGCGCTGGTCGCTGGACGTCGACCCGATCGACCTGTTCTAGCCCGATCCCAATCACGAGCGACGAGGCCCCGCCTGCGGGTGGCCTGCTGCGGATGGCTGCCTCTATAATGCGCAGTTTTCGACCAGCCGCGGCCGACCGAGCAGACCATGAAAGACACGATTCGCCACCTGATCCAGCAAGCCCTGACCAGCCTGACCACCGAGGGCGTGCTGCCCGAGGGCCTGACTCCGGCGATCCAGGTGGAGAACACCAAGGACAAGAGCAACGGCGACTTCGCCAGCAACATCGCCATGATGTTGGCCAAGCCGGCCGGCATGAAGCCGCGCGACCTGGCCGAAAAGCTGGTCGCCGCGCTGCCGGCCGACGCCGGCATCAGCAAGGTGGACATCGCCGGCCCCGGCTTCCTCAACTTCTTCCAGAACAGCGACGCCCTGGCCGATCGCCTGGAGGCCGCCCTGGCCGACGCCAAGCTAGGCGTACGCAAGAACGGCGCGGCGCAGCGCGTGGTGGTCGACCTGTCGGCGCCCAACCTGGCCAAGGAGATGCACGTTGGCCACCTGCGCTCGACCATCATCGGTGACAGCGTGGCACGCGTGCTGGAGTTCCTCGGCGACACGGTGATCCGCCAGAACCACGTGGGCGACTGGGGCACCCAGTTCGGCATGCTGCTGGCCTACATGCAGGAAAACCCGGCTGCCGCCGAGAGCGAGCTGGCCGACCTGGAAGGTTTCTACCGCGCCGCCAAGAAGCGCTTCGACGAGTCCGCCGAGTTCGCCGACCGCGCCCGCGAGTTGGTGGTCAAGCTGCAGGCTGGCGACGCCGAGTGCCTGCGCCTGTGGAACCGCTTCAACGACATCTCCCTGAGCCACTGCCAGGCGCTCTACGACCGCCTGGGCGTGAAACTCAGCATGGCCGACGTCAAGGGCGAGAGCGCCTACAACGACGACCTACCCAACGTCATCGCCGACCTGCAGGCCAAGGGCCTGCTGACCGAGGACAATGGCGCCCAGTGCGTGTTCATGGACGAGTTCAAGAACTCGGAAGGCAACCCGCTGCCGCTGATCGTGCAGAAGGCCGGTGGCGGCTACCTGTACGCCACCACAGACCTGGCCGCCACCCGCTACCGCGCCGGTGTACTGAAGGCCGACCGCGCCCTGTACTTCGTCGACCAGCGCCAGGCTCTGCACTTCCAGATGGTCTTCGCCGCTGCGCGCCTGGCCGGCTTCGTGCCTGCCAGCTTCGAGATGGAGCACATGGGCTTCGGCACCATGAACGGCCCGGACGGCCGCCCGTTCAAGACCCGCGACGGCGGCACCGTGAAGCTGGTCGAGTTGCTCGACGAAGCCGAGCAGCGCGCCTACACCCTGGTCAAGGGCAAGAACCCGGACCTCGGCGAAGACGAGCTGCGCGAGATCGCCCGCGTGGTCGGCATCGCCTCGGTGAAGTACGCCGACCTGTCCAAGCACCGCACCAGCGACTACAGCTTCAACTTCGAGCTGATGCTCAGCTTCGAGGGCAACACCGCGCCCTACCTGCTGTACGCCTACACCCGCGTGGCCAGCGTGTTCCGCAAGCTGGGCAAGGATGTCAGCGAGATCGGCGGCAAGATCGCCCTGGTCACCGACCAGGAGCAGGCGCTGGGCGCCAAGCTGGCGCAGTTCAACGAGCTGCTCGCCAGCGTCGCCGAAAAAGGCACCCCGCACCTGCTGTGCAGCTACCTGTACGACCTGGCAGGCCTGTTCTCCAGCTTCTACGAGAACTGCCCGATCCTCAGTGCCGAGGATGAAGCCACCCAGCAGAGCCGCCTGCGCCTGGCCGCCCTGACCGGCCGCACCCTCAAGCAGGGCCTGGAACTGCTCGGCCTGCCGACCCTGGAGCGCATGTAAGTGGCGGCAGCGAAGAAGAAGCCCGCTCCCAAGCGCGGCGCGAGCCGCTACCAGGCGCCGGCGAAGAAGCCGGTGCCGGGCTGGGTGTGGCTGGCCTGCGGCCTGGTCATCGGCGGCTTCTTCATGTTCCTGTTCAGCCTGGAGCCGGGCCGCGACGACGTGAAGCGGGCCAAGCCCGAGGAGCAGAAGCGCGCCGCCGAGCAGCAGAAGAAGCCGCAGGTGGCCGCCGAGCCGACCAAGCCCAAGTACGACTTCTACACGCTGCTGCCGGAGTCCGAGGTCATAGTGCCGCCGGACTCCCTGCCGCCGGCCGACGCGCCCAAGCCACCAGAAACCAAGCCGGTGACGCCGGAAGAAGCAGCGAAGATCGACGCCGCCCGCGCCGAGGCCCTGCTCAATGGCCAGACTCCGCCTCCGCCGCCCGTGGTGGCCAAGGCGCCGGTCACCACCCAGTTCTTCCTGCAGGCCGGCTCGTTCCGCAAGCGCGAGGACGCCGACAAGGTGCGCGCGCAGATCCTCCTGCTCGGCGAGAACGTGCAGGTGGAGTCCGGCAAGGTGCGCGAGGAGAACTGGTTCCGCGTGCTGGTCGGGCCCTACGCCAGCCGTGAACAGCTGGCGGCCGCGCAGAAGCAGCTGGCCGGCAGCGGCTTCAGCAATCTCTTGCTACAACAGCGGCAGAGCCGCTGAGCCATCAAGTTGCCCGCTCCGGTTGAAAAGCCGGACGGGCCACCCCATCTGATCTCCATTCGGGCATATCAGCCCCGCTGCGTGGAGATTCACCCTTGACCACCATCGTTTCAGTCCGCCGCAACGGCAAAGTCGTCATGGGCGGCGACGGCCAGGTTTCCCTCGGCAACACCGTGATGAAGGGCAACGCCAAGAAGGTCCGGCGCCTCTACCACGGCCAGGTGCTGGCCGGTTTCGCCGGCGCCACCGCCGACGCCTTCACCCTGTTCGAACGCTTCGAGGGCCAGCTGGAGAAACACCAGGGCCATCTGGTGCGCGCCGCCGTCGAGCTGGCCAAGGACTGGCGTACCGATCGTTCGCTGAGCCGCCTGGAAGCCATGCTGGCAGTGGCCAACAAGGACGCATCCTTGATCATCACCGGCAACGGCGACGTGGTCGAACCCGAACACGGCCTGATCGCCATGGGCTCCGGCGGCGGTTTCGCCCAGGCCGCGGCCATGGCCCTGCTGCAGAAGACCGACCTGAGTGCGCGTGAAATCACCGAGGCGGCATTGAACATTGCCGGTTCCATCTGTGTCTTCACTAACCAGAACCTGACTATCGAAGAGGAAGACTGCGCCGAGTAAGCGCGGTTTCTGCTGGAGCAAGCCTGCATGCCCATGACCCCCCGTGAAATCGTGTCCGAGCTGGACCGCCACATCATTGGCCAGGACGACGCCAAGCGCGCCGTGGCCATCGCCCTGCGCAACCGCTGGCGGCGCATGCAGCTGCCGGCCGAGCTGCGCCAGGAAGTGACACCGAAAAACATCCTGATGATCGGCCCCACCGGCGTCGGCAAGACCGAGATCGCCCGCCGCCTGGCCAAGCTGGCCAACGCACCGTTCCTCAAGGTGGAAGCGACCAAGTTCACCGAGGTCGGCTATGTCGGCCGTGACGTCGAATCGATCATCCGCGACCTGGCCGATGCCGCGCTCAAGCTGCTGCGCGAGCAGGAAGTGCAGAAGATGAGCCACCGCGCCGAGGACGCCGCCGAGGAACGCATTCTCGACGCCCTGCTGCCGCCAGCCCGTGTCGGCTTCAACGACGACCCGGCGCCGACCCAGGACTCCAACACCCGCCAGCTGTTCCGCAAGCGCCTGCGCGAGGGCCAGCTGGACGACAAGGAAATCGACATCGAGGTGGCCGAACAGCCGGCCGGCGTCGAGATCATGACCCCGCCGGGCATGGAGGAGATGACCAGCCAGCTGCAGAATCTGTTCTCCGGCCTGACCAAGGGCAAGAAGAAGAGTCGCAAGCTCAAGGTCAAGGAAGCCTTCAAGCTGGTGCGCGACGAGGAAGCCGCGCGCCTGGTCAATGAAGAAGACCTCAAGGCCCGCGCCCTGGAATCGGTCGAGCAGCACGGCATCGTGTTCATCGACGAGATCGACAAGGTCGCCAAGCGCGCCAACGTCGGCGGCGCCGACGTGTCCCGCGAGGGTGTGCAGCGCGACCTGCTGCCGCTGATCGAAGGCTGCACCGTCAACACCAAGCTGGGCATGGTCAAGACCGACCACATCCTGTTCATCGCCTCCGGCGCCTTCCACCTGGCCAAGCCCAGCGACCTGGTGCCCGAACTGCAGGGCCGCCTGCCGATCCGCGTCGAGCTCAAGCCGCTGTCGCCCGAGGACTTCGAGCGCATCCTCACCGAGCCGCACGCGGCGCTGACCGAGCAGTACAGCGAGCTGCTGAAAACCGAAGGGCTGAACATCGAGTTCGCTGCCGACGGCATCAAGCGCATCGCCGAGATCGCCTGGCAGGTCAACGAGAAGACCGAGAACATCGGCGCCCGTCGCCTGCACACCCTGCTCGAACGCCTGCTGGAGGAAGTCTCCTTCAGCGCCGGCGACCTGGCCGGCCAGCAGAACGGCGAACCGATCCGCATCGACGCCGACTACGTCAACGGCCACCTCGGCGAGCTGGCGAAGGACGAAGACCTGTCGCGCTACATTCTCTGATGCGCGCGCGGAGTGGATAATGCGTTATCCACCCCGCTTCAGGACTCCCCGCGATGCGCATGCCCACCGCCATCAAACTGCACAAGGCCTCCCGCACCCTGGAGCTGGCTTATGGTGACGAACGCTACAGCCTCGGCGCCGAATTCCTGCGCGTGCACTCGCCCTCGGCCGAGGTGCAGGGCCACGGCAAGCCGATCCTCCAGCATGGCAAGCTGAACGTCGCGCTGAGCCGCGTCGAGCCGGCCGGCAACTATGCACTGAAACTGTGCTTCGACGATGGCCACGACAGCGGCCTGTATACCTGGGACTACCTCTACCAGCTCGCTACCCGCCAGGAACAGCTGTGGGCCGACTATCTGGAACAGCTGGCCGCCGCCGGCAAGTCACGCGATCCGAGCGAGTCGGTCGTGCGCCTGATGCTCTGAACCGCCTCGCCGAAAAATTTTTGCCAGGCTCTGGCACGCCACTTCCGTCATATTGCCTTCACGCCTAGAGCGCATTTTCTAATCGCGCTCGGCATACTCCCGCGCGCCGCACAGCAGCTACTCGCGCGCTTGCGCAAAAATGGAAACTCGGGTAACCAAGGAACTGGCAGGTTCCATGCATTTGCCCTGGGCAGATGCGAAGAATGCGCGGAGATCAATCCGCACCCGGCAACCCGAGCAGTACCAGCCCTTCGCCCTGTGCCCTTCACACAGCTAGTTGGTATTTGCCTCAGGACAATGGAGCGTCGTAGATGGCTTACAAGAATAACGAAGACCTGCATCGCCAAGCCTCGGAGAACACCTTGGGTTTGAACCCGGTGATTGGCTTGCGCGGCAAGGACCTACTCACTTCTGCCCGAATGGTGCTGGCCCAGGCCATCAAGCAACCCTTTCATAGCGCCAAGCACGTCACCCACTTCGCCCTCGAGCTGAAGAACGTCGTGCTCGGCCAGTCCGAACTGGCCCCGGATGCGGACGACCGCCGCTTCGCCGACCCGGCCTGGAGCCAGAACCCGCTGTACCGCCGCTACCTGCAGACCTACCTGGCCTGGCGCCGGGAGCTGCACGAGTGGATCGAGGACAGCAACCTCACCGAGCAGGACACCAGTCGCGGCCACTTCGTCATCAACCTGATGACCGAGGCCATGGCCCCGACCAACAGCATGGCCCACCCGGCGGCCGTGAAGCGCTTCTTCGAAACCGGCGGCAAGAGCCTGCTGGATGGCCTCTCCCACCTGGCCAAGGACATCGTCAACAACGGCGGCATGCCCAGCCAGGTGAAGATGGATGCCTTCGAGGTCGGCAAGAACCTGGCCACCAGCGAAGGCGCGGTGGTGTTCCGCAATGACCTGCTGGAACTGATCCAGTACAAGCCGACCACCGAGCAGGTGCACGAGCGGCCGCTGCTGGTGGTGCCGCCGCAGATCAACAAGTTCTACGTATTCGACCTGTCGCCGGAGAAGAGCGTCGCCCGCTTCCTCCTGCGCAACGGCGTGCAGACCTTCGTGGTGAGCTGGCGCAACCCGACCAAGGCCCAACGCGAATGGGGCCTGTCGACCTACATCGAGGCGCTCAAGGAAGCCGTCGACGTGGTCACCGCCATCACCGGCAGCAAGGACATCAACATGCTCGGTGCCTGCTCCGGCGGCATCACCATCTCCTCGCTGCTCGGCCACTACGCCGCCCTGGGCGAGAAGAAGGTCAACTCGATGACCCTGCTGGTCAGCGTGCTGGACACCAAGCTCGACACCCAGGTCGCCCTGTTCGCCGACGAGAAGACCCTCGAGGCCGCCAAGCGCCGCTCCTACCAATCCGGCGTGCTGGAAGGCAAGGACATGGCCAAGGTCTTCGCCTGGATGCGCCCCAACGACCTGATCTGGAACTACTGGGTCAACAACTACCTGCTGGGCAACGAGCCGCCGGTGTTCGACATCCTCTACTGGAACAACGACACCACCCGCCTGCCCGCCGCCCTGCACGGCGACCTGATCGAGCTGTTCAAGACCAACCCGCTGACCCGCCCCAATGCCCTGGAAGTCTGCGGCACGCCGATCGACCTCAAGCAGGTCACCAGCGACATCTACTGCGTAGCCGGCACCACCGACCACATCACCCCGTGGGAAGCCTGCTACAAGTCCTCGCTGCTGTTCGGCGGCAAGGTCGAGTTCGTGCTATCCAACAGCGGCCACATCCAGAGCATCCTCAACCCGCCGGGCAACCCCAAGGCACGCTTCTCCACCAGCGAGCAGGCACCGAACTCGCGCCAGTGGCTGGAAAACGCCACCAAGCACGCGGACTCCTGGTGGCTGCACTGGCAGCAGTGGCTGGCCGAGCGCTCGGGCAAGATGAAGAAGGCGCCCGCTGCGCTGGGCAACAAGGCCCATGCACCGGGCGAGGCCTCGCCGGGGACCTACGTACACGAACGCTGAGTTATAACTTCTGTAAGCGCTGAGCTTTGCGCAGTAATGCCCGCGGCACCCGGAAGTGCCGCACGCCGCCCCGGGCCGATGCTCGTGGCGGCGCCCGCCACGGGGCGGGAGACTGGCGAGCGGCCCAGGAGGGACGCTCTCCGCAGATCCATGTATAGGGCCTAGCGCATGCCGCAACCTTTCGCATTTCGCTCCATCGAGCTGGATGGCCAGATCATCCGCACCGCCGTCCGTCCGGGCAGTAGCAGCCTCACGCCGCTGCTGATCTTCAACGGCATCGGCGCCAACCTGGAGCTGGTGATGCCCTTCGTCCAGGCGCTCGACCCCGACCTGGAAGTGATCGCCTTCGACGTTCCCGGCGTCGGCGGCTCGTCTACGCCGAGCACACCGTATCGCTTCCCCGGCCTGGCCAAGCTGGCCGCGCGCATGCTCGACTACCTGGACTATGGCCAGGTCAACGCCATCGGCGTGTCCTGGGGCGGCGCGCTGGCGCAGCAGTTCGCCCACGACTACCCGGAGCGCTGCAAGAAGCTGGTGCTGGCCGCCACCTCGGCCGGCGCGGTGATGGTGCCGGGCAAGCCCAAGGTGCTCTGGCGCATGGCCAGCCCCAAACGCTACATCCAACCTTCCTACGGCGTGCACATTGCCCCGGACATCTACGGCGGCGCTTTCCGCCGCGACCCCAAGCTGGCCCTGGCACACGCCAGCAAGGTCCGTTCGGGCGGCAAGATGGGTTACTACTGGCAGCTGTTCGCCGGCCTCGGCTGGACCAGCATCCACTGGCTGCATCGCATTCGCCAACCTACGCTGGTACTGGCGGGCGACGACGATCCACTCATCCCGCTGGTCAACATGCGCCTGCTGGCCTGGCGCATTCCCAATTCGGAACTTCACGTGATCGACGACGGTCACCTGTTCCTCGTGACGCGCGCCGAAGCAGTGGCGCCGATCATCATGAAATTCCTGCAGGAGGAACGGCAGCGCGCAGTCATGCATCCGCAGCCGCAACCGATCCGCAGTCACTGATCGCACAACAGTAGTGCTACACCGGCCGGCCCGCCCCAAGGCGACGCCTGCCGGGCAAGGAAGAATTTTCGCGCGGCAGTCTGGAATGCCCTCCGGCGCGCTTTGGTACAAGCCTTGCTGTCACTGGACGTGACAGTACGATGACGGAGCCAGCCCCATGCGTGACAAGAATGCACCGGGATCCATGCCGGTACCCGCACACTTCATGAATGCGCAGAGCGCGATGGTCGGTCTGCGCGGCCGCGACCTCACCTCCACCCTACGCACCCTGGCCTTCCAGGGCCTGCGCCAGCCGATGCACAGCACGCGACACCTGCTGGCGTTCGGCAAGCAGCTGGGACGGGTCCTGCTCGGTGATACGCCGTACCAGCCCAACCCGCAGGACAGCCGCTTCGCCGACCCGACCTGGCACCTCAATCCGTTCTACCGCCGCAGCCTGCAGGCCTACCTGGCCTGGCAGAAGCAGCTCAAGGCGTGGATCGACGAGAGCGACCTGTCGCCGGATGATCGCACCCGCGCGCACTTCCTCTTCTCCCTGCTCAACGACGCGCTGTCGCCCTCCAACACGCTGCTCAACCCGCTGGCGGTCAAGGAACTGTTCAACAGCGGCGGCAGCAGCGCGTTGCGCGGCGCGCGGCAGATGTTCGACGACCTGCTGCACAACGCCGGCATGCCGCAACAGGTCGACAAGCGCGCCTTCGAGGTCGGCCGTAATCTCGCCATCACCCCGGGCTCGGTGGTGTTCCGCTGCGAGATGTTCGAACTGATCCACTACAAGCCGATGAGCGAGAAACAGTACGAGCGCCCATTGCTGGTGGTGCCACCACAGATCAACAAGTTCTACATCTTCGACCTCAGCCCGGAGAAGAGCTTCGTCCAGTACTGCCTGAAGAACGGTCTGCAGGTGTTCATGATCAGCTGGCGCAACCCGGATGCGCGCCATCGCGAGTGGGGCCTGTCCAGCTATGTGCAGGCCGTCGACGAGGCCACCGAAGTGTGCCGCTCGATCACCGGCAGCAAGGAAGTGAACCTGATGGGCGCCTGCGCCGGCGGCCTGACCGTCGCCGCCCTGCAGGGCCATCTGCAGGCCAAGCGCCAGCTGCGCAAGATCGGCTGCGCCACCTATATGGTCAGCCTGCTGGACGCCCAGGTGGAAAGCCCGGCGATGCTGTTCGCCGACGAGCAGACCCTGGAGTCGGCCAAGCGCCGCTCCTACCAGAGCGGCGTGCTGGATGGCCGCGACATGGCGCGGGTGTTCGCCTGGATGCGCCCCAACGACCTGATCTGGAACTACTGGGTCAACAACTACCTGATGGGCAAGGAGCCGCCGGCGTTCGACATCCTCTACTGGAACAACGACAACACCCGTCTGCCGGCCGCGATGCATGGCGACCTGCTCGACCTGTTCAAGCACAACCCGCTGAGCCGTGCCGGCGCGCTGGAGGTGTGCGGCACGCCGATCGACCTGTCCAAGGTCAATCTGGACAGTTTCAGCGTGGCCGGCATCAACGACCACATCACGCCGTGGGACACGGTGTATCGCTCGGCCCTGCTGCTGGGCGGCAACAGCCGCTTCGTCCTGTCCAACAGCGGGCACATCCAGAGCATCCTCAACCCGCCGGGCAACCCCAAGGCCACCTACTTCGAGAACGGCAAGATGACCAGCGACCCGCGCGCCTGGTATCACGACGCGCAGAAGAAGGAAGGCAGCTGGTGGCCGCAATGGCTGGAATGGATCCAGCAACGCTCGGGCGAGCAACGCGAGACCATCTTCAGTGTCGGCAGCAACAAGTACCCAGCCATGGAGAACTCGCCGGGTACCTACGTCCACGTGCGCTGAGGCACGGCGAAAAGCGCTGGCCGGGCGCCGCCCCGGCCGGTTATCGTCGGAGCTCCGGCGGCCAATCAAGATCATGGAATGAAGACCCGCGACCGCATTCTCGACTGCGCCCTGCAGCTGTTCAACGAACAGGGCGAACCCAACGTCTCCACCCTCGAAATCGCCACCGAGCTGGGCATCAGCCCAGGCAATCTCTATTACCACTTCCATGGCAAGGAGCCGCTGGTGATGGAGCTGTTCGAGCGCTTCCAGACCGCCCTTGCGCCCCTGCTCGACCCACCGGCCGAGGCCGAGTTGGGCGCCGAGGACTACTGGCTGTTCCTGCACCTGATCGTCGAGCGCCTGGCCCAGTACCGCTTCCTGTTCCAGGACCTCTCCAACCTCTCCGGCCGCCTGCCCAAGCTGAGCCGTGGCATCCGCCAGTGGCTCAACCAGCTCAAGCGTACCCTGGCCAGCCTACTGGCCCGCCTCAAGGCGCTGGGCCAGTTGCGCAGCGACACCGAGGCGCTCGGCCAACTGGTCGAGCAGATCACCCTGACCCTGCTGTTCTCCCTCGACTACCAGCGCATCATCGGCGCCAGCGGCGAAGTACGCCTGGTGGTGTTCCAGGTGATGATGCTGGTCGCCCCGCACCTGGCCGACGACTCCCGCCACGCCGCCGAGCGCATCGCGCATCGCTATCTCGAAGCCTGAAGACGCCCGCCTTACCGAGCTCCCCTGAAATGCAAAACGCCCGGCACTAGGCCGGGCGTTTTGTCATCCTGCGGAACGATCAGGACGGAGTAGCGGGAGTTGCCGGTGCAGCGGCCGGTGCCGGGGTAGCAGCCGGAGCCGGCGCCGGAGCGGCGGGCTTGGCAGCGACCGGTTTCGGCGCGGCAGGCTTCTTCACCACCGGCTTCTTCACGGCTGCCGGCTTGGCGGCCGGTTTTGCAGCGGGTTTGGCCGCAGGCTTGGCAGCTACCGGTTTAGCCGCAGGCTTCGCTACCGGCTTGGCAGCGGCCTTGACGGCTGGCTTCGCAGCAGGCTTGGCGGCAGGTTTAGCTGCAGCCTTGCTAGCGGGTTTCGCAGCTGGTTTGGCAGCGGCTTTGACTGCCGGTTTGGCGGCGGTCTTGGCGACCGGCTTGACCGACTGACCGGTGAGCTTCTCGATCTGCTTGGTCAGGCTGTCGACCTTGGTCTGCAGCGACTTCACTTCATTGCGGCTGGGCACACCCAGGCGAGAGATGGCGCTGTTAAGACGCTTGTCGAAAGCCTCTTCCAGTTCGCTCCACTTGCCAATGGCCTTGCCTTTGACTTCGTCGACTTTCGACTTGGCCGAACCGACGGTGGTGCCGACGCTGGACTTGACCACATCCAGTTGCTTGTCGACTTCGGTCTTGGCCTTCTTCTCGGCCTTCTCGCCATCCTTGACCAGACCGTCGAACAGCTTGTTGCCGTCCTTGCTGATCTTCGAATAAGCGCCGAGGCCGGCCAGCCAGATCTGCCGCGAGTACTTCTCGACCTCGCCGATCCAGGAGTTGCTTTCCTTCTTGGCAACCGGCTTCTTGGCCGCCGGTTTTGCCGCCGGTTTTGCAGCGGTAGGTTTCTTAACAGCCATCCTGCTCTCCTTAGTTAGGTACGCGCCACACGCTCAAGCAAAGCATTCAACTCGTCCAGCTTAGCAGAGAGTGCCTCAACATCTTGCTTGGAGGGAATACCAAGGCGATTCAGAGCGCTGGCCACGCGGTTGTCGAAGGCCTTCTCGATCTTGTCGAACTGCACCTCGACCTTGCCTTTGACTTCGGAAACGCCAGTTTTGACGCTCTTGATTTGAGTCTCGATCTGGCTGTTGGCGGCCTCGACCTGCTCGTTCACCAGCTTCTTGCCCTGCTTCTCGACGCCTTCGCCGGCCTTGACCAGCTCCTTGAAGTAATCGACGCCTTCGGCGCCGGCCTTGGCGTAGGCACCCAGGCCTGCCAGCCAGACCCGACGGGCATAGGCTTTGACATCGGTGAGGACGGTGGCTTTGTCTTCGATTTTCGCGACTACGGCTTTCTTCTTGGCGGCGACTTTAGTGGCCATGGTGCACCTCGCATTCAAAGTGATGGACTGGTCATCCTTTGCCAGGACTTGAGTGCAAGGTAGTGAGAAAAATTAGAAACCACATACTAGGGCGGCGGACACCTTGTCGCACCTCGCCCCGGCTCAGGCCTTGAGGTGCTTGTCGAGGGTCTCCTCGATTTCGCGCTTGATGGTGCCACCGAGGGCGGACAGCAGCAGACCGAGCTTGAGTTCGACACGCACGCTGTCGTCGGCCACGGCGATGCTGCCGTCGGCGCCACTGCGCTTGAACTCCAGGGTGTCGCCGCTCCAGCGGTACTTCACGTCGTACTCGCTGGCCAGGCGCTGGGCCAGTGCCTCGGCCTTCTCGCGGGCGACGGCGAGGCCAAGGGAATGGGAACGTTCGACGGTGATACGACTCATGCCTGACTCCGGCTGCGACCTGATGTCGCCCGACTATAACAGCTCCACCCGGCGCCAAGACAAAGGCAGGCTGCGGGTTTAGAATGGCCGCCACTTCGATTCAGGTGACCGCGACATGAACGACCCGCGCAAGGCCGCAGAGCAGGACAAGACCACCCACTTCGGCTTCCAGGATGTGCCTGAGAGCCAGAAGGCGGAGAAGGTCGCCGAAGTCTTCCACTCGGTGGCGGCCAAGTACGACCTGATGAACGACGTGCTCTCCGGCGGCCTGCACCGCCTGTGGAAGCGCTTCACCATCGAGCTGTCCGGCGTGCGTCCGGGCAACCGCGTGCTGGACATCGCCGGTGGCACTGGCGACCTCACCCGAAAGTTCTCCAGCCTGGTCGGTCCGACCGGCGAGGTGGTGCTGGCCGACATCAACGACTCCATGCTCAAGGTCGGTCGCGATCGTCTGCTGGACAAGGGTGTGGCCGGCAACGTGCAGTTCGTGCAGGCCGACGCCGAGGCGCTGCCCTTCCCGGACAACCATTTCGACGTGGTCACCATCGCCTTCGGTCTGCGCAACGTGACGCGCAAGGAAAACGCCCTGCGTTCCATGCTGCGCGTGCTCAAGCCGGGCGGCCGCCTGCTGGTGCTGGAGTTCTCCAAGCCCGGCAACCCGCTGCTGGCCAAAGCCTACGACACCTACTCGTTCAGCTTCATGCCGCTGGCCGGCAAGCTGATCACCAACGATTCCGAGAGCTACCGCTACCTGGCCGAGTCGATCCGCATGCACCCGGATCAGGAAACCCTCAAGGCCATGATGGTCGAGGCCGGCTTCGAGCGCGTCACCTACCACAACATGACCGGCGGCATCGTCGCCCTGCACCGCGGTATCAAGCCCTGATGCTGCTCACCGGTCTGCTGGCCGGCGTCGAGCTCGGCCTCAACCGCGTGCTGCAGATGGACAGCACCGCGCTGCCTCGCCTCGCCCGGCTGGAAGGCAAGCTGATCGAAGTCGACTGCCAGAGCCCGGCACTCAAGCTGTTCATCCTCCCTGGCGCCGACGGCCTGCAACTGGCCAGCCACTGGGAAGGTGCCGACTGCGTGCTCAGCGCACCCGCCAGCAGCCTGCTGCGCCTGGCCCTGGCCAAGGACAAGACCGCCATCCTGCATCGCCCGGAGGTCACCCTGAGTGGTGACAGCGCCGTGCTGCTGGAACTGGCCGGCATCCTCCAGGACCTGGAGCTCGACTGGGAATACGAACTGTCGCGCTGGCTCGGCCCGGTCGGCAGCCAGCTGCTCGCCGGCCACCTGCGCAGCCGCGTGAACTGGGCTGGCGACAGCCTCGACAGCCTGCGCCAAACCCTGGCCGACTACCTGGCCGAGGAGTCGCGCAGCCTGGTCGGCGAGCGCGAAGCCCAGGCCCGCTTCGACGAACTGGACGACCTCAAGCTGGCCCTCGATCGCCTCGACGCGCGCATCGACCACCTTGCCCGGAACCTGAACAAGACCCCATGAGCCTGCTCGCCACCCGCCGCCTGCTGCGCATCCTGCGCGTGGTCATCCGCTACCGCCTGGACGACCTGCTGCTGAACCTGCCGCTGCCCACCTGGATGCGCGCCCTGCGCTTCGCCCTGCCCTGGCGCTGGCTGCCGCGACGCCAGCTCGAACTGAGCCGCGGCGAGGCCCTGCGCCTGGCGCTGGAAGACCTCGGTCCGATCTTCATCAAGTTCGGCCAGCTGCTCTCCACCCGCCGCGACCTGCTGCCACCAGACATCGCCGACGAACTGGCACGCCTGCAGGACCAGGTGCCGCCGTTCGATCCGGAGCACGCCGTGGAGCGCATCGAGCAGCAGCTCGGCGCCAAGGTCGGCGAGGTGTTCGCTCGCTTCGACGTGGCCCCGCTGGCCTCCGCCTCCATCGCGCAGGTGCACGCCGCGCAGCTGAAGAGCGGCGAGGAAGTGGTGGTCAAAGTGATCCGCCCCAACCTGCGGCCGATCATCCGTTCCGACCTGGCCTGGCTGTTCCTCGCCGCGCGCATCGCCGAGAAGGCTTCGGCCGATGCCCGCCGCCTGCGCCCGATCGAAGTGGTGTCGGACTACGAGAAAACCATCTACGACGAGCTCGACCTGCTGCGCGAGGCGGCCAACGCCAGCCAGCTGCGGCGCAACTTCCAGGACTCGCCGCTGCTTTACGTGCCGCAGGTGTACTGGGACTGGTGCCGGCCCAAGGTGATGGTGATGGAGCGCATCTACGGCGTGCCGGTGACCGACATGGCGGTGCTCGCCGACCAGCGCACCAACATGAAACTGCTGGCCGAACGCGGCGTGGAAATCTTCTTCACCCAGGTATTCCGCGACAGCTTCTTCCACGCCGACATGCACCCCGGCAACATTTTCGTCGCCACCCGCACGCCGTGGAGCCCGCAGTACATCGCCATCGACTGCGGCATCGTCGGCAGCCTCACCGACGAAGACCAGGACTACCTGGCGCGCAACCTGATCGCCTTCTTCAAGCGCGACTACCGCCGCGTGGCCCAGCTGCACATCGACTCCGGCTGGGTGCCGGCCGAGACCCGGGTCAACGACTTCGAGGCGGCCATCCGCACCGTGTGCGAGCCGATCTTCGAGAAGCCGCTGAAGGACATCTCCTTCGGCCAGGTTCTCCTGCGCCTGTTCCAGACCGCGCGCCGCTTCAACATGGAAGTGCAGCCGCAGCTGGTACTGCTGCAGAAGACCCTGCTCAACATCGAGGGCCTGGGCCGCCAGCTGTATCCGGACCTGGATCTGTGGAGCACCGCCCAGCCGTTCCTCGAGCGTTGGATGCGCGAGCGCGTCAGCCCCATGCACCTGCTGCGCAACCTGCAGCAGCAGGCCGAGCAGGTACCGCACCTGTCGCAGATGGCCCGCGACACCCTGGAGAAGCTCAACCAGCAGCGCCCAGCGCCCAGCGTGGAGACACCCGTGCATCGAGGCTGGTCGCTGCGCCTGCTCGGTGCGGCGCTGGTGGCTGGCGGCGTCAGCCAGGGCCTGGCACTGGCCCCGGCGGCCTGGGCCGCCTGGCTCAGCCTGGGCGCCGGCCTCGCGTTGATCCTGCGCCGATAGCCAGTGCAGGCCGCGGCTGGCACACTAACCGGATAGTTAACCGACTCACCACAAGGCCGCCCTCCATGGGCGGAGCCCCGAATGACTGATTGGCTCGACGAAATTAGCTGGAACGAGGATGGCCTGGTCCCGGCCATCGCCCAGGATCACAAGACCGGGCGCGTACTGATGATGGCCTGGATGAACCGCGAATCCCTGGCCCTCACCGCCGCCGAGCAGCGCGCCATCTACTGGTCACGTTCGCGTGGCAAGCTGTGGCGCAAGGGCGAGGAATCCGGGCATGTGCAGAAGCTCCACGAGCTGCGCCTGGACTGCGACGCCGACGTGATCATCCTGCTGGTCGAACAGCTCGGCGGCATCGCCTGCCACACCGGCCGCGAAAGCTGCTTCTATCGGGTCTTCGAGAACGGCGCCTGGCAGACCGTCGACCCGATCCTGAAAGACCCGCACGCCATCTACCAGGGGCACAAGCATGAGTGACACCCTCACCCGCCTGGCCGAAGTGCTGGAGGCGCGCAAGGGCGCGGCGCCGGACAGCTCCTACGTGGCCAGCCTGTATCACAAGGGTCTGAACAAGATCCTGGAGAAGGTCGGCGAGGAGTCGGTCGAGACCATTCTGGCGGCCAAGGACGCAGCCGCCAGCGGCGACTGCAGCGACCTGATCTACGAGACCGCGGACCTCTGGTTCCACAGCCTGGTCATGCTCGCCGCCCTCGGCCAGCACCCGCAGGCCGTGCTGGACGAGCTGGACCGCCGTTTCGGACTTTCCGGGCACGACGAGAAAGCGGCGCGCCCCACTTCCTGAATTCATAACGAGGACTACTTGCATGGGTATCTTTGACTGGAAACACTGGGTCGTCATCCTGATCGTCGTGGTGCTGGTGTTCGGCACCAAGCGCCTGAAGAACCTCGGTTCCGACCTGGGCGAGACCATCAAGGGCTTCCGCAAGGCGATGAACACCGACGAGGACAAGCCCGCCGAAGCGCAGCCGCAGGCACCGGCACAACCCACCGCCAGCGCCGACGTGCAGCACAAGCCGCAGACCATCGACGCCCAGGCTCAGCGAGTCGAAGAGCCGGCGCGCAAGGACTAAGACGTGTTCGATATCGGCTTCTCCGAGCTGCTGCTGGTCGGGCTGGTGGCGCTTATCGTTTTCGGTCCGGAGCGCCTGCCGGGTGCGGCTCGCACCGCCGGCCTGTGGATCGGCCGGCTGAAGCGCAGCTTCAGCGCGATCAAGGCCGAAGTGGAGCGTGAAATGGGCGCCGACGAGATTCGCCGGCAGCTGCACAACGAGCAGATCCTGCAGCTGGAGCGCGAGTTGAAGCAGTCGATCCAGCCGCCGGCTGCGACCACGACCGAAACGCCGGCACCAGCCAGCGAGACGCCTGTGGCGCCCACTGCCCCAGCCCCCGCCGCCGAAGCCACGCCCCCGGCCCCTTCCCCAGACAATCTGGAGCCGCCGCGCCAGCCATGACCGAGCAGAACAGCGAAATGCCCCTGGTGGCGCACCTCACCGAGCTGCGCTCGCGCCTGCTGCGCTGCGTGGTGGCCATCTTCATCGTGTTCGCCGGGCTGTTCTACTTCGCCCAGGACATCTACACCTTCGTCTCGGCGCCGCTGCGCGCCTACCTGCCGGAAGGCGCGACGATGATCGCCACCGGCGTCGCCTCGCCCTTCCTCACCCCGTTCAAGCTGACCGCGTGGTGTTCGCTGTTCCTCGCCGTGCCGATCATCCTGCACCAGGTGTGGGGCTTCATCGCCCCAGGGCTGTACAAGCACGAGAAACGCGTCGCCATGCCGCTGCTGATTTCCAGCATCTTCCTGTTCTACGGCGGCATGGCCTTCGCCTACTACCTGGTGTTCCCGCTGATGTTCCACTTCTTCGCCAGCGTGACCCCGGAAGGGGTGGCGATGATGACGGACATCAACGAGTACCTGGACTTCGTCCTCACCCTGTTCTTCGCCTTCGGCGTGGCCTTCGAGATCCCGGTCGCCACCTTCCTGGTGCTGTGGGTCGGCATCATCGACCTGGAGACGCTGAAGAAGAGCCGCCCCTACGTGATCGTCGGCTGCTTCGTGGTCGGCATGATCCTCACCCCGCCGGACATCTTTTCGCAGACCCTGCTGGCCGTGCCGATGTGGCTGCTGTTCGAGGTCGGCCTGTTCTTCGGCGGCCTGGTGCGCAAGCGCAGCGAGCACGAGCCGGAAGATCCGAGCGACGACCAGCCGCCCGCACCGCTGCAATGAACCTGCTGCTGCTCGAAGAGGCCGACTTCGTCGCGCCGGATCGCGCCGTGCTGCAAGGCCGGCGCCTCAAGCATCTGCACGAGGTACACCGTGCCGAAGCCGGCGACCAGCTGCGCGTCGGCAGCCTCGGCGGCCTGATGGGCCGCGGCACCCTGCTGGCACTCGATGAGCAACACGCCGAGCTGCAGGTGGAGCTGGACCAGCCGCCGCCGGCCAAGCTGCCGCTGACCCTGCTGCTCGCCCTGCCCCGGCCGAAGATGCTCAAGCGCGTGCTGCAGACCGTGGCCGCCATGGGTGTGCCGCGCCTGGTGCTGCTCAACAGCTACCGGGTGGAAAAGAGCTTCTGGCAGACCCCGTTCCTCGAACCGGATGCCATCCGCGAGCAGCTGGTCCTCGGCCTGGAACAGGCCCGCGACACCGTGCTGCCCGAAGTGATCATCGAGAAGCGCTTCAAGCCCTTCGTCGAGGACCGCTTGCCGGGCATCGCCGCCGGCACCCTGGGCCTGGTCGGCCACCCCGGCGACTACCCCGCCTGCCCACGCGCCCTCAGCGAAGCGGTGACCCTGGCCATCGGCCCGGAAGGCGGCTGGATTCCCTACGAAGTGGAAAAGCTGGGCGAGGCCGGTCTTGCGCCGGTGCAGCTGGGTGAGCGCATCCTGCGCGTGGAAACGGCGGTCACAGCGCTGCTCGCCCGCCTGTTCTGAGAACCTGGCTACGATCTGCTGCGCGTCGGCCCTGCTGCGTTAAAAACAGGCCGGGACGCGGCGTCTCGGAATGCTCATTTACCACTCGTAAACTCCGCTTCCTCGCCTGTTTTTGCCTTGCATGGCTCTAGCTCGTGAGATCGTAGGCAGGCTCTGAAAGCCGTTGTTCTGAAACATCGGTCAGCTTAGGCTGACGGCATCCTCAGCCGTCGAGAAGCCGATCATGCGCCCACTGACCATCGACCTGGACCAACTGGCCTGCGCCCTCAACACCGAGGGCCTCGATCACTACCTCGACCTGCTCAGCGGCAAGGTGCTGCTGATCCCCGAAGAAGACGCCGACCCCGAACTGGAAACCCTGCTGCGCAGCGAGCCGGAGCGCTTCCTGCTAGTCGAGCCGCTGGACCAACAGGGCGGCCTGGAGCTGATGCGCGAGTTCCTCGCCGAGGTCATCCACCCGCATGCCTACGGCGAACTGGAACAAGCCCTGGAGGGCCGCCGCCCGGCGCGCACCTTCATCCATGCGCTGATGCAGTACCCGGCGCTGCTGCAGGCCTGGCAGGGCTTCGAGGCCGAACGCCTGCGCGAACTGGCGCAGGACTGGCTGGCGGAAAACGAGCTACAGCCAGCCAGGCCACTGCACTGAGCCTGTCAGCCCCAGCAGGTAAAAGAAAAACCGCCACATACGTGGCGGTTTGTCGTTACAGCACCTGACGCAGGAAGCTCTGCGCGCGTGCATCCTGCGGCTGGGCGAAGAACTGCGCCGGTGGCGCGTCTTCCAGCAGCTTGCCGTGGTCGAAGAACAGCACGCGGTCGGCCACTTCGCGGGCGAAGCCCATTTCGTGGGTGACGCAGACCATGGTCATGCCTTCCTGGGCCAGCTGCTTCATCACGTCGAGCACTTCGCCGACCATCTCCGGGTCGAGCGCCGAGGTCGGCTCGTCGAACAGCATGACCTTGGGCTCCATGCACAGGGCGCGGGCGATGGCCACGCGCTGCTGCTGGCCGCCGGACAGGCGCGAGGGGTACTCGTGGGCCTTCTGCGCGATGCCGACCTTGGCCAGCAGCGCCTGGGCCTTGGCCTCGCGCTCGGCCTTGCCGCGCTTGCGCACGATCTTCTGCGCCAGGCACAGGTTCTCCAGCACGGTCATGTGCGGAAACAGATTGAAGTGCTGGAACACCATGCCCACCTCGCGACGGTAGGCGTTCACATCGGTCTTGGGGTTGGCCAGGTCGACGCCGTCGATGCTCACCGAGCCCTCATCCAGCTCCTCCAGGCCGTTGAGGCAGCGCAGGAAAGTGGACTTGCCGGAGCCGGACGGGCCGATCACCACCACCACTTCGCCACGCTGCACCTGCGTGGTGACGTTATCCACCGCGCGCACTTCGTGGCCGCGGGCGTCGAAGACTTTTACCAGGTTGCGGACTTCAATCACTTTTGCCGAGCCTCCGCTCCAGTCGGTTGGCGATCTGCGACAGCGGCAGGTTGATCACCAGGTACAGGCCGGCCACGCAGAACCAGATCTCGAAGGTGGAGAACGAGGTGGTGATGGCTTCGCGGCCGCTCTTGGTCAGTTCGGTGATGGCGATCACCGAGACCAACGAGGTGTCCTTGACCAGGCTGATGAACTGCCCAGCCAGCGGTGGCAGCACGCGCTTGAACGCCTGCGGCAGGATCACGTGGCGCATGCTCTGCGCGGCGGTCAGGCCCAGCGAGCGCGCCGCCTCGTTCTGGCCCTTGGCCACCGACTGCACGCCGGCGCGGACGATCTCACCGACATAGGCGCCGGTGAACAGCGCCAGCGCGGCGACCCCGGCGAACTCGCGGGACAGGTTGAGCACGGTGCCGATGAAGAAGTAGAAGATGAATATCTGCACCAGCAGCGGCGTGCCGCGCACCAGCTCGACGTACACGGTGGACAGGTCGCGCAGGGTCGGGTTGCTCGACAGCCGGCACAGGCCGGTGACCAGGCCGATCACCAGGGCCAGGGCGCCGGAGGCCACGGAGATCCACAGGGTGGTCCACAGCCCCCAGAGCAGCGGGCCGGCGGCCCAGTGGCGGGTGACGCCGATCTCGTCGCCTTCGCTGACATCGTCGCCCTCGGCCACCCGCAGGCTGTCGCTGGCGATTTCCAGCACCTGCTCCTCGCCGCCCTCGGCGGTGAGGGTCACGCGGGTCTGCTCGCCACTCTCGGTGATGGCGCTGACGCTGCCGTAGTCGGCGGCGCGCTGTGCTTCCTCGGCCTGGTAGGCGAAGTACTGCGGCACGCGATTCCAGTGCCACTCGTAGGCGATCAGCGAAGTGGAGTACCAGAGGCTCCAGGCCACCAGGGCCAGGATCAGTCCGGTGAGGACATGCCAGGGCCAGGTACGACGATGTTTTCTAATCACGGGAAATCTCGCTCATGGCGGGGAACAGAAACAGGCCCGACCTTGTGGGCCGGGCCTGTCTTCACCAGCGAGGACCGAAGTCCGACGCGGGGTTTATTCCATCTCTTTCAGCCAGTCGTTCTTCTTGAACCACTTGGTGTGGATACGCTCGTAGGTGCCGTCGTGCTTGATCTGGTTCAGCCAGTTGTTGATCCAGTTCAGGCTGTCGTGGTCGCCCTTCTTCAGGCCGAAGGCCAGAGGCTCGAAGGTGAACGGCTCGTCAAGGAACACCAGCTTGCCGGCGCCGGCCTTGTTCACCGCGACGACGTTGTACGGAGCGTCGTAGATGAAGGCATCGGCCTTGCCGTTGACCACGTCCATTACCGCTTCCTGCTCGTTGTCGAAGCCGTGGTACTGGGCCTTGGCGATCAGCTTCTTGGCGACCATTTCGCCGGTGGTGCCGATCTTCGAGGTAATGCGGTACTTGGCATCGTTCAGGTCCTTGTAGGACTTGATCTCGCCCTGCAGGTCCTTGCGGATCAGCAGGGTCTGGCCAACCACGATGAAGGGCTCGGGGAAGTTGACCCGCAGGTTGCGCTCCTGGGTAACGGTCATGCCGGAACCGATCATGTCGAACTTGTCGGTCAGCAGGGCCGGGATGATGCCGTCGTAGCTGGTGGACACCAGCTCCAGCTTGACGCCCATGGCCTTGGCCATGGCTTTGAGCAGGTCGACTTCGAAGCCGATGATTTCACCGCGCTTGTTGGTCATCTCGAAGGGCATGTAGGTCGGGTCCATGCCGACGCGCAGGGTGCCGCGCTTGACCGCGTCGTCGACCATGCCGGCGTGGGCCAGGCCGCTCACCGCACAGGCGGAAAGCAGCAGAGATGCGAGAAACTTCTTCATTCTTATCTCCTAAGGGACAGCTCGTAAACGGATGCGCCCCCACGGACACCGGGGCAAGGCGGGCAATCCTAACCGCCCGAACTGTGGATGGCGAGTCGCAAAGCAGGCAGGAATCGGGCCAGATCGCCGCACCGACGACCGGTCGGTTCAGATGTCGAGGAGAAAAGTCACCGGACCGTCGTTGACCAGGTGCACCTGCATGTCGGCGCCAAAGCGCCCGGTGGCCACCTGCGGGTGCTGCTCGCGGGCCAGGCTCACCAGCTGTTCGAACAGGGCCAGGCCCTGGGCCGGCGGCGCGGCAGTGGAAAAGCTCGGACGCAGGCCGCTCTTGGTGTCGGCGGCCAGGGTGAACTGCGAGACCAGCAGCAATCCACCATCAACGTCCTTGAGCGACAGGTTCATCTTGCCGTCGGCGTCGGAGAACACCCGGTAGTTGAGCAGGCGCTGCAGGCCCTTGGCCAGGGTCGTCGCATCGTCCTGCGGCTCGATGCCGACCAGCGCCAGCAGGCCCTGGTCGATGGCGCCGACTATCTCGCTATCGACCTCAACGCGGGCGCCACGCACCCGCTGGATCAGCAGCTTCACGCGTCTTCCAGCGGCAGGTCGAGCAGGCGCCGGGCCATCTGGTCGGCGGCGCGCACCAGCGCATCGGTAATACCCGGCTCGGCGGCGGCATGCCCGGCGTCGCGGATGATCTGCAGCTCGCTGTTGGGCCAGGCCTGGTGCAGCGCCCAGGCGTTGTCCAACGGGCAGATCACGTCATAACGGCCGTGCACGATCACGCCCGGCAGGTGGGCGATCTTCGGCATGTCGCGCAGCAACTGGTCTTCCTCGAGGAAGGCGTTGTTGACGAAGTAGTGGCACTCGATGCGGGCGATCGACAGCGCACGCTGCGGCTCGCTGAAGCGGTCGACCACCACCGGGTTCGGCCGCAGGGTGGCGGTGCGCCCCTCCCAGCAGGACCAGGCCTTGGCCGCATGCATCTGGGCGATCTGGTCGGCGCCGGTCAGGCGTTTGTAGAAGGCCTGCACCAGGTCACCGCGTTCCTCGACCGGAATCGGTGCGATGTAGTCTTCCCAGTAATCGGGGAACAGGCGGCTGGCGCCTTCCTGGTAGAACCAGCTGATCTCCTGCGGGCGGCAGAGGAAGATGCCGCGCAGGATCAGGCCGTGCACCCGCTCCGGGTGCGCCTGGGCGTAGGCCAAGGCCAGGGTCGATCCCCAGGAGCCACCGAACAGCAGCCACTTGTCGATGCCCAGGTGCTCGCGGATGCGCTCGAGGTCGGCCACCAGGGTCTGGGTATTGTTGCCTTCGAGGCTGGCATGCGGCGTGGAGCGGCCACAGCCGCGCTGGTCGAAGGTGACGATGCGGTACAGGTTGGGATCGAAGTAGCGGCGGCTGGCGCTATCGCAGCCGGCGCCCGGGCCGCCATGGATGAACACCACCGGCAAACCGTCCGGAGAGCCACTCTCGTCCACGTAGAGCACATGCGGCTCGTCCACCGCCAGCTCGTGGCGGGCGTGGGGTTTGATCTCCGGATACAAAGTCAGCATGGCGCACTCCCGAGTCTGTGCGTATGGTCCCTGAGACCGTCTGCCGACGGTCAGCCGTGCCGGGCATCATAACCATGAAAAGGACCTTGAACATGACTCGAGCGCAACTAATCCCCGCTTTTCTGCTGATCTGCGCACTGCTCGGCGGCTGTACCTCAAGCGACCCGCAGGCTGCCCTGGAAGCTGCCGTTCAGCAGTTGCAGGACAACCTCGAAGCCAAGAACACCGGCGATGTCATGGAGCAGCTGCACCCACAGTTCAGCGCCCAGCAGCAATACGACCGCGCCTGGGCGCAGCGCACCATGGCCATGCTATTCCTGCGCCACAAGCAGGTGCGGGTGATCGCCATCGGCACGCGCAGCGAGGTCGACGCCACTTACAGCAACAAGGGCCACACCCGCGCCGAAGTCGCGGTGACCGGCGCCGAGGGGCTGATCCCGGACAGCGCCCGCCACTACAGCGTCACCCTGGAATGGTGGCTGGAAGACGGCGAGTGGAAGCTGGCGCGCCTGGACTGGGAATGAGCCGGCTCAGAACAGCCAGGGAATGAACATGCGGCTGCGCTGCATGTAGGTGCGATAGGCCTCACCGAAGTAGGCCAGGCACTCCGCCTCGTCACGCCGCGCTGCCAGGTACAGCAGCACGCTGGCCAGCACGCCCAGGAGCAGGGTGACAACGTGCAGGTCCTTCCAGGCGATGCCCCAGGTCAGCAGCAGCAGCGAGCAGAACAGCGGGTGGCGGATGAAGCGGTAGATGCCGCCGGTGACCAGCTGCGAGGTGCGCTCGAAGGCGTATAGCTCGTCATCCTGGCGCTTCTCGCTGGGCTTGCCGTCACGGCGTAGCTGGTAAATGCCGCAGAACAGCACGCTCAGCGAGGCGAACAGCAACACCCAGGAAACGCGCTGGTGCAAGGCGTAGCGATCCTCGAACCAGACCGGCGCATTGAGCACCAGCAAACCGAGCATCGCCTCCCAGGCGAGGAAGCGATAGAAGCCGTGGGAACGGGTGTTCTTCAGCGCGCGCCAGGAGATGCCCAGCAACACCAGTGAACCCAGTACAAATCCCGCCACCTGCAGCCACGCCATCCTGCTCTCCTCCGTCTGCCGCTTCGCCAGCCCCGTCCAGGCCTCTGATACACTGCCGGCCTCTTCAGTTCCGGCGTACGCAATGGACCGCACCCAACTGCACAGCCTGCTGCCACACCAGGGCCAAGCCCTGTGGCTGGACGCCCTGCTCGGTCACGACGCCGGCCGCATCGAGGGACTGTCCGCCTGGCATCACCTGCAGGCCTTCGGCGACGACGCTTCGCCCTGCCTGCTGTTCGAGGCCGCCGCCCAGCTGTGCGCCGCGCATGGTGCCCTATATGGCGAGGATAACGCCATCGACATGGCCCTGGTCGGCAAGCTGTCCCAGCTGCAGCTGCACCATGAGCCACAGCACCGTGAAGGCCCATTGCATGTTGCCGCCACCCAGGAGGCGCTGAGCCCGGCAGGCGCGCTCTACGCCTTCAGCATCCACGCCGAGCAGCGCCTGCTGCTGGACGGCAAGCTCCTGCTGGTACTGATCCGTGCTTGAGCTGAACAACATCGTCCACCGCTATCCCGGCGCCGACACCCCGGCCCTGCAGCACATCGATCTGCAGCTGCAGCCCGGCCAGTGCCTGGGCCTGCTCGGCAGCAACGGCGCCGGCAAGACCACCCTGCTCTCCCTGCTGGCCGGCGTGCTGCCGTTGCAGCAGGGCGAGATCCGCTGGGACGGCGAGCGCAGCCTCGGCCTGGTGCCGCAGCAACTGGCCTTCTATGCCGAACTCAAGGTGCGCGAGAACCTCGAGCTGTTCGCCGACCTCTACCGCCTGCGCGGTGCCGAGCGCGCCCGTCGCCTGGAGCTGTGCATCGCCAGCACCGCCCTGGAGAGCAAGCTGCAACGCCGTGCCGCGCGCCTGTCTGGCGGTGAGCAGCGCCGCCTGAATTTCGCCATCGGCCTGCTGCAGCCGGCGCGCCTGTATCTGTTCGACGAGGCAACAGTGGGCGTCGACGCCGCCAGCCGCCAGCTGCTGCTGGGCGCCGTCGAGCGCCTGACCGGCGAAGGCCACGGGGTGATCTACACCAGCCACTACCTCGACGAAATCGAGCGCGTGGCCCAGCGCATCGTCCTGCTGCACGAGGGCCGTGTGCGCCTGGATCTGGACAGCCGCCAATTGCTCGGTGACAGCCACGGCCTGCTGCTGGAGTGGCAGAACGAAGAGCCCGCCGGCCTGCGCGACCTGCTGACGAAACTGCACCTGGACGCCGAAGCACTGCCGGGCGGCCTGCGCATCGCCGCGCTGGATGGCCCGCAGCTGCTGGAGATCACCCGCTTCCTCGCCGAGCGCCCCGAGCTGCCACATCTGCTGCGCTTCGGCCGGCCCTCGCTGGAGCAGCTCTACCTGCGCCTCAACGGAGGCCGTCTATGAGACTGCGGGCCCTGGTGCGCAAGGAATTCCTGCTGATGCTGTGCGACCCGCACGCGCTGGCCGTGCTGTTCATCATGCCGACCCTGTTCCTGGTGCTGATGGCCGGCGCCATGTCCAATTATCTGCAGGACAAGCCGCCGTCCCTGCGCCTGGTGCTGGAAGCCTCATCGAACGGCAGCTACGAGCAGGCATTCCGTGCAGCCCTGGAGGCCCAGCTGCCGGGCAGCGAACTGCTGCAGCAGGGTGACACGCGCAGCGCCAGGATCAGCCTGCCCGCTGACTTCAGCGAGACCCTGCTGGACGACGAACGCCAGGGCCTGGCCCTGAGCTTCCCGCCGCAACTGGACAAGCTGTCGCGCCAGCATCTGCGCGGCGCCGTGCGCATCGCCCTGGCACAAACCCGCCTGCTCGCCTTCCTCGAAGACAGCGGCGACCTGGATGCCAGCCTGCCGCTGGCCGAGCGCCTGGCCCTGGTGCAGCAGCGCACCCAGAGCAAGGTCGAGGAACACGAACTGCTGGCCAGCGGCGACCTCAGCGGCCGGGCCAACGCCAGCCAGCTGAGCGTGCCGGCCTGGCTGATCTTCGGCATGTTCTTCGTCGCCCTGCCGATGGCCGGCGGCTTCCAGCGCGAACAGCAGAGCGGCGCCCTCCTGCGTTTCCGCGCTCTCGACCTCAGCCTGGCGACGCTGGCCCTGAGCAAGCTGCTGCCCTACTTCGCCATCAACCTGGTGCAGTTCGCCCTGCTGCTAAGCATCGGCGTCCACGGCCTGCCGCTGCTCGGCCTGCAGGGCCTGTCCCTGCCCGGCAGCCCGGCGGCCTACGCCCTGCTCGCCATCAGCCTGAGCCTGGCCACCTGCGGCCTCGGCCTATTGCTGGCCGCCCTGGCGCGCAGCGCCGAGCAGGCGTTGTTGCTTGGCGGCGGGATCAATATCATCCTCGCCGCCCTGGGCGGCATCATGGTGCCGAAGAGCGTGATGCCGGCGGCCATGGGCCAGCTGGCGGAAGTCTCGCCGATGAGCTGGGCGCTGGATGCCTTCCTCACCCTGCTGGTGGGCCAGGGTTCGCTCGCCGACATCGCCCCCTACTGTTTCCGCCTGCTGCTGATGGCTGCCCTGCTGGGTGGCGGTGGCTGGCTTCTGTTCCGCAGACGAGTGCAGCAAACGCAATGGACGAACAACTAGAACAACAACTCAAGCAACTGCTGATTCGCGAGTGCGACAAGGAAGACGACATCGACTGGCAGAGCATCGCCGACGATGAGCCGCTGTTCGGCGCCAAGAGCCGCGTGCAGATGGACAGCCTGGACGCCCTGCAGGTGTCGCTGGCCCTGCAGCAGCACTACGGCGTGCGCATCGAGGGCGCCAAGGACGGCCGCAAGATCCTCGCCAGCATCGCCGATATCGCCGCTTTTATCCGCAGCCAGAAATGACCCCGGTCTACCTGCAACGAGGCGCCCTGCACAGCGCCCTCGGCGCCGACCTGAGCGATGCGGCGCGCAACCTGCTGGCCGATCACCGGCCGCAGCCGACGCCCTTCCAGCTGCACGAACTGCAGCAGCCACGGCCCTACTTCACCGTTGCTGCTGACGAGACGCTGGATGCACGCCTGGATCGCCTGCTGAGCGAAACCCTGGGCGACGCAGCGGCCGCCGACTGCCTGCTAATCGTGGCCAGCACCGCGCTGGATATCACCGAGCTGGAAACCCAAGTGGCAGCCGACGGCGGCTTTCGCTTCGAGCACTCCACGCCACTGGACCTGATGGCCGAACGGCTGCGCCAGCGTCACGGCTTCGCAGATGCCTTCACCCTCAACACCGCCTGCACCAGCGCCGCCAATGGCCTGCTGTATGGCGCGCGCCTGCTCGCCAGTGGTGAGTACAAACAAGTACTGGTGTTGGCCTTCGAGACGCCCAGCGCCATCGCCCAGCAGGGCTTCGGCGCCCTCGACCTGACCAGCCCCAGCGGCGCCTACCGGCCCTTCCATCCCGAGCGCGATGGCCTGGTGCTCGGCGAGTGCTACTGCGCCACCCTGCTCGGCCTCGAACCAGGCCCGGCACCGCTGGCCAGGCTGCTCGGCGGCTTCAGCGCCTGCGACACCAGCAGCCTGACCACCACCCGCGAGGACGGCAGCCATATCGACTGGGTCATGCAGCGCGCACTGAACACTGCTGGCGTCACAGCCGAGCAGATCGGCCTGGCCAAGCTGCACGGCACCGCCACTGGCGCCAACGACCTGGCCGAAAGCGCCGGCATGCGCCTGCTCTATCCCGAGGCGATGCCACCGCTGGCCGTGCTCAAGCCCTGGTTAGGCCACACCCTGGGCGCCTGCGGCCTGAGCGAAACCCTGCTGCTGCTCGCCGCCCTGCGCCAAGGCACGCTGCCGCCGCTGGACTATGCCGGCGAGGCGCTGCTGCCGCTGCCCAGCGAGCCGACGGCAGTAGCGCCCGACGCCCTGCTGCTGGCCAATTTCTTCGGCTTCGGCGGCAACAACGCCAGCCTGGTACTGCAGGGGATCGCGCCATGAAAGTTGTCGCCGCCAGCGAGATCCACGGCAGCGCCGCCCTCGACGACAAGGCGCTGAAGGCCGCGCTCAGCCAGTACCTGAGCAGCCCACCACGGCGCATCGACCGCCTGATCTTCCAGGCCCTGCTCGGCGCCGCACTGCTCAAGGAGCAGGTGCGCAGCGACTGCGGCCTGTACCTGGCCTCGCGCCACCCGGCGCGGCCAACCATGGGCGCGCTGCTCGACGCCGTGTGCGTGCAGCAGCGCCAGCCCAAGCCCTTCGAGTTCGTCAACAGTGTGAGCAATGCCGCCGGCTTCCACGTCGCCCAGCAACTGGGGCTGGAAGGGCCGAATCTGTTCGTCGGCGCCGGCCCACGGGTGTGGCCGCAACTGCAGCGGCTGGCCGCGCTGGACCTAGCCGATGGCCTGGTCAGCCAGGCGCTGCTGGTGGTGGTGGAAGACCTGGGCGATTTCCGTGTGCAGGCGGCACTGCTGGAGCGCGGCACGCCGACCACAGTGGCGGCGGATTTCGCCGCGCTGACTGCGAGCAGCGAGGTCAGCCGGCTCGCCCTATAAAGGCGAGCCGCATCTGCGGCTCAAGCCTTGCGCTTGCTCCAGGCGCCCAGTTCCTTCATCAGTGCCCGCTCCTGGCCGGCAATGCCACGCAGCATCTCGGCGATGGGGCGGAAGTCCGGCGCCTCGCCCTTGCTGCGGCTGGCGCGCACGCAGGCGGAGGCGAACTGACGCCAGTCGTCGCCGATGGCGGTCAGGCGTGCCGAGGCCTCACCCAGGTCGGCCGCGCCGATCTTCTCGCCGGCCTCCTGCAGGAAGCTGGCGTACATGAAGCGGAAGCCGGCGCCGCCGGTGCCGATCTCTTCCTGCATGCGCACGATGTGGGTCAGGTACAGGCGGTTGTACTTGGTCTGCGCCGGATCGAGCTGCTCGACCTGCTTGGCCAGGTGCTGGATGCCGCGGATGCCGATCCACGGCAACGGCATGCCGTCGAGAATGCGCGTGGTGCCGAGCACGGCCTGGCGGATCAACTTCTCCCAGTCCTGCTCCTGCGGCACGTCATCGAGCCAGTACATCAGGCCCTTGGCCGCCAGCGCGCCCTTGGCGAAGCGCGCCTTCTGCAGGTCGGCGCTGGCGCAGCGCACCGGCTCCTCGAACACCGGGTCGCTGATCAGGTACTCGTCGCCATCGCGGCCGTAGGCCAGCAGGTTGTGCGCGTTGAAGTGGAAGCGCATCTCCGGCGGGAAGTACGGCAGCCAGAACACCGAGCTCTGCAGGCCGGCCAGGCGACCCTGGTCGAGCAGCGCATCCAGCTCGCGGCGGCCCTGCTCGGGGTTGCCGAAGGTACGGCTGTTGAGACGAGCGCCGAGGCGTTTGCTCAGGGTCTTGATCAGGTGCTTGGGCGGCATGCGATAGGCAATCAGCGGCATGCCGCTGAGCTTGACGATCGGCAGGTAGGCGAAGGCCAGGCCCGAGGCAAGGCCGAAGGCCATCGGTTCGCTCATCGGCAGGCCGGCATGGCTCAGCAGGCTGGCCATCACCCCGCTCTCGCAGTGGGCGCTCTGGCGATGCTGGAAATGCGGTTCGAAGCTGCTCATGCCGGGGCCTTCTGGTAGCCGATCAGTTGTTCCACCGGCAGGCCGAAGGCTTCGGCGTAACGGGCGAGGATGGCGGCGCTCAGGCGCCGGTAGATGGCCGGGCGGAAGTGCCTGCGGATGCGCCACTGGAACAGCCCGGTGATCTGCGCCAGCGCCGGCTCGTCCAGGCGATAGCGATACATCAGGCACTTCAGCGGCGACAGCTCGCCACGCTGCCAGGCCGTCTCGGCCTCGGCTTCCTGGGCCTCCAGCTCAGCCACGGCCAGCTGGGTGGCGTAGGCCTCGGTGTCCCAGCCGTCGCTCTGCGCGCGCTGGTAGTGACCCTCGGCATCCACGGCGTAGACCAGCTTGCTGTGGCCGCCGTAGGTGGAGCTGTGATCCTGGGGAACCTCGTCAAGCTTCATTGGCCGACCACCGTCAGATGCATGAATGCGCTGGAGAAACGGCCGCTTTCGGGCACGTAGCAGAGCAGGCGCTCGCCGCTGCGCAGGCGTCCGCCGTTGAACAGTTCCTCGAGGATGATGAAGATCGAGGCGGCGCCGGTGTTGCCCTTGCTGGTCAGGTTGGTGAACCAGCGTTCCTGGGGAATCGGCAGGTCGGCCTCGGCCAGGCCTTCGGCCAGGCGCTCGCGGAAGAACTCGGAGGAATAGTGCGGCAGGAAGTGGTCGATGTCCGCCACGCGCAGGTCGCGCTTGTTCAAGATGCGCTTGAGCGCCTCGACCACGGTGACGCGCACGATGTTGTCATTGAGCAGTTTGACGTCCTGCTTGATCGCCATCACCGAGCGGCGGTTGCGCTCGTCGGCGGCGAAGCGGCTCCAGCCGGTCAGGCCGCCCTCCTCCATCTCGGCGCCGGCGTACATGCACGGCGGCATCTGGTCGGCGAAGGAGAGGATGTCGATCCAGTCGATGCGCAGGCTCAGGCCGCGGGCATTGGGCTGGCCCTGCAACCATACGGCGCCGGCGCCGTCGGAGAGCATCCAGCGCAGGAAGTCCTTCTCGAAGGCGATCTCCGGGTGGGTCTCCAGCTCGGCGGCGCGACGCTCGTACTCGGCGTCGAAGTTGTGCGCCTGCATCAGCGCGGAAGCCACTTCGGAGCCACAGGCCACGGCGTTGCGGCTCTCGCCGCTGGCGACACTAAGGTAGGCGTACTTCAGCGCGGTCACGCCGCACAGGCAGATGCCGGCGGTGGTCACCACCTCGCTGGGCGGGCTGCCCAGCTCGCCGTGCACCATCACCGCGTGGCCGGGCATAGTCTGGTCCGGCGACGAGGTGCTGGCCACCAGGCAGTCCAGCTCAGCCAGATCGAACCCCGGCGCCTGCAGGTCACGGATGGCGGCGGCGCTGATCTGCGCGTTGCTCATCGCCTGCTGGCCGCTGGCCGGGTCGATCGCGTAGTGGCGGCTCTGGATGCCGTTGCGCTTGAGCACCAGGCGCCGCGCCCGCGACGGCTGGCCGCCGACGAAGCCGAGGCGCTCTTCCATCTGCTCGTTGTCGACCGGGTCGAACGGCAGGTAGGCGCTGATGCGGTTGATGAAGACGGGATTGGCCACGTTGAATTCCTCGGGTCACTTCACTCGCCGGACGGGCCGGCGAAGTAGGCCTTTTCACGCAGAGTCCGTTCCCTGGACAGCGGAGCCAGCAGTTTCTTGAGCAGGGCGCCAAGCGGCACCACGGTGATGATCAGGCAGATCAGGAAGACGATGTAAACCACCAGGCCGACACCTCGGCGTGCGCTCTGCTGCGGGCCGAGCGCCGAGAGCAGGCGGCTCCACAGCTGGAAGCTGCGGTTGCCGACCTTCTCGCTGCCGATCAGCTTCTCGTCGACACGCACGGCACCAAGGCCCTGCAACATGGGCTGCTCGATGGGCAGCTGGTCGGCGTTCAGGCGGCGCGCCATGGCCTCGCCAAAGCGGCTGGCAGCGACGATCTCGCCCTCTTCTATGCCGGCGCGCGGCACCCAGGAATAAGGTTTCTGCCGGCCAGTGAACATCCACAGGGGGGTGGCCAGGAAGCTCGCGGCGGTGCCGCAGGCGTCGGTCAGGGCAATGTTGTCGACCAGCCGCGCACCCAGCTCGGTCAGCTTGGTCTTGATCTTCTCCTGAGCCATCAGCCACATGTTGCGGCAGCCGATCAGGGTCACCACCGGGGTGTCCTTGAACAACTTGGCCGCCTCCGGCGAGGCGAGGAAGCTGGTCACCGGCAGCGACGGCGAGAGGAACCACACCTGGTAGGCGAGGATGATCAGGTCGTAACGCTTGCCCGCGTCCACCTGCAGCGGCAGCAGCGGCTGCGGGCGCATCAGCACGGTTTCAGGGAAGATGCGGAAGAAGCCGAGGAACGGCCAGGGGAAGGGAAAGGGCTGCGCCGGCTGCAGTTGCAGATGGTCGACCTGCACGCCGGGGTCATTTTCCAGGGGCACGCATACCGATTGGACCAGACGATCCAACTGGCCGGTTTGTGAAAAATGAACCACTAAAACCTGACGCATCCCTTGCCAATTCCCTGCAAAATGGCCGGATTATGCCACAGCGATTTCTTCAAACCGTAACCTGGCCGTGCCTGCTGACGCTGCTGTTCGTCAGTTCACAGACGCGCGCCGGAGACATTCTGGTCAAGGTCGAGGGCAAACAGGCCATCGGCGCGCTGCACCTGGCCCTGGTGCCGGCCGATCAGCCCGAGTGGGATGGGCAGATCCTGCGCCAATTGCAGAGCGGCGAGACGGAGCTGCGCCTGACCGATGTGCCGCCAGGACGCTACGCCGTGCAGCTGTTCCAGGACCTCGACGGCGACGGCACGCTGGCCCTCAGCCCACGTGGCGTGCCGCGCGAGCCGGTGGGTTTCTCGAGCAATCCTGCGCTGTTCAAGGGCAAACCGAAGCCACCGCAGTGCCTGTTCGAGCACGGCAGCGGCGATACGCTGATCGTGGTGAAACTGCGCGGCAGGCGCTAATCCTCGCGCCAGACCAGCTCGGCGGTGTCGTAGCCACGGCTGCGCGCCTCGGCCAGCAGGCGTTCGCTGACCGCCGAGGCGACCTCCGGCGAGCGCGACAGCAACCACAGGTATTCGCGATTCGGATGGCCGACCAGCGCGGTCTGGTAGTCCGCATCCAGGTAAAGCACCCAGTACTCGCCCCGGGTCAGGCCGGGGAAGAGATTGCTGAACCAGTTATCGAAGTGCACCCACAGCTTGTCGGTACGCCCCTCCTGCTGCAGCCGCGCCTCGCCAAGCGCTTCCTGCCACTCGCCTGTGGCGGTGCGGCAGCGATTGGTGACCGCGACGCTGCCGCTCTCCTGCAGGCGGTAATGCGCCTCGGAGGCCACGCAGTTGCGCTGGAAGAACATCGGCAGGCGCGCCAGCTCGTACCAGGTGCCCTGGTAGCGCTGCAGGTCGACCTGGCCGGCGGTCTGTGGCGGCTGATCGGGCTCGCCCGAGCCGGCGCAACCGGCGAGGACGAACAATAGAGACAGGAGGATGGGGCGCATGGCGAATCTCCGCGAAGGCTGTGCGCTTTCGACCACGGCTGGCGCAGAACGAGCGAGTTACTTCAGGCCCTGACCGGAGAACAGCATCACCTTGTCGCCGGCGAACTGCACGCTGATGAAGCTCTTCTCGTCGCCCCAGGTGCAGCTGGTCAGGCCCACGGCGCCCGAGCATTCGGTGGGGCTGCCAAGCATGCTCTCCACCTCGCTCTTGGCCATGCCGGCCTTGAGCTTGGAGTAGTTCTCCTGATTGATCTTGCCGCAGGCGGCGAGCAGGAGGCAGGCGGTGAGAACAGCGAGATTGCGCAGCGACATGAGGAGAGCTCCAGAAGACGGGGACAGTGCAGCAGAGCTTGGCACAGGACCAGCCCGACTGCGCCCCTCGGACCTCAGAAGCGTGAGCCAGGTTCCTCGAGGAAGGCCAGCTCCGACGCCGTGGAGCCGCGGCCGAGAATCGCGTTGCGATGGGGGAAGCGACCGAAGCGCTGGATCACCTGGCGGTGGCGTCCGGCAAAGTCGAGATAGTTGGCGAACAGCTGGCATTCGTTGGCAGAAGCCTGATCGAGCAGCGCAGTGAACAGGCGGAGCGCCTCGTCCTGCAGCGCCAGATCTTCGGCATGCTCCAGCACCAGATAGACGAAGACCCGCTGGATGGCCGGCAGCTGCTCGGCCAAGCCGCGCTCCAGCCCCTGGCGGACCAGAGCCCTGGCGCGTGCATCGCCGGCAAATGCCTGCGGCGTGCCACGGTGGATCATGCGCGGCAACTGGTCCAGCAGCAGGATCAGCGCCAGCCAGCCCTGCGGCTGTTCGGCCCAGTCCTGCAGCCCACCGGAAAGCGCCGCAGCGCAAGGCTCGCCGAACAGGCGACGGGCCTCGTCATCCTGCTCGGCACGGTAGCCGAACCACAGGCCCTGGCGCCGGGCAGCCACCTCGCCGGCGCTGGCTTCGGTAGCACCGAACCACCAGTCCAGCAGCGGCTGCCAGGCGTTCACGCTCAGGCCTTGTGGTAGGCCGTGGCGCGCTCGACTTCTTCCTTCGAGCCGAGGAACACCGCCACGCGCTGGTGCAGGGACTCCGGCTGGATGTCGAGGATGCGCTGGGTACCGTTGGTGGAGGCACCACCGGCCTGCTCGATCAGCATCGACATCGGGTTGGCCTCGTACATCAGGCGCAGCTTGCCGGGTTTCTCCGGCTCGCGGGCGTCACGCGGGTACATGAACAGGCCGCCACGGGTGAGAATGCGGTGCACGTCGGCCACCATGGAGGCGATCCAGCGCATGTTGTAGTTCTTGCCCAACGGGCCTTCCTTGCCGGCCAGCAGCTCGTCCACATAGCGTTTCACCGGGGCTTCCCAGTGGCGCTGGTTGGACATGTTGATGGCGAACTCGGCGGTGCTTTCCGGCACGCGGATGTTGTCGTGGGTGAGCACGAAGCTGCCCATCTCGCGATCCAGGGTGAAGCCCATGACGCCGTCGCCGAGGGTCAGCATCAGCATGGTCTGCGGGCCGTAGATGGCGTAGCCGGCGGCGACCTGCTTGGTGCCCGGCTGCAGGAAAGCCTTCTCGTCCAGGCTGTCGTTCTGGCTCAGGTATTCGTCCGGGCAACGCAGCACGGAGAAGATGGTGCCGACCGAAACGTTGACGTCGATGTTGCTGGAGCCATCCAGCGGGTCGAAGACCAGCAGGTAGGCGCCTTTCGGGTACTTGCCCGGAATCTGGTAGGCGTTGTCCATCTCTTCGGAAGCCATGCCGGCCAGGTGGCCGCCCCACTCGTTGGCCTCCAGCAGGATCTCGTTGGAGATCACGTCGAGCTTCTTCTGCACCTCGCCCTGCACGTTCTCGGTGCCCATGCTGCCGAGCACGCCGCCGAGGGCGCCCTTGGAAACGGCATGGCTGATTTCCTTACAGGCGCGCGCGACCACCTCGATGAGGAAGCGCAGGTCGGCCGGGGTGTTGTGGCTACGGGTCTGTTCGATCAGGTAGCGGCTCAGAGTGACGCGCGACATGGAGGTGCTCCGGAAGCTTGGAAAAATCGGCGGCAGTTTAACCGTTTGCAGGCTTCGGCGCCTCTGCCGAAACCGACAGCAGATGAGAGGATGGCGACATGCAGGAAGTTCAGTGCCACGGCCCCGTTGCAGGGCCGTGGACATGGGTGTGGCTTACAGGTCCCAGGCCAGGGACAGGTTGATGCCCTGCTGATCCTGATCGTCGGCGTTGCGGTAGGTGTAGGCACCGCGCAGCGACAGGCCCGCAGCCAGCTTGTGGCTGACACCGACGCTGGCGCGCCAGGTCTTGTCGTCCGGGGTGTAGCCATCGAGGGTGTAGCCGATGGTCGGCAGGCTGCGCAGCGACATGTCCACGTCGGTGGCGTCGTCTTCGTACTCGCGCTCCATCGCCACTTCACCGAACAGGCGGGTCTGCTGGTTCAGGTCGAACAGCCCCTGCAGGCCGACACCCAGGCGCTTGGAGTTGCGTTTCTGGTCGCCGAAATTGAGCGCGGTGGCGCTGGAGCTGTCCTCGGAGTAGCCATCCACCTCGACCCGCGCATAGTCGGCGCTGACGAACGGGCTCAGGTGCCACTGGCTGTCGACGCTCTGGGCGATGTCGTAACCGACACGACCGCTCAGGCTCCACAGGTCGCCGTCGGTATCGCCCTTCTCGCTACGAGTGGCCGGGCCCATGTCGAACTTGCGCTTGAGGTCGTCGTAATCCAGGTAGCCGATGCTGGCCGCCAGCTCGCCCCACCAGCGGTTCTGCTGGTACTGGGCAAAGGCGGTGCCCAGGTAGCTGCGCAGGTTGTAGTCGGAGTCGGCCGCGCCGGCCTCCAGGTCCTGCTCGTACAGGCCTGCAGCCAGGCCTACGCGCCAGGCGTCATCCAGGCGATAGCTGCCACCGAAGTTGAGGCTGTAGCCGTTGCCGTCGGAGCTGCCACCATAGGTATCGAAGTCCAGCCGCTGGCCGCCACCGTTGACGAAAGGCCGCCACTGACCGACCGCCTGCCAGGCCTCCCAGTCCGCCTGCCACTGGGCGCGCAACTGATCCTGGTGCGAGCGCAGGGTGCCATGCGCCATCTCCGGCAGCAGGCTGACTTCCCAGGGCGCGGACAGCAGCGAATAGGCGTAGTCGGCGATCAGCGTCTGCCCGGCGATGGTCGGGTGCACGCCATCGTTGAACAGTAGCTTGGTCGGATCGGGGTTGGTGCCGTTGATGCCGTAGACCGGATTCTGCACCGTACAATCGTCGAAGCAGGTGCCGATCAGGTCCTGGTCGGTTGCCAGCCCATAACGACCAGGATCGGCCAGTACTTCGGAGAGCATCAGCGGGATGTTCAGCGGAATGATTTCGGCGCTCATGCCGGACAGCTGACGAACCAGCTCCGCATTGAACTCCACACCCAGCTGGGAAACGGTAGCAGCGAGGCCGGTGCCGGAAATGGCCGGCGTCTTACCCACGTCAGGCAGCAACCAGACCATGATGTAGCGCGCACCGGCCTGTTGCAGCACTTCGACGCTATCGACCACACGCCCAGCGGCGGCCTGCGCCGTGGCGGTATCGGTTACGCGCAACTGGAGGAAGTCGTTGCCGCCACCAGTGATGTAGTACAGGGCGTTGGGGTCGGCCCGCAAGCCGGTGGTGGGCAGGTAGTCGTTGTTGACCGAGTCGAGAATCTCATCGGAGCGATAGCCACCCACCGCCCAGTTGTTGCCACCATCGTTGGCCGCAGCCAGGCCCTCCTCGCCCAGCCCCAGGCGGGAGCCCAGCAGCATCGGTGCGACGGGACCGAAAGCCTCGCCCGGCAGATAGGTCGGGCCTACCCGGTTGGTGAAGCGCATACGACCACCGGCGACATCCGGATCATCGAACCAGCCGGCATCGCTCAGGCTGTCGCCGAACACGACCATGGAGGAATAGGGGGAAGAAGATGCATGTGCCGACAGGGCGGTGCCGGCGAGCAGGCAGGCGGCTGCCAGCGGAGTCAGGAGGCGCTTCATCGTGATGTCCTTATGATTGTTATTGGACCGCTTGAAACGCCGTGACTGTAACGTGATTTTCTTCTCAATTCACCAAGCGCTTGCTTCGGAGAACTAGTGTTCACTGGCCTGCGGCTTGCGCAGCAGGCTGAAGGCCATACCGCCGAGCAGAGCGACGCCGGCCAGCAACACGCCCCACAGGCCGATGCGTTTCCAGTCCGCGGCGGACTGCGCGGCTTCGGCCGCCTCACGCACCACTGCCGGCACGGCCTCAGGCGCGATGGCGCGGCCGAGGGTGGCCAGGCGTTTGGGTTCGTAGCCGGGGATCAGGGTGCCCAGCGGCAACGCCGCGGAGCGCGCCGAGGCATCGCCCAGTGCCAGCCAATAGGGTGCCGAGCCGCGGGCGAGGAACACCACCTGGGTGCCGCGTACCGCCACGCGGATCGTCGGCGCCTCGCTGCCGAGGCCACCGCCACGGGCGTCGACACGCAGGCGCAGCTGCTGCACCGGCGTGCCCCATAGCTCGATCTGGTCCTGCAGTGTTTCCTTGCCATCCTGCGGCAGACGATAGAGCAGGCCACTGGTCAGCGGCTGCCACTCCAGCTTGCCGGCGCTGCGCGAGGACAGACTGACCGGCGCCAGCACGTTGCCGGCCGGCAACGTCACCCGTAGCCGTTCCAGGGGCAGCGACAGTGGCAGCTCCCAGCTGTACTCACCGACCTTGCTCGAGGTCGGCGCCAGCGCCGCGGACCAGGCCAGTGGCGGCGCCAAGTCCTGGCTCTCGATACTCACCAGGCGCGCGACCAGCAATGCCGGGGCCTGTTGCGGTGCCTGCCAGAGCAGACGCAGGTAGCGCGCCTTGGCCCCCGGCAACTCCACCTCGCGCTGCTCGACACGCTCGTCGGCGAAGCTCAGGCGGGCGATCTGCCCGTCTTCCCAGCGCTGCCAGTGCTGCAGGTCGTCGCTGGCCTCGATGGTGAAACGCTGGAAGCCTTCCTGATCGGAGCTCCAGTCCAGTTGCAGGCGGTGCAGCGGCTGGTCGAAGGCACTGGCATCCAGCAGCCAGCCGCGCAGGATCTGCTCGCCCTGCCCCGCCGGCTCCGGCGCTACTTCCACCAGGGTGCCGGTGGTACCGCGTTGCACGCGAATGGCCGGCGCCGCCTGGGTATCGGCCGCGCCACGCAGCGGGAACCATTTCACCGCGGCCTCGCGGCGCTTCTCCTCAGGCAAGGCGCTGCCCAGGGTCAGGGCATAGGCCAGCTCCTCGCCCTCGGCGTTGAGCACCCGCAGGTCGCGCAGGTCGGCGTGGCTGGCGGCCATCTGCATGCCGAGCGGCAACTCCAGGCGATACCAGGGGCCCTCGCCCTCCAGCGTCAGCGGCACCTGGGTAGCGTATTCGGCCTGCACCAGCGGCGCGGCGAGCAGCGCCACGAGGGCGATCGACAAGCACTTGTTCATGCATTCACCTGTGCAGATTCGGGTTTGCGGGGCGGCAGCGGGGCGAAGTAGCCCACCACCAGCAACAGCACGCCCACGCCGATGAAGGAAATGATGCGCTCCAGGCCACCGCGGTTGCCCAGTTCGACGAAGAACAGCTTGGCCACCACCACGGCGATCAGCGCCGCGCCCAGCAGCCACAGCTCGCGGCGGGCACGCAGGTGGCCGACGATCATCAGCGGCAGGGCGATCAGGGTCCAGACGATGGACAGGCCGGCCTGCACCAGCATCGAGTCGAGTAGTGCATCCAGCTCGTAGGGCACCCCGCCCCAGTGGTGAGCGGCGCGGAATACGGTGGCGGTGAGCACGACGAACAGCGTGGCGCCGGCGACTATCTGCGCGATGCGTTCGCTGTGCGCCGCCAGCCCCAGCTGCGGCAGCCCCGCACGCAGCCAGGCGTAGATCGCCAGCAGCACCAGCAGCATGCCCAGCTCCAGCGGGTTGAGCAGCGGCAGGTAGGGTAGCGGATCGGCGCTGCCGTCGCTGGCGATGTTGGCCAGCCACAGCCAGCCAAGCATCAGCAGCGCCAGCGGTGCGGCGGCCAGCACCCGGTATTCGCGCGGGTAGGCTGCTACCGGCCAGGGCCAGGCACGCGGGGCAGCCATGGCCAGGAGGAAGGCGCTCGGCAACACGGCCCAACCCAGCCAGCGCCAGGCGTTGTAGTGCTCGGCCAGCAGCATCAGCAGATAACGCAGCTCCAGAGCCAATACACCGAGGATCAGCCAGCAACCCAGCACATGGGCCGCGCTGCGCACGCCGGCAGGCAGCAGCTCGGCCAGACGCTTGAGCGACCAAAGGTGCACGGCGAACAGCAGCCCCCAGCCAAGCCAGCCGAAACCGGCCGCCGGATGGTAGGTACGCTCGCCCAGGTGCAGCAGGATCACCAGGCCGGCCGGCACCAGCAGGCTGCACAGCAGTGCTAGCGAACGCCAGCGCAGGCGCCCGGCCAGCCAGCTCCACAGCGCCACGCTGAGCGCGGCCAGCGCCAGCAGCGCGGCGCCCTGCAGCTCGACGGCGACGAAGCGCAGCACCTCGCTGCTCAGGGCCAGCGCCCACCAGGCGGCGCCCCAGGCCAGCAACATCTGCGACAGGCGCTGCAAGCTCAGGCTACCCAGGTTGCCCGCCTGCTGGCGTAACAGCACATGGCGCAAGCGCCAGGCACCGACCTGCGCGGCCAGGGCCAGCACCAGCGGTGCCAAGAAGCCAGCATGCGCCAGCGGACGCAATCCCTCGCTGGGCAGATAGCCGAGCAGCAGCGGGCTGGCAGCGAGGAAGGCGAGGCCGCCGACCACCTGCTGCAGCAGGCCGAACAGGAAGCTGGCACGCAGCTGCAGGCGCAGGCTGAGCCAGATGATCAGCAGGCCAGTACCGGCCCACACCGCCGCGGCACTCTGCCAGGGCAGCACGAACAGCACCGCCAGGTTGACGAACAGCAGACCGACCAGCATCACCAGCGACAGCCCGCGCATCAGGCCACGGTCCTCGCTGACCAGCTTGTCGCGCACCGCGATCAGCATGCCGGCCACCAGCGCCAGGCCGATCAGCGAGCAGACCATCAGGCCGCGCCAGCCGGAGTCGAGCACGCCCGCGCCATCCGCATCGGCGCCGCGCAGCCGTGCGAGGAACAGCATGCCGCCAAGCAGCTGGATGGCGAATGCGGTGAACAGGAAGGTGCGCGACTGCAGGCGCAGGCCAGCAAACAGCGTCGCCAGGCCGGCCAGCGCCCAGGCGATGGCCGTGCCTTCGGGGCCCAGGCACAGCGGGGCGATCAGGTAGAGGAAGCCCAGACCGACCGCCGCCAGCAGCGGCAGGCCACGACGCTCCCAGGCCCGGCTGACGTCAGCCGGAGCCTGGCGCAGTTGCCAGAAGCTGAACAACAGCGCCACCCCGAGCATCAGCGCGCCCAGCGGTGCGCCGTCGAGCACCGTGTCGCTGGGGATGGAGAAGCTGATCCCGTCGAGGAAGGCCAGCGCCGCCGCGAATTGCAGGAACAAGGCGAACGTGCGCGCCAGCGGCCGCCCCTGGCGCAGGCCCAGCCAGTAGATGCCGGCGCCCTCCACTGCCCAGGCGGCCGACGTCCAGCGTGCGTCCAGGCCCAGCGGGATGGCCAGGGTGGCGAACACCACACCCAGCGCCAGGCAGGTCTCCATCAGCAACAGCACATTGCGCCCGCGCAGCAGGCGCGCCAGGACCATATAGAACAGACCCAGGCCGAGGGCGCTGAAGGCGGCGGCGAACTCGAGGTGCTGGACGATGGCGTACTGCAGGCCGAAGCCCACCAGTGGCGGGCCGAACAGCACTGTGCCGTCGACATAGTCGGCGCGCCCGCGGGCCCAGCGCAGCAACTCGTCGCGCTCCTCGGGGGCATCCGCCGCCTCACGCAGCTTGCGCCGGGCGAACAGCAGGCCGATGGCCACGTACATCAGGAAGAACAACACCAGGAACGGCTCGGTGCTCCACAGCAGCTCCGGTGTGTAAGAGCGAATGCCCCAGGCGAAGCCGATGCCGAAGGTGCCGACGAAGCCGACCAGGTTGAGCAGGCGCCAGGCCTTGAACCAGGCGATGGCGAGGATGCCGGCGTTGAGCAGGATGAAATAGGAGAACAGCGCCACATGGTTGCCGCTGCCGGTGGAGGTGAGGATCGGCGCGGCGAAGCCGCCGAGCGCCGCCGCTACCGCCAGGCCCAGGGCGTTCTGCGCCACGGCGAGGATGGCCGAGAAGGCGGTGACCAGCACCAGCAGGCCGAGGGCCAGCTTGGGGTCGAGCAGCGGGTGCAGGCGCATGGCGGCGAATACCGTCAGGTACAGCACGGCGATGCCGGTGCCCTGCAGCATCAGACCGTAGTTGGGGTTGCGTCGGCGCAGCCACCAGCCCAGCCCGAGCAGGGCGATGGCGCTGGCCGCCACGCCGGCGTAGCGCAGCTCCACCGGCACCACCATGCCCTCGGTGGCGTAGCGCAGGAGGAAGGCCAGGCCGAGGAACAGCAGCACCACGCCAACCCGCAGCACGGTGTTGCCACCCAGCAGCCAGGCCTGGGCAACGTCGATGGCGCGCTTGATGGCCGAAGGTTCACGCGGTGCAGCCGGGCGACGCGGCTCGTTGGCCTGCGGTGCTACGGACAGTGGCGCAACGGGTTCTTCAGGGGCCGGGCGCGAGGCCTCGGTAGCAGCTTGCGGCGCCGGGGTGATCTGCTCCGGCAACTCCCAGACCAGCTCCATGGGCTCCGGCTCGGACTCGGGCGGAGTGGCCTGCTCGACATCCTCAGGAGCCATGGCGGCAACCGGCGCCACAGGGACGGGTTGCTCCTCGACCGGCTCGCCGACAGTACCGCCCTGGCCGCTCTCGAGCTTGACCAGGCGCTCGTACAGCGTCGTGGTGCCACGCTCGAAGCGTTCGGCGAAGCCCTTCAGCTCCGCGCGCAGCCTGGCATTGTCGGTCGCCAGTTGATGCAGGCGCAGCGCCTGTCCGAGGCCCAGACCGATCAGCCCGCCGAGCAGGGCCGAAGTCACCGATTCCCCGGCCAGTGCACCGAGCACCAGGCCGACCAGCATGAAGATCCATTGCATGCGCTTTGTCCCTGAACTGTCCCGCCGCTCCCGGCAGGTCGGCCGAGTATATCGGCGCCCACCGTGGACACTACACAGACGTAGGCCAACTGGCGCACAGACACAACGCTTCGCTTGCTCACGTTCTGCGCAGTTTCCGCCGCCCATGAAAAAGCCCCGCCGAGGCGGGGCTTTTTCACTACCGATCCATAATCGGATCGAGGATCTCGCGAGCTAGAGCCAGGCTAGGCGAGATCGGGTGAAGAAGCGCAGTTTACGTAAAGTAAATGAGCATTCTGAACCCGGTCTCAACGACGCCTGGCCGACGCGCAGCAGATCGTCGGCCGATTATCAGAACTGAGCAGCGTCCAGCAGGTACAGCGACTCGCTACCAGCCTTGACCGAGGCGGTCAGCGAGTGGATACGCGGCAGCAGGCGGGCGAAGAAGAAGCGCGCGGTGCCCAGCTTGCTGGCGTAGAAGTCGTCCTGACCTTCCTTGCCCAGCGAGGCGCGAGCCATCAGGGCCCACATGTAGGCGTAGGCGGTGTAGCCGAACACGTGCAGGTACTCCACCGAGGCGGCGCCGATTTCGTTCGGGTTGGCCTTGGCCTGGTCGATGACCCAGGCGGTCAGCGCGTCGAGGTTCTCCACGGCGGCTTTCAGCGGTGCGGTGAACTCGCCCAGCGAAGCGTCGGCGGAGGCGACGAAGGCCTTGATCTCGTCGGACAGGTGCTTGTAGAAGCTGCCACCGCTGCCAACGATCTTGCGACCCATCAGGTCCAGCGACTGGATGCCGTTGGTGCCTTCGTAGATCTGGGTGATGCGGCAGTCGCGGATCAGCTGCTCCTGGCCCCACTCACGGATGAAACCGTGGCCGCCGAAGATCTGCTGGCCGTGCACGGTGGTTTCCAGGCCCATGTCGGTGAGGAAGGCCTTGGCGACCGGAGTGAGCAGGGCGACCAGCTCCTCGGCACGCTTGGCGGTTTCCTTGTCTTCGCTGTACTTGGCGGTGTCCAGCTGCATGGCGACGTAGCTGGAGAAGGCACGACCGCCCTCGTTCAGCGCCTTCATGGTCAGCAGCATACGGCGCACGTCCGGATGCACGATGATCGGGTCGGCCGCCTTTTCCTTGGCCACCGGGCCGGTCGGCGCGCGGCTCTGGATACGCTCGCGGGCGTACTCGACGGCGCTCTGGTAGGAACGCTCGCCCAGGGCCAGGCCCTGGATGCCGACGCCCAGGCGCTCGTAGTTCATCATGGTGAACATGGCGTTGAGGCCCTTGTTCACTTCGCCGACCAGGTAGCCGGTGGCGCCGTCGAAGTTCATCACGCAGGTGGCCGAGGCCTTGATGCCCATCTTGTGTTCGATCGAGCCACAGCCCAGCGGGTTCTTCTCGCCCAGCGAGCCGTCGGCGTTGACCATGAACTTCGGCACGATGAACAGCGAGATGCCTTTCGGACCAGCCGGGGCGTCCGGCAGCTTGGCCAGCACCAGGTGGATGATGTTCTCGGTCAGGTCGTGCTCACCGCCGGTGATGAAGATCTTGGTGCCGCTGATCTTGTAGCTGCCATCGGCCTGAGGCTCAGCCTTGGTGCGGATGATGCCCAGGTCGGTACCGGCGTGCGGCTCGGTCAGGCACATGGAGCCGGCCCAGACGCCGGAGTACATGTTCGGCAGGTACTGCGCCTTCAGCTCTTCGCTGGCGTGGTTGAGGATCGACAGGCAGGCGCCGGCAGTCAGCATCGGGTACAGGCCGAAGGACAGGTTGGCCGAGTTGACCATTTCCTCGACCTGGGCGCCGATCACTTTCGGCATGCCCATGCCGCCGAATTCCGGCGAGCCGCCAACACCGACCCAGCCGCCATCGGCGTAGGTCTGGTAGGCCTCGGGGAAACCGGCCGGGGTCTTCACCACGCCGTCGGTCCAGGAGCAGCCTTCTTCGTCGCCGCTGCGGTTCAGCGGGGCGATGGTGCCGCCGGTGACCTTGCCGGCTTCCTCGAGGATGGCGGAGGCGGTGTCGGCGTCGACTACTTCGGCCAGGCCGGGCAGCTCGGCCCACAGCTTGGAGACGTCGAAGACTTCATTCAGAACGAAGCGCATGTCGCGCAGGGGAGCTTTGTAGTCGGCCATTGGTAAATCCTCGAGCGAAGCCACGAAACGGCCGAAGCACGGCCTATTGATGCGAGCTCAGGAGTCTAACCGAACAACTTTTCAGACACATAGGTTCACGTTGTGACCGATAGTTCACACCCTACAGACACGCCTGCACCATGCAAAAGGCCCGCACTAGGCGGGCCTTTGCGAGCACAGACCGGCGGTCAGACGAACTGTTCGGCCGCCAGGCGCATCAGGCATTCGCTGCCGGCATCGGCGGATGCCAGGTGTGCGCCGGCGCGCGGCAACAGGCGACGGTAGTAGAAGTCGCAGGTCGCCAGCTTGGCCTGGTAGAAGTCGACATCGGCCGTGCCGGCGTCCAGCTGTGCCTGGGCCACCACGCCCATGCGCGCCCAGAAGTAGGCCAGCACGACGTAGCCCGAGTACATCAGGTAGTCGACCGAGGCGGCGCCGACTTCGTCCGGGTTCTTCATCGCGGCCATGCCGATGCGCTGGGTCAGCTCGCCCCACTGGCGGTTGAGCCTGGCCAGCTCGCCAACCTGCGCCTTGAGCTGCGGGTGCTCGGCCTGGGCCTCGCAGAACTTGTGGACGATCTTGGTGAAGCCGGCGAGCAGCTTGCCCTGGCTGCCGAGCACCTTGCGCCCGAGCAGGTCCAGCGCCTGGATGCCGTTGGTGCCTTCGTAGATCGGCGCGATGCGGCAGTCGCGCATCAGCTGCTCCATGCCCCACTCGCGGATGTAGCCGTGGCCGCCGAACACCTGCATGCCCAGGCTGGTGACTTCCAGACCGGTATCGGTCATGAACGCCTTGCAGATCGGGGTGAGCAGGCTCAGCAGGTTCTCCGCGGCGGCAACCTCCTCGGCATCCTGGCTGTGGGTCAGGTCAAGCAGCTGCGCGGTGAAGTAGGCCAGGGCGCGGTTGCCCTCGTTGAAGGCCTTCATGGTCAGCAGCATGCGGCGCACATCCGGGTGCACGATGATCGGGTCGGCCGGCTTGTCCGGCGCCTTCGGCCCGGTCAGCGCGCGCATCTGCAGGCGGTCGTGGGCATAGCGCACGGCGCCCTGGTAACTCGCCTCGCCGTTGCACAGGCCCTGCATGCCGGTACCCAGGCGGGCGTGGTTCATCATGGTGAACATGCAGTTGAGGCCCTTGTTGGCGCCGCCGATGAGGAAGCCGCGCGCCTCGTCGAAGTTCATCACGCAGGTGGCCGAGGCCTTGATGCCCATCTTGTGCTCGATCGAGCCGCAGGACACGGCGTTGCGCTCGCCCACCGAGCCGTCGGCCTGGACGTTGAACTTGGGCACGATGAACAGCGAGATGCCCTTGGTGCCGGCCGGCGCGTCGGGCAGCTTGGCCAGCACCAGGTGCACGATGTTCTGGCTCATGTCGTGTTCGCCGGCAGAGATGAAGATCTTGGTGCCGGTGATCGCGTAGCTGCCGTCGGCCTGGGGTACGGCACGGGTCTTGATGATGCCCAGGTCGGTGCCGCAGTGAGGTTCGGTCAGGCACATGGTGCCGGTCCAGGTGCCCTCGGTGAGTTTGGTCAGGTAGGTCTGCTTCTGCTCTTCGCTGCCGTGGGCGTGGATGGCCGACATGGCGCCCTGGGTCAGGCCCGGGTACATGGCCCAGGAGGTGTTGGCCGAGCTGACCATCTCCGCGATGATCAGGCCGAGGGAATGCGGCAGGCCCTGGCCGCCGTAGGTGGCATCTGCCGACAGGCCGTTCCAGCCGCCCTCGACGTACTGGGCGAAGGCCTCCTTGAAGCCCGCTGGCGTGGTCACCACGCCGTCCTGCCACACCGCGCCTTCTTCATCACCGCTGCGGTTGAGCGGCGCGAGCACCTGCTCGCAGAACTTGGCACCCTCTTCGAGGATGGCGCCGACCATGTCCGGGGTCGCGTCGCTGGCGCCGATGTGCTGGTAGGTCGAGGCGTAGTCGAAGACTTCGTCGATCAGGAAGCGCATGTCGCGCAGCGGAGCCTTGTAATCGGGCATGGCGTTTTCTCCGGAAGGGGCGCGCCCAACCGGCACGCGAGTGGAGGAAAACTAACGGCCAGGCTTACCGCGGGACAATGACGCTGCGCGCGCTGAATGCAGCGCCATAACCCGCCGCCTCAGTCGGCGCCCGCTTTGACCCGCACCGCACCACGGCGATTCTCGCCCTGCGCCACCACGCAGTTGCGCCCGGCGCGCTTGGCCGCATAGAGCGCCTTGTCGGCGCTGCGGATCACCTCATCGGCGTTGCGCTGGTGCGCCTCGCGCTCGGCCACGCCAATGCTGATGGTCACCGAGACGCTGCCGGCGCCGCTGGTCTTGCGCCGTTGGCGGCCTTCCTTGTCGTTCTTCGGCCGCTGCTGGCGATCGCGCAGCTGCAGGGGGTAGTGCTCCACCGCCTCGCGCACCGCCTCCAGGTGGGGCCGGCATTCGTCTAGGCTCTTGCCGGGGAACACCAGCGTGAATTCCTCACCGCCATAACGGTAGGCCTTGCCTCCGCCACCGATGCGGCGCAGGCGACTAGCGACCAGCTTGAGCACCTCGTCGCCGACGTCGTGGCCGTGGGTGTCGTTGAATTTCTTGAAGTGATCGACGTCGGCCATGGCGATCACATAGTTGCGCCCCAGGCGCTGCAAGCGGTCGTTCAGCACGCGGCGCCCCGGCAGGCCGGTGAGCTCGTCGCGATAGGCCATCTGGTAGGCCTCGTGCACCACGGCCGCCACCAGCATCAGCATCACCAGGCTGCTCATCACCTGCAGGGCATGCGGCAGGATGAAGGTGTTGGGCAGCATCCACAGCAGGCCCACCAGGCCGAGCAGGATCGCCGCGTGCAGCGGCCGCGGCTGGCGCAGGTACTGCACCAACAGCAGGACGGCGGCGATCAGGAACAGCGGATAGGCGAGCTGGACCAGGCTCATCCACTGCCCGTGCCACAGCGGCCAGTGCACCTCCGCCAGCCAGGCCTGCAGGCCTTGCGGAAAGCGTCGTGCCAGCGCCAGGCAGGTACCGCCCACCGCCAGCAAAACGGCGGCGCGGGCGATCAGGTCCTGCACCAGGTGGCTGCGCTCGCGCCAGGCGCCATACAGGCCGTAGAGCAGCGGCAGCAGCAGGCTGCACAGGTGGAATACCAGCGCCGCGTCGGCGCGTACCTGGCCGTGTTCGCGGAAGTGATCGGTCTGGGTATCCAGCAGGAAGTAGGCGAGATACACCACCACCAGCAACGACAGCTCGCGCTGGCGGCCATAGACCACGCAGACCGCGCCACCGAGCAGCAGGAGCAGGGTCGGCAGCACGTTGAACAGCGACTGGAAGAACTCGTTGAGATGGCCCAGCCGCGCGATCAGCAGTCCGGCGACCAGCAATGGCAGCGAGGTGAGCAGGTGATCGGGACGGTAGTCGGCGAGACGGGGCACGGGCGATTTCGCGAAGGATTGAAGAGATGCGGCATTTTGCCTGTATCGCGCGCAAACGGCAGCGGAAATCCTTCGCAGCCTGTCGGTTGCATTTCCTGCGCCCAATAAAAAACCGCGGCCCGAGGGCCGCGGTTTTCTGACCTGAGGTCGAACCGGACTTAGTAGCCCAGAGCGAAGTGCTCTTCGTTCATGTCCATCAGGTTGCTGGCGCCGGACAGCATGGTGGCGACGTGAGTACGGGTACGCGGCAGGATGCGCTCGAAGTAGAAGCGGGCGGTCTGCAGCTTGGCCTTGTAGAAGGCCTCGTCCTCGGTGCCGGCAGCGATCTTCTCGGCAGCCAGGCGCGCCATGTCGGCCCAGAAGTAGGCCAGGCAGGCGTAACCGGAGTACATCAGGTAGTCCACCGAGGCGGCACCGACTTCTTCGCGGTCTTTCATCGCGGCCATGCCCACTTTCATGGTCAGGTCGCCCCACTCTTTGTTCAGCTGTGCCAGCGGTGCAACGAGGCCCTTGATGGCTTCGTTGCCTTCGTTGGCCTGGCAGAACTTGTGCACGATCTTGGTGAAGCCTTTCAGGGCTTCGCCTTGGGTCATCAGGACTTTACGACCCAGCAGGTCGAGGGCCTGAACGCCGGTGGTGCCTTCGTACAGCATGGAGATACGGCTGTCGCGAACGTTCTGCTCCATGCCCCACTCGGCGATGAAGCCGTGGCCGCCATAGATCTGCACGCCGTGGTTGGCCGACTCGAAGCCGACTTCGGTCATGAAGGCCTTAGCGATCGGAGTCAGGAAGGCCAGCATCGCGTCGGCGGCTTTCTTCTCTTCTTCGTCCTGGCTGTACTTGACGATGTCGACCTGCTTGGCGGTGAAGTACACCATCGCGCGGTTGCCTTCGGCGAAGGACTTCATGGTCAGCAGCATGCGACGCACGTCCGGGTGGACGATGATCGGGTCAGCGGCTTTGTCCGGCGCTTTCGGGCCAGTCAGGGAACGCATCTGCAGACGCTCGCGAGCGTACTTCAGGCCGCCCTGGAAACCGATTTCGGCGTGAGCCAGGCCCTGCAGAGCAGTACCCAGGCGGGCAGTGTTCATGAAGGTGAACATGCAGTTCAGGCCTTTGTTGGCCGGGCCGATCAGGTAGCCAGTGGCACCGTCGAAGTTCATCACGCAGGTGGCGTTGCCGTGGATGCCCATCTTGTGCTCCAGGGAGCCACAGGAAACGGCGTTACGCGAGCCAACGCTGCCATCGGCGTTCACGTTGAACTTCGGCACGATGAACAGGGAGATGCCCTTGGTGCCTTGCGGGGCGTCGGGCAGGCGGGCCAGGACGATATGGATGATGTTATCAACCATGTCGTGCTCGCCGGCGGAGATGAAGATCTTGGTGCCGGACACTTTGTAGGAGCCGTCAGCCTGAGGCTCGGCCTTGGTGCGCAGCATGCCCAGGTCGGTACCGCAGTGCGGTTCGGTCAGGCACATGGTGCCGGTCCACTCGCCGGATACCAGCTTGGTCAGGTAGGTGTGCTTCTGCTCGTCGGTGCCGTGGGCTTCGATGGTGTTCATCGCGCCGTGGGACAGGCCAGGGTACATGCCCCAGGACCAGTTGGCTTCGCCGACCATCTCGCTCAGGGCCAGGCCCAGGGACTCCGGCAGGCCTTGGCCGCCGTGGTCAACGTGGTGAGCCAGGCTCGGCCAGCCGCCTTCGACGAACTGCTGATAGGCCTCTTTGAAGCCGGTGGGGGTCTTCACACCGGACTCGGACCAGGTGCAGCCCTCGAGGTCACCAACACGGTTCAGCGGAGCGATGACTTGCTCACAGAACTTGGCGCCTTCTTCCAGAATGGCGCTGACCATGTCCGGGGTGGCGTCTTGGCAGCCAGGCAGGCTCTGATAGTGCGCTTCGTAGCCGAGCAGTTCGTCGCGAACGAAGCGGATATCACGCAAGGGGGCCTTGTACTCAGGCATAGCGGTAAACCTCTACGGTGGATTCCTTGGTATTGGGGTGACCGTCTGGAGCGGTCGTTCGCGGGATTTCTCCCAGCGCCCGGCAGGCACGAACCGGCCCGGCAATCAAACAGGCGTTTGAAACATACGTTTACGCCCTACCCTTGTCAAGCATCTGCCCGGGCCGTTCAGGCCCGCAGATCGACGATCGGTGCAGGGCTCTGCAGCTGGGCCAGACGCAGGTACAGATCCAGTTTAGGCGGCGGTGCCGCAGGCTGCTGCTCGTCGTCGGCCTCAGCCTCGAGCGCCTGACGCTCTTCCTCCTCGGCCAGGCGCTCCTCGCGCTGCGCGGCGCGCTCTTCGATAGCGGCAGCTGCCTCCTCACGACGCACTTGAGCCAGCTCGGCACGCGCCAGCGTGGCCTGGGCCGACGCCTGGGCGGCGACGCTGCGATCCTGCGCAGAAGGCTCGGCCGGCGCCAGGGCCGCGCGCTGCACCAGTTCCATCTTGCGCAGGGTGGCCTCGGGGTCGTTGGGAACCGGACTGGTGTCGATGCTGACTTCACCACCGACGGCGTAGCTCTTGCCGTCCGGGCCACGCTTGAAGGTGTAGGTGGGAGCGCCAGCATGAGCACCGCCAATCGCCGCGTGAGCCTGCTCGTGGGCGCGCACCTCGCGGTCACGGCTGGCCAGTTCGGCTACCTCGAGGAGTTCCTGGCGCTGTTGCTGAGTTTCGCGAGGCGACTGCTCGTCGCCTTCGTCATCGGTACGGGCGGGGCTTTGCGTCTCATCACGCAGCTCGGACGAGTTCTTGTCGCTGGCCAGTGGCTCAGCAGCGGGATCGGCAGGACGGGAAAGCTCGGACGCAGGAGGGCGGGCCGCCAGGGAGGACGACAGGGGCGCCGCGTAAGCCATGGCGCTACCAATCTGCATTGCATCCCTCCTCGCCCGACCGGGCGAGCCCTCGGTTTACTGCGGCGCCGACAATCCGGTCAGGCGCGGGTATCGATCAGAGTACCCAGCACTTCGTCAGCGGTTTCCACCACCCGCGCGCTGGCCTGTACTTCGTTGCGGCCCTGGGTCAGCCCCACCAGGCTCTCGGCCAGATCGGTGCGGGCCTCGGGGCTGGGTTCGACCTGCTGGGCCGGCGGGGTCTGGTCTGGGCGCTGCACGGGCAGGGTGTTGCCGGCGATCTCGCCAGCCGCCTGATCGACACGGCGTTGCCCGGCCTGGATGCCGCTGAGACCCGCACTGAAGGCGCTACCGGAGATTTGCATGCTGATGACTCCCTGACGGGGACAGACTCGTGCAGACAATTGAAGCAGAAAATGCTCAAAAAACGTACAAAAAATGAGCAATGACCGATCAACGGCTTATAACGCGACCCCGAGCGGGCGCAAATCGAGATGCGCCGCCACCGCCTCGGCCGACGCCTGAGCCAGCCGTGGCACACGCCCCAGGCATGGCGCCGACAGCCGCTCGGCGAGGGTCGCCAGGTTCTCCTCCAGGCGCGAGGTCTGCGCATCGACGATATTGGCCACCCAGCCGGCCAGGCGCAGGCCATCGCGCTCGATCGCCTCTGCACTGAGCACGGCGTGGTTGATACAGCCCAGGCGCACACCGACCACCAGCACCACGGGCAGGTCCAGCGCCACGGCGAGGTCGGAGAGGCTCTCGCGGCCGGTCAGCGGCACCCGCCAACCACCGGCGCCTTCGACCACCGTGAAGTCCGCAGCGTATTGCAGCACTCGCTGCACTGACGGCAGCAGACGCGCCACGCTCAACTCGACACCTGCCTCGCGCGCCGCCAGGTGCGGTGCGATCGCCGGCTCGAAGGCGAACGGATTGACCTCGTCGTAGCCCAGCGCCAGCGAGCATTGCGCGAGCAGGGCCAGCGCGTCGTCGTTACGCAGCCCTGCGGCGGTGCGCACGCAACCGGAAGCCACCGGTTTTGCCGCCGCCGTGCTCAGCCCGGCCCGCCGTGCGGCATGCAGCAGGCCAGCGGCGATGGTGGTCTTGCCGATTTCTGTGTCGGTGCCAGTGATGAAGAAGGCCTGGCTCATCTCATTCTTCCTTGCGCAGTACGCCGTGCACCACCTGATAGGTGAGCGGCAGGCCCCGCTCGGTGCGGCGCTGCTCGTAGGCCTCCATCAGCGCACGGATGCGCGCGGGGCCGGTGAGCCCGCCGGGGCGGCCGGGGTTGAGGTTGTGCGCACCGAGGTCCTTTAAAGAACGGCTCAGCTCGCGCAGGTCAGCGAAGTGCAGGGTCTTGGCGCGGCGCTCCAGCGTCAGCACCTGCAGGCCGCTCTCGGCGCACAGCGCCTGGTAATCCTCGAAACGGCGGAAACGGTTGACGTGGACGAAGCCATCCACCGCCTGCCAGCTATCGCGCAGCTCCTGCAAGGAGCCGACGCACAGACTGCTGAACGCCAGCACGCCGCCGGGACGCAGCACCCGCCGGGCCTCGGCCAGCACAGCGGCGAAATCGGCGCACCACTGCACGGCCAGGCTGGTGAAGATCAGGTCGAAGCTGGCATCACGCAGCGGCAGGTGCTCGGCATCGCCGGCAATGAAATGACCGGCGCCACCGAGCGGCCTGGCGTGACGCAGCATGCCCTCGGCCAGGTCGAGGGCCACGCCCTCGGCCTGCGGATAGCGCGCGCCCAGAGCGCGAGTGAAGTGTCCGGTGCCGCTGCCCAGGTCCAGCCAGCGCGCCGGTGCCAGATCCGGCAGATCGGCCAGCAGCTCGCCACCCACCTCGCGCTGCAACTCGGCGACGGCGTCGTAGCTGGCCGCCGCACGCGAGAACGACCCGGCCACCCGGCGCTTGTCCGGCAGGCCGCCGGTCACGGCCTCAGACATCGCCGACCTCGGTGATGAAGGCATGGATGGCGGCGGCCACCTCGTGCGGGCGCTCCAGGGGGAAGGCGTGACTGACTTCCTCGATCAGGCCCACCTCGATGTCCGGCTGCAACGCCAGCAACTCGCCGGCCACCTCGGCCGGCACCAGCGCATCGGCGCCGGCCAGCAGATGCAGTTGCGGCCCGGCGAAGCGTTGCAGAGCGCTGCGCCCATCGAAGTTGCCGAGCACTTCCAGCCCGGCCAGCAACACCTCGGGGGTCGCTTGCGGCGCGGCAGCCTGCAGCTGACGGGCCAGGCCGCGCCCCTCGCTGGAGCCCTGGGTGCAGAGCAGACTGAAACGCTTGAGGGTGGCGGTCGGATCAGAGCGACAGCCGTCGACGAAGGCGTTGAAGGTGCCCTCGTCCATGGCGAACGGCCAGTCCGGCCCGGCGACGAAACAGGGATTGCTGGCCAAGGTCAGCAGACCGCGGCAGCGCTCGCCACGCAGCGCAGCCAACTCGCTGGCGAGCATGCCGCCGAGTGACCAGCCACCCAGCCAGGTGTGTGGCGGCAGGCGCTCGTCCAGCTCCAGCAGCCAGTCGCGCGGCTCGCCGCGAGTCAGCTCGGGCAGCGCCTCGATCTCCACCTTGAGCGCCGGATCGAGGCCGCGCAGGGCCTCGGCCAACACCTCCAGCGGCAGGCTGCCCAGGCCCCAGCCCGGCAGCAGGATCAGATGATCACGCATGACGATTCACCAGCGGCCAGCACTCGGCCAGCGCCTCCAGCAGGCGCTCCAGCTGCGCCTCGCTGTGCGCAGCGGAGAGGGTCACGCGCAGGCGCGCGCTCCCGGCCGGAACGGTCGGCGGGCGGATGGCACCGACCAGCAGGCCGCGCTCCTTGAGCAGCGCGGAGAGCTGTAGGGCGCGCTCGCTGTCGCCGACCAGGATCGGCTGGATCGGGGTCGGGCTGTCCATCAGGCTCAGGCCGATCTCGGCCGCGCCGGCGCGGAAGCACGCGATCAACTTGTTCAGGTGTTCGCGGCGCCAGCCTTCCGTGCGCAGCAGCTCGAGGCTCTTCAGGCTGGCGCAGGCCACGGCCGGTGGCTGGCTGGTGGTGTAGATGTACGGACGGGCAAACTGGATCAGCGTCTCGACCAGCTCCTCGCTGCCGGCCACGAAGGCACCCGCAGTGCCGAAGGCCTTGCCCAGGGTGCCGACCAGCACCGGCACGTCATCCAGGCCCAGACCGAAGTGCTCGACCACGCCACCGCCGCCGGCGCCCAGCGGGCCGAAGCCGTGGGCGTCGTCGACCATCACCCAGGCGCCCTTGCTGCGTGCCTCGGCGCAGAGGCCGGGCAGGTCGGCCAGGTCGCCGTCCATGCTGAACACGCCGTCGGTCACCACCAGGGTATTGCCCTCGGCCCGCTCCAGGCGCTTGCTCAGGCTCACCGCGTCGTTGTGCAGGTAGCGCGAAAAGCGCGCGCCGCTGAGCAGGCCGGCATCCAGCAGCGAAGCGTGGTTGAGGCGATCCTCCAGCACCGTGTCGCCCTGCCCCACCAGCGCGGTGACGGCGGCCAGGTTGGCCATGTAGCCGGTGGAGAACAGCAGCGCCCGCGGGCGCCCGGTGAACTCGGCCAGTGCCTCCTCCAGCTCGTGGTGCGGTGTGCTGTGGCCGATGACCAGGTGCGAAGCACCGCCCCCCACGCCCCAGCGCTCGGCGCCAGCGCGCATGGCCGCGATCACCTCCGGGTGGTTGGCCAGGCCCAGGTAGTCGTTGGAGCAAAAGGCCAGCAGCTCGCGGCCATCGACGCGCACCTGCGGCCCCTGCGGCCCGTCCAGCAAGGGGCGCTGGCGGAACAGATGGGCGGCGCGGCGCTCGGCGAGGCGGGCGGAAAGATCGAAGGTCATGGGCAACACCAGAAGCCGGTGGACAACCCCATGCGGGTCATCCACCCGACGAAGAGAATCGGGGCCGGCGCGAGGTGGATGGCTGGGCGCTCATCCACCGCACGACGCATCAGACCGCCGCGTCGTAGAACAGTTGGGAATCGCGCTGCTCGACCAAGGCCTGCTCGATGGCGGCCTGATGCACTTCGTCGGAGTGCTCTTCGCGCTCTTCCGGCTTGATGCCGAGGCGGGCGAACAGCTGCATGTCCTTGTCGGCCTGCGGGTTCTTGGTGGTCAGCAGCTTCTCGCCGTAGAAGATCGAGTTGGCGCCGGCGAAGAAGGCCAGGGCCTGCATCTGCTCGTTCATCGCCTCGCGGCCGGCGGACAGGCGCACGTGGGACTTCGGCATCATGATCCGCGCCACGGCGAGCATGCGGATGAAGTCGAACGGGTCGACGTCCTTCTCACCGGCCAGCGGCGTGCCCTCAACCTTGACCAGCATGTTGATCGGCACCGATTCCGGATGCTCCGGCAGGTTGGCCAGCTGGATCAGCAGGCCGGCGCGGTCGTCCAGCGACTCGCCCATGCCGAGGATGCCGCCGGAGCAGATCTTCATCCCCGCATCGCGCACGTAGGCCAGGGTCTGCAGGCGCTCGCTGTAGGTGCGGGTGGTGATGATGTTGCCGTAGAACTCCGGCGAGGTATCGAGGTTGTGGTTGTAGTAGTCGAGGCCGGCCTCAGCCAGGGCGCGGGTCTGCTCCTGGTCGAGCTTGCCGAGGGTCATGCAGGTTTCCAGTCCCAGGGCCTTCACGCCCTCGACCATCTTCAATACGTAGGGCATGTCCTTGGCCGACGGGTGCTTCCACGCCGCTCCCATACAGAAGCGGGTGGAGCCGATAGCCTTGGCCTCGGCAGCCGCCTCCAGCACCTTCTGCACTTCCATCAGCTTCTGCTTGTCCAGGCCGGTGTTGTAGTGGCCGGACTGCGGGCAGTACTTGCAGTCCTCGGGGCAGGCGCCGGTCTTGATCGACAGCAGGGTCGAGACCTGCACGCGGTTGGCGTCGAAATGCGCGCGGTGCACGGTCTGGGCCTGGAACAGCAGGTCGTTGAACGGCTGCTCGAACAGCGCCTTCACCTCGGCGAGGGACCAATCGTGACGGGTGACGGAAGCGATACTGGCGCTCATGGGGTATTCCTTGTTCTAGGCTGTGCAACACGGCTGCGAGGCATAGTCAAAGGAAGGACCATGCGCTGTCAACCACTCACGGACAATACGGTTTACATCTGGACAAAAAACAAACAACAGTGCCTGCTATGCACCGACACAGCGGATACCGAGCATCCGCTGTGCAGCGCCTGCGAGGCCGAGCTGCCCTGGCTCGGCGGACATTGCAGCATCTGCGCCCTGCCGTTGCCGGCCGAGGGACTGACCTGTGGTGAATGCCAGCGCCGGCCACCGCCCTTCAGCCGGGTCGAGGCAGCCTGGCGCTATGCCTTCCCGCTCGACAGCCTGATTACCGGCTTCAAACACCAGGCACACTGGCCCATGGGACGTCTGCTGGCCGGGTTGCTGTCACATCATCTGCAACACGCTTTCGCCGAGGGGCTACCGCCGCCCGACCTGCTGCTGCCGGTACCGCTGGGGCGCAAGCGTCTGCGCAGCCGCGGCTTCAACCAGGCCGAGATGCTCGCCACCTGGCTGTCCGCCAGCCTGCAACTGCCGCAGCAGCGCGACTGGCTGCTGCGCCAGCAGGAAGGCGCCCACCAGCAACAACTGGACGCCGCGGCGCGCCGGCGCAACCTGCGTCAGGCCTTCGCCCTCGCCACTGGCGCCGAGGTGCAGGGCCGGCATATCGCCCTGATCGACGACGTACTGACCACCGGGGCCACGGCCGCAGCGCTGGCGCGCCTGCTGCTCGGCGCCGGCGCGGCCCGCGTGGATGTCTACTGCCTGGCCCGCACACCCAAGCCGGGCGATTGACGACCCGCGGCGGCTCACGCATCGTGCGCCGCTCCACAGCCAAACCCGTTGCGCACCGCCATGAGCCTGCTGACCACCCTCGCCCAACACATCGCCCGCCGCCCGCAACGCATCGCCCTGCTGCAACAGGTCGCGCAGCAGGGCTCGATCACCCGCGCGGCCAAGGCCGCCGGGCTCAGCTACAAGGCGGCCTGGGATGCCATCGACGAGCTCAACAACCTGGCCGGGCGGCCGCTGGTGGAGCGCAGCGTCGGCGGCAAGGGTGGCGGCGGCGCACGGCTGTCGGCCACCGGCGAGCGCCTGCTGCAGTTGTACCAGCGCCTGGAACAGCTGCAGACGCAGTTTCTCGACGCCGCCGAGCAGGGCGAAGACCTGGCCCTGCTCGGCCGCCTGATGCTGCGCACCAGTGCGCGCAACCAGCTTAGCGGACGGGTCGCGGCCATCCACGCCCAGGGCCGCAACGATCTGATCGAGATCGCTCTGGACGATGATAACCGTCTGCAGGCGCAGATCACCCACGACAGTACCGAGCGTCTCGAACTGAGCATCGGCAGCCCGGTGATCGCCCTGTTCAAGGCCGGCTGCCTGCAACTGGGCGAGCCCGGCCCCGACGCGCTGACGGGCGAGGTCGAGCAGGTTCTGGAGGATGGCGACGGCCCCTGCGAGGTGCGCATCGCCCTGCGCGGCGGCCAGCGCCTGTGCGCCCTGGTCGAGGCTAGGCAACTGCGCGCCCTCGACCTCGCGCCCGGGCGCCCGGTGCATGCGCGGGTCAACGCCGCCCAGGTCCTGCTGGGCACGACGACCTAACGCGACCCCGCCGAGCAGTTACACTGGGCGCCTGACTTCGGAGCGCCCCATGTCCCATCCCTTCGCCACCCTCACCCCCGACCTGGTTCTCGACGCCGTCGAGAGCCTCGGCTACCTCAGCGACGCCCGCGTGCTGGCACTGAACAGCTACGAGAACCGCGTCTACCAGGTGGGCATCGAGGACGGCGAGCCGCTGATTGCCAAGTTCTACCGCCCCGCCCGCTGGAGCGATGCGGCGATTCGCGAGGAACACAGCTTCAGCCATGAGCTGGCCGAGTGCGAAGTGCCGGTGGTGGCGCCGCTGCTGCGCGATGGCGAGAGCCTGTTCGAACACGCCGGCTTCCGCTTCGCCCTGTTCCCCCGCCGCGGCGGCCGCGCGCCGGAGCCGGGCAACCTGGACCAGCTGTACAGCCTCGGCCAGCTGCTCGGCCGCCTGCATGCGGTGGGCGCCAGCCGCCCGTTCGAGCATCGCGAGACGCTGGCGGTGGACAACTTCGGCCACGCCTCGCTGGCCACCCTGCTGGAAGGCGACTTCGTCCCGCGCAGCCTGTTGCCGGCCTACGAGTCGGTGGCGCGCGACCTGCTTAAGCGCCTCGACGAGCTGTTCGCCCGCGTGCGCTACACGCCGATCCGCCTGCATGGCGACTGCCACCCGGGCAACCTGCTGCACCGCGACGACGCCTTCCACATCGTCGACCTCGACGACTGCCGCAGCGGCCCAGCGGTGCAGGACCTGTGGATGATGCTCGCCGGCGACCGTCAGGAGCGCCTCGGTCAGCTGTCGGAGCTGATGGATGGCTATCAGGAATTCCACGACTTCGACGCCCGCGAACTGCCGCTGATCGAAGGGCTGCGCGCCCTGCGCCTGATGCACCACAGCGCCTGGATCGCCCGGCGCTGGGACGACCCGGCATTCCCCCTGGCCTTCCCCTGGTTCGCCAACGAGCGCTACTGGGGCGACCAGATCTTGGCCCTGCGCGAGCAGCTGGCGGCGCTGGATGAAGAGCCGCTGCGCCTGTTCTGATGCACCTGGCGCAGCAGGCGCAGACGCGAGCGAAGCGGCAGAATGCCGAACTAGCGTCTTCACTTGCTCAGACGCCCGGGCGGGTTATCGTGGCCCGGCCGGGATGTGCGTGCCGGCGAGCATTCACTCAGCGAATGCCCGCCTCAAGGAGCCTCGATGATTAGCCCCGCAAAAGCTGCAGAGAGCATTCGCAGCCTCTGGATCGGCGCCGACCTGCCGCTGATAGGCCGCCGCCGCGAGCGGCGCATGCGCCTGCTGGCCGGTCTGTTGATGGTCGCTATGGGCTGCGTCTGGGGCATCGTCTTCAGCCTGCGCGGCTCCTGGGCCATCGTTCTGATGGACCTGGCCCTGATCCTCAGCGGGCTCGGCGTGCTCGCCCTGAGCCTCAAGCACCACCCACGCACCGCCAACCTGCTGCTGTTCGCCACGCTGATCCTGGTCATCGTCGGCTCCACCCTGGTGCTGGATGCGCCCACCGCGGCAGCGCCCCGCGCCACCCATCTCTACCTGCTGCCATTGGCGGTGGCCGCGGTGATGGCCTTCCGCGACGAGCCGCTGTGGCTGCGCCATGGCGTGACTCTGGTCTGCCTGACCTTGTTCGCCTGCCTGGCTGCCTCGCCCTGGAGCCCGCTGCGCGAATACAACCTGCCCGATCCGTTGCGCAGCGTCGGCTCCTGGGTACAGAGCCTGGCCGCGATGGCGATGCTGTTCATGCTGCTGCACATCCTGCAGACCGATGCGGTGGAGCGCCTGCAGCTGGATCAGGAACTGCGCACCGCCCTGCAGGAGGAGCAATTCGTCCTGCATTACCAGCCGCAGCTGGACATCCACGGCCGAGTGTTCGGCGCCGAAGTGCTGCTGCGCTGGCAGCACCCGCAGCGCGGGCTGCTGCCGCCGGGGCACTTCATCGAGCATGCAGAGAAGACCGGCTTCATCATCCCGCTGGGTGCCTGGGTGCTGCGCAAGACCTGCGCGCAACTGCAGGCCTGGAGCGCCGATCCGGCATTCAATGACCTGCAGCTGGCAGTCAACATCAGCCAGAACCAGATGCGCCAGGCCGCCTTCGTGCCCGAACTGCTCGCCATCCTCGACGGCCAGCCGCACATCGCCCAGCACCTGGAGCTGGAGCTGACCGAGACGCTGATCATCCGCGATGTCGCCGAGCTGACCGCCAAGATGGCCACCCTGGTGGAACACGGCGTGCGCTTCTCCCTGGACGACTTCGGCACCGGCTTCTCCTCGCTGGCGCACCTGAAGAACCTGCCGCTGAGCAAGCTGAAGATCGACCGCTCGTTCGTCAGCGACGTGCTCACCGATGACAGCAGCAAGGCCATCGTGCGCACCGTCATCACTCTGGGCCAGAGCCTGGGCATGAGTGTGGTGGCCGAGGGCGTGGAAACGCCGCAACAGCAGCGCTTCCTGCTGGAGCACGGCTGCACGCAGTTCCAGGGCTACCTGTTCAGCAAGCCACTGCCGCTCGAGACTTTCGTGGCCTTTGTCCGCCAGCACGGCATGCCAAAGCAAAGCTGATCGGACAGACAAGCTGCGGCCGCCGGCCTAGAATCGGAAGCCTTTAGTTAGCTGCCTATGTACCAAGGAATTCCATGTCCACCGCCCACCCAAGCCGCGGCTATACCCTCGGCATCGCCGCCTACCTGATCTGGGGCCTGTTCCCGCTGTACTTCAAGGCCATCCAGAGCGTACCGGCGCTGGAGATCATCTCGCATCGGGCCATCTGGTCCGCGCTGTTCGGCGCCCTGCTGCTGATGCTGTGGAAGCACCCCGGCTGGTGGCGCGAGCTGCGCGACAACCCCAAGCGCCTCGCCGTGCTGACCGGCAGCGGCCTGCTGATCGCCAGCAACTGGCTGGTCTACGTCTGGGCGGTGAACAACGGGCGCATGCTCGAGGCCAGCCTGGGCTACTACATCAACCCGCTGATCAACGTGCTGCTCGGCATGTTGCTGCTCGGCGAGCGCCTGCGCCGCCTGCAATGGGCCGCCGTTGGCCTGGCGGCGCTGGGCGTGCTGCAGCAGGTATGGCAGGTCGGCAGCATCCCCTGGGTGTCGCTGGTACTGGCGCTGACCTTCGGCTTCTATGGCCTGATCCGCAAGCAGGCGCCGGTAGCCGCCCTGCCCGGCCTGGTAGTGGAAACCTGGCTGCTGCTACCGCTGGCGCTCGGCTGGCTGCTCCTGCACCCGGCGTCGGTCAGCACCCAGGCCGACTTCTGGAGCAGCAGCGAGGCGCTCTGGCTGGTCGCCGCCGGCCCCATCACCCTGGTGCCGCTGCTGTGCTTCAACGCCGCCGCGCGCCACCTGCCCTACACCACGCTCGGCTTCCTGCAGTACATCGCGCCTACCCTGGTACTGCTGCAGGCGGTCCTGCTGTTCGGCGAAACGCTGGAACCGAGCAAGATGCTGTCCTTCGCCTGCATCTGGGCCGCGCTGCTGATCTACAGCCTGGACATCTGGCTGGGCCTGCGTCGGCGCGGACAAACCGCCTAGAAAACGCTCAGTTCGAGCGAAGCCGCGTCGGCGCTGGGCTGGCGCGGTTATTCCCAACCTTTTCCACAGCTTCATCCCCAGGCTTTGTGCACAAGCTGCAGCGGCCTGTGCATTTCCTGAGCGCTACGACAGAATCCGCGCCAGCCGTGGCCTGCGCCGGCTTCCCCCCAGATTACCCACAGGTCTTTCCCCGGTTTGCGGGGATATCCCGACGGCGTTTCCCCACAACGGTTATCCACCGCACGCCACAAGCCTTCTGATGACCGAAAAAGTCGTTCCCGTCGCGCCCTTCCGGGCTGACGCAAGAAGCCCTGCCCCTCTGCATGCAATCTCACCCGCACCTGCCGGATTTCTGAACAGTCCGCCGCAGGCCGTGCCGCAGTATGCGTGCAGTATCCGTCCCCCAGCCTGTCCACAGGAAACTCCACAGTTTCCGGGGATAGTCTGGAGCCGGCGCAGCGCTGGCCGATTTTCACCCAGCAGCCGCAATGCCCCGGCAGACGGGGCGCGCAGGCGATCATCCCCAGGCTACCCACAGACTCATCCACGTCACTTGTGCACAAGCCGGCACGGCCTGTTGATTTTCTGAACGACGGCCTACAACCCTTGCACTACAGGGCCTGCAGCCTCATCCCCCCAGCCTGCCCACAGATCCTTCCACAGCTTCCGTGGATATCATTGAGAGCGAGAGATAGGGGCTGTGCACGACATTGCACCGTGCAGCCAAACGCAGCGCTGTCGGTTTTCTGAGCGGCCCCCTCTAGCGCCCGTCCTGCATGGCCTGCAGCGGTAGCCCCCCAGCTAACCCACAGATTCATCCACAGCTTTGGTGGATATCCACCGCGGCAAAGCTGCGTGAAATCTGCACAGCTGGCGCTAGGCCAGGCGGGCCGTGGCATGGCCGGTTCTATCCCCAGGCCAGCCACAGATCCATCCCCGCTATTTGTGCACAAGCCATTGAATATGCGGGATTTTTAACCAGGCATGAAAAAGCCCCGGGGCACTAGGTCGTGCGCCGGGGCTCCCCAGACTATCCACAGCTTCACCCCCGCATTCTGGGGATCATTCCTCGCTGCGCAGGTTCAGCTCCACCATCAGGTCGTCGGCCAGGTTCTCCAGCCTGTCGCGCAGCAGGTCCAGCGACAGGGTCAGGGGCACCGCCAGCAGAGCCTCGGCATGGAACAGCGGCTCGCTGCTCATCGGCGCCGGTGCTACCTCGGTGGTCAGGCTCTCCAGGTTGATGCCCTGTTCGGCCAGCAGGCGGGTGATGTCACGGACGATGCCCGGGCGGTCGTTGCCAACCAGGTCGAGGTGGATCGGCTTCCAGGTGCATACCGGGTCGATGCCGCTCTCGGCCACCAGCACGCGAATGCCATGGCTGTTCAGTGCCTGCAGGCCGTCGACCAGTTCGTCGTAGCCCTCGGCCGGCACCGCTACCTTGAGGATGCCGGCGAACTGCCCGGCCATGCGTGACATGCGGCTCTCCAGCCAGTTGCCGCCGTGGGCGGCGATGCACTGGGCAATGCGTTCGACCAGGCCGGGCTGGTCGGGGGCGATGACGGTGAGTACCAGATGATCCACGAGCAACTCCTTGGGTTCAGGGCTTCAGACCGAGCCGGGCAGGCCGAGCCAATAGGTATAGAACACCTCATCGCGCACATAGCCAAGCTTTTCATAGAGCGCCTGGCCGGCGTGGTTGTCCTTCGCCGTTTCCAGCTGCAGGCCGCAGGCGCCGGTGGCCTCGGCATGCGCGCGGGCCGCATTCATCAGCCGTTCGGCCAGCCCCTGGCGACGCGCGGCAGGCGCCACGAACAGGTCACTCAGCAGCCAGGCCGGCGCCAGCTGCAGCGAGGCGAAGAAGGCATACAGCTGCACGAAGCCCTGCGCGTTGCCCTGCTCGTCACGGGCCAGCAGCAGCACCGAATCGCCCCGCTCCAGGCGCTGCGCCAGGAAGGCGCGCACGGCCTCCTCTTCATACGCGCGCTGGTAGAACTTCAGATAGCCGCAGAACAGCGGCAGCAGCACGTCCAGATCATCCCGGGTGGTAAGCGTTATCGGCATTGGTTTTCTCCCTGAAACCCACAGCATAGATGGTGCGGCGCGGCGCCACAGCAGCGCCGCCCGAACAATTGTGTACTCTTTAAAGTTTTATCTGGAACAATTATTGGATTTCCTGAGAACATATTAGGCGCTACGTGACTGATATGTGCATTTCGGTCTATCCGCGACGCAACTCGCCTGATTTTTCCCGCAGCTTCATGTAGTATTCCGCGGCTCGAACTACATGGCGTCCCGCCTGGTTCCGAGCTGGTCCTGAGCAGAGTGAGGCAAGCAATGACTGTACGCGTTCAAGTTGGTGGTCTGCAGGTCGCCAAAGCCCTTTACGACTTCATCAACAATGAAGCCATTCCCGGTACTGGCCTAGATGCCGCCAAGTTCTGGACCGGCGCCGAAGCCGTGATCAATGAACTGGCTCCGAAGAACCGCGCCCTGCTGGCCAAACGCGACGACCTGCAAGCCCAGATCGACGCCTGGCACCAGGCTCGCAAGGGCCAGGCCCATGATGCCGCAGCCTACAAGAGCTTCCTCCAGGAAATCGGTTACCTGCTGCCCGAGCCGGCCGACTTCCAGGCCACCACCCAGAACGTCGACGACGAAATCGCCCGCCTGGCCGGCCCGCAGCTGGTAGTGCCGGTGATGAACGCGCGTTTCGCCCTGAACGCCTCCAACGCCCGCTGGGGCTCGCTGTACGATGCCCTCTACGGCACCGACGTGATCAGCGAAGATAACGGCGCCGAGAAGGGCAAGGGCTACAACAAGGTTCGCGGTGACAAGGTGATCGCCTTCGCCCGCGCCTTCCTCGACGAGGCCGCCCCGCTGGAAGGCGCTTCCCACGTCGACGCCACTGCTTATGTAGTGAACAACGGCCAACTGGCCGTGACCCTGAAGAACGGCAGCACCGCCGGCCTGAAGGACGCTGCCCAGTTCGTCGCCTTCCAGGGCGAGGCCGCCGCGCCTGTCGCCGTGCTGCTGAAGAACAACGGCCTGCACTTCGAGATCCAGATCGACGCCACCAGCAACATCGGCCAGACCGATGCCGCCGGCGTGAAGGACGTGCTGATGGAGTCCGCGCTGACCACCATCATGGACTGCGAAGACTCCGTGGCCGCCGTCGATGCCGACGACAAGGTCGTGGTCTACCGCAACTGGCTGGGCCTGATGAAGGGCGACCTGGCTGAAGAAGTCAGCAAGGGCGGCAAGACCTTCACCCGCACCATGAACCCGGACCGCGTCTACACCAAGGCCGATGGTTCCGAGCTGACCCTGCACGGCCGCTCCATGCTGTTCGTGCGTAACGTCGGCCACCTGATGACCAACCCGGCCATCCTCGACGCCGCTGGCAACGAGATCCCGGAAGGTATCCAGGACGGTCTGTTCACCAGCCTGATCGCCATCCACAACCTGAATGGCAACACCAGCCGCAAGAACACCCGCACCGGCTCCGTGTACATCGTCAAGCCGAAGATGCACGGCCCGGAAGAAGTCGCCTTCGCCGGCGAGATCTTCTCCCGCGTCGAAGACGTCCTCGGCCTGCCGCGCAACACCCTGAAAGTCGGCATCATGGACGAAGAGCGCCGCACCACCGTCAACCTCAAGGCGTGCATCAAGGCCGCCAGCGAGCGCGTGGTGTTCATCAACACCGGCTTCCTCGACCGTACCGGTGACGAAATCCACACCTCCATGGAAGCCGGCGCCGTCGTGCGCAAGGCCGCCATGAAATCCGAGAAGTGGATCGGCGCCTACGAGAACAACAACGTCGACATCGGCCTGGCTACCGGCCTGCAGGGCAAAGCCCAGATCGGCAAAGGCATGTGGGCCATGCCCGACCTGATGGCCGCCATGGTCGAGCAGAAGATCATGCACCCGATGGCCGGCGCCAACACCGCCTGGGTACCGTCGCCGACCGCCGCCACCCTGCACGCCCTGCACTACCACAAGGTCGACGTGTTCGCTCGTCAGGCCGAACTGGCCAAGCGCACCCCGGCTTCCGTGGACGACATCCTGACCATCCCGCTGGCGCCCAACACCAACTGGACCGCCGAAGAGCTGCAGAACGAACTGGACAACAACTCCCAGGGCATTCTCGGCTACGTGGTGCGCTGGATCGACCAGGGCGTCGGCTGCTCCAAGGTGCCGGACATCAACGACGTCGGTCTGATGGAAGACCGCGCCACCCTGCGTATCTCCAGCCAGCTGCTGGCCAACTGGCTGCGCCACGGCGTAGTCACCGAGGAGCAGGTCGTCGAGAGTCTCAAGCGCATGGCCCCGGTGGTCGACCGCCAGAACGCCGGTGACGCCCTGTACCGTCCGCTGGCGCCGAACTTCGACAGCAACATCGCCTTCCAGGCCGCCCTGGAACTGGTGGTCGAAGGCACCAAGCAGCCGAACGGCTACACCGAGCCGGTCCTGCACCGTCGCCGCCGCGAGTTCAAGGCCGCCAACGGCCTTTGATACACGCAGATCAGGCGAAAGGAACCGCCCTCCGGGGCGGTTTTTTTATGCCTGAAAAAAGGGCGAAAGCACAAAGCTGCTTATCGGGATAACCCCAGGTTATGTACGCCTACGTGCACGCAAGCCGCCAAACACGGGGTTTGCGCCGATTTGCGCGGATGCCGCGACATAGAGCCCAGCGGCCGACCTCACCTTTGGCTATGGGCATAAGGATTTTTCAGAAGTCAGGGGCCCGGGGCTTACCTAGGATGCCCCGGCACCTGTCATCAGGCTGCAAAGAAGCGATGCGCCGCGCGGCGTGTGCCGCGGGCCTTCTTTGATCAGCAGGAGAGCTCCATGAAAAGAACAAAAACAGGCGCGGGGGCTATGCATCCCCACGCACTGGCATTGGCCGTGGCACTGGCAAGCGCGTCTTCGGCCCAGGCCGCCAGCTTCAACATTGGGGAGATCGAGGGCCGTCTGGATTCCTCGCTGTCGGTCGGCGCCAGCTGGTCGATGGCCGATGCCGACGACAAGTTCATCGGCGTGGCCAACGGCGGCACTGCCTCCACCCGCACCAGTGACGATGGCCGCCTGAACTTCAAGAAGGGCGAGACCTTCTCCAAGATCTTCAAGGGCGTGCACGACCTGCAGCTGAGCTACGGCGAGAGCGGCGTATTCCTGCGTGGCAAGTACTGGTACGACTTCGAGCTGAAGGACGAGCACCGCCTGCTCTATGACATCGATGACAGTGGCCGCGACAGCGCCGCACAGTCTTCCGGCTTCGAACTGCTGGACGCCTTCGCCTACCACAACTACCTGATCGGCGACCTGCCGGGCAGCGTGCGCGCCGGCAAGCAGGTTGTGAGCTGGGGCGAGAGCACCTTCATCCAGAACAGCATCAACGCCATCAACCCGGCCGACGCCGCATCCCTGCGCCGCCCGGGCTCGGAGATCAAGGAAGGCCTGATCCCGGTGAACATGCTGTACGTCGCCCAGGGCCTGACCGAGAACCTGTCCGCCGAGGCCTTCTACCAGATCGAATGGGAGAAGACCGTCCTCGACAACTGCGGCACCTTCTTCGGCGGCGACCCATCTCCCAAGGGCTGCAACTACGGCATGACCACCTACGGCAGCGACTACGATCGCGATCCGTCGGTCTATGGCTGGGTACCGCGCGGCAAGGATCGCGAGGCCCGTGACGGCGGCCAGTTCGGTGTGGCCCTGCGCTGGCTGGCACCGGAGCTGAACGACACCGAGTTCGGCTTCTACGCCATGAACTATCACAGCCGCACCCCGGAGAGCGTGTGGACCGGCGGCGCAGCGGACTTCAGCGCCGTCACCGGCGCGCCCGGCCCGGCCAGCGCCAGCTACTACCTGGACTACCCGGAAGACATCCGCCTGTACGGCGTGAGCTTCGCCACCACCCTGCCCGACGGCACGGCGCTGTCCGGCGAGATCAGCCACCGGCCGAACATGCCACTGGCACTCAACGGTACCGACGTCTCCACCTCGGCCAGCGTCAGCGGCCTGGTCAACGCGCTCGGCATCGATGGCCTGGCGATCTACGACAGCGGCTGGTCCAGCGCCGGGTACGGCAACCCGGTGCAGGGCTACAAGCGCATGCCCTTCAGCCAGGCCCAGGTCAGTGCCGTGCACACCTTCGACAACGTGCTGGGCGGCGACCGCCTGACCGTCATCGGCGAGGTGGGCTACAGCCATATCGGTGATCTCGGCGCCACCGACGGCAGCGACCTGCGCTTCGGCCGCAGCAGCGTCTACGGCTTCGGCCAGCTGCCGGACTACGCCTCCGCGCTGGGCCTGACCGGCAACCAGCTGTGCACCGAGTTGCTCAACACCGCCAACCCGGACCAGTGCACCAGCAAGGGCTTCTACACCCAGAACTCCTGGGGCTACCGCCTGCGCACCCAGCTGGACTTCAGCAACGCCATCGCCGGGGTAAACCTCAAGCCGAACCTGGCCTTCGCCCATGACGTCGAGGGCTACGGCCCGACGTTCACCGAAGGCAACAAGTCGGTGAGCGTTGGCCTGGATGCCGACTACATGTCCACCTACAACGCCAGCCTGAGTTACACCAACTACTTCGGCGGCGACTTCAACACCAACACCGACCGCGACTTCCTCGCCTTCAGCGTCGGCATGAGTTTCTGAGGTTTATGCACATGAAGTTTTCCCAGATCCATCTGCAACTGGTGCGCGCAGGCGCACTCGGCCTCGGCCTGCTCGCAGCAGGCCAGGCCCTGGCCGCGGTACCGGCCGACCAGATCGCCCGCCTCGGCAAGGACCTGACCCCGGTCGGCGCGGAAACCGCCGGCAATGCCGACGGCAGCATCCCCGCCTGGACCGGCGGCCTGGCCCAGAATGCCGGCCAGCGTGACGCCGACGGCTTCCTCAGCGACCCCTACGCCGCCGACCAGCCGCTGTTCACCATCACCGCGCAGACCGCCGAGCAGTACAAGGACAAGCTGACCCCCGGCCAGCTCGCCCTGTTCAAGCGCTACCCGGAGAGCTATCGCATCCCGGTCTACCCGACCCGTCGCTCGGTGACCATGCCCAAGCAGTACCTGGACACCAGCCGCCTGAACGCCGCCGATACCCAGCTCGCCGAAGGCGGCAACGGCCTGCAGAACTACCGCAGTGGCGGCCTGCCGTTCGCGGTACCGCAGAACGGCCTGGAAGTGGTGTGGAACCACATCGGTCGCTACCGCGGCCTGTCGTTCCAGCGCATGGTGGTGCAGGCCTCGCCGCAGACCAATGGCGCCTTCACCCCGAGTCTGATCAAGCAGCAGCTGGCCTACCCGGTCGGCCTCAGCGACTACGCCCCGGCGGAGATGGCCAACCTGCTGTACATGTACCGCGAGGAGTTCCTCTCCCCGGCGCGTCTGGCCGGTGGCGTGTTGCTGGTCCACGAGACCATCAACCAGGTCAAGGAACCGCGCATGGCCTGGCAGTACAACGCCGGCCAGCGTCGCGTGCGCCGCGCCCCGCAGATCGCCTACGACAGCCCCGGTGCCGAAGGCATGCGCACCATGGACGACTTCGACATGTTCAACGGCTCGCCGGATCGCTTCGACTGGCAGCTGGTGGGCAAGAAGGAGATCTACATCCCCTACAACAGCTACAAGCTGAGCTCGCCCAAGCTGAAGTACACCGACATCATCAAGCCGGGTCACCTCAACCCCGACCACACCCGCTACGAGCTGCACCGCGTGTGGCACCTGACCGCCACCCTGAAGCCGGGCCAGCGCCACATCTACTCGCGTCGTGACCTGTTCATCGACGAGGACAGCTGGCAGACCGCCGAGGCCGATGCCTATGACGGCCGCGGCCAACTGTGGCGCGTCTCCGAGGGCCACGCGACGTTCTTCTACGACCAGCAGACCCCGCAGTTCAGCGCCGAGACCCACTACGACGTGCTGTCCGGTCGCTACGCCGTCGGCGCGCTGTTCAACGAGCAGAAGAACGCCTACGACTTCGGCGTGAAGTACAGCCGCAAGCAGTTCACCCCCAACGCGCTGCGCGCCTCGGGCATTCGTTAATCTCCACGCAACACTCCACCTTGGCGGCCTCCGGGCCGCCGTTTTTTTATCTGTGGTTACACCGCCGGAGCCCGTGCCCGGCCCTTTTGTTTTACAGTCGCCCTTCCGTTCAACGAGCCCCGGCGTCGCCCATGAAGTTGCACCAGCTCCGTGCCATGCTCGCCATCAGCGAGAGTGGCAGCATCCAGGAGGCCTCGCGCCTGCTGCACATCTCCCAGCCGGCCCTGTCCAAGGGCATCAAGGAACTGGAAGCCGAACTCGGTGTGCCCCTGCTGGTGCGCTCCAATCGCGGGATCACGGTGACCGAGTTCGGCGAGCGCCTGGTACGCCGCGCGCGCCTGATCCTCGAGGAGGTGCGCCGCGCCCGCGAGGAAATCGACACGCTCAAGGGCGTGATGGATGGTCGCCTGTCGATCGGCGTATCGCCGGTCACCCCCGGCGCGCAGTTCATCAGCAGCCTCAGCCGCTACCGCAAGCGCTATCCCAAGGTGCAGGTGCAGATCCATGAACTGCGCCCGTCGAAGTTGATGGAAGGCCTGCGCGAGGGCCAGCTGGACCTGGTGCTGACCTCGCTGCCGGAGTCGCGCAGCGCCGACGGTTTCCACTGGACCGAGCTGTACGAGCAACCCGCCGTGCTGGCCGTGCGCAAGGGCCACCCGCTGCGCGGCGCACGTTCGCTGCGCGAGCTGGTCGGCGAGGAGTGGCTGCTGCAGGACTCCCTGGAGCTGTCCAAGGTCGGCATGATGTTCGTCGACAACCACATCGACTACCCGCAGAACGTCACCGAGTGCGCCTCGGTGGTGCTGTTCTCCGAGCTGGCGGTGAATACCGACGCGGTCAGCTACTGGTCGCAGCGCCTGCTGGAGCGCGTGCATGCCCTGGGCCAGGAGCTGGAGATCCTCGACATCGCCGAGAAGGTTCCGCCGATGAACATCTCCCTGGTCTGCCGCGACCAGGAGCTGATGACTCGCGAGGCCAAGGCCCTGGCCGACGAACTGGTGTACGCCTACAAGAGCCCGCACGCGCCCAAGCTGGGCGACTGATTCAGGCGTCGGCGTAGCGTGGCTGGCAGAGCACCTCGCTCTTCACCGAACTGGCGATAAAGCATTCCTCGTGCGCCTCGTGGTGCAGCGCATCGAGCTGTTCGCGGCTCGGCGCCGCGCCGGCGAAGCTCACCGCCGGGCGCAGGGTGACGCGGGTCATGGCCAGACGGCCCTCGGCGTTCTTGCCCATGCGGCCTTCGGCCTGGTCGCGATAGGCGTCCACCCGCCAGCCATCGCGCGCCGCCAGCGAAAGGAACCAGAGCATGTGGCAGCTGGACAGCGCAGCGACGAAGGCTTCCTCCGGGTCCACCGCATCCTCACGCGAGCCGGGCAGCGGTACCACGTGCGGCGAGGACGACGCCGGCACCTCCACGCCACCATCGAAACGCCACAGGTGGCCGCGGCTGTAGCGGTTGTCGAGGAAGTCCTGGTCGCCGCGCGACCAGAGGATTTCGGCGGTGTACGTGGCCATCGCGGCACTCCGCAGCAGAATGGCGGGCCAGCATAACCAAGCGGGTGCGACGGCGCACATAACCAAAGCCGATACACATGCGCAGAGGTGATTATCCGGCATCGCCCACCTGCGGCATGCTGCGTCACATCCTAGGCGGCACCATAAGGACAACTACATGCAGCTGATCCCGCAGATCCTGACCTGGCAGGATGAATTCGCGTCGATTCGCCGAGACATCCACCAGCATCCCGAACTGGCCTTCGAGGAGCAGCGCACCAGCCAACTGGTGGCCAGCCTGCTGCGCCAGTGGGGCTACGAGGTGCACGAGGGCATCGGCGGTACCGGTGTGGTTGGCGTGCTCAGCTGCGGCAACGGCAGCAAGCACATCGGCATCCGCGCCGACATGGACGCCCTGCCGATCCACGAGGAGAGTGGCGTACCGCACTGCAGCCGACATGCCGGCAAGATGCACGCCTGTGGCCACGACGGCCACACCGCCATCCTGCTCTGCGCGGCGCGCTACCTGGCCGAGACACGCGCCTTCGACGGCACCCTCAACCTGATCTTCCAGCCCGCCGAGGAAGGCCTGAGCGGCGCCAAGCGCATGATCGAGGACGGCCTGTTCGAACGCTTCCCGTGCGACGCGGTGTACGCGCTGCACAACATGCCCGGCCTGCCGGTCGGCATGTTCGTCACCCAGCCCGGCGCCATGAGCGCCTCGTCCGATGTAGTGACCATAAAGCTGATCGGCGTCGGCGGCCACGGCGCCATGCCGCACAAGGCCAAGGACCCGGTGGTGGCCGCCGCCGAACTGGTGCTCGCGCTGCAGAGCATCGTCGCGCGCAACGTGCCGGCCGGCGAAGTAGGCGTGGTCACGGTCGGCGCCATCCAGGCCGGTGAAGCGGCCAACGTGATTCCGGATGTCGCCACGCTCAAGCTCAGCGTGCGCTCGACCAACCCGGAGATCCGCAAGCTGCTGCGCAAGCGCATCACCGCGATCGCCCAGGGCGTGGCCCAGACCCACGACATCGAGCTGGACCTGCACTACGACGAGCGCATCGGCGTGCTGATGAATACACCGGCCGAGACCGCCCTGCTGCAACAGGTGGCACGCGAGATCAGCGGCGAGCAGGGCGTGCTGACCAGCGTGCCGAGCGGCTACCTGGGCAGCGAGGACTTCGCCTCCATGCTCGAGGTGCGCCCGGGCTGCTACATCGTCACCGGCAACGGCAACAGCGGGCCCAGCGGTTGCATGGTCCACAACCCCGGATACGACTTCAACGACCTGGCCATCCCCTTCGGCGCGAGCCTGTGGGTGCGCCTGGTGGAAACCTACCTGAGCGAGATCTGACTCATGCCGTCCCTCCCCACTGACAAGCGGGCCAACGACAAGCGGGCCCTGGTGGTCGCGATGCTGCTGGCCGTGATGGTCATCAGCGTGCTGGACAAGACCATCTTCGCCTTCGCCGGTCCGCAGATCATCGACGAGCTGAAGCTCACCCCCGAGCAGTTCGGCTTCATCGGCAGCGCCTTCTTCTTCCTCTACTCGGTGTCCGGCGTGCTGGTCGGCTTCCTCGCCAACCGCGTGCCGAGCCGCTGGATTCTCTCCGGCATGTCGGTGGTGTGGATGGCCGCGCAGGTACTCACCGCCATCAGCACCAGCTTCTTCGCCCTGGTCGCCAGCCGCATGCTGCTCGGCGCCGGTTGCGGCCCGGGCACCGCGGTGACCCAGCACGCCGCGTTCAAGTGGTACGCCCCGCGCGAGCGCGTGCTGCCGGCGGCCTGGATCCAGGTGGCGATCATGTCCGGCGCGATCCTCGGCGCGCTGTCGCTGCCGCTGCTGATCCAGCACCTGGGCTGGCGCGTCGGCTACCTGATCCTCGCCGGCGTCGGCCTGCTCTGGCTGGCGCTGTGGCTGCTGGTCGGCCGCGAAGGCCAGCACGATGACGCCAGTGACGAGGCCGCCGGTGGCACCACCACCTACCGCCACCTGCTACTCAACCGCACCTTCTTCTTCGTCACCCTGGCCGGCTTCTGCATCTACCTGCCGACCGCGCTGATCTACAGCTGGATTCCCACCTACCTGCAGAAAGGCCTGGGCATGACCCCGATGCAATCGGGCTACGTGGTGATGGCCGCCACCCTCGGCGTGATCATCCTCAACCTGCTGGTCTCCACCCTCTCGCAACGCGCCCTCAAGCGCGGCGCCAACGTGCGCGTGGCCATGGCCGTGCCGATCGCCGCGGCCTGCCTGATCGGCGGCGTGGCGATGAGCCTGATGGGCTTCGTCGAGCAGGGCGTGAACATGACCATCGCGCTGTATCTGGTCGGCGGTTCCATCGTCAACCTGGTGCCGGCCTTCGCCAACTCCGCCGTCGCCTACATCGCTCCGGCCAAGCAGCGCGGCAGCATGCTGGCGATCCACATCGGCCTGATGACCAGCGCCGGCATGATCGCCCCGCACGTGGTCGGCCAGGCCATCGGCTGGGAAGGCGGCGACCTGGTCAAGGGCTTCGAGCTGGCCGTCGGCCTGTTCGGCCTGGTGCTGCTCGTCGGCGGCCTGCTCGCCCTATTCCTGGTCGACCCGGAGCGCAGCCGCCGCGAGCTGGCCGCCCTCACCACGCAATCCGCTACCGAATCCAACAATACGCCGGCCGCGAGCCAGGCCTGAGTCAGGAAGTCTGCCCCATGCACAAACGAGTCCCCTCGCCGCAGAAGCGCCCCGAGTCCATCCAGCTACCCGAGACCTGGCGCAACGCCGACGTGGAAGACGGCTTCTGCGTGGTCGCCGTCGGCGACATCATCATCACCCACGCGATTGCCGACAAACTGGCGCGCAAGTCGCCCGAACTGCTCGATATCCTCAAGCGTGGCGACGTGGTGGTAGGCAACTACGAGTGCACCGCGATCGACTTCAACCGCTACGACGGCTACCCCGAGGCGCTGTCCGGTTTCTCCTGGCTGCTCAGCGACGCCGATGCTCCGGCGGACCTGGCCAGCATCGGTTTCAATATGATGTCGCGGGCCAACAACCACGCACTGGACTGGGGCGCGGCTGGCCTGAAGATGACCGACGAGATGCTGGATGACGCCGGCATCGCCCACGCCGGCACCGGCTCCAGCCTGGCCGCCGCGCGCGCGCCGGCCTTCGTCAACACCGACAAGGCGCGCGTCTCGCTGATTTCCTACGCCACCACCTTCGAGGCCAACGCCCCGGCCGCCGACGGCCTCGGCATGGTGCCGCCACGTCCGGGCCTGAGCCCGCTGCGCACCACGCCGCATCGCCTGGTATCGCCGCAGGACTTCGCCGTGCTCAAGCGCCTCAACGAGCAGGAGGCCTTCCAGGACCACTACCTGCTGCGCACCCTGCACGGCGAGCACAGCGTGCACCTGGGCATGGCCCTGCACTACCGCGTAGACCCGAATGCCGCGCCGGGCACCGTGCGCATCCACTACGAGTGCGACAAGCTCGACCAGGCCGATATCGTGCGCAACCTGCGCCAGGCCAAGCAGAGCAGCGACTTCACCATCGTCGCCCAGCACACCCACGAGCCGGACAACCAGTGCATCGAGGTGCCCAACTACCTGCCGACCCTGGCCCACAGCCTGGTCGACAGCGGCGCCGACATGCTCTGCGGCCACGGCCCGCACCAGATCCGCGGCATTGAGGTGTACAAGGGCAAGCCGCTGCTGTATTCCCTGGGCAACTTCTGCTTCATGGACAACAGCATGAAGCTGATGCCGGCGGACAAGTGGGAGAGCCGCGAGTGGATGGCCGCCGAAGCCTTCGTCGGGCCCAAGGGCATTACCAACCCGCGCCTGACCACCCCGGCCGAGTTCCTCGAGTGGAAGCGCGTGGTCGGCATCTTCAGCGAGCCGGTATGGTTCGAGAGCGTGATCGCCGAGTGCCACTTCAAGGCCGACGGCACCCTGCGCGAGATGCTCCTGTACCCGATCGAGCTGGGCTTCAACGGCCGCGACGCCGAGCGCGGCATCCCGCGTCTGGCCTTCGACACTGCGGAGAACGACTCCCAGGCACAGAGCATCATCGAGCGCCTGCGCGACCTGTCCGCCGAGTTCGGCACCATCATCGAGATCGAGACCGTGCAGCACGGTGAACGCCAGAGCAGCATCGGCCGTGTCGTGATCGATTCATGACCGCCAACCAGGGCTAGCGCCCCACAAGGTCGCCAGCCCGGGGCAAGCCCCCAACCCACGACCGCTCCGTCGCCCGGCACAGGCCACAAGCCTGCGCCGCAGGCCCGGCCATGCCCGCGAAACCCCGCGGGCTGCTTTCACCACAAGGAACTTTCCACATGGATCTCTCCAGCTTCTCGCAGAGCTACGCCGAAGCCCGGCAGAAATTTCTCGAGGCTTGCGCCGCCGCCGACCTGAGCGTCGAATCCCATGTCCACCCGCTGCGCGGACGCGACGGAGAGGAACTGGCGATGGACGTCGCCCGCCTCGGCGCAGCTAGCGCCGCCAACCTGCTGATCCTCAGCAGCGCCTGCCATGGCGCGGAGGGCTTCTGCGGCTCCGGCATCCAGGTCGAGCACCTGCGCGACAAGGCCTGGATCGAACGCTGCAAGCGCGACGACCTGGCCGTGCTGTTCATCCATGCGCTCAACCCGCACGGCTTCTCCTGGCTGCGCCGGGTGACCGAGGACAACGTCGACCTCAACCGCAACTTCGTCGATTTCAGCCAGCCGCTGCCGGACAACCCCGACTACCGCGCCATCGCCCACCTGCTGCTGCCCAAGCGCCAGCCGCCAACCCTGCTCAGCACCCTGGGCCTGGTCGGCTACTCCCTGCGCCACGGGCGCATGGCCCTGCAGGGCGCCATCTCGCGTGGCCAGCACAACGACCCCAAGGGCATGTTCTTCGCCGGCACCGAAGCCACCTGGAGCAATCGCACCCTGAAGCAGGTGCTGCGCCAGCACGGCCAGCAGTGCCGCCGCCTGGGCTGGATCGACATCCACACCGGCCTGGGTCCGCGCGGCATCGGCGAGCGCATCTACAAGGGTCGGCAGACAGCAGAAGACATCGCCCGCTGCCGTCGCTGGTGGGGTGATCAGGTCACCAACAGCGCCGAGGGCAACTCGGTGTCGGCCAAGCTCAATGGCACCATCGACAACGTGGTGCCGGAGCTCTGCCCGCAGGCCGAGTACAACGGTCTGACCCTGGAGTACGGCACCCTGCCCGGCCTGCAGGTGCTCAATGGCATGCGCGGCGACCACTGGCTGTACCGCAACCCGCAGGTACCGGCGGCCCAGCAGCAATTGATCAAGCGCCGCCTGCGCGATGCCTTCTACGTCGATGCCGACGACTGGAAACAGCAGATCCTGGAACAGGCTCGCGAAGTCCTCGACCAGACCCTGACCGGCCTCGCCTCGCCGCTACCGGCCTGAGTAGCCCCCCTATTCCGCGGCGCAGCCGCGGAATAGGCCACGCCATCTATTCGCCCCACCTCCCCACGAACGGCCCCACTCCGTTCATCGGCACGCGCCACTGGCAAGCGCGCCGGCACCACGCCGGCCACGCGGCTGCCAACCGCTGCGCTGCACGTCCCCTGCACCGCGCGCCAGCAGGCGCTTTCGCCCTCCTCCCCAGCACACTCTGCCGTTTCGCTTCGGCATTCAGACCAGGCACATGCGACGTCGCGGCACAGGCGTGCCCGATGATTTGCAGCTATAGAAATAAGAGGGGCGGCCGACATAACGACCACAACCAAACCATCGCCGGTCACAGGATGACCGATAGATGGCCTTTAGCCACCAAACGGCTTCCTGTACACTTCGCGCCCCCGATTTGGGTACCTGCCAATGCTTAAGAATCTGTCGCTGACCCTGAAGTTGTCGCTGCTGCCCGCCGTTGCCCTGCTCGGCCTGCTGCTGTTCGTGGTCTACACCTCCACCCAGCTGGCAGCCAACGATGCCCGCCTGGATGCCCTGGAAACCAACAGTTTCCCGACGCTGGAGAAGGCCGACGCGGTGAACTTCCAGTTCTCCCGCCTGCCGGGCATCCTCAACAGCGCGGTGGCCGCCGGCGAGCTGGCAACCCTAGACGAGGCACGCCAGGTGCTGGCCGACGTCGCCAACCTGCAACAGCAACTGCAGCCGCTGACCCGCGCCAACAGCGAGCGTGCCGGCGAGCTGGAGGACTGGCGCCAGGCCATCAGCCGCTACGCCGACAACGCACTGTCCGCCTCCGAGCAGCTGATCAAGGGCAGCGCCGGCTTCGAAGACCTGCGCCCCAATCTGGACCGCATGGCCAGCGACCTGGCCGCCGCGCAGAAGCTCGGCGAGACCTTCCGCGCCCACGCCTACGACGACTTCCAGAGCACCCTAGGCCAGGCACGTACCGACAACGCCGAGACCACCCGCGCCGGCTACATCCTCAGCGCCTTGCTGGTGGCCCTGGTCGGCCTCGGCGCCTGGGTGATCATCCGCGGCATCATGGGCAACGTGCATGGCGTAATCGGATCGTTGCAGGCCATCGCCAAGGGCGACGGCGACCTGACCCGCCGGGTCAACGTCGACTCGCGCGACGAGATCGGCGAGATGATCCAGCTGTTCAATGGTTTCCTCGACAAGCTGCAGGGCACCATCCGCCAGACCATCGAGGCCGCCAGCCCGCTGGGCGGCATGTCCAAGGAGCTGTACCGACTGACCCAGGACGCCACGCAGAACGCCCGCTCGCAGCAGGGCCACACCGACTCGATCGGGCGTGACATCCAGACCATGACCAGCAGCATCCAGGAAGTGGCGCATCGCTCGCAGCAAGCCTCGCAGGGCGCCGGCGACGCCTCGCGCCAGGCCGGCACCGCACGTGCCAGCATCGGCAGCCTGTCCACCAGCATCAGCGACCTGGGCAACAGCGTGATGGGCGCCGTGCAGGCCATGCAGCAGCTGGAGGAAGAAACCCAGCAGGTCGGCTCGGTACTTACCGTGATCCGCAGCATCGCCGAGCAGACCAACCTGCTGGCGCTCAACGCCGCCATCGAGGCCGCCCGTGCCGGCGAACAGGGCCGCGGCTTCGCCGTGGTCGCCGACGAGGTGCGTAACCTGGCGCAGAAGACCGCCGCCTCCACCGCCGAGATCCAGCAGATCATCCAGCGCCTGCAGAACAGCGCCAACAGCGTGCTCAATGTGATGACCGCCAACGGCGACAAGGCGCAGAACAGCATCGAGCTGTCGGTGGAAGCTACCCGCATGCTCGAGTCCATCGCCGTGGCGGTGAGCCAGATCGACGAACTGAACGCCGGCATCGCCCAGCTCACCCAGGAGCAGATCGGCCTGTCCAGTTCCATCCAACAAGAAACCCAAGTGTTGCAGCAGGATGCACAAGCAACCGCAAACGGGGCCGATGCCACCGCGCGCCTAGGCGAGCAGCTGGTCAGCACAGGGGACCACCTGCGCGCGGCAACAGCCCAATTCCGCGTTTAATTCATTCATTGGAGCATCACTGCATGACTACTGCCCGCGTACTCGGCCTGGCCATCTGCCTGGCCAGCACCTCGGCATTCGCGCTGGAACAAGGCGAGGCCCTCATCAACGGTTTCGGCACCGTCGGCGTCACCCACCTGGGTGGTGAAGACGACGGCCGTGGCTATGGCATCTCCGGCCAGACCACCGACTCCTGGCGTGGCGACCAGCTGAGCAAGTTCGGCGCCCAGCTGACCTACGGCGTCACCGACACCGTCGGCCTGACCCTGCAGACCACCGCCAAGGCCTATGGCGACGAGTGGAAAGGCAACCTGGAGTGGGCCTACCTGTCGTGGCAGAGCACCGATAACCTGATGCTGCGCTTCGGCCGTCTGCGCACCCCGGTGTACATGTACTCCGAGAGCATCGACGTAGGCTTCAGCTACCCCTGGCTGCGCCTGCCGGACGAGGTCTACAGCCAAGTCCAGCTGTCCAACTACGAAGGTGCGGACCTGGTCTACAACCTGCCGCTGTCCTTCGCCACCCTGTCCTTCCAGCTCGCCGGCGGCATCGCCAAGAACCGCGACTACTACCTGTACGACGACGAGTTCGACATCGACTACGACAACGTCTTCGGTGCCAGCGTGAGCCTGGCCACCAATGACTTCGGCACCCTGCGCATCGGCTACGCCGAGGCCGACATCGACACCGAGATCTCCGGTAGCTTCACCGACATCTTCGGCAACCCGGGTTCCGCCACCCTGCTGGCGCTGGACAAGGACAAGGGCAAGTTCACCTCGATCGGCTACCAGTACGACAACGGTACCTGGCTTACAGCCAACGAGTGGACCAGCCGCGTGATCGAGAACGACGGCAGCGCCAGCACCGACTCCTTCTACCTGATGGGCGGCCGCCGCTTCGGCGACTTCCTGGCCCACGTCACCTACGCCCAGCTGGACGAGGATGAAGGTCGCCAGAACTCCTGGACCCTCGGCCTGAACTACAACCTGATGCCGACCGTAGTCCTGAAGGGCGAGTACAAGCGCGTCGACACCAGCGGCGGCTACGACGGCGTGTTCGTGCGCGACGCCCAGGAGCTGTACAACAACACCGTGTACGACCGCACCAACGGCCTGGCCGGCGTACCGTCCCGCAACTATGACGGCGACATCATCAGCGCCGGCGTCGACTTCGTATTCTGAGGAGCATGCACATGAAGCAGTCCGTCCGCATTCTCTTCGCCGCCGCCAGCCTGGGCTTCGCCGCCCTGGCCCAGGCCGAAGTCGCCGTGATCGTCAACGCCGGTGCGTCCGCCGCGCCGTCGCAGTCCGACGTGGCCAACATCTTCCTGGGCAAGAACAAGTCGCTGAAAGGCGTCGACCAGAAAGACTGGAATCCGACCAAGGAGAAGTTCTACACATCGGTCACCAACAAGAACGAAGCCCAGCTGAAGTCCTACTGGTCCGGTCTGGTGTTCACCGGCAAGGGCCAGCCGCTGCCGAGCGTGGCCGGCGATGCCGACGTGGTGGCCAAGGTCGCCGCCGAAGCCGATGCCATCGGCTACGTGGACAAGGCCGCCGTGACCGACAAAGTCAAGGTGCTGTTCACCCTGCCCTGATCCCGGGGTAGTGCAATGAGAAAGGCCGGTGGGGTGACCCACCGGCCTTTTTTCATGCCTGCTGCATTTCCCTCACCAGCGTCGCCACCAACTCTGACGCCGGCAGCTCACGGGCCAGCGGCGCGCCCTGGCCGGCCCATTGGGCGGCGAAGTCGTGGTTACCCTGGGCACTGGCAGCAGCATGCAGCGCCTTGGCCGCGTCGTAGCAGATCGGGTAGTCCGGCAGGGCCGCTCCGAGCTCGCCGTACAGCCGGTTGGGCAAGCCACGCGCCGGGCGCCCGGAGATGTTGGCGGTGATCTCGGTGCGATAGGCCTTCTCGCCCTGCAGCGCCGCCCGGTAGTCGGCATTGGCGGCGGACTCCGGGCAGAGCACGAAGGCGGTGCCCAGTTGCACGCCCGCGGCGCCGAGGGCCTGCGCGGCCTTGATGCCGGCACCATCCATGATGCCGCCGGCGGCGATGATCGGCAGACTCGACTGCTGCGCCAGCAGGCGCACCAGGGCGAGCGTGCCGAGGCTGGTATCACCGTTCTCAGGCGTGAACACGCCGCGATGGCCACCGGCCTCGACACCCTGTGCCACCAGCGCATCCACTCCAGCAGCCTCGGCCAAACGGGCCTCCGCGGCGGTGGTCACGCAGGCCAGCAGGCGAATGCCGGCATCCTTGAGGCGCGCGATCCACGCCACCTCCGGCAGGCCGAAGTGGAAGCTGACCACCGCCGGGCGCAGCTCCAGCAACACCTCCAGCATGGCCGGATCGGCCAGGAAGCTCAGGTAGATCTCGCGCAACTGCGCCGGCGGCTCGGCACCGAACTCGGCAAACAGCGGCCGCAGGCGCTCCAGCCAGGCTTGCTCGCGCGCGGCGTCGGCATGCGCCGGCGCGTGGCAGAACAGGTTGAGGTTGAACGGCTTGTCGGTCAGGGCCCGGGTCTGTGCGATCAGTTCGCGAGCCTGCGCCGGAGTGCTGGCACCAAGCCCCAGCGAGCCCAGGCCACCGGCCTCGGACACCGCGGCAGCCAGTGCCGGGGTGGACACACCGACCATGGGCGCCTGGATGATGGGATGCTGGATTCCGAGCAACGTGCACAGCGACGACATGCAAACCTCCGATTGACCAATTAATCTCAAAACAAGATCATGACTAAAACTTTATTCTCATTTTGAGATTTATAGAAGCCCATGGATCTCACCAACCTCGCCATCTTTCGCGCCGTCGCCCTCGAACAGAGCGTGACCCGCGCCGCGCAGAACCTGCAGCGTGCGCAATCCAATGTCACCACGCGCATCCAGCAGCTGGAGGAAGAGCTCGGCGCCGCCCTGTTCCTGCGCGAGGGCAAGCGCATGCTGCTGACCGAGCGCGGCCGCACCTTCCTCGCCTATGCCGAACAGTTGCTGGCGCTGGCCGACGAGGCGCGCCAGGCCCTGCACCCCGAGTCGCCGAGCGGCAGCCTGCGCCTGGGCAGCATGGAAAGTACCGCCGCGGCACGCCTGCCGCAGCCGCTGGCGCACTTCCATCGGGAAAACCCGCAGGTCAGCCTGGAGGTCAGCACCGGCCCCAGTCTGGCGCTGCTCGATGCGGTGCTGGCGCGACGCCTGGACTGCGCGCTGATCGCCCAGCCACACAGCTGGCAGCAGGACCGCTGGCAGGCCGAAGCGCTGCCGCAGGGCGTCGAGGCGCTGGCGGTGTTCCGCGAGGAACTGCTGCTGGTACTGCCCGCCGACCATCCGCCGGTCAGCCGCCCCGAGCAGGTGCAGATCCGCACCCTGGCGGGTTTCGCCCAGGGCTGCAGCTATCGCCACATTGCCCTGAGCTGGCTGGGGGCCGGCGGCCCGCCCATGCGTGTGCAGGAAGTGGGCTCCTACCACAGCATTCTCGCCTGCGTGGCGGCCGGCGCCTGCGTCGGCGTGGTACCGCGCTCGCTGCTCGAACTGCCGCGCCAGGCACCAGCCGTGCAATCGGTGCCACTGCTGGCGCTGGATACCTTGCTGGTCCAGCGCAGCGGCTACGCCGGCGCCGCCTTCGAGCGCCTGCGCGAAGTACTGCGGAGCCCCGCGTGAGACGCCGCGCGCTGCTCGACGCGCTGGCCGGCACCCTGCTGCTGGCGGTAGGCATGGGCTTCGGTCGCTTCGCCTTCACCGGCCTCTACCCGCAGATGATCAGCGACCGGGTGCTGGACCTGCACGGCGGAGCACTGGCCGCTTCGGCGAACTACGCCGGCTATCTGGTCGGCGCCCTGCTGCTGGCCTGGCGGCATCCGTGGCAGCCGGCGGCACTGTGCCGGGTCGGCCTGCTCGGCAGCCTGGCCTGCCTGCTGGCCATGGCCGTCGCGCCCGATATTGTCAGCGTCGTGCCACTGCGCTTCGTCGCCGGGGTAGCCAGTGCCCTGACCCTGGTCGGTGCCTCGCTGTGGCTGCTGCGTGGCGATCACCATCCGCAGGCGGCACCGCTGCTGTATGGCGGTGTCGGGCTGGGCATCCTGCTCTCCGCCGAGCTGATCGCCGCCGGCCAGGCCCTCGGCGGCCACAGCCACTTCCTGTGGCTATTGCTCGCCGTGGCCGCCGCCCTGCTGGGCCTGCCGGCCTTGCGTGCGCTCGGCCCCACGACTCCGACGCTCGTCAGCGAGCCGCTGGCGCCGCCGGCCCCAGCATTGCCGACCGGCCGGCTGGTGGGGCTCTACGGGCTGGCCGGGTTCGGCTACATCATCACCGCAACCTACCTGCCGCTACTGCTCCAGGGCGGCCCAGTGGCCGTCGCCCCGCTGCAGCTGTGGGCGGCGTTCGGCCTGGGGGCAGCGCCGTCGTGCTTCCTCTGGCACAACCTGCGCGAGCGCCTGGGCACCCGCCGCGCACTGACGCTGAACCTCGGCCTGCAGGCCGTCGGCGTGGCCCTGCCGGCACTCGACGCCAGCGCCGGCACCTGCCTGCTCAGCGCGCTGCTGGTCGGCAGTACCTTCATGGGCACGGTGACCATCGCCATGGCCGCGGCCCGTGCCGAGTCGGCGCACAAGCCCCACCTGGCTGCCTGGATGACTGCCAGCTACGGCCTCGGGCAGATCGCCGGCCCGCTGCTGGCCAGCGCCCTGCACGGCCACTACCAGCACTTCGCTCCAGCCCTGCTGAGCGCCGCCGGCGCGCTGGCGCTCGCCGCCCTGCTCAGCCTGCCGCTGCGGCGGGCGCCTGCGACCTAGGTCCAATGGCCGCGCCACGCCGCAGGCGCGACCATCGCCGCATAACCACAACCGCGGGAACGCCGCATGTCGCCCAGCGCCGCAGGCAAGACAGCCGTGTTGCAGAACATCCACGGCACCATGGAGTTCCTGCGCAAGTACCCGCCCTTCAACCAGATGGACAGTGCCCAGCTGGCCTACCTGGTCGAGCACTGCCAGCTGCGTTTCTATGCCGCCGGCGAGAGCATCATCAAGCCGAGCGAAGGGCCGGTGCAGCACTTCTACATCGTCAAGCAGGGCCAGGTGGTCGGCGAGCGGCCGCACTCGGCCAAGCGCGGCAGCGAGACCACCTTCGAGATCGCCAGCGGTGAATGCTTCCCCCTGGCCGCGCTGCTCGGCGAGCGCGCCACCCGCACCGAACACCTGGCCGGCGAGGACACCTTCTGCCTGCTGCTGGCCAAGGACGCCTTCGTCCGCCTGTTCGCTCAGTCCGCGCCCTTCCGTGACTTCGCCCTGCGCGGGGTCAGCAGCCTGCTCGACCAGGTCAACCAGCAGGTGCAGCTGCGCGCCGCCGAGAACCTCGGCGCGCAGTACTCGCTGGATACCCCGCTGCGCGAGCTGGCCCTGCAGCAGCCGGTGGCCTGCGACGCCGGCACACCTCTGCGCGAGGCCGTGCGGCGCATGCACGAACAGCATGTCGGCAGCATCGTCATCGTCGACGCGCAGGCGCGCCCGCAGGGCATCTTCACCCTGCGCGACCTGCGCCGGGTGGTGGCCGACGGCGAGTCGCTGGAACAGCCGATCAGCGCGCTGATGACCCAGCGCCCCTTCCACCTGCCGCCGCAGGCCTCGGCCTTCGACGCGGCCCTGGCGATGACCGAACGGCACATCGCCCACGTCTGCCTGGTGGAGCACGAGCGTTTGGTCGGCGTGGTCTCCGAGCGCGACCTGTTCGCCCTGCAGCGGGTCGACCTGGTGCACCTGGCGCGCACGATCCGCCAGGCGCCGCGCATCGAGACGCTGGTGGCGCTGCGCAGCGACATCCGCCTGCTGGTCGAGCGCATGCTCGCCCACGGTGCCAGTTCCACCCAGATCACCCAGCTGGTGACCCTGCTCAACGACCAGACCGTGTGCCGGGTCATCGAGCTGGTCGTGGAAGAGCTGGGCGACCCGCAGCATGCCTTCAGCTGGCTGTGCTTCGGCAGCGAGGGGCGCCGCGAGCAGACCCTGCATACCGACCAGGACAACGGCATCCTCTTCGAGGCGACCGACGACAGCGAGGCCGAGCGCATTCGCCGGCGCCTGCTGCCCTATGCCCGGCGCATCAACCTGCTGCTCGCCGAATGCGGTTTCAGCCTGTGCCGCGGCAACATCATGGCCGGCAACCCCGAGCTGTGCCTGTCGCGCCGCGAGTGGTCACGGCGCTTCGCCACCTTCGTCCGCGAGGCCAGCCCGGAGAACCTTCTGGGCTCGAGCATCTACTTCGACCTGCGCGTGGTCTGGGGCGACGAACAGGGCTGCGTCGAACTGCAGCGCCAGCTGCACGCCGACATTGCCGACAACGCTATCTTCCAGCGCCTGCTGGCCGCCAACGCCTTGCGTCATCGCCCGCCGCTGGGGCGCTTCCGTGACTTCGTGGTGGCACGCAAGGGTGCCGAGAAGGACACCCTCGATCTCAAGGAAGAAGGCCTGACCCCCTTCGTCGATGGCGCGCGCCTACTGGCACTGACCCATGGAGTGACGGACAGCAACACCCTGCGGCGCTTCGCCGAACTGGTGCGCCTGCAGGTCATAGATGCCCAGGACGGCGCGGCCTTCGAGGAGGCCTACCACTTCATCCAGCAGACCCGCCTGCAACTGCACCAGCAGCAGGCGTCCCAAGATCTGCCGCTGTCCAACCGCCTCGACCCGGACAGCCTCAACCACCTGGACCGGCGTATCCTACGCGAGTCCTTCCGCCAGGCGCAGCGCCTGCAAACCAGCCTGGCGCTGCGCTACCAGCTATGAAGATGATCAGCGGCTGGCTGCGCCGCGCCCCCGCCATCGACCCACGCTGCCTGCGCCTGCCGGCAGCGGCGGCGCTGGACGAACGCCCCCTGGCCAGCCAGCGCCTGGTGGTGGTCGACCTGGAGACCAGCGGCCTCAACCTGCAGCGCGACCACCTGCTGGCCATCGGCGCGGTGGTGATCGAGAACGGCGCCATCGATTTCTCCCAGCAGTTCGAGTGCACCCTGCGCCAGCCCGAGCACCGCGCCGGCCCCAGCACGCTGATCCACGGCATCGCGCCCAGCGCGGTGGCCGCCGGACGCGAACCCGCCGAGGCCCTGCTGGAGTTCATGGCCTTCGTCGACGACAGCCCGCTGCTGGCCTTCCACGCCCCGTTCGACCAGCACATGCTGGAGCGCGCGCTGCGCGATGAGCTCGGCTATCGCCTGCACCATCCCTTCCTCGACGCCGCCGTGCTGGCGCCGCTGCTGTGCCCCGAGGCCCCGCCGCACAAGGGCCTGGACGACTGGCTGGGGCACTTCCGCCTGCTCGCCAGTGAACGCCATCACGCCAGCGCCGACGCCCTGGCTACCGCCGAGCTGGCGCTGATCCTGTTCAGCAAGGCCCGCCGTCAGGGTCTGGACAACCTCGCCGAGCTGCAACAGCAGGCCCAGGCCTGGAAACGCCGACAGCTCGCCCCGTCCCTCTGAACGCCACTTATCGTCAACGATTGCGATTACTGGCGGCAATCTGAGATCATCTGAGAACAATTCTCGATTTATCTCTTTCTGCCCCCGGGTGGAGGTGACTGTGTCCGCCGGGGAAAACACCCACAACGAGCTGGTTGGCCTGCTCTACCGCGATCATCGCGAGTGGCTGCTCGGCTGGCTGCGCCGCAGCCTGAACTGCCCGCAGCGCGCCGCCGACCTCGGCCAGGACACCTTCGTGCGTCTGCTCGGTCGCCCCGACCTGCAGGCGCCGCGCGAACCCCGCGCGCTGCTGACCACCATCGCTCGTGGCCTGCTGATCGACCACTTCCGCCGCAGCGCCCTGGAACGTACCTACCTGGAAGAACTGGCGCAGCTGCCGGAAGCGCAGCAGCCCAGCCTGGAAGAACAGGCCATGGCCCTGGACGCCCTGCGCGAGGTCGACCGCCTGCTCGGCCAGCTGTCGAGCAAGGCGCGCGCCGCCTTCCTCTACAACCGCCTCGACGGCCTCGGCCACGGCGAGATCGCCGAACGTCTCGGCGTGTCGGTATCGCGGGTGCGCCAGTACCTGGCCCAGGGCCTGCGCCAGTGCTACATCGCCGTGCACGGTGAACCGCAGTGAGCGCCGTGCCCTTGCAGGTACTCGACGAGGCCATTGGCTGGCAGCTGTGCCTCGGCTCCGGCGAGGCCAGCCCGCAGGACTACCAGGCCTTCTCCGCCTGGCTGGCGCTGCACCCCGAGCACCTGCGGGTGTGGCAGCAGCTCGGCGAGCTCGACCAGCAGCTCGGTATCGCCGCCCCGGCTCCGGCACGCCGCGCCCTGCTCGCCCGGCCGAACCGACGCATCCCGCGCAGCGCGCTCGGCCTGCTACTGGCCTTGGGCCTGAGCCTGGGTCTGCTCAATACCCAGCGTCCGCTCAGCGACTACCTGGCCGACGAACGCACCGGCAGCGGCGAAGTACGCGAGCTGCAGTTGCCCGACCGCAGCCAGGTCACGCTGAACAGCCGCAGCGCCATGGACATCCAGTTCGACGAGCACGAGCGGCGCGTCTTCCTGCGCAGCGGCGAGATCCTGGTCGAGACCGCCCACGGCGACGCGCGTCCCTTCCTGGTGGTGACCGAGCAGGGCAGCCTGCGCGCCCTCGGCACGCGCTTCCTGGTGCGCCGTGAAGGCGATGCCACGCGCCTGACCGTATTGCAGTCGGCGGTCGCCGCCCACGCCCGGCAGCTGCCGGCGGAGCGGGTGATCGACGCCGGCCAGCAGGTGCTGATGCGCAGCGATGCGCTGGGCCAGAACATTCCGGCTGCGGTGGGCGCCGGCGCCTGGAGCAACGGCATGCTGGTGGCGGACAACCAGCGCCTGGCCGACCTGCTCGCCAGCCTGAGCGAATACCGCACGGGCTACCTGAGCGTCGACCCGCGCATCGCCGACCTGCGCATCAGCGGCAGCTTCCCGCTGCGCGACAGCGAACTGGCCTTGGCCGCGCTGCCGCCCAGCCTGCCGGTGCGCATCGAGCGCTACACCGACTGGTGGGTAAAAGTGGTGCCGGCGCAGCGCTAGGAAAAAATTTCGCAACACCCCTGTCACTTTTCGATTCTGCTTCGGCAAAGGAGGAATTGAGAGACTTTCTCTTCTAGGAGCCGTTCGCAATGTCCCGCACCCTGCACCTGCTACGCCCCAGCCTGCTGGCCGCCGCCATCACCCTCTCCAGCCTGCCGACCCTGGCCCTCGCGCAGAGCTACCAGCTGCCGGCCGCGCCGCTGGCGAGCACCCTCAGCCGCATTGCCAGCGAAGCCGGCATCGTCCTGAGCATCGACCCGGCGCTGACCAGTGGCAAGACTGCCCAGCCGGTGCAGGGCGAGTACGCGCCTGAGGCGGCGCTGAACGCCGCCCTGCAGGGCAGCGGCCTGCAACTGGTGCAGAACTCGGCCGGCAGCTACAGCCTGGCCCCCGCCGACGGCGTGACCCTGCCGAGCAGCGACATCAGCGGCAGCGAAGTCTCGGAAGACGCCTGGGGCCCGACCACCGGCTACCTGGCCAAGCGCACCGCCGCCGGCAGCAAGACCGACACCGCCCTGGTTGAAGCCCCACGTTCCATCTCCGTCGCCACCCGCGAGCAGATGGAAGATCGCGCAGTCCTGAACCTCGACGATGCCGTGCGCTACATGCCTGGTGTAGTTGCCAGCAGCTACGGCAGCGACACCCGTGCCGAGTGGATGAAAGTACGCGGCTTCGTGCCCACCCAGTTCCTCGACGGTCTGCCGCTACCCAAAGGTGTGTACGCCAGCCCGAAAGCAGAAACCTGGAACCTGGAACGTGTCGCCCTGCTGCGCGGCCCTGCTTCCTCGGTCTACGGCCAAACCCCGCCAGGGGGCATGCTCGACATGGTCAGCCGTCGCCCCAGCGCAGTCTCAGCTAACGAAGTGCAGCTGCAGTACGGCAACAACAACCATCGCCAGATCAGCTTCGCCAGCACTGGCAGAGTCGATGAGCAGGGCCAGTTCCTCTATGGCGTGAGCGGTGTGGTGCGCGATAGCGATACCAACATCGACAAGGTCAAGGACCAGCGCTACAACATCGCCCCGAGCCTGACTTGGAATATCGCCGACGATACCAAGCTGACCTTCCTCAGCCAGTTCACTCGCGACGATACCGGCATCACCAGCCAGTTCCTGCCAGTGCAGGGCACCAAGCTGCCCTCGCCGGTCGGCGATATTTCCCACCACAAGAACCTGGGCGACCCGGACTGGGAATATTACGACCGCACCTACTACGCGCTGGGCTATGCCTTCGAGCACCGTCTGGATGATGTCTGGCAGTTCCGCCAGAACCTGCGCTACACCAAGACCGACCTGTCCTTCCAAGGCATCACCGTCGGCTCCTACCCATGGTCCACAATTGACGCCGACGGCAACATCGGTCGCAGCAGCACCGTAACCGACGAAGACATCAGCCAGTTCGCCGTGGACAACAACTTCCAGGCCGACTTCAGCACCGGCAGCATCGCTCACACCGTACTGCTCGGCCTCGACCACACCCGCTCCAACACCAACTACATCTCGCTGTTCGGCTCCGTTCCGTCGACCAACGTCAACAACCCGCAGCACGGCCAGGTCATCGTGCGCCCTCCGCGCAGCCCAAACCTGTACGGCTACGACTACAACCAGAAGTCGCGCCAGACCGGCCTCTACGTTCAGGATCAGATGTCCTTGGACAACTGGCGCCTGACCCTTGGCGGCCGTCGTGACTGGGTACACACCGGTACCGAGTTCTACAACAAGGGCGACGCCTCCAATACCGACCGTGACAGCGAGTTCAGCGGCAACGCAGCTATCAGCTATGTATTCGACTCTGGTGTAGTGCCATACCTGTCCTACGCAGAGTCCTTCCAGGCAACCAGTGGTGCTAGTGCATCGGCCACCGAAGCCCTGAAACCAACCGAAGGCAAACAGTGGGAGCTGGGCGTGAAATATCAGCCTGTGGGCTGGGATGCGTTGTTTACCGCGGCCGTATACGACCTGAGGCAGGAGAATGTTTCCGTCACCGAGCGCATTGGCGGCATTCCAGTGACCAGCCAGAGCGGTGAGGTCAAAGTCCAGGGCCTGGAGCTGGAAGCCACCGGCAACGTGACGGAAGAGCTCAAGCTGATTGCCACCTATACCCGCACCAAGAGCGAGGAGTTGGATGGCGAATTTGCCGGTAATCGCCTACAGCTGGTGCCGGAAGAGCAAATGTCCCTGTGGGCCGACTACAGCTGGAAAAGCGGCCTGCTGAATGGCTTCGGTGTAGCCGCTGGTGCGCGCTATGTCGGTGACACCTATGGCGATCGTGCCAATACCTGGATCGGCCATGCAGGCTCCTACACCGTTTACGACGCAGCTCTTAAATACGACCTCGGCCGTACCAACCACTCTCTAGATGGAGTTTCGGTTGGGCTCAATGTTAAGAACCTGCTCAACAAGGATTACATTTCCACCTGCGACGGTTACTACTGCTACTACGGCGATCAGCGCAGCGTAATCGCCAACGTCAGCTACGCCTGGTAAACGGCTCATCACGCACCAGCCGAAGGCCGCTTTCGCGGCCTTCGGTCTTTCAGGAAGGTTCATGAAATCCACCACCATCCGCCGCTGGTCCGTCATCCACACCTGGACCAGCCTGATCTGCACGCTGTTCCTGTTCCTGCTGGCACTCACCGGCCTGCCGCTGATCTTCCATCACGAGATCGAGCACCTGCTGGGCGAGGCACCGGAGCTGCGCGAGATGGCGCCGGACGCACCGCGCCTGAACCTGCAGCAGCTGGTCGAGGCCGGTGAGCGCCATCGTCCCGGCGAGGTGGTGCAGTACCTTGGCTGGGAAGACGACGAACCCAACGGCGTGGTGACCATCATGGCCGCCACCGCCGGTACCGAGCCCAACTCCTCGCACACCTTCATGCTCGACGCGCGTAGTGGCGAGGCGGTGGAGATGCCGGCGGCCAACGGCGGCTTCATGATGCTGATGCTGCGCCTGCACGTGGACATGTTCGCCGGTCTGCCCGGCAAGCTGCTGCTGGCCTTCATGGGCATTCTCTTCGTGGTCGCGATCATCTCCGGCGTGGTGCTCTACTCGCCGTTCATGCGTCGCCTGCAGTTCGCCGAGGTGCGCCAGCACAAGTCCACGCGCCTGCGCTGGCTCGACCTGCACAACCTGATCGGCATCGTCACCCTGGTCTGGGCCCTGACCGTGGGCGTCACCGGGGTGATCAGCGCCTGTGCCGACCTGCTGATCAGCGCCTGGCGCAACGACACCCTGACCGCCATGGTCGCGCCCTACCGCGATGCCCCGCCGCTCACCGAGCGCGCACCGGCCACGCAGCTGCTGGACATCGCCCAACAGGCGGCGCCCGGCATGCAGCCGGATTTCATCGCCTTCCCCGGCACGCGTTTCTCCAGCGAGCACCACTACTCGGTGTTCATGAAGGGCAGCACGCACCTGACCTCGCACCTGTGGACGCCGGTGCTGATCGACGCCAAGACCCTGCAGGTCACCGCCGTGGCCAGCCGCCCCTGGTACATGGACGCCCTGGCCATGTCGCAGCCGCTGCACTTCGGCGACTACGGCGGCCGGCCGATGCAGATCCTCTGGGCGGTGCTCGACGTGCTGACCATCATCGTCCTCGGTAGCGGCCTGTACCTCTGGTGGGTACGTCGCCGTGCACCGCGGGCGGCCCTGCGCGACGAGGTGGTGGCATGAAGCGCTGGCGCGATTCGACCTTCGCCATCCCCACGCTGATCGGCGCGCTCAGCGCCGCCGGCCTGTTCGCCGCGCTGCTCGGCGACGGCCCGTGGGACGCTCTGGCCTGGCTCGGCCTGGGCCTGCCGGCCGCGCTCGGCATCTGGCCGCTGTTGCCGCGACGACGCTGAACCTGGGCTGGCAATGACTGGCGGAGCGGCCTAGAGTCCTGTTCCAGAGCCGCTCCAAGGACCGCCATGCCCAGCCAGCTCCCCCTCGCCCCCGGCACCGCACGCCTGTTGCCGTGGATCGTGGCGATCGCCTTCTTCATGCAGACCCTCGACGGCACCATCCTCAACACGGCGCTGCCGGCGATGGCCCACGACCTGGCCGAGGACCCGCTGCGCATGCAGTCGGTGGTCATCGCCTACATGCTCACCGTGGCGCTGCTGATCCCCGCCTCCGGCTGGATCGCTGACCGCTTCGGCACCCGGCGCATCTTCTTCGGCGCCATCCTCCTGTTCAGCCTCGGCTCGCTGCTCTGCGCGCTGTCCGGCAGCCTCACCCAGCTGGCCCTGGCACGCATCGTCCAGGGCCTCGGCGGCGCGCTGATGATGCCGGTCGGGCGCCTGGTGGTACTGCGCGCCTACCCGCGCAGCGAGCTGGTGCGGATCATGGGCTTCGTCACCATCCCCGGCCTGCTCGGCCCACTGATCGGCCCCACCCTCGGCGGCTGGCTGGTGCAGTACGCCTCGTGGCACTGGATCTTCCTGATCAACCTGCCGGTCGGCCTGCTCGGCTGCATCGCCGCCCTGCGCGTGATGCCCGACCTGCGCGGCCCTGAGCGCAGCCGCTTCGATACGCCGGGTTTTCTGCTGTTCGGCGCGGCGATGGTGCTGATCACCATCGCCCTGGAAGGCCTCGGCGAACTGCACCTGCCGCACCTGCGCGTGCTGATGCTGCTGTTCGCCGGCATGGCATGCCTCGCGGCCTACTGGCTGCGCGCCGGCCAGGTCGAGCACGCGCTGTTCCCGCCGCGGCTGTTCCACACCCGTACCTTCGCCATCGGCATCCTCGGCAACCTGTTCGCCCGCCTGGGCAGCGGCGCCCTGCCGTTCCTGGTGCCGCTGTTGCTGCAGGTCGCCCTCGGCCATTCGCCGGCCGTGGCCGGCATGAGCATGATCCCGCTGGCCCTGGCGGCGATGCTGGCCAAGTCGCTGGCGCGGCCGCTGATCGAGCGCTTCGGCTACCGCAGCATTCTCACCGGCAACACCCTGGCCCTCGGCGTCGGCCTGGCCAGCCTGGCGCTGGTCGACCCGCAGCATCCGTACTGGCTGCTGCTGATCCAGCTGGCCGTGCTCGGCGGCATCAACTCGCTGCAGTTCACCGCGATGAACACCGTGACCCTGATCGACCTCGACGACCGCTCCGCCAGTAGCGGCAACAGCCTGCTCTCGGTGGTCGCCCAGCTGTCCCTGAGCCTCGGCGTGGCCAGCGCAGCAGCGCTGCTCGGCGGTTTCACCGCGGACATCGGCCAGGAGGTCGACAGCGTGCTAGGCGCCTTCCAGGCCACCTTCCTCTGCGTCGGCGTGCTGACCATGCTGGCGGCCGCGATCTTCCTCCAGCTCAGCGGCGCCGAAGGTCGCCGCGTGAACCCTCCGCAGAACGTGCCGGACGACTGATCGCCCCTGGCGAAAGCGCAGCGGCCGCCTAGCATCAAGCTCAGGCAGAGACCGGAGCCCAGGTGCGCGCAATCCCACTCCCTCGCCGTTCTGCCGCCAACCGCCGCATTCAGCCGCCAGGGAGCCCGCCATGCTATTTCTCACCAATCGCTTTCCCAAAGGCTCGATCAAGACCGAGATCGACCGTCCCTTCGCCTTCGACCTGGACAACAACGCGCCGAGCAACTCGGTGTTCTTCTGCGAGCGCAAGAGCAAGAAGAAGCTGGTGGAGATCGGCAGCCAGGCCTTTTTCGGCCAGTTGCAGGAAGCCCGCCAGCGCCAGCTGCTGCTGTACATCCACGGCTATTCCAACTTGCCGGACGACGTGTTCGACGCGGTCGAGGAGTTCCAGGCCCTGTGCGAGCTGCGCTCACCCGGCGAGGTGCTGGTGGTGCCGGTGATCTGGCCCTGCGACAACGACCGCGGCATCGTCCAGGACTACTGGGACGATCAGAAATCCGCCGACTCCAGCGCCGTGTCGCTGGCTCGGGCGCTGTGCTTCTTCCTCGCCTGGCGCAAGGCTCGCGAGGAGGCCGGCCAGGCCAGCTGCCTCAAGCGCATCAACGTGCTGGCCCACTCCATGGGCAACCGCGTGCTGCGCGAGACCCTCTGCGAGTGGGACCGCTACGACCTGGCCAGCGGCGTGCCGATGCTGTTCCGCAACACCTTCCTGGTCGCCGCCGACATCGAGAACGAGTCGATCCATCGCGGCCAGCGCGGCGAGCTGATCTCCCACGCCTCGCGCAACGTGGTGGTGTACTACGCCTCGGACGACATGGCCCTGCGCAGCAGCAAGGCGGCCAACCTGAAGAACCGCATCGCCTCACGGCGCCTGGGCCACAGCGGGCCGGAGAACCTGGAGCTGACGCCGCAGAACGTCTACGCGGTGGACTGCGACGACATCAACACCCTGTACGACTTCCCCAAGGGCCACTCGTATTTCCGCAGCGGGCGTACCAAGGGCATCCCCGGCGTGGTGTTCGACCACCTGTTCGAGTGCCTGGTCAGCGGCCGGGTGTTCCCGCAGGACGAGTTCCGCCGCACCAGCATCCTGCACGACAGCGCCGCCTGAGACGCACCTCAGGTCAGATTGGCGTGCGGGCCACTGAGGTAGTCGAGCAGGCGGAACAGACTGGCCTTGAGCGAGGAGCAGTGGGCGCTGCCGGCCTGGATGGTGGCGGCGTCCTGCACCGCGCCGGGCCGCTGCAGATCCTGCGGGCAGGCGGCGAGCAGCTGCTCGATGCTCGCCGGGCTGCTCTCCAGGTGGCACTGCAGCGCCACGGCGCGCTCGTTCCAGACGAAGCCCTGCAGGGCGCAGGCCGCCGAGTGGTAGAGCGGGATGGCACCGGCCGGCAGGCTGAAGGTCTCGCCATGCCAATGCATGGCCATCAGCCGTTGCGGCAGCATGCGCCCGAGCGGTGACTGGCTGGCTTCGGCATGTTGCTCGATCAGGTGCCAACCTATCTCCGCCGTGTCGGCCAGCCGCACCTCGCCGCCCAGCGCCTCGGCCAGCAGCTGGCCGCCGAGGCAGATGCCCAGCACCCGTTTGCCGGCATCGAGCGCCGCGCGCAGCAGGTGCTTCTCGGCCACCAGCCAGGGATGCTCGACCTCGTCATGCACGCTCATCGGCCCACCCATGACCACCAGCAGGTCGAAATCGTCGAGCGCCGGCAGCGCATCGCCGGCGTACAGGTGATGCACCTGCGCCAGCAGGCGGCGCTGGTCCAGCCACTGGCCGATCTGTGCCGGCCCCTCGAACGCCACGTGCTGCAGAATGGCCACGCGCATCACACCACCTCCTGCGCCGGCCGGCGCGCTCGCTCCAGCGCCCGGTGCAGGCGCCGCAGCATTTCCTCGATATTGCTCAGGCTTACCGTCAGCGCCGGCGAGAAGCGCAGCACGCCCGGCTGCGCAGCGTTGATCAACAGGCCTTCGCCCAGCGCCGCACGAGCTACCTGGGCGGCGTTGTCGGCAGCCAGCGGCAGGCCGAGCAGCAGGCCGTGGCCGCGCGGCGCGCCGGCGCCGAAACGGCGCCCGACGCGCGCCAGGCCCTCGCGCAACTGCTGGCCGGTAGTGCGCACCTGCTCCAGCAGACCGGGCTCCAGCACGGCATCCAGCACCGCCAGGCCTGCGGCGGTCATCAGCGCATTGCCGTGGTAGGTGCCGCCCTGCTCGCCCGGCTCGAAGCAGCAGGCATTGCCACGCGCCAGCAGAGCCGCCAACGGCACGCCACCGCCCAGGCCCTTGCCTAGGCTGATCACGTCGGCGCGCACGCCGTACAGCTCCTCGGCCAGCAGGCTGCCGCAGCGGCCGATGCCGGTCTGTACCTCGTCGAGGATCAGCAGGATGCCGCGCTCTCGGCACAGCCGCTCGGCGCCCTGCAGGTAGTCCAGTTCGGCGGGCAACACGCCTGCTTCGCCCTGCACCGGCTCGAGCATCAGCGCCACCACGTCGTCGTCCAGCGCTGCGTCGAGGGCCGCCAGGTCGTTGTAGGGCACCTTGGTGAAGCCCGGCACCTTGGGCTCGTACAGCGCCTGGAAGGCCGGCTTGCCGGAGGCGGACATGGCGCCGAGCGTGCGCCCGTGGAAGCTGTTGGCGGCGGTTACCATGCGGTAGGCGCCGCCCTTGTGCAGCTGGCCCCACTTGCGCGCCAGCTTGATCGCGCCCTCGTTGGCCTCGGCACCGCTGTTGAGGAAGTAGGCCTGGTCGCTGCCGGTGGCCTGGCACAGGCGCGCGGCCAGCTCGAGCATGCTGCTGTTGTAGTAAGCCGGACCGGGGTTGATCAGTTGGCTGGCCTGACGCTGCAGCGCACGCACCAGCACCACCGGGCTGTGGCCCAGGCTGTTGACCGCCCAGCCCTGGGTGAAGTCGAGGTAGGAGCGGCCGTCGGCATCCCACAGCCAGGAGCCCTGGCCGCGCACGAACAGCTGCTCCGGGCGCTGCACGGTGTTCATCAGGCGGTCGCGGGACCAGTCATCACGCATCTTCGTACTCCAGGTACTGATACTGCACACCGAGCAGGCGAATGCCGTCGGGACCGCATTCGACGATGCGGCGTTGTTCCTTGCGCTGCTGCACGCGCAGGCTGAAGCCTTCGACTATGGGGAAGCGGCTCTGCAACTCGCCCCGCACATCACTCAGGCGAGCGCCGGCGACCGTCATCTCGGCCCACAGGCAGTCGTCGCGATACAGCTGGATCAGGTAGTCGTTCATGCACTCAGCGCCGGCCTGGCCGGGCCCTCCAGGCGGTTGCGCCAGTCTTCCAGCTGGCCGCTGGACAGGCGCCGCGCGGCGCTGTGGCGCCAGCGCTCGGACAGGGACTCGCAAGCCAGCAGCTGTTGCAGGCCGCCACGCTCGAGGGGGAACTGGAAGTAGCTGCGGATGGCCTGGGCCACGCTCAGTCCGGGGTGGCTGCGCTGCACCAGCTCAAGGGGCAGCGCTGCGCTGACCCAGCCCGGGCGCAGCACGCGGAAGAACCAGCCGCACAGGCCGTTGTTCTGCATCTGCAGCGCCAGGCCCGGCAGCTGCCAGCGCTCGGCCAGGCGGTAGCAGGGCGAGCGCGGCTGGCTGACCTGCAGCAGCGCGTCGCCCCAGCGGAAGATGTCACCGATGCACACCTGGCTCTCCAGCAGCCCGCGGCTCGACAGGTTCTCGCCGAAGGCCGGTTGCTGCCAGTCGCGCTGCGGGTAGCGCTGGCGCCACTGCGCATAGTGCTCGGACGGGTAGAGATGCAGGGCGCGCTCGGGGCCACCGTGGTGGCGGCTGTCGCCCTGCTCGTCGCCCTCCAGCCCCAGTGGGCCGAGCCATACCTCGGCGCTCACCGGCAGCTTGCCCAGCGCACTGACATAGCCGCGGCCTTCATCCACGGCTTTTCCTATGAATAATCCTGCCACCTCTGCCTTACCCATTTCCTCCGTCACCCTTGTCGCGGCTGTTGATGCGGCCATGATAGGAAGCAGCCGAGCGGAACGACATTTCGATTTCCCAGCTTCATTGATAAGCTGAAGTTATCGATAACCGAGGGAAATCCCGTGGACTTTCGCCAGCTGCGCTACTTCGTCGCCCTCTACGAGGAAGGCCATGTCGGCCGCGCCGCCGAGCGCCTGAGCCTTTCGCAGCCGGCGCTGTCGCAGCAGATCCGCCAGCTGGAACAGAATCTCGAAGTGGCACTGTTCCAGCGCAGCGGCAAGCGCCTGCTGCCGACCCTCGCCGCCCACACCCTGTACAGCCACGCACTGCCTCTGCTCGACGGCCTCGAGCGCGCGCGCGATGCCCTGCGCGGCTTCCGTGGCCGGGCGCCGCGCAGCCTGGCCATCGGCGTGCTGCAGACGGTCAACGCCAGCCTGGTGCCGCACCTGCTGGAGAAGCTGCGCGCCGCCCAGCCGCAGCTGGTGGTGCAGATCTACGAACTGTCCGGTCTGGATATCGAGCGGCGCCTGCTCAGTGGCAGCCTGGACATCGGCATCGGCTTCCTGCCGCCGCGCCAGCCCGGGCTGCACAGCCTGGAGCTGTACGAGGACGAGCTGCAGCTGGTGGTGCCGCCGGATCACGCGCTGCGCGAGTTCAGGAAGGTGTCGCTGGCCCAGGCGGCGGAGCAGCCCATGTTGCTGCTCGGCGAGGAGTTCCGCGTGCGGCAGATCTGGCAGGAGCAGCTGGCCCTGCTCGGCCGCCGCCCGCATGTGCAGGCCGAGCTCAACCACATGAGCGGCATCCTCGACAGCCTGCCGCACTCGGCCGGCCTGGCCACCGTGCTGCCGGGCCGGGCGCGCCAGCTGCATGCCAATCAGGGATTGCTGTGGAAGCCAATCAGCGAGCCGCGCGTGCCGCTCAAGGTCGGCCTGGTGTTCCGTGATGCGCAGCGCCAACAGCCGACGCTCGACCTGCTGCGCAAGCTGCTGGAAGAAGTGGTAAAGGGAAATGCGTAGCGCAGAAAAGAAAAAACCCCGCTTGCGCGGGGTTCTGCAGACTGGTTCCTGACATCCGTGGTCGGTGCGCCATCCTGGCGAACATTCCCTCATGTCCCTGTAATTCGATGCGCTTCCTGCGCTAAGTCCTTGAAAGCAAGATTAATCTCGTACTCACCGAAGCGACAGCGGCGTTCGCCAGCACGCCTTGTAAGCCAAAGATTACAAAACCATCGAGCGGGAAAGGCTTCACAAAGCCTGGGCGGCCGTTATCATCGCGCGCCTGCAACGCACCACCGAGCCCGAACATGAGACCGCAACTGATCGCTGCCGCGGAAATCGACCGCGTCGAAACCTGGACCAAGTACAACAAGGACATGTGCACCAGCTGCATGTCGACTTGCTGCACCATGCCGGTGGAAGTACGCATCGTCGACCTGATCCGCCTGGGCGTGGTCGACGAGTTCGAGCGCGGCGAGCCGCCGAAGAACATCGCCAAGCGCCTGCAGAAGGAAGGGCTGATCGAGCGCTTCAACCAGAAGTCCGGCATCTTCACCCTGACCCGCATGAGCAACGACGACTGCATGTACCTGGATCGCAAGACCCGCCTGTGCACCGTCTACGACAAGCGCCCGGACACCTGCCGCAACCACCCGCGCATCGGCCCGCGCCCGGGCTACTGCGCCTGGCGCCCCAAGGGCTGACGCCAGGCGTAAGGCCGCGTGGTCAGGATGGCTTGCGCGTGTTGCGCATACGCACCCAGACCACGCCGAGCAGCACCAGCGGTATACCCAGGCTGAGCCAGGACAGCAGGTCGTAGACCTCGTCGCCGACCAGCGCCGAGAGCAGGCCGAACAGGCTCAGCACACCGAGCACCAGGGGCCAGCGGAAGATCATCCAGAGTCCGCGTCTCATGCCTTGCCCTCCACCAGCAGACCACCGGCGTTCAGCTCCGCCAGGCGTTTCTCGATGGGCGCCTTGCGGCGGCCGAGCCACAGGTACAGGCCGCTGCCGAGAATGACGATGCTGATGATGTCGAGCACGGCCCAGATGATCTTCAGCGGCAGGCCGCCGTAGTCACCGAAGTGCAGCGGTTGGGAGATCAGCAGAGTCTTCACGTACATCGGCATCTCGCGCATGTCGGTCAGCTCGCCGGTCGTGGCATCGACCAGCGCCGGCTTGAGCAGGCGCGCGGTCAGCGGCGTGTCGCCACGCATGAACACCGCGTAATGGTGCTGGCTGCTGAAGTCGGTGCCGGGATAGGCAACGAAGCTCGGCTTCATGTCCGGCGCGGCCGCCTGTGCGGTCTCCAGCGCCTTGTGCAGCGAGCCCAGCTCGGTCAGAGGCGGCAGGTCCTTGTAGGGCGCGGTCATCTCCGCCAGCTGGCCGTTCTGCCACAGGCCGAGAATCGGAATCGCCAGGGTGTTGATCACCCCGGTGGCGCCGACCACCAGCACCCAGGCCAGGGTGACGATGCCGAGCACGTTGTGCAGGTCCAGCCACTTCAGGCGGCTGCTACGCGCGGTGCGCACGGTGGCGAAGTCCAGCTTGCGCATGAACGGCGTGTACACCACCACGCCGGAGACCAGCGAGGCCACCAGCAGCAGGCCCATGAAGCCGAGGAACAGGTAGCCGGGCAGGCCGAGGAACATGTCGGTGTGCAAGCGCAGCATCAGGGTCATGAAGCCGTCTTCCGGCGGCTCGGAGGGAAACAGCTCACCGGTGCGGGTATCGAAGGTCTGGATATAGGCATCCAGCGGTGGCGGCTGTATAGACGACGCGGTGAAGATGAAGCCCAGCGGCTCTTCCGGGTCGTAGCCGACGAAGCGCACCACCTCGCCCGGACGCACCGCCAGCGCCTCGGCGATCAGCTTGTCGTAGTCGATGCGCGACGAGTCGGCGACGACCTCCTTGAGCTCGGGGTGCGGCTCGAAGTAGTGCTCAATCTCCTCGTGGAAGATCAGCGGCAGCCCGGTCAGGCACAGCATCAGCAGGAAGACGGTGGAGATCAGGCTGGTCCACTTGTGCACCAGGTACCAGTTGCGCAAGGCTCGGGCGGTCATGTTCGGCTCGTTTTAGTTATGGGGCGTCCCTGCTCGCTGGAACGATGAGATGCGAGCGACACCGAAAATCATTTGAGAACTCATCTCATTCTATTCGGTGTATCGAAACGCTAACAAGCGCCTAGCCGGCCATTCGCAGGACAACCTGATGGACGAGCGCACGGGCGATGTCACTTGGCGCTCGAAAAAGCGGTGCCACAGACGATCAGGCGACGCCGCTGCACTGGCCGCTCCGCCATGCAAAAGGCCCGGCATGCGCCGGGCCTTGGTGCTTACCAATCCAGCGAAAGGCTAAGCCCCACGCCGTGCAGATCATCGTCGCCCGCCTTGCGATAGTCGTAGCCCAGCTGCAGCGACAGGTCTGCCGCCAGGCGCTGACGCAGGCCCAGGCTGGCGCGGGTCTGGTCGCGATCCAGGGCCGCGCCGACCAGGCTGAAGTCGACGCCCGGCACGCTGTTCAACGACATATCGACTTCGCTCTCATCGTCCTCGAACTCACGCTCGCGCACGATCTCGACGTACAGCTCGGCGTCGTCCGCCAGGGCGAAACGCGCCTGCAGGCCGAGCCCCAGGCGGCGCGAGTCGAGCGTCTGCTCGCCGTAGCTCAGGGCAGTGGAGCTGGCTCCGCTCTCGCTGTAGCCGTCCACCTCGATCCGCGCGATATCGGCGCTGACGAATGGCGACAGACGCAGGCGCTCGAGCGGACTCAGCTCGATGCCGAAGCGCCCACCCAGGCCGAGCACCTGGCCCTCGGTGTCGCCGCGCTCGCTGCGGGTGGTGCGACCGAGGGCGAAGCGGCGCTTGAGGTCGTGGTAGTCCAGATAGCCGGCATTGAGGCCCAGGTCGCCCCACAGCAGGCCATCCTGGTACTGGGCGAAGGCGCCGGCCAGATAGCTGTGCAGGCCGTAGTCCGAGTCGCTCGCGCCCATTTCCATGTCCAGCTTCTGCACATCCAGGGTCAGCCCCAGGCGCCACTGTTCGTTCAGGCGGTAGCTGGCTCCGACACCCAGGCCCTCGCTACGGCCATCGCCCGCGGCGGCGGTGTCATCGCCGTCGTAGTCGCTGCGCTGCAGCGCGCCGCCAACGAAGCCGCGCCACTGCCCCTCGCCCTGCCAGGCGCCCCAGTCGGACAACAATTGCCGGCGCAGCTGCTCGCGGCTGCTGCGCAGCGCCGATTCGCCGGCCTGCGGCAGGCGGCTGATCTCCCAGGGCGCGGCGAGAATCGACAGCCCCTGGTCGGCGAGGATGCGCTGCATGGCCGTGCTCGGGTGGACGACGTCGGCATAGATCAGTCGATCCGGGTCCGGGGTGAGGCCGGTGATGCCGTACTGCGGGTTGATCGAGGCGCAGCCGGAGAAGCAGGTGCCCAGCAGGTTCTCCGTCGGGTCGAAGCCGAATGCCGCCGGGTCGGCCAGCACCTCGCGGTAGAGCAGCGGCACGTTGAGCGGAATCACCTCGGCGTTCACCGCCGCGAGCCGGGTAGCCAGCTCAGCGTTGAAGCTGGCGGCCAGCGCCTCCTGGGCCGGGTTGAGCAGGCCGCCGTAGGCCGGGCTGGGCACGTCGACCAGCAGCGGCACCATGAAGTAGCGCCCACCCGCCGCCTGCAGCGCCTCTACACCGGCGGCCAGGCGCCCGGCGGCCAGACGTGCACTGGCGTCATCCACCACCAGGCCCTGGAGGAAGTCGTTGCCGCCGCCGTTGACGTAGAACAGGGTGTTCGGGTCGACGCTCAGCCCCATGTTGCGCAGGTACACCAGGTAGCCATCGCGCTGGCGGATCAGCGGGTCGCTGTAGTTGAGGCCGGCGCGCACCTGCGAGCCGCCTCGGCCGGTGGCCGGATCGAACACGCCGGTGATGGAGTCATAGACCTGCTCGGTGCGGTAGCCGCCGACCGCCCAGTTGTTGCCATCGGCCTGGCCATTGAGCGCGCGCATGATGTTGGTCGAGGCTACCTGCGGTGTCAGGCCGAGACCGTCGTTGATCAGCATCGGCGAGGTGGAGCCGTAGGCCTCGCCGGCGGCGTAGGTCGGCCCCACGCGATTGGTATGGCGCACCGGATTACTCGGCGCCGCGGCCTCCGGGCGCTGCCCGGCGTCGCTCAGGCTGTCGCCGAACACCACCATGCCGCTGTAGGCGCCGGCATGGGCCGAGGCCGCGCCGGCCAGCAGGCAGGCGCAGGCCAGAGGAGTCAGTAGTTGCTTCATTGTCCCTTTCCCTTGTTCTTGTTGTGATGGGCAAGCGGCCAGGGACTTTAGGGACAGCCAGGAGGGAAGGCACCATCGCCCGGTGCAAATTCCCTACTTGGGATGAGGGATCGAGCGGCGCCCGGCGGACGTCGCTCCAAGGGAGTATCACAGCGGCTGGGCGGTACCGCGTGCGCTCTCCTTCTGCGCCAGCTCGCCATCCGAGGGATGCGGCTTGATCAGGCTGAAGTCGATCAGGCTCTGCGGCAGCTGAGGGTCGCCGATCAGCAGCGGGCGCTCTTTGAAGGTGTTGCTCACCAGGCTCTTGCTGGCATCGAACTCGGCGAAGCGCAGCCCGGCCAGGTCGGCCCAGGTGTGGATGAAGTGCTCGCTGCTGTATGGCCGCCCCAGGTCACCGGCGAGCTGCAGCGGATGCCCCGCACGCCACTGCGGCGAACGCCAGACGATGAAGGGCACGGTGTACATCGGCGAGGTCGGCCGCCCCTCGTTGCGCCCCAGCACCTCGGGCCTCGGCGCATCGAACACCGCCTCACCGTGGTCGGAGAGGTACACCAGGAAGCCATTCGGATCGCGCGCGGAGAAACGCTCGATCAGGCTGGAGACGACGAAGTCGTTGTACAGCACCGCGTTGTCGTAGCTGTTGTAGGTCGGCAGCTGCGCCTCGGTGACGTGCCGTGGTGCGCCGGCTGCATCGGTGAAGTGCTCGTACTCCGGCGGGTAGCGGAAGCGATAGCTCATGTGGGTGCCGAGCAGGTGCACGACGATCAGCTTGCGCGGCGCCGGATCGGCGAGCATCCGCGAGAACGGCTCGAGCACGTCGCCGTCGTACTGGCGGGCGTTCTGGTTGCGGTTCTGGTTGAGATAGACCTGCTCGTCCGCCTGCTTGGAGAAGGTGGTGAGCATGGTGTTGCGCTCGGTCAGAGTCTGCTGGTTGGTGATCCAGAAGGTCTTGTAGCCGGCCTGCTTCATCAGGTTGAGCAGCGATGGCGTGGTCAGGTAGGCATCCGGATTCTGCTGGTCGGCGAAGGTCAGCACCTGCTGCAGCGCCTCGATGGTGTAGGGCCGCGGCGTCACCACGTTGTCGAACACGTCCAGCTGGTCGCGCAGCTTGTCCAGCCCCGGCGTGGTCTCGCGGCCGTAGCCGTACAGGCTCATGCGCTGGCGGTTGGTCGACTCGCCGATCACCAGCACCAGCGTGCTCGGCTGATCGCCGGCCAGGTCGTGCAGGTCACGCAGCGGCGCCACTGCGGCATTGCTGGCCAGCAGGCGCTGCATCTCGCTCAGCTGCGTGCGGTACTTCTCGTAGCCCACCAGTAGTTGCCAGGGCACCGCCGGCTCCATGCGCGTCTGCAGGTGCTCCACCGCCTCGCCCCAATGGCCCTGCTGCACGTACTCCTTGGCCAACGGGTAGCCGAGCACCACCGGCCCCAGCACCAACGGCAGCACGAACCGCGCAGCACCAGGCAGGCGCACCGCACGCACCTTGCGCCACAACAGCCAGCCACCCAGGCCATAGGCGGCGAAGGCCAGCGGCATCCACCAGGTGAAGTATTGCGCCAGGTACTCGCTACCCTCGGCGACGTTGGACTCGAAGAGGATGAAGATCACGCTCTGCGAGAACTCCTGGCCGTACACCAGGAAGTAGCCGAACGCCGGCAGTGAGGCCAGCCACAGCACCACGCCGAGCACCGCCGCGGTGCTGCGCGCACGCGCCGGCCAGAGCAGCAGCGGCACCAGCCAGATCAGGCTCATGACCAGCGACTGACGCAGGCCGCTGAAGCCCGCCGAGTCGGTGAGCTTGATCAGCAGGTGGGTCACGCCGGAGAAGTACCAGAAGAACAGGAAGGCCCAGCCCAAGCCGGCCCAGTCGATTCCGGCGCGAGTGGCGCCGGCAGGTTGCGCGTTTGTCATCACAGCCCCAAGGCGAAACGGGGAATCCCCCTATGGGCGGGCAATCTGCCGGGATGGCCGTGAAAACTTTGTAAACAAGTCAGGAAATGCCGAGCGGCGATCACGCCGCTCGTCGTTACGCACCCGCTCAATCCAGATGGAAATGCGCGGTGTTCTGCGCCAGTGCGCGGCTACCCTGGCTGAGGCGGTCGGCCACGCCATGCACGGCCTGGGCGCCGTGCAGCAGGCTGGCAGCGGCCTGGTCAACCTGCTGGATGTTGCCGCTGACCTCCTCCGCCGTGGCGGCCTGCTGCTCAACGGCGGTGGCGATCTGCGCGATCATGTCGCTGACACGCTGCACGGCGCCGGCGATCTCGCCCAGGTGCTCGCCCAGTTCGGTGACCGAGCCGGCGTCCACCTCGGCCTGGCCGCAGGCCACCTGCATCAGTTCCACCGCCTGCAGCACCACGCGCTGCAGGGCCTCGACCGTGGCGCTGATCTCGCGGGTCGACTCCTGGGTGCGCTGCGACAGCGAGCGCACCTCGTCGGCGACCACGGCGAAGCCGCGCCCCTGCTCGCCGGCGCGGGCGGCCTCGATGGCGGCGTTGAGCGCCAGCAGGTTGGTCTGCTCGGCGATGCCCTTGATCACGTCCACCACCCGATCGATCTGCTGCGCCTGCTCGCGCAGCTCGCTCAGCGCCGCAGCGGTGGCGCCCAGGCGCGCGGTGAGCTGGCGCATGCTGGCGGTGGTCTGCTGGCTGCGCTGGTTGCTCTGCTCGGCGATGTGGCGGGTCTGGGTGGCGTCCTGCGCTGCCATCTCGCAGTTCTCCGCCACGCTCTGCGCGGTTGCAGCCATCTGCGTGGCCGCGGCGGCGATCTGGCTGACCTGCTGCTGTTGCTGCTCCACTGCACGCAGGGCCGACTGGGCCTGCCCGCTCAAGGTGACCACGGTGTCGCCCAGCTCGGCGCTCTCACGGTTCACGCCCTGCAGCGAGTCGCGCATCTGCGCTACGGCGTCATTCAGCGCCGCGCCGATCAGCGCCAGCTCGTCCTTGCCATGTACGGTGACATGGCGGCGCAGGTCGCCATCGCGCAGCGACTGGGCCAACGAGGTGATACGCCAGCTGCTGCCACGGATGGAGGCCTGCAGGCAGACCAGGGCATAGAGCGCCAGCAGCACCATCAGGCCGAAGGCGCCGAGGGTGACGATCAGCGCGCGCAGGGCCATTGCCCGGTACTGGCCGAGGCGGCTGTCGAGCGCCTCCAGCGTGGCGCGCTGCAGGGTCTCGATATGTTGCTGGGCGCCGTCCATGCCTTGCTCGAAGGCGGCCACATCGAGCTGGATGCCGCCGTCGCCGTACATCTTCTGGTCCAGCTGCTGCAGCCATTCATCCAGGCCGGCGAGGCTCTGGGCATAGGTCTGGTTCCAGCTCGAAAGGGACTTGGGCAGCTCGTCCTTCAGGCGCTCGCCAAGCTTGCCCAGCTGCTGGCGCGACTCACCAGCGGCGGCACGGATCTCGCGCAGCTGCAGGCGACTCTGCAGGCTGAACTGGCCGGCCGCCACGGCGCCCTGGCCAACGCTGGCGAGCACGCCGAGGCGCTGCTGCAGGCGCGGCGAGTCCTGGGTGGCCAGCTGCATGAGCAGGTAGGTTTCCAGCCAGGGGTCGAGGATCAGGCCGCTCTCGGTGGCGATCTGCTCGCGCAGCGCGCCGAGGCGCTGCAAGGCCTGGCTGAAGCGATCATAGGCATCCGGCCACCAGCCGACGCTGCCCAGGGCCTGGGCGCTGAGCCCGGCGCGTTCACCCTGCAGGGTACGCAGGGCCGCTTGCGCCTGCTCACTGGCGCCCTCGCTGGCCAATACCTTCTGCAGCGCCTCCAGGGCCTGGTCCAGCTCGCTCTCGCTCTGCTGCAGGCGAGCGATGGCGGCCTGGGTCTCGGCACTGGCCTCGCGGTTGCGTTCGGTGGATTTCCAGCGTGCGGTGAGGTTGCGCTGACGAATCAGCAGTTGCTCGACCCGGTCCAGGGCCTGCAGCTGCAACACGCCGGAATGCTCGCCATCGACCACCTCGAGCTTGCCCAGGTAGTTGTCGCCGATGGACCAGGCGGCATAGGCCAGCGGCAGGATGAACAGCAGCGCCAGCAACTGGAACTTGCGAGCGAAGCTGAACTTCTCGAGAGCATTTACCCCAGGCAGCAACAGCGCATTCATCGTCGAACTCCTGAATCGGACGAAACTGCGAAGCGCTTGAGCTAGCAAATGCCGAGCCACGCACCCCGCCACTTCGAAGCTATCCGCTGGCGCCCTGCCGCCGCGAAAACGGCGAGCCCATGCCAGAAACTAGATATCGGAAGCCTCGCTGACTTCATGAGTCAAACGATAGAAGCATTGCGCCATCAAGGTGCAAAAAGGCGTCATCAGCACTATTTCGCCGCCCAGAAAAAAGCCCCCGCAGGCTAGGCCGGCGGGGGCTTCTTCAGCGACTCAGATCGATCAGACCTTGGCGCGCTCGTAGCGCTTGCGGTCGTTCTCGTTGAGCATTTTCTTACGCAGGCGGATCGACTTCGGCGTCACTTCCACCAGCTCGTCGTCGGCGATGAATTCCAGCGCCTGCTCGAGGGTGAACTTGATCGGCGGAACCAGGGCGATGACTTCGTCCTTGCCGGAAGCGCGCATGTTGTCGAGCTTCTTGCCCTTGGTGGGGTTGATCACCAGGTCGTTGTCACGGCTGTTGATGCCGGCCAGCTGGCCTTCGTAGATCTCGTCGCCCGGGGCCAGGAACAGCTTGCCGCGGCTCTGCAGGGTTTCCAGCGAGTAGGTCAGGGCGGTGCCGGTGGCCATGGAGACCAGTACGCCGTTCTGACGGTTGCTGACTTCACCGGCCTTGATCACGCCGTAGTGGCTGAAGGTCGAGGTCAGGATGCCGCTGCCCGAGGTCAGGGTCAGGAAGTTGTTACGGAAGCCGATCAGGCCACGCGCCGGGATGGTGTATTCCAGCCGCACGCGGCCCTTGCCATCGGGAACCATGTTGGTCAGGTCGCCCTTACGCAGACCCATCTGCTCCATCACCGAGCCCTGGTGCTGCTCTTCGATGTCGATGGTGACGTTCTCGTACGGCTCTTGCTTCTCGCCGTCCTTCTCGATGATCACCACTTCCGGACGGCCCACGGCCATCTCGAAGCCTTCGCGGCGCATGGTTTCGATCAGTACCGACAGGTGCAGCTCGCCACGACCGGAGACCTTGAACTTCTCGGCGGACTCGCCCGCTTCGACGCGCAGGGCCACGTTGTGCAGCAGCTCTTTGTCCAGACGGTCCTTGATGTTGCGGCTGGTGACGAACTTGCCTTCTTTACCGGCGAACGGCGAGTCGTTGACCTGGAAGGTCATGCTCACGGTCGGCTGGTCAACGGTCAGCGGCGGACGGGCTTCGACGTTCTGCGGGTCGCACAGGGTGTCGGAGATGAACAGCTCGTCCATGCCCGATACGCAGACGATGTCGCCGGCTTCGGCGTCGGCTACTTCAACGCGCTGCAGGCCGGAGTGGCCCATGATCTTGAGGATACGGCCGTTGCGCTTGCTGCCGTCGTCGCTGATGGCGACTACCGGGGTGTTGGCCTTGATGCGGCCACGAGCGATACGGCCGATGCCGATCACACCGAGGAAGCTGTTGTAGTCCAGCTGGGAGATCTGCATCTGGAACGGACCGTCGACGTCGACCTTGGGGGCCGGCACGTGGTCGATGATCGCCTGGAACAGGGCGTCCATGTTGTCGTCCATCTTCTCGTGGTCCAGACCGGCGATGCCGTTCAGAGCCGAGGCGTAGACGATCGGGAAGTCCAGCTGCTCGTCGGTGGCGCCGAGGTTGTCGAACAGGTCGAAGATCTGGTCGATAACCCAGTCAGGACGCGCGCCCGGACGGTCGATCTTGTTCACTACCACGATCGGACGCAGACCGGCCTTGAACGCCTTCTGGGTCACGAAACGGGTTTGCGGCATCGGGCCGTCTTGGGCGTCGACCACCAGCAGTACGGAGTCGACCATCGACATCACGCGCTCTACTTCACCGCCGAAGTCGGCGTGCCCGGGGGTGTCGACGATGTTGATGTTGTAGTCGCCCCACTTCAGCGCAGTGTTCTTCGCCAGAATGGTAATGCCGCGCTCTTTTTCCTGGTCGTTGGAGTCCATCACGCGCTCGTTTTCCGCTTCTTTGCGGTCGAGGGTGCCGGACAGGCGCAGCAGTTTGTCTACCAGGGTGGTCTTGCCATGGTCGACGTGGGCGATGATGGCGATATTGCGGAGATTTTCGATCACGGATGTCGTCTCGATTAATGATTCTGAAAGCTTTGGCCCTGCAGTCTGCCTGGCCGTTATGAACTCGGGATTACGCGGCGCCAGGGTCGGGAGGTCGGTGGCGGATGCTGCCACCGAGCAGACCTGCACGCTTAATGCGGGCGATAGACGCGAACATTCGCATGTCCCTCGCTGAGCAGGTGGTGAGCGTGCAGGCGGCTCATCACACCCTTGTCGCAATAGAGTAGGTACTGGCGGGTCTCATCCAGTTCCTTGAATCGGTTGTTCAGCGCGTAGAACGGCAGGGCCTGCACCTCGATGCCCGGAAGCGTGAGCGGCTCGTCTTCGGCGGCATCCGGATGGCGGATGTCGATGACGATCTGCCCGGCCAGCGCCTCGGCCACTTCCTCGACCTGCAGGTCCTGGCCCAGTGCATCGATCACCTTGTCCACGGTCACGCGGGTCGCTCGTTCCAGCGCACGCTCGAGGACAGCCATGTCGAAGTGGCTCTCCTCGTGTTCGATGCGGCCGGGCTTGGCGCGGGTGGTCGGGTTCACCGAGATCACGCCGCAGTACTCGGGCATGTTCTTGGCGTACTCGGCGGTGCCGATGGCGGTGGCGGTGTCGATGATGTCCTGCTTGTGCGCAGCGATCAGCGGGCGCAGCACCAGGGTGTCGGTGACCGCGTCGATCACCGAGAGGTTGGGCAGGGTCTGGCTGGAGACCTGGCTGATCGCCTCACCGGTGACCAGCGCATCGATATTCAGCTCCTCGGCGATGCGGCTGGCGGCGCGCAGCATCATGCGCTTGAGCACCACGCCCATCTGGCTGTTGTCGACCTTGCCGAGAATCTCGCCGACCACTTCCTCGAACGGCACGCTGATGAACAGCACGCGGTGCGAGCTGCCGAATTTGCTCCACAGGTGGTGGGCCACTTCCATCACGCCCAACTCGTGGGCACGCCCGCCGAGGTTGAAGAAGCAGAAGTGGGTGAGCAGGCCGCGACGCATCATCTGATAGGCAGCGACGGTGGAGTCGAAGCCGCCACTCATCAGCACCAAGGTCTGTTCGATCGAACCCAGCGGGTAGCCACCGAGGCCTTCGTGCTGGGCATGCACGATCAGCAGACGGTCGTAACGCACCTCGAAGCGCGCCTCGACCTCGGGCTTCTTCAGGTCGATACCGGCGGCCCCGCACTCGCGGCGCAGGCGGCTGCCGACATGGGTGGCCAGCTCCATCGAGGTGAAGTCGTGGGTGTTGCCGGCACGCTTGCAGCGCACGGCGAAGACCTTGCCCGCCAGCTGCGCACCGAAATGCGCGCGGCATTTCTCGAAGGTGTCATCGAAATCGACGTAAGGATATTCGTGCACTTCGAGGAAGTGGGCGATGCCCGGCGTGCAGCGCAGGCGCTCGAACATCTCGGCCTGCACCTTGGGCTCGCTGACCTGGCTGATCAGATCGAGGTTGTCCCACTCGCCCTGCACATCCAAACCCGGGTCCAGATCACGCAGTACCGTGCGAATGTTCTTCGCCAGCTGGCGGATGAACTGCTTGCGCACCGGCCGGCTCTTGATGGTGATTTCTGCGAAGGGTTTGACGATGAGCTTCATGGAAAAACAAGCGCCGGGCGCTAGGCCTAAAAACAGGGGCGCGGATTATAGCGGAAATTGCTCAAGGTTTGACCAAAAACAATCTCGATCGCCACAAAGCACCAAAATAGTGCTCACGGCAAATATCCAGCACCGATTCGGTGCGCAAAATCGCTCAAAAAATCGCCACAACCCGCGCAGCCCCTGTGTTTCAGGCTCCGAACCCATTCCGGGGCAGTGGCATGCAATTTGCTCCCTTGTGAGGCAGCCTGGTCTGGCGGACTATCGCGCCCGGCTCAAGCACCTATTTTGGAGGCCGGCGAAGCCGGCCCCATCCACCTGGAGGACAGCATGTCGAAGTCGATTCAACTGATTAAAGAACACGACGTGAAGTGGGTTGACCTGCGCTTCACCGACACCAAGGGCAAACAGCACCACGTGACCATGCCGGCCCGTGATGCCCTGGACGACGAATTCTTCGAAGTCGGCAAGATGTTCGACGGTTCCTCCATCCATGGCTGGAAAGGCATCGAAGCCTCCGACATGATCCTGCTGCCGGTCGACGAGACCGCCGTACTGGACCCGTTCACCGAAGAGCCGACCCTGATCCTGGTCTGCGACATCATCGAGCCGAGCACCATGCAAGGCTACGACCGCGACCCGCGCTCCATCGCCAAGCGCGCTGAGGCCTACCTGAAGACCACCGGTATCGGTGACACCGTCTTCGTCGGCCCGGAGCCGGAGTTCTTCATCTTCGACGAAGTGAAGTTCAAGTCCGACATCTCCGGCTCCATGTTCAAGATCTACTCCGAGCAAGGCTCCTGGATGACCGACGCCGACGTCGAGTCCGGCAACAAGGGCCACCGCCCGGCCGTCAAAGGTGGTTACTTCCCGGTTCCGCCGTGCGACCACGACCACGAAATCCGTACTGCCATGTGTAACGCCATGGAAGAAATGGGCCTGGTCATCGAAGTTCACCACCACGAAGTGGCGACTGCCGGCCAGAACGAGATCGGTGTGAAGTTCAACACCCTGGTTGCCAAGGCTGACGAAGTTCAGACCCTGAAGTACTGCGTACACAACGTGGCCGATGCCTACGGCAAGACCGCCACCTTCATGCCGAAGCCGCTGTACGGCGACAACGGCTCGGGCATGCACGTGCACCTGTCCATCGCCAAAGAAGGCAAGAACACCTTCGCTGGCGAAGGCTATGCCGGCCTGTCCGACACCGCCCTGTACTTCATCGGCGGCATCATCAAGCACGGTAAGGCCCTGAACGGCTTCACCAACCCGTCGACCAACTCCTACAAGCGTCTGGTCCCGGGCTTCGAAGCTCCGGTAATGCTGGCCTACTCGGCTCGCAACCGTTCCGCCTCGATCCGTATCCCGTACGTTTCCAGCCCGAAAGCCCGCCGCATCGAAGCGCGCTTCCCGGACCCGGCTGCCAACCCGTACCTGGCCTTCGCCGCTCTGCTGATGGCCGGTCTGGACGGTATCCAGAACAAGATCCACCCTGGCGATGCCGCCGACAAGAACCTGTATGACCTGCCGCCGGAAGAGGCCAAGGAAATCCCGCAGGTTTGCGGAAGCCTGAAAGAGGCCCTGGAAGAACTGGACAAGGGCCGTGCGTTCCTGACCAAGGGCGGCGTGTTCTCCGACGACTTCATCGATGCCTACATCGAGCTGAAATCCGAAGAAGAAATCAAAGTACGTACCTTCGTACACCCGCTGGAATACGACCTGTACTACAGCGTCTGATCCAGACCTGAGCTTTCCGGCTCATCTGAGAGGCCTCCTTCGGGAGGCCTCTTTTTTTGTCCCGGGATTGTCCACGTACAGCGCAAAATCCTTGCGCCACAACACGCTGAAAGACCCTCGCACTTGCCAGGCGCGCCAGCCAGTGCAAACCTTGCCGCAGGATCACTCAGGAGCCTACCGATGCGCCTGCTCACCGCCTGCCTGCTCTGCACCCTGGCCCTGCCGGCCGCCGCGCAGATCTACAAGTACACCGACTCCAACGGCAACACGGTATTCACCAACCAGCCACCGGAAGGCCAGAGCGCCGAATCGGTCGAGCTGCCACCCACCAATACTGTGGAGTCGCAGCAGCCAAAGGCGACACAGCAGTCGCAAGACTCGGGACAGGAGCAGTTCGCCTATAGCCTTCTCGAGCTGACGGACATTCCCAGCGAAGAGGCATTGCGCGCCAACAACGGCACCTTCACCGTAGGGGTCAACATCGACCCGGACCTGCAACCAGGCCATAGCCTGCGACTGCTATTGGACGGGCAGCCTTACGGTCAGCCGACCAATGTGCCGCGCCTCCAGCTGGTCAACATCGATCGTGGCGAACATAGCCTCGCCGTTGAAGTAGTTGCCAGCGGCCAGCAGGTCCAGCAAAGCGCTGGCATCACCTTCACCGTGCAACGAGTAAGCACCAACAGCCCGGCCCGGGTGAAACCCACGCCTCGACCCACCCCCTGATAGGACTCCCATGCGTCGCTTGCCACTCGGCCTGTTGCTTAGCCTTTTCTGCCTGCCAGCGCTGGCGGGCGTGTACACCTACATAGACGCAGACGGCAATCGAGTCTTCACCGACCAGCCTCCCTCGGGGCACGCCGAACGCATCGAGCTGGCGCCGGCCAACGACATGAGCGCCACCCGCACAGCTCCCCCTGCACCACCACAGCCCATCGACCCCGAAGCAAGCTACCAGGTGCTGCGGATTCTGGTCCCCGAGCCAGATGCCGTGATCAGGGACATGGCCGGCAACCTGATCATCAGTGCCACCAGCGAGCCCACACTCCATCCCGGCCACAACTTCCGCCTGATTCTTGATGGCAAGCCGGCCAGCACAGCGGGGCGCAGCCCCGTCTTCCCGCTCGAGAATATCGACCGTGGCACTCACCAGGTCTCGGTAGAGATAGTCGACGCCGCCGGGCGCATCGTCGAACGCACCCCCAGCCAGCCTTTCCATATGAAGCGCACCTCCCTCAACGAGAAACGCGCTGCCAATCCGTGCAAGAAGAAGGACTGGGGCGTACGTCCGGAGTGCCCGATCGAGGACAAGCCGAAGGAGCCGGACAAGGGCATCATCAGCATCCTTCCCTTCGTCGACTAATCGATCGCACCAAATCGGTGCGCATTGGCGCACCGATTTCTATACTCTCCCCGTTTTGGTTCATCGACGACCGCGCAGGCTGCGCTGAAACGCAGCCAGAAAGGCGGTCGCCGGCAGAGATACGCGTCTTTTCAGGGCTTTGGTTTGCTTCTTGCATTTTCCTGCCCATCGCTGGGACATCTACCTGCCATGATCAACGACGCCCTGCACCGCCTACTGCTGGATAACCTCACCACCGCGACCATCCTGCTCAATGATGCGCTCTGCCTGGAGTACATGAATCCAGCCGCCGAGATGCTGCTGGCAGTGAGCGGGCAACGTAGCCACGGGCAGTTCATCAGTGAACTGTTCACCGAGTCGCCCGAGGCGCTCAGCTCGTTGCGCCTGGCGGTCGAGCACGCGCATCCCTTCACCAAGCGTGAAGCCATGCTCACCTCGCTGGCCGGCCAGACCATCACCGTCGACTACGCGGTGACGCCGATCCTCAGCCGTGGACAGACCCTGCTGCTGCTCGAAGTGCACCCGCGTGACCGCCTGCTGCGCATCACCAAGGAAGAAGCGCAGCTGTCCAAGCAGGAAACCACCAAGCTGCTGGTTCGCGGCCTGGCCCACGAGATCAAGAACCCGCTCGGCGGCATCCGCGGCGCGGCCCAGTTGCTGGCCCGCGAGCTGCCGGAAGAGGGTCTGCGCGACTACACCAACGTGATCATCGAAGAGGCCGACCGCCTGCGTAACCTGGTCGACCGCATGCTCGGCTCGAACAAGTTGCCGTCGCTGGCGATGACCAACATCCACGAGGTGCTGGAGCGCGTCGGCAGCCTGATCGAGGCCGAGGCCCAGGGCAGCATCACCCTGGTGCGCGATTACGACCCGAGCATCCCCGACCTGCTGATCGACCGCGAGCAACTGATCCAGGCCGTGCTCAACATCGTGCGCAACGCCCTGCAGGCGCTGTCCAGCCAGAGCGACCTGCGCCTGGGCCGCATCAGCCTGCGTACCCGCACGCTGCGCCAGTTCACCATCGGCCATACACGGCATCGCCTGGTGGTGAAGATGGAGATCATCGACAACGGCCCGGGCATCCCGCCGGAACTGCAGGAAACCATCTTCTACCCCATGGTCAGCGGTCGCCCGGACGGCACCGGCCTGGGCCTGGCCATCACCCAGAACATCATCAGTCAGCATCAGGGCCTGATCGAATGCGAGAGCCATCCAGGCCACACCGTGTTCTCGATCTTCCTGCCCCTGGACCAAGGAGCTACACAGCCATGAGCCGCAGTGAAACCGTCTGGATCGTCGATGACGACCGCTCCATCCGCTGGGTTCTGGAAAAGGCCCTGCAGCAGGAGGGCATGACCACCCAGAGTTTCGACAGCGCCGATGGCGTGCTGACCCGCCTGACCCGCCAGCAACCGGACGTGATCATCTCCGACATCCGCATGCCCGGCGCCAGCGGCCTCGACCTGCTGGCACGCATCCGCGACATGTACCCGCGCCTGCCGGTGATCATCATGACCGCGCATTCCGACCTGGACAGCGCGGTGGCCTCTTACCAGGGCGGCGCCTTCGAATACCTGCCCAAGCCGTTCGACGTTGACGAGGCGGTATCGCTGGTCAAGCGCGCCTTCCAGCACGCCCAGGAGCAACAGGGCCTGGAGGCGCCGGCCGCGCTGTCGCGCACCCCGGAGATCATCGGCGAGGCGCCGGCGATGCAGGAGGTGTTCCGCGCCATCGGTCGTCTGTCCCACTCCAACATCACCGTGCTGATCAACGGCGAGTCCGGTACCGGCAAGGAGCTGGTCGCCCACGCCCTGCACCGCCACAGCCCGCGTGCGGCCTCGCCGTTCATCGCGCTGAACATGGCGGCGATCCCCAAGGACCTGATGGAGTCCGAGCTGTTCGGCCACGAGAAAGGCGCCTTCACCGGCGCGGCCAACCAGCGCCGTGGGCGCTTCGAGCAGGCCGACGGCGGCACCCTGTTCCTCGACGAAATCGGCGACATGCCCGCCGACACCCAGACCCGTCTGCTGCGCGTGCTCGCCGATGGCGAGTTCTACCGCGTCGGCGGCCACACCCCGGTGAAGGTGGACGTGCGCATCATCGCCGCCACCCACCAGAACCTCGAATCCCTGGTGCAGGCCGGCAAGTTCCGCGAAGACCTGTTCCACCGCCTCAACGTCATCCGCATTCACATCCCGCGCATGTCCGATCGCCGCGAGGACATCCCGACCCTGGCCCGCCACTTCCTCGGCCGTGCCGCCCAGGAGCTGGCCGTCGAGCCCAAGCTGCTGAAGAGCGAAACCGAGGACTACCTCAAGCACCTGCCCTGGCCGGGCAACGTGCGCCAGCTGGAGAACACCTGCCGCTGGATCACCGTGATGGCCTCCGGTCGCGAGGTGCACATCGACGACCTGCCGCCGGAGCTGCTGACCCAGCCCCAGGAAAACGCCCCGGCGACCAACTGGGAGCAGGGCCTGCGCCAGTGGGCCGACCAGGCCCTGGCGCGCGGCCAGTCCAGCCTGCTGGACAGCGCCGTGCCGGCCTTCGAACGGATCATGATCGAGACCGCACTCAAGCACACCGCCGGCCGCCGCCGCGATGCCGCCGTGCTGCTGGGCTGGGGCCGCAACACCCTGACTCGCAAGATCAAGGAGCTGGGCATGAAGGTCGACGGCGGCGATGACGACGACGGCGAGGACTGAGCCGGCGTCAGCTGCACAACAAACGGGCCCGCGGGCCCGTTTTTCGTTGCCGCCGCGTGCACGCTATCCTCACACTAAAGGTCGATAAAAATGGTGCCTCGCAGGCGCCTTCTGCCGTCTTCTCCGGCAATCCATTCATTTTTCGGCGGGTAGCCGTTCGCCCATGCCTTCATCGCTGAACCACACCCTGCGCCAGCTCTGGGCGCGCGACAAATTCACCTACGGCGTGCGGGTGTTCATCGCCCTGGCCGGGGCCATGGCCCTGTGCTGGTACCTGGACCGCATCGCCTTCGTCATCCCGCTGTTCCTCGGCTGCATCGCCAGCGCCCTGGCCGAGAGCGACGACCACTGGCGCGGCCGCACCCAGGCCCTGCTGGTGACCCTGACCTGCTTCGGCGTCACCGCGGTCTCGGTGCAGCTGCTGTTCCCCTATCCGCTGCTGTTCGGCGTCGGCCTGGCCGTGGCCAGCTTCGCCATGACCCTGCTCGGCGGCATCGGCGAGCGCTATGCCACGGTGGCCCAGGCCACGCTGATCCTGGCCATCTACACCGCCATCGGCCTGGAACATCGCGGCGGCCTCGGTGGCACCTTCTGGCAGGAGCCGCTACTGCTGATCGGCGGCGCGGCCTGGTACGGCCTGCTCGGCATCGTCTGGAGCATGCTGTTCAGCCAGCAACCGGTGCAGCAGGCGCTGTCGCGGGTGTTCGACGAGCTCGGTGCCTACCTGCGCCTGAAAGCCTCGCTGTTCGAGCCGATCAAGCAGCTCGACGTCGAGGCGCGGCGCCTGGAGCTGGCGCGGCAGAACGGCCGGGTGGTGACCGCGCTGAACCTGGCCAAGGAGATCATCCTCAACCGCATGAGCCGCAAGCGCAGCGGGCAGAAGACCAACCGCTACCTCAAGCTGTACTTCATCGCCCAGGACATCCACGAGCGCGCCAGCTCCTCGCACTACCCGTACAACGCCCTGGCCGAAGCCTTCTTCCACAGCGACGTGATGTTCCGCTGCGGCCGCCTGCTCAGCCAGCAGGGCAAGGCCTGCCAGGCGCTGGGCCGCGCCATCCGCCTGCGCCAGCCGTTCGACTACAACGACAACAGCCAGGCCATGGCCGACCTCGACGCCTCCATGACCTACCTGCGCGAGCAGCAGAACCCGGCCTGGCGCCGCCTGCTGCGCTCGCTCGGCGCCCTGGCCAGCAACCTGGCCACCCTCGAGCGCAAGCTGTCCAGCGCCAGCAACCCGGACGCCCTGGCCGACGAACAGGACAGTGCCCTGCTCGACCGCTCGCCGCAGAGCCTGAAGGACGCCTTCGAGCGCCTGCGCCAGCACGTCACCCCCACCAGCCTGGTGTTCCGCCACGCCCTGCGCCTGTCCGCCGCGCTGCTCGCCGGCTACGGCCTGCTGCACTGGATTCACCCGCAGCAGGGCTATTGGATACTGCTCACCACCCTGTTCGTCTGCCGCCCCAGCTACGGCGCCACGCGCATGCGCCTGGTGCAGCGGGTCAGCGGCACCATGCTCGGCCTGGTCCTGGGCTGGGCGCTGATCCGCCTGTTCCCCGATCCGCTGCTGCAGTCGCTGTTCGCCGTGGCCGCCGGGGTGCTGTTCTTCACCAACCGGGTCGACCGCTACACCCTGGCCACCACGGCCATGACCCTGGTGGTGGTGCTCTGCTTCAACCAGATCAGCGACGCCTACACCCTGCTCTGGCCGCGCCTGGTGGATACGGTGCTGGGTACGGTGATCGCCGGCCTGGCGGTGTTCTTCATCCTGCCCGACTGGCAGGGGCGCAAGCTCAACCAGGTGCTGGCCAGCACCCTGAGCAGCAACAGCCGCTACCTGCTGCAGATCATGCAGCAGTACGAGTCCGGCGCCCGCGACGACTTGAGCTACCGCCTGGCCCGGCGCAACGCGCACAACGCCGACGCGGCGCTGTCCACCACCCTGTCCAACATGCTGCTGGAGCCCGGCCACTTCCGGAAGGACGCCGAGACCGGCTTCCGCTTCCTGGTCCTGTCGCACACCCTGCTCAGCTACCTGTCGGCCCTCGGCGCGCACCGCGCCAGCCTCGCCGCCGACGCCAGCGATGACCTGCACGACCGCGCCGTGGCCCACATCACCCAGAGCCTCGACGCCATCGCCAGCGGCTTGCAGAGTGGCCAGCCGGTCGCGGTGTACGACGAGGCCGACCAGGCCCTGGCCGAGGAGTTGGAGCAGCTGCCCGACGAGATGGACGAGGGCCACCGCCTGGTGCAGGTGCAGCTCGGCCTGATCTGCCGCCAGCTGGCGCCGCTGCGCACGCTGACGGCGCACCTGCAGAAGCGCCCGGAACAGCGCGAGGCCGAGGCGGCCTGACGAGCGCCGCCAAGGCGGCCCGCGCTTTCCGCTAGAATGCGCGGCTTTGCGACTCATCGAGGTTCAGCCGTGTCCTTCTTCCCGGTCATCATCATCGGCGCCGGCGCCGCCGGCCTGATGTGCGCGGCGCAAGCCGCCGCACGCGGGCGCCAGGTCCTGCTGCTGGACCACGCCAACAAGCCGGGCAAGAAGATCCTCATGTCCGGTGGCGGCCGCTGCAACTTCACCAACATGTACTGCGAGCCGGCCAATTTCCTCTCGCACAACCCGCACTTCTGCAAGTCGGCGCTGGCCCGCTACACCCAGTGGGACTTCGTCGAACTGGTGGTCAAGCACGACGTGCCCTACCACGAGAAGAAGCTCGGCCAGCTGTTCTGCGACCGCAAGGCCAGCGACATCCTCAGCCTGCTGCTGAGCGAATGCGACGAACACGGCGTCGACCTGCGCTTGGATACCTCGGTCGAGACCATCGCCAAGACCGAGAACGGCTACGCCCTGCACACCAGTGCCGGCAAGTTCGCCTGCGAGTCGCTGGTGATCGCCACTGGTGGCCTATCCATCCCTACCCTTGGCGCCACCGGTTTCGGCTATCAGGTGGCCAAGCAGTTCGGCCACAGCCTGCTGCCGACCCGCGCCGGCCTGGTGCCTTTCACCATCACCGAGCCACAGCTCAAGGCGCTGTGCACCGAACTGTCCGGCACCTCGGTGGAGGATTGCGTGGTCAGCTGCAACGGCACGAGCTTCAAGGAAAACATCCTGTTCACCCACCGCGGCCTGAGTGGCCCCGTGATCCTGCAGATCTCCTCCTACTGGCAACCGGGCGACGCCATCAGCATCAACCTGCTGCCGCACATCGACCTGCCCGAGTGGCTGGCGGCGCAACAGCGCGAACGGCCGAACAGCGAGCTGAAGACCCTGCTGGCCGAGCTGTTCACCAAGAAGATGGCCGGCCTGCTGGCCGAGCAATGGTTCGTCAGCAAGCCGCTCAAGCAGTACACCCCGGCGGAGCTGGAAGCGGTGGCGGCCAAGCTGGCCGAGTGGACGCTGGTACCGGCCGGCACCGAGGGTTATCGCACCGCCGAGGTGACCCTGGGCGGCATCGACACCCGCGAGGTGTCGTCGAAGACCATGGAGTCGCAGAAGTCGCCGGGCCTGTACTTCATCGGCGAAGTGCTGGACGTCAGCGGCCACCTGGGCGGCTTCAACTTCCAGTGGGCCTGGGCTTCGGCCCACGCCGCCGCTCAGTTCGTCTGAACCAGCTCAGGCCGCCGGCAGCAGCTCGATAAAGCGCCGCATCAGTTCGTGCATGTCACCGGGCCAGCGCCCGGACACATAGTTGCCGTCGTGCACCACCCAGGCCGGACGGCTGTCGTCCGGCGTGTCGCGGTGCAGGCCGCTGGTCTTGCGCCAGAAGTCGGGCGCGTCCTTGGCTACGTCGAGGAAGTCATCCGGGCTGGCCAGTACCCGCCCCACTTCGCCCTGCACGCTCATGTGCCCGGCCGGTTCGCCCGGCGCCTCGGAGTAGGTGCGGTAGTAATCGCCCTGCCACCAGCGGCCGTAGAAACGGGTCAGGTCCCAGGCGGTCTTCTCCATCTTCCAGGTCAGCCCGGTGGTCTTGCGCCCGTGCAGCACCGAGCGTCCATCGGCGCTCTTGCTGCGCGCCGCCAGCAGCACGCCGTGGCACACCGCGGCCACCGGCTTGTCGCTCGCGAAGAAGGCAGCCACCAGCGCCTGCAATGGCGCGCTCTCCAGGTACTCGCGCATGCCCCGGGCCCAGTGCCCGCCGGGCAGCATCAGGCCGGCGAAGTCCTCCTCGCGCAGGCGCTCATGGCGCAGCGGGTTGCGGTAGTCGGGATCGGCCAGCATCTCGGCGCAGGCCTGCCGTGCCTCGCCATTGGCGCGCAGCAGCAGGCCGAGCAGGCGCAGGCGACGCAGGCCGGGAATCAGCCCCCAGGCGTCCAAACCCTCACCGCTGAGCATCTGCGGGTCCGGCTCGGCCGGCTGCCCATCCGGCGTGGCGAAGCACACCCGGTAGCCGGCGCGGTGCAGCTGACGCCAGGCCAGGGCGGCCTCGCTGGGATCGAAGTCACGACGCGGCAGGGGAATCAGGATGCAGGGCGCGGGCATGGCGTTGCTCTCGAGGGGCGATGGGCACAGACCATAGCAGCCCGACATCGATCACGGCAGGCCGCAAACGCCAGCGCGCCACGCCGCCAATGCCAGTTGTGATCACATCCGGCTTGGCGCAGACCCTGGCCCTCTGCCAGTATTGGCCCTCGGCACACCGCCATGGACTCCTGATGCGCCCCGCTCTGTCTTCGTTGCTGCTCCTGCTCTGCCTGCTGGCCCTGCCCGGCTGGGCGGCGCCCCTGCAGCTGACGAAGAACGCCGAGGCCCAGCCCCTGTATGGCGTTGCCGACTACCTGGCCGACCCTGATGGCCACCTGCAGCTGGACGAGCTGATCGCCCATCCCGAGCGTTTCAGCAGCAGTTCCACGCGCCGCGACCTGGGCTTCGGCTACGTCAGCGGCGCCATCTGGCTGCGCCTCGAGGTGCAATCGACGCTGGACCGCCCGGGGCGCTGGCGCCTGGAAGTGGACTATCCCTCGCTCGACCTGGTGCAGCTGCTCGACGTCGGCAGCGACGGCATCCGTCTCAGCCAGGGTGGCGACATGGTGGTGTACGAGCAGCGCAGCGTGGGCAACCGCACCCCGGTGTTCGACCTGCATCTGGCCCCCGGCGAGCGCCGCACCCTCTATCTGCGCGCCAGCTCCGCCGGCAGCATGACGCTCAGCGCCAGCATCTACGGCCTGGCCGAGCACGAGCAGCACAGCATCCGTGGCTACGTGGTGCAGGCCATCTACTTCGGCGCCCTGCTGGCGCTGGGCAGCTACAACCTGCTGCTGTTCATCGCCCTGCGCGAACGGCCCTTCATCTACTACGTGCTGTTCGTCTCCACCTTCTGCATCGGCCTGCTCGGCCTCAACGGCATGGGGGCCCAGCTGCTGTGGACGGGCGCCGGCTGGTGGACCAACCGCGCACTGCCGTTCGGCATCTGCGCCTCCGGCGCCATCGCCCTGCTGTTCGCCCGCAGCTTCCTCGACACGCGCCAGTGGTTGCCGCGCTGGGACCGGTTCCTCGGGCGCTGGTTCGTGGTGATCTTCACCTGCGCCCTGGCCACCCTGCTGCTACCGGTGCCGCTGGCGCTGAAGACCATGTCCATCTCCGGCGTCAGCGTCTGCGCCGTGCTGCTCAGCGTGGCCTTCGTCAGCGTGCGCTACCGCGTGCCCGGCGCCGGCTTCTTCGCCCTGGCCTGGACCATGCTGCTGTGCGGCGCCGCCCTGCTGGCCCTGCGCAACTTCGCCCTGATCCCGTCGAACTTCTTCACCCTGCACGCCATGCAGATCGGCTCGATGCTGGAGATGATCCTGCTGTCCTTCGCCCTCGCCGCCCGCTTCAACGCCCACAAGCGCCTGCGCGAGGAGAGCCTGCAAGCCCAGGAGCGTCGCCTGGAACAGCGCGTGGCCGAGCGTACCGAGGAGCTGGCCGCCGCCAACCAGCGCCTGCAGGCCCTGGCCCTGCAGGACCCGCTGACCGGCATCGCCAACCGCAACGCCCTGCAGCAACACCTGGAGATGGCCCTGCGCCGCGCTCAGCGCAGCGGCGACCTGCTGGCGGTGATGCTGATCGACCTGGACGGCTTCAAGCCGATCAACGACCAGCACGGCCATGCCCTCGGCGACCTGGTGCTGGAGCAGGTCGCCCAGCGCCTGCAGAGCAGCGTGCGCGACTGCGACCTGCCGGCGCGCCTCGGCGGCGACGAATTCGTGGTGGTCTGCGAGGAACTCGCCGGCGAGCAGGACGCACGCGAGATGGCCGAGCGCATCCTCAGGCAGCTCGGCCAGCCCATCGCCACGCCCCAGGGCGAGGTCCTCGTCGGCGCCAGCATCGGCATCGCCCTCAGCCATGGCGAGGACAGCCCCACTCTGCTCCTGCGCCAGGCCGACATGGCCATGTACCAGGCCAAGGCCGAGGGTCGCAACGGCGTGCGCGTCGATCAGGGCTCCGCTTCCTGAGCCGGCTCAGGGCCAGTCCCGGCCCTGCATCTGACGCAGCATCGGCCCCATCAGACGTTCGAATTCACCACTGGCCTTGAGCGCCCGCAAGCCGGCGCTGACCCGCGTGGCGATGGCCGCCCCCTGCGGCGTGTCCGCCACCAGCCAGCCGGCGCGGTAGTCGGCGAAGCCCACTCCCTGCAGCTCGTCGCGCAGGCGCAGGCGGTCGATCTCCGGCTCGACGTTGAGCGGCGCCAGCACATAGCCGTCGATGCGCCGGCGCACCAGTTTCTCCAGGCTGCTGGCCACGCTGTTGCTGGGCAGCACCGGAATGCCCAGCGCATCGACATGCGCCCGGTCCGTCTCGATCCGGTAGGGAAAGGCCAGCGCCGACAGCTCGGGACGATCACCGAGCTGCACAGCCAGCTGCTCCCGCCGCCAGCGCTGGCCGAACAGCGGGCGCAGGCGTTCCAGTTGCTGGGTATCGAAACCCAGGCCGCTCTGCGCCAGACGTGCCTCGCTCAGGCGCCAGCGCTCGCTCATCACCTGCCGGCGGGCCAGCGGCTGGTCGCGGCGCGAATAGAGCATGAAGCGCACCGTGCCGATCGACTCCTCGCCATAGCGCAGCCCTTCCGGCGCCTGCGGCAACTCGATGTAGGGAAACTGCAGCTCGGCACGGCCCTGCTGGACCAGCAGCATGGTCCTGGCGAAGGGCTGCAGGCGCACCTCCAGCGTCACGCCCTCCAGCTGCTGGTCCAGCGCAGCCAGCATCTCCAGCAGCGGATTGCGCTCGCCCTCCACGGCCACCCCGACCAGCTCCGCCACGACCACCCGCCAGCGTTCCTCGGCCTGGGCAATGCTGCCGAGGCTGAGGAAGGCGAGCAGCAGGCAGCAGCGGCTAGTACAGCGTCTCGGCCAGCGCATGGATGTCCGCCCGGTGGTTGACCACCAGTTCCAGTTCACCGTTGTCGCCGATGAAATTCAGCGGCGGCAGCAGCTTGTGGAAGGCCGCCAGCTCCACCAGCAGTGGCAGATCGGCATCGACGTTGCGCTCCTTGATGGCATGGAACAGGGCCAGGTTGACCAGGTCGATAAGCCCCAGCTCGTGGCCCTCGGTGCTGGCCCAGTTGCCGGCGGCGCGAATCACCGAGATGTACTCGTCGTTCACCGCCCACTTCTTCAGCACGATCACCCCGAGCGACTTGCTGTATTCGCGGCACAGCTTGTAGTAGAGCTCGCCGGAGGGAATGTCCGCCTCGTCGCGGAAGGCCGAGAGCACCGCCAGGGTACCCACCTCGCTGAGCAGGCTGGCCAGCAGCGCGTGCTCCGGCGTCACGTGGCCGAGCAGGCGGGCGAGCATGGCGCAGGTGCTGGCCTTGAGCGTCAGCCGCCCCCACACCTCGAGGAACAGGCGCTTGTGCGCCGGGCTGTGCAGGGTGAACAGGCTCTTGATGCTGTGCACCATGGTGATGCGGTCCACCTCACGCATGCCGAGCAGGCCGATCACGTCCTGCAGCGTGCGCGGCGCCACCGGGTGCCGGTACAGCGCCCCGGAGGCATGCTTCATCAGCAGCGCAGCCAGCGCCGGGGCACGACTGATCAGCTTCGCCAGCGCCGTAGTGGTGATCCGCCCGTCACTCAGCGCCCGGCGGATGTCCAGGGTCAGCGCCGGCAGGCTGGGCAACTGCTCCTGTCCCTGCATCAGCTGCGACACGACCCGCCGGTAGATCGAATATTCCGTAGTCTCACCAACCAAAGCACACCTCCATGCCCCCAGCATCGAGTGTAGGTGGCCCCTGGCCAGTGGACAGCGAAACACCCCGGCGGCCGCGACTGCCCGCGCCGGCTGTGGCAGGATCGGCACCTCGTTCACGCGCAAGGCCCGCACCATGACCCTCACCTGGTACTGCAAACACCACTCCGACCTGGACAAGCACGAGCTGTATGCCCTGCTCGCGCTGCGCACCCGCGTGTTCGTGGTGGAACAGAACTGCCCCTACCAGGAGGTGGATGGCCAGGACCTGCTCGGCGATACCTGCCACCTGCTGGCCTGGCACGGCGACCAACTGGTGGCCTACCTGCGCCTGCTCGACCCGCAACGTCACGAGGGTGAGGTGGTGATCGGCCGCGTGGTGATCGCCAGCGAGGCGCGCGGCAGCGGCCTCGGCCACGAGTTGATGGAACGCGCCCTGCAGGCCTGCGCCGAGCGCTGGCCGGGGCTGCCGGTCTACCTCTCCGCCCAGGCGCACCTGCAGCGCTACTACGCGCGCTATGGCTTCGCCGCGGTGACCGACGAGTACCTGGAAGACGACATCCCGCACATCGGCATGCGCCGCAGCGGCCAGTAGGCGCGGTTCAGGGCGCGGCGCTGTCGAGCAGGCCGGCGGGAATTTCCTGCTCCACCAGCCAGCGCCGGTAGATCAGGGCGAAGCTGCCGTCGCGCTTCATCGAGTCCAGCGCCTCCTGCCAGTTCTGCACCACCGCGTCGGCAGTGCTCGGCGAGAAGGCGATGTAGGCCTCGCTGTGCAGGAAGCCATACAGCGGCTCGACGCTGCCCGGGCGCAGGCCGCCGAGGGCCAGCAGGCTCTCCAGGGTCAGGTTGTCGGCCACCACCACCGGCACCCGGCCGTGGCGCAGCATGCTCATCATCTGCTGCGGGCCGATCACCCCGTACAGGTTCGGCAGGCCCTGCCCCTGCAGCGCCTGGTAGCTGTACCACTGGCGCGGCACGGCGATGGTGCCGACCTGCGCCGCCTCTTCCAGCGAACCGATGCGGATGCCCGAGCCCTTGAGGGCATAGAAGCTGGTGATGGCCATCGCCAGCGGGCCGACCCACTTGAAACGCTGCTCGCGCTCGGGAGTGCGCATGGTGACGAACAGCGCCGTGTTCGGCTCGTCCTGCGCCGCCTGGTAGCCGCGCGCCCAGGGCACCACGCTGATCACGCCGTGATCGCCGGTGCGCTCGAACAGCTCGCGCACCAGATCCACCGCCAGCCCCACCGGGCGGCCGTCACGGGCGAAGTTCAGCGGCGGATATTCCTCGGTATACAGCTGCAGCGACTCGGCGCGCGAGGTGGCGGCGAGGCACAGGGCGAACAGGCATCCCAGCCAGCGGGTAATACGCATTGCAGTTCACCGGGTCGTGGTCGATCAGAGTGTAGGACTCGCGACCGGCGCCGGTGAGGCTGCTACCCTGCACGCCCCGCCACCACCGATGTCGCACCATGGACAAGCTTCTCCTCCAGCAACAGGTATGCCAGCGCCTCGAGGCCGATCTCGCGCTGCTGGTCGCCGCCGCCGAAACCGCGCGCCAGGCCGCCACCCACGAGGAGAGCAAGGCGGAGAACAAGTACGACACCCGTGGCCTGGAGGCCTCCTACCTGGCCGCCGGGCAGTCGCGCCGGGTCGAGGAAATCCGCCGTGCGCTGAATGCCTGGCGCACCCTGCAGCTGCGCGCCTACTACGACGCCAGCGGCATCCAGCTCGGCGCCCTGATCTGGCTGGAAGACGCCGCCGGTCGTCAGCAATGCCTGCTGCTCGGCCCGGATGGCGCCGGCCTCAAGCTGCAGCACGATGGGCAGGAGGTGGTACTGATCACCACCCAGGCGCCGCTCGGCGCCCAGCTGCTCGGTCGTGGCCCTGGCGACGAGGTGCAGGCCGGCCCTGCCACCTGGCAGATCCTGCGCGTGGAGTGACGCCGCTCAGGGCACGCTGACGCCGAGCGGCGCCGCCAGCCGCGCCAGTTGCCCCGAGGCCACCAGCTCATCGAAGGCGCGGTCGAAGCGCTCGCGCAGTCGGTCGTGGTCGGGATCTCGCGGGAAGGCGAAGTAGCCGCGCTGCACGTCGATCAGCGGCAGCAGCTCGGCGACCGTCTGCTGCAATGGCGCCGTCAGATACGGCTGGGTGTTGCGCTGGTTGCTGGCCAGCAGGTCGATGCGGCCAGCCGCGAGCATGCGCAGGCCGTTGCTCACCGACTCCACCGTGACCGGCTGCAGGCGCGCCCGCGCGTCCTCGAACTGGCGGCCGTAGATCCAGCCGCGCACCACCGCGACGCGGCGCCCCGCCAGGCTGGCATAGTCGCCGTCCCAATCCGCGCGCCGGTCGATGCGCGCATAGAACAGGATGCGGTCCTGGTAGAAGGGCTCGGCAGCGAAGGCGAAGCGCGCCTCGCGCTCGGCGGTGCGATAGGGACCGACCAGGATGTCCGCCTCGCCATGCTCGACCATGCGCTGCGCACGCGCCCAGGGGTACAGCTCGAAGCGCAGCTCGCCACCCAGTTCGGCCGCCAGGCGGCGCAGCACCGCCGGGGCCAGGCCGGTGAAGTCACCGCTGGCATCGCGCTCATAGACCTGTGGAAAGCTGGTGCCGACCACCAGCAGCTCGCGGGCCGCCGACACACCGGCAAACACCCCGCAGCACAACATCAGCAACAACGAGCACAACGTGGGATGGCGCATGTAGCGCTCCTGCTCAGGCCGCTTGGGGAGTCGTATCGCTCAGTAGGTAGGCGTCGAAGCCCAGTTGATTGAGCAGGTGCACGGCCAGCTCGCTGCGAATGCCGCCGTCCGGGGTGACCACGTAGCAGGTGGCACGATCCAGGCTGTCGGCATGCGTGCGCAGGTTGGCCACCGGCAGGTTGAAGCTGTCCGGCAGGTGGCCCAGGCGATATTCCACCGCCAGGCGTACGTCGAGCAGCAGGTACTTGCGGCTGCCCTGGTGGCTCAGCCGATCCAGGTCCTGGCCGCTGATGCGCGGAATCAGGCTCGGCCGCACCAGCTCGACGAACACCTCGCGGTGCAGGCGGGCCAGCTCGCCATCCTCCAGCATGGTCACGCTGGCCGAGCGCACCGCACCGCTGACCAGCGCCTCCTCGCCGAAGAAGTCGCCGCGTTCCAGCACCTGGGTCGGTTGTTCGCGATAGGCCTGCGGCAGGCTGATGCGCGCCCGCCCCTGCTTGATCACGTAGAAGTGCTCGCCCGGCTCGCCATAGGTGACCACCGCCTCGCCGGCACGCACCGCCAGGTATTCGAAGCGGGCCAACAGCGCATGCAGGTGCGATGGCGGCAGGCGGCCGAACAGCGGCGTATTGAGCAGGCGCGCCAGCCAGTCGTCCTCGTCGTGCTCCTCGACCATGCCGCCACCCAGGCTACTGACCTGGTAGGCAGCATCCTGGCTCCAGCCGAGCAAGCGCTCCAGCAACTGGTGCTCGACGGCGAACAGGCGCACGTCGGTGAGTGCCTTGATGCTGTGCGGGTTGGTCTGCCCGGGGTTGAGCGGCATGTGCGCCTGGGGCGAGCCGCCCTCGATGGTCTGCCGGGTTGGCCCGGCATCCACCGCCACCTTGCCCTCCAGCAGGTAGTACTGGGCCAGGGCGCGCTCGCCCTTGGTCAGCAGTTGGGTGCCGGCCGGGTGCTGCAGATACTTGAGCCCGGCATGCAGCTGCTGCCGATAGGCAGGCGTGAGGAAGTCCATCGGACTGAAGCTGCTCAGCTGCTCGGGCGTAAGCGGGGCGCTGCTCATGGCGGTCCCTCCTGCGAGTGATGTCACCACTATGGCACCGCCCGCCGGCAACCCCCATGCCATTGGTCGCACACCAGAAAAGCGCTTTCGAATCAGCAGGTTGTGCACAGAGGCCGGGGATGACTCTGTGGATAAGCCGGTGATGGATGGCTACAGGCCAGCGCTCACGTGGGCTGGCTGGCGTTGCCTACTTCTTGCCCAGGCGCCAGTGGAAGTACAGGCTGGCCGGCCAGGACAGCAGGTTGCTACCGACCATGAAGAGGATGATGCCGGCCCTCAAGGGGCCAGCCTCGCTTACTTTGTCGAAGCCAAAGGCCAGCAACATCAAAGCACCTAGGAGGTGCAGAGGCAGCCACAGATAGATGAGTGCACGCGCACGCGTAGTGATCAGCAAGTAGCTGATCAACGGCGCCAAGATGATCGTCGTCACCACGAGGCTCATCGGCGCCAAGTTGAGCGCCTTGCTTAACCAGGCGATCAGGGCGGTAAGCAGGGCGAGAGCGCCGTAGATCAGGCTGCACCACTTGTACCAGCCGTAGCCGCGTGGCTTGCCGAGAACCACCGCCACATCCCGCCGCAAAGCACTTCCCGGTGTGGCGTAAGGGTTGATCTCATCCATGAGAGCGCTCCGTGGTCAGTCCGCCAGATCGCGCCAGGTCAGGTACAGGCGCAGGTCGAATTCCAGCTGATGGTAGTCCGGCAACATGTACTGGCACAGCTTGTAGAACGCCTTGTTGTGCTCGGCCTCCTTCAGGTGCGCCAGCTCATGCACCACGATCATGTTGAGGAACTCCGGCGCAGCGTCCTTGAACAGCGCGGCCACGCGGATCTCCTTCTTCGCCTTGAGCTTGCCGCCCTGCACCCGCGACACCGCTGTGTGCAGGCCCAGCGCCCGATGAGTCAGGTCGAGGCGGTTGTCGTACAGCACCTTGTCGATGGCCGGCGCGCTGCGCAGGTATTCCTGTTTCAGCTCGGTGGTGTAGCCATACAGCGCCTTGTCGCTTTGCACCTGGTGGCGATCGGGATAACGCTTGGCCAGGTAATCGCCCAGGCGATTCTCGGCGACCATCTGCATCACCTGCTGCTGCAGGTGCGGCGGGTAGCCCTGGAGGTATTTGAAAGGCGTGCTCATGGGCGCAGTGTAACCCCGCCAGCCACCATCAGGGCGCGCAGCCACGCACCGCGGCGTCCAGCAACAGCGAGCAGGGCCGATCAGCCAGATAGCTGCGATAGACCCGCAGCAGCTCATCTGCGCCGTAGCGGCATTGCGCAACCTGGCATTCGGCAGCGAACTCGAAGCGGCTGTCAGCCGGCTCGGCCAGGCGAATGGCAATGGCCGGCCACTCGCTCGGAGCGACCTCATCCGGGGTGAACAACAACCGCCCCTGGCGCTGCAGCAGATGCCCACCGGCGGCGGCATAGTCGAAGACGAACAGCAGCGTGCGCGAGACCTTGGTGGTGCAATCCGCCCGTTCGCCGCAGCTTTGTGGATCGACCAGCACCAGCACAGGTGCAGCCGGTTCGACAGAGCTTGCCTGCCGCGCCTGCTGGACGCAGCCGGTGAGCACCAGCACGGTGCCCCACAAGACGCCACGCACGATGGGCCGCATATTCCCCTCCCCCCAGATAGACGAAAGCCCCGCAGAGCGGGGCTTTCGGTGCAGCAGCTAGCTTAGTTGACCTTGGCGGTCAGCTCGCCGCTGGCGTAGCGCTGGAACATGCCTTCCAGGTTGATCGGCTTGATCTTGGAGGCGTTGCCGGCGGTGCCGAAGGCTTCGTAGCGGGCGATGCAGATGTCACGCATGGCGACGATGGTTTTGGCGAAGAACTTGCGCGGGTCGAACTCACTCGGGTGCTCGGCCATCATGCGGCGGATGGCACCGGTAGAGGCCAGGCGCAGGTCGGTGTCGATATTGACCTTGCGCACGCCGTGCTTGATGCCTTCGACGATTTCCTCGACCGGCACGCCGTAGGTTTCCTTGATGTCGCCGCCGAACTCGTTGATCACCTTCAGCCACTCTTGCGGCACCGAGCTGGAGCCGTGCATCACCAGGTGGGTATTGGGGATGCGCTTGTGGATTTCCTTGATGCGCTCGATGGAGAGCACATCGCCGGTTGGCGGCTTGGTGAACTTGTAGGCGCCGTGGCTGGTGCCGATGGCGATGGCCAGGGCGTCGACCTGGGTGCGCTTGACGAAGTCGGCAGCCTCTTCCGGGTCGGTCAGCAGCTGGCTGTGGTCGAGCACGCCTTCGGCGCCAACGCCGTCTTCTTCACCGGCCATGCCGGTTTCCAGGCTGCCCAGGCAGCCCAGCTCGCCTTCCACGGACACGCCGCAGGCGTGGGCGAAAGCCACGGTCTGCTGGGTCACACGGACGTTGTATTCGTAGTCGGCCGGAGTTTTGCCATCTTCACGCAGGGAGCCGTCCATCATCACCGAGCTGAAGCCCAGCTGGATCGAACGCTGGCACACGTCCGGGCTGGTGCCGTGGTCCTGGTGCATGCACACAGGGATATGCGGGAATTCTTCGATGGCGGCCAGGATCAGGTGGCGCAGGAAGGGTGCACCGGCGTATTTGCGAGCACCGGCGGAAGCCTGGACGATCACCGGGGAGTCGGTCTTGTCGGCCGCTTCCATGATCGCGCGCATCTGCTCGAGGTTGTTGACGTTGAAGGCCGGCACGCCGTAGCCGAATTCGGCGGCGTGGTCGAGCATCTGGCGCATGCTGATGAGTGCCATGGTGTTCCTTTCTCCCGGAATGGGTCGTTGATCGTGCAAGCCTGCCGCAGCGGCGGGCCTTGTTCAAGTTTCAGGGGATCGGGGGTCACCCTCTCCCGCCCCGCGCCCCTTCTCGGCGCGCGGGATTCGAATCCGGCGGGGCTAGGTGCCCGCCGCACTAGCGGCCCGAACCGTGGTCCGAGCCCTGCTTACCGCAATTACTGTGCCTTGCAGCCGCGACCGATCAGGTCGTTGTCCGCCACCCGGTACACCAGGCCTTCCTCGCCCTTGCTGTGGAAGGCCAGGATGCCGTCGCTATAGAGCACGCCGGAACCCGAGGGTTCGCGCTGCAGGCGGTGGACGATGTCACCGCCGCCCAGGCGCAGGTCGACTGCCTCGTCGCCCACCGGTCGCCACAGCACTTCGGCCTGGCTGTCGCAGACCCAGCGGGTCCACTGGTCGGCTGGCTCCGACTGGCTGGCGCAAGCGCTCAGCAGCGGCGCGGACAACGCCAGGATCAATGCTCTCATCGCACACTCCATGTCAGAACGTCAGGGGCAGTTCTGCTGCTCGCTGCCGCTCACCGTCGGGTCGCCGCTGCTCTGCGCCTCGACCCGCTGGTCGTCCTGGGTAGTCGGCAGGATGATCTCGGGCGGGCTCAGCACCTCGCAGGTGCTGGGGGCCGAGCCCTTGCCACTACAACCGGCGAGGCCGGCACAGAGTAACAGTATCGCGAGCTGGCGCATGACCGTGCTCCTTTCTCCGGGGTTCCTGTGCAAGGGACCGCGCGAAGAGGACTTTGGTTTAGCGCCGATGCTCTTCAAGCTGCCGACGACATGATCGTCGGCAGGGCCTTACTTGGCGCGCTGCTCCAGCACTTCCACGGCCGGCAGGACCTTGCCCTCGACGAATTCGAGGAAGGCGCCACCACCGGTGGAGATATAGCTGATCTGCTCGTTCACGCCGTACTTGTCGATGGCCGCCAGGGTGTCGCCGCCGCCAGCGATGGAGAACGCCGGGCTCTCGGCGATGGCCTGGGCCAGCACCTTGGTGCCATTGCCGAATTGGTCGAACTCGAACACGCCGACCGGGCCGTTCCACAGGATGGTCTTGGACGACTTCAGCAGCTCGGCGAACTGCGCGGCAGTCTGCGGGCCGATGTCGAGGATCATGTCGTCTTCGGCGACGTCGGCGATGGCTTTCACGGTCGCTTCAGCGTCTTCGGCGAAGGCCTTGGCCACGACCACGTCAACCGGCAGCGGCACGCTGACCTTGGCCGCGATGGCCTTGGCGGTGTCGACCAGGTCGGCCTCGTACAGCGACTTGCCGACCGGGAAACCGGCGGCGGCGAGGAAGGTATTGGCGATGCCGCCGCCGACGATCAGCTGGTCGCAGATCTGGCTCAGGCTGTTCAGCACGTCGAGCTTGGTGGAGACCTTGGAGCCGGCAACGATGGCAGCCATCGGACGAGCCGGGTTGCCCAGGGCCTTGCCCAGGGCGTCCAGCTCGGCAGCCAGCAGCGGGCCGGCAGCGGCGACCTTGGCGAACTTGGCCACGCCATGGGTCGAGCCCTCGGCGCGGTGGGCGGTACCGAAGGCGTCCATCACGAACACGTCGCACAGGGCAGCGTATTGCTGGGCCAGCTCGTCGGCGTTCTTCTTCTCGCCCTTGTTGAAGCGCACGTTCTCGAACAGCACGATGTCGCCGGCTTTCACCTCGACGCCGCCCAGGTAATCCTTGACCAGCGGTACTTCACGGCCCAGAGCCTTGCTCAGGTAGGCGGCGACCGGTGCCAGGCTGTTCTCCTCGGAGAACTCGCCCTCGGTCGGGCGGCCCAGGTGCGAGCAGACCATCACGGCCGCGCCCTTCTCCAGGGCCAGCTTGATGGTCGGCAGGGAGGCGAGGATGCGCGCGTCGCTCTTCACCACACCGTCCTTCACCGGCACGTTGAGGTCTTCGCGGATCAGCACGCGCTTACCGGCGAGGTCGAGGTCGGTCATCTTCAGAACGGTCATGGTCAGTCCTTCACGGGGCTGGTTACTTGGATGGGTTGGAGACGGCGAGGAAGTGTTCCGCGACGTCGAGCATACGGTTGGCGAAGCCCCATTCGTTGTCGAACCAGGCCAGCAGGTTGACCAGGCGCGGGCCGGACACGCGGGTCTGGCTGCCGTCGACAATCGCCGAATGGGCGTCGTGGTTGAAATCGCAGCTGGCGTGGGGCAGCTCGGTGTAGGCCAGCAGGCCCTTGAGCGGGCCGGCCTCGGCGGCCTGGCGTAGCACCCGGTTGATCTCGGCGGCACTGGTGTCGCGCGCGACCTGCAGGGTGATGTCCAGGCAGGAGACGTTGACCGTCGGCACGCGGATGGCCTTGGCCTGGATGCGCCCGGCCAGTTCCGGCAGCAGGCGCTCGATACCGCGAGCCAGGCCGGTGGATACCGGGATCACCGACTGGAAGGCCGAGCGCGTGCGGCGCAGGTCTTCATGGTGGTAGGCGTCGATTACCGGTTGGTCGTTCATCGCCGAGTGGATGGTGGTGATCGACACGTACTCGATGCCCAGCGTCTCGTCGAGCAGCTTGAGCAGCGGCACCGCGCAGTTGGTGGTGCAGGAGGCGTTCGACACCAGCTTCTCGGCGCCGGTCAGGCGCTGCTGGTTGACGCCGAATACCACGGTGGCATCGACATCCGCCTCGCCGGCCATCGGCTGGGAGAACAGCACGCGCGGCGCACCGGCGTTGAGGAAGCGCTCGCCATCGGCGCGGCTGTGGTAGACGCCGGAGCACTCCAGCAGCAGGTCGATGCCCAGGCCGGCCCAGTCGATAGCCTCTGGCTCGCTCTGGCGCAGGACCTTCACGCAGTCGCCGTTGATGTGCAGGCAGTCGCCGTCGACCTTCACCTCGCCGGGGAAACGGCCGTGGGTGGAGTCGAAGCGGGTCAGGTACTCGATGCTGGCCTGGTCGGCCAGATCGTTCAACGCGACTATCTCGAAGCCGGCCGCGGCGCCGCGCTCGTGCAGGGCGCGCAGCACGCAACGGCCGATGCGGCCGTATCCGTTGAGGGCGACTTTAAGCGGGCGTTTGGCCATGGCGGGGTCTCGGCGTGGCCCCCTCATGCAAGGGGGCCGGGCGCATCAGGCGTCCAGCAGCTCGGCGGCGGTTTCCAGGATGTTGGCGACGGTGAAGCCGAACTCCTCGAACAGCTGCGCGGCCGGGGCGGACTCACCGAAGGTGGTCATGCCGATGATCCGACCTTCCAGGCCGACGTACTTGTACCAGTAGTCCGCGTGCGAGGCCTCGATGGCGATGCGCGCGCCGACCTGCAGCGGTAGTACGGCCTGCTTGTAGGCAGCGTCCTGCTGGTCGAACACGGAGGTCGACGGCATGGAGACGACGCGGACCTTCTTGCCCTGCTCGCTCAGCTTGCCTGCGGCCTCTACGGCCAGGCCGACTTCCGAACCGGTGGCGATCAGGATCAGCTCCGGCTCGCCGGCGCAGTCTTTCAGCACGTAGGCGCCACGGGCCACATCGGCCAGCTGCTGGGCATCACGGCTCTGGTGCGGCAGGTTCTGGCGGCTGAAGATCAGCGCGGACGGGCCGTCGTTGCGCTCGATGGCGTATTTCCAGGCCACGGCGGATTCCACGGCGTCGGCCGGGCGCCAGGTGTCGAGGTTCGGCGTGCCACGCAGGCTGGCCAGCTGCTCGATCGGCTGGTGGGTCGGGCCGTCTTCGCCCAGACCGATGGAGTCGTGGGTGAACACGTAGAGCACGCGCTTTTTCATCAGCGCGGACATGCGCACGGCGTTGCGCGCGTATTCCATGAAGATCAGGAAGGTCGCGCCGTACGGAATGAAGCCGCCGTGCAGGGCGATGCCGTTCATGATGGCGCTCATGCCGAACTCGCGCACGCCGTAGAACAGGTAGTTGCCGGCGGCGTCAGTGGATTCCACACCCTTGCAGCCCTTCCACAGGGTCAGGTTGGAACCGGCCAGGTCGGCGGAACCGCCGAGGAACTCCGGCAGCAGCGGGCCGAAGGCGTTCAGCGCGTTCTGGCTGGCCTTGCGGCTGGCGATGGTCTCGCCCTTGGCGGCCACTTCGGCGACGTAGGCGGCGGACTTCTCGGCGAAGTCGGCCGGCAGCTCGCCAGCCAGGCGGCGCTTGAGCTCGGCGGCCAATTCCGGATGGGCGGCGGCGTAGGCGGCGAACTTGTCGTTCCACGCGGCCTCACGGGCGGCACCGGCTTCCTTGGCGTCCCACTCGGCGTAGATTTCCGAAGGGATCTCGAACGGGCCATGGTTCCAGTTCAGCGCGGCGCGGGTGGCGGCGATCTCGTCGTTGCCCAGCGGGGCACCGTGGCACTCTTCCTTGCCGCCCTTGTTCGGCGAACCGAAGCCGATCACGGTCTTGCAGCAGATCAGGGTCGGACGGTCGCTGGTCTTGCGCGCGGTCTCGATGGCGGTCTTGATCTCGTCGGCGTCATGGCCGTCGACGTTGCGGATCACCTGCCAGCCGTAGGCCTCGAAGCGCGCCGGGGTGTCATCGGTGAACCAGCCGTGGACTTCGCCGTCGATGGAAATGCCGTTGTCGTCGTAGAAGGCGACCAGCTTGCCCAGGCCCAGGGTACCGGCCAGCGAGCAGACTTCGTGGCTGATGCCTTCCATCATGCAGCCGTCGCCGAGGAAGGCGTAGGTGAAGTGGTCGACCACTTCATGGCCCGGGCGGTTGAACTGCGCACCCAGCACTTTTTCGGCAATGGCGAAGCCGACGGCGTTGGCGATGCCCTGGCCCAGCGGGCCGGTGGTGGTCTCGACACCCGGGGTGTAGCCGTATTCCGGGTGGCCCGGGGTACGACTGTGCAGCTGGCGGAACTGCTTGAGGTCGTCGATGGCCAGGTCGTAGCCGGTCAGGTGCAGCAGCGAGTAGATCAGCATCGAGCCGTGGCCGTTGGACAGCACGAAGCGGTCGCGGTCGGCCCAGTTCGGGTTGCTCGGGTTGTGCTGCAGGAAGTCGCGCCACAGCACTTCGGCGATGTCCGCCATGCCCATGGGGGCGCCTGGGTGGCCGCTGTTGGCTTTCTGCACAGCATCCATGCTGAGGGCACGAATGGCATTGGCTCGCTCACGACGGCTGGGCATCGCTGAATCTCCTGCGGGGGCTGCTTCTAAATGAAGGGGGGCGGAAAAAGGCGCGTATTTTCGCCCAGCAGGCGCCGTCGGGGCAATGAAAGATCGACGAAAGCCGCCAAGCAACGCCCGTACAAGGCATTGCAGCCGCCCCACCAAGCAATATCAAAAAGTTTTGATATTGCTGTTGCTGGATGAAAAGTGACCGACTAGACTGCGGCCCTTATGAACATGCGCGCGCCCCAGCTCCGCTTCGAGCCAGCCGACGAACTCGCTGCCCTGTGCAAGGCCGGCGGTGATCCGCTGCGCCTGAACGTGCTGCGCGCACTGGCCAACGATTCGTTCGGCGTGCTGGAGCTGGCGCAGATCTTCGCCATCGGCCAATCCGGCATGAGCCACCACCTCAAGGTGCTGGCCCAGGCCGGCCTGGTGGCCACCCGCCGCGAGGGCAACGCAATCTTCTACCGCCGCGCCCTGCCGCAGGGCGAGCTGCTTGGTGGTGCGCTGCACAGCGCGCTGCTGGCCGAGGTCGACGGCCTGCAACTGCCGGACGAGGTACAGGCGCGCATCGCCGCCGTACACGCCCAGCGCGCCGCCGCCAGCCGCGACTTCTTCGCCAAGACAGCAGACAAGTTCCAGGCCCAGCAGGACCTGATCGCCGGCCTGCCGCAGTATCGCGACAGCGTGCTGGCCCTGCTCGATGCGCTGGGCTTTGCTGCCGGCAGCACCGCGCTGGAAGTCGGCCCCGGCGACGGCGGCTTTCTGCCGGAACTGGCGCGGCGCTTCGCCCGCGTGGTCGCGCTGGACAACAGCGAGGCGATGCTGGAGCTGGCTCGCCAGCGCTGCGAGCAAGAACAACTGGGCAACGTCGAGCTACAGCTCGCCGATGCACTGAACGATGAAATCGGCGCCGCCGACTGCGTGGTGGTGAACATGGTCCTGCACCATTTCGCCGCCCCGGCCGAGGCGCTGAAACAGCTGGCCCGCCTGGTGAAGAACGGCGGCAGCCTGCTGGTGACCGAGTTGTGCAGCCACGACCAGAGCTGGGCCAGGACGGCCTGCGGCGATCTCTGGCTCGGCTTCGAACAGGAAGATCTGGCCCGTTGGGCCGATGCCGCGGGGCTCACGCCCGGCGAGAGCCTCTATGTGGGCCTCAAGAACGGCTTTCAGATTCAGGTACGGCACTTCGCCAAGCCGGATGCGAAGCAAACCCGCCAAACCAGGTATGAATAGGAATAGGATTTTAAAATGAGCGAATACTCCCTGTTTACCTCCGAATCCGTGTCCGAAGGCCACCCGGACAAGATCGCCGACCAGATTTCCGATGCCGTCCTCGACGCCATCATCACCCAGGACAAACACGCCCGCGTGGCCGTGGAAACCCTGGTCAAGACCGGCGTCGCCATCGTCGCCGGCGAAGTCACCACCAGCGCCTGGGTCGACCTCGAGCAGATCGTCCGTGACGTCATCTGCGACATCGGCTACACCAGCTCCGACGTCGGCTTCGACGGCGCCACCTGCGGCGTGATGAACATCATTGGCAAGCAGTCCCCGGACATCAACCAGGGTGTCGACCGCGCCAAGCCGGAAGACCAGGGTGCCGGCGACCAGGGCCTGATGTTCGGCTACGCCAGCAACGAAACCGACGTGCTGATGCCGGCACCGATCCGCTTCTCCCACGCCCTGGTCGAGCGCCAGGCCGAAGCTCGCAAGTCCGGCCTGCTGCCGTGGCTGCGCCCGGATGCCAAGTCCCAGGTCACCTGCCAGTACGAGAACGGCAAGGTGGTCGGCATCGACGCCGTGGTGCTGTCCACCCAGCACAACCCGGAAGTGTCGCTGGCCGACCTGCGTGAAGGCGTGATGGAGCTGATCATCAAGCACGCCCTGCCGGCCGAACTGCTGCACAAGGACACCCAGTTCCACATCAACCCGACCGGCAACTTCGTGATCGGCGGCCCGGTGGGCGACTGCGGTCTGACCGGCCGCAAGATCATCGTCGACTCCTACGGCGGCATGGCCCGTCACGGTGGTGGCGCCTTCTCCGGCAAGGATCCATCCAAGGTCGACCGTTCGGCTGCCTATGCCGGTCGTTACGTAGCCAAGAACATCGTTGCCGCCGGCCTGGCCGACCGCTGCGAGATCCAGGTGTCCTACGCCATCGGCGTGGCCCTGCCGACCTCCATCTCGATCAACACCTTCGGCACCCACAAGATCGCCGAAGACAAGATCATCAAGCTGGTGCGTGAAGTGTTCGACCTGCGTCCGTACGCCATCACCAAGATGCTCGACCTGCTGCACCCGATGTACCAGGAGACTGCAGCCTACGGTCACTTCGGTCGCACCCCGCAGCAGAAGACTGTCGGCAACGACACCTTCAGCACCTTCACCTGGGAGAAGACCGACAAGGTCGCCGACCTGCGCGCCGCTGCCGGCCTCTAAGCCCGCGCCGCAAGAACGCCGCCTGCCTACCCGGCAGGCGGCGTTTTTTTATGCCCTGCATCAAGGCCGGGCCGGCAGATCCATGCCAACATGCAACCCTCCCTGCCCCGCAGCGGTCCACTCTGCAACCGAGGAGGAACACGTCATGCCCCATCAGCATCTGCTGGCCATCACCCTGCTTACCGCCTGCGCCACTCTCACTGCCCTGCCAACCACAGCTGCCGAAACCACCGGCTGCGCCGCCAAGCGCGAACACCTGCAACAGCAGATCGAGGAGGCCAAGGCGCAAGGCAATCGCGACCGCCAGTCCGGCCTTGAGGAGGCGCTGAGCCAGGTCGTCGAACACTGCGACGACGCCAGCCTGCACAAGTCGCGCGAAGAGAAGGTGCTGGAGGCGGAACACGAGGTGCGCACCCGTGAAGCCGAGCTGAAGAAGGCACTGAGCAAGGACGACCCGGAAAAGGTCGAGAAGCGCCGCGCCAAACTGGCCGAGGCCCGCGAAGAGTTGCGCGAAGCCCAGGAGGCCCTGCAACGCTGACCCGACACCGTCCGACGGCTCGACTAGGCTATTGCCGGTCACTCACGAGCAAGGACGCTCGCCATGTACCGCTGGATCGCCTCATTCGGCCTGCTCGCCTGCGCGGCGCAAGCAGCCCCCTGCCCCGACTGGCCCGCCACCCGTGCCCACGAGGAGATCGCCGCCCTGGAGCAGCGCATCGCCGAATGGGACCTGGCCTATCACGCACAGGGCCGCGCCCTGGTCGACGACGACATCTATGACCAGAGCCGTAGTCGCCTGACCCAATGGCGCGCCTGCTTTCCCCAGGCGGCCAACCATGACGATGCGACGCTGCGTGGCGCCAACGGACCGCTGATCCACCCCGCACCCCAGACCGGCCTGGCCAAGCTGCGCGACGAAGCGGCGGTGCGCACCTGGATGTCCGGCCGCGAAGATCTGTGGATCCAGCCCAAGGTCGACGGTGTGGCCGTCACCCTGGTCTACCGCGACGGCAACCTGCAGCAGGCGATCAGCCGCGGCGACGGGCGCAGCGGCCAGGACTGGACGGCGCGCGCCCGCATGATCGACGCCATTCCCCGGCAGCTGCCGCGCCACGACGAGCTGATCCTGCAGGGCGAGCTGTATTGGCGTACCCCCGCCCACGTCCAGGCGCGCGATGGCGGCAACGGCCTGCGTGGTCAGGCCGCCGGCGCCATGGCCCGCGGCGAGCTGGATGCGGCACGAGCGGCGCAGATCGGCCTGTTCGTCTGGGACTGGCCCAACGGCCCCGCGAGCATGCCCGAACGCCTGCAGGGCCTGCGCGAACTGGGCTTCGGCGACAGCGTCGCCCTGACTCTGCCGCTGCGCAGCGTGGAAGAAGCCGAGCAGTGGCGCGAGCGCTGGTATCGCCAGCCGCTGCCCTTCGCCAGCGATGGCGTGGTACTGCGCCAGGGCAGTCGCCCCAGCGGCGATGGCTGGGTCGCCGAGCCACCGAGCTGGGCAGCAGCCTGGAAGTATCCACCACGCCAGGCCCTGGCCGAGGTGCGCGATGTGCAGTTCCGCATCGGTCGCACCGGGCGCATCACGCCACTGTTGCAACTACAGCCGGTGGAGCTCGATGGGCGCCGCGTGCAGCGCGTCGGCCTCGGCTCGCTGCAGCGCTGGCAGACCCTGGACATCCGTCCCGGTGATCAGGTGCAGGTTGCCCTCGCCGGCCTGACCATCCCGCGCGTCGACAGCGTGGTCTGGCGCAGCCAGCAACGCGCCGAACTGCGCGTGCCGGACCCGGCGCAACACCATGCGCTGAGCTGCTGGCGGCCGACGCCCGGCTGCGAGAGCCAGTTCGCCGCGCGCCTGCAATGGTTGGGCGGCAAGCGCGGGCTGGGCATGTCCGGCGTTGGCGCCGGCACCTGGGACAAGCTGCGACTAGAAGGTTTGCTCGGTTGGCTGGAGCTGCGCGAGAGCGACCTGGCCGCCCGACCCGGTCTGGGCCAGCGCAGCGCCGCCAACTTGCACGCGAGCTTCACCGGCGCGCGCCAGCGCCCGTTCCAGCAGTGGCTGGTGGCGCTGGGCCTGCCACCGAGTGGCTCGGCTCCGCTGCAGGGCGACTGGCAGACGCTGGCCGCGCGCAGTGTCGGCGACTGGGACAGCTACGCTGGCGTGGGGCCCACCCGCGCAGCCCAGCTGGCAGCCTTCTTCCGCCACCCGGAGGTGCTGCAGCTGCGCGAGCAGCTGCAGAGCGCAGGGGTCGCCGGCTTCTAGGCGGTAACTAGTAGATGCGGAACTCTTCGTGGCAGGCCTTGCAGGCCGCCTCGACCTTGGCCACCGGAGCCTCCAGCGTTTGGGGCTGCAAGGGTTTGGCCTGCGCCGCCGAGCGCAGCTCGCCAGTGGCCGCCTCCAGCTCCTTGGCCAGTTGTTGGAAGCGCTCCTGGCGCTGCCAGACCTCGTCGCGGGCGTGGCTGTCGTCGCCGCTCTCGCGCACCTGAGGGAAATACTGCCAAGGCTGGCGCGACAGCTCGTCGAGCTTGACCGAGCCTTCGGCGAAACGCTGCTCGTTGAACGGCAGGCGCCCGCGCAGCATGCCGCCAAGGTCCTCGCTGCTGCGCAGCATGTCCTTGAACAGCGTCTGGCGTTTGCCCAGCGGCGAATTGGGGTCGACCCGGTCGCAGCCGGCCATCAGGGTGCAGGCCAGCAGGGCCAGGAGCAGTTTGGACTTCATCATCTACAGCCGGTGAGGGGCGGAGGGGGCGACAGTATTGCCAGTCTCCGCCCGCCCGCCAAGCGCTAGGCTGTCGCAGGCTCTTCCTTGAAGCGGTCGCGGATGTAGGTGATCTCGGTCTTGCCGTGCGGCGCCGGCAGGCCATCCGCGCCGAGGTTGACGAACACCAGGCGGTCGATGGTCAGGATGCTCTTGCGGGTGATCTTGTTGCGCACCTCGCAACGCAGGGTGATCGAGCTGCGGCCGAATTCGGTGGCGGTCAGGCCCAGTTCGATGATGTCGCCCTGGCGCGCCGAGCTGACGAAGTTGATCTCGGAGATCAGCTTGGTCACCACGCTCTGGCTCTCGAGCTGGATGATGGCGTAGATCGCCGCCTCCTCGTCGATCCACTTCAGCAGGCTGCCACCGAACAAGGTGCCGTTGGGGTTGAGGTCTTCGGGCTTGACCCATTTGCGTGTGTGGAATTTCATCGCCACTTTCTCCTGTCTGGTCGGTCAGTTTCGAGCGACAGGATGAACCGCAGCGGCGCCGATGTCCCGGCAAGGTTTTCAATCGGCCCGATAGCCACTCAGAACCTGCTTACGGTCTTCTGGATTAGAGCCAGACGGCGTTAAAAACGGCAGAGGAAGCGGAGTTTACGAGTGGTAAATGAGCATTCCGAGGTCGTTTTTAACGCCGTATGGCCGCGAGCCAGGAGATCGTAAGCAGGTTCTCAGGTGCGGAAGCGGCCGAGTTGCTCGTTGAGCCGGCGCACCTCGGCCTGGATCTGCGAACTGGCCTCCACCACCAGATCGGCATCGCCGTGGCTGCGCTCGGCCAGACCGGAGATGTGCACGATGCGCTGGTCGATCTCCGCCGCCACCTGGCTCTGCTGCTCGGCGGCGGTGGCGATCTGCGCGTTCATCGCATTGATGCTGTCCACCGCGCCGACGATATGCCCGAGCACCGTCGTTGCCTCGCCGATGTGCTGCAGGTTCTGCCGCGCCATGCCCTCGCTCTGCTGCATCGCCACCACCGCCTGGCGCGCGCCGTCCTGCAGGCGCTGGATCATCGCCTGGATCTCGCCGGTGCTCTGCTGGGTGCGACTGGCTAGGGTGCGCACCTCGTCGGCAACCACCGCGAAGCCGCGCCCGGCCTCGCCGGCCCGCGCCGCCTCGATGGCCGCGTTGAGCGCCAACAGGTTGGTCTGCTGGGCGATGCCGGTGATCACCTCCAGCACCTGGCCGACGCCGGCGGTCTCCGCCTCCAGCTGCTCGACCTGGCGCCCGCTGTGCTGCAGCTGACCGGTCAGCGCCTCGATCAGTTCGGCACTGCGCCGCACGGCCTGCTGGCCGGAGCGGGCATGGCCGTCGGCCCCACGCGCGGAGTCGGCAGCGCCCACCGCGTGGCGTGCGACCTCGGCCACGGTGGCGCTCATCTCGTTCATCGCCGTGGCCACCTGGTCCAGGTCCTCGTGCTGCTGGCGCACGTCTTCGCCCGCCGCACCGGCGGCACTGGCCGCCTGGTCGACATGCCGGCGAGTGCGCTCACCGCTGTCCTTGACCTGCGCCAGCAGCGCACGCACCTGTTCCTGCATGCGGTTGTAGCCAGCGAAGATGCGGCCGATCTCGTTGTCCGCCTGGCCGCCCTGCAGGGCGCTGGTGAAGTCGCCGGCGCCGACCTTGGTCAGCGCCCCCTCCACCGCGCGCAGGTCGCGCATCAGCGGACTGAGACCGAACTGCCGACCGAGCACCACCAGGGCCAGGATGCCCAGCACGCAGGCGAAGGCCAGCCACATCTGCCGGCGCTGCGAGCTCTCGGCGTGTGCGGCCATCAGCCCCACCGCCTGGTTCATCTCCTTGAGCAGGGTCAACGAGGCCGTCTCCAGCGCGCCCAGATCGGCCTCGCCACCGCCAGCGACCTGCTCCAGGCGCGGACGGAAAGCGCTCCACAGCTGGCCGACCTTGGCCATCTGCGCCTGGATCTGCGGCGAGCGGATCACGCTGATGTTGCGCGCCGGATTGCCGGCCAGCAGGTCGCGGTGGGCCTGGTCGAACTGGGCGATGGTGGCGTCCAGCGCCGCGCGCTGGCTGGCGCCCTGGCGCAGCAGCAGCGCCTCCTTGGTCATCTTCTGGCTGAGCATGCGCTGGGCGCCGGCCACGTTGATGGTCTCCGGCGACACCGACATGCTCAGGTACAGGGCCACCGAAGCGGTGACGGCGAGCACGAACATCAGCGCGTAGGAGAACAGGAACTGCTGATTGAGGGTGCGCATGCCGACCAGGCGCAGCAGGTTGTCGAAGAGGCGGGTGGGCGACATGGCGGTGACTCCGGCAGAACGGTCGCCAAACCGGCGGCCAATACCTGCTGCAAGCAAGATCATGGCCAGCGCTGGCGGCCTAGCCTGGCAGGCATTCGCGCGATTTCGCACCAACCAGGTGCACCACGTACTCACAACGCCCCATCGCGTGACGACGGAAGACCTTGGGCTGAGCCGTCTGGCTGGCTATAATCGCCGGGCTTCACGCGATCGGCTCCGCCCGGTCGTGCCCGCCACCTGTCCGAGGGGCGCTGCAGCAGCCTGAAATATCTGTTTCGAATCCCCAGCCCCGCATTCCAGCAATGCCCCGCGGCGGACTCGAACCAGATGCTCAGTCTGTCAGGCTCGGATGGGGCGTTAACCATACGCATCAACGGCGCCCATTCGCAGACAACGAATGGAGTGCTATTGCATGGCTTTCAATGATTTCAAAGTCGCCGACATTTCCCTGGCCGAGTGGGGCCGCAAAGAGCTGATCATCGCCGAGTCGGAAATGCCGGCACTGATGGGCCTGCGTCGCAAGTACGCTGCCAGCCAGCCGCTCAAGGGCGCGAAGATCATCGGCTGCATCCACATGACCATCCAGACCGGCGTGCTGATCGAGACCCTGACCGCGCTGGGCGCCGAAGTGCGCTGGTCGTCCTGCAACATCTTCTCGACCCAGGACCAGGCCGCTGCTGCCATCGCCGCCGCCGGCATCCCGGTCTTCGCCTGGAAGGGCGAGACCGAGCAGGAGTACGAGTGGTGCATCGAGCAGACCATCCTGAAAGATGGCCAGCCGTGGGACGCCAACATGGTGCTGGACGACGGCGGTGACCTGACCGAGATCCTGCACAAGAAATACCCGCAGATGCTCGAGCGCATCCACGGCGTCACCGAAGAGACCACCACCGGTGTGCACCGCCTGCTCGACATGCTCAAGGCCGGCACCCTGAAAGTCCCGGCGATCAACGTCAACGACGCGGTCACCAAGAGCAAGAACGACAACAAGTACGGCTGCCGTCACAGCCTGAACGACGCCATCAAGCGCGGCACCGACCACCTGCTGTCGGGCAAGCAGGCCCTGGTAATCGGCTACGGCGACGTGGGCAAGGGCTCCGCCCAGTCGCTGCGTCAGGAAGGCATGATCGTCAAGGTTTCCGAAGTCGACCCGATCTGCGCCATGCAGGCCTGCATGGACGGCTTCGAGCTGGTTTCCCCGTACAAGGACGGCCTCAATGACGGTAGCGAAGCCAGCGTCGACGCCGCCCTGCTGGGCAAGATCGACCTGATCGTCACCACCACCGGTAACGTCAACGTCTGCGACGCCGGCATGCTCAAGGCCCTGAAGAAGCGCGCCGTGGTGTGCAACATCGGCCACTTCGACAACGAGATCGACACCGCCTTCATGCGCAAGAACTGGGCGTGGGAAGAGGTCAAGCCGCAGGTGCACAAGATCCACCGTACCGGCGCCGGCAGCTTCGATCCGACCAACGACGACTACCTGATCCTGCTGGCCGAAGGCCGTCTGGTGAACCTGGGCAACGCCACCGGCCACCCGAGCCGCATCATGGACGGCTCCTTCGCCAACCAGGTGCTGGCGCAGATCTTCCTGTTCGAGCAGAAGTACGCCGACCTCTCCGCCGAGAAGAAGGCCGAGCGCCTGACCGTGGAAGTACTGCCGAAGAAGCTGGACGAGGAAGTGGCGCTGGAGATGGTCAAGGGCTTCGGTGGCGTGGTCACCCAGCTGACCAAGCAGCAGGCCGATTACATCGGCGTCGACGCCTCCGGCCCATTCAAGCCGGACACCTACCGCTACTGATGCACCGGGAAGG
>NZ_JAQSUW010000017.1:362903-459668 GCF_028649395.1 Pseudomonas sp. Gutcm_11s | reverse complement strand
CCTTCTTCGCGTCTGCAAGGACCAGATTTATGTCGCAAGAACGTCGTTACAGTTTCGAGTTCTTCCCCACCAAGACCGAGGCCGGTCACGAGAAGCTGATGGGCGTGGCCCGCCAGCTGGCCGGTTACAACCCGGACTTCTTCTCCTGCACCTACGGTGCCGGTGGCTCCACTCGCGACCGCACCCTCAATACCGTGCTGCAGCTCGATGGCGATGTCGGCGTGCCGACCGCGCCGCACCTGTCCTGCGTCGGTGACAGCAAGGACGAGCTGCGCAGCCTGCTCAACCAGTACAAGAACTCCGGCATCAAGCGCATCGTCGCACTGCGCGGCGACCTGCCGTCCGGCATGGGCATGGCCAGCGGCGAGCTGCGCTACGCCAACGAGCTGGTGGAGTTCATCCGCAGCGAGACCGGCGACCACTTCCACATCGAAGTGGCGGCCTACCCGGAAGTGCACCCGCAAGCGCGCAGCTACGAGGACGACCTGCAGAACTTCGTGCGCAAGTGCCAGGCCGGCGCCAACAGCGCCATCACCCAGTACTTCTTCAGCGCCGACTGCTACTTCTACTTCGTCGAGCGCGTACGCAAGCTGGGCGTGGACCTGCCGATCGTGCCGGGCATCATGCCGATCACCAACTACAGCAAGCTGGCGCGTTTCTCCGACGCCTGTGGCGCCGAGATCCCGCGCTGGGTACGCAAGCAGCTGGAAGCCTATGGCGACGACCTGGAAAGCATCCAGGCCTTCGGCGAGCAGGTGGTGAGCGAGATGTGCGAGCGTCTGCTGCAAGGCGGCGCCCCGGGCCTGCACTTCTATACTCTCAACCAGGCCGATGCCAGCCTGGCCATCTGGAACAACCTCAAGCTGCCACGCTGAGGCGAGCGCGCCGCCGCGGCAACTTCGCGGCGGCGGCGCGATCTCATACCAGACACACCCTGCGCGCCGCGATTCCGACGCGGGCGCGCGTCCGACACGGAAGCCTCGATGAATCTGGTACGCAACAAGATCAATGCCTCGGTAAGCCCCAAGGGCAGCCTGGAAACCCTTTCCCAGCGTGAAGTGCAGCAGCTGCGCGAGACCGGCTCCGGCAGCATCTACGCCCTGTTCCGCCAGTGCGCCCTGGCGATCCTCAACACCGGTTCGCACAGCGACAACGCCAAGACCATTCTCGAGGCCTACCCGGACTTCGAGGTGCTGATCCACCAGCAGGACCGCGGCATCCGCCTGGAGCTGCGCAACGCGCCGGCCGACGCCTTCGTCGATGGCGAGATGATCGCCAGTACCCGCGAGATGCTGTTCAGCGCCCTGCGCGACATCGTCTACACGCAGAGCGAGCTGGAGAACCAGCGCATCGACTTCGACAGCTCGCAGGGCATCACCGACTACGTCTTCCACCTGCTGCGCAACGCCCGCACCCTGCGCGCCGGCGTCGAGCCGCGGATGGTGGTGTGCTGGGGCGGCCACTCGATCAGCACCGAGGAATACAAGTACACCAAGAAGGTCGGCCACGAGCTCGGCCTGCGCCGCCTGGACGTCTGCACCGGTTGCGGCCCGGGCGTGATGAAGGGACCGATGAAGGGCGCCACCATCGCCCACGCCAAGCAGCGCATCGTCGGCGCGCGTTACCTGGGCCTGACCGAGCCGGGCATCATCGCCGCCGAGGCGCCCAACCCGATCGTCAACGAGCTGGTGATCCTGCCGGACATCGAGAAGCGCCTGGAGGCCTTCGTCCGCGTCGGCCACGGCATCATCATCTTCCCCGGCGGGGTCGGCACGGCCGAGGAATTCCTCTACCTGCTGGGCATCCTCACCCATCCGGACAATGCCGAGCTGCCCTTCCCGGTGATCCTCACCGGACCGAGGAGCGCCGAGCTCTACCTGCAGCAGCTGCACGACTTCATCGGCGCGACCCTGGGCAGGGCCGCCCAGCAACGCTACCAGGTGATCGTCAACGACCCGGCCGAAGTAGCGCGACAGATGGCCGCCGGCATCAAGGAAGTGGAGCAGTTCCGCCGCGAGCGCAACGACGCCTTCCACTTCAACTGGCTGCTGAAGATCGACGAGGGCTTCCAGCACCCGTTCGAACCGACCCACGCCAGCATGGCCGCGCTCAACCTGACCCGCGAGCAGCCGCTGCACGAACTGGCCGCCAACCTGCGCCGTGCCTTCTCCGGCATCGTCGCCGGCAACGTCAAGGCGCATGGCATCCGCATGATCGAGGAGCACGGCCCCTACGAGATCAAGGGAGAGCCGAGCATCATGCGCCCGCTGGACCGGCTGCTGCAGGCCTTCGTCGAGCAGCACCGCATGAAACTGCCAGGCGGCAGCGCCTATGTGCCCTGCTATCGGGTAGTCGACTGAGTCGAAGCGGCTTCGACCTATTGCTTACTTTTCAGCCAGGGTGAAACTCATTACTCTGGCCTTATGCCATTATTCCAGCGCCAGCTAATTGCCGCCTTGATGCTCTGCTCCCTCGCCCTGACGGCGAGGGCGGAGCCGCTGCGCATCGTCACCGAGGCCTGGGCCCCCTACGTCTACGAAGAGAACGGCCGCCCGGTCGGGCTCGACTACGAGATCAGCGCCGAAGTGCTGCGCCGCCTGGGCGTCGAGGTGGAGTGGCAGTTCCTGCCCTGGAAGCGCTGCCTGCTGGCCTTCGAGCAAGGCCATGCCGACGGCATTCTCGACATCTTCCGCCTGCCCGAGCGCGAGCCGAAGATGCTGTTCATCGAGGAGCCGCTGTCGGAAGTGGAGTTCGTGCTGTTCTATGCACGCCAGCGTCCCTACCCCTATCGCAAGCTGGACGACCTGCGCGACCTGCTGATCGGCACCTCGCCAGGCTACTGGTACAACGACAAGGCGTTCCGCGACTCGCGCCTGTTCAGCCGCGAGGAAGCGCCGAGCCACGAGGCCAACCTCGGCAAGCTGGTGCGCCAGCGCGTCGACCTGGTGGTCAACGACCGTCGCGCCGGCCTGTACCTGGCCAGCCAGATGAACCTCGGCCGCCAGCTCGGCTACAACCCCAAGGCCCTCGGCACCGACCGCCTGTACCTGGCGCTGCGCCGCACTCCGCAGCTGGAGGAGCTGGCCAAACGCTTCGCCATCGAGCTGCGCCGCTTCAAGCAGGAGGACGCCCATGCACGCCTGCAGGCGCGCTACGCCGAGCCACCGGACGCGCCGATCGCCGCCAAGGACTGATCCAGGTCACGCAAATCAGGCGACGGGCAGCTAGCGGCGCGACCATATTGGTCTGTTATACTCCGGGCACCCGCCAGGCTTGCGCCCGGATGCTCGGCAACCCATCGCCCAGCAGTACCGGACGGGATCGTTCAGCAAGAGCGATTCAAGCCAGGCAACTTCCCCAATGGGCCTTCGCCCCAATATGACAGGATGACTCATGTCCTTTGTTTCCCTCGGTCTCTCCGAGGCTTTAGCCAATGCGGTAGAAGCTGCCGGCTACACCCAACCCACTCCGGTGCAGCAGCGGGCCATTCCCGCCGTGTTGCAAGGCCGCGACCTGATGGTTGCCGCCCAGACCGGTACTGGTAAAACCGCGGGCTTCGCCCTGCCGATCCTGGAGCGCCTGTTCCCGGGCGGCCATCCGGACCGCGAACACCGCCACGGCCCGAAGCAGCCGCGCGTACTGGTACTGACCCCGACCCGCGAGCTGGCCGCCCAGGTGCATGACAGCTTCAAGGTGTATGCCCGCGACCTGAAATTCGTCAGCGCCTGCATCTTCGGCGGCGTCGGCATGAATCCGCAGGTACAGGCCCTGGCCAAGGGCGTCGACGTTCTGGTCGCCTGCCCCGGCCGACTGCTCGACCTGGCCAACCAGAAGGCCATCGACCTGTCGCACGTGGAGATCCTGGTTCTCGACGAAGCCGACCGCATGCTCGACATGGGCTTCATCCACGACGTGAAGAAGGTGCTGGCCAAGCTGCCGGCCCAACGTCAGAACCTGCTGTTCTCGGCGACCTTCTCCAAGGACATCACCGACCTCGCCAGCAAGCTGCTGCACGATCCGGAGCGCATCGAAGTAACGCCGCCGAACACCACGGTCGAGCGCATCGAGCAGCGCGTGTTCCGTCTGCCGGCCAGCCACAAGCGCGCGCTGCTGGCGCACCTGGTGACCATCGGTGCCTGGGAGCAGGTGCTGGTCTTCACCCGTACCAAGCACGGCGCCAACCGCCTGGCCGAGTACCTGGACAAGCACGGCCTGCCGGCCGCCGCGATCCACGGCAACAAGAGCCAGAACGCCCGCACCAAGGCCCTGGCCGACTTCAAGGCCAACCAGGTACGCATCCTGGTTGCCACCGACATCGCCGCCCGCGGCCTGGACATCGACCAGCTGCCCCACGTGGTCAACTTCGAGCTGCCCAACGTCGAGGAAGACTACGTCCACCGTATCGGCCGTACCGGCCGTGCCGGTCGCAGTGGCGAGGCCATCTCGCTGGTGGCGCCGGACGAGGAGAAACTGCTCAAGGCCATCGAGCGCCTGACCAAGCAGCGCATCCCGGATGGCGACACTCAGGGCTTCGACCCGGCCACCGTCGAGGCGGAAAAACCGGAAGTGCGCGGCCCGCGCCCAGAGCGCCAGCCGCGTGCCGACAAGCCCAAGCACGAAGCCAAGCACGAGCCCAAGGCCAACGGCGAAGCCGGCGAAGGCCAGGGCAAGAAGCGCAAGCGTCGTCGCGGCAAAGGCAAGGGCGCCGGTGAAGGCGAGCAGCAGCCGGCCCAGGGCCAGCAGCAGGCGCGCCAGCCGCGTCAGCCCAAGCCGCAACAATCCCAGGCCCCGGCGGCGCAGCCCAACCGTGACCCGGAAGAGTTCCTCGACGACGACTTCGACAACTTCGGCAACCGCGCCGACTACGTCCCTACCCAGCCGAAACCCCAGGGTCGCAACCCGCGCCGCGGTGGCCAGGGCGGCGGACAAGGTCAGGGCCAGCGCAGCCAGGGCGGCCAGCAGGGCCAGCGCCAGGGCGGTGGTGGTGGTCAGGGCGGCCAGCGTCAGGGCAAGCCTGCAGGTCAGCGCCAGGGCCAAGGCCAGGGTCAGAACCGCGGCCAGCGTCAGGGTGGCCAGCGCGCCCAGGGCGGCGGTCGTCGCGACGAAGCGCGCTACGAGCGCCAGGAGCCAGCCGTGCAGGACAGCCGCGCCACCAAGCAGCCGCTGATCATCCGCAAGGGTGAGCGCCTGCCGACCATGGAGCAGCTGGAAAGCCTGCAGGACAGCCGTCCGCGCAGCGAGAAGCCGGCACTGCTGACGCGCAAGAGCGACTCCGCGGAGTAATCTTCCGCGCAATAAAAAAGCCGGCCCCAGGGCCGGCTTTTTTATGCCACTACGAAAGCAGCTGACTTCAGCGGGAGCAGACGAGCAGCAGGCTGCCCGTCTGCCACCCAGCAAAGCCGATTACTGGCGAACGCCCTCGACGGAGAGGGTCAGCTCCACTTCCTGGGAAGCCGGGCCGAGGTCCTTCTGGATGTCGAAGTCCTTCAGCTTCAGCTTGGTGCTGCCCTCGAAGCCGGCGCGGTAGCCGCCCCACGGGTCGCTGCCTTCACCGATGAACTTGGCGGCGATCACTACCGGCTTGGTCACGCCGTTCAGGGTCAGGTTGCCGGTGATGTCGGCAGTGCCTTCGCCGGTGCTCTTGACCGAGGTGGACTCGAAGGTCGCGGTCGGGTTCTTGTCGACGTTGAGGAAGTCGCCGCTGCGCAGGTGCTTGTCACGCTCGGCGTGGTTGGAGTCGACGCTGGCGGTGTTGATGGTCACCTTTACCTTGCTCGCTTCCGGCGCCTTGGCGTCGAAGCTGAAGCTGCCGTCGAAGTCCTTGAAGGTGCCGTACAGCCAGCTGTAGCCCAGGTGGCTGATCTTGAAGTTGATGAAGGCGTGCTGGCCCTGCTTGTCGATGGCGTAGTCGGCGGCCATGGCCTGGCCGGCGAACAGTGCAGCACCCAGGGTCAGGGCGGCGATGGATTTCTTGAACATTAACAGTCTCCTTGTGGGTTACTTGCCGGTGCGACCGAACATGCGCACCAGGGTGGCGTCACGGTCAATGAAATGGTGTTTGAGGGCTGCCAGAGCATGCAGACCGGCGAAGATCACCAGGGCCCAGGCGAGGTATTCGTGGATCAGGCCGGCGACATCGGCCTGGTCCGGGATGCTGGTCAGTGTGGCCGGCACCTCGAACAGGCCGAACACGGCGATGCCGCGGTCATCGGCGGTGGAAATCAGGTAGCCGCTGAGCATCAGGGCGAACAGGGCGAAATAGAGGAAGGCATGACCGGCCTTGGAGGCCAGGCGCGTCGCCGCACCGTGGTTGCTCGGTGCCGGCGGGGGCGGGCTGAGGAAACGCCAGGCCAGGCGACCCAGCATGACAGCGAACAGGGTGATGCCGATGCTCTTGTGCAGGTCCGGCGCGGTGCGATACCAGCTGCTGTAGTAGTCCAGGCCGACCATCCACAGGCCCAGGCCGAACAGGCCGAACACCGCCAGGGCCACCAGCCAGTGCAGCGCGATGCTGACCAGGCCGTAGGTGGATTGCGAATTGCGCCACTGCATAAGAAAGCGTCCGAATGACTGAATGGGGAAAGCCTAGCGGCAAACGCATCGATTAAAAGCGGAATTTTTCGCTGCGAAATATCGAGTAACCAGATGATTACCGACCAGGCAGTTAGTCCACCGGCACCGGCTCGGGTTCGCGCGATGGCTCTGAATGGCGCTTTTCCCGGCACCAACGGTGATCACGTGCCGCGGCAGGCCATCTGTTAGTCTCAGCCACTGTCGTAGCGGAGATGAACCATGAGCCAGAACACCCAGTGGATGCAGCGCGACCTCGCCGTGCTGTGGCACCCCTGCACCCAGATGAAAGACCACGAACGCCTGCCGCTGATTCCGATCAGGCGTGGTGATGGCGTCTGGCTCGAGGACTTCGACGGCAAGCGCTACCTCGATGCGGTCAGCTCCTGGTGGGTCAACGTGTTCGGCCATGGCAACCCGCGCATCAACCAGCGCATCAAGGATCAGCTGGAGAGCCTGGAACACGTGATGCTGGCCGGCTTCACCCACGCGCCGGTGGTCGAGCTGTCCGAGCGCCTGGTGCAGATCACCCCGGCCGGGCTGAACAAGGTGTTCTACGCCGACAACGGCTCCTCGGGTATCGAGGTGGCGCTGAAAATGAGCCACCACTACTGGATCAACACCGGTGCGCCTGCGAAGAAGCGCTTCATCACCCTGACCAACAGCTACCACGGCGAGACGGTGGCGGCGATGTCGGTGGGCGACGTGGCGCTGTTCACCGACACCTACAAGGCGCTGCTGCTCGACACGATCAAGGTGCCGAGCCCGGACTGCTACCTGCGTCCCGAGGGCATGGGCTGGGAAGAACACTCGCGCACCATGTTCGCCGCCATGGAGCAGACGCTGGAGCAGCACGCCCACGAAGTGGCGGCAGTCATCGTCGAGCCGCTGATCCAGGGCGCCGGCGGCATGCGCATGTACCACCCGATCTACCTCAAGCTGCTGCGCGAGGCCTGCGACCGCCATGGCGTGCACCTGATCCACGACGAGATCGCTGTCGGCTTCGGCCGCACCGGGACCATGTTCGCCTGTGAGCAAGCCGGCATTACTCCGGACTTCCTGGTGCTATCCAAGGCGCTGACCGGCGGCTACCTGCCGATGGCCGCGGTGCTCACCACGGACGAGGTGTACGGCGCCTTCTACGACGACTACGCGACCCTGCGCGCCTTCCTCCACTCGCACACCTACACCGGCAACCCGCTGGCCTGTGCCGCGGCCCTGGCGACCCTCGACATCTTCCGTGACGACAACGTCATCGAGAACAACCAAGCACTGTCCGCGCGCATGGCCAGCGCCACCGCGCACCTGGCCGACCATCCGCACGTGGCCGAGGTCCGCCAGACCGGCATGGCTCTGGCCATCGAGATGGTCAAGGACAAGCCGAGCAAGACCGCCTACCCCTGGCAGGAACGCCGCGGCCTGGCGGTGTACCAGCACGCGCTGACCCGCGGCGCCCTGCTGCGCCCACTGGGCAGCGTGGTGTACTTCCTGCCGCCCTATGTGATCACGCCCGAACAGATCGACTTCCTCGCCGACGTGGCCAGCGAAGGCATCGATATCGCCACCCGCGAGTCGCTCAGCGTGTCCGTGCAGGCCGATCTGTACCCCAACCATCGCGACCCCGGCTGATCAGCGGGTAAACTGCGCGCCTGTTACTCAGCACGAATACCACCATGCGCCTGTCCCGCTTCTTCATCGACGCCCCGCTCTCCCTTGGCCAGCACGAACTGCCCGAGGCCCAGGCCCATTACATCGGCCGCGTGCTGCGGCATGCGGCTGGCGATGCCGTGCAGCTGTTCGACGGCAGCGGCCAGGAGTTCCTCGGCGAGCTGATCGAGGTGGGCAAGAAGGCAGTACGGGTGGAGTTGCGTGAACAGTTCGCCGGGCAGACCGAGTCGAGCCTGCAGGTGCACCTGGGCCAGGGCCTGTCGCGCGGCGAACGCATGGACTGGGCGATCCAGAAGGCCACCGAACTGGGCGCCAGCGAGATCACCCCGATCGTTTCCGAGCGCTGCGAAGTGCGCCTGAAGGACGAACGCGCCGACAAGCGCCTGGCCCACTGGCGCCAGGTGGCGATCAGCGCCTGCGAGCAGTGCGGCCGCTCGGTGCTGCCGGTCATCCACGCACCACAGCCCCTGGCCGAATGGCAGGCCGGCGTGCAGGCCGAGCTCAAGCTGGTCCTGCACCCGGTGGCGGCACCACTGGAGAGCCACGCCAAGCCGCAGACCCTGGCCTTCCTGATCGGCCCGGAAGGCGGCCTGACCGACGCCGAGGTGGAGCAGGCCAAGGCTGCAGGTTTCCATGCCGCGCGCCTCGGCCCGCGGGTACTGCGTACCGAGACCGCGCCGGTGGTGGCGCTGGCCGTGGCTCAGCAGCTGTGGGGCGATTTCTAGCCGTTACAGACCGCGCAGGGTCAGGCCGGCCAGCGCCAGCAACAGCAGGCCGCAGCCGGCATAGCTGATGCGATGCCAGAGCTGCGAGGTATAGCGCCGCAGCCAGTCCACCAGTGCCGCGCAGATGAAGCACCAGAGCACTGAGGCGAGCATGAAACCGGCGAAGAACACCGCCATCTCCATGTGGCTCGGCGTGCCCTCGACGATGCCCGCCAGCGCACTGCCCAGCGCGCCCCAGAACACGATGTTCTTCGGATTCGACAGCGACAGCAGGGCGCCGGCACCGAAGGCATTGCGTCCCTGCTGACCACCTTCCTCCTGTGCCGGCGGTTGCCAGGCGTCGCGCAGGCCCTGGATACCGAGCCAGGCCAGGTAGGCCGCACAGGCGATGGTCAGCGGCACCCGCACACTGTCCTGGGCAAGCAGCAGAATCAGGCTGGTCAGGCCGATCACCGCCCACACCGCGTCGCCAATCAGCGAGCCGAGCTGCACCAGCAGCGCCGGGCGGAAACCGCCGGTCAGGCCGCGGCGCAGGGTCTCACTGAAAACGGCGCCAGGGGACGCACAGAAGGCCAGGCCGAACAGCATGGCGGCGAAGAAGATGGTCAACATGGGACAGGCTCTCGATCACGAATGCGCGAATTATCGCCGAACGACCGGGTCCCGACTTGAACCGGATTGCTCTGCTCAGCCGCGCACGCAGGCCTGGTAGCGCCCCGGGCTGATGCCATAGGCGGCGCGGAAGTGGCGATTGAGGTGGCTCTGATCGGCGAAGCCCAGGCTATGCGCCACTTCGCCGGCCGGCAGGCCGAGGCGCAGCAGGCCCTGGGCGCGGCGAGTACGCAGCTGCATGGCCCACTGCCGTGGACTCAGCCCGGTGTGTTTCTGGAAGCTGCGCAACAGGTGGAACTTGGAAAGGCCGAGCTCGGCCGCCATCTGCTCCAGGCTGGGCGTGCTCTCGAGGTTGTGCGCCAGCAGCTCCTGCAGCCGCGTCACCATGGCATGGCCCATGCGGCGCTCTGCGGAAAGGCGCACACCGGCACCACTGGCGATGCTGCCGAGCAGCAGGGTCACGCCCTCCTCGCCACGCTCGCGCAGCAAGGGATCATCGCTCAGGCAGGCCTCGACCGCACAGGCCAGCTCATGGGCCAGGGCCGGCGCCTGCTGCAGCGGCCGCTCGAACTGCAACTCGCTGCGCCCCAGGCTGGCGGCCAGCTGTGCGGCCGGCACATAGAGGCTGACGTAACGCCAGGGCTGGCCGTCGGCCGCACCTCCGCCCTGGATTTCGCCGGGATTGTAGGTGGTGATGGCGCCGACACCGGCGCTGAACTGGCGGCCGTCGAGCCAGATGTGCTCGTCGCCGAGCAGGTTGGCGCCGATGACGAATTCGTCGTGGCTGTGTTTCTCGAACTGCTGGCCGGCGACGCAGCTGCTGGCGACTTCCAGATCGCCGAGGCGTGCCAGGCGGACCGAGCTCATGTCAGATCAGGCCGGCGTCCGCCAGCTTCTGCTCCAGACCGATCAGGTCGGGGATCTTCACCACGGCTTCGCCGAGCTGCACGGCGTCCAGCTCCAGCGGGGCCAGCTCGGCGCTGGCGCGTTGCAGGTTGCCGTCGACCTTCATCGAGCGCGGGATGCCCTGCACCAGCAGGGCGACGAACTTGACCTTGTCACGGCCGCCCATGGCGTTGAGCACGGCCACGCGCACACCAGGACCGATCTGCGGCTGGCCGTCGGAGGCTGCCTCGAATGACAGCAGCGGCAGCTGCAGGTCGCGCCAGGCTATCTGGCCGAGGAACCAGGACGGCAGGCCCGGCGTGACATGCGGCGGGCGGTAGGGAATCAGCTCGGCCACCGCCACGTTGGGCAGCAGCAGCGTGCGGTCGGCCAGCGGCACCAGCAGGCCGGTGAGGCTGCTGACGCTGTTCTGGCTGGCAATGGCTTGGCTCATGGCGGCTCCTTGAAAGACTGCTGGCGCCGTTACTGGCACTGTTCGGCCAGGTGATTGACCAGGGCGGAGGCCAGCTCGCGCGGGTCGCCACTGAAGACGCTGTAGCCACCTTCACGCAGGCTGTCAGGCATGCTCGGGCTGGCGCAGCTGTCGGCCTTCTGGGTCCAGATAACGCCACCCTGGCGGCGCACGTAGGCGGCGGCGGCACTGCCGTCGCTACCCATACCGCTGAAGGCGATCACGCCGCAGTTGGCGCCGAACTGCTGGGCCAGGTTGAGCATCATCTGGTCGATGGATGGGCTGTAGGGCTCCGGCCAGCCGCGATCGGCCACCTGCATGGCGCCGTCCTCGCTGAAGCCGAGTTCGTTACCGATAGGCGCCACCACCACTTCGCCGCAACGCACCGCGTCGCCACTGCGCGCCGGGTTGACGTGCCACTGGCTGTGGCGGCCGACGGCCTGGGGCAGCGCGGACTCGAAGGCGGCATCGATGTGCTGGGCATAGATGAAGCCGATCGGCAGGCCACCGGGCAGGGCGTCGAGGAACTCCTTGACCGCCGCCGGGCCACCGAGGGAAGCGGCCAGCAGCCATACCTGGCGGGCCGGTTCGCCAGCCACCAGGGGAGTTTCTGCCAGAGAGGCCGGCAGCTCCAGGCGACTGGGTCGCTGCGCCTCGGCCAACAGGGCTTCCAGGCTCGGGCCGACGGCCTGAGCCGGGTCGCCGACCAGGCGCTTGAGCTTGCCGAACAGGCGGCGCTCCCAACGCGGGTAGTTCTCCGAGTGGCGCTCGGGGGCATGGCCCTCGCCGAACAGCACCGGGGCGCTGGCCTTCTCCAGCAGGTTGTCGACCAGCGGGGAGTCTTCCGACTGCGCCAGGTCCACCAGCCACAGGTCGGTCTCGCAGTCAGCCAGGGCCGCCTCGTCGAGGCGCGCCGGGTCGCTGTTGAGCACCACCTGGTAGCCGCTGCCGGACAGGGCTTGCTGCAGCACATGGCGCTGCAGCGAGGTGTCGGCGATGACCGCGATACGAGCAGCTGTTCTGTCAGTCATTGGCCTTGTCCTTGACCAGCTTCAGGATGTTTTCCAGCAGATCCGACTCCTGGTACGGCTTGCCCAGGTACTCGTTGACGCCGATGGTCATGGCCCGCTCGCGGTGCTTCTCGCCGGTCCGCGAGGTGATCATGATGATCGGCAGGTCCTTCAGGCGCGAGTCGTGGCGCACCAGGGTGGCCACTTCGAAACCGTCCATGCGCGGCATCTCGATGTCGAGCAGCATGATGTCCGGCTTGTGCTCCTGCAGCTGGGCGATGGCATCGACCCCGTCCTTGGCAGTCAGCACGTTCATGCCGTTACGCTCGAGCAGGCGGCTGGTGACCTTGCGCACGGTGACCGAGTCGTCCACCACCATGACCAGGGTCGGCCGCGCGCTGTCGACTTCCGCCGCCACCGGTGCCTGGCTGGCCAGGCGTGGGGCCTGGACCTGACCGAGCAGGTGGGCATGGCGCACACGGATGGTCGCCAGCAGGTCGAGAATCACCACCACGCGACCGTCACCGAGGATGGTCGCACCGGAGATGCCATGCACGCCGGCGAACTGCGGGCCGAGGCTCTTCACCACGATCTCGCGGGAGCCCGCCAGGGCGTCCACCTGCACCGCCACGGCGTGCTCGCTGGAACGCACCAGGATCACCGGCAGCGGCAGGCTCTGGCCGACCAGCTTGGGTTGCTGGCCGTTGTTCAGCAGGTCGCCCAGGTACTTCAGTTCGTAAGCCTGGCCGGCGTATTCGAAGCGCGGCGCGTCCGGACCGTAGTAGGCCTCCAGCTCGTACGGCGAGACCCGCACGATACCTTCGATGGTGTTCAGCGGGATGGCGTAGAAGTCCTCTCCGGACATCACCATCAGCGCGCGGTTGACCGACACGGTGAACGGCAGGCGGATCAGGAAGCGGGTGCCCTCGCCGACCGTCGACTCGATGCTCATGGAGCCGCCGAGCTGCTTCACCTCGGAGTGCACCACGTCCATGCCGACGCCGCGGCCGGAAATCTGGGTGACTTTCTCGGCGGTGGAGAAGCCGGCCTCGAGGATGAACTGCAGGATCTCGTGATCCGACAGGTCACTGCCCTCGTCCATCAGCCCGCGTTCGAGGGCCTTGCGCTTGACCGCGTCGAGGCGGATGCCGCCACCGTCGTCGGCCAGCACCAGGAGGATGTCGCCACCCTCGCGGCCCAGGGTCAGGCGGATATTGCCGACCTCGGACTTGCCGGCGGCACGCCGCTTGTCGGCGGACTCGATGCCGTGGTCGACGGCGTTACGCAGCATGTGTTCCAGCGGAGCGACGATGCGCTCCAGCACGGTACGGTCCATCTCGCCTTCGGCGTTGCCGACATGGAACTCGACCTGCTTGCCCAGCTCGCCGGCCACCTGGCGGACGATACGGCGCAGGCGCGGCACCAGGCGGTCGAACGGCACCATGCGGGTGCGCATCAGGCCTTCCTGCAGCTCGGTGTTGACCCGTGCCTGCTGCAGCAGCAGGGTCTCGGCGTCGCGGTTCTTCGCCGCCAGGGTCTCCTTCAGGTCGAGCAAGTCGGAGGCGGACTCGAACAATGCACGCGACAGCTGCTGCAGGTGCGAGTGACGGTCCATCTCCAGCGGGTCGAAGTCTTCGTAGCCGGCGCGCTCGGCCTCGGCCTGGTAGCGGCTGAGGATCTGTGCCTGGGTCTCGGTGTCGAGACGGCGCAGCTGGTCGCGTACCCGCTCGATGGTGGCTTCCATCTCGCCGAGGGTGAAGCCGACGTCGCTCACCTGCTGCTCGACGCGACCACGGAAGATCGAGGTCTCACCGGCCAGGTTGACCAGGCCCTCGAGCAGTTCGGCAGGTACCTTGACCAGTTCCTGCGGCGCGCGCTGGGCAGCGGCGCGGGCGGCGGCCTCGGCGGCACGTTCGACGAAGGGCAGTACCTTGTTCTGCTGTTGCTCCTGCGGCAGGCTGCTGGCGGCGACGATCGGCGTGGCCAGGGCCACAGGCGCCGGAGCGGCCTCGACCGGCGACGGCTCGTCGTGCGGAACGGCCTGGGCCTCGACCACCTGGCTGTCGTCCAGGCGCTTGCGCAGCTGGTCGAGCTCGCCCTGCAGGCCTTCGAAACCGGACTGCACGTCGAGGAACAGGCTTTCCGGCCAGGGCGCGCCTTGCTGCTGGGCCTCGGTCAGATGTTGTTCGAAGTCGTGGCTGAGATCGCCCAGGCGCTTCTGCCCGGCCAGACGCGCACCACCCTTGAGGGTGTGCAGGATGCGCAGCAGCTCGTCGATGGGGCTGCCATTGCTGCGATCGGCTTCCCAGCGCCCGATGGCGGCCTCCATGGCCTCCAGCAGTTCATCCGCTTCTTCGAGGAAGATATCGAGGATGTCGTCGGCTTCGGCGCCAAGCTCTTCTTCCACCACCGGCTGCAGGTGCACGCTGGTGGGCACGCTCAGCTGCGCGTCGGGGTTGGCGCGGAAGCGCTTGATGGTTTCGATCAGGGCCAGACCATCGGGGATCGCACGGTTACCGCGCACCGCCTCGAGCATCTCGGAGAGACGGTCGTGACAGGCCTGCAGCACGCCGAACAGATCGCCATTGGCCTTCAGACGGCCGTCGCCGACGCCCTCGTAGAGGAATTCCAGTTCGTGGGCCAGATCGCCGATCTCGCGAATCTCGGCCATGCGCGCACCACCCTTGAGGGTGTGCAGGTCGCGCTGCAGGGCCTCGACCTCGAGGGTGTTGTCGACATCGGTCATCCAGCGCTGCAAGGCAGCGGAGGCGCTGTCCATGATGTCGAAGCCTTCCTCGAGGAAGATCTCCACCAGCTCGGGGTCGCGGTCGATCACCGGCTCCGGCGAGGCGGCGACAGGGGCCGGAGCAACAGGTTCGGGCACGGGCTCGAACTCAAGCTCGAGCTCGACAGCGGCAGAGCTCTCTTCAGACGCCGGCAGATCCTCGGCGCCCAGGGCGGGCAGGGACTCGTCCAGATGCCATTCCTGTGCGCTCAGCTCGGGCATCGTCTCCGGCAGTTCTTCGCTCGCTGGCTCGCTTGCTTCGATGTGCAGTTCAGACAGTTCGTCCGGCTGCGGCGCGACGAAATCCACCTCGGACAGTTCGTTCAGGTCGATTTCCGCCGACTCGACCTGCTCTTCAGCTACGGTCGGTTCCGGAACAGCGGCAGGCTGCGCCTCCTCCGTCTCGGCACCCAGCGCCGGCAGGGAGTCATCCAGATGCCACTCGTCGGAGCTCAGCGCCGGCATTGCCTCCGGCAGCTCCTCGGCCACGGGCTCGAGAATCTCGATATTCAGTTCGGGCAGTTCGTCCGGCTGCGGGGCGACGAAGTCCACCTCGGCCAGTTCGCCCAGGTCGATCTCCATCGACTCGTCCGGTTGCGGAGCGGCATCGAGTTGAATCGACTCGACTTCGTCGCTTGCCAGTACGCTCGGCGCGGCTAGCGTGCCGCCCTGGCGAAAGGAGCGGATCGCTTCGATCAGTTCCGACGAGTCGAGCAGCGGCTGGTTACGCTGCAACTGCTCCAGCACCACGGCCAGGCGATCGTGGCTCTGCTGCAGCAGGCTGGCCAGCAATGGCGAGTAGCTGAAGCGGCGATCCACCAGGCCTTCGTAGAGGGATTCCAGTTCGTGCGCGAGATCACCGATGGCGCGGATCTCGGCCATGCGCGCACCGCCCTTGAGCGTGTGCAGGTCGCGCTGCAGGGAGGACAACGCCATGGTGCTGTCGGGGTCGGACAGCCAGCGGTCGAGGGCCTGGCCAGCACTGTCGAGGATATCGACGGCCTCTTCCAGGAAGATCTCGACCATCTCGGCATCGAGGTTCTCCGGCATGCTGGTCAGCGGTGCGACCGGCTCCGGTTCGATAGCAGCAATCGGCTCTTCGTCGGCGACCAGGATCGGCTCGGCATCGAACTCGAGCAGCGGCTCGCTTTCTACCGGCAACTCATCCAGTTCGACGACTTCGAGGCCGGCGTTGTTGGCGGTATCCAGCAGGGCCAGGGTCGCCGGGTTCAACGCCTGATCCAACAGATTGCGCAGCGCGGCCACGCGCTCGGGTTGCGGGCTGACCTGCAAGGCTGCGGCGACCTGGTCCATCTGGCCGATCAGCGCCTCGTGGGCAGCCTCGGCCTCGGCGAAGAAGTCCTCGCTCACCGCCAGGCGACCATCCAGCACGGCCTGATAAAGGGCCAACAGGGCCTGACACAGCTCATCGATCTGCGGCAGCTCGGCCATCTCGGCACCGCGACCGAGGGTAGTCAGCTCCTCGAACAGGGCTGAAAGCTCCTGTTGCTCGCTGGGATGCTCGCGCCACTTGCGCAGTAGGTCCTCGGCATCCAGCAGGATGTCCATGCCCTCGGCAAGGAAGATCGAGATCAGCTGCGGGTCGCGGTGATCCTGCTGCTCCAGGCGCGCACTCTCGGCGGCGCCCAGGCGATCCTGGTGCAGCTTCTGGACCCGCTCGAGGAACTCCGCGGCGCCCGGGATCGGCGCCAGCGGGTGGCTCTCCAGCTGTTCCAGGCCGGCGCGGAACAGGTGCTCGGCATCGCGCAGCAACTCGGCCTCGGCCAGGTCCATGGCGATCAGGTTGGTCTTGAACTCCTTGACCAGTTTCTCCAGCGGCGTGGCGATCTCGGCGATCGGCAGGATGCCGGCCATGTGCGCACTGCCCTTGAGGGTATGCAGGGCGCGCTGCAGGTCATCGGTCACCGGTTGCGGCAGTTCCTGGGCACAGTCGGCGAGGAAGCCGACCAGGGTATCCAGATGCGTCTCCGCCTCGTTGCGGAAGATCTCCAGCAGCAGCGGGTCGAGCCCCTCGTCCTCGGCGGAAACGCCGAAAGTCGGGGTCTCTGGCGCTTCCAGTTCGACTTCGTCGATCAGCATCTCGGCGGCTGGCGCCGGCTCGGGCTCGCTCGGCGACTCGGCGACGACGGCGAAGCTCGGTACCTGACCACGGGCCAGGGCGTGGGCAGTGGCGGCCAGACGGTCAACGTCGTCGCGCTGGCGCTGAGCCTTGGCGGCGAACTCGTCGACCAGCGCCGGCATCAGCTCGACCACGTCGACGATCACCTGCTGCACCGGCTGATCCGGCTGGATACTGCGATCCAGCACGCGGTTGAGCATGTTCTCGATGGACCAGCCCAGCTCACCGATGATCAGGGCGCGGACCATGCGACCACTACCCTTGAGAGTGTGGAAGGCGCGCCGCACTTCGGTCAGCGCGTCCTTGTTGTCGGTGTCCGCACGCCATTGCGGCAGGTACTCGTTGATGGTTTCGAGAACCTCGCCGACTTCCTCGATGAAGACTTCCAGCAGCTCCTCGTCCACCGGTTCTTCGTCGGCGGGCGGCGGCAGCAGGCTCGGCGGCACATCCTGAGCTGGCGGGTTGATCGCCTGCACCGGGGCGGCCATCACCTCGGCCATGGTCATCGGCTTGGCAGCGGCCGACTGAGCCGGTTCGGGCTCGAGCGGAGCACTCGGCAGCTCGACTTCCGGCAGCTCCAGGTCGGCGATTTCCAGCTCGTCCCAGTTGGTCGCCGCGCTGTCGAGGCTGAGCTCATCGGCGTCCAGCGACAGCTTGGTCAGCTCCTCGCCTAGCGCCGGCAGCTCGTCGCTGCTCAGAGGCTCGCCATCGCCAGGAGCGGCAATAAAGGAGCTATCGAGCGTGAGCTCTTCTAGCTCGCCGGACAGTGGTTGCAGATCGTCCAGGGTGTTCAGCTCGAGCGGAGCATCCAGGCTCAGGCCGATGCTGACGGGCTCTTCCGCAGCAACCTCACCCAGGCTCCAGCTGTCGTCGGAAACCAGCATCTCGCTGGGCTCTTCAGCCTGCAGTTCGGCGAACTCGGCGCTCAGCTCGTCACCGGCATCATCGAGAGACAAGGCCGGCAGCTCTTCCAGCTCAAGCGCTGGCTCTTCGGCCAGCGGTTCGAAGGCCACTTCCTCGGCGGTCAGCACTTCGATGTCCTGCAGCGGGTCGGCCAGCGGCGCCGGGGCTTCCTCGCGCGGCTCGATGCGATCAAGGATCGACGGCTTTTCCTTGAGCGGGTAACCCAGGCTTTCCAGGCTCTCCTCGGCAACGTCGAGGATCAGGTCGCCCTGGGTCGCATGGTCTTCGGCCAGACGCTCGAGGTAGTACTCGACGCTGGTGATGGCGTCAGCCAGGGTGTCCAGGTTCTGCCAGTTGGGCACGGCCTTGCGCACCAGCAACTGTTCTTCGATATAGCGGGTGCAGGCCTTCAGCAGCTCAGCGGCACGCGCCAGCGGAATCATGGCCAGGCCGCCACGGACCTGGGTCAACAGCTCCGGTACGCGGGCCAGGTGCTCGTGGTTCCACTGCGAGGCGATGAACTCGATGATCGCGTCCTTGGCCTGTTCCAGCCCGGTACGCGCCTCCTTGATCACCAGCTGGTGGATCTGCGCCACGTCGGTGGTCGGCAGGTGGCTCTGTTCGTTCTGCGCATCGTCGCCAGGGCCGACCATGCCGGCCAGGGTGGCCTCGACATAGAGCAGCGCGCCGGCCACGTCCATCAGCACCGCGTCGTTCGGTTCGCGCTGGCCGAGGGACAGGGAATGCACCACGTCAATCTGGTCGAGGATCACCTTGCGCGGCTGGCCGAAGCCGAGCACGGCCAGGGTATCGGCGATTTGCTTGAGCGGCGCCAGCAGGGAATCCAGCTCGGCGACCTGCTTGCGGTCGCTGCGCACGAACAGGTCGAGGCTGTCCTTGACCCGCACCAGCTCCTCGCACAGGGCTCCGACCACCGAACGCATGGCGTCGCGGTCAGGACCGGCCAGGCGCGCGCGCTCCTCGTCGACCACGCCACTGTCGGGCAGCGCGTCGTCGAGGCGGTATTGATCCTTCAGGCTGCGAATGCGCGGCGACTGGGCCGGCGCCTTGGCCACGTAGAACAGCAGGTTCTTGGTCAGCTCGTCCGGGGCGCCCTGGTTGATGCCGTCGGCGCCCTGCTCGACCAGGCGCTTGAGCTCCTTGTCGACCTGACGCAGCAAGGTACGCACCGAGGCGCTGTTGATCACGCTGCCATTGGCTAGGCCTTCGACCATGCCGGAGGCGATCTGCCACAGCGGGCCAAGCGGAGCCTCCTTGCACAGGGTTTCCAGGCGCGCGAAAACGCGAGCCATGTAGCCCAGGTTGGTGGCCAGGTCCTGGCTCCGAATAACGCCGACCAGGGACATCTGCAGCATCTGCCGCAGCTTGCGCAGCAGCACGGGCAGTTCGGCGGTGCGCAGTTTTTCCAGGGAGTCGATGGACAGCGCCGGCAGGCGGCCGGACAGGTCCGGAGAGAACAGGCTGGTTTCCGACAGCAGGTTCTCGCCACGCGCGGCGCGCAGGTCGTTGAGCAGCGGCAGCACGACCATCGGCAGGTCGCGGCGGGCACTCTGGATGCGGTCGAGGTAGGCCGGCAGCTGCAGGATCGCCTGCATCAGCACTTCCAGGGCTTCGGCCTGGTTGCCCACGCGGCCATCCAGTAGGGCCTGGGTCAGCTGCTCCATTTCCTCGGCGAGCAGAGCCGCGCCGTAGAATTCGACCATCTGCAGGGTGCCCTGCACCTGGTGCACGTAGGTCTGGCAGAAACGCATGCGCGTGGCGTCCTGGGGGTTCTCGACGAACGCCTCCAGGGCCTGGCGGGCCTGCTTCAGGGTCTCCGCGATCTCGCCTTTGACCCACTCCAGGGCGACATAGTCGTGCCGATCACCCATACCTGCTCCAGTCATTCTTGTCTTAGCCCTTGCGGGTGAAAGCCAGGACCCGTTCGTCAGCCACCGGCACCAGGTCCGGATGCTGCCAACCGACTACTTCACCAACCCCGACCACCAGCATCCCCCCCGGCGCCAGGCGCTCGGCCAGACGGTTGAGGATTTCGCGGCGGCGCCAGCGGCGGAAATAGATCAGCAGGTTCTGGCAAAAGATTACGTCCATGCCGGATTGCGGCGCCTTGGCCAGCTCCAGCACATTCAACCGGGCGACGCAGACACGCGCCGCCAGGTCAGGCACCACTTGGTAACGACCATCGACCTGGGCGAGGAAGTAGCGCTCGCACAGGTCACTGTCCATCTGTTCCAGCTTGCGCGCGCCGTATGCCGCTTCGCGCGCCTTGTTCAACACGTTCAGACTGATGTCGGTACCGGTCACGCCGAACTGCCGCGGACTATCCAGCTCGCGCAACACTTCGGCGGCGCAGATCGCCATCGAGTAAGGCTCCTCGCCGCTGGAGCAACCGACGCTCCACAGGGCCAGGGGGTTTTGCTGTTCATCCGTGGCCAGACGGCCGCGCAGGTAGCTCTCCAGTACATCGAAGGACGGGCGGTGACGGAAGAAGCGGGTCTCCTGCACGGTGAGGCGGTCCAGCAGGGTCGACCACTCCACCGCGCCGCGCGGGCCATCGGTGACCTGGCGGAAATAGCTGGCGTAGTCGTCGACACCGACCTCGCGCATGCGCGCGGTCAGGTTGGTCTGCAGGAAGGCCCGGCGCTGCTCGTTGATTACCACGCCGGTACGCTCTTCCAGCAGGGCCTGCCAGTCGCGGAACTCCGTCTGCGACATATCGGCCATGGGCTTCAGGGCCCAGACGCCGCTTGGCTGCATGCCGTGCCCCTCGCTCATGGCCGAGTGCCCCGGGCAGCGACCCTCGCGGGCCGCTGCACCTCCCTAGATCAGGCCTGGCCGTCCGGCAGGGTGAAGCCGGATACCGAACGACGCATCTCACTGGCCATCTTGGCCAGGTTACCAATGCTCTTGGCGGTAGCGGTGGTACCTGCGGAGGTCTGCGAGGTGATCTCCTGAATCACGTTCATGGTGTTGGAGATGTGGCCAGCGGACGAAGCCTGCTGACGGGCGGCGTTGGAGATGTTCTGGATGAGGGCCGCGAGGGTCTTGGATACCTTCTCGATCTCTTCCAGGGCCACACCGGCGTCCTGCGCCAGGCGGGCACCGCGCACTACTTCGGAAGTGGTCTGCTCCATGGAGATAACCGCTTCGTTGGTGTCGGTCTGAATCGTCTTAACCAGCGCCTCGATCTGCTTGGTTGCAGCAGAGGAACGTTCTGCGAGGCGTTGTACCTCGTCCGCTACCACGGCGAAGCCTCGACCCGCGTCACCGGCCATGGAGGCCTGGATCGCGGCGTTCAGTGCGAGGATGTTGGTCTGGTCGGCAATGTCGTTAATCAGGCTAACGATGTCACCGATCTCCTGGGACGATTCACCGAGGCGTTTGATCCGCTTCGAGGTGTCCTGGATCTGCTCACGGATGTTATCCATGCCGGTGATGGTGTTGTGCACCACCTCGTTACCCTTGTTGGCGATGGCTACGGAACGTTCCGCTACCGCGGAGGATTCCGCGGCGTTCGCCGATACCTGGTCAATCGACACGGCCATTTCGTTGATCGCCGCGGATGCACCGGCGATTTCCTGGGCCTGGTGCTCGGAAGCCTCGGCCAGGTGCATTGCAGTGGCCTGGGTTTCCTGGGCGGCGGCGGCCACCTGTACGGCGGTCGAGTTGATCGTCGCTACCAGGTCGCGCAGCTGGTCGATGGAGTAGTTGATGGAGTCCGCGATCGCACCGGTGAAGTCCTCGGTTACGGTCGCGGCCACGGTCAGGTCACCGTCCGCGAGGTCGGCGATTTCGTCGAGCAGTCGCAGAATTGCCGCCTGGTTACGTTCGTTCTTCTCGGCGGTAGAGGCCAGTCGGCGGTTGGTCTCACGCACCATCACCAGACCGATGAGGATGATCGCGGCCAGGGCCAGGGCGCCCAGCACGTAACCAGCCAGGGTGTTGAACACACGACCGTCGGCCAGGTCTTCGAAGTTGCCGGCCAGACCGGAGGTCTTGTCCAGCAGGGTCTGCGAACCGGTGAAGATGGTGTTGGCGGATTCACGAACCTGGAACAGTTCCGGCGAGGTCTCGAGGATCTCGTCCACGGAACCGGATACGAACTGGAACAGCTCGGAAATCTCGGCCAGACGCTCCAGGGCATCCGGATCGGTCACCTTGGAGATTTCCATGGCGGTGTTGCCTTCGATCATCGCCTTGAGTACGCGACCGAACAGGCTGGCATCACGACCGAACATGTCGGCGGCCTGTACCGAGTCGTCGTCACCGGCCAGCACCTTGTTCACCGAGCCGAGGATACGTTCGGCGAGCAGCGACTGACGCTGGGCAACCGAGACCTGGGCAGCCGGCGCACCGCTCTGCAGCAGGATGTCGACCACCTCTTCGTACTCGACCTGCAGCTGCGGGATGGTTTCGGCGAGGGTCGCCGCTACCTGGTGCAGCGACAGTACGGTCTGTTCGCTCTGCAGGATGGCGTCGGCGTTCTGCCGCAGCACGTCCCAGTCCTTCTGCACTTCGTCCATCTGCGGCTTCACCGACTCCGGCGCGGACGGCAGGCCGGTGGCCTCGTTACCGGTGGTCAGGAAACCCCAGCGCTCTTCGAAGTCACGACGCGCTTCCTTGAGCAGCGGGAAGGCTTCGGCCTTACCGGTCGCCGCTTCGGTGGCGTTCTTCGCAATACGCTGGGACAGCACGCGCAGTTCGCCTGCGTGGCTGATGTATTCCTTGTCGTAGTTGGACTGGGTGTTGAGGTAGGCGAAGTTGGCGAACAGCAACACGATGGAAATGATCAGGACTATGAAGAGTCCGGCGATCAGCGTGTTACTGCGCACACCTGCCAAGAGATTGCCTGCATCGAGTTTTTTCATTATTTGGCCCCCGCCTGGACCGACCGCACAACTATTTCCATGTAACGCCAAAGGGCCGGCAAATGCCGACCCAACCGAAAATTCTTATACCGCCACGTCGAGGAAACCCTGATGCAGCGCCAACGCGTGCGGGCTGAACACCAACCAAGGCCGCTCGCGCTGGAAAACCCCATGAATGAAGGGCGATATGGCCGCTTCGAGTGGAGGCAATTGCTCCGAAAAGGTATCTACCGGGAAATGCTGCATGCCGAACACCTCATCGACCGTAAGGCCGGCGAAGACTTCGTTGTGATCTACCACCAGCACTCGCCGCTGCTTGCGCAAAGGCGACAGGTCGCTACCGAAGAAACCGCACAGGTCCATAACCGGCAGCAACCGGCCACGCACGTTGGCCACGCCCTTCACCCAGTTCTTCACGCCTGGCAGCAGCGTGTGCCGCGGTTCGTGCAGCACTTCGCCGACTTCACCCATGGGCGCCACGAAGTAGCGCTCACCCATGCGAAAGCCAATGCCACTCCAGGTCTGTACCGTCTGCTGTTGCGACGGCAGACCAGCTGCCAGCGCACGACAGCGTTGGTCGAGGTCAACGAGAAGCTGGAAGGGGGATTGCGCGTCCGACATGCCGGCCTTGGCCTTTTCTTCTTATGGGGCTACGGACTGGCGCGGCTTCAGCCGGCCAGCACCGAATTGAGGGTCTTCATCAGCGTGTCTTCATCGACCGGCTTGGTCAGGTAGTCACGCGCGCCCTGGCGCTTGCCCCAGACCTTGTCGGTTTCCTGATCCTTGGTGGTGACGATGATCACCGGGATGTGGCTGGTTTCGGCGTCCTTGGTCAGTTGACGGGTCGCCTGGAAGCCGTTGAGACCGGGCATGACGATATCCATCAGCACGGCATCAGGCTTTTCCTGGCGGGCCAGAGCCACGCCATCGGCGCCATTCTCCGCCTTGAGTACCTGATGACCATGCTTCTCGAGCATGGCAGTCAGCTTGTACATCTCGGTCGGCGAGTCATCAACAATCAGAATACGAGCCATGAAGTTCCCCATTCGGAATAGGCATCGCCGGCTTGTGGCCGGCTAAATCAGGAGGCTTGCTCCACCGGGACGAATTCGGGCACATGCGTCTTGATAGCGCCGAGCAGTTCTTCCTTGCTGAAAGGCTTGGTCAGGTACTGGTCGGAACCGACGATGCGCCCCTTGGCCTTATCGAACAAACCGTCCTTGGAGGACAGCATGATCACCGGGGTGGATTTGAAAGCACTGTTGTTTTTGATCAGGGCGCAGGTCTGATAACCATCGAGGCGGGGCATCATGATGTCGACAAAGATGATGCTCGGATGCGTATCGGCAATCTTGGCCAGGGCGTCGAAGCCGTCTACCGCGGTGATGACCTCGCAACCCACCTTCTTCAGCAGAGTCTCGGCGGTGCGACGAATCGTCTTCGAATCGTCGATCACCATGACCTTCAAACCCTCGGAATGCTGTTCCATGTCTGCCCTACCATCGCCTCGGTGAGTCATTGTTTTATCTATTCAGCACAGTGTGGCTAAGGCCCTAACACTGACGGGCTGCGACCCGATCGTCCGGACTTTTTAGCACACTCTCCTGACGCAATCTATAAGCCCCTAATACACGGGGTTTTTCTTGACCAGCGACGCCTTGCAGCGCCACCCTTGCTTATCCTTTTCGGCCATCCTGCAGCAGGTTTCACCCCATGAGCATTCGCCTGGGGATCGTCATGGATCCCATCGCCCAGATCAACTTCAAGAAGGACAGCTCGCTGGCCATGCTTCTCGCCGCCCAGGCTCGTGGCTGGACACTGTTCTATATGGAACAGCGAGATCTCTATCAGAATGCCGGCCAGGTCCGCGCCCGCATGACCCCGCTGCAGGTATTCAACGACCCGCAGCGCTGGTTCGAACTGGGCCAGGAACAGGATTCACCCCTGGCGGACCTGGACGTGATCCTGATGCGCAAGGACCCGCCCTTCGACAACGAGTTCGTCTACTCCACTTACTTACTGGAGCAGGCCGAGCGCGATGGCGTGCTGGTGGTGAACCGCCCGCAGAGCCTGCGCGACTGCAACGAGAAGCTGTTCGCCACCCAGTTCCCCCATTGCATGCCGCCCACACTGGTCAGCCGCAGACCCGACATTCTGCGCGAGTTCGCAGAAGCACAGCGTGACATCATTCTCAAACCCCTGGATGGCATGGGCGGTTCCTCGATCTTCCGCCACCGCGCCGGCGACCCCAACCTCTCGGTGATACTCGAGACACTGACCGCCCACGGCACCCAACAGATCATGGCGCAAGGCTACCTGCCGGGCATCAAGGACGGCGACAAGCGCATCCTGATGATCGACGGCGAGCCGGTGCCCTACTGCCTGGCACGCATCCCGGCCCAGGGCGAGACGCGTGGCAACCTGGCCGCCGGCGGCCGTGGCGAAGCCCGCCCACTGACCGAGCGCGACCGCTGGATCGCCGCCGAAGTCGGCCCGGTACTGCGCGAAAAGGGCCTGCTGTTCGTCGGCCTGGACGTGATCGGCGAGCACCTCACCGAGATCAACGTGACCAGCCCGACCTGCATCCGCGAGATCGACAAGGCCTACGACACCCGCATCGGCGAGCGCCTGATGGACGCCATCGAGGGCAAGCTTGCCGCGCGCAAAGCTTGATCCAGGTGGCAGCTTGGCGCTTGCGGCTTGCAGCCTGACGACCCGAGCCGGCAGACTGCGCGGCAATTCGTAACCCGCGCAAGCAGATGAACGCAGCCTTGAAACCGCCGCCCGAACTGACCAGCTCAGGCATCCGCCCCGCGGATCGCCTGGGCTTCACCCTGTTCGTCGCCACCCTGCTGCACCTGGCCCTGATCCTCGGCGTCAGCTTCTCCCTGGCCGAGCCCGGGCAGATCAGCAAGACCCTGGAAATCACCCTGTCCACCTTCAAGAGCCAGGAGAAGCCCAAGGAGGCCGACTTCCTCGCCCAGGACAACCAACAGGGCAGCGGCACCCTGGAGCACAAGGCGGCGCCCAAGACCACCGAGCAGGCGCCGTTCCAGGACAGCAAGGTCAACAAGGTCACCCCGGCCGCCGCACCGCAGCCGACCCAGCGCAAGGAAGCCGCGGTCGCCAAGACCTCCCTGACGACCACCAAGCAGCAACAGCAGAAAGCCGCGACCAAACAGAAGGAAGAGGAGCCGCAGCCGGATGCCCAGCAGGCGCCGGTGTTCGACAGCACCCAGCTGTCCGCCGAGATCGCCAGCCTGGAGGCCGAACTGGCCCAGGAACAGCAACTCTACGCCAAGCGCCCGAAGATCCACCGCCTCAACGCCGCCTCGACCATGCGTGACAAGGGCGCCTGGTACAAGGACGAGTGGCGCAAGAAGGTCGAGCGGGTCGGCAACCTGAACTACCCAGAAGAAGCGCGGCGCCAGCGCATCTACGGCAGCCTGCGCCTGCTGGTGTCGATCAACCGCGACGGCACGCTGTATGAAGTGCAGGTGCTGGAGCCATCCGGCCAGCCAACCCTGGACCAGGCCGCCCTGCGCATCGTGCGTCTGGCTGCGCCCTTCGCCCCCTTCACCGGCGACCTGGCCGACATCGACCGCCTGGAAATCATCCGCACCTGGCGCTTCGAGCGCGGCGACCGCCTGTCCAGCAACTGATCGGCGCTGCGGCATTTCCGCCCGGCGCTTGAAGCCGGCGCCATCAGGGTCGAAACTAGCGACCATGAAAACCGCCGTCAGCTACCTCAAGCATCACTTCCTGATCGCCATGCCGCACATGGCCGATCCCAACTTCGCGCAGACCGTCACCTATCTGGTGGAACACAACGAACAGGGCGCCATGGGCCTGGTGATCAACCGCCCCAATGGCCTCAACCTGGCCGACGTGCTGGAGCAGCTGCGCCCCGACGAGGCACCGTCCGTCCTCTGCCAGAGCCTGCCGATCTTCGCCGGCGGCCCGGTACAGACCGATCGCGGCTTCGTCCTGCATCCGAGCGGACAGAGCTTCCAGGCCACCCTGGAGCTGGGCGAGCTGGCCCTGTCCACCTCCCAGGACGTGCTGTTCGCCATCGCCGAGGGCAACGGCCCGGCCAAGCACCTGATCACCCTCGGCTACGCCGGTTGGGAAGCGGGCCAGTTGGAGACCGAACTGGCCGACAACGCCTGGCTGACCTGCCCGGCAGACGCCGCCATCCTCTTCGACACCCCCGCCGAGCAGCGCCTGTCGGCCGCCGCCGCGCGCCTGGGCATCAACCTCAGCCTGCTCACCGCCCAGGCGGGCCACGCATGAGCGCAGCGCCGCGTCTATTGCTGGGCTTCGACTACGGCACCAAGCAGATCGGCGTCGCCGTCGGCCAGGCCATCACCGGCCAAGCCCGCGAGCTCTGCGTACTGAAGGCACAGAACGGCGTGCCGGACTGGCAGAAGGTAGAGGCGCTGATCAAGGAATGGCAGCCGGACGCCATCGTCGTCGGCCTGCCGCTGAACATGGACGGCACCCGCAGCGAGATGAGCGAGCGTGCGGAAAAGTTCGCCCGCCGCCTCAACGGCCGCTTCAACCTGCCGGTGCATACCCACGACGAACGCCTGACCACCTTCGAAGCCAAGGGCCAGCGCCTGGCCCAGGGCCAGCGCGGCGGCTACCGCGAGCGCCCGGTCGACGCCCTGGCCGCCGCCCTGCTGCTGGAAGGCTGGCTGGAACACCATCTTCACGACTGATTGCGAGGAACGCCCATGTCGCTGCCCGATCCCCAACAACTGCTGCCGCGCATGGCCAGCGAGCTCAAAGCCCTGCTGGCGCGCCGCGGCGTCGAGCAGGTGCACTTCATCGGCATCCGCACCGGCGGCGTCTGGGTCGCCGAGGCGCTGCTGCGCGAGCTCGGCCTGGAGCAGCCGCTGGGCACCCTGGACGTGTCGTTCTACCGCGACGACTTCACCCGCAGCGGCCTGCACCCGCAGGTCAAGCCGTCCGAACTGCCGTTCGAGGTCGAAGACCAGCACCTGGTGCTGATCGACGACGTGCTGATGAGCGGCCGCACCATCCGCGCCGCCCTCAATGAACTGTTCGACTACGGCCGCCCGGCCAGCGTGACCCTGGTCAGCCTGCTCGACCTGGACGCCCGCGAGCTGCCGATCCATGCCGACGTGCTCGGCGCTACCCTCGCCCTGGCACCCGAGCAACGGGTAAAATTGTCCGGCCCCGCGCCGCTCACCCTCGAGCTGCAAAGCCTCTCCGCCTAGGACCACCCCATGCCCATCGACGCCAAGCGCTCGCTGCAGCTCAACGACCAGGGCCAGCTGCGCCACTTCCTCTCGCTCGACGGCCTGCCGCGCGAGCTGCTGACGGAAATCCTCGACACCGCCGACTCCTTCCTCGAAGTCGGCGCCCGTGCGGTGAAGAAGGTCCCGCTGCTGCGCGGCAAGACCGTGTGCAACGTGTTCTTCGAGAACTCCACGCGCACCCGCACCACCTTCGAGCTGGCGGCCCAGCGCCTGTCGGCCGACGTGATCAGCCTCAACGTGTCGACCAGCTCGACCAGCAAGGGCGAGACCCTGTTCGACACCCTGCGCAACCTCGAAGCCATGGCCGCCGACATCTTCGTCGTGCGCCATGCCGACTCCGGCGCCGCGCACTTCATCGCCGAACACGTGTGCCCGAATCTGGCGATCATCAACGGTGGCGATGGCCGCCACGCGCACCCGACCCAGGGCATGCTCGACATGCTGACCATCCGCCGGCACAAGGGCAGCTTCGAGAACCTATCGGTAGCGATCGTCGGCGATATCCTGCATTCGCGGGTGGCGCGCTCGAACATGCTGGCGCTGAAGACCTTGGGCTGTCCGGACATCCGCGTGATCGGGCCGAAGACCCTGCTGCCGGTGGGCATTGAGCAGTACGGCGTGAACGTCTATAGCGACCTCGCCGAAGGCCTCAAGGACGTCGACGTGGTGATCATGCTGCGCCTGCAGCGCGAGCGCATGCAGGGCGGCCTGCTGCCCAGCGAGGGCGAGTTCTACAAGCTCTATGGCCTGACCGAGCAGCGCCTCAAGCTGGCCAAGCCGGACGCCCTGGTGATGCACCCGGGTCCGATCAACCGCGGCGTGGAGATCGAATCGGCGGTGGCCGACGGCCCGCAGTCGGTCATCCTCAACCAGGTCACCTACGGCATCGCCATCCGCATGGCCGTGCTGTCGATGGCCATGAGCGGCCAGGCCGCCCAGCGTCAACTGAATGCCGAGGAGCACAACTGATGCGCATGCGAATCCTCGGAGCCCGGGTGATCGACCCGGCCAGCGGCCTGGATCAGGTCCGCGACCTCTATCTGGACGGCGGCAAGCTCGCCGCCTTCGACCAGGCGCCGGCCGGCTTCGTCGCCGACCAGGAACTGGACGCCCGCGGCCTGATCGCCAGTCCAGGTCTGGTCGACCTGTCCGTTGCCCTGCGCGAGCCGGGCTACAGCCGCAAGGGCAACATCGCCAGCGAGACCCTGGCCGCTGCTGCCGGCGGTGTCACCAGCCTGTGCTGCCCGCCGCTGACCAAGCCGGTACTGGACACCCCGGCCGTGGCCGAGCTGATCCTCGACCGCGCCCAGGAGGCCGGCCACACCAAGGTGTTCCCGATAGGCGCGCTGACCAAGGGTCTGGCCGGCGAGCAGCTGGCCGAGCTGGTTGCGCTGCGCGATGCCGGCTGCGTGGCCTTCGCCAACGGCCTGGCACCGATGGCCAACAACCGCACCCTGCGCCGCGCGCTGGAATACGCCGCCACCTTCGACCTGACCGTGGTGTTCCACGCCCAGGACACTGACCTGGCCGAAGGCGGCCTGGCCCACGAAGGTGCCACCGCCAGCTTCCTCGGCCTGGCCGGGATTCCCGAGACGGCGGAGACCGTAGCCTTGGCCCGCGACCTGCTGCTGGTCGAGCAGAGCGGCGTGCGCGCCCACTTCAGCCAGATCACCAGCGCCCGCGGCGCCGAGATGATCGCCGCCGCCCAGGCCCGCGGCCTGCCGGTGACCGCCGACGTGGCGATGTACCAGCTGATCCTCACCGACGAAGCCCTGCTGGGCTTCTCCAGCCTGTACCACGTGCAACCACCACTGCGCACCGCCTTCGACCGCGACGGACTGCGCCAGGCGGTGAAGAGCGGCGTGATCGGCAGCATCGCCAGCCACCACCAGCCGCATGAGGCCGATGCCAAGCTGGCACCGTTCGGCGCCACCGAACCGGGCATCAGCAGCGCCGAGCTGTTGCTGCCACTGGCCCTGACCCTGGTGCAGGACGACCTGCTCGACTTGCCGACCCTGCTCGCCCGCCTCACCAGCGGCCCGGCCAAGGCCCTGCGCCTGCCCGCCGGCCGCCTGGCCGTGGGCGCTCCGGCCGACCTGCTGCTGTTCGATGCCGAAGGCCAGACCCTGGCCGGCGAGACCTGGCGCTCGAAGGGCGGCAACTGCCCGTTCATCGGTCACTGCCTGCCGGGCCAGGTGCGCTACACCCTGGTCGACGGTCGCATCAGCTACCAGAGCTGAAGCACCGCGCCATGAAAAAGCCCGCCAATCGGCGGGCTTTTTCTTTTGCCTTGGACTCAGGCGCGTGAAGCGTTCTTGATCGACACCTGGGTATTCAGGGTCCAGAAGTCATAAAGCACGCCGAGCAGGAACAGGCCACCGGTGAGCAGATAGATGATCCCAGTGATCCACTTGCCCTGGTACATGCGGTGCACGCCGAACACGCCGAGGAAGGTCAGCAGAATCCAGGCGACGTTGTAGTCGGTGTCGCCGGCAGTGAAACGCTGGTCCGCCTCGCGATCCATCGCCGGAATCAGGAACAGGTCGATGATCCAGCCGATGAACAACAGGCCGAAGGTGAAGAACCAGATGGTCCCGGTCACCGGCTTGCCATAGTAGAAGCGGTGCGCGCCGAGGAAGCCGAAGATCCATAGCAGATAGCCGATGACCTTGCTGTGGGTATCCTGTCTCGTGTCCATGCCATTCTCCTTCTGTGGGCAGACGCGGGTTGGACCGGCGGCCCGTGCTGGGGTTGCCGGCAGCCAATAAAAAGCCCGCTTGCGCGGGCTTTGGCAAGAGGCGGTCTCAGCGGAAGCGCCGGCCCGGGTCCTCTTCGCTGACTTCCAGGCTCAGCCCTTCGGTCATCTGGGTCAGGTGCTCGCCATCGGACTCCGAACCGAGCTTGATCATCAGGCGCAGGTCGTTCGCCGAGTCGGCGTAGAGCAGCGCATCTTCGTAGGTGATCTCGCCCTGGGTGTAGAGGTTGTACAGGGCCTGGTCGAAGGTCTGCATGCCCATCTCGGTGGAGCGCTTCATCAGGCCCTTGAGCTCGTGCACCTCGCCCTTGCGGATCAGGTCGGCGGCCAGCGGGGTGTTGATCAGTACCTCGATCACCGCGCGGCGACCCTTGCCATCCGGCGTCGGCACCAGCTGCTGGGCGACGATGGCCTTGAGGTTGAGCGACAGGTCCATCCACACCTGGTTCTGCCGATCCGGCGGGAAGAAGTTGATGATCCGGTCCAGCGCCTGGTTGGCGTTGTTGGCGTGCAGGGTGGCCAGGCACAGGTGGCCGGTCTCGGCGAAGGCCACGGCGTGGTCCATGGTCTCGCGGGTCCGCACCTCACCGATCAGGATCACGTCCGGCGCCTGGCGCAGGGTGTTCTTCAGCGCCACTTCGAAGGATTCGGTGTCGATGCCGACCTCGCGCTGGGTGACGATGCAGTTCTGGTGCTGGTGGATGTACTCGATCGGGTCTTCGATGGAGATGATGTGGCCGCTGGTGTTCTTGTTGCGATAGCCGATCATCGCCGCCAGCGAGGTGGACTTACCGGTACCGGTTGCACCGACGAACAGCACCAGGCCGCGCTTGGTCAGCGCCAGCTTCTTCAGCACCTCGGGCAGCTTGAGGTCATCCAGAGTCGGGATGTTGGTCTCGATGCGGCGCAGTACCATGCCGGCCAGGTTGCGCTGGTAGAAGGCGCTGACGCGGAAACGGCCGACGCCACGGGCGCTGATGGCGAAGTTGCACTCGTGGTTCTCGGCGAATTCGCGACGCTGCTGCTCGTTCATCACCGAGTGCACCGTCTCGCGGGTCTGCTCCGGCGACATGGGGTTCTTGGTCACCGGCATGATCTTGCCATTGACCTTCATAGAAGGAGGTACGCCCGCGGTGATGAACAGGTCGGAACCGCCCTTCTCCACCATCAGACGCAGCAGCTTTTCAAATTCCATCTTTCCCGCCCGTGTTTCTCGTATACGGCCGCCGCAGACGCGGCGACGTCATTATTGTTAGAAGTTTTCCGGCTGCTTGGCCTTCTCGCGGGCCGCGTCGCGGTTGACCAGGCCCTTGGCCAGCAGGTTCTTCAGGCAGGCATCGAGGGTCTGCATGCCCAGCGCGCCGCCGGTCTGGATCGCCGAGTACATCTGCGCCACCTTGTCCTCGCGGATCAGGTTACGGATGGCTGGGGTGCCGATCATGATCTCGTGGGCCGCAACCCGACCGCCGCCGATCTTCTTCAGCAGGGTCTGCGAGATCACCGCCTGCAGCGACTCGGAAAGCATGGAGCGAACCATGGACTTCTCCTCGGCCGGGAACACGTCGACCACCCGGTCGATGGTCTTGGCGGCGGAGGTGGTGTGCAGGGTGCCGAACACCAGGTGACCGGTTTCCGCGGCGGTCAGCGCCAGGCGGATGGTCTCCAGGTCACGCATCTCACCCACCAGGATGATGTCCGGGTCTTCCCGCAGGGCCGAACGCAGGGCCTCGGTGAAGCCGTGGGTGTCACGGTGCACCTCGCGCTGGTTGACCAGGCACTTCTTCGACTCGTGAACGAATTCGATCGGGTCTTCGACGGTGAGAATGTGGTGGTACTTGTTGTTATTGATGTAGTCGAGCATCGCCGCCAGGGTGGTCGACTTGCCCGAGCCGGTCGGGCCGGTGACCAGCACCAGGCCACGCGGCACATCAGAAATTTTCTTGAATATCTCGCCCATGCCCAGGTCTTCCATGCTCAAGACCTTGGAGGGAATGGTCCGGAACACGGCGCCGGCGCCGCGGTTCTGGTTGAAGGCGTTGACCCGGAAGCGCGCCACACCTGGCACTTCGAAGGAGAAGTCGGTTTCGAGGAATTCCTCGTAATCCTTGCGCTGCTTGTCGTTCATGATGTCGTAGATCAGCGCGTGGACCTGCTTGTGGTCCATTGCCGGCAGGTTGATCCGCCGTACATCGCCATCGACGCGAATCATCGGCGGCAGACCCGCCGAGAGGTGCAGGTCCGACGCGCCTTGCTTGGCACTGAAGGCAAGCAGCTCGGTAATATCCATGGGACTCCCCAATCCAATGCAAGCGGGTAGAATGCCGCAGACCCCTGACGGGCGGGCTATAGAGCGCGAGTAATGTCCACGATAGCAGAGAATATTGCAAAGGTTCGCGAGCGTATCCGTGAGGCGGCGCAAGCCTCGCAACGCGATTCCGAGGCGGTTGGCCTGCTCGCCGTGAGCAAGACCAAACCCGCTGCCGCGGTACGCGAGGCCAGCGCATGCGGCCAGCGCGACTTCGGCGAGAACTACCTGCAGGAGGCCTTGGCCAAGCAGGCCGAGTTGGCCGACCTGGACCTGATCTGGCACTTCATCGGCCCCATCCAGTCGAACAAGACCAAGCCGATCGCCGAACACTTCCACTGGGTGCACTCGGTGGACCGCCTGAAGATCGCCCAGCGCCTGTCCGAGCAACGCCCCGCGCACCTGCCGCCGCTGAACATCTGTCTGCAGGTGAATGTGAGCGGCGAGGCCAGCAAGTCCGGCTGCACGCCGGAAGAGCTGCCGGCCCTGGCACAGGCGGTTACACAACTGCCCGGGCTGCGCCTGCGCGGATTGATGACAATCCCCGAACCGACCGACGATGCTCAGGCCCAGCACGAGCCACTGGCGCGCCTGCGCCAGCTGCGTGATGGTCTGAATCTCGACCTCGACACCCTGTCCATGGGCATGAGCCAGGACCTGGAGGCCGCCATTGCCGAAGGCGCCACCTGGGTGCGCATCGGTACCGCACTGTTCGGCGCCCGCGACTACGGCTCGGCCCACTGACGGCACGCCACATTAATTAAGGAAGGACGCAAGATGAGTCACCCCCGCATCGCCTTCGTCGGCGCCGGCAACATGGCGACCAGCCTGATCGGCGGCCTGCTCGCCCAGGGCATCCCGGCCAGCCACATCCGCGCCAGCGAGCCGGGCGCCGAGCAACGCGCCAAGGTCGCCGCCGAGTTCGGCATCGAGCTGTTCGAGAACAATGCCGAGGCCGTTGCCGGTGCCGACGTGGTAGTGCTGGCGACCAAGCCGCAGGTGCTCAAGAATGTGAGCCTGGCTCTGGCGCCCAGCCTGCAGCCGGGCCAGCTGATCGTCTCCATCGCCGCCGGCATCCCCTGCGCCAGTCTGAGCGCCTGGCTCGGCGACCTGGCCATCGTGCGCTGCATGCCCAACACTCCGGCCCTGTTGCGCCAGGGCGTCAGCGGCCTCTATGCCAATGGCATGGTATCCGCTGACCAGCGCCAGCAGGCCGAGCAACTGCTGAGCGCCGTCGGCCTGGCCCTGTGGCTGGATGAAGAGCAACTGATCGACGCCGTCACTGCCGTGTCCGGTAGCGGACCCGCCTATTTCTTCCTGCTGATCGAAGCGATGACCACCGCCGGCGAGAAGCTCGGCCTGCCGCGCGAGACCGCCGCCCAGCTGACCCTGCACACCGCCCTGGGCGCCGCGCGCATGGCCACCGAGAGCGATGTCGACGCCGCCGAACTGCGCCGCCGCGTCACCTCGCCCAACGGCACCACCGAGGCGGCGATCAAGAGCTTCCAGGCCGGCGGCTTCGAGGCCCTGGTCCAGCAGGCGCTGGACGCCGCCGCCAAGCGCTCCGCCGAACTCGCCGAACAACTGGGTAAATAAGGAACCTTCATGTCCGGATTAGCCGAAGCCCTCATCTATATCATCCAGACCCTCGGCAGCCTGTACCTGCTGATCGTGCTGCTGCGCTTCATCCTGCAACTGGTGCGCGCCGACTTCTACAACCCGCTTAGCCAGTTCACCGTCAAGGCCACCCAGCCGCTGCTCAAGCCACTGCGTCGCATCATCCCCGGCTTCGGCGGACTCGACCTGGCCTCGCTGACTCTGGCGATCCTGGTGCAACTGGTACTGATGGTGGTGATCGTGCTGATCGCCGGTGCCAACCCCGCCGGCTTCGGCCTGCAGCTGTTGGTGTGGGCGATCATCTCGGTGACCTCGCTGTTCCTGAAGATCTTCTTCTTCGCCATGATCATCAGCGTGATCCTGTCCTGGGTCGCCCCCGGCAGCTACAACCCCGGTGCGCAGCTGGTCAACCAGATCTGCGAACCGCTGCTGGCGCCGTTCCGCAAGCTGCTGCCGAACCTCGGTGGCCTGGATATCTCGCCGATCTTCGCTTTCATGGCCCTGCACCTGATCGACCGCTTCGTGATCGGCAACCTGGCCGCCATGAGCGGCATGCCGGCCGTGCTCAGCCCCTTCATCTGAGGTGGGCTGGTTCCGCTGGGACGGTGACGACCTGATCCTCGACTGTCACCTGCAGCCCAAGGCGAGCAAGGATGAGTTCGCCGGGCTGCACGGCGAGCGCCTGAAGATCCGCCTCACCGCGCCGCCGGTGGAAGGCAAGGCCAACGCCCAGCTAATGGCCTTTCTCGCCGGCGTCTTCGGTGTCGCCAAGAGCCAGGTCAGCCTGGAGAGTGGCGAACTGAACCGGCAGAAGCGCGTGCGCATCCGCGCGCCGCGCCAGTTACCGGACCTGCCAGGCATGACCGCCCGGTCGCCCTGAGCGACCTTCGAGCCGAAGTTGTGAAGCGGGCCAATTGACGCGCGCGTTGGCCACCGCATAATGCGGCCATCTCCGGCAAAGCCGCGGGCAATTCTGCCGTTGCGCGCCGCACACCGTTTGTCGAAGCAGGAGTCATCGGATGAGCATGGAACGTCTCAGCCAGCAGGTGGATGCCTACGTCGCCTGGAAACGCGAGCTGATGCGCGAGATCACGCGCTATCGCAGCTGGCTGGCGCACAACCGCCTCGGCTCGGACGCCATGGACGCGCGCCTGGAGCGCGCCCTGCGCATCCTGCGCACCGACCACATCACCCTGGCCTTCGTCGGCGAGTTCTCCCGCGGCAAGACCGAGCTGATCAACAGCCTGTTCTTCTCCGAGTACGGCCAGCGCATGCTGCCGTCGCACGCCGGGCGCACCACCATGTGCCCCACCGAACTGTTCTTCGACCCGCGCTCGGAACGCTCCTACATCCGCCTGCTGCCGATCGAGACACGCATGGCCGATGCCAGCGTGGCGCAGTTCAAGCGCATTCCGCGGCACTGGGTGAACATCCCCCTCGATGCTACCGACCCGGACAACATGGCCCTGGCCTTCGCCCAGGTGGCCAAGACCAAGCCGATGGCGGTGGAGCAGGCGATCCAGCTCGGCTTCCTGCCCGAGATGCTGGAGCCGGCCGGCAAGCCCGGCCAGGTGCTGGTGCCGGCCTGGCGCCACGCCATGGTCAACTTCGACCACCCGCTGCTGCGCCAGGGCCTGCGCATCCTCGACACCCCCGGTCTCAACGCCCTCGGCAGCGAGCCGGAGCTGACCCTGTCGATGCTGCCCAGCGCCCAGGCGATCATCTTCCTGCTGGCCGCCGACACCGGCGTCACCGCCAGCGACATGACGATCTGGAAGGAGCACATCCGCCAGCTCGACGAAGACACCCAGGCCAGCCTGTTCGCCGTGCTGAACAAGATCGACGTGCTGTGGGACGACCTGGCCGGCGACGAATACGTCAACAAGGCCATCGGCCTGGTGCAGAACAGCACCGCCAAGCAGCTCGGCATCCCCGCCAGCAACGTGCTGCCGCTGTCGGCCAAGCAGGCGCTGATCGCCAAGGTGCGCCAGGACGAGGAGCTGCTCGCGCGCAGCCAGCTGGCCAACCTGGAGCAGTTGCTGTGCGAACGCATCGTCGCGCAGAAGGAGCGCCTGCTCGAGGAGCGCGTGGTCAACCAGGTGCTGGCCCTGCTCAACAACAGCCAACACGTGCTCAGCCTGCGTCTGGACAAGGTGCGCGAGCAGCAGGAGCTGCTCAACAACCACCAGAGCGACAACGGCCAGCTGCTGTTCGAGCTGACCGCCAAGACCAAGGAAGACCACAGCCAGCACCACAAGCGCTTGCTCGGCCTGAAGACCAACCAGCGCCTGCTGCGCCGCCAGGGCGACCTGCTGCGTGCTGCGGTGCGCCCGGAGCGCCTGGAAGAGCATCTGGCCCAGGTGCGCCAGGGCCTGGCCGGCAGCTGGACCACCCTGGGCATCAACCAGGCCATCGTGCAGTTCTTCCGCAACGTGGAGAACGACCTTGGCAACCTCGCCCACGAGGCCGAGATGGCCAACAAGATGGTCGCCGCCATCTACCGCCGGCACAACGAAGACAACCCGCTGCACGGCGTCGACGCCCCGCAGTTCAACAGCCAGCGCTACCAGCGCGAACTCAAGCAGCTGCGTGGCAAGGCCGACCGCTTCCGCCTGCAACTGAAGACCCTGCTCACCGAACAGCGCAGCCTGACCAAACGCTTCTTCGCCACCCTGGTGCAAGAAGTACTCGGCCTGCACCAGCGCCTGCGCGGCGAGGCCGAGCAGTGGGCCAACGATGCGCTGATGCCGCTGATGCAACACACCCTCGAACACAAGCAGATGCTCGAAACCCACATGCTGCGCCTCAAGGCCCTGGCCCAGGAGACCCAGCAGGCGCGCCAGCGTGGCCAGCAGCTGGCCGGCTATACCAGCCAACTGGAAACCCAGCTGGCCCAGGCCAACGAGATGCTCCGCGTGCTGCGCCGCCCGGCGCCGATCCAGCGCCAGGGCAAGGTCGTCACCCTGCCCACCGCGATTCGCTCGCAGAGCGCCGCCGACCCGGCCTAAGCCCTGCCAGATCAGCCGCTTAGCCACGGCCCCCGCGCTTGCTGCCGGGGGCCGTGCTCTTTAGACTGCTGCACTTTCCTGGAGCGAGAGCTGGCTCGATGCCGACCGTTTTCCCCGCAGATTCCGTCGGCCTGGTCACCCCCCAGACCGCCCATTTCAGCGAGCCGCTGGCGCTGGTCTGTGGCCGCAGCCTGGCCGACTACCAGCTGGTCTACGAGACCTACGGCACGCTCAACGCCACGGCCAGCAACGCCGTACTGATCTGCCACGCCCTCTCCGGCCACCACCATGCCGCCGGCTTCCACAGCGCTGAAGAGCGCAAGCCCGGCTGGTGGGACAGCTGCATCGGCCCCGGCAAGCCGATCGACACCGACAAGTTCTTCGTCGTCAGCCTCAACAACCTCGGCGGCTGCAACGGTTCGACCGGCCCCTCCAGCCTCAACCCGGCCAATGGCAAGCCGTACGGCGCCGACTTCCCGGTGATGACGGTGGAAGACTGGGTCAACAGCCAGGCACGCCTGGCCGACCAGCTCGGCATCCGCCAGTGGGCCGCCACCATCGGCGGCAGCCTCGGCGGCATGCAGGCCCTGCAATGGACCATCAGCCATCCCGAGCGCGTGCGCCACTGCGTGTGCATCGCCTCGGCGCCCAAGCTGTCGGCGCAGAACATCGCCTTCAACGAGGTGGCACGCCAGGCCATCCTCACCGACCCGGAATTCCACGGCGGGCACTTCCAGGACCAGGGCGTGATCCCCAAACGCGGCCTGATGCTGGCGCGCATGGTCGGGCACATCACCTACCTGTCGGATGACGCCATGGGCGAGAAATTCGGCCGCGAGCTGAAGACCGACAAGCTCAACTACGACTTCCACAGCGTGGAATTCCAGGTCGAGAGCTACCTGCGCTACCAGGGCGAGGAGTTCTCCGGGCGCTTCGACGCCAACACCTACCTGCTGATGACCAAGGCACTGGACTATTTCGACCCGGCCGCCGCCCATGACGGCGACCTGGCCAGGACCCTGAGCACGGCCAAGGCGGACTTCTGCCTGATGTCCTTCACCACCGACTGGCGCTTCTCGCCGGCGCGCTCGCGGGAGATCGTCGACGCCCTGCTCGCCGCCAAGAAGAACGTCTGCTACCTGGAAATCGACGCTCCGCAGGGCCACGACGCCTTCCTCATGCCGATCCCGCGCTACCTGCAGGGTTTCAGCGCCTACATGAATCGGATCGAGGTGTAAGCCATGCGAGCGGATCTGGAAATCATCCAGGAATGGATCCCGGCCGGCAGCCGCGTGCTCGACCTCGGCTGCGGCGACGGCGAGCTGCTGGCGCACCTGCGCGACCACAAGCAGGTCGGCGGCTACGGCCTGGAGATCGACCCGGAGAAGATCGCCAAGTGCATCGAGCACGGGGTCAACGTGATCGAGCAGAACCTCGACGAGGGCCTGGGCAACTTCGCCGACAACAGCTTCGACGTGGTGGTCATGACCCAGTCGCTGCAGGCCCTGAAGTACCCGGACAAGGTCCTGGCGGAGATGCTGCGGGTCGGCAAGACCTGCATCATCACCTTCCCCAACTTCGGCCACTGGCGCTGCCGCTGGTACCTGACCACCAAGGGCCGCATGCCGGTATCCGACTTCCTGCCCTACACCTGGTACAACACGCCGAACATCCACTTCTGCACCTTCGAAGACTTCGAGCGCCTGTGCCTGGCGCAGGGCGCGAAGGTAGAAGAGCGCCTGGCGGTGGACCACGAACATCGCCACAACCTGGGTAGCCGTCTTTGGCCTAACCTGTTGGGTGAGATCGGCATCTATCGCGTCAGCGGGTCCGGCCTGGCCGATCACCGCGTAGCCGTTTAACCCGCGACGCACCGGAGGACCTCTCATGCGCCGTTTCGCATCCCTGCTGCTCTGCCTGCTCTTCGCCCTGCCCGCGTTCGCCGAACGCAAACAGACCTTCGGCGAACTGGACGTGCACTACAGCGTGTTCAACTCCAGCTTCCTGCAGCCGAACATCGCCGCAGCCGCCGGCCTGACCCGCAGCAAGACGGTTGGCGTACTCAACGTCGCCGCGCTGAAGGAAGGCAAGGGCCAGGCCGCCAAGGTCAGTGGCACCCTGAAGAACCTGCTCGGCCAGACCACTGCGCTGCAGTTCAAGCAGGTGCTGGAGAGTGGCGCCGTGTACTACCTGGCCGAGTTCCCGCTGCGTGAGCGCGAGATGCTGACCTTCAGCATCAACGTGCAGATCGGCGATGACGCCCCGCACACCCTTACCTTCAACCAGGAAGTGTTCCCGGACGAATGACCATGCCCTTCAAAGAACTCGTACTGGCCAGCCACAACGCCGGCAAGCTCAAGGAACTCCAGGCCATGCTCGGCGAACACGTGCGCGTGCGCTCGGTGGGTGAGTTCTCCAGCATCGAGCCGGAAGAGACCGGCCTGTCCTTCGTCGAGAACGCCATCCTCAAGGCGCGCAACGCCGCCCGCGTGTCCGGCCTGCCGGCGCTGGCCGACGACTCCGGCCTGGCCGTGGACTTCCTCGGCGGCGCTCCCGGCATCTACTCGGCGCGCTATGCCGATGGCCAGGGCGATGCGGCCAACAACGCCAAGCTGCTCGATGCGCTGAAGGACGTGGCGGACGCCGAGCGCGGCGCCCAGTTTGTCTGCGCCCTGGCCCTGGTACGCCACGCCGACGACCCGCTGCCGATCATCTGCGAGGGCCTGTGGCACGGCAGCATCCTGCGCGAGGCCCGCGGCGCCGAGGGCTTCGGCTATGACCCGCTGTTCTGGGTGCCGGAGCGCGAGTGTTCCAGCGCCGAACTGGCCAGCGACGAGAAGAACCGCATCAGCCATCGCGCCCGCGCCATGGCGCTGCTCAAACAGCGCCTGGGATTGCAATGAACACGCCCGCCGGTGGCAGCTTCCAGCTGCCGCCACTCGCGCTCTACATCCACATCCCGTGGTGCGTGCGCAAATGCCCCTACTGCGACTTCAACTCCCACGCCGCCGGCCCGAGCCTGCCGGAAGAGGAGTACGTCGACGCCCTGCTGGCCGACCTGGATGCCGACCGCGAGCATATCTACGGCCGGGAGCTGACCTCGATCTTCTTCGGCGGCGGCACGCCCAGCCTGTTCTCAGCCAAGGCCCTCGGCCGGCTGCTGGAGGGCGTGCAACGCCGCGTGCCGTTCGCCGGTGACATCGAGATCACCCTGGAAGCCAACCCGGGCACCTTCGAGCAGGCCAAGTTCCGCGACTACCGCAGCCTGGGCATCAATCGCCTGTCGATCGGCGTGCAGAGCTTCCAGGAGGCCAAGCTCAAGGCCCTGGGTCGCATCCACGACGGCAACGAGGCGATCCGCGCCGCCGATATGGCGCGCGCCGCCGGCTTCGACAACTTCAACCTCGACCTGATGCACGGCCTGCCCGAGCAGAGCATCGAGGACGCCCTGTTCGACCTGCGCACCGCCATCGCCCAGGGCCCGACGCACCTGTCCTGGTACCAGCTGACCATGGAGCCCAACACGGTGTTCTGGAGTCAGCCACCCGAGCTGCCCGAGGACGACCTGCTGTGGGACATCCAGGAAGCCGGCCAGGCGCTGCTAGCCGCCGAGGGCTACGGACAATATGAGGTTTCCGCCTACGCCCAGGCCGGCAAGGCGGCGCGGCACAATCTCAACTACTGGACCTTCGGCGACTTCCTTGGCATCGGCGCCGGCGCCCACGCCAAGCTGAGCGCGCCGGACGGGCGCATCCTGCGCACCTGGAAGACCCGCCTGCCCAAGGACTACCTGGATGCGACCAAGGCCTTCCAGGCCGGCGAGCGCGTGCTGGACGCCGAGGAGCTGCCGTTCGAGTTCCTGATGAACGTGCTGCGCCTGACCGAGGGCGTACCCGCCGCGCTGTTCGAGCAGCGCACCGGCCTGCCGCTGGCCAGCCTGGACGCCGCACGACGCGAGGCCGAGACGCGCCAGTTGCTGCAGACCGACCCATCGCGCCTGGTCGCCACCCGCGAAGGCCAGCTGTTCCTCAACGATCTGCTGCAGCACTTCCTGCCCTGAGCCACGCCGTGCGCCAGCTCTCGGCAGCCCTGCCGACAGACGGTAAACTGCCTGCGCCCAACAATCACAACAAGGACCACCGATGGATCTCGTACTCGACCTGATCGCCACCCTCTCGCGCTGGTGCCGCGGCAACCTGTACGACATCTCGCTGGCCATCATGGCCACCCTCTTCGTGCTGTTCGGCCCTGGCATCAACGCCTGGGTGCAGCGCTCCATCGGCGGCCTCAACTTCGTCCTGCGCACCCTGATCTTCGTGCTGGTCTGCGCCATCGGCTACGGCCTGGCGATCGTCTTCCTCACGCCCTGGCTGGCCAAGGGGCTGGGCTACTTCAACAACTTCACCCTGTCACCCGTCCTGCTACTAGTCTTCTTCCTGATCGGCGTTCTGGCCGATCGCAGCTAGGGCGACCCACGGGGCGCCCGCAAGGAGCCCCATGAAGCCGATCAAGCACCTCTACCTGTATTTCCAGGACGGCCAGCGCCTGGCCCTGCGCCTGCCCCAGCAGAGCGACGATCCGGCCGCCGTCGCCCGCGCCCTGCGCAAGCAACTGGAAACGCCGTTCCTGAGCATCGAGGTCGACGGCGACCTGCTGCTGATCCCGCGCGAAAGCATCAAGTACCTGCAGGTATGCCCCATGCCCGTCGCCCTGCCGGAGCTGACCATCCTCGGCGCAGAGGTGATCGACTGATGCTGCAGAGCTGCGCTTAATCAGGCAGCCATCAAGCGCACCGGCCTCTATTGCCAATCAATCTAATCCCCCTCCCCCGCCTGGGTTTACAGTTAATCCAGGCAATTACAGGGAGATGGGTAATCCATGCAAATCAACGGTTACAGCGGCAATCTGCCGCCCTCGACCCAGGTCATCAACAAGTACGGCCCAGCCAACCCAGAACAGGTAAACAAGGTTGTGGACGCTACTTCCGACCGAGTCGCAGAGCGCCAGGAAAGCCGCGAACTGAGCCAGGCCGCCAAGCGCGATGCGGCTACGCAGATCTACAGCGCCAACACGCAGCAAAGGCAGATCGAAACCTATCTGGCAGTGGCCAGCGAAGGCGAAGTCGAGAGCCAGCCGACGCCGTTGGAGACCGTGACGGAACTGCGCGAGACGCAAGAGCGGAACGACCGGGCCCAGAACATCGCAGACATTGCCAGCCGCCCCGAGCGGCCCGAGACCGAACCGGCCAGGCCGGAGCCCTACGCAGCAACCTATGCCTGAGCCGTCAGGCGGACAGGCATAAAAAAAGCCGCCCTAGGGCGGCTTTTTCATTGGCCTGCAGCTTACAGCTGCGGACCGGCGTTGCGGATGGCGTCGGAGACGTCGAACTTCTTGAAGTTCTCGACGAACTGCTGAGCCAGGCCCTTGGCGGCTTCGTCGTAGGAGTTCTGGTCGCCCCAGGTGTTGCGCGGGTTGAGCAGGTTGGTCTCGACGCCCGGAACGGCCTTCGGCACGCTCAGGTTGATGATCGGCAGCTGCTCGGTCTCGGCACCGACCAGAGCACCGCTCTGGATGGCAGCGATCACGCCACGGGTGGTCGGGATGTTGAAGCGCTTGCCGACGCCGTAGCCACCACCGGTCCAGCCGGTGTTGACCAGGTAAACCTTGGAGTTGAAGCCGCGGATACGCTTGATCAGCAGCTCAGCGTACTCGCCAGCCGGACGCGGGAAGAACGGCGCGCCGAAGCAGGTGGAGAAGGTCGACTTGATGCCGCCGCCCGAACCCATTTCGGTGGAACCGACCAGCGCGGTGTAGCCGGACAGGAAGTGGTAGGCAGCCTGTTCTTCGCTGAGGATCGACACGGGCGGCAGTACGCCGGTCAGGTCGCAGGTCAGGAAGATCACGGCATTCGGCTCGCCACCGAGGTTCTTCTCGGAGCGCTTCTCGACCAGCTCCAGCGGGTAGGCCGCGCGGCTGTTCTGGGTCAGGCTGTCGTCGGCGTAGTTCGGTACGCGGTTCTCGTCGAGGACCACGTTCTCCAGTACGGCGCCGAACTGGATGGCTTTCCAGATCACCGGCTCGTTCTTCTCGGACAGGTCGATGCACTTGGCGTAGCAACCACCCTCGATGTTGAACACCACGCCTTCGCCCCAACCGTGCTCGTCGTCACCGATCAGGTAACGGCTCGGGTCGGCGGACAGGGTGGTCTTGCCAGTGCCGGACAGGCCGAAGAACAGGGTCACGTCGCCTTCTTCGCCGATGTTGGCGGCGCAGTGCATCGGCAGCACGTCGGCTTCCGGCAGCAGGAAGTTCTGCACGGAGAACATGGCTTTCTTCATTTCACCGGCGTAGCGCATGCCAGCCAGCAGGACTTTCTTGGCGGCGAAGTTGATGATCACGCAGCCATCGGAGTTGGTGCCGTCGCGCTCGGGTACGCACTCGAAGTTGGCGACGTTGAGGATCTGCCACTCGGCCTTGGCACCCGGGTTGTAGGTTTCCGGGTTGATGAACAGGCAACGGCCGAACAGGTTCTGCCAGGCGGTCTGGGTGGTCATCTTGACCGGCAGGTAGTGCGCATCGGCGGAACCGACGTGCACGTGGGAGACGAAGTGCTCCTGACCGGCGTTGAAGGCCTCGACGCGGGCCCACAGGGCATCGAACTTGTCAGCCGGGAACGGGCGGTTGATGTTGCCCCAGGCGATCTTGGAATCGGTGCTCGGCTCCTGGACGATGAAGCGGTCAGCCGGAGAGCGACCGGTACGATGGCCGGTGCGGACGACCAGAGAACCGTTGGCGGCCAGTTCACCCTCGCCACGGCTGATGGCCTCTTCGACCAGTTGGGCGGCGCTGATGTCGGTGTAAACGGTGGTGTTGGCTTGCGTCATGTGGGTCCCCGTCGGCCGTGGCCGAGTTTCCGATCATTGTGTAGTGGCCTGTGAAGACCACTACAGCAGTAAAAAAGTCGCGGGAGTATGCCAGAAAAGCTTTTTCCTTGGCAGCCTCTTGTCCGCTATAGCCTTCAATAGAGTGCGGCTATCGAACTCAGTGGCGCGTTGCCGACGGCGCCTGGCTGTCGCCGGTGGCGAACAGCTGGGCGACGTCGCTGGCATCGAACAGGTAGCGCTGGTTGCAGAACTGGCAGTCGATCTCGACCTGGCCACCGCTCTCCTCCACCAGCGCCTCGGCATCGGCCTGGCCGATGCTGACCAGCGCCCGTGCCGAACGCTCGCGCGAGCAGCTGCAGCGGAACTGCAACAGGCTCGGTTCGAACAAGCGCAGTTCTTCCTGGTGATAGAGGCGGTGCAGCAGGGTCTGGTTGTCCAGGCCCAGCAGTTCCTCGGCGCTCAGGGTATCGGCCAGGGTCAGCAGGTGGTTCCAGCTCTCCTCGCGCGCGTCGGCATCGGTCTGGTGCTGCGGCGGCAGCTGCTGCAGCAGCAGGCCGCGTGCGCGCTGGCCATCGGCTCGCAACCAGAAGCGCGTCGGCAGCTGCTCGGAAGTGGCGAAATAGGCGGTCAGGCTATCGGCCAGGGTCTCGCCCTCCAGCTCGACAATGCCCTGGTAGCGCTGGCCCTTGGCCGGGTCGATGGTCAGCGCCAGCACGCCATCGGGCATCAGCTCGCGCAGGCCGGCACCAGCGTCGACCGCCTCGGCGTCGTAGCGGGCAATGCCACGCACTTCGCGATCGCTAGAGCACTCGATCATCACCAGCGGCACCGGCCCGGAGGAACGCGCCTGCAGGATCAGCAGGCCATCGAACTTGAGGGTGCCGACCAGCAGGGCCGCAGCGGCCAGCATCTCGCCGAGCAGCTGGGCTACCGGCTGCGGGTAGGGATGCTTGGCCAGCACATGATGGTAGCTCTCGGCGAGACTGACCATCTCACCGCGGACGTCGTTGTCATCGAAGATGAAGCGCTGGGTGAAGTCGAACTGATGCATCGCAAACCGCCTGGCGAAAAGGGATGACGGGCCATCGGCGCCTGCAAACGAGCGCGCTGCGGAGTGTTGACCCAGGGAATGCAGCAGATTTTAAGTACAAACGCCGGCGTATCCAAGCCATGGAGCGATGGCCGGCCCTGCGCCTCAGTCGCCGCGCAGCCCGAGCAGCTGGCGGCGCTGCTTCTTGTTCGGTCGCCCGTCGGTCTGCACGCCGAGGGCGCCGGCCTTGCGCAGGGCCGCGGCCTGCTCGCGGCGGGCGATGCTGTCGGCGGTCTCCTCGTAGAGCAGCTGCGCCTCTGGCGCACCACGGCGCACCATGGACAGCGCGCGCACCACCACGGTCCGCTCGTCGAAGCCGGCGCGGATGACGTACTCATCGCCGAGCTTCGGCTCCTTGCCCGGCTTGCAGCGCTCGCCACGGCAATGCACCTTGCCGCCCTCGATGGCTTCCTTGGCCAGGGAGCGGGTCTTGTAGAAGCGCGCCGCCCACAGCCACTTGTCCAGGCGCACCTTGTCGTCTTTTTCGCTCATCGCTCGTCCAGAAAAACGTGGTTCACGGTGTGAATCTTGCCTGATGCAGTTGTCACATGGCGCATCTAGAATGCCTGCATCGTCCATGGAAGCCTGCATTGAAGACTTTCGACCACCTTTCCGTGATCGGCCTGCGCGAATGGATCAACCTGCCCGAGCTGGGCATGATCGGCCTACGCGCGAAGATCGACACCGGCGCCAGCACCTCGACCCTGCATGCCAGTGACATCGTGCCGTTCGAGCGCGATGGCCAGCGCTGGGTCCGCTTCACCGCGCACTTCGGCACCCTGGTGCAACGGCGCCATCCGTGTGAGGCCAAAGTAGTCACGGTAAAGACCATCAAGAGTTCCAACGGCCAGGCGCAGACCCGTTACGTGATCCGTACGCGCCTGACCCTGGGCGATCACAGCTGGCCGGTGGACTTCACCCTGGCCTGCCGCAAGACCATGCGCTACCGCGTACTGCTGGGCGCCCACGCACTGGTCGACGGCCAGTTGGTGGTCAACCCGGCGCTCACCTACGTCCAAGATAAACCGCAGCTTCCCATTCCCTCCGGTGCCCAATGAAGATCGCCATCCTGTCACGCAATCCGCGTCTGTACTCGACCCGTCGCCTGGTGGAAGCCGGCACGCAGCGCGGTCATGAGATGGTGGTGATAGACACCCTGCGCGCCTACATGAACATCGCCAGCCACAAACCGCAGATCCACTACCGCGGCCAGCCGCTGGAAGGCTTCGATGCGGTGATTCCGCGCATCGGCGCCTCGGTGACCTTCTACGGCTGCGCTGTGCTGCGCCAGTTCGAGATGCAGGGCGTGTTCCCGCTCAACGAATCGGTGGCCATCAGCCGCTCGCGCGACAAGCTGCGCTCGCTGCAGCTGCTGTCACGCAAGGGCATCGGCCTGCCGGTGACCGGCTTCGCCCACTCGCCGGACGACATTCCCGACCTGATCCAGATGGTCAACGGCGCACCGCTGGTAATCAAGGTGCTGGAAGGCACCCAGGGCATCGGCGTGGTGCTCTGCGAAACCGAAAAAGCCGCCGAGTCGGTGATCGAGGCCTTCATGGGCCTGAAGCAGAACATCATGGTGCAGGAGTACATCAAGGAAGCCGGCGGCGCCGACATCCGCTGCTTCGTGGTCGGCGACAAGGTCATCGCGGCGATGAAGCGTCAGGCCAAGCCCGGCGAATTCCGCTCCAACCTGCACCGCGGCGGTAGCGCCAGCCTGATCAAGATCACCCCGGAAGAACGCATGACCGCCATCCGCGCGGCCAAGGTCATGGGCCTGTCGGTGGCCGGTGTCGACATCCTGCGCTCCAACCACGGGCCGCTGGTGATGGAGGTGAACTCCTCGCCGGGCCTGGAAGGCATCGAGACCACCACCGGCCACGACGTGGCCAGCATCATCGTCCAGTACCTGGAGAAGAACGCCATGCCGGGGCAGACCCGGACCAAGGGCCGCGGCTGAGCCGCTAACCCCTGGCGGCCAGCCAGCGCAGGAACTCCGCTTCCGCCATCGGTACGCCCAGATGGAAGCCCTGGCCCAGGGCACAGGGCTGCTGCTCCAGCCAGGCGAGCTGGGCGGCGTTCTCCACGCCCTCGGCCACGCACTCCAGGCCCAGGTTGCGGGCGATCACCAGGATGGTCTCCACCAGCATGGCGCCGCTGCCGTCGCCCTCCAGGTCGTGGACGAAGCTGCGGTCGATCTTCAGGCGGTCCAGCGGCAGGCGCTTGAGGTAGGTCAGCGAGGAGTAGCCGGTACCGAAATCGTCGATGGCGAAGCGCACGCCCTGCGCCTTGAGCGCATGCATGGTGGCGATGCAGCGTTCGACATCCTCCAGCAGCACGCCCTCGGTGATCTCCAGCTCCAGCGCGCCATGCGGCAGGCCATGGCGGCGCAGACAGTCGCCGATGCGCGCCGCGCAATCGGCCTCGCGCAGCTCGCGCGGGCTGAGGTTGACCGCCAGCACCAGCTGCGGCCACTCGACCAGCCAGCGCGCCAGGCTGGCACAGGCATGCTCCAGCACCCAATGGCCGAGGTCGTGGATCAGCCCTGTCTCCTCGGCCAGCGGGATGAACTGCCCCGGCGGGATGTCACCACGCTCGGGGTGACGCCAGCGCACCAGCACCTCGGCCCCGGCGACACGACCGCTGGCCAGCTCCAGTTGCGGCTGGAACACCAGGTACAACTGCTCGCGACTCATGGCCAGGCGCAGCTCGCTCTGCAGCTGCAGGCGCTGGTCGATCACCGCCTGCATCTCCGGGGCGAAGAAATGCAGGGCGTTGCGCCCGGAATGCTTGGCCCGATACATGGCGGTATCGGACTGCTTGAGCGCATCGGCGGCGGCCTGATCGGGCAGCGGGTGCAGGGTGATGCCGATACTGGCCGTCACGGCCAGGTCGTGACCGTAGATCTGGAAACTGGATTGCAGGCCGGCCAGCAGCTTCTCGCCGACCTCCGCGGCCATCTCGCCGGCCAGCGCCGGGTTGTCGGCCAGGGTTTCGAGCAGCACCACGAACTCGTCACCACCGAGCCGCGCCAGGGTGTCTTCGGCGCGCAGATGACCGGCCAGACGTACCGTCACCTCCTTGAGCAGGGCATCGCCGACCGGATGACCGAGGCTGTCGTTGACCGTCTTGAAATGGTCCAGATCGATGAACAGCAGCGCGCCGAAGCTACCCTCGCGGCGCTCGCGGGCCATGGCGTGCTCCAGGCGGTCCTGCAGCAGGCGACGATTGGGCAGGCCGGTCAGCTCGTCGCTGTAGGCCAGGCGCTCGATCTCGCGCTGGTAGCGCTGGCGCTCGGAGATGTCGATGACGCTGCCACGCAGCAGCAACGGCTCGCCCGGCATGCGCACCAGGCGGATCTCGCAGGGCAGCTGGCGCCCGGCGAAATCGCGGTGCAGCCACTCGAACACCGGCGTCGCGCCGGCGATGGCCTGCTCGACGTAGGCCCGCCCCGCCGCTTCCGAGGCACGCCCGTCGGGTTGCCGCGCCGGGCTCAGTTCGCTGGGCGTGCGCCCGAGCAGATCGTCGCGACTGCAGTGGAACAGGCGCAGGGCATTGGCGTTGGCGTCGATGATGCCGCCCTCGGGACTGAACAGCAGGATGGCCTCCGGCGCGTGCTCGACCAGGGTGTGGTAGCGCGCTTCTGCCTCGTAGCGTGCGGTGATGTCCTCCACCAGGGTCAGGCAGGCTTCCAGGCTGCCGTCCTTGTCACGCACCGCACGCAGGCTGAGGCGGGTGTAGACGACACTGCCGTCCTTGCGTAGGAAGCGTTTCTCCAGCTCGTAGTCGTCGCGTTCGCTGTTGCGAATGGCGGCAAACAGCGCCTCCTCGCGCTCGATGTCGTCCGGGTGGCTGATTTCCAGCCAGCGGCTGGCGCGCAGCTCCTCGCGGTTGCGGCCGAGGATCTGGCACAGCTTGAAGTTCACCTCCAGCCACTGCCGCTGCGGGCTGACCATGGCCATGCCGATCAGCGGAGCCTCGAAGAACAGGCGCAGCCACTCGTCGCGCTCGCGTAGCTGGCGCTCGGCGCGGCGCCGCTCGCTGATGTCCTGGATCGCCCCGTACAGGCGCACCGGCTGATCGTCGTCGAACTCCACGAAGCCCTTCAGGCGTACCCAGCGCTGGGTGCCGCGGGCACCGATCAGGCGCACCTCCAGGTCGAACGGATCGCCGCTGACCAGGATCTGCTGCAGGGTCTCGTTCATCAGTTTCTGGCTGGGTGCGTCGTAACGGTCCAGCGAACCCTGCATGTCCGGCGCACCGCCGGCCGGGTCCAGTTCGTTGAGGCGGAAGCAGCCGTCGGTCCAGTACATGCGCTGGCTGGCCAGGTCCAGCACCCAACCGCCAATGTCAGCCAACTCCTCGGTCTGGCTCAGCAGATGAGTCTGACGCAGCAGCTCCTCGCGGCGCTGGGCCAGCTCGGCGCCGAGGCGCTCGCGCTCGCTGACATCGAAGTTGAGCGCGACGATATGGGTCGCCTGGCCCTGCTCGTCGAGCAGCGGCGCCACCGTCACCTCGTTCCAGAACTGCTGGCCGTTCTTGCGGTAATTACGTAGCACCTCCTGGTGCGGCACGCCGTGGCGCATGGCCTGGCGCACCCGCAGCAGGCCGCTCTGCGACTCGTCCTGGTCGATCAGCAGGCGGCTGGAGGCGCCGAGTATCTCGTCCCGCGAGTAGCCACTGATGCGCTCCAGCGCCGGGTTGCAGTAGATGAAGGGCAGGCCGGGCTGGCGCAGGTCGGAGATGGACACGCCCAACGGGCAGGCCTGCAGCGCCAGGTTGGCCAGGGCCAGTTCCTTCTGCATCGCGGCGCTGCGCCGCAGGGTATTGCGCAGATCACCCAGGGCACGCCCCACCAGCAGCGCGGCGAGCATCAGCAACAGCACGCTGAAATGCATCTCCAGGCGCTGCGGTGCGCCCAGCTCCAGCTCGCCACCGAGGCGCCCGGCCAGCGGCAGCAGCATGACCGCCAGCGCCGTCAGGGCCGTACCCCAGAGCGCCCCGGCGAAGCCCCAGAGCAATGCCAGGGTCAGCAATAGAACGCCGATCAGCGGCAGGATCAGCAGCAACGGCAGCCAGCACAGCGACAACGGCAGCACGGCCAGCAGCACCGGCAACAGCCACCAGGGCAGCACCCGCACGCCGACGCCTTCCTCGCCCAGGGCCGGCCCCGTCAACAAGGCCCAGCCGCGCCGGCGCAGGCGACGAGTCAGCAGGCACAGCAAGGGCAGCGCCACGGCCAGGGCGGTGAGACTGTCCAGCAGCCAGAATTCGAGGATGGTCTCGCGCCACCGCCCGCCCTCCAGTTGACCACGGAGCAGCAGACCCGCCTGTATCAGCAGGGAGCCGAGCAGCGCCGGCGCCAGCACACCGAGCAGGACGAAGCGCAGCAGGTTGGCCACATCCGGCAGTTCGGCATTACTGCGCCGGCCCAGGGCCAGCCAGGCGAAGCCGATGGCGAGGGTCTCCGGTAGCGCGTAGAGCGGCGCCCAGTGCCAATCCAGCCCCCATAGCGGCGCGCAGAGCATGGCGTTGAGGTACAGCGCCAGCAGCACCCGCGGCCCCCACCAGAGCACCAGGCACAGGCCGATGGCGAACGGCAGGTAGCAGAGCGCCGCCCCCGCGGCGAACTGAGTCGAGAGCGACAACCAGGTGGCCAGATTGAGCAGCGGCAACGGCAGCCACCAGGTCCAACTCGGCAGTCGGGCGGAATCTACAACCATGCTGACCTCGCGCGAAACACCAGAGCAGCATAGATCAGGCCGGCTAGAGCGGCCGGATCATGTTCCAGCCCCAGCAGGTCGTTGAAAGCGTTGCCGAGGCAGCCAGCGCAAGGCAAAAACAGGCGAAGAAGCGCAGTTTACGAAGGGTAAATGAGCATTCTGAGCCTGTTTTTAACGCGGCGATGGCAACGCAGGTAGCTTTTCAACAACCTGCTAGCTGGCGTCGCGTGGCAGCAGCAGGCCCAGGGGCAGGCAGATGCGGGCTTCCAGACCGCCACCGGAGCGGTTGCGCAGCTCCACGCTACCGCCGTGCAGCGAGGCGATGCGCTTGACGATGGCCAGGCCCAGGCCTGTGCCCTTGCCGCCACGAGCACGGTCGCCGCGGATGAAGGGATTGAAGATCTCGCCCATCTCTTCCGGCGCCACGCCCGGGCCGCGGTCGAGCACGCTGAGCACCACATAGGGCGCGCTCTCGTCGCCGGCCAGGCTGGTGACCACCTCGACGCCCTGGCCGCCGTAGCGCAGGGCGTTCTCCAGCAGGTTGACCAGCAGGCGCTTGATCGAAACACGGCGCAGCGGGAACAGCGGCAGCTGCTCCAGGCACAGGCGCACCTGCTCGCCCTGCTGGTTGTAGGGCGCAACCACCTCGCGTACCAGGTCGCCGAGGTCGAAGATCTCCGGTTTCTCGTCGCGGCCGTCGCGGATAAAGGCGAGGAACTGGTCGAGGATGGCGTTCATGTCCTCGACATCGCGAATCATGTCCTCGGTCAGCTCGGCATCACTGCTCATCAGCTCCAGCGACAGGCGCAGGCGGGTCAGCGGCGTGCGCAGGTCATGCGACACGCCGGCCAGCATCAGCTCGCGCTCACGGGCGCCGCCTTCGATGTTCTCGGCCATCTGGTTGAAGGCGCGATAGACCTCGGTCATCTCGCTCGGCGTATCGCTGATCGGCAGGCGCACGCTGCGCCCCTGGCCGAACTGCCGGGCGGCGAATACCAGGCGTTTGAGCGGCGCGTTGAGCTGACGCACGAAGATCCAGGCCGCCGCGGTGGACAGCAGGCCGATGCCGAGGAACCAGCCGAGCACGCTCCAGATCTTCTGCCCGCGCAGCGGATAGGGATACAGCGGCACCTTGAGCCAGTCCGGCCCCAGGCTCGGCGCACGCACCCACAGCGCCGGTGGGCTCTGCACGCGCACGCGCACCTCGGTGTCAGGCCCCAGTTCGGACTGCATCTGCCGCAGGAACACCTCGGAATAAGGCCAGTGCTGCTCGGTGGCCGGCACCTTGTCCTGCGGCACGCGGGTCAGGGTCGCCGCCTCGGCGATGTGGTCGCGATCCTCCGGCTCCGCCGCCCAGTAGGCGCGCAGGGTCAGCGCCGCGCCGTGGCTGTACTGGCGGTCGACCAGCATGTCCTCGTTCATCATCAGGTACACCAGGGTCAGGGCCTTGGAGAACAGCACGACGATGAGCACCAGCCAGAGGGTGCGGGCGAAGAAGCTTTGCGGGAACCAGAGCGGGGTTTTCATTTGCGGGCGCGACGCCATTCGGAATGGGCAGGAAAGCGGCCAGCGGCCCTTTCCAGCAAGAGGTGAACGATGGCGGGCAGGCCGTCAGCGGCGCTGCCCACCCGGTCTGCTACTTGGCGCCGTCCGGCACGAACACGTAGCCCACACCCCACACGGTCTGGATATAGCGCGGCTTGGACGGGTCCGGCTCGATCAAACGGCGCAGACGGGAAATCTGCACGTCGATGGAGCGTTCCAGTGCGTCCCACTCGCGGCCACGGGCCAGGTTCATCAGCTTGTCGCGGGTCAGCGGCTCGCGGGCATGCTGGACCAGGGCCTTGAGCACGGCGAACTCACCGGTGGTGAGCATGTGCAGCTCCTCGCCCTTCTTCAGCTCGCGAGTAGCCAGTGACAGCTCGTACTCGCCGAAGCTGACGGTCTCGTCCTCGCTGGCCGGAGCGCCCGGTACCACCGGCGCCTGGCGGCGCAGCACGGCCTTGATCCGCGCCAGCAGCTCGCGCGGATTGAAGGGCTTGGCCAGGTAGTCGTCGGCGCCGCCTTCCAGACCCTGGATGCGGCTGGCCTCGTCGCCTTTGGCGGTGAGCATGATCACCGGCACCTGGTTGTTTGCTTCGCGCAGACGGCGACAGGCGGACAGGCCGTCCTCGCCCGGCAGCATGAGGTCGAGCACCAGCAGCTGGAACAGCTCGCGAGCCAGCAGACGGTCCATCTGCTCGACATTCTCCACCGCGCGCACGCGGTAGCCCTGCTCGCTGAGGAAGCGCTCCAGCAGGCGGCGCAGGCCGGGGTCGTCGTCGACTATGAGGATCTTTTCGCCTTCGGCGGCGGCTGTACTGCTCATGTTCTCTCCTGTACGGATGGCCCGGCATTATCGCCCAGGGGCTGCCGGCAGCGGCCTGTCCATTGTTAGCAGATTTTTCCCCGAACGGTTCCCAATGCTTTCCGACCCGGTGTTTATAATGCGGCGCTTTCGCGTCGGCACCGGCGTGGTTTTTCTGTCAGGTAGGGTTCATGGATAGCATCAACAAGCGTATCGCCGCCGAGCTCGGCGTCCTCCCGCAACAGGTCGCCGCCGCCGTGGCCCTGCTCGATGAAGGCTCCACCGTGCCCTTCATCGCCCGCTACCGGAAGGAAGTGACCGGCAGCCTGGACGACACCCAGCTGCGCCACCTGGAAGAACGCCTGCGCTACCTGCGCGAGATGGACGAGCGCCGCGCCTCGATCCTCACCAGCATCGAGGAGCAGGGCAAGCTGACGCCCGAACTCAAACGCGAGATCGACGAGGCCGACACCAAGACTCGCCTCGAAGACCTCTACCTGCCATACAAGCAGAAGCGCCGCACCAAGGGCCAGATCGCCCTGGAGGCAGGCCTCGGCGAGCTGGCCGACGGCCTGTTCAACGACCCGAGCCTCAATCCTGAAGCCGAGGCCGAGCGTTTCGTCGACGCCGAGAAGGGCTTCGCCGACGTCAAGGCCGTGCTGGAAGGCGCCAAGTACATCCTCATGGAGCGCTTCGCCGAGGACGCCAGCCTGCTCGACAAGCTGCGCTCCTTCCTGAAGAACGAATCCACCCTCAGCGCCCGCGTGGTCGCTGGCAAAGAAGCCGAAGGCGCCAAGTTCAGCGACTACTTCGAGCACGACGAAGCGCTCAAGGGCGTGCCGTCGCACCGTGCACTGGCGATCTTCCGCGGTCGCAACGAGGGCATCCTCGGCGCCAGCCTCAAGGTCGGCGATGAAGCCCCGGGCACCATGCACCCGTGCGAACTGATGATCGCCGAGCGCTTCGGCATCGAGCAGCGCGGCCGCGCCGCCGACAAGTGGCTGGGCGAAGTGGTGCGCTGGACCTGGAAGGTCAAGCTCTACACCCACCTGGAAACCGACCTGCTCGGCGAGCTGCGCGAGAAGGCCGAGGACGAGGCGATCACCGTGTTCGCCCGCAACCTGCACGACCTGCTGCTGGCCGCCCCGGCCGGCCCGCGCGCTACCCTGGCGCTGGACCCGGGCCTGCGCACCGGCTGCAAGGTGGCCGTGGTCGACGCCACCGGCAAGGTGTTGGAAACCGCCACCGTCTACCCGCACGCCCCGCGCAACGACTGGGACGGCACCCTGGCCATCCTCGCCAAGCTGTGCGCCAAGCACGCGGTGGACCTGATCTCGATCGGCAACGGCACCGCCAGCCGCGAGACCGACAAGCTGGCCATCGACCTGATCAAGCTCATGCCGGCGCTGAAGATGACCAAGGTGATGGTCTCCGAGGCCGGCGCCTCGGTGTACTCCGCCTCCGAGCTGGCCGCCCGCGAATTCCCGGACATGGACGTGTCGCTGCGCGGCGCCGTTTCCATCGCCCGCCGCCTGCAGGACCCGCTGGCCGAGCTGGTGAAGATCGACCCGAAATCCATCGGCGTCGGCCAGTACCAGCATGACGTGTCGCAGCTCAAGCTGGCGCGCTCGCTGGACGCGGTAGTCGAGGACTGCGTGAACGCCGTCGGCGTGGATGTGAACACCGCCTCCGCCGCCCTGCTGGCACGCATCTCCGGCCTCAACAGCACCCTGGCGCAGAATATCGTCAGCCATCGCGACCAGAACGGCGCGTTCAAGACCCGCGCCGAGCTGAAGAAAGTACCGCGCCTGGGCGACAAGACCTTCGAGCAGGCCGCCGGCTTCTTGCGCGTGATGAACGGCGACAACCCGCTGGACGCCTCCGCCGTGCACCCGGAGACCTACCCGCTGGTGCAGCGCATTGCCGCTGATACCGGCCGCGACGTGCGCTCGCTGCTGGGCGACTCCAGCTTCCTGCGCAGTCTCGATCCCAAGCGCTTCACCGACGAGAGCTTCGGCCTGCCGACCGTCACCGACATCCTCAAGGAACTGGACAAGCCGGGCCGCGACCCGCGCCCGGAGTTCAAGACCGCCGAGTTCCAGGAAGGCGTCGAGAGCCTCAAGGACCTGCAGCCGGGCATGATCCTGGAAGGCGTGGTGACCAACGTCACCAACTTCGGCGCCTTCGTCGACATCGGCGTGCACCAGGACGGCCTGGTACACATCTCGGCCCTGTCGGAGAAGTTCGTCAAAGACCCCTACGAGGTCGTGAAGGCCGGCGACATCGTCAAAGTGAAAGTCATGGAAGTGGATATCCCGCGCAACCGCGTCGGCCTGACCATGCGCATGAGCGACACTCCCGGCGAGAAGGTCGACGGCCCGCGCGGCGGTGCCCGCGGTAATGGTGGGCAGAATCGTGGCGGCAACCAGCCGCGCAGCGAGCGCCACTCCAGCCAGGACAAGCCGGCCCCGACCAACGCGGCCATGGCCTCGCTGTTCGCCAACGCCAAGCAACTGAGGAAGTAAGCCATGAGTGACGCATCGCCCGTCGGCAAGGACAGCAACTTCAGTCGCCTGCTCGGTATCCGCATCCTGCGCGCCGAGAACGGCGAGGCCGAGCTGCGCATGAACATGCAGGAGCAGATGCTCAACCTGCACGGGCGCATGCACGGTGGCGCGCTGTTCTCGCTGCTCGATACCGCCCTCGGCCAGGCCAGCCATAGCCTGTTCGGTGGCGAGGCCGGCAGCATGACCCTGGAGTGCAAGATCAACTACATCCGCGCCGTCGAGGATGGCGAGGTGGTGTGCATCGCCAAGGTCATCAACGCCGGGCGCAAGGTGCATGTGATCGAGGCGCGCGCCAGCCAGGGCGACAAGCTGGTGGCCAGCGCCCAGGCCACCTTCATCTGCAAATAACCGAGCCAGCTCCTCGGGATTGCGCCGACCCTGGCTGTCGGCGCATCCTCCCCTTCCGGTCAGGCGACAGCGTCCGTCCGCGTACCCGACTTGCAGTGTGGCGGCTCCACCCCCATATAGGGGCGACCGTCGAGTGAAGGAACAAGAATCTTGAGCGATCTCCTCAACCGCCGCCTGGCCCTGCTCGGCGATGCTGCCCACCTGTCCCTGCTCACCCGCAGCCTGCACGGCATCGAGCGCGAGACCCTGCGCGTCAACGCAACCGGCGAGCTGGCGCAGACGCCACACCCGGCAGCCCTGGGTTCGGCGCTGACCCACACGCAGATCACCACCGACTATTCCGAGGCCCTGCTGGAGTTCATCACCCCGGCCGAGCCCGACCCGGCCGACACCCTGGCCGACCTCGAACGCATCCACCGCTTCGCCGCCAGCCGTCTGGACGGCGAGTACCTGTGGAGCCCCTCGATGCCCGGCCTGCTGCCGGAGGAAGAGGAAATCCCGATCGCCCGCTACGGCAGCTCCAACATCGGCCGCCTCAAGTACGTGTACCGCCAGGGCTTGGCCCTGCGCTACGGCCGCACCATGCAGTGCATCGCCGGCATCCACTACAACTTCAGCCTGGCGGAAGACCTGTGGCCGCTGTTGCAGCGCCTGGATGGCGACACGCAGAGCGCGCGCGACTACCAGTCGGCCGGCTACATCGCGCTGATCCGCAACTTCCGCCGCTACAGCTGGCTGCTGATGTACCTGTTCGGCGCCTCCCCAGCCCTGGACGCCAGCTTCCTGCGCGGCCGCCCGCATCAGCTGCTGCAGCTCGACGAAGACACCCTGTACCTGCCGCACGCCACCAGCCTGCGCATGAGCGACCTGGGCTACCAGAGCAGCGCCCAATCCGGCCTCACCCCCTGCTACAACGACCTGGCCAGCTACACCGAGAGCCTGCGCGCGGCGGTGGCCACGCCCTACCCGGCCTATGCCGAGGTCGGCACCAAGGACGCCAATGGCGAATGGCTGCAGCTCAACACCAACATCATCCAGATCGAAAACGAGTACTACTCGAGCATCCGCCCCAAGCGTGTCACCTACTCCGGCGAGCGACCGATCCAGGCGCTGATGAGCCGCGGAGTGCAGTACGTCGAGCTGCGCTGTCTGGACATCAACCCCTACCTGCCGCTGGGCATCGATCTCGACCAGGCGCGCTTCCTCGACGCCTTCATCCTGTTCTGCGCCCTGTCCGACAGCCCGTTGCTGGCCAGCGGCGTGTGCCGCGCCAGCACTGACAACTTCCTCAAGACGGTCAAGGAAGGCCGCCGCCCCGGCCTGCACCTGCAGCGCGACGGCCAGCAGATCGAGCTGAAGACCTGGGCCGGCGAGCTACTGGAAGCCTTCGCCCCCATCGCCGCCCTGCTCGACCGCGCTTACGGTGGCGAGGCCTACAGCCAGGCCCTGCAGCTGCAACAACGCAAGGTGGCGGACGTCAGCCTGACACCGTCGGCGCAGGTACTGGCCGAGCTGCAGGAGCGTGGCGAAAGCTTCCGCGACTTCGCCCTGCGTCAGAGCAAGGCCCACGCCGCGACCTTCCGCAGCCAGCCGCTGAGTGCCGACGAGGAGCAGACCTTCGAGCGCATGGCCCGCGAGTCGCTGGCAGATCAGGCCGAGCTGGAGAGCGCGCCAACCGGCGACTTCGACACCTTCGTCGCCGCCTACCAGGCCAGCATCCTCGGCATAGGCGTTTGAAATCAGGCACCTGGCGCGTCTAGCGGGACTCCGTCACAAAACCGCCACGCCGACCGCTCGGCCCTGACCAGCGGCACGTCGGCGGCCGCGCCAAGGGCTAGCCTGTGGGGAAACCCGCATTGGCCACCGCCATGACGCCCGCCGAAGACAACCACGACTGGAGCCTGGAAAGCCTGAACAAGGCCTACCAGCAAGGCTATATGGCCGGACTCACCGGCCAGCCGCAGCATGCTCAACCCTACCCTGCCGAAGTGCTGGCCGCCGCCTGGGAGGCCGGCTGGGACGACGGCAACGAGCAGTACACCCAGCATCAGCGGCGCAGCGCCTGATTTTTTCACCCCGAATGAAAAAAGGGCCGCAATCGCGGCCCTTTTTATTTCAGTGGCGCCTAGAGCGCCTTCTCGAAGATCTTCGAGTTGCGCTGATAGTTGTACAGCGACGCCCGTGCCACCGGCAGGCGCTCCACGCCGCTGGCCTCGAAGCCGCGCTCCTGGAACCAGTGGGCAGTGCGGGTGGTGAGCACGAACAGGGTCTTCAGCCCCAGCGCCCTGGCGCGCTCTTCGATGCGCTCGAGCAGCTCGTCGCCGCGGCCACCGTGGCGGTACTCGGGATTCACCGCCAGGCAGGCCAGCTCGCCGGTCTCCGAATCGGCGATCGGGTACAGCGCGGCGCAGGCGATGATCAGGCCGTCGCGCTCGACGATGCTGAACTGGCCGATCTCGCGCTCCAGCACTTCGCGCGAACGGCGCACCAGGATGCCCTGGTCCTCCAGCGGAGTGATCAGCTCGATCAGGCCGCCGACGTCCTCGATGGTCGCCTCGCGCAGCGATTCGAACTGCTCCTGGTCGACCAGGGTGCCGCCACCGTCGCGGGTGAACAGCTCGGTGAGCAGCGAGCCGTCTTCCATGTAGCTGACGATATGGCTGCGCTTGACCCCGGCGCGGCAGGCCTGGGCAGCGGCATCGAGCAGCTCGGCCTGGTAGCAGCTGCCCAGGCGCACCAGGTGCGCCGGTACCTGCTGTGGCCGCAGCTCGCGCACCAGCTTGCCGCTCTCGTCGATCAGGCCACGCTCGGCGCTGAACAGCAGCAGCTTGTCGGCCTGCAGGTCAATGGCGGCGCGGGTGGCGACGTCCTCGCAGGCCAGGTTGAAGATCTCCCCGGTGGGCGAGTAGCCGAGCGCCGAGAGCAGCACAATGCTGCGCTCGTCGAGCAGGCGGCCGATGCCCTTGCGGTCGACCCGGCGCACTTCGCCGGTGTGGTGGTAGTCGATGCCATCGACCACGCCGATCGGCCGCGCGGTGACGAAGTTGCCGCCGGACACGCGCAGGCGCGAGCCCTGCATCGGCGAGGCGGCCATGTCCATCGACAGGCGCGCCTCGATGGCGATGCGCAGGCGGCCGACGGCGTCGATCACGCAGTCCAGGGTCGGGCCGTCGGTAATGCGCAGGTCGCGATGGTAGCGCGGCGTCAGGCCACGCTCGGCCAGGCGCGCCTCGATCTGCGGGCGCGAGCCGTGCACCAGCACCAGGCGCACGCCGAGGCTGTGCAGCAGCACCAGGTCGTGGACGATGTTGCCGAAATTCGGGTGTTCCACGCCCTCGCCGGGCAGCATGACCACGAAGGTGCAGTCCCGGTGGGCGTTGATGTAGGGCGAAGCGTGGCGGAGCCAGTTGACGTAGTCGTGCATGGGCGGCCTGTAGGCAAAGACGGACGAGCGATGAAGTGCCTTCTCCATGAGGAGAAGCAAAGGTCGGTCTAGCGTCGTCGCAACATCGGCACGCCTCGCATGGCTGAACGGGTCATAGGCAGTAGTGCTGGATCAGCTGGCGCAGCAGAACCACGGTAGGTTCGATGCGCGCCAGCTCGAGGAATTCACCCGGCTGGTGGGCACAGGCGATGTCGCCCGGGCCGAGCACGATGGTCTCGCAGCCGAGCTGCTGAAGATACGGGGCTTCGGTGCCGAATGCCACCGCCTGCGCCGCATGCCCGGTGAGCTTCTCGGCCAGGCGCACCAGTTCGCTGTCGGCGGACTGCTCGAAGGGCGGCACGTTGGCGAACAGCGGCGCGTAGTCGATCTTCACCTGGTGCCGCTCGGCCAGCGGCTGCAGCTTGGCGCGGATAGCCGCACGCAGCTGCTCCGGGTCCATGCCCGGCAGCGGTCGCAGGTCGAACTCCAGGGCGCACTGGCCGCAGATACGATTGGGGTTGTCGCCGCCGTGGATGCAGCCGAGGTTCAACGTCGGTTGCGGCACGCCGAACTGCGGGTTGCTGAACTCGCGCTGCCACTGGGCACGCAGGGCGCGCAGCTCGCCCATCACATCCTGCATGGCTTCGAGGGCGCTGTGGCCGAGGCTGGGGTCGGAGCTGTGGCCGCTCTGCCCGAGGATATCGATGCGCTCCATCATCACGCCCTTGTGCAGGCGGATCGGCTTGAGGCCGGTCGGCTCACCGATCACCGCGGCGCGGCCCAGCGGGCGACCGGCGTCGGCCAGAGCGCGGGCACCGGCCATCGAGCTCTCTTCGTCGCAGGTAGCCAGCACCAGCAGCGGCTGCTTGAACGGCTGATCGAGCAGACCGCGCACCGCCTCGACCACCAGCGGGAAGAAGCCCTTCATGTCGCACACGCCGAGGCCGACCCAGCGATCGCCCTGCTCGGTCAGCTTGAGCGGGTCGTTCTGCCACAGCGCGGCATCGAACGGCACGGTATCGCTGTGCCCGGCCAGCACCAGGCCGCCGGGACCGCTGCCGTAGGTGGCCAGCAGGTTGGCCTTGCCCGGCGCCACCTCCTGGATCTCGCAGGCGAAGCCGAGATCACCCAGCCAGCCAGCCAGCAGCTCGATCACCGCGCGATTGGACTGATCCCAGCCGGGCTGGGTGCAGCTCACCGAGGGCGTGGCGATCAGTGCGGCGAACTGATCCTTGAGAGAGGGAAGCGGCATGGCGTGTCTCCATCGTTCTGCGCCCATCATAGAGAGGCCGGCGGCCCCTGCCTACGCCGCGCCGGCACGACCTTTCGTCCGAGCCGACACGTTCGGAAACGTGCCGCCGAGCGAAAGTTCCCGCCATCTGGCATACTTCGCGCCCCTTTTTCCGGTCACGAAAACGTCATGTTCGAGATATTCAGCGGGCTCGATGCCTGGGTTGCCATCAGTCTGGTGCTGGCCCTCGCCTTTGTCCTGACCTTCGAATTCATCAACGGTTTCCACGACACCGCCAACGCGGTGGCCACGGTGATCTACACCAAGGCGATGCCGCCGCACCTGGCGGTGATCGCCTCCGGCATCTTCAACTTCCTCGGCGTGGTCCTCGGCGGCATCGGCGTGGCCTACGCCATCGTCCACCTGCTGCCGGTTGAGTTGCTGATCAACGTCAACACCGCCCACGGCCTGGTGATGGTGTTCTCCCTGCTCAGCGCGGCCATCGCCTGGAACCTGGGCACCTGGTACTTCGGCATCCCCGCCTCCAGCTCGCACACCCTGATCGGCTCGATCCTCGGTGTCGGCCTGGCCAACGCCCTGCTCACCCACGTGCCGCTGGCCGACGGGGTGAACTGGCAGAAGGCGATCGACATCGGCCTGTCCCTGCTGCTCTCGCCGCTGGCCGGCTTCGCCGTCGCCGCGCTGATCCTGATCGGCCTGCGCCGCGCCTTCGCCGACTCGAAGATGCACGAGACGCCGGAGAGCCGTAAGGAAATCAAGGGCAAGAAAAAGCCGCCGTTCTGGAACCGCGTGGTGCTGATCGCCTCCGCCATGGGCGTGAGCTTCGTGCACGGCTCCAACGACGGCCAGAAGGGTATCGGCCTGATCATGCTGGTGCTGATCGGCATCGTCCCGGCCAAGTTCGTCCTCGACCTCAATAGCACCACCTACCAGATCGAGCGTACCCGCGACGCCGCCCAGCATCTGCAGCAGTTCTACAGCCGCAACCACGACTCGCTGAGCGAGTACCTGGCCCTCGGCAAGAACAACACTGCCGAGATGCCCCAGCAATTCCGCTGCGATGCCAAGCTGACCGAGCCGACCATCGTCGCCCTGCTGCAGGACCTGAGCGGCGTCACCGACTACAACCAGATGGACAACGAGAAGCGCACCCAGGTACGCCGCTACCTGCTGTGCTTGGACGACACCGCGAAGAAGGTCGGCAAGCTCGAAGGCCTGCCCAAGCGCGAGAAGGCCGACCTCGAGAAGCTGCGCAAGGACCTCACCGCCACCACCGAATACGCCCCGACCTGGGTGATCTTCGCCGTGGCCCTGGCGCTGGGCATCGGCACCATGGTCGGCTGGAAGCGCGTGGTACTGACCGTCGGCGAGAAGATCGGCAAGCAGGGCATGACCTACGCCCAGGGCATGAGCGCGCAGATCACCGCGTCCATCGCCATCGGCATGGCCAACATCTACAGCCTGCCGGTGTCGACCACCCACGTATTGTCGTCCGGCGTCGCCGGCACCATGGTCGCCAACAAGAGCGGCCTGCAATTCGGTACAGTGCGCAATATCCTGATGGCCTGGGTGCTGACCCTGCCGGCCACCATCCTGCTGTCCGCAGGTCTGTTCTGGCTGGGCGTGAAGCTGTTCGTCTGAACACCGCCCGCCGCATGACAAGGCCGCCCACGGGCGGCCTTGTTGTTTTTCGAATTGCTCAGAGAGTCCCGAAATGGCCAAAGAAACCGAGATCAAGCTGCGCGCCAGCCGCGAAACCCTCGCCGCCCTGCGCGACCACCCGCTGCTGAAGAAGCGCAACAAGTCCGGCTGGCAGACCCACGAGCTGTTCAATCAGTACTACGACACCGCCGAGCGCGACCTGGCCGGGGCCAAGGTCGCCCTGCGTCTACGCCGCGATGGCGAGCAGTTCATCCAGACCCTGAAGAGTCGCGGCCAGAGCGTGGCCGGGCTGTCCGAGCGTAACGAGTGGGACTGGCAGCTGAAGAAGGCCAAGCTCGACCTCAAGCTGCTCGGCGACGACTGCTGGCCGGCCAGCCTGGCCGAACTGGACAAGAAGAGCCTGCAACCGATCTTCACCACCGACTTCGTCCGCGAGAAGGCGGAGATCGCCTGGGGCCGTGGCAAGGCCAAGACTGTGATCGAAGCGGCCCTGGACCTGGGCAAGGTGGTCGCCGGCGAGGGCGAGGAAGAAATCTGCGAGCTGGAACTGGAACTGCGCGAAGGCGAGCCGGCCGCCCTGCTGGAGCTGGCCTGCGAGCTGGCCGCCGACCTGCCGCTGATGCCCTGCGACATCAGCAAGGCCGAGCGCGGCTATCGCCTTTACGACGCCGGCAGCTACAGCCTGAGCCTGCCGCTGCCTGAGCTGAACGCCGAAATGACGCTGGACGACGCCTTCGCCGCCCTCGCCTGGCACCTGCTGGGCAGCAGCCAGCGCCTGGCCGAGCAATACCGCTGGAACGGCCACTGGAAGCTGCTGGAGCAATGGCTGCAACAGCTGATCGACCTGCGCGCGCTGCTCAGCAGCCTCGGCCAGGCCGCGCCGCGCGCCTCCAGCCGCGAGCTGCGTGAAGGCCTCGACGCCCTGCTGGCCGACTGGCGCCCGCGTCTGGCCGCCGGCCGCGACGACGAAGCGCTGCGCCACAACTGCCCGGCCATGTTCGCCGGCGAGCTGCTGGGCAACCGCTGGGGCCTGCTGTCGCTGCAGCTGTCGCGCTGGCTGCTCGCCCGCGCCTGGACCGTCGAGCGCAACAACCGTGGCCAGCGCCAGGGCAACGCCGCGCTGGGCAACTGGCTGCCGACCCTGCTGAGCGAAGAGGCCGAGGGTCTGCGCCTGAAGCACTACCAGCAGTTCCCCGAGGGGCTGGCCGAGCAGTTGCCGCGCCTCGAGCGCATCCAGGCCTGGCTGCGCCTGGCCCGTCAGGTACCGGAGCTGCCCGAGCTGGATCGCCTGTATGGCGAGCTGGGCAAACTGCAAGCGCTGTTCTCCCCGGCCAACGATCCCGAGGTGCTGGCCGCACGCGTGGCACAAGCCCATACTGTGGCGACGCTCAAACCCTGGAAGCTGCTGCTGAAATAAGCTGCTCGCCCCGTCATCCAGAACAAAGGGAGCTCCATGTCCGCCCTCGCCTCACCCGCCCAGGACCGCTGGCTCGACCTCAACGATATCCTCCGCGAACTGGTGGCCCAGGGGCGGATCGCCCAGGAGCAGGCCGAGCAGTGCATGATCCTACGCCGCTCCTCGGCCAATGCCCAGCTGCACCCCCTGGAGTTCCTCGCCGCCCAGCAGGTCGATGACCTGCAGCGCCCGGGCAAGAAACACGACCTGGAAGGTCTCACCGTGTGGCTGGCCAACCACTCCGGCCAGCCGTACATGCGCATCGACCCGCTAAAGATCGATGTGGCCGCCGTGACCCCGCTGATGTCCTTTGCCTTCGCCCAGCGTCACAAGATCCTCGCCGTGGCGGTGGACAGCGAAGCGGTGACCATCGCTAGCGCACAACCCTTCGTGCATGGCTGGGAAAGCAACCTGATCCACGTGCTCAAGCGCCCGATCAAGCGAGTGGTGGTCAACCCGGCGGACCTGCAGCGCTTCACCAACGAGTTCTATCGCCTGGCTCGCTCGGTCAGCAGCGCCAGCGCCCAGGATGTGAAGATCAGCGGTGCCGGCAACTTCGAGCAGCTGCTCAACCTCGGTGCCCAGGACCAGGAGCCGGATGCCAACGACGCGCACATCGTCAATATCGTCGACTGGCTGTTCCAGTACGCCTACCAGCAACGCGCCAGTGACATCCACATCGAGCCGCGTCGCGAGACCGGCACCGTGCGCTTCCGCATCGACGGCGTGCTGCACAACGTCTATCAGTTCCCGATCCAGGTAACCATGGCGGTGGTCAGCCGCCTGAAGAACCTCGGACGGATGAACATCGCCGAGAAACGCAAGCCGCAGGACGGCCGGATCAAGACCAAGACCCCGGACGGCGGTGAAGTGGAACTGCGCCTGTCGACCCTGCCCACCGCCTTCGGCGAGAAGATGGTGATGCGGATCTTCGACCCCGAGGTGCTGCTGAAAAGCCCCGACCAGCTTGGCTTCTCGCCGGACGACTTGCGCCGCTGGGAGAGCATGACCGGCCAGCCCAACGGCATCATCCTGGTCACCGGCCCCACCGGCTCGGGCAAGACCACCACCCTGTACACCACGCTCAAACAGCTGGCGACCGAGGAGGTGAACGTCTGCACCATCGAGGACCCGATCGAGATGATCGAGGGCGCCTTCAACCAGATGCAGGTGCAGCACAACATCGACCTGAACTTCGCCGCAGGCGTGCGCGCACTGATGCGCCAGGACCCGGACATCATCATGGTCGGCGAGATCCGCGACCTGGAAACCGCCGAGATGGCCATCCAGGCGGCGCTGACCGGTCACCTGGTGCTGTCCACGCTGCACACCAACGACGCGCCCAGCGCCATCAGCCGCCTGCTCGAGCTGGGCGTACCGCACTACCTGCTCAAGGCCACCATCCTCGGCGTCATGGCCCAGCGCCTGGTGCGCACCCTGTGCACGCACTGCAAGGCGCCGGTGGAGCTGGACGAGGAGAACTGGCAGGAACTGACCCGGCCCTGGAGCGCCCCGCTGCCGACCGGCGCCCATCGCGCCGTCGGCTGCCTGGAGTGCCGCGAGACCGGCTACCGTGGCCGTGCCGGGGTCTACGAGATCATGCTGCTCAACGATGGCATCAAGCCGCTGATCAACGCCGATACCGATCTCGTGGCCCTGCGTCGCGGCGCCTTCAAGGACGGCATGCGCAGCCTGCGCCTGTCCGGCGCGCAGAAGGTCGCCGCCGGCCTGACCACCATCGAGGAAGTGCTGCGGGTCACTCCGCAGAGCGAACAGAAGTGAACTGAACCGGGCAGCGCTGCGCTGCCCGCATGACCCAACCGCGAAAAAGGAGTTTTTATGGAAGTCGGTGGTGTGATCTTTCTCTTCGTCGGCCTGGCCGTGGCCGTCGTGTTCATGGGCTTCAAGGTAGTACCGCAGGGCTATGAGTGGACGGTGGAGCGCTTCGGCCGCTACACCAACACACTCAAGCCGGGTCTCAACATCATCGTGCCGGTGATGGACAAGATTGGGCGCAAGCTCAACGTCATGGAGAGCGTGCTGGACATCCCGCCGCAGGAGGCGATCAGCGCCGACAACGCCATCGTCACCATCGATGCGGTGTGCTTCTTCCAGGTAATCAACTCGGCCCAGGCGGCCTATGAGGTGAACAACCTGGAGCACGCCATCCGCAACCTGGTGATGACCAACATCCGCACCGTGCTCGGCTCGATGGAGCTGGACCAGATGCTCAGCCAGCGTGACGCGATCAACGAGCGCCTGCTGCGCACCGTCGACGAGGCGACCGCGCCCTGGGGCATCAAGGTCACCCGTATCGAGATCAAGGACATCAGCCCGCCCGCCGATCTGGTCGAGGCCATGGCCAGCCAGATGAAGGCCGAGCGCCTCAAGCGCGCCCAGATCCTCGAAGCCGAAGGCAAGCGCCAGGCCGAGATCCTCACCGCCGAGGGCAAGAAACAGGCGCAGATTCTCGAGGCCGAGGGTGAGCGCCAGGCCGCCTTCCTCGAGGCCGAGGCCCGCGAGCGGGCTGCCCAGGCCGAGGCCGAGGCGACCCGCGTGGTGTCCGAGGCCATCGCCGGCGGTAACGTGCAGGCGGTCAACTACTTCGTCGCGCAGAAGTACGTCGAGGCTCTGGGCAAGCTGGCCTCGGCCAACAACAGCAAGGTGGTGCTGATACCGCTGGAAGCCACTCAGGTGATTGGCGCCGTCGGCGGCATCGGCGAGATCGTCCGCGCCACCTTCGACAAGGACGGCAAGAAGTGATCGAGTACCTGCAGCACCTGTCGTTCTGGGACTGGCTGGCCTTCGGCACCGTGCTGCTGATTCTCGAGGTGTTCGGCGCTGGCGGCTACCTGCTGTGGATCGGCATGGCCGCCGCCGCGGTCGGCGTGCTCACCTACCTGTTCCCGGAGCTGCCCTGGGCCTGGCAGTTCCTCGTCTTCGCCCTGCTCTCGGTGCTTACCGCGGTGTTCTGGTGGCAACGCCAGCGCAGCGCGGCCAAGCCCTCGGATGCACCAGGCCTGAATCGTCGCGGCAGCGAGTTCGTCGGCCGCAACTTCGTCCTGCACGAAGCCATCGTCGGCGGCCGCGGCAAGATCAAGGCCGGCGACACCCTCTGGCTGGTCAGCGGCCCCGACCTGCCGGCCGGCAGCGAAGTACAGGTCACCGGTCAGAACGGCGTGCTGCTGGTCGTGCAGCCGCTCTAGTCGAGCGAGGCGACCAGCCAGCCTTCGCGCTGGTCGCCCGACCTCTCGCCAACCGATCACTTTTTGTCCAGCTGGGCCGAATCGGCTACCCTGCACGACAAAGCCCAAGACGTCAGCCGGAAGACGCCATGCCACCGCCCCCAAGAGGCCCCCGCCAGACAGGCCTGGAAGACAGCGCAAGGCGCTCGTTGATGAGCCTGATCTTCGCCGCTACTGGCCTGACCATCGGCGGCTTCTCGATTCTCCAGTTCCTCGCCGACAACGCCCTGTTCGCCAGCGTCGAGCTGCTGGTCTGCGCGGCCCTGCTGTGGGCCTCGCGCGGCATCTACAAGACCCATCACCTGGAACTGTGGATCTACCTCTATCTGGTACCGGTCTGCGCCTTCCTGGTCTACATCACCCTGATGCCGGAGGCCTCCTCCAGCGCCTTCGTCTGGACCTACCTGATTCCGCTGCTGTCCTACCTGCTGCTCGGCAAACAGCGCGGCCTGCGCCTGGCCGTGCCGTTCCTCGGCACCGCCCTGCTGCTGTACTACTGGCGCTATCCGCTGCCGCAGACCCCGCACGCGATGATCGACGCGGGCAACGCCATCCTCTGCGGCGCCCTGATCCTGGTCTTCGTCCACCTCTACGAGACCCGCCGCGCGGTGACCTTCTCGCAGATCGAGCACCAGGCGCAGACCGACCCGCTGACCGGCGTGGCCAGCCGCGGCCACTTCAAGCAGGAGCTGCTGCGCGCCCTGCAGGAAGCGCAGCGCAGCGACAGCCCGCTGGTGCTGGTGCTGATGGACATCGACCACTTCAAGGCCGTCAATGATCGCTGGGGCCACGAGGCCGGTGACCATGCCCTGCGCCATATCTGCGACCTGCTGCTGGAGCGCCTGCGCGTCACCGACACCCTCGGCCGCCTGGGCGGCGAGGAGTTCGGCCTGCTGTTGCGCAGCACCGACCTCGACAGCGCCAAGCCGCTGGTGGAAGCGCTGCGCGAGCTGATCAGCAGCCACCCGCTGCACTATGGCGAGCAGCCCATCGCCCTCTCGGCCACCTTCGGCCTGGCCCAGTGGCCGCAGGATGGCGTAACCACCGACGAGCTGTATCGCTGCGCCGACGCCCGCCTGTATGCCGGCAAGCAGCAGGGTCGCAACTGCCTGGTCAGCGGCAACCTGGAGATGCGCATCTCCGACACCCTGCCCTAGCAAAAAAAACGGCGCACTCGTGGTGCGCCGCTACTGCAAGATTTTCAGTACAACTTCGTGGGAGGCCGGATCGGCGCTTGTGGCGGCGATCCGGATATGACGGTGCGCCCCGGGGCGAACCCTCATATTCGTCGGGGTCAGAGCGGCGTCAGCAGCTCCCCCTTGTCGATGAAGGCCTGCAGGTTGGCGAGCACCAGCTCTTCCATCTGCAAACGGGTCTCCTCGGTACCACTGCCGACGTGCGGCAACAGCACCACGTTGGGCAAGGTGAACAGTGCCTCGGGCACCTGTGGCTCGGCCTCGAACACATCCAGACCGGCGCCGCCGAGCGTGCCCGCCAGCAGCGCCTCGACCAGCGCCGCCTGGTCGACCACGCTGCCGCGGGCGATGTTGACCAGGATGCCCTGCGGGCCCAATGCGGCCAGCACCTCAGCGCCGATCAGGTGATGGGTGGCCGCGCCACCCGGGCAGGCCAGCACCAGGAAGTCCGCCCAGCGCGCCAGCGCCAGCAGGTCAGCCTCGTAGCCATGCGAGCTGGCCGGATTCTCTCTCCGCTGGTGGTAACGCACCGGCATATCGAAGCCCTCGGCGCGCCGGGCAATGGCCTGGCCGATGCGACCGTAGCCGACGATGCCGAGCTTCTTGCCGCTGACCTTGCGCGTCAGCGGAAAGCTGCTGCCGAGCCAGCTGCCGGCACGCACGAAGCGGTCGGCCGCGGCCAGCTGGCGCGCGGTGTCGATCATCAGGCCCAAAGCCAGGTCGGCCACGCAGTCGTTGAGCACGTCCGGCGTGGTGCTGAGGGCGATAGCAGGTCCAGCGGGTAAGGGTCGTAGCCGACGCCGAAGCTGCAGATGGCGCGCAGGTTCGGCAGGCAGGCCAGTTGCTCGGCGCTGCAGCCGAAGCGCGACGACGACACCAGCAGCCCGAACTCGCCACCGTGCTCGCGCAGGAACGCCTGCGGGTCGGCCTGCTGCCACAACGCGGTGGCGCCGTGGCGCTCGACCAGGGTGCGATTGAAGCGCTCGCTGAGCGGGCCCAGATGCAGGACGTGGGGTGCGGTCATTTCAGTCTCCACGACGACTCAGGTCACCGGTGCCGGATTGAACAGGGTCAGGTCGTTGTGCAGCTTATGCCGTTCGGCCCAGGTCTGCTGCCGGCCGCTGGCCACGTCGAGGTACAGCTGGAAGATGTGCCAGCCCATCTCCTCCAGGCTCATGCGCCCCGAGGTGATCTGCCCGGCGTCGACGTCGATCAGGTCCGGCCAGCGCTCGGCCAGCTGGGTGCGGGTCGAGACCTTGATCACCGGCACCATGGACAGGCCGTAGGGCGTGCCGCGACCGGTGGTGAAGATGTGCAGGTTCATCCCGGCGGCGATCTGCAGGGTGCCGCAGATGAAGTCGCTGGCCGGCGTGGCGCAGAACCACAGGCCCTTGCCGCGAATCCGCTCGCCCGGCGACACCACCCCGGCGATGGCACTGGAGCCGGACTTGGCGATCGAGCCCATGGCCTTCTCGACGATGTTGTTCAGCCCTCCCTTCTTGTTGCCCGGCGTGGTGTTGGCGCTGCGATCGGCCATGCCGCGGGCCAGGTAGGAGTCGTACCAATCCATCTCGCGGATCAGCGCATCGGCGACTTCCACCGAGGCCGCACGCGGGGTGAGCAAATGGATGCCGTCACGCACCTCGGTGTTCTCCGAGAACATCACGGTGGCGCCGGCGCGCACCAGCAGGTCGGCGGCCACGCCGAGAGCCGGGTTGGCGGTGATGCCGGAGAAGGCGTCGCTGCCGCCGCACTGCATGCCGACTACCAGTTCGCTGGCCGGCACCGTCTCGCGGCGGCGCTCGTTGAGCACCTTCAGGCGCTCCTCGATCATCGCCAGGATCTGCTCGACCATGCCGGTGAAGCCGCTGCCGGAATCCTGCAGGCGGAACAGCCACTCCTCCTCGTCCATGCCATTGGTCAGCGCGTCGCCATCCATCAGCTGGTTAGCCTGCAGCTTCTCGCAGCCGAGGCCGATCACCAGCGCCTGACCACCCAGATTGGGATTGCGGCTGATGTTGTACAGGGTGCGGATCGGCACCACCGCGTCCGGCGCGTTGATCGCCACGCCGCAGCCATAGCTGTGCGACAGGGCGACCACGTCGTCGACGTGCGGGTAGCGCGGCAGGATCTCCTTGCGCACACGATCCACGCAGTGGTCGAGCACACCGACCACGCACTGCACGGTGGTGGTCACGCCGAGGATGTTGCGCGTGCCCATCGTGCCGTCCGGATTGCGGAAGCCCTCGAAGCTGTAGCCCTCCAGCGGCTCCACCGCGGGCGCCGGCAGGGTCGCCTTGGGCAGGTTGTCCAGCGCCGGCGGCTCGGGCATGCGCAGGTGCGCCTCGGTGACCCAGGTGCCGGCGGCGATGGCGCGCAGGGCGTAGCCGATCACCTCGCCGTAGCGCACCACTTCGGCGCCCTCGGCGAGGTCACGCAGGGCCACCTTGTGGCTCTGCGGAATCCCCTCGACGGCTTCCAGGCCATCGTCGAAACGACCGCCGGCGGCCACCCCCTGTTCGTTGACCACCACGCCGACGTTGTCGGCGGGGTGCAGGCGGATGTAGCGCGGCGAATCCTGGTGGGCAATCAACTGCATGTCACGTACTCCTCGGGAACTCAGGCCGACGCCAGTTTCTGCGGCTGGCCGGGCGCCGCCTCGGGCTCCTGCCCGCCCTGCGGGCTGGGGCCGTCATCCAGCTCCACGCGCTGGATCTTGCCGACGATCACCAGATAGCTGAACACCGCGACCAAGGCGTTGGCGCCGACGTACACCAGGGCCCACTTGAACGAACCGGTGGCGGCGATGATGTAGCCGATGACGATCGGCGTGGTGATCGAGGCGACGTTGCCAAAGGTGTTGAACAGGCCACCAGAAAGTCCGGCGATCTGCTTCGGCGACGTGTCCGCCACCACTGCCCAGCCCAGCGCGCCGATGCCCTTGCCGAAGAAGGCCAGGCTCATGAAGCCGATCACCATCCACTCCGCCGAGACGTAGTTGCAGAACACCATGCTGGTCGACATCAGCAGGCCGACCACGATCGGCAGCTTGCGGGCGAAGGTCAGCGAGTGACCGCGGCGCAGCAGCCAGTCGGAGATCAGGCCGCCGAGCACGCCACCGATGAAGCCGCAGATCGCCGGCAGGGAGGCGACGAAACCAGCCTTGAGGATGGTCATGCCGCGCTCCTGCACCAGGTACACCGGGAACCAGGTGAGGAAGAAGTAGGTGATGCCGTTGATGCAGTACTGGCCCAGGTACACGCCGAGTAGCATGCGGTTGGTCAGCAGCTGCTTGATGTAGCTCCACTTGGGTCCGCCGCCGGCCTTCTTCTGGTCCATGTCGACCAGGCCGCCGTTGCTCTCGATGTGCGCCAGTTCGGCGGCATTGATGCGCGGATGGTCCTTGGGGTTGTAGATGGTCTTCATCCAGATGCCGGAGAAGACGATGCCCAGCGCGCCCATCACGATGAACACGTGCTCCCAGCCGAAGGCGTGGACGATCCAGCCCATCAGCGGAGCGAACAGTGCTGTGGCGAAGTACTGCGCGGAGTTGAAGATGGCCGAGGCGGTGCCGCGTTCGGCGGTGGGGAACCAGGCCGCGACGATGCGCGCGTTGCCGGGGAACGACGGCGCCTCGGCAAAGCCGACCAGGAAGCGCATGACGAACAGGGTGACCACGGCCCAGGCTAGCGGCATCACGCCGACAAAGCCCTGCAACATGGTGAACAGCGACCAGATGAAGATGCCCGCCGCATACACGCGTTTGGAGCCGAAACGGTCGAGCAGCCAGCCGCCCGGGATCTGCCCGATCACATAGGCCCAACCGAAGGCGGAGAAGATATAGCCGAGGGTCACGGCGTCGAAGCCGAGATCCTTCTGCATGCTGGAGCCGGCGATGGAAATGGTCGCGCGGTCGGCGTAGTTGATCGTGGTCACCAGGAACAGCATGAGCAGGATCAGGTAACGCACGCGGGTCTGCTTGAGTTCTTGCATGGTTGATTCCCCATTTGTTCTTGTCGGGGTTAATACAGGCTACCGGCTTGCGGCCTGGGCCGCGTGCCGGGGCGATCAGCGCACCAGGCAGGGGCGGTTGTACTCGGAATGGCCTCCGGGAGCCGGACATCGCGCGGCAGCGGCGACCAGGCATGGATTACGGGGGGAGTGGCGGGTGCGCGGGACACCGGCTGCGAGGGGAAATATCTTGCGGGCGAGGGGCGAACTGCGGGCGTGACGACGGGGCAGCATGCGGCCATGGCCAACAGCCGTCTGCGGTTCGACGATGCGCGGCGTGACCGCGCGCGATTCTGTGTTCATTGCCGTTCCCTTTTATTGTTGTGCGGGAGTGGATCAATGCTTGGGTAAACCCGGCTGGCCACAGGCATGGCCAGCCGGGGTGGATCAGCCGATGTAGGTGGTCTTCACCGTGGTGTAGAACTCGGCGGCGTAGCGACCCTGCTCGCGCGGGCCGTAGGACGAGCCTTTGCGACCACCAAACGGCACGTGGTAATCCACGCCGGCGGTGGGCAGGTTGACCATGACCATGCCGGCCTGGGCGTGGCGCTTGAAGTGGTTGGCGTACTTCAGCGAGGTGGTGGCGATGCCCGCGGACAGGCCGAACTCGGTGTCGTTGGCCATGGCCAGCGCCGCCTCGTAGTCCGCCACGCGCACCACGTTGGCCACCGGGCCGAAGATTTCCTCGCGACTGATGCGCATGTCCGCCGAGCTGTCGGCGAACAGGGTCGGCGCGAGGAAGTAGCCCTCGGTATCACAGGTCACCAGACCGCCACCGCTGACCAGGCGCGCGCCCTCGTCCTGGCCGATGCCGATGTAGCGCAGGTCCTGCTCGAGCTGGGCCTGGGACACCACCGGGCCGATGTCGATGCCGGACTTGAGCGCGTGGCCGACCTTGATCGACTTCATGCGTTCGGCCATGGCCTCGACGAACTTGTCGTGGATGCCGGCGGTGACGATCAGGCGGCTCGACGCGGTGCAGCGTTGGCCGGTGGAGTAGAAGGCGCTCTGCACGGCCAGCTCCACAGCGACCTTGAGATCGGCGTCGTCGAGGATGATCTGCGGGTTCTTACCACCCATCTCCAGCTGCACCTTGGCGCCACGGGACACGCACTTGGCGGCGATGGCGCGGCCGACACCGACCGAGCCGGTGAAGCTGATGCCATCGACCGCGGTGTTATCCACCATGGCCTCACCGACCACGCGGCCGGAACCCATCACCAGATTGAACACCCCGGCCGGGAAGCCGGCGCGGGAAATGATCTCAGCCAGGGCCCAGGCGCAGCCCGGCACCAGATCGGCCGGTTTGAACACCACGCAGTTGCCGTAGGCCAGGGCCGGGGCGATCTTCCACGCCGGAATGGCGATGGGGAAGTTCCACGGGGTGATCAGGCCGATCACGCCCAGCGGCTCGCGGGTGACCTCCACCGACACGCCCGGGCGCACCGACGGCAGCACTTCACCGGCCAGGCGCAGGCACTCGCCAGCGAAGAACTTGAAGATGTTGCCGGCGCGCGCCACCTCGCCGATGGCTTCCGGCAGGGTCTTGCCCTCCTCGCGCGCCAGCAGGGTGCCGAGCTCCTCGCGGCGGGCGAGGATTTCGCTGCCGACCTTGTCCAGCGCATCGCTGCGCGCCTGGATGCCGGAGGTCGACCAGGCCGGGAACGCGGCGCGAGCCACGGCGACAGCCTGGGCCACCTGGGCGGCATCGGCCCGGGCGTATTCGCCGATGGCATCTTTCAGGTCGGACGGGTTGATATTGGCCGAGTAGCCGGCACCGGCGACCCATTCGCCGCCTATGTAGTTGTCGTAACGCACGGGAGTTCTCCTGTCGGCCGCAGCCTTATTGCGGGCCGAGTTTGTCCATCAGTGCGGCGAGCTTCTCGACCTCGTCGGGCAGCAGGTCGGTCAGCGGCGCGCGTACCGGGCCGGCGTCGTAACCGGCGATCTTGGCGCCGGCCTTGACGATGCTCACGGCGTAGCCAGCCTTGCGGTTGCGGATGTCCAGGTACGGCAGGAAGAAGTCGTCGATCAGCTTGCCCACGGTGGCGTGGTCGTCGGCGGCGATGGCGCGGTAGAAGTCCATGGCGGTCTTCGGCACGAAGTTGAATACCGCCGAGGAATACACCGGTACGCCCAGGGCCTTGTAGGCGGCGGCATAGACTTCCGCGGTCGGCAGGCCGCCGAGGTAGGTGAAGCGCTCGCCGAGACGGCGGCGGATGGAGACCATCAGCTCGATGTCGCCCAGACCGTCCTTGTAGCCGATCAGGTTCGGGCAGCGCTCGGCCAGTTGTTCCAGCAGAGTCGGGGTCAGGCGGCAGACGTTGCGGTTGTACACCACCACGCCGATGTTGACCGCCTTGCACACCTGCTCGACGTGGGCGGCGACGCCGTCCTGGCTGGCTTCGGTCAGGTAGTGCGGCAGCAGCAGCAGGCCCTTGGCGCCCAGGCGCTCGGCTTCCTGCGCCATCTGGATGGCCTGGCGGGTCGGGCCGCCGACGCCTGCGAGGATCGGCACCGACTTCTCGCAGGTGTCCACGGCAGTCTTGATGACCTGGCTGTACTCGCGGCTGTCCAGCGAGAAGAACTCACCGGTACCGCCGGCGGCGAACAGAGCGGAGGCGCCATACGGAGCCAGCCACTCCAGGCGGCGCACATAGCCCGCCTGGTGGAAATTGCCGGCAGCATCGAAGTCAGTGACCGGGAAGGACAGCAGGCCGGACGAGAGGATGGACTTGAGTTCTTGTGGATTCATTATTCGAACACCCTGATAAAACCGTTGGGGAGAGAAGTCGCCTGTGGCGATCCGAGAGATACGTTATCGTACAACTTACAAGATTGCCAACCACCCTCCCCGCCATCGACCGCCGAACGGCTCGTTCGGAGGCCATCGGCAATCATGAAAAATCGCTCAAGAATGGGCATGAACAGGCATAATCATGGGCCTGCGACGATCATAACGGCCGCCGAACGGGAGATGACTACGACTTTATTCAGGTTGACGGAGCCTTTCTTCAGGCCCGCCCTCTATCTGACGTTGTACGACAACAAAATGGCGGACGAAGACAAGCCCAGGGCCTCGCCAACAGCAGGCGATGCCCCAGAACAGCGTGAAGATGAACGATCGACAGCCGGGCTCGGCGCCCGGCCGGGAGCACTCAGGCTTGCTGCTGCTCCGCTTCCTCGTGGGCCTGGCGCAGCCGCTCGCGGCTGTTGGTCAGGTGCAGACGCATGGCCGCGCGCGCGGCATCGGCATCCTGGCGGGCGATGGCCTCGTAGATATCCTCGTGCTCGCGGCTGAGGCGGGCCAGGTAGTGCTTCTCGTCGTCATGGGCCAGGCGCGCCGAGTTCAGGCGGGTGCGCGGAATAATGCTGGTCCCCAGGTGGGTCATGATGTCGGTGAAGTAGCGGTTGCCGGTGGCGAAGGCGATCTGCAGGTGGAACTGGAAGTCGGACGCCACCGCGTCGCTGCGATGGGCCGCGCGCAGGAAGCTGTCCAGCGCCGTGCGCATGGCCGCCAGGTGCTCCGGCGTGCGACGTGCCGCAGCCAGGCCGGCGGACTCCACCTCGAGGCTGATGCGCAGTTCGAGCAGGGCGATCACCTCGCGCAGGGTGACCACGGTGGCCGGATCGATGCGGAAGCCCGGGGTCGGCGTATCCAGCACGAAGGTGCCGATGCCGTGACGGGTCTCGACCAGGCCCGCCGCCTGCAGCCGCGAGATGGCCTCGCGCACCACGGTACGGCTCACGCCCTGGGCCTCCATGATCGCCGACTCGGTCGGCAGCTTCTCGCCACGCTTGAACACCCCGTCGCTGATCTGCTGCGACAGCTCGCTGACCAGTTCCTGGGCCAGGCTGCGCTGCTTGCGACGCGCGCGCGGTGGGGTATTGATCGGTTCCATGTGTCGAGTCGGTCTCTGCTGGCAACCGCGCCATCATATCCCAGGCAGTTGTACGATGACACTTCCCTGCCTCTGCCACAGGCGTCATGGGCGGCCTTGCGGAAAAGATCGAACTCGGCGCGGCGCTTGGCTTTCCACATGCATAGGCCATCGCTACAGGAGCCATGCCCATGCGTCCCTTCATTCTCGTGAGTGCCCTCGCCGTATCCGCCCTGCCCGCCGCCGCCATGGCCGATGCCGACTTCTGGCGCGACGTGCTGTCCTCCGGCGCCACCACCGCCTCCACCTACGTGACCTTCAAGGACAACAAGCAGGTGGTGGCGATGCGTGACGACGCCGGCGCCTTCGTCGCCAGCGGCGGGCAGATCCGTGGCGCGCACCTTGAGGCCGCGCTGCAGAAGATCCGCAGCGCCAACCCGCAGCTGCAGGCCAGCGACGAAGCACTGGCCCAGGCCCTGTTGCTGCAAGCCAGCCCGCAGCAGTAGCGGAGCGGCTAGACTCCAGCCGTCGAACACGGCTGGAGAACAGGGATGACGAGGTTGCTGTGGCCAGCGCTGCTGGTCGTGTTGCTGGGCGGCTGCCAGTTTCTCGCGCTGGACCGGCAGATGAAGACGGCGCAGCGCACCCAGATCCTCATTCCCGGCCAGCTGGATGCGCAGGCGCCGCAGCAGGCGCTGGTCGCCCTGTTCGCCGGTGATGAGCTGCGCGCCTACCGCAGCGTGCAGCCCGGCGGGCTGTTCTACTTCAGCGTGGCAGCCGACGACTACCAGCTGCTGGCCTTCGAGGACCGCAACGGCAACCTGCGCCTGGATCCGGACGAGCCCCGCCACTGGCTGCCGCATCCGCGCAGCGCGCCATTCCAGGTGCAGCCCAGCCCCGAGCAGCGCGAGGCGCTGGGTCGACTGAACCCACTACGCCCGGCGCCGGCCGATGCCACGCCCCTGCCGGCGCTGGACCTGAGCCTGGACCGCCTGTACCGCGACCTGCCACGCGCCCGGCACAACTACCTGCAGGTGGTGGACTTCGACGACCCGCGCTTCTCGGCGCAGCGCACCAGCCAGGGCGCCTGGCAGCCGCTGGATTTCCTCAGCGAGGTCGGTTACGGCCTGTACCTGCTGGAGCCCTGGGACGAGGACAAGGAGCCCATCGTGCTGGTCCATGGCATCAACAGCTCACCGACCGTATGGCGCGAGCTGGCCGCCAGCATCGACCACGAGCGCTTCCAGCTGCTGCTGTTTCACTACCCCAGCGGCCTGCCGCTGAACAACAGCGCCTACCTGCTCAGCGAGGCGCTGCGCGATGTGCAGCTGCGCCTCAAGCCCGAGCGCCTGCACATGTTCGCCCACAGCATGGGCGGCCTGGTGGCCAGGCGCACGGTGCAGTTGCTGGAGCCGGGCGGCGGCGACGAGCGCCTGTGCCTGTTCCTGACCCTGGCCACGCCCTGGGGCGGCCATCCCTCGGCCGCCACCGGCGTATCGCGGATACCGGTGGACGTGCCGGTGTGGCGCGACATGTCGCCTGGCAGCAGCTACCTGCAGGCGCTGTTCGCCAAGCCGCTGCCGGAGCATGTCCGCCAGTGGCAACTGGTCAGCTATGCCGGCAACAGCCGGATGATCGCCGAACCCAACGACGGCACCGTGCCGCTGGCCAGCGAGCTGCTGCCGGCCGCCCAGGACGAGGCCGAGCGCCTGTATCTGCTGGAGGAGAACCACACCAGCATCCTCGCCAGCGCGCGCAGCCAGTTGCTGCTGCAGCGGGCGCTGGATTCGCTGCCGGCAAAGGGCTGCGCGCCGGAGGAATGACTCCCCCTGAAAACAAAAAGGCCGCCCATTGGGCGGCCTTTTTGTTGGTGCGGGACGCTTACTCGCGGTAGTCGTCCATCGGCACGCAGGCGCAGAACAGGTTGCGGTCGCCGTAGACGTTGTCCACGCGGTTCACCGCCGGCCAGTACTTGTGCGCCAGGGTGTGGGCGGACGGGGTCACCGCCTCGGCGATGCTGTACGGACGCTCCCACACGCCAGTGACGTCGGCCAGGGTGTGCGGCGCGTTCTTCAGCGGGTTGTTCTCCGCCGGCCACTCGCCGTTGCCGACCTTGGCGATCTCGGCGCGGATGCTCAGCATCGCCTCGATGAAGCGATCCAGCTCTTCCTTGGACTCGCTCTCGGTCGGCTCGATCATCAGCGTGCCCGGTACCGGGAAGCTCATGGTCGGGGCGTGGAAGCCGTAGTCCATCAGGCGCTTGGCCACGTCTTCCTCGCTGATGCCGGTCTCGGCCTTGAGCGGACGCAGGTCGAGAATGCACTCGTGCGCGACGCGGTCGTTGCGGCCGCTGTAGAGCACCGGGAAGGCGCCCTTGAGCTGGCTGGCCAGATAGTTGGCGTTGAGGATCGCGGTCTCGGTGGCGTCAGCCAGCTGCGGGCCCATCATGGCGATGTACATCCAGCTGATCGGCAGGATGCTCGCGCTGCCCCACGGCGCGGCGCTGACCGCGGTGTTTTCGGGCTGCGGGCCCTGCAGCTCGACCACCGGGTGGTTGGCCACGAACGGCGCCAGGTGCGCGCGCACACCGATCGGCCCCATGCCTGGGCCGCCACCGCCGTGCGGGATGCAGAAGGTCTTGTGCAGGTTCATGTGCGAGACGTCGGCACCGATATCGGCCGGACGTGCCAGGCCGACCTGGGCATTCAAGTTCGCGCCGTCCATGTAGACCTGGCCGCCGAAGCCGTGGATGACCTCGCAGATCTCGCGGATGCCTTCCTCGTACACGCCGTGGGTCGACGGGTAGGTGATCATCAGGCAGGCCAGCTTGTCGCCGGCCTCGCCGGCCTTGGCCTTGAGGTCGTCCATGTCGACGTTGCCGGCGGCGTCGCACTCCACCACCACCACGCGCATGCTCAGCATCTGCGCGGTGGCCGGGTTGGTGCCGTGGGCCGAGGCCGGGATCAGGCAGATGTCGCGATGGCCTTCGTTGCGGCTCTCGTGGTACTTGCGGATCGCCAGCAGGCCGGCGTACTCGCCCTGAGCACCGGAGTTGGGCTGCATGCAGATGGCATCGAAGCCGGTGATGGCGCGCAGCCAGGCTTCCAGCTCGTCGATCATCAGCTTGTAGCCGACGGCCTGCTCACGCGGCACGAAGGGGTGCAGGGCGCCGAACTCGGGCCAGGTCACCGGGATCATCTCGCTGGTGGCGTTGAGCTTCATGGTGCAGGAACCGAGCGGGATCATGGCCTGGTTCAGCGCCAGGTCCTTGTTCTCCAGGCGCTTGAGGTAGCGCAGCATGTCGGTTTCGCTGTGGTGGCTGTTGAACACCGGGTGGTTCAGGTAGCCGCTGGTGCGCTGCAGCGCGGCCGGGATGCCGTCGTTGACCAGGCCGGCATCCAGCTCGGCGATGGACAGGCCGTGATCGGCGCCGAGGAAGATGCTCAGCAGTTGCTCGACGGTCTGCGCCGAGCAGGTCTCGTCCAGGCTGACGCCCAGCTTGCCGCGACCGAGGATGCGCAGGTTGATGCGCGCGGCCTTGGCCGACTCGATGATGGCGGTCTGCATGCCGCCGACATCCAGGGTCAGGGTGTCGAAGAAGTGCTGGTTGTCGCGCTGGATGCCTTTCTGCTCCAGGCCGGCGGCCAGCACGGAGGTCAGGCGGTGCACGCGCTGGGCGATGCGCTTGAGGCCCTGCGGGCCGTGGTACACGGCGTAGCAGCTGGCCATGTTGGCCAGCAGCACCTGCGAGGTGCAGATGTTGGAGTTGGCCTTCTCGCGGCGGATGTGCTGCTCGCGGGTCTGCAGGGCCATGCGCAGCGCGGTGTTGCCGCGGGCATCCTTGGACACGCCGATGATGCGGCCAGGCATGGCGCGCTTGAAGGCGTCGCGGGTAGCGAAGAAGGCCGCGTGCGGGCCGCCGTAGCCCATCGGTACGCCGAAGCGCTGGGCCGAGCCGAACACCACGTCGGCGCCCAGTTCGCCCGGCGGAGTCAGCAGCAGCAGGCTGAGCAGGTCGGTGGCCACGCAGGCCAGGGCGTTCTGCGCGTGCAGCTGTTCGATCAGCGGCTTGATGTCACGAATTTCACCGTGGGTGTCCGGGTACTGCAGCAGGGCGCCGAACACTTCCAGGCCAGCCAGCTCTTCCAGCGCACCGACCTTGACCTCGATGCCGAAGCCTTCGGCACGGGTCTGCACCACCGAGATGGTCTGCGGGTGGCTGTTTTCGTCGATGAAGAACAGGTTGCTCTTCGACTTCGCCACGCGCTTGGCCAGGGCCATGGCTTCGCCGGCGGCGGTGGCTTCGTCGAGCAGCGAGGCGCTGGCCAGGTCGAGGCCGGTCAGGTCGATGGTCAGCTGCTGGAAGTTCAGCAGCGACTCCAGGCGACCCTGGGCGATTTCCGGCTGGTAGGGGGTGTAGGCGGTGTACCAGCCCGGGTTCTCCAGCAGGTTACGCAGGATCACGGTCGGGGTGATGGTGCCGTGGTAACCCATGCCGATCAGGCTGGTCCACAGCTGGTTCTGCTCGGCATAGCCCTTGAGCTTGGCCAGGGCGCCCTGCTCGTCCAGCGCGGCCGGCAGATCCAGCTCACGGTTGAGGCGGATGGCCGGCGGCACGGTCTGCACGATCAGCTCTTCGCGGCTGGCCAGGCCGAGCGCGTCGAGCATGGCCTGCTCCTCGCGGGCATCGGGGCCGAGGTGGCGGCGGAGGAAGGCATCGGGCTGTTGCAGTTGATCGAGACGGGGCGTGGACATGACGGGGCTCTCGGAAAATGACAGAGCCTCGACGGATCGAGGCTCGACAGCGGAATTCGTGAGTCTCGGCGGCGGGCCGCGTGCTAGACGCGGCCGTCAGCCTCAGGCATCGGCGGAGCAGACGGCCTGGTAGCCGGCGGCATCGAGCAGCTCTTCCAGCTCGGCCGGGTTGCTCGGCTGCAGCTTGAAGAACCAGGCGCTGTAGGGCTCGCCGTTGACCTGCTCGGGAGCGTCGGCCAGGGCTTCGTTGACGGCGAGGACTTCACCGGCGATCGGCGCGTAGATGTCCGAGGCGGCCTTCACCGACTCGACCACGCCGGCTTCCTGGCCGTTGGCCAGTTGCTTGCCGACTTCCGGCAGCTCGACGTAGACCACGTCGCCCAGGGCTTCCTGAGCGTGATCGGTGATGCCCACGGTGACCGAGCCATCGGCCTCCAGGCGGATCCACTCGTGGCTGGCGACGTAACGCAGATCGGCGGGGATATTGCTCATTGTTGTAATCCTCGGAATCGGTGGGCGGAACGTCCGCCCGGAAAATTTAGCAGGTGGCACGGGCACTGCCCGCGCCGCCCGAATCAGATGACGGCCTTGCCGTTGCGGACGAAGTTCGCTTGCACGACCCGTACCGGATACCACTTGCCGCGAATCTCCACCTCGGCGCGGTCGCCGGTGGCGGCTGGCACGCGGGCCAGGGCGATGGACTTGTTCAGGGTCGGCGAGAAGCTGCCGCTGGTGATCTCACCCTCACCCACGCCCTCGACACGCACCACCTGGTGGGCGCGCAGCACGCCGCGCTCCTCCAGCACCAGGCCGACCAGCTTGGGCTGGTTGCCGGCGGCACGCTGGGTCTCCAGGGCGCTGCGGCCGACGAAGCTGCGCTCGGCCGGCTCCCAGGCGATGGTCCAGGCCATGTTGGCGGCCAGCGGCGAAGTGTCTTCGTCCATGTCCTGGCCGTACAGGTTCATGCCGGCCTCCAGACGCAGGGTATCGCGTGCGCCCAGGCCGATCGGGGAGATACCGGCGCCGACCAGATCGCTGAGGAAGCCGGGGGCTTCCGAGGCCGGCAGCATGATTTCCAGGCCGTCTTCACCGGTGTAGCCGGTGCGGGCGATGAACCAGTCGCCTTCCGGCAAGCCCTGGAACACCTTGAGTTCGTGGATCAGCGCGGCGCGCGCCGGGCTGAGCAGGTCGGCGACCTTGGCGCGGGCATTCGGGCCCTGGACGGCGAGCATGGCCAACTCGGCACGCTCGGTCAGGGTCACGTCGAAGCCGGCGGTCTGTGCCTGCATCCAGGCCAGGTCCTTGTCGCGGGTGGCGGCGTTGACCACCATGCGGTAGCCGTAGTCAGTGACATACACGATGAGGTCGTCGACCACGCCGCCACGCTCGTTGAGCATGCCGCTGTACAGCGCCTTGCCCGGCGTCTTCAGACGTTCGACGTCGTTGGCCAGCAGGTGCTGCAGCCAGGCCTTGGCCTGGGCACCGGTGATGTCGACCACGGTCATGTGGGAAACATCGAACACGCCGCAGTCGCGGCGCACCTGGTGGTGCTCCTCGACCTGGGAACCGTAGTGCAGCGGCATATCCCAGCCGCCGAAATCGACCATCTTGGCGCCCAGCGCCAGATGCTGTTCATACAGGGGTGTACGCTGTCCCATGGATAACTCCTTGATTTGACTCTGCCCTGGTGGGCACGAGCACATGGACGGCTGCGTCAGCAGGCGCGCATTGTAGCCCCGCTAATGCGACTGGTCACCTCGCACTCCGACCAACCGGTCATCGCGCGCAGGCCGCGTATTTCCTGACTCCCAGGACAGGTCGAATCAGTGTCCGGGCAGCCTGGCGGAGCGGCGAATCAGCACGATCACCGGCAGCAGGCCGACCAGCACCAGGGTCAGCGCAGGCAGCGCGGCGCGGGCCCATTCGCCCTCGCTGGTCATCTCGAAAATGCGCACCGCCAGGGTGTCCCAGCCGAAGGGGCGCATCAGCAGGGTGGCCGGCATTTCCTTGAGCACATCGACGAATACCAGCAGCGCGGCGGACAGCGCACCAGGCACCAGCAGCGGCAAATAGACGCGCAGGAACAGCGCCGGCCCGCCGACACCCAGGCTGCGAGCCGCCTGCGGCAGCGACGGGCGGATGCGCGCCAGGCCGCTCTCCAGCGGGCCGTAGGCTACCGCCATGAAGCGCACCAGGTAGGCCAGCAGCAGCGCCGCCAGGCTGCCCAGCAGCAGCGGCTTGCCGGCGCCGCCGAGCCAGGTGGACAGCGGGATCACCAGCTCGCGGTCGAGGAAGCTGAAGGCCAGCATGATCGACACCGCCAGCACCGAGCCGGGCAGCGCGTAGCCGAGATTGGCCAGGCTCACCGCACTGCGAATCGGCTGGGTCGGCGCCTGGCGGCGGGCGAAGGCCAGCAGCAGGGCCACGGCCACGGTGATCAGCGCGGCCAGGGCGCCGAGACTCAGGGTATGCAGGATCAGCCCGGCGTAGCGCTCGTCCAGATCGAAGCGGCCGCGCTGCCAGAACCAGGCCAGCAGCTGCAGCAGCGGCACCACGAAGGCGCAGGCGAACACCAGGCCGCACCAGGCGCTGGCGGCCCAGGCCTGCCAGCCACGCAAACGGTACAGCGCCTGGCCACGCGGTCGCTCGCTGGCCGGGCGGCTGGCGCCACGGGCGCGGCGTTCGCCATAGAGCACCAGCAGCACGGCGAGCAACAGCAGGCTGGCCAGCTGGGTGGCGCCGGACAGGCTGTAGAAGCCGTACCAGGTCTTGTAGATGGCGGTGGTGAAGGTATCGAAGTTGAACACCGCCACCGCGCCGAAGTCGGCCAGGGTTTCCATGATCGCCAGCGCCAGCCCGGCGCCGATGGCCGGCCAGGCCATCGGCAGGGCCACGCGCCAGAAAGCCTGCCAGGGCGACTGCCCAAGCACCCGCGCCGCCTCCATCAGGCCGCGACCCTGGGCCAGGAATGCGCTGCGCGCGAGCAGGTAGACGTAGGGATAGAACACCAGCACCAGCACGACGATCACCCCGCCGGTGGAGCGCACCCGGGGGAAGCGGATGCCCGTGCCGAACCACTCGCGCAGCAGGCTCTGCACCGGCCCGGAGAAATCGAACAGGCCGATGAAGACGAAGGCCAACACGTAGGCCGGGATAGCGAAGGGCAGCATCAGCGCCCAGTCCAGCCAGCGCCGGCCGGGGAACTCGCAGAGGCTGGTGAGCCAGGCCAGGCTGACGCCGAGCAGGGTCACGCCCACGCCGACGCCGAGCACCAGCACCAGGGTGTTGCCGAGCAGGCGCGGCATCTGCGTGTCCCACAGGTGCGCCCAGATCTGCCCGTCGATCTCCTGCCAGGACAGCGCCAGCACCGACAGCGGCAGCAGCACCAGGGCGGCGATGGCGAAGGCGATGGGATACCAGCGACGCTGAACGGGATGGGCCACGCGAACTCCTGGCGGGCGAAAAAGGAAACGCCCCGGCGACCGGGGCGTCATGCAACGCGGCGGATCAGTGCCAGCCGACGCGGTCCATCAGGCGGATGGCCTCGGCCTGGCGCTTGCCGGCGATCTCCACCGGGATGCTGTCGGCCTTGAACGAACCCCAGGCGGCGACCTCGGCGGACAGCGGCACTGCCGGGTTGGCCGGGAACTCCTGGTTGATCTCGGCGAACAGGCTCTGGGCCTCCGGCGTGGTCATCCACTCGACCAGCTTCTTCGCCGCTTCCGGGTTCGGCGCGTGCTTGGTCAGGCCGACGCCGGACAGGTTGACGTGCACGCCACGGTCAGCCTGGTTGGGCCAGAACAGCTTGGCCCGCAGCTGCGGATTGGCCTTGTGCAGGCGCCCGTAGTAATACGTATTGACGATACCGACGTCGCACTGCCCGGCATCCACCGCCTGCACCACCGAGTTGTCGTCGGCGAACACATCGGTGGCCAGGTTGTTGACCCAGCCCTGGAGGATCTCGCCGGCCTTCTGCTCGCCGTGGGCCTCGATCAGGGTAGCGGTCAGCGACTGGTTGTAGACCTTCTTGCTGGTGCGCAGGCACAGGCGGCCTTCCCACTCGGGACCGGCCAGCGCCTCGTAGGTGCCCAACTCGCCCGGCTGCACGCGCTCGGTGGAGTAGACGATGGTCCGCGCACGCAGCGACAGGCCGGTCCAGGCATGGCTGCTGGCGCGGTACTGGGCCGGGATGTTGGCGTCGATCACGGGCGAGGTGAACGGCTGCAGGATGCCCATCTGCTCGGCCTGCCAGAGGTTGCCGGCGTCCACCGTGATCAGCAGGTCGGCCACGCCGTTGTCGCCCTCGGCCTTGATGCGCTGCATCAGCGGCGCTTCCTTGTCGGTGATGAACTTGATGTTCACCCCGGTCTTGGCGGTGTAGGCATCGAATACCGGCTTGATCAGCTCGTCGATACGCGAGGAGTACACCACCACTTCCTCGGCGGCCGAGGCAGAGCCGGCGGCGCCCAGCGCCAGGACGGCGAGCAGGCTGCGGGATAGGGACATGACGAATGCTCTCGTGACTACGGAAGGGCCACAAATGATAGTGACTCGCAACCGAGAGCTCTGCCGATCTTTATGTCGTGGTGTTTCCGCGCTCGCTCAAGGCTGCGCCAGTGGCGGCAGATCGCCAACCAGGCCAAGCGCGCGGCGAACGAACAGGGCCTTGGCGTCCGGCAGTTCGTCGACCCAGTTGAGGCCGCTGTTGCGCAGCAGGCGAATCGGCAGCGGGTCGGCCTGGAACAGGCGTTCGAAACCTTCCATAGCCGCCATCATCGCCAGGTTGTGCGGCATGCGCCGGCGCTCGTAGCGGCTCAGCACGCGCACATCATTCGGTTGCTCGCCACGCTGCAGCGCGTGCAGCAGCACCTCGGCCAGCACCGCGGCATCGAGGAAGCCGAGGTTGACGCCCTGCCCGGCCAGCGGGTGAATGCTGTGGGCGGCGTCGCCGATCAGCGCCAGGCCGCTCTCCACGTAGCGCTTCGCGTGGCGTTGGCGCAGCGGGATGCATACCCGTGGGTCGGCATCGGTGATCTGCCCCAGGCGCCACTCGAAGGCCTTGCCCAGTTCGCTGCGGAAGGCCTCGTCGTCCAGCGCCATCAGGCGCTCGGCCTCGGCCGGCACGGTGGACCAGACGATCGAGCACCAGTGCTCGTCGCCCTGGCGGCTCAGCGGCAGGAAGGCCAGCGGGCCGTCGTCGGTGAAACGCTGCCAGGCGGTGGCCTGGTGCGGGCGCTCGCAGCGCACGCTGGTGACGATGGCGTGGTGCAGATAATCCCACTCACGGGTAGCGCAACCGGCCAGGCGGCGCACCGCCGAGTTGGCGCCGTCGGCGGCCACCAGCAGCGGCGCGCGCAGCTCGCGGCCGTCGGCCAGGGTCAGCAGCCAGCCGTCGCCGGAGCGGCGCAGCTGTTCCAGGCGGGCGCTGCCGAGCAGGCCGACCTGGCTGTCGTGCAGGCGCTCCAGCAGGGCGTCCTGCACCACGCGGTTTTCGACAATGTGGCCGAGGGTCTCGGCATGCACGCTGGCGGCGGCGAAGTGCACGCTGCCGGTGCCTGAACCATCCCACACCTGCATATCACGGTAGGCCGAGGCGCGCCGGGCGGCGATGCCATCCCACACGCCGAGGCGCTCGAGGATGCGCTGGCTGGCGGCGGACAGGGCGCTGACCCGCGGCTCGAAAGCGCCCTGCGCGTCGAACGGTTTGACGCTGAGCGGGCCGCCATCGACCACCAGGATCTCCAGGCCGCTGTGTTCCAGGGCCAGGGCCAGTGCGCTGCCGACCATGCCGGCGCCAACGATGATCAGGTCCGCTTGCATCTCGCTTCCTTAGGCCGCAGCCGGCCGCGCGCGCGGCTTGAGACGGATATAGAGGGTCTTGTGGGCGGTGGCGACCAGCGTGCCTTCGCCGTCGCGAATCTCCACGTGCAGCTGCGGCAGATACTTGTCGCCGCCGGCGGTCTTGTCGCGAATCTCGGCCAGCAGCGCGTCGTCGATACGGAAATCGGCATACACCGGCCCCTTGCCGGGGCTGACGAAATCGATGGCGGCGGCCTTGTCCCAGACGATGTAATCGTCGCCCAGCAGCGGCATCAGCAGCAGCATGAAGAAGGGGTCGACCATGCTGTACAGCGAACCGCCGAACTGGGTGCCGACGAAGTTGCGGTTGTACCAGCGCAGCGCCATCTTCACCCGCGCATGGCGGCAATCCGGGCTGATCTGCTGCACGCGGATGCCGGCGCCGATGTAGGGCGGGTAGAAGTTCAGACCGATGCGCAGCAGGCGGGCGCGGCGCGCCAGTTTCGAATCACTCATCAAACGGACTCACAGACTACGAGTTCCCAGGCCCATGGCCTGGCGGGCGAACCAGCGCTTGGCCGGCGGTAACAGATCGAGGCCGAGCAGGCCGAGGGTGCGCCCGGCCACCAGCAGCGATTCGCCACGGCCGAACAGACGGGTGACGCCGTCGGAGAAGCCGACGGTCAGCGCCTGGTCCTGGCGCTGGCGCTGCAGGTAGCGCTGCAGCACGGCGAAGTCGCCGGGGCCGGCAGCGTCTTGCAGCAGGCTCTCGGCCAGGGCCAGGGCATCACGCAGCGACAGGTTGAAGCCCTGCCCCGCCACCGGGTGCAGGCTGTGCGCGGCGTTGCCCAACACCACCAGGTGCGGGCGCACCTGCTCGGTGGCCTCGACCAGCGCCAGCGGATAGACGTGCCGCGCACCGACCTGGCGCAGGCTGCCCAAGCGGTAGCCGAAGGCCTGCTGCAACTCGCCGAGAAACTCGCAATCAGGCAGCGCCTGCAGACGCTCGGCATCCACCGGCGGGCGGGTCCAGACCAGCGCACAGCGTTCGTCCGGCAACGGCAGCAGGGCCAGCGGGCCCTGCTCGGTGAAACGTTCGAAGGCCTGGCCACCGTGAGGGTCGGCCGGGCTGACATTGGCGATCAGCGCGCACTGCTCGTAGGGCGTGTGGCGCACGGCAATGCCGAGCTGTTCGCGCAGGCCGGAGCGGCCGCCGTCGGCCAGTACGGCCAGGTCGCAGTCGAGGCTGGAGTCGTCGCCGAGGTGCAGGCGATAGCCGTCACCGAGCGGCTCCATGCGCGTCACTTCCGCCGGGCAGCGCCACTCGACCACCGCCGGGTCCAGCGCGCGCCACAGGCAGTGCCCCATCCAAGCGTTCTCCAGCACATAGCCGAGGGCCGGCACGCCTTCGTCGACAGCGCTCAGGCGGGTAGCGCCGAAGCGGCCCTTGTCGGAAACCTGGATCTGGGTGATGGCCTCGGCACGCTCGGCCAACGCCGACCACAGGCCGAGGCGCTCGAAGATCTGCCGGCTGCCGTAGGAGATGGCGCTGGAGCGCGCGTCGTAACTCGGCTGCCAGGCATTGCCGGGGGCGAAGGGCTCGACCAGCACGATGCGCCAGCCACGCGCCCGCGCCCCAGCCTGCAGGGCCAGGGCCAGGCTCGCGCCCACCAGGCCACCACCGACGATGGCCAGCTGCACACGGCTCATGCCCTACTCCTTGGCAGGGCCAGGCTCGCACCGAGCCACTCACCCAAAGCCCCACCACCAACGATGGCCAATTGCACGCGACTCAACTCAGGCAGCCTGCTCGCGGGCGGCAGCCATCAGCGCCTCGATCTCGGCCACGCTCTTGGGCACGCCGGTGGTGATGACTTCGCAACCGGTCTTGGTCACCAGCACGTCGTCCTCGATGCGCACACCGATGCCGCGCCACTTCTTCGCCACCTTGTCGTTGTCGGTGGCGATGTAGATGCCCGGCTCGACGGTCATGCTCATGCCCGGCTCCAGCACGCGCCACTCGCCGCCGACCTTGTAGTCGCCGACATCGTGCACGTCCATGCCCAGCCAGTGGCCGGCGCGATGCATGTAGAAGGGCTTGTAGGCCTCGGCGGCGATCAGCTCGTCGACCTTGCCTTCGAGCAGGCCCAGCTCCACCAGGCCGGCGGTGATCACCTGCACGGTGGCCTCGTGTGCCTCGTTCCAGTGCTTGCCCGGCGCGATGTGCTTGAACGCCTCTTCGTTGGCCTTGAGCACCAGCTCGTAGATGGCCTTCTGCTCGGGCGAGAACTTGCCGCTGACCGGGAAGGTGCGGGTGATGTCGCTGGCGTAGCAGTCGATCTCGCAGCCGGCGTCGATCAGCACCAGGTCGCCGTCGCGCAGCGGTGCGTCGTTCTCGCGGTAGTGCAGGATGCAGGCATTCTTGCCGGCAGCGACGATGGAGCCGTAGGCCGGCATCTTCGCTCCGCCCTTGCGGAACTCGTAGTCCAGCTCGGCTTCCAGGTGGTACTCGTAGAGCCCGGCACGGCTGGCCTGCATGGCGCGGATGTGCGCGCGCGAGCTGATCTCGGCAGCCTCCTTCATCACCTTGGCCTCGGCCGCGCTCTTGTACAGGCGCATGTCGTGCAGCAGGTGGTCGAGGGCGACGAATTCGTTGGGCGGCGTGGCGCCCTGGCGCGCCTTGGAACGGATCACGTTGATCCAGTCCATCAGGCGGTGATCGAACTCCTGATTGGTGCCAATCGCGTAGTAGACGCGCTCGCGACCCTCGATCAGGCCCGGCAGGATGTCGTCGATATCGCCGATGGGGAAGGCATCGTCGGCGCCGTACTGATGCACCGCGCCGTCCTGGCCGGCACGCAGGCCGTCCCACAGCTCGCGCTCCGGATCACGCTCGCGGCAGAACAGCACGTACTCGCCGTGCTCGCGACCGGGGATCAGTGCCAGCACCGCTTCCGGCTCGGGGAAGCCGGTGAGGTACTGGAAGTCACTGTCCTGACGGTAGACGTGCTCGACGTCGCGGTTGCGGATATACACCGGCGCCGCCGGCAGAATGGCGATGCTGTTGGGCTCCATCTGCTCCATCAGCAGCTTGCGCCGACGGGCGTACTCTGCGCGGGGAATGCTGGCCATGGGCTCGACCTCAGTGCAGGGAAGGTTTCGGGGTGGCGGGCGCGGCGGCGGCCTTGCCGCACTCGGCGAACAGCAGCAGCGGCGCCACGCGCAGGTATTCCATCACTTCCATATAGTCGCTCTCGCCGTCCTCGGACTCGTCCAGGGCGCTCTGCACCTGGGAAATGGCGGACAGGTCCTGCAGCACCTCCATGGCCTCGGCGCTCAGGGCGGCGTTGCCGACCACCATGCCGAAACCATCGAGGAAGCCCTGGCACCACTGGCCCAGTGCGGTAGCACGTTCGGCCAGCGGCGCATCGTCGCCGGGCAGCAGCAGGACCACGGTGACGTCGCTGCCGGACAGCTCGCCCTTGACCATCTCCTGCAGGCCGATCAGCGCCTGGCGCACGTTGTCGGCCGGCTCGCTACCGAGCAGCTCGACGGCGTCGGCGATCCACGGCTCAGCGTCGAAGCCGGCGCCGGCGCAACTGCGACCCAGCAGCAGACCATGCAGCTCGGCCGGGGAAACGGGTTTGCCGGTGCTCGCCAGAAGGGCGGCGAAGGCGGTATAGGGAGAATTCGAAGTGGACATGGCAACTAGGCGCTGAACCGCGCAATCTCTAGAATGGAGGCCCCGTATCCTAGCACCGGCGGACGCGGCCAAGCCATCGAAGCCGCCGTCGCCGTCGCGCCCCGCATCCTTTATAGTGCAGCCACTCACAGCCCTGGTGGAGCCAATGGAAGACGCCGAACTGCAAGCCCTCTCGCGCAAGCTGGAACAATTGATTCAGCGCGTCGAGCAGCTCAAGTCGCAGAACCGTGCCCTGCTGGCCAGTGAGAAGGCCTGGCGCGAGGAACGCGCCCATCTGATCGAGAAGAACGAAATGGCCCGGCAGAAGGTCGAAGCGATGATTTCGCGCCTGAAAGCCCTGGAGCAGGACTCATGACCCAGTCGAACACCGTCACCGTACATATCCTCGACAAGGAATATTGCATCGCCTGCCCGGCGGACGAACGCGCCAACCTGGAGAGCGCCGCGCGCTACCTGGACGGCAAGATGCGCGAGATCCGTTCGGGCGGCAAAGTCATCGGCGCCGACCGCATCGCCGTGATGGCCGCCCTGAATATCACCCACGATCTGCTGCACAAGCAGCAGCGCCTGGATCAGGAAGCCAACACCACCCGCGAGAAGGTGCGCGACCTGCTGGATCGGGTCGATACCGCCCTGGCCGCCGATCCGGATGGCCAATTGATCTGATTGCAGAGCGGTTCGATGGGGTATACTGCGGCCAGCTCCCTGGAGTGTTGGCCAGTCGGTGATGTCCCTGAGCCGATACGCACAACCACGGGGGTTGCGAGTGGGGCCGGTGTGCATGTCCGCCTGACGGAAAGCCTTAACGCCCTCTGCAACCTCCACCTTGAACTTTCGGGTTCAAGGGCTAACCCGACAGCGGCACGCCCGGGGAGTCCCGAATTCCATGATCCTGGCCGGTGATCTATCCCGCGCGGCCCTACGCCGCCAACTGCGCCAGGCTCGCCGCAACCTCTCCCCCCAGCAACAGCAGCGCGCCGCCCGCGACCTCTACCGGCAACTGGCGCAGCATCCGCTGTTCCGCCGCGCCCGCCACATCGCCCTGTACCTGCCCAACGACGGCGAGATCGATCCGCGCCCGCTGCTGCGCGAGGCCCAGCGCCGCGGCAAGACCACCTACCTGCCCGTGCTCAGCGCCTGGCCACGCACCAGGATGAGATTCCAGCGTGTACACATGCACGAAGAGATGGCGCGCAATCGCTTCTGCATCGAGGAGCCGGCGGCGCGACCGGCGCGCCAGCGAAAACCCTGGGCGCTGGACCTGATCCTGCTGCCGCTAGTGGGTTTCGACCTGTATGGCGGGCGCCTGGGCATGGGCGGCGGTTTCTATGACCGCAGCCTGGCCTATCGGCAATTGCGCAAAAAATGGCACAAGCCGACGCTTCTCGGCGTCGCTCATGAATGCCAGCAGGTGGATCGACTGGCCCTGGCCAGCTGGGACGTGCGGCTCGGTGCGGTGGTGACCGACCGGCGCTGGTATTGCTGAGGCCGTCGCGCTCCCTGCGACGACATCAACGGTGGGTCATTGCTGGTTCTGATTGACCGCAGGCGGATTGCCCTGACGGTCCCAGAGACCCTGGGTGTAACCTGTGGTAACCATCCCCAGGCTGAACAGAATGACCAGAACCCACAATAGATCGGGCTTGCGTTTCATCGAGTTGCCTCCCCCTTTCGGCATACTGCTCTTCGTTACCGGTGGCGGTTTTCTTATTGGCCATTACGGCGGCGCCTAGCCTGGGCTATCGGCCGCCATGAGGCGGTGAAGACCCACACATTTTTTGACGCCATCCGGCAGTCAGCAGCAGAACGATTTTCAGTCCCGCGCAAAGACCGGCAAAAAGGAGCAAAGTTCATGCCTCATTGGCTGATGAAATCGGAACCCGACGAACTCTCCATCACCCACCTGAAAAAACTCGGCCAGGCGCGCTGGGACGGTGTGCGCAATTACCAGGCGCGCAACTTCATGCGCAGCATGCAGGTCGGCGAGCTGTTCTTCTTCTATCACTCCAGTTGCCCGGAGCCGGGCATCGCCGGCATCGCGCGGATCGCCGGGCCGACTTACCCCGACCCGACTGCCCTGGACCCGAACAGCCACTACTTCGACGCCAAGGCCAGTCACGAGAAGAACCCCTGGAGTGCCCTGGACGTCGAGTTCGTCGAGGCCTTCCCCCGCGTACTGCCACTGGCACGACTGCGCGGCGAGCCGGCGCTGGCCGACCTGGCCCTGGTGCAGAAGGGCAGCCGCCTCTCGGTCATGCCAGTCAGCGACGCCGAATGGGAGGCCATCCTCGCCCTGCGTTGAGTCGCCGGCGGCACTGTGCTATCACCACGCCATAGCCTGCGGAGCCGATGATGCGCGCACCTCCCGTCTGGCCGGCGCGTCTGGCGCTGGCGTTCCTCTTCCTGATGCTGTGCCTGGCCAGCGTGGCGCTCTGGCGCCAGCTGGAGCTCGACCAGCAGCAGCGCCTGGAGGAGCGCATCGGCTATCAGGCACGCAGCCTGGCGCGTCAGCTGGAAAGCACCCTGCACACTGAGGTCGAGAGCCTCGACCGCATCGCCCGCCTGTGGAACAACCTGGGGCGCCTGGCGCGTGACGACTGGGAACAGGAGGCCGAACTGGCCCTGGCCGACTTTCCCGCCTACCAGTCGGTGCAGTGGGTCGGCGCCGACCTGCAGATGCGCTGGCTGCTGCCCCTGCGCGGCAACGAGGCCGCCGCCAACTTCCGCCTGACGCCCGAGCACCCCAACTACCCGCTGGCCATGCAGGCCAGGGACAGCGGCCAGCAGCGCTTCTCCAACAGCTTCCAGCTGGTCCAGGGCGGGCGCGGCTTCGTGCTCTACACCCCGCTGTACCTACAAGACGCCCAGGGCCAGCGCCAGTTCGACGGCTTCCTGCAGGGCGTGTTTCGCGTCGAGCCACTGATGGACGAGCTGCTCGCCCAGCTCGACAGCGACAACTTCAGCGTGCGCCTGCTGGAAAACGGCCAGCGCCTGTACAGCCGCGAGCGCCCGGGCACCCTGGCGGACACCTCGATCGACGTGCCGCTGCGCCTGCTCAACAACCGCGCCTTCAGCCTGCAGCTGAGCCCCACCGCCGGCCTGCTGCAGAGCCTCAGCACACCCTTGCCGCAGGTTGTACTGGGCGCCGGCCTGGCGATCAGCCTTTTGCTGGTGGCGGCCCTGGCCCTGGCTCTGGAGAACGCCCGCCGCGCCGGCAGCATGCAGCGCACCAATCGGCGCCTGCAGGTGGAGGCGACCCGCCGCGAGGAGACCGAACGGCACCTGCGCGACAGCCGCGAACGCCTGCAGCTGGTGCTCGACCTCACCGACTCCAGCCACGACAGCCTGTTCATCTTCGATACCCGCAGCCGCGAGCTGCTGCACATGAACCAGGCCACCTACGCCAGCCTGGGCTATCGCCCCGAGCAGTTCGCCCAGCTTCTGCGCGACGCCCCGGAACAGCTCCTGCCGGGCTTCCACGCCTGGCTGGAGCAGGCCCGCGAGGCGCAGAGCGACAACCAGTCGCGCATCTTCCAGCGCGAGATGTGCCGCCGCGACGGCAGCCGCCGGCCGGCGGAGATCAACACCCAGCTGGTGCAGCAGGGCGAGCGCGAATACCTGATCGCCGTGTCGCGCGACAACAGCGAGCGTCTGCAGCTGGAGGCGCGTCTGCAACGCCTGTCGCAGCAGGACGGCCTGACCGGCCTGTACAACCGACGCTTCTTCGACCAGCAGCTGCACAGCGAATGGCGCCGCCTGCGCCGCATCGGCGCACCGCTGGCCCTGCTGATGCTGGATATCGACCACTTCAAAGCATTCAACGACGGACTCGGCCACCTGGCCGGCGACGATGCCCTGCGCCAGGTCGGCAAGGCGCTGCAGGACAGCCTGCAACGCGAGGGCGATGTGGCCTGCCGCTATGGTGGCGAGGAGTTCGCCATCATCCTGGCCAACACCGGGCTGGAGGGCGGCGAGCACGTGGCGGCGCGAGTGCACGACCTGATCACCGCGCTGGCCATCGCCCACCCCGGCAGCCCACACGGGCGCCTGACCCTGAGCATCGGCCTAGCCGTGGTCGAGCCGGTGAGCGAGGAGAGTCCCGGTGGCCTGGTGGCGCGCAGCGACCAGGCGCTGTACCGGGCCAAGCACGAGGGGCGCAATCGCACCTGCGTGTGGAGCGAGGCGCTGGCTGGTGCCGGGCAGGAGCAGCAGCGCCCGCCCGCCTGAGTCACTGGACGATCAGGTTGTTGAACAGCAGGTCTTCGACGATCGGCTTGCCCTCTTCCTGGGTCAGCACGTCCTGCACCTGCTTGAGCGCGTCCTGGCGCAGCTTCTCCTTGGCGGCCTCGTCGGCCATGCTGGCGTCGGTCTGCTGGGAGAACAGCATCACCAGCTGATTGCGGATCAGCGGCTCGTGGTGCTCGACCTTCTCTTCCGCTTCGCTGCCCGTGACCCGCAGGGCGATATCGGCCTTGTAGAACTTCAGCTTGGGCCCGGCCCCGAAGTTACCCACCAGCGCCGGCACCAGGCTGACGTAGGCGACCTTGGGCGCGGCGTTCTCGCCCTCGCCTTCGCCCTCGCTGCTGTTGGCCAGCGCGGTGAGAGGCAGGATCAGGGTCAGCAGCAGTGCAATGCAGTTCTTCACGGGGAATTCCTCGGCGACGGATGCCGCCTAGCATAGCCATAGCGGCCCGCGCGCCCAAGCCCGACGCTTATGGTGCGCCATCAGATGCGGGCATGCTCGTTGACCCTGCGGGCGTGCCTCCTACACTGCCGGACAGTCACGAACCCGAGGAATGTGCGATGAAAGCCCTGCTCTGCAAAGCCTTCGGCCCGGCGTCCAGCCTGGTCCTGGAAGACCTGCCCAGCCCCGAGCCGAAGAAGAACGAGGTGCTGATCGAGGTGCATGCCGCCGGGGTCAACTTCCCCGACACCCTGATCATCGAGGGCAAGTACCAGTTCAAGCCGCCCTTCCCCTTCGCCCCGGGTGGCGAGGCGGCAGGAGTGGTCAAGGCAGTCGGCGAGAAGATCAGCCACCTGCGTGCCGGTGACCGGGTCATGGCGCTGACCGGCTGGGGCGGCTTCGCCGAGGAAGTCGCGGTACCGGGCTACAACGTGCTGCCCGTGCCCAAGACCATGGAGCTGACCACCGCTGCCGCCTTCGGCATGACCTACGGCACCTCGATGCACGCGCTGAAACAGCGCGCCAACCTGCAGCCGGGCGAGACCCTGCTGGTGCTCGGCGCTTCCGGCGGCGTCGGCCTGGCGGCCGTGGAGATCGGCAAGGCCATGGGCGCCAAGGTGATCGCCGCAGCGAGCACCGCCGAGAAGCTGGAAGTGGCGCGCAATGCCGGCGCCGACCATCTGATCAACTACAGCGAGCAGAGCCTGAAGGAAGAAGTGAAGAAGCTCACCGGCGGCCAGGGCGTGGACGTGATCTACGATCCGGTCGGTGGCGAGCTGTTCGAGGAGGCCTTCCGCTCCATCGCCTGGAACGGCCGCTTCCTGGTCGTCGGCTTCGCCGCCGGCGGCGGCATCCCGGCCCTGCCGGCAAACCTGCCACTGCTCAAGGGCGCAGCCCTGGTCGGCGTGTTCTGGGGCTCGTTCGCCCAGCGCCAGCCGCAGGACAACGCCGCCAACTTCCAGCAGCTGTTCGCCTGGCACGCCGAGGGCAAGCTCAAGCCGCTGGTGTCGCAGACCTTCCCGCTGGCACGCGGCGGCGAGGCGATCGACGCCCTGGGCCAGCGCAAGGCGGTGGGCAAGGTCGTAGTCACCGTACGCTGACGGAGCCGG
>NZ_JAQSUW010000017.1:194115-362853 GCF_028649395.1 Pseudomonas sp. Gutcm_11s | reverse complement strand
CTGCTCGCGTGACCCGCCTCGCAAATCCGGCGCTTTTTCGCGCCATAGCAAAAAGCCTTCACCGCCACGCGCATTTAGCCGTTAAGATCGCGCCCCTCGCAGTGACCTGACAGTCAGGTTTCACTGCAACCCCCGCCGCTCATCCAACAACAATTCATGCACTTCGGGGCACGCTGCGCCAGTTCTGGCGCCGGCGCGATCGTCTATTTGTCCGAAAAAATATGGAGGTTTGAAGTGTTCAAGAATTGTCTGTCCGCCTTGCTGATGATTACCGCGCTGGTCCTGAGCGGGCCCGCCTCGGCGCAACTGTCCGCTGGCGAAGCGATGAACATGACCGGTCTGCAGCGCTCACTGGTGCAGCGCATGGCCAAGAACTACCTGATGATCGGCGCCGATGTGCGCGTCGACAGCGCCAGTCGCCAGCTGCAGGAGTCGGTGACCCAGTTCGACAACGCCTACCAGGCCCTCAGCGCCTACGCGCCGACGCCGGAGATCAAGAGCAAGCTGGCCGAAGTCGGGCAGACCTGGGAGACCTTCCGCCCACAGGTCACTGCAAAGCCGGACCAGGCTCAGGCCGCCGCCATGCTGGCCAACAGCGAGAGCCTGCTCAAGCAATCGCAGGAACTGACCGACCTGATGGCCGCGCAGGTGGGCGCCATGGGCAACGTGGTCAATCGCAGCGGCTGGGCACGCGTGCAGAGCCAGCGCATCGCCATGCTCTACATGGCCAAGGCCTGGCAGGTTCAGGCGCCCGATCTGGACAGCAAGCTGGATACCGCCGTGGCGGACTTCGACGGCATTCTCAAGGAGTTCGAGGCCAAGCCGGCGGCGAACGAGCAGATTGCCACCTCGCTGCGCCGTGTGCGGGCCAACTGGGCCTTCACCCTCAAGGGCATCGACCTGCACGCCACCAGCGCCTTCGTGCCGACCTCGATCACCGTCAGCACCGATTCGCTGTTCCGCCACATGAACGAGCTGACCCGCCTCTACGCCGGCCTGCAGGGCTGACGCCGAACTACGCGCCGCGCCTCAGTCGCGCGGCGCGTAGGCGAATACGTCGGCGCGCATCTGGTGTGGGTCCATGCCGGCCGCGACCAGGGCGTCCAGGGTGCCGTAGACCATGCCCGGCGAACCGCTGGCGTAGACGTGCAGCGCCTTGAGGTCGCCGAAGTCCTGGCACACCGCCTCGTGCAGCATGCCGCAACGCCCGCCCCAGCCGCAGGCGTCGCTGACCACCCGGTGCAGTTGCAGGCCGGGCTGGCTCTCCCAGTCCGACCAGTGCTCCAGCTGGTAGAAATCGTCCGGGTGGCGCACGCCCCAGTACAGGTGAATCGGCTGGGCGAAGCCGCTGCCACGGCAGTGTTCGATCAGGCTGTGCATCTGCGCCATACCGGTACCGGCGGCGAGCAGCACCAGCGGCCCGTCCGGCAACTCGGCCAGGTGGGTGTCGCCGAACGGCATCTGCACCCGCGCCAGGCGCGTGCGCTGCAGCTGCGCGACGATCTGCCGGCTGCTGTCCTCGCGGGTAAGGATGTGCAACTCCAGATCGCGGCCCTGGTGGGGCGCCGAGGCCAGGGAGAACGCTGACCACTCGCCGTCATCGCGCTGCAGCAGCAGGTACTGCCCGGCGTGATAGCGCGGCGCCTTGCCGGCCGGGGCGCGCAGGCGCACGCGGCAGACATCGCCACCCAGATCAGTAAGGTCGAGCACCTGGCAACCGAAGGTACGCACCGGCAACTCGCCCGGCGCGAGCACGCCATCCCAGTGCAGTACGCAGTCTTCCAGCGGCTCGGCCAGGCAGGTGAACAGCTCGCCGTGGTCCAGCTCGGCGCCGGCCTGGCGCACCCGCCCTTCTACCAGCAACGCCGCGCAGATATGGCAGTTGCCATTGCGGCAGCTCTGCGGACACTCGTAGCCCAGGCGCCGCGCGGCATCGAGGATGCGTTCGCCGCCATGCACGTCGAGCACCGCGCCGGAGGGTTGCAGGGTGACCTTCATGACCTGATCCGCAGGTGACGCCTCCATCAGTCGATGCCCAGCTCTTTCCATAGTTCATCGACCCGCGCCACCACGGCCGGATCCTTCTCGATCACCCGACCCCACTCGCGCGTGGTCTCGCCTGGCCACTTGTGGGTGGCGTCGAGGCCCATCTTCGAGCCGAGGCCGGAGACCGGCGAGGCGAAGTCGAGATAGTCGATCGGCGTGTTGTCGATCATCACCGTGTCGCGCTTGGGGTCCATGCGCGTGGTGATGGCCCAAATCACGTCGTTCCAGTCGCGGGCATTGACGTCGTCGTCGGTGACGATGACGAACTTGGTGTACATGAACTGGCGCAGGAAGGACCAGACGCCGAGCATCACGCGCTTGGCGTGGCCGGGGTACTGCTTCTTCATGGTCACCACCGCCATGCGGTAGGAGCAGCCTTCCGGCGGCAGGTAGAAGTCGGTGATCTCCGGGAACTGCTTCTGCAGGATCGGCACGAACACCTCGTTCAGCGCCACACCGAGGATCGCCGGCTCATCCGGCGGGCGGCCGGTGTAGGTGCTGTGGTAGATCGGTTTCTGCCGGCGGGTGATGCGCTCGACGGTGAACACCGGGAAGGTGTCGACCTCGTTGTAGTAGCCGGTGTGGTCGCCATAGGGGCCTTCCGGTGCGGTTTCGCCCGGATAGATGTGGCCCTCGAGGACGATCTCGGCGCTGGCTGGCACCTGCAGGTCGGAGCCGATGGCCTTGACCAGCTCGGTACGATGGCCACGCAGCAGGCCGGCGAAGGCGTACTCGGAGAGGGTATCCGGCACCGGGGTGACGGCGCCGAGGATGGTCGCCGGGTCGGCGCCCAGGGCAACGGCCACTGGATAGGGACGATCCGGGTACTTCTGGCACCACTCGCGGTAGTCCAGCGCGCCGCCGCGGTGGCTGAGCCAGCGCATGATCACCTTGTTGCGGCCGATCACCTGCTGGCGATAGATGCCGAGGTTCTGTCGTTCCTTGTTGGGACCCTTGGTGATGGTCAGGCCCCAGGTGATCAGCGGCGCCACGTCGCCCGGCCAGCAGGTCTGCACCGGCAGCTTCCCCAGGTCGACCGCGTCGCCTTCTTCGATCACCTCGTGGCACGGCGCGTCCTTGAGGACCTTGGGCGCCATGCTGATGACCTTCTTGTAGATCGGCAGCTTGCTCCAGGCGTCCTTCAGACCCTTGGGCGGCTCGGGCTCCTTGAGGAAGGCCAGCAGCTTGCCGATCTCGCGCAGCTCGCCGACATCCTCGGCGCCCATGCCCAGCGCCACGCGCTCGGGCGTGCCGAACAGGTTGCCGAGCACCGGCACGTCGAAGCCGGTGGGTTTCTCGAACAGCAGCGCCGGGCCGCCCTTGCGCAGGGTGCGGTCGCAGATTTCGGTCATTTCCAGCACGGGAGAGACCGGGGTCTGGATGCGCTTGAGCTCGCCGCGGCTTTCCAGCTCGCGGATGAAGTCGCGCAGGTCGCGGTACTGCATGCTTGGGCCTCACAGGTCGGGGCGCAAAGTTTAGCGCCAGACTCGGGTATTCCGAAACAACGAGGCCGGGTTTCCCCGGCCTCGCGTGTAACGACTCGTGCTTACTTGCGCTTCATCGACAAGAAGAATTCGTCGTTGGTCTTGGTGTCCTTCAGCTTGTCGGTGAGGAACTCGATGGCAGCGATCTCGTCCATCGGGTGCAGCAGCTTGCGCAGGATCCACATGCGCGCCAGCTCTTCCTCGCCAGTCAGCAACTCCTCGCGGCGGGTGCCGGACTTGTTGATGTTGATGGCCGGGAACACGCGTTTCTCGGCGATGCGGCGGTCCAGCGGCAGCTCCATGTTGCCGGTGCCTTTGAATTCCTCGTAGATCACCTCGTCCATCTTCGAGCCGGTCTCGACCAGCGCGGTGGCGATGATGGTCAGCGAACCGCCTTCCTCGATGTTACGGGCGGCGCCGAAGAAGCGCTTCGGCTTCTCCAGGGCGTGGGCGTCGACACCACCGGTCAGCACCTTGCCGGAGCTCGGAATCACGGTGTTGTAGGCACGCGCCAGGCGGGTGATGGAGTCGAGCAGAATGACCACGTCCTTCTTGTGCTCGACCAGGCGCTTGGCCTTCTCGATCACCATCTCGGCGACCTGCACGTGGCGGGTCGGCGGCTCGTCGAAGGTGGAGGCGACCACTTCGCCGCGCACGGTGCGCTGCATCTCGGTCACTTCTTCCGGGCGCTCGTCGATCAGCAGGACGATCAGGTAGCACTCGGGGTTGTTGCGGGTGATGTTGGCCGCAATGTTCTGCAGCATGATGGTCTTGCCCGCTTTCGGCGGGGCGACGATCAGGCCGCGCTGGCCCTTGCCGATCGGTGCACAGAGGTCGATCACCCGGCCGGTGAGGTCTTCCTTGGAGCCGTTACCGGCTTCCATGGTCAGGCGCTTGGTCGGGAACAGTGGCGTCAGGTTCTCGAACAGGATCTTGTTCTTGGCGTTTTCCGGACGGTCGAAGTTGATGGTGTCGACCTTGAGCAGGGCGAAGTAGCGCTCGCCTTCTTTCGGCGGGCGGATCTTGCCGACGATGGTGTCACCGGTACGCAGGTTGAAGCGGCGGATCTGGCTGGGCGAGACGTAGATGTCGTCCGGGCCGGCCAGGTAGGAGGAGTCCGCGCTACGCAGGAAGCCGAAGCCGTCCTGGAGGATCTCCAGCACGCCGTCGCCGGAGATCTCTTCGCCGCTTTTCGCGTGCTTCTTCAGCAGGGCGAAGATGATGTCCTGCTTGCGCGAACGGGCCATGTTTTCCAGACCAGCCTGGTCGGCCATGTCCAGCAGTTCGGCAATCGGCTTTTGCTTGAGTTCGGTCAGATTCATAGGAATGAACGTAGGTATATAGAGAGAGGGAAGGAAAGCCCTGGGGGCTTTGCTGGCCGCGCCGCGGAGAAGGCGACTGGATCGCTCGATATTATCGGGAGGAGTGCGTCGGCGACGGCTTGGAGGGCAGCGAAGAACCCGCTGCAGGCCCGAATTTAACACCGGGTTTGGCGCCGCGTCCAGCCTGCGCCCAAAGAAAAAGCCCCGCGAGCTGCGGGGCTTTTGCGCTATCCGGGGCCGGGACCTCAGATATTGGCGTCGAGGAAGGCGGCCAGCTGCGACTTGGACAGGGCGCCGACCTTGGTGGCCTCGACGTTGCCGTTCTTGAACAGCATCAGGGTCGGGATGCCACGCACGCCGTACTTCGGCGGGGTTTCCTGGTTTTCGTCGATGTTCAGCTTGCAGACCTTCAGCTTGCCGGCGTAGGTCTGGGCGATCTCGTCCAGGACCGGGGCGATCATCTTGCACGGGCCGCACCATTCGGCCCAGTAGTCGACCAGAACAGGACCTTCGGCCTTGATCACGTCGTCTTCGAAGCTGGTGTCGCTGACGTTGGTGATGAATTCGCTCATGTACAGTCTCCGTGATCGGAAGCAGAAAAAGTGGCGCCATGATAGCCCGCATCCGCCCCTGCCGAAAGCCGCTGTCCATTGAGCTTGACTATCAATGGATTTCATACTGCTGATGAAAGACTACGGCAACCCGGCCATGGGCGGTTAACATGCAGTCATGCGGTGCCCGCTCGATCAGGTCGGGCACCAAGGTTTTGCCAAGGGACAATCCTTCATGCCCAATACCGCCAAACAGTTTCCTCTGATCGCCGCCATCGACCTGGGCTCCAACAGCTTCCACATGGTGCTGGCCAAGGCCGACCACGGCGAGATCCGCATCCTCGAGCGGCTCGGTGAGAAGGTGCAGCTGGCTGCCGGCCTGGATGACGAGCGCCAGCTCAGCGAGGAAGCCATGCAGCGCGGCCTGGACTGTCTGCGCCGCTTCGGCCAGCTGATCCAGGGCCTGCCTCACGGCGCCGTACGCATCGTCGGCACCAACGCCCTGCGCGAGGCGCGCAACCGCGCCGAGTTCATCCGCCGCGCCGACGAAATGCTCGGCCACCAGGTAGAAGTCATCTCCGGCCGTGAAGAGGCCCGCCTGATCTACCTCGGCGTCTCCCACACCATCGCCGACACCCCCGGCAAACGCCTGGTAGTGGACATCGGCGGCGGCAGCACCGAATTCATCGTTGGCCAGCGCTTCGAGCCGCTGCTGCGCGAGAGCCTGCAGATGGGCTGCGTCAGCTACACCCAGCGCTACTTCAAGGACGGCAAGATCACCCCGGCGCGCTATGCCCAGGCTTACACCGCCGCGCGCCTGGAGCTGATGAGCATCGAGCAGGGCCTGCACCGTCTGGGCTGGCAGGAGTCGGTAGGCGCCTCCGGCACCATCCGAGCCGTGGGCCTGGCGATCAAGGCCGGCGGCCTGGGCAATGGCGAGATCAATCCCGAAGGCCTGGCCTGGCTCAAGCGCAAGGTGTTCAAGCTGGGCGAGGCGGACAAGCTGGACATCGACGGCATCAAGCCCGACCGCCGGCAGATCTTCCCCGCCGGCCTGGCCATCGCCGAAGCCATCTTCGACGCCCTCGACCTGCAGCGCATGGACCATTCCGAGGGCGCTCTGCGCGAAGGCGTGCTGTATGACCTGCTCGGTCGCCATCACCACGAGGACGTGCGCGAGCGCACCCTGGGTTCGCTGATGGAGCGCTACCACGTCGACCTGCAGCAGGCCGCGCGCGTCGAGGCCAAGGCCCTGGCGGCGCTGGAGAAAGTCGCCAGCGCCTGGCAGCTGGACGAAGACTGGCACCGCGACCTGCTGCAGTGGGGCGCACGGGTCCACGAGATCGGCCTGGACATCGCCCACTACCAGTACCACAAGCATGGCGCCTACCTGATCGAGCACTCCGACCTGGCCGGCTTCTCCCGTCGCGACCAGCTGATGCTGGCCCTGCTGGTACGCGGCCACCGCCGCAACATCCCCAAGGAACGCTTCGCCGAGTTCGGCGAGGACGGCGTGCAGCTGTTGCGCCTGTGCGTGCTGCTGCGCTTCGCCATCCTCTTCCACCACATCCGCGGCACCCAGGAAATGCCCAAGGTGCAGCTGCAGGCCGGCCCGCAGCGCCTGGACATGACCTTCCCAGAAGGCTGGCTGGAAGCCAACCCGCTGACCCAGGCCGATTTCGAGCAGGAAGCCGAATGGCTGACCCGCATCAACTTCGTGCTGACCGTGCGCTGAGCCAATCGCGGACATGAAAAAGGGAGGCCTAGGCCTCCCTTTTTCGTTGCAGCGCGGCGCTCTTAGAAGAGGACGCGGCTGCGGATGGTGCCGGTAACGTGCTGCAGTTTTTCCAGGGCCAGATCGGAGTACTCGGCGTCGACGTCGATCACCACGTAGCCGACCTTGTCGTTGGTCTGCAGGAATTGGCCGGAGATGTTGATGCCGTTGTCGGCGAACACCTTGTTGATCTCGCTCATCACGCCCGGCACGTTCTCGTGGATGTGCAGCAGACGGTGCTTGCCCGGGTGCGCCGGCAGGGCGACTTCCGGGAAGTTCACGGAGGACACCGAGGTACCGTTGTCGCTGTACTTGACCAGTTTCTCGGCCACTTCCAGGCCGATGTTGGCCTGAGCTTCGGCGGTGGAACCACCGATGTGCGGGGTCAGGATCACGCGATCCAGGCCACGCAGCGGGCTCTCGAACTCTTCGTCGTTGGACTTCGGCTCGACCGGGAACACGTCGATGGCAGCGCCGATCAGGTGCTCGTCCTTGATCGCGGCGGCCAGGTGCTCCAGCTCGACCACGGTGCCACGGGCGGCGTTGATCAGGATGCCGCCCTTCTTCATGGCGCGGATTTCCTTCTCGCCGATCATCCACTGGGTGGACGGCAGCTCAGGCACGTGCAGGGAAACGATGTCGGCCATGCCCAGCAGGTCGTGCAGCTTGGCCACCTGGGTGGCGTTGCCCAGCGGCAGCTTGGTCACGGTGTCGTAGAAGAACACCTGCATGCCCAAGGCTTCGGCCAGGACCGAGAGCTGAGTGCCGATGGAGCCGTAACCGACGATACCGAGCTTCTTGCCGCGGATCTCGAAGGAGTTGGCCGCCGACTTGATCCAGCCACCACGGTGGCAGGAGGCGTTCTTCTCCGGAATGCCGCGCAGCAGCAGGATGGCCTGGGCCAGCACCAGTTCGGCAACCGAGCGGGTGTTGGAATACGGGGCGTTGAACACGGCGATGCCGCGCTCACGGGCAGCGCCCAGGTCGACCTGGTTGGTGCCGATGCAGAAGCAGCCGACGGCGACCAACTTCTTGGCGCAGTCGAAGACTTCCTCGGTCAGTTGGGTACGCGAGCGGATGCCGATGAAGTGCGCGTCAGCGATCTTGGTCTTCAGCTCCTCGTCGGACAGCGCGCCCTTGAGGTACTCGATGTTGGTGTAGCCAGCGGCCTTCAGCGTGTCGACGGCGTTCTGGTGCACGCCTTCCAGCAGAAGGAACTTGATCTTGCTCTTGTCGAGAGAGGTCTTGCTCATCGGAGTACCTGTGGTCCCACAAAAAGTGTCAGGAAAGCGGCCTTGGCCGGCCCGCGGATCGGCGGTGAGGCACGATTGGCGGGGTGCGTATGCTAACATACGCGCCCCGCGAAACTGCCACCCCTGGGCGATGAAGCGTTCTCAGGGTGACCATGAATAGTTCGAGAGTTCCCAGATGACCAATCCTGCCCTGATCGATGAGCTGAAGACCCTGGTGGATGCCGGCAAGGTGCTGACCGACGCCGATTCCCTCAACGCCTACGGCAAGGATTGGACCAAGCATTTCGCGCCAGCCCCGTCCGCTATCGTCTTCCCCAAGACCACCGAGCAGGTGCAGGCCATCGTGCGCTGGGCCAACCAGCACAAGGTCGCCCTGGTGCCTTCCGGCGGCCGCACCGGCCTGTCCGCCGCCGCCGTCGCCGCCAATGGCGAAGTGGTCGTGGCCTTCGACTACATGAACCAGATCGTCGAATTCAACGAATTCGACCGCACCGTGGTGTGCCAGCCGGGCGTGGTGACCAAGCAGCTGCAGCAGTACGCCGAAGACAAGGGCCTGTACTACCCGGTGGACTTCGCCTCCTCCGGCTCCAGCCAGCTGGGCGGCAACATCGGTACCAACGCCGGTGGCATCAAGGTGATCCGCTACGGCATGACCCGCAACTGGGTGGCCGGCATGAAGGTGGTCACCGGCGCCGGGGACGTACTGGAGCTGAACCGCGACCTGATCAAGAACGCCACCGGCTACGACATGCGCCAGCTGTTCATCGGCGCCGAGGGCACCCTGGGCTTCGTCGTCGAAGCGACCATGCGCCTGGAACGCGCGCCGAAGAACCTCACCGCGATGGTCCTCGGCACCCCGGACTTCGACTCGATCATGCCGGTGCTGCACGCCTTCCAGAACAAGCTGGATCTGACCGCCTTCGAGTTCTTCTCGGACAAGGCCCTGGCCAAGATCATGGCCCGTGGCGACGTGCCGCCGGCCTTCGAGACCGACTGCCCGTTCTACGCCCTGCTGGAATTCGAGGCCACCACCGAGGAAGTCGCTAACCAGGCACTGGAGACCTTCGAGCACTGCGTCGAGCAGGGCTGGGTGGTCGACGGCGTGATGAGCCAGAGCCAGCAGCAGCTGGAGAACCTGTGGAAGCTGCGTGAGTACATCTCCGAGACCATCAGCCACTGGACCCCGTACAAGAACGACATCTCGGTCACCGTCGGCCAGGTGCCGGCCTTCCTGCACGATATCGACCGCATCGTCGAGGCCAACTACCCGGACTTCGAGGTGGTGTGGTTCGGCCATATCGGCGACGGCAACCTGCACCTGAACATCCTCAAGCCGGAGAACCTGTCCAAGGACGACTTCTTCGCCAAGTGCGCCATCGTCAACAAGTGGGTGTTCGAGACCGTACAGAAGTACAACGGCTCGATCAGCGCCGAGCACGGCGTGGGCATGACCAAGCGTGACTACCTGCACTACAGCCGCTCCGAGGCCGAGATCGGCTACATGAAGGCGATCAAGGCCGTGTTCGACCCGAACGGCATCATGAACCCGGGCAAGATCTTCCCGCTTTGACTTCCGTCGGATGGCCGGTGCCGCGCGCACCTGCCATCCTGCCGCTCCGCGGTGGCTGTCCACCGTCTCCCCGTTCACAGGAGCCCGCATGAGCTACCAGCACCAGTACATCGACGGCACCCCGATCCACTTCCCGCTGGGCAAGGTGGTCTGCGTCGGCCGCAACTACGCCGAACACGCCGCCGAGCTGAACAACCCGATCCCCACCGAACCGCTGCTGTTCATCAAGCCGGGCAGCTGCACCGTGCCGATGGATGACGGCTTCGCCATCCCGCAGGATCGCGGTGGCGTGCACTTCGAGGCAGAGATCGCCGTGCTGATCGGCAAGCCGCTGTCGAAGAAACCCAGCGAAGAGGAAGTGCGCGACGCCATCTCCGGCTTCGCCCCCGCCCTGGACCTGACCCTGCGCGACGTGCAGGCCAAGCTCAAGGAGAAGGGCCTGCCCTGGGAACTGTCGAAGAGCTTCGACGGCGCCTTCGTGCTCGCACCGTTCGTCGTCGCCGACGCAGTGGAAGACCTGTGCGACATCGGCATCCGCCTGACCATCGACGGCCAGGTGCGCCAGGACGGCAACGCCAGCTCCATGCTCAACCCGATCATCCCGCTGATCCAGCACATCGCCGCGCATTTCAGCCTGCAGCCGGGCGACGTGATCTCCACCGGCACCCCGGCCGGCGTCGGCCCGCTGGCCAGCGGCGAAAGCCTGCAGGTCGAGCTGGTCGGTCTGTCGAGCTTTGCCACCCGCGTCCTCTGAATCCCCCGGCGGGCCTTGGCCCGCCGCGCTTCACAGAACTTTCACCCCTACTGAGTACTCTGACGAACTCGATTTGTCCGAGCAGTCATCGATGTCCTTCGCTTTTCCCCTCTCCCGTGGCCGCCGCCAGAGCCTGGCGCTGGTCGTCACGCTGGCCTGCCTGATCGCCATCGTGCGCTACATGCACTGGGACGACCGCGTCCTGTACTGGTTCAAGGAACACAATCTGCCGGGCGCCGAGCGCGCCGCCAGCATCTGGCTGCCGGGCTACAAGGCCAGCATCCAGAGCCTGCCATTGCCGGGCCTGGAGGAAGGCGAGACTTCCGACCTGGCCTACAGCCCGCTCACCGGCACCCTGTTCACCGTTACCGGCAAGCTGCCGATGCTGGTCGAGCTGAGCCGCACCGGCCAGGTGCTACGGCGCATCGTGCTCAAGGGTTTCAGCAATCCGGAAGGAGTCGCGGTACTGGAGAACGGCAAGATCGCCGTGGCCGACGAGCGCCAGCGCCAGCTGTCGATCTTCGAGCTGACGCCGCAGACCCGCGAGCTCGACCTGGCCGACGCCGAACCCTTCGACCTGGGCTTCCCCGACGCCGGCAACAAGGGCTTCGAGGGCGTGGCCTGGGACCCGGCACAGCAGCGCCTGCTGCTCGGCAAGGAGCGTACACCGCGTATGTTCAGCCTCGGCAGCGACGGCCAGCACCTGCTCGACCAGGAACTGCAGCCGCTACCGAGCTACGGCCTGGGCATGCGCAACCTGTCGGCGCTGAGCGTCGACCCGCGCACCGGCCACATCCTCGTCCTCTCCGCCCAGTCGCGCCTGCTGCTGGAGCTGAACGAAAAGGGCGACCCGGTCAGCTTCATCAGCCTGATGGGTGGCCAGAGCGGCCTCGATCGACGCATCCCGCGCGCCGAGGGCGTGGCCATGGACGAGGACGGCACCATCTACATGGTCAGCGAGCCGAACCTGTTCTACGTGTTCCGCAAGGATGAGCCCTTCACCGCGCCACAAGGCTGAGAACCTACTTATGCTTTGCTGCGCGTCGGCCAGGCTGTGTTGAAAGCCGGTTCGGAATGCTCATTTACCATTCGTAAACTCCGCTTCCTCACCGGCTTTCGCCTTGCCTGGCGCTAGCTCGCAAGAGCCTAAGCAGGTTCTAGGCGTTTAACGGGTAACGCTGTCGAAGCCCTGCAGCACGTTGATGGCGTTGATGCCGATCTCCTCCACCGCGTAGCCGCCTTCCATGACGAACAGGGTCTGCAGGCCCAGCGCGCCGATGACCTCACCCATGCGCAGATAGTCCGGGCTATCCAGCTTGAACTGCGAGATCGGGTCCTCCTTGAAGGTGTCCACGCCCAGCGAGACGATCAGCGCATCCGGCGCGTAGGCGGCAATCTGCCGGCAGGCGGCGGCCAGCGCCAGGCTCCAGGCCGACCAGTCGCTGCCGGCGGCCAGCGGGTAGTTGAAGTTGAAGCCACGGCCGACGCCCTCGCCCTTCTCGTCGGCATAGCCGAGGAAGAACGGGTACTCGAAGCGCGGGTCGCCGTGGATCGAGGTGAACAGCACGTCGGCACGGTCGTAGAAGATGTCCTGGGTACCGTTGCCGTGGTGATAGTCGACGTCGAGGATCGCCACGCGGCTGGCGCCCTGGTCGAGCATGGCCTGGGCGGCGATGGCGGCGTTGTTGAAGTAGCAGTAGCCGCCCATGTAGTCGGCCGCGGCATGGTGGCCCGGCGGACGGCACAGCGAGAACACCCCGCGCGCGCCCTTGGCCAGCTCTGCCTGGCCGGTCAGCGCCACGTTTACCGAACTGCTCACCGCCTGCCAGGTACCGGCAGTGATCGGCACGCCGGCGTCGAAGCTGTAGTAGCCGAACTTGCCGTCGATGCAGTCCGGAATGGTCTGGCGCAAGCGGCGGTTGGGCCAGGTGAACGGCAGCATGTCGTAGTCACGACCCATGGCCTGCCATTCGGCCCAGGCGTCCTTGAGGAAATGCACGAAGCCTTCGTCGTGCACCCGCAGGATCGGCGCCATGCCGAAGTCGCGCGGCGCCGCCACCTCACCCAGCTTCACCTTCTGCGCGCGCGCCAGGACCATGTCGGCGCGGCTGGGCTTCTCAAAGCAGGGCGTGAGCTGGCCGTCGATCAGCTCGTATTTGCCGTGGTGCAGGTGATGGTCGTCGCTATAAATCGTCAGCATAAGAAGCTCCCCGGACTCAGGCGAAGTCCGTGCTAGGCAGGTAAATGGGGAGGCACCAGGGCCTCCCGGGATTGCGGATTATTTCTTCAGCTTGGTCCAGACCTTGCTGCGCAGGGCCAGGGACTTGGGCGAGCAGAGCTTGAACGGGCGCAGACGCTCGAGCTTGTCGGCCGGGGTGTTGATCGCCGGGTCGTCGAACAGCGCCTTGTCCATGAACTTCTCGGAGCCGGCGATGGCGTTGTGGTACTTGGCGAAGTTGGACGCGGCGGCGATGTTCTCCGGCTGCAGCATCCAGTTGATGAACACGTGGGCCTCGGCGACGTTGGTGGCGCCGGCGGGGATCACGAAGTTGTCGATGAAGGTGGCGATGCCTTCCTTCGGATAGACGTAGGTCAGCGACGCACGCTGTTCCTTGGCGCGGTGGAAGGCGCCGTTCCATTGCTGGTGCATGGCCACTTCGCCGGCCGCCATGCGCTCGATGGTGCCGTCGCTGTTGTACATGGCCAGCATCGGCTTCTGCTTGAGCAGCAGCTCCATGACCTTCTTCATGTCCTGCGGGTCTTCGGTGCAGCGGTCGATGCCCAGGTAGAAGGCCGCCGGCGGGAACAGGTCGTCCATCGAGTTGAGCGCCACCACCTTGCCCTTCAGCTCGGCCGGCGGTTCGAAGAACGGGCCCCAGCTCTCCTCGAGCTTGCCGCCCGGCACCTGGGCGCTGTCGTAGCTGTAGCCGGTCGAACCCCACAGGTACGGCACGCTGTAGTCATGGCCGAGGTCGTAGTCGAGCTTCTGGAAGGTCGGCGCCAGGTTGGCCAGGTTCGGCAGCTTGCTCTTGTCGAACTTCTGCAGCAGGCCCTCCTGCACCATGATCTGGATGAAGCTGTCCGAGGGCACCACCACGTCGTAGTTGCCACCACCGGCCTTGAGCTTGGCCAGCAGGGTCTCGTTGGAGTCGTAGGCATCGAGAGTGGCCTTGATGCCGGTGTCGGCCTCGAACTTCTTCAGCAGCTCCGGCGGGTAATAGTCCGACCAGTTGGCGAAGTTCAGCGTGCCGGCGGCCTGGGCGGCGCCGGACAGGCCCAGGGCGAATACTACGGATAGCGCGAGCGGGGTACGACGGATCATGGTCTGGCTCCTAGCGTTTGCGTTGGCCTAAGTAGTACGACAGGGTTACAAAAAGAATGGAAAGCACGAGCATGATCGAGGAAATCGCGTTGATCTTCGGCGATATGCCCATGCGAATCGAACTGAAGATGTACACCGGCAGGGTGGTCGAACCGGCACCGGCGACGAAGTAGGTGATGACGAAATCGTCCATCGAGATGATGAAGGCGAGCATCGCCCCGGAGAGGATGCCGGGCAGCAGCAGCGGGAAGCTGACCCGCCAGAACGCGCGCCAGGGCGAGGCGTACAGGTCGGCGGCAGCCTCCAGCAGGCGCGGATCCATGCCCTGCAGGCGCGCGCGGATCGGCAGGTAGGCGAACGGCGTGCAGAACACCACGTGGGCGATGAGGATGGTCAGCAGCGATAGCTTCAGGCCGATGAAGGCGAAGAACATCAGGATCGCCACCGCGCAGACGATGTCCGGCACCAGCAACGGCAGGCCGAGCACGCCCTGCAGCGCGCCCTGGCCACGGAAGCACCGGCCGTGCATGCCCAGCGCCGCCAGGGTCGCCAGGCAGGTGGAGATAAGCGTGGCGCAGACCGCGACGATCAGCGAATTCTTCGCCGCACGCAGGATCTCCGGGTCATTGGCCACCACCGAGTACCACTTGAAGCTGAAACCCTGCCACAGGGTGGCCGACTGCCCGGCGTTGAAGCTCAGCGCCACCAGCACGATGATCGGGATATAGAGGAAGGCGAAGAACGCCCAGGCCACCGGGCGCACGCCGGTGAACCGCCACAGCGGGCCCTGCAGGTTCATGCGCGCACCTCCTGGCCACGCTGGCGCAGGCCGTTGAACAGCAACGCCAGCAGCACCAGACTGAACAGCGCGAAGGCCAGCGCCGACCCTAGCGGCCAGTTGTGCGCCGAGCCGAACTGCAGCTGCACCAGGTTGCCGATCATCAGCGACTTACCGCCCCCGAGCAGCTCGGGAATGATGTAGTTGCCCAGCGCCGGAATGAACACCAGCGTGGCGCCGGCCAGCATGCCCGGCAGCGCCAGCGGCAGGATCACCCGCTTGAGCGCCTGCCAGCGATTGGCGCCGAGGTCGAAGGCCGCCTCCACCAGGCGCCAGTCGAGCTTCTCCAGGCTGGTGTAGATCGGCAGCACCATGAACGGCAGGAAGCTGTAGAGCAGGCCGATCATCACTGCGCCATTGCTGTACAGCAGGCCGACGCTGCCCTCCGGCACGCCGAACAGGCCGAGGCCGCTGTCGACCAGGCCGCCATTACGCAGCAGCAGCATCCAGGCGTAGACCCGCACCAGCAGGTTGGTCCAGAACGGCACCGTGACCAGGAACAGCAGCAGGTTGCGTTTCTTCTCGCTCTGCAGCGCCAGGTACAGCGCGGTGGGGAAGCCGATCAGCAGGCAGCCGAGCGTAGTCGCCACTGCCAGGCCGAAGGAGCGCTGGAAGATGCCCAGGTAGTCGGTGTTGAACACCAGGCTGTCGTCGAAATCGCGCTCGTAGAGGAAGCTGACGTAGGCATCCAGCGAGTATTGGCCCCACTTCACACCGCCGTAGTCGCCGGGCTGCAGGAAGGACACCAGCAGCATGATCGCCAGCGGCGCGAGCATGAACACCAGCAGCACCGCCATGCCAGGCGCGATCAGGCCGAGGCGGCGCAGCAGCTGGCGGCGCTCGGCCAGTTGCCGGGGCGTACTCATTCGCTCAGCACCCGGACGGCGGCGGCCGGCACGTCCAGGCGCACCTGGGCACCGCGCGGCAGCGGCTGGCTCATGCCGCCACGATTCTGCTGGCGCACGCGGAAGCCGGACTGCCCGGCGACCTTGAGCAGGTAGAGGGTGTCGGTGCCGATGTACACCACCTCCTCCACCTCGCCGGCCAGGTTGCCGGATTCGCTCAGGCTGATGCGTTCCGGGCGGATCGCCAGGGTCACCCGCCCACTCTGTGGCACGCCGGCCAGGTTCAGCACCTGGCCATCGCCGAGGCGCGCGCCACCGGCGAACGGGTCGGCCTCGAGGAAGTTGGTCTCGCCGATGAAGTCGGCCACGGTGCGATTCACCGGGCTCTCGTAGATCTCGCCCGGCGTGCCGACCTGGTGGATGCAGCCCTTGCTCATCACCGCGATGCGGTCGGACATGGTCAGCGCTTCTTCCTGGTCGTGGGTGACGAAGATGAAGGTGATGCCGGTCTCGGCCTGCAGGCGCTTGAGCTCGATCTGCATCTCCTTGCGCAGCTTCATGTCCAGCGCCGAGAGCGACTCGTCGAGCAACAACACCTTGGGCCGGCTGGCCAGCGCACGTGCCAGGGCGATGCGCTGCTGCTGGCCACCGGAGAGCTGGTCGGCGCGGCGGTTACCGACGTCCGGCAGCTTCACCAGCGCCAGCATGCGCTCGACCGTGGCGGCGATCTCGGCCTTGGGCTTGCCCTGCATCTCCAGGCCGAAGCCGATGTTCTGCGCCACCGTCATGTGCGGGAACAGCGCATAGCTCTGGAACACGGTATTGACCGGACGGCGGAAGGGCGGGAGGTCCTGCATCGGCTCGCCGTACAGGCGAATCACCCCGGCAGTAGGCTGCTCGAAACCAGCGATCAGCCGCAGCAGCGTGGTCTTGCCGCAGCCGGACGGCCCCAGCAGGGTGAAGAATTCGTTGTCGCGGATTTCCAGCGAGACACCGTCCAGGGCCTTGTGGCCACTGCCAACGGCGCCGTACTCCATGCTCAGGGTTTCGATCGAGATCGCACTGCTCATCCGCAATTAGCTCCTAACCAATTGTTTTTATTGGTGATTAAGAGGCAGGAAGAAGCCAAATGGCCCTGTGATCGATTCTAGGCAGCGCTGCGCTTGCGGCAGAACGATAGATGCGGACAAAAGGGGATAGATGCGGCCAAGTTACCGGCCGCTCAGTTCAACAAGGACACCTGTTAGATACCGTCTACCCCAATTAAAGTGACCCGATCTCGCGCACTGGAAGCCAGCCATGACAGATACGTCCTACTACGTTTACGCGCTTAAAGATCCAAGAAACTCTCCTGCCCTTCCCTTCTACATAGGGAAGGGCACTGGGACACGCTCTTACGATCACCTCGTACGCCCCGACGACTCAATCAAAGGACAAAGAATTAAGGAGATCACGCTGGCAGGTGCGAAAGTGCTAGTAACCCGAATGGTGGATCAACTAACCGAGGCCCAAGCCCTAAAGGTAGAGGCCGAGCTTATTGCTGCATTTGGGACCATCGAGACAGGTGGCCTGTTAACTAATGCAGTCTTGCCTAATGGCTTAGGCGCCAAAGTCAGGCCAGCGATCATCGTCCCTCAAGGAGTCAGGGAAAAGGCGCAGCTAGGGCTAAATCTTCTGAAAGAGGCCGTGTTGGAGTTCGCCAAAGCCAACCCCAAAGGCGTGACGAACTCCGACACTGCGAGCCTGCTGGGACTGCGCAGCGATTATGGCGGTGGCTCTAAGGACTATCTGTCCTACAGCATCATTGGTCTGCTTATGCGAGAAGGGCGCCTTGCACGCGAAGGCACATCAAAGCGCCATGTAGCTCAAGTCATCTAGCTCAAGCTCGCGCCGTCAGATGCCGCGCAATCCCCTTCTTCAATGGCAACAACCCCTGCGCCACCCGCAGTCCCGCACCCCGTAGCAGCTTCGCCGGCAGGCGGTCGTTGGTGTAGACATCCACCAGCAGGTTGGTGGCCTGGTACAGCGGCCAGGTCGCCAGGCGGTGCTGGCGCTCGTAGCGGGCCAGCACCGCCGGCACGGCGATGTCTTCGCGACGGGCATGGGCGGCCAGTACGGCTTCGGCCAGGCGCTGCACGCTGCCCAGGCCGAAGTTGAAGCCATGAGCGGTGACCGGATGCATGCCGACGGCGGCGTCGCCGAGCAGTGCGCAGCGCGGGCCGACCAGGCGTTCGGCATAGGCGCCGACCAGCGGATAAGCATGCCGCGCACTGGCCAGGCGCATGGCGCCCAGGCGGCGGTCGAAACGCTGCTCCATCTCGCGAGCGAAGGCCTCTTCGTCCAGAGCGCGCAGGCGCTCGATCTCGCGCGGCGGCAGGGTCAGCACCACCGAGGACTGGTTGCCATTGAGCGGCAGCAGGGCCAGGGTCTGGCCGTAGCCGAACCACTCCCAGGCGGTCTGCCGGTGCGGCTGCTCGTGGTCCATGCGGCACACCAGCATGGTTTTGCCGAAGTCCTTGAGCCGCGCGCCGATGCCCAGCTGGCGGCGGGTCTCGGAGAAGCGGCTGTCGGCGGCGACCAGCAGGCGCGTGTGCAGCACCTCGCCGTCGGCCAGCTCCAGTTGCACCTCGCGCTCGGCGTGGCGGATGGCTCGTACCGACACCGCGCAGCGCAGCTGCACATCGGCGCACTCGGCAACCGCCTCGAACGCGGCACGGCGAATCGCCCGGTTGGCGACCAGATGGCCAAGGCGCTCGGCGCCGGCCTGCTCGGCACGAATCTTCAGGGCGAACAGCGAGGGGCCGTTGAGCACCTGGGCGTCGCGCAGCACGGCGACCTCATCGGCAGGCAGGCGCGACCACAGGCCGAGCTTTTCCAGCAGCGCCTGGGAGGCGTGGGTCAGGGCGATCTCGCGGCCATCGAAGGCCGGCTCGGCCAGCTCAGCTTCGGCCTGACGCTCGAGCAAGACGATGGACAGGCCGTGCCCGGACAGGGCACGGGCCAGGCACAGGCCGGCCGGGCCGGCGCCGATGATGGCGACATCGTGAATCATGGGACGGGCGCTCCGCGCGACACAGGAATGGCCGGAGTCTAGAGCCGAGCAAGCGCCCGGCCCTTGTCCCCGGTCAATCAGCGGCGCAGTTCGCTCGGCGCCAGACCGCTCCAGCGCTGGAAGGCGTGACGGAAGCTGGCGGTCTCGCTGTAGCCGAGTTCCTCGGCGATCAGGTAGATCGGCTTGTCGGTGTTGAGCAGCAGCTGGCGCGCCTTGTCGTAGCGCACCTCGTCGAGTAGGTGCTGGAAGCTGGTGTTGAGCTGCTGCAGGTGGCGGCGCAGGGTTCGCTCGGAACGGTGCAGGCGGGTAGCGACACGCTCCAAGGTGGAGCACTCGGTCAGGTCGCCGGACAGCTGCTGGCGGATCAGGTCGCGCAGGTCGTGGCGACTGTGCAGCTGCGCTTCCAGCTGCATGCATTGCTGCAGGCCGTGCTGGTGGCTGACCGGGTCGGCCAGCGGCAGCGTGCGCTCGAGCAGCTTGGGGTTGAAGCACAGCGCGTTGCAGCCGGCATCGAACTCCACCGGGCAGCCGAGTCGCTCGCTGTAGCTGGCAGCATGCGCCGGTGCCGGGTAGTCCAGCAGCAGGCGCCGCGGGCGCACCGACTCGCCGAGCAGGTCCTGCACCACGGTGAGTAGCGAGGCCAGGCACAGCTCGATGTTGAACTGGCGCAGCGCCAGCGCGTAGCGATAGCCGCTGGCGCTCAGGCGTACCTCGTCGCCGACCGGCTGCAGCTCCAGCTGGAAATAGGTGCCGAGCAGCGTCGGATGAGCGATCGCCAGGCGTAGCGCCTCGGCCAGGTCGCGGCTAGCCAGCAGGGTGTAGCCGAGCATGCCGTAGGCGGACACATGCATGCGCTTGCCCAGCAGCAGGCCGAGGGCCGGGTCGGCACTGGCCGCCAGGGCATTGCTCAGCACCCGCAGCTCCTGGGCATGGCTGACCAGCCGGGCGGGGCTTTGCAACTCCTGCTGGCAGATGCCGCTGCCCTCCAGCAACTGCTCGGCCGGCACGCCCATGCGCTGCACGCTCTGCACGGCCAGGGCGACCGTGTGCAGGGTGGTCAATATTCGCTCTTCCGGTAACACTGACATGAAGCCGTTTCCGCTGCGGTGGTATTCGGTAACTTGGCCGGCGGCCCGGTTCAGCTTTCTTAAGCTTGAATTCAGCTGCAGCTGTTTTGATGCTGCCACCCTGACTCGGAACCTCGTCCATGCGCCGCCTGACTCAAGCTCGTGTCCTGCTGCCCACCCTGGCATTGCTCGCCCTCGTGGCGCTGCTGGTAGTTGCCCACCAATGGCGCCTGCTCGAACGTGGCTGGTTCGTGGTGCAAGAATGGCGCCATGCCAGCGAGTGGCGCGACAAATCGATCTGGCTGCCGGACTATCGCGTCGTGGTCCAGGCCCAGCCCATCGACGGCTTGAGCGCCGATGTCTCGGCGCTGACCTTCGACCCGGATCGTCACAGCCTCTTCACGGTGACCAACAAGAATCCGGAGATCGTCGAGCTGTCGCTGGACGGCAAGGTGCTGCGCCGCGTGGCACTGGTCGGCTTCGGCGACCCGGAGGCCATCGAGTACATCAGCCGCGACGTCTACGTGATCACCGACGAGCGCCAGCAGCGCCTGTACCGAGTCAACCTCAACGCCGACACCGAGTTCGTCGACGCCGCCGAGTCCGAGCAGCTGTCGCTGGGCATCGGCCTGAATGGCAACAAGGGCTTCGAGGGGCTGGCCTACGACGCCGTTAATCACCGTCTGTTCGCCGCCAAGGAGCGCGACCCGGTGCGCATCTACGAGATCCACGGCTTCCCCCACACCAATCCGGACAAACCCTTCGCGGTGCATGTGGTGGATGATCCTAAGCGCGACGCCCGCCTGTTCGTGCGCGACCTCTCCAGCCTCGATTACGACACCCATACCGGCCATCTGCTGGCGCTCTCGGACGAGTCGCGGCTGGTGCTGGAGATCAACTCGGATGGCCGCCCGATCAGCTCGCTGTCACTGCTCGGCGGCCAGCACGGTCTGGAGCGCGGCGTGCCACAGGCCGAGGGCGTGGCCACCGACGACAACGGCCGGCTGTACCTGGTCAGCGAGCCGAACCTGTTCTACGTGTTCGAGAAGCAAGCCGCCGAGTGAGGCGGCGCCGGCCGCCCCACGCCAGGTATCAGCTGTCGTCCTGCAGGGTCGCGTCCGGGGCGCTCTTCTTCACCGATTCGGTGCCGGCCTTGGCGCCGGCCTCAGTGGCATACAGCTGGCTCTGCCCGATCACCTGGCCGTTGGTGGCCTTGAGCACGAAGTGATACTTGCCGCCGGCGGCCGCCTTGATCTCGAACGCGCCGTCGCGCTGGGAGTTCTTGCGCACCGACTCGATGCCATCCAGGGCCGACTGCTTGGCCTTGTACTGCTCGCTGCTGAGGATGATCTCGCCGTTGCCGGCGTGCAGGTTGAAGTGGAACTGCTCGTTCGCGGCTTTCTTCAGGTGGAATTTACTGGCCATGGCTGAACCTCCGTTGTGCAGGGTCAGCTAAGCGTAGCCGCAGCTACGCGGGGTCGAGCTGACCTTTCAGCCGATCACGGAAGCTCTGGATCAACGGCTCACGCGCGCGACCGCGACGCAGGGCGAGGCTGAACGGCGCCTGGTAGCCGAAGGTGGTCGGCAGCAGCACCTTGAGCCGGCGCTGGTCGACCCAGCTCTGCGCGTAGTGCTCCGGCAGGTAGCCGATATAGGCGCCGGACAGCACCAGGATCAGCTGCGCCTCCATCGACTCCACGGTCGCCGCGCTGTGCTTGAAGCCGTGCCGGGCCAGCTCGCTCTGGCTCCAGTAGCCACGCCCGACCATGCGCTGCTGGGTGATCACCTCGGGCGGAATGCGCCGCTGCTCGAACAGCGGATGGCGGTCGCTGCAGTACAGCCAGTGCTGCTCGCGGTGCAGCGCCTGGTAGGTGAGGCCGCTGGTGCGCGTATAGAAGGCGCCGATGGCCAGGTCGAGGCGGTTCTCCAGCACCGCCAGCTGCAACTCCTGCGGGCTCATCACCGACAGGTGCAGGTGCACGGCCGGGTGTTCGTCGCTGTAGGCGCCGATCACCTCGGCCAGCGGCAGCGCCGGGTCGCTCACCGTGGAATCCAGCACGCCGAGGTTGAGGGTGCCGCGCAGCTCACCCTTGAGCGCCGCCGAGTAGCGCTCGAAGCCTTCCAGTTCCGCCAGCAGGCGCAGGCACTCCTGGTGGAACAGCTCGCCCTTGCTGGTCAGGCTGAAACCGCCACGGCCACGATGGCAGAGCACCAGGCCCAGCTGCGACTCCAGCTGGCTCATGTAGGTACTGATCGCCGAAGTGGACAGGTTCAGTTCCTGCTGGGCGGCGGCGAAACCCTGGTAGCGAACCACCGTGGCGAAGATACGCAGCAGCTTGAGATCGGGCAGGGCGAGGGTCATGAGGCAGTCTCCGGTGAGCGGGACAAGGCTGCCATTAGTTCAGAAATTTCTGAACTGATTATTTCGCCACAGAGATTCTTCCCGCCGCGCCACCCCGCAAGAATCCGCCCAAGCCTTGGCCGGGGGCAGCGTTCTCCTGGCCGATCATAACCACAACACCGTGAGGCCACCCCGTGGACAAGATCCTCCACCAGCCCCTGGGCGGCAACGAGATGCCGCGCTTCGGCGGCATCGCCACCATGCTTCGCCTGCCGCATATCCAGACCCCGGAAGAACTCGACAAGCTCGACGCCGCCTTCGTCGGCGTGCCGCTCGATATCGGCACCTCGTTGCGCTCCGGCACCCGCTTCGGCCCGCGCGAAATCCGCGCCGAGTCGGTGATGATCCGCCCGTACAACATGGCCACTGGCGCTGCGCCCTTCGATTCGCTGAACGTGGCCGATATCGGCGACGTGGCGATCAACACCTTCAACCTGCTGGAAGCCGTGCGCATCATCGAGGAGTCCTACGACAAGATCCTCGGCCACGGCATTCTGCCGCTGACCCTCGGTGGCGATCACACCATCACCCTGCCGATCCTCCGCGCCATCAAGAAGAGGCACGGCAAGGTCGGCCTGGTACATATCGACGCGCATGCCGATGTGAACGACCACATGTTCGGCGAGAAGATCGCCCACGGCACCACCTTCCGCCGCGCCGTGGAAGAAGACCTGCTCGACTGCGACCGCGTGGTGCAGATCGGCCTGCGCGCCCAGGGCTACACCGCCGAAGACTTCAACTGGAGCCGCAAGCAGGGCTTTCGCGTGGTGCAGGCCGAGGAGTGCTGGCACAAGTCCCTCGCCCCGCTGATGGCCGAAGTGCGCGAGAAGGTCGGTGGCGGCCCGGTGTACCTGTCCTTCGACATCGACGGCATCGACCCGGCCTGGGCGCCCGGCACCGGCACCCCGGAGATCGGCGGCCTGACCACCATCCAGGCGATGGAGATCATCCGTGGCTGCCAGGGCCTGGACATCATCGGCGGCGACCTGGTCGAGGTCTCGCCGCCCTACGACACCACCGGCAATACCTCGCTGCTGGGCGCCAACCTGCTCTACGAGATGCTCTGCATCCTGCCGGGAGTGCAGCGCCGATGAATGCCGAACAGCAGGTGCTGGCGGCCGCCCGCACCCTGGTGGAGGCCTTCGCCAGCAACGATACCGAGGGCTACTTCGCCGCCTTCAGCACAGATGCCAGCTTCGTCTTCCACACCACCGCACAGCCGCTGATCGGCCGCGCGGCCTATCGCGCCCTGTGGGACGACTGGCAGCGCGACGGCTTCCGCGTGCTGGCCTGCGCCTCGAGCAATCCGGTCGTCAGCCTGCAGGGCGAGCTGGCGATTTTCATTCACGATGTCGCCACGCGCCTGCAGGTGGGCGGCGAGGTCGTGGAGTGCCTGGAACGGGAGACCATCGTCTTCCGCCAACAACAAGAACAGGGCCGTTGGCTGGCCTGCCACGAGCACCTATCGGCCATGCCGGAGCAGCTGCCGAACACCTGATGGGCATCCCGGGAGAGAACAATGGATAACAACAACAAGCCACAAACGATCACGCAGATAGAAACCTTCGGGGTCGAGCAGATCCCCGCTCACGAGCGCCACGCCAAGCCCCTGGACCTGTTCCGTCTGATCTTCGGCGGCGCCAACACCTTCTCCACCGCCGTGCTGGGCAGCTTCCCGGTGATCTTCGGCCTGTCCTTCGAGGCCGGCGCCTGGGCCATCCTGCTCGGCGTGCTGGTCGGCTCGCTGATCCTCGCCCCGATGGGCCTGTTCGGCGCGCTCAACGGCACCAACAACGCGGTGTCGTCCGGCGCCCACTTCGGCGTGCACGGGCGCATCGTCGGCTCGTTCCTCTCGCTGCTCACCGCCATCGCCTTCTTCTCGCTGTCGGTGTGGAGCTCGGGCGACGCCCTGATCGGCGGCGCCAAGCGCCTGTTCGGCCTGCCGGAGACCGACCTGACCCTGGGCCTGGCCTACGGCCTGTTCGCCGTGCTGGTGCTGGTGGTGTGCATCTACGGCTTCCGCTTCATGCTGTGGGTCAACAAGATCGCCGTGCTGGCCGCCAGCCTGCTGTTCCTGCTCGGCGCCGCCGCCTTCTTCGGCCCGTTCGACGCCAGCTACGCCGGCAGTGTGCAACTCGACCAGCCGGGCTTCTGGGCCTCGTTCATCGGCGCCGCGCTGCTGGCCATGAGCAACCCGGTGTCGTTCGGCGCCTTCCTCGGCGACTGGTCGCGCTACATCCCGCGCGAGACCTCGCAGAAACGCATCATGCTGGCGGTGATCTGCGCCCAACTGGGCACCCTGATCCCGTTCTTCTTCGGCCTGATCACCGCGACCATCGTCGCGGTGAAGGCACCGGACTACATCGCCAACTACAACTACGTCGGCGGCCTGCTGGCCGTGTCGCCCACCTGGTTCTTCCTGCCGGTGTGTCTGATTGCGGTGATCGGCGGCATGTCCACCGGCACCACCGCGCTGTATGGCACCGGCCTGGACATGTCCAGCGTGATGCCGCGCCTGCTCAGCCGGGTGCAGGCCACACTGCTGATCGGGGTGATGTCGATCGCCTTCATCTTCATCGGCCGCTTCGCCTTCAACCTGGTGCAGAGCGTGTCGACCTTCGCCGTGCTGATCATCACCTGCACCAGCCCGTGGATGGTCATCATGCTGCTCGGCCTGCTGGTGCGCCGCGGCTTCTACCACGCCGATGACCTGCAGGTGTTCACCCGCGGCCAGCGTGGCGGCGCCTACTGGTTCGAGGGTGGCTGGAACTGGCGTGGCATGGGTGCCTGGCTGCCGAGCGCGGCCATCGGCCTGGCCTTCGTCAACCTGCCGGGGCAGTTCGTCGGACCGCTCGGCGAGCTGGCCGGCGGCATCGACATCAGCCTGCCGGTGACCCTGGGCATCGCCGCGCTGCTGTACCTCACGCTGCTGGCGCTGTTCCCCGAGCCGCCGTGCGTCTACGGCCCGCAAGGCCCGCGCTGGGTACGCAGCCATCGTACCCGCCGCGCGCCGGGCATCAGCGGCAACGTCGCCTGAGCCCCCACGCAAACAAAAAGACCCGGCCTAGGCCGGGTCTTTTGCATTACGGCGCTGAGATCAGGCCTTGAGCGTCTTCACGCCTTCGCTGGTGCCGAGCAGCAACAGGTCGGCCGGGCGCGCAGCGAACAGGCCGTTGGTGACCACGCCGACGATGGCGTTGATGTCCGCCTCCAGCTTCACCGGGTCGGTGATGCTCATGTTGTGCACGTCGAGAATGATGTTGCCGTTGTCGGTGACCACACCCTCGCGGTACACCGGGTCACCGCCCAGCTTCACCAGCTGGCGCGCCACGTGGCTGCGGGCCATGGGAATCACCTCGACTGGCAGCGGGAAGGCGCCGAGCACCGGCACCAGCTTGCTGCCATCGGCGATGCAGACGAAGGTCTTGGCCACGGCCGCGACGATCTTCTCGCGGGTCAGGGCCGCGCCGCCGCCCTTGATCAGATTGAGGCGCTCATCGCTCTCGTCGGCGCCGTCGATGTAGAACTCCAGGCCGTCCACCGCATTCAGGTCGTAGACCGGGATGCCGTGGCCCTTGAGGCGTGCAGCGGTGGCTTCGGAGCTGGCCACGGCGCCGTCGAAGGCCATCTTGTGCTGGGCCAGGGCGTCGATGAAGAAGTTGGCGGTGGAGCCGGTGCCGACGCCGATCACGCTCTTGCTGTCGAGGTGGGGAAGAATGTGGTCGACGGCGGCCTGGGCCACCGCCTGCTTGAGCTGATCCTGGGTCATGACGCTTCTGCCGGGCTGGAAAACCGCGATTATAGCCGCCCCGACCGGCTCGCCGCAGCGCCGATCAGCCGCCACCCAGCGCCGCACCAGCGAGCAGCGTCAGATTCAGCCAGGCATCGCCACCGACATCATCCGCGCAGCAGTGCGGCGGCGTGCTCAGGCTGGCCTGTGGCGCCAGCGCCGCCGGCAGCCCCACGCGCTGGCGTACCGCGGCCTCGTCGAGCACGCTGCCGTCGTCGAAGACGATCTTCTCGACCACGAAGGCCCGGTCGAGGAAGTAGTTGCTGATGACGATGCGCTGCTCGGTGTACAGCTCGATGATCAGGTCACCACCGGCCACACCGTTCATGTGCACGCCCGCCGCGCCGCCGACATCGCCACGAATCTGCAGGGTGTCGAGGTTGCCCGGCGTGGGGTCGTAGTCGTAGATCTGCTGGTCGCCGAAGTCGACCACGGAGTCGACCTGGTAGTAGTCGTTGCCCGGCCCGCCGTAGAGGCGGTTCCAGCGGTTGTCGCCGAGGAACATCGGCTTGCTGCTGCCGCCGTTGAGCACATCGCCGTGGCGGCTGCCGATCAGCAGGTCGTTGCCGCCGCGGCCGAGCAGGTAGGTCGGCCGGTCCGCCGCCGCCAGGCGATTGGCCTGCTCGTTGCCGGTCAGGCGGATCAAGTCACCGGTGTAGGTCGGCGGGTTGTCGGCGCTACGGCCGATGGGCATGGTCGGGTCGATGTGGAAGTTGCGCAGGATCTGCTCGTCGGTGATCACTGTGTTGCCGAAGCGGAAGATCTCGATGCGGAACGCCGGGTCGAGGAAGAAGTATTTGACCGTCACCACGCCCGGCTCGCCGCTCAGGCCGATCAGCAGGTCGTCGTCGCGGCGCTCGAAGGGCCCGAACTCTTCCAGGCTCTCGCTGATGATCAGGGTGTCGAGGTTGACGTTGACCCAGGATGGGCTGGGGTCGAAGTCGAGGATTTCGTCGCGGCCGGCGGCGGCCAGGTCGTAGGTGTAGTAGTCGCTGCCGAGGCCGCCATACAGGCGGTTGTGGCCGGCGCCGCCGACCAGGGCGTCGGAGCCGGGGCTGTCGATCAGGATGTCATCGCCGGCACCGCCAACCAGGCGGCTGGGTTCGGCGGGCGCGACCAGCAGGTCATCGCCGGAAGTGCCGGGCACGGGTACGCGAGAGGGAACGGCCATGGCGGATCCTCATGAAGTGGGGTGTGGGAGCGGCACGCCACTGCACAAGGGGCCTGAGCTGACTGACTGACACGCGCGGCAAAAGATTCCCGCCGCCGGTCGGCTCGCCAGCGCAGCCGCGCGGGTGGCCGCGCGCGGTGCGGGCGGAGTAGACTCCCCTCTCCCTCCTTCTCTGCGCCGTGATACCCGTGATGCTCGAACAGTACATGAAGAAGATCCTCACCTCGCGCGTCTACGACGTCGCGGTGGAAACCCCGCTGCAACCCGCCCGCCAGCTCACCGAGCGGCTGGGCAACCAGATTCTGCTCAAGCGAGAGGATCTGCAGCCGGTGTACTCGTTCAAGATTCGCGGCGCCTACAACAAGCTGGCCCAGCTGACTGCCGAGGAGCTGGAGCGCGGCGTGGTCACCGCCTCCGCCGGCAACCATGCCCAGGGCCTGGCCCTGGCCGCCAAGCACCTGGGCGTGAAGGCGACCATCGTCATGCCGCGCACCACCCCGGAGCTGAAGGTGCAGGGCGTGCGCTCGCGCGGTGGCAAGGTGGTGCTGCACGGCGACGCCTTCCCCGAGGCGCTGGCGCATTCGCTCAAGCTGGTGGAAGAGAAGGGCTACACCTACATCCACCCCTATGACGATCCGCTGGTGATCGCCGGGCAAGGCACCGTGGCCATGGAAATCCTGCGCCAGCAGCCGGGCCAGCTGGACGCCATCTTCGTGCCGGTCGGCGGCGGCGGCCTGATCTCCGGCATCGCCGCGTACGTGAAATACCTGCGCCCGGACATCAAGGTGATCGGCGTCGAGCCGGACGACTCCAACTGCCTGCAGGCCGCCATGGCCGCCGGCGAGCGCGTGGTGCTGCCGCAGGTCGGGCTGTTCGCCGACGGCGTGGCCGTGGCGCAGATCGGTGCGCACTGCTTCGACATCTGCAAGGACTATGTGGACGAGGTGATCACCGTCAGCACCGACGAGATCTGCGCGGCGATCAAGGACATCTACGACGACACCCGCTCGATCACCGAGCCGGCCGGTGCCCTGGCCGTGGCCGGGATCAAGAAGTACGTGGAGCGCGAGGGCCTGCAGGACAAGGTGCTGGTGGGCATCGACTCGGGCGCCAACATCAATTTCGACCGCCTGCGCCACGTGGCCGAGCGCGCCGAGCTGGGCGAGAAGCGCGAGGCGATCATCGCCGTGACCATCCCCGAGCGGCCGGGCAGCTTCAAGGCCTTCTGCGAGGCGATCGGCAAGCGCCAGATCACCGAGTTCAACTACCGCTATCACACCGACCGCGAGGCGCACATCTTCGTCGGCGTGCAGACCCACCCGGAAAACGACCCGCGCCAGGCGCTGGTGGAGAACCTGCGCGAACAGGGCTTCCCGGTACTCGACCTGACCGAGAACGAGCTGGCCAAACTGCACATTCGCCACACCGTGGGCGGCCACGCAGCGGCCGTGGCGGACGAGGTGGTATTCCGCTTCGAGTTCCCCGAGCGCCCGGGCGCGCTGTTCAACTTCCTCAACCGCCTGGGCGGGCGCTGGAACATCACCATGTTCCATTACCGCAACCATGGTGCCGCCGATGGCCGCGTACTGGCCGCGCTGCAGGTGCCGGCAGACGAGCGCAACCAGATTCCCGCGGCCTTCGATGCCATCGGCTACCCCTACTGGGACGAGACCGATAACCCGGCCTACAAGCTTTTCCTCGGTTAAGGAACACTGATGGAACACTACCAACTGCTGAAGTACGCCCACCTGATTCCCGCTGTACTGATCCTGGCGGGCTTCATCGCCCATACCTTCATGCTGTGGAAGGCCAACCGCTCGGGCGATGCGGCGATCCTGACCCGCAAGCTGCGCGTCACCCGCCTGTACAGCATGCCGGCCATCGGCCTGGTCACCCTGAGCCTGCCGGTCAGCGGCTGGTGGCTGGTGCACACGGTCGGCCTGTCGCTGGGTGCGACCTGGCTGCTGTTCAGCGCCAAGATGTTCGGCGTGCTGGTGCTGTTCGGCCTGCTCCTGCACAACCGCCTGGGCGCCTGGCAGAAGGCCGTCGCCGCAGGCAACGTGCCGGCCAAGCTGCTGCGCTTCGTGGTCGCCTATGCGGCGGTGATGCTGGTCCTGCTGCTGGCGATCTTCGCCCTGATGGGGGCCAAGCCGGCCTGATGCCTCTTCTCCATCGCGAGCAGCAGCGATGACGCTCTACCTGCTGCTCAAGACCCTGCACGTTCTCTCTTCCACCCTGCTGTTCGGCACCGGTCTGGGCTCGGCGTACTACGCGTTGCGCGCCTGGCGCAGCGGGCGCGTGGAGATGATCGCCACCACCTTCCGCCACCTAGTCACCGCCGACTGGCTGTTCATCGCGACGACGGCCGTCTTTCAGCCGCTATCCGGCCTGGGCCTGGCCAAGCTCGGCGGCTGGCCGCTGAACCAGGCATGGCTGCTGTGGAGCGTCGGGCTATTCGTCTTCGCCGGGCTGTGCTGGCTGCCGGTGCTGTGGCTGCAGATCCGCGTGCGCGACATGGCCATCGAGGCACTGCAGAGCGGCGGCGAGCTACCGGAGCGTGCCGAGCGCTATATGCGTATCTGGTTCGTGCTCGGCTGGCCGGCGTTCATCGCCTTCATCGCCATCTTCTGGCTGATGGTGGCCAAGCCCCTGTGACGGATCAGCGCAGGCTGAGCACCGGCCAGCCACGCTCGACGGCGATGGCGCGCAGGGTGTCGTCCGGGTCGACCGCAACGGGGTGCGAAGCCGCCTGCAGCAGCGGCAGGTCGTTGCGCGAGTCGCTGTAGAAGTAGCTGCCTTCCAGGCTCAGGCCAGTCTCGGCCAGCCACTCGGACATCCGCGTCACCTTGCCTTCCTGATAGCAGGGCACGCCGGCAACGCGGCCGAGGTAGCGGCCATCTTCCATCGCGCACTCGGTGGCGATCAGCGTCTCGACGCCCAGGCGCGCGGCGATCGGCGCGGTGATGAAACGGTTGGTGGCGGTGATGATCACCAGCTTGTCGCCAGCCTCGCGGTGTTGCTGCAGCAGCGCCTCGCCCTTGGCCAGGATGATTGGCTCGATCACATCGCGCATGAACTCGGCCTGCCAGCTCGCCAGTTCTTCCGCGCCTGTACGGCTGAGGATGTCCTGGGTGAAGCTCTGGTAGGCCACCACATCGAGCTTGCCGGCGCAGTAGTCGGCGTAGAAGGCATCATTGCGCGCGCGGTACTCGACGGCGTCGACCCGGCCGGTCTCGCAGAGGAATTCGCCCCAGCTGTGGTCGCTGTCACCGGCCAGCAGGGTGTTGTCGAGGTCGAAGAGAGCAAGGCGCACGTCTGGATACCTGAATCGCAATGGTCACGAAGGGGCGCCAGAATAGCCGCTTTCACCGCCCCTGCCCATCGCCGGCGCCCCGCGTTTGCTGCGCCTGCGGGCTTTATGGAACAATGCCGGAACATGCGTTTTCGAGGTGCTGTGCCGTGATCGATTCCGATGGTTTCCGCCCCAATGTCGGCATCATCCTGACCAATGATGTCGGGCAGGTGCTATGGGCACGGCGGATCAACCAGGACGCCTGGCAGTTTCCCCAGGGCGGCATCAACCCCAACGAATCGGCGGAACAGGCGCTGTACCGCGAGTTGAACGAGGAAGTGGGGCTGGAGCAGCAGGATGTGAAGATTCTCGCCTGCACCCGAGGCTGGTTGCGCTATCGTCTGCCCCAGCGTCTGGTCCGCACCCACAGCCAGCCGCTGTGCATCGGGCAGAAACAGAAGTGGTTCCTGCTGCGTCTGACCGGCGACGAGAGCCGGGTACGGATGGACCTGACCGGCAAGCCGGAGTTCGACGGCTGGCGCTGGGTGAGTTACTGGTACCCGCTGAATCAAGTAGTGACGTTCAAGCGCGAGGTTTACCGTCGCGCCCTCAAGGAATTGGCCCCGCGCCTGCTAGCGCGCGACTGACGGAGTTCAAGTGCGAGCCATGCTCAACACCCTGCGCAAGATCGTCCAGGAAGTAAACGCCGCGAAGGATCTTCGCGCGGCGCTGACGATCATCGTGCAACGGGTGAAGGAAGCCATGGGCAGCCAGGTCTGTTCCGTCTACCTGCTCGACCCGGAGAGCAACCGCTTCGTGCTGATGGCCACCGACGGCCTCAACAAGCGCTCCATCGGCAAGGTCAGCATGGCGCCGAACGAGGGCCTGGTCGGCCTGGTCGGCACCCGCGAGGAGCCGCTGAACCTCGAGTTCGCCTCCGAACACCCGCGCTACATGTACTTCCCCGAGACCGGCGAGGAGCGCTACGCCTCCTTCCTCGGCGCACCGATCATCCACCACCGCCGGGTGATGGGCGTTCTGGTGGTGCAGCAAAAGGAACGCCGCCAGTTCGACGAGGGCGAAGAAGCCTTCCTGGTCACCATGAGCGCCCAGCTCGCCGGCGTTATCGCCCACGCCGAAGCCACCGGCTCGATCCGCGGCCTGGGCAAGCAGGGCAAGGGCATCCAGGAGGCGCGCTTCGTCGGCGTGCCCGGCTCACCCGGCGCGGCCGTCGGTTCCGCCGTGGTGGTACTGCCGCCGGCCGATCTCAACGTGGTACCGGACAAGTCGGTCGACGATATCGAGGCCGAGCTCGGCCTGTTCGGCAAGGCCCTGGAATGGGTCCGCGAGGACATGCAGGAGCTGTCCGAGAAGCTCGCCAGCCAGCTGCGCAAGGAAGAGCTGGCGCTGTTCGACGTGTATCTGATGATGCTCGACGACAACGCCCTCGGTAACGAGGTGCGCAAGGTCATCAAAACCGGCCAGTGGGCCCAGGGCGCGCTGCGCCAGGTGGTCACCGAGCACGTGTCGCGCTTCGAGCTGATGGACGACGCCTACCTGCGCGAACGCGCCAGCGACGTGCGCGACCTCGGCCGCCGCCTGCTCGCCTACCTGCAGGAAGAGCGCAAGCAGAACCTGGTCTATCCGGACAACACCATCCTGGTCAGCGAGGAACTCTCGCCGGCCATGCTCGGCCAGGTGCCGGAAGGCAAGCTGGTCGGCCTGATCTCCGTACAGGGCTCGGGCAACTCTCACGTGGCGATCCTCGCCCGCGCCATGGGCATTCCCACGGTCATGGGCGTGGTCGACCTGCCCTACTCCAAGGTCGACGGCATCGAGCTGATCGTCGACGGCTACCACGGCGAGGTCTTCACCAACCCCAGCGAGATGCTGCGCAAGCAGTACGCCGAGGTGGTCGAGGAGGAACGCCAGCTGGCCCAGGGCCTCGACGCCCTGCGCGAGCTGCCCTGCGAGACGCTGGACGGCCAGCGCATGCCGCTGTGGGTCAACACCGGCCTGCTGGCCGACGTGAAGCGCGCCCAGGAACGCGGCGCCGAAGGCGTCGGTCTGTACCGCACTGAAGTGCCGTTCATGAACGGCGAGCGCTTCCCCAGCGAGAAGGAACAGCTGGCCACCTACCGCGAGCAGCTGGCCGCCTTCCACCCGCTGCCGGTGACCATGCGCACCCTGGATATCGGTGGCGACAAGGCCCTGCCCTACTTCCCGATCAAGGAAGACAACCCCTTCCTCGGCTGGCGCGGCATCCGCATCACCCTCGACCACCCGGAGATCTTCCTGGTTCAGGTGCGCGCCATGCTCAAGGCCAGCGAAGGCCTGAACAACCTGCGCATCCTGCTGCCGATGATCTCCGGCCTGCAGGAACTGGAAGAGTCGCTGCACCTGATACACCGCGCATGGGGCGAGGTACGCGACGAGGGCGTGGACATCCCCATGCCGCCGGTAGGCGTGATGATCGAGATTCCCGCTGCGGTCTACCAGATTCGCGAGATGGCGCGGCAGGTCGACTTCCTCTCGGTCGGCTCCAACGACCTGACCCAGTACCTGCTGGCGGTCGACCGCAATAACCCGCGCGTCGCTGACCTCTACGACTTCCTCCACCCGGCGGTGCTCACGGCACTGCGTCTGGTGGTCAATGGCGCCCATGCCGAAGGCAAGCCGGTGAGCATCTGCGGCGAGATGGCCGGCGACCCGGCCATGGCCGTGCTGCTGCTGGCGATGGGCTTCGACAGCCTGTCGATGAACGCCACCAACCTGCCCAAGGTGAAGTGGCTGCTGCGCCAGATCAGCTCGAGCAAGGCCCGCGAGCTGCTCGAGCAGCTGATGACCATCGACAACCCGCAGGTCATCCACAGCGCCCTGCACCTGGCCCTGCGCAACCTCGGCCTGGGCCGCGTGATCAACCCGGCGGCGACCATCCAGAGCTGAGTCGCCGCGCCGCGAACAAGGACAGTTCATGCGCGCATTACTTCTCTGCCTGACCCTCCTAGGCCTGCCGGCGCTGGCCGGCCAGATGATCAACGATGTTACCGGCCTCAACCCCATCGAGGTCGAACAGGTCATTGCCCCTACAGAGCTGGAGCAGATCATCGAAGCGGTGAAGCAGCATTCCGGCCCCATCAGTATCGGCGGCGGGCGCTTCAGCATGGGCGGCCAGACCGCCACCGTCGGCGCCCTGCAGATCGACATGCGTGACTTCGACCAAGTCCTGGAATTCTCCGCCGAGCGCCGGGAGATTCGTGTACAGACCGGCATCACCTGGCGCGAGATACTCGAATACATCGACCCATACGACCTGTCGCCGCAGATCATGCAGTCCTACGCCAACTTCACGGTCGGCGGCTCGCTGTCGGTCAATGTGCATGGCCGCTACGTCGGCGAGGGCCCGCTGATCGGCTCGGTGCGCAGCATCCGCCTGGTGCTGGCCGACGGCAGCCTGGTGGACGCCAGCCCGAGCCAGAACAGCGAACTGTTCCATGGTGCCATCGGAGGCTATGGCGGCCTGGGCGTCATAGTCGAGGCCACGCTTGGCCTGGCCGAGAACAGCCGCATCGCCCGCGAATCCAAGGTCATGCCGCTCACCGAGTACCGCGCCTGGTTCGACCAGGAGGTGCGCGGCAAGACCGATCTGGTCCTGCACAACGCCATTCTCTATCCAGGCTCCTTCGACAAGGTCCGCGCCGTGTCCTATCGCAGCACCGACGCGACCCTCACCGAACTGCTGCGCCTGACTCCGGCCAACCGCAGCTACCACCTGCAGCATGCCGGCATCCGCCTGACCAGCTCGTCCCACACCGGCCGCATGCTGCGCGAGGCAGCATTGGACCCGCTGCTATTCCGCGGCAAGCTGGTGCAATGGCGCAACCACGAGGCCAGCCTGGACGTGCGCGAGCTGGAACCCATCTCCGGGCCGGACTTCAGCTTCGTGCTGCAGGAATACTTCGTACCGCCACAGCAGCTGGAACGCTTCGTTGGCGAGCTGGCACGCCTGACCCGACAACACGACGCTAACCTACTCAACGTGTCGATCCGCCACGCCAAGGCCGACCCCGGCACCCTGCTGGCCTGGGCCCCGGAAGAAGTGTTCGCCCTGGTGCTCTACTATCGCCAGGGCAGCTCCGCGGACGAACGCACACGCGCCGCGGCCTGGACCCGCGACCTGATCGACGCGGCACTGGCCTGCGGTGGACGCTATTACCTGCCGTACCAGATTCACGCCAGCCGGGAGCAGTTCCTCGCTGCCTACCCACGCGCCCCCGAGTTCTTCGCCCTCAAACAGCGTCTGGACCCGGGATACAAATTTCGCAATCGACTGTGGGACGCCTACTACTCGCCCTTCTCCAGCAGCAGCTTGGCCCGATAGGCATCCGGCGCGATGCCGTACCAGCGCCTGAACGCCCGGTAGAACGGCGACAGCTCGGCGAAGCCGCAGGCACGTGCCACCTCCCGAATCGCCTGACCACCCTGCAGCAGGGCATGCGCGCGTGCCTGCTGGATCGCCTCGCGCACCTGGCGCAGGTGGCTGCCCTGGGCAGCCAGGCCGCGCTGCAGGGCTGCCGGCGCCATGGCCAGTTCGGCCGCGCAGGCCTGCAGCGAACAGTCGGCCCTGCCCAGGCGCATCTCCAGCAGATAACTCAGGCGATTGAGCAGATCGTTCTCCACCAGCTCGGCCAGTTGCTGCTCGGCGTGCTGCCAGAGCACCCGGTGCAGCTCGGGATTGGCGTTGCGCGACGGCCTGCGCAGCAGCGCGGCGGGGAACCACAGGGCATCGTGCTCGGCGGCGAAGTTTGGCTGCAGGCCGAACAGCCTGAGGTGCTCGCCGATGCGCACCGGGCGGACATGGCGCAGATCGAGGCCATCGATCTGGAAATCGTCGTCGGTGATCAGCCGCAGCAGCTTGATGAACAGCAGCACCAGGCACTCCATCTGCTGGCGCAGCGGGCCGAAGCCGCGGTAGTTGAGGTCCAGCACCAGGCAGACGCGCTCGCCCTCGATACGCAGCTGGGCGACGAAACCACCGGCCAGGATGTGCTGGAACTGCAGGAAGCTGCGCAACGCCTGCTCCAGGTCGCGGCTGGCCAGCAGCAGGTAGCCGACCACATCGAGCAGGCGCGGCTTCATCACCTCGCCCAGGTGCAGGCCGATATCCGGGTCGCCGGTCAGGGCATCGGCGGCCAGCCAGAACAACGGCGCCTCGTCGTGGCTCAGGCGACCCTCCATCGGTGGCGGCACCAGGCGGCGGTTCTGGTTGGTGCGCCGGTAGATGGTCGCCGGGTCGTGGCCGAGCTCGGCCAGGGCCTCGTAGAGCAGGCGGCGCAGAGTGGCGGAATGGGTCAGCGGCGCGGTGCCGGCGAGGGTCGTCATGACGGCTCCTTGTTTGACCAGAGAATTCCAGCATGAACATCAACGGTCAATGCCGCTGGCCGAACTGCTGCGCAGAATGGCCGCACAACAACAAGGAGCGCGTCATGAAACGCAGTCTGACCTTCCTCGCCGTGGCCATCGCCGCGGCTGCTGCCGGCACCGCCTGGTACATCGACAAGCAGTTGCCCGTGCGCGACGGCAGCCTGCCGCTCGCCGGCCTGCAAGCCCCCGTCGAGGTGCGCTACGACGAACGCGGCGTGCCGCATATCCAGGCGCAGAACGAGACCGACATGTACCGCGCCCTGGGCTTCGTGCATGCCCAGGACCGCCTGTTCCAGATGGAGCTGCTGCGCCGCCTGGCGCGCGGCGAACTGGCCGAGGTGCTGGGGCCGAAGCTGGTCGACACCGACCGCCTGTTCCGCAGCCTGGACATCCGCCAGCATGCCGATCGCTACGTGCAGTCGCTCGACCGCAACAGCCCGGCGATCAAGGCCATGCAGGCCTACCTCGACGGCATCAACCAGTTCCAGGCCAGCCGCCCGGCGCCGGTGGAGTTCGCCCTGCTGGGCATCGAGCCGCGCCCCTTCACCCTGGAGGACACCGTCAGCGTGGCCGGCTACATGGCCTACAGCTTCGCCGCCGGCTTCCGCACCGAGCCGGTGCTGACCTACGTGCGTGATAACCTCGGTGCCGACTACCTGCGCGTGTTCGACCTCGACTGGCACCCCGGTGGCGCCCTGGCCCAGCGCCTCGGCAACGAGGACTGGCAGGCACTCAACGGCCTGGCACACCTCAGCCTGCAGGCACTCGAGGACGCCGGCCTGCCGCAGTTCGAGGGCAGCAACGCCTGGGCCGTGTCCGGTGGCCGCACCGCCAGCGGCAAGCCGCTGCTGGCCGGCGACCCGCACATTCGCTTCAGCGCACCGGCAGTGTGGTACGAGGCGCAGCTGAGCTACCCGGGCTTCGAGCTGTATGGCCACCACCAGGCGCTCAACCCCTATGCCTCGCTCGGGCACAACCAGCAGTTCGCCTGGAGCCTGACCATGTTCCAGAACGACGACCTCGATCTGATCGCCGAGAAGGTCAACCCGGACAACCCCAACCAGGTGTCGATCAACGGCCAGTGGGTCGACCTGCAGAGCCGCGAGGAAACCATCAAGGTCAAGGGTGGCGACGACGTCAGCATCACCCTGCGCCGCTCGCCACACGGCCCCATCGTCAACGACGTGCTCGGCTCCACGCCGGGCAAGACGCCGATCGCCATGTGGTGGGCCTTCCTCGAGACCGAGAACCCGATCCTCGAGGCCTTCTACCAGCTCAACCGCGCCGACAGCCTGGCCAAGGCCAGCGCCGCCGCCGCGAAGATCCACTCGCCCGGCCTCAACGTGATCTACGCCAATGCCAGCGGCGACATCGGCTGGTGGGCCGCCGGCAAGCTGCCGCAGCGCCCGGCCGGCGTGAACCCGAACTTCATCCTCGACGGCAGCACCGGCGAGGCGGACAAGCCTGCGTTCCTACCGTTCTCCGCCAACCCGCAGGAAGAGAACCCGGAGCGTGGCTACATCGTCTCGGCCAACTTCCAGCCTGACTCACCCACCGGCGTGCCGATCCCCGGCTACTACAACCTGCCGGACCGCGGCGCGCGCCTGAACCAACGCCTGGCCCAGGCGGACGTGAAGTGGGACACCCAGAACAGCCAGGCGCTGCAGCTGGACGACGGCACCGGCTACGGCCCGCGCCTGCTGGCACCGATCCTCGCCGACCTGCGCGCCGCCGCAGCCAACGACGAAGAACGTGCCCTGGTCGAGCAACTCGCCACCTGGGACGGCGGGCATCCGCTGGAGTCCACCGCGGCCACCCTGTTCAACCAGCTGACCTTCGAGCTGGCCAACCAGGCCATGCATGACGAACTGGGCGACGCCTTCTTCGACAGCCTGCTGCAGACCCGCGTGCTCGACGTGGCCCTGCCGCGCCTGACCGCCGATGCCGGTTCCGCCTGGTGGGACAAGCGCGGCACTGAAGCCGTGGAAACCCGCGCTGATACGGTCAAGGCGGCCTGGCAGGCGAGCGTTGCGCACCTGCGCCAAACCTTCGGCGAGGACAGTACCAAGTGGCAATGGAGCCAGGGCCACACCGTCACCCACCAGCACCCGCTGGGCTCGCAGAAGCCGCTGAACCTGCTGTTCAACGTCGGCCCGTTCGCCGCTCCGGGTGGCCACGAGGTGCCGAACAACCTCTCGCACCGCGTCGGTCCGGCGCCCTGGTCGGTGGTTTACGGCCCGTCTACCCGTCGCCTGATCGACCTGGCCGACGCCAGCAAGGCGCTGGGCATCAACCCGGTCGGGCAGAGCGGCGTGCCGTTCGACAAGCACTACTCCGACCAGGCCGAGCCCTACATCAAGGGCGAGTACCAGCCCATGCACTTCGCCGGCGACGATGTGCAGGCCAATACCCGCGGTACCCTGCAACTGCAGCCGACGGACTGATAGCCCGGCAATGAAAAAGGCCGCCCTAGGGCGGCCTTTTTCATGCAGCAGGAACGACTCAGGCGGCCTGAGCGGGCTTCCAGTTGGCGCCGGAAGCCTCTTCGGCCATGGCCTCCATCGCCTGCTGGATGGCGCGCTTGCGGCGCTCCTCGGCACGACGGGTGAAGTACCAGGCGAGGAAGGTGAAGATCGACACGGTCAGCAGGATCAGGCTGGCGATCGCGTTGATCTCCGGCTTCACGCCCAGACGCACGGCGGAGAACACTTCCATCGGCAGGGTGGTCGAGCCCGGACCGGATACGAAGCTGGCCAGCACCAGGTCGTCGAGCGACAGGGCGAAGGACATCATGCCGCCGGCCGCCAGGGACGGTGCGATCATCGGGATGGTGATCAGGAAGAACACCTTCCACGGCTTGGCACCCAGGTCCATGGCCGCTTCCTCGATCGACAGGTCCAGCTCGCGCAGGCGCGCCGACACCACTACCGCCACGTAGGCCGAGCAGAAGGTGGTGTGGGCGATCCAGATGGTCACCAGGCCACGCTCCTGCGGCCAGCCGATCAACTGGGCCATGGCCACGAACAGCAGCAGCAGGGACAGACCGGTGATCACCTCAGGCATTACCAGCGGCGCGGTGACCAGGCCACCGAACAGGGTACGCCCCTTGAAGCGGGTGACACGGGTCAGCACGAAGGCGGCCATGGTGCCCAGGGCCACCGCGGCGACCGCGGTGTACAGGGCGATTTCCAGGGAACGCCCTACCGAGCCCATCAGCTGGCTGTTGTCGAGCAGGCCGGCGTACCACTTGACCGACCAGCCGCCCCACACCGTCACCAGCTTGGAGGCGTTGAACGAGTAGATGACCATGATCAGCATGGGCAGGTAGATGAAGGTCAGACCTACCCAGAGCATGACATTGGAGAAGCTCAACTTTTTCATGCGCGGCCCTCCATCTCTTTGGCTTGGTTACGGTTGAACCAGATGATCGGGCCCATCAGGATCAGCAGCATGATCACCGCCAGGGCAGATGCCACCGGCCAGTCGCGGTTGTTGAAGAACTCCTGCCACAGCACCTTGCCGATCATCAGGGTCTCCGGACCGCCAAGCAGCTCGGGGATGACGAACTCGCCCACCGCCGGAATGAACACCAGCATGCAGCCGGCGATGATGCCGTTCTTGGACAGCGGCACGGTGATCTTCCAGAAGTTGTTGATGTTGCTCGAACCCAGGTCGGAGGCGGCCTCCAGCAGGCTGAGGTCGTGCTTCACCAGGTTGGCGTAGAGCGGCAGGATCATGAACGGCAGGTACGAATAGACGATGCCGATGTAGACCGCCAGGTTGGTGTTGAGGATCTGCAGCGGCGAGTCGATCAGACCGATGCTCTGCAGGAAGCCATTGAGCAGGCCGTTGTTGCTGAGGATGCCCATCCAGGCATAGACGCGGATCAGGATCGCGGTCCAGGTCGGCATCATGATCAGCAGCAGCAGCACGGTCTGCGCTTCCTTGCTGGCGCGTGCGATGGCGTAGGCCATCGGATAGCCGATCAGCAGGCACAGCAGGGTGCTGATGAAGGCCATCTTCAGCGAGCCGAGGTAGGCCGCGAGATACAGCTCGTCCTCGGTGAGGAAGATGTAGTTGCCGATGTTGAGCACGATCGACAGCTGGTTTTCCGCCCAGCTGTAGATCTCGGTGTACGGCGGAATCGCCACATCGGCTTCGGCGAAGCTGATCTTCAGAACGATGAAGAACGGCATCAGGAAGAACAGGAACAACCAGAAGAACGGCACGCCGATGACAGCATGCCGCCCACTGGGCAGGTAGCGTCTCAGTTTGCTCATGATTGCAGTACCACGCCGCTGTCGTCTTCCCAGTACACCACTACCGCGTCATCCCAGGTCGGGCGCTTGCCGCGGCGCTCGGCGTTGGCGATGAAGCACTGCACGATCTGCCCGGAAGTCAGCTTGACGTAGTACACCGAGTGGCCGCCGAGGTAGGCGATGTCGTGCACGGTGCCGTTGCACCAGTTGTATTCCGGATGCTCATGGTCGGCCGGCAGGCTGGTGGCCATCAGCAGCTTCTCGGGACGCAGGGCGTAGCTGACCGCCTTGCTCTCGGCGCGGGTACTGACGCCGTGACCGATGTAGATCGGCTTGTCCAGTTGCGGGCAGCTGATGATGGCGTGGTCGCTTTCGTCGGTGGTGATCTCGCCGTCGAACAGATTGACGTTGCCGATGAACTCGCAGACCAGGCGGCTGGCCGGGGTCTCGTAGATGTCGATCGGGCTGCCGGTCTGGGCGATCCAGCCCAGGTGCATGATGGAGATGCGCTGGGCCATGGTCATGGCCTCTTCCTGGTCGTGGGTCACCATCACGCAGGTCACGCCCACGCGCTCGATGATCTCAACCAGCTCCAGCTGCATCTGCGAGCGCAGCTTCTTGTCCAGCGCGCCCATCGGCTCGTCGAGCAGCAGCAGCTTGGGACGCTTGGCCAGCGAGCGGGCCAGGGCCACGCGCTGACGCTGGCCACCGGACAGCTGGTGCGGCTTGCGCTTGGCGTACTGGGTCATGTGCACCAACTTGAGCATCTCGTTGACGCGCTCGTCGATCTCGGCCTGCGGCAGCTTGTCCTGCTTGAGGCCGAAGGCGATGTTTTGCGCCACAGTCATGTGCGGGAACAGGGCGTAGGACTGGAACATCATGTTGATCGGCCGCTCGTAGGGCGGCATGTCGGTGATGTCGACGCCGTCGAGCAGGATGCGACCCGAGGTCGGCCGCTCGAAGCCAGCGAGCATGCGCAGCAGGGTCGACTTGCCGGAGCCGGAGCCACCGAGCAGGGCGAAGATCTCGCCTTTGTTGATGGTCAGCGAAACGTCGTCGACAGCAACGGTCTCGTCGAACTTCTTGGTCACGCGGTCGATCTTGACCAGCACCTCTTTGGGTTGCTGGTTGCCCTCGAGGGCTTTCTTGTAGGCGCTGGAGGCAACAGCCATTTCCAAAACTCCCGGAAAGATAAATCGTGCCCGGCCACAACGGCCGGGCAGTTAACTCATTTGCCCGACTTGACCTTGGTCCAGCTGCGCGTCATCAGGCGCTGGATTTTCGGCGGCAGTTCGGTCGAAACGTACAGTTTGTCCAATACGGCCTGGGATGGGTAGACCGATGGATCGTTGCGGACTTCCTGGTCCATCAGCTCGCCCGCCTTGGGGTTCGGGTTGGCGTAGCCGACATAATCGCTGACCTTGGCGATGACCGCCGGGTCGAGCAGATAGTTGATGAAGGCGTGGGCCTCCTTGGTGTTCTTCGAGTCCGCCGGGATTGCCAGCATGTCGAACCACAGGTTGGCGCCTTCCTTCGGAATGCTGTAGGCGATCTCGATGCCCTTGTCCGCCTCTTCGGCGCGCGCGGCGGCCTGGAACACGTCACCGGAGTAGCCGAAGGCCACGCAGATGTCGCCGTTGGCCAGGTCGGAAACGTACTTCGAGGAGTGGAAGTAGGTCACGTAGGGACGTACGGCCAGGAGTTTTTCCTCGGCCTTCTTGTAGTCATCAGGGCTGGTGCTGCGTGGGTCGAGGCCCAGGTAGTTGAGCACCGCGGGGAACAGCTCGTCCGGCGAGTCCATGAAGGCTACGCCGCAGCTGCTGAGTTTCTTCAGGTTCTCGGGCTCGAACAGAACCGCCCAGGAGTCGATGCTGTCGACACCCAGTGCGGCCTTGACCTTCTCGACGTTGTAGCCGATGCCGTTGGTGCCCCACAGGTAGGGGACGGCGTACAGGTTGCCCGGATCGTTGACATCGAGCTGCTTGAGCAGCGCGGGGTCGATATTCTGCCAGTTCGGCAGCTGGCTCTTGTCCAGCTTCTGGAATGCCCCGGCCTTGATCTGCTTGCCGAGGAAATGGTTGGACGGCACGACCACGTCATAACCGGTGTGACCGGCGAGCAGCTTGCCTTCCAGGGTCTCGTTGGAGTCGAACACGTCGTAGACCGGCTTGATGCCAGTGGCCTTCTCGAAGTCAGCCAGGGTGGTCTCGCCGATGTAGTCGGTCCAGTTGTAGATATGCACGCTGGGGGCGGCTTGCACCACGCCGGCCAAACCCAGAGCCACAGCGGCCGCAGTCAGGGTTTTGCGGAAGGAAATTCGCACACGTCGGTCCTCTTTCTTGTTGGTGTTACAGGCCGCAGTGCGACCCGGGATGGTGGAAATTCGGTCTGTTCTATCCCTGACGCCCATGCCAATCGCCCAGCCGCCCGCCCACGGAGCTGTGTGGGGCTCGTGTGTAACGGTAGTCGAATTGAGTCATGGAACCTCCTGCGGGGCTCCGGCGGGAGCACCCGCCGGAGGGTGTCGCTGTTGTCTGTTACTTGCCGGACTTGATGGTGGTCCAGCTGCGGGTCATGGTCCGCTGTACCTTGGCCGGCAGATCCGGGAAGGCGTACAGCTTGGACATGGTCTCCTGGCTCGGGTAGATGCCCGGGTCCTTGCGGATCGCCTCGTCGACCAGTTCGGTAGCGGCAGCGTTGCCGTTGGGGAACTGCACGAAGTTGGTGATCTCGGCCATGACGTCCGGCTTCATCAGGAAGTTCATGAAGGCGTAGGCGGCTTCAGGATTGGCGGCATCTTTCGGCATGGCGATCATGTCGAAGAAGGTACCGGCACCTTCCTTGGGAATGTTGTACGCCACGGTCACGCCACCCTTGGCCTCTTCGGCACGGGACTTGGCCTGGTACACGTCGCCCGAGTAACCGACGGCCACGCACAGGTTGCCGTTGGCCAGGTCGCCGATGTACTTGGAGCTGTGGAAGTAGGTGATGTGCGGACGAATCTTGAGGAACAGCGCTTCGGCTTCCTTGAGTTCCTTGGCGTCCTGGCTCACCGGGCTGTAGCCCAGGTAGTGCAGGGCGATCGGCAGGATCTCGGTCGGCGAGTCGAGGAAGGACACACCGCAGGACTTCAGCTTCTCGATGTTCTCAGGCTTGAACAGCAGGTCCCAGGAATCGACCGGGGCGTTCTCGCCCAGCGCGGCCTTGACCTTCTCCGGGTTGTAACCGATGCCGATCGAGCCCCACATGTAGGGGAAGGCGTACTGGTTGCCCGGGTCGGAAACCTCGATGGTCTTCATCAGGTTGCTGTCCAGGTTCTTCCAGTTCGGCAGCTTGGACTTGTCCAGCGGCTGGTAGACGCCGGCCTTGATCTGCTTGGCCAGGAAGTTGTTGGACGGCACCACGATGTCGTAGCCGGATTTGCCGGCCAGGAGCTTGGCTTCCAGGGTTTCGTTGGAGTCGAAGACGTCGTAGACGACCTTGATTCCGGTTTCCTTGGTGAACTTCTCTACGGTATCCGGGGCGATGTAGTCCGACCAGTTGTAGACGTGCAGCACCTTGTCGTCGGCCTGCGCCATGCCGGCCACGGTGCCCGCCAAGGTAAGGGCGAGCAGTGTTTTACCGAAGGTCTTGATCATGCGGGTTAGCTCCATTGTCGTTTGAAGTATCCGGGGCTGCGTCGCCTTAGCGACGCACCCTCCGGTGAGCCTGGCCAACGCACCGTGCAGTCTGGCAAGGTCGAGCCCTTGGCTCAAGCCTTACACCAGCACCGCGCGGGCGGTCAGATCGAGGCACTTGCGCGCCTTTTCCACCAGTTCGTCGATCTCTTCTTTGCTGATCACCAGAGGCGGCGCGATGATCATGGTGTCGCCTACGGCGCGCATGATCAGACCGTTCTCGAAGCAGTGGCCGCGACAGATCATGCCGACGCCCATCTCGCCCGGGAAACGCTCGCGGGTCTGCTTGTTCTTCGCCAGTTCGATGGCGCCGAGCATGCCCACTCCGCGAACCTCGCCAACCAGCGGGTGATCCGCCAGCTCACGCAGACGCTTTTGCAAATACGGTGCCGTTTCGCTCTGCACCCGCTCGATAATCTTTTCTTCTTTCAGGATGCGCAGGTTGGCCAGGCCGACAGCGGCCGCCACCGGGTGCCCGGAATAGGTGAAGCCGTGATTGAAGTCACCGGCGGCACTGATCACCTGGTACACCTTGTCGCTGACGATCAGGCCGCCCATGGGCACGTAGCCGCTGGTCATGCCCTTGGCGATGGTGATCATGTCCGGCGCGTTGCCGTAGTACTCGCTGGCGAACCACTCACCGGTACGGCCGAAGCCGCAGATCACTTCGTCGGCGACGAACAGGATGTCGTACTTGGCGAGGATCTCGCGGATGCGCGGCCAGTAGCTGTCCGGCGGAATGATCACGCCGCCAGCGCCCTGGATCGGCTCGGCGATGAAGGCCGCGACGTTGTCTTCGCCGACTTCGAGGATCTTCTTCTCCAGCTGGTCGGCAGCCCAGATACCGAACTCTTCCGGGCTCATGTCGCCGCCTTCGGCGAACCAGTACGGCTGCGGAATGTGCACGATGCCCGGGATCGGCAGGTCGCCCTGCTCGTGCATGTACTTCATGCCGCCGAGGCTGGCGCCGGCCACGGTGGAGCCGTGGTAGCCGTTGTGACGACTGATGATCACCTTCTTGTTCGGCTGACCCTTGCTCGCCCAGTAGTGGCGCACCAGGCGCAGCATGGTGTCGTTGCCTTCCGAGCCGGAACCGGTGAAGAACACGTGATTCATGCCGGCCGGCGCCACTTCGGCGATGGCCTTGGCGAATTCCAGCACCGGCGGATGGGCGGTCTGGAAGAAGGTGTTGTAGAACGGCAGTTCACGCATCTGCGCCGCGGCCGCTTCGACCAGCTCCTCGCGGCCGTAACCGACCGCCACGCACCAGAGACCGGCCATGCCGTCGAGGATCTTGTTGCCCTCGCTGTCCCACAGGTAAACGCCGTCGGCCTTGGTGATGATGCGCGGGCCCTTCTCGTGCAGCTGCTGGTAGTCGCTGAACGGCGCGAGGTGGTGCTCACGGCTCATGGCCTGCCACTCGCGGGTTTTCGGGTTGGTCACTGCATTGGTCATAACAACACCTTTTATTACGCGGGCCACCGGCGGCAGCCCGATGAAATCAGTGGCAACGGGCGCGGTATGCCGCGCCCGCTCCGGTCACACCGACAACAGCAGGAATTCACGCTCCCAGGAGCTGATCACCCGCTTGAAGTTCTCGTGCTCGGCGCGCTTCACCGCGACGTAGCCACGCACGAACTTCTCGCCCAGGTACTTCTCGGCGGCCTTGCAGGCCTCCATGCGCTCCAGTGCACTCTCGATGGTCACCGGCAGGCGTAGGTTGCGGCGCTCGTAGCCACGACCCTTGACTGGCGCGCTCGGCTTGATGCCCTCGACCATGCCCATGTAGCCGCACAGCAGCGAGGCGGCCAGCACCAGATACGGGTTGGCGTCGGCACCAGCCAGGCGGTTTTCCACGCGGCGGTTCTGCGGGCCGGCTTCCGGCACACGCAGGCCGACGGTGCGGTTCTCTTCGCCCCACTCGACGTTCACCGGGGCCGAGGTATCCGGCAGGAAGCGGCGGAACGAGTTGACGTTCGGCGCGAACAGCGGCAGCACTTCGGGGATGAACTTCTGCAGGCCGCCGATGTGGTGCATGAACAGCTCGCTCATGGTGCCATCGGGGTTGGAGAACAGGTTCTTGCCGGTCTTGATGTCCACCACGCTCTGGTGGATGTGCATGGCGCTGCCCGGCTGATCGGTGATCGGCTTGGCCATGAAGGTGGCCGCCACGTCATGCTTCAGCGCGGCCTCACGCATGGTGCGCTTGAACACGGTGATCTGGTCGGCCAGGTGCAGCGCGTCGCCGTGACGGAAGTTGATTTCCATCTGCGCCGGGCCGTCTTCGTGGATCAGCGTGTCGAGGTCCAGCTCCTGCAGCTCGCACCAGTCGTAGACGTCCTCGAACAGCGGGTCGAATTCGTTCGCCGCGTCGATGGAGAAGGACTGGCGACCGACTTCCGGGCGGCCGGAGCGGCCCATCGGCGCCTCCAGCGGGAAGTCCGGATCGCTGTTGCGTTTGGTCAGGTAGAACTCCATCTCCGGCGCGACGATCGGCTTCCAGCCCTTGTCGGCGTAGAGCTTGAGGATGTTCTTGAGGATGTTGCGCGGGGACAGCTCGATCGGGTTGCCCTGCTTGTCGAAGGTGTCGTGGATCACCATCGCAGTGGGCTCGATGGCCCAGGGCACGAGGAACACGGCGTTCTCGTCCGGGCGACAGAACATGTCGATGTCAGCCTCGTCGAGCAGCTCGTAATAGATGTCGTCCTCGACGTAGTCGCCGGTCACGGTCTGCAGCAGCACACTCTCGGGGAGGCGCATGCCCTTCTCGTCGAGAAACTTGTTGGTCGGCGAAATCTTGCCACGGGCAATGCCGGTAAGATCGCTGATCAGACATTCAACTTCGGTGATTTTGCGTTCTTTCAGCCAGCTGGTCAGCTGGTCGAGCTTGCTAGTCATAAAGACCTCAGGGTTGTAGAGCGGCTACTGCGGACCGGTTAGAGCCTAGCGAACCCGTGTGGATTCGCCGCTCGCCGGGTGCTCACCTACTCAGCTATTGCCCCGCCTTCTTCCTGCAAGCCTCACCAAAGGCCTGGAAGATGGCGAGATAATTCGGGTTGGATCGTACCTGCCACTCGGGGTGCCACTGCACTCCGAGTGCAAAACTCGGCGCACCTTCGACGGAGAAGGCTTCGATCAACCCGTCAGGCGCCAGAGCTTCTACGCGAAGGCCCGGCGCCAGACGCTGAACGCCCTGGCCATGAATGGAATTGACTTGAATCTCGCTCGGCAAGCCGATGCCGGCAAGCACGCCACCCGGTTGCACGCGCACGACGTGGCGGGGGGCATATTGGATCTCGACCGGCTCGTCGGCCGGCTCGCGGTGGTCCATCATCCCGGTCACTTCCTGCACGCGCTGGTGCAGGCTGCCGCCGAAGGCCACGTTGATTTCCTGGAAGCCGCGACAGATGCCCAGCACCGGGATGCCGGCATCGATGGCACGGCGGATCAGCGGCAGGGTGGTGGCGTCGCGGGCAATATCGTGATGAGTGCCGGCCGAGCTGGCCGGGCCACTATAATGATGGGGCTCGACATTGGACGGCGAACCGGTGAACAGCAGGCCATCGACGCTGGCCAGCAGGGTGTCGAGATCGATCAGCTCACCGAGCGCCGGAATCACCAGGGGCAGCCCTCCGGCTCCAACCACTACTGCGCGGACATACTTGTCGCCGACTATATGGTTGGGATGAAGGCCGACCTGCTTGGTGCAGGCGGTGACGCCGATGATCGGCAGGCGCAACATGGGACACCCGTTCTTATGCTGTTGTCAGGTGAGGCCGAGATTAGCCTTGTTCAATTTATTACACAATAGGGCTGTAAAAAATTGAACACAGGCCGCTGAGCGCTAGACGCCACAGGGGCTTGAGGCCGGCCAGAAAACCCTGAAATGCCCCAAAACTGGCCATCGAGCCCCGTTTCAGGGCAAAATGGCCCGCTATTGACAGCCCATGGCGATTGAGATTGACTCAGGGCTGTAAGAATGAATGATTGAAATTTTTAACAAAAAAGGTGTTGCATCATGTCGGTACCCCCGCGTGCCGTTCAGCTCAACGAAGCGAACGCGTTCCTCAAGGAACATCCTGAGGTCCAGTTCGTTGACCTTCTAATTGCTGATATGAATGGGGTTGTGCGCGGCAAGCGCATCGAACGAAACAGCCTCCATAAGGTGTATGAAAAGGGCATCAACCTGCCCGCCTCGCTGTTCGCCCTCGACATCAACGGCTCCACCGTCGAAAGCACCGGCCTCGGCCTGGACATCGGCGACGCCGACCGCATCTGTTTCCCGATCCCCAATACCCTGTGCAACGAGCCTTGGCAGAAGCGCCCCACCGCGCAGCTGCTAATGACCATGCACGAGATGGACGGCAAGCCGTTCTTCGCCGACCCGCGTGAAGTGCTGCGCCAGGTCGTGGCCAAGTTCGACGAGATGAACCTGCGCATCTGCGCGGCCTTCGAACTGGAGTTCTACCTGATCGACCAGGAGAACGTGAACGGCCGTCCGCAGCCGCCGCGCTCGCCGATGTCGGGCAAGCGCCCGCAGTCGACCCAGGTGTACCTGATCGACGACCTCGACGAATACGTCGACTGCCTGCAGGACATGCTGGAAGCGGCCAAGGAACAGGGCATCCCGGCCGACGCCATCGTCAAGGAAAGCGCCCCGGCGCAGTTCGAAGTCAACCTGCACCACACCGAAGACGCGATCAAGGCCTGCGACTACGCCCTGCTGCTCAAGCGCCTGATCAAGAACATCGCCTACGACCATGAGATGGACACCACCTTCATGGCCAAGCCCTACCCGGGCCAGGCGGGCAACGGCCTGCACGTGCACATCTCGCTGCTCGACAAGACCACCGGCAAGAACATCTTCACCAGCGATGACCCCCAGGAGAACGCCGCACTGCGTCACGCGATCGGCGGTGTCCTGGAGACCATGCCGGCGTCGATGGCCTTCCTCTGCCCCAACGTCAACTCGTACCGCCGCTTCGGCGCGCAGTTCTACGTGCCCAACGCGCCGAGCTGGGGCCTGGACAACCGCACCGTGGCCGTCCGCGTGCCGACCGGCAGCGCCGATGCCGTGCGCATCGAGCACCGCGTAGCCGGTGCCGACGCCAACCCGTACCTGATGATGTCGGCGATCCTCGCCGGTATCCATCACGGTCTGACCAACCAGGTCGACCCGGGCGAGCCGATCGAAGGCAACTCCTACGAACAGCTGGAACAGAGCCTGCCGAACAACCTGCGCGATGCCCTGCGCGAGCTGGACGACAGCGAAGTGCTGAACAAGTACATCAGCCCGGACTACATCGACATCTTCGTCGCCTGTAAGGAAGCTGAACTGCAGGAGTTCGAGACCACCATCTCCGACCTCGAATACAACTGGTATCTGCATACCGTTTGATGCAACACCCAACGCCGGCCTTAGTGCCGGCGTTCTTTTATCTGCCACCAGCGCCCGCTTGTCCGCCACCACCTAACGCGGGGCGGCGGAGCCATGCCCAACACTTGCCAAGGAGGTCGTCATGTTTCGCATTCTTGCTCCGCTGCTGCTCAGCCTCACCCCCGCGCTGGCGGCCGCCGCCGACAGCATCCGCGTGTACAACTGGAACGACTACATCGCGCCCCAGGTGCTGGCCGATTTCACCAAGGCCACCGGCATCGAGGTGGAGTACCACACCTATGCCTCGGCCGAGGAGCTCGACAAGATCCTCGCCAGCGGCGAGAGCATCGACATCGCCGTGCCCTCGCAGAACGACCTGCCGCCGCTGATCAAGGCCGGCCTGCTGCAGCCGCTCGACGTCAGTCGCCTGCCCAACCGCACGCACCTGGACAAGCAGCTGCTGAGCAAGCTGGCCGCGGTCGACCCGCGCAACCGCTACGCCGTGCCCTACCTGTGGGGCGCCGTGGGCCTGGCGATCAACACGCCGCAGGCCGAAGCCGCCTATGGCGGCCCGCTGCCACAGAGCTGGAGCCTGCTGTTCGATCCGGCGCAGAGCGCCAAGCTCAATGGCTGCGGCATCAGCGTGCTGGATGCACCGGACGAGGTGCTGTACAGCCTGCTCAACTACCAGGGCCGCAGCTTCGCCAACAGCTCGCCGGGGCGCATCCAGAAGGCCGGCGAAGCCCTGCAGGGCCTGCGCCCCAACCTGCGCTACGTGGACAGCGAGCGCTACATCGAGGACCTCAACCAGGGCAAGCTGTGCATGGCCGTGGCCTGGGTCGGCGACGCCCTGGGCGCCAGCGACGCCGGCCAGCCGGTGCAGTTCGTGGTACCGGATGAAGGTTCGACCCTGTTCATCGACAACCTGGTGATCCCGGCCAGCGCCCGTCGTGCGGACCTGGCGCACAAGTTCATCGACTACCTGATGCAACCGCAGGTCGCCGCACTGATCAGCAGCGAGACCCTCTACCCCAGCGCCAACAGCGACGCCCAGCAGTTCCTCGAACCCAAGCTGCGCGACCAGCTGGGCCGCAACCTGGATGGTGCCAAGGGCCGACTGTTCGCCCTGACGCCGCTGACCGACAAGGCCAAGAACGCCCGCGACGAGGTCTGGACCCGCTTCCGCGACGGCGGCTAAGCGGTCCGGCTCGCTCGACAGCCCCCTCCCGACGAGTGGCTTGCCTCCCCTGTCCGTCTGGCGTCCAATAGCGCCTGCCACGGACAGGAGACCGGCATGACCCGCACCGCAATCGCCCGCAAGCCTCGCGCCAGCAGCCAGGCACGCATCGAACTGATCCTTGCGGCCGCGCGCGAACTGCTCAGCAGCCAGGGTTTCGCCGGCCTGACCATCTATGCGGTGGCCGAGCGCGCGGACATCCCACCCTCTTCCGTGTACCACTTCTTCGCCAGCGTGCCGGCCCTGCTGGAAGCGCTGACCGCCGACATCCACGCGGCCTTCCGCGACTGCCTGCTGCAGCCGGTGGAGCACGCCGCCCTGCACGACTGGCGCGACCTGTCGCGGATCATCGAGCAGCGCATGCTGGCCATCTACGCCGGCGACAGCGCAGCGCGCCAGCTGATACTGGCCCAGCACGGCCTGTCCGAAGTGACCCAGGCCGATCGCCAGCACGACCTCGAGCTGGGCCGTCTGATGCAGGCGTTGTTCGATCGCCACTTCCCGCTGCCGCAGCTGCCGGAAGACGTCGACGTGTTCGCCCTGGCCATGGAGCTCGGCGACCGGGTCTACGCCCGCTCGGTGCAGCTGCATGGCGAGATCACCCCGCGCCTGGCCGAGGAAGGCATGCGCGTGTTCGACGCCTACCTGGCCCTGTACCTGCCGCCCGCCCTGCCCAGGCGCCAGTTCCCCCAGGAGTGAGCCGATAACTATCGGCCTTCTCGTTATCGCCGGCCATACGAGTCAGTCACCGCACTGCGCTGCAGTCCAGCTGGCTCCGTACGCCTTAAGCATTGGATATTTATCTATCTAAACAGTGTGATTTCGCCTGAGCGGATAAAAATTCGCTTTCAAAGCCGATTTTTATCGAATATAAAGTCAGGCATCCGCCACTCGCGTAAACAATACGCCGGGCGCCGCCATGGGTCTCTGCTAGTGTCAGATGACCTCTCAAATGCTCCTGCGAGGTGCCTCATGTCGCGCATCGTTACCGTCGCCGCCACCCAGATGGCCTGCTCCTGGGACAGCGCCGCCAATATCGCCACCGCCGAGAAGCTGGTGCGTCAGGCGGCCGCCAAGGGCGCGCAGATCGTCCTGATCCAGGAGCTGTTCGAGACGCCCTACTTCTGCCAGAAGCCCAACCCGGACTACCTGCAGCTGGCCACGCCGACCGACGAGAACCCGGCCATCCAGCATTTCCAGCGGCTCGCCCGCGAGCTGCAGGTGGTGCTGCCTATCAGCTACTTCGAGCGCGCAGGGCGGGCGCGCTTCAACAGCATCGCGATCATCGACGCCGACGGCAGCAACCTCGGCGTGTACCGCAAGAGCCACATCCCGGACGGCCCCGGCTACCACGAGAAGTACTACTTCAACCCCGGCGACAGCGGCTTCAAGGTATGGAACACCCGCTACGCCAAGATCGGCGTGGGAATCTGCTGGGACCAGTGGTTCCCCGAGGCGGCGCGCAGCATGGCGCTGCTCGGCGCCGAACTGCTGCTCTACCCGACCGCCATCGGCAGCGAGCCGCATGACCCGAGCATCAGCTCGCGCGACCACTGGCAGCGCGTGCAGCAGGGCCACGCCGGCGCCAACCTGATGCCGCTGATCGCCGCCAACCGCATCGGCCGCGAGGAGCAGGACGGCTACGACATCACCTTCTACGGTTCCTCATTCATCGCCGACCAGTTCGGCAAGAAGGTCGAGGAACTGGGCGAGACCGAGGAAGGCGTGCTGGTGCACAGCTTCGACCTCGACCAACTGGAGCACGTGCGCAGCGCCTGGGGCGTATTCCGCGACCGTCGCCCCAACCTGTACGATCCCCTCAAGACCCTGGACGGCCAACAGGCTTCCGAGTAATCCACCCGCCAGCCCCACGAGGGCCGGCGCCCAGCTTACGGACCACTGCCATGACCACACTGAACAGCACCCCGCGCGCCGACGGCTTCCGCATGCCCGCCGAATGGGAAGCGCATAGCCAAACCTGGATGGTCTGGCCCGAGCGCCCGGACAACTGGCGCCTCGGTGGCAAGCCGGCACAGGCTGCCTTCACCGCCGTGGCCCGCGCCATCGCCGAGTTCGAGCCGGTGACCATCTGCGTTTCCGCCGGCCAGTACGAGAACGCCCGCGCGCGCCTCGAAGGCAGCGACATTCGCCTGGTGGAAATCACCACCGACGACGCCTGGGTGCGCGACACCGGCCCGACCTTCGTCACCAACGGCAGCGGCGAAGTACGCGGCGTGGACTGGGGCTTCAACGCCTGGGGCGGCTTCGACGGCGGCCTGTACTGGCCGTGGCAGCGCGACGACCAGGTGGCCAGCAAGATCCTCGAGATCGAGCGCCGCGACCGCTACCGCACCGAGGGCTTCGTGCTCGAAGGCGGCTCGATCCATGTCGACGGCGAAGGCACCCTGATCACCACCGAGGAATGCCTGCTCAACAAGAACCGCAACCCGCACCTGACTCGCGAAGAGATCGAAGCGGTGCTGCGCGAGCACCTGGCCGTCGACACCGTGATCTGGCTGCCGGACGGTCTGTTCAACGACGAGACCGACGGCCACGTCGACAACTTCTGCTGCTACGTGCGCCCAGGCGAAGTGCTGCTGGCCTGGACCGATGACGTCAATGACCCCAACTACCCGCGCTGCCAGGCGGCGATGAAGGTGCTGGAGTCTGCTCGTGACGCCAAGGGTCGCCAGTTGGTGGTGCACAAGATGCCGATCCCCGGCCCGATCCACGCGACCGAGGAAGAGTGCGCCGGTGTCGACGCCGCCGAGGGCACCCAGGAACGTGATCCGTCGATCCGTCTGGCCGGCTCCTACGTCAACTTCCTGATCGTCAACGGCGGCATCGTTGCGCCGAGCTTCGACGACGCCAAGGACGAGGAGGCCCGCGCCATCCTCCAGCGCGTGTTCCCCGAGCACCGCGTGGTGATGGTGCCCGGCCGCGAGATCCTCCTCGGCGGCGGCAACATCCACTGCATCACCCAGCAGCAGCCGGCGCCGCAACAGCGCTGAGCCCTGCAACGCAAAAGCCCGCCAATCGGCGGGCTTTTTTCATGGCGGCGAAGGCCGCACTCAGTCCTGCATGGCCTCGGTGAACTGGCCGATGGCATCCACCACACGCTGGGCCTCGTTGCGGATGGACAGCATCACCTCGCCGGCACGGTTGACCAGCTGCACGCCCTGCTCCGCCTTGACCTTGCTGCCATCCATGCCGCCCACTGCCTGCTGCGCCAGCTCGTGGTTGAGGCGCACCACTTCGTTGATTTCCACCGTGGCCTGGCTGGTGCGCGCAGCCAGGTTGCGCACCTCGTCGGCCACCACGGCGAAGCCGCGGCCCTGCTCGCCGGCCCGCGCCGCCTCGATGGCGGCGTTGAGCGCCAGCAGGTTGGTCTGCTCGGCGATGCCACGGATCACCTGCACGATGCTGCTGATGCGCTCGGACTGCTCGCTGAGCGCACCGACCTTGTCCGCCACCTGGCCCAGTTCGTCGGCGATGCCGCGCACCATGTGCACCGCCTCATCGACCGTGCCGGCACCCCGGACGGCGCTGGAGTCGGTCTCGCGGGCGCTATCGAAGGCCAGCTGCGCTGCAGCCGCCTCGGCCTCGCGGTGCTCGACCTGGGAGGTGATGTCGCTGGCGAACTTGACCACCCCGCTGAGGCGGCCGTTGGCGTCATACAGTGGGTTATAGGTAGCCCGCAGCCAGATCACCCGACCATTCTTGGCGATGCGCTTGAAGCGGTCGGAGATGAACTCGCCCTGGTTGAGGCGCTGCCAGAAGCGGCGATAGCCCTCGCTGCCTGCCTCCCCGGCCTCGCAGAACATGCGATGGTGCTGGCCGCGGATCTCCTCCATGCGATAGCCCATGGTGTGGAGGAAGTTGTCGTTGGCCTCGCGCACGGTGCCGTCCGGGTTGAACTCGATGACCGCCATGGAGCGGCTGATGGCGTTGAGCAGGCTGCTGTGCTGATGCTCGGCCTCGATCTGGGCGGTGATGTCGGTGGCGACCTTGATCACCCTGCACACCTGCCCGCCCATATCGCGCACCGGCAGGTAGCTGGCCTCCAGCCAGATCTCCCGCCCGCCCTTGGCCACGCGCATGAAGCGGTCGCTGAAGCTCTCGCCCTGGGCCAGGCGCTGCCAGAAGCGCGCGTAATCCGGGCTGCCAAGCAGTTGCTGGGAGCAGAACATGCGGTGGTGCTGGCCGCGAATCTCCTCCAGGCGATAACCCATGGTGGAGAGGAAGGCGGCATTGGCATCGAGAATCTCGCCCTGCGGGCTGAACTCGATCAGCGCCATGCCGCCGCGAATGGCAGCGAGCATCTGCTCGGAAGCAAATAGCTGCGACTGGCACTGCGACAACTCGTTACGCACAGAAGAACCGAACATGTTCGACCTCGTCATCCGTTGAGAGAAGTACGGCTAGTGATCGACCAAGCAACGCCGTTCCCTGGCCATCGGCATTTCGCGCAACATCTTGATACATTCAGCGTAGCCCGCCTTGCCGGCCCCGCACCCGGCGCCAACAAATATTCCGACCACAAAAAAGCCCGCCTGTTGGCGGGCTTTTCGGCAGCGGCTCGACTCAGGCCGCGGTCGGGCGCAGCGAGTAGGTCTTCAGCTGCTCGGCGAAGTCACGCAGCGACTGGATGCCGCTGGCCTCGGCCTCGTGCACCCACTGCTTGATCGCCTCGAGCATGTCGTGGCCGTTGCTGCTGGTCTTGACCCAGATCTGCTGCAGGGCGATGCGCTTCTCGTAGATCACCTTGAGCGCCTGGCTCTGCGCCAGCAGCTCGCTGATGCGCGCATGGTGCTGCTCGTCGAGCAGACTGGTCTCGCGCGACAGCAGGCGCTTGGCGCGGCGGAACAGGTGGCGCACCGACTCGTCGGCCTTGGCCAGTTCCTGCTGCACCAGCGGCTTGATCACCAGCTTGCGGTACTGCGCCATGATCTGGAAACGGTTGTTGAGGATGGCCATGGCGGTGTCCATGTCCAGGTTGTGCTTGCCCTCGACGCGGTGGGCAATGGGCGCCACGCGCTGCACCTTGGCCATGCCCAGCCAGCTGAACAGCTTGATCCAGGCCCAGCCCATGTCGAACTCCCACTTCTTCACCGACAGCTTGGCGCTGTTCGGGTAGGTGTGGTGGTTGTTGTGCAGCTCCTCGCCGCCGATCAGGATGCCCCAGGGCACCAGATTGGTCGCGGCGTCGCGGCACTCGAAGTTGCGGTAGCCGACGGCATGGCCCAGGCCGTTGATCACGCCTGCGGCCCACACCGGAATCCACATCATCTGGATCGCCCACACGGTCATGCCGAGCACGCCGAACAGGGCCAGGTCGATGATCGCCATGAGGATGATGCCGCCCATAGGGAAGCGTGAGTAGACGTTACGCTCGATCCAGTCTTCCGGGCAGTTCTTGCCGTAGATGCGCAGGGTCTCTTCGTTCTTCGCCTCTTCCTGGTACAGCTCGGCGCCCTTGCGCAGCACGGTACCCAAGCCCTTGATCACCGGGCTGTGCGGGTCATCGGCGGTCTCGCACTTGGCGTGGTGCTTGCGGTGGATGGCAGTCCACTCGCGGGTGTTCTGGCCGGTGGTCATCCACAGCCAGAAACGGAAGAAATGCTTGAGCGCGGGGTGCAGTTCCAGCGAGCGGTGCGCGGAATAGCGGTGCAGATAGACGGTAACGCTGACGATGGTGATGTGGGTCAGCACGAGGGTGACCGCCACCAGTTGCCATGGCGACAGATCGAGAAAACCGTTGTACCACATGAAGGGTGTAGCCTCGCGGGGATAGAGAGAACGACTGTAAACCCAGCCTCCCCGGCATTATCCCCAAGCGGGGGGAGAATGCCAGTGCAGCGTTAGACGAGAATGCGCTGGATGGCGACTTATCTATAATGTGCGGCAGCTCACACCCGCCAAGGCCTACCCAGTTCTGATGAAACTCCAGCGCAGCCCGCTGCAGCTCTCGCTCCTCTACCTGATCGTCGCCGCCCTGTGGATTCTCTGCAGCGACGCCCTGCTGCTGTGGCTGGGTCTCGACCGCGAGGCCCTGGCCCACTACCAGACCTTCAAGGGTTTCGCCTTCGTCCTGATCACCGGCCTGGTCCTGTATGCCGCCCTGGCCCAGCACCGCAGCCAGCAGGAGCTGGCGCGCGAGGCACTGCGCAGCAGCGAGGAGCGCCTGAGCCTGGCCCTCGACTCCGCCGACGAGGGCATGTGGGACTGGGACATGAAGAGCACCCGCGTCTTCTACTCGGCGCGCTACTGCGAGCTGCTCGGCTACCGCCCCGAGGAGTTCGGCGCGGATCGCGACGCCTGGCTCGGCCGCCTGCACCCGGAGGACCGCCATCTCGCCGAGGAGCGCCTGCGCGCGCTGATCGAAGACCGCACGCCCTACTACGAGAGCATCTTCCGCATCCGCCACCGCGACGGTAACTACCGCTGGTTGTACTCCCGCGGGCGCCTGCTGCTGGACGACCAGGGCCAGCCGCACCGCTTCATCGGCACCTCCAGCGACATCACCCAGCGCCGCGCCGACGAAGACAGCCTGCGCCAGGCCGCCGCCGTGTTCGACAGCACCCTGGAAGGCGTGCTGGTGACCGACCGCGACCTGCACATCAGCCACGTCAACCCGGCCTTCACCCGCATCACCGGCTACGAGAGCAAGGACGTGCTGGGCAAGTCGCCGAGCATGTTCAAGTCCGGGCGCCACGACCCTGCCTTCTACCAGAGCCTGTGGCACGCCCTGAGCACCCGCGGCACCTGGAGCGGCGAGATCTGGAACCGGCGCAAGAACGGCGAAGTGTTCCCCATGTGGCAGTGCATCCGCAGCATCCACGACGAGAACGGTCACCTCAGCCACTACGTGGCGGTGTTCTCCGACGTCAGCGCGATCAAGCATTCGCAGCACGAGCTGGACTTCCTCGCCCACCACGACCCGCTGACCGGGCTGCCCAACCGCCTGTTGTTCGGCGAGCGCATCGAGCAGGCGCTACAGCGCGCCAAGCGCGAAGGCCGCCGCGGCGCCCTACTGCTGCTCGATCTTGACCACTTCAAGATCGTCAACGAGAGCCTCGGCCACAACACCGGCGACCTGCTGCTGAAGATGATCGGCGAGCGCCTCGGCGCGGCCTTCGGCCCCGACATGACCCTGGCCCGCCTGGGTGGCGACGAGTACGGCGTGCTCTGCGATGACTGCGCCGAGGCCGAGCAGGCCTCGCAACTGGCCCTGCAGACCCTGGACAGCCTCAGCCAGCCGTTCCTGCTCGATGACCAGCCGCTGTTCGTCGGCGCCAGCATCGGCATCAGCCTGTACCCCGACGACGGCGACAGCGTCGAGCAGCTGATGCGCAACGCCGACTCGGCGCTGTTCCGCGCCAAGAACAGCGGCCGCCAGACCTTCAGCTTCTACAGCCAGGACATGACCCAGCACGCGCTGATCCGCGTACGCCTGGAGAGCCAGCTGCGCCTGGCCCTGGAAGAAGGCCAGCTGCGCGTGCACTACCAGCCAATCCACCGCCTCGACGACCAGCGCATGATCGGCGCCGAGGCCCTGGTGCGCTGGCAGCATCCCGAGCGCGGCCTGGTGCCGCCGGGCGAGTTCATCCCGGTGGCCGAGGACAGCGGCCTGATCGGCGCCATCGACGCCTGGGTGCTGGAGCAGGCCTGCGCACAGATGTGCCGCTGGCAGGCGGCTGGCATGAGCCTGGAGTTCATCGCAGTGAACGTCTCCAGCCGCCTGTTCGGCCGCGGCGAGCTGGACCTGCGCGTCGAACGGGTGCTGCGCGAGACCGGACTGGAGCCGGCACGCCTGGAGCTGGAAGTGACCGAGAGCGCAGTGATGGACAACCCCGAGCGCGCCAGTGAGCTGCTCACCCAGCTGCACAAGCTGGGCGTGCGCCTGGCGATCGACGACTTCGGTACCGGTTATTCCTCGCTGGCGCGCCTGAAGAGCCTGCCGGTGCACAAGCTCAAGCTCGACCAAAGCTTCGTGCGCGGCCTGCCGCATGACCGCGAGGACGCGGCCATCGCCCGCGCGGTGATCACCCTCGGCCAGAGCCTGGGCCTGCGCGTGCTGGCAGAAGGGATCGAGACCGAGGAACAGGCCGCCTATCTGCGCGAGATCGGCTGCGTCCTGGGCCAGGGCTACTGGTTCGGCCGCCCGCAGCCGGCCGAGCAGTTGCTGGCGGCGCAGGCCAATGCCTGAATCTGACTACCCCGGGTAGAGCGCGGGGTGTGGCGGGTAACGAGAGTAACGGCCGAGGCGGTGGCCGCTACCTCGTTGCGACGCGGTTCACGACGGGCAGCAAGCCCATCTCAAAGCTTGGCGATCGACACTTCGGTGGATTTGACGAAGGCAATCACTTCGCTGCCCACCTGCAGGTCCAGCTCGCGCACGGAGCGGGTGGTGATCACCGAGGTGACGATGCCGGCTGCGGTCTGCACGTCGATTTCCGACAGCACGTCGCCGATCACGATTTCCTTGATGTTGCCCTTGAACTGGTTGCGGACGTTGATGGCTTTAATGGTCATGGTCTAGCTCCTTTGCGGTTTGGGTTGCCCGGATACAGTCCGGGCCGGGGGCTTGCTTACAGGGCCCAGCGCAGTTGCGTGGGCAATGGCGAAACGGGTTCGGGTTGCGGAGGCGTGGCCGGCAGCGCCAGCACGCGGTCGAGCACTTCGGCCTCCAGCGCGGCCAGGCGCGCCGAGCCGCGGTGACGCGGACGCGGCAGGTCGACGGCCAGGTCGAGGCCGATCTCGCCGTCCTCGATCAGGATCACCCGGTCGGCGATGGCCACGGCCTCAGCCACGTCGTGGGTCACCAGCAGCACGGTGAAGCCGTGTTGCTGCCACAGGCCTTCGATCAGTTGCTGCATCTCGATGCGGGTCAGCGCGTCCAGGGCGCCGAGCGGCTCGTCGAGCAGCAGCAGGCGCGGCTGGTGGATCAGCGCACGGGCCAGGGCCACACGCTGCTTCTGCCCGCCGGAGAGGGCGGCCGGCCACTCGTTGGCACGGTCAGCCAGGCCGACGGCAGCCAGCGCCTCGCGCGCCCGGGGCCGCCAGTCACCTGACAGGCCGAGGCCGACGTTGTCGATCACGCGCTTCCACGGCAGCAGGCGCGAGTCCTGGAACATCAGCCGGGTGTCTTCGCGGGCGGCAGCCAGCAGGCCGTTGCCGGCCAGCAGCTGGCCACCGGTGGGCGCGCCCAGACCGGCCAGCAGGCGCAGCAGGGTGCTCTTGCCGCAGCCACTGCGGCCGACCACGGCGACGAACTGCCCGGCCGGAATGTGCAGGTCGATGCCCTTGAGCACCTCGCGCTCGCCGAAGGCCTTGCGGATGCCCTCGATGGCCAGCGGGATACCCTGGCGAATGCTGTGCAGGGCAGTCATTGCGCACCTCCCTTGTCCTGGTAGGCCGGGTGCCAGCGCAGCCAGGCACGCTCGAGCAGGCGAGCAGCGACGTCGGCCAGCTTGCCGAGCACCGCGTAAAGCAGGATGGCCAGCACCACCACGTCGGTCTGCAGGAACTCGCGGGCATTCATCGCCAGGTAGCCGATGCCGCTGCTGGCGGAGATGGTCTCGGCGACGATCAACGTGAGCCACATGAAGCCGAGAGCGAAGCGCACGCCAACCAGAATCGACGGCAGGGCACCGGGCAGGATCACCTGCCAGAACAGGGCAAAGCCCTTCAGGCCGTAGCTGCGCGCCATTTCCACCAACGCCGGGTCGACGTTGCGGATGCCGTGGTAGGTGTTGAGGTAAATGGGGAACAGGGTGCCGAGGGCGACCAGGAAGATCTTCGCCGCCTCGTCGATGCCGAACCACAGGATCACCAGCGGGATCAGCGCCAGGTGCGGCACGTTGCGAATCATCTGCACCGAGCTGTCGAGGAAGCGCTCGCCCCAGTTGGACAGGCCGGTGATGAAGCCGAGCAGCAGGCCGATGCCGCCACCGATGGCGAAGCCGATGGCCGCGCGCTGGCCGCTGATGGCCAGGTGAGTCCAGATCTCGCCGCTGGACAGCAACGTCCAGCCCGCCCCGATCACCGCACTGGGTGCCGGCAGGATGCGCGTGGACAGCAGGCCAAAGACCACAGCGCCCTGCCACAGGGCCAGCAGTGCGACCGGCAGCGCCCAGGGCGCCAGACGGTGGCCGATGTTGTGTAGCTTGTGCGTCGACATGGCAACGCTCCTTCTCTGGTAGTGCGGGAACCGGGGCGGTGGGCCGCCCCGTTGTCGTCTCAGCTCGCCGAGGCGGCCTTGGGCAGAATGTCGCTGGAGATCATCTCGCCGAACGGGCTGACGTAGCCGCGGCTCGCCGGACGTTCCGGCTGGGCGATGTCCAGGTGCGGGAACAACAGCTCGGCGACGCGGTACGACTCTTCCAGGTGCGGGTAGCCGGAGAAGATGAAGGTGTCGATGCCGAGGTCGGCGTACTCCTGCACCCGCGCGGCCACGGTCGGGCCGTCGCCGACCAGTGCGGTGCCGGCACCGCCACGCACCAGGCCGACGCCGGCCCAGAGGTTGGGCGACACTTCCAGGTTGTCTTTCTTGCCGCCGTGCAGGGCGGCCATGCGCTGCTGGCCGACCGAGTCGAAGCGCGCCAGGGAGGCCTGGGCGCGGTCGATGGTGTCCTGGTCCAGGTGGCTGATCAGGCGATCGGCAGCGGCCCAGGCTTCCTCGTTGGTCTCACGCACGATCACGTGCAGGCGGATGCCGAAGCGCACTTCGCGGCCCTGGGCAGCGGCCTTCTCGCGCACGGCGGCGATTTTCTCGACCACCGCAGATGGCGGCTCGCCCCAGGTCAGGTACAGCTCGACCTGCTCGGCAGCCAGGTCCTGGGCGGCGTCGGAGGAGCCACCAAAGTACAGCGGCGGGCGCGGCTGCTGGATCGGCGGGTAGAGCAGCTTGGCGCCCTTCACCTGCAGGTGCTTGCCGTCGTAGTCGACGGTCTCGCCCTCCAGTACGCGACGCCAGATGCGGGTGAATTCGACGGAAGCCTCGTAACGCTCCTCGTGGGACAGGTGCAGGCCGTCTCCGGCCAGCTCGTCCGGATCACCACCGGTGACCAGGTTGAACAGCGCGCGGCCGTTGGACAGGCGGTCCAGGGTCGCCGCCTGGCGCGCGGCCACGGTGGGCGAAATGATCCCCGGGCGCAGCGCGACGAGGAACTTCAGGTTCTGCGTCGCCGGGATCAGCGAGGCGGCCACCAGCCAGGAGTCCTCGCAGGAACGCCCGGTGGGGATCAGCACGCCGCCGAAGCCGAGGCGGTCGGCGGCCTGAGCCACCTGGGTCAGGTAGCCATGGTCGACGGCGCGCGCGCCTTCGCTGGTGCCGAGGTACTTGCCGTCGCCGTGGGTGGGCAGGAACCAGAAGATATTGAGGCTCATGGAGTCGTCTCCTTAGATAAATTCGGTGTCGCCGTGGCCCGAGGGCCACGGCGCGGGGCTTACTGCTGCGCGACCTTGGCCGGCGGATTCCAGATCACGTCCTTGATGCTGAGCTTCTTGGGGATCAGCTTGAGGTCGGTGAAGGTGTCGGCGATCTTCTGCTGCGCGGTGATCACGTCCGGGGTGATGAACTGCGCGCCGTAGCCCTGGCGCTCGACGGCCTGGCGGGTGATTTCCGGCGACAGGCCGATCAGCGGGGCGACCTGGCTGGTGGCTTCGTCGAGGTTGCCCTTGACCCACTCGCCAACGCCGCGGATTTCCTCGACCAGCACGCCGATCACCTGCGGGTTCTTCTCGGCGTAGGGACGGGTGGCCAGGTAGAACTGGTGGTTGTCGACCAGACCGCTGCCGTCACGCAGGCTGCGCGCCTGCAGCTGGTGCTCGGCGGCCGACTGGAAGGGGTCCCAGATCACCCAGGCGTCGACGCTGCCGCGCTCGAAGGCGGCGCGGGCATCGGCTGGAGGCAGGTACACGGGCTGGATGTCGCTGTACTTCAGGCCCGCGTCTTCCAGGGCGCGCACCAGCAGGTAGTGCACGTTGGAGCCCTTGTTCAGGGCGACCTTCTTGCCCTTGAGTTCGGCGACGTTCTTGATCGAGGAATCCTTCGGCACCAGGATCGCTTCGCCGGTCGGCGCTGGCGGCTCGTGGGCGACGTAGAGCAGGTCGGCACCGGCGGCCTGGGCGAATACCGGCGGGGTCTCGCCGGTGACACCGAAGTCCACCGAGCCGACGTTGAGGCCTTCGAGCAGCTGCGGGCCGCCCGGGAACTCGGTCCACTTCACCTCGACGCCCTGCTCGGCCAGGCGCTTCTCCAGCGTGCCCTTGGCCTTGAGCAGCACCAGGGTGCCGTACTTCTGATAACCGATACGCAGGGTTTCGGCCTGAGCTTGAGTGATGGCGCCGAAGGAGATGGCCGCGGCAAACAGGGCGACCAGGCTCCGACGCAAAGTAATGGTGCGCATGGCGCTCTCCTTTGCTGTGGTTTCTTGGTTGGCAACCTGCTTGCCCGTTGGCGGGCGAGTAAGGCGGGGTGTTGCTGTGTGTCGGTTCAGATACTCCAGCGGGCGTTCACCAGCCGGTCGTTCAACAGGTTCGGGTCGATCGGCTTCGGCCGGCGCGCGAGGGCGGCGACCAGCTGCTCTACCGATTCGTCGAGACGCTCGCGCAGTTCATCGTCGATGCGGGCGGGGTGGTCCCCTTCCGGATAGGCGATCTGCTTGTCCACGGCGAACACGCCGGGGAGCATCTCCTGGGCTTTCAGCGCCGCCAGTACCGGCTTCAGCGCGTAATCCACGGCCAGCAAATGGGCGGGGCTGCCGCCACTGGCGATGGGCAGTACCGCCTTGTGCGCCAGGGCGCGCTCCGGCAGCAGGTCGAGCAACACTTTCAGCGCGCCGGTGAAGGACGCCTTGTACACCGGGGTGGCGACCACCAGACCATCGGCGCTGGCCACCGCCGCCTGCAGCTGCTGCACGGACGGGCTGGCGAAGTCCGCATGCAGCAGGGCCTCGGCCGGGAAGTCACGGACCCGTAGCAGGCTGACTTCCAGGCCATGGGCCTGCAGGCGCTGGCTGACGTACTCCAGCAGCAGTTCGGTGCGTGAGCGCGCCGATGGGCTGCCGGACAACAGGACAACGTGCATGAGCGCCCCTTAGCGGTTCGGCTGCGGCGTCAGGCGCAGGTAGGGTTTCACCGCGCGATAGCCTTTGGGGAAGCGCTGGGCGATCTCCGCCTCGTCCTTCAGCGACGGCACGATCACCACTTCATCACCGTCCTGCCAGTTGGCCGGGGTGGCGACCTTGTGGTTGTCGGTCAGCTGCAGCGAGTCGATCACGCGCAGGATCTCGTTGAAGTTGCGTCCGGTGCTGGCCGGGTAGGTGATGATCAGGCGCACCTTCTTGTTCGGGTCGATGATGAACAGCGAACGCACGGTCAGGGTGTCGTTGGCGTTCGGGTGGATCAGGTCGTACAGGCCGGAGACCTTGCGGTCGGCGTCGGCGATGATCGGGAAGTTGACCCGGGTGTTCTGGGTCTCGTTGATGTCGTCGATCCAGCGCAGGTGCGAATCCACCGGGTCCACCGAGAGGGCGATGACCTTGACGCCGCGCTGGGCGAAGTCATCCTTCAGCTTGGCGGTGAAGCCCAGTTCGGTGGTGCACACCGGGGTGAAGTCGGCGGGGTGGGAGAACAGCACGCCCCAGCCATTACCCAGCCAGTCGTGGAAACGGATGCGACCCTCGCTGGAGTCCTGCTCGAAGTCGGGGGCGATGTCGCCCAGGCGGATGCTCATGGTGATGCTCCTTGGCAGTTCGTTGCGTGGGGCTCACTATGATCAGGAACGAAACAAAGTAAAAAGAATAAATAACGATTTATTTATTCCATATAGAAATATTCATCACGAGCGTTACGGCATAAGTACCTAAACAATTATTCTTTCAAAGAATATGCGTGACTCTCTTATAGTCGCCTGCGCTCCCATCCCCATAAGGACATCCGATGAAACGCCTACTGTCCCTCTCCCTGGCCGCCAGCTTCGCCCTGGCCACCTCCGCCCAGGCGGCGACCCTGCTCAACGTCTCCTATGACGTGATGCGCGACTTCTACAAGGACTACAACGCCGCGTTCCAGAAGCACTGGCAGGCCGAGGGCGGCAAAGCGCTGACCATCCAGATGTCCCACGGCGGTTCGAGCAAACAGGCCCGCGCCGTGATCGACGGCCTGCCGGCCGACGTCATCACCATGAACATGGCCACCGACATCAACGCCCTGGCCGAGCACGGCAAGCTGATCCCCGAAGACTGGGCCGCGCGCCTGCCGAACAACAGCGCCCCCTTTACCTCCGCCACCGTGTTCATCGTGCGCAAGGGCAACCCCAAGGCCCTGAAAGACTGGCCTGACCTGCTCAAGGATGGCGTCCAGGTCGTGGTGCCGAACCCGAAGACCTCGGGTAACGGCCGCTACACCTACCTCTCCGCCTGGGGCTACGTGCTGCAGAACGGCGGCGACAAGACCAAGGCCAAGGACTTCGTCGGCAAGCTGTTCAAGCAGGCGCCGGTACTCGACACCGGTGGCCGCGCCGCCACCACCACCTTCATGCAGAACCAGATCGGCGACGTGCTGGTGACCTTCGAGAACGAGGCCGAGATGATCGCCCGCGAATTTGGTCGCGGCGGCTTCGAAGTGGTCTACCCGACCGTCTCCGCCCAGGCCGAGCCGCCGGTGTCGGTGGTCGACAAGGTGGTCGACAAGAAAGGCACCCGCGCCGAGGCCGAGGCCTACCTGAAGTACCTGTGGTCCGACGAGGGCCAGCGCATCGCCGCCAACAACTACCTGCGCCCGCGCAACGAGAAAATCCTCGCCGAGTTCTCCGACCGCTTCCCCAAGGTTACCTTCCTCAACGTGAACGAGACCTTCGGCGACTGGCCGAGCATCCAGAAGACCCACTTCAACGACGGCGGCGTGTTCGACCAGATCTACACCGCCCAGTAAGTCAGCCAGTGACACCAGAAAGCCCGGCATCTGCCGGGCTTTTTGCTATTGCTCCTGAAATACCTAATGGGTAGCGTCCGGATCAGGGCTTTTACGGAGCAAAGGACATGCGTAAGGCACTAGGACTGACCCTCAGTCTGGCCACAGCCAGTACAGGAGCAATCGCACAGGAGTGCGATGGAGTTTTTCTGCACTTCAGCACCCGAGGAACCGTGAGCAACGCCGACTCGGTTATGTCTGTCGACGAGCAGCTACTGCTCAACCAGAACGGTCTTTTTCAATACAGTAAGTCCTTAGATGTACTGGGCACTAAAGCCGAAAGCGCCACCGACTCGAGTCTGGATTACCACCGTTTCTATTCGGAGCAGCCTGGTCCCAACGCAGAAGAGATGCTGGCTCTAGCCCAACGGCTGAAATCCCTGGGTATCTTCGATCTACAAAGCGACCCCAAAACTCCCGAAACACCGTTTCAGCAGGTCCAGCTCATCTTTGACGCAGACTGCCAGGAAACCCGGCTGTCTTTCGCCACCACCAATGCTGGCGATGCCCGCAGCCATGTAATTGCCGAAATCCGCACCTTCTTCGACGAGCAGGCCTCTCGCCACGCAATAGAAAAACGAGAGCGCGTATCCCAAGGCGACACTCAACCTCCGCTCAAGGTAAGCATTGCGGAGTTACTGAGTGCTCCTGATCGCTACAACGGCAAAAGAATCACGACACAAGGCACCTACCACCTGGGATATGAGTCCTCAGCCCTCAGCGACAATGGCCGTTCACTCTGGCTTGGTGGATGGTCAGCCGTGGCGAAGAAAACGACTCCGCTCCAGTATCTGGATGATCATCAGTTGACGGTCGATGGAATTTTCTTCGCAGGTCCCAGTGGACACCTGGGCGGCTACCCGGGAGAGATTGTCCGCCTCACACGGGTTGCAGCCCAGTAACCCTCATGCCGCCAGCGGTTCGGAACGTTTCAGGCCGACCAGCTCCAGCTCGAGAAACAGCAGCACCGTCAGCGCCTGGCCGATGACGAAGACGTGGCCGAGCAGGTTCGGTGTGACCCAGCCGGAGAGCAGCAGCACCAGGCTGTCGATCACCCACAGCGCGTTGATCGCCAGCACCGCCCATACGGCGAGGCGGTTGATCTGCTCGCAGCTGCCCAGCCAGACCAGGAACACGCCCAGCGGCAGCAGCAGCCAGCCGGCGCCGAGCAGCAGTTCGCGCGGCAGGGCCAGCAGCTCGGCAAGCCAGCCGGCGGCCAGTACCAGCAGTGAGCCGGTGGCCAGGCCGGCCACGCCATCGGCGAGCAGGGCGCGGCGCAACAACGGAGAAGCGTTCAGGGTATGCATGGCGAATCCTCCAATGAGGGCGCCGGACTGGCGCCTGGCCATAGAGTTCTCCCGCCGCGGGCGGCGCGTCGATTACCTGCCAGGTAATGGTCGCCTTGACGCCCCTGGGCTATCGTCCGATCCCATGAACACAGTCAATCACCCCGTCGGCGCCCTGTTGCGCCAGTGGCGCCAGCGCCGCCGCCTGAGCCAGCTCGACCTGGCCTGCGAAGCGGACATCTCCACCCGCCACCTGAGCTTCGTCGAGACCGGCCGCGCCCTGCCCAGCCGCGAGATGCTGCTGCACCTGGCCGAACAGCTGGAGATTCCCCTGCGCGAGCGCAACCGCCTGCTCAGCGCCGCCGGCTATGCACCGCTGTACAGCCAGCACGGCCTGAACGACCCGGCCCTGGCCGCCGCCCGCGCCGCCATCGAGCAGTTGCTCAAGGCCCACGAGCCCTACCCGGCGCTGACCATCGACCGCCAGTGGAACCTACTGGCGGCCAATGCTTCGGTGGCACCCTTCCTCGACGGGTTGCCGGCCGAGCTGCTCGGCCCGCCGCTCAATGTGTTGCGCGTGTCGCTGCATCCGGACGGCCTGGCGCCGCGTATCGTCAACCTGGCGCAGTGGCGCGCCTACCTGCTGATGCGCCTGCAGCACGACATCGACATCAGCGGCGACCCACAGCTGATGGCCCTGCAGGAAGAACTGCTGAGCTACCCGGCCCCCAGCGAGAAGGCCGAACCGGCGCCTGAGAGCGTGCTGATGCCGCTGCAGTTCCGCACCGAGCACGGCGTGCTGAGCATGATCAGCACCACCACGGTGTTCGGCACGCCCAACGACGTGACCCTGGCCGAGCTGGCCCTGGAGACCTTCTTCCCGGCCGATGCCGAGAGTGCCGAGTATCTGCGCCAGCTGGCGCAGATCTAGGTCGCGCTTGCAGGCAACGCCGGCTGCCCCCATCTTGATCTGCCCACCCGAAAAGCGGACTGCGCCATGCTCGAACTCGTCTCGGTCGTCACCATCACCCTGCTCGCCGTGATCAGCCCCGGCGCCGACTTCGCCATGGTCAGCCGCAACAGCATGTTCCTCTCGCGCCGCGCCGGCCTGCTCACCGCGCTGGGCATCAGCCTCGGCGTGCTGGTCCACGTGACCTACTCGATGCTCGGCATCGGCCTGCTGATCTCGCAGTCGATCCTGCTGTTCAACCTGGTCAAGTTCGCCGGCGCCGCCTACCTGATCTGGCTCGGCATCGGCATGCTGCGCAGCCGCAAGGTCGACCCGCAGCAGGTGGTGGCCGCGCCGCAGCTGAGTGACTGGCAGGCGCTGCGCATCGGCTTCCTGACCAATGCGCTGAACCCCAAGACCACGCTGTTCGTGGTCGCCCTGTTCACCCAGGTAATCAGCCCGGATACCGCCACCCTGACCCAGCTCGGTTACGGCCTGTTCATGTCCGCCGCGCACCTGTTCTGGTTCGCCCTGGTGGCCTACGGCTTGTCTTCGGAAGCGGCGCGCGGCTTCGTCGCCCGCAGCCGGCACCTGATCGAGCGCGCCATCGGTGGCGTGCTGGTCGCCTTGGGTCTGGGCCTGGCCGCTTCCTCGCTGCAGCGCAGCTAAAAAAACCGGGCCATGCGGCCCGGAAACAGCTTCCACCCTGAGGTTCGTTTACAGCGTCAGCTCGGTCAGCGCCTCGCCACGCAGGTAGGCCAGTTCGGCCGAGCGACGGTCGCGCGGATGTGCCAGCGGCACGGCCAGTTCGCGCTGGATGCGACTGGGAGTGCCGCCGAGGATCAGCACGCGGTCGCTGAGATAGAACGCCTCGTCGAGATCGTGGGTGACCAGCAGCAGGGCGATGCCGTAGCGATCCGCCAGGCGCACCACCAGGTCCTGCAGTTTCATGCGGGTAAAGGCATCCACCGCGCTGAACGGCTCGTCCAGCAGCAACACCTGCGGGCGCTGGTAGAGGCCACGGGCGATGGCCACGCGCTGGGCCATGCCGCCGGAGAGCTGCTTGGGCAGCTTGCCGCCCTGGCCGGCCAGGCCGACGTCCTCCAGCAGTTGCTCGATCCACTCCGAGTCAGCGCCACGACCGTCGGCAAAGCCGACGTTCTGCGCCACGTTCAGCCAGGGCATCAGGCGCGGCTCCTGGAACACCACGCCGATGCCGCTGCCGCCGCCGAAATCCAGCAGCGGGTTGTGCGCCAGGCCGCCACTGAAGTCCTGGTCGAGGCCAGCGGCGATGCGCAGCAGGGTGCTCTTGCCGCAGCCACTGGGGCCGAGCAGGCTGACGATCTCGCCCGGCGCCAGGCTCAGGTCGACGTCTTCCAGCACCCGCTGGCCGGCGAAGGCCTTGCGGATGCCGCGTAGTTCCAGCAATGCACTGCTCATCTTCAACCCTCCCCGCCGACGAAGCTGTCGCGCCAGTGCAGCGCACGGGTCTCCAGCTGCTTGAGCAGGCCGTCGCTGAGCTTGCCGAGCACGGCCAGCAGCAGGATGGCGGCGATCACCAGATCCGGCCGCGAGGTCTCGCGACCGTCGCTGAGCAGGTAGCCGAGGCCCTGGGTAGCGGCGATCAGCTCGGCGGCGACGAGGAACATCCAGCTCAGGCTGAGCGCCCCGCGCAGGCCGGTGAACAGGCTCGGCAGCGCCGCCGGCAGCAGAATGCGTCGGGTCAGCGCGACGCCGGACAGGCGATGCAGGCGGCCGACCTCGACCAGCTTGCGGTCGACGTTGCGGATGCCGGCGAGCAGCGCCAGGTAGACCGGGAAGAAGGCGCCGAGGGCGATCAGCACCACCTTGGGCGTTTCGTCGATGCCCAGCCAGAGCAGCAGAAGCGGCACCCAGGCCAGGCTGGGAATCGCCCGCAGGGCCTGGAAGGTCGGCTCCAGATAACTCTCGGCACGTCGGCTGAGGCCGACCCAGGCGCCGATCAGCACGGCCAGCGCCGCACCGATGGCGAAACCGGCGGCGACCCGCGCCAGGCTGACGCCGATATGCCCCCACAGCTCGCCCCCGGCGGCCAGCCACCAGAGGGTCTGGCCGACCTGGCTGGGCGCCGGCAGCTGGTGCGCCGGTATCCAGTCCAGGCGCACCAGCACTTCCAGCAGCACCAGCAGCGCCAGCGGCAGCACCAGCCCGCGCCAGTTACCCGTCCATGGGCGGCGCACGCTGAGCACATGCTCGCCACGCACGGCTGCACGGGCGGCCAGCAGGGTGGCGAGCAGACTGCTAGCAGGCATGACTTATTGCTCCGCCTTGGCCACCGGCTGGCCGATCACGCCGGCTGCCAGCTGCGGACTGATCAGCTGGTCGACCACGGCAGCCACGTCGGCGCCCGGACGTACCAGCTGCTCGTCGAGCAGGATCGGCGCGGCGGCCTTCAGCGCGGCGACGTGTTCGGCACCCGGCTGCGGGTTGCTGAAGTCGGTACGCGACAGCTGCAGCTTGGCCACTTCCAGCGGCAGCTTGGCTTCCTTGGCCAGCAGCTCCGCGGTCTGTTGCGGATGGGCGATGGTCCATTGGCGCGCCTCTTCATAGGCGGCGATGACCTTGCCGATCAGCTGCGGCTGTTCCTTGAGGAACTTGTCGCTGACGTTGAGCACGCCGTAGCTGTTGAACTCGACATTGCGATACAGCAGGCGCGAGCCGGCTTGCAGCTGGCTGGCGGCGAGGTGCGGGTCGAGGCCGGCCCAGGCGTCCACGTCACCGCGCTCCAGGGCGACGCGGCCGTCCGGATGTTGCAGGTGGACGATCTCCACGTCGCTCTTGCCGAGGCCGGCGCTGTGCAGGCTGCGCAGGAGGAACAGGTAGGGGTCGGTGCCCTTGGTGGCGGCGACCTTCTTGCCCTTGAGGTCGGCCAGGGTCTTGATCGACGAATCCTTGGGCACGGCCAGGGCGGTCCATTCCGGACGGCTGGCGATGTACACGGTCTTCACCGGGCTGCCGTTGGCACGGCTGAGCACGGCGGCGAGGCCGGCAGTGGAAGCGAAGTCGACGCTGCCACCGTTGAGATATTCGAGGGAGCGGTTGCTGCCCTGGCTGAACACCCACTTCACGGCGATGCCGTCAGCGGCCAAACGTTTCTCGAGGATGCCCTGATCCTTCAGCACCAGACTGGTAGGCGCGTAATAGGCGTAGTCCAGGCGGACTTCCTTGGGTTCGGCGGCGTGGGTAGCGAGCGGCAGGGTGGTGGCGAGCAGCGCGGCGAGCAGATGGCGGGGCTTGAAACTTTTCATGGGAATCTCCTTGGACTCGGGGTGAGGCCTTCCCAACCGTTGGCGGCCGGGTCAGGAGATGGCGGGGGCCGAAGCCCCCGCCGTTGTCGATCAGAGGAGCGACAGGGTGTAGCTGACGATCAGACGGTTCTCGTCCTGGTCGGTTGCTGCGTTACCGCGCAGCGAGGCGTTACGCCAGGAGAAGCCCAGACCTTTCAGAGCGCCTTCCTGCAGGGTGTAGTCCAGACGGAAGTCACGTTCCCACTCTTTCTGGTCACCGCCGGCGGCGTCGATGTTGTCGCCGGACAGGTAGGTCACGGTGGCCTTCAGGCCCGGTACGCCGACCTTGGTGAAGTCGTAGGCGTACTCGGCCAGCCAGGTGCGCTCGCCGGCCGACAGGAACTTGCCGATCTGGCGGTCGGTGATCAGGTAGGCGGTGGAGCCGTCACCCTGGTTGAGGAACGGGAAGGCGCTGCTGCCCTCGACCTGCTGGTAGCCACCGCTCAGTGCATGGCTGCCCAGGGTGTAGGTGAACAGGGCGCTCCAGGTCTGGTTGTCGACTTCACCACGATCGGCGTCGCCAGCAGCCCAGTAACCGCTGCTGGCATAGCCCTCAGCACGGCCAGCGGCACTGCTGTTCTTGCCATCGGAGCTGCTATCGAAGTAACGCAGGTCGGACTTCAGCGCGCCCGGGCCGATGGCCCAGTTATGGGTCAGGCCAAGGAAGTGCTGTTTGTAGAAGTCTTCCAGGTTGCCGTAGTAGTACTGGGCAACCAGGTCCTTGGTGATCTTGTAGTCACCGCCGGCGAAGTAGAACTTGTTGCTGTCGACCACCGTAGTGCCGCTCGGTGCGGCGATGCGCAGACCGATGTCGTCGGTGGAGGAACGGGTCTTGGTGTGCTCGAGCTGACCGGCAGTCAGGGTCAGGTTGTCGATCTCGTTGGAGGTGATCTGGCCACCGTCGAACAGCTGCGGCAGCAGGCGACCGTCGTTGAAGGTCACCACCGGCAGCTTCGGCTGCAGGGTGCCCAGGCGGCCTTCGGTCTTCGACACACGCACCTTGGCGGTCACACCGCCCTTGCTGTAGTCGTCCACGGCCTTGCCGTCGCTATCCAGCGGGAACAGCTGGCCTGGCTTGCGGCTGTCGCTGCTATCGCCGTCACCGCCGGCATCCAGTTTCAGGCCCAGCAGGCCTACAGCATCCAGACCGAAGCCAACGGTACCCTCGGTGAAGCCGGAGGTGTAGTTGAAGAGGAAGCCCTGGCCCCATTCGTTGGCCTCGGTGCTGTTGTTCGCAGTGTTCTTGTCGTTACGGTCGTAATAGAAATTACGCAGGCCGAGGGTGGCCTTGCTGTCTTCGATGAAGCCACCGGCGGAAGCCTGCTGCGCGACTGCAGCAAGGGCGACGGCGAGGGCCAGGGTCGACTTGTTCATGAGGTGCTCCAGGTACTTTTCTTGGTCTGTTTTGGGCGTTGGGGCTTTGCCCCTTGTAGTTATTCGGCTCAGTGCAATGCTCTGGCACCGGCTTGGCGGCAAATGTATGGGATTTTGGTAAGCCCAAAAAAGAATTATTTTTCAGTTTTATGAAACAAAAAGGAATATATCGTGACCAAGCGGTCTATAAGCTAATTCCTGAAAATTATTTGCTGGCGCTTTTTTAGATCGACTAGATTGCACCGACCGGACCACCGGACTTCTCGCTTCCATCCCCGAAGTTTCCGTGTTCCGCCGCCTCGTCATGGCCGGGACGCCCTATCGAGAGCCCCCACCATGTCCCGTCATGCCCTATCCCGCCGCACCCTGCTCGGCCTCGGCCTGAGCCTCAGTCTGCTGGCCGCCGTACCCGCCCAGGCGGAAACCGCGCTGCGCATCGGCTACCAGAAGTCCTCCACACTGATCAGCCTGCTGAAGAGCCAGGGCAACCTGGAGAAGGCCCTGGCCGCCCACGACATCAAGGTCAGCTGGCACGAGTTCGCCAGCGGCCAGCCGCTGCTCGAAGCGCTCAACGTCGGTAATGTGGATATTTCCGCGGACGTCGCCGACACCGTGCCGGTGTTTGCCCAGGCCGCCGGCGCGCAACTCGCCTACTTCGCCCGCGAGACGCCCTCGCCGTCTGCCCAGGCGATCATCGTGCGCGAAGGCTCGCCGCTGCACAGCCTGGCCGAGCTCAAGGGCAAGAAGGTGGCGGTGACCAAGGCCGCCGGCGCCCACTACCTGCTGATCGCCGCGCTGGCCAAGGCCAACCTGAAGTTCAGCGACATCCAGCCGGCCTACCTGACGCCCGCCGACGGCCGCGCCGCCTTCGAGAACGGCAAGGTCGACGCCTGGGTGATCTGGGAGCCCTTCCTCAGCGCCGCCCAGCGCCAGCTGCCGACCCGCACCCTGGCCGGCAGCCAGGGCCTGGCCAGCTACCAGCGCTATTACCTGACCAGCACCCGCTTCGCCAAGGAACACCCGCAGGTGCTGCAGACCGTCTACGGCGAGCTGGCCAAGGCCGGCGAGTGGCTGCGCGCGCACCCGGCCGAAGCGGCGAAGATCCTCGGCCCGCTGTGGGGCAACCTCGACCCCGCCATCGTCGAGCAGGCCAACGGCCGCCGCAGCTATGAAGTCCGCCCGGTACAGAAGGACGGCCTGGCCGAACAGCAGAAGATCGCCGACGCCTTCTTCGCCGAGGGCCTGCTGCCCAAGCGCGTGAATGCCAGCGACGTCGCCGTCTGGCAGCCGGAGGCTCGCGATGCCCAGTGAAGCCCGGCAACTGCACCCCAACGCCGAGACGCTGCTCGATGCGCGGCTGTTCCCCATCGACTTCGGCAACCTCACCACCAAGGTCGAGCGCCTGGCGCGCAAGCTCGGCGAGAGCGCGGTAGCGCGTGACCGCCAGGGCGGCCATGCACAGGCCGAGCGCGAGCTGATCCGCGACAGCGGCCTGCTCAGCCTGGCCATCCCGCAGCGCTTCGATGGCCAGGGCAAGTCGTGGCCGGATATCTACCGCATCGTTCGTCACCTGGCCGCCGCCGACAGCTCGCTGGCCCACCTGTTCGCCTTCAACCACCTGCAGGTGGCGACCATCCTCCTGCACGGCAGCGCCGAGCAGCAGCGCCACTGGCTGACCCGCGCGGTGCGCGAGCGCTGGTTCTGGGGCAACGCCACCAATGGCCGCGACCTGGGCCTGAGCCTCGATGCGCGCGAGGAGCACTTCGAGCTGAACGGCCGCAAGTCGTTCTGCTCCGGCGCCCTGGGTGCCGATGCACTGGTGATCAGTGCGCCACGCGGCCCCAGCGAGCGGGTCTTCGTCGTGCTGCCGGCGCAGCGCGAAGGCCTGGCCATCAATGACGACTGGGACGCCTTCGGCCAGCGCCAGACCGACAGCGGCACGGTGCAGTTCGAGAACGTCTTCGTCGACCGCGACGAGCTGCTCCTCTCCGGCGGACAGAGCCCGCGCAGCAGCCTGCGAGTCTGCGTCTCGCAGCTGATCCTCACCCAGCTCTACCTGGGCAATGCCCAGGGCGCACTGGACGGCGCGCTACGCTATGTGCGCGAACAGGCCCGGCCGTGGGCCGGCGCCGGTGTCGAGGCGGCTGTGGAAGATCCCTTCATCCAGAAGCGTTATGGCGAGCTGTGGCTGCTCTATCGCGGCGCCCTGCTGCAGGCCGAGCTGGCCGCCGAACGCCTGCAGCAGGCCTGGGACAAGCCGGCGCTGGGCACCGCTGAACGTGGTGAGGTGGCGCTGCTGATCGCCGAGGCACGGGTCGCCTCGGCGCGCGCGGCGCTGGAGATCACCAGCCAGGTGTTCGAGACCATGGGCGCCCGCTCTACCGCCTCGCGCTACGGCTTCGACCGCTTCTGGCGCAACGTGCGGGTGCACAGCCTGCACGACCCGCTGGACTACAAGGTGCGCGACATCGGCCAGTGGCTGACCAGCGGACTGCCGCCGACGCCTTCGCTGTATTCCTGAGCCTGCGCTAGTGGCGGGAGTCGTCCGACAGGGCGGCTCCCGCTTTTGCATTCAGCCGGTGGCGAGCAGCGCCTGCAGCCGCGCGCGCTCCGCGGCACCGAGCAGCACCAGCTGCCGTTCGATGCTCTGCAGTGGCGCCTCCACCGGCAGGTTGAGGTGCTGCGGCAGGATCTCCTCGTCGCCGCTGACCAGCAGGGCGAAGTGGATGACGTTCTCCAGCTCACGGGTGTTGCCGTGCCAGGGATGGCTCTCCAGCGCCGCCTGGGCGGCCGCGCCGATCTGCGGAATGGCCAGGCCCAGGCGCTGGGCGTAGATGCCGAGGAAGTATTCGGCCAGCGGCAGGATGTCGCCGGGGCGCTCGCGCAGGGCCGGCAGCGGCAGGCGACCTTCGTCGAGGTAGTGGAACAGCCGCTCGTTGAACTTGCCGGCGGCCACCGCCTGGGCCAGGTCGATGCTGGTGGCCGCCACCAAGCGTACCTGCACAGGCGTGGCGTGGGCGCTGCCGACCCGCAGCACCTCGCGGGTTTCCAAGGCGGCCAGCAGCTTGTCCTGCAGCGCCAGCGGCAGGTCGCCGATCTCGTCCAGATAGAGAGTGCCGCCGTTGGCCGAGCCGAACCAGCCGGCGCGGCTGCTGGCAGCACCGGAATAGGCACCGGCGGCATGGCCGAACAGCTCGGCCTCGCCCCACTGCGGGCTGATGGCGCCGCAGCTGACGGCGACGAACAGACCACCGCGCTCGCTCTCGCGGTGGATATGGCGGGCCAGCAGCTCCTTGCCGGTGCCAGTCTCGCCGCTGATCAGCACCGGCAATTCGGCCGCGGCCAGGGCATTGGCCCGCTCGCGCAGCTGGCGCGAACGCGGGTCGACGAACACCAGCGCCTTGGCGCGGATGCTCAGCGGGCTCTTCTCGGTATCGGCAAAGGTCAGCAGGGCCTGCTGGGGGGAGGCGGGGCGGCTCATGGGGCAATCTCTTGTCGAGGTGAGCCGGCGCCGAGCGGCGGCTCAGATGGGAATGGGGTGGTGTCGCCGCGCGCGCAGGCGCGACACGCGGGGACAGGAGCTCATGCGCGTAGGCGCTCCAGCTGCTCGATCTGCCGCTGCAGGCGGTACAGGTAGGCGAAGCCCTGTTCCCAGCGCTGGTGGCCGGACTTCACGTTGATGTGCCCGGCACCGGGCAGAATGGCGGCCTGGGCACCCCAGTCGCGGGCCATCTGCAGGGCACGGGCGGCGCTGGCGGCGTGGTCGTTGTCCGAGCCCACCAGCAGGCTGGGGAACGGCAGCAACTCGCGGGAGACCGGGGCGAAGCCTTGCAGCGCTTCGGGGCAGTTGGCGCGCTCGACGTCCGCCGGCGCCACCAGCAGGGCGCCACGCACCTTGCGCAGCGAGCTCAGCGGGGCCTGCTCGGCCCAGCGCGCCACGGTGATGCAGCCGAGGCTGTGCGCCACCAGGATCAGCGGGCCGCGAGAAGCGACGACGCGCTGTTCGACAGCGGCGACCCAGTTGTGCGGATCGGGATTGTTCCAGTCCGCCTGCTCGACCCGGCTGGCGTTCGGCAGGCTGCGCTGCCAGTGGCTCTGCCAATGGTCGTCCGGCGAACCCTGCCATCCCGGCAGGATCAGGTAACTGGTGGTCTGGCTGGCCATGGTGGGCCTCCTTCAAAACGTTCCGGAGGCCAGTCTAGGCAGGGATCAATCGAGTGTTAAGGAATAAGAATTCATTTGCTTATTCCTTTAAGCGAATTTCACCCCAGAACGATGCAGTCCTTGCCCTGGCGCTTGGCCTGGTACATGGCCGCATCCGCGCGGGCGTAGAGATCGTCCAGTTCGTCGCCCTCGCCGAGCACGGTGATGCCCTGGCTGATGGTCACACCGAAGCTGCCCTCGTCGGCCGGGAACTGCAAACGCTGCACCTCGCGCTGCAGGCGTTCGGCAACCTGGCGCGCCTGCGCCGCATCGCAGTTGGGGAAGATCACCGCGAACTCCTCGCCGCCGATCCGCCCGAACAGGTCGTCACGCCGCACCACGTAGGAGCCACAGTGAGCCACGCGCTGCAGCACGCGGTCGCCCATCTGGTGGCCGTGGCCGTCGTTGATCTTCTTGAAGTCGTCGATGTCCAGCAGCAGGAAGGCCAGCGGCCGGCTGTTGGCCTGGGCCTCGGCGAATAGCTGCTCGGCCTGCTCGAAGAAATAGCGGCGGTTGCTCGCGCCGGTCAGTACGTCGCTGGTGGCCAGGCGATGCAGTTCGCTCTGCAGGGCCTTCTTCTCGGTGATGTCCTCGGCGATGCCGACGATCAGCGACTGCCCACCGAACAGGTTGGGCGGGCTGATGAAGCACTTGTCGCTGAGCCAGCGCACCTCGCCATCGTTGCGGATGATGCGGTACTCGCGCTGCTCCACCGAGCCGACCTCGAGCACCGATTGCAAGCTCTGCTCGGCGTACTCCATGTCGTCCGGGTAGATGCTGTTGCGCCACTCGCCGAAGTCAGCCAGCAACAGCGCAGCGCTGCGACCGAAGACCTGCTCGTAGGCCGGGCTGACGTAGACCATCTTCTGCTGTTCCCAGTCGAAGGCCCACAGCACGGCATTGACGCTGGCCAGCAGGCTGCTGACCAGCAGTTCGCGTTCGCGCAGGCGCTCGACCTCACCCCGGCTGTGCAACAGCGCCAGGGTCAGGGTCTCCAGCTCGCTGGGAGCCTGCTCGTTGTCGTCCATCGGACGCCGCCTCGTGAGATTCATCGCTACTGGGTTCATGGCTACAGACTATGCGCGCCAGCGCACCGCTGGCGATGCCTGGAAAGCCTGCTTGTGACGAGCGGCAGGAATTTGAGTTCCGCATTTAAGCGACGGGAACCCGAGTGAAATTCTGCGGTATCAACATCGACATATATCAATAAAGAATAAATAAATCGTTAAATATTCTTTTTAAGCCTAAATCATCTCCCCCTACTATCCGCTCCACGCCCACCTCGGGCCCCATTCATAGGAGCAGATCATGAGCGCCACTCTCAGAAGCGTCGAAGGCCAGGAAGAAGCCAGCATCCTGCGCGAAATCCAGTCCGCCCTGCACAACCTGCGCTTCGGCGCCGTCGAGATCACCGTCCACAACGGTCAGGTGGTGCAGATCGAACGCAAGGAAAAATTCCGCCTGCAAGCCCAGCACGGCAAGCCGGCCTGATCACCGAGCATCTCCTGCAACGGCCGCGCGAGCACCAGGCGCCGGCCGGGGCAACAACCAGAACGCCAACACCCAAGAACAACATTCGAGTATTCAGGAGTAGCACCATGTCCATTCGCCGTTTCGCTCTGGCCGCCCTGGCCTCCGCCCTGTTCGCCGGCCAGGCCGCTGCCGCCAGCGAACTGCTCAACGTGTCCTACGACCCGACCCGCGAGCTGTATCAGGAATACAACGCCGCCTTTAACAAGTACTGGCAGGCCAAGGGCCACGAAGCCGTGACCGTGCAGCAGTCGCACGGTGGCTCCGGCAAGCAGGCGCGCGCCGTGATCGACGGCCTCAAGGCCGACGTGGTGACCCTGGCCCTGGCCGGCGACATCGACGAACTGAACAAGCTGGGCAAACTGATCCCCGAGGACTGGCAGTCCCGCCTGCCGCAGTCCAGCACTCCCTATACCTCGACCATCGTGTTCCTGGTGCGCAAGGGCAACCCGAAAGGCATCAAGGACTGGGCCGACCTGACCAAGGACGGCGTGGAAGTCATCACCCCGAACCCGAAGACCTCCGGCGGCGCTCGCTGGAACTTCCTGGCCGCCTGGGCCTGGGCCAAGCAGCAATACGGTAGCGAAGCCAAGGCGCAGGAATACGTGCAGGAGCTGTACAAGCACGTACCGGTACTGGACACCGGCGCCCGCGGCTCGACCATCACCTTCGTCAACAACAAGATCGGCGACGTGCTGCTGGCCTGGGAAAACGAAGCCTTCCTGGCCCTGAAGGAACAAGGTGGCGACCAGTTCGAAATCGTCGCGCCGAGCCTGTCCATCCTGGCCGAGCCGCCGGTGGCCGTGGTCGACAAGAACGTCGACAAGAAAGGCACCCGCGAAATCGCCACCGCCTACCTGCAGTACCTGTACAGCGAGGAAGGCCAGCGCATCGCCGCGAAGAACTTCTACCGTCCGCGTGACGAGAAGGTCGCCGCCGAGTTCACCAAGCAGTTCCCCAACCTGAAGCTGGTCACCATCGACAGCGATTTCGGTGGCTGGAAGAGCGCTCAGCCGAAGTTCTTCAACGACGGCGGCGTGTTCGACCAGATCTACCAAGCTCAGTAAGTCCATGCCGCGGGCCGACAGGGGTTAGAATCCCCGGCCCGACTGCAGATAACGCAAGGGAAGCCTCGGCTTCCCTTCGTTGCGACAAGGAAGCGGTGGCCCCGCCACCTTTCCGAGCATCCTGATTGCTCAACAACCAGGCAGATAAAGGACAGACAATGTCACGCCGTATCTCCCCCGTCATACCCGGCTTCGGGCTGACGCTGGGCTACACCTTGGTGTACCTCAGCCTGTTGGTGCTGATTCCCCTGGCTGCCATGTTCATCAAGACCTTCGACCTCACCTGGACGCAGTTCTGGAACATCATCAGCGCGCCCCGAGTGCTCGCCGCACTCAAGCTGTCGTTCGGCACCGCCTTCGCCGCCGCCCTGGTCAACGGTGTGATCGGTACCCTGCTGGCCTGGGTACTGGTGCGCTACCGCTTCCCCGGGCGCAAGATCATCGAGGCGATGATCGACCTGCCGTTCGCCCTGCCCACCGCGGTCGCCGGTATCGCCCTGACCGCGCTGTACGCGCCGTCCGGCCTGGTCGGCCAGTTCGCCACCGACCTCGGCTTCAAGATCGCCTACACCCCGCTCGGCATCACCCTGGCACTGACCTTCGTCACCCTGCCGTTCGTGGTGCGTACCGTGCAGCCGGTGCTGGCCGACATCCCGCGTGAAGTCGAGGAAGCCGCCGCCTGTCTGGGCGCCAAGCCGCTGCAGGTGTTCCGCCACATCCTCGTGCCGGCACTGCTGCCAGCCTGGCTGACCGGCTTCGCCCTGGCCTTCGCCCGTGGCGTCGGCGAGTACGGCTCGGTGATCTTCATCGCCGGCAACATGCCGATGAAGACCGAGATCCTGCCACTGCTGATCATGGTCAAGCTCGATCAGTACGACTACACCGGCGCCACCGCCATCGGCGTGCTGATGCTGGTGGTGTCCTTCGTCCTGCTGCTGCTGATCAACCTGCTGCAGCGCCGTATCGAGAGGCCTTGAGGAGCCCGCCATGTCTAGTGCATCCCTGACTGCGGCAGCTGCCGCCAATGCGTCCCGCCGTGGCAACGTGCTCGGCCGCCGCGTCCTCATCGGCCTGGCCTGGCTGGCCTTCGCCCTGTTCCTTCTGCTGCCGCTCTACGTGGTCCTCAGCGAGGCGCTGAAGCTCGGCTTCGGTACCTTCTTCGAGGCCATTATTGAGCCTGACGCCATCGCCGCGCTGAAGCTGACGCTGATCGCCGTGGCCATCTCGGTACCGCTCAACGTGGTGTTCGGCGTGTCCGCCGCCTGGTGCGTGACCAAGTTCGAGTTCCGCGGCAAGAGCGTGCTGGTGACCCTGATCGACCTGCCGTTCTCGGTGTCGCCGGTGATCGCCGGTCTGATCTACGTGCTGATGTTCGGCGCCCAGGGCTGGCTCGGCCCGTGGTTGTCCGACCACGACATCCAGATCGTCTTCGCCGTGCCCGGCATCGTCCTGGCCACCCTGTTCGTCACCTTCCCCTTCGTCGCCCGCGAACTGATCCCGCTGATGCAGGAGCAGGGCACCCAGGAGGAAGAGGCCGCGCGCCTGCTCGGCGCCAACGGCTGGCAGATGTTCTGGCACGTGACCCTGCCGAACATCAAATGGGGCCTGATCTACGGCGTGGTGCTGTGCACCGCGCGGGCCATGGGCGAGTTCGGCGCGGTGTCGGTGGTCTCCGGCCACATCCGCGGCGTCACCAACACCCTGCCGCTGCACGTCGAGATCCTCTACAACGAATACAACCACGTCGCCGCCTTCAGCGTCGCCAGCCTGCTGCTGCTGCTCGCGCTGGTCATCCTGCTGCTCAAGCAGTGGAGCGAAGCGCGTCTGTCCCGTCTGAAGTCTGCTGGCGATGAGGAATAAGCCATGAGTATCGAAATCCGTAACGTCACCAAGCACTTCGGCGCCTTCCGCGCCCTCAACGACATCAACCTGGACATCCGCAGCGGCGAGCTGGTCGCCCTGCTCGGCCCGTCCGGCTGCGGCAAAACCAGCCTGCTGCGCATCATCGCCGGCCTGGAAACCCCGGATAACGGCAGCATCGTGTTCCACGGCGAGGACGTCTCGCAGCACGACGTGCGCGATCGCAACGTCGGCTTCGTGTTCCAGCACTACGCCCTGTTCCGTCACATGACGGTGTTCGACAACGTCGCCTTCGGCCTGCGCATGAAGCCCAAGGGCGAGCGCCCGAGCGAGCCGGAGATCGCCGAGAAGGTCCACGAGCTGCTCAACATGGTGCAGCTCGACTGGCTGTCCGACCGCTACCCGGAGCAGCTATCCGGTGGTCAGCGCCAGCGCATCGCCCTGGCCCGTGCCCTGGCGGTGAAGCCGAAGATCCTGCTGCTCGACGAACCCTTCGGTGCCCTCGACGCCAAGGTGCGCAAGGAGCTGCGCCGCTGGCTGGCGCGCCTGCACGAGGAGATCAACCTGACCTCCGTGTTCGTTACCCACGACCAGGAAGAAGCCATGGAAGTGGCCGACCGCATCGTGGTGATGAACAAGGGCGTGATCGAGCAGATCGGCTCGCCGGGCGAGGTCTACGAGAACCCCGCCAGCGACTTCGTCTACCACTTCCTCGGCGACTCCAATCGCCTGCATCTGGGCGGCGACGAACACCTGCTGTTCCGCCCGCACGAGGTGTCACTGTCGCGCCAGGCCATCGAGGAGCATCGCGCGGCGGAAGTGCGCGACATCCGCCCGCTCGGCGCCATCACCCGGGTGACCCTCAAGGTCGACGGCCAGGAGGAGCTGATCGAGGCGGAAGTGGTCAAGGATCACGACAGCCTGAGCGGCCTGGCCCGTGGCGAGACCCTGTACTTCAAGCCCAAGGTCTGGCAGCAGCACAGCTCGTTCTGAGCCGGTGCCCCGCGCCGTACTCCCCGACCCGGGCAGTACGGCGTATCCGCCGGTCTGGCGGCGCCAAAATCATGATGCAAATCACTCTTTTGGCTCATCCTTTGCTATGGCAAGCGCAGTAGGCTTTTGCCACGCTTGCCAACGGCCCGTAGGCCAACCGAACGACACGCGCCGACAAGAATAATAAGGAGCGACCGGGGATGAATCGTAGTCCTTTGATTCGACTGTTGTTTTCCATCACGCTAGGGATCATGGCGACGCTTTCCACCATGGCCCAGGCCGCTGCCATGACCGCCGCCGAACAGGTGCAGGTATATGCCAGCCGAGCCACCAGCAGCCTGCTGCTGGTTCGTGGCGAAGGCTTCCAGGAAGAGCATCTGCAGCGTCTGGAGAAGGATATCGCCGACCTGGAGACAGCCTCCCAGGCAGCCATGAGCGCCAGTTCGGAAATACCCGGATTGACCAACAAACTTGTTACCCAGTTACGCCAGGGTGTTTCCTTTGGCCCCAAAGAAGACGACATGCCCTGGGACTATCCCCAGGACCTGGCCCAGTCCCTGCGTGAACTGCTGACCGTAGCCCGTGCCGTGCCCAATGCCGACCCGCTCGGCGAGCTGCCCGCCCAGGTCGAATACCTGGCCGTGCAGTACCTCAGCCGCTCCTATGTCGGCAGCTTCGAGATCGCCCGTGAGCAGACCGACAACTACGTCGGCCAGGACGAGCGCATCCTGGTGCCGAAGATCGACAAGGAACTCGGCGGCATGGACGGCAAGAGCAACCCCGCCCTGGCCAAACTGCAGACCCGCTGGAAGTTCCTGCGCGCCGCGCTGATGGACATGAACAGCGGCAGCAACACCCTAGCCAGCACCTCCGGCCGCGCCTTCGCGCCGACCACCGTGGACCGCCACGCACGTTCGATGACGTCGCAGTGGATCTCCCTGGGCCAGGTCGCCGGCCAGTAAGCCACGACCTTCCCCAGCTCCCTGAAAAGCCGGGCCACCGCCCGGCTTTTTCATGCCCGCTCGCCGCGGTACTCGCGCGCCGCCTGCAGCAGCCAGTCGCGGAAGGCGCGCAGCGCGGCGGACTCGACCTTGCGCTCGGGAATCATCAGGCGGTAGGCCTTGTCGCTGCTCAGCAGCGCCGCCGGATGCGCCGGCACCAGGCGGCCCTCGGCCAGCTCGCGCTCGATCAGGAAGGGTGGGATCAGCGCCACGCCCATGCCATGACTGGCCGCCTGGGCCAGCATGGAGAACAGCTCGTAGCGCGGCCCGCCGAGGTCGCGCGGCGTGCTCACCCCCTGGGCAGCGAACCACTGGCGCCAGGCGTAGGGCCGGGTGCTCTGCTGCAACAGCGGCAGGCTGGCCAACTCGGCGGCGCTAAATTGCTCACGCCCCGCCAACAGCTCGGTGCTGCATACCGGCACAGGCTCCTCGGGCATCAGCACATGCGCCTCGGTACCAGACCACTCGCCGTCGCCGAAGTAGATGGCGGCATCGAAACCGGTATCGGCGAACAGGAAGGGCCGGGTGCGGTTGGTCAGGTGCACCGTGACCTCCGGGTGCAGGAATTGGAAGTCCTTCAGGCGCGGCACCAGCCACTGCGTGGCGAAGGTCGGCACTACCGCCAGCTCCAGGCCCTGGGCGCCCTGCTGGCCCATGGCGGCCAGAGTGTCACGCTCCACTGCATCGAGCTGCGCCGCCACCTTGCGACTGTAGGCCAGGCCTGCTTCGGTCAGGCGCACGCCGCGCCGCGAGCGGCGGAACAGCTCGATGCCAAGGAACTCCTCGAGCCCGGCGATCTGCCGGCACACCGCGCTCTGAGTCAGCGCCAGCTCGTCGGCGGCGCGAGTGAAACTCTGGTGGCGAGCGGCCGATTCGAAGGCCACCAAGGCGGCGGTACTGGGAATCCTGCGGCGCATCTATGCATAGACCTCAATCTGAAATGCAGAAAGTGCCTATTCAGGCTATCTCGGAGTGAGTTATCTGCACAACAGCGTGCGAAATCCTCGTTTGCCCAGGACAGCCGCCCGGCCTAGTCTCTCTCCATCGTCCGGCCAGCGCCGGCTTCCACTGCCCCCGTTTCGAGGATTCGCCCATGGCCGCCAAGGCAAGCTTCAACTGGATCGACCCGCTCCTGCTGGACCAGCAGCTGACCGAAGAGGAACGCATGGTGCGCGACAGCGCCCAGCAGTTCGCCGCCGACAAGCTGGCCCCGCGCGTGCTGGAAGCCTTCCGCCATGAGAAGACCGACCCGGCGATCTTCCGCGAGATGGGCGAGACCGGCCTGCTCGGCGCCACCATCCCCGAGGCCTACGGCGGCAGCGGCCTGAATTACGTGTGCTACGGCCTGATCGCCCGCGAAGTGGAGCGCATCGACTCCGGCTACCGCTCGATGATGAGCGTGCAGTCCTCCCTGGTGATGGTGCCGATCTTCGAATTCGGTAACGAGGCGACCAAGCAGAAGTACCTGCCCAAGCTGGCCAGCGGCGAATACATCGGCTGCTTCGGCCTGACCGAGCCGAACCACGGCTCCGACCCGGGCTCGATGATCACCCGCGCCAAGAAGGTCGACGGCGGCTACCGCATCAGCGGCGCCAAGATGTGGATCACCAACAGTCCGATCGCCGACGTGTTCGTGGTCTGGGCCAAGGACGACGCCGGCGAGATCCGTGGCTTCGTCTTGGAGAAGGGTTGGGAAGGCCTGAGCACCCCGGCGATCCACGGCAAGGTCGGCCTGCGCGCCTCGATCACGGGCGAGATCGTCATGGACAACGTGTTCTGCCCGGAAGAGAACGCCTTCCCCGACGTGCGTGGCCTGAAAGGTCCGTTTACCTGCCTCAACTCCGCCCGCTACGGCATCAGCTGGGGCGCCTTGGGCGCCGCCGAGTTCTGCTGGCACACCGCGCGCCAGTACACCCTGGACCGCACCCAGTTCGGCCGCCCGCTGGCGCAGACCCAGCTGATCCAGAAGAAGCTGGCCGACATGCAGACCGAGATCACCCTGGCCCTGCAAGGCTGCCTGCGCCTGGGCCGGATGAAGGACGAAGGCACCGCCGCGGTGGAAATCACCTCGATCATGAAGCGCAACAGCTGCGGCAAGTCCCTCGATATCGCGCGCATGGCCCGCGACATGATGGGCGGCAACGGCATCAGCGACGAGTTCGGCGTGGCCCGCCACCTGGTCAACCTCGAGGTGGTCAACACCTACGAGGGCACCCACGATGTGCATGCGCTGATCCTCGGCCGCGCGCAGACCGGCCTGCAGGCGTTCTTCTAAACCCGCCGGCTCGACTAGGCAGGCCCGTCGCGGCCTGCCTCTCCTACCCCGCAGCACATCCAGGTGATCCCATGCCCGGCGCCCTGTCCCATATCCGTGTCCTCGACCTGTCCCGCGTGCTGGCCGGCCCCTGGGCCGGGCAGATCCTCGCCGACCTCGGCGCCGAGGTGATCAAGGTCGAGCGTCCCGGCAGCGGCGACGACACCCGCCACTGGGGCCCGCCCTACATCAAGGACGCCGACGGCAACGACAGCCGCGAGGCGGCCTACTTCCAGTGCGCCAACCGCAACAAGCAGTCGCTGACCCTGGACTTCACCCAGGCCGAGGGCCAGCGCCTGGTGCGCGAGCTGGCGGCGCAGTGCGACGTGGTGCTGGAGAACTTCAAGGTCGGCGGCCTCAAGGCCTATGGCCTCGACTACGAGTCGCTGAAGGCGGTGAATCCACGGCTGATCTACTGCTCGATCACCGGTTTCGGCCAGGGCGGCCCCTACGCCAAGCGCGCCGGCTACGACTTCATGATCCAGGGTCTGGGCGGGCTGATGAGCCTGACCGGCAAACCGGATGGCGAAGACGGCGCCGGGCCGATGAAGGTCGGCGTGGCGCTCACCGACATCCTCACCGGCCTGTACGCCACCGTCGGCGTGCTGGCCGCGCTGAACGCCCGCGAGCACAGCGGCCAGGGCCAGTACATCGACGTGGCCCTGCTCGACGTGCAGGTGGCTTGCCTGGCCAACCAGGCGATGAACTATCTGGCCACCGGCGCGGCACCCAAGCGCCTGGGCAACGCCCACCCGAATATCGTGCCGTACCAGGACTTCCCCACCGCCGACGGCGACTTCATCCTCGCCGTGGGCAACGACGGGCAGTTCCGCAAGTTCTGCGAAGTCGCCGGACTCCCGGCTTTGCCCGACGACCCGCGCTTTGCCACCAACAAGGCTCGCGTGGCCAACCGCGCCGAACTGATCCCACTACTGCGCCAGGCCACGGTGTTCAAGACCACCGCCGAGTGGGTCGCGCTGCTGGAAGCGGCCGGCGTGCCGTGCGGGCCGATCAACGACCTGGCCCAGGTGTTCGCCGACCCGCAGGTGCAGGCCCGCGGCCTGCGCGTGGACATGGCCAACGGCATGGGCAGCGTCACCCCGCAGGTCGCCAGCCCGCTGCGCCTGTCCGCCACCCCGGTGGACTACCGGATGGCGCCACCACTGCTCGGCGAGCACACCGACGCCCTGCTGCAACGCCTGCTCGGCCTGGACGCCGAGCAGATCGCCAATCTGCGTCGCGATGCGGTGATCTGAACCACGACCTGCGCCACCGGCTCGCCAGTACGGGCCGGCACTATTCGCCACTGCCCTGCCCAGCAGGCGCTGCCGCTGTTCCCGGCCGCGCCATGGGCTGGCGGCTGCGCGCCGTTACGCACCTGGTAACAGTCATCAGCGAGTGGACATCAACCTGATTCAATTTGCTGATAGTACCTTCGAGCGATACTAAGCCTTGGTTATCCGGTCCTAAGCTGGGGTCACACCAGTCACCCCAAAGCGTGCCATGACGGCGCCGCGGAGCCCCTGACCATGTCCAATAACAACAACGGTTATCCCTCCAGCCTTTCTGCCTGGGTCACAGTCACCATCCTGATGGTTGCCTACGTGCTGTCGTTCATCGACCGGCAGATCCTCAACCTGCTGGTGGGCCCGATCCGCCGCGACCTCGATATCACCGATACGCAGATGAGCCTGCTGATGGGCTTGTCCTTCGCCCTGTTCTACACCGTGTGCGGCATCCCGCTCGGTCGCCTGGCCGACACCAAGAGTCGGCGCGGCCTGATCGCCGTCGGCGTGCTGTTCTGGAGCGCGGCCACCGCCGCCTGCGGCATGGCCAAGTTGTACTGGCAGTTCCTCATCTGCCGGATCGGCGTCGGCGTCGGCGAGGCGGCCCTGTCGCCCGCCGCCTACTCGCTGATCGCCGACAGCTTCCCGCCCAACCGCCGCGCCACCGCCATGGCGGTGTACGGCATGGGGGTGTACCTCGGCTCAGGCATCGCCTTCCTGCTCGGTGGCCTGGTGATCCAGTTCGCCTCGGCCCAGGGTGACGTACACCTTCCGGTGTTCGGTGAGGTACGCCCGTGGCAGCTGATCTTCCTCATCCTCGGCGCCGCCGGCGTACTGTTCACCCTGCTGATGCTGGCCGTGCGCGAGCCGGCACGCCGCGGCGTCGGCGCCGGCGTGGCCATTCCGCTGGCGGATGTCGGCCGCTATATCCGCAGCAACCGCCGCACCGTGCTGTGCCACAACCTCGGCTTCGCCGGCCTGTCGCTGGCCGGCTACGGCAGCGCCGCCTGGATTCCGACCTTCTACATCCGCACCTATGGCTGGGACGCCGGCCAGGTTGGCATCGTCTATGGGTCGCTGGTTGCGGTGTTCGGTTGCCTCGGCATCGTCTTCGGCGGGCGCCTGGCCGACTGGCTGGCCAAGCACGGCCACAGTGACGCCAACATGCGCGTCGGCCTGTACGCCGCCATCGGCGCCCTGCCCTTCGTTCTAGCCTTCCCGCTGATGGGCGATGCCTTCTGGTCCTGCGTGCTGATGGCGCCCACCGTGTTCTTCCTCAGCATGCCGTTCGGCGTAGCCCCGGCAGCGATCCAGGAGATCATGCCCAACTCGATGCGCGGCCAGGCCTCGGCCCTGTACCTCTTCGTCATCACCCTGATCGGCCTGGGCCTGGGCCCGACCGCGGTGGCCCTGGTCACCGACTTCGTGTTCGCCGACGACAATGCCCTGCGCTACTCGCTGCTGATCGTCACCAGCCTCGCGGTGTGTTCGTCGATCATCCTGCTCTGGCGCGGCCTGCATCCTTACCGCGAGAGCCTGCAGCGCCTGCAGCAGTGGTCGCTCAACCCGGCCTGACATCCTTCCTGCGACGCTCCAGCAAGCCCCGCCCATGGCGGGGCTTTTTTGTTGCCAGGGGGTTTCGTTTATGACCGCCCATTCACCCGATTTCTGCCACCTTCAGGGCCCGCCAGATAACGCCATTAATCCTTTCGGGCTACACGCCAAATACATCCTTGGTGCGCTTATAAGCCTGTCATCCGCTGGGTAGGGTGCGCTCAGTTGCACCCCCATTCACGGAGAGCCTCATGACAAAAACAACAAGGCCCGGAATCTTCCAGCCGCACACCCTCGCCCTGGCCATCGCCCTCGGTTCTGTCGCACCGGCGCATGCCGTCAACTTCAATATCGGGGAGATCGAGGGCCAGCTCGACTCGTCCATGTCCGTCGGCGCCAGCTGGTCCATGCGCAGCGCAGATCCGGACCTGATCGGTGAAGCCAACGGCGGCACCGGTTTCACCCAGACCGGCGACGACGGTCGCCTGAACTTCAAGAAGGGCGAGACCTTCTCGAAGATCTTCAAGGGCATCCACGACCTCGAGCTGAAATACGGCGACACCGGCGTGTTCGTGCGCGGCAAGTACTGGTACGACTTCGAGCTGAAGGACGAGAGCCGCCTGTGGAAGGACATCGACGACTCCAACCGCAAGCAGGCCGCACAGTCCTCCGGCGCCGAGATCCTCGACGCCTTCGTCTACCACAACTACGCCATCGGCGAACTGCCGGGCTCGGCGCGCCTGGGCAAGCAGGTGGTGAGCTGGGGTGAAAGCACCTTCATCGGCAACAGCATCAACGCGATCAACCCGATCGACGCCGCCGCCTTCCGCCGCCCTGGCGCGGAGATCAAGGAAGGCCTGATCCCGGTCAACATGTTCTACCTGTCGCAGAGCATCACCGACCAGCTGTCCGCCGAGGCCTTCTACCAGCTCGAGTGGGACCAGACGGTAGCCGACAACTGCGGCACCTTCTTCGCCGGCGCCGACGTGGTCGCTGACGGTTGCGACAACAACTACAACATCCTCGGCCCGAGCTCGATCGCCTCGATCCAGGCCGCCAAGTCTGGTGGCTTCGGCCCGGACGCCCAGGCCGCCATGGCCCAGGTGAATGTCACCGACGAAGGCCTGATCGTGCCGCGCGGCGGCGACCGCGATGCCAAGGACAGCGGCCAGTTCGGTACAGCCCTGCGTTGGATGGGTGACGAGGCGGAATACGCCGCCTACTTCATCAACTACCACAGCCGCACGCCCAACCTGAGCATGCAGAACGCCAACGCCGCGGACATCACCGCCGCGCTGACCACCCTCGGCGGCGCCCTGGCCCAGCCGATCCTGCTCGGCCGTGGCAGCTACTTCCTCGAGTACCCCGAGGACATCCGCCTGTACGGCCTGAGCTTCTCCACCTCGCTACCCACCGGCACCGCCTGGTCCGGCGAGATCAGCTACCGGCCGAACATGCCGCTGCAGATCAACACCACCGACATGACCGGCAAGCTGGCCACCTCGGTCGCCGGTGCTGCCGCCACTGGCGGTTTCGCTGGCGCCCTGGCCCAGGCCGGCGCCATCAGCCGTGGCTACAACCGCAAGGAAGTGACCCAGGCACAGACCACCCTGACCCACTTCTTCGACCAGGTCATGGGCGCCGATCGCCTGACCCTGGTGGGTGAACTCGGTGTCACCCACATCGGTGGCCTGGAGCACAAGGACGAGCTGCGCTACGGCCGCGACTCGATCTATGGCTCGCCTTACGGTACCGCCGCCTCCAACCTGGCCGCAGCCGAGGAATACGGCTACCACGGCTTCTACACCAACACTTCCTGGGGTTACCGCGCCCGTGCCATCTGGGACTACAGCGACGTGTTCGCCGGCATCAACCTGAAGCCGAACGTCTCCTGGTCGCACGACGTGGATGGCTATGGCCCGACCTTCAACGAAGGCGCCAAGGCCGTGAGCATCGGTCTCGATGCCGAATACGCCAACACCTACACCGCCAGCCTGTCCTACACCGACTTCTTCGGTGGTGACTACAACCCGATCGTCGACCGCGACTTCCTCGCGTTCAGCGTCGGTGTGAACTTCTAAGGGAATCGATCGAGATGAAAACAACAAAACTGATCACTGCCCTCACCCTGTCGCTGCTCGCAGGCAGCGTGCTCGCCGCGGTGTCACCGGAGGAAGCGGGCAAGCTCGGCAGCAGCCTGACTCCGCTGGGCGCCGAGAAGGCCGGTAACGCCGACGGCAGCATCCCGGCCTGGACCGGTGGCCTGCCGACCAACGCCGCCACCGTGCTGCCGGGCGGCTTCCTGGCCGACCCGTTCGCCAACGAGCAACCGCTGTTCACCATCACCGCGCAGAACGTCGAGCAGTACAAGGACAAGCTGGCCGCCGGCCAACTGGCCATGTTCAAGCGCTACCCGGAGACCTACAAGATGGCGGTCTACCCCAGCCATCGTAGCGTCGCCCTGCCGGACAAGATCTATGAGGCAGCCAAGAAGAGCGCGGCCAACACCAGCCTGATCGAGGGTGGCAACGGCCTGAACGGCTTCGCCGACAGCCGCTACTACGCCTTCCCGATCCCGCAGAACGGCCTGGAAGCGGTGTGGAACCACATCACCCGTTACCGCGGTGGCAACCTGCAGCGCACCATCGTGCAGGCCGCTCCGCAGGCCAACGGCAGCTACACCCTGGTGCACTTCGAGGACGAAGTAGCCTTCCCCAACGACACCAAGGGGCTGGATGCGAAGAAGGCCGAGAACGCCCTGCTGTTCTTCAAACAGCGCGTAACCGCGCCGGCGCGCCTGGCGGGTAACGTACTGCTGGTGCACGACTCCCTGGACCAGATCAAGGAGCCGCGCATGGCCTGGCTGTACAACGCCGGCCAGCGCCGCGTACGCCGTGCCCCGCAGGTTGCCTACGACGGTCCGGGTACCGCCGCTGATGGCCTGCGTACCTCGGACAACTTCGACATGTACAACGGTGCACCCAACCGTTACGACTGGAAGCTGGTCGGCAAGCGTGAGCTGTACATCCCGTACAACAACTACCGCATCGCCTCGCCGCAGGTGAAATACGACGACATCATCCAGGCCGGCCACACCAACCAGGACCTGGCGCGCTACGAGCTGCACCGCGTCTGGGAAGTCGAGGCCACGCTGAAGTCCGGCGAGCGCAACATCTACGCCAAGCGTCGCTTCTTCATCGACGAGGACAGCTGGCAGATCGCCGTGTCCGAGCACTATGACGGTCGCGGCCAGCTGTGGCGCGTAGGCCAGGCCATGCTGATCCAGCAGTTCGACCAGCAGGTGCCGGTGTACGCCTTCGAGGCGCTGTACGACATCATCGCCGGCCGCTACCTGGCCATCGGCATGGCCAACGAGGAGAAGAGCGCCGTGCGCTACGGCACTCAGGCCTCGGCCGTGGACTTCACTCCGGCTGCACTGCGCAACGCCGGCGTACGCTGAGTTTCATCGCAACGCTGCTCCAACTTGAGGCGACCCCAGCGGTCGCCTTTTTTGTCCGCGGCAGTCATGCGGGCAATGAATTGGATAAGATCGACCTCTCGCTACAACAACTACAAGAGCCGAGGCCACGACCATGCACGACAAGGTTCGCGCCCTGCATCCGGCTGCCGCTGTGCGCCAGCCCGATCCTTCGCTACCCCGCCTGCCGGCGGCGCATATCGCCCGCCCACGGCTGACCCAGGCGCTGCTGTCCGGCGATAGCCGCCTGACCCTGGTCTGCGCGCCTGCCGGTTTCGGCAAGAGCGTGCTGCTGGGCGAATGTGCGCGCCAGGCGCCACACGGTACCCGCGTGGTGTGGCTCGACCTGCTCGGCCACCCGCACAGCCCGGCCGAACTGCTGGCCCGCCTCTCCGCCGCCCTGCAGCTGCCACACAGCGATGGCGAGCCCTGCGCCGAACTCGGCCTGCTTCTTGGCCGCATCGAACAGCCGCTGTGGATCATCCTCGACGACTATCCGCGCCAACCCTGCGCGGAGCTCGACGAGTGCCTCGACCGCCTGCTCGAACGCGCCCCACACACCCTGCGCTGGTGGATCGGCGGGCGCCGTCGACCGGCCTGGAACCTGCCGCGCCTGCTGCTGCAGGGCGACCTGCAGGAGATCGACGCCCATGACCTGGCCCTCGACGCCGGCGAGCTCGAACGCCTGCTGCAACAGCGCCAGCAACACCTGCCCGACGAGCTCACCGGCCAGCTCATGCAACACAGCGAGGGCTGGCTGGCCGGCGTCTGCCTGCTGCTGATCGGCGGCAACGCCGACAACCTGGCCCAGCGCCTCAGCGCCGGCACCCCGCTGCTGCTCGACTACCTCGAACGCGAGGTCCTCGCGGCACTGCCATCGCCGCTGCGCCACGCGCTGTTCGTGCTGGCGCACATGCCGCGCTTCTCCGCCGAACTGTGCGAGCACCTGCTGGAAGAACAGGGCGGCGCCGGCGTGCTGGAGCAACTGCGCCAGCGCCAGCTGTTCCTGCACAGCCTGGACAGCTGCGGCGAGTGGTTCCGTCTGTGGCAGCCGCTGGCGGCCATGCTCAAACGCCTGCCCGGCGGCCAGGCCCCGGTGCATGCGCATATCCGCGCCTGCCAGTGGTTCGCCGGCCAGGGCGCGGTACGCGAGGCCGTGGAGCACGCCCTGTGGGCCGAACAACCGGACGTGGCGGCCAGCTATCTGCAGCGCTTCGGCCAGGACCAGCTGCTGATCGGGCAGAGCGTCGCGCAGTTCCTGCACTGGCGCGACGAGCTGCCCGCCAGCCTGTTCAACAGCACTCCGCGGCTGCTCATGCTGCAGGCCTGGGCGCTGATCATCTGCACCCGCCTGGACGAGGTCGACGCCTGCCTGGCCGAGGTCGGCCGCTTCCTGCCGCAACCCACCGCCCAGCGCCAGGCGCAGCTGATCGCCCACTACCAGGCGGTGCTCGGCGTACTGCAACGCCAGCGCGGCCTGAGCAGCGCCCGCGAGCACTGCCTGGAGGCACTGCGCGAGCTGCCCGAGTCCGCCTGGTCACTGCACATCCTCTGCCAGCAGGCCCTGGCCCAGCAGGCCATGGCCGAGTGCGACCTGCCGCGCGCGCAGCAGCACAGCCACGAGGGCCTGCGCCTGGCGCGCCTGCGCGGCAACGTGCTGTTCGAGGCGCTGCTCAGCGTCGACTACATCCACCTGCTGAACATGCAGGGCGAGCACGAGCGCGCCCTCGAACACACCGAGCAATGCCTGCAGTCGCTGCAGGGCGCGGCGCTGCGCGGTCCGGTGCTGGCGCGCCTGCTGCTGCTGCGCGGCAATATCCTGGCCGTGCGCGGCGACATCGAGGCGGCGCGCGAGACGCTGCAGACCGGCCTGCGCGAGGCCGAATCCTGCGAGGATGCCTACCTGCTGTTCGGCTATCTCGGCCTCGCCGAGCTGGCCACCCATCGCGACGATAGCGAACAGGCGCTGCAGCTGCTGCGCCGCGCGGAGCGGCAGATGCAGTGGCTGCACGTGCCCGAGGTGCGCTATCGCGATGTCCTGCTGCTGGCCCAGGGCAACCTGTGGCTGCGCCAGGGCGATGCCCAGCGCGCACGGCATGCCTTCCTCAGCATCTGCCGGCGCCTGGAAGGCAGCGACCAGCTGGCGCCTTCCGGCTTCTACGACCTGCTGCCGCGTGCCCAGCTGGCCCTGGCCAGAGCCGATCTGCTTCTCGGTGAACAGGAGGCCGCGCTGGCCGCCCTGCAGCAACTGCACGACGGCTGCAGGCGCAGCGGTCACCACAGCCTGGCCACCCAGGTGCGCCTGATCCAGGCCGAGGCCCTGCACCAGGCCGGGCGCGAGGAGGAGGCCGAGGCCCTGCTGCGCATCGGCGCCGGCGAGGTCCGCCGCCAGCAGCAGCTACGCCCGCTGCTGGAACTGCAGGCGCGCCTGCCGGACTGGCTGGCCGAGGATGATCTGTGGCCACGGCAGCTGGCCGGCGACGTGAGCCAGGGCGAACCCAGCGAGTCGCTGCTGAGCAAGCGCGAGCTGGCCGTGCTCGGGCTGATCGCCCAGGGCCACTCCAACCAGCAGATCGCCGAGCAGCTGTACATCTCGCTGCACACGGTGAAAACCCACGCGCGGCGGATCAACGTCAAGCTCGGCGTGCAGCGCCGCACCCAGGCCGTGGCGCGAGCCAAGGCCGAGGGCTGGCTGGGCTGACGGCGGCTCAGCGAGCGGCCAGCACCAGCGTCTGCAGGCGCTCGCTCATGCCACGGGCGTGGCGACCGACCATCAGCGGCGCCAGCGGCCGCCCGGAGCGCCCCAGGCGGGCGCGGCCGGCGCGGTCGAAGTCGCCGAGGGCCATGCGCAGGTAGCGCCAGTCGGCACCGGCACGCCGGCCCTGGTCGTCGGCCCGAGCCGCCAGCTGCGGCAGCAGGGTGGCCATGGCCGCGTCCAGCTCGTCGAGCAGCTGCTGTTCGCTGCGGCTGAGGTAGGAATCATCCGCCCCCGGCGCGGCCTCGAAGTAGCCGAGGTAGGCCTGCGCCGCGTATTGCGCGTTGAGCAGCTCGAGCTTGGTGGCGACCATCAGCGGCGAATCCTCGGCTCCGCCATCCAGCGCCTCGGCGCCCTTGAGCAGATCGACCAGCGCACGACTGAGCTGCTCCGGATAACGCCACGGCACATCTTCCTCCGCCGGGCCGAAGCCCAGGCCCTCCTGCAGGCTGGCCAGCAGCCGCGCGTAGGGCTCCTGCAGCTGCCCGCGCTGGGCCTCGGGCAGGCTCTCGAAGTCCGCCTGCAGCTGCGCGCTGTCGCGGCGCACGGCCGCCAGGTGCTCGGCCTGCAGGCCCTCGCCACGCAGGCGGAGAAAACTGCCGACACTGCGGCAGGCATCGAGCTGGAGCAGCTCCAGCGCCAGACTTTCCTGGGCGCGCGCAGACAGGCTCAGGGCCAGGGCGCAGCCGATCAACAACAGGCGAACTACACGCATGCCGGGTCTCTTCACTGAGGGAGGATCGACACCGCCGCAAGGCGCGGCGATCGCCCGATTCTAGGGGCAAGCGCCCGCCGCGCAGGCTTCCTATCTCTCATGGCCATGCACACCGGTAATCACCAGGCAAAAGAAAAGGCCCCAGGTTTTCACCTGGGGCCTTTTCATATCTGGCGCATCCGGCGGGATTCGAACCCACGACCCCTGCCTTCGGAGGGCAGTACTCTATCCAGCTGAGCTACGGATGCGTTGCGGGGCGCAATCATACGCATCCACCTCGCGGGCGTCCATGCGAGCGGTCGCTCAGAGCTCCTGCATGTCGAAGTCGGCCTTGCTCACTCCACAGTCGGGGCACAGCCAGTCGTCCGGCACCTCGGCCCATGGCGTGCCGGCGGGTATGCCGTCGTCCGGCCAGCCGCGGGCTTCGTCGTAGATCAGGCCACAGATCACACAGATCCAGCTCTTCATGCCGGCACCTCCTGGCGCAGCGGATTGAGGCCGCGGTCGAAGTCGGCCAGCGAGGGGAAGAGCAGCGGTTCGGCGCCCTCCAGGCCGAGCAGATAGTCGCGGTACTGGTCGAGGATCACAGCACGCGCTTCGGCGCTGATGTAGGGCACGTGGTAGGCGGCGAACGGCGGCAACACCTGCATGCCGACATAGGCCAGGGTGCCGCGCTGCAGCGGGCGCAGCATCGGTTCCCAGTCACCGTGGATGGCGCTCTCGTCGGCGAACATGTGGCCCTGCCCGCCGAGGCTGAAGCTGAGCAGCGCGCGCTTGCCGGCCAGGCCGCCACGGTCGTAGAAGCGCAGGCCGCCGTAGCAGGTGCCCGAGACCAGCACGCGGTCGATCCAGCCCTTGAGCATGGCCGGCACCGAGCACCAGAACAGCGGGAAGTTGAGGATCACCAGGTCGGCCCACAACAGCTTGTCCAGCTCGGCGGCGATGTCCGGTGCCAGGCTGCCGCTCTTCGCCGCTTCGCGCTGCTCCAGGGCGTAGGTCAGGTACTCGGGATTGCCGCGCACCTGGAAGTCGGCGGCCGACGCCACCGGATTCCAGTTCATCGCATAGAGGTCGGAGACCTGCACCGCATGGCCGGCGCCGGCCAGGGTGGCGACGGCGAGGTCCTTCATGGCGGTACAGAAGGACTGCGGCTCGGGATGGGCGTGGACGATCAGGATGTTCATGAAGATTTCCGCAAAAAAAAAAGCGGGGCCCGCAGGCCCCGGAGGCGCCCCGGCATGCCGGGGCTCACGAGGACCGTCAGGCGGTCTGCTGCACCGGCGCGACGGCCTCTTTGTTCGGCGCATCCCAGCGGTTGGCGCGGGCGAAGGTGCCGAAGTCGTTGAAGCGCACGCCCATCTCGCGCATCACCTTGTGCGCCACCGTCGCGGTCATCTGGCGGATGTAGAAGGGCTCCTTGACCACGAAGTGGTGGATCGCATGGGTGCTGCCGAAGTTGAAGCAGAACGCCTGCAGCGGCCACAACCACCAGGGGTTGAGCACCTGGGTCTGCTGCACCACGTTGCCCAGCTCGACGTCGCCGTAGTAGTGCATGTTGGAGCTGACGAAGTGCAGGCAGAAGGTGCGCAGCACGTTGGGGCCGACCAGCACGACCACGGCGAAGGTGACACCATCCATCACCGCCAGGGTGGTGGCCGACCAGGCTATCGGCGCACCGGCGAGGGAGGCGACGAAGTCGATCAGGTGGAAGCCGAGGAACACGTACCAGGTGCCCCAGTTGAGCAGGCCCAGCGGCGCGTAGCCTTTGAGCGTACGACTGACGATCATCTTGCGACGCTCCCAGGTCGGCGCCCGCAGGAAGCGGATGAACGAGGACATCACATTGTCGCCGACCATCAGCAGACGGGCGAAGCCCCAGGGCTCGCCGTTGGTGATGGCGCGTTCCTCGATATCGGTCTCGGTGCCGGAGACCTTGTGATGATTGAGGTGCAGGTGGCGGCGGATCCACGGGTTGATCGTGCTCGGCCGCGCCATCCACACCAGCGCCATCATCAGGTTGTGCGGCACACGCTGCTTGCGGAAGTACATCGAGTGGATCAGGTCATGCTCCAGCTCGTGGGTCAGCGAAGCGAAGAAGGCGTTGGCCAGCAGGCAGGCCCACCAGGCGATGGCGCCCTCGGCGTAGAGCCAGGCACTGCCAATCATGCCGGCCAGGGCGATGGCGAGGATGCCGGCGCCGATGGCGTCCTGGTGGCGCAGGATCGGGAAACGCTGGCGCAGGCTGTCGCCATGGGCCATCACCACGGCGCGGATATGCGCCGAGCGTTGCTGGTGGGTTGCAGGAGTCGGGGTCATGCACGCATCCTCTTGTGGCGGCGCCATGCGGGGCGCCGGGGATCGTTGTTGTGATCAGGCCAGGTTAGAGTGCGCGCCGGCACGGCGACGCGCCCGACCGACGACGCCAACCTGTTGACCGAGAATGCCAACCTGCATGACTGAAGCCTCCACCCTGGCCAGCTGGACCCGAGCGCTGCGCCGCCAGCTCGACAGCCTCGGCCTGGACAGCGCCGCCCTGTGCCGTGAGGCCCGCCTCGACCCGGCGCTGATGGACGACCCCAACGCGCGCTACCCGCTGCACGCCACCACCCGCCTGTGGCAACTGGCCGTGGCTGCCAGTGGCGATCCGACCCTGGGCCTGCACACCTCGCGTCACGTGGCGCCCACCACTTTCCATGCCATGGGCCTGGCAGTGATGGCCAGCGGCAGCCTGCGCGAGGTGTTCGAGCGTATCGTGCGCTACCACCAGGTGGTCAGCGATGCGCTGGTGCTGGAGCTGCGCGAGGCCGGCGCGGTGTGCGAGCTGCACCTGCGTCTGCCGCCCGACGGCCCGGCGCCAGCGCCGGAGGCCATCGATGCCTTCGCCGCCATCTATGTGCGTACCTGCCGCAACCGCCTGGGTCGCGACTATGCGCCGCTGTCGGTGCACCTGCGCCGCGCCGCGCCCAGCGACCCGCAACCCTGGCTGGAAGTGTTCCGCGCCCCGGTGCACTTCTACGCCGCCGAGGACATGCTGTGCTTCGCCAGCGTCGACCTCGACCGGCCGTTGACCGACGGCAATCCGGAGCTGGCCGCGCACAACGAGGCAGTGCTGCAGAAGCGCCTCGAGGCACTGCAGCCGGACACCGTGGCGCGCCGCCTGCGCCGCGCCCTTGAGCAGTCGCTGCCGAACGGCGAACCCTCGGCCGAGGCGCTGGCCCACGGCCTGCACCTGAGCCTGCGCAGCCTGCAACGGCACCTCAGCGACGAGGGCAGCAGCTACGAGCAGGTGCTGGCCGACACCCGCCGCGACCTGGCGCAGACCCACCTGCGCGAGGACGACTGCTCGATCAGCGAGGTCGCCTACCTGCTCGGCTTCGCCGATAGCAGCAGCTTCAGTCGCGCCTTCAAGCGCTGGACCGGGCAGAGCCCCAGCCAATACCGCGATTCGCTGCGCAGCTGAACTGTAGTGCGTGGCGAACGGCGCTACAGTCGCTCTCGACACAAACGTTCTAGATATCGAACACGCAAAACAGACCCGCGCATCGCTCCCCGCAACGCTGCAATCCACGCCCAGCCTCGCTTGCGCCCCCATAAACGAGGAAAGCCGACGGAAAGGATGGCCGTTCATTCTTTTTGGTTATTTTGTTGGTTTTATCGAACATAGCTCTTGCCCTTTGCCCACCTTGGCCCTAGGATTCGTTTGACATTTCAAACGCTGGGCAGCGCTATTCGGCTGCCCGCTTTTTTGCTTGATTGCCTGCCCCATCGGCGCCGTGCACCAGGAGAACAACATGCAACTGAAAGACGCCCAGCTGTTCCGCCAGCAAGCCTATGTCAACGGCACCTGGCTGGACGCCGACAGCGGCCAGACCATCAAGGTCAACAACCCGGCCACTGGCGAAATCCTCGGCAGCGTGCCGAAGATGGGCGCCGCCGAAACCCGCCGCGCCATCGAAGCCGCCGACAAGGCTCTGCCGGCCTGGCGTGCACTGACCGCCAAGGAACGCGCCGGCAAACTGCGCCGCTGGTTCGAACTGATGATCGAGCACCAGGACGACCTCGGCCGCCTGATGACCCTCGAGCAGGGCAAACCGCTGGCCGAAGCCAAGGGCGAAATCGCCTACGCCGCCTCCTTCCTCGAGTGGTTCGCGGAAGAAGCCAAGCGCGTCTACGGCGACGTGATCCCGGGCCACCAGCCGGACAAGCGCCTGATCGTGATCAAGCAGCCGATCGGCGTGACCGCGGCCATCACCCCATGGAACTTCCCCGCGGCGATGATCACCCGCAAGGCCGGCCCGGCCCTGGCCGCTGGCTGCACCATGGTGCTCAAGCCGGCTTCGCAGACTCCTTACTCCGCCCTGGCCCTGGCCGAACTGGCGCACCGCGCCGGCATCCCGGCTGGCGTGTTCAGCGTGGTCACCGGTAGCGCCGGCGACATCGGTTCCGAGCTGACCAGCAACCCGATCGTGCGCAAGCTGAGCTTCACCGGCTCCACCGAAATCGGCCGCCAGCTGATGGCCGAATGCGCCAAGGACATCAAGAAGGTGTCCCTGGAACTGGGCGGCAACGCGCCGTTCATCGTCTTCGACGACGCCGACCTGGACGCCGCTGTCGATGGCGCGCTGATCTCCAAGTTCCGTAACAACGGCCAGACCTGCGTGTGCGCCAACCGCCTGTACGTACAGGATGGCGTGTACGACGCCTTCGTCGAAAAGCTCAAGGTCGCCGTAGCCAAGCTGAACATCGGTAACGGCCTGGAAACCGGCACCACCACCGGCCCGCTGATCGACAACAAGGCCGTGGCCAAGGTCGAGGAACACATTGCCGACGCCGTCGGCAAAGGCGCCACCCTGGCCCTCGGCGGCAAGCCGCATGCCCTGGGCGGCAGCTTCTTCGAGCCGACCATCCTGATCAACGTGCCGAACAACGCTGCCGTGGCCAAGGAAGAGACCTTCGGCCCGCTGGCCCCGGTGTTCCGCTTCAAGGACGAGGCCGACGTGATCGCCATATCCAACGACACCGAGTTCGGCCTGGCCTCCTACTTCTACGCCCGCGACCTGGGCCGCGTGTTCCGCGTGGCCGAGGCCCTGGAGTACGGCATGGTCGGCATCAACACCGGCCTGATCTCCAACGAAGTGGCGCCGTTCGGCGGCATGAAGGCTTCCGGCCTGGGCCGTGAAGGCTCCAAGTACGGCATCGAGGACTACCTGGAAATCAAGTACCTCTGCCTCGGCGGCATCTGATTCAAGCATTTCCGTGGGTGTCGGGTAGCAGGCAGAAGCCGTGCTACCCGGCGTCGGCGTTTCCGGTGGTGGCACCGGCTAACCCAGCCGACGGCCAGCGAGTAGACAGCAGTTCGATCATCGTTAGCTGCAGCGTCGCTCGCCCCGTCATCATCCTTGGACCGAGTCGCCATAAGCGGCTTATGAGGACAACATGAGCAAGAACGAATCCCTCCTGCAACGTCGCCAGGCCGCCGTGGCCCGTGGCGTCAGCCAGATCCACCCGATCGTCGCCGAGCGCGCCGAGAACGCCACCGTGTGGGACGTCGACGGCCGCGAGTACATCGACTTCGCCGGCGGTATCGCCGTGCTGAACACCGGCCACCTGCACCCGAAGGTGATCGCTGCCGTACAGGAACAGCTGACCAAGCTGACCCACACCTGCTTCCAGGTGCTGGCCTATGAGCCCTACATCGAGCTCTGCGAAGAGATCGCCAAGCGCGTACCGGGCGACTTCGCCAAGAAGACCCTGCTGGTCACCTCCGGCTCCGAAGCCGTCGAGAACGCAGTGAAGATCGCCCGTGCCGCCACCGGCCGCGCCGGCGTGATCGCCTTCACCGGCGCCTACCACGGCCGCACCATGATGACCCTGTCGCTGACCGGCAAGGTCGCGCCCTACTCCGCCGGCATGGGCCTGATGCCGGGCGGCGTGTTCCGCGCCCTGGCTCCGTGCCCGCTGCACGGCGTCAGCGAAGACGAGTCGATCGCCAGCATCGAACGCATCTTCAAGAACGACGCCCAGCCGCAGGACATCGCCGCGATCATCATCGAGCCGGTCCAGGGCGAGGGTGGCTTCTACGTCAACTCCCCGGCCTTCATGAAGCGCCTGCGCGCCCTGTGCGATGCCCACGGCATCCTGCTGATCGCCGACGAAGTACAGACCGGCGCCGGCCGTACCGGCACCTTCTTCGCCACCGAGCAGCTGGGCGTGACCCCGGACCTGACCACCTTCGCCAAATCGGTCGGCGGCGGCTTCCCCATCTCCGGCGTGTGCGGCAAGGCCGAGATCATGGACAGCATCGCCCCGGGCGGCCTGGGCGGCACCTATGCCGGCAGCCCGATCGCCTGCGCCGCGGCCCTGGCCGTGCTCAAGGTATTCGACGAAGAGAAACTGCTGGAGCGTTCGCAAGCCGTGGGCGAGAAGCTCAAGGTCGGCCTCAACGCCATCGCCGCCAAGCACAAGGTCATCGGTGACGTGCGCGGCCTGGGTTCGATGGTCGCCATCGAGCTGTTCGAGGGCGGTGACCACAGCAAGCCGGCTGCCGAGCTGGTTGGCAAGGTCGTCGCCAAGGCGCGCGAGAAGGGCCTGATCCTGCTGTCCTGCGGCACCTACTACAACGTGCTGCGCTTCCTGATGCCGGTAACCATCCCCGATGCCCAGCTGGAAAAAGGCATCGCCATCGTCGCCGAGTGCTTCGACGAGCTGGTCTGAGGCCTGGCTCACGATCCTGCGTGCCGCCCCTAGTGCATGGGGGCGGTCCAGATTCGCCCGCGGTCTCACCAGGCCGGGCGACTCCCTCATGACCCGCTTCGGCGGGTCTTTTTTTGCCCGGCATTCGGCCATCGCCGGGCCGCGTCGAAGCGAATTGTCTACGCTGCTGGTTACGCGCCGCCTGGCGCCATCCATTCGACACCTGCGGCCCGATAACTCATGCCCAATGTGATCATCGCCGATGCCGACCGCTGGACCGCCGAGCTGCTCGCCCAGCTGGTGCGCAGCCAGCATCCCAATGCCCGCCTGGAGCTGCTCAATGATGTGCCCAGCGTGCGCTCACGCTGCAGCCATGCCCTGCCGGACCTGCTGATCGCCGACTTCAACCTGCCTGGCGGCGGCGGCCTGGAACTGCTGCGCGAGCTGCGCAAGCAGCGCCGCCAGCCACCGCTGCCGTTCTTCCTGATCGCCGCCGGCATCGACGCGCGCAGCGTGCGCGAGGTGATGCCGCTGGCGCCCACCGCCTTCCTCAGCAAACCGTTCGATGTGGAGGACCTCCTGCGCCGCCTGCGCCAGGCCCTGCCGCCGGAGCAGGAGTACAGCCAGAGCCCCGCACCGATCGAGGAAGCGCTGACCGACTACCTGACCAAGCACCGCGAGGACGCCACCGGCGCGCCGCTGCTGCGCAATGTGCAGGAGGCCCTGCGCCGCTGCATGGAGCCGGAAGGCCACGACCTCGGCGAACTGGAGCAGCTGTTCCGCCAGGACCCGCAACTCACCGCGCAGCTGATCGCCGCCGCCAACAGCGCCGCTCAGCACTGCGGCAGCAACTGCCAGACCCTGGCCCAGGCCCTGCCCCGCCTCGGCCTCAAGCAGAGCCTGAATCTGGCCCTGGGCCTGGCGCTGCAACGCAGCATCAGCCTGGAGCAGGAGCAGCTGCAGGAACCGGGGCAGCGCATCTGGCGCCAGTCGCAGCGGGTGGCCAAGCTCGCGCACTGGCTGGCACTGCTGCTGGGCGCCGACGGCGAGCGCTGCTACACCGCCGGCCTGCTGCACCTGCTCGGCGACCTGGCGGTGCTGCGCAGCATTCAGGACTGGTGCGACCTGGGCGGCAGCGAGCTCAGCGCGGAGAAGGTGGAAGGCGCCCTGCGCCAGCACGCGGCCCCCTTCGGCTCGGCCCTACGTACCCGCTGGCGCCTGCCGCTGGAACTGCGCCAGCTGATCGCGGCGTGCTTCCAGCTGGGTAGCGGCGTGTACTCGCGCGAGGCGCTGATCCTGCACCTCGCGCGGCTCGCCAGCGAGCTGCCGGAGGGCGAAGACCCGCGCGGCCTGGCCAACAGCCGCGCGGCGAAGATGCTCGCGCTGAACCCCAGCCTGCTCGGCTCACTGCCCGAGCTGGAGCTGAGCTAGGCCTGCAGGGCTTCGCGCACGAAGTCCAGGCGGTCCTGGCCGAAGAACAGCTCGTTGCCGACGAACATCGCCGGCGCGCCGAACACGCCACGCTTGATCGCCTCGTCGGTGTTGGCTTTGAGCTGGTCCTTGGTCGCCTGCTCGCCGCTCAGCGCCAACAGTTGCTGCGGTTCGAAACCACCCTTGGCCAGCACCTCGCCCAGCACCGCCAGGTCGCCGAGGTTGCGCGCCTCGACCCACATGGCCTCGAAGACCAGCTTGAGGAATGCCTCGAAACGCTCCGGCAGGCGTTCCTGCACCGCCACGGCGGCGCGCATTAGGCCCAGGGTGTTGATCGGGAAGTGCGGATTGAACTGCATCGGCACCTGGTAACGACGGGCATAACGCGCCAGGTCCTGGAGCATGAAGCGGCCCTTGGCCGGGATGGTCACCGGCGAGGCATTGCCGGTGGCCTGGAACACGCCGCCGAGCAGCATCGGCTTGTACACCAGGCTCGCGCCGGTCTCGGCGCACAGCGCCGGCAGCTGGGTCCAGGCCAGGTAGGTGGTGGGGCTACCGAAATCGAAATAGAACTCGACGGTCTTGCTCATGGCGTTTTTCTCTTTTTTGTTTGTTGTTGTCTGTTCGGAGTCGAGGCTGAGCGAGCGGCGCTCAGGCTAGGCGGCGGGTCGGGGAGAAAGCGCAGCTGGCTGTAGCCAATGAGCATTTCGCACCGATTCGCCAACGACGCATCAGCGCCGCGCAGCCAGCCGTTACCACTTCTCCATCCAGGGGCGCAGATCCAGTTCAAAGGTCCAGGCATCGCGCGGCTGGGCGTGCAGGAACCAGTAGTTGTCGGCGATATGATCGGGATCGAGGATGCCGTCCTCATCCTTGCGCGCATAGATGTCCGGGAAGGTATCGCGGATGAAGGCGGTGTCGATGGCACCGTCCACCACCACATGGGCGACATGGATGTTCCGCGGCCCCAGTTCGCGCGCCATGCTCTGCGCCAGGGCGCGTACGCCGTGCTTGGCGCCGGCGAAGGCAGCGAAGTGCGAGGCGCCGCGCAGGCCGGCGGTGGCACCAGTGAAGAGGATGGTGCCGCGGCCGCGGGTGACCATGCGCCGCGCCACGGCCTGGCCGGTGAGGAAAGCCGAGAAGCAGGCCATCTCCCAGATCTTGAAGTACTTGCGCGCGGTCTCGTCGAGGATGCTGCACGGCACGTTGGCGCCGATGTTGAAGACGAAGGCCTCGATCGGACCGATGTCGCGCTCGATGCCCTCTACCAGCGCCGCCACTTCCTCTTCCTTGCGCGCATCGGAGGCGAAGCCGTGGGCCTCGCCTCCGGCGGCGCGAATCTCGTCGACCAGCGGCTGCAGCTTGTCGGCGCTCCGCCGGGTCACGCAGGCCACATAGCCCTCGCGGGCGAAGCGTTTGGCGATGGCTCCGCCGGTCGCATCGCCGGCACCGATCACCAGCACCACCTTCTTGTTGTTCTCGCTCATGCCGCCCACCTCATTGATAAACGATCATTTAGTAAAGAAACGTTATGCTATGCTCGCGGCACTCGTCAAGCAGGATTCCAGCATGCGCTATTCCAGCGAACACAAGGCCCAGACCCGCGAGAAACTGCTCGCCAGCAGCGGCGCCCTGGCCAAGCGCGGCGGCTTCGCGGCTACCGGGGTGGACGGCCTGATGAAGGCCATCGGCCTGACCGGCGGCGCCTTCTATGGCCACTTCGCCTCCAAGGACGAGCTGTTCGCCGCCATCGTCGAGCGCGAGCTGAGCCACAGCGTCGCCCTGCTCGGCACCGGCGAGGGCGGCCAGGACAAGCTGCGCCGCTGCCTGGACATCTACCTCAACATGAAGCACGTGGAGCAGCCGGACAGCGGCTGCGCCCTGCCCACGCTGGGCCCGGAGATCGCCCGCGCCGGCCTCGCCGTGCGCGAGCAGACCGAACACTGGCTGGTGCGCCTGCAACAGGCGTGGGGCGAGGAGCTGCAGGACCCGCAACTGGCCTGGGCACTGCTGGCCCAGTGCGTCGGCGCCCTGGTGGTGGCACGCATGCTGGCGAGCCCCGCGCGCCAGGAGGAAGTACTGGCGGCCAGCCGTACGCTGATCGAAGCGCAGCTGCCGAAAAACCCTCAGGAATATTGATCCAGAGCGGTCTAAGCGGAGCCGCGAAAGCGTTATCCTGACGCCCTGCGCAGCATTTCATCGGGATCGTTTGGCCGGCGTCGGTCCGCCCCGTAGAATGCGCGCCGCCATCCTGGCGCCATTATTTCGCCATCACCCCGAGGCCCTCATGTCCACCCCGGCTGCAACACCGGAAGTTCTCATCGCCGAAGCCGACCCCTGGACCGCCGATCTGCTTACCCAACTTGTCCTGGATATCCGCAAGGACGCGCGCATACAGCGCTTTTCCGATGGCGAATCGGCCCTGGCGCGCTGCCGCCGGCACCTGCCCGACCTGGTGATCGCCGATGGCGAGCTGCCAGGCCTCGACGGCATCGAGTTGCTGCGCCAGCTGCGCCGCCACCCACGCACACCTGCACTGCCCTGCGTGCTGATCAGCAACCGGGTAGACGCCAACAGCGTGCGCGCCGTGCTGCCACTCGCCCCCACCGCCTACCTGGCCAAGCCCTTCAATGCCGAGCACCTGCGCCAACGCCTGAGCAGCCTGCTGCCCAGCGCCTGCAACGAAAGCCATCTCACGCCGACGCCGTTGCTGGTCAACGACCTCGGCCAGTATCTCGACAGCGTTCGCGAGGAGGGTCAGGGCGCACCTCTGCTGGCTGATATCCGTGACGCGGTGAGCAACAGCCTGCGCGCCAGCGAGACCGACCTCGGCCAGCTGGCCCGCGAGTTCGCCCGCGACCCGCAGATCACCGCGCGCCTGATCGCCGCGGCGAACAGCGCCGCCGAGCAGCGTGGAGGTGCCTGCCAGACCCTGCCACAGGCACTGCAGCGCCTGGGCGTGCCGCGCACGCTGAATCTGGTGCTGGGCCTGGCCGTGCAGCGCAACGCCCGCCTGCGCGACCCGCGCCTGGCCGAACTGGCCATCCAGGTCGGCGAGCGCGCCCAGCGCAGCGCCGAGCTGGCCCACTGGCTGGCGGCGCAACTGCGCCTGGATCACGAGCTGTGCTACACCGCCGGCCTGCTGCACAACATCGGCGAACTGGCCCTGCTGCGCTGCCTGCAGGACTGGCAGGAGGCCGGCGGCAGCCTGGCCAACGAGGAAATCGAACTGCACCTGCGCCAGCGCGCCGCCGGCTTCGGCTCGGCACTGCGCATCCGCTGGCGCCTGCCATTCGGCCTGCGCGAGCTGATCGCTGCGTTCTACGCACTGGGCAGCGGGGTATTCTCCCGCGAGGCGCTGGTGCTCAACCTCGGCTCCCAGCTGCTGACCCTGCCCGGCAATCGCGATGCCGGCGAGCTGGTGGAGTCACGCCCGGCGCGCATGCTGCGCCTGAGCCAGGATTTCCTGCGCCGGGTGCCCGGCAGCCTGCTGAGCGCCGTGCCGGGCTAAGCTGCGCCTGCCGCCTGGCGCAGGGCGGCGAGGTCGGATATCTCGATCTCGCCATAGGTCAGGCGCAGCGCGCCGCGCGCCTCGAGGTCCTTGAGGATCTGGTTGGTGGTCTGCCGCGACAATCCCAACATCAGCGCCAGCTGCTCCTGGGCCAGGTGCAGCACCCTCCGCGGCCCGGTCTCGCCGTAGCCCTCGGCCATCATCAGCAGGCGCCGGGCCAGGCGCTGTGCCGCCGGCAACAGGCTCGTCTCTTCCAGGGCGATGAAGGCCAGACGCAGCTTCTGGCTCATCAGCAGGGCGAACTCGCGCCAGTAGCCGGGCTCTCGCGCCAGCAGTGCCAACAACGCGGTCTGTGGCACCTGCAGCAGGCGGGTCGGCCCTTCGGCGTAGGCATCGTGGGTGCGCGGCTGGCCGTCGAACAGGGAGATCTCGCCGAACCAGTAGGGCGGCTCGACCAGCGTCAGCAACGCCTCCTTACCCTCGCGACTGACTGCGCCGACGCGCATCATCCCCTCCAGCACGGCATACAGCCCGCAGGGCGGATCGCCGCGGCGAAACAGGCGCTGCCCCGGTTCCAGCTGCAACAGCCGCGCCTCGGCCAGCAGCGCGGCGCGCAGGGGCTGCGGCAGGTGGCTAAACCACTGGCCGCTTTCCAGCAGGGGCAGATAGGTGACAGGATTCTCGGGCATGGGCTTTGTCGGCTAGCTGACAGTCGTGCAATGGGGGCTGGCGAGATGATGCCACCAACCCTGCCTTGCTGAGGACCATAACAATGAAAACCCTCGTCGATCACCTCGGCCAGTACGCCGAATACCATCGCGACCGTCGCAACATTCTCAGCCACTTCATCGGTATCCCGATGATCGTGGTCGCCGTCGCCGTCCTGCTCTCGCGCCCGGGCTGGGAGATTGCCGGCCTGTGGGCCTCGCCCGCGCTGCTCACCGCCATCGCTGCCGGCCTGTTCTATCTGCGCCTCGATCTGCGCTTCGGCATCATCATGGGCGTCCTGCTGGTACTGAGCCTGTGGGCTGGCGCCGCACTGGCGCAGCAGAGCACCCTGGTCTGGCTGAGCGGCGGCCTCGGCCTGTTCGTGGTCGGCTGGATCATCCAGTTCGTCGGCCACTACTACGAGGGCCGCAAGCCGGCCTTCGTCGACGACCTGATGGGCCTGGTGGTCGGCCCGCTGTTCGTGGTCGCGGAACTGGCCTTCCTGCTCGGCCTGCGCCCCGCAGTCCAGGAAGCGGTCGAGCACCGCGCCGGCCCCACCTGCATCCGCCCGCCCAAGGCCCTGGCCTGATCCCCCTCTCCCGGTGGCCTGGTAGTCCAGGCGCCGGGACGACTACAAGAACGACTCCGTCTGTCGACTTTGCGACACCGCCTCGCTTATTCGCCGTGACTGACGGACGGTCATTCAGCTCCTTGATGACCTGAAAGCCGCGCAACACCCCGCAACCAAGCAGCATCCCAGGCATACCGGCACTTTACGGGCCGCAGCAGGAACTATTGGTCACTGAGTGACTTGTAGTTATCTCACAGTGCCACTTCAGAAATTCTTGATGACCCCGGCATTCGCCTGCACAATGCCGCGCCCCGCCCTGTTGTGGGGCGGTTTGTGCTGATCCCACACACCCGCGTGCCACACGTAGTGCGCTGGTTCATCAGAATGATCACGCAGGAGATTTATCAGTGCACATCGGTGTTCCTCTCGAGACCCACGCCGGGGAGACGCGGGTTGCCGCGACGCCCGAGACCGTCAAGAAACTGGTTGGCCAAGGCCATCAGGTGACCGTCCAGGCCGGTGCCGGCATCAGCGCCAGCATCCCGGACAGCGCCTATGAAGCCGTCGGCGCCAGCATCGGCAACGACGCCGCCGCCTTCGGTGCCGACCTGGTGCTGAAAGTGGTCGCCCCGACCGAAGCCGAACTGGCTCACATGAAGTCCGGCGCAGTACTGGTCGGCATGCTCAACCCGTTCTGCAACGACACCATCGCGCGCATGAACGCCCGTGGGGTTACCGCCTTCGCCCTGGAGGCCGCACCGCGCACCTCCCGCGCGCAGAGCCTGGACGTGCTGAGCTCGCAGGCCAACATCGCCGGCTACAAGGCCGTGATGCTCGCCGCCAACCACTATCCGCGCTTCATGCCCATGCTGATGACCGCCGCCGGTACCGTTAAGGCCGCCCGCGTGCTGATCCTCGGCGCCGGTGTTGCCGGCCTGCAGGCCATCGCCACCGCCAAGCGTCTGGGTGCGGTGATCGAGGCCTCGGACGTACGCCCGGCCGTGAAGGAGCAGATCGAGTCGCTCGGCGCCAAGTTCGTCGACGTACCGTTCGAGACCGACGAAGAGCGCGAGTGCGCCCAGGGTGTCGGCGGTTACGCCCGCCCGATGCCCGCCTCCTGGATGGAGCGCCAGGCCAAGGCCGTGCACGAGAAGGCCAAGCAGGCCGACATCGTCATTACGACTGCCCTCATTCCGGGTCGTAAGGCACCGACGCTGCTCCATGAGAGCACAGTGGCCGAGATGAAGCCGGGCTCCGTGGTCATCGACCTGGCTGCTGCCCAGGGCGGCAACTGCCCGCTGACCGAGGCCGACAAGGTCGTGGTCAAGCACGGCGTGACGCTCGTCGGCCACACCAACCTGGCCGCGCTGGTGCCGGCGGATGCCTCCGCCCTGTACGCCCGCAACCTGCTGGACTTCCTCAAGCTCGTGATCGACAAGGAAGCCCAGTTCCAGCTCAACCTCGAAGACGACATCGTCGCTGCCTGCCTCATGTGCAAGGGCGGTGAAGTCGTGCGCAAGAACGGTTAAGGAGTCGAGAGATGGAACTGATCTCCCCCAGCATCTACAACCTGATCATCTTCGTACTGGCCATCTACGTGGGCTACCACGTGGTATGGAACGTCACCCCGGCCCTGCACACCCCGCTGATGGCCGTGACCAACGCGATCTCCGCCATCGTCATCGTCGGCGCCATGCTGGCCGCCGCCCTGACCGTGACCCCGCTGGGCAAGGCCATGGGCACCCTGGCCGTGGCCCTGGCCGCGGTCAACGTGTTCGGTGGCTTCCTGGTCACCCGCCGCATGCTGGAAATGTTCAAGAAGAAGGCGCCCAAAGCCAAGGCAGAGGGCAAATAAGATGAGCATGAACCTGATCACCCTGCTGTACCTGGTTGCCTCCGTCTGCTTCATCCAGGCGCTGAAAGGCCTGTCCCACCCGACCTCGTCCCGCCAGGGCAACGCCTTCGGCATGGTCGGCATGGCCATCGCCGTGGTCACCACCGTGTTCCTGGTGTTCAAGCTGGGCGCGGAAATGGCCGATGGCGGCGCTGCCAAGGGCCTGGCCTACGTGCTGGTCGGCCTGCTGGTCGGCGGCACCGCCGGTTCCATCATGGCCAAGCGCGTCGAGATGACCAAGATGCCGGAACTGGTCGCCTTCATGCACAGCATGATCGGCCTGGCTGCCGTGTTCATCGCCATCGCTGCCGTGGTCGAGCCGCAATCCCTGGGCATCGTTCACGCCCTGGGCGACGCCATCCCGGCCGGTAACCGCCTGGAGCTGTTCCTCGGCGCGGCCATCGGTGCCATCACCTTCTCCGGTTCGGTGATCGCCTTCGGCAAGCTGTCCGGCAAGTACAAGTTCCGCCTGTTCCAGGGCGCCCCTGTGGTGTTCAAGGGCCAGCACATGGTCAACCTGGTGATCGGCCTGGCCATCGCCGGCCTGGGCCTGTACTTCACCTTCACCGGTGACATCCGTGCCTTCGCCGTACTGGTGGCCCTGGCCTTCATCATCGGCGTGCTGATCATCATCCCGATCGGCGGCGCCGACATGCCGGTCGTGGTGTCGATGCTCAACAGCTACTCGGGCTGGGCGGCGGCCGGTATCGGCTTCTCGCTGAACAACTCGATGCTGATCATCGCCGGTTCGCTGGTAGGTTCTTCGGGCGCCATCCTCTCGTACATCATGTGCAAGGCGATGAACCGTTCGTTCTTCAACGTGATCCTCGGCGGCTTCGGCGGCGCGGCAGAAGCGTCCGGCCCGGCTGGCGCCCAGGAAGCCCGCCCGGTGAAATCCGGTTCGAGCGACGACGCAGCCTTCCTGCTGACCAACGCCGACACCGTGATCATCGTCCCGGGCTACGGCCTGGCAGTAGCCCGTGCCCAGCACGCGCTGATGGAGCTGGCCGAGAAGCTGACCCACCGCGGCGTCACCGTGAAGTACGCGATCCACCCGGTTGCCGGTCGTATGCCTGGCCACATGAACGTCCTGCTGGCCGAGGCCGAGGTGCCTTACGAGCAGGTGTTCGAGATGGAAGACATCAACTCCGAGTTCGGCCAGGCCGACGTGGTGCTGGTACTGGGCGCCAACGACGTGGTCAACCCGGCCGCGAAGAACGATCCGAAGTCGCCGATCGCCGGCATGCCGATCCTCGAGGCCTACAAAGCCAAGACCGTGATCGTCAACAAGCGCTCGATGGCCAGCGGCTACGCCGGCCTGGACAACGAACTGTTCTACCTCGACAAGACCATGATGGTCTTCGGCGACGCCAAGAAGGTGATCGAGGACATGGTGAAGGCGGTCGAGTAACACGCCCTCCCAACAGCGAAAAACCCGGCCAACGCCGGGTTTTTCGTTTCAACGCGGCCAGTTATCCTGCTGCACAAACAAACAGGACCGCTGCACATGCTTTTCAGTGCATCCATCTTCATCTATGTCTTTCTGCCCCTGACACTTGCCGGATATTTTCTGCTGGCACGGCTTGGGCACGGCTCCTTTTCGCGCCTGTGGCTCGCGGCCGCCTCCCTGCTCTTCTATGGCTACTGGGGACCGAAGTACCTGCTCCTCATTGGCCTCTCGATCATCGTCAACTATCTCCTAGGCACTCGTATTTCACGCCTGGTATTGACCAATGACGGCCCTACTCGGCATAGCAGAGCCCTGTTGCTGATGGGTGTCCTGCTGAACGTCGCCGGGCTCGTATACTTCAAGTACACCGACTTCCTCATCCAGACGTTCAACACCCTCAGTGGCAGCCAGCTGGCTAGCCTCAACCTGCTGCTGCCGCTGGGCATCAGCTTCTTCACCTTTACCCAGATCGCCTATCTGGTGGACTGCAGCAGATCCGGGGTGAAGGACTACAGCCTGGCCAACTACACCCTGTTCGTCACTTTCTTCCCGCACCTGATAGCCGGCCCGATCGTTCACCACAAGGACCTGATGCCGCAGTTCGCAAGCACCCGCAACCTGCGCTTCCGCCTGGATAATTTCTCGCTCGGCCTATTCGTCTTTGCCATCGGCCTGGTGAAGAAGGTGCTGATCGCGGACAACCTGGGACACTGGGCCAATGCTGGCTATGCCAGCGAGCAGACACTGACCGTGATCGAAGCCTGGAGCACCAGCCTGCTCTACAGCTTCCAGTTGTACTTCGACTTCTCAGGCTATTCGGACATGGCTATCGGCCTCGGCCTGATGTTCAACATCAGCCTGCCTCAGAACTTCAACTCGCCCTACCAAGCCAAGAACATCCAGGACTTCTGGCGCCGCTGGCACATGACGCTGTCCAGCTGGCTACGCGACTACATCTACATCCCCCTCGGCGGGAAGCGGGCAAGCCTGCCGCGCGTCTATTTCAACCTGTTCGCCACCTTCCTGATCGGTGGCATCTGGCATGGCGCAGGCTGGACCTTCCTGATCTGGGGCGCGCTGCATGGCGCCGCAGTCGTGGCGCATCGCGGCTGGCAGGATCTGGGCATGAGGCTTCCCGGCTGGCTGGGCTGGGGCGTGACCTTCTTGTTCGTGAACTTCGCCTGGGTATTCTTCCGCGCCGAAGATCTGCCAGCGGCACAGCGCATGCTCTCCAGCATGCTCGGCCTGGGCGGAGTTGGCATTGGAAGGCTAGGCAGTGCCCTGTTGCCTCTCGAGGCAATGCTCAGCCTGGGACTGGCCGCACTGCTGGCCTTCCTGGCGCCGAACTCCCAACAGATCGCCGGCCTGATCCCCCACCAGGGACGCCTGCGCTTCAGAGAGGGCCTGGTAGCGGCGACGCTGGTCGGCTTCGCCTTCTTCTACGCACTGGTCGCACAGATCCAGAACACACCCTCGGACTTCCTCTACTTCAACTTCTGACAATGGCGATAGCGATAGCGATGCGCGAATCGAGATTCATCCTGGCCAGCCTGGCGAGCTTCATGCTGCTGGGCGTCGGATATTTCCTGCTCATTGATCGCCTGGCCATCGCAGACGTACCGCTGGGCAAGTCGTACCGCCAGTTCCTGCTCAGGGCCACCGACGACGTACCGAATCGCATCATCGTGGACAGCGGCTCAAGCGCCATCCACTCCATCGATGCGCAGATGCTGGAAACCCACTTCGGGCGGCCGACCCTGATCCTTTCCGACAACGCCGGCTACCCGCTGCGCCACAAGATAGAACGCCTCGCCAATCACCTGAAGACAGGCGATACGCTGATTCTCCCACTGGAATGGCTGCAGTACCGGGCCGATGATGCGCTGCCCGCGGACTACGTCCAGTCCATCCTCGATGAGAGTGGCTCCAACGCCTTCTATTACAGAGAGCTTCCCTGGCTGGAACGTATCAAGTTCGTCTATCGCAGCGTCCCGATAAAGCAGGGCCTGCAGGCGATCATCAAACTGAATGGGGTGGAGTCCTGGAACCAACAGATCCCTGCAACCACGCAGGCGTCCTTGCTGCGCTTCGATCAGGAGATACGCCAGGGTGCGCGTGGCAGCCAGCTGATCGAAGTACCACCACCTATCGACCACTTGACCAGCGGTCTTGCCTGCGACCACTACCTGTTCGGGCTATTCGAGTTTCCGGGTATCAGCGAAACATTTCAGGACAACCTGCAGCACCTACGCGCCGTCGAACAGGCCAGCGGAGCCAGGATACTCCTCACCTGGCCCGCGGTTGCCGCACGCGATGGCAACGAGTGCTACCAACTCCTGGGCCTGCCCATTCAGAAATATGCCAACGACATTCGCCAGATGGTCGAGGAACAGGGTTTCACCTTTCTCGGTGAACCCGATCAGAGCCGTTTCGATAGCAGCTGCCTGCTGGACACCTACTACCACGTGCGGGCCAGCTGCGCGAAAGTCCGGACCCAGCGACTGATCCTGCAGCTGGAAGGGGAAGGGTTGAGGTCCGTGCCTATGGACCCCAAGGCCCTGCAGGAGCGGTTGCTGGCACAGCTTCGTCAATACGCTCCGCCACACGACCAGCTCGACGGCAGCCCACCTGCGAGCGGATCGCTGGCGACTGCAGAGAGGAAAACGCCGCCCCCTTGAAGGCGCCGTCTCCTGCAATACCCGCACCCAATCAACTACCTACAACCTACGTCAGATAAGGTCCTATGCTCGGCATTCTGCGCTTCGTTCTCGCCATGCTGGTCTTGCTATCGCACATTCCCGGACTGGGTATGCCGCTGAACCCAGGAGTCACTTCGGTAATCCTGTTCTATTTCATCAGCGGCTATTTGATGGGCCGCAGCTACCAGCGTTTTCAGAAGCAGAGCCTGAGTCCCGTGCGCGACTTCTATACGGACCGCCTGCTCAAGCTGATGCCCCAATACAGTGTGGTGGTCATACTGACCTTCCTGCTGATCCACTGGCTTGGACCAGCTCAACAGACCTTTCTGCTCAACCAGACGGCCGACCCTCTGAAGGTAATGCTGAACCTAGCACTGCTCCCCGCCAACTATGTATTCGCCCCATTAAGCATCGATGCACTGCTGCCCCATCCGATCATTCCACCGGCCTGGTCGCTGTCCACTGAGTTCCATTTCTATCTGCTGCTGCCGGTGATCCTGCTGTGCGGGCGAGGGGGCTTCCTGGCAATCTTCGCCATTGCCGCGACCATACAAGTCGCTGCGATGTTTCATGGAAGCGGCCTATTCAACAGCGACAACTTCGGCTATCGCTTCATCTTCGGCGTCTTGGTCTTCTTCCTGGCCGGGCTGGCCTATGGCAGGCGCGAGGAGGCCTTCTATCGCAATATCGTGCGACTCTACTTCGCCCTTTATCTAGGCATGCTCCTGATCGTTGCTCCCAGCCTCGGCCTGTATGCCAACTCAAAAGTGCAGGAGCTGCTACTCGGCGCCTGCCTGGCCATTCCGCTGCTGGGCGCTGCGCTGCAGATGAAAAATACCGAGGCCTGGTTGAAACGAGCGGACGATCTACTGGGGCGGCTGGCCTACCCCATCTTCATCAGCCACACTCTGGTGTTCTTCTGCAGCGAGAAGCTGCTCGGACTGACCCCGTCGCAGGGTGGATCACGCTATGTGCTCGTCGTCGTTGCGGGCAGCCTCATCACCTCGTTGCTGCTGATCAGACTGCAAGCTCAGGTAGACAACTATCGCATCGCCAAGCGCGGCTTCGCCTCGATGAACGGGGCTGTCAGCCGCTGAGCAGCTCGTCATAGAGCGCCGCCATCTGGCGGCCCATGCGCTCCGCGGTAAAGAGCTCCCGATACCGCTCAACGGCACGTTGTCCCATCTCGTCGGCGCGCGCTGGGGAGTTCCATAGCTCGGCCATCGCCCCGCGCAGAGCAGGCGCATTACTGGGCGGTACCACCAGCCCGGTTTCCCCATGCAGGTTGATGTAGCTGGTGCCACTGCCAATCTCACAGGAGATCATCGGCTTGCCGTACATCGCAGCCTCCAGCAGGGAAATGCCGAAAGCTTCGGAGCGCAGATGTGACGGGAAGACGAAAGCGCTGCACAGCTGCAGCAGCGCATACTTGTCCTCCTCGTCAACACGACCGACGAAGTGGACATTGCTCAGCTTCAGCGCGGCAGCCTGGCTGCGCAGCTCTTGCTCCATAGGGCCGGCACCGGCAATAACCAGCGGATAACCTGTGTCGGCCACAGCCTCCAGCAGGATATGCAGTCCCTTGTAGTAGCGCAGCACACCCACGAACAGGAAGAAGCGCGTGCCCAGCCGGCTACGCCAATGCTCCAGGCGCTTCTCGGATGGCTGCGGACAGGCAGCCTCATCCAGGCCGTATGGAATCACCTGGGTCTTGTCACGGAAGCCTTGCAGTACCTCACTGCTCTCCAGGTAGTTGGGCGAAGCGACAACGATACGCCCGGCCTTGGAGAGAAAGTGCCGCATCAACGGGCGATACAGATGCAACAGGTACTTCTGGCGCACGATGTCGGAGTGATAGGAAACCACGAATGGCTTGTCTATCCGCGCCGCAAAATGCGCTACGTCCATGAATGGCCAGGGAAAATGGTAGTGAACCAGATCCGCCTCACGGGCCAGGGAACTCAGCTGACCCAAGGCAGAGAAGGAGAAACCGGTTGAAGCCACCTGCATGTCGAGTCTGGCCCGATGTACCTTGTGCGTACCGACCATCAGCTCGGCCTGATCGCGATCCGCACTGAGCGTCAGCACCTCGCTATCCACACCGATGGGCCGGGTACTTTCGCACAGCTGATAGATCACCTGCTCTATGCCACCAACGGTCTCCGGCAGATAGGTCTTGAAGAAATGCAGTACTCGCACTAGCCAATTACCTCGCGGTACACACCAGCGGTGATCTGCGCACAGCGCTTCCATGAAAACAGTCGAGCTCGCTCCAGGCCGGCTTCTCGCAATCTCTGCCAGAGTGGTTGATCCTCGATCAGCTGCCGAATGGTCTGTGCATAGACCTGCGGATCCGTATCCTCCATATAACAACCTGCCTCGCCCGCCACTCCCGGCAGAGCAGAGTTTCGCCCGAGCACTACCGGCGTACCGCTTGCCATCGCCTCCAGTACCGGCAAGCCGAAACCCTCGTATAGGGAAGGGAACAACAGCATGCGCGCACCTGCCAAAAGCTCAGCCAGTTGCTCGTCCGGTTGATAGCCGAGCAAGCGTACCTGGCCAGAAGACAAAGCCGAACGCAAGCTGCCCTGTAGCCGCTCGGTATGCCAACCCGACATGCCCGCAAGCAACAACGGGTAACGGCTGCGAATTGCCTCGGGGAGCGCCATGTAACCACTCAACGCCAGCTCGAGATTCTTGCGCGGTTCGAGGGTACCAACACAGAGCAGATACTGGCGGGGGAAAAGCCCCATCGTCGCCAGCACAGGAGCCAGATCCTCATCCGCCCGTGGCCGGAACCGCTCGGCGTAACCGAGAGGCGCGACCACCATTTTTTCGGCGGCAATACCGTAGTGGCGCCGAGCCTCATCGGCTACGTACTGCGAGTCGACCAGGACTCTGGTTGCACGCTGCAGCCCCGTCTGGACATGGCGCTCGATCTCGCGCAACCGATCTGCCGGCTGGGTATACGGGTAATGTACATGCGCCAGGTCATGCAAGGTCATTAGCATCGGACCATCGAATTCGAATGGCCAGAGGCTGGGCTCATGATAAAGCGCAGGTCGAAGCAGCCGAACACCGCGGGTAAAGCCACGCTGCTCGACCGCACGGCGCACACGATACGCCTGCGGGACGAAATCCTTGATCAGGTTGCTGAGGCGCGAGTACCCAGGCATCGGCGCAGAAGGTAGTTCGTCCCCCCATTTCCACCCGCCATAGAGTTCGAGCTCGAGACCATCCTCACCGCGCAGCGCCTCGCACAACTCAGCGACATAGTGGCCGATGCCGGTGCGCGGTGCCCGCAGGATGCTGACGTTAAGCGCTACGCGCATGCTGCCCCGCCCGGCCAGCAGCACTGCCCGCCTCGACACCTTCGATCAGCTGTCCTGCGCTCTCGCGCCAATCGATCCAGCTCCAGCCCGAAAGCGCGCGGGCTGCCGGGAACTGACCACTCACCTCGAAGCGCCGGACCAGCTCGGCAAGGTCGGCCGGACGCTCCAGGCCGAAGTAGGCCATGTACTCCCCGCCAATCTCACGAAACACAGGCAGGTCGCTACCCATGGCCGGCAGGCCACGCTGCATCGCCTCGACAAGAGGCAAGCCAAAGCCTTCGGCGTGAGAGGAGAACACCAGAGCAGCGGCTTTCGAATAGGCCAGCTCGAGTCCGTTGTCATCGACATCGTTGAACATGAACAGGCGGCGACCAAACTCCGCGTGGTCGCGAATGCGCTTGATCAGAGCCTCGCACTTCCAGCCAACGCGGCCGACGATGCACAAGCAGGCCTGGCTACCCTCGGCCCATGCCAGCTCGAACGCGTCCAGCAGATAGGCGTGATTCTTGCGCGGTTCTATGGTGCTCACCGCCAGGAAAACCTGGCGATTGGAATCGAACAGGTCTATCAGGTCTGCCGTTGGCGTTCCCGCCTCATCACGCAGGTCCAGCTCGGAGCCCAGGTGGAAATAACCGTACCAGCGCTCGGCCGCAGCGTCTCTACCCAGGCGGCGAGTGATCTCATCGCTTACCTGCTCGCTGACGCTCTGCGAAATCGACATGTAGCCGTCGGCCTGGTGCACCACCCAATCGAACCACATGTTGAAGACGCCACGCAGGCGCTCCTCGAAGAACTCCGGGCGCACCACCGGGATCAGGTCGTATATGACCGCAATCACGCCCACCCCGCGGCGCTTGAGCCCCTCAATCTGGGCAAAATGCTGGGCATGCCATGACGAGTCGAGCAGAACCAACTGGTCGCCAGGCTGAGCCTCGAAAGGCTCGGCACGCTGCTGCAAGGGATCGTAACCAAGCAGTCGCAGCACTCTCATGGCAACTGCCAGGGGTAGCCCGAGCAGCCGCCAGAGCACGAAGAAAACACGTCGCGCGTTATGCCAGCGACACATCGGCCAATGTTGCTCGTAGCGTCCATGCAGGCGCCAGAAGGCCTGGTTCAGGCGTTCCAGCCAGGCATAGGCGCGAGCCGGCAGGGTTTTTCCTTCGTCCCCCGGCAACAGCTGACGAACCCTGTACAGCCGGTTGTGCGCGAACAGAACGGGCACGCATTCAATATCGCCGGAGACGTTATCCAGTTGGCGCACGATATTGCGCACAACGCGCTGGATACCGGAGTTGACTCCCGGGCTGCGGAACACGTTGGTGCACTCGAACAGCAAGCGGCTCACACGACTCCTCCTCGCATGACGCTGGCCTTGGCATTCAGCCAGGTGTTGCCAACGAACTGTTCATGTTGCCGGTTATGTACATGGAGGATGGCGGCGTAATCACGCCATTCGTAATTCCCGTCCAGATGCGAGTCAGCCTTGGTGAGACTCAATGACAGCGAGTAATTTCCCGGTCCCAGCAGCATGGGGAAGTCGAAACGGAAGGTGAAGCGATCCCCCACCTTCGGTGCCAGAACGGTCTGCTCGAGTCGGTGAGTATTGATGCCATACATCGCCAGGCCAAATCGGTCCTTCAACAAAAAGCCAAGATCGAGGCGCTCAAGATCCGCATTCACCCCGATGTCGACTTCCAGCGACATCGGTTCTCCGACCTCGAACACCTCACTTGTAGCGCCCTTGTCATCGAACATGCGCACGGCGAGGATGCTGGCTTCGGCCGTTCCAGAAATGGTCTGCACATGACCGGTTTCCAGCACCTGCTGACGGATCGACTGGCCGTCACGGTCGGCCATTAATGCGTTGTAGTAATCGAGCACCGCCTCAGGGCTGCCTTGCATCAGGAGATCTCCCTGATGCAGCAGCAAGGCTCGATCACAGATCGACTGTATCGCGTAGCGATCGTGAGAAACGATCAGCAGGGTGGTGCCCTGACGCCGGAACTCGCGAATGCGCTCGAAGCTCTTGTGCTGGAAATAGGCATCGCCAACCGAGAGGGCCTCATCGACGATCAGGATATCGGGGCGGCGGGCGGTAGCCACGCTGAATGCCAGGCGCATCTGCATGCCACTGGAATAGGTTCGGACCGGCTGATCGATAGCCGCACCGATCTCGGAGAAAGCCACGATGTCCGGCAGGAGTTGCTCAACCTCATGGACCGCCAATCCGAGCAACTGACCCGCCATCAGAGCATTCTGTCTACCCGTGAAATCGGGGTGGAAACCCATGCCCAGCTCCAGCAAGGCCGCAACTCTTCCCTCAAAGCTGATACGGCCCGTGCTGGGTATGCTGGTACCGGTAATCAACTTGAGCAGCGTGCTCTTTCCTGCACCGTTGGCACCGATCAGACCTATCGCTTCACCAGGTTGCACATCGAAGCTGACATCCCGGAGCGCCCATCTCAGCTGGTGGCGCGCGCCCCTCCACGGCATCAACCATTCAGCCAGGCGCGCCCAGCGTGTCGGATACTGCTTGAAGGCTTTGCCCAGCCCTTGCACGCGAACCCAGCCCATCAGAGCTCATCCAGCATGTCGGAGGTCTTGGCACGGTATAGCAGCAGTGCGAGCACGCAGCTGACCAGCCCTGCTACCGCGACAGGCACTAGCTGCTGCCAGCCCGGCCAGGCATCGTGAAGGAAAAGCGCCTGATAAGCCTGCATCAGCCCACTCATCGGATTGAGGGCCAGCCAGGGCTGGAGAGCGGGAGGCAGAATGTTCATTGGGTAAACGATGGGGGTCAGCCAGAACCAGAGTTGCAGGCCGATGGCGAACAGCTGGCCAACATCGCGAAAGAACACGTTGAGAACCCCGAGCAGCAGGCCTAGCCCGAGAGCAAAGAGCAACTGCAGACCGACCAGTAATGGCAGCGCCAGCACCGCTTCGCCTGGAAAACGGCCGATCAGGGCCAGCACGAGGAGGAACAGCCCCACAGTGATGGCGAAGTTGAGTAGTGCCGTGAGCGCCACAACGATCGGCAGGCACAGGCGCGGAAAGCTGAGCTTCTTGAGCAGATTGGCGTTATCGAGAAACATCGCCAGACTGCGATTCAACACCTCGGCAAACAGCCCCCAGGTCAATATGCCGGCGCAGATGAAGATGCCGTAGGCCAGCCCATCGTCTACACCCGGAAGGCGTGCGCGCATGACCTGAGAGAAGATCAGCGTATAGATAAGGATCATCGCCAGAGGCTGCAGCAGGGGCCAGAGAGCCCCCAGCAGAGAGTTTCGATAGCGACTCTGGAACTCACGTTTGACGCTACTGAGGATGAAGCCGCGATAGACCCACAGGTCGCGGCGAAGTAGTAACTGCACTAGCGCACCCTGCCGTAGTGATCCTCAAAACGGACGATATCATCCTCGCCGAGGTACTCACCGCTCTGCACTTCGATCATTACCAGGTCGATAACACCGGGGTTCTCCAAGCGGTGCTTGTGGCCAGCCGGAATGAAGGTCGACTCGTTGGTATTCACCAGCAAAGGCTGCTCGCCGCCGTTGACGACCTTGGCCATACCACTGACGACAATCCAATGCTCACTACGATGGTGATGCATCTGCAAAGAGAGTGATCCTCCGGGCTTAACCACGATTCGCTTGATCTTGAAGCGTGGTCCTTCTTCAAGCACCGTATAGGTCCCCCACGGGCGGGTGACCGTACGATGCAGCCTGTAAGAATCATGATTGCGGAGCTTGAGCTGCTTGGCGACCTGACGAACTTCCTGAGCTCGGTCGGCACGCGCGACCAGAACAGCATCGGCGGTATCTACCACGATCAGATCATCCACACCGACGGTGGCGATCAGGCGATTGTCGCCAAGGATGAAGGTGTTGCGCGTCTCGACCAGTATCGCATCGCCCTGCACTCGGTTCTGCTGAGCATCGGCCGGAACCAGCTGGGATAGCGCGCTCCAGGAGCCAATGTCACTCCAGTCAAAAGTTGCAGGAATCACCGCGACCCGCTTAGAGCGCTCCATAACGGCATAATCAATGGAGATGTCTGGTAGGCGAGCGAAGCTCGCGGCCTGTAGCTCGTGCAGAATATTGCCTGCGCTTTCCTGAGCGGGACTAGCGCTCAAGCACTCCTCCGCCAGCTGGACTATTTCCGGAGCATGCTCACCTAGCTCACGCAAAATACTGCCTGCAGTGAAACAGAACATGCCCGAGTTCCACAGGAAGCGACCGCTCTGCAGATACTCTTCCGCAGTTTGCAGATCCGGCTTTTCAACAAAGCACGCAACCCTGCAGCCACCTTCACTATCCAGAGCCTCTCCGGATTCGATATAGCCGAAGCCGGTTTCGGGGGCCGTCGGTCGAATACCGTAGGTAACGAGATGGCCGCTTTCAGCGAGCTCCAGCGCGTGCGCGGTGGCCCGCTGAAAAGCAGCGAGGTCTTGAATCAGGTGATCCGCCGCCATGATCACCAATAGAGCATCCTCGCCGTACTGCTTGGCCACCAGGCTAGCCGCCACGGCAATGGCGGGCGCCGTGTTACGCCCCTCCGGCTCGAGCAGAAAATGGGAGCTGTGCAGCGGCAGATTGGCCTCGCCGAACTGATCCTTGCTGGCAAAGTAGTGCTCGCGGTTGGTCACCGTGAGAATGGCACCACCCTGCGGGATCAGGGCGGCGGCCCGCAAATAGGTCTTGCTCAGCAGGCTTTGGCCATCGGGTAGGCGCATGAACGGCTTGGGATGGCCTTCACGAGAAACCGGCCACAACCGGGTACCAGCGCCTCCGGAAAGAATCACGGGAACGAGAGTCATCTACTTACTCCCGACCGACACGCTGCAGGTCAGCGTCAACCATCATCTGAATCAGTTCGGCGAGGCTGGTCTTCGGCTTCCATGCGAGCTGACGCTCGGCCTTAGCAGGATTGCCCAACAGGATTTCTACTTCGGCAGGACGGAAGAACTGAGGATCGATAACCACATGCTCCTCATAGCTGAGGCCCACATGCTCGAACGCCAACTTGCACATATCACGCACCGTAGTAGTAACCCCGGTCGCGACCACGTAATCGTCAGGTCTATCCTGTTGCAGCATCAGCCACATGGCTTCGACGTAATCACCTGCGAATCCCCAGTCGCGCTTGGCATCGATGTTACCCAGGCGCAACTCTCGCTGCTTGCCAAGCTTGATGCGTGCAACAGCGTCCGTGACCTTGCGCGTCACGAACTCGATGCCCCGCAGAGGCGACTCATGGTTGAACAGAATGCCGCTGGAGGCGTGCAGGTTGAAACTTTCGCGGTAATTGACAGTAATCCAGTGACCGTAGAGCTTCGCCACGCCATATGGGCTACGAGGGTAGAAAGGCGTGTTCTCGTCCTGGCGTTCAGCCTGGATCAGGCCGAACATTTCACTGGTAGATGCTTGGTAGAAGCGGGTTTCCGGGCTGAACTGCCGAATAGCCTCTAACAGGTGGGTGACGCCCAGACCATCGACCACACCGGTGATAACCGGCTGATCCCACGAGCTACCGACAAAGCTCTGTGCGCCAAGGTTGTAGATTTCCTGAGGTTTAGCCTTGATCACGGCACGCTGAATCGAGCAGGCATCGGCCAAATCGCCTTCCAAGTAGCGAATCTCACCCTCAATGCCCAACTCTCGCAGACGCCAGCGAGTATCGCTGCTGCGGCGTGCTACCAGCCCGTGCACCTCATAGCCCTTTCCAAGCAGCAATTTGGCCAGGTATGCGCCATCCTGGCCCGTAACACCCGTGATCAAAGCAGATTTTTTCATTCTTCTACTACTCTTGCTTCCCAGTCAGAGAGAACACTCTTCAGGGTTTCCGTGATTGAAATGCCGGATTTCCATCCGGTCTGTTGTTGTAGTTTCCAGGAGCTCCCGGCCACTCGGCGCTGCTCACTGGGGCGCAGGCGCGCCGGGTCCTGAACAAGCTCCACCTCAACGCCTGCGATGTTCACCATCTGCTCAATCAAGTCGCGAACGCGATATTCCATCCCAGAGCAAACGTTGTAAATCTCGCCATTCCGCCCACGATCAAGCAGGTGGAAATAGGCGTCCAGTACATCGCGGACATCAAGAAAATCGCGGGTAACGTCGACGTCCCCGACCTCGATACGTGGCGTCTGTAGCCCCAGTCGAATCCGGGCCAGCTGCCTGGCCACTCCCGGAATGACGAAGTCCGAGCGCTGCCCAGGGCCTATATGGTTGAAAGGTCGCGCAACCATGATGCGCCAAGGCTCCAGATAGCTCCACTGCAGGCAGAGCAGTTCAGCGGCAACTTTACTTACGGCATAGGGGTTCCGTGGCCGAGGAAGCAAGGTCTCACAAATTGGCAGATCCTCCTCGTCAACCTGACCATAAACATCCCCTGAGCTGACATACAGGAAGCTGCCACAAAAACCGGACTGTTTAAGAGCCTGCAACAGATTGAGCGTCCCTAGCAGGTTGACCTCGAAAGTCTGCTGCGGGGCCCGGAATGCTTCTGGCACAAAGGTCTGCCCAGCCAGATGAATGACCGCATCCGGACGATCCTTCTGCAGCATTTCCGCCAAGGACGCCGGGTCGAGCAGTTCCAGCCGGTTGTTATCGAGCAAATGCCATGTAGCAATCTGCGGATGCTGTTGTAGCTGTTGACCCACGAAGCCGCTGAGGCCGGTTACCAGTATTTTTCTGGGCATGGCATCAGGCTCCAAGCAGGACAGAGTGGAAATCGACCAACCAGGCCACCGCCCCCCCTACCAATAACCCAGCTGCGATTTCCAGACGGCTATGTCCGACACGTTCACGCAGTGGGTGGGCTCCTACCGATAGCAAGTTCAGCCGCTCGGCTTGCAAACCCACCTGACGCCTCAGGCTATTGGCATCAAGGAGAACGATATAAGCGAGTGTGAGGGCAACGCCAAAAGCAGGAGTATCAATACCTTCTCGCAAGGCAATCAGGGCTGCCATGCTGCCAACAATGGCGCTGTGATTGCTCGGCATACCACCATAACCAATCAGGTCGAATGCCAAACGTCGAGCTCGCAAGCTATTGATAGCGAACTTGCTGCAGCCTGCAATTAACCAGGCTGCAAAAGGCGTGATCAGATATGAGATATCCATCAGTTCGGCCACAACGCATGGGCGCAAGCAGCACACCAGATAAGAACCGTCACCTGGAGCTGCCAGTCACCGAGCAGTGCATCTGTGGGTGATTCGCCCTCATCGCGCGCCTCAACGATGAACCAGTAGCGATAGAGTCCGAACAACACCAAGGGGATGGTCAGCACCAACTCCGGGCGTGTCTGCATGACGAACAGACTATAGAAAAGCAGCGCCCCGGTAGCAGCCATTTCCGCGTAGCGGTCAATGAGTGCAGGGGTGTAGTGATCCAGCACTTCGCGACTGCCGCCACCATGGCTGGCCAGTTCCTGGCGACGCTTGACCGCAGCCAGATAGAGAGCCAGGCAGAGCGTAGTGACAAACATCCAAGCGGAAACCGGCACATTGAGCGCCATTGCTCCCGCATAGACACGCAAGACAAATCCAGTAGCCACAGTGAAGATGTCGATTACCGGCTGATGCTTCAGAACAAAGGTGTATGCAAGATTGATCAGGAGATAGCCGGCAATCACGGGCAGAACCCTGGGAAATGACCACCAACTGAGGATCAACAACAGGTAGAGCAGAGCCAGAGCCGCCAGTGCCAATGGAATAGGGACCAATCCAGAAGCCAGCGGTCGGCTTAGTGATTTCTTGGGGTGCCGCCGGTCCCGTTCGATATCGTGAAGATCGTTGACGATATAGCAGGCAGAAGAAGCCAGGCAAAAGATCGCCATGGCGAACAGGCTGTCGACAATAGCGCCCGAATGGATGAACTGACCGGTAAATAAAAGAGGGGCCAGTACAAACACATTCTTGACCCACTGACGTGGCCGTAGCAGAACGAACAATCCTTGAAGACGCGCTAGAGTGCTGCGCGGCGCTGCGTTAGCATGCATGCCATTTTCCCCGGATGGCTGTGATTATTATGAAGTTGGCGGCGATCTACGCCTTGCTGGCGGCGTTAGCGACCATTTGCAATATCGCCGCACAGGATGCCTTCTTGTTTGCCTATGGGGGCCCTTACGACATTTTCCTGTCAGTCTTGGTGGGCACTGGGGCGGGCCTGATTGTCAAATATGTCCTCGATAAACGCTATATCTTTTGTTTCAAAGCCGACAACATGGCGCACGATGGCCGAATTTTCCTGCTTTACAGCCTGATGGGCGTTTTTACGACGGTGATCTTCTGGGGCTTCGAGTTCACCTTCCATCTCATATTCCAGACCGACACCCTGCGCTATGTCGGGGGAGTCATCGGGTTGGCGATAGGTTATCTGGCCAAGTACAAGCTGGATAAACGCTATGTGTTCCGCGTGGGCGAGAGCGACTAATGAAGCTAGAAGGCTGGGGGCGCTACCCACGGATTGAAGGCCAAACGCTGTGGCCAACGACCATCAGCGACATCCAAGGGATGCTGGACCGCCCCCTGATCCCGAGAGGGTATGGCCGCAGCTACGGCGACAGCGCCTTAGCCCCCATCACACTGGAGACACGCCACTGTCAGCATCTGCTGACCTTCGATGAAGATAGTGGGCTACTGCACTGCCAAGCAGGAACCAGTCTCAGCGATATCCTGGCCGTTTTCGTTCCACGCGGCTGGTTCCTACCAGTGACCCCAGGAACACGCTTCGTCAGCGTAGGCGGCGCCATTGCCAGTGACGTGCACGGCAAAAACCATCACCTCGATGGTTGCTTCAGTAACTGCCTGGAACGAATTGAACTGTTGTTAGCCGACGGCAGCCGCGTTCTTTGCTCGCACTCCGAGCGAACCGAGCTGTTCCGGGCCACCTGTGGCGGCATGGGCCTTACCGGGGTGATCCTCACTGCGACTTTACGCCTCAAAAGAATCGCCAGCGCCCATATCGATCAAACCACGCACAAGGCGGCCAATCTCGACGAGGCCCTGGAGCTATTCGAGCGCCACCATGCGAGCACCTACTCTGTGGCCTGGATCGACTGCCTTGCCCAAGGTGCCGCTCTAGGACGCTCGTTGCTGATGCTGGGCGAACACTCTCCAGAGGGCAATCTGCAACTGCCAAAGAAAGCGGCGCTTAGCATTCCAATAGATATGCCGAGCCTCCTGCTCAATCGCTACTCAATGCAGGCCTTCAACTCCCTTTACTACAATCGCGTCCGACAAGCCGAGAGCCGCCAGCGAGTCTCATACGAGAGTTTTTTCTATCCACTCGATGGCATACACCACTGGAATCGGCTCTACGGACAAGAAGGCTTTATCCAGTACCAGTTCGTCCTCCCTCGCGAGGCCGGTCGAGATGGACTACATGCCATTCTTCAGCGCATTGCCGCCTCCCGTCGCGGCTCCTTTCTCGCCGTACTCAAGGCCTTCGGCCCAGGTAACAACAACCTGCTGTCCTTCCCGATAGAGGGATACACCCTGGCGCTCGACTTCAAGATGGAGCCGAACCTACTGCCGCTGCTTGATGAACTGGATGCCATGGTGCTCGACCATGGTGGCCGCCTCTATCTCACCAAGGACGCACGCATGAGCTCCACCACCTTCAAACGCAGCTATCCCAACTGGCAGCAATTCCAATCCGTGCGCGCCTCCGTGGGAGCCCTGGGTCGCTTTGCTTCGCTGCAGTCTCGTCGTCTCGGCCTGGATGAATGACATGAAAAAGGTTCTGATCATTGGCGCCACCTCCGCAATTGCCGAGGCCACTGCTCGTGGCTTTGCCAGCCGCGGTGACCATCTTTTCCTGTTGGCGCGCAATGCGGAGCGTCTCGACTCGCTGCTTAAGGATCTGCGCGTGCGCGGTGCTGGCAACGCGCAGGGTGCCGTATTCGATGCCAATGCCTTGCACGATCATGAGCGCCTACTGAGCGAGGCAATGGACACCCTGAGTGGGCTGGACATGGTCCTCATAGCACATGGCACGCTGGGTGATCAGAAGGCCTGCGAAAGCAGCGTCGAGTCAACATTGCAGGAGCTGCAGACCAATGCACTCAGCGTCATCGCACTGCTGACTCGCCTAGCGAACCACTTCGAACGACAAGGGCACGGCAGCATCGCCGTGATCAGCTCGGTAGCAGGTGATCGAGGTCGTCAGTCGAACTATGTGTACGGCACGGCCAAGGGTGCCTTGAGCCTGTTCCTGCAGGGGCTACGTAATCGCCTGAACCGGAGCGGTGTGCAGGTGCTGACGATCAAGCCGGGATTCGTCGACACGCCAATGACCGCAGCCTTCCCCAAGGGGCCGCTGTGGGCCAGCCCGGAGAAGGTGGCAGGCGACATCCTGAGCGCGCTCGACAAACGTCGTGACGTTATCTACACCCCAGGTTTCTGGCAGCTGATCATGTTGATCATCAGGTCTGTTCCGGAAGCGATCTTCAAAAGGCTGTCGCTTTGAGCGCGCTTCACTAAACCGCTTCCAGCCAGGCTATCTTCTGCAGCAGAACACTGCTGGCAGTCTATCTTGAGGCGCCCAGCAGTCTCGCGTCGCTACTTCGGCATGAGCGCGGCATGCCGATTTACCGGTATAGCCAATAAAGAACTCAAACCCAACGGGAAGCCAGCCTCGATCTGCCGCTACGCGGCGAACCCCTAGGGCACCCGCCGCAGCTCGGGGCGGCGCACATATGCCGCTAGATCATCATCCCACTGGTACTCCTCGGATAGGCGCGGATCACGATGCAAGCTCAGCAAGGTTGGGATCAATGCAGCCTCTCCCAACTTTGGGATGTAGATGACATCCGGGCGACGCGACAACACATAGTTAGCATCAGATTTCTGGTGACCCGGAATCATTAGCGAGCCCTCAATCTGCTCTGCACTTCTAGCGATATGGCGATCTGTCAGCCCCACCAAATCGATAATTGTCATTTCCCGACCGAAATACCCCATCTGGCCAATACCTATCGCCGCTATTAGCTTGGCAGGCGGGTCGAGCTGACGCAGCTTGGCGACCTGAGCCTCGAAGAATGGTTCGGATAGCGGCAGGCTCGGCACCTTCACGCTCTCGCGTTTAGCGGAAAGCGGGAAGGCGGATGTAACCTCAAGCGTTGAGGAGAAATCGGTATTGCGGGGCCACAGACTGTATAGCGAACACAGCACGAAGGCAGGAAGCACGAGAGCTGCCACTAAGCCGACCTTGTTGGAAGCTTTACTGAGCTCAGCAATGCCCAGCAGTGCCCCGGCAATCAAAATTGGTAGCACAGGCAATAGGAAGCGGCCATGGGAGAATACATCCCCCCCTACGACTATCAGATAAAGCGCAATCAGCACGAAGAATGCGAATCCCATGCGATAGGCCCTGCAGCGCAAGGCTACGAGTGCCGGTACCAGCAAAAAGATCGCGCCATCGATGAGAAAACGATACAGATAGGCTGGCCCGTAGTTCAGCGGGATGCCGCCAGTCTTGGCGTAGAAGGTGTTGGGCAGGGCATCGCCGTAGTAGATGACACGGAACGCCGTGAGTCCGGCGATGAACAGTGCGTAGGCCAAACAGGGCAGCGAGAGTCGTAGCAGCTCCGTAAGACGCCTGGGGCGCAGGGCAATCAGTTGCGCCAGCCAGTCGATACCGAGCAACAACGCAGCCAGCAATGCACCTTCCGGGCGAGTCAGGCTAGCCAGGACACAGAAAGCCAATACCCAGCCAATGCGCCCGACCACAAAGGCCACCATTGCGGCAGTCACAAATGCTGCAAAGAGCGGCGTCTCCAGACCAGAAATCGTCCAGGCAGCAAAACTATTGCTCGCATAGAGCAATATCGGGGCACCCAGAGCGAGCCACTGCATTTCCCTGGGCAGCAAGCAACGACTGTAAAAAAAGGTGGCCAGCAACAAGAACACGCCCGAGACGAAACCCAGCCAATGGCCCACCAGGGAAGCACTTCCTCCAAACGCGACCCCGCCAGCCACCAGCAAGGTCCACAGGAGATTGGTATAGCCCTCCACCCGCTCGCCTACGTTGTAAACCAGGCCATGGCCATCGACGAGGTTCTGGGCATACCTGTAGCTGATGTAAGCGTCGTCGATCTGGATCGTGGGTTGAAGGAACTCATAGCCGTACAAACACAACAGGCCGCCCAGCACAAGGAGGGTGAGAGCAAACGCCTTGGATGGACGCTGAAATACGGAAGGCATATTCATGGGTTTAAGCAGTGTTCCTTGCCTTGTCCTGATTTAGTGCGGGGAAAGCCCTTTCTTCAGCTGCCAGTGCCGCCAGCTTGCGCCTGGCACGCTCGGCACCGACACGCCTCAAAGGCTCTTCTACATAGCGGAAATTGAGCTCCGCCAGCACCACGATGAGCACGCCCGCCACGAGCAGCAGCAACGGAACAATCTCGACCGTATAGGCCTGGCCGGTAGCTTCCAGATAGCGAGTCACACCTTCATGGGTGATGCGAAATACCGGCAGGTGAATCAGGTAGATCCCATAGGACCGGGCCCCGAGCCACGACAAGATGCCGGTCAATGCCTGGTAGCCAAAAAGGTAGCCCCGCCCATAAGAGGCCAACCAGACGAGCATGGCGGCAATCATCGCCAACAGGCCCATGTTTACCGACCATGTGAAAAACAACGCGGGGACGGTAATCAACAGACCAAACAGCAACAGCGTGACCAGCAGCGCTACGGGGCGTCGAGCAAGGATGCAAGGCTCCAGGCGCTTGTACCAGATGCTGCGGGACAACAGGAAAACCAGAATTCCCCAGGCGAAGCCGTCGATACGAAATGAGGCGAGATATTGCGAAGTCATATCGCCGAATGGATTACGGGCGAGCGGGAACTGGATCGCGACTACCAGCAGAAGTGCTGCGATCCTGGCACGCCTGCCTGTAATCAGCAGCAGGAACAGCGGCAGCACAAAGTAGAACTGCTCCTCCAGCGACAGACTCCAGTACACGTTGTTTGGGGCCAGCCAGCCATACATGTGCGCGATGTTCGCCGAGAAGCTGAAGATGGCCAGGGCGCTTTTCAGGTTCTGCTCAAGATCCATGAATACGCCAGTTCGGTTGAAAACGACGGCGCAAAGTATGCCAATCAAGACCCACAACCAGGCCGAGGGGAGCAGGCGATAACAGCGACGTAGCCAGAATGCTCGAGCAGCCAGCCAAAACGAGCCATTGGCGCGGTGACGATCGAAATAATCGCAGTAGCTTTTGGCAACTACATAGCCGGAGATGCAGAAGAACAGATCTACTCCGACACCAAAGCTGGCATACCGAAACAGCGGCATCATGCGTTCGGCAATGAAAGGAGAGAGCAGAATGACATGGGCAACCAGTACCAGGCAGATCGACACCGCTCTCAGCTGCTCGATCTCCAGATTTTTCGCGTCACGGCTCACGCTTATCTTCCTTGCTCAGGCGAGTGATATTGCAGCCACTGTCCTGACTTTTGCGAGGAAAGCCATCCCAGTCATAGATCGAGAGATAAGCTGGGAACATGACGCTGTCACACAACACCCTATAGTCCACAGCGCGAGCAGGAAATACCTGGGTCACGCTATGCGCCGAGCCGGTCCAGAGCGCCCCTGATCTGGCGAAGTCGGCAAAGAAGTACGGCTCCACGCCCGAGTAACCAAAAGAGACCGTAGCACCTGGCGGCAGCGCTCTGACGAAGGTTCTGACTTTGTCGATCTCCCCCTCCGGCAAGAAGTCGCGTGCGAGCTTGCCCAGGGAGGGCTTCAAGGGGTCCAGTTCCGGTGTACTGCGATACCCGTAGTAACAGAGCTGGCCGAACAACAGCAGCGCTACGACTAGACTCGCACCACGAGTGATCGGCTTTGCCAGCGCATTGCCGCTCGCCAAGATGCCGAGAATCAGCAGCCAGAATCCAAAATTGAAAGCGCAGTAGTACCACATGCTATGGCCGTTCAGAGCCATCGCGATAAAGGCTATGCCATATAACGAAAGCAGAACTTCTGTCGCGAATCGTCGGTGTACAGCCAACTGCAGCACAGGAATACAGAAGCAGACCGCCAACAGCGCCCAACCGGACGCTCCACCCATGACGGAAGAGCCCAGCTTGAAGGCGAACTGAAAGCGCATGTCCTCGAGGAAGCCTGCGATGTTCTTGAGTACGAACAGGCCGTACCCACCTAGCGCGACGGCTGCAAGCACCAGTGCAAGCAACTCCCAAGAACCAACAGTCAAACTCTCGCGCCGAACGATCTTCCAGCCGACCAATACGGCGTAGGGCAGCAAGAAGTACACCGCATTGAAGTGCACGGTGGCCGAGAACAGCACCAGAGCCAGCCCCAGAACATATTGACGCTTTAACGCAGCCAGCAACGACAGCATGAAGAGCAGGCTATAGAGCGACTCCATCCGCCCGACATTGGCGATGACCAGCGCATAGGGCGAGAGAAAAGCCACGAGCATCAGCAGGATGCCCAGTTGGCGTCGCCAACCGCACAAGCTGGCCCGCACGACCAGCAGAGCAACCATACCGAGACCGAGGTAGAGAACACTGGATACCCAGCGTGACACCTCAAAGCTGTAACCAAAGACTTTATATATGCCTGCCAGCAGCAACATGAAACCCGGCGGCATCCACATCACCACACGGTCACTGTTCAGCCCGTAGACATAGAAGCTGCCGGTGCGACTGAACTCGAATGCCTGCGAGATGAAAGCTGTCTCGTCATTCCAGGGAATGGGGAACTCCATGCCCATTGCCAATCGGACGAACAGCACACCTGAAACAAAAAAGAGCATGCAGCAGATGCTGAAAATATTCTCTCGCGACTTCAGGGCATTCAGCATTTTTCACTCACGATGCTTTCTTAAGAATCTTATTGGCCAAGGTAACCCCGCGCGCCCTGAGGGGAATTTCTACAAAGCGATAATTCAAATCGCTCAAGAGCAGGATCAGAGCGCCAGCCATAATCAACAAAGGCCAAAACATATTTTCATCGGGGCCCAGCGATGCAGGGGCTAGCCGATGGTAAAGCTCCCGCGCGAAGAAAAATGCCGGAATATGTACCAGATAAATGGCGTAGGAGCGCGTCCCCAGCCAAATCATCAGGTTCTTGAACAACCCGTTTGGAAAAAGCAGATCAGCATCGTATGAAGCTACCCAAACCAAGGCAGCCGAAACGACAGCGATGATTCCATAATTGAAATGGATAGTGCTGAGCCATTCTGATCCGAGAGCCGCTATGCATAACAGCATGCTGAACAACGCCAGCATGCCCAGTCCATTACGGGCCAGCCGAGTCGGCTTAAACGCCTGATAAGACGGATGTGCGGACCAGAGCGCGAGCAACACTCCAAGTGCAATGGCGTCCGTACGGAACATCAGCATGATCAATGAACGCTGCTGGAAGAACTGCAACAGTACCAGCGCGAGCAATACCCAAACCAAGTAACGCCGAGCAATCAACACTACCAGCGGAAGCAGGAAATAGAATTGCTCTTCCAGTGACAAACTCCAATACGGAAAACTGGCACCATAGAAATAGCGCATGAAGCTATCAGCGAATCGCAGATTGGCTATCTGCAGCACCCCAGCAAAGGTGGCCTCAAGATTGGTCTGGAAGCTGCCGAACGCCTCTGTTGAGTTGAACCAAATACTGGCAAGCAAGATAACGCCCAGCCATAGCCAGGCGGATGGCCACAAGCGCCATGCCCTACGCACCCAGAAGGCCAGCGTGATGGCTCGAGCCACCTTACCGCTCTGACTTTCACGCAGACGCGGTATCAAGTCCCGGGCGATTACAAAGCCAGAAATAGCGAAGAACAGATCGACACCGACGCCTCCACAGAAGTAGCTGTAGAAATGCGACATCGCCGAACTGCTCCAAGTGAACAGAGCACCATTGGCGTGATGGATAACCACGAACAGCACGGCAAAACCGCGCAGCATTTCAATGTCGGCTATGCGGTTGCTCATTGCCCGGTAGGTGGGGAAGAAGGCTTGCGGGCGATGATCGCTTGGCTCTTAGGCATCGCCTCGTCCAGCGCCTTCTTGATGCGTGGACCATCCGGAGTAGAAAGCAGGATGCCCCACGTACGCTGCCAGGTCTCGAGCAGCGGATGCCATGGCGGCGACAGCTCCTGCTTGCACGCCCAGAAGAAGAACCACCAGATGGACCAGTAGAAGCCGTAATAGGCACGCTTCTCGACGATCAGACCAGCATCGGTGAGCAGCTTCTCGAACTCGTCACGCTGGAAGACACGAATATGGTTGGGCCGCTCGAAGTAAGAAGCGGGAGCCAGGTTTTTCTGTACGTTCTCGGCCAGCGCATCCGGAACCGTGATCAGGTACTGCGCGCCAGGCTTGCCGACACGTACCAGCTCCCTCACGAACTGCGCCGGATCCTCCACGTGCTCCAGCACCTCCATGGCTACTACCTTACTGACACGCGCATCTGGCAACGGCAGCGGGTTAGCGTCGGTCACCAACGGCACAACGCCACGTGCACGCGAGCCCTGCAACGAGCGCTCGACCCCAGCGATCTTCTCCCCGTCGATGTCGGCGAAGATAACTTCAGCACCGAACTCGGCACAAAAGCGTACGAAAGTGCCATCGCCACAACCAATGTCCAGCACGCTATCTTCAGCGGCTATCGGGAACCCCTCGAAAAGCTCCTGGCTTTCACGATGAAACCAGCCACTCAGATGGGCGTCGGTCAGCGTTGGGTCATCCGCCACCTGGGGGCGTTCAGGTTGCACAGGGGTTCCAAGTACCCGACGTCCGATTCGCTTCAGCAATCCCAGCATGGGAGTCCTCATTATCTATTTGTTGCAGGTTCACAGTGGCTTGCGCGCCACTATCACCTGACTCTTGGGAAGTAACTCATCCAGCGCATTCTTCATGGAGTCGGATGCGGGCATCTTGATGATGGCGTGCCAGAGCTTCGCCCAATCATTGACGATCTGCGGATATGGCGGCTGCACCACGTCGTGCGGAATCGAGTCGAGATCCTGCCCCGTCGACTTCGCCCAGGTCCAGTAAATGAGCATCCACATAGACCAGAAGAAGCCATAGGTTCCACGATGCTCGATGATCAGCCCCGCATCCTCCACCAGTCGCGCGAACTGCTCGCGGGAAAACACGTGGATATGATTGGGCGCGCTGAAGTAAGACTGCGGGGCCAGCCCCTGCTGCATGTGCTCGCTACGCGCATCCGGTACCGCCAGTAGATACAGAGCGCCGGGTTTTCCAACACGAACCAGCTCCCTCATCACCTTTTGCGGATCCGACACATGCTCAAGCATCTCCAATGCGGCTACCCGCGTGGCCGTGGCATCTGCCAATGGCAGCGGATCGGAGTCCGAAACCAGCCCCTGCGCAGTGCGTGCAGGCGTAGCAACGACGCGCTCGCGCAGGTTCTCCACCTTCTCCGCCACCACATCACTGAAGATCACATGCGCGCCCCTGCTGGCGGCAAACATCGTGGCAAAGCCCGCGCCACAACCGACATCGAGCACGACATCATCGCCACCGATCGGGAAGCCTTGAAACAGCTCGCCGCTCTCGTTCTGGAACCATCCGCTTTGCACAAGATCGACCAGCCCGCAATCGCGGGGATCGACGTAATCTGCATCAGAGACTACGTCTGATGCATCGACATTGAGCTGCGGTGCTTTCTGGCGCCAGAACATCAACTTGCTCAGCATGTTGGCAGCTCCTCGAGCTGCATAAGCTCGCGCAGCCTCTGGCTTGCCTGCTCTCGGGAGCAGTGCCCCCGCATCCGCTCAACCGCATTGCGCGACATCTCGGCATAACGCGCAGGCTCCTCGCGAACACAACGGTAGGCGTCCTTATAAGCCTGAACCAAGGACTCCCAATTGATCTGTTGCTGACAGGTACGGAAAGCGGCTCGCGGGTCCTGGGGCCAGGCCCTGGCTTCCTGCCAGCCATCCACCACGAAGCCGACTTCCGTGTCCATGTAGTCGAGCATGGCGGAATTGCGCGGAGCCACCGCAGGCCGACCGCAGGAGAGAAACTCCATCAACGGCAGGCATTGCCCTTCACCGTAGGAGGCATTGACCACGAAATGGGTCGCCTCGATCAGCCTCTCGAAATCCGCACCCTCGAGGAAGCCATTGAATACCACCACCCGGCAGGCGAATCTGGGCAGCCGCGCCATGCAGATAAGCATGTCGTTGATTTCCGGCTGGCAATCGTTGTTGCCCAACTTGAACACCAGGGTAGCGTCCGGACAGTCATGGAAGGCTGTGCAGAATGCCGTCAGCATGTCCACCCAGTTCTTTCGGCCGTCGCTAGGATTGAACAGGGATGTAAATACCACTCCGGACAGAGCCAGCCGCGGCTCCCGGGGGAACCAGCTCTCAGGCATTGGCGGCTTGATCGGTTCGGCTTTCGGCGGCAGCGGCTGACCGAACAGCTTGTGCCGGGCATACAGGTGCCAGTCGGCGAGAAGCTCGCGACCCACCAGGCGGTACCACTCCATGGCATAGCGATAAGTGATGCGAAGCAGAGACTGCTGGCGCTCACGCGGCAGCGCCGCCGCAGGACTGGCAGCGCCGCGAGGCTGGCGCGCCGCGGCGACTGCGGCTACCACCTTCTCGCGATCGGGGAGTTGCTCCGCGAAATCGGCAGCATGGCTGTCGATCAGTATGCCCGAGCTGAGATGCAGCTCCACGGCTTGCGGACTTGGCTGTGCGGCAAGACGTTCGCGCAGCGCGGCGTACTTGTCCCAGACCGGTGCGGGGATGGACGCCACTGGATAGTCCGCCCCCATCTCTCGCCTGATGAGATCAAGGGTCATTCCGGAGTGGGTGATCGCGTGGCCGCAGCGTGCCAGCGCATGGCGCCAATTCTGGTGGCGCTCGCCGAACCAATGTTCGGTGGGGATGCTGTCGAACTCCCAAGCCAGAACCGGCCAGGTGGGGCAGCGAAGACCCAACGGGGTCTTGTGTGGCGGCGTGAAAGAAAGGAAAACGCACTTCTCGCCGCCCTTACGGGCCTGGGCATAAAGCGCATCGACTTCGCGCAGCGGATCCTTCACTACCTGCACTTCGCCCAGCCCGCGCAGGACGGGAAGGAACTCCTTGAGCACGAAGTAATAGCTGTACTCGGACTGCCCCAGATTGCTGGCGATAGTGTCGGCATTGACCTCGGAATAAACCAGGAACCTCATCGCGGCAGCTCCTCGCATTGCGAGGCTGGCGCCGACTGCGACAGCATCTTCGCCAGGAAGCCCTGCAACTCGCCCACCACACGTTCCAGAGAGCTGAAGTCGCACAGACGGGCGCTTGCTTGCCTGGACATGCTCGAATAACGCGCCTGATCGCCCGCGATTTCGTAGCTGTCCCGGTAGAGCTGCATCAACGACTCCCAGTTGAGGCGATGGCTGTGCGTCAGATGTATGCCGGTCGGGTCGTGCGGCCAGTCGGTTGGCTGGAGGCAGGAATCGACGAGAAATGCGCAATCTTCATTCAGATAATCGGCCATCGCCGTATGGGCTGGCGCCAGCGCCGGCCTTCCGCAACTGAGGAACTCCATCAGCGGGATACACAGCCCTTCGCCGGAGGAGGCATTCACGTAATAGGTGGTTGCCTTGATCAATTCCAGGTACTGCTCATCATCGAGAAAGCCGTGAAGCGCGATGACTCGACAACGGAATGGCGACAACCGCGCCAGAGTGTTCAAGAGAGTGCCGCGATATAGCTCGATGTCCCTGTGGGTCATCTTCAGTATCAGCGTGGCATCCGGCTGATCGCGGAAGGCCCAGCAGAAGGCACTGAGCATATCTATCCAGTTCTTCCTCCCGTCCGCCGGATTGAGCACGCTGGTGTACACGACGCCATCGACACTGACCGGGCGCAATTCCGGCGCTTGCGCTTCCGGCTGGGATAGGCCGGGGCGTGCCATGGGCAGGCGCACTTCATGCCACCAACCCTGCAGCAGAGCCTTGCTGATACGTTTGGCTTCGGAATAGGGACGATGGGCGACGCTCTTGGGGTCCAGCCTCAGCTGTCGGCTATCGATAACCTGTCCGGCGAAACGGAAACTTCTCGTCCCTTTTTCAACTGGCCATCCCTGCTCCGGACAAACGCTCGCGAAGCGCGACCAGATCGGCGCCGGCAATGCCACAACCGGCACGCGCCCCTGGCAGCTGCGCTCGACCAGTGCGGCCGCTTCTCGACTGGTCGGAATCACACCGGACAGCCGCGAGAAAACACGGCTCCAGTCGTTACTCGGGTCGGCATGCCAGTCACCGGATTGCGCCCTGGCCGCTTCCTCTTCCGAGATACTCGGCAGCGAATCGAACTCCCAGGCAAATACACAGATGGTCGGGCAGGCCAGATCCAATGGGGTCTGATGAGGTGGAGTGAAACTGAAAAAAACGACCTGCTCACCGGCTTCTCGATATTGCCGGTAGAACGTATTGACCTCTTCGATGCTTTTGACACTTATCACCTGCCCCAATCGTTCGAGGGCGGGAAGAAAGTCCTTCAGCAAAAAGAAGTAGCTGTACTCCGGCTTGCCCAGGGCCGCCTGAATACTGGATTGGTCGATTTTTGAACCAACTAGAATGATCATGTCGAATCAGCCCACACCACACCCCGACTGATCTGGATGCGGTACCGCCTATAAAAATAAACGCGCACTCAAGCAGCAAATGCGGACCAAAGCAAGCAGTCTCGGATGATAAGGGCCGTTTCGGCGTAGATGTCGACCATAGCCCCATTGCTGCCTGCAATGACCACCCGTTATTTCTCGCAGTAACCTTCCATTCCGCATCTTTCATTCATAACCGAGCGGCGGCATATCTGGCCGCGACATTGCAGCTGGCAGCCAGCAATCTGAAGCTGACCTACAGCCACAATCATCGAGATCACGTGACAAGCCTCCCGCCTCAGGCTCTGTGAGCTTGAACTGACAGGGCCTATTTTCGTCCAATACCCAACCCTACCCGTTTCGCCTGTTTGGAGCCGCTGCCATGCGCCGCCTGTTGTCCGCCCTTCTTGCCACCTCCCTATGCCTCGCCGCCGGCGCCCAGGCGCAAACCCTGGTGGCCACCAGCAACATCATCGTCCGCGCCCTGGACCGTAGTTTCGACTTCACGTCGGATACCACTACCTCGATTCGTGACATGAAGGTCGTGCTGGCCGCTCGTGACGATGCTGCCAGCTTCGTCGCCAGCCAGGGCGATATCCGCGGCGCGCGCCTGGAAGCGGCATTCGCCACCCTGCGTGAGCAGCTACCAGAAGCCCGCGGCGCCTCCGACCAGCAACTGGCCGAAGCCATTCTCGCCCTGTGATCCCGCGCGCCGCGCGCTGGCTGCTGGCACTTCTGCTGCTCAGCGGCACCAGCGCCCAGGCCGGACTGCGCCTGAGTCTGGACGCCGAGGACCTCTCCCTCGCCGAACGCCAGGCCAGCCAGGAGCTGCTCGACGAAGCCAGCGCCGCCCTGCCGCCGAGCTTCGTCCAGCGCCTGGACCGCGGGGTGACGGTGCGCTGGTCCGCCGACCTGCCCGCCGCCGTCTATGGCCGTACCACTCGCTTCGACGCCCTCGCGCTGAACGCCAGCCTGCTGCCGCGCCTGCTCGACCCAGCGCAGGCCGAAGCGCCCAGCGGGCGCGCCCATGGCAGCCTGCGGCGCGAATTGCTGGCCACCGTGTTGCACGAGCTGACCCATCTCTATGACCGCGCCCGCCTCTGGCCGGAGGCCGAGCGCCGCCTGCTGGCCCGCTGCCGGCAGGACTCGCAGGCCAGCGGCCTGGTCGGCCAGCGCGCCGAATGTCGCGGGCAGGATGCGCGGCGCTTCACCCTCAGCGACGACCCGCAGCTACTCGACCTCGCCGGCTGGCAGCAGCAAGTCGGCCGCCGCGGTGTCCGCGAGACGGACAACGGCCAGGTGGCCCGCTCGCCGGATAGCTACGAGCTGAGCAACCCGCGCGAGTTTCTCGCGGTGAACATGGAATACTTCCTCCTCGACCCGAGCTACGCCTGTCGCCGCCCCACCCTGCAGCGCTACCTGCGCGAGCATTTCGCCTGGCAGCCGGCAGCACAGGCGGCATGCCCTGGCGACTATCCCTATCTGAATGCCGGCCGCGACTTCGCCCGTCAGCCGCTGGGCAAGCTCGATCCCGAGCGCGTCTACGAGGTCGATTACCTGCTGGCCGAAGCCAACCAGCAATGGGCCAGCCGCTGGGGCCACAGCATGCTGCGCCTGGTGGTCTGCGCACCGGGCCGCCCGCGCGGGCCGGCCTGCCGCCTGGATCTGGACCAGCATCTGGTGCTGTCCTACCGCGCCTTCGTCGGCGACGTGCAACTGTCCAGCTGGGACGGACTGACCGGCGCCTACCCCTCGCGCCTGTTCATCCTGCCGCTGGCCCAGGTCATCGAGGAGTACACCAAGGTCGAGCTGCGCAGCCTGTCCTCGATACCGCTGCGCTTGTCGCGCGATGAAATCGAACGCCTGGTGCGGCGCTCCGCCGAGCAGCACTGGAGCTACGACGGCGACTACTGGTTCCTCTCCAACAACTGCGCCGTCGAGACCCTCAAGCTGCTGCGCGGTGGCACCGGCCGGCGCGAGTTGCAGGACCTCGACAGCATCATGCCCAACGGCCTACTGGAGATTCTGGAAGGGCGCGGCCTGGCCGACAGCAGCGTGCTCGACGACCCGCGTGAGGCCCTGCGCCTGGGCTATCGCTTCGACTCCTTCCGCGAGCGCTACCAGGCGATGTTCGAGATCCTGCGCTCGCGCCTGGACATCCCACAGCCGGCCGTCGAGGACTGGCTGGCACTGCCGGCCGAGCAGCGCCGCAGCTGGTTCGCGCGTGCCGACCTGCGCGCCAGCGCCGCGCTGCTGCTACTGGAGCAGGCCGCCCTCCGCCGCCAGCTGCTGCTGGCCCAGGAACAGCTCAAGCAGCGCTACCTGAATGCCCGCGACAACCCCAAGGAAAGCCGCTTCAACGCGGCCGACGCCACGCTGCAGCAGATCCTCGACAACAGCGGCTTCCTCAGCCGTCCGGCCGAGCTGCTGGACGCTGGCTACGGCCTGCCGCAACCCGGTGAATGGCAGCAGCTGGAAGCCGCCAGCAGCGAGCGGCAGACCCGTCTGCGCCAGCTCAGCGACGACCTCGACAAGGAAGTGCGAAGCCTGCTGGAGCCGGAGCTGCTGGCCGAGATCGAGGCCGGCGAGGCCAATCTGCAGCAGCTCGGCCAGCACCTGCGCGAGCTGCACAAGGCCAGCGGCGGCCTGATCCTGCCCTGACGCCGCCGCTACAGGCGCTCCTCCTCTTCCTCCGGCAGGCCCGGGTCCAGCCGCAACCAGGGCAACCGGCTGCCGATCCAGATATGCCGGTTAGCCGGCGCCAGCTCCGGCTGGTCGAGGCTGGCCACGGTGATATCCAGGGTGTCCGGGCTGTGGCTGGTGAACAGCGTCAGATGGCAGCCGCAGTGAGCGCAGAAGTAGCGCGTGCAACTGGCCGAGGAGGCGTAGGCAGCGGCGCTGCCGTGGGTCCAGCGGAAGCCGCTCATCGGCAGGGTCAGCCAGGTGGTGACGATGCCGCCCGTGGTGCGCCGGCAGATCGAGCAATGGCAGTGGGCGATGTCGCGCAGCGGCGCCTCGAAGGCATAGCGCAGGCGGCCGCAGTGACAGCCGCCGGTATGGGTTTCGGACATGACAGGCTCCTCGGTGCTGGTTTTCACCCTAGCGGCGATCCGCACATTTGCCCATCCATGCCGCCGCCGACGTCCCCTCCTCACGGCACGAACGGTCATCCATCGAAAGCCCGCTGAAAGCTTGAGCCCCTAGCATCCGACGACCGCCGGCCCCGGAACCGGCGTTTCGACAACAACAAGATGGGCGCAAGCCATGTTCCGCCACCGCCTGCTTCGCCCCGCGAAGTGAATGAGCGGAACAGCACGCCCGTCCGGAGATAGCCTTATGCTGACCTTCCTCGGCTTCGCCATGGTCATGACTTTCATGTACCTGATCATGACCAAACGCCTGTCCGCCCTGATCGCCCTGATCATCGTGCCCATCACCTTCGCCCTGATCGGTGGCTTCGCCGCCGGCATCGGCCCGATGATGCTCGAGGGCATCGGCAAACTCGCCCCGACCGGGGTGATGCTGATGTTCGCCATCCTCTACTTCGCCCTGATGATCGATTCAGGTCTGTTCGACCCGGCGGTGCGTGCCATCCTGCGCATGGTCAAGGGCGACCCGCTGAAGGTGTCGATGGGCACCGCCGCGCTGGCCCTGATCGTCTCCCTCGACGGCGACGGCGCCACCACCTACATGATCTGCGTCGCCGCCATGCTGCCGCTGTACAGCCGGCTGGGCATGAGCCCGCTGATCATGGCCGGGCTGATCATCCTCGCCGGCGGCATCATGAACATGACGCCCTGGGGCGGCCCCACCGCCCGCGCCGCCAGCGCCCTGCACGTCGACCCGTCGGACATCTTCGTGCCGATGATCCCGGCCATGATCGTCGGCTGCATCGCCCTGTTCGGCGTCGCCTGGATCTACGGCAAGCGCGAGCGCGCCCGCCTCGGCGTGCTGCACCTGCCGGACGACCAGGACAACCACGCCGAGATCAGCGTCTCGCAGTACCCGGAGGCGCGCCGACCCAAGCTGCTGTGGATCAATGGCGCGCTGACCGCCGCGCTGATGGCCACCCTGATCGCCGGCCTGCTGCCTCTGCCGGTGCTGTTCATGATTGCCTTCAGCATCGCCATGATCATCAACTACCCCTGCCTGCAGCAGCAGAAGGAACGCGTCGCCGCCCATGCCGGCAACGTGCTGGCGGTGGTCGGGCTGATCTTCGCCGCCGGCATCTTCACCGGCATCCTGTCCGGCACGGGCATGGTCGAGGCCATGTCGAAGAGCCTGCTGGCGGTGATCCCCGAGGCAATGGGCCCGTACCTGGCGGTGATCACCGCCCTGGTGAGCATGCCCTTCACCTTTTTCATGTCCAACGACGCCTTCTACTACGGCGTGCTGCCGGTGCTGGCCGAGGCCGCCGGCCACTACGGCATCAGCCCGGTGGAAATGGCCCGCGCCTCGATCGTCGGCCAGCCGGTACACCTGCTCAGCCCGCTGGTACCCTCGACCTACCTGCTGGTGGGCCTGGCCAAGATCGAGTTCGGCGACCACCAGCGCTTCACCCTCAAGTGGGCGGTGCTGATCTGCCTGGCCATCATGCTGGCGGCGCTGCTGCTCGGCGTGTTCCCGCTGTTCGGCGGCTAAACTCACGGCTTGACGGAATTTTCACGCAAAGGCGGCTAGAATCGCGCCGCCCCGCGTGGCCTTCGCCTACCCAGTACAAAGGAATCCCTAAATGGAATGGTTCACCAACCCGGAAATCTGGGTTGCTTTCCTGACGTTGACCGCCCTGGAAATCGTCCTCGGCATCGACAACATCATCATGATCGCCATCCTCGTCGGGCGCATGCCGCCGCACATGCAGGCGCGCACCCGGCTGTTCGGCCTGGCGCTGGCGATGGTCACCCGTATCGCCCTGCTGCTGTCGATCACCTGGATCATGCAGCTCACCAACGACCTGTTCGAGCTGTTCGGCCAGGGCATCTCCGGGCGTGACCTGATCCTGTTCTTCGGCGGCCTGTTCCTGCTGTGGAAGAGCACCACCGAGATGTACCACAGCCTGGAAGGCGAAGACGAAGCCGAGCAGACGCCGGGCAACACCGCCGCGCGCAACTTCATCGGCACCATCATCCAGATCGCCATCATCGACATCGTGTTCAGCCTGGACTCGGTGATCACCGCCGTCGGCATGGTCTCCCACGTGCCGGTCATGGTCGCCGCGATCATCGTCGCCGTGCTGGTAATGATGCTGGCCGCCGGCACCATCAGCGACTTCATCGACAAGCACCCGTCGCTGAAGATGCTGGCCCTGGCCTTCCTGGTCGTGGTCGGTACCGTGCTGATCGCCGAAGCCTTCGAAGTCCACGTGCCGAAGGGCTACGTCTACTTCGCCATGGCCTTCTCGCTGGGCGTGGAAGCACTGAACATCCGCATGCGCGTCCTCAAGGGCCGCAAGGAAGACCCGGTGAAACTGCGCAAGGACATTCCGGGCGAGTAAGCCGCAACGCGTGAACAGAAAAACGGGGCCGAATGGCCCCGTTTTTTATTGCCGCTCAGAACAGATCGAGCTGGCCCGCAGGCGTCTTGATCGGCGGCGTGATCGCTGGCGGCTCGGCTGGGGTAACCCCCAACCGCTGCGCCAATCCCGCCGCGCGCTCGGCTTTTGTATTCACCGCCTCGCTCAGGCGTGCCGGCAGGCCCCAGATTTCCACTTTCTGTTTGGCGCGGGTGATGCCGGTGTAGAACAGCGCGCGGGTCAGTAGTGGGCTGGGGCTTTCCGGCAGGGCCAGCAGGACCTCGGCGAACTCCGAGCCCTGGCTCTTGTGTACGGTCATGGCGAAGGCACTGTCGTGGCTGGGCAGGCGTGCCGGAGCGAAGGCGCGGAAGCTGTCGGCGCCCGAACCCTCGCCCTCGAAGAACACCCGCAGGCCGTGTTCCGAGGCGAGGCAAATGCCGATATCGCCGTTGAACAGCCCCAGCGCATAGTCGTTCTGCCGCACCATCACCGCGCGGCCGGGATACCAGCGCTCGCGCTCGGCCAGCGAGTAGCGGCGCTTGATGCGCGCCTCCAATGCCTCGTTGAGGCCACTGACGCCCCAGGGGCCTTCGCGCTGGGCGGTCAGCGCGCGGAAGGCGTTGAAGGCGGTGAAGGCCGCCGCCGGCTCGCCGGTACGCGCTGCCTGCAGATAGGGGCGATAACCCTGCTCCAGGCGATCCAGCAACGACGCCTGACTCGGTCCGGCTTGCCAGGCCAGGTCGGCACGGCCCTCGCGTAGCAGGTTGAGGGTACCGGCGGCATCGCCACCATTGATTCGTCGCGCCAGCTCGCCGATGCCACTGTCGCCGGCGAAGCGGTGGCTGTGGGTGAGCAGCACGACGGCATCGCCCAGCGCCGAGCGTGGTGCCTCGACCGGCACGCTCTGGCCGGTGATGCGTTGCAGCTCGGCGGCAGCCGCCGCGTCGAAGCCACGGCCTTCGCACAGCTCGGCGAATACCGCGCCGGCCTCCACTGCCGCCAGCTGGTCCTTGTCGCCGAGCAGGATAAGGCGCGCCTGCGGTGGCAGGGCGGCAGCCAGCTTGGCCATCAGCGCCAGATCAACCATCGACGCCTCGTCCACCACCAGCACGTCCAGCGCCAGCGGCCGCGCCGCGTCGTGACGTACGGCCGGGCTATCGCCACGGCTACCGAGCAGGCGGTGCAGGGTACGCGCCTCGTCCGGCAGCAGGGCCTTGAGCTCGTCCGCCAGCGGCAGCTCGGCCTTGGCATTGCGAATCGCCTCGGCCATGCGCGCCGCGGCCTTGCCGGTCGGCGCGGCCAGGCCGATGGCCAACCTGTCGCCGCCGGGTTGCTCCAGCAGCGCCGCCAGCAGGCGCACCACGGTAGTGGTCTTGCCGGTGCCGGGGCCGCCGGAGATCACCGCCAGCCGACGACGCACTGCCTGGGCAGCGGCCAGGCGCTGCCAGTCCGGTTGCTGCTGGTTGAAGGCGAACAGGCGCGTGAGGCTGTCGCTCAGGCCGCTCTCGTCCACGGCGGGGCGCTCGGCGGACATGGCCAGCAGGCGCTCGGCCAGATGCTGCTCGTAAGCCTGGTAGCGCGCCAGGTACAGGCGCTCGCCATCCAGGATCAGCGGGGCGAAGGCACCGGGCTTGCCGACCAGCGCGGAAGACTCCAGCAGGGCCCGCAACTCAAGCAACGCCGGCAGGGCGAAGTCGAACTCCGCCCAGGGCCGACGGCCCGCCACCCGCGCCAGCGGCAGGCATACATCGCCCGCCGCCAGGGCCTCGCTGCACAGGGCGGCGCTGGCCAGCACGGCGTCATCCGCCTTCGGCTCCAGGCGCCGCAGGCTGGCCAGCAGGGCGCGCTCCAGCGGGCCTAGGGGCAGTTCCTGCAGGGTCATGCCGCACCTCCGAACAGCGCGTCGAGCGCATCCAGCAGGGCATCGCTCGGCCGGGCGAAGTACACCCCGGCCTGCGGCATGCCACGCAGGAACAGGTACCAGGCGCCGCCCAGTTGCTCGTCGCTGAAGCCGGCCAGGCGCGTGCGCAGGAAACGCCGCAGCGCCACCAGGTAGATCAGGTATTGCAGGTGGTAGTGCTCGCCGGCGATGGCCTGTTCCAGGCGCTCGGCACCGTAGTGCGCGGCCGTCGGGCCGAGCCAGTTGGACTTGTAGTCGAGGATGTACCAGCGCCCGGCATGCTCGAAGGTCAGGTCGATAAAGCCCTTGAGGAAGCCCTTGAGCTCGTCGAACTGCAGGCGCTCGGCGGCCTGGCGCATGGCCGGCGGCAACCCATGCGCCGGATCGGCCAGCAGCTCGCGCAGGCGCTCGACGTCGAGGCGCTCGACCGGGAAGGTGAAGCCCAGCTCCGGCAGGCGGCGGTTCGGCTGCAGGGCCGACAGGCACAGGCCGTGGCCGTCCAGGTCGGTATCCAGCACCGCCTGCAGCTGGCTGGTGGCGATCGCGCCCCACAGCTCGGCGTCGATGCCGTGGGCCTGCAGCGCGGCCGGCACCAGCTGTTCCAGGCTGCCCTTGGCGCGCATCCAGTCCTCGAGGATGGCGTGCAGGCAGGTACCGGCACGGGCGCCACGGGGGAAGGCGAAGAAGCCGGTACCCGGCTCGCTAGCGTCGACCAGGGCCAGGGCATCGCGGTCTGGCGCCTCCATGTGCATGCCGGCGGAGAGACCGGAGAAGCTGCCGATACGCCAGGCGCTGTGCAGGCTGCGGGCGAAGGGTTGCAGTAACTGCGGCGGCTCGGCGCGGCGCTCGCCAGCGGCCCTGGCTTCGTCGTCGAGCGGGGCCAGGCGGGCGATCAACCCTGCACTGCCGTCGGCCAGGCGATCCAGCTCGGCGGCCAGCACCAGGCCTTCGCGCCCGGCCAGGTAGCCGGCCATTTCGGCCAGGGCATCGGCGCCAGGCAGCTCGCGGCCATGCAGCAGCCAGGCGAGGGCGCTGCTGTGCAGACCCTCGTCGGGCAGCGAGCCGTCCTTCTTGGCCTTGGGCAGGGCGACCGGCCCCCAGTGCAGCCACAGGCGGTCGCGGGCCCGGGTCAGGGCCACATAGGTCAGGCGCAGCTTCTCGGCGAAGCTCTCGCGCCGCGCCGCCTGCAGGCGCTCTTCCAGGCGCGCGCTGCCCAGGTCGAGCAGCGGCTGGCCGTGTTCGTCATGGCAGCGCGCCGTGTCGGTGTGCTGGCCGAGCAGGCGGCCGTCCCACAGGAAGGGACAGAACACCAGCGGGTATTCCAGGCCCTTGGAGGTGTGGATGGTGACGATCTGCACGCGCTCGGCATCGCTTTCCAGGCGCAGCAGCGCGTCCTCGCCGGCACCTTCGCTGCCGCGCTGGGCCTGGAACCAGGCCAGCAGGGGTTCAAGACCGGGGCGCTGCAGGCTCTCGGCCTGCAGCAGCTCGCCCAGGTGCAGCAGGTTGGTCAGCCGCCGTTCGCCGTCGAGGCCGGCGAGCAGGCGCTCGGCCACCCGTTCCTGGTCCAACCACGCTCTAAAGACACGCATAAAGCCCTGCTGCTGCCACAGCTGGTGGTACTGCTCGGCGGCAGCGCGCTCGGCGTCCCAGGCGCGTTCGTCATCCTGGCAGCGGGCGATCTGCGCAGCATCGCGGCCAAGCAGGCGGGTGGCCAGGGCGTAGCGCAGCACGCCCTCGCGGCCCGGCTCGGCGTAGGCGGCCAGCACCGCCGCCAGCTCGCCAGCCTCCTCGCTGTGCCAGACGCTGTCGCGGCCGCGGCGCACGCTGGGCACGCCGCGCGCGGCCAGCTCGGTGGCGACGCTGGCGGCCTCGCGGTGGTTGCTGACCAGCACGGCGATGTCGCCGCCTTTGAGCGGCTTTATGCGGCCATCTTCTTCGAAATAGGCCTTTCCCTGAGCGCTCGCGGCGAGCAGGGCGGCGATCCGCCGGGCGCTGTCCAGCGCCGCCAACTCGCCGGCGCGCGCCTTGTTCAGACCCTCGTCGCCAAGCCAGACAAGGCCCAGCGGCGCGCCGCCATCCTGCTCGGGCAGCACCAGCGTCGCCCGCGACTTCTTGCCGGCGCTGACCGGCGGATAGACCAGGCCGTCTTCGGCAAAGGGCTGCGGGCGGTCGAACAGCCGGTTCAGCGCGGCGATCAGCTCGGGAGTGGAGCGGTAGTTGAAGGGCAGGTCGTACTGTCGCTCGGCGGCATCGCGCGCCTGCAGGTAGGTGGCCAGGTCGGCACCACGGAACGCATAGATGGCCTGCTTGGGGTCGCCGACAAAACACAGGTCGCCGGCGTCCCGGTAGATGCGGTCGAAGATCGCGTACTGGATCGGGTCGGTGTCCTGGAACTCGTCGATCAGCGCCAGTGGATACTGCTCGCGCAGGCGCGTGGCCAGGTCCTCTCCGGCCGGGCCGCGCAACGCCTCGTCGAGGCGGTTGAGCAGGTCGTCGAAGGCCAGCAGGCGCTGCGCCGCCTTGCGCTTGGGCAGCTCGACGTTGAGGCGGTCGAGCAGCTCGACCTGCAGGGCGATCAGCTTCTGCCGGCCCGCCGGCTCTGCCGCCTGCAGGCTCTCGCCGAGCTGATCGAGAGCCTCGGCCAGCGCGCTTTGCGGGGCGTCGAAGCCCTTCTTGGTGGCCTTGAGCAGGGCCGCCGCGCCCAGCTTGGCCAGGCCATCCGGCGCCTCGAACAGCGCCGCCGGGTCGGCGAAGTAGGCATCCAGCTCGGCCGACCACAGCGGCAGCTTGGCCACCTTGTGCGTGCTCTGGCTGAGGCCGCCGTGCTCACGCAGCACTTCGACCCAGTTATAGCCCGCGCCGCGCCACAGCTCGGCGGCACGTTGCCAGGCGGTGTTGGCGGCATTCAGCTCGGCCTCACCGACGCTCTCGCGCGGCTCGACGCGCAGGTAGGGCTTGCCCAAGTGGCTGCGCAGCGCCTGGCGCAGGGTCACCGGGGTGATCGCCTTCTTGGCGATCTTCTGCTTGGCCAGGAAACGCGCCCAGGCCGGGTCGGCCTCGGCCAGTACGTGGCGCCAGGCGTCGCCGAGCAGGCCATCGAGCACCTCGCGGTCGTCCTGGGTCAGCTCGGCGTCGAAATCGCCGCCGGCCTCGAAGGCCGAGTCCTGCAGGGCGCGCTGGCAGAATCCGTGGATGGTGAAGATCGCCGCCTCGTCGAAGCCATGCACGGCCAGCAACAGACGGCGGCGCGCCGCCTCGCCGGGATGACGGCGGTGCAGCTCGACGAGGAAGTCATCGCTACTCTCGCCGCCCTCATACAGCGCCAGCAGTTCGGCCAGGCGCGCGCGGATGCGCTCGCGCAGCTCGGCGGTGGCCGCGGTGGTGTAGGTCACCACCAGGATCTGCCCGACGCTCAGCTGCTGCTCCAGCAGCAGGCGGGCGTACAGCGCGGTCAGGGTCCAGGTCTTGCCGGTGCCGGCGCTGGCCTCGATCAGCGAGCGGCCGGCGAAGGGCGAGTCGTGCAGGTTCAGGCCACTCATTCGGCATCCTCCTCGGCACTGGCCAGCGCCTTGAGTGCCGGACCGAGCAGTTGTTCGGCCAGGGCCTCGAAGCGTGCGTCGAGCGGCTCGCGCTGACGGAAGGCGAGGGCGTACCAGGGGTCTTCGACCTCACCCGGAAGCGGGCTGAATTCGGCGCCGAGCCACGCCGCCTCGGCCTTGTCGCGCGCGGCGTCGATGGGCTCCTTGCGGCTCTTGGCGCTGGGCGTGACCAGCGCCTTGGCGAACTCGTAGCTGCTGCGGGTGAGCAGCGGCAGCGGCTCGCACAGCGCCTCGCGGTAGGCGGCCAGCCAGGGTTCGAGCAGCACGCGGGCGTCGCTCAGCGGGCCCAGCTGCCAGTCGCCGGCCGGCGACACCAGCAGGCTGTCGCGGGCGATGGCCGATGTCGCGGCGATGTTCAGCAGCAGGTGGCGCAGCCAGAAGCCAGGCAGGTCCCAGGCGCCGGGGGCGGCCAGGCGCCAGTCGAACAGGCCGCTGGAGGTGACGCCATCGAGCCAGCCATGCACGCGCACGCCGGCCAGCTGGATATCCACCAGCAGCGGCTCGGGAGCCTCCTCGGGGCGGGCCTCGAACAGGCGCGGGGCGAAGGCGCGCACCGGGCCGCGCTGCTTGCCCCACAGGGCATGGCCCAGCTCGCCGGGCGGCAGCCAACCGGCGGCGCGGGCAATGCGCCGCTCCTGCTCCTCGGACCAGCCACGCTCCACCGCCTGCAGGGCCAGCTGGCGCAGGCCGCGCCGCGCCGGGCCTTCGAGGGCGAAGGGTTCGTCGGCGGCAATCGCCTCGTCGGCATCGGCCAGGCGCAGGCCCAGGCGCTGCTCCAGCAGGAAGCGCGCCGGGTGTTTGAAGCAGTAGAGCAACTGACTGGGCTCAATTACCAACCAATCGGCATTCGGCTCCGGCAGGCGCTGGATGAAGGGCGGCGGGTTGGCCGCCGGCGCCTCGGCCAGGCGCTGGGCGGCGCGGAACCAGGCACCGGCAAAACCACGCCGCGCACCGGCCTGCTCGAAGTTGCCGGGGGAGAAGGGCTGCAGCGGATGCTCGATGGTGACCTGCGCCGAGGCCTGGCCGCTGGCGGCCATGGCGGTCATGTCCACCGCCTCCAGCAGCTCGCTGACCAGCACCGAGGGCGGCAGCTCGGCGTTGTCGCGCGGGTCGCGGCCGACATAGCTCAGATACAGGCCGTCACGGGCGCTGAGCAGGGTTTCGAGGAACAGGTAGCGGTCGTCCAGACGCCGCGCGCGGTCGCCACGGCGTGGCCGCTTGGCGATCAGGTCGAAGCCGGCGGCCGGCGTGCGCCGGGGCAGGGCGCCGTCGTCCAGGCCGAGCAGGCAGACCAGGCGGAACGGCAGGCTACGCATCGGCACCATGGTGCAGAAGGTCACCGCACCGGTGAGGAAGCCCGAGGCGCCGCTGCCGCTCTCCAGCGCCGCGCCGAGCTGCTGGCGCACCAGGGCCAGTTCGACCGGGCGGGCGATGGCGGAATCCTCCGCCTGGCGCGCCAGCGCCGCGCAGGCCTGACTGAGCAGCAACAAGGTGTCGCCGGACTCACGCTCGTCGAACAGCGCGTCGATCAGGCCCTGCAGGTCCAGCGCCCAGTCGGCCAGCGGGCGGTCACGCTGCAGACGCTCGGCCAGGCCGGCGAGCTGTTCGACGAAGGCGCACAGGCGCCCGAGCAGCTGGGCGCGGGCGCCTTCTAGGGCGTCCAGTGGCAAGCTGTCGCCGAGCAGCGGCACGCCATCGGCGGCCAGTTGCGGCGGCGCGGCGAAGCCGAGCAGCAGGCGGTCCAGGCCCTGGCGCCAGGTGAAGGCGTCATCGGCGGGCAAATCGAGGGCGCCACGGTGGCCGGCGTCGCGACCCCAGCGCACGCCGGCTTGGCGCAGCCAGTCGCGCAGCAGCGGCAGGTCTTCGGCCTCGATGCCGGCGCGGCGGGCGATGGCCGGCTGTTCCAGCCAGGCGAGGATCTCTTCGGCGGCGAAGCGGCTCTCCGGCAGGCTGAGCAGACCGAGAAAGGCCTCGATCAGCGGCGTCTCGGCGCGCAGGCTGCGGTCGGCCAGGCTGTAGGGCACGTACGGCGCGCCCTCGCGGCGGGCGAAGACCGCCTCGATGTAGGGCGCGTAGCGTTCGATATCCGGGGTCAGCACCACCACCTGGTCCGGGCTCAGGTGGGGCTCTGCGGCAAAGCGGGCGAGCAGCTGGTCATGCAGGATTTCCACCTCGCGCAGCGGCGAGTGGGCGATATGCAGCTCCAGCGAGCGGTCGTCCACGCGCAGCGCCAGGCGCTCATCTGCGGTACGGGTGCGCAGGCGCAGGATGTCCTGCTGCAGGGCATGCAGCAGGCTGTCGTCGGCCAGCTCGGCGTCCTGCGGGTAGATGCCGTTTTCCTCGGCGATCTGCCCGAGCAGGCTATCGAAGAAGTCGCGGCCCTGCTTGCCCAGGCTGGCCAGCAGCGGATGGCCGACGTCGAGGTACCAGTCCTCGGGGCTGGATTCCGGCTGCTGCGCCAGCTCGCGTACGTCTCGGATCTCGCCCCAAGCCTCGCGGCAAGGGTTGAGGGCGAAGACGATGACGTCGGTGTGCCGCGCCAGCCCTTCCAGCACGCGCAGGTGATGCGGCGGCAGCGAGCTGATGCCGAACACCAGCAGGCGTTCGGGCATCTCGGCGATGGGCTGATTGGAATGCAGCCGCGCCAGCAGCTCGCCGAGCAGGCGCGCGCGGTGCGGGTGGCCGTCCTTGGTCAGTTCAGCCCAGAGCAGCGCCTGCCAGGCTTCGTCGGCGCCCAGCCCGCACAGCTCGCCACGTTCCCAGGCAGCCAGCCAGTCATCGCGATAGAGCAGGTACTGGTCGAACACGTCGGCAATCTTCGCCGCCAGGGCCAGACGGCGACGCTCGTCGCCGTCTGCCAGGTAGCGCTCCAGGCGCTCGGCACGCGCCAGGTTGGCCGGCTCGCACAACCAGTCGTAAAGGCGCCAGGTCATCGCCTGCGGGTTGAATGCCGACTGCTCGGGCAGGGCGCCGAGCACCTGGCGCGCCAGGCCCCAGACGAAGCTGGACGGCAGCTGCACATCGAGGTGCATGGCGATGCCCTGCTCGCGCGCCAGCTGCAGCGTCAGCCAACGACCGATGCCCTGGCTCGGCACCACCACCCGCGCGGGCGCCAGCACGTCCGCCTGCGGCTGGGCGAGCAGCTTGCAGGCCAGCAGGCCGAGGGTTTCCAGGTCGGGGGCGTGGTACAGGCTGAGCATCGAAGAGTGTCGGCGAATGGACTGCCGGCAAGGTTAACAAGAAGCACTGGAGATGCGGCTTTTTTGCTACCGTGCCAGCGCCAACATAACAACGACGCAAGGAGCGCAACATGGCATCTGGCAATCCCTCGCTATCCGAAAAAGCCTTCAGCAACCTGGAGGTTTCCCCCGATCCGATGACCCTTGGCGGCACGGTCAACAAGACCGCGATGCTGCTGGCGCTGATGCTGATCCCGGCGCTGTGGGTGTGGAGCCGCTATTTCAGCAACCCCGAAGGCGCCGCCAGCCTGTTTCCGCTGGTGATCGGCAGCGCCATCGCCGGCCTGGTGCTGTCGCTGATCATCATCTTCGCCAAGCGCAGCGCACCCATCGTGGCGCCGCTGTATGCACTGGTCGAAGGCGTGTTCGTCGGCGCCATCTCGGCGTTCTATGAGGCCAAGTACCCGGGCATCGTCATGCAGGCGGTAGCGCTGACCTTCGGCACCCTGTTCTGCCTGCTGGCCGCGTATCGCAGCGGACTGATCCGCGCCACCGAGAACTTCAAGCTCGGCGTGGTCGCCGCCACCGGCGCCATCGCCCTGCTGTACTTGGTCAACCTGGGCCTGCGCCTGTTCACCGACCTGTCGATTCCCTTCATCCATGAGAGCGGCGTGCTGGGCATCTGCTTCAGCCTGTTCGTGGTGGTGATCGCCGCGCTCAACCTGGTGCTGGATTTCGACTTCATCGAGCAGGGCGTCGAGCAGCAGTGCCCGAAATACATGGAGTGGTACGCCGCCTTCGGCCTGCTGGTGACCCTGGTCTGGCTGTACCTGGAAATCCTCCGCCTGCTGGCCAAACTGCGCCGCTGATGTGCCCGCGCACCCGGTTGCCGATGGGCGGCCGGGTGCTTCGGTGGGCCGCTTGACGCAGATCAATGGCCCTTCGCCGACCTACCCCTAAGGTCGCGGCATCCTCTGATGCCATTGAAATGCCATGACTACCCCCGGTCCCTTACGCATCGCCTGTAGCGACCCACAGCTAGCCTGTGAGTTGCGCCATCTGCTCGGCCACTGCGAGGTGATCGAGAGCCCGCAAGACTGCAGCCAGGCGCCGCTGTGCCGCTGGCTGAACGATGCCGAAATGGACCTCGCGGCGCGGATGAAGGATGCCCTGAACGACACCGTCGCCACCCTCGAACGTACCCGCCATGCCTTCCGCTCCCGCGAGCTGGGCCTGCTGCGCCGGCGCCTGGAGCAATTGTTGGTCGAATTGTCAGCACCACCCGAATGAGGTAGAACCGCCGTTATCGAGGTTCCGCCGCAAGGTGGAGACCGGCTTTGCCGGGCAGGACGAATGGGCCTGCAAGACGAAGCGCCGCGACGTCGCGTTCCCCCGGGGATGCGCCGTGCGGCGCTTTTTTTGTGCCCGCAGAAAAGCAGTGGAAGGGATATGCCATGAAGTCAGAGGAAAGCCTGCAGGACCTGATCGGACGGATCGGCCTGGATGACCGGGAGATTCGCGAGCGCCTGCGCCTGCTCGACTGGGGACACGCCGACCCGCAGCGTCTGAACGGCGGGGCGGACGAGGTGAGCAGCGCGCACCTGGTGTTCGTCGACCGCCTGTACCAGCACCTGGGGCGCTTCATGGGCCCGGCCGCGCTGCTCAACGACGAGCAGCAGGTCGCCAACCTCAAGCACAGCCAGCTCGACTACTACCAGCGCCTGTGGCGCGGCCCCTACGACCACGACTATCTCAACGGGCGCCTGCGTATCGGCCTGATCCACCAGCTGGCCGGGGTCGAGCCCAAGTGGTACCTGGCCGGCTACCGCCTGTACCTGGACGCCATGCACGACGCGCTGTTCCACGACCACCCGCACGCCGAGCTGTTCGCCAGCCTGCTCAAGGCGGTGTTCTTCGACATGACCCTGGCCATCGACACCTACGGCGCCGCCCAGCGCCGTGCCCTGGAAGACAGCGAGGCACGCTTCGCCCGCGCCTTGCGCGGGGCCAACGACGGATTGTGGGACTGGCACCTGGAACACGACCGCCTGTACGTCTCCGAGCGCTGGGCGCAGATGCTCGAGCTCAGCCGCGACGCCCTCGGCGAGGGTTGCGCGGCCTGGTTCTCGCGGGTCCACCCGGACGACCTGCCGGGCCTGCGCCAGGCCATCGACGCGCACCTCGGTGGACGCACCGCGCTGCTGCACCACGAGTACCGCATGCGCCGCCGGCGCGGCGACTACCTGTGGGTGCTGGCGCGCGGCGTGGTCGAACTGGACCCGGACGGCCAGCGACGTATGGCCGGTTCGCAGACCGACATCAGCGCGCGCAAGATGGTCGAGCACCAGCTGCAGCACGCCGCGCGCCACGATCCGCTGACCGGCCTGGCCAACCGCCTGCGCCTCGACGAGCTGCTCAAGCAGACCCTGCAGCAGTTGGCCAAGCCCGGTGCGCGCCAGGCCGCGCTGCTGTTCGTCGACCTCGACCGCTTCAAGCTGATCAACGACAGCCTCGGCCACCACAGCGGCGACCAGGTGCTGGTGGAGGTCGGCCGCCGCCTGCAGCACTGCCTGCGTCCCGGCGACCACCTGTTCCGCTTCGGCGGCGACGAATTCGTCGTGCTGCTCAACGACCTGGCCAGCATGGCCGACGCCGAGCAGGTGGCGCAGCGCATGCTCGAGGCCCTGCACCACCCGCTGCACCTGGGCGAGCAGACCCTGGTGGTCAGCGCCAGCATCGGCGTCGCCGGCCTGCGCGCCAGCGCCGATCCGGCCGAGGCACTGCAGGCCGCCGACCTTGCCCTGTACCGCGCCAAGCAGGCCGGCAAGGCGCAGTACGCGCGCTACAGCCAGGAGCTGCAGGCCGCCGCACGGCGCCAGCTGGAGCTGGAGAGCGCACTCGGCCAGGCCCTGCAGCGCGACGAGTTCGTCCTGCATTACCAGCCGATCTGCCGCATCGACCAGGGCCAGCCACGGTTGGTCGCGGTCGAGGCGCTGCTGCGCTGGCAGCACGGCGGCCAGCTGATCCAGCCACAGGAGTTCATCCCCTCGCTGGAGGAATCCGGCGAGATTCTGCGGGTCGGCGACTGGGTGCTGCGCGAGGCCTGCCGCCAGGTGCGCGCCTGGCAGCTGGCAGGCCAGGAGCACCTGCGCTGCTCGGTCAACCTGTCCAGCCGCCAGCTGCAGCAGGACGACTTCGTCGCCCGCCTCACCGACATCCTCATGGACAGCGGCCTGGCGCCCTCCAGCCTGGTGCTGGAGATCACCGAGAGCCAGCTGATGCGCGACTGCACCGCCACCCTGATCGCCCTGCGCGAGCTGGGCAGCCTGGGCGTGCGCCTGGCGCTGGACGACTTCGGCACTGGCTACTCGTCGCTGGGCTACCTCAAGCGCTTCCCGCTGCACATCCTCAAGGTCGACAAGAGCTTCATCGACGGCGCCGACGCCGAATCGCGGGCGATCAGCCGCGCCATCATCGGCCTCGGCCGCAGCCTGGGCCTGGAAGTGGTGGCCGAGGGCGTGGAGCGCGACGAGCAGCTCGACTTCCTCCACCACGAGAGCTGCCGCCTGGCCCAGGGCTACTGGTTCAGCCGGCCGCGGCCGGCCGCCGAGCTGCAGTGCCTGTTCAGCGCCGACACCTGTTGCGAAGGCCTCTGGGGCCTGTTGCCCGAATCCACCCAACCCTGGGAAATCCAGCCATGAAGCTCAACCTGCCGATCAGCCAGCGTGAAGTGGCGGTCGACCCGCGCGCCAACATCCTCTCCACCACCGACCTCAAGGGCGTGGTCACCTACGTCAACCCGGACTTCGTCGCGGTCAGCGGCTTCAGCGAGGCCGAACTGCTCGGCCACAGCCACAACCAAGTGCGCCACCCGGACATGCCGGCGGCAGCCTTCGCTCACCTGTGGCAGACGCTCAAGGGCGGGCGCTCGTGGATGGGCCTGGTGAAGAACCGCTGCAAGAACGGCGACCACTACTGGGTCAGCGCCTTCGCCACCCCGGTGGTGCGCGGCGGCGCAGTGGTGGAGTACCAGTCGGTGCGCAACCATGCCGCGCCGGCACTGGTCGAGCGCGCCGAGCCGCTGTACCGCGCCCTGGCCGCCGGGCAGACGCCACGCGCGCTGCGCCCGCCACGCCTGAGCGCGATCGGCAGCCTGGCCCTGCTGGTGGCAGCCGGGCCGCTGGCCGGCGCGGCGCTGCTCGGATTGGCCGGGTCCCTGCCACTGCTGCCGGCGCTGGCCGGCGGCACGCTGCTCGGCGCCGGCCTGGCCGGCCTGGTGCACTGGCGCCTGCGCCCGCTGGATGCGCTGACCCGCCAGGCCCGGCGCATCGCCGACAACCCGCTGAGCCAGCTGGTGTACAGCGGGCGCAACGACTGCTTCGGGCAGATCGCCTTCGCCCTGCACAGCCTGGAGGCCGAAGCCGGGGCGATGGTCGGGCGCATCGCTGACTCGGCGCGCCAGCTCAGCGACGATGCCGGCGAGCTGGCCGCGGCGCTGGACTGCAACCGCGGCGCCAGCCTGCTGCAACAGCAGGAGACCGAGCAGGTGGCCTGCGCTGTCGACCAGCTGGCCAGCAGCGTGCAGGAGGTGGCGCGCCACGCCCAGCTCAGCGCCAGTGCCGCCGCCGAGGCCAACCACGCCACCGACAGCGGCCTGCGCCAGGTCGAGCAGACCCGCCGGCAGATCGCCGTGCTGGCCGACGAGGTGCTGCGCGGCAACCGGGTGATCCAGCAGCTGCAGGGCCACAGCCAGGAGATCGACCAGGTCATCGAGGTGATCCACGCCATCGCCGAGCAGACCAACCTGCTGGCGCTCAACGCCGCCATCGAGGCGGCCCGCGCCGGCGAGGCCGGGCGCGGCTTCGCCGTGGTCGCCGACGAGGTGCGCGGCCTGGCCAGCCGCACCCAGCAGTCCACCGCGCAGATCCAGAGCATCATCGAACGCCTGCAGCAGGGCACGGCGGCGGCGGTGACGGCCATGCAGCGCAGCCAGGACCAGGCCCAGGGCAGCGTCGACAACGCCCTGCAGGCCGCCGAGGCACTGGCCGGGATCAACCGCCAGGTCGAGGCGATCAGCGGCATGAGCCTGCAGATCGCCACCGCCGTGGAGGAACAGAGCGCGGTGGGCGAGGACATCCAGCGCAATCTCGACGGCATCCGCGAGGCCGGCCACAGCAGCGTCGCAGCCAGTGGTCGCAGCCGCAGCAGCGCCGAGCACGTGGCGGCCCTGGCCGAGCGCCTGCAGTTGCTGGTGGAGCAGTTCCGCGGCCGGCAACAACAAGGCTGAACCGGCTGGCGCCTTCTCCTATCTACAACTAAAGCTAAACAGGAGGGCGCCGGAGAATCGCGTCCGTCGAAGAAGAAGCGAGCCCCAGCGTGGAGGCTGCGCCATGCTCACCCTGCTCAACCTGCTGTCCGCCATTGCCCTGCTGGTGTGGGGCACGCACATCGTGCGTACCGGCATCCTGCGCGTGTACGGCTCGCAGCTGCGCCGCGTACTCAGCCATAGCGTGAGCAAGCGGCCGCAGGCCTTCCTCGCCGGCATCGGCGTCACCGCCCTGGTGCAGAGCAGCAACGCCACGGCGCTGCTGACTACCTCCTTCGTCGCCCAGGGCCTGATGGCGCTGGCCCCGGCGCTGGCGATCATGCTCGGCGCCGACGTCGGCACCGCGCTGATGGCGCGGGTGCTGACCCTCGACCTGTCCTGGCTGTCGCCGCTGCTGATCTTCGCCGGCGTGGTGCTGTTCCTCTCGCGCAAGCAGAGCCGCCTGGGCCAGATCGGCCGGGTGGCGATCGGCCTCGGCGTGCTGATCCTGGCCCTGCAGCTGATCGTCGAGGCGGCGCGGCCGATCGCCGAGTCGCACAGCATCGAGGCGCTGTTCGCCTCGCTGACCGGCGACCTGCTGCTGGACGCCCTGGTCGGTGCGCTGTTCGCCATGCTCACCTACTCCAGCCTGGCCGCCGTGCTGCTCACCGCGACCCTGGCCGGCAGCGGCGTGATCGGCCTGCCGGTGGCCGTCGGCCTGGTCATCGGCGCCAATATCGGCAGCGGCGTGCTGGCCCTGCTCAACAGCAGCATGCAGTCCGCCGCTGGGCGCCGCGTGGCTCTCGGCAGCCTGCTGTACAAGCTGCTCGGCCTGTTTCTGGTACTGCCGGTCGTGCACCCGCTGGTGGAGTGGATGAAGGAACTGGACTGGTCGGCGGCGACCCTGGTGATCGGCTTCCACCTGGCCTACAACGGCCTGCGCTGCCTGCTGATGCTGCCCAGCGTGGGGCTGATGGCGCGCCTGTGCAGCCTGCTGCTGCCCGAGCGCAACCGCGATGTCGGCGTCGCCGCACCACGCCACCTCGACCGCACCACGCTGGACACGCCGAGCCTGGCGCTGGCCAACGCGGTGCGCGAGACCCTGCGCATCGGCGACCTGGTAGAACGCATGCTCGGCCACCTCGGCGAGGTGCTGCGCGAGGAATCGACGGAGGCGGGGCGTGAGGTACGCCGCCTGGATGACGACGTCGACGCACTATACAACGCGGTCAAGCTGTACCTGGCGCAGATGCCCCGCGACGACCTGGCGGCCCATGACAGCCGGCGTTGGGCGGAGATCATCGAGCTGGCGGTGAACCTGGAGCACGCCGGCGACCTGATCGAGCAGATGGCCGGCAAGCTGGACAACCACAAGCGCGCCCGCCACTACAGCTTCTCCGCCAGCGGCCTGGAGGAGCTCAGCACCCTGCACGGCATGCTCGGCGACAACCTGCGCCTGGGCCTCAACGTGTTCCTCAGCGGCAACCACGACAACGCGCGGCGCCTGCTCCAGGAAAAACGCCGCTTCCGCCAGGAGGAACGGCGCCTGGCCCACGCCCACGTCGGCCGCCTGAGCCGCCAGGTGGTGCAGAGCATCGAGACCAGCGCCCTGCACCTGGAGCTGATCGCCGACATGAAGCGCCTCAACTCGCTGTTCTGCGGCAGCGCCTACCTGGTGCTGGAGGCTGGCGAGGGCGAGGGCGAGGGCGAGGCAGCGGCAGCCGAGGCAGACCAAGGCCAGCCCCCGGTCGGCGACTGGCAGCGCTAGCGCCAAGCCACCTGCGCTTGCTGGTATCCTGCCGTCCCCTCTGACACCTGCCGCCTCAGCCACCCATGCCGCACTGGAAACCCCACCTGCTTCGTCTGCTCGCCCTGCTGCAACGCTACCCCGGCCTGGTCGCGGCCTTCGGTTTCTGTTCCGGCGTGGCCAGCTTCATCCTGGTCGACCGCCAGGCGGGCGTGGGCAAGGTGATCGCAGTGCTGATGCTGCTGAGCTGGGCCGTGCTGCTGCTGGAGAGCCTGCTGACCCGCAGTGCGGCGCGCTGGCTGGGGCTGGAAGTGCCGCCGATGCTGCTGCGCTACCTGACCCAGATGATCCACCAGGAGAGCCTGTTCTTCGCCCTGCCGTTCTTCTTCATCACCACCGCCTGGAACAGCGGCCAGGCGCTGTTCACCGGCCTCCTCGGCGCGGCGGCGCTGCTCGCCATCATCGACCCGCTGTACTACAAGTGGCTGGCCGCGCGGCGCTGGCTGTACCTCAGCTTCCACAGCCTGGCGCTGTTCGCCGTGCTGCTGGTGGCGCTGCCGCTGATCGTCCACCTGACCACCGCCGAGAGCTATCGCCTGGCGCTGGGCATCGCCCTGGTGGTGACCCTGCCGAGCCTCGGCAGCAGCCTGCGCATCCAGCGCCGCTGGCGCTGGGCGGCCCTGGCCGGCCTGGTCGCCGCGCTCGGCGTCGGCGCCTGGCTGGCGCGCCCCTGGGTGCCGCCGGCAACCCTGTGGCTGACCCAGGTGGCGGTCACCGAGCAGCTGCAACAGCGCAATCCGGGCAGCAGCCTGGAGCAGGTCTCGGCCGCCCAGCTGCAGCAGGCCGGGCTGTATGCCTTCACCTCGATCAGCGCGCCGCGCGGGCTCAACGAGCGCATCTACCATGTGTGGAAGCGCGACGGCGTGGAGATGGACCGCATCGCCCTCGATATCCACGGCGGGCGTAAGGCCGGTTATCGCGCCTGGACCCACAAGCGCAACTTCCCGGCACAACCGGCCGGCGACTGGCAGGTGCAGGTGGTCACGGAAGCCGGCCAGCAGATCGGCGTGCTGCGCTTCCGCGTCGACTAGTCGCTGGTCAGGCCTGCGCCTCTGAGGCAAGCTGCGGCCAGGCACATCGCAAGGATCGCATCATGCTCAGACACCTGACCTGCCTGCTCGCCGCCCTGCTGCTGGGCGGCTGCGTGGACAGCGCGGAACCGACCGAAACCGAACGCCAGCTGCTGCTCACCGGCGCCGACTTCGGCTACGGCGAGGACGCCGGGCGCTTCGAGAAGACCACCACCTACTGGACCCGCACCACCGACCTCAGCTACGACCTGGACTCGGTCAGCGGCCTCTACCTGCACAGCACGGCCTCGCTCACGCCCAGTGCCAGCGAGGCGCTGGTGGCCAGCTACAGCGCGCTGCAGGGCGCCGGCATCGCGCTGGGCCTGATCGCCGACGACGTCACCGAGGAAGAACTGCCGCTGACCCGCGAACTAGGCAGCCACGCCAAGCTGATCCTGCTGCGCAACAAGGGCAAGCCGATGGGCAACATGTTCTCCGTGAGCATCGGCAAGAAGCTGTTCTTCACCGTATTCACCGGCAAGCACTACTTCACCGACGCCGCGTCGTTCGAAGACTTCATCGAGCCCAAGCTGGTCGCCCTGCGCCAGCACCAGTACGACGACCCGCTGGTGAGCTGGGGCAAGGGCCTGTTCGCCGACGAGGATGGCGACGAACAGGCCAAGCGCTGAGGCCTACAGGCGGAAGCGCTGGACCATGCCGTTGAGGTCGCTGGCCAGGCGCGCCAGCTGATCACTGGCCACCGACGTCTCGTGGGCGCCGGTGGAGTTCTGCTCGGCGATGTCGCGGATCGCCACCAGGTTGCGGTCCACCTCACGCGCCACCTGGGCTTGCTCCTCGGCAGCGCTGGCGATCACCAGGTTCATTTCGTTGATCTGGCTGACCCGCTCGGAGATCAGCGCCAGTGCGCTGTCGGCCTCGTTGGCCAGCTCGCTGCTGCGCCCGGCGTACTCGCTGCTCTCGCCCATGGCCTCGACCGATTCCTGGCTGGCGCTCTGGATCGCGCTGATCATCCGCTCGATCTCCTGGGTCGAGCTCTGCGTGCGCTGCGCCAGCGCGCGGACCTCGTCAGCCACCACGGCGAAGCCGCGGCCCTGGTCGCCAGCCCGCGCCGCTTCGATGGCCGCGTTCAGCGCCAGCAGGTTGGTCTGTTCGGCGATGGTGCGGATCACTTCCAGCACTCGGCCGATGGCGATGGCCTCGTCGGCCAGGCGGCCGATGGTGCCGGAGGTGTGCTGCAGGCGCTGGCTGAGCTGTTCGATGGTGCTGCGCGTGGTGCTGACCTGGCGCCGGCCGGCCTCGGCGGTCTGCTCCGCCTCGCGCGAGGAGTCCGAGGTGTGGTTGGCGTTGCGCGCCACCTCGTCCACCGCCGCCGACATCTGCGTCACCGCCGTGGCCGCCATCTGGATTTCGTCGTTCTGCCGGGTGATGCCGCGCGCCGACTCGTCCGTCACCGCGTGCAGCTGCTCGGCCGCCGAGGCCAGCTGGGTGGCGGCGCCCTGGATGCCCTGAAGGGTGTCGCGCAGGTTCTCCTGCATCTGCTTGAGCGAGGTCTGCACCGCAGTGATTTCGTCGCTGCCGCTGCAGCGCACCGGTTCGCGCAGGTCGCCGGCGGCATTGCGCGCCACCACCTCGCGCAGCTCGGACAGGCGCAGGTTGATGCCACGGCTCATGTTCCAGGCCTGCAAACCACCGCCGATCAGCAGGAAGGCCAGCAGCCCGGCGACTATGTACTCGCTGCGCAGCTCCAGGGCCACACCGTCGTGGTACTGGCGCTCGGACTCGTGCAGCTGCAGTTCGATCAGCTTGGAAAACTTCTCCGACAACGGGTCGATGCGCGGATACAGCTCCTTGGCGGTGAAGGTCGCCAGAGCCTCGTTGTCACCGGCACGCAGGATGTCCTTGAGCCGCCGCAGGGGCTCGTCGGCCTGTTGCATCAGGGGTTCGATCTGGGCAATCAGACGCTGTTCCTCGTCGATCAGCTGGGTGGCCTTGTAGGCCTGCCAGATCTCGCGAATCTTGCCTTGCGCCTCTTCCACCTGGCGCGCGGCCTCAGCGGGCGAAGTACCGCCGTTGCGCGCCTTGTGGCTGGCATCGACGATATTCACCGCATAGAGGTCGGAAATCAGCTTGAGATCGCGCAGGGGCACCACGCGATCGAGATAGACACTGTTGAGTCCGCCAAGCACGCCGCGCAGGCCGATGAGGCCGGCGCTTCCTATGGCCAGGCTGCCCGCCATCATCAGGACGATGAGGACGAACAACCTTGTCCGAATAGTCCAGTTCTTCATGGTAGGTCACCTTACTGCTGGCCAATGCACCTACCAGAACCATAGTCGCGTTTTGCCATTAGCGCGCGAGCGCTAGTGCCGTCAGCCCTCCAGCGCCGAAGCCGGGCCGAAGAACTCGTAGCGGGCCTGGGCATCCGGCACCCCGAGTTCGCGCAGGCTGCGCCTGATCGCGCTCATGAACGGCTTGGGCCCGAGGAAGTAGGCGTCGACGTCACGCTCGGCCGGCAGCCAGGCCTGCAGGCGTTCCAGGCTCAGGCGCCCGTAGGCATCGGCGCCGTCGTCCGCACGCTGTTCTTCCAGGCAGTAGAAGCGCTGCAGTTGCGGATGGGCGGCGGCCAGCTCGTCGATGCGCGCGGCAAAGGCCTGCACGCCGGCGTGGCGGGCGCAGTGGATGAAGTGGATGGGCCGCCCGCTGTGCACCGCCGTCTCCAGCATGGTCATCAGCGGGGTGATGCCGACCCCGGCGCTGATCAGCACCAGTGGCTTCTTCGAGGAGTTGAGGGTGAACTCGCCGGCCGGGATGAACAGCTCGATCTCGGCGCCCTCGACGACGCGGTCGTGCAGGTGGTTGGAGACCCGGCCACCAGGCTCGCGCTTGACGCTGATGCGGTACTCGCGGCCGTTCGGCACGGCGGACAGCGAGTAGTTGCGGCGCACTTCCTCGCCATCCAGAAGCAGGCGCAGGCCGATGTACTGGCCGGGAATGAAGTCGAGAATGGCGCCGCCGTCAGCCGGCTGCAGATGGAAGGAGGTGATCTCCTCGCTCTCGCGCACCTTGCGCGCCACGCGGAAGGCCCGCCCGCCACGCCAGCCGCCCGCGGCACGTTCGGTGGCGGCGTAGATTTCTTCCTCGGCGCCGATCAGCAGGTCGGCCAGCTGCCCGTAGGCGGCGGCCCAGGCGGCGATCACCTCGTCGGTGGCGATCTCGGCGCCGAGCACTTCGCGGATCGCGCGCAGCAGGCAGCTACCGACGATCGGGTAATGCTCGGGGAGGATCTGCAGCGACACGTGCTTCTGCACGATCTGCCCGACCAGCGGGCCGAGCGCCTGCAGGCGATCGATGTGCTTGGCGTACATCAGCACGCCGTTGGCCAGGGCCCGCGGCTGGTCGCCACTGGCCTGGTGGGCCTGGTTGAACAGCGGGCGCACTTGGGGGTACTCGCTGAGCATCATGCGGTAGAAGTGGGTGGTCAGCGCCTCGCCGCCGGTTTCCAGCAGGGGCACGGTGGCCTTGACGAGAGCGATGTGTTCGTTGGACAACATAAGGTATTCCTCTTGCACGCAGGGTTTTTCTGCAGCAGGAGCAATCAGCATTCATGCCAGATTATTTATCTATAAATTTCAATTAGTTAATGAATTAAGAGTCGATTAGACAGCAAGTCATTTCGACATCAAGGAGTCCAGATGACAACCCATCCATTGCTCCAGGCGCTGCTACCGCTGGTCGACGACCTCAGCCGCGAGCTGGCCGAGGACGAGCGCTACCGACGCCTGCTGGCGGCCCTGCGCGCGCTGATTCCCTGCGACGCCACGGCGCTGCTGCGCCTGGACGGCGAGCAGCTGATTCCGCTGGCGGTGGATGGCCTCAGTCCGGACACCCTCGGCCGGCGCTTCGCCCTGGCCGAACATCCGCGCTTCGAGATGCTGCTCGGCGACCGCGCGCCGACCCGCTTCGCCGCCGACAGCGATCTGCCCGACCCCTACGATGGTCTGGTCGAGGAGCATGTCGGCCATCTGGAAGTACACGACTGCCTGGGTTGCCCGCTGTTCATCGATGACCGCCCCTGGGGCCTGATCACCCTCGACAGCCTGGAACCCGGCAGCTTCGCGCAGAGCGACCTGGACAACCTGGAAGCCTTCGCCCGTCTGGCCGCCGCGTCCGTGAAGGCCAACGACCGCCTGCTCAGCCTGACCCAGCGCGCCGAGGCCGAGCGCCAGTTGGCCGCACGCTTCCGCGAGGTCGCCGGGCAGGCTGGCGCCACCGAGATCATCGGCCAGAGCAGCGCGCACAAGCGCCTGCAGGCGGAGATCGACACTGTGGCCGGCAGCGACCTGACCGTGCTGATCGCCGGCGAGACCGGGGTCGGCAAGGAGCTGGTGGCCCAGGCCATCCACGCCCGCTCGGCGCGGGCGCGCAAGCCGCTGATCAGCATCAACTGCGCGGCGCTGCCGGACCAGTTGGTGGAGAGCGAGCTGTTCGGCCATGTGCGCGGCGCCTTCACCGGCGCCAGTGGCGAACGCAGCGGCAAGTTCGAGCTGGCCGACGGCGGCACCCTGCTGCTCGACGAGGTCGGCGAGCTGCCGTTGCCGGTGCAGGCCAAGCTGCTGCGCGTGCTGCAGAGCGGCCAGTTGCAGCGCCTGGGCTCGGACCGCGAGCACCGGGTGGATGTGCGCATCCTCGCCGCCACCAACCGCGACCTGGCCGAGGAGGTGCGCGCCGGGCGCTTCCGCGCCGACCTCTATCACCGCCTCAGCGTCTATCCGCTGCAGGTGCCGCCGCTGCGCGAGCGCGGCCGCGACGTGCTGCTGCTGGCCGGCCACTTCCTCGAACAGAACCGCGCACGCCTGCACCTGCGCGGCCTACGCCTGGGCGCCGAAGCCCAAACGGCACTGCTGCGCCACGACTGGCCGGGTAACGTGCGCGAGCTGGAACACCTGCTCGGCCGCGCCGCGCTCAAGGCCCTGGCGCGCCAGCCGGAGCGGCCGCGCATCCTCAGCCTGGAGACCTGCGACCTAGACCTGGGGCTGCCAGCCGCCGTGGCACCGGCCAACGGCGCTCCGCCACCCGAAGCTCTGGAGGCACCGGCGGCCGTGGGCGACCTGCGCCAGGCAGTGGACGAATATCAGCGCCGGCTAATCCAGGCCGCCCTGCAGCGCACCCAGGACAACTGGGCAGCAGCAGCCCGCGAGTTGGGCCTGGACCGCGCCAACCTGCACCGGCTGGCGACGCGCCTGGGGATCAAGTAAGCGCCGCCCTCACAGGCGGAAGCGCTGCACCATGCCGTTGAGGTCGCTGGCCAGGCGCGCCAGTTGATCGCTGGCCACCGACGTTTCGTGGGCGCCGGTGGCGTTCTGCTCGGCGATATCGCGGATGGCCACCAGGTTGCGATCCACCTCGCGGGCCACCTGGGCTTGCTCCTCGGCCGCGCTGGCGATCACCAGGTTCATTTCGTTGATCTGGCTGACCCGCTCGGAGATCAGCGCCAGCGCGCTGTCCGCCTCGTTGGCCAGCTCGCTGCTGCGTCCGGCGTATTCGCTGCTCTCGCCCATGGCCTCGACCGATTCCTGGCTGGCGCTCTGGATCGCGCTGATCATGCGCTCGATCTCCTGGGTCGAGCTCTGCGTGCGCTGGGCCAGCGCGCGCACCTCGTCGGCCACCACGGCGAAGCCACGACCCTGGTCACCAGCCCGCGCCGCCTCGATGGCCGCGTTCAGCGCCAGCAGGTTGGTCTGTTCGGCGATGGTACGGATCACTTCCAGCACCCGGCCGATGGCAATCGCCTCGTCGGCCAGCCGGCCGATGGTGCCGGAGGTGTGCTGCAGGCGCTGGCTGAGCTGCTCGATGGTGCTGCGCGTGGTGCTGACCTGACGACGGCCGGCCTCGGCGGTCTGCTCAGCCTCGCGTGACGAGTCCGAGGTGTGGTTGGCGTTGCGCGCCACCTCGTCCACCGCTGCCGACATCTGCGTCACCGCCGTGGCTGCCATCTGGATCTCGTCGTTCTGCCGGGTGATGCCGCGCGCCGACTCGTCCGTCACCGCATGCAGCTGCTCGGCTGCCGAGGCCAGCTGGGTAGCCGAGCCCTGAATGCCCTGCAGGGTATCGCGCAGGGTGCGCTGCATTTCCGCGAGGGACTGCTGAACCTGGGTCACCTCGTCGGCGCCCTCGGCGCGCACCGGCTGGCTCAGGTCGCCACCGGCGATGCGCTTGGCCGAGGCACTCAGCTCGGCCAGCGGCTGGGTGATGCTGCGACTGAGCAGCCAGGCAGCCAGCAGGGTGAACAGCACGGCAGCGCCGAGGATCACGCTGAACAGCCAGGTGGCGCCATCGGCGTTCTTCTCCGCGCGGTCACCGGCATCGGCGGCGCCGCGGTTGTTCATGTCGATCAGCTTGTCCAGCGCGGTGATCAGCTCGTCGAAGCGCTGGGCCGACTGGTCGGCGGCCGCCTCGTCCAGCTGGCCGGCGCGAACGCTGTCGACCACCCGGCTCAGCGACTCCTCGTAGGCGTGGCTCTTGCTCTCGTAGTCCTGGAACAGGCGACGGTCCTCGTCGAGGATGATGGTCTCCTCGTAGGCCTTGTCGTAGCCGCTGACCCGGCCGCGGATCGCCTGGGCCTCGGTGCTCAGCGCGCCCTGCCGCTCCGGGTTGGCCATCAGCTCGTATTCGACCAGGCGCAGGCTCTGGCGCTCGGACTTGATCTTGGCCATCAGGTCGAGGCCGAGCATCCACACGTCCTTCACCTCCAGCAGGTCGCCGCGCAGGCTGGACAGCTGGCTGAGGGCGACGCCCCCGGTAAACAGCAGGATCAGGGTGAGCACCCCGAAGCCAATGATGTTGCGCATTACGACACTGACTGAACGCATAACCATGATCGACTCCAGGGAGTGATGGGGAGTACAGGGTTAGCGTCAGTATCGGTCGGTTATTTAGGGGCCGCGAAAAACTTCCTGCAGGCCCCGGGCGAGGCCCGCAGGCTAGAGCTGCCGGCGCATCAGCCGAAGAACCAGTAGCAGACCAGGATCGAGGCGACTACCCCGACGAAGTCGGCGAACAGGGCGCAGCCCACCGCGTGGCGGGCGCGCTGGATGCCCACCGCGCCGAAGTACACGGCCAGCACGTAGAAGGTGGTTTCCGTGCTGCCCTGCATGGTCGCCGCGACCAGCGCCGGGAAGCTGTCCACGCCCTGGCTCTGCATGGTCTCGATCAGCATGGCCCGCGCCGCGCTGCCGGAGAACGGCTTGACCAGGCCGGTGGGCAGCGCCTCGACGAAGCGGGTGTCCCAGCCCAGGCCCTCGACGCACCAGCGCACGCCGTCGAGCAGCACGTCCAGCGCCCCGGACGCACGCAGCACGCCGACCGCGCAGAGCATGGCGACCAGGTAGGGCAGCAGGTTCTTGGCCACCTCGAAACCGTCCTTGGCGCCCTCGACGAAGCTCTCGTACACCGGCACCTTCTTCAGTGCGCCGAGCAGCAGGAAGCTCAGGATCAGGCCGAACAGGGTGAGGTTGCCGAGCAGCGAGGACAGTGCGGTCAGCGCCGTGGCACTGAGGCCCGCAAGCACCGCCATGAAGGTGCCGATGGCCAGTGCCGCACCGCCCAGCCAGGCCAGCAGCACCGGGTCCCACAGGCGCAGGCGCTGCATCACTGCCACCGACAGCAGGGCGCTGGCACTGGAGATGGCGTTGGCCAGGAGGATCGGCAGGAACACCAGGGCCGGGTCCTCCGCACCCTGCTGGGCGCGGTACATGAAGATCGACACCGGCAGCAGGACGAACGACGAGGCGTTCATCACCATGAACAGCACCTGGGCGTTGCTCGCCGAGGTCGGGTTGGGGTTGAGCTCCTGCAGCGCCTTCATCGCGCGCAGGCCGATGGGCGTGGCGGCGTTATCCAGGCCCAGGCCGTTGGCGGTGAAGCTCAGGGTGACCAGGCCGAGGGAGTGGTGGCCGCGTGGCACGTCCGGCATCAGCCGGGCAAAGAGCGGCGAGAGCAGGCGCGCCAGCATGTCGACCAGGCCGGCCTTCTCGGCGATGCGCAGGAAGCCCAGCCACAGGGTGAGGGTGCCGAACAGCAGGATCATCACGTCGACGGAGGTCTTGGCCATGGTGAACAGCGCCTCCACCATGGAGGCCCACACCGTCGCGTCACCGCCTATCCAGCGCACCAGGGCGGCCAGCGCGGCCACCACGAAGAATCCTAGCCACAGGCCGTTGAGCATCGTCAGTTCCCCTTGTCCGCTGGCGATGATAGCGAGCAGACCGGGAGCGGGCGAGTCATGGCCCCAGAATGAACGAAGGCGCAAACGGCTCGCCCTTGTGGGGCGGCGCCGTTTGC
>NZ_JAQSUW010000017.1:0-194065 GCF_028649395.1 Pseudomonas sp. Gutcm_11s | reverse complement strand
CCTTCGTTGCTACCTGACCCGACCCTTGCGGGAGTACTCCTTGTACCCCTAGGTCACTCCGCGAGCAGAGCGTCCCGGTCCCCTGGCATGTGCGCCTGTCCCCGCGCCTTTCGTCCCTGGAGTCCTGCGGCCCTTCGTGGGCCGCAGGGCTTCCTGCCGTCAGGGTGCTCGACGGCCGAAGATCAGCGACACAATGAACATCACCAAGAAGACCACGAAGAGAATCTTGGCGATCCCGGTTGCGGTGCCTGCGATACCACCGAAGCCCAGGACAGCGGCGATGATGGCGATGATGAGGAATGTGATAGCCCAACTAAGCATGATGAAGTCTCCTTATTTCAACGACCCGGAGGAGGCACCAGGCTTTCGCCCACTGCCTCATCCTCGGATTCGGAATCCAGGCTCAGGTACATCGCCTGAGTCAGGGTGAACAGGCTGCCGACCAGGCCGCAGATGGCGGCCAGCACAGCAAGGATCGGGGTAAGCATCGCGACTCCTCCTCTGCTCAATGGCGGGCGCTGGCGCCGGCCTGGTTGATGGTCCGCTGCATCTGGCTCATGCGAGCGTGGCCGGCGCGCAGCTTGACCAGCTCGGCCTCCAGCAGCGCAACTTCGCTGGCATCGGCCTCGCCGAGAGCCTGCTCGAAGGCCTGCAGCAGGCGGTCTTCGGCGGCCTCCAACTGGCCGACGTAGGCCACCTCGCCGTCGGCCGCGAGCCTGGCGCGGCCATCGGCATACAGCTGGCGCAGGCTGCCGGTCAGGCTGTGGCCGGAACTCGGCTGCTCGTGCTCGGCCGCCACTTCCAGGGCCAGATCACGAATCACCTCGGCCTTGAGCGCGGCCATGTCGCGGAACAGCGCCTTCAGTTGCGCGTCCTGCACCCTGGCCTCGGCGTGCTGATAGAAGAGCTCACCATCGCGGGTGATCTCGATCAGCTCGTTCAGCAGGTGGGCTTGGCCGGTCATGGTTTTCTCCAGTGGCGGACGCTTCCGCCTCGTTCTTAGCCTCTCTGTCTCAATTCCCGTGCCAGCCGATATTCGAAAAAATATCCTTATATTTCAGTAGCTTGATAATTAACCCAGAAAGGGGTGGCGTGCATCATGCGAGATCGTGCGAAATTATTCGTGCAACTTGCACGAGAGTTGCCGGACTAACCCTCCAGGCTGCAGCAAGAAGAGACCACGCCGATGCAACAAGAAACCGCCGACAAGGGCCGTATCCTCCTGGTGGATGACGAGTCCGCCATCCTCCGCACCTTCCGCTATTGCCTGGAGGACGACGGCTACAACGTCGCCACCGCCAGCAGTGCGGCGCAGGCAGACAACCTGCTGCTGCGCCAGGTGTTCGACCTGTGCTTCCTCGACCTGCGCCTGGGTGAGGACAACGGCCTCGAGCTGCTCGCGCAGATGCGCGTGCAGGCACCCTGGATGCGCGTGGTGATAGTCACCGCCCACTCCGCGGTGGATACCGCCGTCGACGCCATCCAGGCCGGCGCCGCCGATTACCTGGTCAAGCCCTGCTCCCCCGACCAGCTGCGCCTGGCCGCCGCCAAGCAGATGGAGGTGCGCAGCATGACCGCGCGCCTGGAGGCGCTGGAGGTCGAGGTGCGCAAGGCGAAGGACGGCCTCGACTCGAACTGCCCGGCGATGATGGCGGTGCTGGAAACCGCCCGGCAGGTGGCCGGCACCGACGCCAACATCCTCATCCTCGGCGAGTCCGGCACCGGCAAGGGCGAACTGGCTCGCGCCATTCACGGCTGGAGCCGCCGCGCCAAGCGCTCCTGCGTGACCATCAACTGCCCCTCGCTGACCGCCGAGCTGATGGAGAGCGAGCTGTTCGGCCACGCCCGCGGCTCCTTCACCGGCGCCAGCGAGAGCACCCAGGGCCGCGTCGCCCAGGCCGACGGCGGCACCCTGTTCCTCGACGAGATCGGCGACTTCCCGCTAACCCTGCAGCCCAAGCTGCTGCGCTTCATTCAGGACAAGGAATACGAACGGGTCGGCGACCCGGTGACCCGCCGCGCCGATGTACGCATCGTCGCCGCCACCAACCTCGACCTCGACGAAATGGTCCGCGAAGGGCGCTTCCGCGAGGACTTGCTGTACCGCCTCAACGTCATCACCCTCAAGCTGCCGCCGCTGCGCGAACGCCAGGAAGACGTGATGATCCTGGCCGAGCGCTTCCTCGCCCGCTTCGTCAGCGACTACGCCCGCCCCGCGCGAGCCTTCAGCGCCGAAGCCAGCGCCGCGCTGCAGACCTACCACTGGCCGGGCAACATCCGCGAGCTGCGCAACGTGATCGAACGCGCCAGCATCATCTGCCAGCAGGAGGAGGTGACTGTGGCCAACCTCGGCCTCGGCGGCGCGTCAGAAAACAGCAGCGCCAACGTCCAGGTGGGCGCCGCGCTGAGCCTGGAGGAACTGGAGAAGGCGCATATCGCCGCCGTCCTGGCCAGCAGCAACACCCTGGATCTGGCGGCCAAGACACTGGGCATCGATGCCTCTACGCTCTACCGCAAGCGCAAGCAGTACAACCTCTGAGCGCGGAGTCTCGATGAAGCTGCCGATCAAGCTGCGCACCCGCCTCTTCCTCAGCATCTCGGCACTGGTCACTGTCGCCCTGATCGGCCTGCTGCTCGGGCTGTTCAGCGTGATGCAGATGGCGCGCAGCCAGAGCGAGCTGATCCAGCGCGGCTTCAGCGCCGTGCAGTACAGCCAGAAACTGCGCCAGCACCTGGGCGACCAGTTGATGGTGCTGATCGACGAGCGCCCCGATCCGGCCGCCCTGGAACGCACTCACCAGCGCTTCCGCGACACCCTCGCCCAGGCGCAGGCCTCCACCCTCGGCAGCCACTACCAGGCTGGCCTGGAGGAAGCCGAGCGCCTCTATGTGCAGATGCAGGCCGCCGCGGAGCAGGCCGCACCGCCGGGCACGACGCCGCACAACCTGGCCCGTGACGATGGCTTCACCCTCGCCTTCGAGCGCCTGCGCGACCACCTGCGCGACCAGCAGGACCAGGTGGTCAAGCGCGTGATCGAAGCCGAGAGCCGCTCCGGCCAGCGTTCCCTGCTGATCGCCGCGCTGCTCGGGCTGATGGGCGTGGCCGTGCTGGTGGTCGGCATCCTCACCGCCAACGGCATCGCCCGGCGCTTTGGTGCGCCCATCGACACCCTGGCCCGCGCCGCCGACCAGGTCGGCAAGGGCAACTACGACGTGGTGCTGCCGGTGTCGCCGGTGGTTGAGCTGGCGGTGCTCAGCCGTCGCTTCGGCCTGATGACCGAGGCCCTGCGCCAGTACCACTCGAGCAACGTCAACCAGCTGCTCAGCAGCGAGGGGCGCCTGCAGGCGGTGCTCGACAGCATCGACGACGGCCTGGTGATACTCGACGCCAACGGCCGCATCGAGCACGCCAACCCGGTGGCCATGCGGCAGCTGTCCTGGAACAGCGACCCGCACGGCAAGGACATCGGCCCGCTGCTGCCCGGTCACGAGGTCGACGAGGCCCTGCGCCAGGTACTGGCCGGCGAAGTGCTGCGGGAGGAACCGCTGGACCTGGAGATCGACGGCGAGGGCGAACGCCGCCTGCTGGCCTGGGCCCTGACCCCGGTGCAGCTGCGCGCCGGCACCAGCGTCGGCGCGGTGATGGTGCTGCGCGACGTGACCAAGCAGCGCGCCTTCGAACGGGTGCGCAACGAATTCGTGCTGCGCGCCTCCCACGAGCTGCGCACGCCGATCACCGGCATCCACATGGCCTTCAGCCTGCTGCGCGAACGCCTGCAGCTGCCCAGCGAGGGCCGCGAGCGCGAGCTGATGCGCACTGTCGACGAGGAGATGCGCCGCCTGGTGCAACTGATCGACGACCTGCTCAACTTCTCGCGCTACCAGAGCGGCCTGCAGACCCTGCAACGCGCGCCGTGCGAGCCGGCCGCCATGCTCGAGCAGGCGCGCCAGCGCTTCGCCCTGGAGGCCGAGGAGCGCGAGGTAACGCTCACCGTCACCGCCCATGAGCCGCTGCCGCGGCTGGACCTGGATACCGGGCAGATCGACCGCGTGCTGGACAACCTGATCAGCAACGCGCTGCGCCACAGCGACCCGGGCAATGAAGTGCAGCTGCAGGTGCTGCGCCTGGGCGAGCGGGTGGTCATCAGCGTGCAGGACCAGGGTCCGGGCATCCCGTTCGGCCAGCAGGCGCGCATCTTCGAACCCTTCGTCCAGGTGGGCCGGCGCAAGGGTGGCGTCGGCCTCGGCCTGGCGCTGTCGCGCGAGATCGTGCAGCTGCATGGCGGGCTGCTCGGCGTGCACTCGCACCCCGGGCAGGGCGCACGCTTCTACCTCAGCCTGCCGGTCTGACCAGCCACGAAAAAGCCGCCCGCAGGCGGCTTTTTTTGGCGCGCCGGGATCAGCGCAGGATCGGGTCGAACTTGTAGCGGCGGCCGGCCGCCAGGGCCAGCACGAAGGCGGTGGCGAAGAAGCCGGCGACGCATTTCAGCGCCAGCGTCGGCGTTTCCTCAAGGCCGGGATAGAACCACAGGGCGGCCAGGCTGAGGACGGTCATGAGCAGGGTGAAGATCGCGCTACGGGACATGCTCGGCTCCTTGCTCAGAACACCCAGCGCGGTTGGCGCTCGAGGGTTTGCGGCTGACGCACGGCGGTGTCGGTTTCATCGTCGGCGATGCGCAGCCAGCGACCATCCTGGCGGGCACCCTCTGCGGCCTGGCGGCGAATCTCGCCGAACTGCTGCAGCAGCGCCGAGCTGCCCCGAGCCTCTTCCACCGTGCTCTGCAGAGTCATTTCCGCGGTCTTGGCGCTGGCGCCGGCCGTGTCGGCAAAATCCTTGGCGTAAGCTCCGTTGACCAACAGCGCAGCGGCGCAGAACAGGCTCAGGTGGACAGTGTGCATGGCGCTTCTCCATCAGCGGGTCAATCGGGGCTTACACCACCGATTCTGCAGCGCTCATGCCAGACTCAGTCGCCTTGAATTATCCTTTTAAATCAATGGCTTGAAATATTATCTAAGCAGGAGCGCCATGCGCTTTGCAAGATCGTGCATTTTGCACAATTGCAAAATGCACGATCAGCTCAGCCGCGGCAGTACCACGCTGAAGCACGAGCCCTCACCGAGACGGCTGCTCAGCTCGAAATGACCGCCATGGGCCTGGACGATCTGCTCGCTGATGAACAGACCCAGGCCGAGGCCGTGGGGACTGCCGCTGTCGGCGACCCGCTCGAACTGCTCGAAGACCCGCCGCTGGTCCGCCTCGGAGATACCCAGGCCCTGGTCCTGCACCTCGACGCGAACCGTCTCGCCGACGCTGCGCACGCGCACCGCCACCGGCTTGCCGCAGCCGTAACGCAGGGTATTGGTCAGCAGATTGGCCAGCACCTGCTCGATGCGGAACTCGTCGACCAGCACCGGCGCCGGAGCCTCGACGCTCAGCTCGACCAGGCTGTCGGCCTGGGCGAACTGCGGCGCCAGGTTCTCCACCACGCGCCCGGCCAGCACGCCGAGGTCGCTGGGCTGCGGGCGGATCGACAGTTTGCCGGTGCGGATGCGAGAAACATCCAGCATGTCGTCGATCAGCCGGGTCAGGCTGCGAATCTGCCGCTCGTCGCGGGTGGTCATCTCGCGCAGCTTGTCCAGGGTGAAGGCGTCGCTGCGGTTCTGCTGCAGGCGCAGCTTGCGCAGCTGCACCTCCAGGGTCAGGCCGTTGAGCGGCGTACGCAGCTCGTGGGAAACCACCGACATGAACACGTCGCGCATCTCCACTGATTTCTGCAGCTCGGCCTGGGTCGCGCGCAGCTCGCCGAGCAGCGCCTCCTGCTCGCGCCGCGCCGCCTCCAGCGCCTCCAGCTGGCAGCTCAGGGCCTTGCGCTGGCGGTACAGCTCGACGAATACGGCAACCTTGCTGCGCACCTCGTAGGGCGACAGCGGCTTGTGCAGGAAGTCCACCGCGCCGCTCTCGTAGCCCTGGAAGGCGTAGTTCAGCTCACGCCCGGCGGCGCTGACGAAGATGATCGGGATGTGCTTGGTCTGCTCGCGGCCGCGCATCAGCTCGGCCAGCTCGAAGCCGTTCATGCCCGGCATCTGCACGTCGAGCAGGGCCAGGGCGAAGTCATGTTCGAGCAGCAGCGACAGCGCCTGCTCGCCGCTGCTGGCCTGATACACGGTGCGCTCCTCGTCCTGGATCAGCTTGTGCAGGGCGAGCAGGTTTTCCGGCAGGTCATCGACGATCAGCAGCTTGGCTTCGATCTTCCTCAGCATGACGGGGCATCCAGTTCGGTCAGCAGCATGTGCATGGCATCCAGGGTCAGCAGGAAATCCGGTTCGAGCAGCGCCAGGGCCGCCTCGGGCATGGTTGGCACCTGGGCGTCGGTGGGGCATTGCACCAGGGTCAGGCCGCCGGCGCGGCGTACCGCCAGCAGCCCGGCGGCACCGTCTTCGTTGGCCCCGGTCAGCAGCGCGGCAGCGAGCCGCTCGCCATAGGCATCGGCGGCGGATTCGAAGAGCACATCGATCGAGGGTCGCGAGAAATGCCGTGGCTCCTCGCGACTGAGGGAGAAGCTGTGATCCTGCTCGATCGACAGATGATAGCCGGCCGGCGCCACGTAGACGGTGCCGGCGTGCAGGCTCTCCTTGTCCTCGGCCTCCTTGGCAGGCAGCTGCAGGCGCCGCGCGAGCAGCTCGGCGAGCAGGCTGTCGCGGCTGTCCGGCACGTGCAGCAGGCACACCACCGGCAGGCGATAGTCCGCCGGCAATGGCGCGAGCAGGCGCAGCAGCGCCTCCACGCCACCGGCCGAGGCGCCGATCAGCAGCGCTTGGGGTGCCGGGCGCTGCTGGCCACGCAGGACGATCTGCGGGCTGCTCATCGCTTGCGGAAGATCCGCTCGCGGCGCACCACGGGCTCGAACTGCTGGGCATAGGCGGAGAAGTCCAGGCTCTCCTTACCGCCCAGGCCGAGGAAGCCGCGGTGGCAGAGCGATTCGTGGAACAGCCCGAGCGCGCGGTTCTGCAGCTCGCGGTTGAAGTAGATCAGCACGTTGCGGCAGGACACCAGTTGGGTCTCGGCGAACACGCTGTCGGTGGCCAGGCTGTGGTCGGCGAAGGTCACGTTGCTGCGCAGCGACTTGTCGAACAGCACCCGGTCGTAGGCCGCCGTGTAGTAGTCGGAGAAGGCCCGCGTGCCGCCGGACTTCTGGTAGTTCTCGGTGTAGGTGCGCAGGTTGTCGAGGGCGAAGATGCCCTGCTCGGCCTTCTCCAGCGAGTGCGGGTTGATGTCGGTGGCGTAGATCATGCTGCGCTCCAACAGGCCTTCCTCGTGCAGCAGGATGGCCAGCGAGTAGACCTCCTCGCCGGTGCTGCAGCCGGCCACCCAGATCTTCAGCGAGGGGTAGGTGTGCAGCAGCGGCACCACCTGCTCACGCAGGGCGAGGAAGTAGCCGGGATCGCGGAACATCTCGCTGACCGGGATGGTGAGGAACTGCAGCAGCTGCATGAACGCACTGGGCTCATGCAGGATGCGCTCCTGCAGCGCGGAGATGGTCGGGCAACCCAGCTGCACCTGCGCCTGCTGCACGCGGCGCTTGAGCGACGCGCCGGCGTAGTCGCGGAAGTCGTAGCTGTAGCGCAGGTAGATCGCCTCGATCAGCAGGCGCAGTTCGATCTGCTCGGGCATCACAGGCGTTCCAGTTTCGGCATCCACACGCGGATCAGCGAGAACAGCCGATCCAGGTCGATGGGTTTGGCCAGGTAGTCGTTGGCGCCGGCCTCGCGGCAGCGCTCCTGATCGTCCTTCATCGCCTTGGCGGTCACCGCGATGATCGGCAGGTTCTGCCACTGCGGCTCCAGGCGAATGCGCCGGGTCGCCTCGTAGCCGTCCATCTCCGGCATCATCACGTCCATCAGCACCAGGTCGATGTCGGCGCACTCGCGCAGCTTGCTCAGGGCCTCGTGGCCGTTACGCGCGATCTCCACCACCGCGCCCTTCTGCTCCAGGGCGCTGGACAGGGCGAAGATGTTGCGCACGTCGTCGTCCACCAGCAGCAGGCGACGGCCCTCGAACAGCTTGTCGCGGCTGCGCGCGGCCTTGAGCATGCGCTGGCGCTCGCTGGACAGCTCGGCCTCGACCTTGTGCAGGAACAGGGTGACCTCGTCGAGCAGGCGCTCCGGCGAGCGCGCGCCCTTGATGATGATCGAGCGCGAGTACTTGAGCAGCTCGGCCTCCTCGTCGCGGGTCAGGTTGCGTCCGGTGTAGACGATCACCGGCGGGAAGGAACAGATGTCCTCCTCGGCCATGCGTCGCAGCAGCTCGTTGCCCTGCATGTCCGGCAGCTTGAGGTCGATGATCATGCAGTCGAACACCGTCTCGCGCAGTTTCTCCAGCGCCTCGCCGGCCATCTCCACGGCAGTGATCTCGACGTCATCGTCGCCGATCAGGCGGGCAATGCTGTCGCGCTGTAGCGGGTCGTCCTCGACCAGCAGCACGCGCTTGACCTGCTGGTTGAGCTTGGCCTCGAGCTTGCCGAACACCTCCTTGAGCTGGTCGCGGCTGGTCGGCTTCAGCGCATAGCCCACCGCGCCCAGGTGCAGGGCCGCCTCGCTGTGGTCCTCCACCGAAACCACGTGAACCGGAATGTGACGGGTGCCGGCATCGTCCTTGAGGCGCTGCAGCACGCCCAGGCCGGAGCCATCGGGCAGGTGCATGTCGAGCAGGATGGCGTCGGGGCGGAACTGCCGCGCCAGCTCCAGGCCTTCGTCCGCGCTCGGTGCCACCAGGCCGGCGTAACCCAGCTCGTGGGCCAGGTCGAAGAGGATGCGAGCGAAGCGCGCCTCGTCCTCGACGATCAGCACGCAACGGCCGCCGCGCTCGCCCAGCTGCTCGCGGTCATCGGCGAAGGCCGCCGGCGGGCGCGCCGCAGGCGCTGCGGGAACGCTGGGCGCGACGGCCACCGGCAGCGGTAGTGGCTCAGGCAACCGCGGCGCGACGGGCGTCTCGCCAAGCTGCTCCGGCAACAGCAGGGTGAACAGGCTGCCCTCACCCGGCTGGCTGCTCACCTCGATGCCGCCACCGAGCAGGCGCGCCAGGTCGCGCGAGATGGACAGGCCGAGGCCGGTGCCGCCGTAGCGGCGATTGGTGGTGCCATCGGCCTGGCGGAAAGCCTCGAAGATGACTTCCTGCTGGTCGGCGGCGATGCCGATGCCGCTGTCACGCACGGCGAACGACAGGCGCTGCGCATCGTGCCGCGCCACGCTGAGGGTGACACCGCCGCGCTCGGTAAACTTGAAGGCGTTCGACAGCAGGTTGCGCAGGATCTGCTCCAGGCGCTGGCGGTCGGTGAAGATGCGTTCCGGCACCCCGGCATGCAGCTCGACGGCGAAGCTCAGGCCGCGCTCGCCGGCCAGCGGGGAGAACACGTCGCGCAGGCCCTCCAGCGTGCTCGCCAGCGGCGTCGACTCCGGGCGCACTTCGAGCTTGCCGGCCTCGACCTTGGCGATGTCGAGGATGTCGTTGATCAGGTCGAGCAGGTCGTTGCCGGCCGAGTAGATCGACTCGGCGAACTTCACCTGCTCGGCGTCCAGGTTGCCCTGCGGGTTTTCCGCCAGCAGCTTGGCCAGGATCAGCGAGCTGTTCAGCGGCGTGCGCAGCTCGTGGCTCATGTTGGCGAGGAACTCGGACTTGTAGCGGCTGGCCCGCTGCAGCTCCTCGGCGCGCTCCTCGAGCTGGGTCTGGATGCGGCCGAGGGAAACGTTGCGCTGGTCCAGTTCGTCGCGCTGGTCGGCCAGCACCTGGGTCTGCTCGGAGAGCTTCTCGTTGGTCTGCTCCAGCTCGGCCTGCTGGGTCTCCAGGTGCGCCTGGGACTCCTTGAGTACCCGCGCCTGCTGCTCCAGCTCCTCGTTGGCCGCGCGCAGCTCTTCCTGCTGGGTCTGCAGCTCCTCGTTGAGCTGCTGGGTCTCGGCCAGTACCTCCTGCAGGCGCTGGCGATAGCGCGCCGCCTCCAGCGAGGTGCCGATGCTGCTGGCGATGGCCTCGAGGAATTCGCGCTCACGCGCACCGAGCGGCTGCATGAACGCCAGCTCGAGCACGCCGTTGACCCGATCATCGGCCTGCAGCGGCACCAGCAGCACGCAGTTCGGCCGCCCCTCGCCAAGACCGGAGGCGACCTTGATGTAGTCCTCCGGCAGGTTCTCCAGCAGCACCGGCTGCCGCCCCTGGGCCGCCTGGCCGACCAGGCCCTCGTTGGCCAGGATCTGCCGCCCGCGCTCCTCGTCCATGCGGCTGAAGCCGTGGGCGGCGATGCGCTGCAGATCGCCCGTCTGGCTGTCGCGCAGGTACAGCGCGGCGACCACACAACCGACGTAGCCGGCGAGGAACTCCAGGGCGCGATTGGCCAGCACCGGCACCTGCTGCTGGCCGAGCAGGCGCTCCGCCAGCTGGTTCTGCCCGCCGCGCAGCCAGGCGCGCTGGCGTTGCTCCTCGGCGTACTCGTCCTGCTTGCCCATGGCCTGCGAATAGATGTTCGACAGGTTCAGCAGCTCGCGGCGGCCGAACAGCGCCAGCAGGCCGCTGAACAGGATGCTCACCAGCAGGTAGGCGCCGGTGCCCCAGGTAGTGGTGGCATTGACGTCGGCATTGCGCTTCTGGCGCAGGTCACGCTCGCTGCCGATGAAGTCGTCCATCTCGCGGCGCACACCATCCATGAGGTTCTTGCCGCGGCCGCGGCCGACTTCCTCCAGGTAATCGCCGCCATCACGGCGCGAGCCGATCACTTCCTGGGCGTACTGATCCCACTGCTGCTGCAGCGCCAGCACGCGCTGGGTACGCTGGACCTGGGCGGGGTTGTCCGCAACCCGCTCGGCGAGCTGTTCCACCAGCGGGCGGAACTTGCCACGGCCCACCTCGTAGGGAGCCAGGTATTCCTCCTTGCCGCTGAGGAGGAAGCCGCGCATGCCGGTCTCCATGTCCAGCGTCAGCTTGTAGACCTCGCTGGCGCGGTTGAGCACCTGATCGGTGTGCTCGACCCAGCGAATCACGTTGAGCAGGTAACCGATCACCGCCGCGAAGAACAGCGCCCCGATCACACCGAGCCCGAGCGGCAGGCCTACGTTGCGATTGAGAATTCGGCGGAACCTTTCCTCGTCCATTGCGGCCTGACTCGACATCTGTACGTCCATTCTGGGTTGACTCGCTGCTTCTGTGGCGGAGCGCATGTGGCAAACTGACACCTTAAGTTTCCCGAAGTTTGCCAAACAATCGCGTGCGTTGCCGCCCGGATATAGCCTGAGAATTTGATGAGCACCTACGAGCCCTCCCACCGCAAGAGCGTCCTGCTGGTCGAAGACGACGATGTCGTGCGCTTCCTCACGGTCGAGATACTCGAGGAATTCGGCTACCGGGTGCAGGCACTGGGCGACGCGGTCAGCGCACTCGAGTTGCTGCGCAGCGGCGAACCCTGCGATCTGCTGATGAGCGACGTCGGCCTGCCGGGCCTCGGCGGCCGCGAGCTGGTAGTGGCGGCGCGCGAATTGCGGCCGACCCTGCCGGTGCTGTTCGCCAGCGGCTACAGCGAACAGGGCCTGCTCGACGATGTGCGCCAGAAGCACCCTCTGGCCCCCACCGACAGCATCGTCAAACCCTTCGATCTTGACCTGCTGGCGCGCCGCCTGAGCGATCTCGCCGGCGCCTGATTGGCGCACTGGCGCGGTAACGGAGCGGCATCTAGGCTGGATTCACCATTAGGAGAAGGAGGGTCCGCTCATGTCACGTGTCAGTGTGTTCTGTATGAGTCTGTTCGCCAGTCTGTTGATCACAGGCTGCGCCAGCAAGACCACGCAACCCTCGCAGTACTCGGGCTTCCTCGCCGACTACTCGCAGCTCAAGCCGGCCACCTCGGCCAGCGGCGCGCCGGTGTTGCGCTGGGTCGCACCAGGCTTCAAGCCTGAGAGCTATTCAGAGGTCTATGTCGAGAAACCGGTGTTCTACCCGGCCCCCAAACCCAACGAGCAGGTGAGCCAGGCCACTCTCGGCCAGATCAGCGATTACCTGCAGAAGGCCATCGAGCGCGAACTGTCCCAGCGCATGCGCGTCGTCGATACGCCAACCCGCGACAGCCTGGTACTGCGCACCGCCATCACCGCCGTAGGCAGCTCGGCCGAGGGCCTGCAGTTCTACGAGGTGATTCCGGTCGCCCTGGTCCTGGCCGCCGCCAACACCGCCGCCGGCACCCGTGATCGCGACACCAACATCTATGTCGAGATCGAGGCGGTGGACGCCCGCAACAACGAGCCAATGGTTCGCGTGGTGCGCAAGGGCCACGGCCTGCAGCTGGAGAACGACAGCACCCAGCTGACCCTCAAGGACATCCAGCCGGCACTGGACGTCTGGGCCAAGGACGCACGCACCTTCAAGCCATGATGCTGGTCCATCAGGACAACTGATGGCGATTGCTCCACGCGGCCGGACCCTACAGTCTGGCCGCGTGCCATTTGGAGATCGCCATGCCCAGCATCAATCCCAGTTCACAACAGTTGGCCCACTTCGCCGCCGCGATGCCCGCCGGCCAACCCATCCTCATGCTCAACCTGTTGCGCTATCGCGACCAGGCTGCCTACCCCGACACCAGCCCGCACAGCCCCTGCAGCGGCCGCGAGGCCTATGCCCGCTATAGCCGCACGGCGCTGAGCAAGGTGCGTGGTGTGGGCGGCAGTGTGCAGCTGCTGGCTGGCGTCCGCGCCGCACTGATCGCACCGCAGGACGAACACTGGGATGAAATGCTGCTGGTGAGTTACCCCTCGCCGGAATCCTTCCTCGCCATGCTGGCCGACCCGGAATATCGCGCCGCTACCGAGCACCGCAGCGCTGCCCTGGCCGACTCGCGGCTGATCGGTTGTCAGCCGCCGGCAGCCTAGGCTGCCTGACGTTCCAGCAGACGACGGAACTGGCGGGCGGTCAGCGGCTTGGCGAACAGCCAGCCCTGGCCGCATTCGGCGCCCTGGGCGGCGAGGAACAGTGCCTGGGCCTCGTGCTCGATACCCTCGGCCACCACCTTCAGGTGCAGCGCCGCTGCCATCTGGATGATGTGTGGCGCCACTCCGCTGCTGGCCGCGTCGTGCCCCAGGGCATCGACGAAGGACTTGTCGATCTTCAGCACATCGGCCGGCAACTCCTGCAGGTAGGCCAGGCTGGAGTAGCCGGTGCCGAAGTCGTCGATCAGCACCCGATGGCCGCTCTCGCGTAGCTGCGCCAGCACACCCTTGGCCGCCTGGATATCGGCCAGTCCGGACTCGGTGACCTCGAAGGCGATCTGCGCGGCGCGGACCTGGTACTGCAGCAGCAGGCGCGAGGTGAGGGCGCTGATGCGTGGCTCGGCCACGTCGCAGGCGGCCAGGTTGATCGAGATATACAGCCCCGGCTGCTCGCGCAGCAACGCGCCGAGCTGCGCCATCACCTGCTCCAGCATGTAGTCGGTGATCTCGCGGATCTGCCCGCTGCTCTCGGCCATGGGAATGAAATGATCCGGGCCGAGCAGCTTGCCGTCGGCCCGACGCCAGCGCACCAGGGCCTCGGCGCCGACGCAGCGGCGGCTGCCCAGGTCATAGATAGGCTGGTAGCGCACGCGCAGCGCCCGGCGCCGCAGCGCCGAGGTCAGCGATCCACCGAGTGACTGGCGATAGCTGACCAGGTGATAGGTGCCACCGGCCGCCAGCAGGGCCAGCAGCACGGCCACCGGCAGCCAGCCGGCCAGGCCCTGGCGCAGGCGCTGCTGCAGCAGGCTGCGGTCGGCGAACAGCACCAGGTCGAAGTCGGCGCTGGCGGTCGGCATGCGGTAGACCAACTGGCCCGGTGTCACCAGCAGGGTCTGCTCCTGCGGCCAGCCCGCAGCTGGCGGCCAGGTCTGCGGCGTGCCCAGCACGGGCAGGGCGGCGCCACCGCCGCGCGGCACGATCAGCAGGCTGCCGCCAGGCGGCAGCTCGACCATGTCGGCCAGGTGCCCACGCGAGGTGGATAAACGGAAATAGCCGCGCCCGACCACCAGCGCGGCGAGGTCGTCATCCGGTTGCGCGGTGGTATTCAGCCAGTAGCGCTGGCGCTCGCCTTCCAGGTCCGCCGGGCGCTCGGGGCCAAATGAGCTGCGCCGCGGCGAGGAGGAGCAGCGCTGGTCGCCGCCGATAAAGGCTGCCTCGTAGACGAAGCGGTGCTGGAACACCACGCGGCGCAGGGTCTCGACCATGGCCATGTCGCAGCCGCGCAGGGGTTGTTGCTCCAGTTCGTCGAGGGCGCGGCCGAGCTGGCCGAATATCTGTTCGATGCGTTCCAGGAAGCGCTGGCCCTGAGTCTGCAGGCGCTCGGCTTCGGCCTGCTCGGCCTGCCGGTTGGCCAGCCACAGGCCGGCGGCGCCGAACAGCGCGAGCCCCAGGCAGCCCACCAGCAGTGCCGCCGGCCAGGGGCGGAAGATCAGGCGGCGCAGGCTCGGCGACATGATGAAGCTCCCTGAGAGAACCTCTCAGGTATAGCCCAGCGGCTGCGCCTGACACGGCCTGCAGGCCACGGCGGGCGTGCCTTGCGACAAACGGCACGGCGGCCTCAGCGCTGGTTGAGTACCTGCAGGATGGCCGCGCTCTCGGCGTCCGGCTCGCCGTCGTAGCGCGCCGGGCGGTACTTCATCTGCATGGCGATCAGCACGTTGCGGGTTTCCTGGTCGAGCACCCCGTTGCGCGGCACTTGGTAGCCGAGCTGCTGCAGCTGGGCCTGGAACCAGTCCACATCCGGCAGTGTGGTGGCGAAGCGCGCCTGCTCGCGGGCCACCGCAGCGGCGTCCGGCCAGCGGATCAGGCCGGCATCGGCCAGACGCTTCCAGGGGAACAGCGGGCCCGGGTCGACCTTGCGCTGCGGGGCGACGTCGCTGTGGCCGATGATGCTGTCGATCGGCAGGTCGTGACGCTTGACCAGGTCCTTGAGCAGGACGATCAGCGTGTCGATCTGCGCCTCGCTGTAGGGCTGCCAGTAGCGCCCGGCCGGCCCCTGGAAGTAGCCCTGATTGACCAGCTCGATGCCGATGGTGCTGGCGTTGAGCCAGGTCCGCCCCTGCCACTGGCTGTCGCCGGCATGCCAGGCGCGGCGGTCCTCGTCGACCAGGCGGTAGACCTTGGCCGAGCCGTCGTCGATCAGGTAATGGGCACTGACCTCGCCGCGGGTCAGCAGGGCCAGGGAGCGCGCCAGGTCGGTGGAGGTGTAGTGCAGCACGATGTACTGCACGCGGCTGCTCTGGCCCTGGGAGCGCAGGCTGTCGTCGATCTGCAGGCCTCCGGCGCAACCGGCGAGCAGCAGGACAGAGAGGGCGAGGCTGAGAAATCTCATCGGGCGCTCGATCAGGGGGTGATGTGCAGGATGCTCTGCAGGTTATCCAGCAGCATGTCGACACTGAGCATGATCAGCAGCATGCCGGTCAGACGCTCCACCGCAGTGAGACCGCGCGGGCCGAGGAACTTCTGCAGCCACGAGGCCTGCAGCAGGATACTCGCGGTGGCCAGCCAGGCCAGGCCGACGGCCAGGTACAGCTCCCACATCGGACCTTCATAGGTGCTGCGCAGGGTCAGCAGCACCGCCAGCGCCGAGGGGCCGGCCACCGCGGGCGTGGCCAGCGGCACCAGCAGCGGCTCGCCGTCCGGCAGGTCGCCGAGCACACCCTCGGGGCGCGGGAAGATCAGGCGCATGGCGATGATGAACAGGATGATGCCGCCGGCGATGGCGGTGGACTCGCGCGACAGCCCCAAGCCACTGAGGATCTTGTCGCCGAAGGTGAGGAAGATCATCAGCAGCGCCAGGGCCAGCAGCAGCTCGCGCATGGCCACGCGCATGCGTCGCTCCGGGGCGACGTTCTTCAGCGCGGCGAGGTAGATGGCAATGTTGCCGAAGGGGTCGGTGACCAGAAAAACCAGTACGGCGATGCCGAAGATATCCATGCGAAGCTCCTGAACTATCCGCACAGTCTATCCGTCACCGCCACGCCGGCAAAATGCGAAGCCCGTCACGGGCGGCCGGTAGCAGCGGACATCAGGCGCAACACCGCGGATAAACGGCAGTGCAGGCTGGTCATAGCAGCGTATCGTCAATACATGCCCTCGAGGAGGACCGCCATGCGCCGCGCGCTGCTCTGGTTCAAGCAGGATCTGCGCCTCGACGACCACCCGGCCGTGCAGGCCGCCATGGACGCCGATCGCCTGCTGCCGCTGTACATCTTCGACCCCGCCCAGTTGCAGCCGGGACCACTCGGCAGCCGGCGCCTCGGCGTGCACCGCGCACGCTTCCTCATGGAGAGTCTGGCGGCCCTGGATGGCGAACTGCGCCAGCGCGGTTCCGGCCTGCTGGTGCTGCAGGGCCGCGCCGAGCAGCTGATCCCGCGCCTGGTCGAACAGCTCGACCTCAATGAGGTGCTGACGCTCGAGGAAATCGCCCCCGAGGAACGCGCCCAGCTGCTGGCCCTGCAGCAGTCCCTGGGCGCCGCGCAGCTACGCGAGCTGCCGGCCAACCACCTGCTGCAGGCAGCAGATCTACCCTGCGCGGTGCATGCGCTGCCCTCGGTGTTCCGCCAGTTCCGCGAGCAGGTCGAGCAGCGCCTGCCGGTGTTCCAGCCACGCCCGGCGCCGGTGCGTCTGCCGGCCCTGCCGGACAACGCCAGTGCCTACTTCGCCGCGCTGCCCAGCTTGTCCCAGTTGGGCCTGGGCGAGCCGCTCAGCGTGGCCAACAGCGCCTTTCCCTTCTCTGGCGGCGAACCGGCCGCCCAGGCGCGGCTGCGCGACTACCTGTGGCAGAGCCAGGGCGTGCGCCAGTACCGCGAGACGCGCAACGGCATGATCGGCACCGAGTACTCCTCCAAGCTCTCGCCATGGCTGGCCAACGGCGCGCTGTCGCCGCGCCGGATGATGGCCGAGCTGCGCCGTCACGAGGCGCAATACGGGCAGAACGACTCGACCCAGGCGCTGTGGCAGGAGCTGCTATGGCGCGACTTCTTCCGCTGGACCCTGGTGCGCCATGGCAGCGCGCTGTTCCGCGCCGACGGCCTGAAGGCCACGGCACGGGCGCCGCGGCTGTGCGACGAACGCTTCGAGCTGTGGAGCCAGGGCCGCACCGGCATGCCCCTGGTGGATGCCTGCATGCGCGAACTGGCGGCCACCGGCTACCTGTCCAATCGCGGCCGGCAGATCGCCGCCGGCTACCTGGTGGCCGATCTGCAACAGGACTGGCGGCATGGCGCCGCCTGGTTCGAGGAACACCTGCTGGACTACGACCCGGCCAGCAACTGGGGCAACTGGGCCTACCTGGCCGGGGTGGCCAGCGATCCGCGGCACCAGCAGCAGGCCAACACCCTGCGCCAGGCGCGCCAGTACGACCCGGCCGCCACCTACGTCAGCCTGTGGCTGCCGGAACTGCATAGCGTGCCGGCACACCTGCGGCATACGCCCTTCCTGCTGCCGCACCTGCAGCTGGACGCCATGGGCTACCCGCGCCTGGAACGCATCCCGGAAGACTGGAAGCCCTATCTGCCCAGCGCGGCCTAGCAGGCCAAGCTGGCTGGCCGCCCGCAATGGCGGCCGGCCAGCCCAGTGACTGTTGCCGGCTGACTAGCCCAGCTCGATCCGGTTGCGTCCCGCGCCCTTGGCTCGGTACAGCGCCTGGTCGGCACGGGTGAAGGCCGTCTCGCTGCTCTCGCCACTGGCGAAGGCGGTGAGGCCGGCGGAGAGGGTGATGGTCACCGGCTCACCGCGGAAGTGGAAGGGACACGACTCGACGGCCACGCGCAGTGTCTCCAGCAACTGCTGGCCACCGTCCAGCGGCGTGCTGGGCACCAGCAGGACGAACTCCTCGCCGCCGAAACGGGCAAGGAAGTCGGTCTTGCGCAGGCGCTTGGCCAGCTCGCCGGCGATGATCTTCAGCACCTTGTCGCCGGCCAGGTGGCCGTAGCCGTCGTTGATCCGCTTGAAGTGGTCGATGTCCAGCACCGCCAGCAGCAGATCACCGCCATAGCGGCGCCAGCGCGCCAGCTCCAGGTCCAGGCGCTCGGCCCAGCCGGCGCGGTTGGCCAGGCCGGTGAGTGGGTCGGTGAGGGCCTTCTGCCGCTGCTCCTCGATGTGCTCACGGAAGCCCTGAGCCTCGTGCTCCATCTCGGCCACCTTCTGCGACAGCGCCTGCAGGCGCTGCGCCACCTCCTCCTCGCGCCCTTCGCGCTGGCGCTGGTGGCTGCTTACCGTGCTCAGCAGTCCCTCCAGGCGCTCCTCCAGGGCACGTTTGAGCCCCGTCAGGTCGGCCGCCTCCTGCACGCTGGCCTGCAGATCGCTGACCTGTTCGCGCAGTTCCTGGTTGAAGTTGCGCGCACTCTCCACCGACTCGCTGTAACCCTCGTGGGCTTCGGTAAGGGTGCCGAGGAAGGCGGCCAAACGCTCGTTGAGCTGCTTGAGGTAACCGGCGAACTCGCGCTGGCCGCTATCGGTGACGGCCAGCACCAGCACCACCAGGTCGTCCAGCAGCGGCACCAGCTCGTACCAGTTCAGCCCACCCTGCAGGCGCTCGCGCAGGGCCTCGCCCTGGGGCTGGTGGTGCAGCGGCAGGTCCAGTTCGTCGAGCAGGCCGAGCAGGCTCCCGGCGATATGCGGCGCCACGGCGCTGTAGCCGGGCTCCGGGCGCTCGGGCAGGGCGAAGGCGGGATCACCGCCATCGCCGGTGATGATGCGGGCATCCAGCGGCAGGCTATCGAGGCTGGACGTCGATGGCGGCGGCGCAACGACCGGGCGCGCGGCAGGAGTTGCTGGCGGCTCGGCCACCGTCACGGCAGCGGCAGGCTCGGCGGCGACTACCGCCTCGGCGACAGCCATAGCGGCGGCCGGCGCGGGCTGCTCCTGGGCCAACACGGGAGTACTCGGCGGCGCGGCAACCACCGCCACGTCATCCTCATCGTCGTCCAGATCTGGCGCCGCGGCCTCGGCTTTGGCCTGCTGCGGCAGCGCCTCGCCGGGCTGAGCTTCGGGCGCCGCCTCGTCACGGTTGCCAAACAGACGCTGCAGCAGGCCGGGCCGCTCCACCGGCTCGCTGCCCAGCACGCTCAGGGTCTTGCCCTGCAGGCTGCTCAACTCGGCCAGCAGGGCCGGCAGTTCGCGCGACTGGCTGGCGCGTTCGTCGATACGCTTGGAGAACTGCTTGAGCGCCTTGCGCACCTCGCGCGGCGGGTCGAGCGCCAGCAGTTGCTGGGTCAGCCCGGTGATACCGGCGATATTCTGTTCGATGCGTTGCTGGCGGCGCTGCTCGGAGTCCAGCACCGCCTTTTCCAGGCGCGGGATCAGCGCGGACAGGCCGGCGTCCATCTTCTCGCCACGAATCAGCTCACGCAGTTCCTGCATGCACTGGTCGACCGCCTTGTCGCTGCCCTCGGCAGCCAGCGAGCTGCGCACCAGGCCGCGGCGCAGCAGGTCGAGGCGCTCGTTCCAGCGCTTCTCCTCCAGCTCCTGCTGCTCGAGGTTCTCGAGATACTTGGCTTTCCAGCGCTGGGCTTCATCGGTCATGGTGGCGATCCAGTGGCAAAGCCACTAAAGCATAGGCAGGTTGCTGCCGGTCGGCAGGCGGATATCCACGGCTACCGGCAAATGGTCGGAAATCGGTTGGGAAAGCACTTCGACCCGCTCCAGCACCAGCTCCGGGCTGAGCAGAATATGATCGAGACAACGCTGTGGACGCCAGCTGGGGAAGGTCGCCTCGACCTGCGGTGCGACCAGGCCGAGGTCACGCAGCGGCGAATTCTGCAGCAGGTCGACGGCATGGGTGTTCATGTCCCCCATTAGCACCACGTGGCGCTGCCCGGCGATCAGCTCGCGTACATAGGCCAGCTGGCGGGTGCGGGTGCGCGCACCCAACGCCAGGTGCAGATTCACCACCACCAGGGCATCCGTTCCCTCGCCGAAGCGCATGAGGATCGCGCCGCGACCGGGCGGGCCGGGCAGGGGATGGTCTTCCAGTTGATCGGGGCGCAGACGGCTGAGCATGCCGTTGCTGTGCTGGGCCAGGCGGCCGAGGTTGCGGTTGAGCTGCTGGTACCAGTAGGGGAAGGCGCCCAGCTCGGCCAGGCGCTCGACCTGGTTGACGTAGCCCGAGCGCAGGCTACCGCCGTCCACCTCCTGCAGGGCGACCACGTCGTAGTCGCCGAGCAGGGCGCCGATGCGCTGCAGGTTGCCGGCCCTGCCCGGGTGCGGCAGCAGGTGCTGCCAGCCGCGGGTCAGGTAGTGGTGGTAGCGCTCGGTGCTGATGCCCACCTGAATATTGAAGCTGAGCAGGCGCAGGCGCCCCTCGCTGCAGCCACCGGATTCCGTGCAAAGGCCGTTGACCTGCGCTTGGCGCAGGCCCGCGGAACGCCCGGAACTCCAGCGGCGCAGCATAGTGAGGTACTCAGTTGGCGGGACGCTCTTTCTGGATCAGGAAGTCCGCAACCTGCAGGGCCTCGTTCGGGCCACCGGAGCTGCGGATGTCGAAGCGGTATTTGCCGCCGACGATCAGCACCGGCACGCCAGTGACCTGGTAGGCAGCTGCCAGCTTCTTGGCCTTGGCCATCTGGCCTTTCACGGCGAAGGAGTTGAAGGTGCTGAGGAACTTGTCCTTGTCCACGCCGTGGCCAGCGAGGAATTCGGCCATCTCTTCCGGATCGGCCAGCTTGCGCTTCTCGACGTGAAGGGCGTTGAACACGGCCTCATGCACCTGCTTCTCCACGCCCATGGACTCCAGGGTGATAAACAGCTGGCCATGTACGTCCCAGATGCCGCCGAACATGGCCGGCACGCGCACGAAGTTGACGTCTTTCGGCAGCTTCGCGACCCACGGATTGAGGGTCGGCTCGAACTGGTAGCAGTGCGGGCAGCCGTACCAGAATAGCTCGACCACCTCGATCTTGCCCGGTTGCGAGACCGGGACCGGGCTGCTCAGCTCGACGTACTGGCGACCGGCCTCGATGCTCTCGGCGTGGGCACCCAGGCCCAGCAGGCTGAGGCTGGCGAAGGCGGCGCTGAGAATCAGGTTACGCATGCAGAACTCCTTGGCGATATGGACCGCGTGAGCGCGGCGACCCGGTTCGACCGATGCCACCACCGCGGGTTCCGGCATTGTAGCGGGAGCACCAACGAAAAAGGGTGGCCGTGGCCACCCTTTTGTTTCCGCGTATCAGTGCTGCTTAGTGCAGGCCCTGGATGTAGCTGGAAACGGCTTCGATATCCTTGTTGCTCAGCTTGGCAGCGATGGCGCGCATGATCATCGCGTCGCCGTCGTTGGTGCGGTTGCCTTCGCGGAAATCGGTCAGCTGCTTGCCGACGTACTGCGCGTGCTGGCCACCCAGGTGCGGGAAGCCGGCAGCGGCCAGGCCAGCGCCGTTCGGCGAGTGGCAACCGGTGCAGGCCGGCATGCCTTCTTCGATCTTGCCGCCACGGAACAGCTCTTCACCACGCTTGACCACTTTCGGGTCGGCGGCGCCAACACTCATCTGCTGGCTGGAGAAGTAGGCAGCAATGTCCGCCATGTCTTGGTCGCTGACGTTGGTCAGCAGCCCGGTCATCTCCAGAACGGTGCGCTTGCCGCCCTTGATGTCATGCATCTGCTTGAGCAGGTAGCGCTCGCCCTGGCCGGCCAGCTTGGGGAAGTTCGGCGCGGCGCTGTTGCCGTCGGCGCCATGGCAGGCGGCGCAGACAGCGGTCTTGGCCTTGCCGGCCTCGGCATCACCAACGATCTTGCCGGCGTCGGCGGCTTGCGCGGCCACGGAGACACCCAGGCTCAACAGGAGACTCACGAGTACTTTGTTCATCAGCTAATCCAATAACGGCTAGAGGTAATTAGGTTTTCTTACGGGACTACTCGCTCATCAACTTGATGACGGCCTGGTAGTCCTCGGCACTGCAATCCATGCACAGGCCACGAGGTGGCATGGCATTCAAACCGTTGGTGACGCTCTGTACCATCGCGTCCATGCCCTTGGCCACACGCGGCTCCCAAGCCGCCTTGTCGCCACGCTTCGGCGCCATCGGTAGTTGTCCATTGTGGCAGGCCGCACAAGCCTTGGCATAAACCGCCTCCGGATCCTGCGCATTCGCGACACCCGACAACCACAGCAACATCGCACCAGCAACCAGCACTTTCTTCATAGCCTAACCTCATCAGGGATGGGGAACGGCCTGCGTCTGATCGCGCAGCGGGTTCTGTCTCGTTCCCGGCAGAAGGACAAAGCGCACACAAAATCTGCGGCATTATATACTGGCGTCGCTGAAACGGAAGCGACACCATGCCGCGCCTCGGGGCTTCCCGGGCCCACCACCAGGCTTCCGGCACCCCGCCCATACGGACTCCCCATGTCATCGAAGAACCCCATTCTCGGCCTGTGCCAACAGGCAACCTTCCTCATCAGCGCCGCCAAGGTCGACCAGTGCCCGGACGATTCGGGCCTGGAAGTGGCCTTCGCCGGCCGTTCCAACGCCGGCAAATCCAGCGCCCTGAACACCCTGACCCACGCCAACCTGGCGCGTACCTCGAAGACCCCGGGGCGTACTCAGTTGCTCAACTTCTTCCGCCTGGACGACGAGCGCCGCCTGGTCGACCTGCCGGGCTACGGCTACGCCAAGGTGCCGATCCCGCTCAAGCAGCACTGGCAGAAGCACCTGGAAGCCTACCTGGGCAGCCGCGAGAGCCTGTGCGGGCTGGTGCTGATGATGGACATCCGCCATCCGCTGACCGAGTTCGACAACATGATGCTGGACTGGTCCAAGGCCAGTGGCATGCCGCTGCACATCCTGCTGACCAAGGCCGACAAGCTGACCTTCGGCGCGGCCAAGAACACCCTGCTCAAGGTGCGCCAGGAAATCCGCAAGGGCTGGGGCGACGACGTCGCCAGCATCCAGCTGTTCTCTGCCCCCAAGCGCCAGGGCGTGGAAGAGGCACAGCTGGTACTGGCCCAGTGGCTGGGCATGCTCGAGGACGAAGCAGAGGAAGGCGAGGAAGCCTGAGTCGCGAGTTGCCGGGGCCAATCCCGGCACCGCCTGCAATGGCCAGAGGCTCTGCGCCGGGAAATTGCAGGCAAAAAAAACCCCGGGCTTCGTATGGGGAGGGAGAAGTCCGGGGTTCAATATTCTGAACCGCTAGGGCGGGGTTCAGAGATCTGCCAACACTAAAACACAGCTAGGAGCATCGAAGGGCTTACATGCCATTCGTGAACTCTGACCCGCCAATCTGGCTGTTAGTTCAGTTTTTCTTAAATCGCATTCCCATAAAAAACCTTCTTTTATGAGAATAACGGCATAAGGCTGCGACCTTATGCCGCAGCGCCTCAGTGCGCCTCGTCCCAGTTGTTGCCGACTCCGGCTTCCACCACCAGCGGTACATCCAGCTCGGCAGCGCCACTCATCAGCGGCAGCAGGCCGGCCTTGAGCGCATCGACCTGATCCTCGCGCACCTCCAGCACCAGTTCGTCGTGCACCTGCAGGATGACTCTCGCATCCAGGCCGGACTGCGGTAGCCACTGGTCCACGGCAATCATCGCGCGCTTCATGATGTCCGCCGCAGTGCCCTGCATCGGCGCGTTGATCGCGGTGCGCTCGGCGCCCTTGCGCAGGGCCGGGTTCTTCGCGTGGATATCCGGCAGGTACAGACGGCGACCGAACAGAGTCTCGACATAGCCCTGCTGAGTGGCCTGCTCGCGGGTGCGCTCCATGTAGGCCAGCACGCCGGGATAGCGGGCGAAGTAGGTGTCGATATAGGCCTGCGACTGCTTGCGGTCGACGCCGATCTGCTTGGCTAGGCCGAACGCGCTCATGCCGTAGATCAGACCGAAGTTGATCGCCTTGGCGCTGCGGCGCTGGTCGTTGCTCACCTGTTCCAGGGGCACGCCAAATACTTCGGCGGCGGTGGCGCGGTGCACGTCGCGGTCGTGGCGGAAGGCGTCCAACAGGCCTTCGTCCTTGGCCAGATGGGCCATGATGCGCAGCTCGATCTGCGAGTAGTCCGCCGACATCAGCTTGTAGCCCTTCGGCGCGACGAAGGCCTGGCGGATGCGCCGGCCCTCGGCGGTGCGGATCGGGATGTTCTGCAGGTTCGGGTCAGTCGACGACAGCCGCCCGGTGGCCGCCACCGCCTGGTGATAGCTGGTGTGGATGCGCCCGGTGCGCGGGTTGATCTGCTCCGGCAGCTTGTCGGTGTAGGTGCTCTTGAGCTTGCTCAGGCTGCGGTACTCCATCAGCAGCTTGGGCAGTGCGTGGTCCTGTTCAGCCAGTTCGGCCAGCACGTTTTCCGCGGTGGAGGGCTGGCCGGTGGCGGTCTTGCTCAGTACCGGCAGGCCAAGCTTGTCGTACAGGATGGCACCGAGCTGCTTGGGCGAGCCCAGATTGAACTCCTGGCCGGCCAGTTCGAAGGCCTGGCGCTCCAGCGCCACCAGGCGCTCACCCAGCTCCAGGCTCTGCTGGCCGAGCAGCTTGGCGTCGACCAGCGCACCGTTGCGCTCGATGCGCGCCAGCACCGGCACCAGCGGCATCTCGATGTCCTTGAGCACCGACACCAGGCTCGGCGTGGCCGACAACTTGGCCCACAGGGTCTGGTGCAGGCGCAGAGTCACGTCGGCATCCTCGGCCGCGTAGGGGCCGGCCTGCTCGATGGCGATCTGGTCGAAGGTCAGCTGCTTGGCGCCCTTGCCGGCAATGTCCTCGAAGCGGATGGTGCTGTGCTCCAGGTACTTGAGCGCCAGGCTGTCCATGTCGTGGCGGGTCGCCGTCGAATCGAGCACGTAGGACTCGAGCATGGTGTCGAAGGCCAGGCCCTGCACCGCGATCGGCGTCGAGGCGTTGGCCAGCACGTTCATGTCGTACTTGCCGTGCTGGCCGACCTTGGCCTTGGCCGGGTCTTCGAGGATCGGCTTGAGCGCCTTGAGCACGGCGTCGCGGTCCAGCTGCTCGGGCACGCCCATATAGGAGTGGGCCAGCGGCACGTAGGCCGCCTCGCCGGCAGTGACGGCGAAGGACACGCCGACCACCTGGGCCTGCTGCGGGTCGAGGCTGGTGGTCTCGGTATCGAAGGCAATCAGCTCGGCGGCCTGCAGCTTCTGCAGCCAGGCATCGAACTGCGCCTGCTCCAGCACGGTTTCATAGCGCGACTCGGCAGCCGGCGCTGCGGGCGCATCTTCCGCAACCACCTCCGGCTGATCGAACAGGCCGCCGCTGGGCGCCGGCACCGTGGCCGGGCGCGCCTTGGGCTGCTGGCGCTGCAGCTCGTCGAGCCAGCCCTTGAACTCCAGCTCGGTATAGAGGGTGACCAGCGCAGCGCGATCCGCCTCGCCGGGATGCAGGTCGTCGACGCCGACATCCAGCTCGACATCGGTCTTGATGGTCGCCAGCTGGTAGGAGAGGAAGGCCATGTCCTTGTGCTCGACAAGCTTGGCCGGCAGGGTCTTGGCGCCGCGGATCGGCAGCTCGGGGACCTTGTCCAGGCTGGCGTAGAGCACGTCGAGGCCGCCGCCGACGCCGACCAGCAGGCCCAGCGCGGTCTTCTCGCCGACGCCCGGCACGCCGGGGATGTTGTCGACCTTGTCGCCCATCAGGGCCAGGTAGTCGATGATCAGCTCAGGGCCGACGCCGAATTTCTCGCGCACGCCCTCGATGTCGTAGACGCTGCCGGTCATGGTGTTGACCAGGGTGACGTGCGGGCAGACCAGCTGGGCCATGTCCTTGTCGCCGGTGGAGATCACCACGTCGCGGCCGAGCGCGGCGGTCTGCCGAGCCAGGGTGCCGATCACGTCGTCGGCCTCCACGCCTTCCACGCACAGCAGCGGGTAGCCGAGGGCGCGCACGGCGGCGTGCAGCGGCTCGACCTGGCCGCGCAACTCCTCGGGCATCGGCGGGCGATTGGCCTTGTACTCGGCAAACATGGCGTCGCGGAAGGTGCCGCCCTTGGCATCGAAGACCACCGCGAACGGGCTGTCCGGGTACTGCTTGCGCAGGCTCTTGAGCATGTTCAGCACGCCCTTTACCGCGCCGGTCTGCAGCCCCTTGGAGTTGGCCAGCGGCGGCAGGGCGTGGAAGGCGCGATACAGATAAGAAGAGCCGTCGACCAGAACCAGAGGGGCGTTGGACATGCGCAGAATCAACCTTTTGCCGGGGGTGGGCGCTAGAATGAACGCACCAACCTGAAGAAAGGGACAAGGTTACCATGCGCATGCTCACCCGCCTGACTCTGGCCGCCCTGCTGGCCGCCAGCCCGATGCTCGCCATGGCAGAGGAAGAGATCACCGGCGACCCGGACGTGACCATCCGCCAGGATGGCGACAAGACCATCACCGAGTACCGGCAGAACGGTTTCCTCTATGCCATCAAGGTCACGCCGAAGAACGGCAAGCCGTACTTCCTGGTGCGCGCCGATGGCAGCGAGGGCAACTTCATCCGCTCCGACCAGCCGGACATGCTGATTCCCGCCTGGGAAATCTTCAGCTGGTAATCCGCCATGTCCGTCTTCACGCCCCTCGAACGCCATGAGCTGGAAGCCTTCCTCGAACCCTACGGGCTAGGCCGCCTGAAGGACTTCCAGGGCATCGCCGCCGGTACCGAGAACAGCAACTTCTTCATCAGCCTGGAGGGCGGCGAATTCGTCCTCACCCTGGTGGAGCGCGGCCCGCGCGCCGACATGCCGTTCTTCATCGGCCTGCTCGAACGCCTGCACCAAGCGGGCCTGCCGGTGCCCTATGCGGTGCCCACGCAAAGTGGCGAGGCCCTGCGCGAGCTGGCCGAGAAACCGGCGATCCTGCAGCCGCGTCTGGCCGGCAAGCACGTCAGCCAGCCCAATGCACACCACTGCGCGGAGGTCGGCACCTGGCTGGCGCGCCTGCATCTGGCGACGCGAGACAACATCCTCGAGCGCCGCAGCGACCGCGGCCTCGACTGGATGCTGGAAGAGGGGCCCATGCTGGCCCTGGAGCTGCACGACGAGCAGCTGCCGCTGCTGCGCGACAGCCTGCACGAGATCGGCGAGCTGAAGGCGCGCATCCTCGCCCTGCCGCGGGCCAACCTGCACGCCGACCTGTTCCGCGACAACGCGCTATTCGACGGCAACCAGCTGGCCGGGGTGATCGACTTCTACAACGCCTGCTCGGGACCGATGCTCTACGACCTGGCGATCACCCTCAACGACTGGTGCTCGCAGGCCGATGACGACCTCGACCTGGCTCGCGGCCGCGCGCTGCTCGGCGCCTACGCCGCGCTGCGCCCGTTCACCCGTGCCGAGGCCGAGCTGTGGCCAGCCATGCTGCGCATCGCCTGCCTGCGCTTCTGGCTCTCAAGACTGATCGCCGCCCGCCGCTTCCAAGGCCGCGACGTACTGGTCAAGGACCCCGCCGAGTTCCAGCGCCGCCTGGCCCGCCGCCAGCAGGTGGCATTGCCGCTACCTTTCGCCCTCTGAGACGGGCTGCAGGTTGTAGAGCCAGCGCTCATTACGAGCGCTCTCCACCGGCTGCAGCCGCTCGAACTCGCTCTTGTCGATCAGCAGCTCCAGCTGCGCCTGGGCGTTGTACTCGCAGAAACGCAGGCGCAGGCGGGTGCCGGCGGGCAATTGCAGACCGGCGCCATCGTGCAGGGCCACCTCGGTGCGGTATTCGCGGAAATCACCGGGGCACAGGATGCCCTGCAACCCGGCCTGCCAGCGCGCTGCCTGGTAACCCAGCAGGGTACCGACGGCCATCATCACCAGCGTCGTCGCCGGCCAGCGCCATCCCTTGCGCATGCTCAGTCCTCAGAGGCTTTCCAGGCAGCCGGCCAGGCCGCTGCCCAGGTTCGTCAGTAGCTGCTCGTAGCTCGTGGCCTTGGCTCCCAGCGCATCCAGCTCGGCCAGCTTGACCGGCAGGCCGCTGGACAGCGTCTCGGCCAGGCGCGGACGCAGCGGCGGCTCGCTGAACACGCAGGCCGGACCGGCCGCCGTGAGGCGCTCGCGCATGGCCGCGACCTGACGGGCACCCGGCTGCACCTCGCTGGCGGCAGTGAAGACACCGGCATGCTGCAGGCCGTAGGCGGATTCGAAATAGTCGAAGGCCTGGTGGAAGACGAAGAATGGCTTGCTCGCCAGCGGCGCTAGGCGCGCTTTCAGCTCACCATCGAGGCCACTCAGGCGCTGCTCGAAGGCCGTCAGGTTGGCCTGGTAGCGCGCGGCATTGCTCGGGTCGGCGGCGCTCAGGTCGGCGGCCATCTTCGCCGCGATGACCCGGGCATTGGCCGGTAGCAGCCAGAGGTGGGCATCCAGGCTGCCGGGGCGATGGTCATGGTCGTGCTCGTCGGCACCGTGTTCGTGGGCGTGCTCATGTTCGTCGGCGGCGCCCTCGCCGAAGTGGCGCAGGGTCAGGCCCGGCAATCCCTGCACGGCAGTGTTCGGCTTGTCGCGGCCGCTCAGTACACGCGGCAGGAAGGTCTCCATGTCCGGGCCGATCCAGTACAGCAGGTCGGCGCTCTGCACCCGACGCACGTCCGAGGGACGCAGGGCGAAATGGTGTGGCGAGGCACCGGGCGGCAGCAGCACCTCGGGCTGGCCGAGGCCGTCCTGCACGGCGGCGGCGATCAGCTGCAGCGGCTTGATGCTGGTCAGCACCCGCACATCGGCGGCCTGCACGGCCAGGCTGGAGAGGAAAAGGGCGACAAAAGCAGCGAAACGGAACACGACGGCAAGACTCACAGGGCAAAAGAGTTATAGAATAACGTCTCTTCATCCGGACGTCTCGCCATGTTCAAGCCCGTCATCGGCAACACCCCGCTGGCCTGCCTGCCACACGACCATTCGCGCTGCGTCGCCGACGCCCTGGCCGAGGCCGAGCAGATCTGCGCCAGCCAGGGCACGCGCCTGACCGCGTTGCGCAAGCGCGTGCTGGAACTGGTCTGGGCCAGCCACAAGCCGCTGGGCGCCTACGACATCCTCGCCGTGCTGAGCGAGGAAGACGGCCGCCGCGCGGCTCCGCCCACCGTCTATCGGGCGCTGGACTTCCTCCTGGAGAACGGCCTGGTGCACCGCATCGCTTCGCTCAACGCCTTCATCGGCTGCGTGCATCCGGGCGAGCTGCACCAGGGCCAGTTCCTCATCTGCAAGACCTGCCATACCGCCATCGAGCTGGAGCAGCCGGCCATCAGCCAGGCCATCGTCGCCGGTGCCGGCGAGGTGGGCTTCGCCGTCGAGAGCCAGACCGTCGAAGTGGTCGGCCTGTGCGCCGGCTGCCGGAAGGCCGCATGAGCGAAACACTGATCCAGCTGGATGACGTCGGCGTGGCCTTCTCCGGCCAACCGGTGCTGCAGCAGGTGCAGCTGGCGCTGCGTCCCGGCGAGATCGTCACCCTGATCGGCCCCAACGGCGCCGGCAAGACCACTCTGGTGCGCACCGTGCTCGGCCTGCTCAAGCCGGACAGCGGCACCGTGCGGCGCAAGCCACGCCTGCGCATCGGCTACATGCCGCAGAAGCTGCATATCGACCCGACCCTGCCACTCTCGGTATTGCGCTTCCTGCGCCTGGTGCCGGGAGTCGACCGCGTCGCGGCGCAAGGCGCGCTGGACGAGGTGGGTGCAAGCCAGGTGATCGACAGCCCGCTACAGAGCATCTCCGGCGGCGAACTGCAGCGCGTGCTGCTGGCCCGCGCGCTGCTGCGCGAGCCGGAGTTGCTGGTGCTCGACGAGCCGGTGCAGGGCGTCGACGTGGCCGGCCAGGCCGAGCTGTACCGCCTGATCACCCAATTGCGCGACCGCCACGGCTGCGGCGTACTGATGGTGTCCCACGACCTGCACTTGGTGATGAGCGCCACCGACCAGGTGATCTGCCTGAATCGCCACGTGTGCTGCTCGGGGCACCCGGAGCAGGTCAGCAACGACCCGGCCTTCGTCGAGCTGTTCGGCCAGGACGCCAAGAGCCTGGCCATCTATCACCACCACCACGACCACAGCCACGACCTGCACGGCGAGGTGGTCGCCGAGCCCGGCCTACGCATCCACGGCCAGGTCCACGTCCACGGCCCAGGCTGCAAACACTGATGCCCGATTTCCTGCTCAACGCACTGCTCGCCGGCCTGGCCCTGGCCCTGGTCGCCGGCCCGCTCGGCTCCTTCGTGGTCTGGCGGCGCATGGCCTACTTCGGCGACACCCTGTCGCACGCCGCCCTGCTCGGCGTGGCCCTGGGCTTCCTGCTCGACCTCAGCCCGACCCTGGCGGTCACCGCCGGCTGCCTGTTGCTGGCCGTGCTGCTGGTGACCCTGCAACAGCGCCAGCCGTTGGCCTCGGACACCCTGCTGGGCATCCTGGCGCCAACCACCCTGTCACTGGGCCTGGTGGTACTGAGCTTTATGGACGAGGTGCGCATCGACCTGATGGGCTACCTGTTCGGCGACCTGCTGGCGGTGAGCGGCAACGACCTGGCCTGGATTCTCGGCGGCAGCGCCCTGGTCCTGGCCTTGCTGCTGCCGCTGTGGCGGCGCCTGCTGGCGATCACCGTGCATGAGGAGCTGGCGCGGGTCGAGGGCCTGCCGGTAGCCGGCCTGCGCCTGGCGCTGATGCTGCTGATCGCCGTGGTGATCGCCGTGGCGATGAAGATCGTAGGCGTGCTGCTGATCACCTCGCTGCTGATCATTCCGGCCGCCGCCGCCCAGCGCCATGCGCGCACTCCGGAGCAGATGGCCATCGGCGCCAGCCTGCTGGGCATGCTCGCTGTATGCGGCGGGCTGGCGTTGTCCTGGTACCAGGACACCCCCGCCGGACCGTCGATCGTGGTCAGTGCCGCAGCATTGTTCCTTCTAGGCTTTGCCCTGCCGCGCCGCGCCCGTTAGGATTGGCCGTTTTTCGCGCAAAGCGGAACGCCATAAAACCATACGGTCACACCATGAACACCAAAACGCATCGCATCTCTGCCGCTGTTGTCCTGTGCCTGCTGATGGGCCAGGCCCATGCCGAATTCTGGACCGTGGATGCCCTGGTCAATGAGTTCAACCAGATCTCCGCGCAGATCGGCCGCGGCGAGCTGGATGCCGCCGAGCGCGCGTTGCAGAACGTCAGCCAGCACACCGCCGGCACCGACACCCGCGTCGGCCAGTACCAGCGCGAACTGGCCAAGGCCTACCTGCAGCGTGGCAAGCAGCAGCTGCAGGCCGGTGATGCCAGCGCGGCCGAGGCGACCCTGGGCAAGGGTCAGGCGACCCTGGTCGCGGCCTCGCCGGAGCTGAAGCAGCAGTACCTGGCCAGCCTGAATGCCGCCCGCGCCAACACCGAGGCAGTCGTCCAGCGCGAAGCCGAAGCGGCCAAGGCACGCCAGGACGCGGAAACCGCGCGCCAGCGTCAACTGGCCGAGCAGAAGGCCGCCGCCGAGCGCGAAGCGCGCGCGCGCCAGGCCCAGGCACAAGTGCAAGCCGAACAGCCGAAGCCGGCACCCGTGGCCCAGGCCGCCCCGGCCAAGCCGCGTGCCCAGCTGATCGACCCGAGCGCCGCCAGTAGCAGCGTACCGCTGCCGATGCTCGACGCCAACGACCGCAACGCTCTGCGCGACCTGCTGGACAAGGTCGCTGCGGATGTCGTGGCCTTCGACTGCGCGGTGCGCCTGGAAGTGCGCGAGGCCAAGGACTACCCCTTCGTCGCCGCCCTGCTCTCGGCACGGATCAAGAAGCTCGACCCGGGCTTCGCCCCGCAGCTGTCGCCGCTGCTCAAGCCGGACCAGGAGCCACGCCTGGTGCTCAGCCCGCAAAGCAACGGCTGAGCCTGCGCGAGGTCATGCACGGCCGCCCGAGGGCGGCCGTTTTGTTTTTATGCTTTTCTGAAAGCTGCCGAAGCCAAGAAAGACTAAGAGCGCATAAACAAAACGGCTAGAATGCGCGGCTTTCGGCCAACCGCCTACGCTTGCTGACATCGCCGGTCCATCCTCTTGCCGGCTGACAGCCCCCAACGTACCCACAAGGTTCGCTCAGTGATCGAGTTCCACCACGTCCAGAAGACCTATCGGGTCTCCGGGCGGGATGTTCCCGCCCTGCAGTCCACCGACCTGCGCATCGAGCAGGGCCAGGTGTTCGGCCTGATCGGCCATTCCGGCGCCGGCAAGAGCACCCTGCTGCGCCTGATCAATCGCCTGGAGGAACCCTCCGCCGGCCGCATCGTCATCGACGGCCAGGACGTCACCGCCCTCGGTGCCGATGGCCTGCGCAGCTTCCGCCGCCAGGTCGGGATGATCTTCCAGCACTTCAACCTGCTGTCGTCGAAGACCGTGGCGGCCAACGTGGCCATGCCACTGGAGCTGGCCGGCGAGTCGAGCCGCGCCGAGATCAACCAGCGCGTCGCCGAACTGCTGGCCCGCGTCGGCCTCACCGATCACGCCAACAAGTACCCGGCGCAGCTCTCCGGCGGCCAGAAGCAGCGCGTCGGCATCGCCCGCGCCCTCGCCACCCGCCCGAAGATCCTGCTGTGCGACGAGGCCACCAGCGCCCTCGACCCGCAGACCACCGGCCAGGTCCTGCAGCTGCTGGCCGAGATCAATCGCGAACTGGGCCTGACCATCGTGCTGATCACCCATGAGATGGACGTGATCCGCCGGGTCTGCGACCAGGTGGCGGTGATGGACGACGGTCGCATCGTCGAACAGGGACCGGTGGCCCAGGTGTTCCTCCACCCGCAACACGAGACCACGCGCCGCTTCGTGCTGGAGGACGAGCAGGTCGACGAGAGCGAACAGCGTGACGACTTCGCCCACGTCGAGGGTCGCATCCTGCGCCTGACCTTCCAGGGCGAAGCCACCTATGCGCCGCTGCTGGGCACCGTGGCCCGCGAGACCGGGGTCGACTACAGCATCCTGGCCGGGCGCATCGACCGCATCAAGGACACGCCCTACGGCCAGCTGACCCTGGCCCTGACCGGCGGCGACATCGACGCCGCGCTGGCGCGCTTCCAGGCCGCCGAAGTCCACCTGGAGGTACTGCGCTGATGCTCGAGCAACTGCTGCCCAACGTCGACTGGCAGGAAATCGGCTACGCCAGCCTCGACACCCTCAACATGCTCGGTGGCGCCACCCTGTTCACCGTGCTGCTCGGCCTGCCCCTCGGCGTGTTGCTGTTCCTCACCGGCCCGAGGCAGATGTTCGAGCAGCGCGCGCTGTACGGCGTGCTGTCGCTGGTGGTGAACGTGCTGCGCTCGGTGCCGTTCGTGATCCTGCTGATCCTGATGATCCCGCTGACCGTGCTGATCACCGGCACCTCGCTGGGCGTCGCCGGTGCGATCCCGCCGCTGGTGGTGGGTGCCACGCCGTTCTTCGCCCGCCTGGTGGAGACCGCCCTGCGCGAGGTCGACCGCGGCATCATCGAGGCGACCCAAGCGATGGGTGCCAGCACCCTGCAGATCATCTTCCGCGCCCTGCTGCCGGAAGCGCTGCCGGGGCTGATCGCGGCCACCACCGTGACCGCCATTACCCTGGTTTCCTACACCGCGATGAGCGGCCTGATTGGCGGCGGCGGCCTCGGCGACCTGGCCGTGCGCTACGGCTACCAGCGCTACCAGCCGGACGTGATGGCGGTGACCGTCATCCTCCTACTGATCCTGGTGCAGGTCCTGCAGATGGTTGGCGACAAGCTGGTCATCCACTTCTCGCGCAAATAAAAGAACTCGCAACACCTAGAACAGCGGGCGACCGGCCACCCGTCGGACCCCGCGCCATATCCCACAAGGAGCTGAACATGAAGAAACTGCTGACTGCCCTGGCCGCCGCTGCGGCCCTCACCTCCGCCGCCGCCCACGCTGGCGAGATCAGCGTCGCGGCCACCGCCGTGCCGCACGCGGAGCTCCTCGAATTCGTCAAACCGGCCCTGGCCAAGGAAGGCGTCGACCTGAAGATCAAGGTCTTCACCGACTACGTGCAGCCGAACGTGCAGGTCGCTGAAGGCCGCCTGGACGCCAACTTCTTCCAGCACCAGCCGTACCTGGACGAGTTCAACGCCTCGCGTGGCACCCAGCTGGTGAGCATCGCCGGCGTGCACGTCGAGCCCTTCGGCGCCTACTCCAGCAAGATCAAGAAGCTCGACGAGCTGAGCGAAGGCGCCCAGGTCGTGATCCCCAACGACGCCACCAACGGCGGCCGTGCCCTGCTGCTGCTGCAGAAGGCCGGTGTGATCAAACTGAAGGCCGACGCCGGCATCACCGCCACCGTCAAGGACATCGCCGAGAACCCGAAGGGCATCAAGGTGCGTGAACTGGAAGCGGCCACCCTGCCGCGCGTTCTGGCCCAGGTCGACCTGGCCCTGATCAACACCAACTACGCCCTGGAAGCCGGCCTGAACCCGACCAAGGACGCCCTGGTGATCGAAGGCTCCGACTCGCCGTACGTCAACATCCTGGTGACCACCAGCGAGAAGAAAGACAACGCCGATCTGCAGAAACTGGCCAAGGCCCTGCACAGCGCCGAGGTGAAGCAATTCATCGCCGACAAGTACAAGGGTGCCGTGGTCCCGGCGTTCTGATCGCCGTCAGCCGCCCACGAAAAGCCCGCTCATCGAGCGGGCTTTTTTCATTGCGGATGGCGCCACAGCCATAGCGCCAGCCAGAGGAACCAGAGCAGGGCTAGTAGCGAGGCGGGCATGCTCCAGCTCATCGCTCGCTCGGAGAAGCCATCAAGGCCCTGCAGCAGGGCGGCCAGCAGGTTGGCGCCTCCGGCCAGCAGCACACCGAGCGCCAGGCCGCGCGGCGCCGGACGGCTCAGCCACAACGCCGGCGCATAGAGCAGCAGGCTGGTGGCGAAGCTCAGGCCGAACAGCGCAGCCAGGCCCGCCTCGATCTGCCGCACGCCAAAGGTGGCGGCGAACAGCTGGCTCCTGAGCGGCTCCTCGGCCCGCGTCCACTGATCGACCATCAGCTTCAGCGCCACGCCATCCACCGCCTGCAGGACGAAGGCCAGGGCCAGGCTGGCCACGGCGCAGGCGGCGCCGAACAGCGCCCAGACCCCGGCCTTGCCATCGCGCAGGCGCCAGGCCAGGGCCAACAGGGCGAACACCCCGAGCAGCACGCCCAGTAACTGGATCAGATGGCTGCTCAGCCAGTGGTGGTCGGCAGCGTATTCGGCGAAGGCTGCGGCGGCGTCCCAGGGCGGCGCCTGCATCGGATGCAGCAGGGTGCCCAGCATCAGCAACACTGCGCCGAGCAGGGCGGCCATGGCGCCCAGGCGCGAGCAGTACCGCGTATCGGGCATGGCGCCTCAGCTACCGTTCTGCAGCAGGCCCGGCAGCTGCTCGGCCAGCTTGTCGTTGTGCACCGGCGCGCGGATGAAGCCGCGCTGGGTACCGTCCGGGCCGATGATCACCAGGTTGCCGCTGTGGTCGACGGTGTAGTTTTCCTTGCTGGTGTCGGCCGGGATGTAGGGGATGCTCACCGCGCTGGCCAGCTTCTGGATATCTTCCTGGCTGCCGGTCAGGCCCTGGAAGCCGGGGTCGAAGAAACCCAGGTACTTCTTCAGCTGTTCGGGCGTGTCACGGTGCGGGTCGACCGTCACCAGGACCACGCGCAGCCGGTCCTTGGCCTCGGCCGGCAGCATGCCCTGCAGCTGGCGCAGCTGCGCCAGGGTGGCCGGGCAGATGTCCGGGCAGAAGGTGTAGCCGAAGAACAGCAAGCTCCACTTGTCCTTGAGTTGGTCCAGCTGCACCGGCTTGCCGTCCTGATCGGTCAGCGCCAGGCCCGGCAGGGTGCGGCTCTGCGGCAGCAGGACGATGCCGGCATCGAGCAGCGCCACCTTGTCAGTGCCATCGCCCTTGCTGTTGAGCACCTTGTTGACGGTGAGGCCCAGCACCAGGGCGACGAAGGCGGCGAGAACGATGACGGTCTTCTGGGTACGGCTCATGAAATCTCTCTTCGGCTCGGCGGGCGAGGTGGTCGTCCGCCGCTATCGAGGGCTGCGGCTCACAGGTTGAGCAGCAGGTAATGGTCGGCCAGCAGGGCGATGAACAGCAGGAACAGGTACCAGATACTGTACTTGAAGGTGTTGATCGCCGCGTGCGGTCGGCTGTCACGGTACAGCACCCAGGCCCAGAACATGAAGCGCCCACCGAGCACCAGCGCGGCCGCGAGATAGAGCGGCCCGCTCATGTGGATGGCGTAGGGCAGCAGGGTCACGGCCAGCATCACGGCGGTGTACAGCAGGATGTGCACCTTGGTGTAGTGCTCGCCGTGGGTCACCGGCAGCATGGGGATATCGGCCTTGGCGTACTCCTCCTTACGGTGGATGGCCAGGGCCCAGAAGTGCGGCGGCGTCCAGGCGAAGATGATCAGCACCAGCAACAGCGGCTCGGCACTGATATGCCCAGTGACTGCGACCCAGCCGAGCAGCGGCGGCGCGGCACCGGCCAGGCCACCGATCACGATGTTCTGTGGCGTGGCGCGCTTGAGAAATCCGGTGTAGAGCACCGCATAACCAAGCAGGGAAGCCAGGGTCAGCCAGGCGGCCAGCTCGTTGGTGAAACTGAGCAGCAGAGCCATCCCGGCCACCGCCAGCAGCAGGGCAAAGCCCAGCGCTGCCGGCACCGAGAGCCGCCCGGCGGTGACCGGACGCTTGTGGGTACGCGCCATGATCGAGTCGATACGCCGGTCGACCACATGGTTGACCGCCGCCGCCGCGCCGGCGCACAGGCCGATGCCGAGGTTGCCGAAGACCAGCACGGTCCAGGGCACCCCGGCGCGGGTGGCGAGGAACATGCCGACCAGCGAGGTGATCAGCATCAGCAGCACCACCCGAGGCTTGGTCAGCTCCAGGTAGTCGCGCCAGCTGGCGGATTCGGAGTGGGCTCGCAGTGCAGTAGCCATGGCGTATCTCCTCTGCTTATTTGCCGACCGGCGCCAGGACGCCGGCGACGGCAGCCGCCTGCGCCGCGCGAGCAGGGCTCGCGGCACGACGCAGGCGATAGTTGATCAGGACCAGCACCAGCAGCAGCGCGGCGCCACCGGCGTTGTGCGCCACCGCCACCGCCAGCGGCAGGTGCAGCAGCACGTTGCTCACGCCCAGGCTGACTTGTACCGCCAGCGCCAACAGCAACAGGCCGGTCAGGCGGCCGAGACCGGCGGTACGCAGGCGCCAGGCCAGCAACAGCAGGACCAGACTGAGCACCACTGCACCCAGCCTGTGGGTCATATGGATGGCGGTGCGGGCGTCGCTGTCGAGCTGTCCGCCGAGATAGTTGGGGCCGATGTGCTGGGTCAGGTGGAAGCCGTTGGCGAAGTCCATCGCCGGCCACCATTCACCATGGCAGGTCGGCAGGTCGACGCAGGCCACCGCCGCGTAGTTGGAGCTGACCCAACCGCCCAGGGCGATCTGGCAGATCGCCAGGAGCAGCGCTGCCCCGGCCAGCGCGCGCAGGCGCAGGGAAAGGTCTGGCAGCACCGGCAGCGCACCAGACAGACGCAGGGTCAGCAGGAACAGCAGGGCCAGGGTGGTGAAGCCGCCAAGCAGGTGGGCAGTGACCACCTGCGGCCAGAGTTGCAGCGTCACCGTCCACATGCCGAAGGCGGCCTGAGCGGTGACCACGCCGAGCAGCAGCAGCGGCAACTTCAGCGGCTGGCCGTCGACAGCGCGGCGGCGCAGTGCCTGCACGGCCAGGCCGAGGATGACCAGGCCCAGGGTGCCGGCGAAGTAGCGGTGGACCATCTCGTTCCAGCCCTTCTCCACCTCCACCGGCGCATGGGGGAAGCGTGCCTCGGCCAGCGTCTGCTTGTGCTCGCTCATCGGCACGCCGATGAAGCCGTAGCAGCCCGGCCAGTCCGGGCAACCGAGGCCGGCGTGGGTCAGCCGGGTATAGGCGCCGAGCAGTACCACCACCACCGCCAGGGCGGTGGCGAACAGGGCCAGGCGGTAGCCGGGCAGGGTCTTGCGTTCACTCATCCGGGGCCTCTCTTATTGTTATGGGCCGGTAGTGCTAGCCGGTCAGCCGATCTGCGACAGCTTCAGCAGCAGGCGCACGTCGTTGAGGATGTCCTTGCCCTTGGCCTTGCCGTCGTAGCGCAGCACCAGGTTGCCCTGCGGGTCGACTATCCATAGCTGGGCACCCTGGCCCGCCGGCACGGCCTTGTCGTAACTCAGGCTGTCCAGCCGATAGCGGCCCAGCTGCGGGTACTCGCGCTGGAGTTGCTCGTCATAGTCGGCAGCCAGCGGCCGGGACACGGCCAGGCCATGGGCCGCGCGGGAGGCCTCACGGTTGAGGCCGATGTGAATCTGCCGGGCGGTGTAGACCAGCTGGCGGCAGTCCTCGGCGCAATCGCCGTCACTGGTGACCAGCAACTGCCAGCGCTCCTGGGCGGCGCCCTGCACGCCGATATCCGCCAGCTGGCTGCCGTCGCCGATCAGGGTGCCGTGGTAGTTGCGCCCGTCCGGCACCCAGAAGCGCCACTGGTACATGGCGGTGGCGAGGATCATCGGGCCGATCGCCACCAGCAGCAGCAGGATCAGCTGCCAGCGCCCGCGACCGCGGGCCTGGGGCGCCTCAGGAGTGGAAAGGGCCGGATTCATGGCTGTGCTCATGCTGTTGCTCCCGCGCGATCTGTCTTGAGTTGTGTATGCCGAGATAGAGGTAGAGGCCGACCAGGGCAGTAGCCAGGGCGAACCACTGCACGGCGTAGCCGCTGTGCTTTTCCGGGCCCATGGCCACCAGCGGCCACTCGGCCTGGTAGGCGGCGGGGCCGGGCTCGAGGCGCACCTCGTAGGCCATGCCGCCGCGGCCGAGCTGGCGCCACAGGCGATCCGGCTCGACGGCAGTGATCAGTCGCGGCCAGTCGCCGCCCGCCGGATCGGCGCGCAGCTGGAAGGCTTCGCCGAGCGGGACATGCACTCGTGCGACCAGCTCCAACGGTTGTTCAGGGGTGGTGAATTGCGGCGGCGAGCGCCGGTCCGGCCAGGGCAGCCAGCCACGGTTGACCAGCAGCCAGAGGCCGGAGGCCTGATCGTAGAAGGGCTGCAGCAGCTCGACGCCGACCTGGCCGCCGCGCTGGCTGTTATCCAGCAGCAGGCTGTGGCGCTCGTCGAACTGGCCGCGCAGGCGGATGCGCAGGTGGGCGAGGTCGGCGCGTCGCTCCAGCTCGGGCACGCTCATGGGTTCGGCATGCTCGCGCGCGGCGAAATCGGCGAGCAGCACGCGCTTCTCCTCGGCCCGCGACAGTTGCCAGAAGCCCAGGCCGATCAGCAGCGGCAGCAGCAGCGCCACCACGATGCTGGGCAACAGCCCCGGGCGAAAGCCGTTCATGACCTTCCCCCGAAGGCCTGGGTGCGGCTGGCTATAATCGAACTGCACACCATCTCCCCCATCTCCGGAGTCACGCATGCTCAAAGCCGCGATCATCCTCCTGCTGCTGGCCACCCTGGTCAGCCTGTTCAGTGGCCTGTTCTTCCTGGTCAGGGATGACGGCCGCGGCTCGCGGGTGGTCAACGCCCTGACCGTCCGTGTGGTACTGGCCGCCACGACCCTGGCACTGATCGCCTGGGGCTTCTACAGCGGCCAACTGGTTTCTCATGTCACCTGGTAGAGCGCCCCGTTACAGCACGTAGACGAAGACGAACAGGCCGATCCACACCACATCGACGAAGTGCCAGTACCAGGCGGCCGCCTCGAAGGCGAAGTGCTGGTCGGCATTGAAGTGGCCACGCCAGATCCGCACCAGCATCACCGTGAGCATCAACGCGCCCAGTGTCACGTGCGCACCGTGGAAACCGGTGAGCATGAAGAATGTCGCGCCGTAGATGCCCGAGCCCAGGGTCAGGCCCAGCTCGCTGTAGGCATGCACGTACTCTTCGACCTGGAAGAACAGGAAGGCGATACCGAGCAGTACGGTCAGCGCCAGCCAGATCTTCAGCTGCTTGCGGTGGTTCTTCTTCAGCGCGTGGTGGGCGAAGGTCACGGTGAAGCTGGAAGTCACCAGCAGGATGGTGTTGAGCAGCGGCAGCCCCCAGGCCGAAATCACGCCGCTGGGCGCGGGGAAGAGTTTCGGGTCCGGAGTATTCAGCAGCGGCCAGGTGTACTCGAAGTTCGGCCACAGCATGTTGGACACGCCCTTGTCGCCTTCACCGCCGAGCCAAGGGCCGGCCCAGGTGCGCACGTAGAACAGCACGCCGAAGAAGGCGGCGAAGAACATCACCTCGGAGAAGATGAACCAGCTCATGCCCCAGCGGAACGAGCGATCCATCTGCGCGCTGTACAGGCCTTCGCGGCTTTCCTTGATCACGTTGCCGAACCAGCCGAACAGCATGTAGGCGAGGATCAGGCCGCCGACGAAGAAGATCAGCGGGCCGTTGGACTCGGCGCGATCCGCCTTGAGGTCGTTGAACCAGGTGCCGACACCGTAGACGGTGGTGAGCATGCCGATGGTGGCGATGATCGGCCACTTGCTCTGGGCGGGAACGTAGTAGTTCTCGTGACTCGACATTTTCTTGTTCTCCTTATGGAGCCGCCCGGGTAGGGGCTGTCTGGGCAAGAGTCGCCTGCGCGACGGGCGGTTTGCGCGCAGTGATATCGAACAGGGTGTAGGCCAGGGTCAGGTGCTTCACATCCTTCGGCAGGTCGCGGTCGACGATGAAGCGCACCGGCATCTCGATGCGCTCGCCCGGCTGCAGCACCTGCTGGGTGAAGCAGAAGCACTCGGTCTTGTGGAAGAAGGCTGCGGCCTTGGATGGCGCCACGCTGGGGATGGCCTGGGCGGTCATCGGCTTGTCGGTGGGGTTGTGGGCAACGAACAGCATCTCGTTGCTCGCCCCGGCCACCACGGTCAGCTCGTCCGCCATGGGATGGAATTCCCAGACCATGTCGGCGGAGTTGGTGGCGAGGAACTGCACACGCACCTGGCGCGCCTCGTCCACCGCCTGCTGGCCCTGGTAGGCCCCGGCGGTCTTGCCGTTGATGCCGAATGCCTGGCACATCACGTCGTAGATCGGCACCAGGGCGAAGCCGAAGGCGAACATGCCGACCACCACCGCCAACAGGCGGAGGACCAGGCGGCGGTTGTCTAGGGCTTCGCTCATGGCCGCGCTCCTACTTCACTTCCGGCGGGGTGGTGAAGGTGTGGTACGGCGCCGGCGACGGCACGGTCCACTCCAGCCCCTCGGCGCCGTCCCAGGGCTTGGCCGGGGCCGGCTTGCCGCTGCGGATGCACTTGATGACGATGAACAGGAAGAGGAACTGGGTGGCGCCGAAGGTGAAGGCACCGATCGACGAGATCATGTTGAAGTCGGCGAACTGCAGGTTGTAGTCCGGAATCCGCCGTGGCATGCCGGCCAGGCCGACGAAGTGCATCGGGAAGAACGCCAGGTTCATGCCGATGAAGCTCATCCAGAAGTGCAGCTTGCCGAGGGTCTCGTCATACATGTGCCCGGTCCATTTGGGCAGCCAGTAGTAGGCCGAGGCGAAGATGCCGAAGATCGCCCCAGGCACCAGCACGTAGTGGAAGTGCGCCACCACGAAGTAGGTGTCGTGGTACTGGAAGTCCGCCGGGGCGATGGCCAGCATCAGCCCGGAGAAGCCGCCGATGGTGAACAGGATGACGAAGGCCACGGCGAACAGCATCGGTGTCTCGAAGGTCATCGAGCCCTGCCACATGGTGCTCACCCAGTTGAACACCTTCACCCCGGTGGGCACGGCGATCAGCATGGTGGCGTACATGAAGAACAGCTCGCCGGTCAGCGGGATGCCGACGGTGAACATGTGGTGCGCCCAAACGATGAACGACAGGAAGGCGATCGAGGCGGTCGCGTAGACCATCGAGGTGTAGCCGAACAGCGGCTTGCGCGCGAAGGCCGGGATGATCGCGCTGACGGCGCCGAACGCCGGCAGGATCATGATGTACACCTCGGGGTGGCCGAAGAACCAGAACACGTGCTGGAACAGCACCGGGTCACCGCCACCAGCCGCACTGAAGAAGCTGGTGCCGAAGTGGATGTCCATCAGCATCATGGTCACACAACCCGCCAGCACCGGCATCACCGCGATGAGCAGGAAGGCGGTGATCAGCCAGGTCCAGACGAACAGCGGCATCTTCATCAGGGTCATGCCGGGGGCGCGCAGGTTGAGAATGGTGGCGATCACGTTGATCGCGCCCATGATCGAGCTGATGCCCATCAGGTGGATGGCGAAGATGAAGAAGGTCACCGATTCCGGCGCGTAGGTGGTCGACAGCGGCGCGTAGAAGGTCCAGCCGAAGTTCGGCCCACCGCCCTCGGTGAACAGGGTGCTGACCAGCAGGCCGAAGGCCGCCGGCAGAAGCCAGAAGCTGAAGTTGTTCATCCGCGGCAGGGCCATATCCGGCGCGCCGACCATTAGCGGGATCATCCAGTTAGCCAGGCCGACGAAGGCCGGCATCACCGCGCCGAACACCATGATCAGGCCGTGCATGGTGGTCATCTGGTTGAAGAACGCCGGCTCGACGATCTGCAGGCCCGGCTGGAACAGCTCGGCGCGAATCACCATGGCCATGGACCCGCCAAGCAGGAACATGGCGAAGCTGAACCACAGGTACATCGTGCCGATGTCCTTGTGGTTGGTGGTCAGCACCCAGCGCATCAGGCCCTTGGCGGGGCCGTGGTGGTGGTCATGCCCGGCATGACCATGCTCTTTGTGAGAGTCGATCACTGCACTCATGTCACTTCTCCTCGGCCTGCTTGAGCTCAAGCACTTCTTTCGGGGTCACCATGTCTCCGGTGTTGTTGCCCCAGGCGTTGCGCTCGTAGGTGATGACGGCGGCGATATCCACTTCCGACAGCTGCTTGCCGAACGCAGCCATGGCCGTGCCCTGCTTGCCGTGGAAGACGATGTCGAGGTGATCCTTCTTCGGCCCGGTGGCGATCTTCGAGCCCTTGAGTGCCGGGAACATCGGCGGCAGGCCCTGGCCCTCGGCCTGGTGACAGGAGGCGCAGTTGGTGTGGTAGACCTTGTCGCCGCGCTCGACCAGCTCCTCCAGCGTCCATTCCTTGCTGGTCAGCTCCTTAAGCTTGGCCGCCTGCTCTTTACGCTCGGCCAGCCACTTGGCGAAGTCTTCCTTGCTCTTGGCTTCCACTACCACCGGCATGAAGCCGTGGTCCTTGCCGCACAGCTCGGTGCACTGGCCGCGGTAGATGCCGGGCTCCTCGATGCGCGTCCAGGATTCGTTGACGAAGCCGGGGATGGCGTCCTTCTTCACCGCCAGGGCCGGCACCCACCAGGAGTGGATCACGTCGGCGGCGGTGATCAGGAAGCGCACCTTGGTGCCCACCGGCACCACCAGAGGCTCGTCCACCTCCAGCAGGTAGTGCTCGTCCTTCTCGGCCTTGTTGTAGATCTGGTCCGAAGGCGTGGCCAGGTTGCTGAAGTACTCGACGTCCTGGCCCAGGTATTTGTAATGCCATTTCCACTGATAGCCGGTGACCTGGATATCCAGTTCGGACTCCGAGGTGTCATACAGGTCGATCAGGGTCTTGGTGGCAGGCACTGCCATGGCCACCAGGATGACGAAAGGTACGACGGTCCAGAGGATCTCGACCGTGGTGCTCTCATGGAAGTGTGCTGGTTGCTGGCCGGTGGAGCGGCGGTGGATCAGCATCGACCAGAACATCACACCGAATACCACTACGCCGATCACGACGCAGATCCAGAAGATGATCATGTGCAGGTCGAAGACGGTGCGGCTGACCTCGGTGACGCCGGGTGCCATGTTCACTGTCCAGGCGGCATTTGCCGAGCCGAACGCAAGCCACAGCAACAGGCCCATCCAGACGCGTGGATGTCGCATCATTGCGGGGTTCCCCTCGTTGTTCTTGTTATCCCGCCGGCTAAGCCTGCGGCAAAGGGATCGACTGCCGATACTGCTGGCATACAACTGTCGAAACCTCTCCGTGCCGAAGCTCGTCCGGTTCCATCAGGTTCACGCCTTGCGATTTCGAGTATAGACAGCGACTGCGACAGCACAACGCAGTCAGAAAATTAACGCCTGTTTTCTGTGGGAGTCGCGTGGCCCTAGGGCTGCGCGAGAGGGCCGGCGACTGGATGCCGCTACATATAGCGCTGCCGCATAACCATGAAATAATTATGACAATCCGATCTTAGCCGTCGCCTCGGTCCGGCTAAGGTGAGTGCTTGTTTTCCATTTCATGTCCCTACCCGGAGTCGTCATGAATACCCCCGCTCTGCGCGAACTGATCCAGCGTGCCCTCGACCATGAAGCGACCAGCGGCAGCCTGGCCCGCCAGCTCGATGCCCAGTTGGACCGCCTCCACCCGACCATCCAGCTGCCCTCAGATGACACCCGCGGTGCGCTGCAGCGCTTCGTCGCCGCCTATGTCGAGCAGGTGCCGGACGTGCTGGACGCCGCCAATGCCGTGGCCCGCGAGGCCGGTATCGAGGCCCAGGTGAAGCCGGTGCTGAAACTGGCCGAGCAGTTCTTCCTCAGCCCGCCGAGCATCATGGAGGGCCACCAGGGCCTGGACGCCCTGCTGGACGAGGCCTACCTGGCCCATCGCCTGGTCGAGGAAGTGAACGACCGCTACATCGTCCACCTCGGCCAGCCGCTGATCCCGCTGGACACCACGGTGGCCAATGTCATCGCCCACCAGTTGATCGGCGAACCCTTCGCCAACCAGCTGGACGAGGCCGTGCACCACGCCGTCGAGGAAATGCTCGACGACAGCGTGTTCCAGCAGGACTCGGTGCAGGACTACCGTGCGCGGCTGAGCAGCCCGCAGACCCTGGCGGCCTGGCAGAGCTGGCCGTGCCTGTCACGCCAGCTGGGCGTAGAGCTGGGCCTGCCGATCAGCGCCTGAGCCGCCCAGATGCAACAAGGCCCGCGATTGCGGGCCTTGTCGTTTCACTGGGACTGGTAACGCGCCTTGGGCGTGGCCATCGGCACCACCTCGCCGTCCAGTGGCAGGAAGCTCCCGCTCTTGGCGTCGTAGGCGCGGATCGCGCTGGTCTCGATGTCGTAGACCCAGCCGTGGATGAACAGCTGGCCGCTGGCCACGCGCGCTGCCACCGACGGGTGAGTGCACAGGTGGTTGAGCTGGGCCACCACGTTCTCCTCGGTGAGGATGCCCAAGCGGTCGTGGCCTTCGCAGCCGCAGTTGGCCTCGACCACCTTGAGCGCCACTTCGCTGTGGCGCAGCCAGGCCTTCACCGTCGGCATACTTTCCAGGGTCTCGGGGGCCAGTACCGCCTTCATCGCGCCGCAGTCGGAGTGGCCGCAGACAATGATGTGCTGCACGCCCAAGGCCAGCACCGCGTACTCGATGGCGGTAGAGACGCCGCCCATCATCTGCCCGTAGGCCGGCACCACGTTACCGACGTTGCGGCTGACGAACAGGTCGCCCGGGGCGCTCTGGGTGATCAGCTCGGGGACGATGCGCGAGTCGGCGCAGGTGATGAACATGGCGCGCGGGTTTTGCGCGGTGGCCAGTGCCTTGAACAGCTCTTCCTGCTGCGGGAAGACCTCGTTGCGGAAGCGCTTGAAGCCGCCAACGATGGCGTTCAGCGCCTCATCGGCGCTCTCCGGCGCGGTACGCGCCTGCAGGGGAATGGCGTTGTGCTTGTAGGGCATGGCGTCTCACCTCGTGCTGGACCGTCGCGCTTGAGCGCGGTGCGGATTATCGACCTGGCATGCGGACAGTTGCCAGCCCCGGCGAGTCACAATTCATTTACAGCAGTGCCAACTGGCGGCCCGGCGGGGCGAACTGGCTGCAGTCGAGATTGAAACCATCGCGATGGCTCAGCCCCAGGCGCTTGCGCGCCAGGGCGAAGCGCTGCGACAGCAGGTCGGCGAAGGCGCCTTCGCCACGCATGCGGCTGCCGAAGCGGCTGTCGTAGTTCTTGCCGCCGCGCGACTGCCTGATCAGGCTCATCACGTGCTCAGCGCGCTCGGGAAAGTGGCTGCGCAACCATTCCTCGAACAGCTCGGCGATCTCCAATGGCAGGCGCAGCAACACATAGCCGGCCGAGCGCGCGCCGGCATCTCGTGCAGCTTCGAGAATCCGCTCCAGCTCCATGTCGTTGATCATCGGAATGATCGGTGCGACCAGCGCGGTGACCGGCACCCCGGCCTCGTGCAAACGGCGCATGGCCCGCAGGCGTGCGCCGGGCGAGGCGGTGCGCGGCTCCATGATGCGTTTCAGCTCGTCGTCCAGGGTGGTCAGGCTGAACGCCACGCTGACCAGCTTGCGGCTGGCCAGCTCCTGCAGCAGGTCGAGGTCGCGCAGGATCAGCGAGCTCTTGGTGATGATGTGCAGCGGGTGGCGGAATCGCAGGAGGATCTCCAGGGCCTGGCGGGTCAGGCGCTGCTCGCGCTCGATCGGCTGGTAGGCGTCGGTATTGATGCCCAGGGCGATTGGCTGCGGCACGTAGCCGGGCTTGCTCAGCTCTTCTTCCAGGCGCTCGGCGAGGTTGGTCTTGGCGATCAGCCGGGTCTCGAAATCGATGCCTGGCGACAGGTCCCAGTAGGCATGGCTCGGCCTGGCGAAGCAGTAGATGCAGCCATGCTCGCAGCCGCGATAGGGATTCACCGAGCGGTCGAAGCCGACGTCCGGCGAGTTGTTGCGGGTGATCACTGTCTTGGCCCGCTCGACGCGCACCTCGGTGGCCCGGCACGGCGGCGTCTCGTCCTGGTACCAGCCGTCATCCTCGGCCTGGCTGCGGGTCGGGGCGAAGCGGTTGTGCGGGTTACTGGCGGTACCGCGGCCACGGGGCGGCAGGATGAGGGACATGGGCAAGGCTCCGAATACTGTATGCATAAACAGTATTCGGATTTACTCCCACACACCAGCGCTGCCTATTCCTCTTCGATAAGCGGCGCCGGCGTGAAGGGCTCGATCACGTACTCGCGGCCATGCTGGCGACAGTCTTCCAGGGTGCCCTCAGCGCCGCGGCGGGTGACCAGAAAGGTGCTGCCGCCGACATCGTCGGCGTCGATCACGCCGGTCTCCAGGTCGATGCCATCGCTCACCACCGCCGACAGGAAGTCTGCGGACCAATCCGCCTCGCCGTGCCAGCGCAGGATCATCCGCCCCTCGCGCCAGTGCACCGAGACGAACTCGAGGCCATGGGGCCAGCGATAGCCCAGCAGGCAGAAATGGTTGGTCCTGGTGTGCGCGCCCTGGTACGCCAACAGCAGGCGCAGCTGCGCCTCGGGTTGGCGATAACGGGCCTCGTGAGCCGGATCGAAGCGCGCATTCATGCCGGCGTAGATCGACGGGCCGAAATCCTCGGCCCAAGTGCTCAGCGACATCGAGAGCAGCAGCGCGCCGCACAGTCCCCGCCACGCAAATCCCTTCATCATCCCTGACTCCCCGAGTGCCGCCGGCACGGTAGCGCAGCGGCGCCCGGCGGGCTAGGGATCGACGCGGCCCATCAGCTCGCTCACCGACTCCGGCCGCTTGGCGTAACGCTGCGCCAGCACTGCGCAGACCATCAGCTGGATCTGGTGGAACAGCATCAGCGGCAGGATCAGCAGGCCGATGCTGCTGCCGGCGAACAGCACCTGGGCCATCGGCACACCAGTGGCCAGGCTTTTCTTCGAGCCACAGAAGAGGATGGTGATGCGGTCCTCCAGATTGAAACCGCACAGCCGCGCGGTGCCGTATGTCACCAGCAACGCCAGCGCCAATAGCACGCAGCAGGCCAGCACCAGGCCGGCCAGCGCCGGCAGCGGCACTTGGTGCCACAGGCCCTCGACCACCGCGGCACTGAAGGCGCCGTAGACCACCAGCAGGATCGAGCCCTGGTCGACGAAGCGCAGCCAGTGCTTGTTGCGCCCGACCCACTCGCCGATCCAGCGCCGCGCGATCTGCCCGGCAATGAACGGCAACAGCAGCTGCACGGTGATCTTGCCGATGGCGTCCAGGGTCGAGGCGCCGTCGCCGTGCACGTCCAGCAGCAGCGTCACCAGCAGCGGGGTGAGGAAGATGCCGAACAGGCTGGACGCCGCCGCACTGCAGATCGCCGCCGCCACGTTGCCGCGCGCCAGCGAGGTGAAGGCGATGGCCGACTGCACGGTGGCCGGCAGGGCACACAGGTAGAGCATGCCGATATACAGCGCATCGCCGGTCAGCGGCGCCAGCAGCGGCTTGAGCGCCAGGCCGAGCAGCGGGAAGGCGACGAAGGTGCAGGCGAACACCAGCAGGTGCAAACGCCAGTGGCCGGCACCGGCGACGATCTGCTCGCGCGACAGCTTGGCGCCGTGCAGGAAGAACAGCAGGCCGATGGCCAGGTTGGTGATCCAGTCGAAGGTCACGGCCAGGTTGCCCTGCACCGGCAGCAGGCTGGCCAGCAGGACCACGGCGAGCAGCGCCTGGGTGAAGGTATCGGGCAGGAAACGACGCATGGCAGGGCTCGGCTTGCGGGAGTGGAGGTGCACAACTTATCGTGGCCGGGAATTTCCGACTAACGCCAAAGTACCAACCAATGTCGCCAATCGGACAAAACGGCGTCGTCGCGCGCGAAGTCCCCGACCTGCAACGGTTGCCCCGCCCGCTGTATGGCCGCGTCGAATCGCTGCCGAACCGTGCGCTGACCTTCGTCCACAGCCACCCCTGGGTGCAGCTGTCCTATGCCATCGCCGGCGTACTCGAGGTGCATACCGCCAGCATGCGCTTCCTCGCCCCGCCGCAGCGCGCCGTGTGGGTGCCGGCCGGGGTCGAGCATCGCGTGTTCAGCTCGCCGCGCACCGAGATGCGCAGCCTGTATATCGAGTGCCAGTCCGTACCCTGGGGCCCGGAGGACTGCCGCGTGCTGGCGGTCAGCCCGCTGCTGCGCGAGTTGATCGACGGTTTCAGCGCCCTGCCGGTGGAGTACGACGAGGCCGGTGCGGCCGGACGCCTGACCGCCGTGCTGCTGGACCAGCTGCAGGCGGCGGCGCAGCTCGAGCTGTCGCTGCCGTTGCCGCGCGATGTGCGCCTGCAGGCGATCTGCAACGGCCTGAGCGTGGAGGAGGATCGCCACCTGGGCCTGGCCGACTGGGGGGCTCGCCTGGGCGTGTCCGAGCGTACCCTGAGTCGCCTGTTCCTCCACGACACCGGGCTGAGCTTCCGCGCCTGGCGCCAGCGCCAGCGCCTGCTCGATGCGCTGGCGCCGCTGGAGCGCGGCGAACGGGTCACCGATGTGGCCCTGGCCTGCGGCTACGACTCGCTGTCGGCCTTCATCGCCGCCTTCCGCCAGCAGTTCGGCGCCACTCCCGGCGAGTTCTTCCGTGCCCGGCGCTAGAGCAGGCTGCTGAACAACCAGTAGAGACCGCCGGAAAGCAGGATGGCCGCCGGCAGGGTCAGTACCCAGGCCAGCAGCATGCTGCGGATGGTCTGCCACTGCAGGCCGCTGCCGCTGGCCAGCATGGTGCCGGCCACGCCCGAGGACAGCACCTGGGTAGTCGACACCGGCATGCCGTAGAGGTCCGCCGCGCCGATGGTGAGCATCGCCGTCAGCTGCGCCGAGGCGCCCTGGGCATAGGTCATGCGCGTGGTGCCGATGCCCTCGCCGACGGTGGCGACGATGCGCCGCCAACCGACCAGGGTGCCCAGGCACAGGGCCAGCGCCACGGCGATCTTGACCCAGGCCGGGACGAAATGAATGGTCGCGTCGGCCTGGCTGCGCAGGGCCTGCAGCTCGCTCCAGGTCTCCAGCGGTAGCGCCAGGTCAGTGCGGTCGAGCAGGCGCACGGTCTCCGCGGCGAGGAACAGGTCGTCGCGCAGGGCCAGGGTCTGCTCGTCGCTCATCGCGCCGAGCACGCCATCGGCCGGCACCCGCGCGCCGACATCGCCGAGCACCGTCGCCAGCGCCCCCAGCACCTGCGGCAACTGCGCCTCGCCGCGCTGGAAGGCCAGCAGGGTCTCGTGCGCATCGGCCGTGGCGCCGGCACCGGCGCGCAGCAACCCCTGGCGCCCCTGCTCGGCATGCTGCACCAGCTGCGCCACTGCCGCAGGCGGACTGCTGCGGTCGAGGGCGAAGGCCAGCGGCATGGCGCCAACCAGGATCAGCATGATCAGGCCCATGCCCTTCTGCCCGTCGTTGGAGCCGTGGGCGAAGGACACCCCCGAGCAGGTCAGGATCAGCAGGCCGCGAATCCACCAGGGCGGCGGCGTGCGCCCCTCCGGCGCCTGGAACAGCGCCGGGCGGCTCCGCGCCAGGACCAGGCGCAGCAGCCACAGCAGCAGCGCCGCGGCGCCCAGACCAACCAGCGGCGACAGCAACAAGGCGTAGCCGACCTTGCTCAGCATGTGCCAATCACCCTGCAGCACCGAAGAGCGCTCGGCCATCAGGCCGTGGGCCAGGGCGACGCCGACGATGGAGCCGATAAGGGTATGCGAGGACGACACCGGCAGGCCCAGCCACCAGGTGCCCAAGTTCCACAGGATGGCGGCGATCAGCAGGGCGAAGATCATCGCCATGCCGGCGCCGCTGCGCAGGTGCAGCATCAGCTCTGCCGGCAGCAGGGCGACGATGGCGAAGGCCACCGCGCCGCTGGACAGCAGCACGCCGAGGCCGTTGCACAGCCCCGACCAGAGCACGGCGACATTGGGCGGCAGGGCGTTGGTGTAGATCACCGTGGCCACCGCGTTGGCGGCGTCGTGGAAGCCGTTGATGAACTCGAAGCCGAGGGCGATCAGCAGCGCCACCACCAGCACGCTCAGCGCCAGCCCGGAGTGCAGCTCGCCGCTGGCCCGCAGATCGTTGGCCAGGCTGATGAAGGTGAAGGCCAGCGCGGCCGCCAGGGCGAGCAGGAACAGCGACTTGCCACCCATCCCGGCGCGCTTCTGCAGCACCGGGCTGAGCGGCGACTGCGGCAGGCGGGCGGCACGTAGCTGGTCCAGCAGTTGGTAGCGATCAAGCATGAGGGCGGGGCCCGTACGGCATGACGTATCCTCCCGATGCGTCCGCCTTGAGCCTAGCGCCTCCGCGCTGTTCCGGCTGGTTATCGCCGGCCGTGCGTGGCGACCGCCGCTCTGGGGCGGCCGCTAGGCGCGGTTAAAGATGACCCACGGTCACTTTTTCAGCTTGGGATTGGGGAAGAACTGCACGGTCTGCCCCTTGCTCGCCGCCGGCTTGGGCGCGGCCTGGTTAACCCGGGTGCCGACTTCCTTGGGCACCGACTGGCCCTGGGCGTTGAGGGTGTCGGCGTAGCCGCAGGCCACGCACTCGCGGTGCGGCGTGCCGTCCTCGTCCCACATCTTGATTGTGTCCATCGCGCTGCACGCCGGGCACACGGCGCCGGCGATGAAGCGTTTTTTCACCTCGCTCATCACGCCGCCTCCTGGCTCAGGCCGAGGTGGCGCAGCAGGGCGTCGATGCTCGGCTCGCGGCCACGGAAGTCGACGAACAGCACCATCGGCGCCTGCGAGCCGCCACGAGCCAGGATCGCCTCACGGAAGGCGCGGCCAGTGGCCGGGTTGAGCACGCCGTCTTCCTCGAACTTGGAGAAGGCGTCGGCGGACAGCACTTCCGCCCACTTGTAGCTGTAGTAACCGGCCGCGTAACCGCCGGCGAAGATGTGCGCGAAGCTGTTGGCGAAGCGGTTGAAGGCCGGCGGACGGATCACCGCCACTTCGTCGCGGATGCCTTCCAGCACCTGCAGCACGCTGCGGCCGTCGCCATGGGTGGCGTGCAGCTCGAAGTCGAACAGGCTGAACTCCAGCTGGCGCACCATCATCAGGCCGGACTGGAAGTTCTTCGCCGCCAGCATCTTGTCCAGCAGTGCCTGGGGCAGTGCCTCGCCGGATTCATAGTGACCGGAGATCAGCGCCAGGCCCTCGGGCTCCCAGCACCAGTTCTCCATGAACTGGCTCGGCAGCTCCACCGCATCCCAGGCCACGCCGTTGATGCCGGAGGCGCCGGCGTGCTCGACGCGGGTCAGCAGGTGGTGCAGGCCGTGACCGAACTCGTGGAACAGGGTGGTGACTTCATCGTGGGTCAGCAGCGCCGGCTTGCCGCCAACCGCCGGGGTGAAGTTGCACACCAGGTTGGCCACCGGGCTGATCAGTTCACCCTGTGCCGAGCGGCGCTTGTCGCGGGCGCCGTCCATCCAGGCGCCGCCGCGCTTGTTGGCGCGGGCATAGAGGTCGAAGAAGAAGCGGCCGACGTGCTGGCCGTTCTCGCGAATCTCGAACAGGCGCACGTCCGGGTGCCAGCTGTCGAACTCCTTCAGCTCATTGATCTCGATGCCGTAGAGCTTCTGCACGATGGCGAACAGGCCGGACAGCACCTTGTCGATCGGGAACCAGGCGCGCACTTCCTCCTGGGAAATGCTGTAGCGCTGCTGGCGCAGCTTCTCGCTGAAGTAGCCGACGTCCCAGCTCTGCAGGTCTCTCACGCCCTGCTCGGCAGCGAAGGCCTTGAGCTCGTCCAGGTCCTGGGCGGCGAAGGGTTTGCTGCGCACGGCCAGGTCGCGGAGAAAATGCAGAACCTGGTCGGTATTTTCGGCCATCTTGCTGGCAAGACTCAGCTCGCTGTAGTGCGCGAAGCCAAGCAGGCGGGCCAGCTCCTGGCGCAGGTCGAGCAGCTCGGCCATCACCGGGCCGTTGTCGTTCTGCCCGGCGTTCGGGCCCTGGTCGGAGGCGCGGGTGCAGTAGGCGGTGTAGACCTCTTCGCGCAGGGCGCGGTCGTCGGCGTAGGTCATCACCGCGTAGTAGCTGGGAAATTCCAGGGTGATCAGCCAGCCGTCCAGCTCCTTGGCTTGCGCGGCCTGGGCCATCTGCGCCTTGGCCGAGTCGGTGAGGCCGGCCAGGGCCGCCTCGTCGCTGATGTGCTTGGTCCAGGCCTGGGTGGCGTCGAGCAACTGGTTGGAGAAGCGACTGCCCAGCTCGGAGAGCTTCATCTGGATCTCGCCGTAGCGCTTCTGCTGCTCGGCCGGCAGGTCGATGCCGCTAAGGCGGAAATCGCGCAGGGCGTGTTCGAGGATGGTCTTCTGCGCCACGTCGAAGCTCTCTGCCGCCGGGCTCTTGGCCAGGGCGTCGTAAGCCTCGAACAGCGGCTTGTTCTGGCCCATCTCGGTCCAGAACTCGGACAGCTTGGGCAGGCAGGCCTCGTAGGCGCCGCGCAGCTCGGCGTTGTTGCACACCGCGTTGAGGTGGCTGACCGGGCTCCAGGCGCGACCCAGGCGGGCATTCAGCTCGTCCAGCGCCAGCACCAGGCCGTCCCAGCTCGGATTGGCCTGCTGGGTCTTGAGCAGCTCGGCGATGGTCGCGCGGCTATCGGCGAGGATGGCATCCACGGCCGGCTCGACATGCTCGGGCTTGATCAGGGAGTAGGGCGGCAGGTCGAAGTCTTGCAGCAGGGGATTGGCAGCGGTCACGGCGAGGCACCTTTGATTACGCGAATTCAGAGTCAGGTTATGGGGTCTCGAGCGACCTTTAACAACCGGAATGCGCCGAATGTTAATTACAATCGGCGGCATCCGCAGCCTGAAGGAGACTATCGTGGCGATTCGAACTTACCAGGGCACCGCTCCGCAGCTGGGCCCGCGCGCCTTCGTCGACGCCTCCGCCGTGGTGATCGGCGACGTGGTGCTGGGCGAGGACGCCTCGGTCTGGCCGATGGCCGTGGTGCGTGGCGATATGCACCGCATCCGCATCGGCGCGCGCACCAGCGTGCAGGACGGCAGCGTGCTGCACATCACCCACGCCGGGCCGTTCAACCCGGACGGCTACCCGCTGCTGATCGGCGACGAGGTGACCATCGGCCACAACGTCACCCTGCACGGCTGCACCCTGGGCAACCGCATCCTGGTCGGCATGGGCAGCATCGTGATGGACGGCGCGGTGGTCGAGGACGAGGTGGTGATCGGCGCCGGCAGCCTAGTGCCGCCGGGCAAGGTGCTTGAGAGCGGCTACCTGTACGTCGGCAGCCCGGTGAAGCAGGCACGCGCACTGAGCGACAAGGAGCGCGCGTTCTTCGCCTACAGCGCGGCCAACTACGTGAAGCTCAAGGACCTGCACCTGGCCGAGGGCTACGACCAGTGAGAATGCTCGCCGGCCTCCTCCTGCTGAGCCCAGCGCTGGCCCTGGCCGACGATGTGCGCTGCCTGCAATCGACCGGCGGCGGCAAGCCGATCCAGCTGCAGCTGACCCTGTTCACTGACGAGCAGGGCGGCTGGCGCGGCGCCGGCCAGGTACACTACCGCGGCCAGCCCGGCAGCCTGCCGATCGTGTTCAAGGACAGCGAGGAGGTGATGGCCGTCGAAGGCCGGCCCTCGGAGTTCCGCAGTACCTGGCTGGAAGTACTGCCGGCCGAGGAGAAGCTCGGCGGACGCTATGCATTCCACCATCAGGGTGCGGTGGTCTTCGCCTTCACCTACACCGCCGCCAGCGGCAAGGTTTTTACCTTCGAAGAAACCCCGGCCGCCCTCGACGCCAGCAACAATTGCACCTGGTAACCCGTAGTACAGAGTCCCCCATGCACGCACAGAACATCCTCTTCGACCTCGACGGCACCCTCACCGACCCGCGCGAGGGCATCACCCGCTCGGTGCAGTACGCCCTGGCCAAGCTGGACATCCATGAGCCCGACCTGGCGGCGCTGGAGCACTTCATCGGCCCGCCGCTGCTGCAGTGCTTCATGCAGACCTACCAGCTCAGCGAGGAACAGGGCTGGCAGGCGGTGAACCACTACCGCGAGCGTTTCAAGGTCACCGGCCTTTACGAGAACCGCGTGTTCGACGGCATCGACGCGCTGCTCGGGCAGCTGGTCGAACAGGGCCGCACCCTGTACATCGCCACCAGCAAGCCGACCGTGTTCGCCCGCGAGATCGCCCGCCACTTCGGTTTCGACCGCCACTTCAAGGTGATCTACGGCAGCGAGCTGGACGGCACGCGCACCGACAAGGTCAAGCTGATCGCCCACCTGCTGCAGCAGGAAGGCCTGGACCCGACGCAGACGCTGATGATCGGCGACCGCAAGCACGACCTGATCGGCGCCCATCGCAATGGCCTGCAGGCCGTCGGCATCGGTTATGGCTTCGGCAGCCACGCCGAGCTGATGGCCGAGTCGCCGGCCTGGTACTTCGCCTCGCTGGCCGAGCTGCAGCAGGCCTTCACTCGCCCGTAGCAGCCTGCCAGCCACCACCCAGCGCCCGCGCCAGGGCCACGCTTGCCTGCAGGCGGGCCAGACGCAGCTGGGCGCTCTGGTCCTCGGCGGCGTACAGGGTGCGCTGGGCGTCGAGCAGGTTGAGCAGGTCCTCGGCGCCTGCGCGGTAGCGCCGCTCGGCCAGCTGCAGGGCGCGCTCGGCCTGGGCCTGCACCTCCTGCTGGGCCTGCCACTGGGCCTCGACACCGGCCCCGGCGTTGAGCGCCACCTGCACATCGGCGAAGGCCGCAACGATGCTCTGCCGGTAGGCGGCGAGCAGTTCCTCGCGGCGCGCCGCCGTGCGATCCCGTTCGGCAGCCAGGGCGCCGCCATCGAAGATCGGTGCGGTCAGCGCGGCAGCCAACGAATAGATCGGATCGGCGAACACCCGGTTGAGGCCTCCGCTGGAGCCACTGGCGCCGGCCGACAGGTTCAGCCGCGGCAGCATGGCCGCGCGCGCCGCGCGCAGGTCGGCATCGGCGGCGCTCAGCTGCGCCTCGGCGCGGGCCAGGTCGGGGCGGCGCAGCAGCAGTTCGCTGGGCAGGCCGGCGCTCGCCGAGGGGGCGACCAGTGCAGTCAGCGCGGCACTCGACGGCTCGGCCGGCGCCGCTTGGCCGAGCAGCACGGCCAGGGCGCTGCGCACGTCGTCGGCCTGCTGGCGAAGCTCTTCGCGGGAGCGGCGCTGTTCGGCCACCAGGCCGCGCTGCTGGGCCAGTTCCAATTGCGTCGCGGAGCCCGCCGCCTGGCGCGCCTGCACGGTGGCCAGCACCCTCTCGGCGTTGGCCAGGTTGAGCTCGGCCAGGCGCAGGCGCTCGGCCAGCGCCACCTGGCGCAGCCAGGTCTCGGTCAGGCTGGCGCTGAGGGTCAGGCGCAAGGCGTCGCGGTCGAAGCGGCTGGCAGCCAGCTCGGCCTCGGCGGACTCGCGGTCGGCGGACAGCCGGCCCCACAGGTCGACCTCGTAGCTGGCCGCCAGGCCCCCGCTGTAAAGGTTGCCAGCGGTGTCGGCATCGCCGCCCAAGCGGCCCTCGCGACTGGCACCGAGGTTGCCGTCCAGGCGCGGCAGCAGCGGTGCACCGGCAGCGCGGGCGCTGGCCTCGGCCTGGCGCAGGCGCGCGGCGGCGGCGGCCAGGTCGAAGTTGTCGGCCAGGCCGCGTTCGACCAGGGCATCCAGCTCGGCGCTGGCGAAGGCGCGCCACCACAGCGCCTCCGGCGCCGCAGCGGCGGCAACGGCGTGGTTCCACTCGGCGGGCGCAGCGGGCAGGGCGTCCGGCGCCTCGGGTGTGGCGGAGCAGCCAGCGAGGAGCAGCGCGGCGAGCAGGGTCAGCGGGTATCGGGACATGGAGAACTCGTTCATTCGCTGGCCAGGGCGGCGACCGGGTCGAGGGCCGCAGCGGTCTTCGCCGGCAGGTAGCCGAACAGCAGGCCGGTGCCCACCGCGCAGGCGAACGCCAGCAGCATCGCCGACAGGGAGAAGATCAGCGGCACGCCGGCCACCAGCAGTGCCGCGCCGCCGATCAGGCCGACCAGCACGCCGATGCTGCCGCCGACCAGGGTGACCAGCACCGCCTCGCCAAGGAACTGCCGGAGGATGTCGCGCTGACGCGCGCCGGTGGCCATGCGCACGCCGATCTCGCGGGTGCGCTCGCGCACCGTCATCAGCATCACGTTCATCACGCCGATGCCGCCGACCAGCAGCGACACGGCGGCGATCAGACCGAGCATGCGGGTCATGCTGTCCTGGGTCTCGGCCTCGGCCTGGACCTTGGCCGCAGCGTTGTCGACCTGGAAGTCCTCGCGGCCGTGGCGCGCCAGCAGCAGCTCGCGAGTGGCGGTCTCGGCGGCCTGTACCTGGTCGGTAGAGGCGGCGGTGAGCGCGGCGTATTCCGGCTCGGAGATGTCCTGGTAGACCCGCGCACGCCCTGCGGCGTAGGGGATGAAGACCATCTCGTCGTAGTAGTCGGCACCGGACTCGCGGCCCTTCTCGGCCATCACACCGATGACCTCGAACGGCGCCTCGCCGATCAGCAGTTGCTTGCCCAGCGGATTGGGTTCGTCGCGGAAGAAGAACTTGCGCGCCTTGTGCCCGAGCACCACCACCGGCGCCAGGTCCTGATCCTCGGCGGCGGTGAAGAAGCGCCCCTCGGCCACCGGCCAGTGCTGGATCGCCGGCAGCTGCTCGTTGCTGGCGAACACGTAGATGTCACGCGAGGCATTGCCGTACTGGACCATGCGCGGGTTGCCGATCACCGGGGTGAACAGGTCAATCTCCGGCAGACGACCGAGGGCCTCCAGGTCGCCCTCGCTGAGCACGCCCCAGGGGCCGCCTTCCGGCGGCTGCGCGGCGTACAGGTAGAGGGTGGTGGCGCCCATCGAGGCCATCTGCGCCAGGACCTTCTGCTTGGTGCCCAGGCCGATGGCGAGCATGACGATCACCGAGGCCACGCCGATGACGATGCCAAGCAGGGTCAGGGCGGTGCGGAAGCGATTCAGCAGCATCACCCGCCAGGCCGAACGCAGCACCTCGCCAAGGGCGCTCCAGCCAGCGCCGTGCACACTCATGCCGTCGAAGCGCGGCGCCGGCAGGGCGGCCGGATTAGGCTGCGCGCCGCTGTCGCCAATGATCGCACCGTCGCGGATCTCGATGACCCGCTGGGCCTGGGCGGCCACCTCGCGGTCGTGGGTGATCAGGATCACCGTGTGCCCGGCCGCCGCCAGCTCGCGCAGCAGAATCATGACCTCACGACCGCTGTGCGAATCGAGAGCGCCGGTGGGTTCGTCAGCGAGGATGATGCGCCCGCCGTTCATCAACGCGCGGGCGATGGACACCCGCTGCTGCTGGCCGCCGGAGAGCTGGCCGGGACGGTAGTCCAGGCGCTCGCCCAGGCCCAGGCGGGTGAGCAGGGCGCTCGCTCGCTGGCGACGCTCGTCGGCGGACATGCCGGCGTACAGCGCCGGCACCTCGACGTTCTCGCAGGCCGATTCGGTGGCGATCAGGTGGTAGCCCTGGAACACGAAGCCGAAGGCCTCGCGGCGTAGCCAGGCCAACTGGTCGGCGTCCAGTTCGGCGACATCGTGGCCGGCGAAGTGGTAGCTGCCGGCGCTGGGTCGGTCGAGGCAACCGAGCAGGTTCATCAGGGTCGACTTGCCCGAGCCGGAGCTGCCGACAATGGCGACGAATTCGCCGGCGGCGATGCGCAGGTCGATGCCGTGCAGCACCTCGACTTCCGGTGCGCCGTTCTGCCCTCCGTAGCGGCGGCGGATGCCGCGCAGTTCGATCAGCGGTGTGTCGCTCACCACTGGAACCTCGACGGCGCGGGCGCGCGCTCGCCGGTGACCAATAGTTCGCCCTCGCCCAGACCGTCGACCACCTCCACCAGCTGGCGGCTGCGCGCACCTACGCGTACTTCACGCGCGGCAGCACGGCCGGAAGCTTCCAGCACGCGAGCGCTGAACAGCCCGGCCTGGCCCTCCACCGGCTGCAGGGCGGCCAGCGGCGCAGTCAGCACGTCATGCGCGGCAGCGGTGACGAAGGTCACCTGGGCGGTCATCTGCGGCATCAGCTCGCCGTCGTCGTTGGCCACGTCGAACAGCACGGTGTACTGCACTGCCTTGACCGTCTGCGGCACCGCGGCGGACTCGCCGGAGGCGCTCGGCGTCACCGGCGGCGCCGGCAGCACCTGGCGCACCTTGCCGTGCCAGCGGCGACCATCGCCACCGAGGGTGGTGAAGTACAGCGGCATGTCGACCCGCACGCGGCGGATGTCGGCCTCGGACACCTTGGTCCAGGCGGTCATCGCGCCGAGGTCGGCCAGGCGCAGCACGGTCGGCGTCTGGTAGGTGGCGTTGAGGGTCTGGCCCTGTTTGACGTCGACGCCGATCACCGTGCCGGCGATGGGTGCGTAGATGCGCGTGTAGCTCAGCTGCGCCTCATTGCCGCGCAGGCGCGCGCTGGCCTCGGCGATCTGCGCGCGCAGCTGGCGCAGGCGAGCCTCGGCGGAACGCAGGGTGGCGACGGCGATCTGCACGTCTTCCTCGCGGGTCGCCTCGTCGGCGGCCAGCCGCTGCTGGCGCAGGTGCTGCTGGCGCGCCAGGTCGAGCTGCGCCTGCTGCTCGGCCAGCTGCGCGCGCAGGCCGTCGAGGGCCGCGCGGTCGGCCTCGACCGAGGCCTGGTGCAGGCTGGCGTCGATCTCGGCGAGCAGCTGGCCCTTCTCCACCCGGTCGCCGGGCTGCACGTGCAGGCGGGTGACCTGGCCGGACACCTGGGCGCCGACGTCCACCGACTCGCGCGGCTGCAGGGTGGCGATGGCGGTGACGCTGGCCTCGACGTCGCCGCGGCCGATGGCCACGGTGTCGTAGGCCACCGCCTCGTCCCAGGTCAGCCAGATCAGCGCCGGCACGCCGAGGATCACGGCGGCCGCCAGGCCACGACGCAGGAGCGGGGAGAAACGCGAGGTCATCTACTACATCTTCCTTGAAGGAGGCCGGCTCAGCCGGCGGTCAACAACAGCACCGGCAGGCCGGCGCCGGCCGCAACGGCGGCCAGCAGGGCGGCAATACGCGGACGATAGGGCAGCAGCAGCACCAGCACGAAGGCGCCGACGCTGAGCATGCCGCACCAGACGACGGGGCCAACGGCGCCACCCCAGATCAGCACGCAGGGCCATACGGCCAGCGCCAGCAGCAGCCAGCCGGCCACGCGCAGCAGGCGCTGGCGATTGGGCGCCTTGGCCTTCCACACCTGGGCGTGGTGGCGGTCCATGGCCAGGCACAGGCCGGCCATGCCGGCGTAGCAGAGCGCGGCGGAGAGAATCACGGCGAGGGTCAGGGTCATCACTGCGCCTCCGCCACGACGGCGCGCTGGCGATTGCGCGCCGGCGCCACTCGCGGCCGGGTCAGGCGCCAGGCGCCCCACAGCGACAGCACGCCAGTGCCCAGCGCCACCAGCTCGACCCCGGCACGCTCGCCGTCACCGCGCTGCAGGTAGCTGAACAGCTGGTCGCCGACGGTCAGCCAGTTGAGCAGCGGCAGCAGCAGGCACAGGGCGGCCAGCGCCAGCAGCTGCTCGACCCAGGCCCGCGCAGCAGGACGCAGGCCAGCGTGAACGAAGCTCAGCAGCCAGACGGCGAAGAACACCACGATCTCCCATTCCGGGCGGTCGGCGATGCCCAGCGGCAGCAGGCGGTTGCCCCAGAAGAACGCCACGCAGGCGATGGTCAGGCCGGTGAGGGTGCCGACGTTGAGCACTTCGATCACCCGGTACACACGCGGCGTGGCGCTGCCGAACTCGTTCAGCGAACGCTGGCGACGCTTGACCATGAACAGCAGGGCGCCGGTGGCCAGCATGGCCGCGCCGGCCAGGCCGCTGAAGAAGTACAGCCAGCGCACCAGGTGGCCGCCGAACGCGGCGAAGTGCAGGTTGGCCATCACCGACTGCACGTCCTGCGCGGCGCCGCCCCGCAGCTCGCCGGGCATCTGCACGTCGGTCTGCTCACCGGTCACGCCGTTGAAGAACACCCGGCCGCCGCCGTCGCCGAGCAGTCGGTACTCGCCCGGCTTCTCGATGAAGCGGCCGAACACCAGCACCGAGGAACTGGTGTCGTTGGGGTGCTCGATGCTGACGAAGCTGGCCGGGCGCTGCAGCTGCTGCTCGGCGTGCAACAGCAGGTCGTCGAACTTGGCCAGCGGCGCGGCGATGCCGGTGATCTCCTGGTGCTGCGGCTGGGTCAGCAGGTCGGCGAAGTAGGCCTCTTCGTTGTCGTAGTGCGCGAGGATGCCGGCCGGCATGTATAGCGCGTAGAAGGTCGCCAGGCCGGTGTAGGCGATCATCAGCTGGAACGGCAGGCTCAGCACCGACAATGCGTTGTGCGCATCCAGCCAGCTGCGCTGGCCCTTGCCCGGACGGAAGGTGAAGAAGTCCTTGAAGATGCGCTTGTGGATGACGATGCCGCTGACCAGCGCCACCAGCATGGCCATGGTGAAGGCACCGACGAACCAGATGCCGGCGGTACCGCCGTGGAATTCGAAGTGCATGTGCACGAAGTGGTGACCGCCTTCGCTGTCACGCTCGCGGGAGCCGTCCACCGGTTTGCCGGTGCTGGCGTCGATGCGGGAGTTGTGGAAGTTCTCCTGCGGGTCCTGCCAGAACAGACGGATCGACGGGTCTTCGTCCGATGGCAGGCCGATGCCCCAGAAATGCGCGTCTGGCTGGTTCTCCTCGAACCAGGTACGGGCCATGCGCACGGCCTGTGGCCGGTCGAAGCCATCGTCCAGGCTGGTGTCGCCGGTGGCCTCGGCGGCCTGCGGCAGGTGCGGCTTCATCCAGCGGGTGATGGGCTCGTCGAACACGCCCAGGCTGCCGGTGAGGAAGATCACGAACAGCACCCAGCAGGCCCACAGCCCGCCCCAGGTATGCAGCCAGGCCATGGCCTGGCGGAAACCGCCCTCGGCCGCGCCGCTCTGTACCTTGCTCATGCGTCACCTCCCAACAGCAGGCCGGCGCCGGTCAGCACCAGCGAGGCGATCAGCAGCACCAGCCAGATGCGCTTCAGGTTCGGCGTGGCGAACGCCCAGACGATCACCGCGGTGTACACCGCGAAGCTGGTCAGCGAGGAGGCGAGGATCGCCTGGCTCTTGGGCAGCGGCAGCACCGCACCGAGGAAGATCACGCTGGCGCAGGTCAGCGCGTATCCGCCAAGCAAAGCAGCCAGGGTGCGCGAGAGCAGCGCGCGAGAGCGGGGGGAAATCGATTTCATCGGCGAACAACCATGGAAGCCGGGAACAGGAAGGCCGCCGGCAGGACCGACGGCGCAGCGTGCGGGCGCAGATACAACGCAGTGGCCCACACTTAAGGACGGATAGACCCGGTAAAACCGGAAGCTCCAGCCCTCGCCAACCTGTGACCGGATGTTTCAGCGGCGCCGGGCGCCGCCGCAACGGACCGATCAGAAGTCCATGCGCAGGCCGAGGCTGGCGTTGCGCGGAGCACCGTAGTAGCTGGAGCTGGAGCTGGTGTAGTACTCCTCGTCCAGCAGGTTGTTGAGGTTGAGGGTGGCGCTGAGCTGCTCGGTAATCGGGTAGCGCGCCATCACATCGACCACGGCGTAGTCGTCCTGGGTGAAGCGCACGCCCAGCGGACCGACGTCATCGCTATAGATCTCGCTCTGCCAGTTGACCCCGCCGCCGACGGTCAGGCCGTTGCCGATGCTGCGCAGGACGTAGGTGGTAAACAGCTTGACGGTGTTCTGCGGGATGTTGGTGTTGAGCTTGTTGCCGTCGGCGTCCTGCACAAGGTTGCGGCTGAAGCTCGCGCTGGCCTGCCAGTCGGTGGCCAGTTCGCCGGACAGTTCCACCTCGAAGCCACGGGTCTCGGTACCGGACTCGGCGCGGTAGGCCTGGCTGCCATCCGGCGCCAATTGGCCTGCGCCCAGGGATACGGCCAGGTTGTCCTGCTCGATCTGGTACAGGGCGATACCCAGGTTCAGGCCGCCATCGAAGAAGGCTGCCTTGCTGCCGATTTCGTAGCCGACGCCTTCCAACGGATCGATATAGGCACCGTCCAGAGTCTTGTAACTCTGCGGTTTGAAGATGCTGGTGTAGCTGCCATATACCGACCAGATGTCGTCGATGTCGTACACCACGCCGGCGAACGGAGTGACCACGCCGGTCTCGCTGCGATCGCTGCCATCGCTTGGTGTGCCGTCGAAGTACTCGTACTTGATCTTGTTGTTCCAGTTGATGACCCGCGCACCGAGGATGAACGACAGATCGTCGCTGGCGCGCAGACGGGTGCTGGCGTAGGCGGCTTTCTGCTCTTCGCTGAAGTCCATGCGGCCATAGGCCTGCAGATCAGGTTTGACCGGAGTCCTGCCATCCCAGGTGTAGATGTTGTCGATCACCGGGAAAGCGCCGCTCACCGGATCACGCCACCAGGAGTAAGTCGGGGTGTTGTAGTCGGTGCGCTGCTGGGTGTAGCCGAAGGTGGCATCGTGCTCCAGACCGAACAGGTCGAAGTTGCCCGCCAGGTTCAGGTCGAAGCTGTTCTGCACCGGCTTGGCTTTCCAGCGGTTGGCGTAAAACACGATCGAAGCCGGATCGGCGCCAGCTGCATAGTTGTTGCCGCCGGCATAGCCACTGAGTTCGTCGTACTCGCTACGACGATTATTCAGGCTCAGCTTGGCCTTCCAGCGCTCGGTCAGGTTGTGCTCGAGGATGGCGAAAGCGGAGACGGCACTGCGATTGGAATAGGCCCACTTGGCAGCGGCGGAGTCCGAATCGTCATGATCGGCCTTGGTGCCGTCGTTGTTGAACAGCGGCAGACCATTACGGGCATGGCCGTCGTAGTCGTCGGACTGCGAGTCCATGCCGAAGGTCAGCAGTGTGTCGGGGGTCAGGTCGGCCTCGATCACGCCATAGAGCACCTGCTTGCGCTCGCTGAGGCGGTCGACGTAGGAGTCGTTCTCCTGGTACGCGCCGACCAGGCGGCCGCGCACGTTGCCGCTCTCGGTCAGCGGGCCGCTGACGTCAGCCTCGGTGCGACGATAGTCCCAGGAGCCGCCGGTGACGCTGACGCTGCTCTTGAATTCCGAGGTCGGGCGCTTACGAATCATGTTCAGGGTGGCGCCGGGGGTGCCCACGCCGTTGGTCAGGCCGGTGGCGCCACGGATCACCTCGACGCGGTCGTACAGGACCATGTCGTTGCTCTGCGCCGGGCTCTCGTAGTTGCTGTCGAGCAGCTGCAGGCCGTCGATCTGGTAGTTCTCGACCTTGAAGCCACGCGAGTAGATGCCGCTGTTGTCGCCACCGTTGCCACCGCTCTGGCTGAGAGTCAGGCCGGGGGTCTGGCGCACCACGTCGGTGAGCTGGGTGAGGTTCTGGTCCTTCATGCGCTGGCTGGTGATCACCGAGACCGACTGCGGCGTCTCGCGGATCGACAGCGGCAGGCCGGTGGCGGTGCTGGTCGAGCCGGTGGTGTAGGAGCCGGTGTCCTCGGTGGTCTCGCCCAGGCCGGCGCCGGTGATGCTGGCGGCATCGAGCTGCAGCGCCGAACCGGCTTCCGGTGCCGGCAGCAGCGAGTAGTTGCCGCTGGCCTGACGCGATACCTGCAGGCCGCTGCCGGACAGCAGGCGCTGCAGCGCTTCATCGGCGGACAGCTGGCCCTGCACGCCCGGCGACTGCAGGCCGCGCACGGTTTCCGGGGAGTACGACACGCTGACGCCAGTGGTGGCGGCGAAGCTGTTCAGCGCCGACTCCAGCGAACCCGCGGCAATCGCAAAGTCGTGCTGCGCCGCCACGTTTTCTGCCCAGACCGGCTGCACCTGCACCAGGCCGACGACCGGCAGCGCCAGCACCGCGCCGAGCAACGCACGGTTGATGGCCACACCCAGCGGGCTGAGGCGGGGGGAGCTACGAAGCAACGAAGTACTGCGCGGAGCGGTCTGGCGCGACATGGAAGGTTCCTGGGAGAGGGTTGGCAGGGAGCGCACTACGGGCGCTTTCCTAACCAAGTCGAATGAGAAGCGAAATCAACAACACCCCAGGCAAAAATATTTTCACGCCGCCTCAGGCCGGCTCGATGCGCACCCAGTAGCGGGTGAGACGATTTACCCGCAGCGGCAGGGTGCCACTCAGGTTGTCCAGCACCGCATCGCTGTCGGCCAGCTGGAAGGCGCCGGAGATGCGCAGCCCGGCCAGCGCCGGGTCGCAGGACAGCAGGCCCGGGCGATAGCGCGCCAGCTCGTCGATGAAACGCGGCAGCGGCCAGTCGCTGACCACCAGCATGCCGCGCAGCCAGGCATCGGCGTTTGCCTCCAGCGGCTCGATGGCGCCGCAGGCCGTGGCGCTGTACCACAGCTGCTGGCCGGCCTCGACCCGCAATGGCTGGTCCGGCGCGTCCAGCGGGCGTACCTCCACCGCGTGCTGCAGCACGCGCACCTGGGTGCGCTCGCCTTCCTGGCGCACCAGGAAGCGGGTGCCGAGCGCGCGGATGCTGCCCTGCTCCGTGTGCACCACGAAGGGCCGATCCTTAGCATCTCTGGCGGTCTGCACATGGATCTCGCCACGGCGCAGATACAGTTCGCGCAGGCGTTCGCCGTAGCTGATGTCGAGGGCACTGTCGCTGTTCAGGCGGACCTGGCCGCCGTCTTCCAGGCGCAGGCTGCGGCGCTCGCCAACGGCGGCGCACTCATCGGCGCGCAGGCGGCGCATGGGTGCGGATTGCCAACCAAGGCCGGCCGCACCGCTACCAAGCAGCAGCAGGCCGAGCAGCTTGAGACTGTCGCGCCGGCGGCCATTGACCCCGCGCAGCGCGGCAGGAGCGACGCCGCCTGGCAGGCCGCCCAGCTTGCCCTGCAGGCGCTCCATGCGGCTCCAGGCCTGGCGATGCGCGGCATCGGCGGCCAGCCAGCGGCGATGGGCCTCGCCCGTGGCGGCGCATTGCGGTGCGGCCTGCAGGTCCAGGTGCCAGTTGGCGGCGGCCTGCAGCACGGCCAATGAGGGTTGTGCGACTCCGCCCATGCCTAGTCGCCCATCAGCAGCAGGCATTGGGTCAGCCCGCGCACTACGTACTTGCGCACGGTGTTGGTCGACACGCCCAGACGCTGGCCGATCTCCACGTGGCTGAGGCCATCGAGCTGGGCGAGCAGGAAGATTTCGCGGCAGCGCGGACCGAGGCCGTCGAGCAGGCGGTCGATCTCCAGCAGGGTCTCGAGGATCAGCGCGCGCTCTTCCGGGGAGATGTCCAACGGCTCCGGCAGCGCGGCGAGAGCATCCAGGTAGGACTGTTCGAGGGCGCGACGGCGGAAGCCGTCGATCATCAGACTACGGGCGATGCTGCTCAGGTAGGCACGCGGCTCGCGCAGATCGAAGGCCTGGCGGCTGGCGAGCACGCGGACGAAGGTGTCCTGGGCCAGGTCGGCGGCATTCTCCGTGCAGGGCAGGCGTTTGCGCAGCCAATGGCGCAGCCAGTCATGGTGCTCGCGGTAGAGCACCTGGACGGCTTGCTGGGTGGCGATGTCGACGGCCTGATCGGGGGAGCGCAAGGAGAGAACCTAAATGATAATTCCTATCATTCATTCTCTTATGAAAGCACCCTCTCTCGCAAGCCAGCGCGGTGCCGTCAGTCGTTCTTCTGGTAGATGATCTTCTTGCTGCCACCCTCGCAGCTGCCGACCACCATGTTGGTGTCCTCGACTTCGCCGGCCGGCACGACTTCCAGGGTGTAGCTGGTGACGTTGGCGGCCTGGATCTTCACCTCGATCTCCTGCTTCAACTCCTCGCAGGGCTTGGGTGCGCCCAGCACCTGGGTACTCAGCAACGTGGCCAGGGCGGCCATTGTCCAGCGTTTCATGCAGACATCCTCGCGGCTCGATCAGGCAGTTCTAGCTCCGTTAGAGCAAGGCCGCCAGCGCCCGTTCCCGCTCGCCCGCCGGCAACCGGCCCAGCTCGGCGGCGCGCCAGTAGAAGTCGCGCCAGTCACCCCGGGCCTGGCGGAACAGCGCGGCAAAGGCCTCCACCCACTGGTCGTAGAGGCCGAACGGCAGCAGCCGGGCGTTGTTCAGCGGCTGCGCCATCCAGGCGTCGTAGCGCCGGTCTCCGCCCCACTGGCCATCACGCAGGGTGCGGTACTCGGTGCGCAGGCGCTCGAATTCGGCAGCCTTGCCGGCACGCTTGTGCGCATCGTCGAGCGGGCCGGTGTAGAGCGCCTGCAGGCGCTCGCGGCTGGCCAGGATCAGCGCGGTGAACTGCCGGCGCTGCTGCTCCTGGTGTGCATCCGCAGGAGCCAGGCCGCGCGCGGCGCGCCACTGACGCAGGCCTTCCTGCTCGACGAAGCTGGCGAAGGACTCGTTGAACGCGGTGTCGTCGGTCACATACAGCTGCTGGTGCGCCAGCTCGTGGAAGATCACCGCGGCCAGGCGCTCGTCGTCCCAGCGCAGCATGGTGTTGAGGATCGGGTCGTCGAACCAGCCCAGGGTCGAGTAGGCCTCGATGCCGGCGACATAGGTGTCCATGCCCTCGGCCTGCAGCAGCGCGGCAGCGCCACGGGCGCGCCCCTGGCGGTAGAAGCCGCGATAGGCCACGCAGCCGGCGACGGGGAAGCAGTGGGTCAGCGGCGCCAGCGACAGCTCGGGCGTGGCGAACACGTTCCACACCACATAGGGCCGCCCCAGGTCCGCATACAGCCGGTAGCTGCGATTGTTCGGCAGGGCCAGTTCGGCGCTGGCGAAATCGCGCGCCTGCTGGGCCAGCGCCAGGCGCTGCTGCAGTTTGGGCTCGGTCTGTGGATCGACGAGCAACTCGGCCACCGGCTGGCGCGCCGCGAGCAGCTCGAGTTGGCCACGGCTGACCTGGGTGTAATAGTCGAGGCTGGCGCAACCGCTCAGCAGAACGCCGAGCAACAGCGGAACCAGGCACCGCGCGCGGCGGTCGAGTAGGGCGATAGGCATTTCCCGAGCCTATTGCATTGCCCCTCTGCCAAGGAAGCCCGCCATGCGCAAACCCCTGCTGCTCTGCCTGCCCGTCCTGCTCAGCGGCTGTTCGCTGCTGATGCCGATGCACGACCCCGAGCAGGCCTGGATCGAACTGCACGAGCGTGAGGATGGCCGCCTGGAGGCCGTGCAGGTGGATGGCCAGACACTGGACGACCAGCGCTACTTCCAGATCCCGCCCGGCCGCCACGAGCTGCAGGTGCGTTTGCGCTTCGAGGTGGCCCCCGGCGACACCGGCACGGCCGCGGCGCTGCCACGCACCTGCCTGCTGACGCTCAACTACGCCGACTTCGCGGCCGGCCAGCGTTACCGGCTCAAGGCCGGCAGCCGCGGTTTCCGCCCCTGGGCACAGCTGCAGGACGAGCATGGCGAGAACCTCGCCCGCGCCCGCGAAGGCCGCTGCGGAGCCGTCTGATCGGCGTTATGCTGAGATTCTCGCCCCGGAGAACGCCTCATGCGCCTGCCCCTGCTGCTATCCCTGCTCACCCTCGGTGCCTGCGCCAGCCCGCTACCGCCGCATTCGGCAGACCAGGCCTGGGTCGACCTCTGGGCCAGCGGCGCCGAACTGCTGATGGCGCACAAGCTCGACGGCAAACAGACCGCCGATGGCCGCTTCTTCCAGGTCAGCCCCGGCGCCCATGAGCTGGAGGCGCGCTACAAGTTCGAGGTCAGCCAGGGCGGGATCGGCAGCCTCACCGAGCCACGCGAGGTGACCTGCTACCTGCGCGTGCGCTACGACAACTTCGTCGCCGGCCAGCGCTACCGCATGGAAGCCCGGCCGCAGCTGCTCAAGGCCCAGGGCTGGCTATACGGCGCGGACCGCCAGGTGCTGGCCCGCGCCCAGGTCGTGCGCTGCGGCACCTTCTAGCGTTCGCTCGCTAACTCTGTAGCGTCGCCTGCAGGGTGATCTCGGCATTCAGCACCTTGGATACCGGGCAGCCACTCTTGGCCGCCTCGACCGCCTGCTCGAAGGCCTCGCGGCTGGCGCCCGGCACATGGGCCGTCAGCGTCAGGTGCACGGCGCTGATACGAAATCCGTCGCCCTCCTTGTCCAGCGTCACCTCGGAGCGGGTGTCGAGGGCCGTAGCGGTCATGCCGGCGTCGCCCAGCTGCTTGGCCAGGGCCATGGAGAAGCAGCCGGCATGGGCCGCGCCGATCAGCTCCTCGGGGTTGGTCCCCGGCTGGCCCTCGAAGCGGGTATTGAAACCGTAGGGGTTGTCCTTGAGGGCGCCGCTCTGGGTCGAGATGCTGCCCTTGCCGTCCTTGATGCCGCCCTGCCAGTGGGCAGAGGCCGTCTTCTTGATGCTCATGTCGCGCTCCTCTCGTCGGTGGTTACCAGTTGAGAGGAACGCGGCGGCGGCAAAGTTCGCCCTGTTTCAGCGCAGGCCGGCGGCAATCTCGAAGCTGCGCAGGCGGTGCTCCGGCTGGTACAGGTCGCAGGTGAAGATCAGCTCGTCGGCGCCGGTCTGCTCCAGCAGCACCTCCAGCCGTGCGCGCACCTTCTCCGGCCCGCCGACCACGGCCAGGCCGAAGAAGTCGCCCACCGCCTGCTGCTCGTGGGGCTGCCAGCGGCCGGCCATGCTCTCCACCGGCGGACGCAGCACCAGACTCTCGCCACGGATCAGCGCGAGGATGCGCTGGAAGGCGGTGGTGGAGAGGAATTCGGCTTCCTCATCGGTGGGCGCGGCAATCAGCGGCACGCCGATCATGGCGTAGGGCTTGTCGAGCACGGCCGAGGGCTGGAAGTTTTCACGGTAGATGCGCAGCGCCTGGTGCAGGTAGCGCGGCGCGAAGTGCGAGGCGAAGGCATAGGGCAGGCCCTTCTGCGCGGCGAGCTGGGCGCTGAACAGGCTGGAGCCGAGCAGCCAGATCGGCACCCCGCTGTCCACGCCCGGCACCGCCAGCACGCGCTGGCCAGGCTGGCGCGGGCCGAGCAGCTGTTCCAGCTCGGCGACGTCCTGCGGGAAGTCATCCGGGCTGCCGAGGCGATCGCGGCGCAGGGCGCGGGCGGTGGCCTGGTCGGCGCCCGGTGCGCGGCCGAGGCCCAGTTCGATACGCCCCGGATAGAGCGAAGCCAGGGTGCCGAACTGCTCGGCCACCACCAGCGGCGCGTGGTTGGGCAACATGATGCCGCCGGAGCCCAGGCGCAGGGTCGCGGTATTCGCCGCCAGGTAGCCGAGCAACACGGCAGTGGCGGAGCTGGCGATGCCCTCCATGTTGTGGTGCTCGGCCACCCACATGCGCGAGAAGCCGAGCTTCTCGACATGCCGCGCCAGGTCGAGCGAGCGCTGCAGGGCAGGGCCGGCGCCGACGTCATCGTCACGCATGGGCGCCAGGTCGAGTACAGAGAAGGGGGTGTTGGACAGCTTGCTCATCGGAGGCCTCCTGAGGTCATGCAACCCATATGGGGCCACCCGGCGCAAATGAAAAGGCCGGAGTCCCTCATGAGACTCCGGCCCGGTGCGCGCGGCGGCGTATCAACCGCGCTGGTAGGCGATTTCCTTGCTGCCGGCCTCGCAGCTGCCGACCACGGCCTTGTCACCGGCGCCACCCTTGTCGACCACTTCCAGGGTGTAGGCGGCGACGCCTTTTTCCTTGAGCTTGGCGTCGATCTCCGCCTTCAGCTCGTCGCAGGGCTTGCCGGCGGCCAGGGCCGAGCCGGCCAGAGCGAACAGGGCGATGCCCAGGGTCAGTCGCTTCATCTTCAACACTCCTTCGTTGGTAAATGCACGGGACCATCCGCCCCGGACCGGGCAAGCCTAGCCCAGGGCTGCCGGGAAAACCGTGCGGTGATCAGCTGTTGCTGATGCGGAAGCCGACCTTGAGGTCGACCTGATAGTGCGCCACCTTGCCGTCGACGATATGACCGCGGGTCTCGATGACCTCGAACCAGTCCATGTTGCGCACGCTCTTGGCGCATTCGGCAAGGGCGTTGGCGATGGCATCCTCGATGCTCACCTTGGAGGTGCCGACGACTTCGATCTTCTTGTAGGTGCGGTGATCGGACATGAAGCTCTCCTTGTTGCGAACGTAGGTAAGACGCTCGCAGTTGTGGCCCGCCAGCGGCGGATTAAGTTCAGATTAGCTGCCAGCCGCGCCGCCTGCCGGTGCGCTGGCAGGGCCCCGATCGAAGCCACGCGCCCTCGCCTGGCGCCCATACCCCAAGGCCCGCCCCGCGCACGGCCATTCCCAAACCCCTCGCGCAACCCGTAGAATTGCGACAAATTCCTATTTGCACTCGATTCATGGGAAGGACGGGTATGTCCACGGGGGCTTTCGACGCGCCGTCCGGCGCGCAGCTGGATGCGCTCTACCGCGATCATCACGGCTGGCTGCAGGGCTGGCTGCGCAAACGCCTGGGCGACCGCGAGCGTGCCGCCGACCTGGCCCAGGACACCTTCCTGCGCCTGCTGGTGACCCGTCGTATGCCGGCGTTGGGCGAGGACCGCCGCTACCTGGCGCAGATCGCCCGCAACCTGGTCATCGACCAGTGGCGCCGCCAGCGCATCGAACAGGCCTACCTCGATACCCTCGCCGCCTTGCCGGAACCGGAAACGCCGTCGCTGGAAGCCCGCGCCATGATCATCGAGACCCTGCTGCAGATCGACACCATGCTCGATGCCATGCCGCGCAAGGTGCGCGAAGCCTTCATGCTGGCGCAGTTCGAGGGCTTGGGTTACGCCGAGATCGCCGAGCGCCTGCAGGTCAGCGTCAGCTCGGTACAGAAGTACATGATCCGCGCCATCGCCGCCTGCTACCAGGTGCTGTACGCCGAATGAAAGCCGACAGCCACGCGCCCATCGCGCCCGCCATCGTCGAGCAGGCCAGCCACTGGCTGATGCTGCAGTGGGACGGCCAGTTGGTCGGCGAACAGCAACACAGCTTCGCCGCCTGGCAGGCCGCCAACCCCGAGCACCAGCGCGCCTGGCAGCGCATGCAGCAGCTGCAGCAGACCCTGGCCAGCGTCCCCGGCGAAACCTCGCGTGCGGTGCTGCGCGACATGCCGGACCAGCGCCGCCGGCACACGCTCAAGCTGCTCGGCCTGCTGCTGATGGCCGGCGGCAGTGGCTATGTGGCGCAGTCGCAACTGCCCTGGCGCGAGGCCATGGCCGACCTGCGCAGCGGCACCGGCGAACGCCTGCAACGCACCCTGGCCGATGGCAGCCAGCTGAGCCTGAACAGCTCCAGCGCGGTGAACATCCTGTTCGGTCCGAATGAACGCCGCCTGCGCCTGCTGACCGGCGAACTGCTGCTGGACAGTGGCAAGGACCCGGCCGGGCGGCCGCTGATCGTGGAAACCGGCGCCGGGGAGATCCAGGCCCTGGGCACGCGCTTCTCGGTCTACGAAATGGATGGCGGCAGCCGTGTCGAACTCTACGAGGGCGAGCTGGAGCTGCGCCCGCGCAGTGCCCAGGCCACGCGCCTGCAGGCCGGGCAGAGCCGCTGGTTCTCCGCCTCGCGCCTCGGCCCGCTGACGGCAGCCGATCCCAACCACAGCGCCTGGCAGCAGGGCCGGCTGATCGCCGAGCGCATGCCGCTCGGCCAGTTCCTCGCCGAGCTGGCGCGCCACCGCCCGGGCGTGCTGCGCTGTGATCCGGCAGTCGCCGGTCTGGAGCTGACTGGCGTGTTCCCGCTGGCCGACACCGACCGCGTGCTCACCGCCCTGCAGCAGTCGCTGCCGATCCGGGTGACCAGCCTGACGCGCTACTGGATCACGGTCGTGCCCGCCTAGATCGATCCCGCCCAACAGGACGCCGACTTCTAGCCAAAAGCCCGGCAGAAAATATTTCACCACCCTCTTGTCGGTTTCGCCGCATCGCTCGGGATACCTCTTGAACTCAATCTAGAAGCATTCTCAAGAGGATCGATCAGAATGCCGTATCTGCCCGCTTCCACCCGTTCCCGGCTGAGCCTCGCGGTTCGCCACGCTCTGTTCACCGGCCTGCTGGCCGCCACGCCCCTGCTGCTGACCGCGCCACTGGCCCAGGCTGCCAACGCCTCCAGCGAGCAGAGCCGCAGCTACACCATTCCCGCCGGCCCGCTGGACCAGGCGCTGAACCGCTTCGCCAGCGAGGCCGGCATCCTGCTCTCGGTGGATGCCCAGCTCACCGCCGGCAAGCACAGCGCCGGACTCAACGGCAGCTACACGGTGGAAGAAGGCCTGGCGCAGCTGCTGGCTGGTACCGACCTGCAAGCCGTCAGTTCCGGCGGCAACTACCTGCTGCAGTCGATGGGCAGCGGCAGCACGCTGGCACTCGACACCGCCAGCATCCAGGGCCAGGCCTACAGCTCGGCCAGCACCGACGACGGCTATGTGGCCAAGCGCGCCAGCGTCGGCTCGAAGACCGATGCGCCGCTGCTCGAGACGCCGACCTCGGTCTCCGTAGTGACCCGTGAGCAGATCGAGGCGCAGCAGCCGAAGACCGTCGCCCAGGCGCTGCGCTACACCCCCGGGGTAAACGCCGAGCTGGCCGGCCCGCAGTTCGTCACCGACCAGATGATGATTCGCGGCTTCCAGATGGGCACCGGGCGCATGCTGCGCGACGGCACCCGCACCTTCCTGCCCGACTTCCTCGGCTGGGACGCACCCGAGCCCTACGGTCTGGAGCGCATCGAAGTGCTGCGCGGCGCCAGCTCGGTGCTCTACGGCGTCTCCGACCCGGGCGGCCAGATCAACCTGGTGAGCAAGCGGCCCACCGCCGAGCCGCTACGCCACGTGCAACTGCAGGCCGGCAATCTCGACTACCGGCAGGGCGCCTTCGATGTCAGCGACGCGCTGGATGAAGAGGGTATCTGGAGCTACCGGCTGACCGGCCTGCTGCGCGAAGCCGACGCACAGACCGACCACATCACCAACCGCCGCCAGTACGTCGCCCCGGCGATCAGCTTCCGCCCCAGCAGCGACACCGAATTTACCGTGCTCGCCGAGTACCAGAAGCAGACCGGCAACTTCGCCAACCCGCTGCCCGCCGCCGGCACCGTGTTCGGCACGGCCCAGGGCCGGCTGGATCGCGACACCTACGTCGGCAACACCAACTACGACAACATGACCAACGAGAAGACCTCGCTGGGTTACGTGTTCGAGCATCATCTCGACGACGTCTGGACCCTGCGCCAGAACCTGCGCTACAGCTACTACCGCCAGGACAGCGCGGAGCTGGCCATCTACGGCCCGATCGCACCGCCGCTCTATTCGCGCTACCTGCAGGAGCGCGAGGGTGATGGCCGGCTGTTCACCGTCGATACCCAGGCCCAGGCCGACTTCGCCACCGGCGACGTCCAGCACACCCTGCTCGGCGGCTTCGACTACAACAACGGCAAGTTCGACCAGACCCAGGACCTGAGCTTCGTCGGCGAAGTCTTCGACGTGTTCAACCCGGTCCATGACGAGCCGCTGACCTTCATTCCGCAACCCGCCTTCAGCTCCGACTACCAGCAGAAACTCAGCCAGACCGGCGTCTATCTGCAGGACCAGCTCAAGCTCGACAACTGGGTGTTCGTGCTCGGCGGGCGCTACGACTGGACCAGCGACCAGCGCGACGACCGCGCCCCACAAACGCAGAAGGACGAGCGCTTCACCGCCCGCGCCGGCGTGGTCTACCTGTTCGACAATGGCCTGGCGCCCTACGCCAGCTACAGCGAGTCGTTCCTGCCGACCATCGGCCGTGCCGCCGACGGCTCGCAACTGGAGCCGACCATTGGCAAGCAGTACGAGATCGGCCTGAAGTACGAGCCGGTCGGCTACAACGCGCTCTACACCATCGCCACCTTCGACCTGACCCGGGAAAACCTCACCGAATATCTGCCCTTCGGCGTCGTGCGCCAGGACGCCGAGGTGCGCTCCAAGGGCATCGAGCTGGAAGCCAAGGCGGAGATCGTCCAGGGCCTCAACCTGATCGGCAGCTACACCTGGAACGACGTCGAGGTCACCGAATCGAACACCGGCACCGAGGGCACCACGCCGTTCCGCGTACCGGAGCACATGGCCTCGCTGTGGGCCGACTACCGTGTGCAGGGCGGTGCATTGAGCGGCCTGCGCCTCGGCGCTGGCGCGCGCTACGTCGGCAGCACCTACGGTGACTCAGCCAACAGCTTCAAGGTCGACAGCTACAGCGTGGTCGACGCGCTGGTCAGCTACCCGCTCGGCCAGCTCGCCGCCAACCTCGAGGGCGTCGAGCTCTCGCTGAACGCGGTCAACCTGTTCGACGAGGACTACGTGGCCGGCTGCTTCAACGACGTTGGCTGCCAGTACGGCCAGCAACGCACGGTCTACGCCACCCTCGACTACAACTGGTGATCTAAGCCACAGGGCTCTCCGTTCTCTGATCGTTCCCACGCTCGGCGTGGGAACGCCTCTTGAGGTTCACCGTGCCCGTACGCGGAACGTCATAGTCGGGGTACTCACGCAGAGCGTGGGTACCATCAGCTCCACCTTGCCCATTCCCAACTGCCCACACTCCCTCGTAGAATTGCGACAAATTCTTATTCGCACTCGATTCAGGGGTAGAAGCGGGCATGTCCACCGAGGCTCTCGATGCGTTGTACCGCGCGCACCACGGCTGGCTGCGCGGCTGGCTGCGCCAGCGCCTGAACAATTCCGCCGATGCCGCCGACCTGGCCCAGGACACCTTCGTCCGCGTGTTGCTGGCACGCAGCGCCAGCACCCTGAAAGAGCCACGCCACTACCTGGCAACCGTGGCCCGTGGCCTGGTCATCGATCTCTATCGCCGCCGCTCGCTGGAGCAGGCCTACCTCGACGTGCTGGCCAGCCTGCCCGAAGCGGTGCATCCCTCCCTCGAAGAACAGGCGCTGGTTCTCGAAGCGCTAGTGCAGATAGAACGCATGCTCGACGGCCTCGGGGCCAAGGTGAAGCAGACCTTCATCCTGTCCCAGCTGGAAGGCCTGAGCTACGCGCAGATCGCCGAACGCCAGGGCATCGCCCTGCGCACGGTGAACAACCACATGGCCAAGGCGATGGAGCACTGCTGCCTGATGCTGGCGGAGCTGTCATGAGCCAGGCACAACAGATTGGCAGCACCGAGCGCGAGGCGATTCGCACCGCCGCACAGTGGTATGCACGGCTGACAGCGGAAACTGCTAGCGAGGGCGAACAACTTGCCTGGCAGCGCTGGCTGGAGTCTGACCCTGCCCATTACGCGGCCTGGCAACGCATCGAGTCGGTGCGCCAGCAGATGGGCCAGGTGCCGGGCCAACTGGCCGCCAGCACCCTAGCCGCCGCCGGTCAGTCGCGGCGGCGCGTGCTGCTGGGCATGGCACTGCTGGTCTCCGCCAGCGGTGTCGCCGGCCTGGGCTGGCGCAGCGATACGGGCCGGCGCCTGGCGGCCGACTTCCGCACCACAGTCGGTGAGCGGCGCAGCTTCACCCTGGCGGACGGCAGCCAACTGTTACTCAACACCGACAGCGCGGTGGACGCCCTCTTCGATGAACAGCAACGGCTGCTGGTCCTGCGCGGCGGCGAGGTACTGATCGAGACTGCGCCCGATCCACTCGGGCGACCCTTCAGCGTCGCCACCGCGCACGGCAACGTGCGCGCCCTCGGCACGCGCTTCACCGTGCGCGTCGACGACAACGGCAGCAACGTGGCGGTATTGGCCAAGGCCGTCGAGGTCAGCACCCCCGGCATGCCCACACCCGTGCGGCTGGAGGCTGGCCAGCAGACCCGCTTCACCCGCGCCGGAGCGCAGCCTCCACAGACCAGCCACGCCGACGTGGCCGCCTGGCAGCAGGGCAGTCTGATCGCCATCGACCGCCCACTGGGCGAGCTCATCGACGAACTGGCGCGCTACCGCAGCGGCTGGCTGCGCTGCGACCCCGCCATCGCCGGTGTGAAGGTCTCCGGAGCCTTCCCGCTGGACGATACGGATCGCGCGCTGGACGCCCTGGAGAAGGGTTTCCCCATCCGCGTCGTACGCCGCACGCGCTACTGGGTGAGCTTGGTACCACGCAGCTGACCGACTCGCCCAGCAGTACGCACAACGCTCCACGCAGAAAATTTTCCGACGCCTTGCACTTTTGCCACCCCTAATTCGGCTCTCGCTGCATCAGTGGCCCGCTTGGCCACCCAAACTGGGGGAGTCACCATGTCGTATCCATTCATCCGCCACCGCCTGGCGCGCCATCTACAGGCCGCGCTGCTGGGCGTGGGCGCCATCGGTGCGCCGCTGCTGCAGGCCGCCGAACCCACCGCGGCCAGCGCTGCGGTCGAGCAGGTCCGCCAATACGCCATCGCCCCGGGCCCGCTCAGCGAAGTGCTCGGGCGCTTCGCCGCCGCCTCCGGCATCGCCCTGTCATTCGACGCGGCGCAGCTCGGTAACCGCCAGTCTGAAGGTCTGAGCGGCAGCTACTCGGTCGATGCCGGCTTCGCCAGGCTGCTACAAGGCAGCGGCCTGCGCGCGGTCAATGACGGCGGCAGCTATGTGCTGGAACAGCTGACCAATGGCCCGATGGCACTCGGCACCACGGAGATCAACGCCAGCGAGCTGGGCAGCAACACCGAAGGTACCGGCTCCTACACCACCGGCGCGGTGACCATCGGCAAACGCGCGCAGTCGCTACGAGAGACCCCGCAGTCGGTCACCGTGGTCACGCGCAAGCTGATGGACGACAAGAACCTGGTGTCCCTGGACCAGGTGATGGCGCAGACACCCGGCATCACCCGTGCCAATCGCGGCTACGGCAACAACCACTTCAGTTCCCGCGGCTTCGACCTGACCGACGACAGCTACATGGTCGACGGCGTATCCGGACAGGCCTACGCCTACACCGGCTGGATGATCCCGGATATGGCGGTGTTCGACCGCGTCGAAGTGCTGCGTGGTGCCGCCGGCCTGCTGGTTGGCGCCGGCGGCCCGGGCGGCGCGGTGAACCTGGTGCGCAAGCGCCCGACCAGCGAGCCGCGCCTGTCGCTCACCACCCGCGCCGGCTCCTGGGACAACTACCGCCAGGACCTGGACGCCAGCGGCAAGCTCAACGCCGAAGGCACCCTACGCGGGCGCCTGGTCGCGTCCTATGAGGACCGCGGCTCATTCATCGACGTCACCGAGTCCAAGCGCCCCCTGCTCTACGGCATCGTCGAGGGCGACCTGAGCGATGCCACCACCGTTGCCCTGGGCCTGCGCCGGCAGACCTCGCGCATCGACGGCTACAGCGTGCTGGGCCTGCCCAACAATCCCGACGGCAGCAACCCGCATCTCAAGCGCTCGACCTTCCTCGGCCAGGACTGGGCCAAGCTGCAGACCCGCACCGACGAGGTGTTCGCCGACCTCAATCACCGCTTCAACGACAACTGGAACGGCAAGCTGGCGCTGTCCCACTCCGAAAGCAGCTACAACCGCAGCGCCATCGAGTGGAGCGCCGACGACACCCTGGAATACGGCAGCCCGACCGGCCCGATGATCAGCGGCACCAGCTTTCACAAGTTCGACGTCACCGCCGACGCCGTTGACGGCCATCTGGATGGCGATTTCGAAGCCTTCGGCCTGACCCACCAGGTGACGCTCGGCGCCAGCTGGTCCCAGCGCGACATGAACGACAAGGACGCCACGGTGCGCCTGGCCAGCCCGCTGCCGCTCAACGTCTACGACCCCAACCACAACCTGTTTCCCGAGCCTGCGCGGCCGGGTTGGGACTACAAGGACGACACCCTCGACACCCGCTACGGCACCTACCTCAACACCCGCCTGCACCTGAGCGAGGACCTGAGCCTGGTCCTCGGTGGGCGCCTGAGCTGGTACAAGACCGAGTCCTGGAGTGGCTCGCAGGTCACCACCAACGAGCAGAAGCACGAGTTCACGCCCTTCGTCGGCACCATCTACGACCTCGACGAGAACTGGTCGCTGTATGCCAGCTATGCCGACATCTTCATGCCCCAGGCCGACTACCGCAGCGCCGGCGGTGGCACACTGGACCCGGCCATCGGCTCCAACTACGAAACCGGAATCAAGGGCGAGCTGTTCGACAAGCGCCTGAACCTGTCCTTCGCGGTGTTCTACATCGAGCAGGAAGACGTCGCCGCCCGCGACTACGCCAACGACGGCAACTGCCCGCAGGACGTCGCCGGGCGCTGCTTCGTCAACAGCGACGGCATCAACCGCAGCAAGGGCTTCGAGGCCGAGGCCAGCGGCGAGGTACTGCCGGGCCTGCAGGTCGCGGCCGGCTACACCTTCAACACCACCCGTGCGGAAGATGGCGAGCCGATCTCGGCGCAAACCCCGAAGCACATGCTGCGCCTCAACACCAACTACACCCTGCCGGGTGAATGGAACCGCGTCAGCGTCGGCGCCGGCGTGTCGGCCCAGTCGCACTACGACGATGCCTACAACGGCGTGAGCAACAGCGGCCGCGCGCTCTTCGACGCCCGCGCCGCCTACAAGCTCGACCAGAACTGGACGGTGGGCGTGGACGTGGAGAACCTGCTGGACCGCAAGTACTTCGACTCCACCGGCTACTGGACCCGCGGCACCACCTACGGCGCGCCGCGCAGCTACATGCTGACCCTGCGCGGCGATTTCTAAGGCTCCTCGTGGCACAGCACAGCGCAGGCCTGCGGGCCTGCGCTGTGCTGTGCTGTGCTGATTAGGCACCGGGTAAACAAACACGAGTCACGACACCTCCGTCTGGCCCCATCAGCCGCACCTCTGCAACACCAACCATTCCCAAAACCCTCGCTCACCCAATAGAATTGCGACAAATTCTTATTTGCACTCAATTCCGGGGAAGAGACAGGCATGTCCAGCGAGGCTCTCCACAGCGCACAGCTGGATGCGCTGTACCGCATGCACCACGGCTGGTTGCGCGGCTGGCTGCGCCAACGCCTGAACAATTCCGCCGATGCCGCCGACCTGGCCCAGGACACCTTCGTCCGCGTGCTGCTGGCGCGCACTGCCGGCACCCTGAAAGAGCCGCGCCACTACCTGGCAACCGTGGCCCGTGGCCTGGTCATCGACCTCTATCGCCGCCGCTCGCTGGAGCAGGCCTACCTGGAAGTACTGGCCAGCCAGCCCGAGCGCTATGAGCCCTCAGCCGAAGTGCGCGCCGAGATCATCGACAGCCTGCTGGCCATCGACCGCCTGCTCGACGGCCTGGGCACCCGCACCCGCACCATCTTCCTCGCCGTGCAACTCGACGGGCTGAGCTACGAGAAGGCCGCAGTGCGCGTCGGTGTCTCCGTCACCACGGTGCGCAAGCACTTGGCCAAAGCACTGCTGCACTGCTTGTTGCTGGAGGCCGCGTGAAGGCCGTGCTCGGCGAGGCGGTGGACTGGTACGTGCGCCTGAACGACAGCACCAGCGGCGAGCAGACCCAGGCCGAGTGGCGCCACTGGCTGGCCGCCGATGCCCGTCACGCCGAAGCCTGGACACGTATGGAACAGCTGCAACGGAGCCTCGGCCAAGCACCTGCGGGTATCACCGGGCAGACTCTGGAACAGGCACGGCGCTCGCGGCGCACTGTCCTCAAGGGCCTGGCCACGCTGGCTGGCGTCGGCCTGCTGGGCTGGCAGGGCTACCGCGTCTCGCCGTTCAGCGCCGACTACGCCACCCGCATCGGAGAGCGGCGCAGCCTGACCCTGGCCGATGGCTCGCGCCTGCAGCTGGATACCGACACCCGCATCGACCTGCGCTTCGACGCGGCGCAGCGGCAGATCCGCCTGCTGCAGGGCAACCTGCTGGTGGACGCCGCCAGTGACAACCGGCCGTTCAACGTGATCAGCGCCGAGGGCCTGGTGCACACCCAGGACGCCCGTTTCGCCGTGCGCCAGTTCGACGGCCGCACCCAGGTGCTGGTCGAGCGCCTGGCAGTGCAGATAATCCCGAGCCTGTCGCCGCCGCCAGCGGTCTCGCTGGCGGCCGGTCAGGGCCTGAGCTTCGACGCCCGGGCTTGCGAAGCCGCGCAACCGGCGCCGGTCGATGCCTGCGCCTGGACCAACGGCATGCTGGTGGCGGTGGACTGGCGCCTAGATGCACTGCTCACCGAACTGTCGCGCTACCACCACGGCTACCTGGGCTGCAGCCCCGAGGTGGCGGGGCTGCGCCTGTCCGGCGCCTTCGCCGTGGACGACCTCGACGCGGTGCTGCACCTGTTGCAGGAATCGCTGCCGCTACGGGCACGCCAGGTGACACGCCTGTGGACACACCTGGAACGGCACCCGGCCTGAGCCCACGCGCCGCCGAAAATTTTCTATCCGGGGTGACAGATTTTCGCGGCTGCTTCGGCTCCACCCGCAACGTTCACCTTCATCAGGAGCCCGCATGTCCCGTCGTTCGTCGTACCCTGCCCGTGTTCTGCGTCCCACCCTGCTCGCCCTCAGCCTGACCTCCATCCTGCCAACGGCCTGGGCGCAGAGCTATGCGATCCCGGCCGGCCCGCTGGATGCCGCGCTCAGCCGTTTCGCCGCCGCCAACGGGGTGATGATTAGCTTCGGTGCGACCGAGACCGACGGGCTCTCCAGCCCGGGCCTGCAGGGCGACTTCGAGCTGGAACAAGGCTTCGCCCAGTTGCTCGAGGGTAGCGACCTGCGCGTGCAGCGCGTTGGCGAGAAGCGCTATGTGCTGATTCGCGCGACAGAGGACAGCAGTGCCCTGGCCCTGGACAGCACCACCATCAGCGCCGCCGAGCTGGGCAGCACCACCGAGGACAGCGGTTCCTACACCACCGGGCAGATGAGCACCGCCACCAAGCTGACATTGTCGATGCGCGAGACGCCGCAAGCAGTCACCGTCATGACGCGCCAGCGCATGGATGACCAGGCGATGACCAGCATCACAGACGTGGTGCAGAACACTCCCGGGCTGTTTCTCAGCAAGGCTGACGGCCCGGGCCGGCCATCATTCAGCGCCCGTGGCTTCGATATCGACAACGTCATGTACGACGGCCTGCCCAGCTACTATCAGGGCTGGCTGATGGGCGCGCAGCCGAACCTGGCGATGTTCGATCGGGTGGAGGTGATCCGCGGCGCCACCGGCCTGGTCAGCGGCAGCGGCAACCCTTCGGCGGCGATCAACCTGGTGCGCAAGCGGCCCACCAGCGATCCACGAGTGAGCCTGACCACCAGCGCCGGCAGCTGGGACGACTACCGCGGCGAGGTCGATGCCAGCGGCGCGCTGAATGACGCCGGCACCCTGCGCGGCCGAGTGGTCGGCGCCTACCGCGACGCCAACAGCTTCCGCGACGAGGAAGAACACGACCACGGCCTGTTCTACGCCATCAGCGAGGCCGACCTTACCGAGAACACCACCCTGGCGGTCGGTTTCTCGCGCCAGGAAGACCAGACCAATCTGTTCTGGGGCGGCCTGCCCATCGGCGTCGACGGTCGCCACCTGGACCTGTCGCGTTCGAGCTATCCCGGCAGCGACTGGGAAAACAAGGAACTGAAGATCAACACCCTGTTCACCGATCTGGAACATCGCTTCGACAATGACTGGAAGCTGCGCTTGAGCGCCATGCATAGCTGGCAGGACGGCCTGTTCTCCGGCACCTACCTGCGCCGCGACGCTGCGCTGGACATGTACCACCAGGCGTTCCAGGCGCGCTACGACGAGGACCATGACGCCTTCGACCTCTATGCCAGCGGCCCGCTCGAGCTGTTCGGCCGCCGCCACGAGGTGGTCGCCGGCGTCAGCCAGCGCGAGTACGACAAGGTCACCCACAGCTACAGCGGTGGCGGCATGATCGCCGTGAATGCGCCCAAGCCGGACTTCCTGCGCAACGGCAAGAGCGAGGAAGTCACCACCCAGGAAGGCGCCTACCTCACCACCCGCCTGAGCCTGGCCGATCCGCTGACCCTGATCCTCGGCGGGCGCCTGGACTGGTACGAGTACGACAATCGCGACGCCGAGGGCGACTACAAGGTGACTCGCAATGTCACCCGCTACTCCGGCCTGGTCTACGACCTGGACCAGCACCACTCGCTGTACGCCAGCTACACCGACGTGTTCCAGCCGCAGAGTGCCAAGGACGCGAGCCAGAAGGTGCTGGCGCCGATCGTGGGCGAGAACTACGAGCTGGGCATCAAGGGCGAGTATTTCGGCGGCGCGCTGAATGCCAGCCTGGCGGTGTTCCAGGTCGACCAGCAGAACCGCGCGGTGACCGACTACGACGCACCGCTGGTGTGCGATGGCTGGTACTGCTCGAAGGCCTCCGGCTCGGTGCGCAGCCAGGGCCTGGACATGGAGCTGCAGGGCGCGCTGAGCGAGAACTGGCAGGTCGGCGCCGGCTTCACCTACACCCGCGCCCGCTACCGGCATGACGCCGACGAGTCCAACGAGGGCGAGCGCTTCGACTCCGACGCCCCTGAGCGCCTGTTCAAGCTGACCAGCCTCTACCACCTGCCGGGCGAACTCGATAAGTGGCGCGTGGGCGGCACCCTGTACTGGCAGAGCCGCGTATACAACGACGTAGACCTGCCCAGCGGTGACATCTACCGCCTGGAACAGGGCAGCTACGCCACCGTCGACCTGCTCGCCGGCTATCGCGTCAACGAGCACCTCGATCTGCAGCTGAACGTCAACAACGTGCTCGACCGCAACTACTACTCGGGCATCGGCTACGACATCTACTGGGGTTCGACCGACACCTACGGCGACCCGCGCAGCTACCTGCTGACCGCCAAATACGACTTCTAAGGCGGAGATAGTTGGGCTGCTACAGGTAAAGACGGACGAGCGAGGCGTAACCCGCAGGACCTTTACGATCTTTACCTGCTGTCGCCCTGCAGTTCCCCGCGCAGCCATTCGGCCAGGCGCTCGGCGCGGCGCTCGCCACGCCGGCTCGGTACCCACAGGGCCAGGCGAGCGTCGGTCTCGACGAAGCCCCAGGGTGCGATCAGGCGGCCAGCGGCGAGATCGTCGGCCACCAGCGCCTGCGGTGCGATGGCCACGCCGAGGCCGCTGGCGGCGGCTTCCAGCAGGTAGTAGAGGTGCTCGAAGCCCTGGCCGCGCTGCAGGCGCTGCGCATCCAAACCCTGGGCCTCAGCCCATTGCGGCCAGGCCTGCGGGCGCGAGGCGGTGTGCAGCAGCGGCTCGCCGAGCAAGACGGCGGCCGGCTGGCCGGCCAGCTCGGCGCTGCGTGCATAGCGCGGGCTGAGCACCGGGCCGATGCGCTCCACACCCAGCTCGAACACCTGCATGTCCGCCGGCCACGGCGGTTCGGCGAACAGCAGGGTGGCGTCGACCTCCGGGCTGCGCGGGTCCAGCTCGCCCTGGCTGGTCGACAGCTGCAGACGCAGTTCCGGCAGATCCTTCTGCAGGCGGTCCAGTCGCGGGATGAACCAGCGCGCCAGCAGGCTGCCAGGGCAACCGAGGACGAAGGGACGCTCGCTGTCCTGCTGGCGCAACTCGCCGCAGACCTCGCGCAAACGCTCGAAGGCCTCGCTGCTGACCTCGCGCAGGCGACGGCCGGCATCGGTGAGTTTCACGCCGCGGCCATCCTTGTCGAACAGGCTGACCCCGAGCTGTTCCTCCAGCACACGGATCTGCCGGCTCACCGCCCCATGGGTCACATGCAGCTCGGCTGCGGCCTGACTGACACTGAGCAGGCGAGCAGCGGCCTCGAAGGCGCGCAAGGCATTCAGCGGGGGCAGTTCTCGGCTCATGGATTCGTGAGTTTTTCTGACATGTCAGAGCAATCTAATCGCTTTTCCCCGGATCGGCCAGGGTTAGAATGGCGCCATCGCTCACGCTCCCTTGATCCGTCTTTCGCGGATCAGGGCAGCAAGAACAGGAGAACACCATGACTTCCCTGCGCACCGGCCCTGACGCCACCGGCCTGTTCGGCTCCTTCGGCGGGCAGTACGTCGCCGAGACCCTGATGCCGCTGATCCACGACCTCGCCGCCGAATACGAGAAGGCCAAGGCCGACCCGGATTTCGCCAAGGAACTGGCCTACTTCCAGCGCGACTACGTCGGCCGCCCTAGCCCACTGTACTTCGCCGAGCGCCTGACCGAGCACTGCGGCGGCGCCAAGATCTACCTCAAGCGCGAAGAGCTCAATCACACCGGCGCGCACAAGATCAACAACTGCATCGGCCAGATCCTGCTGGCCAAGCGCATGGGCAAGAAACGCATCATCGCCGAGACCGGCGCCGGCATGCACGGCGTGGCCACCGCCACCGTAGCCGCGCGCTTCGGCATGGAATGCGTGATCTTCATGGGCACTACCGACATCGATCGCCAGCAGGCCAACGTGTTCCGCATGAAGCTGCTGGGCGCCACCGTGATCCCGGTCACCGCCGGCACCGGCACCCTGAAGGATGCGATGAACGAGGCGCTGCGCGACTGGGTCACCAACGTGCACAACACCTTCTACCTGATCGGCACCGTCGCCGGCCCGCACCCGTACCCGGCCATGGTCCGCGACTTCCAGGCGGTGATCGGCAAGGAAACCCGCGAGCAGCTGGCCGAGAAGGAAGGCCGCCTGCCGGATTCGCTGGTCGCCTGCATCGGCGGCGGCTCCAACGCCATGGGCCTGTTCCACCCGTTCCTCGATGACCAGTCGGTGCAGATCGTCGGCGTAGAAGCCGCCGGCCACGGCATCGAGACCGGCAAGCACGCCGCCAGCCTCAACGGCGGCGTACCGGGCGTGCTGCACGGCAACCGCACCTTCCTGCTGCAGGACGACGACGGCCAGATCATCGACGCCCACTCGATTTCCGCCGGCCTCGACTACCCGGGCATCGGCCCCGAGCACGCCTGGCTGCACGACATCGGCCGCGTCGAGTACACCTCGATCACCGACGACGAAGCCCTGGCCGCCTTCCACCAGTGCTGCCGCCTGGAAGGCATCATCCCGGCCCTGGAGAGCTCGCACGCCCTGGCCGAAGTCTTCAAGCGCGCGCCGAACCTGCCCAAGGACCACATCATGGTGGTCAACCTGTCCGGCCGCGGCGACAAGGACATGCAGACCGTGATGCACCACCTCGACCTGTCCAAATCGGAGAACAACTGATGAGCCGTCTGCAGAGCCGATTTGCCGAGCTGAAACAGCAGAACCGCGCCGCCCTGGTCACCTTCGTCACCGGCGGCGACCCGGACTACGACACCTCGCTGGCCATCCTCAAGGGCCTGCCGGCCGCCGGTGCCGACGTGATCGAGCTGGGCATGCCCTTCACCGATCCGATGGCCGATGGCCCGTCGATCCAGCTGGCCAACATCCGCGCCCTGGGCGCCAAGCAGACCCTGGCCAAGACCCTGCAGATGGTCCGCGAATTCCGCCAGGGCGAGCAGAACACCCCGCTGGTGCTGATGGGCTACTTCAACCCCATCCACTACTACGGCGTGGACAAGTTCATCGCCGACGCCAAGGAAGCCGGCGTGGATGGCCTGATCGTGGTCGACCTGCCGCCGGAACATAACGCCGACCTGTGCTTCCCGGCCCAGGCCGCAGGCATCGACTTCATCCGCCTGACCACCCCGACCACCGACGACAAGCGCCTGCCGACCGTACTCAACGGCAGCTCCGGCTTCGTCTACTACGTCTCCGTGGCCGGCGTGACCGGTGCCGGTTCGGCCACCCTGGACCAGGTGGAAGAAGCCCACGCCCGCCTGCGCCGCCACACCGACCTGCCGGTGTGCATCGGCTTCGGCATCCGCACCCCGGAGCACGCGGCCGACGTGGCGCGCCGCGCCGAAGGCGTGGTGGTGGGTTCGGCGCTGGTCGACCAGATCGCCAAGGCGTCCACCCCGCAGCAAGCCGTCGAAGGCGTACTGAATCTGTGCGCCCAGCTGGCTGAGGGCGTGCGCGGCGCTCGTCGCTGATCTCGATGTCCGGAGGGGCGGCACGCCCTTCCGGACGAGCGACATGGCAACCGCAACGGTGCCTGACTAGCCTCAATGGGGATAACGCTCGACCGACGTCCGCGTGTGAGCCTCACGGCTGGAGTCCACCATGACCGACGTCCTTCCCCCGCTCGACTTCTCCCTCGAACCCAAACTGGATATCGCCACGGCCAAACCGAAGGCGCACTTCCAGATTGATACCCGCGACCACAGCAAAGGTGACCGCCGCCGGCACGAAGAGCGACGGCAGACCATTCGCTTCGAGGGTGAGCGCCGCAGTGGCCTGGACCGCCGGCCGCATAACCCCGGCTGGGAGCTGGGAATCGACCTCTAGCGCTCAGCGCCTCTCGCTGAGCTGCTCATTCACTTGCTGCTGACAATGCGCAGCACCTGCCAGTAGCCCGGCGGCTCCGGGGTCAGGCCGCGCTCGCGCAGCAGGGCATGCAGCTGCGGCAGGCGGAAGTAGGGCACCGAGGCCATCAGGTGATGCTCGATGTGGTAGTTGACCCGGATCGGCGCGACGAAGGCGCGGGCCAGCCAGCCGGCGCGCGTGGTGCGGGTGTTGCGCAGGGTGTCGCGGCTCGGCTCCAGGCAGGCGTGCTCGGCCATCGAGCGAATGCGGATGAACAACGGGAAGGGCGTGACGTAGGCCAGCACCCAGACGCCGTACAGCCAGGCCTCGCCGCAGGCCCACAGCGCGGCCAACAACAAGCCGTTGCTGATCAGCATGCCAGCGGCGTTGCCGAGGAAAGTCAGCGGATAGTCCCACCAGCGTCGGCCTTCCTGGGCCAGTACCTGCACATCGTTGGCCACCGTCCACTTGAGCACGCCGGCGTCCATCAGCACCCGGCCGAGCATGAACTTCAGACCGGTGACGCCGAACAGGTCGCGGACCAGCTTGCGCAGCAGCGAGGTGCGCGTGGTGGGGAAACCGGCCACCAGCGACAGGTCCGGGTCCTGCTCGCTGGAAGTCTTGGCGTGGTGCACCAGGTGGTAGGGGCGGTACTTGTGCAGCTCGTTCCATACCGGCCGCGCGCACAGCCAGTCGGCCAGCACGTCATTGCCCCACTTGCTCTTGAACAGGGTGCCGTGCGCCGCATCGTGCTGCAGGATGGCCAAGCACAGCTGGCGCCCGGCGATCACCGCCAGGCCGGCGAGCAGGGCGAGAGCAAAGGCCCACAGCGGCAGATGCTCCTGGGCCCAGGCCAGGGCGGCGAAAGTCAGCGCCAGCACGCCCCAGGTGGAAAACACGGCCCAGCCACCGCGCCAGTCGGAGCGCTGGGTGAGGGCCCTGATCTCCTCGCGGCTGAGGATATCGGCGATACGGGTGCGGGTCTCGGACATGGCGCGACGCTCATCATTGAAGTCGCCCCGATTGCAGCATCAGCTGCGGCGCATTGCAGGCGTCGGAGATGACTGAATGCAATGCGTTTCTGCCAAACGCCTCAACGCAGCTTTTGCACCATCGACGCCAGCACGCTCAACACCGCACCCGCCAGGCGCTTGGAGCGCGCGCCGTTCCAGCCGGTGCGCGGTTGCGGGCTGTCGTCGTGATCCTTGAATGGCATTTCCAGGGTGAAGGACAGGCAGTCGTAGGTCTGCCCGACCCAGTTGCAGGCCAGCGCCAGGTTGGCCTGGCCCGGCTGGTCGCGCGGGTAGCCATGGGCCACCTGGAATTCGCCGGCGGCCACCAGGCGCTGGCGGAACTCCTGTTCCAGTTCATCCAGGCGCGGAGTGAAGCCGGGGTTGCCCTCGCAGCCGGCGGTGAACACGTGGGGAATCTCCTCGTCGCCGTGGATATCGAGGAAGCAGTCCACGCCCTGGCCAGCCATCTGCTGCTGGACGAACAGCACCTCGGGACTGCGCTCGGCCGAGGGCACCTGCCAAGCACGGTTGAGGTCCTGGCCGGCGGCGTTGGTGCGCAGGTTGCCGAGGAAGGAGCCGTCTGGGTTCATATGCGGCACCAAATACAGATCGGCCTGGCTGAGCAGCTGCTGCAGTTCGGCATCGGGCTGGGCCAGGCGCTCGATCAGCCCCTCCATGAACCACTCGGCCATGTGCTCGCCGGGGTGCTGCTGGGCGATCAGCCACAGCTTGCGCGGCGCGCTGGCGGTACCGCGCACGTGCAGCAGCGGCAGTTCGCGCCCCTGCAGGCTGCTGCCGCAGGCCAGCAGTTCGACGTTGGGCAGCGCCAGCGCCTGCACCAGCAGCTGGGCATGTCGCGCGCGCAGGTAGGGCTCGAAGTAGGCGAAGCGGGCAGACGCCTGCTCGGCCAGCAGCTCGAAGTGCAGACCGTGTTCGTCGAAGTGGGTGGGCACGCGGAACCAGTCCACGCCATCGTAGCTGGCCACCGTCTGGTAGCCGGGCCAGGCGTTGCGGTAGCTCGACTGCGCGGCGTTCTCCAGGGTGAAGCCGTGGCGCTCGCCGACGCTCAGGCCCTCAGCGAGGAAGTGGAACCACTGGAAGTGATCGCTGGCGAAGTCCTTGCGGATCGCCAGGCGTACCCGAGCCGGGTCGCCGGCGTTGAGAACCTCGATGTTGCCGCTGTCGAAATCGCTGCGAATCTGCATGGGACGCTCCTGCCAACCGAAGTCGGCAGGATACTCCCCAGGCTAGCCGGCGTCAGATGCGGAAGCGGCTGACCAGCTGTTGCAGCTCTCCACCCAGGCGCGCCAGCTCGACGCTGGAGGCGGCGGTCTCGTCGCTGGCCGCGGCGCTCTGCTCGGAGACGTCGCGCACGTTGATCACGCTGCGGCTGATCTCCTCGGCCACCGCGCTCTGCTCCTCGGCAGCGGCGGCGATCTGCAGGTTCATCGACTGGATGCTGGACACACGGCTGGTGATGCCCGCCAGGGCCTCGCCGGCCTGACGGGTCAAGACCACGCTGTTGTCGGTGATGGTGCGGCTGTTGTTCATCACCTCGGCCACCTGCTGGGTACGGCTCTGCAGGCCGGCGACCAGTTCGGCGATCTCCTCGGTGGACTTCTGCGTGCGCTGGGCCAGGCCACGCACCTCGTCGGCGACCACGGCGAAGCCGCGTCCAGCCTCACCGGCACGCGCCGCCTCGATGGCCGCGTTGAGCGCCAGCAGGTTGGTCTGCTCGGCCACCGCGCGGATCACGTCCATCACGCTGCCGATCTTGTTGCTCTCCTGCTGCAGCACCTGCATGGCCTGGGTGGAGCGATCCACTTCGCCGGCCAGGCGCTCGATCTGGCTAACCACCTCGGCTACCACGCGATCACCCTGGCGGGCCTCGCCGTCGGCTTCGTTGGCGGCCTGCGAGGCGCTCTCGGCGTTGCGCGCGACTTCCTGCACGGTGGCGGCCATCTCGTGCATGGCGGTGGCCACCTGGTCGGTCTCGATCTTCTGCGTGTTGACCCCGGCGCGGGTCTGCTCGGTCACCGCAGACAGCTCCTCGGCGGCGCTGGCGATCTGGGTCACGCTGTCGCGGATGCCGCCGATCAGCGCGCGCAGGCTCAAGCCCATGCGCTGCACGCCTTGCTGCAGCAGACCCAGTTCGTCACGACGGGTGGTGTTGAGATCGGCAGTAAGGTCGCCGTCGGCGATGCGCTCGACCACGCTCAGGGTCTCGCGCAGCGGGCGGGTGATCTGACGGGTGATGATCACCGCAGCCAGGCCGCCGAGCACCAGCGCCAGCAGGGCGCTGATGGCCTGCAGCGACAGCGCGCGGGCGCTTTCCTCGTCACGCCGCTCGAACTGGATCTTCATCAGCTCCTCGTCCAGCTTGACGATCACCTGGCCCTGCTCGGTCATCTCCGCACGGGCCTTGGCGATCTGCTCGACGGTGGACTTGTACTGCTTCACCGCCGCCTCGTAGCGCATCAGGGCCTGGGTGGCGTTGGCGGTGAGGCTGGAGGCGAAGCTGTCATCGAGACGAGCCACGGCGGCCTTGGCCTTCTCCAGCTGCTGCAGGGCCAGCTGCTCGGACTTGGCGTCGGCGTTGAAGATGAAGCCACGCACCTCGTAGCGCGCCATCAGCAGCTCTTCACGAGCGATGCCGACGGCCTGGAAGTCGGCGAAGCGGTCGGCATCGTCCGGGCGTTGCTGCACCGAGCTGGACAGCGCGTCGAACGACTGCAGCGCCGCCTGGGCACTGCCGACCATCGCCTCGCGCGCGGTGGCGCGGGCCTTGTAGCCGGCACGCATGGCCTCGAACGACACGCGGTAGTCGTCGATCACCGCGCCCTGCTGCTTGAGGCGCTGCACGTTGTCCGGGCTCTTGAAGCGCGCGGTCACGTCTTCCTGCAGGCGCTCGTAGTTGTTCAGGGCGGTCAGCACGGTCTGCCCGACGGCTTCGTCGCCGTTGGCCACCATGTACTGCAAGCGGGTGACACGCAGCTTGGTCAGCTCGGAGTCGAGCGTGGCGATATCGCCCATCCAGTTGCTGCGGTTGATCAGGCCGCTGATGCTGTTCCAGCTGATCAGCGCCAGGACGAGGGTGAGCACCAGCACCAGGCCGAAGCCCAGGCCGAGTTTGCGGGTGATGGAGAGGTTGCCAAACCAGGTTTGCATAGAGAGGTCCCAAGAAATCGAAGTCCATGAACGACTGGGCGTGATTGTTTTTCTTGGGCCAGCCCCGCTGAGCTAACGCGCGCGGAGGCGAACTTGATCACAAATGGCCATCATTTGCCAAGTCTATGGCGTCAGAGAATCATCGGTCTAAATATGTCGAGCCAGGCGTCAGGCGCGATTCAGGGCGTCTGCAACACGCGCAGACGCACCTCCCGCACCCACTGCGCGGTGTCACGCTGGAACTCCTGCACATGTGGCGAGGCCAGGTGCGCCTGCAGGTGCTTGAGGCTCTGCCACTGCTCGTGCACCAGCAGTTCGTCGGCGTCCATCACCTGCTCGGGCAGGCCGGCGGCGGCATCCTGCAACGGCCGATAGGCGATGCAGCCGACCTCGCCCTGCACCCGTGCCTGGTTGGCCAGTAGCGCCTCCAGCACCGCCTGGCGCTGGCCCGGCTGGCAACTGATCTGCGTGATCACCTCGATCATCGGACGCCCTCCTCGGCAGCCTCTACAGCTGTTGACCTCAGACTCGGCGAATGGACTTCACCACGATTGCCGGCCGCCAGCGCGCGCGCCACACTCTTGCGCAGGTATCCAGTAGTCCGCCAACTTCCTTGCCACGGAGTCACGAATGAAGACCAGCCTCGACGAACTGCAGGCCTTCACCCAGGTGGTCGATGCCGGCTCCATCAGCGCCGCCGCCGAGCACCTGGGGCAGACCGCCTCGGGCGTCAGCCGCGCGCTGGCGCGGCTGGAGGACAAGCTCGAAGTGACCCTGCTGCGCCGTACCACCCGGCGCCTGGAGCTGACCGAGGAGGGCGCCGCCTTCCTGATCCAGGCACGACGCATCCTCGACACCGTGGAGGAGGCCGAAGAACAGATGAGCCTGCGCCGCCAGGCACCGGCCGGGCGCCTGCGCGTGGATGCCGCCACGCCCTTCGTGCTGCACGTGCTCGTGCCGCTGGTGGCCGGCTTCCGCCAGCGCTATCCGCAGATCGAGCTGGAGCTGACCAGCAACGAGCAGAACATCGACCTGCTGGAGCAGCGCACCGACCTGGCCATCCGCATCGGCGCCCTGCGCGACTCCAGCCTGCACGCCCGCCCGCTCGGCTGCAGCCGCATCCGTGTGCTGGCCAGCCCAGCCTACCTGGCCGCGCGCGGCACGCCGCAGAGCCCGGCCGAGCTGGAGGGCCACGAGCTGCTCGGCTTCACCCAGCTGGAGAACCTCAACACCTGGCCGCTGCGCAGCGCCCACGGCGACGGCCTGCCGATCGCCCCGACGCTGCGCGCCTCCAGCGGCGAGACCCTGCGCCACCTGGCGCTGGCAGGTGCCGGACTGGTCTGCCTGTCGGACTTCATGACCGCCACCGACCGCGCCAGCGGCGCGCTGGTAGAAGTGCTGGCCGAATACAGCGTCGACAGCCGCCAGCCGGTCAACGCCGTGTACTACCGCAACACGGCGCTGGCGGCGCGCATCACCTGCTTCCTCGACTACCTCAGCCAGGCCATGGCTCAGAACCCCAGCGTGGCCGAGACCAAGAGCTGACGCGGCTCGCCGACGCAGCGGGCCGAGCGCTGTAGCAGCCGCCGATACGACCAGCCGTGATGCTGAAGGCGGATCGTGGCGACAGGCCTTTGGTAAGACCCATCGGTCACGACACTTGCCTTATGAAATTCCTTGTGAGATTTTTCATGAAATTAACAAGAATAAATTTCACGAGGCGGTCATGTTCAAGCAGTCAGCCCAGCACATCGGCACCTACTACGCCGGCACCTATGGCCAGATCCCCCTGCGCCCGCACCTGCAGGAGTCGCTCGACTGCGACGTGATCATCGTCGGCGCCGGCTTTAGCGGCCTGCACACCGGATTACGCCTGGCCCTGGCCGGCAAGAAGGTGGTGCTACTGGAGGCCAGCCGCCTGGCCTGGGCCGCCTCCGGGCGCAACGGCGGCCAGGCCCTGCCCGGCTGGTCCTGCGACATGCCACCACTGGAGAAGGCCCTCGGCACCGAGCGCGCCCGCCTGCTGTGGGACAGCATGGTCTGGGCCGCCGAGGAGATGCGTGAGCTGCCCCAGCGCCATGGCTTCGACATCGACTACCGCAGCGGCGCCATCTACACCGCCGTGCTGCCACGCCGCGCCCGCCTGCTGCAGGAGAACCTGGAGGAGGCCGAGCAGAAGTATGGCTACAAGCAGCTCAGTTTCATTCCACAAAAGGATCTGCCGCAGTGGATCGCCAGCCCGCGCTACCTGGCCGCGCTGCATGACTCCGGCGCCGCCCACCTCAACCCGCTGAAGCTGGCCCACGGCCTGGCCGGCGCCATCGAGGCCGCCGGCGGGCGCATCTTCGAACAGAGCAAGGCGCTGGGCTGGCAGGAAACCACCAACGGCTACTCCGTGCGTTGCGAGCATGGCGAGGTACGCGGCGACGTGCTGGTCCTGGCCTGCAACGCCTACATCGACGGCCTCGACCGCGAGCTGTCGAAGCGTCTGCTGCCGGTCGGCTCCTACCAGGTGGCCACCGCGCCGCTCGACCCCGAACTGGCCTGCTCGTTGCTGCCGCGTGGCACCTGCGCCATCGACAACCAGTTCGTCCCCGACTACTTCCGCGTCACCCCGGACCACCGCCTGCTGTTCGGCGGCGGCTGCACCTACCTGGGCGGCATCCCCAAGGATGTGCCGGCGACCACCCGGCCCTACCTGGAGCGCGTGTTCCCGCAGCTGCGCGGGGTGCAGATCGACTACGGCTGGGGCGGGCACATCGACTGCACCATGCCGCGCACCCCGGATGTCGGCCGCCAGGGCCAGAAGTATTGGCTGCAGGGCTTCTCCGGCCACGGCATCCTGCCGACCCTGGCCGCCGCCCGCGCGGTCAGCGACGCCATCCTCGGCCAGGACCGCCTGCTTGGCCTGTACCAGGGCCTGGACAACCCGCGCTTCCCCGGCGGCGACCTGCTGGCCGCGCCTATCGAGGCGGTGGGCAAGGCCTGGTATCGCCTGCGCGACCTTATCTAGAACGGAACCCTCATGGACAAACAGGACGAAATCGAAGGCCTCGCGATCCTCGTGCGCGACCTGCGCAAGCACAAGGACGTGACCCTGGGCGAGCTGGCCGAGCGCATCGGCCGCTCGGTGGGCTTCCTGTCCCAGGTCGAGCGCGGCCTGTCGCGCCCGACCGTGGCCGACCTCACTGCCATCAGCGAGGCGCTGGGCGTGCCCACTACCTATTTCTACAACCCCGGCAAGCCGCGCCAGATGCCCTGGGTGACCCGCCCGGACGAGCGCCGCACTCTGTACTACGCCGGCGGCATCACCGACGTGCTGGCTTCGCCAGGCATGGCCGGTGGCTTCTCCATGCTCGAGAGCTTCCTCGAACCCGGCGCCACCTCCGGCGACGGCCACCTCAATGACAGCTCCGAGCAGGGCGGCTTCGTCCTCGAGGGCGAGCTGACGGTGTGGTACGGCGACGATGCCACTCCAGCCACCCTCGGCCCGCGGGACAGCTTCCAGCTGCCGCCGCACGCCAAGTTCCGCTACGCCAACCTCACCGATTCCCCAACCAGAGTGCTCTGGGTCTTCACCTGACCTTTGCAGATATCGCCATGACAACAACAAGATTCCCCGACCTGCTCAGCGAAGTCCGCGCCTTCCGCGCCGCCCACCCCGACGTGCGCTACGTCGACCTGATCTGCCTGGACATCCCCGGGCATTTCTACGGCAAGCGCTACCCCCTCGACATGCTGGAGAAGGTCGCCGCCGGCGGCCCGCTCAAACTGCCGCAGAACTGCGTGCTGCTCGGCGCCCAGGGCGGCCTGCACCCGATCGGCGACTACTGCTTCAACGACGGCGACCCGGATGCGCCGCGCCGGCTGATCCCCGGCAGCCTCAAGCCGGTGCGCTGGGAGAGCCAGCCGCTGGGACAGATGCTGATCAGCTCCGACGGCACCGGGGCGCCCATCGAGTTCGAGCCACGCGAGGTGCTCGCCCGTGTATTGCAGCGCCTGCAGGCCAAGGGCATCCGCCCGGTGGTGGCCTTCGAACTGGAGTTCTACCTGTTCGACCGCAAGCTGCAGGACGGCCTGCCGCAGTTCCCGCGCGACCCGCTGACCGACGACGAAGACGACCAGCCGAACATGCACATCGAGCGCCTGTCGCGCTTCTCCGATGTGCTGCATGAGATGGTCGAAGCGGCCCAGGAACAGGGCGTGGACGCCAACGTGATCACCGCCGAAATCGGCCCCGGCCAGTTCGAGATCAACTTCGCCCACTGCGACGACGGCCTGCACGCCGCCGACCAGGCCGCCCTGTTCTGCCGCAGCACCCGCGGCGTGGCCATGAAGAACGGCTACAGGGCCAGCTTCATGAGCAAGCCCTACCTGGACGCGCCGGGCAGCGGCATGCACGTGCACGTCAGCCTGTACGACGAGGCCGGCAACAACCTGCTCGACGGCAATAACCAGCGCCCGCTGCGCCACGCCGTGGCTGGCTGCCTGGAACTGCTGCCGCACTGCATGCCGATCTTCGCCGCCAACCACAACGCCTATCGCCGCTACGGCTCGCGAGTGAACGCGGCGAGCCAGGCCAGCTGGGGCTTCGAGGACCGCGACGCATGCATCCGTATCCCCGAGTCCGACGGCCGCAACCTGCGCATCGAACACCGCCTGGCCGGCGCCGACGCCAACCCCTACCTGGTGCTGGCGGCCATCCTCAGCGGCATGGAGCACGGCCTGGAGCAGGAACTGGAGCCAATCCCCTCACTCAACGACGACCGCGACAGCGGCGTGGCCTTCCCCAAGGACATGCTCACCGCCGTGGCGCAGATGGAGGCGCACGAGGTGGTGAAGGAAAAGCTCGGCGGCGAGTTCGTCTTCGTCTACTGCGAGAACAAGCGCCACGACCACCTGGACTTCATGAACGAGGTCAGCGCGCGGGAGTTTCGTTGGTTCCTCTGAGAGCCAGGGTGTTGCCAGTCCTGAGCAGAAGGTGGCAGGCGTCGGCAGATCTTGCGAGATGTAGCCAATGGCCACCAGAATGCGCGGATATTCCTCGACATGGACGTACTGCTGATGGCAACAGTGAACCTCTACCAGTCCTATACGAAGTTCGATACCAGCCCCTGGGCCGGTAACGTGACAGGCACAGGCTCCAATATCACCATCAGCGATGGCTATCACAGGGAAGTCTATTCCGGCAGCTTCTCGTACAACGATTACGGCGACGTCATTGGTGGAACCCTGCGGGGCTACAGCTATGCGCAGGGTGGATCCAACTTCGTCAGCATCAGTGGCTTCTCGATCAGCTCGGTAACAGCCTACAACTATTATTCCAGCGGCAATGGCGCGGCACTAATGGCGCTGATGCTGCGCCAGGCCGATACGGTGATCGGCTCCAAGTACAACGATAATTTCTCCGGCTACTCGGGTAACGACACGCTCTACGGCAATGCCGGCAATGATCTGCTGTATGGCAATGAAGGCAACGATGTCCTGAACGGCGGGCTGGGCATCGACACCCTCGATGGCGGCAACGGCAACGACACCTACTACATCGATAACGCCTACGATAAGGTCATCGAGTCCAGCGCTGCTGGAGGAACTGACACGCTGGTGTCCTCGATCAGCACCACGCTTGGTGACAACCTGGAGTATCTCTCCCTCTCCGGCACTGCGGCCATCAATGGCACGGGAAATAGCCTGGGCAACATCCTGGCGGGCAACAGTGGCAAGAATATTCTGAATGGTATGGCCGGTGCCGACATCATGGCTGGCGGCCTGGGCAACGACACTTATTACGTCGACAACTCAGGCGATATTGTCTCTGAGGCCGCCAATGGAGGAACCGACACGATTCTGTCCACGGTGACGTATAGGTTGGGCACCTCACAGGAAAACCTTCGCCTTTCCGGAACTGCAGAGAGCGTCGGTAACGGAAACGAATTGGCCAACAAATTAACTGGCAACAACGCTAGCAATGTGCTGAATGGCAGGGCCGGCAATGACTCGATTTATGGTGGTGGTGGTGATGACAGGCTGATCGGCGGTGCTGGCAAGGACTCGCTGAACGGCGGTGCCGGCAACGATATATTCGACTTCAACACCCTTTCTGAGATAGGACTGACCAGTACTAACTGGGACATCATCACCGACTTCATCAGCGGCTCTGATCGTATCGATCTCTCTACCCTGGATGCCAATACCGCCACGGCCGACAACGATGCCTTCACCGCAATCATCAACAGTACCGCAGCCTTTACTCAGGCGGGCCAGCTAAAATTGGTGAACGGCGTGCTGTACGGCAACACGGATGCCGATGCCAGCGCAGAGTTCGCCATTCAACTGCTGGGCGTCAGCAGCGTGTCACTGGCCGACTTCATCGCCTGACAGTCCGGGCATGCACGAAGAGTCCACAACAACCGTATAAAAAAGCCCGGCTATTGCCGGGCTTTTTCTTAGCGAAACAGTTACTGCGCCGCCTGCATGGTGCGCGCTCGCGCGGCCTGTCGCTGCTGCTTGTAGGCCAGCGCCGCCGGCGCCACCTTGGTCACCTGGCCAGTTTCCAGCCAACGCTTGAGGCGGTTGGCGTCGGCCATGTGGGTGTACTTGCCGAAGGCATCCAGCACCACGAAGGCCACCGGGCGGCCGCCCATCTGGGTGCGCATCACCAGGCAGTGGCCGGCGGCGTTGGTGAAGCCGGTCTTGGTCAGCTGGATGCTCCAGTTGGGCTTGTGCACCAGGCCGTTGGTGTTGCGGAAGCCCAGGCTGTAGCGCGGCTTGTTGAACTGCTGGATGTGCTCACGGGTGCTGCTGAGCTGACCGATCAGCGGGTACTGGCCGGCGGCCTTGACCAGCTTGATCAGGTCGTTGGCGGTGGAGACGTTGCCCTCGGACAGGCCGGTCGGGTCGCGGTAGCGGGTGTGGGTCATGCCCAGGGCGCGGGCCTTGGCGTTCATCGCCGCGAGGAAAGCCGGTACGCCGCCCGGGTAGTGATGGGCCAGGCTGGCGGCGGCGCGGTTTTCCGAGCTCATCAGGGTCAGCAGCAGCATGTCGTGGCGGCTCAGCACGCTGCCCAGGCGCACGCGCGAGTAGATACCGCGCATCTCCGGCACGTCGCGGATCACCACGTCGAGCTGCTCGTTCATGTTCGGCTTGGCGTCCAGCGTCACCATGGCGGTCATCAGCTTGGTCACCGAGGCGATCGGCACCTGCAGGTCCGGGTTGCTGGAGTAGAGAATCTGGTTGGTATTGAGGTCGACCAGCAGGGCGCTGCCGGAGGCCAGTTCCTGGACTTGGGGGGAGGCGTGGGCCACCAGGGCCGCGCCGGCCAGAACCACGCCGGCCAGGTAACGAAGAATCTTCACAAGTACATTCCGCTCTGGGTGATGGGATGCCACAGCGGTCCTTGCTGGCCCGCGCAGTATACGGAAAGCGCCTCGCGGTCGGCAGCCGGTCGTCCCGCGCTTTGTATCCGCAAGGTAAAGGTCAGGGTAAAGATGTCTTTACCGAGGATTTCGCCGCTGCGCCCGTGGACTAAACAGGCAAGACGCACCACCAGGTGCCTACCCGCCAGCAGTTCCGCGAGGATCACCCCCGATGAAACAGCCACATCCCGCCTTCGCCCTGTTGGGCCTGTTCCTGATCGGCAGCAGCAGCCTGCTCGACGCCCACGCCGCACCGCAGAACCCGCCGGAGCAGCGCCAGGAACAACACCAGGAGCCACGCGGCCGCCAGGATCAGCAGCGCCCGCAACAGCCGGGGCAGGGCTCCGCGCAGCAGCAGAGGCCGCCTCAGCAACAGGCGCAGCAACGTCCATCGAATGACCATCACCAGGCGCCACCGCGAAACTTCGCCGACGTACATCGGGCCTTCCACGAACGCCGCGCACAGATCGGCCGTGGCCCGGCCGTGCCGCCCGGCGTGCACATTCGCCAGGGCCAGCCGCTGCCGCCCGGCTACGGCAAGCGCCTGGACGAGCGTGCTCTGCATGGCCTGCCGCACTACGCGGGGTACGAATGGCGCCGGGTCGGCAGCGACGTGGTGCTGATCACCGTGACCACCGGCATCGTCTACACCATCCTGCAGGGCGTGCTGAACTGAGGCGGCTCAGGCCGCCCGCCGACCACGCTGGTTCAGCCACATGGCGGCGAGGATCACCGCGCCGCCGGCGGCCAGGCGCGGCAGGTCGAAGTCGCGGTTCCAGATCAGCAGGTTGACCAGCAGCCCGGCTGGCACGTGCAGCTCGTTCATGATCGCCAGGGTGCCGGCGTCCACCTGGGTGCTGCCCTTGACCCACCAGTACAGGCCCAGGGCCGTGGCGAACAGGCCCATCCAGGCCAGCACGCCCCACTGCACGAAGGTTTGCGGCAGCTTGTCCGGATTGCCGAACAGCAGGAACGACGGCAGCGCCAACACCAGGGCGCCTAGGAAGAAGTGGCCGAAGAAGCGGTGCAGCGGCTGCATCGGCTGGTAGTGCAGCAGCAAGCGGCGGCACAGCACCTGGCCGGCGGCGAAGGTGGCGTTGGCCACCTGCAGCAGGATGAAGCCGAGCAGGTAGTCACCTTCCAGCTTGTCGAAGCGAATGATCACCCCGCCGCCCACGGCGACCAGCGCGGCCACCAGCGCCCAGGGGCTGAAGCGCCGCGCCAGGGCATCGTCGAGCAGGGTCACGTAGATCGGCGTGAGCACGGTGAACAGCAGCACCTCGGGCACCGTCAGCACCTGGAAGCTGCGGTACAGGCACAGGTAGGTGATGCCGAACTGCAGCGCGCCGGCCAGCCAAAAGCCGGCCAGCAGGCGCCACGGCAAACCGCGCCAGAGGGTGAAAGGCAGAAAAACCAACGCGGCGATCAGCACCCGCGCCAGCACGGCGAAGTCGCTGTCGACACGGCCGGCCAGGTACTCGCCGATCAAGCTGAAGGAAAAGGCCCAGAGGGCCGTGACGACCAGCAGGTAGCGCATGTCAGCTCAGCTGGCTGCGCAGTTCCGCCAGTACCGCCGCACTCTGCGGACGCACGCCGCGCCAGACGAAGAAGGCCTCGGCGGCTTGCTCCACCAGCATGCCCAAGCCGTCGATGCAGCGCGCCGCGCCATGATCAAAAGCCCAGCGGTTGAACGCGGTCTGCTGCTTGCCGTACATCATGTCGTAGCAGACGGTGTGGCCAGGTTGGATCAGGCTCGGGTCGAGCGGCGGCAGTTCGCCGGCCAGCGAGGCCGAGGTGCCGTTGATGATCAGGTCGACCGGCTCGCTGAGCCAGTCGAAGCCGGCTGCGGCCACCGGGCCCAGATCGGCGAACTCGCGCGCCAGCTGCTCGGCCTTCTCCACCGTGCGGTTGGCGATGGTCAGGCTCTGCGGGCGCTCGGCCAGCAGCGGCTCCAGCACGCCGCGCACGGCACCACCGGCGCCGAGCAGGAGGATGCGCTTGTCCGCCAAGTCGATGCCGGCATTCACCGTCAGGTCGCGGACCAGTCCGGCACCGTCGGTGTTGTCGCCGAGCAGGCGGCCGTCATCGAGCTTTTTAAGGGTGTTCACCGCACCGGCGCGACGGGCGCGCTCGCTCAGCTCATCGGCCAGGCGATAGGCCTCTTCCTTGAACGGCACGGTGACATTGCCGCCCCGGCCGGTGGCGAAGAAGGCGCGGGCGTAGCCGGCAAAGTCGTCCAACGGCGCCAGCAGCGCCTCGTAGGACAGCTGCTCGCCGGTCTGCGCGGCAAACATGCCGTGGATCAGCGGCGACTTGCTGTGGCCGATGGGGTTGCCGAACACGCCGTAACGGTCGCTCACAGGCCAGCCTCGCCAAGCCAGTCACGGTCCTGCAGGAAGTACTCGGTCAGGCGCGCTTCCTCGCTGCCCGGTTCGGGCTTCCAGTCATAGCCCCAGCGCACGTGCGGCGGCAGCGACATGAGGATGGATTCGGTGCGCCCGCCGGACTGCAGGCCGAACAGGGTGCCGCGGTCGAACACCAGGTTAAACTCGACGTAGCGGCCACGGCGGAAGGCCTGGAACTCGCGCTGCTGCTCGGTGAACGGGGTGGCCTTGCGGCGCTGGACGATCGGCAGGTAGGCCTGGATGTAGGCATCGCCGATGGCGCGCAGGAAGGCGAAGCTGGTGTCGAAGTCCCACTGGTTGAGGTCGTCGAAGAACAGCCCGCCAATGCCGCGCGGCTCGCCGCGGTGCTTGAGGTGGAAGTAGCGGTCGCACCACTCCTTGAACTTCGGATAGACCTCGGCGCCGAACGGCGCGCAGGCGTCACGGGCAACCTGGTGCCAGTGCACGCAGTCTTCCTCAACGGCGTAGTAGGGCGTCAGGTCGAAGCCGCCGCCGAACCACCAGACCGCTTCCTCGCCTTCCTTCTCGGCGCTGAAGAAGCGCACGTTGGCATGAGAGGTGGGCACGTGCGGGTTCTCCGGGTGGATCACCAGGGATACGCCCATGGCCTCGAAGCCGCGCCCGACCAACTCGGGACGGTGGGCACTGGCCGATGGCGGCAGGCTGTCGCCAAACACATGGGAGAAGTTCACGCCGCCCTTTTCGATCAGCGCGCCGTTCTCGATCACGCGGGTACGACCACCGCCGCCGGCGGGACGCTCCCAGCTGTCTTCGAAGAAGCGGACACCGCCATCTTCGGCTTCGAGGGCGGCGCAGATGCGATCCTGCAGGTCGAGCAGGTAGGCCTTCACGGCCTGGGTACGTTCACTCACGGCAATGGTCCGGGCAGAGGCGGAAGAGGGGCGCAAGCATACCATCGTCGCCCCCGACGGACTTGACGGCCGTCAGTGCCGGCGCTTGGATGGTCTTCTTTGTCAGGAGTGCAGGACATGGCCAAACGCATCCAGTTTTCCCGCCACGGCGGCAGCGACGTGCTCGAGCTGGTCGACCAGTCGGCAAGCGAGCCTGGCCCGCAGGAGGTACGCGTACGCAACCGCGCCATCGGCCTGAACTTCATCGACACCTACTACCGCAGTGGCCTGTATCAACCGCCGAGCCTGCCGTCCGGCCTGGGCGGCGAGGGCGCCGGCGAAGTGGAGGCGGTGGGCAGTGCGGTGAGCCACCTCAAGGTCGGCGACCGCGTGGCCTATGCCACCGGCCCGCTCGGTGCCTATGGCGAGCTGCATGTGCTGCCGGCGCAGCACCTGGTCAAGCTGCCGGACTCGATCTCCTTCGAGCAGGCCGCAGCGGTGCTGCTCAAGGGCCTCACCGTGCAGTACCTGTTGCGCCAGACCTACCAGGTCGAGGCGGGGCAGACCATTCTCTGGCACGCCGCGGCCGGCGGCGTCGGGCTGATCGCCTGCCAGTGGGCGCGTACCCTGGGCGTGCAGCTGATCGGCACCGTGTCGTCGCCGGAGAAGGCAGCGCTGGCCAAGGCCAACGGCGCCTGGGCGACCATCGACTACAGCCACGAGGATGTGGTGCAACGGGTTCTGGAGCTGACCGGCGGCGCCAAGTGCCCGGTGGTCTACGACTCGGTGGGCAAGGACACCTGGGAGCGTTCGCTGGACTGCGTGGCACCGCGCGGCCTGCTGGTGAGCTTCGGCAACGCCTCGGGCGCGGTCACGGGGGTCAACCTCGGCGTGCTGGCGCAGAAGGGCTCTCTCTACGTGACCCGGCCGACCCTGGGCCATTACGCCAACAACGCCGCGAACCTGCAGGCCATGGCCGACGAGCTGTTCGGCCTGATTGCCAGTGGTGCAATCAAGGTGGAGATCGGCCAGCGCTATGCGCTAACCGATGCGGCCAAGGCTCAGGAAGCGCTGAGCGGCCGGCAGACCACCGGCTCGACCATCCTGATTCCGTAAGAAGTCAGGATGGGCGGATCACATCGCCCGTGCGCAGATCACGAATCAGGCTGGGGTTGCGGCGCCCGCCCAGGGCGCCGCCGAGCACGGCATCCAGCTGGCGCGGGAAATACTGCTCGACGCGCAGGCGCGAACGCGCCGAGGGCCGTCCCGCCGGGTTGGCCGAGGTGGATACCAGCGGGCCGGTGAGGGCGCAGAGGTCTCGCACCAGCGGATGAGCGCTAACGCGCAGGGCGACGCTGTCGTGCCGGCCGGTGATCCAGCGCGGCAGGCGATCCTGATGCGGTACCAGCCAGGTGTTGGGTCCCGGCCAGGTGCTGGCCAGGCGGTCGATCCAGCGCTCGGGCAGGTCGTCCAGGAGGAAGTCGAACTGTTCGATGCTGTCCGCCACCAAGATCACGCCCTTGTGCACCGGGCGGTCCTTGAGTGCCAGCAGGCGATCCACCGCGGCCTCGTTCCATGGATCGCAACCCAGGCCCCAGACGGCCTCGGTGGGGTAGGCGATCACGCCGCCTTCACGCACCACACGTGCCACCCGCTGTATCTGCCAACCACTCATGCTCACCCCCCTGGTTTCTCTGGCGGCGAGTGTACCCAGCTCAAGGCGCGCGGTGTACCCAGCGGCCGGCCTCGCAGGCGACCAGCCCCTCCAGCTCCAGCTCGGTCAGCGCCACCAGCGTCGCACTCAGCTCCAGGCCGCAGGCGATGGACAGGGCCTCGCTGGTCTGCGGCGCAGCGCGCAGCTGCTCCAGCAGCGGGTGCTCGGCCTGTGGTATCGCAGTCGGGACCGGCGCTACTAGCTGCCACCCACGCAGCGCCTGGAGAATGTCGTCGACGCTCTCTACCAAGGTCGCGCCCTCGCGAATCAGCTGATGGCAGCCACGCGCCCCCGGATGGTGGATGGAGCCCGGGATCGCATAGACCTCACGCCCTTGCTCCGCGGCCAAGCGTGCAGTGATCAGCGAGCCGCTCGACGGGCTGGCCTCGACCACCAGCACGCCCAACGACAAGCCACTGATGATGCGGTTGCGCCGCGGAAAATTGCTGGCCTGCGGCGGGCAGTCCAGTGGCATCTCAGAGACCAGAGCGCCACCACTCGCGACAATGCGCTCGGCCAAGTCGGCATGACGCTGAGGATAGATGCGCTGCAGGCCGGTACCGAGCACGGCGATTGTCCCGCCCCCGACATCCAGCGCTCCCTGGTGCGCCGCGCCATCGATACCCAGGGCCAGGCCGCTGGTGATTACGAAACCGCCACCGGCCAGGCTGCGCGCGAAGGATGCCGCTGTATCCAGCCCCGGCCGCGAGGCACGGCGACTGCCGACCATGGCCAGCTGAGGGCGTTCGAGCAAGCTTCGGTCTCCGGCGACGAACAGCAGCGGCGGTGCATCGCTCAGCTCGGCGAGCAGGGCCGGATAGTCGGAGTCCTCCCACATCAGCAGCGAGTGTCCCTCCTGCTCCAGCCAGCGCAGAGCAGTCGTGGCACACTCGCGGATATCCTCGCTACGCCGGGGCTCGGCACAGACCGCAGGCAATCCCAAGGAGCGCCAAGCTGTGGCGGGCGCGCTGAGCGCTGCGGAGGCACTACCAAAGGCGTCCAACAACCGGCGAAAACGCCGCGGACCAAGCTCGGGAAGACTGTGCAGGCGCAGGCGCGCCTCCAGTTCAGCGGGAGAAATGTGCATGGCGATCATCCTTGATCATTGCCCAGAAAGCAGAACCCCCGCACTGGGCGGGGGTTCTAGGTGTTACGGGTTCTTCACCTTGTCCATCAGCGACAGGTCTCGATTGGCGTAGAGCACCAGGCCGTAGCTGAGCTTCTCGTAGGTGCGGAACACCATCATCAGACCGGAGCGCTCATCGGGGATCTTCACCGATTCACCGGTGATGCGGTCACGCACCGTTTCGCCGGTCTTGTACACGGCCAGCACGTTGCCCTCGACCAGACCGTCGATCTTGCCCTTGTTGATGGTCACCACATCGAACTGGCCGATACGGTTCACTCCACGCGGCACGTCGAGGATCACACCGTCGATATCGGTTTGTGGTTCGCTGGGCATGAACACCGAGTTCACTGCACGCTCTTCGGTGGGGAACAGGCGGTCACCCAGGCGTACTTCCTGAGTGGAGCGGGTCAGGGTCAAGGTGGCGATGTCGCCTTCCTCGGCGACCATCTCGCCGGTGCCGATATCGTCGGCGTTGATGCCGAGGAACTCCTCGGTTTCCGGGTCGGTATAGACCTTGCCCTGACGGAAGATACCGTAGACAGGCTGGCCATCGTCGAAGGAGCCACGGGCATAGACACGATCACCGGCACCACTGACCACACGCTCAGCACCGCCAGCTACCACGTAGGGACGGCCATTGAAGTCTTCCGGGGTATCGATGATGCGGTTACGCAGCAGGAAGCTGTTGATCGCTTCCAGCGGAATGGTCGGGATGGCCTCGGCCATCGGCGTGCTGCGAATCTGCGGCGACAGCTTGATGGTGCCGCGGGACTCGCCACGGTTGAGCATCAGGCGTGGCTGGCCGTCGATATAGACCAGGCTGAGGGTGTCGCCCGGGTAGATGAGGTGAGGATTCTCGATCTGCGGGTTGGCGTGCCACAGCTCGGGCCACTTCCACGGCTGGCTGAGGAACTTGCCAGAGATGTCCCACAGAGTATCGCCCTTGACCACGGTGTAGCGGTCCGGGTGACCTTCCTTGAGCTGGACGGCTGCCTGGACCAGGCCACTCTGTACCAGACCGCCCGCGGCGACCAGCAGCAGGGCGAGTAGTGATTTCCTCATGCGGTGAATCCCTTTATTATGTGGCTGGCGCCTGTAAGCCGCAGAAGCCGCGGCTTTTGAGCCGTTTTTCAAAGCTGTTCATCATCTTAGCAGCGGTTTTTTACTTTATTCCACAAGTGCATCACAAACAGCCATGGCCATTCTCAACATCCTCGAATTCCCCGATCCGCGCCTGCGCACCATCGCCAAGCCGGTGACCGTCTTCGACGCGGCACTTTCCCAACTGATCGACGACATGTTCGAGACCATGTATGCCGCCCCCGGCATTGGCCTCGCGGCCACGCAGATCAACGTGCACAAGCGTGTGGTGGTGATGGATCTGTCCGAGGACAAGTCCGAGCCGCGGGTGTTCATCAACCCCGAGTTCGAGTCGTTGACCGAACAGATGGACCAGTACCAGGAAGGCTGCCTGTCGGTGCCCGGCTTCTACGAGAACGTCGACCGCCCGCAGAAGGTCAAGATCAAGGCCCAGGACCGCGACGGCAGCCACTACGAGCTGATCGCCGAAGGCCTGCTCGCCGTGTGCATCCAGCACGAGTGCGATCACCTCAACGGCAAGCTCTTCGTCGACTACCTGTCCAATCTCAAGCGTGACCGGATCAAGAAGAAGCTGGAAAAGCAGCACCGCCAGCAGGCTTGAACCCGAATCCCAAAGGCTTGCTCCGGCAAGCCTTTTTCTTTTCATGTGAGTGAATCATGCGCATCGTCTTTGCCGGCACCCCGGAATTCGCCGCCAGCCACCTGCAGGCCCTGCTCGACGCAGGCCGTGACATCGTCGCCGTGTACACCCAGCCGGACCGCCCGGCCGGCCGCGGGCAGAAACTGATGCCCAGCCCAGTGAAGCAGCTGGCACTGCAGCACGGAATTGCCGTGTACCAGCCGCAGACCCTGCGCGATCCAGCGGCCCAGGCCGAACTGGCAACCCTGAATGCAGACCTGATGGTGGTGGTCGCCTACGGCCTGATTCTGCCACAGGTGGCGCTCGACACCCCACGCCTGGGCTGCATCAACAGCCATGCCTCGCTGTTGCCACGCTGGCGCGGTGCGGCGCCGATCCAGCGCGCGGTGCAGGCCGGCGATGCCAGCAGCGGCGTCACCGTGATGCAGATGGAAGCCGGCCTGGACACCGGCCCCATGCTGCTCAAGGTCAGCACTACCATCACCGCCGACGACACCGGTGGCAGCCTGCACGACCGTCTGGCGCAGCTAGGCTCGGCTGCCGTGGTCGAGGCAATCACCAAGCTCGCCGCTGGCGAGCTCAAAGGCGAAGTGCAGGACGACAGCCTGGCCACCTACGCCCACAAGCTGAACAAGGACGAGGCACGCCTCGACTGGAGCCGCCCGGCCAAAGAGCTGGAGCGCCTGGTGCGTGCCTTCAACCCCTGGCCGATCTGCCACAGCACGCTGAATGGCGAACCGCTGAAAGTGCTGGCCGCGCAACTGGGCGAGGGCAACGGCGCGCCGGGTACCGTGCTCGCCGCCGACAAGAGTGGCCTGACAATCGCCTGCGGCGAAGGCGCTCTGCGCCTGACCCGCCTGCAGCTGCCAGGTGGCAAGCCACTGGCCTTCACCGACCTGTACAACAGCCGCCGCGAGCAGTTCGCCCCCGGCCTGGTGCTCGGTCAATGAACCCACGCCTGGCCGCCGCTCGCGCCCTCGCCGCCGTACTCAACGGTAAGGCCTCGCTCGGCAGCAGCCTGCCGCCACTGCTGGACAGGGTCGAGTTGCGTGACCGCGGACTGGCCCAGGACCTGGCCTTCGGCACCGCACGCTGGCAACCGCGCCTGGCGCTGCTCGCCGAGAAACTGCTGCAGAAGCCGTTCAAGGCCGCCGACCGCGACGTCGAGGCCCTGCTGCTGGTCGGCCTGTACCAGCTGCTGCACACCCGCATCCCGGCCCATGCGGCCATCGGCGAGACGGTGGCCTGCGTCGACAAGCTGAAGAAGTCCTCGCTCAAGGGTCTGCTCAACGGCGTGCTGCGCAATGCCCAGCGCGATCACGAGGCACTGTTCACCGAACTGGATCGCGACCCGGTGCTGCACACCGCTCACCCGCGCTGGCTGCAGAAGCGCCTGAAGGCCGACTGGCCCGAGCATTGGCAGGCCATCTGCGCCGCCAACAACGAGCATCCGCCGCTGCTGCTGCGGGTCAATCGCCGTCACGGCAGCCGCGATGCCTACCTCGCCGAACTGCGTAGCGCCGGCATCGAAGCCGAACCCTGCCCCTTCAGCCGCGACGGCATCCGCCTGCTGCAACCCTGCGATGTGAAGACCCTGCCGGGCTTCATGGACGGCCGCGTCAGCGTGCAGGACGAGGCCGCACAGCTGGCCGCCGACCTGCTCGATCTGGCCCCCGGCCAACGTGTGCTCGACGCCTGCGCCGCGCCCGGCGGCAAGACCTGCCACCTGCTCGAGGCCGAGCCGGGACTGAAAGAGACCATTGCCCTGGACCTGGAACCGGCACGCCTGGCGCGGGTGCAGGAGAACCTCGACCGTCTGCACTTGCAGGCCACCCTGATCGCCGCCGACGGCCGCGACGTGGCCACTTGGTGGGACGGCAAGCCGTTCCAGCGCATCCTGCTCGACGCGCCGTGCTCGGCAACCGGGGTGATCCGCCGCCACCCGGACATCAAACTGACTCGCCAGGCTGACGACATCACCGCGCTGGCCAAACTGCAGGGCGAGTTGCTCGATGCCCTGTGGCCAACCCTGGAGGTCGGCGGCGTGCTGCTCTACGCCACCTGCTCGGTGCTGCCGGAGGAGAATCGCGACAACATCGCCGCCTTCCTCGCCCGTACACCAGGCGCGCGTGAACTGGATATCGCCGGCGCCTTCGGCCTCAAGCAGGCCCATGGCCGCCAGCTGCTGCCACAGGTCGACGGCCACGACGGCTTCTACTATGCCAAGCTGATCAAGATCGCCGCGGCACCGCGCGGCTGAGGACGGAACCGCATGAAGATCATCATTCTCGGCGCAGGGCAGGTCGGCGGCACCCTGGCGGAGCACCTGGCCAGCGAGGCCAACGACATCACCGTGGTCGACACCGACGGCGATCGCCTGCGCGACCTCGGCGACCGCCTGGACATCCGCACCGTGGTCGGCCGTGGCTCCTTCCCCACCGTGCTGCGCCAGGCCGGCGCCGACGACGCCGACATGCTGGTGGCGGTGACCAACAGCGACGAGACCAACATGGTCGCCTGCCAGGTCGCCTACACCCTGTTCCACACGCCGACCAAGATCGCCCGGGTGCGCGAGTCGGCCTACCTGACCCGCGAGGCGCTGTTCGACAATGAGGCCATCCCGGTCGATGTACTGATCAGCCCCGAGCAGGTGGTGACCAACTACATCAAGCGCCTGATCGAATACCCCGGCGCCCTGCAGGTGATCGACTTCGCCGAGGGCAAGGCCCAGCTGGTGGCGGTCAAGGCCTACTACGGCGGCCCGCTGGTCGGCCAGCAGCTGCGCCAGCTGCGCGAGCACATGCCCAACGTCGACACCCGCGTCGCCGCGATCTTCCGCCGCAACCGGCCGATCATGCCGCAGGGCGACACGGTGATCGAAGCGGACGACGAGGTGTTCTTCATCGCCGCCAAGGCCCACATCCGCGCGGTGATGAGCGAGCTGCGGCGCATGGAAGACAGCTACAAGCGCATCGTCATTGCCGGCGGCGGGCATATCGGCGAGCGCCTGGCCGAGGCCATCGAGAGCCGCTACCAGGTGAAGATCATCGAGATGAACCCGGCGCGCTGCCGCTACCTCTCGGACAACCTGGAAAGCACCATCGTGCTGCAGGGCAGCGCTTCCGACCGCGACCTGCTGGTGGAAGAGAACATCAACGAGGCGGACATCTTCCTGGCCCTGACCAACGACGACGAGGCCAACATCATGTCCTCGCTGCTGGCCAAGCGCCTGGGCGCGCGCAAGGTGATGACCATCATCAACAACCCGGCCTACGTCGATCTGGTCCAGGGCGGCGATATCGACATCGCCATCAGTCCCCAGCTGGCCACCATCGGCACCCTGCTGACCCACGTGCGCCGCGGCGACATCGAGAGCGTGCACAGCCTGCGCCGTGGTGCGGCCGAGGCCATCGAGGCCATCGCCCATGGTGACGCCCGCTCGAGCAAGGTGGTCGGCAAAATGATCGAAGAGATCGCCCTGCCGCCAGGCACCACCATCGGCGCGGTGATTCGTGACGAGGAAGTGCTGATCGCCCACGACGACACCGTCATCGCATCCGGCGACCACGTGATACTGTTCCTCGTCGACAAGAAGTACATCCGCGACGTGGAGCGCCTGTTCCAGGTCGGTCTGACCTTCTTCTGAACCACGAGGCGCCCCTGGCATGACCACGCCGGACTCCCTGGAAAAACTGCTGGCCCGCGGGGTGGACAACGCCCTGCTGCGCTTCGGCCTGGGCAAGGCCTACCTCGACGGCAACCAACCCGACGCGGCCGCCGAGCATCTGCAGAAGTGTTTGGGCTTCGACCCCAACTATTCGGCGGCGTGGAAGCTGCTGGGGCAGGCGTGTCAGCGCCAGGGCATGCTGGAAGAGGCGCGCCAGGCCTGGCACAACGGCCTGGAAGTGGCGCGCAAGCGTGGCGACAAGCAGACCGAGAAGGAAATGACGGTGTTTCTGCGCCGCCTGGAGAAGGCCGCGGGAACCGCGAGCAGCTAGTCCTCGCGCTGGAAGATCAGCGCCACGCCGCTGGGCTCGAAGCGCACCACCTGCATCTGCACCACCGGAGCCGGAATCGGCAGGCCCTGGACCTGGCCGCTGACCACTTCACCGATCTGCAACAGGCTCTGCGCCTCGTCGATCACCACGAACACGCCGCTGTCGGAAATGTCGCGGGTGGTCACCAGCATCTGGCCATGCACCGGATGGTCGATGCGCAGCTGGACCTTGAGCGGTGTCCGCTTGTGCTCGCGCTTGTTGTCGTCCATGCCCATCCCGTTTGCGTGGCTGAAAGTTGAGTGCTCAGACGGTAAAGGCTAAGCGCTCGCGCATCAATACCATTTCTGCTCGCCGTCCGGGCGCTTCTTGAAACGCTTCATGCTCCACATGTACTGGCTGGGGTAGGCGCGCACGTAGCGCTCGACCACCTGGCTCATGGCTGCCACACCTTCTTCCACGCTCTCGCTGTACATGCCTTCGGGGGCGGCTTCGAGTATCACCTTGTAGCCGCTGCCATCGGGCAGGCGCAGGGCATGCAGGAACACGCCGACAGCCTTGCCGCCGGCGAGCATGCCGGGCACGAACTTGCTGGTCAGCGCCGTGGTGCCGAGGAAAGGCACGAATACGCCGCTGGAGCGGCTCGGCTCAGGGTCCGCCGGAATGCCCACGGCACCACCGCGGCGCACTTCCTTGATCACGCTGAGGATGCCTTCCTTGGTCGACGGGGCGACGCGATTGCCCATCTGCACGCGCTGCTTCTGCAGCAGCTCGTCCACTGCCTTGAGCTTCGGCGGACGATAGAAAATGATCGGTTTGCACTGGCTGCAGTAGAAGTGGTTGAGCACTTCCCAGTTGCCCAGGTGGCTGGTGATGCCGACCACGCCCTTGCCGGAGGCCAGCGCCTGCTGCAGCACGTCCAGGCCTTCCACCTCGCGCACCAGCTTGAGCGACTTCTCCGCCGGCCAGATCCAGGCGCAGGCGCTCTCGGTCAGGGTCTTGGCGATGTCCTTGAGGCTCTGCTCGGTCAGGCGGTCCAGCGCCGCCTTGTCCAGCTCGGGGAAGCACTTGCTCAGGTTGATCCGCACTACCTCGCGCGAACCATTGGGCAGCTTCCACATCAGCCAGCCGATGGCATTGCCCACCGCCTGCACCGCGCGCCAGGGCAGCAGGGCGAACAGACGCAGGAAACCGACGACCAGGGCACCTTTGAGCTTCTCCACGGAAGACTCCTGAAAATTGGCTGGGCCGGCATTGTAACGGCTGCGCCCGCCGGGATCAGCCTACCCGCGCTGGCGGCCTCAGCCGGCGCCGCCGAGGGCGCGGTAACGATCGCAGTCGCGAGTGTGGTCCATGACCATGCCCGCCGCCTGCATGTAGGCGTAGCAGATGGTCGGGCCGACGAAGGTGAAGCCCAGCTTCTTCAGCGCCTTGCTCATCGCCTCGGCCTCGGGCGTCACCGCCGGTACATCGCCGCGACCGCTGAACTGATTGATCTTCGGCGCACCGCCGACGAAGGACCAGAGCAGCGTGGCCGGGTCCTCCAGCTTGAGCCAGGCCCGCGCGTTCTTGCGCGCGGCCTGCAGTTTCAGGCGGTTGCGGATGATGCCGGCGTCCTGCATGCGCTCCTCGATTTCCTCGTCGGTCATCACCGCCAGGCGCTCGGCATCGAAACCGAACAGCACCTGGCGATAGCGCTCGCGCTTCTTCAGCACGGTGATCCACGACAGCCCGGCCTGGAAGCCTTCCAGCAACAGCATCTCGAACAGCCACTGCGGGTCGCGCTGCGGCACGCCCCATTCCTCGTCGTGGTAGGCGATGTACAGCGGGTCGTCGTTGCACCAGAAGCAGCGGGGCATGGTGTTCACCATCCTGGGAAAGAAGAAGCCCAACTATGCCCGGATTTGCCGTTGCACCGCACCTTGGCGTAGGCCAAAGGCAGCGCCGTTACAGACGCCCGTCGGCCCGCAGCAGGCTTTCCAGGCAGTGCTCCTGAATTCCGTAGAACTGCTTGATGCCCTGGATATTCTCCAACAGCGCGCTCGGCTCCACCGGCTCGGGGCGCTTCACCGCAAGAATCATCTTGTTCTTGTTGGTGTGTTCCAGGGAGACGAACTCGAACACCTTGGTTTCATAGCCGCTGGCTTCCAGCAGCAGGGCGCGCAGGCTGTCAGTGACCATCTCGGCTTCCTGGCCCAGGTGCACGCCGTACTGCAGCATGGGCTTGAGCATGGCCGGCATGTGCATCTGCGGGCGGATCTGTTTGTGGCAGCAGGGCGAGCACATGATGATCGCCGCGTCGCTGCGAATGCCCAGATGCAGGGCATAGTCGGTGGCCACGTCGCAGGCGTGCAGGGCGATCATCACGTCGATGGCGGCCGGGGTGTAGGTACGCACGTCGCCATGCTCGAAGCGCAGCCCCGGCTGCTCCAGGCGGGCCGCCGCGGTGTTGCCCAGGCGCACCATGTCTTCGCGCAGTTCCACGCCAGTCACCTGGCCCTGCAGGCCCAGGCTGTTGCGCAGGTAGTCGTGCATGGCGAAGGTCAGGTAGCCCTTGCCCGAGCCGAAGTCGACGGCGTGAATCGGCAGCTGCGGATCACGCTGCTGCAGCGGCGAGTGGCTCAGGGCGTGGGAAAACACCTCGATGAACTTGTTGATCTGCTTCCACTTGCGCGCCATCGCCGGTACCAGCTCGTGCTTGGCGGTAGTCACCCCTAGATCGGTGAGAAACGGCCGGCTCAGTTCGAGAAAACGCTTCTTCTCGCGGTCATGGCCGGCGGCCGGCGCCTCTCGCTCGACCGCCTTGCCGACGAACAGGCGCGCCTTTTCCTTCTTGCCGAAGGTCAGCTGCACGTCCTCGGTCAGCGACAGCAGGTGGGCATTCTTGAACGCCGCCGGCAGCAGGCTGGCGATATGTGCCAGGGCTTCAGCAACCGGCAGGTTCTTGGTCAGGTCGCGGGTCTTGTAGGTGGAGACGAACGACAGGCAGGCCTGGCCTTTGACCGTGACCGGACGAATGGTCAGACGCTGCAGCTCGGCTTCCTCGCCCTGGTACTTGCTCAGCAGCAGCTTGACCAAGGTGTTCTGCACCACGCTGGTTTCCAGCAGGGCAAGAAACTCGTCGCGGGCGGCAGTGGCGGCGGAAGGCAGGGATTCGACTGACATGAAAAAGGCCTGAATAAGCGCTGCCGAGACCGGCAAGGGGCAGTAATGCTACAGGGTACGCGGCGTCCACGCGCGCAGGGCTGACGGAGTACGCCTGCCGCCACCTCCCGCGCGGGGTTGATCGGGTATACTGCGCGGCTTTATGCAAATGCCTCGACACCGGTGGAATTCGTGAGCCAAACAACGCCCGACGTGAGCACCTTCCAAGGCCTGATCCTCGCCCTGCAAAGCTATTGGGCCGAGCAAGGCTGCGTGATCCTGCAACCCTACGACATGGAGATGGGTGCCGGTACCTTCCACACCGCCACCTTCCTGCGCGCCATCGGTCCGGAGACCTGGAACGCCGCCTACGTGCAGCCCTCGCGCCGCCCGGCCGACGGCCGGTACGGCGAGAACCCCAACCGCCTGCAGCACTACTACCAGTTCCAGGTGGTACTCAAGCCGAACCCGGAGAACATCCAGGACCTGTACCTGGAGTCGCTGCGCCGCATCGGCGTCGACACCCTGGTGCACGACATCCGCTTCGTCGAGGACAACTGGGAATCGCCGACCCTCGGCGCCTGGGGCCTGGGCTGGGAAGTCTGGCTGAACGGCATGGAAGTCACCCAGTTCACCTACTTCCAGCAGGTCGGCGGCGTCGAGTGCTACCCGGTCACCGGCGAGATCACCTACGGTCTCGAGCGCCTGGCCATGTACCTGCAGGGCGTCGACTCGGTGTATGACCTGGTCTACTCCGACGGCCCGTTCGGCAAGGTCACCTACGGCGACGTGTTCCACCAGAACGAAGTGGAGCAGTCCACCTTCAACTTCGAGCACGCCAACGTCGACAAGCTGTTCGACCTGTTCGACTTCTACGAGTCAGAGGCCAACCGCCTGATGGAGCTGCAGCTGCCGCTGCCGGCCTACGAAATGGTGATCAAGGCCTCGCACAGCTTCAACCTGCTCGACGCCCGCCGCGCCATCTCGGTGACCGCGCGTCAGCAGTACATCCTGCGCGTGCGCACGCTGTCGCGGAATATCGCCCAGAGCTACCTGCTGGCCCGCGCCAAGCTCGGTTTCCCGATGGCCACCCCGGAACTGCGTGATGAAGTGCTGGCTCAGCTGAAGGAGGCCGAATAATGAGTGCTCAGGATTTTCTGGTTGAGCTGGGCACCGAAGAGCTGCCACCGAAGGCCCTGAAGAGCCTCGGCGAAGCCTTCCTCGCCGGTGTGGAAAAAGGCCTCAAGGCCGCCGGTCTAAACTACGCCACCGCGCGTTTCTACGCCGCGCCGCGCCGCCTGGCCGTGCTGGTCGAGCAACTCGCCGCGCAGCAGCCGGACCGCACCGTCAACCTCGACGGCCCGCCCGTGCAGGCTGCCTTCGACAAGGACGGCAACCCGACCCAGGCCGCTCTCGGCTTCGCCAAGAAGTGTGGCGTCGAGCTGAGCCAGATCGATCAGAGCGGGCCGAAACTGAAGTTCAGCCAGTCGATCGCCGGCCAGCCGGCCGCCGGCCTGCTGCCAGGCATCGTCGAGGCTTCGCTGAACGACCTGCCGATCCCCAAACGCATGCGCTGGGCCGCGCGCAAGGACGAGTTCGTGCGTCCGACCCAGTGGCTGGTGATGCTGTTCGGCGATGCGGTCGTCGATTGCGAGATCCTCGCCCAGAAGGCCGGTCGTACCTCGCGCGGCCACCGCTTCCACGCCAACCGTGACGTGACCATTGCCAGCCCGGCCAGCTACGCCGAGGACCTGCGCGCCGCCTACGTGGTCGCCGACTTCGCCGAGCGCCGCCAGCAGATCGCCGCCCGCGTCGAGGAACTGGCCCGCGCCGAGAACGGCACGGCCATCGTCCCGCCAGCCCTGCTCGATGAAGTCAGCGCCCTGGTCGAGTGGCCGGTACCGCTGGTCTGCTCCTTCGAGGAGCGCTTCCTCGCCGTGCCGCAGGAAGCCCTGATCACCACCATGCAGGACAACCAGAAGTACTTCTGCCTGGTCGACGGCAACGGCAAGCTGCTGCCGCGCTTCATCACCGTGGCCAACATCGAGTCGAAAGACCCGGCGCAGATCGTTTCCGGTAACGAGAAAGTCGTGCGCCCGCGCCTGACCGACGCCGAGTTCTTCTTCAAGCAGGACAAGCGCCAGCCGCTGGAGAAGCGCAACGAGCGCCTGGCCAACGTGGTGTTCCAGGCCCAGCTCGGCAGCGTGTTCAACAAGGCCGAGCGCGTCTCCAAGCTCGCCGCCTTCATCGCCGAGCGCATCGGTGGCGACGCCACCCGCGCCGCGCGTGCCGGCATCCTGTCCAAGTGCGACCTGGCCACCGAGATGGTCGGCGAGTTCCCGGAGATGCAGGGCATCGCCGGCTACTACTACGCCAAGCATGACGGCGAAGCCGATGACGTGGCCCAGGCGCTGAACGAGCAGTACATGCCGCGTGGCGCCGGCGCCGAGCTGCCGCAGACCCTCACCGGTGCTGCCGTAGCCGTGGCCGACAAGCTCGACACCCTGGTCGGCATCTTCGGCATCGGCATGCTGCCGACCGGCTCCAAGGACCCCTACGCCCTGCGTCGCGCGGCGCTGGGCGTGCTGCGCATCCTGATCGAGAAGCAGCTGGACCTGGACCTGATCGAGGCGGTGAACTTCGCCGTCGGCCTGTACGGTGGCAAGGTCAAGGCCGAAGGCCTGGCCAGCCAGGTACTGGACTTCATCTTCGACCGCCTGCGTGCGCGCTACGAGGACGAAGGCGTGGAAGTGGCCGTGTACCAGGCCGTACGTGCCCTGAGCCCGGCGGCGCCGCTGGACTTCGACCAGCGCGTGCAGGCCGTGCAGGCTTTCCGCAAGCTGCCGGAAGCCGCTGCCCTGGCCGCCGCCAACAAGCGCGTGTCCAACCTGCTGAGCAAGTACGAAGGCCAGGTCGCCGCCAGCGCCGAGGCCCACTACTTCGACAACCCGGCCGAGTTCAGCCTGTACTCGGCCATCCAGCAGGCCGCCCAGGCCGTGCAACCGATGGCCGCCGCGCGCTGCTACCGCGAGTCGCTGGAGCGCCTGGCCGCCCTGCGCGAGCCGGTGGATGCGTTCTTCGAGGCCGTCCTGGTCAACGCCGAGGATGCCTCGGTGCGCGCCAACCGCTACGCGCTGCTCAACCAGCTGCGCGGCCTGTTCCTCGGCGTCGCCGACATCTCCCTGCTGGGCTGACGGCTTACCGGGCGGCGCAACGCCGCCCGGTCGCCCTGGTAATCGCATGAAACTGCTGATCCTCGACCGCGACGGCGTCATCAACCAAGACTCCGACGCCTATATCAAATCCCTCGACGAATGGATCCCGGTCCCCGGCTCCATCGACGCCATCGCGCGCCTGAGCAAGGGCGGCTGGACCGTGGCCGTGGCCACCAACCAGTCCGGCCTGGCGCGCGGCTATTACGACCTGGCCACGCTGGAGTCCATGCACGCGCGCCTGCGCCATTTGGTAGCAGAGCAGGGCGGAGAAGTCGGCCTGATCGTGCATTGCCCGCACGGCCCCGACGACGGCTGCGACTGCCGCAAGCCCAAGCCAGGCATGTTGCTGCAGATCGCTGCGCACTACGGCACGGAACTGGCAGGCGTGTGGTTCGTCGGCGACAGCGGGGGTGACCTGGAAGCCGCCCTGGCCGTCCATTGCCAACCCGTTCTGGTGAAGACCGGCAAAGGCGAGCGCACGCTGGCCAAGCCGTTGCCAGCGGGAACCCTGATATTCGATGATCTGGCGGCGATAGCCGACCAGCTTCTGCTCTAGGAGAGCCCGAGTCCCATGACGACAGTGCAGGCCATCAGAACCTTCTTCTTCTACCTGCTGCTGTCGTCCAGCTCGTTCTTCTGGTGCATCCTCTGCGTCTTCATCGCACCTTTCCTGCCGTTCCGTGCCCGCTATCGCCTGGTGGTGCAGGCCTGGTGCAGTTGCGCCACCTGGCTGGCCAAGGTGGTGGTCGGCATCCGCTATGAAGTGCACGGCCTGGAAAACATCCCGCAGCAGCCCTGCGTGATCCTGGCCAAGCACCAGAGCACCTGGGAAACCTTCTTCCTTTCCGCCTTCTTCGAGCCGCTGTCGCAGGTGGTCAAGCGCGAGCTGCTCTACGTCCCCTTCTTCGGCTGGGCCATGGCCATGCTGCGCCCCATCGCCATCGACCGCAGCAACCCCAAGGCGGCGCTCAAGCAACTGGCCAAGCAGGGTGACGAGCGCATCAAGCAGGGCGCCTGGGTGCTGGTATTCCCCGAAGGCACGCGTATTCCGCCGGGCCAGATCGGCAAGTTCTCCCGCGGCGGCGCCGCCCTGGCGGTGAACGCCGGCCTGCCGGTGCTGCCGATCGCCCACAACGCCGGCGAGTTCTGGCCCAAGCAGGGCTGGGCCAAGTACCCGGGCACCATCCAGGTGGTGATCGGCCCGGCCATGCACGCCCAGGGCGAAGGCCCGCGCGCCATCGCCGAACTCAACGAGCGCGCCTTCGCCTGGGTCGCCCAGACCCAGCAGGAAATCAGCGGTGTAGTGCCCGAAGTGAGCCAGGAGAGCGCCTCCAGCGCCGCCTGAGCATCTGTGGATAAGCTGTGCAAGAAATACCAGCAGAGTGCCATCACAGATTGCAAGATACTGATTTAAATAGAATTACTCAAAGATCCAAGGAGAGGCTCGGCAGGGTATAAGTTTTTCGCGCAGCACCTCACGTTCTGCGCGAAACCTCGCCCCGGCAAAGCGGTTAAGCTAACCGCACCACGCATCGTGAAAGGGATTTTCGCTCCATGCCGTCGATCTACCAGCTCAAGCCACGTTTCCAGAATCTGCTGCGCCCCGGCGTCACCCGCCTGCATGCGCGCGGCGTCACCGCCAACCAGGTGACCCTGGCCGCGGCGGTGGTCTCCGTGCTGCTCGGCGCACTACTGGCCTGGCTACCCCATTACACCTGGCTGTTCGCCCTGATCCCGCTGTGGATGCTGCTACGCATGGCACTGAACGCCGTGGACGGCATGCTGGCCCGCGAGTTCGGCCAGCAGTCCAAGCTCGGCGCCTACCTCAACGAGCTGAGTGACGTAGTCGCCGACAGCGCCCTGTACCTGCCCTTTGCCCTGCTCGCCGGCGTCTCGCCAACCCTGGTGGTGCTGGTGGTGGTGCTGGCGGTGATCAGCGAATACGCCGGCGTGCTAGGCCCCATGGTCGGCGCCTCGCGCCGCTACGACGGCCCCATGGGCAAGAGCGACCGCGCCTTCTGCTTCGGCGTGCTCGGCGCCGGTGTGGCGTGCGGCCTGCTGCCGGCGTCTTGGATCAACGGGCTGCTGGCCGTGATCCTGCTGCTACTGCTGGCGACCCTGGTCAACCGCGTGCGCCAAGGCCTGGCCGAGGTAACGCAAACCTCTCATTCGGAATAGGGACATTTCGATGCGCGACTGCAAGACGGCTGTCTTCCTTACCCACGACGGCGTGGAGCTGCTCTATCGCCACTGGCCGGCCACTCAGCCCGGCGATGGCCCGCGCAAGGCGGTGGTGATGTTCCACCGCGGCCACGAGCACGGCGGGCGCATGGCCCACCTGCCCGCCGAGCTGGACCTGCCCGACTACGACTTCTTCGCCTGGGATGCCCGCGGCCATGGCCTCTCGCCCGGCGCCCGTGGCGACAGCCCGAGCTTCGCCACCAGCGTGCGCGACGTGCAGACCTTCCTCGACCACATCAGCGCGACGCACGCCATCGAGCAGACGGATATGGCCGTGCTGGCGCAGAGCGTCGGCGCCGTGATCATCAGCACCTGGGCCCACGACTATGCGCCGAAAGTACGCTGCCTGGTGCTCGCCTCGCCGGCGTTCAAGGTCAAGCTCTACGTACCCTTCGCCCGTCCGGGCCTGAAGCTGCTGCGCCAGTGGCGCGGCAACTTCTTCGTCAACAGCTACGTCAAGGCGCGCTTCCTCAGCCACGATCCCGAGCGCATCGCCTCGTTCGAGAACGACCCGCTGATCACCCGGCCGATCTCGGTGAACATGCTGCTCGGGCTGTATGACGCAGCGGATCGGGTAGTGGCCGACGCCCAGGCGATCCAGGTGCCGACCCAGCTGCTGATCTCCGGCGCCGACTTCGTCGTGCACCGCAAGCCGCAGGAACAGTTTTTCGCGCGCCTGGGCAGCCTGCGCAAGGAGCAGCACATTCTGCCCGGCTTCTTCCACGACACCCTCGGCGAGCGCGACCGCGCCCATGCGCTGAGCCGTGCACGGCGCTTTATCCTGCGCAGCTTCGAGGAGCCACTGAATCGTCCCTCGCTGCTGGATGCCGATCGCCTCGGCGCTACCTGCGCCGAAGCCGAGGAACTGGCGGCGCCGCTGCCGAAGAATTCCCTCGGTGATCTTTACTGGCGCGCCACCCGCGCCGGGCTGAAGCTCGGCAGCGGGCTGTCCGACGGGGTGAAACTGGGCTTCGACACCGGCTTCGACTCCGGCAGCACTCTCGACTACGTCTATCGCAACCAGCCATCCGGCAAGAGCGCGCTGGGCCGGATGATCGATCAGAACTACCTCAACTCCATCGGCTGGCGCGGTATTCGCCAGCGCAAGGTGCATGCCGAGGAGCTGCTGCGCCTGGCCATGGGCAAGCTGCGCGAGACGGGCAAGGGCGTGCGCATCGTCGATATCGCCGCCGGCCATGGCCGCTACATCCTCGAGTCGCTGCAGGGCCTGGAGCACAAGCCGGACTCGATCCTGCTACGCGACTACAGCGAGATCAACGTGCGCGACGGCAGCGCGCTGATCGAGCAGAAAGGCCTGGGTGACATCGCCCGCTTCGTCAAAGGCGACGCCTTCGACAAGGCCGATCTCGCCGCCCTCGATCCCAAGCCGACCCTGGCAGTGGTCTCCGGCCTGTATGAGCTGTTCGGCAGCAACCAGATGGTCGGCGACTCGCTGGCCGGCCTGGCCGCAGCGGTCGAGGAGGGCGGCTACCTGGTCTACACCGGCCAGCCCTGGCATCCACAGCTGGAGCTGATCGCCCGCGCCCTGACCAGCCACCGCCAAGGCCAGGCCTGGGTCATGCGTCGGCGCAGCCAGGCAGAGATGGACCAGTTGGTGGAGGCCGCCGGCTTCCGTAAACTGGAACAGCGCATCGACGAGTGGGGCATCTTCAGCGTGTCCCTGGCCCAGCGGGTGTCCTGATGCAGGTCGCCCGCGAGACCGGATTGTGGAAGCGCGGGGTTCTCTGGCTATTGCTGCTGGCCCCGTTGTTCTTCGCCAGCTACGGCTTCGCCAACTGGTTCACCGCACAGCGCGACGACGTCGGCAGCCTGGTGTTCGCCTGGGAAAGCGCGACGCCGCTGTGGGCCTGGACCATCGTGCCCTACTGGTCGATCGACCTGCTCTACGGTCTGTCCTTCCTGCTTCCAGCCACGCGCCGGGAGATGGATAGGCATGCCCTGCGCCTGCTCAGCACCCAGCTGATCTGCATCGCCTGCTTCCTGCTCTGGCCATTGCGCTTCACCTTCGAACGCCCCGAGCTGAGCGGCTTCTTCGGCTGGATGTTCGATGTGCTGATGGGCTTCGACAAACCGTTCAACCAGGCACCCTCGCTGCATATCGCGCTGCTGGTGGTGATCTGGGTGATGTTCGCCCGGCACACCCGCGGCGTGCTGCTGCGCGGCCTGTTGCACGGCTGGATGGCGCTGATCGGCCTGTCGGTGCTGACTACCTGGCAACACCACTTCATCGACGTGCCTACCGGCGCCCTGGCCGGCTGGCTGTGCGTGTGGCTATGGCCGGTCGAAGGGCGCAGCCCACTGCAGCAGCTGCGCCTGGCGCGCGAGCCGCAGCGCTGGCGCCTGGCCCTGCGCTATGGACTGGGCAGTGTCATCTGCGCATCCCTGGCGGTAAACCTCGGTGGCGCCTGGCTGTGGCTGCTGTGGCCCTGCGCTTCGCTGTTGCTGGTCGCCCTGAACTACGCGCTGTTCGGCGCGGTCGGCTTCCAGAAGCGCGCCGACGGCTCGCTCGGTTCGGCCAGCACCTGGCTGCTCGCTCCCTACCTACTTGGCGCCTGGATCAACTCGCGGCTGTGGACGCGCAGGCATCCGCAGCCGGACCAGGTGGTGGATGGCCTATGGCTGGGACGCGTACCGAGCGAGCAGGAAGCTGCACCCTTCGCCGCCGTGCTGGATCTGAGTGCCGAGCTGCCGGTCCGCCTGCCCGGCAAGGCCTATCGCAGCCTGCCGCTGCTGGACCTGGTCGCCCCCGATACCGAGGCCTGCCGCCAAGGCGCGGCGCTGATCGAGGAGTTGCGCGAGCAAGGCCCGCTGCTGGTCTGCTGCGCCCTCGGCTACTCGCGCAGCGCCACCCTGGTCGCCGCCTGGCTGCTGCACAGCGGCCGCGCCAGTAACGTGGAGCAGGCCATCGAGCTGATTCGCGCCGCACGCCCGCAGATCGTGCTGGGCGAAGCGCAGCGCCAGGCGCTGCAGGGTCTGCTGCAATCAGCCGCGAGCCTGGAGGTGGCGCATGGCCTCTGAGATGCAACTCGCCCTGGTCGCCGGCCTGCTGCGTCGCGGTCGAGGCCTGGATCTACTGTCCAACGCGCTGACCCTGCTCGCCCTCGCCTACGGCCTGGCACCGCTGCTCGGTGCGCCACCCAGCGCCGCCAGCGGCGTCCTCTGCGGCCTGCTGGTGATGCTCGGCCTGGCGCAGAAGTACTGGGCCATCCGCGTGGCGCTGGATGCCGAACTGTTCGTCCGCCTGGCCAACGATGCGACGCGTCTTGCCGAACACACCACCGACCTGGACCAGGCGCTGCAGGTTCTCGGCCTGCAGCCCGCTGCTGCCCAGCCACGTGACTGGCAGGAACGCAGCCGCGGCGCCCTGCGCCTACTGCGCCTGCAGGCCGCCTGGCTGGTCGCGCAACTGCTGCTGGCCCTGGCCATCCTTCTCGCCGCCCCCTGGCTTTCCCTGGCTGGATAAAGGAGTCATATCCATGCTCGCTTCGATCACCGCCTTCGCCATCACCTCGGCAGCCCGCCTGCTGACCGGCGCACGCGCCCTCTGGCTGGGCTGCACGGCCCAACCGGTGCAACGCCTGTACTACGCCAACCACAGCAGCCACGGCGACTTCGTCCTGCTGTGGGCCTCGCTGCCGCCGGAGCTACGCCGGCGCACCCGCCCGGTGGCCGGCTCCGACTACTGGATGAGTAGCGACCTGCGCCGCTTCCTGATCCGCGACGTGTTCAACGGCGTGCTGGTCGACCGCGAGCAGCGCTCGCCACAGACCAACCCGCTGCAGTCGATGCTCGAGGCGCTGGACCAGGGCGACTCGCTGATCATCTTCCCCGAGGGCACGCGCAACCTCACCGAGGAACAACTGCTGCCGTTCAAGAGCGGCCTGTTCCACCTGGCCCAAGCCAAGCACGAGGTGGAGCTGGTCCCGGTGTGGATCGCCAACCTCAACCGGGTGATGCCCAAGGGCAGGGCGCTACCGCTGCCGCTGCTGTGCACCCTGAGCTTCGGTGCGCCGCTGCAGCGCGTGGAGGACGAAGACAAGGCCGCCTTCCTCGAACGCGCCCGCAACGCCCTGCTGGAACTGGCCCCGGAGGTAGTCTGAGATGGATCGCAACACAATCCTGCTGTTCGCCGGCATCGGCGCCGTACTGCTGATCGCCACCCTGATCGCCCGCATCCTGCGCAAGCGGGCCGGTGACGTCCCCAACGCGGTAATCGAGAACCTCAATGCACGGATCGATGCCTGGTGGGTCATGGTGCTCGTCATCGGCGTTGCCTTCCTATTCGGCAACAACGGCGTAGTACTGCTGTTCTACTTCGTATCGTTCTACGCCCTTCGCGAGTTCCTCACCCTGACGCCGACCCGGCGCAGCGACTACCCGGCGTTGGTGGCGGCCTTCTACTTTGCGTTGCCGATGCAGTACCTGCTGATAGCCCTGGACTGGTACGGTCTGTTCGCCATCTTCATCCCGGTCTACCTGTTCCTCCTGCTGCCGATCCTCGCCTCGCTGGCCGGCGATACCACGCGCTTCCTTGAGCGCGCCTCGGAAGTGCAGTGGGGGCTGATGATTGCGGTGTACTGCGTGTCCGCGGTGCCGGCGCTGCTGACCCTGGACATTCCCGGCTACGAGGGCCGCAACCTGCTGCTGATCGCCTGGCTGATCATCGTCGTGCAGCTGTCTGACGTGCTGCAGTACGTCTGCGGCAAGCTGGCCGGCAAGCGCAAGATCGCGCCCAAGCTGTCGCCGTCGAAGACAGTGGAAGGCTTCGTCGGCGGCGTGGCCCTGGCCAGCCTGGTCGGCGCCTCGCTGTTCTGGATCACCCCGTTCAGCTTCTGGCAGGCCGCGCTGATGGCGCTGACCGTCAACCTGCTGGGCTTTGCCGGCGGCCTGGTGATGTCGGCGATCAAACGCGATCGCGGGGTGAAGGACTGGGGCCACATGATCGAAGGTCACGGCGGCATGCTCGACCGCATGGACTCGGTGTGTTTCGCCGCGCCGATCTTCTTCCACTTCGTACGCTACTGGTGGGCCTGAGGCCCACCTTTTCGCAGGCAATAAAAAAACCCGCCGAGGCGGGTTCTTCAAGACCTTCCGACATCCTGTCGTTTGCCATCCTGGCGCGGTCTGTCTTCCATGACCCGGGACATCCAATTCCTGGCAGGTGTGTGCAGATTAGTCGCCAGGGCAGGGCGGCAAAAGAGCAGCAGGCCGCCTTGTCGTGTAAGCCTTTGGCTATAGCAGCCCCTTCCAAAGCAAACCGGGAGCTAGGCTCCCGGTTGTGTCGATCAGTGCGGCTGGTTCAGCGTCAGGCGCATATGGCGGTTCACATCCTTGTACAGCAGGTAGCGGAAGCGACCCGGGCCACCGGAATAGCAGGCCTGCGGGCAGAAGGCGCGCAGCCACATGAAATCACCGGCCTCGACCTCGACCCAGTCCTGGTTCAGGCGATACACCGCCTTGCCTTCCAGCACGTACAGGCCGTGTTCCATCACATGAGTCTCGGCGAAGGGAATCACGCCACCCGGCTCGAAGTTGACGATGTTGACGTGCATGTCGTGGCGCATGTCGGCCATGTCGACGAAGCGAGTGGTGCTCCAGCGGCCTTCGGTGTCCGGCATCACGCGCGGCTCGATGTCCTGCTCGTTGGTGACGAAGGCTTCCGGCAGCGGTACGCCGTCGACGCGCTGGTAGTGCTTGCGGATCCAGTGGAAGCGGGTGTGCTGGCCGCTGGTGTTGCGCACCTTGTAGTCAGCGCCCGGTGGAATGAAGGCATAGCCGCCCGGTTGCATGGTGTGGACCTGGCCTTGCAGGGTCAGGGTCAGCTCGCCCTCGACGATGAACAGCACCGCCTCGGCGTTGATGTCCTGCTCAGGCTTGTCGCTGCCGCCATTGGGAGCCAACTCGACGATGTACTGCGAGAAGGTCTCGGCGAAGCCGGACAGCGGGCGGGCGATGACCCACATGCGCATGTTGTCCCAGAAGGGCAGGTGGCTGGTGACGATGTCACGCATCACGCCCTTGGGGATCACGGCATAGGCTTCGGTGAACATGGCGCGGTCGGTCAGCAGCTCGGTCTGAGCCGGATGACCACCATGCGGCGCATAGTAGGACGTCTTGGACACGGGAGGTCTCCTGTTGGTATTCGGCTCCCCGTCGATGTCGGTCATCCGGCGGGGCGGCGTCCAGCAGCATTCGAGCTGGAGGCACGGGGCAAATCCAAGATATCCAGCGCCTCTCTCATCGACAAATTAAATGTTGGGATGCGCCACATTTGATTATCGAATTCAACTTCGGCGGTGCTGCTTTCGGCTCAGCTGCCTCGTTCCTGTTCCAGCAAGGCCGAAAACGACTCCGCCAGCGCAGTAATCACCGGCCCGGCACTCGGCCGATGGATGATCGCCACCTCGAACATGTCCACCTCCGGCAGACCCGCCGATTGCGGCAACACCAGGTGCTCGCCGGTCACCGCGCGCAGCGGCAGCAGACCGATGCCCATGCCGTCGGCGATCGCATCCTGGATACCACTGAGACTGGAGCTGGTGAAGCTGATTCGCCAGCGTCTGCCGACCGACTCCAGCGCCGCGATCATTTCATCGCGGTACAGGCCTCGCGGCGGAAACGTCACGATCGGCAATGGATCGAGATCGAACGCCGGGCTGCGCAGGCTATCCACCCAGCGTGTCTTCTCCGTCCAGCGCGCTACCGCATCGCGGCTGTTGCGACGTTGCTTGAGGAGCACCAGGTCCAGCTCGCCACGATCGTAGCTGCCGGCCAGATCACGACTGAGCCCAGCGGTAACCTCGAGCTTGATATGCGGAAAGCGGCGGCTGAACTCGGCTAAGTGCCTTGTGGTACGCCCGGCGGCGAAGTCGTCCGGTACGCCGATGCGCACGATCTGCGCCACGCTCGCCCCATCCAGAGCCTCGTGCAGCTCGTCGTTCAGCGACAGCAGCCGCCTGGCATAACCCAGCACCGTTTCGCCGGCATCGGTGGGCAGCACGTCGCGATTGCCCCGCTCCAGCAGGCGATGCCCAGCCAGCTCTTCGAGACGCCGGACTTTTTGGCTGACGGTCGATTGCGTAGAGCTCAGTCTCAGTGCGGCGGTGGTGAAGCTGCCGCAATCGGCCACGGTGACCAGGGCTCGTAACAGGTCGAGCTCGAACAGACGGCTATTCGTTCTATCTATGTGCCCCATGCCCACATCCATTTTCTGAATCCGCATGCTGTGGCTTTTATCAGGCCTGTCGGATGCCAGCAACAGCGGTCTAGACCCTACTAACCTCAGACAAACAAAAGCCCCTGGTAGCGACGCTAGCAGGGGCTCTTGTAGGGGCACTTGCGTGCCCCGCGTGCAGGGATCAGAAGTCCAGGTTCGACACCGCCAGGGCGTTGGATTCGATGAAGTCGCGGCGCGGCTCCACGGCATCGCCCATCAGGGTGTTGAAGATCTGGTCGGCAGCGATGGCGTCCTCGATGGTCACCTTGAGCATGCGGCGCACGGTTGGGTCCATGGTGGTTTCCCACAGCTGCTCGGGGTTCATCTCACCGAGACCCTTATAGCGCTGGATGCTGTGACGCTTGGTGCTCTCGGTCTTCAGCCAATCGAAGGCCTCCTTGAAGGTGGAGACAGCCTTCTTGCGCTCGCCACGCTGCACATAAGCGCCGTCGTCCAACAGGCTGTTGAGCTGGTCGCCTAGAGCGGTGACCGACTTGTAGTCGTTGCTGGCGAAGAAGTCGCGGTTGAAGGTGATGTAAGTGGACAGGCCGTGAGCCAGGATTTCCACTTCCGGCAGCCAGAGGTGACGCTCGCGATCCTCGCGCAGGCTGGCAGTGTAGGTCTGGCCAGACTTCTCAGCAGCCTTCAGACGCGCCTGGAAGGCTTCCAACCAGCGCTGCATGGCAGCCTGGTCAGCCAACTGCTCCACCGACACGCGCGGCAGGTAGACCATGTGCTCGGTGATGTCCTGCGGGTAGACGCGGGACAGGCGACCGAGGGTCTTGATCACCGCGCGGTACTCGTTGACCAGCTGTTCCAGTGCAGCACCGGAAACGCCCGGGGCATTCTCGTTGACGTGCAGGCTGGCATCTTCGAGGGCCGACTGGGTCATGTACTCGTCCATGGCCTCGTCGTCCTTGATGTACTGCTCCTGCTTGCCCTTCTTCACCTTGTACAGCGGCGGCTGGGCGATATAGATGTAGCCACGCTCGACCAGCTCCGGCAGCTGACGGAAGAAGAAGGTCAGCAGCAGGGTGCGGATGTGCGAACCGTCGACGTCGGCGTCGGTCATGATGATGATGTTGTGGTAACGCAGCTTGTCGATGTTGTACTCGTCGCGACCGATACCGCAGCCGAGGGCGGTGATCAGCGTGCCGACTTCCTGGGAGGAAATCATGCGGTCGAAGCGAGCACGTTCGACGTTGAGGATCTTGCCCTTGAGCGGCAGGATCGCCTGGGTCTTGCGGTTACGGCCCTGCTTCGCAGAACCGCCCGCGGAGTCACCCTCCACTATGTAGAGTTCGGACAGCGCCGGGTCTTTTTCCTGGCAGTCGGCCAGCTTGCCGGGCAGGCCGGCGATATCCAGCGCACCCTTGCGGCGGGTCATTTCGCGCGCCTTACGGGCGGCTTCACGAGCGCGGGCAGCGTCGATCATCTTGCCGACTACGGCCTTGGCTTCGTTGGGGTTCTCCAGCAGGAAGTCGGAGAAGTACTTGCCCATTTCCTGCTCCACCGCGGTTTTCACCTCGGAGGAGACCAGCTTGTCCTTGGTCTGCGAGCTGAACTTCGGATCCGGCACCTTGACCGAGATGATCGCGGTCAGGCCTTCGCGGGCGTCGTCACCGGTGGTGGCAACCTTGAACTTCTTCGCCAGACCTTCGCTTTCGATGTAGTTGTTCAGGTGGCGGGTGAGGGCAGAGCGGAAGCCCGCCAAGTGAGTACCACCGTCACGCTGCGGAATGTTGTTGGTGAAGCACAGCAGGTTCTCGTTGAAGCTGTCGTTCCACTGCAGGGCGACTTCCACACCAACGCCGTCTTCCTCGCGCTGGATGTTGAAGTGGAACACCTGGTTGACGATGGTCTTGTTGGTGTTCAGGTATTCGACGAAAGCCTTCAGACCACCTTCGTACTTGAACAGCTCTTCCTTACCGCTACGTTCATCCTTGAGCAGGATGCCGACGCCGGAGTTGAGGAAGGACAGCTCGCGCAGGCGCTTGGCCAGGATGTCCCAGCTGAAGTGAATATTGTGGAAGGTCTCTTCCGACGGTTTGAAGTGGATCTGCGTGCCGGTGCCATCGCTGTCACCAACCGGAGCCAGAGGTGCCTGCGGCACACCGTGGACATAGGTCTGTTCCCAGATCTTGCCACTGCGGCGAATGGTCAGAACCAGCTCTTTCGACAGGGCATTCACCACCGAGACACCTACGCCGTGCAGGCCGCCAGATACTTTGTAGCTGTTGTCGTCGAACTTACCGCCGGCGTGCAGCACGGTCATGATGACCTCAGCCGCGGAGACGCCTTCTTCTTTGTGCATGTCCACCGGGATGCCACGACCGTTGTCGCGTACGGTAATGGACTCATCAGGATGGATGGTGATGCTGATATCGCTGCAGTAGCCAGCCAGCGCTTCGTCGATCGAGTTGTCGACCACCTCGAAGACCATGTGGTGCAGACCACTGCCGTCATCGGTGTCACCGATGTACATGCCTGGCCGCTTGCGTACGGCATCCAGGCCCTTGAGGACCTTGATACTGTTGGAGTCGTACGTTTGGTTTTCGCTCATGCCTTCACTCCCGATGGTCGTGTCTGGGTGATACAGCCATGTTCCACGTGGAACATGGCGACCGGCGTGTCCGTGCGCCAGCCATCATTCAGTAATTCGTGATCGACACAGGTGATGAACACCTGGCACTGCAAATCGTCCAGCAGGCGGCACAGGGCCTGTCGATGTCGCTCATCCAGCTCCGACGGCAAGTCGTCTACCAGATAGATGCATTGGCCTTGTTTGGCCTGATTCAGCAGATGCCCCTGGGCAATGCGCAAAGCACACACCACCAGCTTCTGCTGACCGCGGGACAGTATCTCCGCGGCATTGTGAGCCCCCAATCGCAGGCGCAGATCAGCGCGTTGCGGACCGGCCTGGGTATGTCCGAGCTGCTGGTCACGGGGCAGGGTAGTAGCCAACACATCGGCCAGCTGCTTGTCCTTGTCCCAGCCGCGGTAGTAACTGAGAGTCAGTCCCTCCAGCTCCACCAGCTCGCTCAATACCCGTTCGAAAACCGGCTTCAGAGCTTGAATATAAGCTCTGCGGTAGCCATCCAGCTCGTCACTAGCCAGGCACAATTCACGGTCCCAGGCCGCTTGCGACGCGGCGTCCAGTGTACCATGCCGCAGCCACGAGTTCCGCTGCCGCAGGGCCTTCTGCAGGCGCTGCCAGGCCGGCAGGAAGCGTTGTTCCACGTGGAACACTCCCCAATCGAGGAACTGGCGACGAACCTTGGGCGCGCCTTCCAGCAAACGGAAGCTGTCCGGGTTGATCACCTGCAGCGGCAGCAGCTCGGCAAGCTGAGCCGTGCTACGAGCGTTCTGCCCGTCGACACGAATCTGAAGCTCGCCCTGACGATCACGCGAAATGCCCAGATTGCTGTGCAACCCGTCATCGCGGTTCACCTGGCCGAACACAGTACAAGCAGGCTGCTCGTACTGAATCATCGGCTGCAGTTTGTTGCTGCGAAACGAGCGGGCGAGACCCAACAGATGGATGGCCTCCAGCAGGCTGGTCTTACCGCTGCCGTTGGCGCCGTGAAGAATATTGATGCGGGGGGAGGGGGAGAGCGTCACCGGGTGCAGGTTTCGCACCGCGGTGACGGTGACGCGAGAAAGGGACATTCAGAACTTGATTACAGGCGCATCGGCATGACGACGTAGGAAGAGTCGTCGTTGTCGGCTTCCTGAACCAGAGCGCTGCTGTTGGCGTCGGACAGGATCAGGCGAACCTGCTCGGTAGTCATCACGCCCAGCACGTCGAGCAGATAGCTGACGTTAAAGCCGATCTCCAGCGAGCTGCCGTTGTAGTCGACTGCCACTTCCTCCTCGGCTTCTTCCTGCTCCGGGTTGTTGGCCTGGATCTTCAGCTGACCGCTAGCCAGTTGCAGACGAATGCCGCGGTACTTCTCGTTGGACAGAATCGCGGTACGGCTGAAGGCTTCGCGCAGTGCCTGGCGATCGCCAACAACCAGCTTGTCGCCACCACGCGGCAGCACACGCTCGTAGTCCGGGAACTTGCCGTCGACCAGCTTGGAGGTGAAGGTGAACTCGCCAGTGGTGGCGCGAATATGGTTCGCACCGAGGACGATGGCCACTTCGCCGTCCTGCTCGGTGAGCAGGCGAGCCAGTTCGAGAATACCTTTGCGCGGCACGATCACCTGATGCTTCTCGGTGTTCTCGATCGACGCCTGCATTGCGCACATGGCCAGGCGGTGGCCGTCGGTTGCAACAGCGCGCAGCACACCGGTCTGTACTTCGATCAGCATGCCGTTGAGGTAATAGCGCACGTCCTGCTGAGCCATGGCGAAGCTGGTGCGGTCGATCAGGCGACGCAGCTTGCTCTGCACCAGGGTGAAGGTCAGCGATCCCGGGCCTTCTTCCACGGTAGGGAAGTCGTTGGCCGGCAGGGTGGACAGAGTGAAGCGGCTGCGACCGGCCTTGACCACCAGCTTCTGCTCGTCGACACGGATGTCGATCAGCGCATCGCTCGGCAGGCTCTTGCAGATGTCCATCAGCTTGCGTGCCGGCACGGTGATCTCGCCCGGCTCGGCGCTGTCTTCCAGCGTCACCCGACCAACCAGCTCGACTTCCAGGTCAGTACCGGTCAGCGACAGCTGTTGGCCTTCGACGACCAGCAACACGTTCGACAGGACCGGCAAGGTCTGGCGGCGTTCGACGACGCCGGCGACCAGTTGCAGGGGTTTCAACAGGGCTTCGCGTTGAATAGTGAAATGCATGGTCTCGTCCCTTGCCTTGTGGGCTGCGTATCAGGTGGTCAGGGTGCGCAGCAGGTTCTTGTAGTCCTCGCGGATGTCCGCGTCGGCTTCCCGCAGTTCAGCAATCTTACGACAGGCGTGCAGCACTGTGGTGTGGTCTCTTCCGCCAAAAGCATCACCGATTTCCGGCAGGCTGTGGTTGGTCAGTTCCTTGGACAGAGCCATGGCAACCTGACGTGGCCGCGCCACCGAACGGGAACGACGCTTGGAGAGCAGATCGGAGATCTTGATCTTGTAGTACTCGGCCACGGTGCGCTGGATATTATCCACGCTCACCAGCTTGTCCTGCAGGGCCAGCAGATCCTTCAGCGACTCGCGGATCAGCTCGATGCTGATCGGCTGGTTGGTGAAGTGCGAGTGAGCGATGACACGCTTCAGCGCACCTTCCAGCTCGCGCACGTTGGAGCGAATGCGCTGGGCGATGAAGAAGGCGGCGTCATGCGGCAGATCGACTTTGGTCTGCTCGGCCTTCTTCATCAGAATGGCGACGCGGGTTTCCAGCTCTGGCGGCTCGACCGCAACGGTCAGGCCCCAGCCGAAGCGCGACTTCAGACGCTCCTCCAGCCCTTCGATCTCCTTCGGATAGCGATCGCTGGTGAGGATCACCTGCTGACCACCTTCGAGCAGAGCGTTGAAGGTGTGGAAGAACTCCTCCTGGGAGCGCTCCTTCTTGGCGAAGAACTGGATATCGTCGATCAGCAGCGCATCTACCGAACGGTAGAAGCGTTTGAACTCGTTGATCGCGTTGAGCTGCAGCGCCTTGACCATGTCAGCGACAAAACGCTCGGAATGCAGGTAAACAACCTTGGCGTTGGGGTTCTTCTTCAGCAGGTGGTTACCCACCGCGTGCATCAGGTGAGTCTTGCCCAGGCCGACGCCACCGTAGAGGAACAACGGGTTGTAACCGTGTTTCAGGTTGTCCGCCACCTGCCAGGCCGCAGCTCGCGCCATCTGGTTGGACTTACCCTCGACGAAGTTCTCGAAGGTGAAGGTCCGGTTCAGGTAACTGGTGTGCTTGAGTGCACCCTCTACCTGAACGGTGCGCTCGGTCGGTCGGCTGACTGCCGGTGCCGGTACAGACGCAAACAGGTCGCCCGTAGGAGGCTCATCGGCCACTGCGGCTGGAGTCGGAGCAGGAGAGGCCGGCGCACTATTAATAGACGGAGAAGGCGCGGCCATCCGTGGAGCGGCGCTGCGCTTGCTGCCGATCAGCAGCGAGAGCGCGGGAGCCAAGCCGTTGGCACGCTCAGCCAGCAGCTCGAGCAGGCGCACCATGTATTTCTCGTTGACCCAGTCGAGCACGAAGCGATTGGGTGCATAGACGTGCAGCTCGTCGCCAGCCGACTCCACCTGAAGGGGGCGGATCCAGGTGTTGAATTGTTGAGCGGGCAACTCGTCGCGAAGCAGCTCCACACACTGCTGCCAAAGTTCTATGGACACTGATATCCCCTGGGATCGCTACGGTTTGCAAAGCTAAAAACAGCCCGCATTGTAGCCCTCCTGGAGGATAGTTATCCACACGAATGAGCGATTTCAGCCGAATAAAATCAACGATTTAATAATGTTTCCGGTCTTCCCGCCGGAACCCGGAAAAGCTGTGGATAAAGGTAACCATAAGTGGGTGGAAAAGCCTGGGGGAAACCTATGGGAAAGCCCGCCTGTGGGTAAATCGTACTTTCCTGCACAGGCCATGCACCTGGTACGAACATCCAGCACACTGCTTGCAGACAGGCTTATCCTTCTCCCTAGCCCTTGTAGACCCTGGCCCGAAGGCGCTTTTCCACAGACCCTAGGCCCCCTAAACAAGAGCAGTTAGAACAAGCTTTTAAAGATTTTCTTTCCTTTCATCTTTCTTTCTTCATTCCCTACTGGTTGGAAATTGACCTGGCGGCTCGGTTTCACTAGAATCGCCGGTCTCTTTAAACGGGGGCCATCCAGGTCCCGTATGGACCACCCAGGTAGATCGCCATGAAACGTACTTTCCAGCCCAGCACCCTCAAGCGCGCTCGCGTCCACGGTTTCCGTGCCCGTATGGCCACCAAGAACGGCCGTGCAGTCCTGTCCCGCCGTCGCGCCAAAGGCCGTAAGCGTCTGACCGTCTGATAATCCGGAACGGATGGTGAGTCGAGACTTCAGTCGGGATAAGCGTCTGCTAACTCCCCGGCACTTCAAATCGGTATTTGACTCACCCAGCGGCAAGGCTCCAGGCAAGAACGTCCTGCTCCTCGCTCGCGCCAACGATCTCGACCATCCCCGCCTGGGGCTGGTGATCGGCAAGAAAAGCGTCAAGCTCTCCGTCGAACGCAACAGACTCAAGCGTGTGATCCGGGATTCCTTCCGGCTCAACCAGGAGTCGCTCGGCGGTCTGGACATTGTCGTGGTGGCCCGCAAAGGGTTAGGCGATCTGGACAACCCTGAACTGCATCAGCAGTTCGGCAAGCTTTGGAAACGCCTGGCTCGACAGCGCCAAGATGCCGCCCCTCCCGGGGTAAGCGACAGCTCCCATGCGTAAACTGGCTATCCTACCGATCCAGTTCTACCGCTACGCCATCAGCCCCTTGATGGCTAATCACTGTCGTTTCTATCCCAGCTGCTCCTGCTACACGCAACAGGCCATTGAAACCCATGGCGTGTTGCGTGGTGGCTGGCTCGGCATTCGTCGCTTGAGCCGCTGCCATCCCTGGAATCCCGGTGGTTACGATCCGGTTCCAGCTCCTTCCTCCCCTTCGATGACCGAGTAATCCATGGACATCCAACGCTCGATCCTGCTCGTCGCCCTGGCCATCGTGTCGTACCTGATGGTTCTGCAGTGGAACGAGGACTACGGCCAGGCCGCTATCCCGGCTACCGCCAGCGCAACTGTCGGCGGCAAGCCCGCTGCTACCCTGCCGGACACCCCGGCCAGCAACAGCGCCGATGACGTGCCGACCGCCAATGGTGAGCCCAATCCGCAGTTGGCTGCTCCGGCTGCCGTCAGCGACGAGCTGGTTCGCATCAAGACCGACGTGCTCGATGTGGCCATCGATCCGCGTGGTGGCGATATCGTGCAGCTGACCCTGCCGAAGTATCCACGTCGCCAGGATCGCCCGGACGTGCCCTTCCAGCTGTTCGACAACGGTGGCGAGCGCACCTACCTGGCACAGAGCGGCCTGATCGGCAGCAACGCACCGGACAAGTCCAGCGGTCGTGCCCTGTGGAACAGCGACAAGCGCAGCTACGAGCTGGCCGACGGTCAGGATGAGCTGGTGGTCGAGCTGAACTACAGCGAAGCCGGGGTCAACTACGTCAAGCGCTTCACCCTCAAGCGCGGCCAGTACGACCTGGGTGTCACCTACAAGATCGACAACCAGAGTGGCCAGGCCTGGAGCGGTAACTTCTACGCCCAGCTCAAGCGCGACCATAGCGCCGATCCGTCTTCGACCACCGCCACCGGCACCGCCACCTACCTGGGTGCGGCGCTGTGGACCGCCGAAGAGCCTTACAAAAAGGTGAAGATGGGCGACATGGACGAGAAGAGCCTGCGCGAGACCGTGCAGGGTGGCTGGGTCGCCTGGCTGCAGCACTACTTCGTCACCGCCTGGGTTGCCGACAAGAACGACAGCAACAGCGTCCAGACCCGCAAGGACAGCCAGGGCAACTACATCATCGGCTTCACCGGCCCGCAGCTGAGCGTCGCCGCTGGCGCCAGCGCCGAGACCGGTGCGGTGCTGTATGCCGGTCCGAAGATCCAGGATCACCTCAAGGCGCTGTCCCCGGGTCTGGAGCTGACCGTCGACTACGGCATCCTGTGGTTCATCGCCCAGCCTATCTTCTGGCTGCTACAACATATCCACAACCTGCTCGGCAACTGGGGCTGGTCGATCATCGCGCTCACCGTGATCATCAAGCTGGCCTTCTTCCCGCTGTCGGCCGCCAGCTACAAGTCCATGGCGCGCATGCGTGCCGTTTCTCCCAAGCTGCAGGCCCTGAAGGAACAACATGGCGATGATCGCCAGAAGATGTCCCAGGCGATGATGGAGCTGTACAAGAAGGAGAAGATCAACCCGCTCGGTGGCTGCCTGCCGATCCTAGTACAGATGCCGGTGTTCCTGGCCCTCTACTGGGTACTGCTGGAAAGCGTCGAGATGCGCCAGGCCCCGTGGCTGGGCTGGATCACCGACCTGTCGATCAAGGATCCGTTCTTCATCCTGCCGATCATCATGGGCGCCACCATGTTCATCCAGCAGCGTCTCAACCCGACTCCGCCGGACCCCATGCAGGCCAAGGTGATGAAGCTGATGCCGATCATCTTCACCTTCTTCTTCCTCTGGTTCCCTGCCGGTCTGGTGCTGTACTGGGTGGTCAACAACTGCTTGTCCATCGCCCAGCAGTGGTACATTACCCGCAAGATCGAGGCGGCCGCGGCGAAAGCCTAAGCCCGCTGAAGCTGCACAAGACGCCCCCTCGTGGGGCGTTTTGCTATCCGCAAGATATCCACAGTCGAGAAACCGCCCATGTCCACCGTCCGCGAAACCATCGCCGCCGTCGCCACCGCCCAGGGTCGCGGAGGGGTCGGCATCGTGCGCGTCTCCGGGCCGCGTGCTCGTGCCATCGGCATTACCCTGGCCGGCCTGGAACCCAAGCCGCGCCATGCCCATTACGGCCCTTGGCACGACGATGATGGCGAGGTGATCGACCAGGGCCTGCTGCTGTTCTTCCCCGGCCCCAATTCCTTCACCGGCGAGGATGTGCTCGAGCTGCAGGGCCACGGCGGCCCGGTGGTGCTCGACATGCTGCTGCAGCGCTGCCTGCAACTCGGTGCGCGTCAGGCGCGGCCGGGTGAGTTCAGCGAGCGCGCGTTCCTCAACGACAAGCTCGACCTGGCCCAGGCCGAAGCCATCGCCGACCTGATCGAGGCCAGCTCGACCCAGGCCGCGCGCAATGCCCTGCGTTCGCTGCAGGGCGAGTTCTCGCGGCGGGTGCACGAGCTGACCGAGCGCCTGATCCAGCTGCGCATCTACGTGGAAGCGGCCATCGACTTCCCCGAGGAGGAGATCGACTTCCTCGCCGACGGCCATGTGCTGAGCCAGCTGGATGGGGTGCGCGAGTATTTATCCACAGTGCTGCGCGAGGCCGGCCAGGGGGCCCTGCTGCGCGACGGCATGAACGTGGTGATCGCCGGTCGACCCAATGCCGGCAAGTCCAGCCTGCTCAACGCTTTGGCGGGTCGCGAGGCGGCCATCGTCACCGATATTGCCGGCACCACCCGTGATGTGTTGCGCGAACATATCCACATCGACGGCATGCCGCTGCACGTGGTGGATACCGCCGGCCTGCGCGATACCGACGACCAGGTCGAACGCATCGGCGTGGAACGCGCGCTCAAGGCCATCGGCGAGGCCGACCGGGTGCTGCTGGTGGTGGACGCCACTGCACCGGAGGCAACCGATCCCTTCGCCCTGTGGCCCGAATTCCTCGACGAGAAACCCGATCCCGCACGGGTCACCCTGATCCGCAACAAGGCCGACCTGTCCGGCGAAGCGGTGCTGCTGGACACCAGCGAAGACGGCCACGTGATCATCGCGCTATCGGCCAAATCGACGGATGGCCTGGACCTGCTGCGTGAACACCTGAAGGCCTGCATGGGCTTCGAGCAGACTGCCGAGAGCGGCTTCAGCGCGCGCCGTCGCCACCTGGAGGCGTTGCGCCAGGCGCAGACCAGCCTGGAACACGGACGCAGCCAGCTGACCCTGATGGGCGCCGGCGAACTGCTCGCCGAGGACCTGCGCCAGGCTCAGCATGCCCTCGGTGAAATCACCGGCGCGTTCAGTTCGGACGATCTGCTGGGGCGCATCTTCTCCAGTTTCTGCATCGGCAAGTAGTCCGGGAACCCTGTGGAAAACCCGGCCTGAACCCAGTCGATAAGCCTGGTCATAAGTCGTTGGAAAACTGCCCTGTGAATAAAGTCGACTTTAATCCACAGGTGTTTTCCAGCTTGCCCAGTGGTTAGGGCCAGGAATGGCACAGCCTTATACATCACTGTAGGCCATAGCATTACTGGGCTATAGAGATCTATCCACAGAAAATGGCTTGCTAAGGAATAAACATAAAAAACAAGCTTTATAAATTTTCTCTCTTTTATTCTCTATTTTCCTAAAAGCTCACCGGCTGGCTATTTTTTGTCCAGAAGGCTTCATTCGTGAAGGGCAAATCCCTATACTTGCCACCCTTTCCCGCTTTCCAATCAAAAGCCCCCTTCTCAACAGGCATCGAGGTGCGTGGTGGATTTCCCTTCCCGTTTTGACGTGATCGTGATCGGCGGCGGCCATGCCGGCACCGAGGCTGCGCTGGCAGCCGCACGCATGGGCGTGAAGACCCTGCTACTGACCCACAATGTGGAAACCCTCGGCCAGATGAGCTGCAACCCCGCTATTGGCGGAATAGGTAAAAGCCACCTGGTCAAGGAGATCGATGCCCTCGGCGGCGCCATGGCGCTGGCTACCGACAAGGGCGGCATCCAGTTCCGCGTGCTCAACAGCCGCAAGGGTCCAGCCGTACGTGCTACCCGCGCCCAGGCCGACCGCGTGCTGTACAAGGCGGCGATCCGCGAGATCTTGGAAAACCAGCCGAACCTGTGGATATTCCAACAGTCCGCCGACGACTTGATCGTCGAGCAGGATCAGGTCAAGGGCGTGGTCACCCAGATGGGCCTGCGCTTCCACGCGGACAACGTGGTGCTGACCACCGGCACCTTCCTCGGCGGACTTATCCACATAGGCCTGCAGAATTACTCCGGCGGCCGTGCCGGCGATCCGCCCTCGATCGCGCTGGCCAAGCGCCTGCGTGAGCTGCCGCTGCGTGTCGGCCGCCTGAAGACCGGCACCCCGCCGCGTATCGATGGCCGTTCCGTGGACTTCTCGGTGATGACCGAGCAGCCTGGCGACACGCCGATTCCGGTGATGTCCTTCCTCGGCAACAAGGAGATGCATCCGCAGCAGATCAGTTGCTGGATGACCCACACCAACGCGCGCACCCACGAGATCATCGCCAGCAACCTGGATCGTTCGCCGATGTATTCCGGCGTGATCGAGGGCATCGGCCCGCGTTACTGCCCGTCGATCGAGGACAAGATCCATCGCTTCGCCGACAAGGACAGCCACCAGGTGTTCATCGAGCCGGAAGGCCTGACCACCCACGAGCTGTACCCCAACGGCATCTCCACCTCGCTGCCGTTCGACGTGCAGCTGGAGATCGTGCGTTCGATCCGCGGTATGGAGAACGCCCATATCGTGCGTCCCGGCTACGCCATCGAATATGACTACTTCGACCCGCGCGACCTCAAGTACAGCCTGGAGACCAAGGTCATCGGCGGCCTGTTCTTCGCCGGGCAGATCAACGGCACCACCGGTTACGAAGAAGCCGGTGCTCAGGGCCTGCTGGCCGGTGCCAACGCCGCGCTGCGTGCCCAGGGTAAAGACGCCTGGTGCCCGCGCCGTGACGAGGCCTATATCGGCGTGTTGGTCGACGACCTGATCACCCTGGGCACCCAGGAGCCATACCGCATGTTCACCTCGCGCGCCGAATACCGGCTGATCCTGCGCGAGGACAACGCTGATCTGCGCCTGACCGAGAAAGGCCGTGAGCTCGGCCTGGTCGACGACACCCGCTGGGCTGCCTTCGAGGCCAAGCGCGAGGGCATCGTTCAGGAAGAGCAGCGCCTGAAGAGCACCTGGGTGCGCCCCGGCACTCCGCAGGGCGATGCCATCGTCGCGCGCTTCGGCACGCCGCTTGCCCATGAGTACAACCTGCTCAACCTGCTGGCCCGCCCGGAAATCGACTACGCCGCCCTGGCCGAAGTGACTGAAGCGCCGCAGGTGGATGCCCAGGTCGCCGAACAGGTGGAGATCAAGACCAAGTACGCCGGCTACATCGACCGCCAGCAGGAAGAGATCGAGCGTCTGCGTGCCAGCGAAGACACCAAGCTGCCGGCCGATATCGACTATGCCGGCATCTCCGGCCTGTCCAAGGAAATTCAGCACAAGCTCGGCAACGCCCGCCCCGAGACGCTCGGCCAGGCCGGCCGCATCCCGGGTGTGACCCCGGCAGCCATCTCCCTGCTGCTGATCCACCTGAAGAAACGCGGCGCCGGCCGCCAGCTGGAGCAGAGCGCCTGATGTCCGTTGTCACCCAACGCCATGCCGATGAACTCGCGCAGGGCGCGCAGACGCTTGGCGTAACACTCACTGCCCTGCAGCAGGAGCAGCTGCTCGGCTACCTGGCCCTGCTGATCAAGTGGAACAAGGCCTACAACCTGACCGCCGTGCGCAACCCGGACGAGATGGTCTCGCGCCATCTGCTCGACAGCCTGTCCGTGGTGCCCTTCGTCGCCCAGCATGGTGACAACTGGCTGGACGTCGGCAGCGGCGGCGGCATGCCCGGCATCCCGCTGGCCATCCTGTTCCCCGAGCGCCGCTTCACCCTGCTTGACTCCAACGGCAAGAAGACCCGCTTCCTCACCCAGGTGAAGCTGGAACTGAAACTGGCCAACCTGGAAGTTATCCACAGCCGGGTCGAAGAGTTCCAGCCACAGCAGCCGTTCACCGGTATCTGCTCGCGTGCCTTCAGCTCGCTGGAAGATTTCAGCAACTGGACCCGTCACCTGGGCGACGCCGACACCCACTGGCTGGCGATGAAGGGCGTGCAGCCCGACGACGAGCTGCAGGCACTGCCGGTGGACTTCCGTCTGCAAAGCTGCGATGTGCTCAAGGTTCCCGGTTGCCAAGGCCAGCGCCATCTGTTGATACTGCGTCGCTCGGTCTAGGGGGAAGCAAGATGGCCAAGGTATTCGCGATCGCCAATCAGAAAGGCGGGGTCGGCAAGACCACCACCTGCATCAACCTGGCCGCCTCGCTGGTCGCGACCAAGCGCCGCGTGCTGCTGATCGACCTCGATCCACAGGGCAACGCCACCATGGGCAGTGGTGTGGATAAGCAGGCTCTGGAGCATTCCATCTACGATGTGTTGATCGGCGAAAGCACTGTCGGCGAGGCCATGCAGTTCTCCGAGCACGGCGGCTACCAACTGCTGCCGGCCAACCGCGACCTGACCGCCGCGGAAGTCGCGCTGCTCGAGATGAAGATGAAGGAAAGCCGCCTGCGCTACGCCCTGGCGCCGATCCGCGAGAACTACGACTACATCCTCATCGACTGCCCGCCGGCGCTGTCGATGCTCACGGTCAACGCCCTGGTCGCCGCCGATGGCGTGATCATCCCCATGCAGTGCGAGTACTACGCACTGGAAGGTCTGACCGACCTGATGAACAGCATCCAGCGCATCGCCCAGCTGCTCAATCCGACCCTGAAGATCGAAGGTCTGCTGCGCACCATGTATGACCCGCGCATTAGCCTGACCAACGATGTCAGCGCCCAGCTTAAGACCCACTTCGGCGACCAGCTGTACGACGCGGTCATTCCGCGCAACGTGCGCCTGGCAGAGGCCCCCAGCTTCGGCATGCCAGCGCTGGCCTACGACAAGCAATCGCGCGGCGCCATCGCCTACCTGGCCCTGGCCGGCGAACTGGTGCGCCGCCAGCGCTCCGCCGCGAAAACCGCAACCGCATAAGGAATCCCATGGCCACCAAGAAACGAGGACTCGGCCGCGGCCTGGACGCTCTGCTCGGCGGTAGCACCGCCGCCACCCTGGAAGAGGAAGCGGTCAAGGTCGACAGCCGTGAGCTGCAGCACCTGCCGCTGGACCTGATCCAGCGCGGCAAGTACCAGCCGCGTCGCGACATGGACCCGTCGGCCCTCGAAGAGCTGGCCAACTCGATCAAGGTCCAGGGCGTGATGCAGCCGATCGTGGTGCGCCCCATCGGCGGCGGTCGCTTCGAGATCATCGCCGGTGAACGTCGCTGGCGTGCCAGCCAGCAGGCCGGGCTGGACAAGATCCCGGCCATGGTTCGCGAAGTGCCGGACGAAGCAGCCATCGCCATGGCGCTGATCGAGAACATCCAGCGCGAGGATCTCAATCCGATCGAGGAAGCCGTGGCTCTGCAGCGCCTGCAGCAGGAGTTCGAGCTGACCCAGCAGCAGGTCGCCGATGCGGTGGGCAAGTCGCGTGTCACCATCACCAACCTGCTGCGCCTGATCGCCCTGCCGGAAGAGATCAAGACCCTGCTCGCCCATGGCGACCTGGAGATGGGCCACGCCCGTGCGCTGCTCGGTCTGCCCCTGGAGCAACAGGTGGAAGGCGCGCGACATGTTGTCGCACGCGGCCTCACCGTGCGCCAAACCGAGGCGCTGGTCCGCCAGTGGCTGAACAGCAAGGAAAAACCTGCCGAGAAGGTCAAGGCCGACCCGGACATCAATCGTCTGGAGCAGCGCCTGGCCGAGAAGCTAGGGGCTCCCGTGCAGATCAAGCATGGCCAGAAGGGCAAGGGCCAACTGGTGATCCGCTACAACTCGCTGGATGAGCTGCAGGGCGTACTCGCCCACATCCGCTGAAATCTCGACACAATTGCACATGTAGCGAGCGGTCGGAATTCACTACCGGCCAGTTGAACGGGGTGGGAACGCCCCCTATACTCTGCGCGCATTTTGTCGGCACAAAGTATGCCAAGTTGTTGATTTAACGTGCCGACCCAGAGGAACAGCGAGAGATGGACGCCCGCACGCAGAACCGCCTGCCCTTCCATCGTCTACCGGTCTTTCCGGTGCTCCTGGCCCAACTGGTCGTGATCCTGCTGGCTGCCGCTACCCTGTATGGCTGGCGCGGCACAGTGACCGGCTACTCGGGACTCTGCGGGGGGCTTATTGCCTGGCTCCCCAACCTGTACTTCGCCCACAAGGCTTTCCGCTTCAGCGGGGCTCGGGCGGCCCAGAGCATCGTCCGGTCGTTCTACGCCGGCGAGGCGGGCAAGCTGATTCTGACGGCAGTGCTGTTTGCACTGACGTTCGTGGTGGTGAAACCACTGGCGGCACCGGCCCTGTTCGGTGTCTTCGTGCTGGCGCTCAGCGTTGGCTGGTTTTCTCCGCTGCTGATGAGAACAAGACTTTCGAGACCTTAGAGCGTTTGAGGCAAACATGGCAGAACAAACCGCTTCGGGCTATATCCAGCACCACCTGCAGAACCTGACTTTCGGGCAACTGCCGAATGGTGACTGGGGCTTCGCCCACACCGCGCAAGAAGCAAAGGAAATGGGCTTCTGGGCCTTCCACGTAGACACCCTGGGCTGGTCGGTAGTTCTCGGCCTGGTGTTCATCCTGCTGTTCCGCATGGCCGCCAAGCGCGCCACCAGCGGTCAACCGGGTGGTCTGCAGAACTTCGTCGAAGTACTGATCGAGTTCGTCGACGGCAGCGTGAAGGACACCTTCCACGGCCGTAACGCCCTGATCGCTCCGCTGGCCCTGACCATCTTCGTCTGGATCTTCCTGATGAACCTGATGGACCTGGTGCCGGTCGACTTCCTGCCGGTCCTGGCTGCCAAGATCACCGGCAACGAGCATCTGTTCTTCCGCGTCGTGCCGACCACCGACCCGAACGCCACCCTGGGCATGGCCCTGTCGGTGTTCGCGCTGATCATCTTCTACAGCATCAAGGTCAAGGGTATCGGCGGCTTCCTCGGCGAACTGACCCTGCACCCGTTCAGCAGCAGCAACATCGTTGTGCAAATCCTGCTGATCCCGGTGAACTTCCTGCTCGAGTTCGTCACCCTGATCGCCAAGCCGATTTCTCTGGCTCTGCGTCTGTTCGGCAACATGTATGCCGGCGAACTGATCTTCATCCTGATTGCCGTGATGTTTGGCAGTGGTCTGTTCCTGCTCAGCACCCTGGGTGTTGCGCTGAACTGGGCGTGGGCTGTGTTCCACATCCTGATCATCACCCTGCAGGCGTTCATCTTCATGATGCTGACCATCGTCTACCTGTCGATGGCACACGAAGACAACCACTAAGAGGCTTCGGCCTCTTTAGGTAACCAAAACCGCTTTACCGCTTCACTTAACCCTTTAAACAAATACGACGTAAAAGTCGGGAGGAAAAATGGAAACTGTAGTTGGTCTCACCGCGATTGCTGTTGCCCTGCTGATCGGTCTGGGCGCTCTGGGTACCGCCATTGGCTTCGGCCTGCTGGGCGGCAAATTCCTGGAAGGCGCTGCTCGTCAGCCGGAAATGGTTCCGATGCTGCAGGTCAAAATGTTCATCGTCGCCGGTCTGCTGGACGCCGTGACCATGATCGGTGTTGGTATCGCCCTGTTCTTCACCTTCGCTAACCCGTTCCTGGCCCAAGTAGCCCAGTAATTCTCGGTTCTCCGAGAATCTGACTGACAAAGAACGAGCGAGGTACTGGCGTGAACATTAATGCAACCCTGATTGGCCAGGCCGTTGCGTTCTTCATTTTCGTGCTGTTCTGCATGAAGTTCGTATGGCCTCCGGTCATCACGGCTCTGCGCGAACGCCAAAAGAAGATCGCCGATGGTCTGGACGCCGCCAACCGTGCGGCTCGCGATCTGGAACTGGCCCACGAGAAAGTGGCTCAGCAACTGCGCGAAGCCAAAACCCAGGCTGCTGAAATCATCGAGCAAGCCAAGAAGCGCGGCACTCAGATCGTCGACGAAGCCCGTGATCAGGCTCGTGTCGAAGCTGACCGCGTGAAGGCTCAGGCTCAGGCCGAGATCGAACAGGAACTGAACAGCGTCAAAGACGCCCTGCGTGCCCAAGTGGGTGCCCTGGCCGTTGGCGGTGCTGAGAAGATCCTGGGTGCCACCATCGATCAGAACGCGCACGCGGAGCTGGTTAACAAACTGGCCGCCGAAATCTAAGCGAGGGCGATCATGGCAGAACTGACCACGCTGGCCCGTCCTTACGCTAAGGCTGCCTTCGAGTACGCACAAGGCAACCAGCAGCTGGCCGCTTGGTCGGCAATGCTGGGCCTCGCTGCAGCGGTGTCGCAAGACGACACCATGCAGCGCGTGCTCAAGGCCCCGCGTTTGACGAGCGCAGAAAAGGCCACCGCTTTTAACGAAGTGTGTGGTGACAAGTTCGACGCCCAGGCACGTAACTTCATTTCCATCGTTTCCGAAAACGGTCGTCTCGACCTGTTGCCGGAAATCGCCGCCCAGTTCGAGCTGTACAAGGCCGAGCAGGAAAAGTCGGTAGACGTGGAAGTGACCAGTGCCTTCGCATTGAGCACAGAACAGCAAGACAAACTCGCCAAGGTTCTCAACGCACGGCTCAGCCGAGAAGTGCGTCTGCACGTGACGGAAGACGCTGCCCTACTGGGTGGTGTGGTTATCCGCGCGGGCGACCTGGTTATCGATGGCTCGGTTCGCGGCAAAATCGCGAAGCTGGCCGAAGCGTTGAAATCTTGAGTTTGAAGGGGCAGCAGAGCAATGCAGCAACTCAATCCTTCCGAAATTAGTGAAATCATCAAGGGACGTATCGAGAAACTCGACGTCTCTTCCCAAGCCCGCAACGAAGGTACCGTGGTATCCGTTTCCGACGGTATCGTGCGTATCTACGGTCTGGCCGACGTTATGTACGGCGAAATGATCGAGTTCCCGGGCGGCGTCTACGGTATGGCGCTGAACCTGGAGCAAGACTCCGTCGGCGCCGTAGTGCTGGGTGCATACACCAGCCTCGCCGAAGGCATGAGCGCCAAGTGCACCGGCCGCATCCTGGAAGTACCGGTTGGTCCGGAACTGCTGGGCCGCGTAGTCGACGCACTGGGCAACCCGATCGATGGCAAAGGCCCGATCAATGCTCAAGCCACCGACGCCGTTGAGAAAGTCGCTCCGGGCGTGATCTGGCGTAAGTCGGTCGACCAGCCGGTGCAAACCGGTTACAAGTCGGTCGATGCCATGATCCCGGTAGGCCGTGGCCAGCGCGAGCTGATCATCGGTGACCGTCAGATCGGTAAGACCGCTCTGGCCGTCGACGCCATCATCAACCAGAAGAACAGCGGCATCCGCTGCGTCTACGTAGCCATCGGTCAGAAGCAATCGACCATCGCCAACGTGGTTCGCAAGCTGGAAGAAGCTGGCGCCCTGGCCAACACCATCGTTGTCGCCGCGTCCGCGTCCGAGTCGGCTGCCCTGCAGTTCCTCGCTCCGTACGCCGGTTGCACCATGGGCGAATACTTCCGCGACCGCGGTGAAGACGCCCTGATCGTGTACGACGACCTGTCCAAGCAGGCCGTTGCCTACCGCCAGATCTCCCTGCTGCTGCGCCGTCCGCCGGGCCGCGAAGCCTACCCGGGCGACGTGTTCTATCTCCACAGCCGTCTGCTGGAGCGCGCTTCCCGCGTTTCCGAAGAGTACGTCGAGAAGTTCACCAATGGCGCCGTGACTGGCAAGACCGGTTCCCTGACCGCTCTGCCGATCATCGAAACCCAGGCTGGTGACGTTTCCGCGTTCGTTCCGACCAACGTGATCTCGATCACCGACGGTCAGATCTTCCTGGAATCGGCCATGTTCAACTCGGGTATCCGTCCGGCCGTCAACGCCGGTATCTCGGTTTCCCGCGTGGGTGGTGCCGCTCAGACCAAGATCATCAAGAAGCTGTCCGGTGGTATCCGTACCGCTCTGGCTCAGTACCGTGAACTGGCGGCCTTCGCCCAGTTCGCTTCTGACCTGGACGAGGCTACCCGCAAGCAGCTGGATCACGGTCAGCGCGTTACCGAGCTGATGAAGCAGAAGCAGTACGCGCCGATGTCGATCGCCGACATGTCGGTGAGCCTGTACGCCGCCGAGCGTGGTTTCCTGGCCGACGTCGAAGTCGCCAAGATCATCAGCTTCGAGCAGGCCCTGATCGCCTTCTTCAACCGTGAGAACGCCGCTCTGATGGCGAAGATCAACGAGAAGGGCGACTTCAATGACGACATCGATGGCCAGCTGAAAGCCGGTATCGAGAAGTTCAAGGCCACCCAAACCTGGTAAGCCGCAGTGGGGGTCGCGAGGCCCCCGCTTGCTAACCTGATAGGTGTTACATGGCAGGCGCAAAAGAGATTCGCAGCAAGATTGCGAGCATCAAAAGCACGCAGAAGATCACCAGCGCCATGGAAAAGGTGGCGACCAGCAAGATGCGCAGAGCTCAACAGCGCATGGCTGCTAGTCGTCCCTACGCGGAGCGTATCCGCCAGGTGATTGGTCATCTGGCCAACGCCAACCCGGAATATCGTCACCCGTTCATGATCGAGCGTGAAGTCAAGCGCGTCGGTTACGTGGTGGTGAGTTCGGACCGTGGTCTGTGCGGTGGTCTGAATACCAACCTGTTCAAGGCTCTGGTCAAGGACATGGCGAGCAATCGCGAGCAAGGCGTAGAGGTTGATCTCTGCGTGATTGGCAGCAAGGGTGCGGCGTTCTTCCGCAACTTTGGTGGCAATGTTGTTGCTGCGATCAGCCACCTGGGCGAAGAACCGTCGATCAACGATCTGATCGGTTCCGTCAAGGTCATGCTCGATGCTTACCTCGAAGGTCGCATCGATCGTCTGTCCGTGGTCTCGAACAAGTTCGTCAATACCATGACGCAAAAGCCGACAGTGGAGCAGCTCGTTCCCCTGGTGGCGACTCCGGATGAAGGTCTCAAGCACCACTGGGACTACCTGTACGAACCTGACGCCAAACAGCTGCTCGACGGCCTGATGGTGCGTTATGTGGAGTCGCAGGTGTACCAGTCGGTAGTAGAGAACAACGCTGCTGAACAAGCGGCGCGGATGATCGCGATGAAGAACGCCACCGACAACGCTGGCGATCTGATCAAAGATCTGCAGCTGATTTACAACAAGGCTCGTCAGGCAGCGATCACCCAGGAAATTTCGGAAATCGTCGGCGGCGCTGCCGCGGTTTAAGAACGGTTCAAATATTCAGAGGAACCAAAGATGAGTAGCGGACGTATCGTTCAAATCATCGGCGCCGTTATCGACGTGGAATTCCCGCGTGATCAGGTGCCGAGTGTTTATGAAGCGCTGAAAGTAGTCGGCGCCGAAACCACCCTCGAAGTTCAGCAGCAGCTGGGCGACGGCGTGGTTCGTTCCATCGCCATGGGCTCGACCGAAGGTCTGAAGCGTGGCCTGGACGTCACCCGCACTGGCAAGGCCATCTCCGTACCGGTCGGTAAAGCGACCCTGGGCCGGATCATGGACGTGCTGGGCAACCCGATCGACGAAGCTGGCCCGATCGGCGAAGAAGAGCAGTGGGAAATCCACCGCGCTGCTCCGTCGTACGCCGAGCAAGCTGGCGGCAACGAGCTGCTGGAAACCGGTATCAAGGTAATCGACCTGGTCTGCCCGTTCGCCAAGGGCGGTAAGGTCGGTCTGTTCGGTGGTGCCGGCGTCGGCAAGACCGTGAACATGATGGAACTGATCCGTAACATCGCCATGGAACACAGCGGTTACTCCGTGTTCGCTGGTGTGGGTGAGCGTACTCGTGAGGGTAACGACTTCTACCACGAGATGAAGGACTCCAACGTTCTCGACAAAGTGGCCCTGGTCTATGGCCAGATGAACGAGCCGCCAGGCAACCGTCTGCGCGTGGCACTGACCGGCCTGACCATGGCCGAGAAGTTCCGTGACGAAGGTCGTGACGTTCTGCTGTTCGTCGACAACATCTACCGTTACACCCTCGCCGGTACCGAAGTATCCGCACTGCTGGGCCGTATGCCTTCCGCAGTAGGTTACCAGCCGACTCTGGCCGAAGAGATGGGCGTTCTGCAGGAGCGTATTACCTCTACCAAGAACGGCTCGATCACCTCGGTACAGGCCGTATACGTACCTGCGGACGACCTGACCGACCCGAGCCCGGCGACCACCTTCGCCCACTTGGACGCCACCGTCGTACTGTCGCGTGACATCGCCTCCCTGGGTATCTACCCGGCCGTGGACCCGCTGGACTCCACCTCCCGCCAGCTCGATCCGCTGGTTGTAGGTGTTGACCACTACGAGACCGCGCGTGGCGTGCAGTACGTTCTGCAGCGCTACAAGGAGCTGAAGGACATCATCGCGATCCTCGGTATGGACGAACTGTCTGAAGGCGACAAGCAGCTGGTATCCCGTGCTCGTAAGATTCAGCGCTTCCTGTCCCAGCCGTTCTTCGTGGCCGAAGTCTTCACCGGTTCGCCAGGCAAGTACGTTTCCCTGAAGGACACCATCGCTGGTTTCAGCGGCATCCTGAAAGGTGACTACGATCACCTGCCGGAGCAGGCGTTCTACATGGTTGGCAGCATCGACGAAGCCATCGAGAAAGCCAAGAAACTGTAATCCCCTGTGCGCCCGGCAACGGGCGCTCGTGAGGCAAGCGTATGGCCATTACTGTCCATTGCGACATCGTCAGTGCCGAAGCGGAGATCTTCTCCGGTCTGGTCGAGATGGTGATCGCGCACGGCAACCTGGGCGATCTCGGTATCGCTCCGGGCCACGCCCCGCTGATCACCGACCTGAAGCCGGGCCCAATCCGCCTGGTCAAGCAGGGTGGCGAGCATGAGGTGTTCTACATCTCGGGTGGTTTCCTCGAAGTTCAGCCGAACATGGTGAAGGTCCTGGCCGACACCGTGACCCGCGCTGGCGACATCGACGAAGCTGCTGCCCAGGAGGCCCTCAAGGCCGCCGAGAAGGCACTCAACGAGAAGGGCTCGGAATTCGATTACGGTTCCGCCGCCGCTCACCTGGCCGAAGTCGCAGCCCAGCTGCGTACCGTCCAGCAGCTGCGCAAGAAGTACTGAGTCTCGTACTCCGGCTTCAGCGTTAGCGAGTAAAAGGGTAGCCTTGGCTACCCTTTTTCTTTTCTGCCGTTTTTATCCACAGGTGGTGTTCCGCCTGTGCCCGCTCAGGATTCCGTCATGTCCCTCGATATCGTCATCCTCGCCGCCGGCCAGGGCACCCGCATGCGCTCGGCCCTGCCCAAGGTCCTGCATCCGGTTGCCGGCAAGCCTATGCTCGGCCACGTCATCGACACCGCCCGCAAGCTGTCGCCGCGCAAGATCCACGTGGTGATCGGCCACGGTGCCGAGCTGGTCCGCGAGCGCCTGGCGGCCGACGATATCAACTTCGTGCTGCAGGCCGAGCAGCTGGGTACCGGCCATGCCGTGGCCCAGGCGCTGCCAGCGCTGGAAGCGGAGAAGGTACTGATCCTCTACGGCGACGTGCCGCTGACCCAGGTGGAGACCCTGACCCGTCTGCTCGAGCAGGCCAACGAATTCCAGCTGGGACTGCTGACCGTCAACCTGGCCGACCCCACCGGCTATGGCCGCATCGTCCGCGACGCCAACGGTGTGGTGCAGGCGATCGTCGAGCACAAGGATGCCAGCGAGACGCAGCGCGCCATCCGCGAAGGCAACACCGGCATCCTCGCCGTACCGGGCAAGCGCCTGGGCGATTGGCTGGGTCGCCTGTCCAACAGCAATGCCCAGGGCGAGTACTACCTCACCGACGTCATCGCAATGGCGGTGGCCGACGGCCTGGTGGTGGCCACCGAAACCGCCCAGGACGAAATGGAAGTGCTCGGCGCCAACGACCGCATCCAGCTGTCGCAGCTCGAATGCCACTACCAGCAGCGCATGGCTCGCCAGCTGATGGCCCAGGGCGTGACCCTGTTCGACCCACACCGTTTCGACGTGCGTGGCGAAGTGACCGTGGGCCGCGACGTGACCATCGACATCAACGTGATTCTCGAAGGCCGCGTGGTGATCGAGGACGATGTGCAGATCGGCCCGAACTGCGTGATCAAGGATTCCATCCTGCGCCGTGGCTCCATCGTCAAAGCCAACAGCCACCTGGAAGGTGCCGAAGTAGGCGAGGGCGCCGACTGCGGCCCGTTCGCCCGCCTGCGTCCTGGGGCCAAGCTGGGTGCTAAGGCCCATGTCGGCAACTTCGTCGAGCTGAAGAATGCGGTGCTGGGCGAGGGCGCCAAGGCCGGCCATCTGAGCTACCTGGGCGATGCCGAGATCGGCGCACGCACCAACATCGGTGCCGGCACCATCACCTGCAATTACGACGGCGCCAACAAGCACAAGACGGTGATGGGCGAGGACGTGTTCATCGGCTCCAACAGTTCCATCGTCGCCCCGGTTACTCTGGGCGATGGCGCCACCACCGGTGCCGGCTCCACCGTGACCCAGGATGTGCCGGCCGCCGCCCTGGCTGTTGGGCGTGCCAAGCAGCGCAACATCGAAGGCTGGAAGCGTCCGCAGAAGACTCCCAAGTAGTCCGAAGCGATTGAATAAAAGGCGGCCAAGGCCGCCTTTTTTCCATCCAGCGCTTGACCGCTAGCTTTCATTAGGTTTTGATTCGCGCACTTATCTTTCGAATCGAAACTTAAATGTCGAAGCGCAACACTCCCCAGCGCCGCCACGCGATTCTTGCCTTGCTCAACGAGCAGGGCGAGGTGGTCGTGGATGCCCTGGCGCAGCATTTCGCCACCTCCGAAGTTACGATTCGAAAGGATCTGGCCGAGCTGGAGAAGAACGGTCTGCTGCTGCGCCGCTACGGCGGTGCCGTGCCCATGCCGCAGGAGCTGATCGGCGAACCGGCGCAGCCCGTCTCCCGGCGCAAGCAGGCCATCGCCCGTGCGGCGGTCGGCCTGATCCGCGAGCACGCGCGCATCATCATCGACAGCGGCAGCACTACCGCGGCGATGATCCGCCAGCTCGGCCACAAGCCCGGCCTGGTGGTGATGACCAACTCGCTGAACGTGGCCAACGCCCTGCGCGACATCGAGCACGAACCGGTGCTGCTGATGACCGGCGGCACCTGGGACCCGCACTCGGAGTCCTTCCAGGGCCAGGTCGCCGAGCAGGTCCTGCGCTCCTACGACTTCGACCAGCTGTTCATCGGCGCCGATGGCATCGACCTGGAGCGTGGCACTACCACCTTCAACGAGCTGCTGGGCCTATCGCGGGTCATGGCCGAGGTGGCCCGCGAGGTCATCGTCATGGTCGAGAGCGACAAGGTCGGCCGGCGCATTCCCAACCTGGAGCTGCCCTGGAGCAGCCTCCATACCCTGATCACCGACGACCGCCTGGATAGCCAGGTGGCCGAACAGATACGCGCGCGTGGGGTCCAGCTGATCCTCGCCGCAGCTTCCTGAGGAGAACCGCTATGTGTGGCATCGTTGGCGCCGTCGCCGAACGCAACATCACCCCAATACTGGTCGAAGGCCTCAAGCGCCTGGAGTACCGCGGCTATGACAGCGCCGGCGTGGCGGTCTTCACCCAGGCTGGTGAACTGCAGCGTCGGCGCCGCGTCGGCAAGGTCGCCGAGCTGGAGCAGGCCCTGGCCGGCGAGCCGTTGACCGGCTACCTGGGCATCGCCCACACCCGTTGGGCCACCCACGGTGCGCCGAGCGAGCGCAACGCGCACCCCCATTTCTCGGGCGAGCAACTGGCCGTGGTGCACAACGGCATCATCGAGAACCACGAGGAACTGCGCGAGCGCCTCAAGGGCCTCGGCTACGTCTTCACCTCCGATACCGACACCGAGACCATCGTCCACCTGCTGCACCACAAGCTGCAGCAGCTTGGCGACCTCACCACCGCGCTCAAGGCCGCGATTCCCGAGCTGCATGGTGCCTACGGCCTGGCCGTGATCAGCGCTGCCCAGCCGGACCGCATCCTCGCCGCCCGCAGCGGCAGCCCGCTGGTGATCGGCCTGGGCCTGGGAGAGAACTTCCTCGCCTCCGACCAGCTCGCCCTGCGTCAGGTCACCGACCGCTTCATGTACCTGGAAGAGGGCGATATCGCCGAGATCCGCCGCGACAGCGTGCAGATCTGGGACGTCGCCGGCCAGCCGGTACAGCGTGAATCGGTGCAGTACCACGAAGGCGCCGAGGCCGCCGACAAGGGCGAATACCGCCACTTCATGCTCAAGGAAATCCACGAGCAGCCCAAGGTCGTGCAGCGCACCCTGGAAGGCCGCCTGGGCGGCGACCACGTGCTGGTCCAGGCCTTCGGCCCGCAGGCCGCTGAACTGTTCGCCAAGGTGCGCAACGTACAGATCGTCGCCTGCGGTACCAGCTACCACGCCGGCATGGTCGCCCGTTACTGGCTGGAAGCCTTGACCGGCATTCCCTGCCAGATCGAAGTGGCCAGCGAATTCCGCTACCGCCAGGTGGCCGTGCAGCCCGCCAGCCTGTTCATCACCATCTCCCAGTCCGGCGAGACTGCCGACACCCTGGCCGCCCTGCGCAACGCCAAGCAGGCCGGATATCTGGCCAGTCTGACCATCTGCAACGTCGGCACCAGTTCTCTGGTGCGCGAGTCCGACCTGTGCCTGCTGACCCAGGCCGGCCCGGAAATCGGCGTCGCCTCGACCAAGGCCTTCACCACCCAGCTGGTCTCCCTGCTGCTGCTGACCCTGGCCCTCGGCCAAGTGCGTGGCACCCTGCAAGCCGGCGTTGCTGCCGAACTGGTGGAAGAGCTGCGTCGCCTGCCGACTCGCCTGGGCGAGGCACTGGCCATGGACAAGACCGTGGAGAAAGTCGCCGAGCTGTTCGCCGAGAAGCACCACACCCTGTTCCTCGGCCGTGGTGCCCAGTATCCGGTGGCCATGGAAGGTGCGCTCAAACTCAAGGAAATCTCCTACATCCACGCCGAGGCCTACCCGGCCGGCGAGCTCAAGCACGGCCCGCTGGCCCTGGTCGATGCCGACATGCCGGTAGTCACCGTGGCGCCGAACAACGAGCTGCTGGAAAAGCTCAAATCCAACCTGCAGGAAGTCCGCGCCCGTGGTGGCGAGCTGATCGTCTTCGCCGACGGCGCCGCCGGCATGAGCAACGGCGAGGGCACCCAGGTGATCAACATGCCGCACATCCACGACGTGCTGGCTCCGATCCTCTACACCGTGCCGCTGCAGCTGCTGTCCTACTACGTGGCAGTGCTCAAAGGCACCGACGTGGACCAGCCGCGTAACCTGGCTAAGTCAGTGACGGTGGAGTAAGCCGAGAGCGAAACCAGAAAGCGGGCAGATTGCCCGCTTTTTTATTGGGTTAGATTTCTGGTAATAATCTATTAGCTATTGTCTTTAATTAAATGCTTGGAGCTTTTAGGTGAGAGCTGATTGGGGCTTGATAGAAAAGGGTATAGCTAAGATAAGTAGTCAAATAAGTAACTCTGAAATTTCCAAGAATTTAGTATTAGCTTTAATAGCTGCTGAAGATCATAGATATAAGATTCACCCCGGCGTGGATATGTTCTCCATGTGTAGAGCAATATGGAGAACATATGCATGTGGTAGACGTGAGGGGGGATCTACTATTGCAATGCAACTTGTTAGAGTCCTTACCGGGAAATATGAGAGAACCGTTAGAAGAAAAGCGTTAGAGATGTTTTATGCGCTTCTTTTGACTAAGAGATTAGGTAAAATTGAAATTCCGAGATTTTACCTATTTGTCGCTTATTATGGGGCTGGAATGAATGGCTTGCTGCAGGCTACTAAGGAGTTAGGGCTGGATTATTCTGATATTTCAATAGGCGATGCTGTAAGAGTTGTTGCCAGGCTGAAATATCCGGAGCCAAAGAGCAGTGGGAAAATTTATTCTGATAAAATAAAAAAACGAGAGGCTTATATTTTAAGTCGTCTGGATGAAGTCTTTTGACCGAGGTGGGTGAATGGAAGCATTCAAGTTCTCGACACATTTGTCGGATTTTTTAAGTAGTTATCCGAATGCTGAGAATATTGTTAAAGCTGCAGCAAATGGCGGGGAACAGTCAAAAATTGCTATTGCCAGACTCTGGCTTTCTGAGGGTATTCCATACGCTTTCAAGGACAATCCGGCCCTGTATGAGACTGTAAGGTCTTGGTTGGGGGTTCGATTAAGTGTCGATCCCAAGGAAATTAGTTTGACCGGAAGTGGACGTATTGGTCAGTCACTAGCGCCTGCCAAAATTGGCACTGGATTTGGTGAGCACTCGGATTTGGATTTGTTTGTGGTGTCCAGTGATCTGTTTGAAAAAGTTGTAAAAAATTTCAATGAGTGGTCCTATGATTTTGAGTCTGGAGTAGTTAATCCTTCTAATGGTCGAGAAAGAGGATTTTGGGAGAGTAATATTTATTCTGTTCCAAGAAATATAGAGAAAGGGTTCATTGATTCAAAATACATACCCAGTATTAGTAAGTATGCAAGCGCTCAAAATATAGCGCAAACAATGTGGCTTTTGAAAAGCAAGTTAGATATTACTGAAAAGGCTCCTCGCGTTCAAAGTGCATCAATTAGGTGTTATAGAAGCTGGGGAGAGTACGTGCGCCAAGTGGTAAAAAGTTTGTGACTAATTTTGTTTATCTTAAAAATTTAATTGTGGAAGTTCTGCTCAAACCTGCGGTGGCCCATCTCATCTGACCTAAGCTTTCAGAGTCAGCCATCACCCCGAGGAGCCGGACCATGTCGCCAACACGCCTCTTGTCATTGGCCTTGTGCCTGCTGCCCGCCATTGCGGTGGCCGAAATTCGCCCCGGCCTGTGGGAGTTCAGCGGTCAGGCGCAGAGGGGCGACCAGCAGATGCCGAACATGCAGGAGATGCTCGGTCAGTTGCAGAACTTGCCGCCCGAGCAACGCCAGATAATGGAGCAGATGCTCGCGCAGAAGGGCGTGAAGCTAGGTAGCTCCGGGGTGCAGCTGTGCATTAGCCCGGAAAGTGCCAAGGGTCAGAACATTCCTCTGCAGGACCCGAGCTCCGGTTGCAGTCATGAGATCACCGAACGCACTGCGGACCTGTGGAAGTTCCGCTTCACCTGCCCCAATGGCCAGGGGGAGGGGGAGACGCGCTTCCAGAGCGACACGGCCTTCACCACTCAGGTGAAGGGTGTCTATGACGGCCATGAGAGCACCATGAACAGCGAGGCGCATTGGGTCGGCGAGGACTGCGGCGGGCTGCCGCCGCGCTGAGGCCTGGCTGGGTGCCGTTGTCCTTCGGTTCCTGGAGTTGCGGCGGCTGGTAAGCCTCGCCAATGGGTATCTGATGGCTGGGCGGTAGCTCTCCGCCTCGCCATCGGTCCGTGTGTCGTTGCCTGGTCAGGGGCAATTTTCATTTCTTGTGTTATGTTATAACAATAAAATAAGCCCTGATGAGACCTGCCCTTGCTCAGCCAAGCCGAACTCCTGGCCATGCCCGCCGACGCCTATATGGATGCGGCGCAACAGTCGTTCTTCCGTCTGCTGCTGTTGGCGCAGCGTGAGGAGTTGCAGTTGCGCATCGCCGCCGAGTGCGCCGATCTGCGTGAACTGGAGCCGACCAGCGATCCGGCCGATGCCGGCAGTGCCGAAGAGCAGCGCCAGTGGCAGTTGCGCGTGCTGGAGCGTGAGAAGCGGCTGCTGGACAAGATTGATGCTGCGCTGCAGCGCCTGGCTCATGGCGACTACGGCTGGTGTGCGGAGACCGGCGAGGCGATCGGGTTGCCCCGCTTGCTGCTGCGTCCGACGGCGACTCTGTGCGTCGAGGCCAAGGAGCGTCAGGAGCGCCGTGAACGACATATCCGTGATCTGTGAGGACATTCCAATGGACCCGCGTCTCCCCGTAACCGTGCTCTCCGGCTTCCTCGGCGCCGGCAAGAGCACCCTGCTCAACCAGGTATTGCGCAACCGCGCCGGCCTGCGCGTGGCGGTGATCGTCAACGACATGAGCGAGATCAACCTCGACGGCGCGGCGGTGCAGCGCGACGTCAGCCTCAACCGCGCCGAAGAAAAACTGGTGGAGATGAGCAACGGCTGCATCTGCTGCACCCTGCGCGAAGACCTGCTGGAGGAGGTCGCCCGCCTGGCTCGCGAGGGGCGTTTCGACTACCTGCTGATCGAGTCGACCGGCATCGGCGAGCCGTTGCCAGTGGCCGAGACCTTCACCTTCCGCGATGAGCAGGGACAGAGCCTGTCCGACCTGGCGCGGCTGGACACCATGGTCACGGTGGTCGACGGGGTGAATTTCCTGCGTGATTTCCACGCTGCCGAGAGCCTGTCCAGCCGTGGCGAGACCCTGGGCGAGGACGATCATCGCGCCATCACCGACCTGCTGATCGAACAGGTGGAGTTCGCCGACGTGCTGCTGGTAAGCAAGGCCGACCTGATCGGCGCCGAGCAGTGTGCGGAACTGCAGGCCATCCTGCGCCGCCTCAACACCCACGCCGAGATCCTGCCGATGCAGATGGGTGAGGTGGCGCTGGAAAAGGTGCTCAACACCGGCCGCTTCGACTTCGAGCGTGCGTCCCAGGCGCCGGGCTGGCTCAAGGAGATGCGTGGCGAGCACGTGGCGGAGAGCGAGGAGTATGGCATCGGCTCGACTGCCTATCAGGCGCGCCGGCCGTTCCATCCGGAACGCTTCTTCGCCTTCCTCGACCGCGAATGGGTCAACGGCCGGCTGCTGCGCTCCAAGGGTTATTTCTGGCTGGCCAGCCAGCATCGCGAGGCGGGCAGTTGGTCGCAGGCCGGCGGGTTGATGCGCTACGGCCAGGCCGGGCGCTGGTGGCGCTTCGTGCCACGCGAGCAGTGGCCGCAGGACGAGGAGGGGCTGCGCACGGTGATGGACAAGTGGGACGTGGCAGTCGGCGACTGCCGGCAGGAACTGGTGTTCATCGGCCAGGACATCGACTTCGCCCGCCTGCACGCCGAGCTCGACGCCTGCCTGCTCAGCGATGTGGAGATGGCTGGCGGTCCGACGGCCTGGGCGCAGCTACCGGACCCGTTCGCGGCTGCGGCCTGATCAGGGTTCCAGCCACTCGCCCTTGCTCTGCTGCTCGCAGGCGGGCTTGAGGTAGCGGGCATCGCTGGCCACGCCGTAGTAGTGGATGTCCTGCTGGTACGGCGTGCCCTGCACCTTGGCGTTGCGGCACTCGCCGAAGGCGCCGCTGGGGCACTGGTCGGCGAAGCGCACCTGGACCTTCTGGTCCTTCAGCTGCGGGGCGCAGAAGCCGTTGCGGAACAGGTTGGTGGGGATGCTGCGGTTCTGCTGGCAGAGTTTGACCTCCACCTCCTGGCCCTCGCTGTGTACCACGCAGGCCTCGGCCCAGGCTTGGCCGGCCAGGCCCAGCAGTAGCAGGGCAACCATCGCTCGCATCGCACAGTCCTCAACGACAAAGCGGCGACTTTAGCCTTTCCCGGCGCCGCGTGAAACCGCACCATAGCGCCATGCTCGCCAATATCCCCACACACCTGATCGCCGGCCCTCTGGGCGCCGGCAAGACCAGCCTGATCCGCCACCTGTTGGCGCACAAGCCGGCGGCCGAGCGCTGGGCGGTGCTGATCAACGAGTTCGGCCAGATCGGCCTCGACCAGGCGCTGCTGAGCACTGGGCAGGAGGGAGTGTCGCTGTCCGAGATTCCCGGCGGCTGCCTGTGCTGTGTGGCCGGTGCGCCGTTCCAGGTCGGTCTCGGACGGCTGCTGCGCCAGGCGCGGCCGGATCGCCTGCTGATCGAGCCATCCGGCCTCGGTCACCCGCTCGAACTGTTGCGCCAGCTGGGTGAGGCGCCCTGGGCCGGAGTGCTGGCGCTGCAACCGCCGGTACTGGTGCTCGACGCAGCGGCCCTGGCGGCTGACCAGGAATTGCCGGAGAGCCAGCAGGCGACGCTGGAGAAGGCTGGCCTATTGCTGCTGAACAAGGCCGAGGCGCTGGACGAGGCGAGCCGCGAGCGGGTGCGCGTACGGCTGCCGGCACGGCCACTGCGCTGGACCAGCAATGGCGAGCTGGATTTCGCCGCATTGCCGGGGGCCGAGGCCCATGCACAGCCTGGCGCACAATCACCCGAGCTGCCTTCGGGGCGCGCGCCGCTGGCGGCAATCTGGAGCGATCCGCGCCGGCCGATCTGCCAGGTGCAGGCGCAGGCCGAGGGTTGGAGCATCGGTTGGCGTTTCCATCCCGGCCAGGTCTTCGACCTCGACAGGCTCGGGCGCTGGTTGAGCGGCCTGCCCTGGCGCCGAGCCAAATTGGTGGTGCATGGCGAGAGCGACTGGCAATCGGCCAACGCCCTGGACGGCAGCGCTCTGCAATGGCGCGTCAGTGAGTGGCGGCGGGATTCGCGACTGGAGCTGATCTTCGCCGCGCCGCAGGATGCCGAGAAACTGTCCGCCGCCCTAGCGGACTGCCGCCTGGGCTAGCGGGCCAGCAGCGCCTCCACGCCCATGCCGAGCAGCAACAGGGCCAGCACGCCCAGGCTGTAGCGGCGCACCAGGGGCGAGCGGTAGAAGGCGATCCGGCGATCGTCTTGCTCGTCTGCAACCTGCAGGTGGTGATCGAACTCGCTGGGCGCTGCGCTCAGAAGCTGCCAGGCGCGCGAGGCGTCGTGCTCGTGCGGCAGCAGCAGGGCGAAGCGATGGCCGCGGGCTTCCTCGCCGAGGTCGCAGGCGATGGACTCGATGCCTTGCTGGCCGAGGTGGTCGCGGAGAAAGTCGATGTAGCCGCCGTTGTCTGAGGTGCGCAGGTTCTGCAAGGCGTGGTCCTTGTCCACAGTGGAGGGAGCCGGCCAAGAGGCGGCCGGCTCGGATGGTAGCAGAGTGCCATGTTGCGACGCAGTTAACATTTATCCCGCTCAGGGATGGGCGTTGAACCAGGCCAGAACCTTGGCCGGCGAGGCGGCGAACCACTCGTGACCGCCGAGCGGCTCGGTGTAGCGCGCCGTCTCCGTGCCCTGCTGGAGCAGACGGTCGTAGTACAGGTCCATGCTCCACCAGGGCACCACCGTATCGACGAAGCCATGCAGGAACAGGGTTGGCGGATGGTCCGCGGGCAAGGTGTCGGGCACCACGCACAGCGGGCCGCTGCAGGTGGCGTAGGAGCCGGACTGGATGGCCAGCGCCTTGAACTGCCCGGGGAACGACACGGCCATGCGGCTGCTGTTGTAGCCGCCACTGGAAATGCCGGTGGCGTACTGACGCTGGGTATTGAGCGGGCCGAAGTGACCGCTGGCGATGGCCGCCAGCACGTTGCCGAGGAAGTCGTAGTCGGTGGTCAGCTCATAGGCCTGGGCCAGGCCGGGGATATTGGTCTGCCAGAACAGGTCGGCGGGTGCGCTGGGGGCAATCACCGCGTAGCCATTGTTGAGCAGGGTCTGCACCAGTTTGCCTTCGTAGTAGCCACCGAATGGCAGGTTGCTGGTGTAGCTGAAGTCATCGAGCGGGAAGAACGAACCCTGGTAGATCAGCACTACGGGCCAGCCGCCGCTGGGCGGAGTACCCAGTGGTGTCTGGTAGATCACCTGGCGGGCACCGACGATGCCGGAGTCGATCCAGGTGGTCTGGTGGCTGCAACTGACCTTGGCGGGCAGCAGTAGCGTGCGGGACCGGTCGCTGCAGCGCGAGTCGGCCATGGCGTGGGGCAGGGTGAACAACAGCAGGGAAAAGAGCAGCGTACGCAGAGCAGTCATGGAGGTGATCTCCGTTGTTATTGTGGGCGTTGCCATTCAAATAGAAACAGGAATTCCGATTCCGTCAAGTGGGTGAAGGCCACGGATGGCGCGGCATCGAGCGGGCTGCAGGTGCAATCTCCCAGGCTAGAGCGCCTGCGTGGCCATCGATAAAACATGCGATCAGGCTGGACGCCGATCGTGACGACCCGCTATCGAAAAAATATGCGTGCTGGGGCTTGCCAGCTGGTGCGGCGGAATCTACATTGTTTCGGAACCGATGTTCCGATTCCGATAAAAACAACAGCTGGAGGTCATCGTGATGTATCAAGGAAGGGGCCTGGCGGTCGCCGGCCTGGCACTGCTCGGCGCGCTACCCATCGGGGTAGCACAGGCATTTCAGGTGCGCTCGGGAGACTGGACCACCTCGCTCGACACCACCATCTCCTACGGTGTCAGCTACCGCATGGAGGGGCAGGACGACAAGCTGATCGCCCGCGCCAATGGCGGCAGCGGTAGCAACTCGGGGCTGATCAACTCCGACGACGGCAACCTGAACTTCCGCAAGGGCGACCTGTTCTCGCAGATGGCCAAGGTCGTCTCGGAGATGGACCTGCGCTACCAAGAGCGCCATGGCGTGTTCATCCGCGGACGCGCCTTCTACGACTTCGAACTGGAAGACGACTCGCGCCGGCATCGCGAGATCAGCGACGGCGGCCTCGAGGAAGCGGGGTCCAGCATCGACCTGCTCGACGCCTTCGTCTATGGCAGCTGGACGGTCAATGACCGCGACCTCAATGCCCGCCTCGGCCGCCAGGTGATCAACTGGGGCGAGGGGCTGTTCTATCAGAACGGCATCGGCGCGACCAACCCGGTGGACATCAACGCCCTGCGCGCGCCCGGTTCGGAGATCAAGGAGGCCTACCTGCCGACCTTCATGATCTACGGCTCCTACGAGCTGCGTGACAACCTCTCCGTCGAGGGCTACTGGCAGCCGGGCAAGGCCTGGGAAGCCTCGAAGATCGACCCCTGCGGCACCTACTTCTCGACCCTCGACCCGCTCGGTGAGGACTGCGACTACCTGTCTGCCTCGCCGCTGCAGGAACAGGTCACCGGTCTCGCCGGCCAGGCCATGGCCTTCGACAGCCCGGCGGCCGCCCAGGCCTGGGCCAACAGTCTGCCGCCCGGCCTGGTCAACGACCTGCTGCGTGCCTATGTCCCCACCACCTTTATCCCGCGCGCCCAGGATATCGACGCCGACGACTCGGCCCAGTACGGCCTGGCCCTGCGCTGGTTCGTGCCGGAGCTGAACGACACCGAACTGGGCTTCTACTACCTGCGCTACAGCATGCAGGTGCCGATGATCGGCCTGACCGTCGGCGAGCCGCTGGTGCTGCCGGTGGTCGGTGCGCTGCCCAACGCCAGCAGCTCGCGCTACTACGCCGAGTACCTGGAGAAGCGCGACCTGTTCGGCATCAGCTTCAACACCTCGATCGGTGGCGAGAGCATCTTCAACGGCCTGTCCCTGGCTGGCGAACTGAGCTACCGGCCGGACACGCCGATCGCTCTCGGCCTCAACGAGTACCTGCCCATCGCGCTGCTCAATCCGCAGGGGCTGCCGGCTGGCACTCACCTCGATGGTTACCGCGAGAAGGACATGTACCAGGCCTCGCTGGCCGCCATCTACAACTTCACCAGCGTGCTCGGCGCGGACTCGGCGACCCTGTTCTCCGAGCTGGTGGCCAGCCGCGTGCAGGGCCTGGAGTCGGACGTCGACTACTACGAGGCGACCAGCAGCGCCTATGGCGCCCAGGCCAGCATGAGCCTGACCTACAGCAACGTGTTCAACCTGGTGAACCTGGTGCCCAGCGTCAGCTACCAGTACAGCATCAACGGTGTGGCGCCCCAGCTCACCAACGGCCTGGACGAGGAGGCGCAGAGCTGGTCGGTGGGCCTGGATGCGATCTACCAGGAGTCGCTGACCGTGGGCGCCAAATATGTCGGTTACAGCGGTGGCGGTCTGTCGAACAAGCGCACCGACCGCGACTACCTGACCTTCAACGTCAAATACAGCTTCTGAGAGGGAACGCCATGCATCGTCTGAGAATTACCCTGCTGGCCGCCGCCCTCGTGGCTGCGCCACTGGCCATGGCCGAGGTGGATGCCGATCAGGTTGCCCGCCTGGGCCAGGACCTGACGCCCCTGGGAGCCGAGAAGGCCGGCAACGCCGCCGGCACCATCCCCGCGTGGGATGGCGGCCTGCCGCGTGACGCCGCGGCGTTCGACTCCAAGCTCGGCTACAAGGACCCCTTCGCCGCCGACCAGCCGCTGTTCAGCATCACCGCCGCCAACGTCGAGCAGTACCGCGAGCACCTCAGCCCCGGCCAGGTGGCCATGCTCAAGCGCTATGCGAACAGCTGGAAGCTCAACGTTTACCCCAGCCGCCGCTCGGCCTCCTACCCGGACAAGGTGTACAGCGCGATCAAGGGCAACGCCGCCACGGCCAAGCTGATCGAGAACGGTAACGGCATCGCCGACTTCAAGCTGGCCACGCCGTTCCCGATCCCGCAGTCGGCGCTGGAAGTGCTGTGGAACCACCTGGTCCGCTACCGCGGCGACAGCGTCAAGCGCTACTACGCCCAGGCCGTGCCGCATGCCAGCGGCAACTACTTCATGACCCAGATCGAAGACCTGTTCCTGTTCAACCAGGATGCCGGCAACGCCAGCAAGGACAACGGCAACGTGCTGTTCTACTTCCGCCAGTCGGTGCTGGCGCCGGCGCGCCTGGCGGGTACCGAGCTGCTGGTCCACGAGACCGTCAACCAGGTCAAGGAGCCGCGCCTGGCCTGGCTCTATGCCTCCGGCCAGCGCCGTGTGCGGCGCACGCCGAACGTGGCCTACGACTCGCCCGGCACCGCCTCCGAAGGCATGCGTACCACCGACAACTTCGACATGTTCTCCGGCGCCCCGGACAAGTACGACTGGCAGCTGGTGGGCAAGGAGGAGCTGTACGTGCCCTACAACAGCTACCGCTTCGCGGCGAAGACCAACAAGTACAGCGATATCGTCAAACCCGGCCACGTCAATCCGGACCTGCTGCGCTACGAGCTGCACCGCGTCTGGCACGTGCGCGCCACCCTCAAGGCCGGTCAGCGCCACCAGTACAAGCAGCGCGATCTGTACTTCGACGAGGACAGCTACCAGATCCTGGTGGTCGACCACTACGACAACCGCGACAACCTCTGGCGCCTCGGCGAGTCGTACACCCTCAACATGTACGACCAGCCGCTGATCTGGACCAAAGGCGATGCGGTATATGACCTGATCGGTGGCCGCTATGTGATCGGCATATTGTCCAACGAAGAGCCGGCGGATCAGTTCGATATTGCACTGAAACCGACCGACTTCACGCCGGCACAATTACGCCGTGACAGCCGTCGCTAAGTTGGGTTGTTATATAAGCCGTCTAACTTTGGCTAACTTGCAGGTAGTGGCAGATCATTCGGGAAAGTTCTGCAGGCAGAACTTCCCGAGGCGTCGCGCCGAGACTGCCGACCATGGTGAAGTAGTTCAAACCGGAGAGCAGCATATGGGCGCTGAGATCGGCGGCCTGCTCCGGGCAGGGGTGGTGCAGATGGCTGCGGTGGTTCAACACGATGCGCCCGAAGGCCTGACCGATGTAGGCGTTGAGCTGGTGGAAGCGCTGGCGGAACTGCGGGTCCATCGAGCTGCGCCGGATCAGGGCGCGCAACAGGCCTTCACTGCCTTCGAACAGGCGCACCACGCCGTGGATGAAGGCCTCCACCTGGGCGTCCAGCGGCAGCGCGTCACGCGCCAGGTCGTCCAGCAGGGCGTCTACGGCGGTACGGCTCTGCTCGACGAAGCGCTCATGCACGGCATACAGCAGGACGTCCTTGTCGCCGAGCAGGCGGTAGAAGGTGCCGACCGAGGATTCGGAAAGCTGGGCGATCTGCGAAATGCCGGTTTCTTCGAACTGGTTGCTGGCCAGCAATTCGGCAGCGGCGTTCAGGAAGCGCTCCAGAGCCTTCTTGCTACGTGCCTGGGTGGGGCTGGCAATGTTGTACATGATCAGTTCTCGAATCGGATCGTGGCGATTCTAGGGGGTTTGCCAGAGCAAGGCAAATAACAAGGCAGGCAATAAAGTTTTATTGAAAAGTTATCCTGTCGAGCAACTTTATTAGTGGTCATAAGTTGTCATCGGTGACGGCGATGTATTGCCATTTAATATTGAATGGAAGAACTTTGATGGAATATCTGAACTTGGCCAGTGGCCGCTTCGCCTATGTTCGCCGGGGCCAGGGTCGTCCTGTTTTGCTGCTGCATGGTCTGGGCTCGTCACTGCTCGACTGGCAGCCGCAGATCGAGCATCTGGCCGCGCATTGCGAGGTAATCGCCATGGACGTGCGCGGCCATGGCCAGAGCGAACCCTTGCGCGCCCCGGTAAGCATGGCCGAGCTGGCCGAGGACGTGGCCGATTTCATCCGTACCCTGCGACTCGAGCCGTGCATCCTGGTGGGCATCTCCATGGGCGGCATGCTCACCTTCCAGCTGCTGGCGGACCAGCCGCAGCTGGTGCGCGCGGCCGTGGTGGTCAACAGCGCGCCGAGCTTCCCGGTCGATACCTGGAAGGTGCGTGGCCAGGTCTGGCTGCGCCTGGGCCTGGTGCGCCTGCTGGGCCTGCCGGCACTGGCCGGGATGCTGGCCGGCAAGCTATTCCCCAAACCCGAGCAACAGGCGCTGCGCGAGCGGGTGGCCGAGCGCATTGCCAGCAACGACCCTACCTCCTACCTGCATGCCATGCGCGCCATTCCCGGCTGGTCGTCCCTGCCCAGGTCCGGCGAGGCGAACGTGCCCCTGCTGGTGGTCAGCGGCGATCGCGACTACACCCCGCTGGAGTACAAGCGCGCCTACCTGGACCAGCTGAGCGACGCCCGCCTGGAGGTGATCGAGGACTCCGGCCACGCCACTCCGCTGGACCAGCCGGAGCGGCTGAACCAGCTACTGCAGGCCTTTATCGCCGAACATTCGGCACCTTTGTCGGCCTGACTCTCTCGCGGTGCGTCGTTACACTGGCCGCAGTTTCCGCTGCGGCGCCTTTTCCCATGCACCTGCTTCCCTGGTCCCACCCCACCTCCGCCGGCTTCACCCTGACTGGCTGGCATACCGCGCCGAGCGGCAAGCCGCTGCTGCACTTCCTGCACGGCAACGGCTTCTGCGGGCGTACCTATGAGCCGTTGCTGGCGCCCCTGGCCGAGTACTTCGACCTGTGGCTGTGTGATGCCCAGGGCCATGGTGATACCGAGCACGGCGGCCGCTTCCACGGCTGGAACCGCAGCGCCGAGCTGGCGGTGGAGGCCTTCGCGGCCGGGCGCGGGATCTTCGGCGAGGTGCCGCGCTACGCGCTGGGCCACAGTTTCGGCGGGGTGCTGACCAGCCTGATCCTGGCGCGCGAGCCGCACCTGTTCCGCCGTGCGGCGCTGCTCGACCCGGTGCTCTTCAGCAAGTCGATGATCGGCGCGATGGCGCTGTCCGAACTGGTCGGCCTGCACCGCCGCAACGTGATGGCGAAGAAGTCCGCCAGCCGTCGGCGCCACTGGCCGGACCGGGACAATGCCTTCGGGCTGCTGCAGGGCAAGGGCATCTTCCGTGGCTGGACCGATGCCGCGCTGCAGGCCTATGTCGACCACGCGTTGAAGGATGCGGAGGGCGGCGGTGTCGAGTTGAAGTGCCGGCCGAGCCGCGAGGTGGATATCTTCAGTTCCTTCCCCAAGCGCCTGTGGCCGTCGCTTGGCAAGATCCGCACGCCGAGCCTGCTGCTCTACGGCGACAAAACCTACCCCTTCGTCGGCCAGTCCGCCAAGCGCCTGAGCGGGCTCAATCCGGCGGTGAGCATCGCCGAGGTGCCGGGTGGCCACTGCTTCATGCAGGAGCACCCCGAGGACACGGCCGAGCGGGTGCAGGCCTTCCTCCTGGCGCAGGTCTGAGATGAGCGCCAGCCGCGAGGAGGTGTGGCTGGCGCTGTCCGAACTGTGGCTGGACAACCAGCTGGACGAGCACGACCACCGTCATATCGCTCGCGTGCTGCTGGCCAGCGGCCTGTCCGTCGACGAGCTGCAGGGTATCTATCTGGAAGAAGTGGCGCCGCTGCTGTGGGGCAACCACTGGACGACCGCGGGTGTCTGGGATGGCTTCGATGCGCATTGGCTGAGTGCCGGCTGCCGGCGCTTCCAGCAGTTACGCGGGCGGAGCTGGCATCGCTGGCGCTGCCGCCTGTTGCGCAGGCCGATGACCTACGCGGCGGAGCCGGAGTGGCAGCAGGTGCTGCTGCGCATGGAGGAGCTGCGCGGCTGACTCAGTCGACGCGGCGGCGATCATCCGGGCGCGGGTGGCTGCGCCGCCAGTCATCCAGCTGGATCACCTTGTCGTCGTGCTGCATGGGCGCCTGGAACGGGTGGGCCTGCAGCTCGATGCTGCCCAGCTGGCGCCCGTACATGCTGATGCTGCCGCTCAGGCGCTGCTCGCCGGTGACGGTGAACTCGAAGTCGTAGATGCGCGCCACACGGCGCCGGCCGCGGCTGTCGCGGGTCATGGCCAGGCGGCGGAAGGCGACGTTGCCGTCGAGCAGCTCGATATCGAGCTTGGCGCAATGCTGCTTGGCCAGCGCCAGGGCGCGCTCGCGAATGCCATGGCCGCGCCACAACCAGGCGCAAGCGGTGGCGAACAGCATCAGCAACAGCACATCGAACAGGTCGATCATGGGAACTCCGGCAGTCACAGGCCCAAGCTTAACCTATCCGTGGAGGAGGGGATTGAGCTGCGATCGCGATCCCGTTAGGGTCGCCGCTCACGACGAACAGAGGACGTTTGCCCGATGAAGAAATGGCAGTGGATCAGCCTTGTCTCCTTCCTGCTCCTGGCGGCGCTGGCCTGGCTATGGCTGCGCGATGAGCCGCTGCTGGCCGACGCGCGTGCCTGGCTGCAGGCTCCGCCAGCGGCCGCCGAGAGTGTCGCCTACTACCAGTTGCTGGGGCTGGATGCGCCCGCCGGCCAGGACCCGCAGGCCGCGGGGCGTCAGCTGCTGGATGCGCACCGGCAATGGCGCGCCGAGCATGGCTTCAGTGATCTGCTGCAGCCGGCCGCGGCCGCCGAGCGTATCGAGCTGCCCGCCGGCCTCTGCGCTTTGGGTGAGCCCGGATGCTTGCAGCAGCTGCGTGACAACCCCGCACAGCTGGCCGGTCTACTGGCGCGCCATGCCGAACTGCGGCAGCGCTACGAGAACCTGCTGGCCCAGAGCGATTACCGCACCCTCAGCCAGCCGAGCATGGACGAGCCACTGGCCAACTACACCAGCCTGGACCGTGCCAACCGGCTGCTTGCCGCTCAGGCCCTGGTCTTGGCCGAGGGTGGTCTCGGCGCTGCAGGCCTGGCGTTGCTGCAACAGGACGTGCGCCAGCTGCGCGAGTGGCTGGGGCGGGCCGACAACCTGATCCTGAAGATGATGCTGGTGCGCTTGCTCGCTGCCGATCTGGACGCCATCGCCGTGCTGCATGACGCCGGCCTGCTGCCGCGCCCCGCGGCGCAACCCGCGCTGAGCGAGGCCGAGCGCTCCCTGCAGGGCGCCATGCAGCGCGAGTTCGCCCTGGTAGGCTTCGGGCTGATGACGCTGCTGGACAATCCGCAGACTGCTTCCGAGTTGGGCGTGCTTCGCTGGCAGCTGCGCTGGTTGTACAAGCCGCAGATGACGGTCAACGACAGCCTGCCGGCATACCGGCGGGTGGCGAACGCTTCGCAGCTGGACACCGCAGCCTTCGTGCGCAGCCTGCAGTCGCCGGCGCGCGCCGAACCGAGCCTGTGGCGCCGCGTGCGCAACCCGCTGGGGGCGATCCTGGGCCAGGTAGCGACGCCTGACTTCAACCAGTACCTGGCCCGTCTGCACGACCTGGACGCCAAGCTGGTGTTGTTCAATGCCCTCGGCCAGGCCGTGCCCGAGGTCGACAATCCCTACCGGGCAGACCAGCGTGCGAGCTGGGATGCCAAGCGCCAGGCCTACTGCTTCGCCGGCCCGCTGGCGGACAAGCAGGGCCTGCGCTGCCTGCCCTGGACCCCACCAGCGGCGTCGTAGCGGCTATCCTTGCAGCCGGGGCGCAGTGGCGCCCCGTTCACTGCCCCCGGATACCGACCTTGCCCTCGACCCGCCATCTACAGCGATCCGCGTGCCTGGCCCTGCTGGCCATGTTCCTGCTGCTGGCCGCGCCGCTGTTCTCCCAGGCTCTGGCAGCCGCGCAGGCGCCGGGCTGGATGAGCGAGATGGTCTGCGGCGACGGCGGGCACGACCAGCCGGCGCACGATGTACCTGCCTGGGCCCAGTGCGGTTACTGCATCCTGTTGCTGTCCAGCCCGGCGCTGGCTGGAGCCGCGCCGGTGCTGCAGGGCGGCGCGGGGTTCGTTGCCGACGCGCCGCTGCCGATGCGGCCCCATATCGTGCTTGCGAGCGTCACTGCGCACGACGCTGCGCCGCGCGCGCCTCCGCAGCGCCTGGCCTGATCGTTTTTGCACAGGGCCGCAGAGCCCTCGATCCGACCATTGCGGAGTCTTCTCGTGAGCAAGCCATCCTTCTACAACCTGGCCTGGCGCTGGCATTTCTATGCCGGGCTGTTCGTCATTCCCTTCATGGTCCTGCTATCGCTGACCGGCATCGTGTATCTGTTCAAGCCGCAGCTGGACCAGTTGATGTACGCCGAGCTGCTCGAGGTGCAGCCGGCTGGCGTGGTGCTGTCCGCCGACCAGCAACTGGCGCGGCTGCAGCAGGCCCTGCCGCAGGTGCAGGTCAGTCAGTACTTGCCGCCGGAGTCCGCCGAGCGCAGCGCGCAGTTCGTCGCCCAGTTCGACGGGCGCAAGACCAATCTGTTCCTCGACCCCTACAGCGGCGCGCTGCTTGGCCAGCAGGATGCCGAGAACAACCTGCAGGCCATCGCCCGTGCCCTGCACGGCGAGCTGATGATCGGCCCGCTGGGCGACCGCCTGATCGAGCTGGCGGCTGGCTGGGGCATCGTCCTGGTGGTGTCCGGCCTGTACCTGTGGTGGCCGCGCGGGCAGGGCGGCGCCGGGGTGCTGTGGCCGCGCCTGGCGGCGCGCGGGCGTCTGTTCTGGCGTGACCTGCACGCGGTGAGCGGGTTCTGGGGCAGCGCGGTGCTGCTGTTCATGCTGCTCACCGGCATGACCTGGACCGGCTTCTGGGGCGCGCAGTTCGCCGGCGCCTGGAATCACTTCCCGGCGCAGATGTGGGACGCGGTGCCGCAGTCGGACCAGCTGGCGCGCAGCCTCAACAGCGCCTCCGGGCAGACCGTGGCCTGGGCGGTGGAGAACACCCCGCTGCCGCAGTCCGACCCGCATGCCGCGCACCACGGCCATGCCGCCGCCGCGCCGGCCACGGCCGAGCGTATCGGTCTGCAGCTGGTGGTCGACACGGCCAGCCGCCTTGGCGTTCATCCTGGCTACAGCGTGACCCTGCCAGGCGATGCCAAGGGCGTGTTCACTATCGCCATCTTCGCCGACGACCCGCGCAATGACGCGACTCTGCACCTGGACCAATACAGCGGCAAGGTGCTGGCAGACATTCGCTGGGCCGACTACGGCCTGGTGGCGCGGGCGGTGGAGAGCGGGGCGATGCTGCACGAGGGCAGGATGTTCGGCCTGGCCAACCAGTTGCTGATGCTCGCCGTGTGCCTGTTGATCCTGCTCGGCTCGCTCAGTGGCCTGCTGATGTGGTGGAAGCGCCGCCCGCAGGGGCGCTTCGGCGTGCCGCCACTGCGCCACGACCTGCCGCTGTGGAAGGGCGGGGTGGCGATCATGCTGGGCCTGGGGCTGCTGTTCCCTCTGGTGGGCGCGTCGCTGCTCCTGGCGCTGCTGCTGGAATGGATCGGCCAGCGCCTGACCCGGCGCGGGGCCGAGGCAGTCGCTGGCTGAGTGACCGGTGCTACGGCTGGGGGCTAGATCTCCTCGTGCAGGGACTGGTAGCGGCGTACCAGTTCCTCGCGGATTTCCCGCCGGCGCTGGGCCTGGCGGAAGCGCCGCTGTTCGTCGGCGCTCTGCGGCTGCAGCGGTGGCACCGGCTTGGGCTGGCCCTGTTCGTCCATCGCCACCATGGTGAAGAAGCAGCTGTTGCTGTGACGCACCGAGCGCTCGCGGATGTTCTCGGTGACCACCTTGATGCCGATCTCCATCGAGGTGCGCCCGGTGTAGTTGACCGAGGCGAGGAAGGTGACCAGCTCGCCGACATGTACCGGCTCGCGGAAGATCACCTGGTCCACCGACAGGGTCACCACGTAGCAACCGGCGTAGCGCGCGGCGCAGGCATAGGCGACTTCATCGAGGTACTTGAGCAGGGTGCCTCCATGCACGTTGCCGGAAAAGTTGGCCATGTCCGGGGTCATCAGGACCGTCATCGACAGGGTGTTGGTTTCGAAATCCATGGGTATCTCATAGGCAGTTTTTAGGGTGCTGGCGGTGCAGTTCCTGCGGGGTCTGCTGGTTGTTATAGATGCTGCCTGTTTACTTCGCTGTGCCAGCGCCGCCAGGCATGCAACTTTGCGGCCGCCGGCCGACAGGGTGGGGCCGAGGCGCTAAGCTGGGGCTTTTGCGCCAGGAGACCGACCATGCGAGCCCATTACCTGCCCCTGTTGCTGCTCCCTTTCGGCGCGCTCTGCACCGCCGCGCAGCAGAGTTGCGACAGCCCGGCCGCCTGCAACCAGGCCGGTACCGCCGCCTACCAGGCGGGACGCCATGCCGAGGCCATAGAGGCGTTCGAACGTCAGCTCAAGCAGGCCGAGCAGGCCGAGGACCGTGCCGCCCAGGAGCTGGCGCTGAACAATCTGATGCTGGCCAATCTCAAGGCCGGTCATGCCGGCATGGCCCGCGCCTGGCTGCAGGTGGCGCTGCGCAACGACTTCGACGGCGCGGCGACCCGCCACAACCTGGCCAAGGTGGGCGAGCGCGATGTGTCCGCGCTGTCCGCCGTGGTGGAGGGCGAGTATCGGCGCTATGCCGGCCAGGCAGCCTGGAGCACCCTGCAGATCCGCCGCGAGGGTACGGCCTACCGTGCTTCCTTCGCGCCGATACGGGCCGGCAGGGATATCGAGGAGTGGGGGCCGGCGGCCATCGGCGAACTGGACGGCCGCCTGAGTGGCGCGGGCGATTACTTCGAGCTGCAGGACGCCGGCCTGGCGGCCGAGTGCAAGGTGCAGCTGCTGCGCGACGGCATGCGCCTGCGCGTGCTGGAGGTGTTCGCCGATGCCTGCCAGGAGTACGGCGGTGCTGGCATCAGCGTGGCCGGCGAGTACTTCAAGGTGGAAGCACCCGCCGCCCGCTGATTCGCCTCAGGCGTGGGTCAGGTACCAGCGCCAATCCTGCTCGCCGACCTCGCCGACGAACTGGCGGAACTCTTCCCACTTGATCGCCAGGAAGATCTTCAGGAAGTCCTCGCCCAGGGCTTCCTTGGCCCAGGTCGATTGCTCCAGGTTGCGCAGCGCGGTCAGCCAGTCGGTCGGTAGCGTCTCGCGGGCCTGTTCGTAGCCGTTGCCGATGATGGCCTCGCCCGGATCGATCTGGTTCTTGATGCCGTGGTGGATGCCGGCGAGGATCGCCGCCGCCGCCAGGTAGGGGTTGGCGTCGGCGCCGCAGATGCGGTGCTCGACATGGCGACTCTTGGCCGGGCCGCCCGGTACGCGGAACGACACGGTGCGGTTGTTCACCCCCCAGCTCTTGGCCAGCGGCGCGTAGCTGTTGGCCTGGAAGCGCCGGTAGGAGTTGGCGTTGGGGCAGAAGATCGCCAGGGCGTCGTTGAGCGTGGCCATCATCCCGCCGATGGCGTGCTTGAGCAGCGGCGTGCCGTGTGGATCTTCGCTGGCCATCAAATTGTTGCCTTCGGCGTCGGCCAGGCTGACGTGCATATGCAGGCCGCTGCCGGCCAGGTCGCCGAACGGCTTGGCCATGAAGCAGGCCTGCAGCCCGTGCTTGTTGGCCACGCCCTTGACCAGGCGCTTGTAGCGCACGCCTTCGTCGACTGCCTGCAGGGCGTCGAAGCGGTGCTCCAGGGTCAGCTCGACCTGGCCCGGGGCGTATTCGGAGATCGCCGTGCGCACCGGCAGGCCCTGCACTTCGCAGGCGGCGTAGAGATCGTCGAGGAACGGCTGCAGCTGCTCCAGCTCGTACACGCCATACACCTGTGGCGCCTGCGGACGCACGCCGTTGGCCTGCAGCGCCGGTTGCGGACGGCCATTGGCGTCGCGCTGTTTATCCAGCAGGTAGAACTCCAGTTCCACCGCCATCACCGGGTGGTAGCCGTCGGCCTTGAGCGCGTCGATGGCGCGGGCCAGCACATGGCGTGGATCGCCGGGCGTGGCCGGTAGGCCCTGGGTCGGGTGCATGCTCACCTGCAGCTGGCCGGTCGGTACTGTGCGCCAGGGTTGCAGGGTCAGGCTGCCGGGGATCGGGTAGGTCCAGCAGTCGGCGTCGGCGACTTCCCAGACCAGACCGCTGGCCTCGACGTCTTCACCCTGGATGGTCAGCGAGAGGATCGAGCTGGGCAGCGGACGGCCGTTCTCGTAGATGGCCAGCAGTTCGTCGCGGTGCAGCAGCTTGCCGCGCGGGATGCCGTTGGCGTCGATCAGCATCAGCTCGATGCTACGGACTTCCGGGTGCTTGGCGAGGAAGTCGCGGGCTTCCTGGATATCGGCGAAGTTCATGGAGTCGTCTCGGTTATTCGCGGGCGCCGGGGATGGCCAGCAGCTCGGTAAGGGCCGTATCGAGCATGCCGATCAGCTTGTCCACATCCTCCGCCGTGGTGCTGGGGCAGCACAGGGTCATGTTGTGGAACGGGGTGATCAGGATGCCGCGGTTGATCAGGTACAGGTGCAGGGCCATCTGCAGTTCGTCGTGGAAGGCGGCCTCGGCCTCGGCGCCGGTCTTCGGTGACACCGGGCAGAACTGGAACTCACTGCGCGCGCCCAGCTCGGTGACCGACCACTGCAGGTTGTGCTTGCCGATCAGGCTGCGGAAGCCGTCGGCCAGGCGCTTGGCCAGCGGCAGCATGTGCGCGTAGGCCGCCGGGGTCATCACCTGTTCCAGGTTGGCGCGCATGCAGTGCATGGCCAGGGCGTTGGCCGACAGCGTGGTGCCCATGCCGCTGTGGCCGTGGCCATGGCTACCCGCGCTGGCGCGTTTGCGCGCCTCGGTCATGGCCTCGGCCATCGCTGCACTGCAGCCGAAGATGCCGCACGGCACACCGCCAGCGATCGGCTTGCCGACCACGAAGAAGTCCGGGTCGAGATCCCACAGTTTGGTGCAGCCGCCGATATCGGTGGAGATGGTGTGGGTCTCGTCGATGATCAGCAGTGCGCCGTATTTCCTGGTCAGCTCGCGGCACTTCTGCATGAAGCCCGGTTCGGGCAGGACCATGCCGATATTGGTCATCGCCGGCTCGCAGAGCAGAGCGCAGACGTCGCCTTTAGCCAGCGCGGCTTCCAGTGCGGCCACGTCGTTGAACGGGATCGAGCGGCTGTACTGAGTCAGGTCGTAGGCCTGGCCGACCAGGCCGGAGCGCGGCACGGTCTCGCCGTCGCGGTAGCGCACCATCACGTCGTCGACGGTGCCGTGGTAGCAGCCGTCGAACACCAGCAGGGTCTTGCGCTCGGTGATCGCCCGGGCCCAGCGCAGTACGTAGCGGTTGGAGTCGGTGGCGGTGGCGGTGACCTGCCAGAATGGCAGGCCGAAGCGTGCGGCCAGCAGCTCGCCGCAGACCACCGCGTCCTCGCCCGGCAGCATGGTGGTCAGGCCGTTGTTGCCCTGTTCGGCGATGGCCTTGGCGATCGGGTCCGGCGAGTGGCCGAACATGGTGCCAGTGTCGCCCAGGCAAAAGTCGATGTACTCGTGGCCGTCGACGTCATAGAAGCGCGCGCCCTTGGCGCGTTCGACGAACAGCGGCACCGGGGTCGACCAGTCGGCCATCCAGTGCATCGGCACGCCGCCGTACAGGGAGTTGCGCGCACGCTCGGCCAGGGCCACCGACTTCGGGTTGCGGGCGATGAAGCGCTCGCGCTCGCGGGCGGCGAAAGTCTCCACGGCGGACGGGCTGATACCACTGGCAGTCATGCTGAACACCTCGTTCGAATTTCTGCACATGCTATTTTGTGATCACAGAAATAGCAATGAGTGGTTTAATACTGCCTATTAGAGCTTTTTTGCCGTTTATGTGATCACAAAAGACAAGGTGCACTCTATGCGCGACTGTTCTCTGACCCTCAGCCAGCTCCCTGCGCCACCACGGGGACGCTGAACTTCATGGCCGACAATCTGCAGGAAACTCTCTACCAACGTATCCGCGAAAGCCTGCTCGAGGGGCGCTTCCAGCCCGGCGAGCGCCTGAAGATCCGCGACCTCGCCGCGCAGTGGGGCACCAGCCCGATGCCGGTACGCGCCGCGCTGCAGCGCCTGGTCGCCGAGGGCGCCCTGGAGGGCGAGCCGCAGCGCTCGGTGCGCGTGCCGGCGATGACCCGCGAGCGCTACCAGAACATCTTCCAGGTGCGCCTGGGCCTCGAAGGCCTGGCCGTGGAGCTGGCCACGCCCAACCTGACTCCCGCCGACATGGCCGAGCTGCGCGACTGTGTGGCGCGCATGGACGTGGCCATCGAGCAGCGCCAGATCCAGGACTACCTGGAGGCCAACAGCCGCTTCCACCTGCATCTCTACGGCGCCTGCGGCAACCCGATACTGCTGCGCTCGATCGAGTCGCTGTGGCTGCAGATCGGTCCGTTCTTCAACCGCCTGTTCACCGGCGCCGACCTGTCGCTGCGGCTCAACGACTTCCACGAGGAAGCCTTCGCCGCCATCGAGGCCGGCGATGCCAAGGCCGCGCGCAAGGCCATGGAGCAGGACCTGATCTACTTCGCCCGCTTCCTCCTCAACCTGCTGGAGCTGGAGGGCAGCCAGGCACGTAGCCGCTGAACGCTGCGCCGTCTCGCGGCGAGCGAGACGGCAGCCAATCCTGGCTTACACTGAAGCTTCCCCGGCTCCAGGAAGGCCAAGCACATGCAGGACTACAGCCAGCAGCGCTTTCTCATCGTCGACGACTTCTCCGACTTCCGCAGCTCGGTCAAGGCCATGCTGCGCGAGATGGGCGCGCGCGACGTGGACACCGCCGACCGCGGCGAGGAAGCCATCGCCATGTGCCGGCAGAAGCGCTACGACATCATCCTCCACGACTACAACCTGGGCGCCGGCAAGAACGGCCAGCAGGTGCTGGAGGAGCTGATCGCCGCACGGCTGATCAGCCACTTGTGCATCTTCGTCATGGTCACCGCCGAGAGCAGCCAGGCCATGGTGCTCAGCGCCCTGGAGCACGAGCCGGATGCCTACCTGACCAAGCCCTTCAACCGCGCCAGCCTGGCCCAGCGCCTGGACAAGCTGATGGAGCGCAAGGCCCTGCTCAAGCCGGTGCTGCAGGCGCTGGACAAGCAGGCCCCGGCCGACGTGCTGGCCGCCTGCGACCGCCTCAGCCAGCAGGACAAGCGCCTGCTACCGCTGTGCCAGCGCTACAAGGCCGGCGCCCTGCGCACGCTGGGGCGCGGCGAGGAGCTGGAGCGTCTGCTCAACGCCGTGCTGGCCGAGCGCGCCATCCCCTGGGCCTACCAGGCCCTGGGCGCGCAGCTGCAGGCGCGTGGCGAGCACGTGCATGCGCGTCAGCTGTACGAGAAGGCGCTGCAGACCTTTCCCATGCAGCCCGGCCTTTACGACGGCCTAGCCGCAGTGCTGGAAGCCCAGGGCGAGGCCAAGCGCGCCCAGGAAATCCTCGAGGACGCCGTGCGCTTGTCGCCCCTGGCCATCCGCCGCCAGGCCCAGCTGGGCAAGCTGGCGCTGCGCAACGAGGACTTCAGCGGCGCTTCCAAGGCTTTCCGCAGCGCGGTGGAGCAGGGCAAGAACTCGCGCTTCAAGAGTGCGGAGAACTACCTGAGCCTGAGCCAGGCGCTGATCTCCGGCGCCGGCGAGGAGACCCTGGACAAGCGCGCCCAGGCCGAGATCAACCAGACCCTGGCCGAGCTGGACAACCAGTTCGGCCAGGACAAGGTGCTGCAGGTGCGCGCGCGGCTGATGCAGGCCAGCAGCCTGCACAAGTCCGGCGACGCGGCGCGGGCCAACCAGCTGGCCGCGCAGGCGGTGGCCGAGATGGCGCAGCTCGGCGAGTTCTTCTGTGCCGACGCTGCCCTGGCCGTGGCCAGCCAGCTCAAGCAGCTGGGCCAGGCCGAGGCGGGCGAGGGTGTGCTGAAGAGCTGCGTGGAAATCTATGGCGACGACCCGGCGGTGCTGCAGGGCGTGGCCAAGCTGACCAACGATCCGGCCATCCTCAGCAGCGCCAAGGAGGCGGTGGAGCTCAACCGCCAGGGCGTGCGTGCCTACCAGCTGAGCCGCTTCGCCGATGCCCTGGAGCTGTTCCGCCGGGCGCTGGTGCTGCAGCCGAAGAACATCAGCATCGCCCTCAACACCGCCCAGTCGCTGCAGCGCCTGAGTGGTGAGGAGGCCTCGGACGCGCTCACCGAGGAGTGCCGCGCGTGCCTCGACGCGGTGCGCATGATCCCCCACGACGATGCGCGCTATGAGCGTTACCAGCAGCTGCGGCGCCGGGCCTTCGACGAATGAGCGGGCTGGATTTCTCCACGGTGATTGCCTCCACCGTGCACGACATGAAGAACTCCCTGGCCATGCTCGGCCAGGCCCACGCGCAGTGGCTGGCACAGCTGCCGGCGGAGCTGCAGGACGGCCCGCAGCGCGGGGTGATCGAGTACGAGTTCGCCCGCCTCAACGGCATGCTGGTGCAGCTGCTCGGCCTGTACAAACTGGGCGTCAACCAGCTGCCGCTGCGCCCCGGTTATCAGGAGGTGGAGGACTTCCTGCAGGCCCAGCTGGCTCGCCACGACGAGGTGCTGCATAGCCGGGGCATCGCCGGCCGCTGCGAGGTGGAGACCTTCGACCTGATGGGCTTCTTCGACCAGGAGCTGCTCGGCTCGGTGGTGGCCAACATCATCGCCAACTCGATCCGCTATGCGCGCAGCTCCTTGCTGCTGAGCGCCTACGAAGAGAACGGCGAGCTGCTGCTGAGCATCAACGACGACGGCGCCGGTTATCCACAGGCGATGCTCGACCATCAGGGCGACTACGTGCTCGGCCTCAACCAGAGCAGCGGCAGCACCGGCCTCGGTCTGTACTTCGCCGCGCGCATCGCCGAGCTGCACGAGCGCCAGGGCCGGCGCGGGCGCATCGAGCTGCGCAACGGCGGGCCGCTGGGCGGGGGCGAATTTCGCATATACCTACCCTGAGTGGATGTACGCCGATCCCCGCAGCATCGCGCCGGTTAGCTTCTTTTAGCCTCACTATCCCGAATCAATATAAGCGCGCCTTGGCCATGCCGGCGCCATGTACTAGCGTGCCTCTTGTGCTTCGGTCCCCGACCGGGACCGCCACCGGGCATGGAAGTCTCCGGCCGTGGCCCATGCCCTCGACAAGAAGAACAAGACGAGGACGTGCCCATGAAGTCTGCCCTGCTGGCCTGCTGCGTATCCGCGGCGGCGCTGCTCACCACCACGCCTGCCCATGCCGAACTGGGCGACTACAGCGTCTGGAAGACCCTGCTCAACCTCACCTCGCCGCCGCCGGCGGACAACACGGTCACCGCCGAACAGGGCCTCGGCCCGTACCCGCTGCTGAACAACCCGGGCGGTTTCAACTCGGGCTTCAAACCTGGCAACTACTACGGCTGGCAGGCCATCCAGCTGGCGCCGCAGACCGGCGCGGTGTGCGGCAACGGCTCGCCCTACAAGTTCTTCGTCAACCGCGTGCCGAACACCACCAACACCATCATCTACCTGGAAGGCGGCGGCGCCTGCTGGGACTACGCCAGCTGCACCGGACAGACCGGCATCCGTGGTGCGCGCAACCCGGACGGCATCCCCGACGACTACATGGGCCTGCTCAACCCCGGCGCCAGCCTGGTCAGTCCGCTGGTGGTGCGCCTGCACCCCTGGACGCGGACCAAGACGCAGAACTGGAACATGATCTACGTGCCCTACTGCACCGGCGACATCTACTCCGGCGACAAGGTGGCGGTGTACAACGACCCGCAGAACCAGAAGCCGCCGCTGGTGTGGCACCACAACGGCATGCGCAACACCCGCGCCGTGGTGGCCTGGCTGAAGAACAACCTGCCACGCCCGGCCCAGCTGCTCACCACCGGCTGCAGCGCCGGCGGCGCCGGCAGCCTGACCAACTACGTGGGTATCCGCCAGGATATGGCGCCGACCCGTGGCTTCCTGCTCGACGACTCCGGCCCGGTGTTCAGCGCACCGCCCGGCAGCGACATCAGCCAGTACCCGTCGCGACCGCTGCAGGACTACATTCGCGCGGCCTGGGGTATCAACGATGGTCCGGTGGCCTACCTGCAGAGCCGCCTGCCGGGGCTCAATGGCAGCGACTTGGGCAGCCTGTACACGGCGCTGTCGACCAACCTGCCGGGTGATCGCCTCGGCCACACGCACTTCTGGCAGGACCTCAACTACTCGTCCTACTCCTACGAGCGCTTCCATCCGGACATTATCAACGCCCCGGACGCCGCCACCAAGGAGGCACTGATCCACGCCAAGTGGGCGGTGGACACCGGCCGCCTGCGCGGCCAACTGGCCAACCTGAGCAACTTCGGCGGCTACTTCCCGCAGTACCGCGCGGTGAACGAGAGCCACTGCACCAGCATCATCGAGTTCGCCAACTCGGATGTGCAGGAGCAGAACCTGCAGCTGGATAACTTCGTCAACAACCTGCTGGAGGGCAACGGCGCGGTGCTGTCGGCGTCGGAGAGCAGCCCGGCGGCGGACAAGGCCAAGCCGTTCAACCTGCTCTACTACATCCTCGACCAGCTGCTCTGAGAGCAGACTCTTGGGCTACTGATACGCCTGCTCCCGCGCCTCCTGCAGGCGCTGGCGCAGGTACTGGTCGCGGCTGAGGCCGTCGGGGATGCTGTCCATGGCCATGACTTCCTCGACGATGCGTTTCTCGTCGGACTTGTAGCGGTTGAAGCGCGCATCGGGCGCCTTGGCCTGTGCCTCACGCGCCGCGCTCAACGCCTGGTAGCGGGACACCAGCGCATCGGCGCGGGCCTTCTGCGCTTCCTCGTCGCCGCCCTCGGCCTGGGCCAGGCCGACCTGCAGCAACAGTGCCTCGCTCAGCGCCAGTTCACCGGCCGCCTCGCGCCGGTCGATCTCCTTGGCCAGCGCCGCGGCACGCTGGCGCCGCTCGGCCTCGCTCAGTTCGGCGGCGCCTTTGACGAAGCTCTGGTAATCGCCGGCGAACTGCAGGCGCGCCTGGTAGCCCTGCACGGCGGGGTCGTCCTGCAGCGCCTGGCGGCTAGCGGGGGTGGGCTCGGTGGTGGTCATGTTGGCGGTGCTGCTCGGTGTCGGCGCTACCGAGCTTGGCTGGTCGCCCGGCGTGCTCGCGGAGCCGGCCAGGCCCAGCCATAACCCACCGCCGATGGCGAGGGCGGCGAGGCCGCTGATGAGCAGACGGGTCTTGATGCTGGCCATGTCCTGGTCTTGTGCAGAGGTGTCGTCTGCCAGTTAAGTCCAGGAGCGGTGCAGCGGCCAGCGTGGCGGCAGGCTCAGCTCTCCAGCCAGACGTCGCGGCACCAGTGCCAGACCGAGTCCCAGCTCTCGTCGGTCAGCTCGCCTTCGTCGCCGTCCCACAGCCACACGGTGCCTTCGACGTCCACCGCGTAGTAGTCGCGGCCGTCCTGGCACAGCGGCACCAGGTCGCGCGGCAGGCCGCGGTCCCAGGCTACCGAGGCGACTTCCGGCAGGTAGGTGTGCGATTGCGGGTCGCTGGCGGTGACCGGCTCCAGGCGGCCGTAGACCACGTCACTGACCTTGAGCAGGTACTCGCGCAGTTCGAACGGCAGGTGGATGAGGATCTGCTCCTGGATCTCCACCAGGGTTTCCTCTTCCGGCAGCTCCAGGGGTACCGGCACCGTCTCGTTGAGTTCGCGCAGCTGATCGATGACTTCTTCCACGGTACGTCTCCAGGCAAAAACGGATTCGGCTAGAGGGTAGCCGATCGGAGGCGCGTTTTACCCTGTGCGCCGGGCGAGGGGAAGTCCGGACAAAAAGAAACCCGGGCGAGCCCGGGTTTCTTTGCTGCGAGGGGGACTACATCAGGCGTTTGCCGTCCTCGCGGGTGACTACCACGGTGGCCGAGCGCGGGCGGCGGCCCGGGCCGTCCGGCCAGGCGCTGAGCAGGTTGGTGGCGGTGGAGCCTTCGCCCGGGTGCTGGATGTTGACGAACAGGGTGCAGAAGTCCGGCGTGGCGCTGATGCCGGTGATCTCCGCGCCGAGCGGGCCGGTGAGGAAGCGCTTGACCTGGCCGGTGCGCGGGTCGGCCACCAGCATCTGGTTGTGACCGAACGGGCCGCTGGAGAGCTGGCTGCCGCTCATGTCGGTCTGGATCCACAGGCGGCCGTCCGGGTCGAACCACAGGCCGTCCGGGCTGGCCAGGATGTTGCTGGCGTCCAGCGCCGCGCCGTTGGGGCCGCGGCTGTCGCTCTGCGGGCCGGCGAGCAGGAAGATGTCCCAGTTGAAGCGCTTGCCGGCGTGGTCGCGCTGGTTCTCGCGCCAGCGGATGATGTGCCCGTAGGGGTTGGCGGCACGCGGGTTGGCGGCGTCGGCGACGGTGCGCGAGCTGTTGTTGGTGAGGGTGAAGTAGACCTCGCCATTGTCCGGATTGACCGCGCCCCATTCCGGACGGTCCATCTTGGTGGCGCCGACGATATCGGCGGCCAGGCGGGTGTTGATCAGCACTTCGCCCTGGTCGGCGAAGCTCACCCCGGCCTTGGCGCATGCTGCGCGGAAGGCCCTGTCCTTGATGTCCAGGGCCAGCCAGTCACCGCTGCCGTCGGCGTTGAAGCGCGCCACGTAGAGGGTGCCGTCGTCGAGCAGGCGGCCGGGCTGGCGCAGCAGTGGCAGGTACTTGCTGCGGCTGACGTACTTGTAGACGTACTCGTTCTGCGAATCGTCGCCGGAATAGCACACCAGCGGGCGACCAATCTGCACCGGGGCGAAGATCAGACCCTCGTGGGCGAAGCGGCCGAGGGCGCTGTGCTTGACCGGGGTGGAGGTCGGGTCGAAGGGGTCGATCTCGACGATCCAGCCGAACTGGTTGGGCTCGTTGCGGTAGTCGCCCGTGGCATCGGCGGCCTTGCGGGTGGCATCGAAGCGCTCGAACTCGTCGCCGGCCAGGGTCTCCCAGCCGAAGCGGCTGGCGTTGCGCAGGCCATAGCGTTGCAGCTCGCGCGGCAGGCTGGCGTCCTGGGTGGCGAAGTAGCCGGCCCAGTTCTCCTCGCAGGTCAGGTAGGTGCCCCAGGGCGTGAAGCCGTTGGCGCAGTTGTTCTGCGTGCCGCGAGTGGCGGTGCCATCCGGGCTGTGGCGGGTGCGCAGCAGGGCGTGGCCGCGCGCCGGGCCGACCATCTGCATCGGCGTGGCGGCGGTGATGCGGCGGTTGTAGCGGCCGGGCACCACCTGCCAGTCGCCGAAGCGGTCGCGACGGATCTCGACGATGGTCACGCCGTGGGCGTTGATTTCCTTGCGCACTTCATCGGGCTTGGTGCGCTTGCCGCTCACCGTGGTCGGGCCGTTGGGGTGCAGCAGCGGCGCGTCGATGTACTCGTTGTTGAACACCAGCAGGCCGTGGTTGGAGCGGCGACCGCCGCCATGGCGGCCGTCGATGGGGAAGAAGTGCATGCCGTCGTGGTGCATGCCGACCTGCTCGGCCTGGTCCTGGGCGCTGTTGCTGGCGTCCTCGAGGAAGGCCGGCAGGCGCCCGCTGATCGGCGTGCCCCAGGGCAGGATGACGCTGGCCTGGTAGCCGGCCGGCACGTTGATGCTGTCGGTGCGGCTCACCGGGATGGCCTCGAAGGGCAGGCGCTGGCGCTTGCCCCAGCCGTGCTTGGCGCCCTTGGCGCTCTGCTCGGCGGCCTCGGCCACCTGCGGCAGCACGCCGAGGAAGCCGAGCGCGCCGACCGCCGCACCACCGGCGAGGATCTGCCGGCGGCGCTGGTCGATCAGCTCGCTCATGTGCGGGTTGGCGGAATGGTTGCTGGGGAGTTCGTCACCGCTGCCAAACAGCACGGCGTCGTGGTCATCAAGGCTCATCGTTCGGATCCTTCTGCGGAGGAGTTGCGACGGAGTCATGACGCTAGAGCTGTATGACGACGGAACGATGACGCTTGTGTGGCGAATCGGTGGGGTGCGAGGTGGTTAACGTTTCTGCCGCTGCGCCGCGCCGCCCATCAGGCGCGCGTCGAGCAGGGCGTGGTGGGGGATGTCGGCTTCAGCCAGGTCACGCAGCAGGTCGATGTCCTCGCGGCAGCGGATATTCCCGGGCAGTTCGCCGAGTAGCTCCAGCAGCAATGGCCAGTCCCAGGCCAGGGCGTCGCTGACGATTTCCACCTCGTCGTAGCCGGCGAGGAAGCTGCGCAGTTCCAGGCTGGCCTCGGCGCGGCTGCGCCCGTGGCGGGGCAGGTCCAGCTGTGGCAGGACGATCTGATGGACGAACTCGGAGCAGTCGTCCGGGCTCCATCCATCATTCAGCTCGACATAGAACTCGGCGCCGGCCGGGTCGACCAGGGCCAGGCTGATCAGCCGGCAGTCGGCGGTGAGATTGGTGAATTCGGTATCGAGGAACAGGGTGGTCATGCTGCGGCTCGGTGAGGGCGGTAGCGCCACTCTAGCAGCCGAGCAGGCACAAAAAACCCGGGCATGGCCCGGGTTCTTCGTTACGCGCGAGGCATCAGCCGTTCTGGCGGATACCGGCGACCAGCCACGGCTGGTTGTCGCCATTGGCGCGCTCCATGCGCCAGCTTTCGCTGAACGCGTCGCCCTGGTCGAAGCGCGAGCTCTTGGCCACGCCACGGAAGGTCAGGGTGGCGACGGTCTTGTCGGCCAGCTCGTCGATGCCGTCCAGCTGCACGCTGAGGTCATCGACGTAGGTGGACTGGTAGCCCTCGCCCATGCTGGCGCGCTCTTCCTTGAGGAAGCTGAGCATCTGCGGGGTGACGAACTCGGCGATCTTGTCCATCTCCGCGGCGTCCCAGTGCTGCTGCAGGGCCAGGAAGTGGGTGCGGCCGGCCTCGATGAAGCGCTGCTCGTCGAACCAGGCGGGGGCGTTGATGGTGGCCGGCGCGGCGCTCGGTGCGGCGCTGCCGAAGATCGGCGCCTGCTGTTGCGGCATTTCGCGCTGCATGCCACCGGCCATGGCCGGGCGGCCCTGCTGCTGGCGACGGGCGGCGAACAGCTTGAAGATGACGAAGGCGATCAGGCCGAGGATCAGGAAGTCGAGGAACTGGAAGCCCTCGAAGCCGTCACCCATGAACATGGAGGCGAGCAGGCCACCGGCGGCGATGCCGGCCAGCGGGCCCAGCCAGCGCGAGGCGCCACTGGCGGCGGCAGGGCGGGCGGCGCCGTTCATGCTGTTGGCGGCAGCCGGCTGGTTGGCCTTGGGCGCTTCCATCTGACGAGACTGGTGGGTCGGCGCGGAACCGAAGGATTTGCCCCCGCCCATGCGCTTGGCCGCGCTGGCTTCGAGGCTGAGGGTCAGGCCCAGGCACAGGGCCAGGGCGATGCTGAGAAAACGCTGCATGTGGGAAGGTCCCGCTTGAGGTTAGGGTTCGCGCGCCATGCTGCCGCAGTGTTGGGACCCTGGCCAGCCGCAGAATGTTTCCGGATTTATGTACGCGCCTGTCCGTTTACCCGGCGGCTAGCGCAACAGCCAGCCCAGCGGCCCACCGCGCAGCTGGCGGCGCAGCAGGGCGCGCAGGTCGGCATCGTGCTCCTCGGGGTGGCGCAGCCAGTGGATGAAGGTGCGCAGGAACACCGCGCTGAGCAGGCTCTCCTCGGCCACCCGCGCCAGGTGCAGGCTCTGCCGCCGCGCCGCCTCGCGCCACCATTGCACGGTACGGCTGACCCGTAGCAGGGCACCGGCCTGCAGGTGGATATGGCCGGGCTCCAGCTTGTACAGCAGCATCTGCCCGGTCAGCGCGCGGTGTGCGGCCATGCCCCCGAGCCAGGCCACCAGCAGCTCCTCCAGGCGCTTGCCGGCATCCAGCGCGAGGAGGTCGGCCGCCCTGGCCCGTTCGAACAGCGCCGCATCGGCGCGATCCAGCCAGGCCTCGACCAGATCATCCTTCTGTCGGTAGTGACGGGCGATGGCACCCAGGTCGCAACCCAGGGCTGCGGCCACGTCATGCAGGTGCAGGCGTTCCCAGCCGCAGGTTTCGGCCAGGTCGAGGGCGCTATCGAGGATCGTGTCGGCGGAAGGCGTCGAGCGGGGCATGCGGAGTACCTCCGCTCGACAGTATGGTCAGCCAGCCCGGCCGGATGCGCCGGGCTGACGGGCGGGGCTAGAGCGCTTCCAGCTTGGCGTAGGCCAGCATCAGCCACTTGCTGCCTTCGCTGGCGAAGTTGACCTGCACCCGGGCCTGGGCGCCGCTGCCCTCGAAGTTGAGGATCACGCCCTCGCCGAACAGCGCATGGCGCACCGCCTGGCCGAGGCTGAAGGGCGTCTCCGGCACGGCCGCCCCGGCGAACATCGAGCCGCCGCTCATGCTGCGGCTCGGCGCCGAGTAGGGGCGGCTGACGCTGTTGCTCAGGCGTACTTCCTGAATCAGCGCCGGCGGAATCTCGCGGACGAAGCGCGAGACCTTGTTGTAGGTCTCGCTGCCGTACAGGCGGCGGGTCTCGGCGTAGGTCAGCACCAGGTTCTGCATGGCGCGGGTCACGCCGACATAGGCCAGGCGGCGCTCTTCCTCGAGACGGCCGGGCTCTTCCAGGCTCATCTTGTGCGGGAACAGGCCTTCCTCCATGCCGACCAGGAACACCAGAGGGAACTCCAGGCCCTTGGCGCTGTGCAGGGTCATCAGCTGCACGCAGTCCTCGTGCTCCTCGGCCTGGCTGTCGCCGGCCTCCAGGGAGGCGTGGGTAAGGAAGGCGGCCAGCGGGGACAGCTCGTCCTCTTCGTTCTCGAAGTTGCGCGCGGCGCTGACCAGTTCCTCCAGGTTCTCCACCCGAGCCTGGGCCTTCTCGCCTTTCTCAGCCTGGTGCCAGGCGATCAGCCCGCTCTGCTCGATGACGGTCTGGGTCATCAGGTGCAGCGGCATGTCCAGCACCTTGGCGGCCAGGTTCTCGACCAGTTCGACGAAGCCGGTCAGCGCCGTGGCGGCGCGGCCGGTGAGGCCCTTGTTGGCGATCAGCTGCTGCATCGCCGCCCACATCGACAGGTCGGCGTGGCGGGCGTGCTCGCGGATCGCCTCGACGGTCTTCTCGCCGACGCCGCGGGTCGGCACGTTGATCACCCGCTCCAGGGCGGCGTCGTTGTGGCGGCCGTCGAGCAGGCGCAGGTAGGCCACGGCGTTCTTGATCTCGGCGCGCTCGAAGAAGCGCTGGCCGCCGTAGATGCGGTAGGGAATCTTCTCGCGCAGCAGGCCCTCTTCCAGCACCCGCGACTGGGCGTTGGAGCGGTAGAGAATGGCGATCTCGCTGCGCTTGAGACCGTCCTTGCGCAGGGCCGCCTCGATCGACTCGACCACGTAGCGGGCCTCGTCGTGTTCGTTGAAGGCGGCGTACAGGCTGATCGGCTCGCCGTCGCTGCCGTCGGTCCACAGCTCCTTGCCCAGGCGCCCGTTGTTGTTGGCGATCAGGGCGTTGGCAGCCTTGAGGATGCCGGCGGTGGAGCGGTAGTTCTGCTCCAGGCGGATCAGCTGGCTGTCCGGGAAGTCGCTGGAGAACTGCTGGATGTTCTCGATCCGCGCGCCGCGCCAGCCATAGATCGACTGGTCGTCGTCGCCCACCACCATCAGGGTCTCGCCACCCTTGGCCAGCAGGCGCAGCCAGGCGTACTGCACGGCGTTGGTGTCCTGGAACTCGTCGACCAGGATGTGGCGGAAGCGCTTCTGGTAGTGCGCCAGCAGGTCCGGCTTGTCGCGCCACAGGTCCAGGGCGCGCAGCAGCAGCTCGGCGAAGTCGATGACCCCGGCGCGGGCGCAGGCGGCCTCGTAGGCCGCGTAGATCTTCAGCATGGTGGCGAGGAACAGGTCGCCGCCGGGCTGGATGTTCTGTGGGCGCATGCCCTCGTCTTTCTGCCCGTTGATGAACCACTGGGCCTGCTTGGCCGGCCAGCGCTGTTCATCCAGGCCCAGCTCGCGGATCACCCGCTTGACCAGGCGCTGCTGGTCGTCGGAGTCGAGGATCTGGAAGTTCTCGGCCAGGCCGGCTTCCTGCCAGTGCGCGCGCAGCAGACGGTGGGCCAGGCCGTGGAAGGTGCCGACCCACATGCCGGCGGGGCTCATGCCGAGCATCTGCTCGATGCGTTGGCGCATCTCCGCCGCGGCCTTGTTGGTGAAGGTCACCGACAGGATCGAGTAGGGCGAGGCATTGAGGAACTGGATCAGGTAGGCGATGCGGTGCACCAGCACGCGGGTCTTGCCCGAGCCGGCGCCGGCCAGCACCAGCTGGCGGCCGAGCGGGGCGGCCACGGCCTGGCATTGCGCATCGTTGAGGGAGGCGAGGAGGAGTTCTGGGTCGAAAGAGGCGGGAGTGTTCTGCATCGCGGCATTCTACGGGCCGGGTAGGGGAGCGGCAAACCGCGGGCGGACGGGCTGGCAGTCTCAGTGAACATTCGTTCGCCTTTTGTCGCCGCGCGCTGTTAAAAAGCCATCATCGGGCTTGGGAAAGCCGCTCTAGCTCGGGTATGCTCGGGCAAAGTCAGGCATCCCATTACAAGAAAATCGCCTATGACACAGTCTCTTCGGGGGGCCTCCGCCGGCACGGTGGTGGAGGAGTCGCGCGCCATCCGTCAGCAGTTCGCCACCGAAATCGCGGTGGAGCGAACCCGCTTGCTGTATCAGGGCTCCCAGGTTCCCACCTTATTCATGCTGCTTGGCGGCCTGGTCTGCGCCGGACTGCTCTGGCAACCGCAACAGAGCCTGCTGCTGGCCGGCTGGCTGGTGTGGGTGGTGCTGCTGGCGGTGCTGCGGCTGATCCAGATGGCCGCCTTCAACAGCGCGCTGCCGTCGCGCCAGGCCAACCCGCACTGGCATCGTATGTTCCTGGTCGGTGCCGGCCTGTCCGGCCTGACCCTGGCGTTCGCCGCGATCTACCTGGTGCCGGCCGACCGCTTCCTGCTGCAGGTCATCGTCTATGGCCTGATCGCTGCTTCCATTCTTTCCGCCAGCGTCGCCTACGCGGTCAGTCGCCCGGCCTTCCTGGCCTTCGCCTTGCCCTGTCTGCTGCCATCGGTGGCCTACCTGCTGGTCAGCGACAACGCCAGCCAGCAGGGCTGGGGCGCGCTCGGCCTGCTGATGCTGCTGAGCCTGTGCGTGGTGGCATGGCAGGTCAATCGCCTGGTGCAGAACAGCCTGCTGCGGCGCTTCCAGAACCAGGCGCTGATCGAGCGCCTGGAGCATGCCCGGCAGAGCGCCGAGGGGCTCAACCAGGAGCTGGCCCGCGAGGTCGAGCAGCGTCGCCGCGCCGAGCGCGAGCTGCGCCATGCCCATGACGAACTGGAGGTGCGCGTGGCCCAGCGCACCCTGGAGCTGGACGATACCAGCCATGCCCTGGGCAAGAGCGAGACGCGCCTGGCCCTGGCCCTGGAGGCCAGCGAACTGGGCCTTTGGGACTGGGACCTGAGTACCGACGAGGTGCACCACAGCCACCTGGAGAGCATCTTCGGCATCCGCCAGGAGGAGGTGAAGGGCGTGCTCAGCCACCTCAAGCCGCGCCTGCATCCGGATGACCTGCCGTTGCTGCGCCGGGCCCTGGTCGAGCATCTCAAGGGCCGCACCGAGGACTACTGCGTGGAATACCGCGTGCGCCACGCGGACGGCCGCTGGCGCTGGGTCGAGGACCGCGGCCGCGCTGTCGAGCGCGACGAGCAGGGTCGGGTGTTGCGCATGCTCGGCACCCGCCGCGACGTGACCGAACGCAAGCGCATGGACGAGGAACAGCGCCTGGCCGCCACGGTGTTCGAGGCCTCCGGCGAGGGCATCGTGATCCTCGATGCCGACTATCTGCTGCTGTCGGTCAACCAGGCCTTCAGCGACGTCACCGGCTACCGCAAGGAAGAGGTGCTCGGGCGCAGCGTGGCGACGCTGATCAGCAGCCGTGACACCCGCCGCCAGTACCAGCTGATTCGCCAGGAACTGGCCCAGCACGGCAGCTGGCGCGGCGAACTGGTGGAGACGCGCAAGAACGGCGAGCTCTACCCGCAGTGGCTGCAACTCAACGTGGTGCGCGACGGCCGCGGTCGGGTCAATCACATCGTCGGCTTCTTCTCCGACCTGTCGCAGCGCCGGCAGACCGAGGAGCGCCTGCGCTACCTGTCGCACTACGACGAACTCACCGGCCTGGCCAACCGCAGCCTGTTCCGCGAGCGCCTGCACGAGGTCTGCGAGCGCGCGCGCCAGGAAGGCTCGCGCCTGGCCCTGCTGCACGTCGACCTGGACCGCTTCAAGCTGCTCAACGACAGCCTCGGCCACGAAGTGGCCGACCAGTTGCTGCGGCAGATGTCGCGCCGCATCAACCAGAGCGTACCGGAGGCGCACACCGTGGCGCGCCTGGCCGGCGACGAGTTCGCCCTGCTGCTCGACGACTACGGCAGCCTGTCGAGCCTGGCGCGCACCGCCAGCCGCCTGCTGAGCAAGCTGCGCACGCCGATGATGGTGGGCGGCCACGAGCTGGTGGTGAGTGCCTCGGTCGGCATCAGCCTGCTGCCGGACAACGCCCGCGAACTCTCGGCGCTGATCAGCCAGGCCGGTATGGCCATGCAGCACGCCAAGCACCTGGGTGGCAACACCTTCCAGTTCTATACCGACAACCTGCAGGCCTGCACCCTGGAGCGCCTGCAGCTGGAGACCCAGCTACGCAAGGGCATCGAGGATGGCCAGCTCGAGGTGTTCTACCAGCCCAAGCTGTGCCTGGCCGATGACAGCCTCAACGCCGCCGAGGCGCTGGTGCGCTGGCGCCATCCGGAGCTGGGCCTGGTCGCGCCCGGCGAGTTCATCCCGCTGGCCGAGGAGACCGGGCTGATCGCGCCGATCGGCGAATTCGTCCTGCGCCAGGCCTGCCTGCAGGCCCGTGAGTGGCAGCGCCAGGGCCTGGCCGACCTGCGCGTGTCGGTCAATCTGTCGGTACATCAGCTGCGCCAGGGCAACCTGGTCGCGCTGGTGCGCCAGGTGCTCGACGAGACCGGGCTGCCGCCGCGCCTGCTCGAACTGGAGCTGACCGAGAGCCAGCTGCTGGACAACGTCGAGAACGTCATCGCCACCTTCCAGCAATTGCGCGACCTGGGCGTGAAGCTGGCGATCGACGACTTCGGTACCGGCTACTCGTCGCTGAGCTACCTCAAGCGCTTCCCGGTGGACTACGTGAAGATCGACCAGACCTTCGTCCGCGACCTCTCCACCAATGGCGAGGATGCGGCGATCACCCGCGCGATCATCGCCATGGCCCACGGCCTGGAGCTCAAGGTGGTGGCCGAGGGCGTCGAGACCCAGGCGCAGATGGATTTCCTCAAGGCGCAGCGCTGCGACGAGATCCAGGGCTACCTGATCAGCCCGCCGGTACCGGCAGAGCGCTTCGCCGAGCTGCTGCGGGCGCAGGCCGAGATGTACTGATCAGCCGTTCCAGCGCCCCGGAGCGTAGGAGAACACCGGCAGCGACCAGTGCCAGCGGATCGCGGCCAGACGCAGGGCCAGGCCGACGGCGAACGAGGCCAGCAGGTTGAGGTCCTCGTCCACGCCGAGGTGGCGCAGGCCCAGATAGAGCAGGGCGACCAGCAGCGAGACGCTGGCGTACAGCTCGTGGCGCAGCACCTGGGGCAGGCGGTTGCACAGGATGTCGCGCAGGATGCCGCCGAACACGCCGGTGATCACCCCGGCCATCACCACTACCGGCAGGGCGTAGTCGAGGCCCAGGGCGACGTTGCAGCCGATCACGGTGAAGGCGATCAGGCCCATGGCATCGAGCACCAGGAACAGCCGGCGCAGGTGGTGCATGAAGCGCGCAATCAGCATGGTGAACAGGCCGGCGCAGATGGTCAGGTAGATGTAGCCGGGGTGCTGGGTCCAGCCCACCGGGAAGTTACCCAGCAGGATGTCGCGCACGGTGCCGCCGCCGAGGGCGGTGATGAAGGCGATGAGGGCGACGCCGAACAGGTCCATGTTGCGTTTGCCGGCGGCGAGCGCGCCGGACATGGCTTCGGCGGTGATGGCGATCAGATAGACGTAGAGCAGCACACAGAACTCCTGTGTCAGGTGCCTCTCCCCCTGTCCTCTGTACCTGAGAGTTTACGCGGCGTGGCCGCTTGCCCCTTCGGTGGGTCGCTCGTGGCGACCGCTCTCCAGTCGGCTAAATCGGAATCTCGCAGTGCTGGGCCTGAGCGATCATGGGAGTTTGCGCCTTCGGCGGAGGGGCTCGCGGCCCCTCGCTCTCCTGCGAGGGCGCGCAGTATAGGCAGGTGCGCCGCTCAGGCCAACTGGCGCAGCAGCAGGGCGTGGTCGAGCGCGATGTCCGCCGGCAGCGGCAGGTAGACGATGTGGCCGTCGCCCGGCGCGGCACTGGTGCGCTCGCCGCTGGCTTTCTCCAGCGCGCCGAGGAGGAAGCCGAGGTTGCCGCGCGGGGTCATCAGCTCCAAATGGTCGCCGAGCTCGAAGCGGTTCTTCACCCGCACCTCGGCCAGCTCGCCGCGGCGCACGCCGGTGAACTCGCCGACGAAATGCTGGCGCTCGGATAGCGAGCTGCCGCGCTCGTAGTTCTGGTACTCGTCATGCACGTGGCGACGCAGGAAGCCCTCGGTGTAGCCGCGGTTGGCCAGCGAATCGAGGTCATCCAGCAGGCGCCTGTCGAAGGGCCGGCCGGCCACCGCGTCGTCGATCGCCCGGCGATAGGCCTGGGCGCTGCGTGCCACGTAGAAGTGGCTCTTGGTACGCCCCTCGATCTTCAGCGAATGCACGCCCATGGCCACCAGGCGCTCGACGTGCTGGATGGCGCGCAGGTCCTTGGAGTTCATGATGTAAGTGCCGTGCTCGTCCTCGAAAGCCTCCATCGGCTCACCGGGGCGACCTTCCTCCTCCAGCAGGAACACGCGCTCGGTGGCGGGGCCTTCGCCGAGGGTCGGCTGGCAGCTGCGTACGATGCCGCCCAGCTCGTTCTCCTGGCCTTCCTGGGCCTGGTATTTCCAGCGGCAGGCGTTGGTGCAGGTACCCTGGTTGGGGTCGCGCTTGTTGAGGTAGCCGGAGAGCAGACAGCGCCCCGAATAGGCCATGCACAGGGCGCCATGGACGAACACTTCCAGTTCCATACCGGGCACCTGCTGGCGGATCTCGGCGATTTCCTCCAGGCCCAGCTCGCGCGACAGGATCACTCGGCTCAGCCCCTGGCGCCGCCAGAACTCCACACTGGCCCAGTTCACCGCGTTGGCCTGCACCGACAGGTGCACCTGCATCTGCGGGAAGTGCTCGCGTACCAGCATGATCAGCCCCGGGTCGGACATGATCAGCGCATCCGGACCCATGGCCGCCACCGGCTCCAGGTCCCTGAGGAAGGTCTTCAGTTTGGCATTGTGCGGAGCGATGTTGACCACCACGTAGAAGCGCTTGCCCTGGGCATGCGCCTCGGCGATGCCGATGGCCAGGTTGGCATGGTCGAACTCGTTGTTGCGCACCCGCAGGCTGTAGCGTGGTTGCCCGGCATACACCGCGTCGGCGCCATAGGCGAAGGCATGGCGCATGGCCTTGAGGGTGCCGGCGGGGCAGAGCAGTTCGGGGGCTTGCAACGGGGACATGGCGGCACGGGCATCTGCAAAAGGGCGCAAATGGTGCCCGCTAGCACGTCGCCGGGTGTTGATCCAGCGCAGCCCTCAGCGCGATGGCGAGCGCATCAGCCAGAGCACGCCGAGTACCAGCGCCAGTCCCAGCAATAGTTTGGCGAAGAAGAACAGCACGTCGACGCTCCCGCTGACCTGGCCGCCGCCCGTCACGGCTCCGGCGACGCCGGCCCCACCGAGCAGGAAGCAGAGGATCGACAGGGCGAGTACGACGAGTGCACCGAGCAGCAGGTTGTTCATGATTCCATCCTTGGAAGTGTTGGTTTGGCTAGTAAGTAATGGTCTTGGACGACTTGCCGATGAGGGCCGCCAGCTTTGTTAGAAATTCGTTCTCATCGAGGAAGCCTTGGTGAGGGCCGAGGCCACTGCCTGCGGAACCTGCCACCAGGGATAGTCGCGCGGGGTTGGAGGCGCGGTGGTTGTGATGCTCAGGGTCTGGCCGTTGACCAATAGGTGATCAAATATCGGTAGCAGCTCATTCGATGCATCGCCCAGGTGGCGCAGGATTGGCAGTAAGTGGCTGCCGTCCCAATGGCGGAAGAACACCTCGGCACCATCGGGCATCAGCACTTGGGTCAGGCTGCGCAGGTGGTCGAGTACCGAGCTCGGCTCATGGAAGGAGAGGGCCAGCCAACCCCAGTCCCGGTTGGGGACCTCGTCCACCCAGTCGAGGAAGCTGCTGCCGGAGTCCAGCTCGCCCAGATAGGGCATGACTTCCTGCCAGCCGGCGTAGGGCGTGTCGCCCCAGATCGGCTGTGGCAGGCAGGCGCTGTCTTGCTGGTAGTAGGCCTGCAGCGGATTGGCTTCGCTGGCGTTGCCCATCACTACATAGAGGCGCTGACCTTCCCGCCACTCCGCCTCCAGCCAATCTCGGACCGAGATCGCTTCAGATGGCACAGGCGCCTCCCTTGCACTTCTCGCATTCCTCGCAGAAGGGCGCGTTGCGCTTGAGCGTCTGGATCTGCGCCGGGGTCAACAGGGCGCCTGCCTTGTCGGCATCGGCCTGCATAAGTGCACCCGGCCGCAGGATGGCGATGCCGCTACCCGCACCCGGCGCACCGCTGGAGTTCATCTTGATGGTGGCGCCGCTGAGGGTGACGCCACTGGGGTCGAGTTTGAGCCAGCTGCCGCCGCCCTTGGCGGTGAGCTCCATGCCGGCGTCGATGATTACCTTGCTGCCGGCGTAGTAGTGGATCTCGCTGCCCGCCTCGACAAACTGCCCCGTCCCCAGCTTCACATGCTGGTTGGTGGCCACGGTGAGGTGGTCGTTGGCGCGGATCTCGGTCTTGCGGTCGAGGTGGGTGGTGCGGTGTTCCTCGGCCTTGAGCTCGGTGTAGCTGTTGGCCTCCACCGTGTCGTGGCGCTCGTGGCCGATGCGGATCTTCTGGTCGTTCTCGACATTCTCGTCCCAGTCCTTCTGGGCGTGGATGTATATCTGCTCCTGGCCCTTGCGGTCTTCGATGCGCAGCTCGTTGTAGCCACCACCGCCCGGGCTGCTCAGGGTCTTGAATACCGTGCGGGTCTTGTTGGCTGGCAGGTCGTACGGAACGACGTGTTCCTTGTGGTACAGGCAGCCGGTGACCAGAGGCTGGTCGGGATCGCCTTCGAGGAAAGTGACCAGCACTTCCATGCCGATGCGTGGGATGGCGATGCCGCCGTAGCGGTCGCCGGCCCAGCTTGAGCTGACGCGCAGCCAACAGCTGGTGGTGTCGTCGGCCTGGCCTTCGCGGTCCCAGTGGAACTGCACCTTCACCCGACCGTACTGGTCGCAGTGGATCTCTTCGCCCTTGGGCCCGGTGACCACGGCGCTCTGGCTGCCGAGGATGCGCGGTTTGGGGTGGGCCAGCGGCGGCCGCCAGGGGGTGTTCCAGGGGGTGGCGCTGAAGCGGTTGCGGTAGCCCTGGTTGAAGCCGTCGTCGGCTTGTCCTGCTTCCTTGCGGCCGCCGAGGAAGCTGGTGATGGATTCTTCCAGCACCTGCGGCTGCTTGCCCTCGTGGTGGATCTCGTTGAGCAGCCACAGCTGGTTCCAGTCCGCGCGCGGGTGGGCGGACAGATTGAGGAAATGGCCTGTGCGCAGCAGCGGCTGATCGCTCTCGCCTTCGGCCAGCTGATGGTCGCTGCGATGGCGCTCCAGTGCACGTTGGCTCAGGTGCTTGCCGCGTGTGCGCTCGGTGAAGCGGCCGGGGTAGTCGTAGTCTTCCAGGTCCGGCTTGGCCTCACCCTTGTGCGCGGCTTCCAGCTGCAGGCGCGGCTTCTCGAAGTCGTAGTCGCGGCGGGTGACGCGGCTGGTGCGGGTGGCCAGGCGCAGGGCGAAGCGCTTGATCACCGGCTCGTCCGCCACCAGGCCGGAGTCCTGCTGGTAGGCGGTGGTAGCAAGCTTGGGAAAACCGGTCTGGTCGTCGCCAAACACCAGCACATGGCCATCGGGCGTGTGCTGGAAGTGGTAATGGATGCCTTCTTCCTCGCACAGGCGCTGGATGAAGTGCAGGTCGGATTCGTCGTACTGCACGCAGTAGTCGCGAGCCGGATACGTACCGCCCAGCTGGAAGCGCTGACCACTGCCTTCGAGGACGCCGTGGTCGCTCAGTACCTGGGCGACGATCTGCGGCACCGTGAGGTGCTGGAAGATGCGCTGATTAACCCGGTGGCCGAGCCAGGCCAGCTGCGGGCGCAGGGTCAGGTGATAGCGGGTCAGGCGTTGGCCGGAATCGCCCTGGGCGCAGGCATGGACCTGGGCGTGGATGCCGTTGCCCTGCGCATCCAGGGTGAGAAAGGCCGGCTGGCCGAGCAGCGTGTCCAACTCCAGGTCCGGACGCTGGCTGACCAGCGTGACCTCGAACACGAAGGGCTGGCTGAGTACCTCGTGGCCGGTGAACTCAAGCACCTGAAAATCGTGCTCGACGCCGGGCAGGCTCAGGCTGAAATGCGTCTGGTTGGCGGGGGCGAACATCCGTTGTTCCTTCTGCCGAAAGGGCATCGGCCAGGAGGCCTGGCCGATGGGCCAGCTCGCGTACCTGCGAGCCTGGGCATTGTCGG
>NZ_JAQSUW010000016.1:220718-475575 GCF_028649395.1 Pseudomonas sp. Gutcm_11s | reverse complement strand
CCAAGCCTTCGCCGCCGGCAGCCCCGGCGTGGAACACAACACCCAGGCCTTCCTCCAGGCCCTGGAAGCCGGTGGCGGCAAGCCACTGGAAGCCCTCAGCCCGAAAGACGCCCGTGCCGTGCTGGTCGGCGCCCAGGCCTCGGTCAAGGTCGACCTGTCCGGCGTGAGCGTGTCGGAGAAGACCATCCAGGCTGGCGGCCAGTCGATCCCGCTGACCATCGTTCGCCCCGAAGGCGTGAAGGGTGAGCTGCCGGTATTCATGTTCTTCCACGGTGGCGGCTGGGTGCTCGGCGACTACCCGACCCATGCCCGTCTGATCCGCGACCTAGTGGTTAACTCCGGCGCGGTAGCCGTCTACGTCGGCTACACCCCGTCGCCGGAAGCCAAGTACCCGACCGCCATCGACCAGGCCTACGCCGCGACCAAGTGGGTCGGTGAGCACGGCAAGGACATCCAGGTCGACAGCTCGCGCCTAGCCGTGGCCGGCAACAGCGTCGGCGGCAATATGGCCGCAGTCGTTGCGCTCAAGGCGAAAGAGGCTGGCGTGCCCAAGCTGAGCTTCCAGCTGCTGCTGTGGCCGGTAACCGATGCCAGCTTCGAGACGGCGTCCTACAACCAGTTCGCTCAAGGCCACTTCCTGACCAAGCCAATGATGCAGTGGTTCTGGGACAGCTACACCACCGACCCGAAGCAGCGCGCCGAGCGCTTCGCCTCGCCACTGCAGGCCACGACCGAGCAGCTGAAAGGCTTGCCGCCGACGCTGATCCAGACCGCCGAGTTCGACGTGCTACGTGACGAGGGCGAGGCCTATGCGCGCAAGCTGGACGCGGCCGGCGTCACCGTCACCGCGGTGCGCTACAACGGCATGATCCACGACTACGGCCTGCTCAACCCGCTGGCCCATGTCCCGGCCGTGCAAGCTGCCATGCGTCAGGCTGGCGCCGAGCTGAAGCAGCACCTGCAGAAATAATCCGCAGGTACAAAACAAAAGCCCCGGTCATTGGCCGGGGCTTTTTCATGGGCAGTTCATTAAAACTGCAGATCGGACAGGCGCCATACATCGAAGGCCGGCGTCTCGTAGGGGTGAGCCTTCTTCATGGCCTTGACCGTGTCGTGGATCAGCTCATCGGCCACCACCAGCTCCACCTTCCACTCCTCCACTTCCTCGATGCGCTCGAGCTGACCGAGAAATGGAGTGCTTCCGGCCAGGGCGCGGAACTGGCCCTTGCCCAGAGTCTGCCAGCAGCAGCTGTCGTACTGTCCAATGCGTCCTGCACCCGCCGCGAAGACCGCGGCCTTTACTTCATCCAGATGACTTGCCGGTACATAGAAACAGAATTTGTACATCCAGCCCCTCCGAGCTTCGACGAATACAGCGACACGCAGGCCGCACTGCCAGGGAGATAATGGCATTTTGCCTCAACCCTGTTACACGGCCTAGCTCGTGACTTGTGCTTGGAGTACGGCGCCAGCGATTCGTCCCATGACCGGCTAGAGCCTTTAGCCATAAAACGAAGCGGCTTAATCACCCTTGGAGAAGCGCTGCCAGCGCGCCTTGAGGCCTACCGCAGGCGGGTTGTGGCTACCGTCGCAATAGGGCATGCGAGCGGACAAACCACAGCGGCACAGCAGCACGAACTGCTGACGAACGGGCTGCAGGAGCAGACCATCGGTGCAGTTGGATGAGCAATCGGGAAGTGCGGAAGAACGTCCGCAGCGGCACAGCAGATGCGTCTCGCCGGGAGAGACCTGGCGGACTTCGGGAAGGATCGGATCGTCGGCCATCACGCCGCACGGCGTGCCCCTCCCCCGCGCGGGAGAGGGGCGCAGCCATCAGTCGACCCAGACGCGCGCGTTGCGGAACATGCGCATCCAGCCGGCGTCTTCCTGCCACTCGTCCGGGCGCCAGGAATTCTGCACGGCGCGGAACACCCGCTCCGGGTGCGGCATCATGATGGTCACGCGGCCGTCGCGGCTGCACAGACCGGTGATGCCACGCGGCGAACCGTTCGGGTTGGCCGGGTAGGTCTCGGTGACCTTGCCATGGGTGTCGATGAAACGCAGGGCCACGGTGCCGGACAGATCCGACTCCAGCAGCGCCTCCTCGCTCTCGAACTCGGCATGGCCTTCGCCGTGGGCGATGGCGATCGGCATGCGCGAACCGGCCATGCCCTGCAGGAAGATCGACGCCGACTCCTGCACCTGGACCATGGCCACGCGCGCCTCGAACTGCTCCGAGCGGTTGCGCACGAAGTGCGGCCAGAACTCGGTACCCGGGATCAGCTCATGCAGGTTGCTCATCATCTGGCAGCCGTTGCACACGCCGAGGGCGAAGCTGTCCTTGCGCTCGAAGAAGGCCTGGAAGCCATCGCGGGCACGACTGTTGAACAGCACCGACTTGGCCCAGCCTTCACCGGCGCCGAGCACGTCACCGTAGGAGAAGCCACCGCAGGCCACCAGGCCCTTGAAGTCTTCCAGGCTGATGCGACCGGCGAGGATGTCGCTCATGTGCACGTCAATCGCGCTGAAGCCGGCGCGGTCGAAGGCCGCGGCCATCTCGACCTGGCCGTTGACGCCCTGCTCGCGCAGGATCGCCACTTGCGGACGCACACCCTTCTTGATGTAGGGCGCGGCGATGTCCTGGTTGACGTCGAACGACAGCTTGGTCGACAGGCCCGGATTGTCCTCGTCGAGGATCAGGTCGAACTCCTGGTCGGCGCAGTCGGCGTTGTCGCGCAGGCGCTGGATCTGGTAGCTGGTCTCGGCCCACTGGCGCTGCAGCAGGCGGCGCTGGCCGCCGAACACCGGCTCGCCATTGAAGCTGATGGCCACGTCGCTGCCGTTGATCGGCTGGCCGATCACCGCCACGCAATCGCCGAGGCCGGCGGCGCTGAACTGGGCGAGGATTTCCGGGGTGGCGTCCTGGCGTACCTGGATCACCGCACCGAGCTCTTCGTTGAACAGCACGGCGGCCAGCTCGGAAGCATCATCGGCCAGGCCGTCGAGGAACAGGTTGAGGCCGCAGTGGCCGGCGAAGGCCATTTCCAGCGCGGTGGTCAGCAGGCCACCGTCGGAACGATCGTGGTAGGACAGGATGTGACCGTCGGCGTTGAGGCCCTGGATCACGGCGAAGAAGGCCTTGAGGTCTTCGGCATCGTCGACGTCCGGCACGCTCTGGCCGAGCTGGGCGTAGGTCTGAGCCAGGATCGAGCCGCCCATGCGGTTCTGCCCGCGGCCGAGGTCGACCAGGATCAGGTCGGTCTCGCCCTTGTCCAGACGCAGCTGCGGGGTCAGCGACTTGCGCACGTCCTGCACCGGAGCGAAGCCGGAGATCACCAGCGACAGCGGCGAGGTCACGCTCTTGTCGACGCCCTCGTCCTGCCAGCGGGTCTTCATGGACATGGAGTCCTTGCCCACCGGGATGGTGATACCCAGCGCCGGGCACAGTTCCATGCCGACCGCTTTCACGGTGTCGTACAGGCGGGCGTCTTCACCTGGGTGGCCGGCGGCAGCCATCCAGTTGGCCGACAGCTTGATGTCGGAAATCTTCTCGATGCTCGCGGCAGCCAGGTTGGTGATGGTCTCGCCGACCGCCATGCGGCCCGACGCCGGCGCATCCAGCAGGGCCAGCGGGGTACGCTCGCCCATGGCCATGGCCTCACCGGTATAGACGTCGAAGCTGGTGGCGGTGACGGCGCAGTCGGCCACCGGAACCTGCCACGGGCCGACCATCTGGTCGCGGTTGACCAGGCCGGTGATGGTGCGGTCGCCGATGGTGATCAGGAAGCTCTTGCTGGCCACGGCCGGGTGACGCAGCACGCGGTTCACCGCGTCGTCGATGTCGACGCGGGCAGCATCGAAGTCATCGCCCTGCTCCGCCTCGCGGGCCACGCTGCGGTGCATGCGCGGCGGCTTGCCGAGCAGCACTTCCAGGGGCATGTCCACCGGTTTGTTTCCGAAGTGGCTGTCGGACACGGTCAGGTGCGGCTCGGCAATGGCCTCGCCGACCACGGCGAACGGGCAGCGCTCGCGCTCGCAGATGGCCTTGAAGCGCTCGAAGTCGGCGGCGTCGACCGACATCACGTAGCGTTCCTGCGACTCGTTGCACCAGATTTCGTGCGGGGCCATGCCCGGCTCGTCGTTCGGCACGGCGCGCAGTTCGAAGCGACCGCCACGGCCGCCGTCGTTGATCAGCTCCGGCAGGGCGTTGGAGATACCGCCGGCACCCACGTCGTGGATGAACTTGATCGGGTTCGCATCGCCCAGCTGCCAGCAGCGGTCGATCACTTCCTGGCAACGACGCTCCATTTCCGGGTTGTCGCGCTGTACCGAGGCGAAATCCAGGTCGGCGGAGCTGGCACCGGTGGCCATAGAGGAAGCGGCGCCGCCGCCCAGGCCGATGAGCATGGCCGGGCCGCCGAGCACGATCAGCTTGGCGCCGACCGAGATCTCGCCCTTCTGCACATGGTCTTCACGGATGTTGCCGAGGCCGCCGGCGAGCATGATCGGCTTGTGGTAGCCGCGCACTTCCTCGCCACGCGGGCTCTGCACCGCCTGCTCGAAGGTACGGAAGTAGCCGTTCAGCGCGGGGCGACCGAATTCGTTGTTGAACGCGGCGCCGCCCAGCGGGCCCTCGATCATGATGTCCAGCGCGGTGACGATGCGCTCGGGCTTGCCGTAGGGCTTCTCCCAGGGCTGCACGAAACCGGGGATGTTCAGGTTCGATACGGTGAAACCGTTCAGGCCGGCCTTGGGCTTGGCACCACGACCGGTGGCGCCTTCGTCGCGGATCTCGCCGCCGGAGCCGGTGGAGGCACCGGGGAACGGGGCGATGGCGGTCGGGTGGTTGTGGGTTTCCACCTTCATCAGGATGTGCACCGGCTCGACGGTCGCACCGTACTCGCGGGTAGCCGGATTGGGGAAGAAGCGCCCGGCCTGGTGGCCGACGATGACCGAGGCGTTGTCCTTGTAGGCGGACAGCACGCCGTCGCTGTGCATCTGGTAGGTGTTCTTGATCATGCCGAACAGCGACTTGTCCTGGCTCTCGCCATCGATGTCCCAGCTGGCATTGAAGATCTTGTGGCGGCAGTGCTCGGAGTTGGCCTGGGCGAACATCATCAGTTCGACGTCGTGCGGGTTGCGGCCCATCTCGGTGAAGTTCTTCACCAGGTAGTCGATCTCATCGTCGGCCAGGGCCAGGCCCAGCTGCACGTTGGCCTGCTCCAGAGCGGCGCGGCCACCGCCGAGCACGTCCACCGCGGTCAGCGGCTTGGGTTCGGCGTGGTTGAACAGGCCGGCGGCCTCTTCCAGAGCGCCCAGCACCAGCTGGGTCATGCGGTCATGCAGTACGGCGGCGACGGCCTGGCGGTCGGCGGCGGACAGCTCGCCGGCCACATAGTAGGCAATGCCGCGCTCGAGGCGCTCGATCTTGGCCAGGCCGCAGTTGCGGGCGATGTCGGTGGCCTTGCTCGACCAGGGCGAGATGGTGCCGAAGCGCGGGATGACCAGGAACAGCTGACCGCTGGGCTCCTGCACCGGTACGCTCGGGCCGTACTTCAGCAGCCGGGCCAGTACCTGCTCTTCGCTGGCGTCGAGCAGGCCGGTCACTTCGGCGAAGTGGGCGAACTCGGCGTACAGCCCGGTCACGGCGGGGACCTTGGTGGTCAGTTGCGAAAGCAGTTTGCCGTGGCGGAAGGCGGAAAGAGCGGGCGTGCCGCGCAGGATCAACATCGTGAACAGCCTCTGGGAAGGGGTGTGCTTAGAGGCCGTGCATTCTAGCCTAAAGCGCCCGCCGACGGCACCCTCGGCGGCATCTAGCAGAGCGCCGTAATACTGTCGAGATATGGCACCCGTTGGGCTTTGCGTATACTGCGCCGATGTTTGCCCACATTGCGTTGCGCATCCGCACGACCGCCGGCTTGTTGGCGACCTCTATCCTTCTGCTGCTCGCGGGTTGCGATGGCTCTGCCGCCAAGCAGCCCAGTACTCTCGAGCGCGTGCAAGAGGAGGGTGTGCTACGCGTGGTCACCCGCAACAGCCCGACTACCTATTTCCAGGATCGCAACGGCGAGACCGGCTTCGAGTACGAACTGGTCAAGCGCTTCGCCGATAACCTGGGCGTCGAGCTGAAGGTCGAGACCGCCGACAACCTCGATGACCTGTTCGCCCGCCTCAACCAGCCGGGCGGCCCGGTGCTGGCCGCTGCCGGCCTGGTCGCCAGCGACGGGCGCAAGGCCCAGGCCAACTTCTCCCGCGCCTATCTGGATGTCACCCCGCAGATCATCTACCGCGACGGCCAGCGCCGCCCCAGCCGCCCCGAGGAGCTGATCGGCCGGCGCATTCTGGTGCTCAAGGGCAGCAGCCATGCCGAACAGCTGGCCGAACTGAAGAAGACCCTGCCCGAGCTGCAGTACGAAGAGTCTTCCGACGTCGAGGTGGTCGACCTGCTGCGCATGGTCGACGAGGGCCAGGTCGACCTGACCCTGGTCGACTCCAACGAACTGGCGATGAATCAGGTGTATTTCCCCAACGTACGCGTCGCCTTCGACCTGGGCGAGCCGCGCAGCCTGGGCTGGGCGGTGGCCGCCGGCGAGGACGACAGCCTGCTGCGTGAGGCCAACCACTTCCTCAACCTGGTCGGGGAGAACGGCAGCCTGCAGCGCCTCAAGGAGCGCTACTACGGCCACGTCGACGTACTCGGTTACGTAGGCGCCTACACCTTCGCCAAGCACCTGCAGCAACGCCTGCCGCGCTATGAGCAGCACTTCAAGAAGTCCGCCGAGAAGCACAAGGTGGATTGGCGCCTGCTGGCCGCCATCGGCTACCAGGAATCGCTGTGGACCGCCGACGCCACCTCGAAGACCGGCGTGCGCGGCCTGATGATGCTGACCCAGAACACCGCCCAGGCCATGGGCGTGGTCAATCGCCTGGACCCGAAGCAGAGCATCGCCGGCGGCGCCAAGTACTTCACCCTGGTGCACAGCGGCCTGACCGAGGACATGAGCGAGCCGGACCGCACCTGGTTCGCCCTCGCCGCCTACAACATCGGCATCGCCCACCTGTCGGACGCACGCAAGATGGCCCAGGCCGAAGGCCTCGACCCGAACAAGTGGCTGGATGTACAGAAGATGCTGCCGCGCCTGTCGCAGAAGCGCTGGTATAGCAAGACCCGCTACGGCTACGCCCGTGGCGGCGAGACCGTGCACTTCGTGCGCAACGTGCGCCGCTACTACGACATTCTCAACTGGGTGACCCAGCCGCAGCTGGAAGGCAGCCGCGTCGCCGAGAGCGCCCTGCACGTACCTGGCGTGGACAAGACCATCCCCAAGGACGAGCCGAGCCAGCTCTGATCAGCGCACCCGCTGATTACCCTTGGTGCAGTGCTTGCTCGCCTGCTGCTCGGCGGACAGGCTGCGATACACGCCCATGCAGGCCGCCATAGTGTCCATCGGCTGCACATTCAGACGCGATGCCTCGTCGACCCCGACCAGATAGGCATGGTCATAGCGCGAGCGCTCGTACCAGGGCTCGATCTCCTGCGCACTGGTCACGCAGCGGTACTGCATCTGCACGGTGAAGCCCTTCATCTTGTCCTTGCGCAGGATGTGGTGGTACTTCAGCCAGTCGCCATCGCGCTGGCCCTGGCGCAATGCCTCCTGGCAGCCCGCCAGGTCGGTGATATCAGGCTCGTGGAGGAACACTGTCTGCGCCATGGTGCTGGCGCTGAGCCCAGCGGTCGCCAGCAGGTACACCTTGTCCTGCTCAGCCTGTACAGCAGGCCCGAGCAACAGCAGCGACAACAACAATCCCTGTTTCACAGGCACACTCTCCGATAGTCACGATGCGCCGCAGCCTAACAGCAGGGCGGCGCCGAAAGAAGAATCCGGCTAGGCGCGGCGCGCCTTGAAGAAGGCGCTGAGCATCTCGCTGCACTCCTCCGCCAGCAGGCCGCCCTCGATCAGCACGCGATGGTTGAGGAAGCTCTGCTCGAAGAACTGTCCACGGCTGATCGCCACGCCGGCCTTGGGCTCGGCGGTGCCGTAGACCACCCGACTGACGCGCGAATGCACGATCAACCCGGCGCACATGCTGCAGGGTTCCAGCGTCACGTACAGCGTGCTGCCCGGCAGGCGGTAGTTCTGCAGCGCGGCGGCGGCGGCGCGGATCGCCACCATCTCGGCGTGGGCGCTGGGGTCGCTGGTCGAGATCGGGCAGTTGAAGCCACGGCCTATCACCTCACCATCCTGCACCAGCAACGCGCCCACCGGCACCTCGCCACGCTGCGCGCCTTCGGCGGCCAGGGCCAGAGCCTCGCGCATGAAGCGCTCGTCCTGACTGCGGTCGATGATCTTAGGTTGGCGCATCAGACCACCTCGATGGCGGCCATCAGGCCGGTCTCCATGTGATCGATCACATGGCAGTGGAACATCCATACCCCGGGATTATCGGCGACGAAGGCGATGCGCGCCGTCTCGTTCTTGCCCAGCAGGTAGGTGTCGGTGAAATACGGGGTGATCTGCCTGCGGTCGGAGTCCAGCACCTTGAAGCTCATGCCGTGCAGGTGAATGGGGTGCTGGTACTGGGCCATGTTGCGCAGCACGAAGATGTAGTGGCCGTCCTTCTTCAGGCTGGCGATGGGGCGGTCGGCGCAGGTCTTGTCGGTGATGTCCCAGGCCTGGCCGTTGATCTGCCAGTACTTGTAGCTGCCGCCCTTGCTCACGTCGCCGGACAGCGCCGCCGCCCACTCGAAGTTGAAGCGCAGGGTCTCGGCCCGCGACAGATCCGGCTCGGCCACCGGGTTGGCCGGCAGCGCCGGCGGCCAGTCGCCGGCGACCTCAGCGCTGGCCACGCTTTTGATCGTCGCCAGGCGCAGTGGTCCGTTGCGCAGCGGCAGCTCCTGCCCCGCCGCCGGCACCTTCAGCGCAAGGTCAATGCGCATGCCCGGGCCCAGCCAGTAGTCCTTGCCCAGCGGCCGCGGCTCGATCGGGTTGCCGTCCAGCGCGTAGATGCGCGCCTCGCTACCCGGCAGGTTGAGGCGGTAGGTGATGGTGTTGTCGACGTTGATCAGGCGCAGGCGCACCACCTGGCCGGTCGGCAGTTCCAGGGTCGGATTCGGCGTGCCGTTGATCGTCGACAGGCGCCCGCGAGTGCCCTCGCGCGCGGCCTGGCGTGGCACCAGGAAGTCGGTGAAGGCGCCCTCCTCGTCGATGTGCCAGGTCTTCAAGCTCAGCGTGCGCTCGTGGCGGAAACCGGTGGGCTCACGCTCCTCGACGATCAGCGGGCCCACCAGGCCGCGGCCGAGCTGCTCGGCGCTGGCGGTATGCGGGTGATACCAGTAGCTGCCGGCATCCGGGCAGATGAAGTTGTAGTCGAAGTACTCGCCGGGCTTGACCGGCAGCTGCGAGACATAGGGCACGCCGTCCATGTCCAGCGGCAGGCGGATGCCGTGCCAGTGGATGGTGGTGTCGACATCCAGCTTGTTGATGAAGCGCACGCGCAGGCGCTCGCCCTGGCGGCAGCGCAGCTCCAGGCCTGGCGCCTGGCCGCCATAGGCCCAGGCCGGGGTCTGGTGCCCCGGCACCAGCTCCAGCTGCAGCGGCGCGGCGATCAGCTCGTAGTCGTGGGTCGCGACGTTCTCCGGGCGGCCCAGCCAGTAGCGCACGCCACCGGCACCGAGGCCGACCACACCGAGACCGGCGAGGCCGGCGAGAACTTGTCTGCGGGTGAAGCTCATGATTCAGGCTCCTGAAGCGGAAACGGCACGGGCGCTAATCAGGTGGGCGGCGCGCCTCTGCGGGCACTGCCCCGGCGCGCACGATAGCGCGTCGGGCCGGCCGCGGCGGCGGACAATTCGTCGCACCGTTTGTCAGGCACCGCGCCGCGCATAGGCGCGGGTGGTCAGCAGATACACCGGCAGGCCGGACACCAGCACCAGCAGCGCGGCATAGGGCGCCGCCGCGGCATATTCGAGGTTGCCGGTGTGCGACCACACGGCCGTGGCCAGGGTGTCCAGGCCGGTCGGGCCGAGGATCAGCGTGGCGGTCAGCTCCTTCATGCAGTCGAGGAACACCAGCACGAAACCGGCGCCGATGGCCGGGAAGATGATCGGCAGGGTGACCTTGAAGAAGGTCGCCAGCGGCGTGTGACCAAGGGTGCGTGCGGCCTCCTCCAGCTGCGGCGAGGCCTTCTCCAGCGCCGTGCGGATCGAGCCCTGGGCCATCGGCATGAACAGCAGCGCGTAGCACACCAGCAGCAAAAGGGTGGTCTGGTACAGCGCCGGCACGTAGCCTAGGGCGAAGAACACCAGCGACAGCGCGATCACCAGGCCCGGCAGCGCGTGCAGCAGGTATGGCAGGCGGTCGGCCAGCCAGGCCATGCGCCCGTAGTAGCGCACCACCACCAGGCACACCGGCAGCGCCAGCAGGCAGCTGAGCAACGCGCCACCGAAGGACAGCGACAGCGACGACCACAGGGCGGAGAGGATATCGGCCACCGGGAAACTGGCCGAGCTGCCGTCAACGATCCAGAAGCCGAGCATGGTCAGGGGCGTGCCGCAGCCCACCGCCACCAGCGCCAGCAGCAGCGCCTGCAGCGGCCAGCCCCAGGCGCCCAGGCGCACACGCGGCGCCTGGCGTGCCACGCCCTGGCCGGTGCGCGCATAGCCGCGGCCACGCAGGCGGAACTCGCCCCATAGCATTAGCAGGCACAGGCCCAGCAACAGCGCCGAGAGCATGGCCGCATTGGTGTTGGAGAACTCCAGCTCGAACTGCTGGTAGATCGCCGTGGTGAAGGTCTGGTAGCGCATGATCGACGGCGCGCCGAACTCCACCAGCATGTGCACCGCCACCAGCAGGCTGGTGGCCATCAGCACCGGGCGCACCAGCGGCAGGGTCACCTTCCAGAAGATCTGCCGGCGGTTGTAGCCGAGCATGCGCGCCGACTCTTCCAACGCCGGGTCTAGGCTGCGCAGGGTGGCGGCCACCGGCAGGTACACCAGCGGATATTTCGACAGCACCATCACCAGCACGGTACCGCCCAGGCCCTCGAACATCGGGCCGATGGAAATCCAGGTGAAGCCGGCGACGAAAGACGGAATAGCGAACGGCAGGCACAGCAGCACGTTCCACTGCCGGCGCCAGCGCAGGTCGCTGCGCTCGACCAGCCAGGCCAGCGCCATGCCGATCACCGCGCAACCCAGGGTAACCAGCACCATCAGCTTCATGGTGTTGGCCAGCAGGCCGAACACGAAGGGACGCCAGAGCAGGTGCCAGGCCTCGTGCCAGCCGGCCTGAGCGGTGCGCGCCACCACGTAGAACAGCGGCAACGCGGCAACCAGCAGCAACGCCAGCACCGGCAGCTGCAGCCACAGCGGCGGCGCCTTGCGCCGACGGCTGCCGACATGCAGCGGCGCCGGCAGCTCCTGCTCGAGCACATCCACCTGCATATCAGTTCATCCCGGCTTCGCGCTGCAGGTCCAGGGCGTCCTCGGCCAGGCCGATCTCGGAAGCGGTAATGGCCGGCGGCTTGAGCTGGTCGAACGGCTTGAGCAGCGGGTCGGCGGCCACGGCCTTGTTCACCGGGTATTCCGGCGACTTGCTCAGCACCACCTTCTGCCCTTCCTCGCTGATCATGAAAGCGAGGAACTGCTGGGCTTCCTTGGGATGCTTGGTCGACTTCACCACTGCCGCGCCGGAGACGCTGGCCAGGCCGCCGGCATCGCCGTCGGCGAAGTAGTGCAGCTTGGACTTCAGCTCGCCCTTCTCGCGCTTGAGCGCCATCCAGTAGTAGCTGTTGATCAGCGCCGCACCGACCTCACCGTTCTCCACCGCCTTCATGGCGATGACGTTGTTGGTGTAGGTGGAACCGAACGCCTTGAGCCCGACCAGCCACTCCTCGGCGGCTTCGCGGCCGTTGAGGCGGATCACAGCGGCCGTCTGGCCGACGAACTCGCCGCTGCTGGGAACGAAGGCGATCTTGCCGTCCCACTCAGGCTCGGCCACTTCCAGCACGCTCTTCGGCAGCTCGGCCTCGCTGACCAGCTCCGGGTTGTAGGCGAGCACCCGCACGCGGGTGGTGATGCCCAGCCAGCGACCCTGGTCATCCGACAGCTTGGGGTCGATCTGCGCGAGGGTCGCCGGGTCGACCTGGGCCAGCAGGCCCTGGCTGGCCAGCTTGACCAGCGGCGGCGCTTCCTCGGTGTAGATCAGGTCGGCCGGCGAACGCTCGCCTTCCTCGGCGATCTGGTTGGCCAGCTGGCCGCCACCGCCCTTGCGGATCAGCACCTTGATCCCGGTCTTCTTCTCGAAGGCCGCCGCCACCGCCTTGCCGGTGGCCTCGTGCTGGCCGTTGTAGAGGGTCAGGGTCACCGGGTCGTCGGCGCGCGCGCCACTGGCGAACAGCATGCCGCAGGACAGAACGGCGGCGCCGATAGCGCGCGCCAACCCGGTTACTCGATGTGCCGACATAAGCCACTTTCCTCTGAAACAAACAGTTACCGGGACGATTATACGGACCAATTGCATCTGATTCTCAAGAAATGGCTGCGACAGATCGCGCAGCCACGCTCAGCGGCTGAGCGCGAGCTTCAGGCCGAAGCCCACCAGGCACATCCCGGCCAGGCGCTCCAGCGCCTTGCCCAGCTGCGGCCGAGCGCGCATGCGCTCGATCAGTTGGCGGGTCAGCAGGGTCACCACAAGGCCATAGATGAAGGTCAGCAGCGCCACCGTCAGCGCCATCACGGCGAAGGTCAGCAGCCCCTGGTGCCGGGCCGGATCGATGAACAGCGGGAAGAAGGCCATGTAGAAGACGATGGCCTTGGGATTGAACAGGGTGATCACCGCCGTCTGGCGCAGGTAATGACCGGCACTGATATGCACCGCCGGCGCGCTGCCCGGCTTGGCCAGCAACATGCGCGCACCGAGCCAGATCAGATAGCCCGCACCCAGCCACTGCACGGCATGGAAGGCCGTCGGGTAGGCCGCCAGCAGCGCCGCCACGCCGGCCACCGCCAGCCACATCAGCACCTGGTCGCCGAGGATGATGCCGCAGGTCGAGGCCAGCCCGCCGCGCACGCCGCCCTTGCCAGTGGAGGTGATCAGCGCCAGGTTGCCCGGCCCCGGAATCATCAGCAGCACCACGAAGGCGACCACGAAGGCGCCGTAGTCGGTGATCCCGAACATCCCGTTTCTCCTTGTCAGCTGTCACATACGAGAAGGGCAGCCGTGGCTGCCCTTCTCGTCGCGGATCACTCCCACTCGATGGTGGCAGGCGGCTTGCTCGATACGTCGTAGGTGACGCGGGAGATGCCGGAGATCTCGTTGATGATGCGGTTGGAGACTTTCTCCAGCAGCTCGTAGGGCAGGTGCGCCCAGCGAGCGGTCATGAAGTCGATGGTCTCTACAGCGCGCAGAGCCACGACCCAGGCGTAGCGACGGCCGTCACCGACCACGCCGACCGATTTCACCGGTTGGAACACCACGAAGGCCTGGCTGGTCTTGTGGTACCAGTCGAAGTTGCGCAGCTCTTCGATGAAGATGTGGTCAGCCAGGCGCAGCAGGTCGGCGTATTCCTTCTTCACTTCGCCGAGGATGCGCACGCCCAGGCCCGGGCCCGGGAACGGGTGGCGGTAGACCATGTCGTAGGGCAGGCCCAGTTCCAGGCCAATCTTGCGGACTTCGTCCTTGAACAGCTCGCGCAGCGGCTCGACCAGGGAGAACTGCATGTCCTCCGGCAGACCGCCGACGTTGTGGTGCGACTTGATCACGTGGGCCTTGCCGGTCTTGGCGCCAGCCGACTCGATCACGTCCGGGTAGATGGTGCCCTGAGCGAGGAACTTCACGTCCTGCAGCTTGGTGGCTTCTTCGTCGAACACTTCGATGAAGCTGCGGCCGATGATCTTGCGCTTCTCTTCCGGATCGCTGACGCCGGCCAGACGGCCGAGGAACAGCTCTTCGGCGTTGGCGCGGATCACCTTGACGCCCATGTTCTCGGCGAACATGGCCATCACCTGGTCGCCTTCCTTGTGGCGCAGCAGGCCGTTGTCGACGAACACGCAGGTCAGCTGGTCGCCGATGGCGCGGTGCAGCAGCGCGGCAACTACCGAAGAGTCGACGCCGCCGGACAGACCCAGCAGCACCTTGGAGGTGCCGACCTGGGCACGCACGGTGGCGATGGCGTCTTCGACGATGTTGGCCGGGGTCCACAGGGCTTCGCAGCCGCAGATGTCGAGGATGAAGCGCGAGAGGATGCGACCGCCCTGCTTGGTGTGAGTCACTTCCGGGTGGAACTGCACGCCGTAGTAAGCGCGGCTGTCGTCGGCCATGGCGGCGATCGGGCAGCTCGGGGTGCTGGCCAGGATGTGGAAGCCGGCGGGCATGGCGGTGACCTTGTCGCCGTGGCTCATCCACACGTCCAGACCCAGTACACCGTCGGTGTCCACATGGTCTTCGATGCCATCAAGCAGGCGGGCCTTGCCGACCACATCGACGCGGGCGTAGCCGAACTCGCGCAGGTCGGAACCTTCGACCTTGCCGCCGAGCTGCTCGGCCATGGTCTGCATGCCGTAGCAGATGCCGAACAGCGGCACGTTCAGGTCGAACACCGCTTGCGGCGCGCGCGGGCTGTTGGCCTCGTGCACCGACTCGGGACCGCCGGCGAGGATGATGCCGCGCGGGGCGAAGGCGCGGATCGCCTCGTTGTCCATGTCGAACGGGTGGATCTCGCAGTACACGCCGATCTCGCGCACGCGGCGGGCGATCAGCTGGGTGTACTGGGAACCGAAGTCGAGGATGAGGATGCGGTGGGCGTGAATGTCGTGGGCCATGGCCGTCTCTCGTAGCGAAGTCACAAATGACACGGGGCTGGTTAGTCAGCCCCGTGTTTACAGCGTCTTTCGGAATCAGCCAACGCGATAGTTGGGCGCTTCCTTGGTGATCTGTACGTCATGTACGTGCGACTCGGCCATGCCGGCGCCGGTGATGCGCACGAACTGCGGCTTGGTGCGCATGTCCTCGATGGAGGCGCTGCCGGTGTAGCCCATGGAGGCACGCAGGCCGCCCATCAGCTGATGCACGATGGCGCCCATCGCGCCCTTGTACGGCACGCGACCTTCGATGCCTTCCGGCACCAGCTTCTCGGCACCGGCCGCGGAGTCCTGGAAGTAACGGTCCGAGGAGCCCTGGGCCTGGGCCATGGCGCCCAGCGAGCCCATGCCGCGGTAGGCCTTGTAGGAGCGACCCTGAAACAGCTCGACCTCGCCCGGAGCCTCTTCGGTACCGGCCAGCATGGAGCCGATCATCACGGCGGAAGCGCCAGCGGCGATGGCCTTGGCCAGGTCGCCGGAGAAGCGGATGCCACCGTCGGCGATCAGCGGTACGCCGGTGCCGGCCAGAGCGGCGGCGACGTTGGCCACAGCGGAAATCTGCGGTACGCCGACGCCGGCGACGATACGGGTGGTGCAGATGGAGCCCGGACCGATGCCGACCTTGACGCCGTCAGCGCCCGCCTCGGCCAGGGCCTTGGCGGCTTCGCCGGTGGCGATGTTGCCGCCGATCACCTGGACTTGCGGGAAGTTCTCCTTGACCCAGCGCACGCGGTCGATCACGCCCTTGGAGTGGCCGTGGGCGGTGTCGACGATGATCACGTCGACGCCAGCGGCGACCAGTGCACCAACGCGGTCACCGGTATCGGCACCGGTGCCGACAGCGGCGCCGACGCGCAGGCGGCCCTGGTCGTCCTTGCTGGCCAGCGGGTAGGCCTTGGCCTTCTCGATGTCGGTAACGGTCATCATGCCCTTGAGGGTGAAGGCGTCGTCGACGATCAGCACTTTCTCGATACGGTTCTTGTGCAGCAGCTCGCGCACGACTTCCTTGGCGGCGCCTTCCTTGACGGTGACCAGGCGCTCTTTCGGCGTCATCACGTCACGCACCAGGGCGTCCAGGCGGTTCTCGAAGCGCACGTCACGGGAGGTGACGATGCCGACCAGGTCGCCGTTGGACAGCACCGGAACACCGGAGATGTTGTGCTGGCGGGTCAGCTCGAACAGGTCACGTACGGTGGCGTTGGCCTCGATGGTGATCGGGTCCTTGACCACGCCGGCCTCGTATTTCTTGACCTTGCGCACCTCGGCAGCCTGCTGCTCGATGGTCATGTTCTTGTGGATGATGCCGATGCCACCTTCCTGAGCCATGGCGATGGCCAGACGCGCCTCGGTGACGGTATCCATCGCTGCGGACAGCAGCGGGATGTTCAGCTCGATGCCACGGGTCAGGCGGGTCTTGAGACTGACGTCCTTGGGCAGGACCTCGGAGTAACCGGGGATGAGCAGAACGTCGTCGAAGGTGAGTGCTTCTTGGCTGATGCGCAGCATGGCGGGGCTCCCGGGAGGGAAAAATAAGAAGCGCGGCATTATACCCAGCCGAGCGGCTTCTCTCAATGCGCGCGCAGAACCTGCTGCGGATATTTTGAGCTAAGGCCAGGCAAGGCGAAATTGGCGAAGGGCGCGGAGTTTACGCGCGGTAAATGAGCAGCCCGCCGCCAATTTCAACGCAGCATGGCCGACGATCAGGAGATTCGCGGCGGTTCTCAGCGCTTTACCGACACTTGTGCCAAGGGATAACCCAAGCGCTCGGTGAATTCATCGATAAAGGCCTGACGGAAGCCGGCCTGCCCCCAGCCATTGAAGACGAAACCCAGGTTGGAGAAGGCGCAAGGCTGCAGGAACAGGAAGCCGTTGACGTCGTCCTCATGGCCGCACTGCGGGCAGGTGAAGTTGTCGGTGTCGCCGGGCATCCACTCGTCGAGGCCGTCGAACAGCGCCTCACCGATCTCCTGACGGCACTCGGGGCAGCCGGCTTCCTCGAGAAAACCCTCGGTCGGTGTATAGATGCAGCGCTTGCTGACGATCTGCAGGCCATTGAGCGGCTGGTCGAACGGCAGCAACTCCGGACGCTCGACGATGCGCCGGGCGCCGGCGCCAATGGCATGGGCCATGCCGTTGCCCAGCGCGCCGCAGGTGCTCGGCAGCTCCGCCACGATGTCGCGCTTGGCCAGCCAGCGCAGCAGCAGGCGCGCCCGCGCCTCGTGCTCGGGCAGGCTGGAGATGCGGGGGACGAGGATGATCTGCTCGCTCATGGGGCCTAGCCTGACATGGAAAGGTCGCGCAGCTTAAACGTGCCGACGGAGCGGTCAAGTGCGCCTATGGCCGGCCGGGCAAAGCCTTTATCATGCCGCCATGCTCAACGATCCCTTCCAGCGCCTCGGTCTCGACCGCGAAGCGCTCAGCGTCAGCCAACTGAACAACCGCGCCCGCCTGTTGCTGGAGGACGTGTTCGCCCAGGTCTGGGTCGAGGGCGAGATCTCCAACCTGGCGCGCCCGGCCTCCGGCCACCTCTATTTCACCCTCAAGGACAGTCAGGCCCAGGTGCGTTGCGCACTGTTCCGGCAGAATGCCGCCCGCGTGCGCCAGGCCCTGCGTGACGGCCTGGCGGTGAAGGTGCGCGGCAAGGTCTCGCTGTTCGAGGGCCGTGGCGACTACCAACTGATCCTCGACACGGTTGAGCCGGCCGGCGACGGCGCCCTGCGCCTGGCCTTCGAGGCGCTCAAGGAAAAGCTCTCCGCCGAGGGCCTGTTCGCCACCGAACGCAAGCGCGCCCTGCCCGCCCACCCGCAGCGCATCGGCATCGTCAGCTCACCGACCGGCGCGGTGATCCGCGACATCATCAGCGTGTTCCGCCGTCGTGCGCCGCAGGTGGCGCTGACCCTGATCCCCACCGCCGTGCAGGGCCGCGAGGCCACCGCGCAGATCGTTCGCGGCCTGCAGCTGGCCGACCGCGCCGGCTTCGACGCGATCATCCTGGCCCGCGGTGGCGGCTCGCTGGAGGACCTGTGGTGCTTCAACGAGGAGGCCGTGGCCCGTGCCGTGGCCGCCTGCGTCACGCCGGTGGTCAGCGCCGTCGGCCACGAGACCGACGTGTCGATCAGCGACTTCGTCGCCGACGTGCGCGCGCCGACACCCTCGGCCGCCGCCGAGCTGCTGGCGCCAGACAGTTCCGATCTGCAACGCCGCCTGGACGGCCTCAGCCGCCGCCTGGCGCTGAGCCTGCAGACGCGCCTGAGCCGCGAACAGCTGCGCCTGGAAGGCCTGACCCGGCGCCTGCGCCACCCCGGCGAACGCCTGCGCCAACAGGCCCAGCGCCTGGACGACCTGGACATGCGCCTGCGCCGGGCCTTCCAGCAACAAGCCACCAGCCGCCACGAGCGCCTGGCGCGCCTGGACGGCCGCCTGCACGCCCAGCATCCGGGCCGCGCCCTGGCCCTGCTGCGTCAGCGCCTGGACAGCCTGGGCGAGCGCCTGCCGCGCGCCATCGAGCTGCAGCTGCGCCAGCAGCGCCAGCAACTCGCAGCTCTTGGCCAGCAGCTGCATATCGTCAGCCCGCTGGCCACCCTTGGCCGCGGCTACAGCATCCTCCTCGACGAACGCGGCCAGGCCATCCGCAGCGCCAGCCAGACCCGGCCCGGCCAGCGCCTCAAGGCGCGCCTCGGCGAAGGCGAGCTGGACGTGCGCGTCGAAGACAACCACCTGACCCCGGTCACCCTCTCGCTTCTGGACTGATACGTGCGCCCGCTCATCGCCCTGCTGCTCTGCCTCGCCCTGCCTGCTCATGCCGATGGCTTCATCACCCGCCTGCTGAACAAGCCGGTGCCCGGCGGCGTGGCCGTGCTCGACCTGGGCGACGCCGCCACGGCGCCACAGGCGCGCTACCAGGGCAAGCCGGTGCTGGTGGTGAAGGAAGAAGGCAAGCGCTGGATCGCCATCGTCGGCATCCCGCTGACGGTCAAGCCCGGTGCGCAGCAGATCGAGGCGAACGGCCAGGCACTGAGCTTCCAGGTGGGTGCCAAGCACTACCGCGAGCAGCGCATCACCCTGAAGAACCAGGAGCAGGTCAACCCGAGCGCGAAGAACCTGGCACGCATCGAGCGCGAGCTGGCCGAGCAGACCCGCGCCTACCAGCAGTTCAGCGCCCGCCAGCCGAGCAACCTGCTGTTCGACAAACCGGTCAACGGTCCTCTGTCGTCGCCCTTCGGCCTGCGCCGCTTCTTCAACGGCGAGGAACGCAACCCGCACTCCGGGCTGGACTTCGCCGTCGGCGCCGGCACGCCGATCAAGGCCCCGGCGGCCGGCAAGGTGATCCTGATCGGCGACTACTTCTTCAACGGCAAGACGGTATTCGTCGACCACGGCCAGGGCCTGATCAGCATGTTCTGCCACATGTCCAAGATCGACGTGCAGCTGGGCCAGGAGTTGCCGCGCGGCGGCGTGGTCGGCAAGGTCGGCGCCACCGGCCGTGCCACCGGGCCGCACATGCACTGGAACGTCAGCCTCAACGACGCCCGTGTCGACCCGGCGATCTTCATCGGCGCGTTCAAGCCCTGAAGCATCCACCAGCCGAGCCCCAATAAAAAGACCGCCGGGTTGCCCCAGGCGGTCTTTTCATTTCGCGGTTTCGCACAGGCTGCGTTACCCGAGGGTAGCGCGCCGCAGGCTTACCAGTTGTAGCTCACCTTGGCCGTGATCTCGCGGCCCGGGTTGTAGTAGTTCGCGCTACCGCGGCCGACCACATGCTGCTCGTCGAACAGGTTGCTGACGTTGAGGGCCAGGTCCGTGCCCTTGACGATCTGGTAGTTGAACGCGGCGTCGAACAGCGTGGTGGCGTCGCTCTTGCCGGTGTTGTTGAAGTCGCCGAAGTAGTAGGCGCCGACATAACGGGCGCCCAGACCGACGCTGACATCGGTGCCCGGCACGCTGTAATAGCTCCACAGCGAGGCCGAATGCTTGGGCGCAGAGACCATCTCGTTACCCTTGATCGACACGGCGTCATAACCGGTCCCGTTCCAGGACTGCAGCGCACCGCGCAACACTTCGGTGTCCATGTAGGAGTAGCCGCCGACCAGGCTGAGGTTCTCGGTCAGCTCGGCCTTGGCCTCCAGATCGAGGCCGCGCACGCGCTGCTCGCCCACCGTCTGCTGCTCGATAAGTCCGTTCGACTGTACGACTGCGGTGGCGACATCCTCCTGAGTCAGCTCGTAGATGGCGGCGGAGAACAGCGCATTCATCTCCAGCGGCGAATACTTCACACCCACTTCGTACTGTTTGCCGCGCTCCGGGGTAACGCCGACTTCAGGCGGGGACACCGACTCCACCATGCTGATGTAGGTGGAAACCTCGTCGTTGACGATGTAGGTCAGCGCGCCACGGAAAGAGTTTTCCGAGAAGTTATCCGAGGTCTTGGTGTTGTACAGGTGGTCGGTCTCCGAGACGTCCATCGAGTCATGGCGCATGCCGGCAGTGACGATGAAGCGCTCGTAGAACGACAGGTTCTGCTGCAGGAATACCGACTTGGTGGTGTTATCTCGATCCTTGTCCTCGTAGACGATCGCCGGCGAAACGCCACGGTAGACCGGATTGGTCACGTCGATGGGATCGGCGTCGCCATACACAGACACGTTCTCGGCAGAGGCATCGAGGTACTCCACGCCAACGATGCTGCTGCTATCGATATTCTCGAAGCGCGCGTCGTACTGCAGCATCACGTTGCCGTTGAACTGCTCGGCTTCGCTATCGGAGCCCACGTAGCCACGCTCAACCACGTTGCCGACATGCCCGGCAGCATCGCTGATATAGACGTAACCGTACTCATCGCTCAGGTCGCTGTGGCGCATGTTGCTGCGCAGGGTGAAGCCGTTGTCGAAGTCGTGGCTGAAGTTGGCGCTGACGTTGGTGCGCTCGACATCGTGGAAGTTGTAGCTCGGCTCGCCGAAGAACTCGTCGCGGTCGTACTCGCGGTCCATCGGGTAACCGCCGCTGTTGGGCGTGTTGTCCTGGCGCAGGTGATCCACCACCAGGGTGGCTGAGGTGTAGGCCGTCGGCGCCCAGGTCAGGCCTCCCATCAGGAAGTTGTTGTCGTCCTGGGAGTGGTCGTACTCGCGGTCGCTGTCCTGGAACTTGCCGGTGAAGCGGTAGGCCAGGGTCTGCTCCTCGTTCGCATCACCGGTATCCAGGCCGGACTCCATGTGGTTGAACGAGCCGTAGGTGGCATAGACCTGGCCGAACTTGCTGAAGCGCGGCTGCTTGGTCACGAAGTTCACCGAGCCGCCCGGGTCAGCCGGGCCGAACAGCGTGGAGTTGGCGCCACGCAGCACTTCGACGCGCTCGTAGGCGAAAGGCTCCTCGCGCACACCGCGCATCGAGCCCAGGGTCAGGCCGTCGCGGTAGGTGGTGGCCTGGAAGCCGCGGATCTGGAAGTAGTCGTTGCGGTCATCGGTACCGTAGTAGTCGGTGATCACGCCCGGGGTGTACTGCAGGATCTCCTCGGTCGTGCTGGCGCTGCGCTGCTCGACTTCCTTCTGGGTCACCACGGAAACCGATGCCGGGGTGTTGAGGATGTTGGTCGCCACCTTGCCGCCGACCCACAGCTCCTGGGTCACTACCGAGGCCGCTGGGTCTTCCGCTGCCGCCTGGGAGTTGATGAGGATGGGCGCCAGGCGATAGGTCTCCTCGGCTTGCGCCACCTGCAGACCGTAGCTGCCATCGGCCTGCTGGACCGCCTCCAGACCGCTGCCGGCGAGCAGCGCGGCCAGGCCATCCGCTACCGAGTAGCTACCGCTCAGGCCCGGGCTGGTCACGCCCTCGGCCAGGCTACCGGCGCCCACCAGGTACACGCCAGCCTCGTGGGAAAAGCGCGTGAGCGCGCTGGCCAGCGGGCCGGCGGGAATGTCGTAGCTGCGCTCGGCGGTGACCACCGCGCCGTCCTCGGCCATGGCGAGCGGCGACCAGCTTGCCAGGCTCACCGCACTGCCCAACAGAGCCAGGTGAAGCGCCAGGGTCAGCGGGCGCAGGGCAAAGACGTGTGCGGCGACACCCGGGCGGGCAGCACGCTGGTGACAGCAGTGGGACATGGACGACATTCCTCTTGGGGGCAAGGTGGCTGAGCGAAGACCCTCAACAGGCGATGCCACGCGGCCGCGCAAGGCGCCGACTCGGCGATGTTTCATGTCTTCTTACTGGGTAAACCAGCGAGCAGACGAAACCCGGAACCTCTTTCTGAATTATTTTTTCGCCCGGCTCAGTGCCGGGCTTCGATGCTCGCCCACCAGGGCATGGGCTGCTCGATGCGGATCGGCAGCGCCGACGCCAGCATGCGCAGCACGCGCTCGGAATCCTGGACGGGGAAGTTGCCATACACCCGCAGATCGGCCACCTCGTCGGCCACGCCGAGGTGGCCATGGCGGTAGCGGCTCAACTCCTGCACCACTTCGCGCAGGGAGATGTTGTCGGCCAGCAGCGTGCCCTGGGTCCAGGCTTCACGGGCCGCGTCGGCGGCCTGGCTGTCGCCGATGTGCCCGGCATCGAAATGCGCCTGCTGGCCGGCGCCGACCACGCGAGTTGCTCCGCTGGCGGTACGTATCTCAACGGCGCCTTCATAGACGGCCAGCCAGGTGCGCTCGCCATCACGCCGGACGTTGAAGCGCGTGCCCAGGGCCTGCAGGCGCCCATGCTCGGTCTCGACATAGAACGGCCGCGCACCCTTGGCGGTGGAGATGAAAACCTCACCGCGCACCAACCTGACGACACGCGCCCGGGAACTGAACGCGAGGTCGATGGCACTGGCGGTGTTGAGCCAGGCCTGGGAGCCATCGGCCAGGGTCATTTCGCGCTGCTCGCCGGTGGCGGTGCGCTGATCCGCGCCCCAGGCCATCAGGTTCGACGGCAGCAGCGCTTCGCGCCAGCCCAGCCAGCCACACAGGGAACCGGTGGTGATGACCGCCATGCCGGTGAGCAGACGACGCCGCGAATGCATGCGCCCGGCGGCGACATCCAGCGCATCGGCAGCCAGGCGCGCATCAGGGCGGCCCCGCAGCGGCTCGAAATCGCGGCCGATGCCTTCGACATAGCGCCAGGCCTGTTCGTGCATGAGGTCCGCACCTAACCAGGCCTGCCAGTGGGCGTGCTGCTGGGCGCTGGCCTGGCCGTCACGCAGGGTCGCGTACCAATGGGCCGCCTGTTCCAGCACGGCGTGCGAGGGCAGGTCTCTCTCGTAGCCGCGGCTCTCCATCAGCAGAGCGGTTCCTGGCGCAACGCCGCGACCGTCTCACTGGCGCGCAGCATCAGGCACGCGAGCATGGCCTGGGCCACGTACTTGCGCACCATGCGCCCGGACACCCCCAGCTCAGCGCCAACCTCGTCATCGGTCATCTCGCACACCACGGCGAGGATGAAGCCCCGCGCGGCCTTGGCGGGCAGCGCCTGCAGCATACCGCTGATCTCCTCCAGGGCTTGCAGCACCGCAGCCTGGCGCTCGGCGGAGGGACACTGTTCTTCCGGCAGCGCCGCCAGGGTGTCGAGCCAGGCGCGCTCGATTTCCTGGCGCCGCCACAGGTTGATGCACAGATTCTTCGCGGTGGTGCGCAGATAGGCGCGGGCCTCGCCCATGCTGGCGAAGCGCGGCTGGCTGGCCCCGCCGATCAACCGCAGGAAGGTGTCCTGGGCCAGGTCGGCGGCATCGCAGGCATGCCCCAGGCGCCGGCGCAACCATGCCTGCAACCAACCGTGATGGTCGCAGTACAGGGTCTCCAGCGATGGAGGGGTGGCATAGGCAGATGAGCTCACAGGCAGTCACCACGCCGCTGGGTGGCGTCCCGCGGGCATCAAGATCTTTGGAGCAAATGAGAATTGCTATTAATCATCACACAACTAGCCATCTGCCAGCAACTCGCCGGAGCCGCAGTGATACCTAACTACCAAGGTGTGGGGAGCCCATCGAACCAGTGAACTGCCAATCAGGGCGCTGGCTTTTCCACCCGCTCCAGCTTGTACAGCTTGTCGATCTGGCAGATCTCCGGCATGCCGCCCATGCCGTCGAACACCGTCACATGGTCAAGGTGGGTCAGCAGGCCGACGGTCGAGCTGTAGCCGATGGTGCTGCTGAAATCGAGGCGGTCGCAGTCGCGGCTGAATTCGAGCAGGTAGCGCCGACCCGGCGCGCGGCCGAGCACGATATGGCGCTTGTCCAGGTAGTCCCAGTCGTCGATCTCGAAGCGACTGATCGACTCCTGCGACTCGCCCTGGACCAGGCCCAGCTTGGCCAGATGCTGATCCAGTGGCAGCTGCGCATCGCGCACATGCTCGCTGGAGGCGCAGCCGGCTAGCACCAGCAGCGCGCACAGCGTCAGGATCGATTTCATGGCCACCTCCATTCGACAGAAACACCTCAGGACACAAGCATGGCCCACGCCCAGCCGCCAGGTTTGTTAGGGTAATGCGCTGCGCTTGCCTTCCGCCGCCTGCGGAAAACTACGAACCGCTCGAGGAGTTCCATGCCCGAACAGTATCGCGAAGCCCTGCAGTGGCTCGAACAGCACCAGCAACTCTACACCCTGATCAGCCTCAGCCTGCTGGCCCTGGCCGCCTGGATCGCCAACTGGCTGGTCAAGCGCATCCTCCTCCGCGCTCTGTACCGCGGCCTGCGCGCCACGCAGCTGGATCGCAGCATCGCCGATTCACCGGCAATCTCGCGCCTGGCCAACATAGTGCCGGCGCTGATCCTGTCGCTGGGCATCGCCCTGATCCCCAACCTGCCCGGCGAAGTGACGGAAATCGTGCGCAACGTCTGCGGCGCCTTCATCGTGTTGACCCTGGCGCTGGCCATCAGCGAAGTGCTGAACCTGATCAACACGCTCTACCAGCGCCGCCCGGACGCCAATCTGCGGCCGATCAAGGGCTACGTGCAGGTGCTCAAGATCGCGGTCTTCGCCATCGCCACAATCCTCATCATCGCCGCCCTGGTCGACCGCTCGCCGCTGATCCTGCTGTCCGGCCTCGGCGCCATGGCCGCGGTCCTGCTGCTGATCTTCCAGGACACCCTGCTATCGCTGGTGGCCAGCGTGCAGATCAGCTCCAACGACATCATCCGCGTCGGCGACTGGGTCGAGATGCCCCAGCTCAACGCCGACGGCGACGTGATCGATATCGCCCTGCATACGGTGAAGGTGCAGAACTGGGACAAGACCATCACCACCATCCCGACCAAGCGTTTCATCACCGACTCGTTCAAGAACTGGCGTGGCATGCAGGAGTCCGGCGGGCGGCGTATCAAGCGCAGCCTGCACCTGGACCAGAACAGCGTGCGCTTCCTGGATGCCGAGGCCCAGGCCCAACTGCACCGCTTCGACCTGCTCGGCGACTACCTGAACACCAAGCAGGCCGAGCTACAGCAATACAACGCCAGCCTCAGCGACCCGCTCAATAGCCGCCAGCTGACCAACCTGGGCACCTTCCGCGCGTACGTCGAGCACTACCTGCGCACCCACCCGGAAGTGCACCAGCAGATGACCCTGCTGGTCCGCCACCAGCAGCCCAACGAGAACGGCCTGCCGCTGGAGATCTACTGCTTCACCAACACCGTGGTGTGGGCACAGTACGAGCGCATCCAGGCAGACATCTTCGACCACCTGCTGGCGATCCTGCCGGCCTTCGGCCTGCGTGTGTTCCAGAATCCCAGCGGCGCAGACTTCCAGCGCCTCGGCGCAGTAACGGGGTAAGTGGCTGGCCGCAGCCGCCAATGCCAGGCAATAAAATCTCGCCGAATATTGTTTTTCGGCAATAAAAAAACGCCTTTGAGATGCTCACAGCATCCACTGGCGTTTTTTCCTTAACTATTGCCAGCTTTCACCTCGCTCTTTAAGGTGGACCCCATGAACACTGCCCACACCCTCATCCTGCTGCGTCAACACGCCTGCCTACGCCTGGTCAGCCCACGACTGCGTGGCTGAATCCCGCCTCCGACGCACACCCTCGATTTCGCGATTCGCCCGGCCTGCCGCCGACCCAAGGATTACCCCGATGACCATGCTCAAGAACCCTTCGAAGAAGTACCGCCCGTTCACCCAGGTGCAGCTCCCCGACCGCACCTGGCCCGACCAGATCATCGACAAGGCGCCGATCTGGCTGTCCACCGACCTGCGCGACGGCAACCAGTCGCTGATCGAGCCGATGGACGCCGAGAAGAAGATGCGCTTCTTCAAGTGCCTGGTCGCCGTGGGCCTGAAGGAAATCGAAGTGGGCTTCCCGTCCGCCTCGCAGACCGACTTCGACTTCGTCCGCGAGCTGATCGAGGGCGGCCACATCCCTGACGACGTGACCATCCAGGTGCTGACCCAGGCCCGCGAGGACCTGATCACCCGCACCTTCGAGTCGCTCAAGGGCGCCAAGAAGGCCATCGTCCACTACTACAACGCCACCGCGCCGAGCTTCCGCCGCATCGTCTTCAACCAGGACAAGGCCGGTGTGGTCGAGATCGCCACCAGCGCCGCGCGGATCATCAAGCGCCTGGCCGCCGCCCAGCCGGAAACCCAGTGGGGCTTCGAGTACTCGCCGGAAGTGTTCAGCTCCACCGAAATCGACTTCGCCGTCGAGGTGTGCAACGCGGTGATCGGCGTATTCGAGCCGACCCCGGCGCAGAAGCTGATCCTCAACCTGCCGGCCACCATCGAGTGCGCCACGCCGAACAACTACGCCGACCAGATCGAGTGGTTCGGCCGCCACGTCGCCCGCCGTGACAGCGTGCTGATCAGCGTGCACACCCACAACGACCGTGGCACCGGCGTAGCCGCCTCGGAACTGGCCGTGATGGCCGGTGCCGACCGCGTGGAAGGCTGCCTGTTCGGCAACGGCGAGCGTACCGGCAACGTCTGCCTGGTGACCCTGGCTCTCAACCTCTACACCCAGGGCGTCGACCCCGAGCTGGACTTCTCCGACATCGATGCCGTGCGCAAGGTGGTGGAAGAGTGCAACCAGCTGCCGGTGCACCCGCGTCATCCGTACGTCGGCGATCTGGTGCACACCGCCTTCTCCGGCTCGCACCAGGACGCGATCCGCAAGGGCTTCGCCCAGCAGGACCCGGAAGGCGTCTGGGAAGTGCCGTACCTGCCGATCGACCCGGCCGACATCGGCCGCGACTATGAAGCCGTGATCCGCGTCAACAGCCAGTCCGGCAAGGGCGGCATCACCTTCCTGCTCGAGCAGGAATACGGCATCAGCCTGCCGCGCCGCATGCAGATCGAGTTCAGCCAGGTGGTACAGCGCGAGACCGACCGCCTCGGCCTGGAGATGACCGCCCAGCAGATCTACGGCCTGCTGCAGAGCGAGTACCTGCAGGCCGACAGCCCGTATGTGCTCAAGGGCCATCGCCTGCAGGAAGAGAACGGCATCTGCACCGTCGACGTCGATGTCACCCATAACGGCGAAGTGCGCCGCAAGCACGGCACCGGCAAGGGCCCGCTGGAGGCGCTGGTCGCCGCCCTGCCGCAGAACATCGAGATCATGGACTACCACGAGCACGCCATCAGCGCCGGCACCAATGCCCAGGCCGTGGCCTATATCGAGGTACGCCTGAACGGTGGCCGCCCGCTGCACGGCATCGGCATCGACGAGAACCTGACCACCGCGACCTTCCGCGCCCTGTTCAGTGCGCTCAACCGCGCCCTGGAGCAGGCCGAGGCCCAGGCCGCCTGATCGCTTAGCCGTGAATGAAAACGCCGGGCACTGCCCGGCGTTTTCGTTTCTGCCCACGCGACAGTCCCAGTTCCGCACCTCTGGGCATGCATCCGGCAGTATTGGGCAAGCTGCCTGTCACACCCGCGCTCTACTCTCTCCTGCGTTTACTGATCCGCTTCGGGAGAACTCCATGAGCAAGACCCTCGCCTTCGCCGCCCAGGCGCCACATACCCCGCTGGCCCCGGTGGAAATCCAGCGCCGCGCCGTCGGCCCGGACGATGTAGCCATCGACATTCTCTACTGCGGCGTCTGCCACTCCGATCTGCACACCGCGCGCAACGAGTGGAACAACACCCTCTACCCCTCGGTGCCGGGCCACGAGATCGTCGGCAAGGTCACGGCCGTCGGTAGCAACGTCACCAAATTCAAGGTCGGCGACGTTGCCGGCGTCGGCTGCATGGTCGACAGCTGCCGGCATTGCGCCTCCTGCGGCGAGAGCCTGGAGCAGTACTGCGAGAGCGGCTTCACCGGCACCTACAACGGTCCGGTGTTCGGCGGCGAGAACACCTTTGGTGGCTATTCCCAGCACATCGTGGTCGACCAACGCTTCGTCCTGCGCATCAGCCATACCGACAGCGCCCAGCTGGCCGCCGTAGCACCGCTGCTGTGCGCCGGCATCACTACCTATTCGCCGCTGCGCCAGTGGAATGTCGGCCCGGGGCAGAAGGTCGGCATCGTCGGCCTGGGTGGGCTCGGCCACATGGGCGTGAAGATCGCCGCAGCCATGGGCGCCCGCGTGGTGCTGTTCACCACCTCGCCGAACAAGCGCGAGGACGCCCTGCGCCTGGGCGCCAGCGAAGTGGTGGTGTCGAAGAATGCCGAGGAAATGGCCGCCCATGCCGGCAGCTTCGACTTCATCCTCAACACCGTGGCCGCACCGCACGACCTCAACCCCTTCCTCAACCTGCTCAAGCGCGACGCCACCCTGTGCCTGGTCGGCGCGCCGGACTCGCCGCACCCGCCGGCGGATGTGTTCGGGCTGATTTTCAAGCGCCGCCGCATCGCCGGCTCGCTGATCGGCGGCATCGCCGAGACCCAGGAGATGCTCGACTTCTGCGCCGCGCACAACATCGTCTCGGACATCGAGATGATCCCCATGCAGTCGATCAACCAGGCCTACGAGCGCATGCTCAAGAGCGATGTGAAGTACCGCTTCGTGATCGATATGGCCAAGCTCGGCCAATAACCTCACGCGCATGGAAAAGCCCGCCGATTGGCGGGCTTTTTTCTGGCCACTCAGACCAGCAGCAGGCCGATGGGGATCAACACCACTATCACGGCGACCAGGAACAGCAGCGAGATGCCAAAGGCCCGCCAGTTGGACAGGAACGGGCCACCGTGCCCCGCCACCGCATCGCCGAACAGGTTCTTGGCGTAGTAGTGCATGGTGAAGACCTGCGCGACAGTCATGCCGACGCCGCCAGCGCCCTCCGGCAGCCAGTAACCGACCAGCATGAACGCCACGAAGATACCGAGGCCCATGCCCCAGGCGCTGCGCACCTGCTCGCCGCGGCCAAAGGCGCGCAGGTTGTGGGCGATGATGAAGGCACCGGCCAGCGGCGTACCGAAGAAGGTCGCGATACCGACGGCGCTCATCCGGTAGAGCGCGCCGACGACGAGGTTCTCGCCGGCGAGCAACTCGGCATCGGGCGCGCGATAGGGATTGTCGTGATTGGCTTCCATGCGCATAGCTCCGGATCAGTGGGGGTCGAGGTAGAACGTATCGGCGTCCAGGTTGGCCGGGAAGCGCTGCCGATAGGCCGCCAGTTCGCAGGCCGACAGGCGCACGCGGAACACGCCGGCGGCATCGCCTGGTGCCAGCAGGGCTTCGCCCTGGAAGTCCAGCACCTGGCTGTCGCCACTGTAGGGATGGCCATTGCCGTCGCTGCCGATGCGGTTCACCGCGGCCACGTAGCACAGGTTCTCGATGGCCCGCGCCGGCAGCAGGCGGTTCCAGTGGTGGCGGCGCGAGCCCGGCCAGTTGGCGGTATAGAGCAGCAGATCAGTGTTCTGCGGGTCGCGGCTCCACACCGGGAAGCGCAGGTCGTAGCAGATCAGCGGACGCACCTGCCAACCCTTCACTTCCAGCAGTACCTGCTCCTCGCCGGCGCTGTAGTGCTTGTGCTCGCCGGCCATGCGGAACAGGTGACGCTTGTCGTAGTGGGCAAGCGAACCATCCGGGCGCGCCCACAGCAGGCGATTGCGGTAGCTGCCATCGGCGGCCTGGATGATCAGGCTGCCGGTGACTACCGCACCGATACGTTGGGCCTGCTCGCGCAGCCAGACCGTGGTCGGGCCATTCTCGGGCTCGGCCAGCTCGGCCGAGTGCATGGAGAAGCCGGTGCTGAACATTTCCGGCAGCACCACTAGGTCGGCGCCACGCGCCTGTTCCAGTAGCGGCTCGAAGCGCGCGCGGTTGGCAGCAGCGTCGTGCCAGTCCAGCTCGCTCTGGATCAGCGCCAGTTCGAGGTCGGGCAGCTGGCTCAAATCGCGCATAGTTTTTCCGCTGCCAGGCGCAGCGTCTCCTCGCGTTTGGCGAAGCAGAAGCGCACCAGGCGCATCTCGCTCGGGGCCTGCTGGTAGAACACCGACACCGGGATCGCCGCCACGCCGTGCTCGCGGGTCAGCCATTCGGCCATGGCCACGTCGTCCAGGTCCGGGCGGATCGCCGAGTAGTCGGCCAGCTGGAAGTAGGTGCCGGGCGCACGGGTAAAGCGGAAGCGCGAATCGGCCAGCAGATCGCAGAACAGGTCGCGCTTGGCCTGGTAGAAGGCCGGCAGCTCCTCGACGTGCTCGGGATTGGATGCCATGAAATCAGCCAGGGCGTGCTGCAGGGGGGTCACGCCGCAGAAGTTCACGTACTGGTGGATCTTGCGCAGCTCGGCGGTCAACGCCGGCGGCGCCACCACGTAGCCGGTCTTCCAGCCGGTGACGTGGTAGGTCTTGCCGAACGAGCTGACAACGAAGGCCCGCGTGTACAGCTCCTCGTGGGCCAGCACGCTGGCGTGGCGGGCGCCATCGAAGATCAGGTGCTCGTAGACCTCGTCGCTGATGATGTGGATATCGCGGCCGCGGATCAGCGCCGCCAGTTGGTCGAGGTCGGCCCGGCTAAGCAGCGCGCCACTGGGGTTGTGCGGCGAGTTGATGAAGATCAGGCGGGTACGTTCGGTGATGGTGTCAGCCAGGCGCTGCCAGTCCACGGCGAAGTCCGGCAGGGCCAGCGGCACATGCACGCAGCGGCCGCCGGCCAGCTCCACCGAGGGCTCGTAGCTGTCGTAGCAGGGGTCGAGGACGATGGCTTCGTCGCCCGGATGGATCAGCGCCTGCACCGCGCAGAAGATCGCTTCGGTAGCGCCGGGGGTGATGGTGATCTCGCTGTCGGCATCGCGCTGCACGCCGTAGCTGCGCGCGATCTTGGCCGCCACCTGCTGGCGCAGGCTCGGTAGGCCGGTCATCGGCGAGTACTGGTTGCGCCCCTCCAGCACATGGCGGGCCACGGCCTCACGCAGGGCCTGCGGGCCGTCGAAGTCGGGGAACCCCTGGGACAGGTTGATGGCGCCGACTTCCGCGGCGAGCTGGGACATGCGGGTGAAGATGGTGGTGCCGACATTGGGCAGCTTGCTGGCGAGCATCGGGACTTCCTGCTGGCATGGTGCGAGCCGCGAGGATAGCCGATGGCCCGCTCAGGATGCAGCAGCGGCACCAATGAAAAAGGCGCAGGTGCCGAAGCTGCTGCGCCTTTGTCTGGAACGCGCGTGAATCAGCGCTTCTTGTCCTTGCGCTTCTTCTCGGCCTTCTTGTGGTGGCTCATCAGGCGTTTCTTGCGGTTCACCTGGCGCTCGGTGAGCTTGTTCTTCTTGCCCTCGTAGGGGTTCTCGCCGCCTTTGTATTCGATGCGGATCGGCGTACCGACCAGCTTGAGCACGCGGCGGTAGGTGTTTTCCAGGTAGCGTGTGTAGGTCTTCGGTACCGAATCCACCTGGTTGCCGTGGATCACGATCAGCGGCGGGTTGGCACCACCGAGGTGGGCATAGCGCAGCTTGATGCGGCGGCCGTTGACGGTCGGCGGCTGGTGCTCCTGCACGCAGTCCTCGAGGATCTGCGTCAGGCGGTTGGTCGGCCAGCGGGTGACGGCAGCCTTGAAGGCGGTCTGTACCGACTTGTACAGGTGGCCGACGCCGGTGCCGTGCTTGGCGGAGATGAAGTGGATGTCCGCCCAGTCGACGAACATCAACCGGCGCTCCAGCTCGGTCTTTACGTAGTCCTTCTCGCCCTGCTCCATGCCGTCCCATTTGTTAAGGGCGATGACTAGCGCGCGGCCGGTCTCCAGCACGAAGCCGAGCAGGTTGAGGTCGTGTTCGACCACGCCCTCGCGGGCGTCCATCACGAAGACCACCACGTTGGCGTCCTGGATGGCCTGCAGGGTCTTGACCACCGAGAACTTCTCGACGGCCTCGAAGATCTTGCCGCGGCGGCGCACGCCGGCGGTGTCGATCAGGGTGTACTTCTCTTCATCGCGCTCGAACGGGATGTAGATGCTGTCGCGGGTGGTGCCGGCCTGGTCATAGACGATGACCCGCTCTTCGCCGAGCATGCGGTTGACCAGGGTCGACTTGCCGACGTTGGGGCGGCCGATGATGGCGATCTTGATGCCATCCTTCTCGCTCGGGCCAGGGATGCGCTTGGCTTCCTGGCCCTCGGCAACCACTTCTTCGACCTGGGGCTCCGCGCCCTCCTCGCCTTCGACCGGCTCTGGCTCGCCATCGTCACGCGGGAAGATGCCCAGCGCGGCTTCCAGCATCTGGCTGACGCCACGGCCGTGGGCAGCGGCGATCGGCATGGCGTCGCCCAGGCCCAGCGGGCTGAACTCGGCGCGAGCGATGTCCGGGTCGACGGTATCGACCTTGTTGGCGATCAGGAAGCGGCGCTTGTTCCGCTTGCGCAGGTGCTCGGCGATCATCTGGTCGGCAGCGGTCATGCCCGCGCGCGAGTCGACCATGAACAGCACGGCATCGGCTTCCTCGATGGCCTGCAGCGACTGCTCGGCCATCTTCGCATCGATGCCCTCCTCGTCGCCGGAGATGCCGCCGGTATCGATGACGATGTAGGTGCGCCCCTGCCACTTGGCCTCGCCGTACTGGCGATCACGGGTCAGGCCCGCGTATTCGGCCACGATGGCGTCGCGGGTCTTGGTCAGGCGGTTGAACAGCGTCGACTTGCCGACGTTGGGGCGGCCCACCAGGGCGATAACCGGAACCATTGGCTCCTCCTCAAAAACACAAAGGCCGCTGCCGTCGAGCGGCAGCGGCCGGACATTGCAGAACAGCTTAGCGGATGGTCAGACCAACCAGCTTACCGCTGTTGCCGTAGGCGTAGATCCAGTCACCGATCACCAGCGGGCGAACACGCACGCCGTCGCCGTCGATCTTCTCGCGACCGACGAAGTGACCGTCCACCTGGCTCAGCAGGTGCAGGTAGCCCTCGAAGTCACCGACCGCCACGTAGCTGGAGAACACCTCCGGCGCGGACAGCTGGCGGCGCAGCAGGGCATCGTTGTTCCACAGCGCGGAGTTGGAGCGCTCGTCGACGCTCTCCACGGCACCGTTGGCCTGGCTCACGTAGACGTTGCCGAAGCCCTGGGCCAGGCCCACGTAGCTGGAGGCATCACGGTTCCACAGCGGACGGCCGCTCTCGGCGTCGATCGCCGCGACCTTGCCCTGGTAGGAAACCACGTACAGGGTGCCACCGGAGAGCAGCAGGTTGCCGTCGATGTCGACCACGCGCTCCAGCTCGGAACGACCCTGCGGCACGGCCACGCGCTGTTCCCAGACCGGAATGCCGCGGCTGGCGTCCAGCGCCAGGACCTTGCCGGAAGACAGGCCAGCCATTACCAGGCGGTTGGTCATCACTGGGCTACTGGTACCACGCAGGGTCAACACGGCCGGGCTGTTCTCGTAGATCCAGCGCTGGGCGCCAGTCACGGCGTCGAAGCCGATCAGGCGGTCGTCCTGGGTCTGCACTACCACCACGTCACCGTTGGTGGCCGGGGCGGACAGCACTTCGCTGGTAACACGGGCGCGCCACTTCTCTTCGCCAGTGCTGGCGTCGAGGGCAATCACTTCACCTTTCAGGGTGCCGACCAGCACCAGGCCGTAGCCGGCGCCGACACCGCCGGATACCGGCAGGTCGAGATCCACTTCCCAGAACTTGTCGCCGGTCAGGCGATCCACTGCAACCACTTCGCCATCGGCGGCGGCGGCGTACAGGCGGTCGCCATCGGCGGCTGGGGTCAGCAGGTTATACAGCTCACCCTGGCCATCACCGACGGAGACGCTCCACTGCTTGTCCAGGGTCAGTTCTTCCTGGATGTCCGGCAGCTCGTTTGGCGGCAGTTCCTTCTTGCTGTTGCTGCTGCAACCCACGGCCATCACGGCCAGGGCCAGCACGGCGGCATTCTTCCAACGCATCACGTCAGGCATCCCCTTTCGCCAGGTCGTCGAGTTTCATCTGCAGGCCACCAACAGCGGCAGCTTCGTCCAGAGAGTCCTTGGCCTTCTGATAGGCCGCATGGGCCTCGTCGGCACGGCCGAGCTGCACCAGCAGGTCGCCCTTGAGTTCTTCGCGGCTAGCAGCCCAGGCCTTGTCGGTCTTGCCGTCGAGCAGCTTGAGACCTTCTTCGGCCTTGCCTTGCGCGGCCAGGACACGGGCCAGGCGCTGGCGGGCCAGCTCACCGATGGTGCTGTCGGCCGGCTTGTCCACCAGCGGCTTGAGCTCGGCGACCGCGTCGTCCAGCTTGCCGCTGTCCACCGCCAGCTTGGCGATGAACAGGCTGCCGTACTGGGCGTAGGCGCTACCCGGGAACTCGCCCTTCAGCTTGCCAGCCAGTTCGGTGACCTTGCCAGCATCCGGCTGGCCGGTGGGCGTCAGGGAAGTTTCCAGCAGCGCCTGGTACAGAGCGCCACCGCCCTGGGCCTGGTTCTTCTCATAGTGCTGCCAGGCCTGCCAGCCAAACACCAGGGCCAGCGCCAGGGCGCCGCCGGTCAGCAGGGGTTTGCCGTTGCGCTGCCACCAGTCCTTCAGCTGCGCAATCTGTTCTTCTTCGGTCATGCTCACCCCAATAACTCCTTAATTCGCTTTGTTCTCAGGCCTGCAGGCAGGCGGCCAGATGCGCCGGTAGTGCATCCCAGCCAATGGTCTCTTGCTGTGCGTCGTCGCGCAGGGACTTGCAACCTACCACGCGGGCAGCCAGTTCGTCCTCACCCAGAATCAGGGCGAAGCGCGCGCCGCTCTTGTCGGCCTTCTTGAACTGGCTCTTGAAGCTGCCACCGCCGGAATTCACCAGCAGGCGCACGCCAGGGATGGCGTCGCGCAGGCGCTCGGCCAGGCCCAGACCGGCCAGCTCGGCCGCCTCGCCGAAGGCGCACAGATACAGGTCTGCCGGACTGTTCAGCTCTTCCGGCAGCAGCCCCAGGGTTTCCAGCAGCAGGACCAGGCGCTCGACACCCATGGCGAAGCCGACACCCGGGGTCGGCTTGCCGCCGAACTGGGTGATCAGGCCGTCGTAGCGACCGCCGCCACAGACAGTGCCCTGGGAGCCCAGCTTGTCGGTGACCCACTCGAAGGCAGTGCGGCTGTAGTAATCCAGGCCGCGCACCAGCTTCTGGTTGATCTCGTAGCGAATGCCGACCGCGTCCAGGCGAGCCTTGAGGCCCTCGAAGTGCGCAACGGACTCGGCATCCAGGTAATCGTGCAGGCGCGGTGCATCGACCAGCAGCGCTTGGGTCTCGGCGATCTTGCTGTCGAGGATACGCAGCGGGTTGGTCGACATGCGACGCTGACTGTCTTCGTCGAGATGCTCGAAGCGCTCCTGCAGATAAGCCACCAGCGCCTCGCGATAGGCGCCGCGCGCCTCACTGGAGCCCAGGCTGTTGAGCTGCAGGGTCACGGCGTCGGTCAGGCCGAGCTTCTGCCACAGGCGTGCGGTGAGCACGATCAGCTCGGCATCGACGTCTGGGCCGGGCAGGTTGAAAACCTCCACGCCGATCTGGTGGAACTGGCGATAACGGCCCTTCTGCGGCTTCTCGTAGCGGAACATCGGGCCCGCGTACCAGAGTTTCTGCACCTGGCCGCCGCCGGTCATGCCGTGCTCGAGCACGGCGCGCACACAGCCCGCAGTACCTTCCGGACGCAGAGTCAGGGACTCCTCGTTACGGTCGAGGAAGGTGTACATCTCCTTGTCGACCACGTCGGTGCCCTCGCCGATACCGCGGGCGAACAGCTCGGTGTATTCGACGATGGGCAGGCGGATTTCCTTGTAGCCGTAGCCGTCAAGCAGGCTGACCAGGGTACTTTCCAGGTAGCGCCAGGCTGGCGTTTGCTCCGGCAGGATGTCGTTCATGCCACGAATGGCTTGCAGGGACTTGCTCACGAATATTCCTTGTCAGCCGCGGGCGATCACGGCCGCTTCGGCCTCGACCTTCTCGGCCGCCTTGCGGCGGATGAGCTTCTCCAGCTCGTCCACCAGATTGTCGTTGGTCAGCTTCGAGGCAGGTGCGCCGTCGATGTAGACCAGATTGTTGGGGGTGCCGCCAGTGAGGCCGATATGCGCCTCCTTGGCCTCACCCGGGCCATTGACCACGCAGCCGATCACGGCGACGTCGAGCGGCACCAGCAGGTCTTCGACCCGCGCCTCCAGCTCGTTCATGGTCTTGACCACATCGAAGTTCTGCCGCGAGCAGCTCGGGCAGGCGATGAAGTTGATGCCGCGCGAGCGCAGACGCAGAGACTTGAGGATGTCGAAACCGACCTTGATCTCCTCCACCGGATCGGCGGCCAGGGAGATGCGGATGGTGTCGCCGATACCATCGGCCAGCAGCATGCCCAGGCCGACCGCCGACTTGACGGTGCCCGAACGCAGGCCACCGGCCTCGGTGATACCAAGGTGCAGCGGCTGCTCGATCTGCTTGGCCAGCAGGCGGTAGGCCTCGACGGCCATGAACACGTCGGAGGCCTTCACGCTGACCTTGAAGTCGGGGAAGTTCAGACGGTCCAGATGCTCGACATGGCGCAGTGCGGACTCGACCAGCGCCTCGGGCGTCGGCTCACCGTATTTCTTCTGCAGGTCCTTCTCCAGCGAACCGGCGTTGACGCCGATGCGGATCGGGATGCCCTTGTCGCGCGCAGCCTCGACCACGGCCTTGACCCGGTCTTCGCGACCGATATTGCCCGGATTGATACGCAGGCAATCGACGCCCAGCTCGGCCACGCGCAGGGCGATCTGGTAGTCGAAGTGAATGTCTGCAACCAGCGGCAGGTTGACCAGACGCTTGATCTGGCCGAAGGCCTCAGCGGCCTCCATGGACGGTACCGAGACGCGCACGATATCGGCGCCGGCGGCTTCGAGGCGCTGGATCTGGTCGACGGTAGCGGCCACATCACAGGTCTCGGTGTTGGTCATGCTCTGCACGGCGATCGGCGCATCGCCGCCGACCGGAACCGAGCCGACCCAGATCTTGCGGGACAGGCGACGCTTGATGGGGGATTCGCAATGCATGTTCTGGCTCACTGCCCCAGTTTGAGGCGGGCGGTCTCACCGTGGGTGGAAGAAGCGACATCGACCGGCTGGCCATTGACCAGCACCACGGCACCGCGGGCGTAGCCCAGGCGCAGCTCCAGCGGAGCCTTGCCAACCAGTTCGACACTGTCACCACGGCGCTTGAGGGCGCTGAGCAGCACCTTGCCGTTGGCATCGGTCAGTTGGGTCCAGCAGTCGGCGGTGAACTGCAGATTGACCAGCGCCTCTCCCGCGGCGGGCGCCAGCGGAGTGGAAGCGACCGGTGCAGCCGGGGCGATGGTTTCCGCGGCAGGGGCGGCAGGCGGGACCGCCGGCGCAGTGGCTGGCGCGGGGCTGACCACAGGGGCCGCCGGGGCGACGGGTACTACGGTTTCGCTGGCAACGGGAGCCTGAGGAGCCTCGGCCTGCGGCGCACGCTCAACAGCGGAACCAGCCTCTTCGGGCTGCTGCGCCGGATCGGCCATCGGCGGCATTTCTTCGAGCGTCGCCTCGGCCTGAGCTTCGGCTACGGCCTGATCTTCCGGCTCGGCCAGGGGGTGAATCTCGGTGGTGCCATCAGCGCCCTCGACCTCGACGTGCTCGATACCGGCACCAGCCGTCTCGACACCCAGGCGCTGGCTCTGGCCTTGCCACCAGATGAAGCCGACACCACCCAGCGCGACCAGGGCAACCACGCTGAAGAGCTTCACCAGACTTTGCGATACCCGAGCTGGCTCCTCGATGCGGGCCAAGCTGGAAACGCTACTGCCGCTCGCGTCGGTACCGGTGTACTGGTCGAACTCGGTGACCAGTTGATCCGGGTCCATCGCCATCAGCTTGGCGTAGGCACGCACGTAGCCACGGGCAAAGGTGTGCCCCGGCAACTGATCGAATGCGCCTGCCTCAAGATTGCGCAGTGCCTGCGCCGTCAGGTTGAGCTGCACGGCCACATCGCTGAGCGCCAGGTTCTTGCTTTCGCGTACCTTGCGCAGCGTCTCTCCGGGGTTGGCCCGGTGCGCGGCTACAACTTCAGGATGCGAGGCTTTCATCACTGCTCCGACAGGTATTGCTGGTATTCCGGGGTACCCGGATAGAGGCGTTTCATCTGCAAGCCGAGGCTGGCAGCCTGGTCGCGGTCTTCGAAGATCTTGGAGAGGCGAATGCCCAGCAGCAGGCTCTGCGGAGTCTGCTTGGCATGTTTGCCATATTCCACGTAATAGCTACGGGCAGGCACATACTGCCCGCTATCGAATGACAGCTGCGCCATCTGCAGGAGCGCAATGGGGCGATTGCTGTTCATGCGCAGGGCCCGCTCGAAATAGGCCTTGGCCTGGTCGCGCTTCCCCATCTGCAGCGAGGTCAGCCCAAGGTTCTCGAATACTCTGGAGCGCTCAGGGTAGAGAGTGTCCTGAGACGCGACAGTGAACTGCTCCATGGCATCTGCGTAGCGTTTCTGCTCGTAGAGGAAGCCACCATAGTTGTTGTGCAGGCGAGCCTCGCCCCGGCTAAGAGAAATAGCCTTCTTATAGTGCTGGTCGGCGAGCCCCGGCTCCATCTCCTGCTGGAATACCAAGGCCAGCATCGCATGCGCATCAGAACTGGACGAATCCAGCTCAAGCGCCTTTTTCAGGGGCTCCTTGGCCTTCTCCGTGGCGCCTTGCTGAAGGTGCCCAAGCGCGAGCTGGATATAGGCATCACGCGCCGCATCTCGCCCTTTGTCCGTGCTTAGCGGATCGACCGACCCACCGATTCTCACACACCCTGCCAACAGGCAGACAAGAGACAGATAGAGCGCAGCGCGCAAGGTCATGGAGTTCCTCCCCTTCAGTTTCGGTTGGCAGCATCGCGAGGCTCTGCGGCCTCGCTGCCCAGCTGACGTACGGCGATATAACGCTCGCTGCGCCGGGTGCGGTCTTGCACCTGGCCGACCAGTTGCCCGCAGGCAGCGTCGATGTCGTCGCCACGCGTGGTGCGGACGGTGACGTTGAAGCCGGCCTTGTGCAGCAGGTCCTGGAAGCGACGGATGGCGTTGTTGCTCGGCCGTTCGTAACCGGAGAAGGGGAAGGGATTAAACGGAATCAGATTGATCTTGCAAGGAAAATCCTTGAGAAGTGCGATCATCTGCGCAGCGTGTTCCGGCTGGTCGTTGACGTCCTTGAGCAGGGTGTACTCGACGGTCAGGAAGCGCTTCTCGCCCAGACCCTCGATGTAGCGACGGCACGCCGCCAGCAGCACTTCCAGCGGATACTTCTTGTTGAGCGGCACCAACTGGTTGCGCAGCTCGTCGTTCGGTGCGTGCAGCGACAGGGCCAGGGACACGTCGGTGACGGTCGCCAGCTTATCGATCATGGGCACCACGCCAGAGGTGGACAGGGTCACCTTGCGCTTGGAAATGCCGTAGCCCAGGTCGTCCATCATGATCTGCATGGCCGGTACGACATTGTCGAAATTCAGCAGGGGCTCGCCCATGCCCATCATCACCACGTTGGTGATGGCTCGATCGATCTTGGCCGGAACGGTGCCGAAGGACTTATTGGCGATCCACACCTGGCCGATGATCTCTGCGGCAGTCAGGTCGCTGTTGAAGCCCTGTTTGCCGGTGGAACAGAAACTGCAATCCAGCGCACAGCCAGCCTGGGACGACACACAGAGGGTGCCACGGCCGCCTTGCGGGATGTACACGGTCTCGACGCAACTGCCGGACGCCACGCGAACCACCCACTTGCGGGTGCCGTCGCTGGAGATGTCCTGGCTGACGATCTCGGGACCGCAAATCTCGGCGCAGGCGCTGAGCTTTTCGCGCAGGGCCTTGCCGAGATTGCTCATGGCGTCGAAATTCTCGACGCCAAAATGGTGAATCCACTTCATGACCTGACCGGCACGGAAACGCTTTTCCCCGATGCTCTCGAAGAAGCTTTCCATCTCGGGCTGGGTCAGCCCCAGCAGGTTGGTCTTGGCTACATCAGTCATGGATTCACCCTCGCTGGTTCGCACTTAGCGAATGCGAGCGCACACCTCGGTGGCGGCGAAGAAGTACGCGATTTCGCGAGCGGCGGAAGCCTCGGAATCGGAACCGTGTACGGCGTTCTCGTCGATGGAAACGGCGAAGTCGGCGCGGATAGTGCCGGCAGCAGCTTCTTTCGGGTTGGTGGCGCCCATCAGCTCACGGTTCTTCAGGACGGCGTCTTCGCCTTCCAGAACCTGGACGATGACTGGACCGGAGGTCATGAAGGCAACCAGGTCCTTGAAGAAGCCGCGCTCGCTGTGCTCGGCGTAGAAGCCAGCAGCTTCGCGCTCGGACAGCTGAACCATTTTGGAAGCGACGACGCGCAGGCCGGCCTTCTCGAAACGGGTGGTGATTTCACCGATGACGTTCTTGGCAACGGCATCCGGCTTGATGATGGAGAAAGTACGTTGAACAGCCATTTGAAGCTCCAGAGTTAAAGCGAAAAATTAAACCCGCGAATTATACGCGGGTTAGAGGGAAATGCGTAGGGCGGCGCCCCGAGGGCGCCGCCACTCAGTCGAGTTCGTCGATCCAGGCCGCCTGAATGGCCTCCAGCACCTTCTCACCGCCACGCTGCGGATCGTCGGCGAAATCCGGCAGAGCCAGCACCCAGTTGTGCAGATCGACGAAATTGACGTAGCGCGGATCGATATCCGGCTTGCTATCGGCCAGTTCGATGGCAATATCCAGCACATCAGCCCACTTCAGACTCATGACAGCTCCTTGGATCAGTGCGGCGCCTCGGCGGCGTGGTTGAGCGAGTATTTCGGGATTTCCACGGTCAGGTCCTCGGTTCCGACGACCGCCTGGCAAGCCAGGCGCGACTGCGGCTCCAACCCCCAGGCCCGGTCGAGGAAGTCCTCTTCCAGCTCATCAGCCTCTTCCAGCGAGTCGAAACCCTCACGGATGATGCAGTGGCAGGTGGTGCAGGCACAGACACCGCCGCAGGCGCTTTCCATCTCGATGTGGTGTTCGTGGGCCAGCTCGAGAATGGAAGTACCCGGCTCGGCCTCTACAACCATGCCATCAGGACAGAACTTCTCGTGCGGCAGAAAAATGACCTGTGGCATCAGTTATCCTCGATTTCGTTGAGTCGGCGCCCGGACAGGGCAGCCTTGACGGTGGCATCCATCCGCCGGGCAGCAAAGGCGTCGGTGATCTGCGACAGGCGCTTGGTTTGCTGCTCGATGGCCTGGATGTCATCACCAGCAGTCAGGCTACGCAGCTCGTCCATGGCCGAGGAGATGACAACCCTCTCCTCCTCGCTCAGCAGACGCTCACCATCGACCCCCAGCGCCGCTTGCACAGCCTCGATCAGACGCTCGGCATCGACCTGCTGCTCGCGCAACGCGCGGGCCGCCTTGTCGCCACCGGCATTGCTGAACGAGTCCTGCAGCATACGGGTGATCTCACCATCAGTCAGGCCGTAGGACGGCTTGACCTGAATACTGGCCTCCACCCCGGAGCCCAGCTCGCGCGCGGCAACGCTGAGCAGGCCGTCGGCGTCGACCTGGAAGGTCACGCGAATCTTCGCCGCACCAGCGACCATGGGCGGAATGCCACGCAGCTCGAAGCGCGCCAGGGAGCGGCAGTCCTTGACCAGCTCGCGCTCGCCCTGCAGCACCTGGATAGCCATGGCGCTCTGGCCATCTTTATAGGTAGTGAAATCCTGGGCCCGCGCCACCGGGATAGTGGTGTTGCGCGGAATGACCTTCTCCATCAGCCCGCCCATGGTCTCCAGCCCCAGGGACAGCGGAATCACGTCAAGCAGCAACAGCTCCTCGCCATTGCCACGCTGATTGCCAGCCAAAGTGTCGGCCTGGATGGCGGCTCCGATGGCCACCACCTGATCCGGATCGATATCGGTCAGCGGCGCACGCCCGAACAGTTCACCCACCGCCTCGCGCACACGCGGCACGCGGGTGGAACCGCCGACCATGACCACCGCCTCGACCTCTTCGATCTCGATGTTCGCGTCGCGCACCGCACGACGGCAGGCCTTGAGGCTGCGCGCGATCATCGGCTCGATCAGCGCCTGGAACTGCGCACGAGTCAGCTCACCCGACCAGCCGTCATGAGTCAGCGCAACGGCCTCAGCCTCGGTCAGCGCCTCTTTCGCCGCACAGGCAGCCTGCAGCAGGCGGCGCTGGGCAGCCGGATCGAGATCATGGGACAGACCGGCCTGTTCGATGATCCAGCCGGCAATGGCATGGTCGAAATCATCACCACCCAGCGCGCTGTCGCCGCCGGTCGCCAGCACTTCGAACACGCCACGAGTCAGGCGCAGCACGGAAATATCGAAGGTACCGCCACCCAGGTCATAGATGGCCACGACACCCTCGGCGCCCTTGTCCAGGCCGTAAGCCACGGCGGCAGCGGTAGGCTCGTTGAGCAGGCGCAGCACGTTGAGATTGGCCAGGCGCGCCGCATCCTTGGTGGCCTGGCGCTGAGCGTCATCGAAATAGGCCGGCACGGTGATCACCGCCCCGACCAGCTCACCACCCAGCGACGCCTCTGCACGCTCGCGCAGGGCACGGAGAATTTCCGCAGACACCTCTACCGGGCTCTTGGCACCCTGCACCGTTTCGATGAACGGCATGTGCGACTCGCCCACAGCAAAGCGATACGGCAGCTGGTCACCGAGCTGTTTGACGTCCGCGACGCCACGCCCCATCAGGCGCTTGACCGACAATATGGTATTCAGCGGGTCCTGCGCAGCGGCAGCCTTGGCGGATGCGCCCACCTCGACGCGATCGGCGTGATAGCGCACCGCAGACGGCAGGATCACACCGCCCTCGGCATCGACCAGCGGCTCGGACAGACCACTGCGCACGGCAGCGACCAGCGAATTGGTGGTACCCAGGTCGATACCCACCGCCAGACGGCGTTGGTGGGGTTGCGGGCTCTGCCCGGGCTCGGCGATCTGCAGTAGGGCCATGGTGCTCTAGGTATCAGGCGCGCAGCGCGGAGCTGCGCCGGGTTAGTCGTCGAGGCGCTCTTCCAGATCGCGCACTTCGTGAGCCAGCTTGTCGAGGAACTGCATGCGACGCACCAGGCGCTCGGCCTCTTCGCGTCTTGCAGCATCGTTCCAGCAGGCGGAAAAACCTTGGTCCAGCTCATCCTGAGCCGCTTTCAGACGTTTCTTGAAGGTCGCCACGCCAGCCAGGTCGGCGCTGTCATGCAGGTCCTCCAGCTCCTCGCGCCAGCGCATCTGCTGAAGCAGGAACTCGGGATCCTGCACCGTCACTTCCAGCGGCAGCTCGCGACCACCCAGCGCCAGCAGGTAGAGCGCACGACGCGGCGCGCTCTTCAGGGTCTGGTAGGCCTCGTTGAGGCGCGCGGACTGCTCCAGCGCCAGGCGCTGTTCGCGCTCGCCGGCATCGGCGAAGCGATCCGGGTGCACGGCCTTGACCAGCTCGCGATAGCGCGCAGACAGCTGCGCCTGGTCTACACGAAACTCGGGCTGCAGCTCGAACAGGGCGAAATGACAGGGACTACCCACAACCAGCCTCAGACGTTGAAGCTCTCGCCGCAGCCGCATTCGCCGCGCACGTTGGGGTTGTTGAACTTGAAGCCCTCGTTGAGGCCTTCACGGACGAAGTCCAGCTCGGTGCCGTCGATATAGGCCAGGCTCTTCGGATCGATGATCACCTTGACCCCGAAGCTTTCGAACACCTGGTCTTCGGCAGCGACTTCATCGACGAACTCCAGCACATAGGCCAGGCCCGAGCAGCCGGTGGTGCGCACGCCAAGGCGAATGCCCTCGCCCTTGCCGCGCCCGTCGATGGAGCGTTGCACGTGGCGAGCGGCGGATTCAGTCATGGTGATGGCCATAGCGACTCCTCAGGGATCAGAGCAGACCTTTCTTCTGCTTGTAGTCGTGCACGGCAGCCTTGATGGCGTCTTCGGCGAGCACGGAGCAGTGAATCTTCACCGGCGGCAAGGCCAGTTCTTCGGCCAGCTGGGTGTTCTTGATCGACTCGGCCTCGTCCAGGGTCTTGCCCTTCATCCACTCGGTAGCGAGGGAGCTGGAGGCAATGGCCGAACCGCAGCCGTAGGTCTTGAACTTGGCGTCTTCGATAACGCCCTGGTCATTGACCTTGATCTGCAGACGCATCACGTCGCCGCACGCCGGAGCACCGACCATGCCGGTACCGACATTCGGATCCTCGGCATCCATCTTGCCGACGTTGCGCGGGTTTTCGTAATGGTCGATGACCTTTTCACTGTATGCCATGTTGCAAATCCTCTCTCATCAGGTGCCGCTCTACAGGCGACTCAAAAATCAATGTGCCTGCCATTCGACCTTGGAGATGTCGACACCTTCTTTGAACATGTCCCACAGCGGCGAAAGATCACGCAGCTTGTTCACCGCATCGGCCACTTTACTGGCCGCGTAATCGACTTCTTCCTCGGTGGTGAAGCGACCGAAGGTGAAACGGATCGAACTGTGCGCCAACTCGTCGTTGCGGCCCAGGGCGCGCAGCACGTAGGACGGCTCCAGCGACGCGGAGGTACAGGCGGAACCGGAGGAGACCGCCAGGTCCTTGAGCGCCATGATCAGCGACTCGCCTTCGACGTAGTTGAAGCTGAGGTTGAGGTTGTGCGGCACGCGCTGGGTCAGGCTGCCGTTGACGTACAGCTCTTCCATGCCTTCGAGCTGCTTGTAGAAGCGATCACGCAGGGCCAGTACGCGCTGATTTTCCTGCGCCATCTCAACCTTGGCGATGCGGAACGCCTCGCCCATGCCGACGCACTGGTGCGTGGCCAGGGTGCCGGAGCGCATGCCGCGCTCGTGGCCACCGCCATGGGTCTGGGCCTCCAGGCGCACGCGCGGCTTGCGGCGTACGTAAAGGGCGCCGACGCCTTTCGGGCCATAAGTCTTGTGCGCGGAGAAGGACATCAGGTCGACCTTCATCTTCTCCAGATCGATCTCCACCTTGCCGGTGGACTGGGCAGCATCGACATGGAACAGCACGCCGCGGGAGCGAGTCAGCTCACCGATGGCAGTGATGTCGTTGATGGTGCCGATCTCGTTGTTGACGTGCATGACCGACACCAGAATGGTGTCCTCACGCAGCGCGGCCTCGATCATGGCCGGAGTCACCAGACCATCTTCGCCCGGCTCGATGTAGGTCACTTCGAAGCCTTCGCGCTCCAGCTGGCGGGTGGTGTCCAGCACCGCCTTGTGCTCGATCTTCGAGGTGATGATGTGCTTGCCCTTGCTGCCATAGAAGTGCGCGACGCCCTTGATGGCCAAGTTGTCGGACTCGGTGGCACCGGAGGTCCAGACGATCTCGCGCGGGTCGGCATTGACCAGCTCGGCTACTTGGCGACGGGCGTTCTCGACCGCCTCTTCGGCCTTCCAGCCGAACACGTGGGAGCGCGATGCCGGGTTGCCAAAATTGCCATCCACCAGCAGGCACTCACTCATCTTCTGCGCCACGCGCGGGTCAACCGGAGTGGTGGCGGAGTAATCGAGGTAAATCGGCAATCTCATCAGGTATCTCCTATTCAGGCAGGCGCCCTGCTCACTCGATGGCGGACGCTTCGATCTTGTCCAGCTGCGGCATCCTGCCATTGCGGCGACGCTGATCCTGGCGCAGTGCAACTTCCTGCACTTCGCGCCGGGTCACCAGATCAGCCAGGCTGATGCCGCTAAGGAATTCGTGAATCTGCTGACTGAGGTCGCACCACAGATGGTGGGTCAGGCAGGTGTCACCAGAATGGCAATCGCCCATACCCTGGCAACGGGTGGCATCGACCGACTCGTTCACCGCGTCGATCACCTGGGCCACCTGGATCACTCGCATATCGCGCGACAGCTGATAGCCGCCGCCAGGGCCTCGCACGCTGCTAACCAGGTTGCCACGGCGCAACTTGGCGAACAGCTGCTCCAGATAGGACAGGGAAATGCCCTGCCGCTCGGAGATATCCGCCAGCGACACAGGCCCGCTCTGGGCATGCAGCGCCAGATCGAGCATGGCAGTGACGGCGTAGCGACCTTTGGTGGTCAGACGCATGGCATTCGCACCACGAGTGAGCTGAGTTGCCGCAAGTATCGCCTTTTCCGACTATTTAGGTCAACTATAAGACCGATTAAAACAGTCGGATTTAGGCTCAGTGCGGGGCGCGAATGATAGCAGACTATTTAGTAGTCAGGCAGCCGGCTTGTCGCCCTGCTCCTTGCAGACGTCGGCGAAATCCTCATCGCGCAGAGCAGGCAGGTCCTTGGCGCAATAATCGCTACCCAGCTCCTTCAGCGCCGAGCACATCCCTTCCAGCCGCCCATCCACTGCATGCAGATGGTCAAGCAACTGGCCAATGGCGCGCGCCACCGGGTCCGGCATGTCCTGACCGACGCCGTAGGCATCGAAGCCGAGCTTCTCCGCCATGGCCTGGCGCTTGGCCTCCTGCTCGTCATCGCTCTTGACGATGATCCGCCCCGGAATACCGACCACGGTCGCCCCCGGCGGCACTTCCTTGGTCACCACAGCGTTGGAGCCGACCTTGGCGCCAGCACCCACAGTGAACGGCCCGAGCACCTTGGCGCCGGCACCGACCACCACACCATCACCTAGCGTCGGGTGGCGCTTGCCCTTGTTCCAGCTCGTGCCACCCAGGGTCACGCCCTGATAGAGGGTGACGTCATCACCGATCTCGGCCGTCTCGCCAATGACGATGCCCATGCCGTGGTCAATAAAGAAACGGCGACCGATCTTCGCCCCTGGGTGAATCTCGATGCCAGTGAGCCAACGCCCGAAGTTCGACACCAGACGCGCCAGCCACTTCCAGCCACGACCCCACAGAGCATTAGCGACACGATGCAGCCACACGGCGTGCAGCCCCGGATAGCAGGTGACTACCTCGAAGGCATTGCGCGCCGCCGGATCACGATGGAATACGCTCTGGATATCTTCGCGCACACGCTCAAACATCGTCTTTTCTCCGCTTAGGGGACTCGCCGCGCGCCGCTTTCTGGGTCTCGGTCAGAATGCCGCGCAGGATGTTCATTTCCAGCTTGCTCACACCAGCGCGACCATACAGGCGCCGCAGGCGAGACATCAGGTGACGCGGACTGGCAGGGTCAAGAAAACCAATATCGACCAGCGTGCCCTCGAGGTGACCGTAGAACAGCTCGAGCTCATCCGTGGTCACCGGCTGAGTATTGAGCATCGCCGTGGTTTCCAGCTTGTTCATCTTGGTCGGCTGCCCTTCGGCCGCCAGCCAGGCCATACGCACCTCGTAGGCCAGCACCTGCACCGCAGCCGCCAGATTCAGCGAGCTGAAATCCGGATTGGACGGAATATGCACATGGAACTGGCAGCGCTGCAGCTCATCATTGGTCAGGCCGGCGTACTCCCGACCGAACACCAGCGCAACCTCGCCACCCTGCGCCACATGCTGCAGCGAGGTGGTCGCGCATTCGCGCGGGTCCAGCAGCGGCCAGGGAATGCGTCGATCGCGAGCACTGGTACCCAGCGCCACGCTACAACCGATCAGAGCCTCCTCCAGCGTCTTGACCACCACCGCATTATCGAGAATATCGGTAGCACCGGAGGCACGGGCAACCGCCTCACTGCTGGGGAAGTCTTCCGGATCGACCAGCACGAGACGCGACAGGCCCATGTTCTTCATGGCCCGCGCGGCACCGCCGATATTGCCGGGATGACTGGTGTTAACCAGGACGACGCGAATGTTCTGCAGCAACGCCAGCTCCGCTGAAAATGCGAAAAGGGCCATGAATGTTACAGAATGCCCCCGCACAGCGCCATGCACGGAAACAGCCTGGCTGCACAGAAAAAGCTAGTCTGCTAGAATGGCCGGCTTTCCTCTTTAACGACCCCAGGTAACCTTCCATGCAGCCCATGCTGAATATCGCGCTGCGCGCTGCGCGCAGTGCCGGCGAACTGATCATCCGCTCCGTCGAACGCCTGGACGTCATCTCGGTCAACGAGAAGGATGCCCACGACTACGTCAGCGAAGTCGATCGTGCCGCCGAGCAGACCATTATCCAGGCGCTGCAGAAGGCCTACCCGACCCACGGCTTCCTCGGCGAGGAAGGCGGCAGCATCGCCGGCACCGGCGAAGGCGCCGACTACCAGTGGATCATCGACCCGCTGGACGGCACCACCAACTTCCTGCGCGGCGTGCCGCACTTCGCCGTGAGCATCGCCTGCAAATACCGCGGCCGCCTGGAACACGCCGTGGTGCTCGATCCGGTGCGCCAGGAAGAGTTCACCGCCAGCCGCGGCCGTGGCGCCGCCGTCAACGGTCGTCGCATCCGCGTCAGCAACCGCAAGAGCCTGGACGGCGCGCTGCTCGGCACCGGCTTCCCATTCCGCAACGACCAAGTCGACAACCTGGACAACTATCTGGGCATGTTCCGTAGCCTGGTCGGCCAGACCGCCGGCATCCGCCGCGCTGGCGCCGCCAGCCTGGACCTGGCCTACGTCGCCTCCGGCCGCTATGACGCCTTCTGGGAGTTCGGCCTGTCTGAGTGGGACATGGCCGCTGGCGCCCTGCTGATCCAGGAAGCAGGCGGCCTGATCAGCGACTTCAATGGTGGCCACGACTTCCTCGAGAAGGGTCAGATCGTTGCCGGCAACACCAAGTGCTTCAAGGCCGTATTGACTGCCATCCAGCCGCACCTGGCGCCGTCGATGAAGCGCTGATCGCCAGCCAATGAAAAAGCCGCCCAAGGGCGGCTTTTTTGTTTCTGCCAGAATTACTGGGCGGCCTGCGTCAGCACCAGCTGACCTTCCTTGTTGACCGGGATCTGCGAGCCCGGATCACGATCCATGCGGACCTGGCCAACCTTGCCATCCAACTGGTACTTCACGTCGTAGCCAACCAGCTTCTCGCTGGTATCGGTCACGGTGTGGCAGCGAGTCTCGGTAGTGGTGTAGGTATCACGCTCCTGCATGCCCTCCTGCACCTTGTTACCGGCATAGCCACCACCGACGGCACCCGCCACGGTGGCTATCTTCTTGCCGTTGCCGCCACCAATCTGGTTGCCCAGCAGGCCGCCAGCCACGGCGCCGAGCACGGTACCGGCGATCTGATGCTGGTCCTTGACCGGCGCCTGACGAGTCACCGCCACGTCCTTGCAGACCTCACGCGGGGTCTTGATGGTTTCGTTGATCGGCTTTACGGCCAACACCTCGGCGTACTGGGGGCCGCCCACCAGGCTATAGGTGGCAACGGCGCCGCCGGCAGTTACGCCCACCGCACCCAGCACTGCACCTACGATCATTGATTTATTCATGGGGTCCTCCACAGACTTCGGTTGCCGGGCTTTCATGCCCTACTCCCTGCCTTGGATCGAATCGAACGAAGCGAGTTCCCGGCTCGCTACAGTCCCGACGCGACAAGTGCGACGAAGCGCACACCATTAAAGCAGGAAGCCCGGCACTGGGCCGGGCTTCTGACATTCGGAGGAGCGCCTCAGGGACGCTCGTCCACCTCTTCGGCGACCGCCGGCGGGATCAGATCCTCGCTGGTCAGGTTCAGCCAGATCAACACCACGTTGGCGATGTAGATCGACGAGTAGGTACCGGCCAGCACCCCAACGAACAGGGCGATGGAGAAGCCCCACAGGTTGTCACCGGCGAACACCAGCAGAGCGACGATCGCCAGCAGGGTCGAAACCGAGGTGGCGATGGTACGCAGCAGGGTCTGCGTGGTCGAGATGTTGATGTTCTCGATCAGGCTGGCCTTGCGCAGTACGCGGAAGTTCTCGCGCACCCGGTCGAATACCACGATGGTGTCGTTCAGCGAGTAGCCGATGATCGCCAGCACCGCCGCCAGCACCGTCAGGTCGAAGGTGATCTGGAAGAACGACAGGATGCCCATGGTCACAACCACGTCGTGCACCAGCGAGAGGATGGCACCGACGGCGAACTTCCACTGGAAGCGGAAGGCCACGTAGATCAGGATGCCGCCCAGGGCCAGCAGCATGCCCAGGCCGCCCTGGTCGCGCAGCTCCTCACCCACGGCCGGACCGACGAACTCGACCTTCTTAACCTGCAGCGAGCTGTCGCCACTGGCGGCCTTCAGCGCCGCCGCCACCTGGTTGCCGAGCTGCGGGTCATCGCCCTGCAGACGCACCACCACATCAGTGGTGGCGCCGAAGTTCTGCACCACAGCATCGGCGTAACCGGCTGCAGCCAGCTGCTCACGCACCTGACCGAGGTCGGCCGGCTTGTCGTAGCTCAGCTCGATCTGGCTGCCGCCAGTGAAGTCGAGACCGAAGTTGAGCCCCTTGAAGAACCAGCTGCCAAGGGCGACGAGGGTCAGGAGCATGGTCAGGGCAAACGCAAGATTGCGTATACCCATGAAGTTGATAGTTCCGAGTTTCATGACTGGCTGCCCCTTAGATCCACAGCTTCTTGAAGTCGCGACCGCCGAAGATCAGGTTGACCATCGCGCGGGTCACCATGATGGCGGTGAACATCGAAGTGACGATACCCAGCGACATGGTCACGGCGAAGCCCTTGACCGGGCCACTGCCCATGGCGAACAGGATGCCGCCGACCAGCAGGGTGGTCAGGTTGGCGTCGAGGATCGCCGAGTAGGCACGATCGAAGCCTTCGTGGATGGCGCGCTGCACCGACATACCGTTGGCGATTTCCTCGCGTATCCGCGAGAAGATCAGCACGTTGGCGTCCACCGCCATACCCATAGTCAACACGATACCGGCGATGCCCGGCAGGGTCAGCGTCGCACTCAGCGCGGACATCAGCGCCAGCAGCAGGACCATGTTGAAGGCCAGGGCCACGGTCGCCAGCACACCGAAGAAGCGGTAGATGGCGATGATGAAGATGGACACGAAGATCATGCCCCAGATCGACGCATCGATACCCTTGGCGATGTTGTCGGCACCCAGGCTCGGGCCGATGGTGCGTTCTTCGGCGAAGTACATCGGCGCTGCCAGGCCACCGGCACGCAGCAACAGGGCCAGTTCGGAGGACTCACCCTGGCCGTTCAGGCCGGTGATGCGGAACTGGCTACCCAGCGCGGACTGGATGGTCGCCAGGCTGATGATCTTCTTCTCTTCCTTGAAGGAGGGCACCGCCACTTCCTTCTCGACGCCGTCGACCATCTGCTTGACGTAGCGGGTCAGCGGCTTCTGCTCGATGAAGATCACCGCCATGCTGCGGCCGACGTTGTTGCGGGTGGCGCGATTCATCAGCTCGCCGCCATGGCCATCGAGGCGAATGTTCACCTGCGGACGACCATTCTCGTCATAGCTGGCCTGGGCATCGGTGACCTGGTCACCGGTGATGATCAGGCTGCGCTCCAGCGCCACGGCCGGACGGCCCGACTCGCGGAACTCGAAGGGTTCGGTGGAGGCACGCGCGGCATCCGGCTCGGCCTGCAGGCGGAACTCCAGGTTGGCGGTCTTGCCGAGGATACGCTTGGCTTCGGCAGTGTCCTGCACGCCCGGCAGCTCGACCACGATGCGGTTGGCGCCCTGGCGCTGTACCAGCGGCTCAGCCACGCCCAGCTCGTTGACCCGGTTACGTACGGTGGTCAGGTTCTGCTTGATCGAATATTCGCGGATTTCCGCGCGCTTGGCCTCGGTCAGCGCCAGACGCAGCACCTGCTGGTCGTTGCGACTCACGGTGGTCAGCGCAAAGTCGTTGAAGCTCTTGCGAATCAGGGCCTGGGCCTGCTCCAGCGACTCGCTGTCGGCGAAGCCCAGCTGAACGGCGCCGTCCTGTTGCGGCAGGCTGCGGTAGCGAATCCGCTCCTTGCGCAGCAGGCTCTTGATCTCGCTCTCGTAGACCTTCATGCGCGCGTCCATGGCCTTGTCCATGTCCACTTCCAACAGGAAGTGCACACCACCGGACAGGTCCAGGCCGAGCTTCATCGGGCCGGCGCCCAGGTTGCGCAGCCACTGCGGAGTGGTCGGCGCCAGGTTGAGGGCCACCACGTACTCGTCACCGAGCAGCTTGCGCACCAGCTCCTTGGCCGGCAGCTGATCTTCCTGCTTGGTCAGACGCAGCAGCGCACCCTGGCCCTGCTTCTCGCCAAGGTTGGCGGACTTCACCGCGATACCACCATCGGTCAGCGCCTTGCTGACGCGATCCAGATCGCCCTGACCGATCTCCAGCGCCGAGCTGGCACCAGTGATCTGGATGGCCGGATCGTCCGGATACAGGTTGGGTGCGGAATAGATGAAGCCGACCGTCAGTACAGCCAGGATCAGCAGGTACTTCCACAGAGGATATTTATTGAGCATGACGCCGCCCGTTATGACACGGGGCGCCTTAGGCGCCCCGTAATGGTGAACGAAGAATCGTTAGATGGACTTCAGAGTGCCCTTCGGCAGAGTCGCCGCGATGGCCTGCTTCTGGAACTTCAGCTCGACGTTGTCGGCGATCTCGACCACCACGAAGTCATCGGTGACCTTGGTGACCTTGCCGACGATGCCGCCGCTGGTCACGACCTCATCGCCCTTCTGCAGGCCGCCGAGCAGGCTCTTGTGCTCCTTGGCGCGCTTGGCCTGGGGACGCCAGATCATCAGATAGAAGATGACCAGGAAGCCGATCAGGAAAACCCACTCGAAACCGGTACCGGCAGGGCCGGCGGCAGCGGCCGGAGCGGCGGCGTCAGCGTAGGCGGCGGGAATCAGAAAGCTCATGGAAAACTCCTAGTTGCGAGGTCTTGAAACTGTTGTTGTCGGCGCCCGCTCGTAAGGCGGGCGTTGGCGGAAACTGGATCACCCTCTAGATGGGGTGCGACCGGCCGTTTTCAATCCCGTCAGGACTCCAGCGGCGGCGTCGGCAGGCCGCGCCGGGCGTAGAAGGCATCGACAAAGGCGGCCAATGTACCCTGTTGAATTGCCTCGCGCAAACCAGCCATCAGGCGCTGGTAATGGCGCAAGTTGTGGATGGTATTGAGCATGCTTCCCAGCATTTCGCCGCATTTATCCAGGTGATGCAGATAGGCGCGGGAGAAGTGCTTGCAGGTGTAGCAATCGCAGGCCGGATCCAGCGGCGAGTCGTCGAGCTTGTGCACGGCATTGCGGATCTTGATGACACCGGTGTCGGTGAACAGATGACCATTGCGTGCGTTGCGGGTCGGCATCACGCAGTCGAACATGTCCACCCCGCGGCGCACCCCCTCGACCAGGTCTTCCGGCTTGCCCACGCCCATCAGGTAGCGCGGCTTGTCGGCCGGCAGGTGCGGCGGCAGGAAGTCCAGCACGCGGATCATCTCTTCCTTCGGCTCGCCCACCGACAGGCCGCCGATGGCCAGGCCATCGAAGCCGATCTCCAGCAAGCCTTCCAGCGAGCGCAGGCGCAGCTCCTCGTGCATGCCGCCCTGGACGATGCCGAACAGCGCCGAGGGGTTACCCTCATGGGCATTCTTCGAGCGCTTGGCCCAGCGCAGCGACAGCTCCATGGAGCGCTTGGCCACATCGAAGTCGGCCGGGTACGGGGTGCACTCGTCGAAGATCATCACGATGTCCGAGCCCAGGTCGCGCTGGACCTGCATGGACTCTTCCGGGCCCATGAACACCTTGGCGCCGTCTACCGGCGAGGAGAAATACACGCCCTCCTCCTTGATCTTGCGCATGGCGCCCAGGCTGAACACCTGGAAGCCGCCGGAGTCGGTGAGGATCGGCCCCTGCCACTGCATGAAGTCGTGCAGATCACCGTGCTTTTTGATCACCTCGGTGCCCGGGCGCAGCCACAGGTGGAAGGTGTTGCCGAGGATGATCTGCGCGCCGATGTCACCGACATCGCGCGGCAGCATGCCCTTGACCGTGCCGTAGGTACCCACCGGCATGAAGGCCGGGGTCTCCACCACGCCGCGCGGGAAGGTCAGGCGGCCACGACGGGCACGGCCGTCGGTGGCCAGCAGCTCGAAGGACATATGGCTCATGGGGTCTCCTCGGGACCGCGCGGGGCGGGGTTGCGGGTGATGAACATGGCATCACCGTAGCTGAAGAAGCGGTAGCGCTGCTCCACGGCCGCGGCATAGGCGGCCATGGTCTGCGGATAACCGGCGAAAGCCGAGACCAGCATCAGCAGGGTCGACTCCGGCAGGTGGAAGTTGGTGACCAGGGCATCGACCACATGGAAGCGCTTGCCCGGGTAGAGAAAGATGTCGGTGTCGCCACTGAAGGCCTTCAGCTCACCCTCGCGGGCCGCGCTTTCCAGCGAACGCACACTGGTGGTGCCGACGGCGACCACTCGCCCGCCACGGGCGCGGCAGGCGGCAACGGCGTCGACCACGTCCTGGCCGACCTGCAGCCACTCGCGGTGCATGTGGTGATCTTCGATACGCTCGACCCGCACCGGCTGGAAGGTGCCGGCACCGACATGCAGGGTGACGAAGGCGGTCTCGATGCCCTTCTCGCGGATCGCCGCCAACAGCGCGTCGTCGAAATGCAGCCCGGCGGTCGGCGCGGCAACAGCACCGGCCTTGTCACGATCGGAATAGACGGTCTGGTAACGCTCGCGGTCGGCAGCCTCGTCGGCGCGGTCGATGTAGGGCGGCAGCGGCATGTGACCGACCCGATCCAGCAGCGGCAGCACTTCTTCGGCGAAACGCAGCTCGAACAGCGCGTCGTGACGGGCGACCATCTCGGCCTCGCCGCCACCTTCTATATGGATCAGCGAGCCCGGCTTGGGCGACTTGCTCGAACGCACGTGGGCCAGCACGCGATGGCTGTCCAGGACACGTTCGACCAGAATCTCCAGCTTGCCGCCGGAGGCCTTCTGGCCGAACAGGCGCGCCGGGATCACCCGGGTGTCGTTGAACACCATCAGATCGCCGGGACGCAGGTATCCGAGCAGGTCGGCGAACTGCCGGTGGGCCAGCGCACCGCTCTCGCCGTCCAGCACCAGCAGGCGGCTGGAACTGCGCTCGGCCAGCGGATGGCGGGCGATCAGGTCGTCGGGCAGGTCGAAATGGAAGTCGGCAACACGCATGGGGTCAGTCTCGCAGGGGGCGCAGAGCTTACCGGAAAGCGCGCGTGCGAGCCACGCGCGCCCCGATCACCGGCGCCGAAGCCATCTATCGGTGCGAGTCGTGCTTGTCCTGTTCCAGGGTTTCCAGCAGGGCGATCTGCATGCGCGAGTGCAGGCGGATCAACCAGCGCCAGAACAGGGTGATGGCCGCCACCGCCACCAGCGCGATCACCAGCAGCGCCTCGCCGGTCGGCAGGATGCTGGTGGACAGCGCGGCGAGCATCAGCATGATCACCGCCAGCGACAGCAACGGGATCAGCTCGGCAATCACCTTGCGTACCCGCACGGTGTGCCGGCCGGCCTTCTCCGGGCGCACGCCAAGCTCGGCGAGCAGCATGGCCAGAGCCTTGAGCTTGCGGTAGGCCGCCACCAGGAACGGCAGCGACAGCAGCAACGCGCCACCCCAGACCAACGCCTTCTGCACATTCGGCGCCCGCACCCAGGGCTCCAGGTAGGCCGCCAGCGGCGCGGCGAAGTAAGCGGCGCTGAGGAAGATCGCCACCACCAGAGCGATGTTCACCGCCACCTGCAGCAGGATGCGCCGGATCATGCTCAGCAGCATGACGTTCTGCCCCTGTGGCTGGATGCTGCGCAGCCAGTCGCCATACAGGCCGAAGACCCGCGAGATGCGCTCCGGCACCACACCGGCCAGCGCATTGGAGAAGGGGTCGGCGGCGCGGATCAGGTACGGCGTGGTCAGAGTAGTGATGGCCGACACGGCGACCGCCACCGGATAAAGGAAGTCGCTGGTGACCTGCAGGGTCATGCCCAGCGCGGCGATGATGAAAGAGAACTCGCCGATCTGCGACAGCCCCATGCCGACACGCAGCGAGGTGCGCCCGTCGTTGCCGGCGATGAAGGAGCCGAGGCTGCAGGACAGCACCTTGCCGACGATTACGGCAACGGTGATCACCAGGATCGGCACCGCGTACTCGACCAGCACATCCGGATCGATCAGCAGGCCGATGGCGACGAAGAAGATGGCGCTGAACATGTCGCGCACCGGCTCGATCAGCCGCTCGATCTGCGGCAGCTGGCGCGACTCGGCCATGATTGCGCCGATCAGGAACGCGCCCAGCACCATGCTGTATTCCAGCTTGACCACCAGCAGGCAGAAGCCGAAGCACAGGCCAAGCACCGTGACCAGCAACATCTCGTTGCTCTCGAACTTGGCGACATAGGCGAGGATGCGCGGCACCAGCAGGATGCCGATGACCAGCGCCACCACCATGAACAGCGACAGCTTGCCGACGGTGGCGAACACCTCGCCGGTTTCCACCGAGCCGCTGACGGCGATACCGGACAGCAGCGCGATGATGCCGATGCCGAGGATGTCCTCGACGATCAGCACGCCGAAGATCAGCTGGGCGAAGCGCTCGTTCTTCAGCTTCAGGTCGCTCAGCGCCTTGACGATGATGGTGGTCGAGGAGATCGCCAGGATGCCGCCGAGGAACAGCGAGTCCATCTTGCTCCAGCCGAAGAAGCTGCCGATCTCGTAGCCGATCCACAGCATCAGGGCGATCTCCAGCGCCGCCGCGATGAATGCCGTGGAGCCGACGTTGAACAGCTTGCGCAGGCTGAACTCGAGGCCGAGGAAGAACATCAGGAAGATCACCCCGAGCTCGGCGAGGATCTTGATCGTCTCCTCGTCATGGATCAGCCCGAAGGGCGGGGTGTGCGGCCCGATGATGAAGCCGGCGAGGATGTAGCCGAGCACTACCGGCTGGCGCATGCGATGGAACAACACGGTCACCACACCGGCGACCAGCATGATCACTGCCAGATCCTGAATGAAGCTGATGGCATGCATCGCGGCGTTCCCCTTCTACTGCGCAACCTCCCCCGCAGCGCCGCTACATCGGGCACCACGAAACCTGATGCCACAGCCTAACATCTTGATTTGCTGCGCTAATCGGCACGCAACTCAAAATTTGTAAGCACCGATGGCAAAGCCCGCGCGCAATTGACCGCAATTGGCCTCCTCCCTATACTGCGCGCCCATCGTGCCTCGGTGGCGGAATCGGTAGACGCGGCGGATTCAAAATCCGTTTTCGAAAGGAGTGAGAGTTCGAGTCTCTCCCGGGGCACCACGATATTTTTCCTCCCCCCAAAATTGCCTGCAAAGCCTCTGAAATCAGCTGTTTCAGAGGGGGTTGGCAAATTCATTTGAGTTAGCTAGAGTGGGTCAACTGTGTTTGCTTGGGTCGCCTTGAATCGTGACCTGATGCAGTAGATCCTAGATCCGCTACATCCCGCTCGACTTCTCTTACTCTCTGCAACCAGTTCCAGCCCTCTCGCGTCATAAGCTCGGGAGGCTGCCATCAACTCTAGTTTCAAGGAAATAAGACAATGTCGAATCGTCAAACCGGCACCGTCAAATGGTTCAACGACGAGAAGGGCTTCGGCTTCATCACCCCCGAGAGCGGTCCGGATCTGTTCGTGCACTTCCGCGCTATCGAAGGTAACGGCTTCAAGAGCCTGAAAGAAGGCCAGAAGGTTACCTTCGAAGCCGTGCAAGGCCAGAAAGGCATGCAAGCTGACAAGGTCCAGGTTCTGGGCTAATCGCTGCTGCTTCGAAAGAGCCCCTGATGGAAACATCAGGGGCTTTTTTATGCCCGCGCGCCAGAGACCTTACCTCTTTGCCCCGTAACAACACCTGGTCACACCCTGCGTTTTTGTGCCCACCGCCTCCACCCCGTACAATCGCGCGCAGTTTTCTTCCGCCGAGCCATCCATGCCCAAGCACCTACTGCGCCCCCAGGGCGACTTTCCCGCCGCCGGCCTGATCCGCCGCTTCGCCGCGATGTTCTACGACTTCCTGCTGTGCGTCGCCCTGCTGATGGTGGTCACCCTGCTGTACAAGATGGTGCAGATGGCCATCCTCGGCGAGGAGCAACTGCGCCAGATGTCCGATGCTGGGAAGCTGGATGGCGATCCCCTGCTCTCCACCCTATTGGTGATGTGCCTGTTCGGCTTCTTCGCCAAGTTCTGGACCCACAACGGCCAGACCCTCGGCATGCAGGTCTGGGGCCTGCGCATCCAGAACGCCGATGGCAGTGCCGTCACCCTGTGGCAGGCACTGCTGCGCTTCGTGGTGGCCATCGGCTCCTGGCTGTTCTGCGGCCTGGGCTTCTTCTGGGCCCTGTGGGACAAGCAGAAGCGCAGCTGGCACGACATCTATTCGGACAGCCAGGTCGTGCAGCTGCCGAAGAACATCCACAAGCAGGGCAAGTAAGGCTCAGTAGCCGGCCAATCCCGGCAGCAGTACGTTGACTGCCAGCCAGGCAGTAGCCAGGGCGCCGACCAGACAGAGCAGCGCGCCACCCGCCGCTTGCCAATAGAAGCCCCAGGCCAGCTCATCCTCGCCGCCATTCGACAGGATGAAGGGGTAGGACTCGCCGGGCTTGGCCAACTGGTGATGCACTGGCGCCTCGCCCCGCGCCAGCTGACGACGCTGGGCCTCGGCCCGCGCCGACTCGCGCATGCGCTCCCACTCCACCGGATCAAGCTGGCCATCGCCATTGCTGTCGAAGCGCTGCAGCATGCCGGCGAAATCGCTCTTCCACTCGCGCACTACCGCACCCTGTGCCAGCGTCAGATCGAACGCCTCGGCACCGCCGCGGGTGCGAAAATCGCCGATGGCATACAGCGGCTGCCCGACGTGCAGGCGCTCCTCGGTGTAGCGGTACTGGCTATTGGCCGAGAGCAGCATGCCGAGCAGCCCACCACCGCTGCTGAGTCCGCGCGGGTGACGCTCTCTGCCACTCCACACCTGGCGAGTGCTGGGCCGCACCTCGGCGCCACGCGGATTGATCAGGCACTCCCCCGTCGCATCCTTGAGGCGCACCAGCGCCTCGCTGGTGCCGCTCTCGACCACGTGCCAGCGGCGGTTCTTGCCGTCGCCGGAATACTCCTCGATCTTGAAGCGCCACCACAGGCAGGGCGTGCCGGTCAGCGGCGCCTGCTGCTGACCACCGGGCAACTCGTCCAGCACGCCGTACAGCTCGACGTAACCCTGGGCAGCGGAGCGAATCTTCGAGGTGGGCGTATTGAGCAGGAAGCGCGCCTCGGACAGGCGCTTGATGCACCACCAGCCACCGCCAGCACACGCGCCGACGCTGAAGGCCATGCTGATGGCCAGACCCGGAACATCCATCTCAGTTGAACAGCGACTTGAGGTCGACGTCGGCCTTCTCTTCCTCGCTGAACTGCAGCAGCTCGGCTTCCTTGAAAGCGAACATGCGCGCCAGGATCACATCGGGGAACTGCTCGATGCGCACGTTGTTCAGGTTGACCGCCTCGTTGTACAGCTCGCGGCGGTCGGCAATGGCGTTCTCCAGCCCGGAGATACGCTGCTGCAGATGCTGGAAGCTGTCGTTGGCCTTGAGGTCGGGATAGTTCTCGGCCAGGGCGAACAGCTGGCCGAGGCCGGCGCGCAGGCTGCTCTCGGCCTTGCCCAGGGCGCCCACGTCCTGCTGCTCGCGAGCACTGGCCACGGCGCTGCGTGCGGCGATCACCCGTTCCAGGGTGGTGCGCTCGTGCTGCATGTATTGCTTGCAGGTCTCTACCAGCTTGGGCAGCTCGTCGTGGCGCTGCTTGAGCAACACGTCGATGTTCGACCACGCCTTGCTCACCCCGTGCTTGAGGCGCACCAGGCCGTTGTAGAGAACCACCGCCCAGGCGGCAACGAGGAACAGCACGACAATCACGGCAACGGTGACAAGCATGGGACGACACTCCTTGTGAACTGCCGGCATTCTAGCGATAGCCCGCGCCGCGTCCACAAGGGCGACGAACGGAAATCGCCTTTGCATTTAATGAAAATCTTTCGCATCATTGGGCGGTTTTCCCGCCTTCCAACACTAGAAGCAAAGGACTCCGCCATGACTCGCATGCCCCTGGCCACCGCCAGCCTGCTGGCCCTCGCCATTTCCCTCGCCGGCTGCGGCGACGACAAGAAAGAGGCCGCCGCTCCGCAGGCCGCCGCTCCGGCCACTGCCACCGCTCCCGTAGCCGCTGCGGGCAAGATCGACGAAGCCGCCGCCAAGGCCGTGGTCAACCACTACGCCGAGCTGGCCTTCACCGTGTTCAGCGACGCAGCCAGCACCGGCAAGCAGCTGCAGACCGCCGTCGACGCCTTCCTCGCCAAGCCGAGCGAAGAGACCCTGAAAGCCGCCAAGGAAGCCTGGCTGGCCGCACGCGTACCCTACATGCAGACCGAAGTGTTCCGCTTCGGCAACGCCGTGGTCGACGACTGGGAAGGCCAGCTGAACGCCTGGCCGCTGGACGAAGGCCTGATCGACTACGTCGCCAAGGACTACCAGCACGCCCTGGGCAACCCGGGCGCCAGCGCCAACATCATCGCCAACACCACCATCCAGGTCGGCGAAGACAAGATCGACGTCACCGAGATCACCAGCGAGAAGCTGGCCGAGCTGAACGAGCTGGGCGGTTCCGAAGCCAACGTCGCCACCGGCTACCACGCCATCGAGTTCCTGCTCTGGGGCCAGGACCTGAACGGCACCGGCCCGGGCGCTGGTCAGCGTCCGTACACCGACTATCTGGTCGGCGACGGCGCCACCGGCGAGCACAACGAGCGTCGCCGCGCCTTCCTCAAGGCCGCCACCGACCTGCTGGTCAGCGACCTGGACGAGATGGTCGGCCAGTGGAAAGCCGGCGTTGCCGACAACTACCGCGCCAAGCTGGAGGCCGAGTCGGCCGAGAGCGGCCTGCGCAAGATGCTGTTCGGCATGGGCAGCCTGTCCCTCGGCGAGCTGGCTGGCGAGCGCATGAAGGTCGCCCTGGAAGCCAACTCCACCGAAGACGAGCACGACTGCTTCAGCGACAACACCCACAACTCGCACTTCTACAACGGCAAAGGCATCCGCAACGTCTACCTGGGCGAGTACAAGAAGGTCGACGGCACCACCCTGACCGGCCCGAGCCTGTCCTCGCTGGTCGCCAAGGCTGACGCCGCTGCCGACACCACCCTGAAGGCCGACCTGGAAGCCACCGAAGCCAAGCTGCAGGTGCTGGTCGACAGCGCCGAGAAGGACAACGTGCACTTCGACCAACTGATCGCCGCCGGCAACGCCGAAGGCCAGCAGAAGGTCCGTGACGCCATCGCCGCCCTGGTCAAGCAGACTGGTGCCATCGAGAAGGCCTCGGCCGTTCTGGGCATCAGCGACCTGAACCCGGACACCGCCGATCACCAGTTCTGATACCCGCAGAGCTGTCCAGGACGGGAGCGCCCACAAGGCGCTCCCGTTTTTTTATGCGCGGCCTTTGCTGGTAGCCGCCCTTCTGGCCGTCGCCAGGCGCTGCCAGATTGCCTCCGCCTATTCTTATCCCGCGACAATATGGTTCAGGCACAAACGCTAATTCCTCTTATTTGAACTCCCTTAGCCTGCTAAGATTGCCCGCCTTGTCCGGCTGTCCAGGCTTTATCGATGCCCTCCCCGCTGCGCCTCTGCCTCCTGCCGCTGGCCCTGCTCCTCTCGGCCTGCGAGCGCACGCCGGCGCCTGCCGAACCCGGCGAAGCGTTGTCCGGTGGCGCCACCACGGTAAGCCAGCGCGACCAGAACGCCTTCTCCCTGCCCTCCGCCAACCTCGCGCCATCGCGGCGCCTGGACTTCGCCGTGGGCAACAGCTTCTTCCGCAATCCCTGGGTGATCGCGCCGTCCACCACCACCGCGCGCGACGGCCTCGGCCCGCTGTTCAACACCAACGCCTGCCAGAACTGCCACATCAAGGACGGCCGCGGTCATCCGCCGGAAGCCAATGCCATCAGCGCGGCTTCTATGCTGGTGCGCCTGTCGGTGCCGGGTGACGACTCGCCGGCGCATGCCGAGCTGCGCCAGCGCCTGGGTGTGATACCCGAGCCGGTGTACGGCGGCCAGTTGCAGGACATGAGCAACCCCGGCGTGGCGCCCGAGGGCAAGGTGCGGGTCGAGTACGACAGCCAGTCGGTCACCCTCGCCGACGGCACGCAGGTGGAACTGCGCAAGCCGCGCCTGCTGATCAGCAACCTTGGCTACGGTGAGATGCAGGCGGACACCCTGTTCTCCGCGCGCATCGCCCCGCCGATGATCGGCCTGGGCCTGCTCGAGGCGATTCCCGAGGCGACGATCCTCGCCGCGACCGACCCCGAGGATCGCGACGGCGACGGCATCCGCGGCATGGCCAACCAGGTCTGGGACGACGCCCGTGGCGAGACCGTGCTCGGCCGCTTCGGCTGGAAGGCCGGCCAGCCCAACCTCAACCAGCAGAACGTGCATGCCTTCTCCAGCGACATGGGCCTGACCACCAGCCTGCTGCCGCATGACGAATGCACCGCGGCGCAGACCGACTGTCGCGCCATGCCGCATGGCGGCGAGCCCGAGGTCAGCGACAACATCCTGGCCAACGTGCTGTTCTACACCCGCAACCTGGCGGTGCCCGCGCGTCGTGGCGTCGACGATCTGGAAGTACGCCGCGGCAAGCAGCTGTTCAGCGATGCCGGCTGCGCCAAATGCCACACACCCAGCTTCGTCACCGCAGCCGATGCCGCCGAGCCGGAGCTGGCCAAGCAGACCATTCGCCCCTATACCGATATGCTGCTGCACGACATGGGCGAAGGCCTCGCCGATGGCCGCAGCGAATTCCAGGCCAGCGGCCGCCAGTGGCGCACCGCGCCGCTGTGGGGCATCGGCCTGACCGAGCGCGTCAACGGCCACACCCAGTTCCTGCATGACGGTCGCGCCCGCAACCTGCTGGAGGCCATTCTCTGGCACGGCGGTGAGGCGGAAAGCGCCAAGCAGGCCGTCGTCGAATTCGATGCCAGCGAGCGCGGCGCGCTGCTGGCCTTCCTGAACTCTCTCTGAGGAGCCCCTGCATGTTCCGACCCAAACTCCTGTTCACCAGCCTCGCCGCCCTCGCCCTCGGCGCCTGCGCCCCGCAGGACCCGCAGGCCCAGGTCACCGCCGCCCTGACCGAACAGGTGATCCTGCCGACCTACAACCGCTGGGTCGAAGCCGACCGCGCGCTGGCCAAGAGCGCCATCGCCTACTGCGCCGGGCAGATCGAACTGCAGCAGGCGCATGCCGACTTCTTCGCCGCGCAGAAGGCCTGGGCCGAACTGCAGCCGCTGCTGGTCGGACCGCTGGCCGAGGGCAACCAGGCCTGGCGCGTACAGTTCTGGCCGGACAAGAAGAACCTGGTGCAGCGCCAGGTCGAGCAACTGATCAAGGCCAACCCGGGTATCGATGCCACTGGCCTGGAGAAGGCCAGCGTCGTGGTGCAGGGCCTGACCGCCTACGAATACATCCTCTTCGATCCGCAGATCGACCAGACCGATGCAGCCACCCGTGAGCGCTACTGCCCGCTGCTGGAAGCCATCGGCGCACGCCAGCAGCACCTGGCCGAAGCCATCCTCGCCGGCTGGACGGCCAAGGACGGCATGGCCGAGCAGCTGAGCAAATTCCCCAACAACCGCTACGCCGAGTCCAAGGAGGCGATCGCCGAGCTGCTGCGCGTGCAGATCACCGCCATCGACACGCTGAAGAAGAAGCTCGGCGCACCGCTGGGCCGCCAGTCCAAGGGCATTCCCCAGCCGTACCAGGCCGAGGCCTGGCGCAGCGCCACGTCGCTGTCCAACGTCGGCGCCGTGCTGGCCAGCGCCGAGTCGCTGTGGCGCGGCAAGGACGGCAAGGGCCTGCGCGACCTGCTCGGCAGCGAGCACAAGGATCTCGCCTCCCGCGTCGACGCCGCCTATGCCGAGGCCATCCAGAAGCTGGAGGCCCTGGAGCCGCCGCTGGTCGAACTGCTCTCCACCAAGGACGGCGTGACCCAGGCCAACGACTTCTACGACAGTCTCAACCGACTGCATCGCCTGCAGGAAGGCGAGCTGGCCAAGGCGCTGAACGTCCAGCTCGGCTTCAACGCCAACGATGGTGACTAGCATGCTGCGCCGCCATGTCCTGGCGCTCGGCAGCACGCTGCTCGGCGCCCTCGCCCTGGGTGGCTGGAGTCTCAGCCGGCGCAGCGGCACGCCGCTGCTGCTGTCGGCGCGTGACGACAACAACGGCCAGCACTATGCGGTGGCCTACCGCCTGGACGGCGAGCAGGTGTTCGCCACGCGGGTTGCCCAGCGCTGCCACGACATCATCGAGCACCCGAGCCTGCCGCTGGCGTTCTACGTGGCGCGCCGCCCCGGCACCGAGAGCTACCTGATCGACCTGCGCGACGGTCGCCTGCTGCAGACCGTGACCGCGCAGCCCGACCGCCATTTCTATGGCCACGCCGCGATCCATAGGGATGGCGAGTGGCTCTACGCCACCGAGAACGACACCACCGACCCTGGCCGCGGCCTGCTCGGTGTGTACCGCTTCGACAACGAGCGACTGGTGCGCGAGGGCGAGCTGTCGACCCATGGCCTGGGCCCGCACCAGGTCAGCTGGATGCCCGATGGCGAAACCCTGATCGTCGCCAACGGCGGCATCCGCACCGAGGCCGAGAGCCGTGTCGAGATGAACCTCGACGCCATGGAACCAAGCCTGGTGCTGATGCGCCGCGACGGCACGCTGCTGTCCAAGGAAACCCTGCCGCAGCAGATGAACAGCGTCCGCCACCTGGCGGTCGCCGCCGACGGCACCATCGTCGCCGGCCAACAGTTCATGGGCGATAGCCACGAGCGCTCCGACCTGCTGGCGATCAAGCGCCCCGGCCAGGCCTTCGAGCCCTTCCCGCTCGGCGATGCGCAGTGGGCAGCGATGAGCCAGTACACCGCCAGCGTCGCCATCCATGACGAGCTGCGCTTGGTGGCCCTGACCGCGCCGCGCGGCAATCGCTTCTTCATCTGGGACCTGGACAGCGGCGCCGTGCGCCTCGATGCGCCCCTGCCCGACTGCGCCGGGGTTGGCGCGATCAAGGATGGCTTCGTGGTGACCTCCGGCCAGGGTCGCTGCCGCCGTTACGACTGCCGCGGCAGCGAGATCGCCATGCAACCCCTGCAACTGCCTGCCGCCTTCTGGGACAACCACCTGCACCTCGCCTGAGACCGTTTCCGCGCCGGGAACCCGACGCGGAAACGCAACTGCAACAAAAACGTCATCTACGGCGGGCAAACTGCCAAAGTTCCTGCGCTATCCGGCTGTCCCTCACGGCAGCCGGGGCCTGGAGCGAACTGACGGCTAAAGGCCATCGCGTCTCGGCCGACCTATACTGAACGGCACGTCACACGAGCTCGCCTCACGGCAGGCCTGTGCCCCGGTCCTGTGGCCGGAGATAGGGATATCCGCATTCCGGCGCCCCATGTGTGGGCTCCGAGGATTCACCACCTCAAGAGGCGCCTTCGCCATGTCCCTACAGAAGTCCCTGCGTGCGCAGATTCTCACCCTGCTCGGCGGCAGCCTGGCCCTGATCCTGGTCACTGCCCTGGCCTGCTTCAGCTTCCTTTCCAGCGGCATGCAGGCCTATCGCGGCCTGCTCGAGGGCCCCTTGCAGGCCGCCCGCCTGATCGACGCCGCCAACGTCGAGTTCAAGATCCAGGTGCAGGAATGGAAGAACGTCCTGCTGCGCGGCCAGGAGAGCGAGAACCTGAACAAGTACTGGGCCCAGTTCGAAGCCCAGGAACGCAAGGTGCAGGACATCCTCGGCGAGCTGTCCAAGGAGGCCGCAGACGATGCCGCGCTGAAGTCCAAGGTGGATCGCCTGCGCAGCGAGCACCAGACCCTCGGCGCCAACTACCGCAAGGGCCGCGACGCCTTCGTCGCCGCCGGCGGTGACGTCAAGGCCGGCGACGCTGCAGTCAAAGGCATCGACCGCGCCGCCAGCGAGCAGATGACCGCGCTGGTCGACCAGCTGCGCGAGCAGAGCCTGCAGCAGGCGGAGCTGATCAATGCCAGCGCCGAGCGCACCATCACCCTGGGTACCCTGGTGATGCTGGCCGCCAGCGTGGTGATCGGCCTGTTCAGCCTGTGGCTGGTCAACCGCCACCTGATCATCCCGATCCGCCACCTGATCAGCCATGTCGACCAGCTCAGCCACGGCCGCTTCGGCCAGCGCGTGGAAGTGGAGCGCAAGGACGAGCTGGGCCTGCTGGCCCGCGCCGCCAACACCCTGCGCGACTTTCTCGCCAGCACCACCGACAGCTTGCGTCTGAGCAGCGGCAACCTGGACACTGCCAGCGGCGAGCTGAACCAGATCGCCTCGCGCATGACCATGGGCATCAACGAGCAGTTCGAGCGTACCGACCAGGTCGCCACCGCCATGCACGAGATGTCCGCCACCGCCCAGGAAGTGGCGCGCCACGCCGCCGAGGCTGCACACGCCGCCGACGATGCCGACAACTCTGCGCGCCAGGGCGGCCGGGTGATGGAGTCGACCATCCAGACCATCACCGGCATGCGCGGCGAGATCGCCAACACCGCCGAGGTGATCCGTCGCCTGGAGGCCGACAGCGGCCGCATCGGCAAGGTGCTCGAAGTGATTCGCGGCATCGCCGAGCAGACCAACCTGCTGGCGCTCAACGCTGCCATCGAGGCGGCCCGCGCCGGCGAGCAGGGCCGCGGCTTCGCCGTGGTGGCCGACGAGGTCCGTACTCTGGCCCAGCGCACCGCCGAATCCACCGCAGAGATCCACCAGATCATCGACACCGTGCAGTCCGGCGCCATCAACGCCGTGCGTGCCATCGAAAGCGGGCAGAGCCGCAGCGAGGAAGGCGTGACCCAGGTGACCGAGGCCGGCGCCATGCTGGAGCGCATCACCGGCGCGGTGGAGGCCATCCGCGACATGAACCGGCAGATCGCCACCGCCGCCGAGGAGCAGACCTCGGTGGCCGAGGACATCTCGCGCAACCTCACCGAGATCACCGCCATCGCCAGCTCCAACCAGGAGAACGTCGAGCGCACCCAGGCGGCCAGCCACAACCTGCAGAGTCTGTCCGGCGAGCTGAGCCAGGTCACCCAGCGCCTCGGCGCCTGATCCTCGCCGAAATGGCACAGGGAGGTGCCGTTTCTGCCGCCATCTGTGTGGTTTTTCCCTCCGTTCCTTGCGCGATAATGCCGCGGCAAAGCTTTGTAAACGCCAAGCTTTTGACTTGATTATCGACTGGCACTAAGGTGCCTGCTTCGCCTATTCCAGGCTCTCTCTGCCTCGCCAAGGATTCGGAATATGTTGCTCCGCCGCATGCTCATCATGCTGGGCGTCGTGCTCGTCGTGGTGCTCGCCCTCGCCGCCTACAAAGGCTTCTCCATCTATCAGCAGATCCAGATGTTCTCGGCCCCGCAGCCGGCCATCAGCGTGTCTGCCGCCGTTGCCGAGGAGAAACCCTGGCAGAGCCGCCTGCCGGCCATCGGTACGCTCAAGGCCTTCCAGGGCGTCGACCTGACCACCGAGGTACAGGGCACGGTCAAGGAAGTGCTGTTCCAGTCCGGCGAGAAGGTCACCCTCGGCCAACCGCTGCTGCAACTGGACAGCGAAGTCGAACGCGCCATCCTCGCCACCGCCGAGGCCGTGCGTGCACTGGCCCGCGTAGAGTACGAGCGCGGCAAGAAGATCGCCGGCAAGCAGGCCATTTCCAAGAGCGAGTTCGACCGCCTCAACGCCGAACTGCTCAAGGCCGAGGCCAGCGTTTCCCAACTCAAGGCCGAACTGGACAAGAAACGCGTCCTCGCGCCCTTCGCCGGCACCATCGGCATCCGCCAGGTGGACACCGGCGACTACCTGAGCCCGGGCAACCCGTTCGCCACCCTGCAGGACCTGTCCAAGTTGTATGTCGACTTCTTCCTGCCCGAACAGGATTACCCGCAGCTGGCCATCGGCCAACGCGTGCGCATCAGCGTGGCGGCCTATCCGGGCGAGGTGTTCGAGGGCGAAGTCAACGCGCTCAACCCCAAGGTCGAGGAGACCACCCGCAACATCCAGGTTCGCGCCATGCTGCCGAACCCGGACCACAAGCTGCTGCCGGGCATGTTCGCCAACCTCCATGTGCTGCTGCCGGGCGAGAAGCTCCAGGTACTGGTCCCGGAAACCGCCATTACCTACACCCTGTATGGCAACTCGGTGTACGTAATCGGCGAGAAGAAGGACGACAAAGGCGCCGTAGTGAAGGACGACAAAGGCCAGGCCCAGTTGCAGGTCGAGCGGCGCTTCATCGAGACCGGCGAGCGCCGCGACGGCGTGGTCCTGGTACTCAAGGGCCTCAAGGCCGGCGAGCAGGTGGTCACCGCCGGCCAGCTCAAGCTGGATAACGGCTCCCACGTCACCATCGTCGATGACCAGTCGCTGACCAAGGACACCCAAGCCAGCGTCGAGCAATAAGGCCCGACGCCAAGGAACCCGCTATGGCTTTCACAGATCCCTTCATCCGGCGCCCGGTCCTGGCGACCGTGGTCAGCCTGCTGATCATCCTGCTGGGCTTCCAGGCCTTCAGCAAACTGGTGATCCGCCAGTACCCGCAGATGGAAAACGCCCTGATCACGGTGAGCACAGCCTATCCCGGCGCTAATGCCGAGACCATCCAGGGCTACATCACCCAGCCGCTGCAGCAGAGCCTGGCCAGTGCCGAGGGCATCGACTACATGACGTCGTCGAGCCAGCAGAACTTCTCCACCATCTCCATCTATGCGCGCATCGGGGCGGATACCGACCGCCTGTTCACCGAGCTGCTGGCTAAGGCCAACGAGGTGAAGAACCAGCTGCCGCAGGATGCCGAAGACCCGGTGCTGTCCAAGGAAGCGGCCGACGCCTCGGCGCTGATGTACGTCAGCTTCTACAGCGACGAGCTGTCCAACCCGCAGATCACCGACTACCTGTCGCGGGTGATCCAGCCCAAGCTGGCCACCCTGCCCGGCATGGCCGAAGCCGAGATCCTCGGCAACCAGGTATTCGCCATGCGCCTGTGGCTGGACCCGGTGAAGATGGCCGCCTACGGCATCACCGCGACCGATGTCACCAGCGCCGTGCAGCGCTACAACTTCCTCGCCGCCGCCGGCCAGGTGAAGGGCGAGTACGTCGTCACCAGCATCAACGCCACCACCGACCTCAAGTCGGCCGAGGCCTTCGGCGCCATTCCGGTGAAGACCAGCGGCGACAGCCGCGTGCTGGTACGTGACATCGCCCGGGTGGAAATGGGCGCGGAAAACTACGACTCGATCAGCTCGTTCGACGGCATCCCATCCGTCTACATCGCCATCAAGGGCACGCCCAGCGCCAACCCGCTGGATGTGATCAAGCACGTGCGCGCCGCCCTGCCGGAGCTGGAGGCGCAGCTGCCGCCGAACCTCAAGGTGTCCATCGCCTACGACGCCACCGAGTTCATCCGCGCCTCCATCGACGAGGTGGTGAAGACCCTGGCCGAGGCGGTGCTGATCGTCGTGGTCGTGGTGTTCCTGTTCCTCGGCGCGTTCCGCTCGGTGCTGATCCCGGTGATCACCATCCCGCTGTCGATGATCGGCGTGCTGTTCTTCATGCAGCTGATGGGCTACTCGATCAACCTGCTGACCCTGCTGGCGATGGTCCTGGCCATCGGCCTGGTGGTGGACGACGCCATCGTGGTGGTGGAGAACATCCACCGCCATATAGAAGAGGGCAAGACGCCGTTCGACGCTGCCATCGAGGGCGCCCGCGAGATCGCCGTGCCGGTGATCTCGATGACCATCACCCTGGCCGCGGTGTACGCCCCGATCGGCTTCCTCGAGGGCCTGACCGGCGCGCTGTTCAAGGAGTTCGCGCTGACCCTGGCCGGGGCGGTGATCATCTCCGGCGTGGTCGCCCTGACCCTGTCGCCGATGATGTGCTCGCGCCTGCTGCGCCACGAAGAGAACCCCACGGGCCTCGCGCACAAGCTGGACATGATCTTCGACCGCCTCAAGCGGCGCTACCAGAAGGCCCTGCATGGCACCCTCAACACCCGTCCGGTGGTGATCGTGTTCGGCGTGATCGTGCTGTGCCTGATTCCGGTGCTGCTGATGTTCAGCAAGAACGAACTGGCGCCGGACGAGGACCAGGGCATCGTGTTCCTGTTCGCCAACGCACCGCAGCCGACCAACCTGGACTACATGAACGCCTACACCGACCAGTTCGTGAAGATCTTCAAGGAGTTCCCCGAGTACTACTCGTCCTTCCAGATCAACGGCTTCGACGGCGTGCAGTCGGGTATCGGCGGCTTCCTGCTCAAGCCCTGGAGCGAGCGCGAGCGCACCCAGATGGAGCTGCTGCCGATCGTCCAGCATCGCCTCAACGACATCCCCGGCCTGCAGATCTTCGGCTTCAACCTGCCGTCGCTGCCGGGTACCGGTGAGGGCCTGCCGTTCCAGTTCATCGTCAACACGCCGAACGACTACGAGTCGCTGCTGCAGGTGGCCGAGCGCATCAAGGCGCGCGCGATGGAGTCGGGCAAGTTCGCCTTCCTCAACGTCGACCTGGCCTTCGACAAGCCCGAGGTGGTGGTCGACATCGACCGCGCCAAGGCTGCGCAGATGGGCGTTTCCATGCAGGACCTGGGGGCCACCCTGGCCATCCTGCTCGGCGAGGGCGAGGTCAACCGCTTCACCATCGACGGTCGCAGCTACAAGGTGATCGCCCAGGTCGAGCGCCCCTACCGCGACAACCCGGGCTGGCTGAGCAATTACCACGTGAAGAGCGAGAGCGGGCAGATGGTGCCGCTGGGCACGCTGATCAAGGTCAGCGACCGCGCGCGACCGACCAAGCTCAAGCAGTTCCAGCAGCTCAACGCGGCAACCATCGAGGGCGTACCGATCGTCAGCATGGGCGAGGCGGCGGACACCATCGCCCAGATCGCCCGCGAGGAAGCGCCGCGCGGCTTCACCTTCGACTACGCCGGCGCGACCCGCCAGTACGTGCAGGAAGGCAGCGCGCTGTACATCACCTTCGGCCTGGCCCTGGCGATCATCTTCCTGGTGCTGGCGGCGCAGTTCGAGAGCTTCCGCGACCCGCTGGTGATCCTGGTGACGGTGCCGCTGTCGATCTGCGGTGCGCTGATCCCGATCTTCCTCGGTTTCTCCAGCATGAACATCTACACCCAGGTGGGCCTGGTGACGCTGATCGGCCTGATCAGCAAGCACGGCATCCTGATCGTCGAGTTCGCCAACCAGCTGCGCCGCGACAAGGGCCTGTCGGTGCGCGAGGCGATCGAGGAAGCCGCGTCGATCCGCCTGCGCCCGGTGTTGATGACCACCGCGGCGATGGTGTTTGGCATGGTGCCGCTGATCCTCGCCACCGGTGCCGGTGCGGTGAGCCGCTTCGACATCGGCCTGGTGATCGCCACCGGCATGTCGATCGGCACCCTGTTCACCCTGTTCGTGCTGCCTTGCGTCTACACCCTGCTGGCCAGCCCGGACAAGGGACCGGCCACGGCACACGCAGTGGCGCACTGAGCCACCGGCAGAAACGAAAAGCCCCGCACATGCGGGGCTTTTTCTTGGAGCGGTGCAGGCCGGGTTACTGCTCGGCCTTCATCGCGTGGGACAGGCCGAACATCAGTAGCACCAGGTTGTCGCTGTCCGCTTCGACCGCATTGATGTTGGTGTGGCGGCTGGAGACAACCGGACACTGCTGCTCGGCACAGCTGACGGCATCCAGCACCTGCGGTGCGGGCTCCTGCCAGGCGGCGGCAGCCAGGGCCGTGACGCTCAGGGCACCGACGAGGAATAATCCTCTAGCGATTTCTAATTTCATTTCGATAACCCCTTGATAGCGCTGCCAAACGCCTGAAAATTAAAACTAGTCCAGACCACTCCTTGGCAACACCTGACCCGACGAGCGGCGAACCGCTGCGGGACGCGGCGCTCATCAGAGCGCCCATTGAAAACGAAGTTCCTCAGCCCAGCTGCGGCAACTCGCCGCCCCACTGCAGGGCGTAGCCCTGCAGCAGCTGTTGCCACTCGCCCTCGCCCCAGGGCGAATGCCGCCGTAGCTGACGCAGATCGTGCTGAGCGGCGCGCTTGCGACTGAAGCGGCGGCGGCTCTTCTCCAGATCGAGCAGCGCCACTTCCACACCCTCGGGCGTCACCTTCACGAACACGTGCTTGGCGTACAGACAGCCGTGCTGCCAACGACCCAGGTGCATCCGCGCCAGTGTCGCACCTATTTGTTGCAGTAATACGGCATGCTGCTCACCGCCACGATCGCCACCGGCGGCGTACCAGCTTTCGATATCGCTGAAACCTTCCAGCGCCTCGCTGACCAGCAGGCCACGCCAGCCCTCCTCGGCCTGGTAACTGGCGCCGCAGTAAATCAGCCGCGGCACGCGGATACCCAGGCGGCTCAGACCATCCAGCGCATCGCGCTCGCGTAGCACCGTAGGCCGACCAAATGGATGGGCCAGGCTGCGACACAGGTGCCCCACCTGGCGCTTGGCATACAACAGATGGCCCTCGGCGCTGTGCAAGCGCTGCACCCCGCTCTCCCCACCCCGGCGTTGATTGGGCGCTTCGACCCATTCACCTTGTAGCTGCCACCAGCGCTCAAACTGAGCGCCACCGGCAATTCCCGCGGAAGACAGCTGGAACAAAATCGACTCTCCAGAACCGAGTGCTCCCCACGTCCATGGCCCCGGCATGGTAACGCTGGGTAACACAGTGCTTCTGGCGACCGCAGATCGGTGCTGAATTCGGGCAAATGGCCGCCGGTTGCGCGGAGACTGCAAGAGCCGTACCCGCGCAACCGGCGTGCAAGACGCAATGTTCGACACGGCTAGCCCAGGCTCACCTGGAAGCGACAGCCGCGGGGCTCGGCATCGGACAGCTCGACGCTCCAGCCCTGGCTCTCGCAGATGCGCTGCACCAACGACAGGCCCAGGCCCAGGCCCTCGCCCCGCGCCGCGCCGCCGCGCACGAAGGGCTGGAACATGGCCTCGCGCTCGGCGGCAGGAATGCCCACGCCACTGTCCTCGACCATGAAACCCTGCTCACCGAGGCTGAGGATGATGTGCCCCTGTTCGGTGTAGTGCCAAGCATTGCGCAACAGGTTGCCCAGCACCGAGCGCAGCAAGGGACCGTTGTACAACCCGGTGCCGGCCTGCTGTGGCCGGTAGTCGAAGCGCAGGCCCTTGGCCTCGATGGATGGCCGCCACTGCTCGACCAGCGCATCGGCTACCTCGCGCAGGCTGGTCTGGCTGGCGATGCCTTCGTCCTGGCGCGAACGCGCCAGCAGCAGGAAGGTCTGCACCAGGCCACGCATCTCCTCGGTGGCGGCGACCATGCGCCGCACCCGGTCCCTGCCCCGCTCATCCAGGCCCGGGCTCTCCAGCAGCAGCTCGCAGGAGCTGGCGAGGACCATCAGCGGTGTGCGCAGCTCGTGGCTGACGTCGCTGGTGAACAGCCGCTCGCGCATCAGCGCCCGGCGCAGCAGCCCCAGGGTGGTATCGAAGGAGGCAGCCAACTGGCCGACCTCGTCGCCAGCATAGTCACGCGCCAGCTGCGGCGCCTCGTCGAGCAGCTGGTCCGGCTGGCGCACCTGGCGCGACAGGCGCACCACCGGCTCAATCACCTTGCGCGCCAGCAGCCAGCCGAGCAGACCGGACAGCGCCAGGCTGATCAGGAAGCCCACCAGCACCACGGCGAACAGCAGCTGCTCGCGCTCCTCGAAGCCGCTCTGGTCCTGCAGCAGCAGGTAGCGCCGACCGTCGACCAGCTCCATGAAGCCGTGGTAGGACACGTCGTCGCGGAACACCTCGTGGAAGCCTGGCGAGAGGTCGCTCAGGTTCGCCGGCAGGGCGAAGTCGTCGCGCCCGTCGCTGAAATAGAACAGCTGCCCTGGCTCCGGGACATGGCGCCAGTCGTCCATGCTCTCCATCTTCAGCAGGCGCCCGAGATCGCCGCCCAGCTCGCTGGAGATCAGGCGCTCCTCGACCTGGTGCACCGTCTCGACGATGCCGACGGCGAAGGTGCCGCCGACCAGCGCCGTCATCAACACGAAGGCGATGACGATGCGTCGCGACAGGCTCTGCTTAAACTCCATCTACGGGCTCCGCCAGGCGATAGCCAACGCCGTGCACGGTCTGCAGCAACGGCTTGTCGAAGGGCTTGTCGATCACCTGGCGCAACTGGTGCACATGGCTGCGCAGGCTGTCGCTGTCAGGGCAATCGTCGCCCCACAACGCCTCCTCCAGCACCTCGCGACGCACCACGTGCGGGCTCTTCTGCATCAGCAGGGCGAGCAGCTTGAGGCCGACCGGGTTGAGCTTGAGCGGCTTGCCGGCGCGGACGATCTCCAGAGTATCGAGGTCGTAGCACAAATCGCCGACTTCCAGCAGGCGCTTGCCGCCGCCCAGGCTGCGACGCAGCACCGCCTCGATGCGCGCGGCCAGTTCGGACAGCGCGAACGGCTTGACCAGGTAATCGTCGGCGCCGGCCTGGAAGCCCTGCAGGCGGTCATCCAGCTGGTCGCGCGCGGTCAGCATGATCACCGGGGTGTCACGCCGCGCCTCTTCGCGCAGGCGCTTGCACAGGGTGTAGCCGTCGATGCCCGGCAGCATGATGTCCAGCACCAGCAGGTCGTAATGCTCGGTGCTGGCCAGACGCAGGCCGGACAGCCCGTCCTGGGCGCAATCCACCGTGTAGCCCTTGATCTGCAGGTAGTCGGCCATATTGGTCAGGATGTCGCGATTGTCCTCGACCAGGAGGATGCGCATGAAAAGCTCCGTTTCGGCCCATGGCCGCTGAAAAGTGGCGCAACGATAACCCGTCAGCGCGCCGAATGACGCCAATTGACGGCTTTTTCACACCTTCTTCACCGGGCATCGACAAAGCCGTCGCCAGACTCCCCGGCGTCTTCAACTACCCGTGGAAACTAGCATGCGCCTGCACCGCACCGCGCCCCTGCGTTATCTGTCACTGCTGCTGGCCTGTTGGCTGACGGTGTTCCTCGCCACCCGTGGCGTACTGCTCGCCACGCACCTGCACGAAGCCGGTGGCATTGCACCCGGCGTGTTCGCCGTCGGCCTGCTGTATGACCTGGGCTTCCTCGCCTACGCCGCCCTGCCGCTGGGTCTCTACCTGCTGCTCTGCCCGCCGTCCCTGTGGCGCCGACCGGGCCACCGCCTGGGGCTGGGCCTGCTGCTGCTCGCCAGCCTGTTCCTCATGCTGTTCGTCGCCACCGCCGAGTGGCTGTTCTGGGACGAGTTCGGCGTGCGCTTCAACTTCATCGCCGTGGACTACCTGGTGTACTCCGACGAGGTGCTGAACAACCTGCTGGAGTCCTACCCCATCGGCCTGCTGCTGTCCTGCCTGGGCGTATTCGCCGCGCTGATCGCCCTGGCCCTGCACCGCCCGCTCACCGCGGCCCTGCTGGCACCACTGCCGAGCTGGCGCCAGCGTGGCATGGCCGTGGTCGGCCTGCTGCTGGCCGCCGGCCTGTCCCTCGCCCTGCTCGACCAGGACAATCCGCGCGGCCTGGGCGGCAACGCCTATCGCCACGAGCTGGCAAGCAATGGTCCGTACCAGTTCTTCGCCGCCTTCCGTAACAACGAGCTGGATTACCAACAGTTCTACAGCAGCCTGCCAGACCGGCAGGTCGCCCCCACCCTGCGCCGCGAGCTGGCCGAGCCGACCGCCACCTTCGTCGGCAGCGACCCGCTGGATGTGCGCCGGCAGATCGACAACCCCGGCACACCGCGCAAGCTGAACATCGTGCTGGTGACCATCGAGAGCCTGTCGGCCAAGTACCTGGGCAGCTTCGGCGACCCGCGCGGGCTGACCCCGAACCTCGACCAGCTGCGCCAGCAGAGCCTGTTCTTCAACAACTTCTACGCCACCGGCACCCGCACCGATCGCGGCCTGGAAGCCATCACCCTGGCGATTCCGCCAACGCCGGGGCGCTCCATCGTCAAACGCATCGGTCGCGAGAGTGGCTACGCCAGCCTTGGCCAGCAGCTCGCTGCCCAAGGCTACGACAGCGCCTTCGTCTATGGCGGGCGCGGCTACTTCGACAACATGAATGCCTTCTTCGCCGGCAATGGCTACCGGGTGGTCGACCAGAGCAGCGTCGCGGACAGCGACATCCACTTCAAGAACGCCTGGGGCATGGCCGACGAAGACCTCTACGCCCAGGCCATCAGGCTGGCCGACGCCGACCACGCCGCCGGCAAGCCTTTCCTGCTGCAGCTGATGACCACCTCCAACCACAGGCCCTACACCTACCCGGACGGGCGTATCGACATTCTCTCCGGCGAAGGCCGCGAGGGCGCGGTGAAGTACACCGACCACGCCATCGGCCAGTTCCTCACCGCAGCACGCGCCAAACCCTGGTTCGACGACACCCTGTTCGTCTTCGTCGCCGATCACTGCGCCGGCAGCGCCGGCATGGAGGACCTGCCGGTGGCCAACTATCACATCCCGCTGTACATCTATGCGCCCAAGTGGCTGCAACCGCGCGAAGACGGCCAGCTGGCCAGCCAGATCGACCTGGCGCCGACCCTGCTCGGCCTGCTCAACCTGGATTACCAGTCGACCTTCTTCGGCCGCGATCTGCTCAAGCCCAACGCCGCGCCGCCGCGCGTGCTGATCGGCAACTACCAGCACCTCGGCCTGTTCGACGGCAACGACCTGGCCATCCTCAGCCCGCGCCAGCACCTGCGCCGCCACGACGATGCCCTGCACACCAGCCGCGAATCCTCGGTCGACAGCCAGGACCCGCTGCTGCAGCGCGACATCGCCTACTACCAGGCCGCCAGCCATGACTTCCAGAGCCGCCTGCTGGGTTGGCGCGGGCCGCGTGGCGAGCTGGAGGTCGGCCAGCAATGAGTGCCTCTCCCTCCTTCGATCGCCGCTGGTGGTATGGCATCCCCTTGGCGCTGCTCGCCATCCTCCTGCTGTTCGAACCGAGCCGCCTGGACTTCGCCGTCGCCGACCTGTTCTACGTCAACGGCCTGGGCTTCATCGGTCGACACAACGACTTCCTTGAGGACGTGCTGCACGACCGCGCCAAGCAACTGGTCATCGCCGTCGGCGTGCTGGCGCTGGTCGGCTTCCTGCTCAGCCTGCTGCCGGGCCGCCTGCGCCCGCTGCGCCGCACGCTGGGTTACCTGGTGCTGGCCATGGGGCTGTCCACCGGCATCATCACCCCGCTGAAGAAGGCCACGCAGATGCACTGCCCCTGGAGCCTGGAACAGTACGGCGGCGTCGAGCACTTCTCGCCGCTGCTCGGCCCGCGCGCCGAACCAGTGGAGAAACCCGGCAGCTGCTGGCCCGGTGGGCATGCCGCGGCCGGTTTCGCCCTGTTCGCGCTGTTCTTCGCCCTGCGTGACCGTCACCCGCGCAGCGCCAGGACGGCGCTGATCGCCGCCATCAGCCTGGGCACCCTGTTCTCGCTGGTGCGCATGGCCCAGGGCGCACACTTCCTCTCGCACAACCTGTGGACGGCGGCGCTGTGCTGGCTGGTCTGCCTCGGCCTGTATGACTGGCTTCTGTATCGCCCGCAAACCGTCGCGGAGCCCAACGCAGTCGGCGCTCACCACTGAATCGCGGCCATGAAAAAGCCCCGCACTAGGCGGGGCTTTTTAGTACAGCTCGGGAGCCGGTCGGCTTACATCATGCCGCCCATGCCGCCCATGCCGCCCATGTCCGGCATGGCCGGAGCAGCCTTGTCTTCCGGAACATCGGCGACCATGGCTTCGGTGGTGATCATCAGGCTGCCGATGGAAGCAGCGGCCTGCAGCGCGGAACGGGTGACTTTGGCCGGATCGAGAATACCCATCTCGATCATGTCGCCGTACACGCCGGTAGCAGCGTTGTAGCCGTAGTTGCCGGAACCTTGCTTGACCTTGTCGACCACGACGCTCGGCTCGTCACCGGCGTTGGCCACGATCTGACGCAGCGGCGCTTCAACGGCGCGACGCAGCAGGGCGATACCGACGTTCTGGTCGTCGTTGTCGCCTTTCAGGCCTTCGATGGCCAGCAGGGCACGGACCAGAGCCACGCCACCGCCAGGTACCACGCCTTCTTCGACGGCTGCGCGGGTAGCGTGCAGGGCGTCTTCAACGCGGGCTTTCTTCTCTTTCATCTCGACTTCGGTACCGGCACCGACCTTGATCACGGCAACACCGCCAGCCAGCTTGGCCAGACGCTCTTGCAGCTTCTCTTTGTCGTAGTCGGAGGAAGTGTCTTCGACCTGCTTGCGGATCTGCGCAACGCGGGCTTCGATGTCAGCCTGCTGGCCAGCACCGTCGATGATGGTGGTGTTTTCCTTGCTCAGCTGAACGCGCTTGGCGTTACCCAGGTGCTCCAGGGTGGCGCTTTCCAGGCTCAGACCGACTTCTTCGGAAATCACGGTACCGCCGGTGAGGATGGCGATGTCCTGCAGCATGGCCTTGCGACGGTCGCCGAAGCCCGGAGCCTTGACGGCTGCGACTTTGACGATGCCACGCATGTTGTTGACGACCAGGGTAGCCAGGGCTTCGCCTTCGACGTCTTCAGCCACGATCAGCAGCGGACGGCCGGACTTGGCAACGGCTTCCAGAACCGGCAGCAGTTCGCGGATGTTGGAGATCTTCTTGTCGACCAGCAGCAGCAGCGGGCCGTCGAGCTCGGCCACCATGGTGTCCGGCTTGTTGATGAAGTACGGGGACAGGTAGCCGCGGTCGAACTGCATGCCTTCTACGACGGACAGTTCGTTTTCCAGGCCGGAGCCTTCTTCAACGGTGATCACGCCTTCTTTACCAACTTTTTCCATGGCTTCGGCAATGATGTTGCCGATGGAGTCGTCGGAGTTGGCGGAGATGGTGCCGACCTGAGCGATGGCCTTGGTGTCGGTGCACGGCTTGGACAGCTCTTTCAGCTGGGCAACGATGGCGATGGTCGCCTTGTCGATACCGCGCTTCAGGTCCATCGGGTTCATGCCGGCAGCAACGGCCTTCAGGCCTTCGCTGACGATGGCCTGGGCCAGAACGGTAGCGGTGGTGGTGCCGTCACCGGCAGCGTCGTTGGCCTTGGAGGCAACGTCTTTCACCAGCTGGGCGCCCATGTTCTCGAACTTGTCTTTCAGCTCGATCTCTTTGGCAACGGACACGCCGTCCTTGGTGATCAGCGGAGCGCCGAAGCTGCGGTCCAGGACCACGTTACGGCCTTTCGGGCCGAGGGTGGCTTTGACGGCGTCGGCCAGGACGTTGACACCAACCAGCATTTTCTTGCGAGCGGAATCGCCGAATTTGACTTCTTTAGCAGCCATTTTGCTTGTTCCTCAATTCTGTAGGTTTAGACGGAGATCGCTTCGAATCAGGCTTCGATGACGGCGAGGATTTCGTGCTCGCCCATCACCAGCAGGTCTTCGCCGTCGACCTTGACGGTGTTGCTGCCGCTGTACGGGCCGAACACCACTTTGTCACCGACCTTGACGGCCAGGGCGCGGACTTCGCCGTTGTCCAGAACCTTGCCAGCGCCAACAGCGACGATCACGCCCTGGTTCGGCTTCTCGGCGGCCGAGCCTGGCAGCACGATGCCACCAGCGGTCTTGGTCTCTTCTTCGCTGCGACGGATTACAACGCGGTCGTGCAGAGGACGAAGCTTCATTGTCGATCTCTCCTGATAGTTGTTTTCACTGGCCGGCGACTGCGCCGGCGGGGTTAGGCAATGTCCGGTCGGGGCCGGGTCGCGGCACGCCTGGGCGAGCCGCGCGAGTCTGTTCTGCCGTTGGCAGAAACCTTGCGGTGAAGGCTAGATAGGGGCGCCCAAGGGCATTTCAAGGGCGGGCTGTGAATTTTTTTACACAGCAGGGCAATCCGCGGAAATCCTCACAGGCCAGGCCCGAAGGGGCGGCCCGTGAGGCGACAGGCCTGCAGCAGCGCCTCAATCGCGGCGCTGGTACTCGCCCTCGATCACATGCGGATGGGTCTGGCCGGCGCGGGCCGCCGGGTCGTCGAAGAAGGCACGCTGGCGTTCCGCCTGCTCCTGGGCGCGGCGCTGCAGCTTGCCGATCAGCAGGCGGCGGGTGAAGGGAATCAGGCACAGCAGGCCGAACACGTCGCTGATGAAGCCGGGCAACAGCAGCAGGCCGCCGCCGACGGCGATCAGCAGGCCCTCGAACATTTCCTGCTCGGGCATCTCGCCCCGCGCCAGCTTCTCGCGGGCACGCCAGGCGGTGGCCACGCCGGCCACGCGCAGCAGGATGCTGCCTAGCACCGCGGTACCGATCACCAGCAGCAGCGTCGGCAGCACGCCGATGGCGCTGCCGACCTGGATCAGTACGGCCAGCTCGACGATGGGGAACAGCAGGAACAGGAATAGAAAAGCGCGCATTGCGAATGTCCTTGGCGGAAGAACGGCTTCCGATACCGATGAAGTATGGGGCCTGCGGCTTAATTCAAGCTGAAGCCTGCTCGACGGTCGGCCAGACCTCGGCGCGAGCCAGCAATACCAGGGCCTGGCGCACCGCGCCGGGGTTGTTACAGGATGTTGGAAACGCCAGCCAGTACAGGCCCTTGCCGATGCGCAGATGGAAGCCTTCGCTGTCGATGCCGGCCAGCTGCGCCGGTTCGTGCTCCGGCAGGTTGGCCAGCTGCACGTAGTGGGCGATCGCCGAGGCATGGTCGTCGTTCATGTGCTCGACCATGCTGCGCTCGGGCTCGCCGGCATGCGGGTTGGCCAGGTTGACTCCCTGCAGCCAGTGGATGGCGCCGAAGCCCCCGATGAAGCGCCAACGCACGGGCTCGAGCACCCAGAAGTCGAAGTCGTGGGCGCTGTGGTAGTCGCGCGAATCAGGGAAATAGCGGTAGTAGCGCTCGGCCGAGGCCTCGATGGCTGCAGATTCTTCCAGCTGGCGGGCTTCGGCCAGCAAGGTCAGGCGCCCGGCGGCCTGGACGTCCTCGGCGCCGCGCTCACCGACCAGCAGCGAGCACTTGGCATCCTTCTGCAGATTGTGGGTGTGCTGGGCGATGCGGCTGATCAAAATCAGCGGCCAGCCCTGCTCGTCCAGGCAGTAAGGCACCACCGATCCGAAAGGGAAGCCCGGCATGCTCTTGGAGTGGGTGGAAAGCACCCCGCGGTATTCCTTGAGCAACAATTCTCGGGCATGCTTCTCGGCTGTCATGCTCAATTTATGACTCCTCGCTAAGAATTCGTCGAAAACGAAACGAACAGGCGCCCAGCGCCAGCGGGGCAATCTTCAAGACCTTCGAGGAGCAGTGTTATGGAACTCAAAGACAAAGTCATCATCATCACCGGCGGTTGCCAGGGCCTGGGCCGCGCCATGGGCGAATACCTGGCCGCCAAGGGCGCCAAGCTGGCGCTGGTCGACCTGAACCAGGAGAAGCTGGATGACGCCGTAGCCGCCTGCAAGGCCGCCGGTGGCGACGCCCGCGCTTACCTGTGCAACGTGGCCAACGAAGAGCAGGTGACCCACATGGTCGCCCAGGTGGCCGCGGACTTCGGCGCCATCAACGGCCTGGTCAACAATGCCGGTATCCTGCGCGACGGCCTGACCATCAAGGTCAAGGACGGCGAGATGACCAAGATGAGCCTGGCTCAGTGGCAGTCGGTGATCGACGTCAACCTGACCGGCGTGTTCCTCTGCACCCGCGAAGTAGCAGCCAAGATGATCGAGCTGAAGAACCAGGGCGCGATCGTCAACATCTCCTCCATCTCCCGCGCCGGCAACATGGGCCAGGCCAACTACTCCGCGGCCAAGGCCGGCGTCGCCGCCGACACCGTGGTGTGGGCCAAGGAACTGGCGCGCTACGGCATTCGCGTAGCGGGCGTCGCACCAGGCTTCATCGAAACCGAGATGACCAGCGGCATGAAACCGGAAGCCCTGGAGAAGATGACCTCCGGCATCCCGCTGCGCCGCATGGGCAAGTCGACCGAGATCGCCCACTCCGTGGCTTACATCATGGAAAACGACTACTACACCGGTCGTATTCTCGAGCTCGACGGCGGCCTACGCCTGTAATCCGAGTGTCGCCTCACGGCGAGCTAGAGCCTTAGCGTCGCCAATAAAAAGCCCCGCATTGCGGGGCTTTTTTGTTTTCCATGGCGCGTTACTTCTTGCGCAGCTTGGCGCAATGATCCTCGGGCACATTGGCGGCGGTGTACCAGACATAGTCGGCACTGCCGGCGGCTGGTTCCTTGCCCACTTCGGCAAGGATCAGCACGGCATTGCCTTCACCCGCGCCGAGGTCGGTCAGGTGCAGCGGCACGCCCAGGTCCTTGCGTACGTGGAAGGCACCGGCCAGCAGCATGGCCGGTTGTGGCGCGGCGGCCAGGCGTTCGGCCATGCGCCGATCGCGTTGCTGCTGGACGGCAAGCATCGCGGGAATCTGGCTGTCTGGCAGCAGGCCGCAGTGGGACTCGCGGATATCTTCCTGCAGCTTTTCCTGCACCGCCGGCGCGGTAGACGCCGAGCCTTGCAGGACCGGGCGCGCCTGGTAGATCTGCATGATCTCGGCACGGTCCAGGTTGGCCGACAGCAACGGATAGGGCTGGCGCAGTTCGTACTGCACCAGCGCGCCGTACAGGCCCCAGTCCCAGTTCGGCAGCCAGGCCAGCGCGGCGAAGGTGTCGGCCGGCGCCTGCCCGGCCCGAGTCTCGGCTTGCGCCTGTTCGACCTTGGCCTGCTGGTTGGGGTTGAGCATCTCCATCAGCACGCTGCCCTGCGGGCGCTGCGCCGCCAGCTCGCGCGACAGCCACAGCTGCAGGGCATGGTGATCGGGGTTGTCGTGCTGCTCGCCGACCAGCACGCGCGGCGCCTTGGCCAGGCGTTCGACCAGTTGCTCCGGACTGATGCGCTCGCCGCTGGCCAGATCGACGATCTGACCCAACTGGGCATGCTCGCGCCCCTCGGGGGCGATGGGCGCGGGGGGCGGCAGCACGCCGCGGGACTGGCAGGCAGCCAGCAGAGACAGACAGCAAAGCAGAACAATACGCATGGGAAATTCCTGAAGGGTTCAGCGCGCCACGATCAGCGGATGGCCGCGTTCCGGGTGGCGCTGGATCAGTACGTCGAGGCCGAACACAGCACGCAGCGGCTCGGCCTGCAGCACCTCGTCGGGGCTGCCGAAGGCATGCGGGCGGCCGTCCTGCAGCAGCAGGATGCGGTCGCAGTAGCGCGCCGCCAGGTTGAGGTCATGCAGGATCACCAGCACCGCCGCGCCCTGGCTGGCGAAGTCGCGCACCGCCTGCAGGGTGGTGTGCTGGTGCAACGGATCGAGGGCCGAAGTCGGCTCGTCCAGCAGCAGTACCTGCCCTGCCCCGCCCGGCCACAGCTGCGCCAGCACCCGCGCCAGGTGCACGCGCTGGCGCTCGCCACCGGACAGGGCCAGGTAGCTGCGCCCGCGCAGGTGCTCGGCATCCGCCGCGCGCAGGGCCGCATCGACGATCTCGGCGTCACGGGCGCGGCCGGTATCGTGTGGCAGGCGGCCCATGGCGACCACATCGGCCACCGGGAAGGCGAAGCTCAGGGTCGAGCTCTGCGGCAGTACGGCCAGGCGCCGGGCGCGCTCCTGGCCGGACCAGTCGCCGAGGGCGCGGCCATCCAGGGTGACGTTGCCGCCGTCCGCATCCAGCTCGCCGCACAGGGCGCCAAGAAGAGTGCTCTTGCCGGCGCCGTTGGGGCCGAGCACACCGAGTACCTCGCCGGGTTGCAGGGCCAGGTCGACGCCTTCCAGCACGGTGGCGCCGCCACGGCGCACACTCAAGTCTTGCGCGCGCAACATCAGGCCCGCCCCCGCACCAGCAGATAAAGGAAGAACGGCGCGCCGATCAGCGCCGTGACGATACCGATTGGCAACTCCGCCGGCGCCAGCACCAGGCGGGCGACCAGGTCGGCCAGCAGCAGCAGGCTGGCACCAGCCAGCAGCGAGGCCGGCAGCAGCACGCGATGATCGGGCCCAACCAGCAGGCGCATCAGGTGCGGCACCACCAGGCCGATGAAGCCGATCAAACCGGCAGCCGCCACCGCGGCGCCGACACCCAGGGCAGTGCACAGCACCAGCTCCAGCTTGATCCGCTCGACGTTGAAGCCCAGGTGACGCGCCTCCGACTCGCCGAGCAGCAGCGCGTTGAGCGCCGAGGCCCGACGCGGCAGCCAGACCGCCACGCCCACGGTCACCAACAGCAGCGGCCACAGGCGCGGATAGCTGGCGCCATTGAGGCTGCCCAGGTTCCAGAAGGTCAGGCTGCGCAAAGTGGCGTCGTCGGCCAAGTAGGTGAACAGGCCGACGCCGGCACCGGACATGGCGGTCAGCGCCACGCCAGCAAGCAGCATGGTGGCGACGTTGGTCTGGCCGTCACGGCGGCCGAAGCGGTAGACCACGGCGGTCACGATCAGGCCGCCGGAGAAGGCGCAGATCGATAGCAGATAAGGCGCCAGTGCCGGCGGCAGGCCGCCGACCATGCTACCGCCGACGATGGCGATGGCCGCACCCAGCGCCGCACCGCCGGCGACACCGACCAGGCCGGGATCGGCCAGCGGGTTGCGGAACAGGCCCTGCATGGCCACGCCAGACAGTGCCAGCACGATGCCCACGCACAGCCCCAGCAGGCTGCGCGGCAGGCGAATCTGGCCGAGGATCAGCTCAGCCTGCTGCAGTCCCTCACCATCGATTGGCAGGCCCATGAGGCGCAGGGCGGCCAGCAGGGTGTCGCCCAGCGGCAGGCTCACCGGGCCGAGGGCCAGCGACAGCCAGAACGCGAGCAGCAGAAGAACGCCCATTGCCAACAGCAATGGGCGGGGTCGAAAAACAGGATTCATCGGTCGAGTTTGGCCGTCAGTGCTTGCTCGGAAGGATAAAAGGCCGCCGACAGCTCGGCCAGTCCCTCGGGCAGACGCGGGCCGAGACCACCGACCAGCAGGGTCGGGTCGAGGGTCAGCAGGCGGCCGTCACGCGCGGCGCTGGTCTGCTGCAGCACCGGGTTCTGCTGCAGCAGTGCCTTGCGCGCTTCCTCACCGTGCAGGCTGCGATCGGCGAAGATCACCACCTGCGGGTCCATGGCCAGCAGCGCCTCGTTGGAGATCGGCTTGTAGCCGCTGTGCTCGGTACGGCTCTCGCCACCGGCATGCTCGATCAGCCACACCGCCAGGCTGTCCTTGCCCGCCGCCATGACGTTGCTGCCGGCGTGGCCGAGCAGCATCAGCACGCGCGGCGGCGCCTGCCGCTTCTGCGCCTGGGCGACCCAGTCGGCCTGGCGCTGCAGGTCCTGGCGGTAGGCGGTCATCTGCTCGCGGGCCTGCTCGGGCGTGCCGAGCAGTTCGCCCAGACGCAGCACATTGCGCTCCAGGGTATCCAGGTCGGGCTTGGCCGACAGCGCCTCGATGCGGATGCCGGCGGCCTTGATCTGCTCGATCACCGGCGGCGGGCCCATCTCCTCGCTGCCGATCAGGATGTCCGGGCGCAGCGACAGCACGCCCTCGGCGGACAGCGCGCGCTGGTAGCCGATGCTCGGCAGCTTGCGCAGGCTCTGCGGGTGCAGACTGGTGGTGTCGACACCGACCAGCTTGCCTTCACCGCCCAGGCGCACCACCCACTCGCTCAGCGAGCCGCCGGAGCTGACCCAGCGTTGCGGCAGATCGGCCGCCGCCGCGGCATGGCTGAACACCAGGCTGCCGCACAGCAGAAGAAACTTGGACAGGCGCATCTCAGGCCTCCAGGGCGGCGATGGATTCGGCCAGTTCGCGCCACTCGACCAGCTCCGGCACGCCCGGCTTGCGCGCGCCGAACAGCTGCACGACCAGCTCGCCATCAGCATCGAAGGCCTCGTAGCTGGTGATGATGCCGTCGCTGCTGGGCTTGCGTACGCGCCACAGCTCGACCACGCCCGGGGTCTTCAGGTGCAGGTTGAATTCGGGGTCGAGCACGTTGAACCAGTCGCCCATCCAGCGCAGGTTGCTGACGGTGCCGGAGTGGATCTGAATGCAGTGCTGGTTGCCGACGAAGACCATGATCGGCACCTGGCGGGCGCCGGCCTCTTCCAGCAGCTTGGGCAGCTCGGCGGTGGCCAGCGGCTCGGCCCACTCGCGACCGGCCAGGCGCAGGGCCTGGGTACGGGCCACGTCGTGGCGCTTGAGCATGGCGAAGAAGTGGTGGGTGTCCTTCAGCTCGGCCCAGTCGGCGCGCAGAGCGGCGGTGTCCACCTCGGCATCGGCGCGCGGAGCCTTGCGTTCGGCCAGCGGCTGCAGGTCCAGCTCGGCGCTCTGCTCGGCGGCGCGGAAGCGCTCGACCAGCGGCGCCCAGGCCGCCTCCTCGCTCTTGGCGGTGAGATAGACCTTGTGCACGGCGGTGCCCTGGCGATCGAATATCTGAATGCTGCGCTGCACGCCGCGCTCGGTGTCTTCGGCGACGGCGAACACGCTGGCCCACTGGGTCATGAACAGGCGCAGGTCGATATCAGGGGAGACCACCAGGCCCATGGCGCCGTTGGCCATCACCGATACCTCGCGGTAGTAGCCCTTGCGCTCGTGCACGCAATGCTCGTTGCGGGTCAGCGCCATGATGTAGCCCAACTCACCCAGCGCCGGCAGCAGCTCGGCCCACTCGGTGCGCAGGCGCACGGCATCCACGCCCAGGCGGCTGGCAGTCAGCTCGGCCTCACTGACGCCCAGCTTGGCGGCAGCATCGCGGGCGCGCAGACCGGACTGTTCGGCGCGCAGGAGCTGCCAGCGCTGGTAAAGGGGGGACGTGGGCTGACTGAGATTGCTCATTGCGTTTCCTTGGGGCAGATACTGCTTATGTATTTATCTATGACGAATGACCCGGTGCGGGTCAGGAAAAATAGGCAAAGAAGCCTAACGCGAATGAATTTGAAAATCTAATTCCTTTGAGATTTATTTGCATTTGAGATTGAGTTTAATTACCTTCCCGCCGCCAAAACTAAATACACCGGCCAGAGAGCCACTCGCGGGAGTAATGCTATGTCCACCCCACCCTTCGCCTTGCGCCCATGGATGGCGCTGTTGCTGCTCAGCCCTTCGCTGGCATTCGCACAGACCACGGACAGCAACACCGAGCTCGCCCCGACCCAGGTCACCGGTAACGTCGTGCAGGAAGCGCTGCCGACCACCACCAAGACCGACGCCAAGACCCTGGAAGAGCGCCAGATCCGTAGCTTCGACGACCTAGGCCGCCGCGCCGAGCCGGGCGTGAACTACAGCCGCAGCAGCGAGAGCATCAACATTCGCGGCCTCGATCGCGACCGCGTGCTGACCACCATCGACGGCATCCGCGTGCCGTGGCTGACCGATGGTGCACGTAGCCAGGGTCCGACCGGTGGCGCTCAGGGCGGCCTGGACTCGATCGACTTCAACGGCCTGTCCTCGGTGGACATCGTGCGCGGCTCCAACTCCAGCGTGGTCGGCTCCGGCGCCCTGGGTGGCGCGGTCCAGCTGCACACTCTCAACCCCGAGGATCTGCTGGGCGAAGGCAAGGAATTCGGTAGCCTGGTCAAGACCGACTACGACAGCGCCGACAACAGCTGGGGCCTGAATGGCGCCCTCGCCGGCCGCTACCAGGACACCTCCTGGCTGCTGCAGGCTGGCCAGCGCCAGGGCCATGAGCTGGAAAGCGGCGGCAACCAAGACACCTACGGCACCAGCCGCACCGAGGCCAACCCGGCCGATACCGATCAACAGAGCCTGCTGGTCAAGCTGCAGCAGCGCTTCGACGGCGGCCACAAGGTCGGCTTCACCGGCGAGCTGTTCCAGCGCGAGAACGACATCGACACCCGCACCAACCAGGGCACCACTTACCTGCTCGGCGAGAACGGTACCGACGAACACGTCAAGCGCCAGCGTTTGTCGGTCGATTACGGCTTCCGCGCAGAAGACAGCAACGGCCTGATCGACAGCGCCAACGCCATCGCCTACTGGCAGAAACTGCGTCGTCATGACGACCAGAACGGCATTCGCACCGTCACCGACTCCCGCGCCGGGATTCCCGACTTCCTGTTCTTCGGCCTGCCAGGCAACCCGTACAAATACCCAGGCGGCGCATTCGGCCGTGACAACCAGATCGAGAAAGAGCTGTACGGCGTCTCTGGCGACGTCGGCAAGAGCTACGAGATCGCTGGCGTGCCGAATAAGCTGACCCTCGGCGGCGAGGTCTATCAGGTCAACACCGAGCAGGTCTCCGAGGGCTACGACAACTGCCCCGGCTTCACCATCGACCCGAGCCACCCAATGTACATGGGCCCTGCCGCCTGCGACTTCCTGCACACCAACCAGGCCGACATGCCCAAGGCCGAAGGCACCCAGTGGGCGCTGTTCGCCACCAACGAGATCGCCTTCGCCGACGGTCGCGTCAAGCTGACCCCGGGCCTGCGCTACGACCACTACAAGCAGGACCCGCAGGCCACCAGCGACTTCGACAACAACATCAACCCGGCCAACGATCAGACCCTGTCGTCGAGCAAGGACCACAAGCTGTCCGGCAGCCTGCTGGCCACCTGGCAGGTAGCCGAGAAGGCCATGCTCTACGCCCAGTGGGCACAGGGCTTCAAGGCTCCGGATGCGACCCAGCTGTACATGAACTACGGCGCCGAAGGCAGCTACCTGCGCCTGGGCAATGCCAACCTCAAGCCCGAGGAAAGCAACGGCTACGAGATCGGCGCACAACTGGGTGACAACAAGCTGGGCGGCTCGATCAGCCTGTTCGACAACCACTACAAGAATTTCATCGACGACGACGTGGTGATGGATGCCGCCGACCTGTCAGCCGTCGGCCTGAGCGCCGCCGACTACCCGATGGGCGTGACCCGCACCGAGAACCGCGCCAAGGTGCAGATCTACGGTGCCGAGCTCGCCGCCCACTGGGAGTTCGTACCGCACTGGAAGGTCTGGGGTTCCGTGGCCTGGGCCAACGGCGAAGACCTGCAGACCAACCAGCGCCTGAGCTCGGTCGCTCCGATCACCAGCCTGCTGGGTCTGAGCTACGAGCGTGACCAGTACGGTGCCGACCTGATGCTGCGCGCCGCCGCAGCACGCGACAAGGTCGAGAACGATGGCGACTTCGAGGCCCCTGGCTACGGCGTGGTCGACATGACCGGCTGGTGGCAGCCCGCAGAGCTGAAAGGGGTGAAGCTGCAGGCCGGCCTGTTCAACGCCCTCGACAAGAAGTACTGGAGCGCCCTCAACGTGCCCACCGGCAACCTGGTGCAGCCGGACGACTACTACAGCGAGGTCGGCCGCAACTTCCGCGTCTCCGCCTCCTGGCAGTACTGAGTTCAATTTCGCGCAAGGACGCGCGCCCTCTTCAACGCCTCGGATGCAGCGGTCGAAAGACCGGGCTCCGGGGCGTTTTCGTCTGCGCCAGAGTCTCGCGAGACCATCCGGCAAGCGCCCGGACCGTCACGAGGCCAGTCTGGTCTTGTGCCCAGGCGCCCAACTCAACAATAATAATTATCATTTGATTCAGAGAATGGATATCCCGTGAGCAGTTCCAATCTCGACGCCGTCTTTGTCGCCCAGCGCACCAGCCTGCTGCGCACCCTGGCGAGAATGGTGAAGAACCCCAGCATCGCCGAAGAGCTGGTCCAGGAGACCTACCTGCGGGTCGCGCGCACCTTGCTGCAGCGTCCGGTGGAGCATCTGGAGCCGTTCCTGTTCCAGACCGGCCGCAACCTCGCCCTCGATCATCTGCGCCACCTGCGCATGCAAGCGCGCACGCTGATGGACGATGTCTCGGACGAAGAGCTGCAGGCTGTGCCTTCCGGAGCCCCGTCCGCCGAAGAAAGCGTGCATGCCGAGCAACTGCTGGAACGCCTCGGCTCCACGGTCGAACGCCTGACCCCGCGCCAGCAGCAGATCTTCATCCTCAGCCGCCTGCATGGTTACGGCTACGCCGAGATCGCCGAACAGCTCGACGTCTCCCTGAGCACCGTGCAGAAGGAACTGAAGCTGATCATGGCCATCTGCATCGACGTGCTGGCGCGCCTGGAAACGCCGACGTGACAGGCTACCCATCCACCGAGCCCTGGACGACAATAGGCAACCCCGTCCCGAGGACTCCGGTGTGACCGCTCCCTCCCAGCCATCCGCAGCCAATACCGAGAGCCTGTCCCAGGCGCTGGACTGGCTGATTCGCCTGGACGATGCGGATGCGGCCACCCGTAACGAATTCGAGACCTGGCTGTCGGCCAGCGAAGACAACGCGCGCGCCTACCGGCAGGCCAGCCAGATGTGGGGCTCACCGCTGCTGGATGTCGCCGCCTCGGGCCTGCAACAGGTCAACCAGCAGCGCCAGCTTCGCCGCCGCCGTGTAACCCGTCGCGCAGCATCCTCCGCGGCCGCCCTGCTGCTGTGCATCGCTGCCGTGTTGCAGAGTGATCTGCCCGAGCGCATGCAAGCCGACCACATCACCGCCGTGGGCCAGCGCCAGCACCTGCAACTGGCCGATGGTTCGCGCGTGCTGCTGAATACCGACACCGCGCTGGCCAGTCGCATGGACGACTATCACCGCAGTACCCGCCTGCTGTACGGCGAAGCCTACTTCGACGTGGCCCACGACCACAGCCGCCCGTTCGAGGTGGACGCCGGCCCGGTTCAGGTCAGTGTGCGCGGCACCGCATTCGCCGTGCGCTACCTCGACGACGAAGCCGAGGTCAGCGTGGAACGCGGCGAGGTCGCCCTGCGCACACCACGCAACGATGCCAGCGTCAGCCTCGGCGCCGGCGACAGCATTCGTGTCGGCCCGGATGGCTTCGGCCCTCGCCGCCACAACACCCAGAGCCAACCACAGCTGGCCTGGGTACAGGGCCGCCTGATGTTCGAGAACTGCCCGCTACGCGAGGTGCTCGCCGAGCTGCGCCGCTACTACCCGGGCTGGATCGTCAGCACCGACGAGCGTCTGGCCGACCTCAACGTCACCGGCAACTACCGCCTGGACGATCCCGTTGGCGCCATGCGCTCGCTGGCGCAAGTCACCTCCGCACAGCTGCACGAACTGCCGCGCGTACTGATCCTCGACTGACTCCTCTGCCCCGCCGCAAAGATTTTCGAAGTTTTTTTACGCGCTCCGCTGCGCTCGTTCGTTTCGTCAAATGCCAATGCTATTAATTCGCATTAATAGACGAATAACGACCAGAAGAGAGCTCCGATGACCGCCCCCTCCCGACGCTCCACCCTCGACCGCCTGCGTGCACCAGCAGCACTGTCGCTGATGACCCTGTCCATCGCCGTGGCCTTCGTACCGGCCACCCAGGCCGTGGCCGCCGAGACCAGCGCCCAAGCCGAGGCCGGCTTCAGCTTCGCCATCCAGAGCCAGCCACTGAACAGCGCACTCAACGCCTTCAGCGCGGTCACCGGATGGCAGGTTGGCCTGCAGGCGGATCTGGCCGAGAACGTCACCTCGCCGGGCGTCAGCGGTACTCTTCCGGCCGAACAGGCCCTGCGTCGCCTGCTCGCCGGCAGCGGCCTGGATTTCGTCCAGGTCAGCCCGAACAACGTCGTTCTGCAACGCATCACGCGTAGCGACGCGCTGGAGCTGCAACCGCAGACCATCACCGCCACCCTGCACGCCCGCGACATCGACGCAGTACCGGTCACCGTCAGCGTTCAGGACCGCGCCAGCCTCGACCGCAACAACGTCAACGACATCAAGGAACTGGTGCGCTACGAACCCGGCGTATCGGTCGGCGGCACCGGCCAGCGCTCTGGCACCAGCGGCTACAACATCCGCGGCATCGACGGTGACCGCGTGCTCACCCAGGTCGATGGCGTCGAGGTACCGGCCAGCTTCTTCTACGGCCCCTACGCCCAGACCCATCGCAACTACGTCGACCCGGAAATCGTCAAGCGCGTGGAGATCCTCCGCGGCCCAGCCTCGGCCCTGTATGGCAGCAATGCCATCGGCGGCGCGGTGAGCTACTTCACCCTGGATGCAGACGACATCATCAAGGAAGGCCGCGATGCCGGCGCGCGCCTGAAGACCGGCTACAGCTCTGCCGACGACAGCTGGCTCAACTCGGCCACCGTCGCCGGTCGCCATGAAGCCTTCGACGCCCTGCTGCACCTATCCCAGCGCAACGGTCACGAAACCGAGTCCTACGGTGGCCACGGCGGAACCGGCCTCGACCGCACCGAAGCCAACCCGGAAGACATGCGCGCCACCAACGTGCTGGCCAAGCTGGGCTGGAACTACAACGACAGCGATCGCCTGCAACTGACCTACGAGAAGTACAAGGACGACCGCGACACCGACCAGCTCAGCGCCGTCGGCGGCCCGTTCAACGCCCCCACCATCGGCGTGGGCCAGGGCTACTACCTCGCCCGCAGCGGCAACGACACCATCACCCGCGAGCGCTTCGGCCTGGAACACCGACTGGCGCTGGACAGCCCGCTGGCCGACAACCTGAAGTGGAGCCTGAACTACCAGATCGCCAAGACCGACCAGAGCACCCAGGAGCGCTACGCGCCCACCAACTTCTTCACCGGTGCGGTCAGCCGCGATGTGATGCGTTACCGCGAGACCGACTACAAGGATCGCCTGTGGGTGTTCGACGCGGTGCTGGACAAGGCCTTCAGCCTCGGCGAGACCGAGCACCTGCTGACCTACGGCCTCAACCTCAAGCACCAGGAAGTCACTGGCCTGCGTAGCGGCACGGCGTATTGCTACACCTCCGTCGGCACCTGCACCAACCTCGTCGGCCAGGTCAGCCCATCCGCCAGCGACAGCCTGACGCCGCAGAGCGACTTCCCCGATCCAACCGTGAAGACCTACGCCCTGTTCGCCCAGGACGAAATCCGCTGGAACCAGTGGACCTTCCTCCCCGGCCTGCGCTATGACCGCACCAGCCTCGAGCCCGAGCTGACCGAGGACTACCTGCGCAGCATCGGCACCAGCAGCTTCCGTCCGAGCGACGATACCCAGGACTGGCATCGCGTGTCGCCCAAGCTTGGCGTCACCTATGACTTCGACGACCACTACACCTGGTTCGGCCAGTACGCGGAAGGCTTCCGCACCCCGACCGCCAAGGAGATGTACGGCCGCTTCGAGAATACCTCGCTGGGCTACGTCGTCGAACCCAACCCGGACCTCGACCCGGAGAAGAGCCGCAGCCTGGAAACCGGCCTGCGCGGCAACTTCGAGGGTGGCAGCTTCGACGTGGCGGTGTTCTACAACCGCTACCGCGACTTCCTCGACAACGATGCCGTCGGCAGCAATGGCCGCCTGACCGTGTTCCAGAGCGAGAACATCGGCCGCGCCAGCATCCGCGGCATGGAGGTCAAGGGTCGCCTGGAGCTGGAACAGTTCGGCGCCTTCCCGGGCCTCTACACCCAGGGCTCCGTGGCCTATGCCCGCGGTCGCAACGACGAGACCGGCGAGCCGCTGAACAGCATCAACCCGCTGACCGGCGTATTCGGCCTGGGCTACGAGCAGGAGCGCTTCGGCAGCCTGCTGAGCTGGACCCTGGTCAAGCGCAAGACGCGCATCGACGAGGACGACTTCAACTCCCCGGACGGCAGCGGCAGCCAGTTCGCCACTCCGGGCTTCGGCATCCTCGACCTGTCCGGCTACTACAAGCTGAGCGACGACCTGACCGTCAACGCCGGCCTGTACAACCTGACCGACAAGCAGTACTGGCTGTGGGATGACGTGCGCGGCTACGACGGCGTCGGCGAAGCGGGTGTGACCGCTCCCGCCAACATGGACCGCCTGACCCAGCCCGGCCGTAACTTCTCCGTCAACCTGGTGTGGGACATCTGATCCACGCCTGAACGCCCCGCCCCGGCCGCTGCCCTAGCGCAGCGAACGGGGCGGGGCGTTGTCGTTTACGCGCTTTGCCCACCTCGTTCGTCACGTCTTCTGACACCCATATTGCAAGGACCCGGTTCCGATGAGCACCCTGCGTTCCCAGCGTCTAAATCAGGCCACCCACGCCCCTCATGCGCGTCTCGACAGCACCGTCAAGGCACAAGACCCGTTCTCCAGCCGCGAGAACTTCAGCCCGTTCGTCCAGGCCCAGTACCTGTTCCAGTCCGAACTGCAGGCGCTGTATCAGAACGATGAGCTGATCGCCATCTTCCCTGACCTCGCCGCCCGCTGCCGCGCCCGCCAGGCCGAAGCCGATCTCGGCGACCTCGGCGCCGCCGTGCCGGCTGCAGTAGAGGGCGCTCCTGCCGGCCTGTCGCGCGCCGAAGCCCTGGGCTGGCTGTTCGTCTCCGAAGGCTCCAAGCTGGGCGCCGCTTTCCTGATCAAGCGCGTCGCGGCACTGGGCCTGACCGAGACCTTCGGCGCCCGTCACCTGGGCGAACCGGAAGGCGGCCGCGCCGCGGGCTGGAAGCTGTTCACCCACACCCTCGACGCCCTGGAACTGAGCGAAGAAGAAGACCGCGCCGCAGAAGCCGGCGCCCTGGCCGCCTTCGAGCGCTTCGCCGACCTGCTGCAACACAGCTACGCCCAGGCCAAGGCCGCTTGAACCACGCCCCACGCTCGCGCCTGGTGCGCCTGCTCTATGCCCTGCTGGCCTACACCTCCCTCGGTGTAGGCCTGGTGGGGCTTGTGCTGCCTGGCCTGCCGACCACCGAGTTCGTGCTGCTTGCCGCCTGGGCCGCCTCACGCAGCTCGCCACGGCTCAGCCAGTGGCTGGAGAATCACCGTCTGTTCGGCCCGATCCTGGCCAACTGGCGTAACGGCCAGGCCATCGCCCGCCGCGCCAAGCTCGCCGCCAGCGCCTCGATGCTGATGGCCCTGGCAATCATGCTGATCACCCTGCCCCATGGTTACTGGCTGTATGCGGTGATCGCCGGCATGGCCATCGGCAACCTGTGGATCTGGTCGCGTCCCGACCGTACTGCCGAACCCTCTATATCCCTGCCAGCCACCACCGCCCGCCCCGACGTCTGAGCGCGACAGGCCGGCCACGCCTGCGGGATAATCCCGGCTCTGGCGTGGAGATACCCATGATTCATCTGTGCGCCCCGCATGAGCTGGCCGAAGGCCAGAGCCGGGGCTTTGTCGTTGCGGGGCGCAAAGTGCTGGCGGTACGCCGCGACGGCCGCGCCTACGTCTACCTGAACAGTTGCCCGCACCGCGGCCTGACCCTGGAGTGGCGCGCGGACGACTTCCTCGACGCCAGCGGCAGCCTGATCCAGTGCGCCCATCACGGCGCACTGTTCCTCATCGAGGATGGCGAATGCGTGACCGGCCCCTGCGCCGGCCAATCGCTGCAGGCGCTGAACTGCCGGGAAGACAGCCAGGGTCTGTGGGTCGAAACCTAGGTCAATACCTCGAGTCGCCGCACCAGGCGCACTTCCTGCGGGTTGATATCGACGCCGTAGGCCAATACCTCCATCCCCGCCGCACGCGCCTCACGCAGGCCCGCCGCATAGGCCGGGTCGATTTCCTCGGCGGCGCGCACCGCCTCGATGCCGGCCAGGTTCACGCAGTACAGCAGCACCGCGCGCACGCCCTGGCGCGCCAGCGCAGCCAGCTCGCGCAGGTGCTTGGCGCCACGCTCGGTCACCGCATCGGGAAAGGCGGCCACCGTGGAATCGGCGAAGCCCAGGGTGACGCTCTTGACCTCGAGGAACAGCGAGCCGCTCAGGTAGTCCAGGCGGAAGTCCGCACGGCTGCCTTCGCTGCCGTAAGCCACCTCGCGCTTGAGACCGGTGAAGCCGGCCAGCTCGGTGATGATGCCGGCACGTAGCGCCTCCTCCACCAGCCCATTGGCCCGCCCGGTGTTCAGGCAAGCCAGGCGCCCGTGCGGCGTCTCGCCCAGTTCCCAGGTGCCCGGCAGCTTGCGCTTGGGGTCGTTGGAACGGCTGAACCAGACCTGCCCGCCCTCGCTCAGGCAATTGAGCATCGAGCCGGTGTTCGGGCAGTGGATGGTCAGCGCCTCGCCACCGGCCGTCTCGATGTCGGCGAGGAAGCGCTTGTAGCGGCGCAGCAGGCGCCCCTCTTCCAGCGGCGGATCAAAGCGCATCGGGATTCCAGGTCTTCAGGCCACGGGCGATGCGCTCGACCGCCTGTTGCAGGCGCTCGACGTTCTGCGTGTAGGCGAAGCGCACATGGTGGCCCGCCAGGTGGCGACCGAAATCCAGGCCCGGGGTGAAGGCCACGTGCTCGGTCTCGATGAAGTGCCGGCAGAAGGCGAAGGCGTCGCCACCGAAGGCGGAGATGTCTGCATATAAATAGAAGGCGCCTTCCGGCTCCACGGCGATGCGGAAGCCCAGCTCGCGCAGGGCCGGCAACAGATAGTCGCGGCGGCGCTGGAACTCGTGGCGGCGCTCCTCGAAGATCGCCAGCGTGGCCGGCTCGAAACAGGCCAGGGCGGCATGCTGGGCCATCGAAGGCGCGCTGATGTAGAGGTTCTGCGCCAGCTTCTCCAGCTCCGGCACCGCGTGCTGCGGCGCAACCAGCCAGCCGAGGCGCCACCCGGTCATGCCGAAATATTTGGAGAAACTGTTGAGGACGAAGGCATCGTCGTCTACCTGCAACACGCTGGGCGCATCGCAGCCGTAGGTCAGGCCGTGGTAGATCTCATCCACCACCAGGTGGCCGCCGCGCTGCTTGAGCGTGCTCGACAGCGCCGCCAGCTCCTCCAGATGCAGCAGCGTACCGGTGGGGTTGGCCGGCGAGGCGACCAGGGCGCCGACGCTGTCGCCATCCCAGTGCCGTTCCACCAGCTGTGGCGTCAGTTGGTAGCGGCTCTCCGGGCCGACCGGTACCAGCTGCGCGGCACCCTCGACCAGGCGCAGGAAGTGGCGATTGCAGGGGTAGCCGGGGTCGGCCAGCAGCCAGTGCTTGCCCGGATCGACCAGCAGGCTGGAGGCCAGCAACAGCGCCCCAGAACCACCGGGAGTAATCAGGATGCGCTCGGGGTCGATATCCACACCATAGCGACTGGCGTAGAAACCGGAGATGGCCTGACGCAGCTGCGGAATGCCGCGCGCCGCCGTATAGCGGGTGTGCCCGGCGGCCAGCGCGGCCTGGCCCGCGCGCACGATGGGCTCGGCGGTGGTGAAGTCCGGCTCGCCGATCTCCAGATGGATCACGTCATGGCCGGCGGCCTGCAGCTCGTTGGCACGGGCCAGCAGGGCCATGACATGGAAAGGTTCGATGGCGCGACTGCGCGCACTGAAGGGCTGGGCCATTGGCCTTCCTTTATTCAGGAAAAGAGGGGATTCTAACCAACTGACCTGTAACCCCGTAACAAGCGAGACAACCGGGAGTAGCATCGCCGGAATCGATCTGGTAAGTTCGCCCGCTTGCAGCCGCAGGCCCGGTGCACTTGCCCGGCAAAGGAACAGATCCTGCGCAATGGATCAGAGAAAGTGAGAGGCGGTCATCCATGCCCACCAAAGCAAAACAGAACGGCAACCAGCTGATTCGTGGCTTCGAACCCTATAAAGAGAAAAAGGGCGAGGAGTACATGAGCGATCCGATGCGTGCTCACTTCACCAGCATCCTCAACAAGTGGAAGCTGGAGCTGATGCAGGAAGTGGATCGCACCGTGCACCACATGCAGGACGAAGCCGCCAACTTCCCGGATCCGGCCGACCGTGCCAGCCAGGAAGAAGAGTTCAGCCTGGAACTGCGCGCCCGTGATCGCGAGCGCAAGCTGATCAAGAAGATCGACGAGACCCTGCAACTGATCGAAGACAACGATTACGGCTGGTGCGACTCGTGTGGCGTGGAAATCGGCATCCGCCGTCTGGAAGCCCGCCCCACCGCGACCCTGTGCATCGACTGCAAGACCCTCGCGGAAATCAAAGAGAAGCAGCTCGGTTCCTGAGTTGCAGACGGGGCGCCAAGGCGCCCCGTTTCATTTTCGGCGACCGATAAGCGGACTGGCGCCGCACGCGCCCAGCCGATAGCCTCGCTGCAATGAACGACTCCCCCTACATCGGGCGCTTCGCCCCCACCCCCAGTGGCTACCTGCACTTCGGCTCGCTGGTGGCCGCCCTCGCCTCCTATCTGGATGCTCGCAGTGTCGGCGGCCAGTGGCTGCTGCGCATGGAAGACCTCGACCCGCCACGAGAAATGCCTGGCGCCCAAGACGCCATCCTGCACAGCCTGGAGACCTACGGTTTCGAGTGGGACGGCGAGCTGGTGCGGCAGAGCGCGCGCCACCACGAATACACCGCGCTGATCCGGCGCCTGTTCGAGCAGGGCCTAGCCTACGCCTGCACCTGCTCGCGCAAGCAGCTGGAGGGTTCGGGCGGCCTCTATCCGGGCACCTGCCGCAACGCCGGCCATCCCGACCATGACGCAGCTATTCGCCTGCGCGTGCCGGAGCTGGAATACCGTTTCACCGACCGAGTGCAGGGCGAATTCCGCCAGCACCTGGGCCGCGAGGTCGGCGACTTCGTCATCCGCCGTCGCGACGGCCTGTTCGCCTACCAACTGGCCGTGGTGCTGGACGACGCCTGGCAGGGTGTCACCGACGTGGTGCGCGGCGCCGACCTGCTCGACTCCACGCCTCGCCAGCTCTACCTGCAGGAGCTGCTCGGCCTGCCGCAGCCGCGCTACCTGCACGTGCCGCTGATCATCCAGCCGGACGGCCACAAGCTGGGCAAGAGCTACCGCTCGCCGCCGCTGCCGACCGACCAGGCGCCGCCGCTGCTGGTTCGCGCCCTGCGCGCCCTCGGCCAGCGCCCGCCGGCCGAGCTGGGCAACGCCAACCCACGCGAGGTACTGGCCTGGGGCATCGCCCACTGGGACGCCAGCAGCATCCCGCGCAGCCGCACCCTGGCCGAAGCGCAGTTGCGCTGAGGGCGCCGCGACCGCGAAAACGGCCAGCCGCACTCACCGATGGAGCCAGCGGCTTCCCCGCCATCGTGCGCTCCCGTACCATCCGGCCATCCCGTACGGACCCGACTTATGTACATCTACCGACTGGTACTGATCCTGGTGGTGGGCATCTACCTGTTCTCCCCCGCCATCATGGACTGGTGGATCGACCCCGATGGCGCCTGGTACAGGCCCTACCTGCTGTGGCTGATCCTCATCGTCGTCACCCTGATATTGCAGAGCCAGCGCGATGCCGACGAGCTTTGATCTCAGCCAGCTGATCCTGATCAGCTGCGCCTATCTCCTGTTGCTGTTCGGCGTGGCCTGGGTCAGCGAGAAGGGTCTGATCCCGCGCTGGGTAATCCGCCATCCGCTGACCTACACCCTGTCGCTGGGCGTGTATGCCAGCGCCTGGGCCTTCTATGGCACGGTGGGCCTGGCCTACCAGTACGGCTTCGGCTTCCTCGCCAGCTACCTGGGGGTAACCGGCGCCTTCCTCCTGGCGCCGGTGCTGCTCTACCCGATCCTGCGCGTCACCCGCACCTATCAGCTGTCGTCGCTGGCCGACCTGTTCGCCTTCCGCTTCCGCAGCACCTGGGCGGGCGTGCTCACCACGCTGTTCATGCTGGTCGGCGTGCTGCCGCTGCTGGCCCTGCAGATCCAGGCGGTGGCCGACTCCATCGGCATCCTCACCCGCGAGCCGCTGCAGTATCGCTTCGCCCTCGGCTACTGCGCGCTGATCACCCTGTTCACCATCCTCTTCGGCGCCCGCCATATCGCCACCCGCGAGAAGCACGAGGGCCTGGTGTTCGCCATCGCCTTCGAGTCGGTGGTCAAGCTGATCGCCCTCGGCGGCATCGGCCTGTACGCCCTGTACCAGGTGTTCGGCGGCCCTGCCGAGCTGGAACAGTGGCTGCTGCAGAACCAGCACGCCCTCAACGAACTGCACACACCGCTGCAGGAAGGCCCGTGGCGCACCCTGCTGCTGGTGTTCTTCGCCTCGGCCATCGTCATGCCGCACATGTACCACATGACCTTCACCGAGAACCTCAACCCGCGCGCCATCGTCAGCGCCAGCTGGGGCCTGCCGCTGCTCCTGCTGCTGATGAGTCTGTCGGTGCCGCTGATCCTCTGGGCCAGCCTGAAGATCGGCGCCACCACCAACCCGGAATACTTCACCCTGGGTCTGGGCCTGGCCATGGGCAATCGCGAACTGGCGCTGCTCGCCTACGTCGGCGGCCTATCGGCCTCCAGCGGCCTGATCATCGTCAGCACCCTGGCGCTGTCGGGCATGGCGCTGAACCACCTGGTGCTGCCGCTCTACCAGCCACCAGCGGAAGGCAACATCTACCGCTGGCTGAAGTGGACGCGTCGCGGCCTGATCCTCGCCATCATCGCCGCGGCCTACGGCTTCTACCTGTTACTCGGCGCCGAGCAGGACCTGGCCAACCTCGGCATCGTCGCCTTCGTTGCCACCCTGCAGTTCCTACCCGGCGTGCTCTCGGTGCTTTACTGGCCAACGGCCAACCACCGCGGCTTCATCGCCGGCCTGCTCGCCGGCATCGTGGTCTGGGCGCTGAGCATGCTGGTGCCACTGGTCAGCAACCTGCAGGGCGTGCACCTGCCGTGGTTCGACATCGTCTATGTGCTCGACGAAAACAGTTGGCACCTGGCCGCCGTCGGCTCGCTGGCTGCCAACGTGCTGGTATTCACCCTGGTCTCGCTGTTCACCGAGGCCAGCGACGAGGAAAAGAGCGCCGCCGAGGCCTGCACCGTGGACAACGTGCGCCGCCCGCAGCGCCGCGAGCTGCTGGCTGGCTCGCCGCAGGAATTCGCCGCCGAGCTGGCCAAGCCGCTCGGCGCGGTCACCGCACAGAAGGAGGTGGAGCGCGCCCTGCGCGATCTGCACCTGCCGTTCGACGAGCGCCGCCCCTACGCCCTGCGTCGCCTGCGCGACCGTCTCGAGGCCAACCTCTCGGGCCTGATGGGTCCCAGCGTGTCCCAGGACATCGTCGAGACCTTCCTGCCCTACAAGTCCGGCAGCGCGGCCTATGTCAGCGAGGACATCCACTTCATCGAGAGCCGCCTGGAGGACTACCAGTCGCGCCTCACCGGCCTGGCCGCCGAGCTCGACGCATTGCGCCGCTTCCACCGCCAGACCCTGCAGGAACTGCCGATGGGCGTGTGCTCCCTGGCCAAGGACCAGGAGGTGCTGATGTGGAACCGCGCGATGGAGGAACTCACCGGCATCAGCGCGCAGCGCGTGGTCGGCTCACGTCTGCAGAGCATCGAGGAACCCTGGCATGGCCTGCTGCAGGAGTTCATCGCCCAGGACGGCGAACACCTGCACAAGCAGCACCTGCAACTGGATGGCGAAGTGCGCTGGCTCAACCTGCACAAGGCTGCCATCGAAGAACCGCTGGCACCAGGTAACAGCGGCCTGGTGCTGCTGATGGAGGACGTGACCGAGACCCGCGTGCTGGAAGACCAACTGGTGCACTCCGAACGCCTGGCCAGCATCGGCCGCCTGGCCGCCGGGGTGGCCCACGAGATCGGCAACCCGGTCACCGGCATCGCCTGCCTGGCGCAGAACCTGCGCGAGGAGCGCGAAGGTGACGAAGAAGTCGACGAGATCAGCAACCAGATCCTCGACCAGACCAAGCGCATCTCGCGCATCGTCCAGTCGCTGATGAACTTCGCCCACGCTGGCCAGCAGGAGCGCGCCGAGTATCCGGTAAGCCTGGCCGACGTGGCACAGGACGCCATCGGCCTGCTGTCTCTGAACCGCAACAGCACCGAAGTGCAGTTCTTCAACCTGTGCGATCCGGAACACCTGGCCAAGGGTGATCCACAGCGCCTGGCCCAGGTGCTGATCAACCTGCTATCCAACGCCCGTGACGCCTCGCCGCCCGGCGGCGCTATCCGCGTGCGCAGCGAGACTGCGGAACACAGCGTCGAACTGATGGTCGAGGATGAAGGCACCGGTATTCCGCAGGCGATCATGGACCGCCTGTTCGAACCCTTCTTCACCACCAAGGATCCAGGCAAGGGCACCGGTTTGGGGCTCGCACTGGTCTATTCGATCGTGGAAGAGCATTATGGTCAGATCACCATCGACAGCCCGGCCGATCCGGAACGCCAACGCGGGACCCGATTCCGCGTTACTCTGCCGCGCTATGTCGAAGCGACGTCCGTAGCGACCTGAGTAGTGACCTAGAACCGCCCCAGGGCAGGTTCGGAGACCGTCGAGAGAGAATCAATGCCGCACATCCTCATCGTCGAAGACGAAACCATCATCCGCTCCGCCCTGCGCCGCCTACTGGAACGCAACCAGTATCAGGTCAGTGAGGCCGGTTCGGTGCAGGAGGCTCAGGAGCGCTACAGCATCCCGTCCTTCGACCTGGTTGTCAGCGACCTGCGCCTGCCCGGCGCCCCCGGTACCGAGCTGATCAAACTGGCCGAAGGCACGCCAGTGCTGATCATGACCAGCTATGCCAGCCTGCGCTCCGCGGTGGACTCGATGAAGATGGGCGCGGTGGACTACATCGCCAAGCCCTTCGACCATGACGAGATGCTCCAGGCAGTAGCGCGCATCCTGCGTGACAACCAGGAAGCACGGCGCAGCCCGCCGAGCGAGGCACCGAGCAAGTCCACCGGCAAGGCCGGAGCGGCCGCCGAGGGCGATATCGGCATCATCGGCTCCTGCGCCGCCATGCAGGACCTCTACAGCAAGATTCGCAAGGTCGCCCCCACCGACTCCAACGTGCTGGTGCAGGGCGAGTCCGGCACCGGCAAGGAGCTGGTCGCCCGCGCCCTGCACAACCTGTCCAAGCGCGCCAAGGCACCGCTGATCTCGGTGAACTGCGCGGCCATCCCGGAAACCCTGATCGAGTCCGAGCTGTTCGGCCACGAGAAGGGCGCCTTCACCGGCGCCAGTGCCGGCCGCGCCGGCCTGGTGGAAGCGGCCGACGGCGGTACCCTGTTCCTCGACGAGATCGGCGAGCTGCCACTGGAAGCCCAGGCGCGCCTGCTGCGCGTGCTGCAGGAAGGCGAGATTCGCCGGGTCGGCTCGGTGCAATCGCAGAAGGTCGATGTGCGCCTGATCGCCGCGACCCACCGCGACCTCAAGACCCTGGCCAAGACTGGCCAGTTCCGCGAAGACCTCTATTACCGCCTGCACGTCATCGCCCTCAAGCTGCCGCCGCTGCGTGAGCGCGGTGCCGACGTGGTGGAAATCGCCCAGTCCTTCCTCACCCGCCAATGCCAGCGCATGGGTCGCGAGAACCTGCGCTTCGCCCATGACGCCGAGCAGGCGATCCGCCATTATTCCTGGCCCGGCAACGTGCGCGAGCTGGAAAACGCCATCGAGCGCTCGGTGATCCTCTGCGAGGGCAACGAGATATCCGCCGAGCTGCTGGGCATCGATATCGAGCTGGATGACCTGGACGACGACTTCAGCGAGCAGCCCTCGCTGCAGGGCGCCAGCAACAGTCACGAGCCGACCGAAGACCTGTCGCTGGAAGACTACTTCCAGCACTTCGTACTCGAGCACCAGGACCACATGACCGAGACCGAGCTGGCACGCAAACTCGGCATCAGCCGCAAGTGCCTGTGGGAACGCCGCCAGCGCCTGGGCATCCCGCGGCGCAAGTCAGGGGCCGCTGCCGGCTCCTGAGAGCACCCGGGGTGACACTCGCGCGAAAGGCGAGTTCCCCACTGTTACCCCAAGCCAAACATCGCGTAACAAAAGCCGGGTTCATCGGTAACGAGAACCCGGCTTTTTTCTGCCCACAGGCAACACACTAAAACGCTAAACCCTTGAAAACAAAGGGATCGCAAAAACTGGCACGGGTTCTGCTTTATCTCTGGCACAACAACAATAAGAAAGCTCGACCTCAACAATAAAAACAATACAGAACGACTCCAGCACAACAAAAACAACAACGCGGAGGCGCAGCTAACTGATTCTTTTGGAGAGGATTTGCCTTTGGGGTTCGCCCCACGACCAGGCCGAGAATAATAAAAACTGCACTAAAGCAGTGCCTGCACTGGTTGGATCACGGAATGATCATGGCAGCATCAGCATCCAAAGCAATCCGTTTGCTACTGGTACCCGGTTTGGGATACCTAAAACGGGCCTACAACAAGAACAACAGGCCCGCTATAACAATAAAAACAAAGCACGCACCAATTTGGGGGGGAGCTTCGGCTCCCCCAGTAGCTTCAGTCCCCTCGTCATCCCCAGCCTGCCTTTACCATCCTTCCTGCTCCCAATGCTAGAATCCGCGCCAATCGTGCGGTTACCGGCATTTCCGGCCGCTTATCCCTGCAAACAGTGCCTCCCATGCTGAAAAAGCTGTTCAAGTCCCTCCGTTCGCCGCTTTCGCTCAAGCGCCAGCCCCGTCATCGCAGCACGCCGGAAGTGCTCGGCCCGCGTCAGCATTCGCTGCAGCGCGGCCAGTTCAGCCGTAACGCGGTAGGCGTAGTCGACCGCCTGCAGAAGGCCGGCTACCAGGCTTACCTGGTCGGCGGCTGCGTGCGCGACCTGCTGATCGGCGTGCAGCCCAAGGACTTCGACGTGGCCACCAGCGCCACGCCCGAGCAGGTACGCGCCGAGTTCCGCAATGCACGGGTGATCGGCCGCCGCTTCAAGCTGGCCCATGTGCACTTCGGTCGCGAAATCATCGAAGTCGCCACCTTCCGCAGCAACCACCCGCAGGGTGACGACGAGGAAGACAGCCACCTGTCCTCGCGCAACGAGAGCGGGCGCATCCTGCGCGACAACGTCTACGGCACCCAGGAGAGCGACGCCCAGCGCCGCGACTTCACCATCAACGCCCTGTACTTCGATGTCAGCGGCGAGCGCGTACTGGACTACGCGCATGGCGTGCACGACATTCGCAACCGCCTGATCCGCCTGATCGGCGATCCCGAGCAGCGCTATCTGGAAGACCCGGTGCGCATGCTTCGCGCGGTGCGCTTCGCCGCCAAGCTGGACTTCGAGATCGAGAAGCACAGCGCGGCGCCGATCCGCCGCCTGGCGCCGATGCTGCGCGACATTCCCGCCGCCCGCCTGTTCGAGGAAGTGCTCAAGCTGTTCCTCGCCGGCTACGCCGAACGCACCTTCGAACTGCTGGTCGAGTACGACCTGTTCGCCCCGCTGTTCCCGGCCAGCGCCAAGGCGCTGGAGCGCGACCCGGAATACACCGGCGACCTGATCCGCCAGGCCCTGGCCAATACCGACGAGCGCATCGCCCTGGGCAAGCCGGTGACGCCCGCCTTCCTCTTCGCCGCCCTGCTCTGGCCTGCCATTCCGGTCCGTGCGGCGCAACTGCAGGCACGCGGCATGCCGCCGATCCCGGCCATGCAGGAAGCCGCACACGACCTGATCGTCGAGCAGTGCAAGCGCATCGCCATTCCCAAGCGTTTCACCATCCCGATTCGCGAGATCTGGGACATGCAGGAACGCCTGCCGCGCCGCAGCGGCAAACGCGCCGACCTGCTGCTGGAGAACCCGCGCTTCCGCGCCGGCTACGACTTCCTGCTGCTGCGCGAAGACGCCGGCGAGCAGACCGATGGCCTCGGCGACTGGTGGACCGACTACCAGGACGCTACCGATAGCGAGCGCCGCAGCATGATCCGCGACCTCGGCAATCGCCAGGAAGAAGATGGCGAAGGCGCACCGGCACGCAAGCGTCGTCGCGGCGGGCGCAACCGCCGTCGCGGCCCGCGCAGCGACGCACCCGCCGGCGAATAATGGAAAGGGTCTACATCGGCCTCGGCAGCAACCTGGCCGAGCCGCGCCAGCAGCTCGAGGCGGCGCTCGCCGCCATCGCCGCGCTGCCCAGCAGCCGGCTGGCCGCTACCTCCTCCCTCTATGCCAGCGATCCGCTGGGCCCACCCGACCAGCCGCGTTACGTCAACGCCGTGGCCGCACTGGACACCGAACTTGCGCCGTTGCAGCTGCTCGACGCCCTGCAGCGCATCGAGCTGGAACAGGGCCGCGTGCGTAAGGCCGAGCGCTGGGGCCCGCGCACCCTGGATCTGGACATCCTGCTGTTCGGCGACCGTCTGCTGGCCGAGGAGCGCCTAAGCGTGCCGCACTACCATATGCACGCGCGCGCCTTCGTGCTGTATCCGCTGGCGGAGATCGCTCCCGCTGATCTGCAGCTGCCTGACGGCCGCGACCTGCCGGCCCTGCTCGCCGCCTGCCCCTACGTCGGGCTGGAGCGCCTGCAGCGCTGATCGGGCGCCGCCGGTAACGCCGTAACAGCGCGGTAACACCCGTGATTGACTTCACGCCCCCCCATCTGGACTATAGGCGTCCCGTTGCCCCGAGGCGGTGCACAGAGCGCCGCCCAAGAGGCCGAGAGCAGGTGCCACAAGCGCCGGAATCCGGCCCGCTGATGAGGAATCTCCCATGCCTGATGTAACCGTAAGCACCCTGCTGGGCCTGAAGCAAAAGGGCGAGAAGATCGCCATGCTCACCGCCTATGACGCCACCTTCGCCCAGGCAGCCTGCCAGGCCGGTGTGGAAGTGCTGCTGGTGGGAGACTCGCTGGGCATGGTCCTGCAGGGCCACGACAGCACCCTGCCGGTGTCGCTGACCGACATGGCCTATCACACCGCCGCCGTGAAGCGCGGCAACCAGGGCGCGCTGATCCTCGCCGACCTGCCGTTCATGGCCTACGCCACCCTCGAGCAGACCTTCGCCAGCAGCGCCGCGCTGATGCAGGCCGGTGCGCACATGATCAAGCTGGAAGGCGCGGTCTGGCTGGCCGAGCCGCTCCGCCAGCTGGCCGAGCGTGGCGTGCCGGTGTGCGCCCACCTGGGCCTGACCCCGCAGGCGGTCAACGTCTTCGGTGGCTACAAGGTGCAGGGCCGTGGCGATGCCGCCGCCCGCCAGCTGCGCGCCGACGCCATGGCCCTGGAGCAGGCCGGCGCCGCCATGCTACTGCTCGAATGCGTGCCCAGCGAACTGGCCGCCGAAATCAGCCAGTCGGTGAAGATCCCGGTGATCGGCATCGGTGCCGGCCCGTCCACCGACGGCCAGGTGCTGGTAATGCACGACATGCTCGGCCTGTCCCTCACCGGCCGCGCACCGAAGTTCGTGAAGAACTTCATGCAGGACCAGCCGAACATCCAGGCCGCCTTCGCCGCCTACGTGCGTGCGGTGAAGGAAGTCAGCTTCCCCGCCGAGGAGCACGGTTTCTCCGCATGAACACCGTCAAGACCGTACTGGAACTGCGCGCCGCCGTTGCGCGCGCGCGTGGCGAGGGCAAACGCATCGCCTTCGTGCCGACCATGGGCAACCTGCACGAGGGCCACGTCGCTCTGGTGGAGAAGGCCGGCCAGCGCGCCGACTTCGTGGTCGCCAGCATCTTCGTCAACCCGCTGCAGTTCGGCCCTAACGAAGACCTGGCCAAGTACCCGCGCACCCTCGCCGCCGACCAGGAGAAACTGGTCGCCGCCGGTTGCCACCTGCTGTTCCATCCGGATGTCGAAGAGATGTACCCGCACGGCCAGGCCGGCCAGACCCGCGTCAGCGTGCCCGGCGTCTCCGAAGGCCTGTGTGGCGCCAGCCGCCCCGGCCACTTCGAGGGCGTTGCCACCGTGGTGAACAAGCTGTTCAACATGGTCCAGCCGGACATCGCCATCTTCGGCGAGAAGGACTTCCAGCAGCTGGCGGTGATCCGCACCCTGGTGCGTGACCTGAACATGCCGATCCAGATCATCGGCGAGCCGACCGTGCGCGCTGACGACGGCCTGGCCCTGTCCTCGCGCAACGGTTACCTGAGCGCCGAACAGCGCGCCCAGGCCCCTGCCCTGTATCGCACCCTGCAGCAACTGGCCGACGCGGTTCGCGCGGGCGAACGCAACTTCGTCCAGCTGGCCGAGACCGGCAAGGCCAGCCTGCTGAGCGCCGGCCTGCGCCCGGACTATCTGGAGGTCCGCGAGTCCCTGAGCCTGCGCGCAGCCACGGCCGAGGATCGCGAGTTGGTCATCCTGGCCGCCGCCTACCTCGGCACCACGCGCCTGATCGACAATCTGGCCTTCGAGCTGTAAGCCCCGCCGATCTTGAAGCCCCCCGGGGCTTCGGGCACACTCTGCCGCCCATTTTCCCAGGAGCCTCCGCCATGCAAGCCATCATGCTCAAGGCCAAGCTGCACCGCGCCATCGTCACCCACGCGGTGCTCGACTACGAAGGCTCCTGCGCCATCGACGGTGAGTGGCTGGACCTGTCCGGCATCCGCGAGTACGAACAGATCCAGATCTACAACGTGGACAACGGCGAGCGCTTCACCACCTACGCCATCCGTGGCGAGGAAGGCTCGAAGATCATCTCGGTCAATGGCGCCGCGGCGCACAAGGCCGGGGTCGGCCACCGCGTGATCATCTGCGCCTACGCCCACTACAGCGAGGCCGAGCTGGCCAACTTCCAGCCGCGCGTGCTGTACATGGGTGCCGATGGCGAGCTGAGCCATACCAGCAACGCGATTCCCGTGCAGGTCGCCTGATTCAGGCCTGTACCGCTAAACTCCAAGCCCGGAACCATCCGGGCTTTTTAATGCCCGAAACGCCGTACAACAAGGAACTCTCCGCCCATGGCGTACTACCAGCAACCGCTCGATGTCACCACCCTGAAGTCCTGGCAGGACCTGCGCCAGCATCGCCAGACCATGCAGGGTTTCAGCATGCGCGAGGCCTTCGCCGCCAACGCCCAGCGCTTCGAGCATTTCTCGATGAGCACCAGCGGCATCTTCCTCGACTACTCGAAGAACCTGCTCAGCGAAGAGACACGCGCCCTGCTGGTCGCCCTGGCGCGGGAAGCCGGTCTGCAGGACGCCATCGAGGCGCTGTTCAACGGTGATCAGCTGAATGCCTCCGAGGGCCGCCCGGCCCTGCACACCGCGCTGCGCCGGCCGATCGGCGACTGCGTCAAGGTCGACGGGGTCAACGTGATGCCGGACGTGCACCGCGTGCTCAACCAGATGACCGACATCGTCGGCCGCATCCACAGCAACCAGTGGCGCGGCTACAGCGAGAAGACCATCACCGACGTGGTCAACATCGGCATCGGTGGTTCCTTCCTCGGCCCGCAGCTGGTCTCCGAGGCCCTGCTGCCGTTCACCCAGAACGGTGTGCGCTGCCACTACCTGGCCAATATCGACGGCAGCGAATTCCACGATGTGACGGCCAAGCTGAATGCCGAGACCACCCTGTTCATCGTCTCGTCGAAATCCTTTGGCACCCTGGAGACCCTGAAGAACGCCCAGGCCGCGCGCTCCTGGTACCTGGCCCGTGGCGGCACCGAGGAGAAGCTGTACCGCCACTTCATCGCCGTTACCAGCAACAACCGGGCGGCCATCGAGTTCGGCATCCGCGAGAAGAACATCTTCCCCATGTGGGACTGGGTCGGCGGGCGCTACTCGCTGTGGTCGGCCATCGGCCTGCCGATCGCCCTGGCGGTGGGCATGTCCAACTTCAAGGAGCTGCTGTCCGGCGCCTACAGCATGGACACGCACTTCCGCACTGCGCCCTTCGAGAAGAACATGCCGGTGCTGCTGGCCCTGCTCGGTGTCTGGTACGGCAACTTCTGGGGCGCGCAGAGCCACGCCATCCTGCCGTACGACCACTACCTGCGGAACATCACCAAGCACCTGCAGCAGCTGGACATGGAGTCCAACGGCAAGAGCGTGCGCCAGGACGGCAGCCCGGTGAGCACCGAGACCGGTCCGGTGATCTGGGGCGGCGTCGGCTGCAACGGCCAGCACGCCTACCACCAGCTGCTGCACCAGGGCACCCCGCTGATCCCGGCGGACTTCATCGTGCCGGTGGTCAGCTACAACCCGGTGGCCGACCACCACCAGTGGCTGTACGCCAACTGCCTGTCGCAGAGCCAGGCGCTGATGCTCGGCAAGTGCCGCCAGGAGGCCGAGGCCGAGCTGCGCGGCATGGGCCTGGGCGAAGACGAGGTGCAGCGCCTGGCGCCGCACAAGGTGATCCCCGGCAACCGCCCGAGCAACACCCTGGTGCTGGAGCGCATCAGCCCCCGTCGCCTCGGCGCGCTGGTAGCGATGTACGAGCACAAGGTATTCGTGCAGAGCGTGATCTGGGGCATCAACGCCTTCGACCAGTGGGGCGTGGAGCTGGGCAAGGAACTCGGCAAGGGCGTCTACCAGCGCCTGACCGGCTGGGACCAGCCGCCGGCCGAGGATGCCTCGACCCAGGGCCTGATCGACTTCTTCCGCGGCCGTCACCGCGGCTGAGCCAGCGACGTCACCACAAACCCGGCCGCGTGCCGGGTTTGTGCATTCTGGGCCACGGCGAGGTCGGATATTGCACAGACAGGCTTGAACCAAGCAGATGCTTGGTCCACCCTGATGCCACTTCGGACCCACAATAACAAAGGCCCCGCCATGTTCGAGATCACCCGCCATGCCGTGCCCGACGCCGTGCGTCAACGCGCCCACCTGGACAACGAGGGCTATCAGCGCCTCTACCAGCAGTCCATCGATCAGCCAGAGGCCTTCTGGAGCGAGCAGGCCAAACAGTTCCTGCACTGGTTCAAGCCGTGGGAGCAGCTGCACCACAGCGACCTGGTGAAGGGCGAGGCGCAGTGGTTCAAGGGTGGCCAGCTCAACGTCGCCTACAACTGCATCGACCGCCACCTGGAAAAGCGCGGCGAACAGATCGCCATCATCTGGGAAGGTGACAATCCGGCCGAATCCGCCCACATCACCTACAACAAGCTGCACCACAACGTCAGCCGCCTGGCCAACGTGCTGAAGAGCCGCGGCGTGAAGAAGGGCGACCGGGTGTGCATCTACATGCCCATGGTGCCGGAGGCGGCCTACGCCATGCTGGCCTGCACCCGTATCGGCGCCATCCATTCGGTGGTGTTCGGCGGCTTCTCCCCGGACGCCCTGCGCGACCGCATCCTCGATGCCGACTGCCGCACCGTGATCACCGCCGACGAAGGAGTGCGCGGTGGCAAGTACATCCCGCTGAAGAACAACGTCGACAAGGCCCTGCAGAGCTGCCCGAACGTCAGCACCGTGCTGGTGGTCGAGCGCACCCAGGGCGAGATCGCCTGGACCCCCGGCCGCGACCTCTGGTACCACCAGGCCCTCAAGGAAGCCAGCGCCGACTGCCCGGCCGAGCCGATGGACGCCGAGGACCCGCTGTTCATCCTCTACACCTCGGGCAGCACCGGCAAACCCAAGGGCGTGCTGCACACCACCGGCGGCTACCTGCTGGGCGCGGCGATGACCCACAAGTACGTGTTCGACTACCACGAGGGCGACATCTACTGGTGCACCGCCGACGTCGGCTGGGTTACCGGGCACAGCTACATCGTCTACGGCCCGCTGGCCAACGGCGCGGTCACCCTGATGTTCGAGGGCGTGCCCAACTACCCGGACGCCTCGCGCTTCTGGCAGGTGATCGACAAGCATCAGGTCAACATCTTCTACACCGCACCGACCGCCCTACGCGCGCTGATGCGCGAGGGCGAGGCCGCCGTGAAGGCCACCGACCGCTCCAGCCTGCGCCTGCTCGGCTCGGTGGGCGAGCCGATCAACCCGGAAGCCTGGGAGTGGTACTACAACGTGGTCGGCGAGCAGCGCTGCCCGATCGTCGACACCTGGTGGCAGACCGAGACCGGCTCGATCCTGATCACCCCGCTGCCCGGAGCCACGGACCTCAAGCCCGGCTCCGCCACACGACCGTTCTTCGGCGTTCAGCCGGTGCTGCTCGACGAGCAGGGCAAGGAGATCAGCGGCCCCGGTGCCGGCGTGCTGGCGATCAAGGCCAGCTGGCCGAGCCAGATCCGCAGCGTGTACGGCGACCACCAGCGGATGATCGACACCTACTTCAAGCCCTACCCCGGCTACTACTTCACCGGCGACGGTGCGCGCCGCGACGAGGACGGCTACTGGTGGATCACCGGACGTGTCGACGACGTGATCAACGTCTCCGGCCACCGCATCGGCACCGCCGAGGTGGAGAGCGCCCTGGTGCTGCACGACGCGGTGGCCGAAGCGGCCGTGGTCGGCTACCCGCATGACCTCAAGGGCCAGGGCATCTACGCCTTCGTCACCACCATGAAGGGCCTGGAGCCCTCCGACGAGCTGAAGAAGGAACTGCTGGCCCTGGTCGGCAAGGAGATCGGCAGCTTCGCCAAGCCGGAGATGATCCAGTGGGCACCGGGTCTGCCCAAGACCCGCTCGGGCAAGATCATGCGGCGCATCCTGCGCAAGATCGCCTGCAACGAGCTGGACAACATGGGCGATACCTCGACCCTGGCCGACCCGTCGGTGGTGGACAGCCTGATCGAGCAGCGCCTGAACCAGTAGAATCGCGGCACACTGCGGGAGCCGCCCGGCTCCCGCCCTCCCCTGCCGTAGAGCCGCCCCATGGAATTCCTCCGCCGCCGCATCGAAGCCCAGGTCCTCAGCCTCAGTGGCATCGCCCTCGGCCAGATCGACTTCAGCCAGCCCCAGGGCGACCCCGGCCTGTTCGGCCCCGACGCAGTGTGTTGGCGCGTGCACGGCGACTTCACCAGCATGATGGTCGGCGGCATCAGCGCACTGCTGCTGCAGGCCCTGCATCCGCTGGCGTTGTCCGGCGTGTGGGACCACTCGAATTTCCGCGAAGACCTGATCGGCCGCTTGCGCCGTACCGGCCAGTTCATCTCTGGCACCACCTTCGGCTCACGCCGCGATGCCGAGTGGCTGATCGACAAGGTGCGCACCATTCACCTCAAGGTGGTCGGCACCGCGCCGGACGGCCGCCCCTACGCGGCCAGCGACCCGGCACTGCTGACCTGGGTACACGTGGCCGAGGTATCGAGCTTCCTCGCCGCCCACCTGCACTATCGCAACCCGCAGCTCAGCGAGGCCGATCAGGATCGCTATTACGCCGAGGTGGCGCTGATCGCCGAACGCCTCGGTGCCGAGAACGTGCCGCGCTCGCGTGCCGAAATCGCCGCCTACCTCGATAACGTGCGCCCGCAGCTGCTGTGTGACGAGCGCTCGCGGGAGATCCTGCACATCCTGCAAAGCGCGCCGGCGCCCAGCGCCCTGGCCGTACCGGTGGGCAAGCTGCTGATGCAGGCCGGCTTCGACCTGCTGCCGGCCTGGGCCCAGGTCATGCTCGACACACCAATCGGCCCGGCCCGCAGCCAGGCCATCCGCGCCGGAGTAAACAGCTTGGCGCCCACGCTACGCTGGGCCGTGCGCGGCGGTGCCGTGCATCGTGCGCGCCAGCGTATGGGCCTGCCGCCGCGCGACTGAGCGGTCGGCTCCGGCACTGGCCGGGGTCGAATCGGCTATGCCACCATAGCGCCCCCGTCGCGCCCACCGTGCGCGCACCCGATTTCGAGGAGCCCGTCATGCAAGAAGTCGTCATCGTCGCCGCCACCCGCACCGCCATCGGCAGCTTCCAGGGCTCCCTGGCCAGCGTACCCGCCGTCGACCTGGGCGCCGCGGTGATCAAGCGCCTGCTGGAACAGACCGGCCTCAACGGCAGCGAAGTCGACGAGGTGATCCTCGGCCACGTGCTGACCGCCGGCGCCGGGCAGAACACAGCCCGCCAGGCCTCGATCAAGGCCGGCCTGCCGAACGCCGTACCGGCGCTGACCCTGAACAAGGTCTGCGGCTCCGGCCTCAAGGCCCTGCACCTGGGCGCCCAGGCGATTCGCTGCGGCGACGCCGAGGTGATCATCGCCGGCGGCATGGAGAACATGAGCCTGGCCCCCTACGTCATGCCCGCCGCCCGTACCGGCCAGCGCATGGGCCACGGCAAGCTGGTCGACACCATGATCCAGGACGGCCTGTGGGACGCCTTCAACGACTACCACATGGGCATCACCGCCGAGAACCTGGTGGACAAGTACGCCATCAGCCGTGAAGAGCAGGACGCCTTCGCCGCCGCCTCGCAGCAGAAGGCCGTGGCCTCCATCGAGGCCGGTCGCTTCGCCGATGAAATCACCCCGATCCTGATCCCTTCGCGCAAAGGTGATCCGGTCAGCTTCGCCACCGATGAACAAGCCCGCGCCGGCACCACCGCCGAAGCCCTGGGCAAGCTCAAGCCGGCGTTCAAGAAGGACGGCAGCGTCACCGCCGGCAACGCCTCCAGCCTCAACGACGGCGCCGCTGCCGTGTTGCTGATGAGCGCCGACAAAGCCAAGGCCCTCGGCCTACCGGTGCTGGCCAAGATTGCCGCCTATGCCAACGCCGGCGTCGACCCGGCGATCATGGGCATCGGCCCGGTCTCGGCGACCAAACGCTGCCTGGAGAAAGCCGGCTGGCAGCTGGCCGACCTCGACCTGATCGAAGCCAACGAAGCCTTCGCTGCCCAGGCCCTGTCGGTCGGCAAGGAGCTGGGCTGGGATGCGGCCAAGGTCAACGTCAACGGCGGCGCCATCGCCCTCGGCCACCCCATCGGCGCCTCCGGCTGCCGCGTGCTGGTGACCCTGCTGCACGAGATGATCAAGCGCGATGCCAAGAAGGGCCTGACCACCCTGTGCATCGGTGGCGGTCAAGGCGTAGCCCTGGCGATCGAACGCGCCTGATCGCACTCGCAACGAGAGCAACGCCGGCCTAGAGCCGGCGATTTTCTTGGTAAACTGCGCGCCCTCCCGTTCCGAGACGCCGCCATGTCCTCTCTCGACCAGGCGCTCTCCGCCGCCCTCGATGCCCGCCAGCCACTGCTGGCCGAACTGCACCAGCAGCAGACCGACTGCTACCGGCTGTTCCATGGCAGCCAGGAAGGCGCACCCGGCCTCACCGTGGACCGCTACGGCCCGCAACTGATGGTGCAGAGCTTCCATCAGCCACTGCAGCTCGATGCGCTGCTCGATCTGCACACCGCCATCAACGAACGCCTCGGCCTCGACCTGCAGCTGGTTTACAACGACCGCTCCGGCGGCAACTCGCGCGTCGACCGCCGCGACCCGGTGTACCAGGCCACGCCCGAGGCGCTGGAGGACCAGATCGGCCAGGAATGGGGGCTCAACTACCGGGTACGCGGCCGCCATCCGGGCCAGGACCCGCTGCTGTTCCTCGATCTGCGCAACGCCCGCGGTTGGATCAAGGCCAACAGCGCCGGCAAGAGCGTGCTCAACCTGTTCGCCTACACCTGCGGCGTCGGCCTGTGCGCCGCGGCCGGTGGTGCGCGCGAGGTGCTCAACCTCGACTTCGCCGAGGGCAATCTGGCGGTGGGTCGCGAGAACGTGGCGCTCAATCCGGGACTGGCGATGGACTTCGTGCAGTCCGACTACTTCCCCGCCATCCGCCAACTGGCCGGGCTGCCCATTGCCTCCCGCCGCGGCCACAAGCTGCCCAGCTACCCGCGCCTGGAACAGCGCCAGTTCGACCTGGTATTGCTCGACCCGCCGGCCTGGGCCAAGAGCGCCTTCGGCACCGTCGACCTGCTGCGCGACTATCAGAGCCTGCTCAAGCCGGCGATCCTCGCCACCGCCGAGGACGGCGTGCTGATCTGCTGCAACAATCTGGCGAAGGTCGAACTGGAGGAATGGCGCAGCCAGGTGCTGCGCTGCGCCGAGAAGCTCGGCCGGCCGGTGCGCGACTGCGAGCAGTTGCTGCCGGCCACCGACTTCCCCTCGCGTGATGGCAAGCCGCCGCTGAAGACCCTGATCCTGCACTTCTAGATCCGGCACAACCCAGCGCAGGCTCTGCGTCGCGTCACAGCGCCACCCTGATGGCCCACAAAGCGGCGAGGCCCATGCCATACTCCAGACTCCTCAGTCTGGAAGAAGACGCTGCCCCATGCTCAAAGGATTGCAACGCATCGCCTACGCCGTAGCGATCGCACTCGGCCTCTACGCCCTGCTCGGCTTCCTGATTCTGCCCGGCATCGGCCAGCGCGTAGCCAACCAGCAGCTGAGCCAGCTGGCCACCGTGCCGGCGCGCCTGGACCGGGTAGAGCTCAATCCTTTCAGCCTGGAGCTGCAGCTCTGGGGCCTGCATATCGGCGAGCCGGCCAAGCCGCAGGTGGCCTTCCAGCGCCTGTACGCCAACCTGCAGCTCGACAGCCTGTGGAGCGGCGCCCTGCACCTGGCCGACGTGGAGCTGGAGAAAGCGCACACCGAGGTACTGTTCGCCAAGGACGGCAAGCTCAATCTGACCGACCTGTTCAAGCTGCCACCCAGCGAGCCTAGGCCTGCCCAAGAGGAGCCGAGCGAACCCTTCCCGCTGCGCATCAGCCGCATCGCCCTGATCGAGAACGGCCTGCACTTCGAGGACCTGCGCCCGAGCGAGCCGGTCGAGTTCGTCTACGACTCGCTGAACCTGGAGCTGAAGAACCTCAGCACCCTGCCCGACGACAGCGCCGACATGCAGTTGGTCGCCACCGGTCCCTATGGTGGGCGCATCGACTGGCACGGCCAGGTCGGCCTTACTCCGATCACCTCCAAGGGCCAATTGAAGGTCACCGACGGCCGCCTCAAGGGCGTCTGGCCCTACGTCCGCGACGCAGTGCCATTGGTGCTGGAAGACGGCGTACTCGACCTCAGCGCCGACTACTCGTTGAACCTGGCCAAGGGCACCGAGCTGCAACTGAGCAACGTCAGCGCCGCCCTCAGCAAGTTCGCCATCAAGAGTCCGGAAGACAAACCACTGGTGCGCCTGGAAAGCCTGGAAGTCGGCGAAACCAGCCTGGACCTGGCCAAGCAGCAGGTGGTGATCGGCAAGATCCGCAGTCACAAGCTGGAGACCTGGGCCGCCCGCGAGAAGGACGGCCAGCTGGACTGGCAGAAGCTGTTCGCCAGCCATAGCAAGCCGACACCAGCAGCAACCACGTCTGCTACAGAACCAGCGCCCAGCGCGGCTCCCGAAGCTACGGCTCCGGCGGTAAACGAGGGTGGCGCCGGCTCCACGCCCACACCAGCGGCTGCAGAGCAAGCCGAACCCGCGCCTGCGGATGGCCAACCACAAACCGTTAGTGCTGCGATCCCGGCAGAGCCGAAAACACCGGAAGAACCGGCCAAGCCCTGGCAGGTGCTGCTGCGCGATGTACAGCTGCGTGAGTACCAGATCCACCTGGCCGACCGCGCCGCAGGCGCCCAGGAGGTCAAGCTCGACCTGGCCCCGCTCAGTCTCGACATCAAGGACTTCGACAGCCTCGGCACCTCGCCCTTTGGCCTCAAGCTCGATACCGGCGTGAACAAGCGCGGCCAGATCAAGGCCGACGGCCAGGTCCAGCTGCAGCCGACCACCGCCAAACTGCAGCTGGTCACCCGCGACATCGACCTGCGCCTGGCGCAGTCCTACATCAGTCCCTTCGTCCGTCTGGAGCTGCGCAGTGGCCTGCTCGGCAGCGACCTGGCCGTGGACCTGAAGAGCGTCGATCCGCTGGCCTTCAGCATCGGCGGCCGCGCCGAGGTCAACCAGCTGCATACCCTGGATACCCTCAAGGACCGCGACTTCCTCAAGTGGCAGCAACTGGTGGTGGAAGGGCTGAACTACCAGCACGAGCAGGGCCTGGTGATCGACAAGATCAACCTGCAGCAACCCTATGCGCGCTTCGTCATCAACGAAGACCTGACCACCAACGTCAACGACCTGGTCATCGCCCAGCCCGCCGATCCCAAGGCCAAACCGGCTCCCGCCGGCAAGCAGCTGCCGATCCGCATCGGCGGAGTGAACATCAAGGATGGCTCGGCCAACTTCGCCGACTTCAGCCTGACCCCCAACTTCGCCACCGCCATCCAGCAACTCAATGGCCAGATCGGCACGCTGGACAACCAGAGCCCGAAAACCGCCAGCGTCGATATCAAAGGCAAGGTCGACAAGTACGCGCCGGTCACCATCAAGGGCGGGCTGACGCCGTTCGACCCGATGAACAGCCTGGATATCGCCACCAGTTTCAAGAACGTCGAGCTGACCACCCTCACCCCCTATTCCGGCAAATTCGCCGGCTACCGCATCCGCAAGGGGCGCCTGAACCTGGACCTGCACTACCAGATCGAGAAGGGCCAGCTGAACGCCGAGAACAAGCTGCTGCTGGAAGACCTGCAGCTGGGCGAGAAGGTCGACAGCAAGGACGCCGTGGATCTACCGATCCGCCTGGCCGTGGCCCTGCTCAAGGACACCAAGGGCAACATCGACATCCAGCTGCCGGTGCAGGGCAACCTCAACGACCCGCAGTTCAGCGTCATGCCCATCGTCTGGCAGACCATGCGCAACCTGGTACTGCGTGCCGCCCAGGCACCGTTCAAGTTCATCGCCGGCCTGGTCGGAGGTAGCAACGAAGACCTCAGCCAGGTGCAGTTCGCCGCCGGCAGCAGCGAACTGGACGGCGCCGCGCAGAAATCCCTGGATACCCTGGCTGCCGCACTCAAGGAACGCCCGGTACTGCGCCTGGAGGTCGAAGGCATGAGCGCCCAGGCCAGCGACGGCCCCCAGGTGGCCGCACAACGCCTGGAACGCGAATACCAGAGTACGCAATACAAGATCCTGCAGCGCAACGGCGATACGGTACCTGCCGAGCCAGAACAACTGGTGGTGGACGAGGATGACAAACCGGTACTGCTGGAGGGCATCTACCGGGCCCGTCTGAAGCAGCAGCCCCCGGCCGAATGGAAGGACCTGCCGGACGAGGAACGCACGGCGAAGATGCGCGACGCCGTGCTGCAGTCCTGGGGCAAGAGCGAACTGCTGCTGCGCCAACTCGGCCAGGCTCGAGCTGCCAGCATCAAGGATTACCTGGTCGAGCGTGGCGGCCTGGAAGACCAGCGTATCTACCTGCTTGATGTCAGCCTCAGTCAGGACCCGGCCGCCGCTCAAGTACCCACCGCGCTGCACCTAGGGAGCCTGTGATGATCCGGAGCATGTTGCCGCTCACCCTGATGCTACTCAGTGGCCTGACCGAGGCAGGCACCCTGCGCTGCGGCAGCAAGCTGGTCAACGAGGGCGATCGCGCCTTCGAGGTAGAGCGCAAATGCGGCGAGCCCGCTCACCGCGATCTGGTCGGCTATACCGGTGGCTACTCTGGAGGGCGAGAGCTGGTGATAGAGGAATGGGTATACGGGCCGAACAACGGCATGCTCAGCATCCTCACCTTTCAGGGCAACCGCCTGACACGCATCGAAACCAAACGCGCCGACTGACAAGCCAGGTCCCCTGGATATAGGCTGCCCCATGTGTCCCGTCCAACTGGCGCTTCGCGATGTACAAAACCACCCTTCTAACGCTTAGCCTGCTGCTGTCCGGCATGGCCGAGGCCAGCTCGACCCTGCGCTGCGGCAGCAGGTTGATCAGCACCCAGGATCTGGCCAGCGAAATCGAAGCCAAGTGTGGCGAACCAGCCAGTCGGGAGTTTCTGGGGTACCGGGAAGTGACCGATTACTATGGGACTGTGACTGAAGTAGCGATCGAAGAGTGGGTCTACGGACCGAAGAACGGCATGTATTATTTTCTTCGCCTGGAAGGCAACCGCCTGGTCAAGATCGAAAGTAAACGCGGCGACTAAATACACCAACAAGGAAGATCCTCCCATGAAAGGAAAACTGCTCCTCATCGGTAGCCTGCTGCTTGCCTGCTCTGCCAATGCGGCCTCGCTACGCTGCCCCAAGGGCATCGCCAGCACCGGCGACCGCGGTGTCGAAGTACTGAGCAAGTGCGGAGAACCGGTCAGCAAATCGGTGATCGGCTATGTCACCAGCCCCAGGCAGAACATCGAGGTCCCGCAAGAGGAATGGATCTACACCCCCGAGGGAGGAATGCAGTACTTCCTACTGATCGAAGGCGGCGTTCTTACCCGCATCGATAGCAAACGAGGCAGCTAAGCATCGCCCTACTGCAATCAGTTGCAGCACAAAAAAGCCCCGCGATGCGGGGCTTTTTCTGATCCGAGAAGCTACAGCTTGCTGCTGAAGTCGCGCACTTCCTGTTGCGCCCGCTCCTTGGTCCAGCCGTAGCGCTCCTGGAGTTTACCCTCCAGATACTCGCTATGGCCTTCGACAATATCCATATCGTCATTGGTCAGGTTGCCCCAGCGCTCCTGGATACGACCGGAGAGCTGCTTCCACTTACCTTTGATCACATCGGAATTCATGAGTCCGTCTCCCTCTGAGGAGCTGCCGGCTCTAGGCCGGCAGCTCAGTGGGTCATTCGGTGGATTTCAGGCCGTCAGCGGACACCGCCGTCACGCCCTTGATGGCCTTGGCCTTCTCGACGGCCAGATCACGCTCGGCATCGGTCGGCACCACGCCAGACAGCGCGACTACGCCCTGGTTGGTTTCCACCTTGATGTCCAGGCCGCTGATACTGTCATCAGCCAGGAAGCTGGCCTTCACCTTGCTGGTGATCCAGGTATCGGTAACCGCCTCTTCTGCATTGTCGACGGTCTCGCTAGCAGCCAGCTGCATCGATTGCACGTTAGCCGGCGCAGTGAGTTCATCGGCGAAGGCCGCATTACTCAGCGGCAGGCTCATGGCGGCGGCAGTGAGGGTGGCAAGGGTCCACTTATTGAACTGCTGTTTCATGGCGATCTACTCCTGATTGCTTCTGACGTATCGGCAGCCAACTCCTGGCTGCGCTTGCACTAGGGATATCGCAAGCGCTGTGCCAGGCCAGGACAAAAAATAAAACCCTTAAATTTCAGCAAATTATAAAAATTCAGCATAAATCTCGGCATGCAGAATGCCGAGACTCGCAAAAGTAATCGTGCAGATTGCAATATCTACCCGCAGTACGAATCGCGACCGCCGCCGCGACGGCGAGATAAGCAACCGAGAAAATCCGGACAAAAAAAGAGGGCCCCTAAGGGCCCTCTTTCCTGCTGCGAGGCTGAGGCTTAAACGCCTGACGCCTTGGCAGCGGCAACGTCCTTGATGGACAGCTTGATGCGACCGCGGTTGTCGACGTCCAGTACCAGCACTTCGACTTCCTGACCTTCTTTCAGTACGTCGGTGACCTTCTCAACGCGAGCGTCGCTCAGCATGGAGATGTGCACCAGACCGTCCTTGCCCGGCAGGATGTTGACGAAGGCGCCGAAGTCGACGATGCGCTCGACCTTGCCGACGTAGATCTTGCCGATCTCGGCTTCCGCGGTGATACCCAGTACGCGCTGACGCGCGGCCTCAGCAGCTTCCTTGGTTTCGCCGAAGATCTTGATCGAGCCATCGTCTTCGATGTCGATCGAGGCCTTGGTCTCTTCGCAGATACCACGGATGGTGGCGCCGCCCTTGCCGATGACGTCGCGGATTTTGTCCTGGTCGATCTTCATCGCGATCATGGTCGGTGCGTTGGCCGACAGCTCGGTGCGCGACTGGGCGATAACCTGGTTCATCTGGCCGAGGATGTTCAGGCGAGCCTCCAGCGCCTGATTCAGGGCGATCTCCATGATCTCTTCGGTGATGCCCTGGATCTTGATGTCCATCTGCAGCGCGGTGACGCCATTGGCGGTACCGGCAACCTTGAAGTCCATGTCGCCCAGGTGGTCTTCGTCACCGAGGATGTCGGTCAGTACGGCGAACTTGTCGCCTTCCTTGACCAGACCCATGGCGATACCGGCAACCGGCGCCTTCATCGGCACGCCAGCGTCCATCAGGGCCAGGGAAGCGCCGCAGACCGAAGCCATGGAGGACGAACCGTTGGACTCGGTGATTTCCGAGACGATACGGATGGTGTACGGGAACTCGTCGGCAGCCGGCAGCATGGCGGCTACGCCACGACGAGCCAGACGACCGTGGCCGATTTCACGGCGACCGGTGGCGCCCATGCGACCACACTCACCGACCGAGTACGGCGGGAAGTTGTAGTGCAGCATGAAGGGGTCTTTCTTCTCGCCTTCCAGGGTGTCGAGCAGCTGCGCGTCACGGGCGGTACCGAGGGTGGCAACCACCAGGGCCTGGGTTTCACCACGGGTGAACAGGGCCGAGCCGTGGGTCTTGTCGAGCACGCCGACTTCGATGTTCAGGCCACGTACGGTGCGGGTGTCGCGACCGTCGATACGCGGTTTGCCGTTGACGATGTTCTCGCGCACGGTGCGGTATTCGATCAGGCCGAAGGCATCTTTGACTTCGCCGGAAGACGGCTGGCCTTCCTCGCCGGAGAACTTGGCAACGATCTGGTCGCGCAGCTCGTCCAGACGGTTGTAGCGGTCCTGCTTGATGGTGATGGTGTAGGCCTGGGAGATGGCCTCGCCGAACTCGGCCTTGATGGCGCTGAGCAGAGCGGTGTTCTCGGCCGGGGCAGTCCAGTTCCAGCGCGGCTTGCCGGTTTCGGCAGCCAGTTCGCCAACGGCCTTGATCACGGCCTGGAACTCGTCATGGGCGAACAGTACGGCGCCCAGCATCTGGTCTTCGGTCAGCTCTTTGGCTTCGGATTCAACCATCAGCACGGCGTCTTTGGTACCGGCCACGACCATGTCCAGGCTGGAAGCCTTGAGCTGCTCGTAGGTCGGGTTCAGCAGGTAGCCGGTTTCCGGGTGGAAGGCTACGCGAGCGGCGCCGATCGGGCCGTCGAACGGAATGCCGGAGATGGCCAGGGCGGCCGAGGTGCCGATCATCGCGGCGATGTCCGGATCGGTCTTCTTGCTGGTGGAGACCACGGTGCAGATGACCTGCACTTCGTTGAGGAAGCCTTCCGGGAACAGCGGACGGATCGGACGGTCGATCAGGCGCGAGGTCAGGGTCTCTTTCTCGGAAGGACGCGCTTCACGCTTGAAGAAGCCGCCAGGGATCTTGCCGGCAGCGTAGGTTTTTTCCTGGTAGTGCACGGACAGCGGGAAGAAACCCTTGCCCGGATCGGCTTGCTTGGCGCCAACCACGGTGCACAGCACGCTGACATCGTTATCCACGGTAACCAGGACGGCACCGGAGGCCTGACGGGCAATGCGCCCGGTTTCGAGGGTGACGGTCGACTGACCGAACTGGAACTTTTTAATAACCGGAGTCACGGTATTTTCCTTCTCTTTGTTGCCTTGGGGGAAACTGCTGCAACAGGGGCCTACTGCCCCTGAAACCTGTTCAGAACTCGGCTCGGTGGAACCGGTTTTTGAACGGGTTTCAAATTCCGCTCTGTAGAAAGCCAGAAGCTGGAAGGCCGAAGCCACGGGCCGGTATCAACCGACCTGCGACTCCGAGCTTCCAGCTTCTCACTTCAGGTGTACGTCTTAGCGACGCAGACCCAGGCGACCGATGAGGGCGCTGTAACGACTGGTGTCCTTACCCTTCAGGTAGTCCAGCAGCTTGCGGCGCTGGTTAACCATGCGGATCAGACCACGACGGGAGTGGTGATCTTTGCCGTTGGCCTTGAAGTGGTCCTGCAGCTTGTTGATGTTGGCGGTCAGCAGGGCAACCTGCACTTCCGGAGAACCGGTATCGCCTTCAGCTTGCTTGTAGTCGGTTACGATCTGGGCTTTTTCTTCAACGCTCAGTGCCATGATGGGCTCCTTGAGTGAACAGGCCGGGAACCAGTCCCGTGTTTTTAAAAGAGGTATGACCGTGCCTGCTGACAGCCACCCTCGTTTCGGTCCTGCGACCGAATCCTGGTCCCGGAGCCTAGCTCCGGGCCCTACCCGCGTCAGGCGCCGGTAGAGATCAATCGTTTCGGCGCGATGCGCCCGTCTTCGCTCATTTCACCGATGCCGATGAAGCGGCCATTGTGGTCGGTCACCCGAACCATGCCGAATTTCGGCGCCTCCGGTGCACGTACCGGCTGGCCATGCAGCCAGTAGTAGGCACTGTGCTCGGACAGCTGCAGCAGTGGCCAGTGCTCAAGGCCGCTGTCTACCGGCAGGAGGAACTGGTCCAGTGCCTCATTGCCGCCATCGGCGTGGGCCTTCTCCAGCGCCTCCAGACTCACCGTCTGGTCCAGCACGAAGGGTCCTGCCTGAGTCCGGCGCAGCTCGGCCACGTGGCCGCCGCAACCCAACTCACGTCCCAGGTCCTCGACCAGGGTACGGATGTAGGTCCCCTTGCTGCAGGCCACCGACAGACGCAGCTGTGCGTCGTCCAGGGCCAGCAATTCCAGGCGCGCGATAGTAACAGATCGCGCCTCGCGCTCCACTACTTCGCCGGCACGGGCCAGCTTGTACAGTGGCTGCCCGTCCTTCTTCAGGGCCGAGTACATCGGTGGTATCTGTTTGATTTCACCACGAAAACGCGGCAGCTGGGCCTCTACGTCATCCCGACCGACGGTCACCTCGCGGCGCTCGACGATTTCACCCTCGGCATCGCCGGTGGTGGTGGTCACGCCCAGCTGGGCGACGGTCTCGTAGCCTTTGTCGGCGTCCAGCAGGTACTGGGAGAACTTGGTGGCCTCGCCGAAGCACAGCGGCAGCACGCCGGTAGCCAGCGGATCTAGGCTGCCGGTGTGCCCGGCCTTCTCGGCATTGAGCAGCCAGCGCACCTTCTGCAGGGCCTGGTTGGAGCTCATGCCGCGAGGTTTGTCGAGAATCAGGATGCCGCTGACATTGCGACGAATGCGTTTAACCTGCGCCACTGTCAGTCTTCCTGGTGCTTGCTGTCTTCGGACACTGCTCGGTCAATCAAGGCCGACAAGTGGGTACCGCGCGAGACGCTTTCGTCATAGTGGAAGTGCAGTTGCGGCACGCTACGCAGCTTCATTGCCTTGCCCAGCAGCATACGCAGGTAGCCAGCGGCATCATTGAGCACGCGGACGTTCTGCTTGATCTTCTCAGCGTCATTCTCGCCCATCACGGTGATGAACACCTTGGCGTGGCCGACATCGCGACTGACATCCACGGCAGTGACGGTGACGAAGCCCAGGCGCGGGTCCTTGACCTCACGCGGGATCATTTGCGCCAGCTCACGCTGGATCTGGTCGCCGATACGCTGGGTACGACTATAAATTTTTGCCATTTTTTCCTACCTCACCTACTACCAACGGGGCTGCAGGCTCACAAGCGGCAAACGCCCGGCCGCGCTATTGCGGGGCCGGGCGTCCGGTGTTACAGGCCGTCCCTTACAGGGTACGAGCCACCTGGACCTTCTCGAACACTTCGATCTTGTCCCCGACCTTGACGTCGTTGTAGCTCTTCACGGCGATACCGCACTCCATGCCGTTACGCACTTCGCCGACGTCGTCCTTGAAGCGACGCAGGGATTCCAGCTCGCCTTCGAAGATCACCACGTCGTCACGCAGTACGCGGATCGGACGGTTACGGTGAACGGTACCCTCGATGACCATACAGCCAGCGACGGCGCCGAACTTCGGCGAACGGAACACGTCACGGACTTCGGCGGTGCCGAGGATGTTCTCGCGAACATCGCTGCCGAGCATACCGGTGAGCGCCTTCTTGACGTCTTCGATGATGTCGTAGATGACGTTGTAGTAACGCATGTCGATGCCTTCGGCCTCGACGATCTTGCGCGCACCGGCATCGGCACGCACGTTGAAGCCGAACAGCACGGCGTTGGAGGCCAGCGCCAGGTTGGCATCGGACTCGGTGATACCACCGACGCCGCCGCCGACCACGCGAACCTGCACTTCGTCGTTGCCCAGGCCGCTGAGCGAGCCTTGCAGAGCTTCCAGGGAACCACGGACGTCGGATTTGAGGACGATGTTGAGCGTCTTCTTCTCCTCCTGGCCCATGTTCTCGAAGATGTTCTCCAGCTTGCCGGCATGCGCACGGGCCAGTTTGACCTCGCGGAACTTGCCTTGACGGAACAGGGCCACTTCACGGGCCTTCTTCTCATCGGCAACCACGGTCATGTCGTCACCGGCATCCGGGGTGCCATCCAGGCCGAGAATCTCGACCGGAATCGACGGTCCGGCTTCCTTGATCGGCTTGCCGTTCTCGTCGAGCATGGCGCGCACGCGGCCATAGTTGACGCCGACCAGGACCATGTCGCCCTGACGCAGGGTACCGTCCTGAACCAGCACGGTAGCCACCGGGCCACGGCCCTTGTCCAGACGGGACTCGACCACCACGCCACGGCCAGGAGCCGACGGAGTGGCTTTCAGTTCGAGAACCTCGGCCTGCAGCAGTACGGCTTCCAGCAGTTCGTCGACGCCGGTACCGGCCTTGGCCGAAACGCCTACGAACGGAGCATCGCCGCCCCACTCTTCCGGGATCACATCCAGCGCGGCCAGGCCGTTCTTGATGTTGTCCGGGTTGGCGTCCGGCTTGTCCATCTTGTTGATCGCGACCACGATCGGCACGCCAGCTGCTTTCGCATGCTGTACGGCTTCCTGGGTCTGCGGCATCACGCCGTCGTCAGCCGCCACCACCAGGATGACGATGTCGGTGGCCCTGGCACCGCGAGCACGCATCTGGGTGAACGCAGCGTGGCCCGGGGTATCGAGGAAGGTGACCATGCCGCGGTCGGTTTCCACGTGGTAGGCACCGATGTGCTGGGTGATACCACCGGCTTCGCCAGCGGCTACCTTGGCACGACGGATGTAGTCGAGCAGCGAGGTCTTACCGTGGTCGACGTGACCCATGACGGTCACTACCGGCGCGCGGTGGAAGGCTTCACCTTCGAACTTCAGGGATTCGGCCAGTTGCTCTTCCAGAGCGTTGTCGCTGACCAGCTTGACCTTGTGGCCAAACTCTTCGGCGATCAGCTGGGCAGTTTCCTGGTCCAGCACCTGGTTGATGGTCACCGGGGTGCCCATCTTGAACATGAACTTGACCACTTCGGCGCCCTTGACTGCCATCTGGGCAGCCAGGTCACCAACGGTAATGGTCTCGCCGATTGCTACTTCGCGCACAATGGGTCCTGTCGGGCTCTGGAACCCGTGCTGGTTACGCTTCTTCGGCTTCATCCGGCCGCCGCGACCGCGGTAACCATCAACTTCTTCGTCTGTGCTGCGCGGAGCAACGCGCGGAGTCGGCGCCTTGTCCTTCGGAGAGGGACGGTGCTGGGCGTGCTTGCGATCACGACGCTCGTCGTCATCGCTACGGGCCGGCTTCTCTTTTTCCTTCTCGACGCGGCGCGGCTCTTCCTTCTTGCGCTCGGCACCAGCCGGCGCGGCCTCGGCAGCTACGGCAGCAGCCGGGGCCTCGCCTGCGGCAGGAGCAACGACGGCCAGAACGGCAGCGTCCTGTTGCTTGCGGGCGTCAACCTCGGCCTGCTTGCGTGCTTCTTCCTCGGCCTTCAGGCGTGCGGCCTCTTCGACAGCGCGCTGCTCTTCCAGCTCGCGCTGCTTCTCGGCCTCGATCTCGTCCGGGCTGCGCTTGACGTAGGTCTTCTTCTTGCGCACTTCCACGCTGATGGTCTTGCTACCGGCAACCTTCAGGGTGGTGGTGGTCTTGCGCTGCAGGGTGATCTTGCGCGGCTCTTCCAGCTTTTCGCCGTGGCTACCTTTCAGGTGCGCGAGCAGGGCCTGCTTTTCGTTGTCAGTTACCACTTGCTCGGCACTGGTGTGAGGCAAGCCTGCCTCACGCATCTGCTGCAGCAGGCGCTCCACTGGTGTATCGACCACTTGGGCCAGTTCTTTCACCGTGACTTGCGTCATGCATCTCTCTCCTCAGGCCGCAACCGCTTACTCGAACCAGTGGGCTCGGGCGGCCATGATCAGCTTGCCGGCACGCTCTTCGTCGATGCCGTCGATGTCGAGCAGGTCGTCAATCGACTGCTCGGCCAGATCTTCGCGGGTAACTACGCCACGCACTGCCAGTTCCTGAGCCAGGCCCTTGTCCATGCCGTCAAGCGACAGCAGGTCTTCGGCAGGCTGGGCGTCAGCCAGTTTCTCTTCAGTGGCAATGGCTTTGGTCAGCAGACGGTCCTTGGCACGAGCGCGCAGCTCGTTGACGATGTCCTCGTCGAAACCATCGATGCTGAGCATCTCTTCCATCGGTACGTAGGCGATTTCTTCCAGGCTGGTGAAGCCTTCCTCGACCAGTACCTGGGCCAGTTCTTCGTCCACATCGAGCTCGTCGACGAAGTTCTGCAGGATGTCGCCGGTCTCGGCTTGCTGCTTGGCCTGGATGTCCGCCTCGGTCATCACGTTCAGGGTCCAGCCGGTCAGCTGACTGGCCAGGCGAACGTTCTGGCCGCCACGACCGATGGCCTGGGCCAGGTTGTCTTCACCGACCGCGATGTCCATGGCATGGGCATCTTCGTCGACGATGATCGCTGCCACTTCGGCCGGAGCCATGGCGTTGATCACGAACTGGGCGACGTTCTCGTCCCACAGCACGATGTCCACACGCTCGCCACCGATTTCACCGGAGACGGCCTGGACGCGCGAACCGCGCATGCCGATGCAGGCGCCTTGCGGATCGATACGCTTGTCCTTGGAACGCACAGCGATCTTGGCGCGCGAACCCGGATCACGGGACGCAGCCATTACTTCGATCAGGCCTTCGGCGATTTCCGGCACTTCGATGGTGAACAGCTCGATCAGCATCTGCGGCGCAGTACGCGACAGGATCAGCTGCGGACCACGGTTCTCGGTGCGGATTTCCTTGAGCAGGGCGCGCATGCGCGCACCGACGCGGAAGGTTTCGCGCGGAATGATGTCTTCGCGGGCCAACAGAGCTTCGGCGTTGTTGCCGAGGTCGACGATCACGCTGTCGCGGGTGACCTTCTTCACGGTACCGGAGATGATCTCGCCCACGCGCTCGCGGTAGGCGTCGACCACCTGGGCGCGCTCGGCCTCGCGAACCTTCTGCACGATCACCTGCTTGGCGGTCTGCGCGGCGATACGACCGAACTCGATAGACTCGACCGGCTCCTCGACGAAATCGCCGACCTTGGCGCCAGGCTCACGCTCCTGAGCCTCTTCGACGGTCAGCTGGGCGGCCGGATTTTCCAGATCGTCTTCTGCAACGACTTCCCAGCGACGGAAAGTCTCGTAGTTGCCGCTCTGGCGGTTGATCGCCACGCGCAGCTCGACTTCGTCGTCAAAACGTTTCTTGGTCGCCGTCGCCAGAGCCAGCTCCAGCGCTTCGAAAATGACAGCCGCCGGTACACCTTTCTCGTTGGATACCGACTCTACAACCAGCAGTACTTCTTTACTCATCGTACGCCTCGCCTTTCGCAATCCATTGGATCCGCGGGATCCGCGTCTCAGTCAAAACGGGGAATAATGTTGGCCTTGTCGATCAGATCGATCGGCAACAGGAATTCGTGGTCATCCACCAGCACCACCACGTCCTGCTCCTCCACACCGCGAAGGAAGCCCTGGAAATTGCGTCGCCCCTCGAAGGGCGAGCGCAGCTTGATCTTCACCTGCTCACCGGCATGACTGGCGAACTGTTCGAGGGTGAACAGCGGCCTATCCATACCCGGCGAAGACACCTCAAGGGTGTATTCGCTGGTGATCGGATCCTCGACATCCAGCACCGCACTGACCTGACGACTCACCGCCTCGCAGTCGTCGACCAGGATGCCGTTGGCATGATCGATATACACGCGCAGCAGGGAATGCCGCCCCTGGGAAATGAACTCGACTCCCCAGCATTGGTAGCCGAGCGACTCGACTACCGGGGCCAACATGGCCTGCAACTGTTCCAGCTTGCTCGACACCCGAAGCCCTCCGCGCATGTCGTAGAAATAAAAAATGGGCGAAACGCCCATCCATCGTGCCACTCAGCAAATGCCGGCGGCGGACTTGTCCAGCTAGCAAAAAGCCCCTGAAAAGGGGCCTTTAACCTGGTTGCGGGGGCCGGACCTGAGCCAACGACCTTCGAGCCATGAGCCCGACGAGCTACCAGACTGCTCCACCCCGCGTCAAAGCTGGGCGAAGAGTATACGGGCCTAACCCAAGAGGGTCAACCGAACCCTAGGAAACGACAAGGCCCGCAAACTGCGGGCCTTGTCGAGATATGGTACCGAGGAGGGGACTCGAACCCCTACAGCCTATGGCCACTACCACCTCAAGGTAGCGTGTCTACCAATTCCACCACCTCGGCAAAGAGGGTATTACTTCTGCTCCGGAGCGGCCGGCACATCGGATTTTTCAACCGAGGAGCCTTGCTCTTGGAGCACCGGAACGTCTTCGACGGCCGGCTTCTGCTGCACTTCAAGTACCGCCGGATCTGGCAGACCTGCTTGCGTCAGATTATCAGCTTTTTCTTTAGCAAAGAAGGCTAAACCCAAGCTGGTAATGAAAAAAACCGCAGCGAGTATAGCAGTAAAGCGACTCAAAAAGGTAGCAGAACCTTGGCTACCGAAGACAGTTGCAGAAGCACCAGCACCAAAGGAGGCACCCGCGTCAGCACCCTTGCCCTGCTGCAGCAGAACCAGGCCGACGACACCGATGGCGCCCAGCAGATGTACGACGATTACGACTGTTTCCAGCATTTATCAGTTTCCTGCGGCGCGACAGATCGCACCAAACTCATCTGCATTCAAGGAGGCACCACCAATGAGCCCCCCATCGATATCCTGCATGCCGAACAACTCGACAGCATTGGCGGCCTTAACGCTGCCGCCGTACAGAATTCTCACGCCTCGCGCCACTTCGGCATTCTCGGCGGCCAGCTGCGCACGAATCGCAGCATGGACTTCCTGAGCCTGCTGAGGCGACGCCGTCAGCCCGGTACCAATGGCCCAGACCGGCTCGTACGCCACAACCGCCCGAGCGAAGGCACCAACACCCAGCTCTTCGATCACACTCCCCAACTGGGAGGAGACCACTTCCAGCGTCCTGCCCGCCTGACGCTGCTCGAGCGTCTCGCCAACACAAAGCACCGGAACCAAACCACAGGACTGAGCCGCTGCAAACTTGCGACTCACCTGCTCATCACGCTCACCGAGAATCAGGCGACGCTCCGAGTGGCCAACCAGCACCATGCTGCAACCCACATCAGCGAGCTGGCTCGGCGCAATCTCGCCGGTCAGCGCACCCTGCATCGGCTCTACCGCACAGTTCTGAGCACCGACAGCGATGGCCTTGCCTTCCAACCCCACCAACACCTGATTGATGTACAGGCAGGGCGGCATGACAGCAACTTCGACACCAGAAGGCAACGCCAATTGGCGCAAGCCCTTGATCAGCTCTGCGACGCTGGCGCGGGTACCGTGCATTTTCCAGTTACCAGCTACCAGGGGGCGACGCATGCCTGACCTCGTCGTTCAAAGTGGGCGCAGATGTTACCCAAGAGCTTATGCACTAGCAAGCCGAAATCAGGCGCAGACTTCAGTGACGACTTTGGCCAATTCCTCGGCATAGCCGCGAACCTGCGCCTCATCATCACCCTCGACCATTACCCGCACCAGCGGCTCGGTACCCGACTTACGCAGCAGCACGCGACCACGTCCCGCCATGAGATCGGTAACGCGCGCGCAAGCATCCTTTACCGCAACATGCTCAACCGGATCGACATCACCAGAGAAGCGCACATTGATCAGAACCTGCGGACACTTGCGCAATGCCAGGCGAGCCTCGGCCAGGGTCCTGTCGGCGCGCTTGAGCGCCATCAACACCTGCAATGCAGCAATGACCGCATCCCCCGTAGTGGTGTGCTGGCAGCACAAAAGATGCCCGGAATTCTCGCCCCCCAGCAACCAGCCGCGCTCCAGCAGCTCAGCCACCACATAGCGATCGCCGACCTTGGCACGCACAAACGGAATACCCAGCTCACCCAGGGCCAACTCGAGCCCCAGATTACTCATGAGAGTACCGACCACGCCGCCTTGCAGCTTGCCGCGCTCGTGCAGATCGCGCGCGATGATGTACAGCAGCTCATCGCCGTCGACCACCGCACCGGTGTGGTCGACCATCAGCACGCGATCGCCATCGCCATCGAAGGCGATGCCGAGGTCGGCCTGCTGCGCCAGCACTTCCGCCTGCAGAGCCTCGACATGGGTCGAGCCGCAGTTGTCGTTGATGTTCAAACCATTGGGCTGAGCAGCAATCACGGACACCTGCGCCCCCAGCTCACGAAACACACTGGGCGCCACCTTATAGGTAGCGCCGTGGGCGCAATCGAGCACCACTTTCAGGCCGGCGAAGCTGGTGTGATTGGGCACGCTGCCCTTGCAGAATTCGATGTAGCGACCGGCAGCGTCATTGATCCGGGTGACCTTACCGAGCTGCTCGGACTCCACAACCGTCATGGGCTGATCGAGCAGCTCCTCGATCATCAGCTCGATCTCGTCCGGCAGCTTGGTGCCCAGACCGGAGAAGAACTTGAAACCGTTGTCGTGATGCGGATTGTGCGAGGCACTGATGACGATACCTGCCTCAGCCTGGAAGGTGCGCGTCAGGTAGGCGATCGCAGGCGTCGGCATGGGACCGAGCAACATCACATCGGCACCAGCAGCCAGCAAGCCGGACTCCAGCGCGGACTCGAACATGTAGCCGGAGATGCGCGTGTCCTTGCCGATCAGGATTCGACATTTACCCTGCTTGCGGAAGGCCATACCGGCAGCCCAACCCAGCTTGAGAATGAACTCGGGAGTGATAGGAAACTGGCCAACACGGCCGCGGATACCATCGGTACCGAAATACTTTCTGCTCATAATCACTCCAATTTTCTTATTCGGCGGCCTGCACGGCAGCGATCATACGCACCGCATCAACCGTCTCGGCGACATCATGGACGCGCAGGATGCATGCCCCCTTCGCCACAGCCAAGGCAGCCAGGGCCAAGCCGCCAGGTAGACGCTCATACACCTCACGCCCCAGAACCTGACCGATCATGCTCTTGCGCGAGACGCCAACCAATAGCGGCCGCCCGAAAGCATGCAGCGCTTCCAGATGCTTGAACAGGCTCAGATTGTGGGCAAGCGTCTTGGCGAAACCAAAACCCGGATCAAGGATAATCCGCTCGGCAGCGATACCCGCCTCCTCGCATGCGCCGATGCGCTGTGCCAGGAACTCACACACCTCACCCACCACATCGGCGTAATGAGGATCATGCTGCATGGTGCCGGGCTCACCGAGCATATGCATCAGGCATACGGGTAGACCGCTGTCAGCCGCAGCCTCCAGAGCGCCCTCTCGCCGAAGCGCGCGCACATCATTGATCAGCCCCGCTCCTAGGCACGCGCCCTCGCGCATTACCGCAGGGGTCGAGGTATCCAGAGAAACAACCACATCCAACTCGGCCGCGATTGCCTCCACAACGGGAGCAACTCGCTCCAACTCCTCCACCGGCGAGACCGGGCGAGCACCAGGGCGAGTCGACTCGCCACCGACATCGATCAGCGTGGCGCCGGCAGCGACCATCTCAGCGGCGTGACGCAGCGCCGCATCGCGCGCCGCAAAACGACCACCGTCGGAAAACGAGTCGGGAGTTACGTTGAGAATGCCCATGACATGCGGCACGGAAAGGTCGAGAGCCCGACTGCCACAAGGCAGTCGGGCCGGGTATTGCGGAAACGTCATGAGTGAACCTTAGTGCTCGCCCGCTGGCCCACCAATTGGGGCTTCAGGACGCTCCACTTGCTCCTTCGGCGTCGGGGTACCGGAGCCCCCCTGCCAGTCACGCGGCTCACGCGGGGTGCGCCCCGCCATGATGTCGTCAATCTGTTCGGCATCGATGGTTTCGTACTTCATCAACGCATCGGCCATCATGTCCAGCTTGTCGCGATTCTCTTCCAGCAGACGTTTGGCGGTGCCGTAGCAACCATCGATGATGCTGCGCACTTCCTCGTCGATCGCCTTGGCAGTCTCACCGGACACATTGGCCTGCTGACTACCCGCACTACGACCGAGGAATACCTCGCCCTCCTCTTCCGCATACATCAGCGGACCGAGCCGCTCGGACAGCCCCCACTTGGTGACCATGTTTCGAGCCAGGCGGGTCGCACGCATGATGTCGTTGGACGCACCAGTGGTAACGCCATCGAAGCCAAGCGTCATCTCCTCAGCGATACGACCGCCGAACAGCGAGCAGATCTGACTGGTCAGGGCGCGCTTGGACAGGCTGTAGCGATCTTCTTCCGGCAGGAACATGGTGACGCCCAGGGCGCGGCCACGCGGAATGATGGAGACCTTGTAGACCGGGTCATGCTCAGGCACCAGTCGCCCGACGATGGCGTGACCCGCCTCGTGATAAGCGGTATTGAGCTTCTCCTTCTCGGACATGACCATCGATTTGCGCTCGGCGCCCATCATGATCTTGTCCTTGGCCAGCTCGAACTCTTTCATCTCCACCAGGCGCTTGCTGGCGCGAGCTGCGAACAGTGAAGCCTCGTTGACCAGGTTGGCCAGGTCGGCACCGGAGAAGCCCGGGGTACCGCGCGCGATCACTGCCGGCTCGACATTGTCGCCGATCGGCACCTTGCGCATATGCACCTTGAGGATCTGCTCGCGACCACGAATGTCCGGCAGACCAACCACCACTTGGCGGTCGAAACGACCTGGACGCAGCAGCGCCGGGTCCAGCACGTCAGGACGGTTGGTCGCGGCGATGACGATGATGCCATCGTTCATCTCGAAGCCATCCATCTCGACCAACAGTTGGTTGAGTGTCTGCTCACGCTCATCATGGCCGCCGCCCAAACCAGCGCCACGATGGCGACCAACGGCGTCGATCTCGTCGATGAAGATGATGCAGGGGGCATGCTTCTTGGCTTGCTCGAACATGTCGCGCACGCGGGAGGCGCCAACACCGACGAACATCTCGACGAAGTCGGAACCGGAAATAGTGAAGAACGGCACCTTGGCCTCACCTGCAATGGCCTTGGCCAGCAGGGTCTTACCGGTACCAGGCGGGCCGACCATCAGCACGCCGCGAGGAATACGGCCGCCGAGGCGCTGGAACTTGCCCGGATCACGCAGGAACTCGACCAGCTCACCAACCTCCTCCTTGGCCTCGTCGCAACCAGCGACGTCAGCCAGAGTGGTCTTGACCTGATCTTCGGAGAGCAGGCGCGCCTTTGACTTGCCGAAGCTCATCGGGCCGCCACGACCGCCGCCGCCACCCTGCATCTGGCGCATGAAGAACATGAACACGGCGATGATCACCAGGATCGGGAAGCTGGCTACCAGCAACTGGGTCCAGATGCTCTGGCGCTCCGGCTGCTTGCCGACGATCTCGACGTTGTTGTCGATCAGATCCTTGATCAGACCGCGATCCTCAATGGCCGGACGCACGGTTTCGAAGGTCGTGCCGTCAAGATTCTTGCCGCTGATGATGTAGCCATCGACCGTGACTTGCTTGACCTTGCCTTCCTGCACCTGCTGGATGAACTCGGAATAGTTCAGCTTGCCGGTGTCACTCGGGCTGGAGAAGTTATTCATCACAGTGACCAGGACGGCTGCGATGATCAGCCACAGGATCAGGTTCTTTGCCATGTCGTTCAATTCGCTACCCTCTGAAGCCAGCCTCGTCCTGAAACGCGCTTCGCATGACGGCTGGTGGATTACCAACCTAACTTACTACACAACCCCCACCCCAGGCAGGAGCCGTCTGTAACCCTTTATGAGACCCGGACCATCCGACCTAGCGATGCATCACCGGTTCCAGTCTAGGCACCAGGTCATCTATGGACCAGCGGGTATCGACCACAACCGACCGACAGACCTCACCCCATCCATATTGGGGCCAAATCTGAAATCACAAGGCCAAACCGATTATCGGTTTCCAAGCGAACCATCGAGCACCTGATGACGGAAGGCGACACACCATTCGAGCCAGCCCAACACCGCCCCTGCCTGCATGACAGGCGGCACGCCAAAGAAGCCATTCGATACCCCTGAAGTTACTGCGAGCTAGGCTTTGGACGAACCACCGAGAAGCCTCGCCCGAATAGAAACGGGCGTCTCCGAGCCAGCTCGGGTAAACTACGCCGTTTTTCGACCGGCGTACCGGCATCGGAATGGGCAATGGCTGAGGCCTGCCTACCGGAGCGGGACCGGCATTCATAGCAGCAGGGTCAGATTATGGCGCTTACCAACGAACAGAAGAAACACTTCAAATCCATCGGCCACCACCTGAAACCGGTACTTATCGTGGCCGAGAATGGCCTGACCGAAGGCGTGCTGGCCGAGCTGGAGCGCGCCCTCAACGATCATGAACTGATCAAGGTGCAGTTCCGCCTGACCGAGCGTGACGATCGCCGCGCGCTGATCGACGAACTGGCTGCCGCCGGCCGCTGCGAGCTGGTCCAGGTGATCGGCAAGATGGCTCTGATCTACCGCAAGAACCCCAAGCCGAACAAGAACCTGTCCAACATCCATCGCTATCAGGCCTGATAGCGATCGCCCCGCGCTAGCGCCGCTGCCCAGGCAGCGGCTGCATCACCAGCACCAGCCCGCACAGGGCCAGCACCAGATAGTTGAACAGCAGCCAGCGCTCGGCACCTGGCAGCCAGTGGCGCACGGCAAAAAATGCCACCGCCATGACCAGCACCATCAGCAGCATCTGACCGCGCAAGTCGCGCCACAGACTGCACAGCCCCTCGGCCTGAGCAAGCACCAAGCCCTGCACCAGTACGCAGAACGCAGCGAAGCCAACCAACAGCGGGCTGAGCGCAGCCTTGACCTCTTCGATCAGTAGCGGCGCCAAGCCCATCTTTTCCAGCGCCGGCAGCAGGACGAAGTGCAGCAGCCACAGGCCGCCGACCCAGAATGTCTGAGCCAGCTGCCAGCTGATCGCACCCGCCCGCAGCGGTTGGCGCTTAAATATGGCGGACTTCGACAATCTCGTACTCGACCAGGCCGCTGGGGGTCTTCACCGCCACCACGTCGCCTTCTTCCTTGCCCACCAGGGCGCGGGCGATGGGCGAGCTGACCGACAGTTTGCCGATCTTGATGTCGGCCTCGTCTTCGCCAACGATCTGATAGGTCACGCTCTCGTCGGTCTCGCAGTTGGCAATATCGACGGTGGTACCAAAGATCACCTTGCCAGTGTGGGCGATGGTGGTGACGTCGATCACTACTGCATGCTGCAGGCGGCCTTCGATATCACGGATACGCGCCTCGACCATGCCCTGCTGTTCGCGGGCCGCATGGTACTCGGCGTTTTCCTTGAGGTCGCCCAGCTCGCGCGCCTCGCCGATGTCCTGGCTGAGCTTGGGACGCACCACCTTGGTCAGGTGCGCCAGCTCGTCCTCCAGGGCGCGAGCGCCCTGGACAGTCATGGGGTACTTGTTCATGCCTTGATTCCTGCGTGCAGGTCCTGCAGGCGGCGCACGGTCTTCTCGGGACCGAATTTGAGCGCTTCGCAGATCGCCTGACCAGCCGCGATGGTGGTGGTGCAGTAGATCTTGTGCTGCAGGGCGTTACGACGGATGGAGTAGGAGTCAGCGATGGACTGACGGCCTTCGGTGGTGTTGATGATCAGGGTGACTTCGTCATTCTTGATCATGTCGACCACGTGTGGACGACCCTCGGTCACCTTGTTCACGCGACGCACCGGCAGGCCGGCAGCCTCGATCACCTTGGCGGTACCGGCGGTGGCAACCACTTCGAAGCCCAGACCGACCAGGTCGCGCGCGACCTCGACGGCCTGCGCCTTGTCGTCTTCGCGCACGCTGATGAAGGCGCAACCGGAGTTCGGCAGGATCTCGCTGGCGCCCAGCTGGGCCTTGGCGAAGGCCTCGCCGAAGCTGTCGCCGACACCCATCACTTCACCGGTGGACTTCATCTCCGGGCCGAGGATCGGGTCGACACCCGGGAACTTGGCGAACGGGAACACCGCTTCCTTGACGCTGAAGTACGGCGGAATCACTTCCTTGGCGTAACCAGCCTCGGCCAGCGACTTGCCAGCCATGACACGGGCCGCCACCTTGGCCAGCGACTCGCCGACACACTTGGAGACGAACGGCACGGTACGCGAGGCGCGCGGGTTCACTTCGATGACGTAGATGTCCTCGCCCTGCACGGCCATCTGCACGTTCATCAGACCGACCACACCGAGCTCCAGGGCCATTTTCTTGACCTGGTCACGGATCTCGTCCTGGATGTGCGCCGGCAGCGAGTACGGCGGCAGCGAGCAGGCGGAGTCACCGGAGTGCACGCCGGCCTGTTCGATGTGCTGCATGATCGCGCCAATCACCACGGTCTCACCGTCGCACACCGCGTCGATGTCGACTTCGATGGCGCAGTTGAGGAAACGGTCCAGCAGCACCGGGCTGTCGTTGGACACCTTCACCGCTTCGCGCATGTAGCGCTTGAGTTCTTCTTCCTGGTAGACGATCTCCATGGCACGGCCGCCCAGCACGTAGGACGGGCGCACGACCATCGGGTAGCCGATGGACTTGGACAGGGCCAGGGCTTCGTCTTCGCTGCGCGCGGTGGCGTTGGCCGGCTGGCGCAGGTTCAGGCGCTGCACCATCTGCTGGAAGCGCTCGCGGTCTTCGGCGCGGTCGATGGCGTCAGGCGAGGTACCGATGATCGGCACGCCAGCTTCTTCCAGGGCGCGACACAGTTTCAGCGGGGTCTGGCCGCCGTACTGCACGATCACGCCTTTCGGCTGCTCGACGCGGACGATTTCCAGCACGTCTTCCAGGGTTACCGGCTCGAAGTACAGGCGATCGGAGGTGTCGTAGTCGGTGGAGACGGTTTCCGGGTTGCAGTTGACCATGATGGTCTCGTAACCGTCTTCACGCATGGCCAGCGCCGCGTGTACGCAGCAGTAGTCGAACTCGATGCCCTGGCCGATACGGTTGGGACCGCCGCCGAGGATCATGATCTTGTCGCGACCGCTCGGGTTGGCCTCGCACTCTTCCTCGTAGGTCGAGTACATGTAGGCGGTGTCGGTGGCGAACTCGGCAGCGCAGGTGTCGACGCGCTTGTACACCGGCAGCACTTTCAGCTTGTGGCGGTGGCTGCGCAGGGTCTTCTCGGTCACACCCAGCAATTTGGCCAGGCGGATGTCGGAGAAGCCTTTGCGCTTGAGCTTGTACATCAGGTCGCGATCGATGGCCGACAGCGCCAGGGTCTTGATGCGCTCTTCGTCCTTGACCAGGTCTTCGATCTGCACCAGGAACCACTCGTCGATACGAGTCAGGTCGAACACTTCGGCAACGGTCTTGCCGGCGCGGAAGGCATCGGCCACGTACCAGACGCGGTCGGCGCTCGGCACGGTCAGCTCGCGACGCAGGGTGCTCTCGGCTTCCGGATCGTTCAGGTCGAGCTTCTCGTCGAAGCCGGCAACGCCGACTTCCAGGCCGCGCAGGGCTTTCTGCATGGACTCCTGGAAGGTGCGGCCGATGGCCATGACTTCACCCACGGACTTCATCTGGGTGGTCAGGCGGGCGTCGGCTTTCGGGAACTTCTCGAAGGCGAAACGCGGGATCTTGGTGACGACGTAGTCGATGGCCGGCTCGAACGAAGCCGGGGTACGGCCACCGGTGATGTCGTTCTGCAGCTCGTCGAGGGTGTAGCCGACGGCCAGCTTGGCGGCGATCTTGGCGATCGGGAAGCCGGTGGCCTTGGAGGCCAGGGCCGAGGAACGCGACACGCGCGGGTTCATCTCGATCACCACCATGCGGCCGGTGTTCGGGCAAATGCCGAACTGCACGTTGGAGCCGCCGGTTTCCACGCCGATCTCGCGCAGCACCGCCAAGGAGGCGTTACGCAGGATCTGGTATTCCTTGTCGGTCAGGGTCTGGGCCGGGGCCACGGTGATCGAGTCACCGGTGTGCACGCCCATCGGATCGAAGTTCTCGATGGAGCAGACGATGATGCAGTTGTCCTTCTTGTCGCGGACCACCTCCATCTCGTATTCCTTCCAGCCGATCAGCGATTCGTCGATCAGCAGCTCGCTGGTCGGCGACAGATCCAGGCCGCGGGCGCAGATTTCTTCGAATTCTTCACGGTTGTAGGCGATGCCGCCGCCGGTGCCACCCATAGTGAAGGACGGACGGATGATGCAGGGGAAGCCGACCTTCTCCAGCACGCCGTAGGCTTCTTCCATGTTGTGGGCGATGCCGGAAACCGGGCAGGCCAGGCCGATGTCTTTCATCGCCTTGTCGAAGCGCGAGCGGTCTTCGGCCTTGTCGATGGTGTCGGCGTTGGCACCGATCATCTCGACGCCGAATTTTTCCAGGATGCCGTGCTTTTCCAGGTCCAGGGCGCAGTTCAGCGCGGTCTGGCCACCCATGGTCGGCAGCAGCGCGTCCGGACGCTCCTTCTCGATGATCTTGGCCACGGTGGCCCACTTGATCGGCTCGATGTAGGTGGCGTCGGCCATGGCCGGGTCGGTCATGATGGTGGCCGGGTTGGAGTTCACCAAGATGACGCGGAAGCCTTCTTCCTTCAGGGCCTTGCAGGCCTGGGCGCCGGAATAGTCGAACTCGCAGGCCTGGCCGATGACGATGGGGCCGGCGCCGAGGATCAGGATGCTTTTGATGTCTGTACGTTTTGGCATGGTTCTTACTCGAATCCTTGGGTCAGTCGGCGTGGCTTAGCGGCGCTTGGCCATGGCTTCGATGAAGCGATCGAACAGCGGGGCGACGTCGTGCGGGCCTGGGCTGGCTTCCGGGTGCCCCTGGAAGCTGAAGGCCACTTTGTCGGTACGCTCGATGCCCTGCAGGGTGCCGTCGAACAGCGACTTGTGAGTGGCGCGCAGGTTGGCCGGCAGGCTAGGCTCGTCCACGGCGAAACCGTGGTTCTGGCTGGTGATCATCACCACGCCGGAATCCAGATCCTGGACCGGGTGGTTGGCGCCGTGGTGGCCGGTGCCCATCTTCACGGTCTTGGCGCCGGAGGCCAGGGCCAGCAGTTGGTGGCCGAGGCAGATGCCGAAGACCGGGATTTCGGTCTGCAGCACTTCCTTGATCGCAGCGATGGCGTAGTCGCACGGCTCGGGGTCGCCAGGGCCGTTGGAGAGGAACACGCCGTCCGGGTTCAGGGCCAGCACGTCGCTGGCCGGGGTCTGCGCCGGCACCACGGTGAGGCGGCAGCCGCGCTCGACCAGCATGCGCAGGATATTGACCTTGACGCCGTAGTCGTAGGCGACCACGTGGTAAGGCAGCTCGCTGGCAGCGATTTCCGGATGGCTGTCGTCTTTCAGGCTCCACACACTGGAGCGCCACTCGTAGCGCTCGGTGCAGCTGACCACCTTGGCCAGGTCCATGCCTTTCAGGCCGGGGAAGCTACGCGCCAGTTCCAGGGCATTTTCCTCGGTGGCGTCGTCGCCAGCCAGGATGCAGCCGTTCTGCGAACCCTTCTCGCGCAGGATGCGGGTCAGGCGACGGGTGTCGATACCGGCGATGGCAACGGTACCGTTCTCTTTCAGGTACTCGTCCAGCGGCTGCTTGTTGCGCCAGTTGCTGGAAGTCAGCGGCAGGTCGCGAATGATCAGACCGGCGGCCCACACGCGGTTGGACTCGGCGTCTTCCGGCGTGGTGCCGGTGTTGCCGATGTGCGGATAGGTCAGGGTGACAATCTGCTGGGCATAGGAAGGATCGGTGAGGATTTCCTGATAGCCGGTCATGGCGGTGTTGAACACCACTTCACCGATGGTATGGCCGTCGGCCCCGATTGCTTCACCGCGGAAAATGCTGCCGTCGGCAAGGGCGAGTATGGCTGGCTTAGTCAAGAAGACCTCCCTTAGATCTGGAACTTGCACAAACGCAGGTTGTAAAAAAGCGGGATGACGTATTGACCGTCACCCCGCTTCTTTATCTGATTCATTCTGCGTTACTTTTAGTGGACACACTAAAGCGGGAAGCTTACAGGAAAAGCCCTTTTCGGTCCACAGCTTGCATGGACCGTTCAGGCATTTCAGTTCAGCCCCAGCACATCCTGCATATCATAAAGACCGGCAGGCTGGCTCTGCAGCCACTGCGCCGCGCGCACAGCCCCCTTGGCGAAGGTCATGCGGCTGGAGGCCTTGTGGGTGATCTCCACGCGCTCGCCATCGGCAGCGAACAGCACGGTGTGATCGCCAACCACATCGCCGGCACGCACGGTGGCGAAACCGATGGTCTCGCGCTCGCGGGCACCGGTCTGACCCTCGCGACCGTAGACGGCGACTTTCTGCAGATCGCGACCCAGGGCATTGGCTACCACTTCGCCCATGCGCAGGGCAGTGCCGGACGGCGCATCGACCTTGTGCCGGTGGTGCGCTTCGAGAATCTCGATATCCACATCATCGCCCAGCACGCGCGCTGCGGTATCCAGCAGTTTCAGGCACAGATTGACGCCGACGCTGTAGTTGGCGGCGAAGACGATCGGGATCTGCTTGGCCGCCTCGCCCAGCAACTGCTTCTCCTCCGGCGAGAAGCCGGTGGTGCCGATGACCATGGCCTTGCCTGCCTGGCGGCAGACCTCCAGGTTCTTCAGGGTCGCCGAGGGGTGCGTGAAGTCGATCAGCACATCGAACTGATCCAGCACCGCGCTCAGGTCACCCGCCAGGGTCACGCCGATCTTGCCCAGCGCCGCCAGCTCGCCAGCATCGGCACCGATCAGACTGCTGTCCGGGCGATCCACCGCCGCGGTCAGCTGGGCGCCTTCCGCCTGGCCGACCGCCTCGATAAGGATCTTGCCCATGCGCCCGGCGGCGCCCATCACTGCAATACGTCGCATAGCCGATTCCTTAGATGTCGCCGAAGAAGCGCTTCATGCCGTCGAACCAGCCGCTGGCCTTGGGCGAGTGGGAACTGTCGCCTTCCAGCGACTTGCGGAACTCTTCCAGCAGCTCGCGCTGGCGCTTGTCCAGGTTGACCGGCGTTTCCACCGCCACCTTGCACAGCAGGTCGCCGGCACCACCGCCGCGCACCGGCGCCACACCCTTGCCACGCAGGCGGAACAGCTTGCCGGTCTGGGTGCCTTCCGGGATCTTCAATTTGACCCGGCCATCCAGGGTCGGCACTTCCAGCTCGCCGCCCAGCGCCGCGTCGGCGAAGCTGATCGGCACCTCGCAGTACAGGTGCTTGCCGTCACGCTGGAAGATCGGGTGCTCACGCACGTTGACCACCACATAGAGGTCGCCAGCCGGTCCGCCATGGGAGCCCGCTTCACCTTCGCCAGTCAGGCGGATGCGGTCGCCGGTATCGACGCCTGCCGGCACCTTGACCGACAGGGTCTTGCTCTCTTCCACGCGGCCCTGGCCGTGGCAGCTGCCACAGGGGTCGGTGATCATCTTGCCGCTGCCGTGGCAACGCGGGCAGGTCTGCTGCACCGAGAAGAAGCCTTGCTGCATGCGCACCTGGCCGATACCGCCGCAGGTGGTACAGGTCACCGGGCTGGCGCCCTTCTTGGCACCGCTGCCATCGCAGGTCTTGCAACCGACCAGGGTCGGCACGCGAATGGTCACGGTGGTGCCGCGCACCGCCTCCTCCAGGTCCAGCTCGAGGGTGTAGCGCAGATCCGAGCCGCGCTGAGCGCCGCCACGCGAGCCGCCACGACCGCCGCCGCCGAAGAAATCACTGAACACATCGCCGAAGATGTCGGAGAAGTTGGCGCCACCGAAGCCGCCGGCACCGCCGCCACCCATCTGCGGGTCGACGCCGGCGTGACCGTACTGGTCGTAGGCCGAGCGCTTGCCGGCATCGGAGAGCACTTCGTAGGCCTCGTTGGCCTCCTTGAATTTCTCTTCCGCGGCCTTGTCATCCGGGTTGCGGTCCGGGTGGTACTTCATCGCCAGGCGGCGATAGGCCTTCTTCAGGTCCGCCTCGCTGGCGCCGCGCTCCACACCGAGCACTTCGTAAAAGTCACGTTTGGCCATAAATCCTTAACACCTCTGATTCACAGGCTCCAGACACGCCAACGCGGGAGCAAGCCCCCGCGCGGAGAATCGCCAGCCGCATGAGCGGCTGGCTGGCACCTTAAGTAAGCGGGCTTACTTGTTGTCCTTGACCTCTTCGAACTCGGCGTCGACCACGTCGTCACCGGCGTCCTTGGCATCATCCGCGCCCTGGGCGGCAGCGCCCGGTTGCGGCTGCTCGGCGTACATCTTCTGCGCCAGCGGAGTGGTGGCCTCGGACAGGGCGTTGATCTTGGCCTCGATGGCCTCCTTGTCGTCGCCCTTCAGCGCAACTTCCAGCTCGCCGATGGCCTTCTCGATCGCCGCCTTCTCGTCGGCAGTGGCCTTGTCGCCCGCCTCGGTGATCATCTTGCGAGTGGCGTGGACCAGACCGTCGCCCTGGTTGCGGGCCGCGGCCAGCTCCTCGAACTTGCGGTCTTCCTCGGCGTTGGCCTCGGCATCACGTACCATGCGCTCGATCTCGTCGTCGGACAGACCGGAGTTGGCCTTGATCACGATGGACTGCTGCTTGCCGGTGGCCTTGTCTTTGGCGCCGACATGCAGGATGCCGTTGGCGTCGATGTCGAAGGTCACTTCGATCTGCGGCACGCCACGCGGAGCCGGCGGAATCTCGGCCAGGTCGAACTTGCCCAGCGACTTGTTCTGCGCGGCTTGCTTGCGCTCGCCCTGCAGCACGTGGATGGTCACGGCGCCCTGGTTGTCGTCGGCAGTCGAGAACACCTGCGACTTCTTGGTCGGGATGGTGGTGTTCTTCTCGATCAGCGCGGTCATCACGCCACCCATGGTTTCGATACCCAGGGTCAGCGGGGAAACGTCGAGCAGCAGTACGTCTTTCACGTCACCGGCCAGAACGGCGCCCTGGATCGCAGCACCGATGGCCACGGCTTCGTCCGGGTTGACGTCCTTGCGCGCTTCCTTGCCGAAGAACTCGGCAACTTTCTGTTGTACCAGCGGCATGCGGGTCTGGCCGCCGACCAGGATCACTTCGTCGATGCTGCCAACATCCAGACCGGAGTCCTTCAGCGCGATGCGGCACGGCTCGATGGTACGAGTCACCAGCTCTTCAACCAGGGCTTCCAGCTTGGCGCGGGAAATCTTCACGTTGAGGTGCTTCGGACCGGTCGCATCGGCAGTGATGTACGGCAGGTTGACGTCGGTCTGCTGCGCGGACGACAGCTCGATCTTGGCCTTCTCGGCAGCCTCTTTCAGACGTTGCATGGCCAGCGGATCGCCCTTCAGGTCGATGCCGGACTCTTTCTTGAATTCGTCGACGAGGTAGTCGATCAGGCGGATGTCGAAGTCCTCACCACCAAGGAAGGTGTCACCGTTGGTGGCCAGTACTTCGAACTGGTGCTCGCCATCGACTTCGGCGATCTCGATCACCGACACGTCGAAGGTACCGCCACCCAGGTCATAGACGATCACAGTGTGGTCGCCCTTGGCCTTGTCCATGCCGTAGGCCAGCGCAGCCGCGGTCGGCTCGTTGATGATGCGCTTGACCTCGAGACCGGCGATGCGGCCGGCGTCTTTGGTGGCCTGGCGCTGGCTGTCGTTGAAGTAGGCTGGAACGGTGATCACCGCCTCGGTCACTGGCTCGCCGAGGTAGTCTTCGGCGGTCTTCTTCATCTTCTTCAGCACTTCCGCAGAAATTTGCGGCGGTGCCATTTTCTGGCCCTTCACTTCCACCCAGGCGTCACCGTTGTCGGCCTTGGCGATCTTGTACGGGACCATCTTGATGTCTTTCTGCACGACGTCTTCATCGAAGCGACGGCCGATCAGGCGCTTCACCGCATACAGGGTGTTGTGCGGGTTGGTCACGGCCTGACGCTTGGCGGACTGGCCAGCGAGGATCTCGCCATCATTGGTGTAGGCGATGATCGACGGCGTGGTGCGCGCACCTTCGGCGTTTTCGATGACCTTGACGTTACCGTTTTCCAGAACTGCGACGCAGGAGTTGGTAGTCCCCAGGTCGATACCGATGATTTTGCCCATATTCTTTCTCCCGAAACTTTGGATTCTCCGCAGCCCTGCTTCAGTGGCTGCGGCAGCAAATAAACGCTTGATCTAACAGATGGGGCTGATCGCCCGGATTTCAAGCCTGCTCGTCGATGGACGGCGGCGGCGCGATCGGCGCCTTGCTCACCACGACCATGGCCGGGCGCAGCAGACGGCCGCTGAGCAGGTAGCCCTTCTGGAACACCTTGAGCACGGTATTCGGCTCGACATGGGTGCTCTCTTCCATCGCCATGGCCTGGTGGTGCTCCGGATTGAACGGCGTGCCGTGCGGATCGACCGCCTCGAGCTGGTAGCGCTTGAGGGTGTCATGGAACAGCTTGAGGGTCAGTTCCATGCCCTCGCGGATCGCCTTGCTCGACTCGTCGCTGGCACTGGTCAGTTCCAGGCCGCGCTCCAGGCTGTCGACTACCGGCAGCAGGTCGTTGGCGAATTTTTCCAGGGCGAACTTGTGCGCCTTCTCCACGTCCTGCTCAGCGCGACGACGCACGTTCTGCAGGTCGGCGGCCATGCGCAGGGATTGATCCTGGGCGGCGGCCAGCTGCTCTTCGAGGGTCTGCACACGGGCAGCCAGCTCGTCGCCAGCGGGCACTGCGCCTGCCAGTTGCTCTTCTGCGGTTGCCGTATCCAGGTTCTGTTCGTCTGCCATTGGGTCCTCCTGTGATTGCTTGGCGGGTTCTGGCCCGCGCTTCTGTTCGCCTATATGGGGGGCCGGACACAGGGTTTCAAGGGTTATTGCCGAGACGAAACAAAACACTGTATAAATAGCCAGCACAACTCTCTGGGAGCGCTCTCCATGCTGGTGCACCTGTCGATTCACAACTACGCCATCGTCGAACACCTCGACCTCGAACTGCAGCGCGGCATGTCGGTGATCACCGGCGAGACCGGCGCCGGCAAGTCGATCATGCTCGACGCTCTCGGCCTGGCCCTCGGCGACCGCGCCGACAGCGGCGTGGTGCGCCCCGGCAGCGACAAGGCCGACATCCTTGCCAGCTTCGACCTGGAAGACATCGCTGAGGCCCGCGCCTGGTTGGCCGAGCGCGACCTGGACAACGACGGCCCGTGCATCCTGCGCCGCGTCATCACCAGCGAGGGCCGCTCGCGCGGCTACATCAACGGCGCACCCTGCCCGCTCGGCGACCTCAAGGCCCTGGGCGAGCTGCTGATCGACATCCACAGTCAGCACGAGCACCAGTCACTGCTCAAACCCGACACCCACCGCCGCCTGCTCGACGAATACGCCGGCAGCCAGGAACTCGCGCGCCAGGTACAGCTGGCCGCCCAGCGCTGGCGCCAGACCCGCCAGGAACTGCAACGCCTGTCCTCCAGCGGCGACGAGCAACGCGCCCGCCACCAACTACTCAGCTACCAGCTGGAGGAGCTGGAGAACCTGGCCCTCGGCGACAACGAGCTGGAACAGCTGGAGCAGGAACACAAGGCCCTGAGCAACTCCGAGCAACTGCTCGGCGCCTGCCGCCAGGTGCTCGAGCTGTGCAGCGAGAGCGACGCCGGCAACGTACTGTCGGCGCTCACCGCCAGCCTCAACCGCCTCGGCGGCTTCGCCGACCAACCTGCCCTGGGCGAGGCCACCAACCTGCTGGCCAGCGCGCAGATCCAGGTGGAAGAAGCCGTCGGCGAACTGAATCGCTTCATCGACCATTTCGATGCCGACCCGCAGCGCCAGCAGTTCCTCGAGGAGCGCCTGGACGCCATCTACGGCCTGGCCCGCAAGCACCGCGTGCAGCCCTTCGAGCTGGCCGAGCTGCAGCAGCGCCTACTGGAAGAGCTGGAAGGCCTGAACGCCGACGACGAGGCCGTCGAGCGCCTCGGCGAGGAACTGGCCGCCTACTCCCGTCACTACCAAGAGAAAGCCGGCGAGCTGAGCGCCCTGCGTCAGCAGGCCGCTACCCGCCTGGCCGCCGCAGTGCAGGAAGAGATGCAGGCACTGGGCATGCCCGGCGGCCGCTTCAACATTGAATTAATGGCCGGCAGCAGCGATGAGCCGCAGCCCCAGGGCCTGGAGCAAGTGGAGTTTCTGGTCAGCGCCAACCCCGGCCAGCCATTGAAGTCCCTGGCCAAAGTGGCCTCCGGCGGCGAGCTGTCGCGCATCAGTCTGGCCATCCAGGTGATCACCGCGCAGACCTCGCGGGTGCCGACCCTCGTGTTCGACGAGGTCGACGTCGGCATCGGCGGCCCCACGGCCGAAGTGGTCGGTCAGTTATTGCGCCGTCTCGGCGAGCGCGGCCAGGTACTGACCGTGACCCACCTGCCGCAAGTCGCAGCCCAGGGCCACCAGCACCTGTTCGTGCACAAGGCACGCGGCAAAGACAGCACGCAGACCGCAGTGGCCAACCTGGCACCGGAAGGCCGCGTCGAGGAGATCGCGCGCATGCTCGGCGGCGTCGACCTGACCGAGGAGTCCCTGGCCCATGCTCGCAAGATGGTGACCAAGGCCCAGGCCTGAAACAGCGGCAATGAAAAAACGGCAGGACGACCGTTTTTCACGGCGAAGCCGCCCGAAGGATGGCGCACATGGATGTGCGCCATGAAAAAGGCGCCCCGCGAGGCGCCTTTTCTTTATCCAGTACTGGCTGCGCTTACTTCTTCTTGCGCACGTACAGCACCAGATTGTGATCGACCAGCTCGAAACCGTGCTGCTTGACGATTTCCTTCTGCAGCTTCTCGATCTCCGGATCGAAGAATTCGATCACCTCGCCGGAGTCCACGCAGACCATGTGGTCGTGGTGGCCGCCATCAGCCAGTTCGAATACGGCGTGGCCGCCATCGAAGTTGTGGCGCTCGACCAGGCCGGCTGCCTCGAACTGAGTCAGAACGCGGTAGACGGTGGCCAGGCCGACGTCTTCACCAGCCTCCATCAGGGCCTTGTACACGTCTTCGGCGCTCATGTGGCGCTGACCGGAAACGGTCGAGTCCAGCATCTGCAGAATCTTCACGCGCGGCAGGGTGACCTTCAGGCCAGCCTTGCGCAGTTCGTTGTTTTCAACCATGGTCGGCTTTCTCGTGCTTGCTGCTTCGCAGCTCCCGTTAATGCGGGTATGATCGGGGTTTAATTTGCCCAGCCAAGATAGTGGAAGTCACCCACCGATGCAAAACACCAAGCTCTTGCTGCCCAGCCTCACCCTCGTGGGTCTGTTCGCACTCGCCGGCTGTTCGTTTCCCGGGGTTTACAAAATCGACATCCAGCAGGGCAATGTCGTTACGCAGGACATGATAGACCAGTTGAAGCCTGGAATGACCCAGCGACAAGTGCGGTTTATCATGGGTAACCCGATGATCACTGATACTTTCCACGCCAAGCGCTGGGATTATCTGTACAGCATCCAGCCGGGCGGTCGTCAGCGTTATCAGGAACGCATCAGCCTGGAGTTCGACGGCAACGATCAGCTGATCGGTCTGGCCGGCGACTTCATGCCTGGCGTCAGCCGCGACCAGGAAATCCTCGGCGAAGACACCGGCACCACCACTCCGCAGAGCCAGCCGCAACCGCAGGCCGAAGAGCCAGCCAAGCCGGGCTCGCTGCTGGAGCAGATCCAGAACGAAGTCGACTCCGCCGAGCCGATTCCGGTTCCGATTCCGGAGCCGCTGGACCCGCAGCCGCAGTAAGTACGGCGCACAGAAAAAAGCCCGGCCAATGCCGGGCTTTTTCATGCCTGCGCGATCACTCGGTCTGCTGCGCCGCCCTGGCCTTGGCCGCTCGCGCCTTGCGCACTTCCTTGGGGTCAGCCAGTAGCGGCCGGTAGATTTCCACGCGCTCGCCAGCCTCCAGCACACGCTCTTCCGGCTTGGCCAGCACCTTGCCGAAAATCCCCAGCGCAGCGCCGGCCAGGTCGAGACCCGGAAAATGCTTGTCCATCGCCGAGCGCAGCGCCGCCTCGCGCGCAGTGGTGCCAGGCGGCACGCTCAGGCTCAGCAGCTTCTGCTCGCCAGCCAGGGCATACACCACCTCGACCACAATCTCAGCCATTGAGCTGCTTGGCCCGCTGGCAGAAGGCATCGACCATGGTGTTGGCAGCCTGGGTGAACAGCGGACCGAGCGTCGCCTTGACCAGCGCACCGGCGTAATCGAAGGTCAGGTCCAGGCTGATCTTGCAGGCCTTATCACCGAGAGCCTTGAACTCCCACAGACCATGCAGCTGGGAGAAGGGGCCGCTTTCGAGGCGCATCTCGATGGACTTGCCCGGCACCAACCGATTGCACGTGGTGAACTGCTGACTGACACCACCCTTGGCCACAGTCAGGGTCGCGCGCATCTCGCTCTCGCTGGCCTCCAGCACCTCGGACGCCGCGCACCAGGGCAGAAACTGCGGGTAGCTGGCCACATCGTTGACCAGGTTGTAGAGGGCCTGCGCCGGATAAGGCAACAGGGCCGAGCGTTGAATGCGGGTGCTCATCAGCCTTGGATTCCTGAACTGCTGCACCGGCCTGCCGGCGCCACGGAGCGCGCATTGTGCGGAATTCGACCTGCCCCCTCAAGCGCACCTGTCGCCACGGGCGCATCGACTCCCTATAATGCGCGCCCTATGGCCAAGCAGAAGAAACATCCCACCGGGACCATCGCGCTGAACAAAAAGGCGCTGCACGACTACTTCATCGAACACAAGTTCGAGGCCGGCCTGGTCCTGTCCGGCTGGGAAGTGAAGAGCCTGCGCGCCGGCAAGGCGCAGCTGGTAGACAGCTATATCCTGCTCAAAGATGACGAAGCCTGGCTGATGGGTTGCCACATCACCCCGCTTAAGACTGCCAGCACCCACGTCATCGCCGACCCGACACGCACCCGCAAGCTGCTGCTGAACAAGCGCGAGCTGGACAAGCTGTTCGGCTCGGTACAGCAGAAGGGCTACACCTGCGTGGCCCTGTCGATCTACTGGAAGGCGCACCTGATCAAGTGCGAGATCGCCCTGGCCAAGGGCAAGAAGGACTTCGACAAGCGTCATACCGAGAAAGAGCGGGACGCCGATCGCGAGGTCCAGCGTGCCATGCGCACCAAGGGCAAGGGCAACCAGGACGAGTAAGGGCGCCAAGGCGCCCTTTCTTCTGCCTGCTAGAAACCTCTGCGCTGCGACCTGGCCAACCGCTTGGCCTCTTGCTGCGCCTCCTCCAGCACTTCCTGCACATAGTGGATGTGGTGGTGCGACAGATCGCGCGCCTCCTCGGCGCGACGCCCGATGATCGCCTCGAACAGCGCCTGATGCTGCGCGCGCAGCTGGTCACGCGTCTCGCTGCGCTGCAGGTACATACCGCCGATATTGGTCACCACGTTGTGCTTGAGCAGGTCGAACAGGCCGCGAATGGTGTGCAGCAGCACGGCGTTGTGACTGGCCTCGGCGATGGCCAGGTGGAAGCGCGCATCGGCCGCGCCCTCCTCCGCCCGGCTGGCCTTGCTGTTCGGCGCATAGCAGCGCTGCAGCTCGTCGAAGGCGGCCTGCAAGCGCTCGTGGTCGACCGGCGTGGCGCGCTGCGCTGCATAGAAGGCGCAGGAGCCCTCCAGCGTGTGGCGGAACTCCAGCAGGTCCCGCTGCGCATCCGGATTGCTCTCCAGCAGGTGCAGCAGCGGATCGCTGAAGGTCGAGCCCAGCTCGGCCGCCACGTAGTTGCCGCCACCCTGGCGGCTGACCAGCAGCCCCTTGGCCACCAGCTTCTGGATCGCCTCGCGCAGCGACGGGCGTGACACGCCGAACTGCTCGGCCAGCATCCGCTCCGCTGGCAGGCGCTCGCCCGGCTTGAGCGTGCCCTCGAGGATCATCGACTCGAGCTGACTGACGATGTCGTCCGACAGGCGGCGCTGCCGCACCTGACCGAATGTCATACCACTTCCACCCTCACTTTCCGCACCTCGTGGCTACTGCCACGGCATTTGCCGGGCAGCCTAACCAGCCCCGCCCGACGTCACAAGCTATGCGACATGAGCACCCTACTCGACCAAAGTCGCAGGCGCACAAATTGACATGCCAAGAGCCAGGCTTTTACCCTGAGCGCCTGGCTTTGTAAATTGGTATTACCAATTATCTCAAGTCATCGAGTCGCTCGATCTGCCGCCGCCAGGCCAGAAGCCTGTCGATCACCGAGCGCAAGGCACCTCCAAAAACAACTAGGGAGCCACCCGCAATGCAAACCTGGCAACAGATCTATACCCCGCTCGGCAGCCTTGGCCTGTCGGCGCTCGCCGCACTGATCCCGATAATCTTCTTCTTCCTGGCCCTGGCCGTGTTCCGCCTCAAGGGCCACATCGCCGGCACCATCACCTTGGCACTGTCACTGCTGGTGGCGATCTTCGCCTTCGGCATGCCGGCTGAGAAAGCCTTCGCAGCAGCCGGCTACGGCTTCGCCTACGGCCTGTGGCCGATCGCCTGGATCATCGTCGCCGCGGTGTTTCTCTACAAACTCGCGGTCAAGAGCGGCCAGTTTGAGGTGATCCGCAGCTCGGTGCTGTCGATTACCGACGACCAGCGCCTGCAGGTGCTGCTGATCGGCTTCTCCTTCGGCGCCTTCCTCGAGGGCGCGGCCGGCTTCGGCGCGCCGGTGGCGATCACCGCCGCCCTGCTCGTCGGCCTCGGCTTCAACCCGCTGTACGCCGCCGGCCTATGCCTGATCGCCAACACCGCACCGGTGGCCTTCGGCGCCCTGGGCATCCCGATCACCGTGGCCGGTCAGGTCACCGGCATCGATGCGTTCAAGATTGGCGCCATGACTGGCCGCCAGCTGCCGCTGCTGTCGATCATCGTGCCGTTCTGGCTGGTGGCGATGATGGATGGCTGGAAAGGCGTGAAGGAAACCTGGCCGGCCGCGCTGGTCGCCGGTGGCAGCTTCGCCGTCACCCAGTACTTCACCTCCAACTTCATCGGCCCGGAACTGCCGGACATCACCTCGGCCCTGGTCAGCCTGATCAGCCTGACCCTGTTCCTCAAGGTCTGGAGCCCGCGTCGCGCCGAAGACAGCGAAGTGGTCGGCGTCTCCGGCGGCGGCGCCACCCTGGGCGGTTTCGGCGGCCAGAGCGGTGCCACCCCGTCGCCGTACAGCTTCGGTGAGATCCTCAAGGCCTGGTCGCCCTTCCTGGTGCTGACCGTGCTGGTCACCATCTGGACCCTCAAGCCGTTCAAGGCCCTGTTCGCCCCGGGCGGCGCACTGGAGAGCTTCGTCTTCCTGTTCGCCATCCCGCACCTGGACCAGCTGGTGATGAAGGTCGCGCCGATCGTTGCCGCTCCCACCGCCATCCCGGCCGTGTTCAAGCTGGACCCGATCTCCGCCACCGGCACTGCGATCTTCTTCTCGGCCCTGATCTCCATGCTGATCCTGAAGATCGATATCAAAACTGGTCTGACCACTTTCAAGGAAACCTTCATCGAGCTTAAGTGGCCGATCCTGTCGATCGGCATGGTGCTGGCCTTCGCCTTCGTCACCAACTTCTCCGGCATGTCCACCACCATGGCCCTGGTCCTGGCTGGCACCGGCTCGCTGTTCCCATTCTTCTCGCCGTTCCTCGGCTGGCTGGGCGTATTCCTGACCGGCTCGGACACCTCGTCCAACGCCCTGTTCGGCTCGCTGCAGGCCACCACCGCGCACCAGATCGGGGTCAACGACACCCTGCTGGTAGCGGCCAACACCAGCGGTGGCGTGACCGGCAAGATGATCTCGCCTCAATCCATCGCCGTGGCCTGCGCTGCCACCGGCATGGTCGGCAAGGAATCCGACCTGTTCCGCTTCACCCTCAAGCACAGCCTGATCTTCGCCACCTTCGTCGGCCTGATCACTCTGGTCCAGGCCTACTGGCTGACCGGCATGCTCGTGCATTGATGAGCGACCCGCCGGGCCGCGAGGCCCGGCATCTTCATTTCGGGAAACTGCCTCCATGATCATTTCCGCCTCCACCGACTACCGCGCCGCCGCGCAGCGCAAGCTGCCGCCGTTCCTGTTCCACTACATCGACGGCGGCGCGTACGCCGAGTACACGATGCGGCGCAACGTCGAGGACCTGGCCGGCATCGCCCTGCGGCAGCGCGTGCTGAAGAACATGTCCGAGCTGAGCCTGGAAACCGAGCTGTTCGGCGAGAAGCTGGCCATGCCGGTGGCCCTGGCCCCGGTCGGCCTGACCGGCATGTACGCCCGCCGCGGCGAGGTGCAGGCGGCAAAGGCGGCGGCGGCCAAGGGCATCCCCTTCACCCTGTCCACCGTCTCGGTCTGCCCGATCGAGGAAGTGGCACCAAGCATCGACCGGCCGATGTGGTTCCAGCTCTACGTGCTGAAGGACCGCGGCTTCATGCGCAACGCCCTGGAGCGGGCCAAGGCTGCCGGCGTCACCACTCTGGTGTTCACCGTCGACATGCCCACCCCCGGCGCGCGCTACCGCGACGCCCATTCCGGCATGAGCGGCCCGAACGCCGCCGCGCGGCGCATGCTGCAAGCCGTTACCCACCCGGCCTGGGCCTGGGACGTGGGCGTGCTGGGCAAGCCGCACGACCTCGGCAACATCTCCACCTACCGTGGCAACCCCACCGGCTTGGCCGACTACATCGGCTGGCTGGGGGCCAACTTCGACCCGTCGATCTCCTGGAAGGACCTGGAATGGATCCGTGAATTCTGGGACGGCCCGATGGTAATCAAAGGCATCCTCGACCCCGAAGACGCACGCGACGCCGTGAAATTCGGCGCCGACGGCATCGTCGTGTCCAACCACGGCGGCCGCCAGCTCGACGGCGTGCTGTCCAGCGCCCGCGCCCTGCCAGCCATCGCCGACGCGGTGAAGGGTGAGCTGAAGATCCTCGCCGACTCCGGCATCCGTACCGGCCTCGACGTGGTGCGCATGCTCGCCCTCGGCGCCGATGGCGTGATGCTCGGCCGCGCCTTCGTCTACGCCCTGGCCGCAGCCGGTGGTGCCGGCGTGAGCAACCTGCTCGACCTGTTCGAGAAGGAGATGCGCGTGGCCATGGTCCTGACCGGCGCCAAGTCGATCGCCGACATCAGCCGCGACTCGCTGGTGCGTGAACTGGGCGTCTGACGCCCAGCCCTCCGTGCCCTACCCGGGCGCGGAAACGCCGCCGGCGCACACATATGCCGGTGGCGCAGCCGGACTGGCCGATAGGTCCGCCGGTGTAGCCCACAATAAGATCCAGCGAGCCGCCACAAGCGGCCCGCACCTACCGTGAAACATGGAGCACGCATGAGCCTGCCCGCCGCCTTCCTCGCCGAAGTCCACCGTCTGATCCCGCGCGAGCGCCTGTTCGACGACCCACTGTCGACCCTGGCCTTCGGCACCGACGCCAGCTTCTACCGGCTGATTCCTAAGCTGGTCGTGCGGGTCGAATCCGAGGCCGAGGTGGTGCGCCTGCTCGAACTGGCCAGCACCCAGCGCGTGCCGGTGACCTTCCGCGCCGCCGGCACCAGCCTCTCTGGCCAGGCCATCAGCGACTCGGTGCTGATCGTCCTCGGCGACAGCTGGAACGGGCGCGACATCCGCGCGAACGGCGCGCAAATCCGCCTGCAGCCCGGTGTAATCGGCGCCCAGGCCAACGCCTGGCTGGCCCCACTGGGCCGCAAGATCGGCCCCGACCCGGCCTCGATCAACGCGGCGAAGATCGGCGGCATCGTCGCCAACAACTCCAGCGGCATGTGCTGCGGCACGGCGCAGAACACCTACAAGACCCTCGCCGGCCTGCGCGTGGTGCTGGCCGACGGTAGCGTGCTGGACAGCGAGGACGCTGCCAGCATCAAGGCATTCCGCCAGAGCCACGGCACGCTGCTCGACACCCTGGCCGAGCTGGGCCGGCAGACCCGCGCCAACACCGCGCTGGCCGACAAGATCCGCCACAAGTACCGGCTGAAGAACACCACCGGCTTCTCGCTCAATGCGCTGGTCGACTTCGACGAGCCGATCGACATCCTCAACCACCTGATGGTCGGCTCCGAGGGCACCCTGGGCTTTATCAGCGCGGTGACCTACGACACCGTGCCGGAGCACCCGCACAAGGCCAGCGCACTGATCGTCTTCCCCGACGTGGAGAGCTGCTGCCAGGCCGTGCCGCTGCTCAAACAGCAGCCGGTGTCCGCGGTGGAGTTGCTCGACCGCCGCAGCCTGCGCTCGGTGGAGAACATGAAGGGCATGCCCGAGTGGGTGCAGAGCCTGTCGAACGGCGCCTGCGCCCTGCTCATCGAATCGCGCGCCGCCAGCCAGTCGCTGCTGCATGAGCAGATCGGCCAGATCATGGCCGCCATCGCCCACTTCCCGGTGGAAAAGCAGGTCGACTTCAGCGAGGACCCGGCCGTCTACAACCAGCTGTGGAAGATCCGCAAGGAGACCTTCCCCGCCGTCGGCGCCGTGCGCCAGACCGGCACCACAGTGATCATCGAGGACGTCACCTTCCCGGTGGAGCGCCTGGCCGAGGGCGTCAACCGCCTGATCGAGCTGCTGGAGAAACACCGCTACGACGAGGCCATCCTGTTCGGCCACGCCCTGGAGGGCAACCTGCACTTCGTCTTCACCCAGGGCTTCGAAGATCCAGTCCAGGTCGCGCGTTATGAGTCCTTCATGCAGGACGTGGCGCAGCTGGTAGCGGTGGAGTTCGGCGGTGCGCTCAAGGCCGAGCACGGCACAGGGCGCAACATGGCGCCCTTCGTCGAGCTGGAGTGGGGCAGCGAGGCCTACCAGCTGATGTGGACCATCAAGCGCCTGCTCGACCCGCTGGGCATCCTCAACCCGGACGTGGTGCTGTCGGAAGATCCGCAGATCCACCTGAAGAACCTCAAACCGCTGCCGGCCGCCGACGAGATCGTCGACAAGTGCATCGAGTGCGGCTTCTGCGAGCCAGTGTGCCCGTCCAAGGGACTGACCCTGACGCCGCGCCAGCGCATCGTGATCTGGCGTGATATCCAGGCGCGCAAGCGCGCCGGCGTCGACACCACCGAACTGGAAGCCGCCTACCACTACCAGGGCGTGGACACCTGCGCCGCCACCGGCCTGTGCTCGCAGCGCTGCCCGGTAGGCATCAACACCGGCGACCTGGTGCGCAAACTGCGCGCCCGCGACGCCGAGCACGGACGCAGCGCCGACTGGCTGGCCGCGAACTTCCACCGCACCCTGCAGGGCGCACGGGTCATGCTGCACGTGGCCAACGGCGCGCGCATGCTGATGGGCGCACCGCTGCTGGGCAAGACCTCGGCCCTGCTGCACAAGGCCAGCGCCGGCCGCGTGCCGCAGTGGACGCCGGCCATGCCGCAACCGGTGCGCAACCTCGACCTGCCCACCTTCAGCGACGATGCGCGACCACGGGTGGTCTACCTCGCCGCCTGCATCTCGCGCGCCATGGGCCCGGCCTTCGCCGATGCCGAGCAGACGCCGCTGATCGACAAGACCCGTCGCCTGCTGGAAAAGGCCGGCTTCCAAGTGGTGTTCCCCGCAGACTCGGACAACCTCTGCTGCGGCCAGCCGTTCGCCTCCAAGGGCTACCCGGAACAGGCCGAACGCAAGAAGCAGGAGCTGGTCGATGCGCTGCTCAAGGCCAGCCGCGGCGGCCTCGACCCGATCTACTGCGACACCAGCCCCTGCACCCTGCGCCTGATCCAGGACGGCCTCGATTCACGGCTGCGCCTGCATGACCCGGTGAAGTTCATCCGCGAGCAGCTGTTCGAGCGCCTGGAATTCACCCCGCAGGACAAGCCGGTGGCGGTGCATGTCACCTGCTCCACCCAGCACCTGGGCGAGGCCCAGGGGCTGATCGACATCGCCCGCCGCTGCGCCAAGGAAGTGGTGATCCCCGAGGGCATCCACTGCTGCGGCTTCGCCGGCGACAAGGGCTTCACCACGCCGGAACTGAACGCCCACTCGCTGCGCTCGCTGAAGGACGCGGTACAGATCTGCGAGGAAGGCATCTCCACCAGTCGCACCTGCGAGATCGGCCTGTCGACCCACAGCGGCATCGACTACCACGGCTTGGTCTACCTGGTGGACCGGGTCACCCGCCCGCGTGCGCTAGCGCGTTGAGGCGATGCGAGAAAGGTGGAACCCTGCGGCGCGCGATCACGTCCACTGACTAGAGCCCGGCACACCGGGCTCCTGCCATCCCGGATGCGCTGGCCCGCCCGAGCGTCGTTCCATGCGGAACGCGCGGGCGCGGCATAGCCACCCGCTGCGCCGCTCAACCGGCCGGCAGGCTCCGGGCACGACTGGACGATAGAGGACCACCTCATGAAACGTACTGCCCTGCTCTTCACCTGCGCCCTGATGACCGCCCCGGCCTTCGCCAATGACCTGTGCACGGTCAATCTGCAGAAGCTGGACGACGCCGCCGCCACCATGGCGACCATGACCGACCCGCTCAAATCCCAGGTCGCCGACCTGCAGGCCAAGGCCAAGATGGACCAGGCCGCAGGCAAGACCGAGGACTGCGCCAGCAACGCCCAACAGGCGCTGATGCTGCTGGAGAAGGCCGAATCCGGTAACGGCGGCGCCTCCAACTGACGCGCCGGCGGAGCCCACGGGCTCCGCCCTGCCCGCTGCTACGGGCCGCCTATACTCAAGGCTCCCCCGCCCAGGAGCCTCCACCATGCGCCGCGCCACCCTCCTGCTCGCCGCCCTGCTGCTCAGCACCCCGCTCTATGCCATGCACTGCCCCCAAGACATGGCCAAGATCGATCAACTCCTGAAGACCGCCCCCCCCGCCGACCCCGAGGTACTGGCCGAAGTACAACGCCTGCGCGCCGAGGGCGAGCAGCTGCACAAGGCCGGCAACCACAGCGAATCGATGAAGGTGCTGGATGAAGCGCTGAACCTGCTGCAGGCCAGCGAGTAGCCTCAGGCGACCTCGCTGAGCAGCGACACGGCAATCTGCCGCAGCTGCTGCAGGTCCACCGGTTTCAGCAAGCAGGCCTGCGCGCCCTTGGCGCGGGCCTCGTCGAGCACGTCCTCGTCGGAGGCAGCGCTGACCACCAGCACCGGAACCTCGGCCAGGCGTGGATCGGCGCGCATGGCATCGAGGATCTCCAGGCCGCTGCCGTCCGGCAGGTCGAGGTCCAGCAGCACCAGCGCCGGCACCTGCTCGGACAGCAGCAACAGCGCCCGCCGCACCGAGCCCGCACCCGCCACCTCGGCGATACCACGCAGCCCTTCCTGCAACACGCGCAGGCAAGCCGGGTGGTCCTCGACGCACAGCACCTGGGCCAGCGCCTCCGGCACCGCGATCACGCCTGCCGCATCGGTGCGCTCGGCAGAAGCCGGCGCGGCTGCGCTCGGTAGTTCGATCCAGAAGCGGCTGCCCAGGCCCACGTCACTGGAGAAGCCCATCTCGCCGCCCATCAGCTCGGCCAGCTCACGGCACAGCACCAGGCCGATGCCGGTACCGGGAATGTTGGAGTTCTCCCGCCCCAGGCGCTGGAACGGCTGGAACAGCTGGGCCTGTTGCTCGGGGCTGAGCCCCGGCCCGGTGTCGTCGACCGACAGGCGCACGCCACCGGCGCGCACCTCGTAACCCAGGCGGATCATGCCCTGCGGGCTGTTGTACTTCACCGCGTTGGACAGCAGGTTGAGCACCACCTGGCGCAGGCGTCGTGGGTCGGCAAGGACGAACAGCGGCGGATGCGCCTCGGCCTGCAGCTGCAACTGCAGGCGGCGCTGCTGCACCTCGGGCTGGATCAGCTCGGCGCAGCCACGCAACAGCGGGCCGATATCCACCGGCTGCAGCTGCAGTTGCTGCTGGCGGCTCTCGATGCTGGAGAGGTCGAGGATGTCGTCCACCAGCGCGGTGAGGTGACGGCTGGCGTGCACGATCTCCCGCGCGTACTCGGCCTCCTGGTCGCGCTCGGCGCGCTCCTGGGTTTCCAGCTCGATCAGCTGGGCGAAGCCGTGGATGGCGTTGAGCGGCGTGCGCAGCTCGTGGCTCATGCTCGACAGGAAGCGGCTCTTGGCCTGGCTGGCGGCCTGGGCATCCAGGCTGGCACGGCGCAGCTCCTCCTGCACCTGCTTGAGGCGGGTGATGTCGACATGGGTGCCGGCGCCGCGCACCGCACGGCCGCGCTCGTCTCGCTCGATCACCTTGCCGCGGCTCAGCAGCCATACATAGCGACCCTGGGCATCGGCATAGCGGTACTCGGCCTCGAAGAAATCCTCGACGCTGTCGTCGGCCATGCTCAGGCGCAGATGGCGTATGCGCGGCAGATCGTCCGGGTGCACGCGCTGGTTGAATTCGGCGAAGGGCATACACTCGCCCGGCAGGCCGAAGCGCCGTACGAAACGCTCGCTGATGCGGATGCACAGGTCATGGGCATCCACCTCCCACAGGCTCTCGGTGGTGCTCTCGAGCACCAGCTCCAGGGTGCGCTGCACGTGCTGGCGGCTCTCCTCGGAGGCCTGCAGCTGCTGCCCCGCGTGCTGCACCTCGGTTGCCATCTCCGCCATCTCGGCGATCACCGTCGGCGGCGGCACCGGCTTGCGCTCGCCCACGCCGAGGCTGCGCATCATCCCGACGATACCGGCCATGGGCTCGGCCAGCTCGTTGCTCAGGCGCCGCGAGCGCAGCCACATCCAGGTGCCGAACAGCAGGTAGAAGAACGCCAGGCCGGCGATCAGCAGGTAACCGATGGTCTGGTACTGCGCGGCCAGACGGTTGGTCTCGCTGAAGATGTTGGCCTCGTCCACCACCAGCAGCAGGCGCCAGCCGGTCTGCGGAATCTCGCTCCAGGCCATCAGCTGGCCACGGCCGCCCAGCTGCACCTCGACCACCCCGTGGCGCTTGGCTGCCATGCCCTCGAGCAAAGGCTGAAGCCCTGCCTGGCGATTGAGCTTGAAGTCGGCCGGCTTGAGCACCTCGCGGCGCACTGCCTCGGCATAGGAGTAGCTGGTCAGCTCGCGCAGGCCGAAGTCCTTCTCCCCTGCCGCCGGCAACGCCATGATCGCGTTGTCGCCGCCCACCAGCAGCGCATAGCCCTGCCACGGCACCTGCAGGTTGCCGATCTCGTTGAGCATCTGGCCCACGGTTACATCCAGGCCGGCGACACCCTCGAGGAAGTTGTCGCGGTACACCGGGGCGATGGCCGACATCATCCAGCCCTGGCCGGCCGGGTCGAGATAAACCTCGGTCCACACCGTGCCACGCGCCGGGTTGTGCTCGCCGTCGGCCAGGTAATAGAAGTTGTACTGCGGGATGACCATGTCGTGCGGGTACTGCTGCAGCACGTCGAAGTATGGGTAGATGCGGTTGTAGCTGTCCCAGCTGTTGAAATAGACCGCAGCCACCAGCGGGTCGGCCTGACGGATCGAGCGCATCAACGGGTCGACCCGCGACAGGCGCAGGGCCTTGTCGCGGTCCTGGCTCTTGGTGGAGGAGGAATAGAAGGAGGCGGCGCGGCTGTCGTCGCTGCGGCTGTAATACACGCCTTCAGGGGTACTGGCGTGGCGCTCACGCTCCTGCTCGTCCGGCTCGTAGCGGTTGTCGCCCAGGGCCTCGGCCACTGCGTCGCGGTACACGCCAACCTGCGCCTCGATGGCGCGCAGGCGGCTGTCAATCACCTGCCCCTCGCGGCGCACGGCGCTGTCCAGGTCCTGCAATGCGCTGCTCTGCAGGTAGCCGACCTGCGACTCGCGAATGGATTCGTTGGTATAGAGGTAGACGCCGATCAGCACCGACTCCACCAGCACCAGTGGGATCAGCGCGCTCTGCAGGAATGCCCGCCAGATCCAGCGGCGCAGGGGCTTGAGCGGTGCGGGCGGCATCCAGGGCTCCTCGAATTCCAATCTGAAGAGAATGGCACAGGGCCAGTGAACAGCCAGCCCGAGCCGGCATTGTAGCGGCAGAACCGAGGTCGACGGTGGTGAACCTTTGCCGTACACTGCGCGTCCAACCTCGCAAGAGCGTTCTGGGGCCGATTAGGATTCGACGCCGGTAGCGAAACTTGAGGGGCATGCCGAGTAGGTGACAGTTCTCGTAAATCCGCTGCCACAACTTCATAGTTGCCAACGACGACAACTACGCTCTGGCCGCCTAAGGGCGCCAGCAGACCCTAGGGGATGCCTGTAAACCCGAAGATTTGGTCTGTCAGATAGAACAGGATCGCCGCCAAGCACGCTGCAGGTGTAACGGCTAAAACTTATGCAGCTCGCTCCAAGCACCCTGCCACTCGGGCGGCGCGGAGTTAACTCAGTAGAGATGGCTAAGCATGTAGAACCGATAGCGGAGAGCTGGCGGACGGGGGTTCAAATCCCCCCGGCTCCACCAAATAAACCCCTGATTTTCCTAGTGAAATTCAGGGGTTTTTCTTTGGGTGTCGAAAAAGTGTCGAACCGTGGCAGACCTCCGCCCCCGCAAGGTGATAGCCGCAGATGGCAGCAGCCATCCTGATCTATGCGGTATGCAGTCCTACCAGGGCAGCAGGTACCCGTCAGTCAATGCACCTGCTTCCGCTGCCGCCCGCTCGGCGTTGATGTGCAGCTTAAAACCGCAGTAAATAGACCAGTCGTCCAATAAACACCCTCGGCTATATAAAGCCATTGCGTTGTGGAGTGCTCGGGAGGATGGTGAAAGCTCATCTCATCCGAGCCCTGGTGGAATCCCTCTTCCCTTCGTTCGGGGCTGAGGACGCACATGAACGACGAACGCTTTCGTAGCGGGCTGAATATCGCCGGCTACTGCCTGACCCTGGCTAACGAAGACCTGCAGGACCTCTCCACGCACCCGTGCTCTCCCGCAACGACTGCAAGGCTGCTGCAGCTGCACGAGAGCATCGAAAACTGCGTAATGATCATTGAGTCGCTGAAGCACTACCTGGCGACCCCTCATCCGGTTCCCTCATCCGTAAGACCGCACATCCCCCATTGCCTCTAACTGCCATGAGTAACCTGAAAAATGAATTCATTCGACGAGAGTGCACGCTCCAAGCTCAATAGACAGATTGAGGCGTTCCTATCCGAAGGCGGCGAAATCACCGCAGTGCCGACAAGGAAATCAAATGGTATGGGCAGCACGCAAAAGGCTCAGTGGAATAAGCAAATCGTAGAGAAGCCCAAAAGCGCCACGTCAGATCAGTAGGCCATTGGGCCGAGTCTGACAGCATCCTGCAGATGATCGGGCGCGAGATGTGCGTAACGCATTGTCATAGCCAAGCTGGAGTGGCCCAAGATTTTCTGCAGGGTGAGGATGTTTCCGCCGTTCTGGATAAAGTGGCTCGCGAAGGTGTGCCGAAGCGAGTGAGCAGCCTGCCCTTTCGGTAGCTGAATCGTCGTTCTGGCCAACGCCCTACGAAACGAGGTGATGGCCGAATTGGGCTGGCCGTGTTGCTTCCAGTGGCGAACTATTTTGGCCTCCAACTCAACAGTGATCGGCACTGATCGCACCTTGCCGCTCTTGGTCCCGCTGAAGGTGATCACCGCATTTCGCAGCCCGGTCGGCTTCAGCTTCTCGGCCTCTGACCAGCGTGCACCAGTGGCCAGACAAATCAGTGTGATGATCTCGACGTGTGGGTTATCGCAGCCACTGCGGATGGTTTGCAGCAGCTCGGCAATCTGATCGTTCGTCAGCCAAGAAAGCTCTCGTTCCTGAATCTTGAGCGGTTTCACCAGGGCCAGCGGATTGGCGTATTCAATGACGCCCAAGCCCCGCAGCTCGTTGTAGACCGAGCGCAGATATCCCAGCTCATTGTTGAGCGTCTTGGGCGAAGTGCCCTCCCCTAGCCTGACGCGACGATCATGAGCGTAGGTCTGCGGGTCGAGCTTGGCGGCCTGGGGATTGCGCAGGCGCTTGGCGACCAAATCCAGCTTGGAACGGCGGCGTTCACCATCCCGCAACGAATGCCCGTGCAGATCAAACCATGCCGCGACCAGCTCGGTTAACCGGCGGGTGTCGGTCGGTTTGGGTGACCAGCTCGGGTTATCCACTACCTTGGCCCGGCAGGTCGCCTCAAAGCGCTGAGCCTCAGCCTTGGTTTTAAGCGTCTTGCGAAAACGCTTTCCCTTGATCGGCTCTACGTCGACCTTCCAACGGCCATCGGGCAATTGCTCAATGGCCATAGGTGAGAAGCCGATCAGTACAGGAAAAGCAGGTAGATAAACGCAGCGAAGATGAGAACCAAGAAAACGGCGTAGACAACCAGAAGAACATCACCCTTTCGAGAGCAATGCGGGCACTCGTAGGAGCCTCTAGGCGACACGCGGCCGCACTCCGGGCACCTTTGTTCATCAAACATTTCGGTGCCGCTCCACGCGATTGAAGGCTCATACTGCCCTACCCCATCGGATGTGTCGCTCCTCAAGTAGGTTCCGGATATGTTTGTAGAGGTCGAGCGTGGTCATATCCTTGGCGACGTAGTGGTCGCGGATCACCGGCCAGCATTCCCATTCGGTGAGCCGCTTAAACGCCTTTTTTGCGCCCACCCTTTCCCTTGCCAGCAAGCTGACGAAGTTGCCCAGGAACAGCTCCACGTTCTTGCCGGAGAAGCCACGAGCCGTCTTGTAATGGCGCTTGTAGTGGGTGTCTTCCAGCAGCGAATCAGCGGCGATATCGACTCGCACATCCTGACGAAGCAAGGTCCAGATGGCCTCATAGCGCCCAGGGCGGGCCTGTAGTCGGAACTGGCTCAGGCCGTAGCACCAGAGGCCGTCGAGGTGGCCAGCGAAGGCCGAGAAGGACCGAGTGTCGATCAGTGCGCCGGAGTGCACGTCTACGGAGCCGCTGGCGAATTGCTGGATCACCGAGTGGTGATAGCGCAGCTCGACACGCCAGACGTCTTGCTCCGGGCTGTAGTTGTCCGGGTCGCTCTCATCGAAGCTGTCACGACGACGCCAGACGCCTTCCCAATAGTCGAGTTTGTCAGTAGCGCGGGCCTGCTCGGTCTTGTTGTAGATACACAGCTGGATGCCACCGGCAGAGCCAAACATGGAGGTTTCGCCACGGCCATACACGCTGGCCTTGGTCGCCCAGGAAATCTCGTTGATGCCGGAAATGTCACGGTGCGCACGCGCCTTGCAGTGCATACGCGCCATCAGGTCAGACGGTGGTTGCCAGCCCTGAAGGTCCAGCGCCAGATGCACCGCGCACTGATTGACCTCAAGGTTGGTCATCACCTCATTGGCGTAGTAGTCCATCCGAGCTTGCAGACGGTCGGGACTCAGGTTGTCGATGGCATGGGGCGACACTTCGATTTTCAGGTGTGGGCCGATGGTGTCGAGCTTGGCGTTGAAGTTCTTCACCAGCAGGACGAAGCCCAGGTCAGCGTTCTGGAGTTTGTACTGGTAGCCGGAGTCACGACCGACGCGGCCGGAGTGCCAGCGCTGGCCAGCGAAATCGACAATGGCTCCAGGGGTCTCGAACAACGCCATGACTTCCGGGCGGATCAGCCCCCGGTAAAGCTGACGCACGGTGTCCACCCCGCAGCGCAGCAGACGAACTTTCGACAGGTCAGTGAGGATGGCGGTGTGGTCATCAAAGAAGAGCCTCCCAACCGGGGACTCGTTGAACTCCTGATCGACTCGCAGTTGGTCCTTTACGCTCATTTCTCTCACTCCAAATTGGTACGAATTGGAACTCGGTAATAGGGTTTATCTGACGTGTTACAGGGACGTCCCGCGCGCGCCTTTTGCGCATCGCTCGTCCCTCGCGCATGCGCGAAAAGGCGCCCAGGAACAGGCGCGGATCACCATAGGAAGCGGCCTTTCTCGTAGGGGATCTGCACCACCTTGATTCCGCCATCAGCCTGCTGCTGGCTCTCTAGGGGCTGTGTCGGTGGTGGCGTAGCAGGCTGCTTTGGCATGCCGTCTTGAGTGCTGCCCCGATCAGCGATCGCTGCATCGAAGTAACCGTGCTGCACGGTGTTGCGGCAGAAAGAGAACGAGGTCTTGTGCCACGTGCCTTGCTGGCTGAAGCACTCGCAGATGTAGGCTTTCTGCCCCGCTCGCACGACCTGATAGCGCTTTCGGTTGCGCTCGATATAGCCCTCATCCGAACTCATCACGCACGACAGTTTCGGGTAGGTCTTGGGCTTGGTCAGTTCGTCATAGATGGGGGCCGAGCTGGGTACATCAGGAATCCGCGGTGTGCGCAGAGCGATGTACTTGGCTGTCGTCATGGCCTCTTTGCCGGAAGCGTTGGCCACCGGGTTGATGAGGGAGCCGACCGAGCCTTTTACCTGATCAACCAGCCCTTTCTCTGACGTTGGCGCGCCCTGCTCAGCCGGCGTTGTTTCCTTGCCCAGCTCGTAGCGCTCGTAGGCGCGATAGACCATGAAGCCGGCCACGCCGATAACGGCCATCGCGAGCAGGAACTTGGTCGGGAGCTTGGTTTGAAAGTGGTGGCTGGCGTTGGCGCTGGTGTAGACGCCGAAGTACTTCTTATCGAGGCGAACGGTTTTCTTATCCGCATCCTTGAAGCTGCTCTTGATCTCGACCTTCTCGATCACTGCATCAGACTCGAAGCGGAGCAGCTGCTGAGACTTGAACACCCGCCAGTAGTGGACGTGACCATTGCACAGGCGGCGTAGGTGCACGTCGATGTACCGAGGGTCCTGGGTGACGAGGTGTACCTCGTGGCCGGAGTGCCGCATGGTCTCGAAGCGGGTGATGTGCTCAGGTGGCCGTGCTCGAGTATCACGGGCGCCGAACCAACCCTGAGCCTCATCCACCACGACGATGGAGTTGGGTGGCAGGTCAAACCACAGCTCAGGATCATCGAACTTGAACCAGCTGGCTTTCAGCAGCTCGGGTTTGAGGCCGTTGATGTTGTGGAAGTAGACCGGGCGGCCCTCATCGAACGCCTTCGCGTCGACCTCGCGAATGGTGTTGAGAGTTTTGCCGTGGCCGGGCTTACCAGTGCGGATATAGAGCATCGGGCGGCCTCCTTACGCTTCGATGGAGGTGCCGCCCGGCTTGCGCCAGACCTGTGCACGGCGGCTGTCCTGAGCCTTGTTCAACCCGGCAATCACCAGTCGCGTGGTGACGGCCGCGAGGAAGATGTTGATGGCTACATCAATCTTGGCCAGGCCGAGAATCTGCTGGATCACCAACGTGCTGGAGCCCATGCGCGAGGTCACGTAGGTGGTGACCTGTTCGAGAAGGACGTTGTAGCCCACGTAGGTGATGAAGCCGATGCCCAGCAGGCGAAGGACAAAGTTGATCAGCGGCTGCACGATCATGAAGATCAGCTGCACCGCCCAGAGCCATACAGGCATTACTCACCTCCTACAGCGCGGCCCACATACAGGGCATAGAAGACCGCAGCAGCCGCCACGATCAGGAAGGACAAGTCGCTGGCGAACTGGCACAGCGGCTCATAGGAAAGGGAGAAGGAGCGGCCACCCATCAGGGTCAGGCTGACTTGCTCGGCCTGGGGGCAACTGCTGGGAAGAAAACGAGTGCCTTCGCTGAACATGTCGCCCAGGTTGATCTCCTCGTCTTCCTCGGCCTTGTAGTCGGGGTTGTCGAGGAAGTCGGCGATGTCGTCTTTCTGGCCGGGGAAATCTAGGTCGGGGCCGTCACAGCGCAGGGCCTTTTGCATGCGCAGCTGAGCGCACTCAATGGCATCGCCGGTGCAGGTCAGCGCCTGATCGCAGTTCTCGCCAGTGACGGCACCCTCCCCACCATCACCGCCTCCATCACCACCGCCGTCACCGCCGCCACCATCGCCGGGATCAGTACCACCGCCCCCATCACCAGGATCAGTCGGGTCTGTCGGATCAGTGGGATCGGTCGGGTCCGTGGGATCAGTTGGGTCTGTCGGATCAGTACCGCCCGAACAGCCCTCAGCCGTTGGATTAGCTTCACAGGGATCGGGGGAGTCTGGCGGCGGTGGAACATCTGGGGGAGGCTCATTGGTGCCAGATGAGCAGCCATCGCCGGTCATCTGATAGGCGAGGTTGGCAAAGATGATTTCGTACTTGGGATCGGTGTCAGGTTCACCGAAGAAGTCTTGCCCGGTGCCGCCTGGGTCGGCATTACCAAGGCAACCATCGAAGCAATATTTCAGAGGCTGCTTGAACCCGAAAGGAACGAGCGTAGCGTCGTTATCCTTCTCCTGACGCCCAATAGGCCATGTCAGGCTTTCGCTACCTCCAGCCTCGCAGACGTTCGTCGTGATCTTGGCAACGACGCCACCGACCTCGCCTTGAACGTTGATGTAGTTACCGCTGGAGCTATACAAGCGCAGAGAACAGGTGAACCAGTTTCCCGCGTTTGAGACTGAGCCAACCTCTGTTTGCCCCGTGACGGAATAGGTTTCGCCCGACCTAGTAACCGAATCAAACGTGAGCGACTTACAGGCGTCTCCGGCGTTCTCAAAATACTCGCCGGTCAGCTCCAGGAAGTAGGAGGAACCTGCGTAGGCAGGTGCCACACGCAGAAGCGAGGCCAGTACCAGCAGCGCAGTGATGAGCAATCCACGCATGGCTACACCCGCCCAAAGAACAGCGCCGCCAGAGCGACGGTGGTAACGATCAGGACAAACCACTCTTGAGACATGACGTTGCTCCAGCTGGATAAGAAAACCCCGCCGGAGCGGGGTTGTTCTTGCCCGGCACGAGTCCGTGACGAGCTGGCTTACAGGGCGCGACGCATGTACTTGAAGGCCGCAGCGGCCACCAGCACACCGAACACGGCCCAACCGATGGTGCCGACGTCGGCACCGGCTTCATCGAGAGCGCCAGTGGCTTCGGCCGGGACAGCGGCGTACACCTGCTGGATGGACATGAGGCCGACAGCAGCGACGGCACCGAGGGAGCGTTTCAGGTTCTTCAGTTGTTTCATGGTCATTACCTCTTGAGTGCTTTCTTCAGGGCCAGGAAGCCGAACACCACGGCAAACAGGGTGATCACTTCGCCTTGCAGCTCGGCCACTTGGTCCCAGGTGAGTGCAGTCCCGTACAGGGCCTGCATTTCCTCTTGCGTGAGGCTGACCAGCGTCCCGGTGCAGATGGGTTCACCTGCTGCACCGACACTCCAGTCGCCTTCACACGCGAGGAAATTCATAGGGGGCTCAGGCAGCGCGGGCAGGCTTTAATCAGCGACCACAGGCGCTTCGGGGCGCAGTCGTGGCAGTGATTGCAGTAAATCCGGACCATCTGAGCCGCCCTCTAATCAGGACTTGGCGGCGTCAGCCGGGGTGGCCGGTTTGGCGCCCTGGGCTGGCTGCTGGGCTTGGCGTTGGCCTTGGTCGCGGGGCTTGGCCGACTCGATGTGCAGGGCGAGATTTTTGCCTTTGTTCTGGCCGCCACGGTCCACCTCGAAGGTGATGCGGACCATCTCCAGCGGCTCGAAGTGAGCGCCCGCGGCGAAGACCTCGTCGGCGTGATCGTCAGCGACTGCCATGCCGATGATGGAAAGGCCGTGCTCGGTCTTGCCGTCCGGCTCATCGCCATAGAAGACCTTCACGTATTTCGCGCCTTCCATTTCGGTTTTCTGGGTGCCCAGGAATGCGACTTCCATAGTGGAACGTGCCATGTGTGTGTTTCCTCGCTGTGGTGCGCCTGATTGCGCGGTTTGCCTTTCAGCAGGCCGAGCGAGTCCACACGGGCGAACTTTTCAGTTTTTCGCCCGAGGGGTTTCTCGGTTTGCCGGGGTTTTACAACTCGGCCAATGCGCGGGCCGTTATCGCGTCAAACACCAAGGGCCACGCCCTTGTTATCCCGTGTCGCCACCGTCGCCCGCGACTGGTGGACCAGTCCCGGACGCCGGAGGCGATCTGCTTGGCGGCGGATCGGTCGGGGCCGTGCAGGACTCGACTACCGATTGCATGGAGCGGGTGAAGATCTCCTCGAAGAACTCAGCCTCTTCAGTGAGCTGCCATGTGCTCAGACCGACACCGAGGGCGATGCCAATAAGCATGGGCGCCGACCACACACCCATGAGGGCAACGAAGTAGCGGGCCAAACGGAATGCGCTCATTGGCTCAGCCCTCCAACTCGAACGGCTCGCGGACTGGAACGAAGGGCGTTGGATTGCCCGAGTCGTAAATAACGTTCCAGTACTTCGGGGGCCGGGGCGGTGGCGTGTGTTTCGCGCAGATGAAAGCCGGTTTCGCCTTCCAAATTCCATCGACCTTGGCCACAGACACGGGGCGGCATTGGTCGCAGGGTGTGGACTGGGAGAGCACGGGAGCCGGTGCGCGACGGGACCAGCAGACAGAGCAGGAACAGTCCGCGGTGTGTGGTTGATGTAGGTAGCGGCTGAGGGTGGCCATAGCTCATGCCGTCCACTCCTGCTCCAACAGCCAGGAGCGATACAGAGCGCTATTCACCATGCGCCGCTTACCGACCTTAATGGTAGGGATGACGGCCTTCATAGCCCATGCGCGGGCCACACCATAGGCAACACCGTTGCGCTCAGCCCAGCTTTCGATGGTCTCAACGTCGCGCTGCAGGGCATGCAGCTTGGCGGGGTCAAGCTCTTCCAGTTCCATGCTCGTTCCGTCACTATTCGTGTCATTAATAGCAGATCTGTTAGTACTAAGTACTTAAGCACATAGTACACAAGACGGATTCAGAGTACATAGAACTAATGCGAAAATATTCCAATGAACGACACGATCACTGATAGAGCAATTCTATTGATAGAGACTGTCGGCCTCAGCGCTCTAGCAGAAACTGGAACGAAGGAATACTTCCGCTGGCAAAACATAAAACGGAAAAAAGCACGAGTTGGAGCTGAGGAAATTGAGCGGCTGGCAACAGTACTACCGCAGTACCGATGGTGGCTTGTAACAGGGGAAGTGATGCCCGATAAAGGGCAAATGAGTCCAACCCTCGATGAGATAAGTCCCGATTCGCCTATTCAGAGTGAAACATCACGATAGTTCGTGACGTGGCAGCAAGTTGATTTTCCTAGAAGCCAAGCAGGGCTGAATTAGATCAGGGACGACCAGTCATGAATAGCCACCTATCCTCCAACCATAAATTTCTTATTATTTGTCTAGTCCTTGGCGTATTAGCCATTGCTATGGCATCACTTCTTTCGGGTTATTTAGCAATCCTGGCTGCAGTTGTTTTCTGCCTAACTCTATTTATCCTACGGCATTTAGTAATGCCTCCAGGCTATGGTGCAAACAGAATACGTGCGCTAAGCCTTATTGGCGCATTTGGCATTGTGGCCTCATGGGGCGCATGGGCAAACATAGTTAACTCTGCAATTAAGTCCGTACTTTCTCAACCAGAGATCGCAGAGAAATTTCCTTGGGCCTCATCAATAAAAATAGATGGAGAACCTCCATTTATCGTATTGCTTTTTGTACTCGCATGCATCTGGATAGTTAATCACTACATGCAAGACAGGAGCATTGCAAGCGGGCACCCAAACCCTTTGGACGAAGATTTTCCCGAAGAAAGATTCCAGAGCAAGCTTGCATCATTCTGTTCAGCACTCAACAACCACTTAGTTCAAGTAGATCTCGAAAGCAATTGGAGTCCCGACTATTACACCGAGCTAGAAGTAGAAGTTGAGATCCTGTCCTCTCATCGATCGATATATAGAAAGAAGATAATGAACCTGCAAAGCGCAATCAGGGCCGATCGCGCATCGCAAGCCTTTCTAATCCTTGGAACACCAGGCGCGGGGAAAAGTGTTGCATTAAGAAAGCTCGCAAGAGACATGCTCAAAGAAGTAGGAAGCACAGGGCGCATACCAATTTACATAAATCTCCGCGAATGGGCACCCTCCAGCACGGCGCTATCGCCATCCGTCTCAGAACTAGAAAGGTTTGTTATTGAAAGCGTGAAAGCACGCGGAGACTTATTCACAGAGGACTTTGTCGATAGCTATTTTAAAAAGCTGTGGAGCAGCGGCCGCCTATTCTTTATCTTTGACTCATTTGATGAAATGCCACTGCTTTTAGACACAGACGAGAGCTCGGAAATAATAAACTCTCTGTCCGAGATGCTATTTCGTTTTATTTCAAGCCAAAATAACTCTCGCGGCGTTTTGGCATCAAGGGTATTCAGGCGCCCAACCCAATCTTACCTAGCACAAAAAGTCCTCGAGATACGCCCACTGTCAGAAACCAGCATTCATGAGGCTCTGGATAGATTTCCGGCATTTACCTCAGAACTGAAGAACTCTCTATTTAGAGACAGACTAGACTTAGTTCCCATTGCCAGAAACCCGTTCTTGATGGCCCTTCTTGGAGAGTGGGTCAATGAGCAACACACCCTCCCAGCCAATCAAGCTCAAATATACGAGAGCTATCTCTTAGCTCGTTTAGCAAAGTGCACCAGTAAGATTTCGTCTCGCGGGCTGACTGTCGAAGAAATCATGGAAGCTACAAAAGAAATTGCATGGTTTGTCTTCAACTCTCACAGCTATGGGCTAGAAGCACCTGTGAGAGTGATTAGCTCAAGCATTGGGCACTCAAATATCGAATCTGTTATTGAAATCCTTAGCTACGCTCGAATTGCAAGAGTAACCAAAGGAGAGTCGAGCTCCTTCGCCTTTGTGCATCGCCGATTCCTAGAATACTTTGTGACTATGCGACTGCTGGAGACACCAAGTGATGCCCCCATTGAGCATATCCCTACTGATTCTCGTGGGAGAGATGCTCTGGTCCTATATGCACAACTATGCTCCGACGAAGAAGCTCAACGATTAGGACTAATTTGCTGGAAAGAGATACAGGATAATTTCCGCAGCGACATAAATAGGTTGCGTGCCATTCATTGCCTCAGATTCCTTGTTGACGCATTCTTCTCACGCCGAAGCGCAATTAGTAGTTTTCAAACACCCCTTGGCAAACTAATACGACAACATGTGGAGAATGGCGACAACATCATACATGCCAAAATATGCCTGGAAGCTACAGGTCTATTGCCAGAATCAGAGTCCGTACCGATTTTAAACCTTGCTATTGAAGGAGAAGACTCTTGGCTTCAGGAGACATCATTTAGAGCATGTAGAAATCTCCCTAGACTTGAAAAAAATCTCGAATCAGGGATGATTTCTTATCTGGAGAGAATGCCTATTATTCAATTTTGGCGAACCAGGAGAATATTAAAGCTCGGACTTTCACTTTCGGACTCTTTACAGGGCGTAAAGAAAATAGCAGACATTCGCTCCTTCAACATTCAACTCTCAATACTGGCAACAATCGCTGCAGCAATAATCTCCCCAGAGACTTCTTATCTAAGCATGGGTGTAACTTTATTCATATTCTTCCTAGCAGCGCTTAGCAACCTTGTATCAGCATCATCTGTAACAATCATAAAAAAACAAGCTAGCTATGGCTTCTTCCCATTCTTTGCACCAACTCTCGCAGATGCACTAATATCCATATTCAGATTTGCGGCCCCAGGCCTATTCATGTGGAATGCAGCAATAAGACTCCTAGCACCAGCAGAATACAAAAGCGCACCATATTATGGAGAGTCATTTTTTGATGGGATAGGCTGGGGCCTTCCAGAGCTCGACGCCTTGCCGCTAATATTAATATCAATAGCTATCCTAGATTGGCTATTGATAGCCAGAGCATTCCGAGGCATCTTAAGAGCCGTATCTAGCATCAAGATCGCTCTCGAAATATGTGCATACATAGCAGTCGGAATTACAGGCCTACTCTTGGTCGCCTCATTTGTTGAATACATTAAAGGCGGGATTATATACAAAGTAATCGGCGGCTTTTTTGTGGTAGCCTTAATTCTACTAATAATAGGCTATGTGTTTTTAATTATAGGCCTAGCCCGAGACTACACTAAAGACTTCCTCCTAGTTAGATCAATACACTTCTCAAGCTCAACAACAAGAGCTGAGATAGCGAAAAAAATGGCAGCTCTACGCACCACTCATGGCAAATCCTTATACGTATCTAAGTTAGAGAAAATGAGGGTAATTGCCGTTGGGGACTGGCCATCTGACTTCAAGCTTACAGTGGGCGGAGGGGCTGCTTTATCTGCCTTAGCTCGACTAGAAGAAAAATGGCTACGCTTAGATAGGTAAGCAATCACCAAAATTCACCATAGAAAGAACCTGATCCACGCCCTCTTATCCACCTCAACTGATAGGGCAAGTGTCGAAATAATCGAGCAAGAATGCTACGAAATGAGCCCATCAGCGCAGTGTGAACCTCGTAATGAACCTGTTTAGGTCATAACGCAACGGGAAATACTGGGTTCAAATCCCTAGCTCTATTTCTTGAGGCAACACTAGGGAAAAGCGCACCTTAGCCATGCTGAATGCCTCTGATAAGCCTCTGCTGCGGAAGTAGTGGTGATTCGTCACCTTAGGGAGTAGCGTCGAAAGCAGTAGTCGCCGCTTCCGCAGGAGGCGAATCATGGTTACCGAACCCGTCATCTATTCAGACTACAAGCACCACTACGGTTATGACGTAGCCGTCGAGGTTACGGGGCCGATCAAGTCGAATCCCGTCGACCCGAGCGATAACCGCTCCCACTACGTGGCCAAATATTCGATCTACTTCAATGGCGAGGAGCTTCTTGACTCAGAGGTGTGGCTTCAGCAGCACTTTCAGACCAAGGACGCCGCGATGCTGGAGGCGTTTGTACTGGGCCGCCATGCGGCGGACCTGCTCCGGTAGATCAAGCTTTGCCCTGAAGGAACGGCGCTGAGGCTGTGTTTAGGCATACGCGAGTACCGCGATGCGCTTCTCGATCAGCACCAAGGTAGTGCTCATGCCGTAGGCAATCCCGCTCTCTGCATCGTCGCCTAGCGGGCCCGGCGGCACTGTTGCACCGGCCTCCCGCAGTTGGGTCGCAATCTGCTGCAGCTCGCTAGCTGCGTCGCAACCAAAGGGGGATACCTCGGCCATATGGATGAGCTGCTGGAGGATGAACTGGAGTCCATGCTCGGTGTTGCCCATCTCTTCGACTTGTGTGAGCTCCAGGGCCAGCCGTAGGCCACTTATGTCGCTGCGATACGGGGTTCGCATCTGAGTGCCCTCCGGCAGGTGTGGACGTTAGACATCGCGGGTCGGCTGTTAAGTCCACAAAAGGCGAGGCGGCGACCGGAGGTATCAGATTGGTAGAACACTGCTGACTGCGGACAGTCTTCCGCAGACAACCTGGAGTTTCCTATGGCTACCTTCAAAGAGCGCAGTCGCAGATTTGCCAAGGCAGCTTCTGCCGCCTGGGCAGACCTCGACCAATACCTGAGTACCGACCCAGACCTCACCACCCCTGAAGTGAGGGAGCGTATGTTCCAGCTCGAGTCCGTGGCTCAGCAGGCGCATGATGACTACTTCGAAAGCGTGGATTCTGAGCAGGGGAAAAGTTCCAACGCGTGAGCTTGCGCACCGACGGTGACGCGGCAACGGCTAGGGAGGGCCACATCTCAAGGAGATGCAACATGGTTTGCCCTGTGTGTGGAACAACCGAGGCGCAGGTGTGGAAAGAGCCTGGCCGCAATGCCATCGACTGTACCGAATGTGGCCATTACACCATCAGCGGGAGCGTGCTAGCGGTACGCGATGCCAACGGGTACAAGTTCGACGTAGAACAAACCAGGGCCTGGCTGGATGGCCGAAGAAAGTTTCAGGACCCACCGCTGATTACCACCCAGTCGGTGTGCTGGGCGGCCTGATCAGTTCTGCATGTGTCGAAAAGGTGTCGAATTCACTGGGCCGGATAGCTACATAGTGAGAGGACGGGGAGCACCTAAACCACAGATTGCGGAGGTTTACGCCGCAATGGAACGCAAAAAACCGGGTTCAAATCCCCCCGGCTCCACCAAACAGGCCCTTGGAAATCGACAGGTTTTCAGGGGCTTTTTCTTTGCTGGTCAAAAAACAATCTAACCGTGGTAGACTCCCGGCCCCGCAAGGTGATAAGCGCAGATGGCAGCCGCCATCCTGATCTATGCGGTATGCAGTCCTACCAGGACATGGCAGGTATCCGGAACACCGTTCCACTTGAGCGCACGCTCTGCTTTCTTGAGATCAGAAGCAGATTCGCTGCGCAGCACTGATACAAGCCGACTCTCCCTCCTGCAGTTCCTTGTTCTCCAAGGTTCATGCAGCTGTTCTGCTCGATCTCAATCGTCCCTACTGGCGTCACCTCCTGTCGAGACAACAACCTGCCGGAACATCGGTCTGCGAACGCATGCCTGGATTTCCGGTCATAAAACACGCGCGCTCAAGCAAAACGCCGGCGCGCCCGACACGAGTAATTCTTATGAACACACCTATTATCTGCCGCACCTATCGGCAACCCGTCAGCCAATGCGCCTGCTTCCGTTGCCGCCCACTTGGAGCTGATGTACAGCTCAAATCCTCGGCAAACAGACCAGTCGCCCATTAAATGCCCCCGCGCTATCAACTCATTGCACCAGGGGATATGCGAGAGGATGGCGAAAGCTCCGGCTCTGTTGGAATCCCTCTTCCCGGCGTTAGGGACTGGCTAGGCAGATGAACAAAGCCTCGGTGAAGTAATGACTCAGGCAAGAGCCTTAGAGATTCCACGCCAGATCACTAACACCAACAGAGCGAACCTCACTGCATCGCGCTGACTTTTATCTGGCCAAAGCGGAGTAGCCCAAGATTATGGGCTGGTTCCAACGCGCTGAATGAAGCGTCTGCCGAAAGGCACACTCAGCCTGTTGTCTCGGCATTCCGGCCAGTTTGGCGGCGTGTCTCGCCCTCAGAACAAGCCCATTTGCCGATCAATCATCGCTGCGAAGTCATCCCCCACAAACGGCAGGATCGCATCCGCCACCGGCTGTAGCTGACGCGTCAGGTAGTGTTCGTAGTCGATGGCCGAGCTGCGGGTTTCCAGAGGTTCGGGGCCGGCGGTGGTGATCAGGTAGCTGATCCAGCCGCCGCGCTGGTACTGGCGTGGGCGACCGAGGCGATCGTTGTGGTCGTCGGCCAGGCGCGCGGCGCGTACGTGGGGTGGGACGTTGCGTTCGTAGTCGCTGAGTTTGCGGCGCAGGCGTTTGCGGTAGATCAGCAGCTCGTCCAGCTCGCCAGCCAGGGTACGCCGCACGTAGTCGCGGATGTATTCCTGGTGCGGCTTGCGTTCGAAGATCAGGCGGTACAGCTCCTGCTGGAAGCGCTGGGCCAGCGGCGACCAGTCGGTGCGCACCGTTTCCAGTCCCTTGAACACCATCTCCTCGTGACCATCGGCGCGCTGCACCAGGCCGGCGTAGCGCTTCTTGCTGCCCTCTTCCGCGCCGCGCACGGTGGGCATCAGGAAGCGCCGGTAGTGGCTCTCGTACTGCAGTTCCAGCGCGCTCTCCAGGCCCATCTCGTCGCGCAGGTGCTCGCGCCACCACTGGTTGACCTTCGCCACCAGCGCGCGGCCGATGCGCGCGGCAGCCTCCTCGTCGTGCTCGTGGCCGAGCCAGACGAAAGTGGAGTCGGTGTCGCCGTAGATCACCTTGTAGCCCTCGGCCTCGATCAGCTCGCGGGTACGCTTCATGATGGCGTGGCCGCGCAGGGTGATGGACGAGGCCAGGCGGGTGTCGAAGAAGCGGCAGCCACTGGAGCCGAGCACGCCGTAGAAGGCGTTCATGATGATCTTCAGCGCCTGCGACAGCGGTGCATTGCCCTCGCGCTTGGCCGCCTCGCGGCCCTGCCAGACGCGCTCGACGATGTCCGGCAGGCAATGCCGGGTACGCGAGAAGCGCGCCTCACGAAAGCCCGCCACCGAATGCTCGTCGTCCGGCTCGCGCAGCCCCTCGATCAGGCCCACCGGGTCGATCAGGAAGGTGCGGATGATCGAGGGGTACAGGCTCTTGTAGTCGAGCACCAGCACCGACTCGTAGAGCCCCGGGCGAGAATCCATGACGAAGCCGCCAGGGCTGGCCTGGGGCATCTTCTCGCCGAGGTTTGGCGCGACGAAGCCCATGCGGTGCATAGGCGGCAGATACAGGTGGGTGAAGGCCGCCACCGAGCCGCCACTGCGGTCCGCCGGCAGGCCGGTGGTGGCGGCGCGCTCCAGCAGGAAGTCGATCAGCCGGGTGTGGGCGAAGATGCGCGTGACCAGCTCGCAGTCCTTGAGGTTGTAGCGGGCCAGGGCCGGCTTGTCCTCGGCGAACATGCGGTTGATCTCGTCCATCCGCTCATAGGGCGTGTCGATCGCCTTGCCCTCGCCGAGCAGGGTCTGCGACACGCTCTCCAGGCTGAACGGGGTGAAGTTCCAGGTGGCCGAACGCAGCGCCTCGATGCCGTCGATGATCAGGCGGCCGGCGGCTGCGGCGAAGTAGTGGTTGTGGCTGGCGTGTTCGCGCCACTCCATCACCTCGCCGCCGCGACCGAACAGCAGCGGAACCTTGAGGTCGACGGAATGGCGCTGCAGCACGCGCAGGTCGAACTGCACCAGGTTCCAGCCGATGATGGCGTCCGGGTCATGCTCGGCCAGCCAGGCGTTGAGACGCTGCAGCAGCTCGGCGCGGCTGCTGCAGTAGGCCAGGTCGAAGTCCACCTCGGGGGCGACTTCCGGCCGCTCGCCGAGCATATACACCTGACGCTGGCCGCAGCCCTCCAGGGCGATGGAGTACAGCTCGCCGCGCTCGCTGGTCTCGATGTCCAGCGATACCAGGCGCAGCTTGGGCCGGTAGTCCTCGGCCGGCTTGAGGCGGCCGTCGAGCAGTACGCCGCCCTCACCCGGCGTGCCGGCGAACCACACCGGCGCGGTGATGAAGCGTTCCATGAGGAAGCGCTCCGGCGGGCGGATATCGGCCTCGTAGACGTCTACTCCGGCCTTGCGCAGCTGCTTGTCGAGCTTGATCAGCTGGCGATGGGAGTTGCAGTACAGGCCGAGCACCGGTCGCTGGCGGAAGTCGCGCAGGCCCAGCGGACGCAGCTCCACGCCGCGTTCGCCACGCAGCTGCGCCTCGGCACGCTCGCGCTGCACGGCGGGAACGAAGGCCACCGAGGGCTGGTGCGCCAGGCGCAGCAGGCGCGGGCCGGCGTCGCTGGCCAGCCAGAATTCGACCTCGGTGCCGGCCGGCGTGTCGCGCCAGTGACGGGTCAGGACGAAGCCCTGTTGCAGATCCACGCAGTTGTCCCGGAAAACTGTACTCGGCGTGATTCTACCGGGCACGGCGCCGCTCCGGGCTCAGATCTCGACTTGGGTACCCAGCTCGATCACCCGGTTCACCGGCAGCTGGAAGTAACTCATGCTGCTGTTGGCGTTCTTCTGCAGGAAGGCGAACAGGCGCTCGCGCCAGGGCATCATGCCGAAGCGCTTGGTCGGGATCACCGTCTCGCGGCTGAGGAAGTAGGTGGTGCGCATCGGCGCGAAATCCAGGCCCTCGACGCTGCACAGGCGCAGCGCCTGCGGCACGTTGGGCTCCTCCATGAAGCCGAAGTGCAGCAGCACGCGGTAGAAACCGTCGCCGTAACAGGCGACCTCGAATCGCTGTCCCTCCGCCACCCGCGGCGTGTCCTCGCTGAGCACGGTGAGCAGCACCACCTGCTCGTGCAGCACCTTGTTGTGCAGCAGGTTGTGCAGCAGCGCGTGGGGCACGGCGTCCGGCCGCGCGCTGAGGAAGATGGCGGTGCCCTCGACCCGGTGCGGCGGCTGCAGGCGGATGCTGTCGAGGAAGCCCTGCAGCGGCAGCGAGGTCTCGTCCAGGCGCTCGAACAGCATCTGCTTGCCGCGCTTCCAGGTGGTCATCAGCACGAACAGGGCGATCCCCGCCACCACCGGGAAGGCGCCGCCCTGGAACACCTTGGGCACGTTGGCGCTGAAGAACAGCACGTCCACCAGCAGCAGGCCGAGCAGCACCGGCAGCACCAGCCAGCGCGGCATGCGCCACAGCAGGAGCATCACCGCGGCCACCAGCAGGGTGTCGATCAGCATGGTGGTGGTCACCGCCACGCCGTAGGCGGCGGCCAGCGCGCCGGAGGAGCCGAAGCCGATCACCAGCAGCACTACGGCCACCATTAGCGCCCAGTTGACCACGCCGATGTAGATCTGCCCCTGGGCCGCGCTGGAGGTGTGCTGCACCTGCATGCGCGGGATGTAGCCGAGCTGGATGGCCTGGTGGCTGAGCGAGAAGGCGCCGGAGATCACCGCCTGGGAGGCGATGATGGTGGCCAGCGTGGCCAGGCCGATCATCGGCAGCAGCGCCCAGGACGGCGCCAGCAGGTAGAACGGATTGCGCGCGGCCGCGGGGTTCTCCAGCAACAGCGCGCCCTGGCCGAAGTAGTTGAGCACCAGGCCGGGCAGCACCAGAGCGAACCAGGCGCGGGTGATCGGCTTGCGGCCGAAGTGGCCCATGTCGGCGTACAGCGCCTCGGCACCGGTCAGCGCCAGCACCACGGCGCCGAGGATGGTCACGCCGATGCCCGGGTGGCTGATGAAGAAGTTCACCGCCCACCAGGGGTTGAGCGCCTGCAGCACCTCCGGGCGCTGGACGATGCCGTGTATGCCGAGCACGCCCAGCACCACGAACCACAGCACCATCACCGGGCCGAACAGGATGCCGATGCGCGCGGTGCCGTGCTTCTGGATCAGGAACAGGCCGATCAGCAGCACCACGGTGACCGGCACCACCCAGTGGCTGAGGCCCGGCAGCGCCACCTCCAGGCCCTCGACTGCGGAGAGCACCGAGATGGCTGGGGTGATCATGCTGTCGCCGTAGAACAGCGCGGTGCCGAACAGGCCGAGCAGCACCAGTACTGAACTCAGCCGCGGGTATCCGGCGGTGGCGCGACGGGCCAGGGCGGTGAGCGCCATCACCCCGCCCTCGCCGCCGTTGTCGGCGCGCAGGATGCACAGCACGTACTTGAGCGAGACCACCCAGAGCAGCGACCAGAGGATCAGCGAGAGGATGCCGAGCACGCCGGCCTGGTCGACGCGCACGCCGTAGTGGCCGGCGAAGACTTCCTTGAGGGTGTACAGCGGGCTGGTGCCGATATCGCCGTAGACCACACCGATGGCGGCCACCAGCAGGCCGAAGGATGACGCATGGCTACGGGAAACCCCGTCCAACTCCGCGATGTTGGAACTCAACGACGCACCTCAGGAGAGCAGCGGCGCCGGGCGCCACGATGAAAGGCGAATGGTGCGGACGGGCAGACCCTCCAGCGAACCACTTCAGGGCGTCAATTCTCGCCTGGCGGCCAGGGCCTGGCCGTTAAGAATGCGTAAAGAATGCCCGCCGGCGCCGACCGGAAACGGCTACAGCAGCGACTGCTGGCGCGCCGGGGTGATTACGCCTTCCAGCTCCAGCAGCGCCTGCTTGCGGTGCAGGCCGCCGGCATAGCCGGTGAGGCTGCCGTTGGCGCCGATGATGCGGTGGCAGGGCACTATGATGGCGATGGGGTTGACCGCATTGGCGCGGCCCACGGCGCGTGCCGAGGTGTTGCGGTCCAGCTTCAGGGCCAAGGCGCCGTAGGTCATGGTGGTGCCGTAGGGGACCTGCCGCAGGTGCTTCCAGGCCTCGTGCAGGAAGGCATTGCCCAGCGGCGCCAGGGCCAGCTCGAATTCGCAGCGCTGGCCGGCGAAGTATTCCTCCAGCTGCCGTGCCACCGGTGCCACCAGCGCGGCCTCGCGCTGCAACTGGTAGCCGCGCCAGATCAGCGGCTCGTGCACCTCGTCGTCGAGGAATTCCAGGCGCTGCAAGGCACCCTGGGCGTCCACCAGGGCGATCATCACGCCGAGCGGGGTATCGATCAGGTCGCCGCGAACCGGCGTCGGTGCTGTCATGGAGCTCTCCTCGAGTGCGCTGCCGACTATCGCGCCAGCGGCCCGCTCGATCAAGGCAGCGCTGTCCGAGAACGGCTAAACGGACTTCGGTCACATATCCGACATACGGTCTTAACCGTTTCGCTTGCCGGGTCGACTTCTAGCTGCATACCCGTCGTTTCAGGAAGTCCTCCATGACCCGCTGGCTCGCCAACCTCAACGTCAGTCGCAAGCTCACCCTGGGCTTCGCCCTGGTCCTGCTGCTGACCACCCTGATCACCCTCATCAGCTGGATCAGCGCCGACAAGATCATCGCGCGCAGCACCAAGCTCAGCGAGATCGCCGAGCTCAATCTGCTGACCAAGGAGCTGCGCATCGCCCGCCTGAGCTACCAGGCCGACCGCGATCAGGAGAGCCGCGACGAGGCACTGGCCGCGCTGCGCACGCTGCAGGAACAGCAACAGGAGCTGTCCCATCAGCTGAGCGACCCGTACGACCTCGACCTGCTGCGCCAGCAGAGCGAGCACGCCACCCGCTACCAGCGCCTGTTCGAACAGCTGGTGGGCACGGTGGACAACCGCGCCGCTGCCCATCGCGACCTGACCGCCCGCGCCGAACGCATCGGCCAGGGCCTCGACCAGTTGATGGACCAGCTGACCCAGGGCGGCGGTGAGGTGCTCGAGGAACAGCGCCTGCCGCTGCTACGCGAGATCAGCGCTGCCTCCCTGCAGGTGCAGGCCGCCCGCCGTCTGGTGCTGAGCTACATCGGCCGCGAGGACAGCCAGGCCGAAGCCGCCGCCAGCAAGGCGGTGGCCGACGTCGCGACACTGCTCAACGGCCACAGCCAGAACATGCCGGCCAGCTTCCAGGACGAGCTGAGCATGTCTACCGAGGAGATCAAGAACTACTCGGCCAGCCTGCAGCAGTTCACCCGCGAGCTGAACACCAGCCTCGACCTGCGCAAGCAGATGGTCGAGATCGGCAACCAGCTGGAATCGCTCAGCGGCCAGCTGAGCACCAGCCAGATGGACAAGCGCAGCAAGGAAACCGCCAGCAGCCGCACCCTGATGATTGGTGCCGCCGTGTTCGCCCTGCTGCTGGGCAGCGCCGCTGCCGTCGCCATCACCCGCCTGATCGTGCAGCCGCTGCGCGACACCCTGCGCGCCGCCGAACGCATCGCCGCCGGCGACCTCAGCCAGGACCTGCGCGTCAACCGCGTGGACGAGCTCGGCCAGCTGCAGCGCAGCATGCAGGACATGACCCTGAGCCTGCGCGAGCTGATAGGCCATATCCGCGACAGCGTCACGCAGATCGCCAGCGCCGCCGAGGAGCTGTCCGCGGTCACCGAGCAGACCAGCGCCGGCGTCACCAGCCAGAAGGACGAGACCGACCAGGTCGCCACCGCGATGAACGAGATGACGGCCACCGTGCAGGAAGTGGCGCGCAATGCCGAACAGGCCTCGCACGCGGCCAACGACGCCGACCGCCAGGCCAAGGAAGGCGAGACCGCGGTCAATGACGCGGTGCAGCAGATGGACCGCCTGGCCGGCGAAGTGCAGCGCTCCAGCGAGGCGGTCAACCACCTGCGCAACGAGAGCGACAAGATCGGCAGCGTGCTCGACGTGATCAAGGCGGTGGCCGAACAGACCAACCTGCTGGCGCTCAACGCAGCCATCGAGGCAGCCCGTGCCGGCGAGGCCGGGCGCGGCTTCGCGGTGGTCGCCGACGAGGTACGCGGCCTGGCCCAGCGCACGCAGAAATCCACCGAAGAGATCGAGGCGCTGATCGGCAGCCTGCAGCAAGGCAGCCAGCAGGCCGCCGGCCTGATGGACAGCAGCCGCACCCTGACCGAGGCCACCGTCGACCTGACCCGCCGCGCCGGCAGCCGCCTGGGTGAGATCGCCGACGCGGTCTCCGCCATCCAGGCGATGAACCAGCAAATCGCCGCGGCCGCCGAGGAACAGACCGCCGTGGCCGAGGAGATCAACCGTAGCGTGATCAACGTGCGCGATATCTCCGAGCAGACCGCCGCCGCCAGCGAGGAAACCGCCGCCTCCAGCACCGAGCTGGCGCGCCTGGGCAACGACCTGCAGATCCTGGTCAGCCGCTTCCGTACCTGACGCACGCGGGCTGAACGCAACGCGGGGCCGGTCGGTCCCAATCCGAAACGTCCCGCTTCGGAGGTTGCCGTGCTAGCCCGTGCCGGCCTGTTCGCCCTGTTCGCCCTGCTCGTCACCGCTCTCCCGGCCCAGGCCGGGGAGCCGTTGCGCATCGTGCAGCTGCAGCGCTGCGGCGCGCTCTTCGACGCTTCCGCGCAGTACTGCCTGCGCGCCACTGGCCTGGAGCAAGGCGAGCTGCGCGTGCACCTGGGCCAGGCCAAACTCGAACCCTCCGCCATCCAACGCGACGGCCAGACCCTGCGCCTGAATCCGCCGGATGGGCCCAGCGCCGCGCTGTGGCTGCAGCAGGGCGAACGACGCAGCAACCCGGTGTGGCTGTCGCGCGGCAGCAGCCAGGTGCTGGCCGCCGGCCCGGACGAGGTGGCGAAGAACATGGACGGCCTGACCACCTACCTGGACCTGGTCAGCCTGCTGATCGAGGAGAAGCACGACGGGCGCAAGGAGGCCGAGCGCCTGGCCGAGAGCTACGGTGCCAAGGTGGTCGGCGCCATACCGCCGCTGAACATCTACCAGCTGCGCCTGCCGGCCAAGGACCTGGTGCAGCGCGATGCGCTGATCCTGCGCCTGGGCAGCGAGGCCAGCGTGGACGCGGTGATCGTCGAGGAATCCGCCCCGGAGAAGGGCGAAGAAGGCGAACGCACCGACGTGCCGCAGCAGCCGAGCGACGACGAGTGGGCAGCCAATCGCTTCGCCGACGCAGTGAACTACTACCGGCGACGCATCCCCGCCAAACAGGCGCCGATCGACACCAAGCCGGTGCGCATCGGCGTGATCGAGCGCAACGTCGACTTCGACGCCGCGGACTTCACCGACCACCTCGGCGGCTGCACACCGGACCAGCGCACCTGCCTCTACGCCCGCGACTCGGACAAGCCCGACAACCACGGCAGCAGCGTGGCCGGCATCCTCGCCGCCCATCCGCAACGCGGTGGCAACAGCGGCTTCCTGCAGGCATTGGATGGCGCCGGGCCGGGCTTCGAGGTCATCGTCGAGCGCAACTCCGACGCCGGCATCACCGCCAACGTGGCCGCCTCGGTCAACTTGGTCGAGGACGGCGTGCGGGTGCTCAACTGGAGCTGGGGCATCCACCGGGTCGGGGCGAAGAACGTCGAGGGCGACGAGGTCGATTCGCTGATCCGCTCGGGCCTGGCCATGAGCGGCTACGAGGAGCTGCTGGAGGAATTCTTCCTGTGGCTGCGCCGCGAGCACCCGGACGTGGTGGTGATCAACTCGGCCGGCAACGGCGCGGCTTTCTCCGGCACCGACGAATACCGCCTGCCCTCCTCCTTCATCACCGACCAGCTGCTGGTGGTCGGCGGCCACCAGCGCAGCCAGAAGAAGGACGTGGCGGTGGACGACCCCGAATACGTGATCAAGCGCAGCTCGTCGAACATCGACATGCGCGTGGACATCACCGCCTCGGCCTGCACCCGCGCCTCCACCCTGCGCGCCGGCGAGCGCGGCGAGGTGCACTGCGGCACCTCCTATGCCACGCCGATGGTGGCCGGCGTGGTGGCAGCCATGCTGTCGATCAACCCCGAGCTGCAGCCGGACCAGCTGCGCATGCTGCTACGGCGCAGCGCCATGACCATCGGCGGCGACTACGACTTCGAACCCATGGATGCCGAGGACCTGACCGCGCCGATCCTGCCGTCCGAGCGCAAGTACCAGCTGGACGATGAAGACGTGGGCCGTTCCGCGCGCCTGGACATGCAGAAGGCCCTGGACCTGGCCGTGCAGAGTCGCGAGCGGGTGCGCTGAGGGCAAAAAAAAGCCCGCCGGGGGAGGGGCGGGCATGGGTGGACGGGATGAGGAGGCCGTCCAAAGCGCCATCTCAGGCGCGGAGCAATTCGGGTAGAGGATCAGTGCAGGCGAATATCGCGCTGGCAACGCTGGCTGGCGGCACTCGCCAGGTCACGCGAGACGAAGGGGCCCTGCTGCGGTACACCATCCACCACCACATACCAGCAGGCCATGTGGCCTTCGGCACGCAAGGGTTGCGGTACGGCACTGCCGACCATGGACATGATGTCGATACGGGGCATCGCGTGATCTCCTCTGAACGTGTGACCACTCTAGTGAGCCGGGGGTTCAGGCGGAAATCGCTAGTCTCGATAGTGGCCATGTGCGCGACCGATAACGGCCGCCAGGCTCACGCGGACGGGGCGCCGTGGCGCGCGCCGCTGGCCTGCACGATGCGCTGCGCCGGCACGCGCAGCTGGGCGAGCAGGTATTCGGCGAACTCCGGCGTGTAGCCCTGGCCGGCCACCGCATGAGCCATGCAGGTCAGCCAGGCCTCGGCCTGGGCATTGCCGATCGGCCACTGCGCGTGGAAGCTGGGGATGCCGATGGAGCCGTACTTCTCGGCGAACAGGCGCGGGCCGCCGAGCCAGCCGCTGAGGAAGCAGGTCAGCTTGTCGCGCGCCAGCTCCAGGTTCTCGGCGTGCATGGCGCGCACCTCGGCGGCCTCGGGCAGCTCGTCCATGTAGCGATAGAAGTCGTCGACCAGGCGGCGCAGCCCGTCCAGGCCGCCGGCAGCCCGATAGGAAGCATCGCCCTCACCAAAACGCTCGCCCATGCATCTGCCCTCGCGGAAAAGGCCGGCATTCTAGCGCCGCGCCGGCCAGCCAACATTGCTGCTCGTCAGTACGGCGATGCGCCGTCTCGCAGACGAATCATGGCAATTGCGGGTCGCTTCCATGACCTTATCGGCTGCGGCATCCGGTGTACTCTGTGACTATCAAGTCACGGGACTCACCTATGGCCCTCAGCACCTTCGACCTGTTCAAGATCGGCATCGGCCCGTCCAGCTCGCACACGGTCGGGCCGATGCGCGCCGCCGCGCGCTTCGTCGAGGGCCTGCGCCGCGAGGACCTGTTCGACGCCACCGCCAGCCTCAAGGTCGAGCTGTATGGCTCGCTCGGCGCCACCGGCAAGGGTCACGGCAGCGACAAGGCAGTGCTACTGGGGCTGGAGGGCGAGCAGCCGGACAGCGTCGACACCGCCACCATCGACGGCCGCCTGGCCGCCATGCGCGCCAGCGGCGAGCTGCAACTGGGTGGCGACAAGCCGATCCGCTTCGTCGAGAAGGAACACCTGGCGATGATCAGGAAGCCGCTCGACTATCACCCCAACGGCATGATCTTCCGCGCCTTCGACGCCGCCGGCCTGCAGATCCGCTCGCGCGAGTACTACTCGGTAGGCGGCGGCTTCGTGGTCGATGAAGAAGCCGCCGGCGCCGACCGCATCGTCGAGGACAAGACCGCCCTCGCCTACCCGTTCAAGACCGCCAAGGAGCTGCTCGCCCAGTGCGCCGAGCACGGCCTGTCGATCAGCCAGCTGATGCTGGCCAACGAAGCTGCCTGGCGCCCGGAAGCCGAGACACGCACCGGCCTGCTCGCCATCTGGCAGGTAATGCAGGACTGCGTCACTGCCGGCTGCCGCAACGAGGGCATCATGCCTGGCGGCCTCAAGGTGCGCCGGCGCGCCGCCGCCCTGCACCGCCAGCTCAGCCAGAACCCCGAGGCAAGCCTGCGCGACCCGCTGACGGTGATGGACTGGGTCAACCTCTACGCCCTGGCAGTGAACGAGGAAAACGCCAGCGGCGGCCGCGTGGTCACCGCCCCCACCAACGGCGCGGCCGGCATCGTGCCGGCGGTGCTGCATTACTACCGGCGCTTCGTGCCCGGCGCCTCGGACGACGGTGTGGTGCGGTTCCTGCTCACCGCCGCGGCCATCGGCATCCTGTACAAGGAGAACGCCTCGATCTCCGGTGCCGAGGTCGGCTGTCAGGGCGAGGTCGGCGTGGCCTGTTCGATGGCTGCCGGCGCCCTGTGCGAGGTGCTCGGCGGCAGCATTCAGCAGGTGGAGAACGCCGCCGAGATAGGCATGGAGCACAACCTCGGCCTGACCTGCGACCCGGTCGGCGGCCTGGTCCAGGTACCGTGCATCGAACGCAATGCCATGGGCTCGGTGAAGGCGATCAACGCCGCGCGCATGGCCCTGCGCGGCGACGGCCAGCACTTCATCTCGCTGGACCGGGTGATCCGCACCATGCGCGAGACCGGCGCGGACATGAAGAGCAAGTACAAGGAAACCGCCCGTGGCGGCCTGGCGGTGAACATCATCGAGTGCTGACGGCCGCTAGCCCTCGCTGCGCCCTGACGACTGACGGTCGCGCGCGTAGCGGCGGCTGAGCGGAAACACCGGCAGCCAGCCCTCGCGCCGGCAGGTCCACAGCTCGTAGGTCGGCTGCAGCTGGTCCGGCGCATCCAGCGAACCCAGGCTCACCTCCACCTCATCCCCCGTGCGCGCGAACACCGGCGAGCCGCAGCGCGGGCAGAAGTGCCGGCCTGCGTAGACACGGGTCTCGCCCTCGATACTAACCGCCTCTTCGGCGAATATCGCCGTGGCATGGAACAGCGCGCCGTGCTGCTTGCGGCAGTCCAGGCAATGACAGATGCCGGTGCGATAGGGCTGCCCCAGCGCCACCAGCCGCACGTCGCCGCACAGGCAACCACCCGTGAACCTGTCCATACCCACCTCCTCCGCAGCCCACTCTTACCCATGCTGACCATGCCCGGCGGCGAGCATTCAGATCGGCGCCGGCAGCAGGATGAAGCATAGGGTGCAGCGAGGAGCGTGGAGGGCCGCGGCAATGCCCTCGCCACCTTTAGCGGCGAAGTCTGAAGACGAAATATCAGCACCCGGCCGGCGGCAGAATGACGCAAAGAGTTGAAATGCGAATGATTCGCGAATAATGTGCGCGCTCTCGCCGTGTCCGCGCATGGCGTTCAGGCCTCTCGCTGCGGAGCGCGCCATGCCGCCACATGAAGATTCGTTCGTCTCTCTCGACCTGCTGTACGGGGCGCATCACGGCTGGCTGCAAGGCTGGCTGCGGCGCTCGGTCGGCTGCTCGCATCAGGCGGCGGACCTGGCGCAAGACACCTTCGTGCGCCTGCTGGTGCGCGGCCGCCCCGTCAGCAACCAGGCGCCGCGCGCGCTGCTGGCGCGCATCGCCCGTGGTCTGGTGATCGACCACTGGCGCCGCGATGCCCTGGAGCGCGCCTACCTCGAGGCGCTGGCGCAGCTGCCCGAGGCCAGCCATCCCTCGCCGGAGGTACGCCACGAGGCATTGCAGTGCCTGGAGCGTATCGCCCAGTTGCTCGACGGCCTCAAGCCCCAGGTGCGCGAGGCCTTCCTGCTGTATCAGCTGGGCGGCCTGAACCACGCCCAGGTGGCGGCTCAACTGGGCGTCTCCAGCCGCACCGCCGAGCGGCATGTGGCCAGCGCCCTGCTGCACTGCTATCGCGCCTGCTTCGAGGCGACGTCATGAGCCGCCAGGAACGCCTGCCAACCCTGCCGGATTCCATCGTGCGCACCGCCATCGACTGGCAGATGCGCCTGCGCGCGGGCGCCGGCAATGCCGAGCTGCAACGGCAGTGGCAGGAATGGCTGCACCACGACGCCCGCCACCAGCTGGCGTGGCAACGCCTGCAGCAGATGGGCGGGCTGTTCCAGTCCGGCCAGCTGCCTGCCGCGCAGGCCATTCCCCTGCTGCACCGGGCGGAAACCGACCTCGGCCGCCGGCGCAGCCTCAAGCTGCTCGGCCTCGGCCTGGCCGTCGGTGGCAGCGGCCTGCTGGCCACCCAGGTGCCACGCACCTGGCACGCCGACTTCACCACCCGCACCGGCGAGCGCCGCCAGGTAGCACTCGCCGGTGATGCCGAAGCCCTGCTCAACACCGGCAGCGCGCTGGATGTGGTGGACGGCGAGTTGCGCCTGCGCGCCGGCGAAGTCCTGGTCCAGGGCAGCGACTGGCGCGTGCGTTGCCGCTTCGCCAGCTGCGCCGGGCGCGATGCCAGCGTGCTGCTGCGCGAGCACGACGGCTACAGCGAGATCCGCGTGCAGCGCGGCGCGGCGCTGGTTGCCATCGGCAAGCAGCAACAGCGCCTGCAAGCGGGCGAAGGCCTGGCCATCTCGGCCGCCGGCACACGCGTGCTGGGCCAGGGCCCGCTCGACCCGTTCGGCTGGACCCGCGGCCTGCTGGTGGTCAACGACATCCGCCTGGCCGACTTCCTCGCCGAGGCCGGGCGCTATCGCCATGGCTGGCTGGGTTGCGAGCAGACGGTGGCCGACCTGCGCCTGTCCGGCGTGTTCCACCTCGACGAACCCACGGCGATGCTGAACAACATCAGCTACCTGCTGCCGGTCCGGGTGGTCGAGCGCACCCGCTGGTGGGTACGCGTGGTGGCGGCCTAGGTCGAATTCCAGCGCACGAAAATTTTCTGTCGGACTTTTGCGTCTCATCCGGTTTGAGGGGATCACTCCCTCATTGGACATCGTCATGCGCTCTGCCAGCTCCGCGTCATTCCAGTTCCGTCCCCGCTCCCTGCCCGTCGCCATCTGCCTGGCGCTGACGCTGAACGCCGGCCTGGCGGCTTTGCCGGCACAGGCCGCCACGCCGGCGCAGGCGGCAGTCGCCCCGAGCATCGCGGCCGGGCCGCTGGGCCAGGCGCTGAGCACCTTCGCCGAGCGCGCCGGCATCACCCTGTCTTATTCGCCGGACCAGGTGCGTGACCTCAGCAGCCCTGGCCTGGCCGGCGGCGGCTCGGTGGAAGACGGCCTGGCGGCACTGCTGGCCGGCAGCGGCCTGGTCGCGCACAAGACGCCGACCGGCTACGTGGTGCTGCCGAGCAAGAGCGGCTCGAGCCTGCAGCTCGACGACACCGACATCGAGGCCAGCGCCACGCAGAGCGCCTTCGAGCCGGCCAACGGCTACTTCGCCAGCAACGCCAGCAGCGCGACCAAGACCGACCGGCCGATCCTGGAAACCGCACAGAGCATCAGCGTGGTCACCGCCGAGCAGATCGCCGACCGCAACGTCGACCGCGTGCAGGATGCCGTCGCCTACAGCGCCGGCGTACGCGTCGGCAGCTCGGGCCTCGACCCGCGCTTCGACACCATCAGCGTGCGCGGCTTCGACACCACCATGTCCGCCGACTTCCTCGACGGCCTGCGCCAGCCCTACAACGGCTGGCTGTCAATCTACGGCACCGAGGCCTACACCCTGGAGCGCATCGAAGTGCTGAAGGGGCCGTCCTCGGTGCTCTACGGGCAGATCAGCCCCGGCGGCATGGTCAACCGGGTGAGCAAGCGCCCGAGCCTGCTGGCGAAGAATCAGGTCGAGATCCAGGGCGGCAACTACGACCACCAGCAGGGCCAGTTCGACGTCGGCGGCAAGCTGGATGACGACGGCAATGTGCTGTTCCGCACCGTGGGCGTGTACCGCGACGCGGAGAACTACATCGAGCAGTTGAACAACGATGTACGCCTGATCGCGCCGTCGCTGAGCTGGCAGATCGACCCGGACACCAGCCTGACCCTGCTCGCCCAGTACCAGGAGCGCGAGACCGCCGCCTCGCCGATGCTCTATCAGGACGGTGACCACCTCACCGACTTCTGGCAGGGCGACGAGTACTTCGACAAGCTCGAGCAGCGCCAGTGGACCGTCGGCTACGAGTTCGAGCACGCCTTCAACGACACCTTCAGCCTGCAGCAGAACCTGCGCTACGGACAGATCGACACCACCAACCAGTACCTGCAGCCCGACGGCAACATCAGCAATGGCGTGATGGATCGCTACGCGGTCGGCGTCTACGAGAACATGGACTCGGTGACCACCGACACCCGCCTGGTCAGCCGCTTCGCCACCGGCGCGCTGCAGCACACCCTGCTCAGCGGCGTGGACTACGCCTGGTTCGACAGCTCGGTGCTGTACGCCATGGGTCCGGCGCCATCGATCGACATGAACGCACCGGACTACCACCAGCCGGTGAGCAAGCCGACCGACCCGCTGGCCGACCAGGATGGCCTGACCCAGCGCACCGGCGCCTACCTGCAGGACCAGATCGAGCTCAACCGCTGGCGCCTTTCCGCCGGCCTGCGCCGCGACTGGGTGCACGTGCGCAACGATGACAACCTGAGCGGCATCAACAGCAAGACCAACGACTCCGCCACCACCTACCAGCTCGGCGCGCTGTACCTGTTCGACAACGGCCTGGCGCCCTACGCCAGCTACGCCGAGTCGTTCCTGCCGCAGAGCGGCACCAACGCCGGCGGCGCGCTGAAACCGACCGAGGGCAAGCAGTACGAGGTCGGCCTCAAGTACCAGCCGCCGGGCAGCAGCGCGCTGTTCACCGCCTCGCTCTACCACCTGACCCAGGAAAACGTGACCACCCGCGATCCCTACGATCCGCTCAATACCGTGCAGACCGGCGAGCAGGTCTCCCGCGGCCTGGAGCTGGAGGCCGTCGCCGACCTCAGCGAACGCATGCACCTGACCGCCAGCTACACCTACAACGACCCGGAGATCACCAAGAGCAACGATGGTGACGAGGGCAACGATCCGAAGGACGTGCCGCGCCACCTGGCCTCGCTGTGGCTGGACTACAACCTGCCGTTCGGCCTGGGCTTCGGCGCCGGCGCGCGCTACACCGGCAGCGTGTATGGCGACGACGCCAACAGCATGAAGAACGAGGACTACACCCTGTTCGACGCCGGCGTGCACTACGACTTCGCCGGCGGCCTGGACGGCGTACGCCTGGCCGTCAACGCACGCAACCTGACCGACAAGCAGTACATCAACTGCCAGGACGGTTACTGCTACCGCGGCGAGGCGCGCAGCGTGGTCACCAGCCTGAGCTACAGCTGGTGAATGCGCTGAGCTGGCTGCGCCAGGCAACGCTGGCGCTGGGCCTGCTGCTGGGCGGCTTTGCCGCCGCCCACGCCGACCAGGTCAACCTGGACGGCAGCGAGCAGTGGCTGATGAAGAGCGCCGAGGGCCGCGACTACCGGATCATGGTCAGCCTGCCGGAGGGCGACGTGCCCTGGACCGGCGGCTACCCGGTGATCTACCTGCTAGACGGCAACGCCTACTTCCCGGCCTTCCACGCCGCCAAGCGCGCGCAGGACCGCTGGCGTTCCTCCATCGTGGTCGCCATCGGCTACCCGAGCGATACGCCGCTGGACTTCAACCGCCGCGCCTTCGACCTGTCACCGCCACAAGAGCCTGCGCGCAACAATCCGCCGCAGGGCGGCCAGGACCTGTTCCTCGACTTCATCGAGCAGCGCCTGATGCCCAAAGTGAACGAGCGCTTCAAGGTCGACCAGGACCAGGTCAGCCTGGTCGGTCACTCGTTCGGCGGCATGTTCGGCATCTATGCGCTGTTCACCCGCCCGCAACTGTTCCAGCACGTGGTGGCGATTAGCCCGAGCCTGTGGTGGCGCGATCGTTATCTGCTGGCGCATGAGAAGGCGTTCACCGAGCAGGCGCACGCCGGCAAGCTGGATCTGACCCATCGCAGCCTGTCGATGTGGGTCGGCGACCGCGAGATGCCGCAGGAGATCCAGGACGTGCGCTCGCTGCAGCTGCGCCTGGAACAGCTCTCGCAGTATGGGCTGCGCAGCGACTTCCAACTGGAGCGCGGTGAGGACCACATGTCGATCCCCTTCCGCGTCATCACCCGGGTCCTGGAAGAACTGCTCAGCACCCGACGCTTCTGATCTGCCTATCACGGCTGCCACCCGGCAGCCGTGCCCTTCTCTACTTCATTGACGCAGGCGATAGCCGGTCTTGAAGATCCAGCTCACCACCAGCACGCAGGCCAGCAGGAAGCCGAGGATCATGCCGATGCTCAGGCCGAGGTTGACGTCGGCAACGCCGAAGAAGGCCCAGCGGAACGCGCTGATCAGGTAGACCACCGGGTTGAACAGGGTCAGCTTCTGCCACAGCTCCGGCAGCATGCTGATCGAGTAGAAGCTGCCGCCGAGGAAGGCCAGCGGCGTGACGATCAGCGCGGGCACCACCTGCAGTTTTTCCCAGCCGTCGGCCCACACGCCGATGATGAAGCCGAACAGGCAGAAGGTGATCGCCGTCAGTACCAGGAAGACCAGCGCCCAGACCGGATGCGCCACCTCGAAATCGACGAACAGGCGCGAGGTGGCGAAGATGATCAGGCCGAGAATGATCGACTTGGTCGCTGCCGCGCCGACATAGCCGACCAGGATCTCGAAGAACGACACCGGCGCCGACAGCAGCTCGTAGATGGTCCCCGAGTACTTCGGCATATAGATACCGAACGAGGCGTTGCCGATGCTCTCGGTGAGCAGCGCCAGCATGATCAGGCCGGGCACGATGAAGGCGCCGTAGCTGACGCCGTGCACCTCGGTCATGCTCGAACCAATGGCCGAGCCGAACACCACGAAGTACAGCGAGGTGCTGATCACCGGGGTGGCGATGCTCTGCAGCAGGGTGCGCCAGGTGCGGTGCAGCTCGAACAGGTAGATGGACTTGATGGCGTAGAGGTTCATACGCGCTCCTTTTCGTGCACCAGGCTGACGAAGATGTCTTCCAGCGAGCTCTCGCTGGACTGCAGGTCCTTGAAGTCGATGCCGTGCTGGGCCAGGTCCTTGAGCAGCTCGGCGATGCCGGTGTGCTCGCGCTGGGCGTCGAAGGTGTAGACCAGGGCGTGGCCCTCGTCCGTCAGCTCCAGGCCGTGGCTGGCCAGCTCGGCCGGCACGCAGGACAGCGGGTGCTTGAGCTGCAGGGTCAGCTGCTTCTTGCCGAGCTTGTGCATCAGCACGTGCTTGTCCTCCACCAGGATGATCTCGCCCTTGCGGATCACCCCGATGCGGTCGGCCATCTCCTCGGCTTCCTCGATGTAGTGGGTGGTGAGGATGATGGTCACGCCGCGCTCGCGCAGGCGGCGCACCATGTTCCACATGTCGCGGCGCAGCTCCACGTCCACGCCCGCGGTGGGCTCATCGAGGAACAGGATCGACGGCTCGTGGGACAGCGCCTTGGCGATCATCACCCGGCGCTTCATGCCGCCGGACAACTCAAAAATCTTGGCGTCGCGCTTGTCCCACAGCGACAGGTCCTTGAGCAGTTGTTCGAGGTACTGCGGGTCGGGCTTTTTGCCGAACAGGCCGCGGCTGAACTTGACGGTGGCCCAGACGGTTTCGAACACGTCGTTGACCAGCTCCTGCGGCACCAGGCCGATGGCCGAGCGCGCGGCGCGGTAGTCGGCCTTGATGTCGTGGCCGGCCACGCGCACCTGGCCCGCGCCCGGATTGACGATGCCGCAGATGATGCTGATCAGGGTGGTCTTGCCGGCGCCGTTGGGCCCCAGCAGGGCGAAGATCTCGCCCTGGCGAATGTTCAGGTTGATGTTGCTCAGCGCCGGATGGCCGGACTTGTAGGTCTTGCTCAGGTTCTCGACGGAAATCACCGATTCCACGGTTACTCCTTAGCAGGCTGTTGAAACGTTGACGAGGCCGGCTGGCCTAGGCAAAAACAGCCGAAAAAGCGCAGTTTACGAGCAGTAAATGAGCATTTTGAGGCTGTTTTTAACAACGGCCAGACAACGCAGGTAGTTTTCAACAACCTGCTAGCCAGGCAGTAATGGGCAAAGGCTGGATTGTACGCCGATCAGCTCTCCTCCACCCGCATGCGCAGCTGTTGCAGGCCCTGCTCGAAGTCGCCGCCGACCCGCCCATCCACATCGCAGACCAGCGAGATGGCCTTGCCGATGAAGCCGTTGCGGCCGGTCATGCTCCAGTTCACCCGGGTGCCGGCGCCCTCCGACGTGAAACGGAATTCGGCCAAGCTGGTGGCGCGAAACGGCTCGATGAACTCCAGCAGCACCTGCACCCGTTCGCCCGGCACGCTGTCGACGATGGTCGCACTGCCGACGCCCACGTCCTTGTTGCCCACCCAGCGCTGGATGGCACCGACGCCCTGCTCCGGGCCCTCGTAGTCCACCTTCATCGCCGGGTCGCGCTTGGCCCAGGGCGACCAGTGCGGCCACTGGTGGAAGTCCTCAATCTGCGCCTGCAGCGCGGCGGGTGGCGCCTGGATCAGCGCCGAGCGCTCGACGCGGAACTCAGCCGGGCGCGTGGCGATAAACACAGCCAGCCCGGCGACCAGCAGGGCGACGACGATCAGAATGCTCATGCTTCCGGTCCTTGCGATGGGGGTGGGAGGGCCGTCCATAAACGGCCTTGTCGGACTCAGGGCTGCAGTTCGAACAGCGCCTGGCCACTCTCCGGGTCGAAGGGGGCGGAGAAGTGGTCATGCACGATGCGCCACTGCCCGCCGATGCGCCGATAACCCTGGGTCACGCGCATCCAGCAGTTGTGCGTGTTGCCTTCGTTGTCGGTGCCGCCACAGTGGCAGAGGAAGTGGCCGAAACCGACATCGCCCTCGCCCCACTGCTGCAGCTGGTGCACCTCGAAGGTCATCGGCCCCTGGCACATCTCCAGGCAGTTCTTCCAGTGCGCCTTGTAGACCTCGCGACCCTTGAACTGCAGCTGCAGGATGGCATCGAAGGCGACCAGGTCATCGGCGTAGTGGCCGAGGATGGCGTCGACGTCGCGAGCCTGGTTGGCCTTCTCCCAGCTGTCGGTCAGGGCTTTCAGTTCGCTCTGTACATTGCTCATGGCTTCGCTCCTCGCGCTCAGGCGCAGCAATCGTGTTTGGTGGGTTTGGCGCCGTCGTACTGGTCGTGCAGGCGCACCCAGTTCAGGCCCTTGCCTTCGAGGTTGGCCATGCCGTCCCAACCCTCGCCACGGCCGAAGGGCGTGAGGTCGAGGAAGTGGTGGGCGCTCATCAGGATGTCCAGGCCGCGAGCGTAGGTGGAATAGGTGTGGAACACCCGCTCGCCATCACGCAGGAACACGCTGGCGCCGGGCAGCTCGCCCTTGACCATGTCCAGCTGACCCATGCGTTTGAGTTCGGCTTCGTCCTGGTAGTTGTACTCGACCGGCGCCTGGCTGGCGTCGATGGTGACGTGGAAGTCGTAGTTGAAACGGCTGCCGAACGAGGAGTACCAAGGCAGCTTCCAGCCCATGCGCTGCTTGAAGGCCTCCAGCTCCGCCAGCGGCGCGTTAGAAACCAGCACCAGGTTGGTGTCGCGGGCATGCAGGTGGGCCGGGTGGCCGATGTTGTCGGTGAGGAAGGAGCAGCCGGGGCAGCCCTCACCTTTGTCGCGGTGGAACATGAAGTGGTAGACGATCAACTGACGGCGCCCGGCGAACAGCTCGGCCAGGCCGACCTCGCCCTCGGGGCCGGTGAATCGGTAGTCGGCCGTGACCTCCACCATCGGCAGCGCGCGGCGCTGCACGTTGAGTGCATCGAGCTGGTGGGTCAGTGCCTTCTCCTGTTCCAGCAGCTGGCGACGTGCGACCAGCCACTCCTCGTGACTGGCGACTTTCGGGTATTCAGGATTCATCGTTGTTCCTCCTCGTGGCGGCGCGGCGGCAGCCGAGCCACAGGCCGATGCCGCCAGCACCGGCGACGCTGGCGCCGCCCACAGCCAGGGCGGCCAGACAGAACGGGCACACGACTTCAGCCCTCGATTTGCAGCTGGCGCACCGGCCGCACTTCGACGCTGCCGACCCGCGCGGCGGGAATGCCGCCAGCGATCTGCAGCGCCTCGTTGAGGTCACGCGCCTCGATCAGGTAGAAGCCGGCCAGCTGCTCCTTGGTCTCGGCGAAGGGACCGTCGGTGATGCTCAGCTTGCCGCCGCGCACGCGCACGGTGGTGGCGGTGGCGACCGGCTCCAGCGGTTCGGCGGCGAGCATGCGGCCGCTCTGCTGCACGGTCTGCGCGTAGTCCAGGCACTCCGCATCACGCGGACTGTCTGGCGAGTCGTGCAGGACTTTCTCGTCGCTGTAGATCAGGCACAGGTATTTCATCGCGTTCCTCCCTGGCAGCGGTTTTCGCTGCTGTCATCCTCTGGTCGAGCGGCACTCTGGCAATTCGACAGGGCCGCGCAAAAAAATTTCAGGCGCCCGGCAGCTCGGCCAGACGGCGCTCGAGAAACTGCCGGTCGGCGCCCTGCTGGCTCAGCTGCAGGGCACGCTGGTAGGCACTGCGCGCCTCGCCCCAGCGGCCCAGGCGGCGATTGAGATCGGCGCGGGCGGCGTGGGCCAGGTGGTAGTCGCCCAGCTCGCCGCGTTCGAGTATGGCCTCCACCTGGCGCAGGCCGGCCTCGGCACCGTCGCGCATGGCCAGGGCCACGGCGCGGTTGAGTTCGATCACCGGCGAGGGCGCGGCATCCTGCAGCACGTCGTACAGGCCGACGATCTGCGCCCAGTCGGTAGCCTCGACGCTCCGCGCCTCGGCATGCACGGCGGCGATGGCGGCCTGCAGGCAGTAGGGGCCGATCTCGCCAGAGGCGAAGGCGGCCTGGATCTGCGCCTCGCCCTCGGCGATCAGCTCGCGGTCCCACAGGCTGCGATCCTGCTCCTCCAGCAGCACCGGCTGGCCTTCGGCATCGCTGCGGGCGGCTCGGCGCGACTCCTGCAGCAGCATCAGCGCCAGCAGGCCGCGCACCTCCGACTCGGGCAACAGTTCGAGCAGCAGGCGACCGAGGCGGATGGCCTCGGCAGAAAGATGCTGACGGGTCAGGCTCTCACCGCTGCTGGCGAAGTAACCCTCGTTGAACACCAGGTAGACCACCCGCAGTACCACCTCCAGGCGCTCGGGCAGCTCGCGCCGGCCCGGCACCTCATAAGGAATGCGCGCGTCGCGGATCTTGTTCTTGGCCCGCACGATGCGCTGGGCGATGGTCGGCGGCGTGGCGAGGAAGGCGCTGGCGATTTCCTCGGTAGTGAGGTCGCAGACTTCGCGCAGGGTCAGTGCCACCTGGGCATCGGCAGCCAGAGCCGGGTGGCAGCAGGTGAAGATCAGGCGCAGGCGGTCATCTTCCAGATGCTCGCCATCCCAGGCCTCGCCCCCAGCGGGCTCCTCGACATCGTCGAGGGCCTGGAAGCGCGCCTGGCGGCGCAGCTGGTCGATGGCCTTGAAGCGCCCGGCCGAGACCAGCCAGGCCCGCGGGTTGGCCGGCACGCCCTGCTCCGGCCACTGCTCCATGGCCGCGCGAAAGGCTTCGTGCAGGGCCTCCTCGGCCAGGTCGAAATCGCCCAGCAGGCGAATCAGGGTAGCCAGCACCCGGCGCGATTCCTCGCGGTACAGGCGCGTCAGCAACGCCTCGCTATTCAGATCCATCTGCGCCCTCGTCGTGGTGATTGCCTGACTGAGCCTACCCATGGATCGGGCCGACGACCACCGGATCGACCGGCGGTCGCGGCCCTATAAATGCAAAACCCCGCCGGAGGGCGGGGTTTGTCAGAAGCAGCGAAGCGTTACTGCGGCTGGGCCTGGGTCTGAATCGCCAGTACCGACTCACCGGAGTGGCGATGCAGTTGCGGCATCAGCGAACCGATGACCATACCCGCCAGGCTGAACAGCAGGCCGGCCAGTTGCGGCGGCCAGAAGGCGGCGTCGGTCAGGGTGTATTCCAGGTAGCCCCAGGAGCCCAGGCCCATGGCCATGGCCAGCAGTGCGCCCTGGGTGGTGGCGCGCTTCCAGAACAGGCCGGCGAACAGCGGCAGCACGGCGGCGACCAGGGTCACCTTGTAGGCGTTGCCGACCATCTCGTAGATGCTGGAATCCGAGTACAGGGCGAAGGTCATGGTCGCGGCGGTCATCGCCAGCACGCTGCAGCGCATGGCCAGCAGGGCCTGGCGGTCGTTGCGCAGCGGCAGGAAGCGCTTGAGCACGTTCTCGGTGAAGGTCACCGACGGCGCCAGCAGGGTGCCGGAAGCGGTGGACATGATCGCCGACAGCACCGCGCCGAAGAACATGATCTGGGCGAACAGCGGGGTGTTCTCCAGGATCAGGCGCGGCAGGATCATCTGCGAGTCTTCGGCCAGCCAGTGCTGGACCATCTGCGGGTCGATGATCGAGGCGGAGTAGGCCAGGAAGATCGGCAGCATGCAGAAGCACAGGTAGAAGCAGGCGCCGGTCATCGAGGCGCGCGCGGCGATGTTCTCGGTCTTGGCCGACATCACGCGGGCATACACGTCCTGCTGCGGGATGGAGCCGAACATCATGGTCACCGCGGCGCCGATGAAGGCGACGATGTCCTTGGTCGAGGTGCCGTGCAGGAAGGTGAACTTGCCTTCGCTGGCTGCCTTGGCGATCACCACTTCCGGGCCGCCGGCCATGCCGCCGACCAGCCAGGTCAGGTAGAACAGGCCGATGACGATGATGATCATCTGCAGGAAGTCGGTCATCGCTACCGACCACATGCCGCCGAACAGGGTGTGCAGCAGGACGATGAAGGTGCCGATCAGCATGCCTTCGGTGGTGCTCAGGGCGCCGTCGGAGAGCACGCTGAACACCACGCCCAGTGCGGTCAGCTGCGCCGCAACCCAGCCGAGGTAGGAGGCGATGATCACCAGGCTGGTGAGCAGCTCGACATTCGGGCCGAAGCGCTTGCGGAAGAAGTCGCCGATGGTCAGCAGGTTCATGCGGTACAGCGGACGGGCGAATACCAGGCCGACCAGCATCAGGCAGCCGAAGGAGCCGAACGGGTCTTCGATGATCCCGGCGAAACCTTCTTCTAGGAAGGTGGCGGGAATGCCCAGCACCGCCTCGGAGCCGAACCAGGTGGCGAATACCATCGCCACTACCAGGGGGAAGGTCATGCTGCGCCCACCAGAGGCGAAGTCCGTGGAGTTCTTCACTCGGGTGGCGGCATAGAAGCCGACGGCGATAGTGACCAGCAGGTAGAGCGCAACGAACCAGATCAGCATTGTTACCCCGTCCAGATACATCTGTCCGCGCGGCGGTCTTGGTGCAAGGCAGCGGCCGGCGAACAACAGGTGTGGTGTTTTGTTATTGACCTCGTGCTATCGCGGGCGGGGTTGGAAACCGGGCCTGCGACGCGGTGGCGCAGTCTGGCAAAATCGTAAAATATGTCAAACAAAAATGACGAAATGCCTGCACATTTCAGCCGAAGCGTAGTGCCTAACGAAGATAACCCCCTGAGAAACCTTGATTTCCGCCGCCGAAATCCACCGAAACAGTTTTATATTTTTGACACCATCCTTGCTAACGCTGCCAGCCTGCAACCCGCGCCCTAGCCGCCGCGCCTTGTAACAGCCAGTTACGCCCGGCGAATACTCACGGCTTGAGCCTGACGCCCTCCTCCGGGATACTGCACGCCGATTTGCGCACCGCCGACCTGCCATACTGCGGATGCGCGCAGCGGCCAACGGACTGCCTTCAGAAGAGAGACGGGGAGCCATCGTCTGATGATGAAAAGAAGCGACTGGATCTGGACCGTCATAGGTTTGGCCGCAGTCGTATTTTCCTGCTATCTGCTCTACAAGGAGATTCGCACTATCTCCCTGGATGAGCTGTCCGACAGCCTGCACGCCATTCGCTCACACAACTGGCTGCTGGCAGCCGGAGCGACGCTGGGTGCCTACTTCGCCCTCGCCTGGTACGACCGCATCGCGATTGCCCACCTGGGCAAGAAGATCTCCTGGTGGTTCATCACCCTCTGTTCCTTCACCACCTACGCCCTGGCCCACAACATTGGCGCCTCGGTGTTCTCCGGTGCCGTGGTGCGTTACCGCGCCTACACCAGCAAGGGCCTGATACCCGCAGAGATCGGCGTACTGATCGTGTTCTGCTCCTTCACCTTCGCCCTTGGTGTGCTGTTCTCCGGCGGCGCGGTGCTGCTCTGCCAGCCTGATCTGATCAAGCGCGTCGTCGATGTCGGCCCCTGGATCTCGATGACCATCGGCCTGTTCCTGCTCGGCCTGGTGGCGCTCTACGTGCTCGGTTCCTGGCGCCAGTTCAAGCCGTGGAAGTGGGGCAAGCTGCACGTCGAATACCCGCGCCTGGGCATCGTTGCGCGCCAGTTGCTGGCGGGCCCGCTGGAGCTGGCCTGCGCCGCGGCGATCATCTATTTCGCCCTGCCGGCCGAAGGCAATCCGGGCTATCTCGTCGTGCTCGGCGTGTTCCTCGCTTCCTTCTCCCTGGCCCTGCTGTCCCACGCCCCTGGCGGCCTCGGCGTGCTGGAAGTGACCTTCCTCGCGGCGATGCCGGAGCTGCCCAAGGTCGACGTGCTGGCCGCACTGATCGTGTTCCGCGCCTTCTACCTGCTGCTGCCGTTCGCCCTGTCGCTGCTGGTGGTGGTGGGCTTCGAATGGAGCCAGTGGAGCCAGAAGCGCCTGAGGCGCAACTGAGGTGAACATGGTCGAGCCCGGCATGCACAGCATCGAGCGTATCTACCCGCCGGATCTCGACCCCGACAACCCTGCCGACCAGGCCACCCTGCGCATCCATATGGAGCGCTACGAGTTCGCCGCCAGCCACCTGAGTGGCAGCCGCGTACTGGACATGGCCTGCGGCTGTGGCTACGGCACCGCCCTGCTGGCCGAGCGCCATCCGGACAAGCAGGTGACCGGCGTCGATATCGACCCCGCCGCCATTGCCTACGCCCAGAGCCACTATCGCCTGCCCAACCTGCAGTACGTCTGCGCCGACGCCGAGTCCTTCTCCAGCGAGCTGGGCTTCGACAACATCGTCAGCCTGGAGACCATCGAGCACCTGCCGCGCCCGCAGCATCTGATCGCCAACTATGCGCGCCTGCTGGCCAGCGGCGGCCGGGTGATCGCCTCGGTGCCGATCACCCCGACCCTGGATGGCAACCCGCATCACCTGCACGACTTCAGCCGGCGTTCGTTCCTCGCCCTGTTCCGCCGCCACCAGTTGCGCCCTGCGGTGCAGGAACTGGAGCAGATCCAGCACTGGCAGTTCCGCGGCCTGTTCTCGAAACGCCCGGACCACGCCAAGCAGCATCGCTCGGAAGGTGTCGGCAACGCGGTGCTCGACTACTACCGCCGGCATCCCACCTACCTGCTGGCGCGCCTCGCGGCGATGCTCCGCTACGGTTTCAGCAACCGCTACCTGACCTGCCTGTTCACCGCCAAGTAGCCCGCCCTAGAGCCTTGCGCGCCATACATTACTGGCGTCGATGGCCACCATCAGGACGTTCGACTTCTGTCTCGGCGCAGCGTGAGTACCCTTTGCTCCGTAGCCACTTTCCGCCCCCTCGAGGAGCCCGAGATGAAAAAGCAACTGATCGCCAGCCTGATCCTGTCCACCCTGGCCGGCGCCGCCTTCGCCCTACCGGGCAACGAGCAACCGCCGCTGACCGAGCAACGCACCAGCCAGAAGCCCGTCAGCCTGTTCGAGCTGAGCAAGACCCGCCACGACCAGCAGCCCTTCGCGGCCAAGGCCGAGCACAGCCATCAGCTGTTCGCCAAGGGCCAGCAGCGCAAGCCGCACAAGCCGCGCGGCTGATGACAGGCACCACCCGAAGCCCGGCAGACGCCGGGCTTTTTATTGCGCCGGCGACTGCGGCGGCAGGCGGTAGATCCAGATGCGCTTGAGCACACCGGCGAACTGGGCGGACAGCCAGCCGGTGTTGTAGACCTGGCCATAACGCGCGGCGATCTCGCGCACCCGCGGCGCCAGTTCGGCGTAACGCCGCGCCGGCAGGTCGGGGAACAGGTGGTGTTCGATCTGGTGGCTGAGGTTGCCGGTGAGGATGTGGAACAGCTTGCCGCCCTGCAGGTTGCTCGAGCCACGCAGCTGGCGCAGGTACCAGTGGCCGCGACTCTCGCCCACCACCGACTCCTTGGCGAACACCGCGGCACGCTCGGTGAAGTGGCCGCAGAAGATCACCAGGAAGGTCCACAGGTTGCGCAGCAGGTTGGCCAGCGCATTGCCGGCCAGCACGGCCAGGGCATTGGCGCCGATAGCCAGGGCCAGCAGCGGGAACAGGGCGTAGTCCTTGAGCCACTGGCGCAGCAGCTTGAGGCCGAACTGGCGCACCAGCGGGCGCACCTCATCACCGCTGATGCGGCCCTTGTACCACTTGTCCAGGCGCAGATGCTGGATGGCCACGGCGTACTGGAACAGCAGCGCCTGCAGCGTCACCCACAGCGGCTGCCAGCGGTAGAACGGCTTCCAGCGCTGCTCCGGGAACAGCCGCAGCAGGCCATAGCCGACGTCGTCATCCATGCCGATGACGTTGGTCCAAGTGTGGTGCAGGTGGTTGTGCGTGTGCCGCCAGAAATCGCCCGGCCCGACTATGTCCCACTCGTAGCGGCGCCCGCTCAGCTCGGGGTCGTTCATCCAGTCGTACTGGCCGTGCATGACGTTGTGGCCCAGCTCCATGTTCTCGAGGATCTTGCCCAGGCCCAGCAGCAGGCTGCCGAGTAACCAGGTCGGCGGGAACCAGCCGAGCATCAGCAGCGCGCGGCCGCTCCAGCAGCACAGGCGCACCACGCTGCGCACCCGGCGGATATAGCGCGCATCGGCCTCGCCGAGGTCGGCCAGGGTCTCGCGGCGCAGCGCTTCGAGTTCACCGGCGAAAGACTCAAGTTCGGCAGGGGTCAGTTCACGGTCCAGTCGCATCGTCATTTTCCTAGAGATCGATTTGCACATCGCCCAGCGGCGCACTGACGCACAGGCGGATCGGCTGGCCCGGTTCGGCGAAGGTCGTGCCGCTGCGCAGGTCGCGCACCGCACCGCCGAGCAGCAAACAGGTACAGCTGGCGCAGATGCCCTGACGGCAACCGTGGGCCGGGCGCAGACCGCTGTCCTCGGCCTGCTCCAGCAGGCTGCGATTGCTGTCGCCAGTAACCTGCAGGCGACTACGCGCGAAGGCCAGGCGCACCGGCTGACCCGGCTCGCTCAGGCGCTGCAGCGGGCTGAAGGACTCGGCCTGCAGGGCGCCACCCCAACTGTTGCGTACCGCCTCGACGAAACCGGCGGGGCCGCAGGTCAGCAGCTCGAAGCCGCTCATGCCCAGCAGATGCTCCGCCTGGAAGCGCCCGCCGACGGCGCCGGGAACCGGCGGCTGACCGGTCAGCAACCAGCGTACCTGCAGATTGGGATGACGCAGCATCAGCTGCTGCAGCTCCTCCTGATAGGCGCGCTGGCCGGCCTCGCGCACGTAGTGCAACAGCGTCACCGGCACCGCATAACCCGCGGCCAGCGCCTCGCGCAGCAACCCGAGCAGCGCGGTGATGCCGCTGCCGGCGGCCAGCAGGCCGACGCCGGCGCCCGGTTGCGGCCACTGCAGCTCGCCCTCGGCCTGGCCCAACTCCAGCAGCGCACCTATCGGCAGATGATCGAGGATGCGATTGGACAGCCGCCCACCCGGCTGGCGGCGAATGCCCAGCTCGACCAGGCCGTCGCCCCCGACCCGGGTCAGGCTGTAGCTGCGCCCATGGCGCACGCCGTCCAGCTCCAGGTACAGCTGCACGTGCTGGCCGGCAAGCCAGCCCCGCGCGTTGCCGTTGCAGCGCAGGCGCACGGCGAGCAGATCGTCACTGACCCACTCGCGCCCAACCACCCGAGCGAACACCCGGTTCAGGCGCCAGGCCGGGTGCAGCCAGGCCAGCACGGCATCGACTTCCGCCTCGCGCAGCCAGCCACGCGCCGCCAGGGCGCGCAGCGGACGCAGCAGAAACGACAATCTGCGCACGAGGCGCATGGGCAAGAGAGACATCGATGACATCCAGTGAACAAGTGTTCACAGAATGGCAAAGCCATTCATTTCAGTCAACAGTCGTTCACTGAACGTCATTCGACTCCGACAAAACGCATTTGCTAGAGTGCGCCGCATTCCTTCGACCACCCGAACACCATGTCCCCACGCGCCGAACAGAAACAGCAGACCCGCCAGGCCCTGATGGATGCCGCTCGCAGCCTGATGGACAGTGGGCGCGGCTTCGGCAGCCTGAGCCTGCGCGAAGTCAGCCGCACCGCGGGCATCGTGCCCACCGGCTTCTATCGGCACTTCCAGGACATGGACGAACTGGGCCTGACCCTGGTCGCCGAGGTCGACGCCACCTTCCGCAGCACCCTGCGCGAGGTACGTCGCAGCCAGTTCGAGATGGGCAGCATCATCGAAGCCAGCGCGCGCATCTTCCTCGACGCGGTGAACGACAACCGCAGCCAGTTCCTCTTCCTCGCCCGCGAGCAGTACGGCGGCTCGCAGCCGGTGCGCCAGGCCATCGGCCGCCTGCGCCAGCAGATCACCGACGACCTGGCCGCCGACCTCAAGCTGATGAACCGCACGCCGCACCTGGACGACGCCGCGCTGGACGTGGCCTCCGACCTGGTGGTGAAGACCGTGTTCGCCACCCTGCCCGAGCTGATCGACCCGCCCGCCGCGGCACTGCCGGCGCACCTCACCCCCGAAGCCAAGATGACCCAGCAGCTGCGCTTCATCTTCATCGGCGCCAAGCACTGGCGTGGCCTGGGGCATGGTCGCGATTAAGCGCACCACAACGCGGCATATAAAAATCAAAAGCACCAAAACAAGGCATCGATAAGCCCCAATTTCTGGCATATCACCGCCAATCGTGGGGCCAGACAGGCTTGGCAAGGGCCTTGCTCTACCGACAGGACCAATCCTGGCCGGAAGCCCAACATGCTGGTGATCCATCACCGCCTAGAACCCCAGCCCTACTGGGACGAAGAACTGCACCTGACCTTCGACGCCCGCAGCAAGAGCCGCCTGCGCTGCTTCAGCGCGGCCGGCGAGGACGTCGGCCTGTTTCTCGAACGCGGCCAGGGGCCGCTACACGACGGCGACTGCCTGCGTGCCGAGGACGGGCGCATCGTCCGCGTGGTCGCCCGTCCCGAGCCGCTGCTGCACGTCACCTGCGAATCCAGCTTCGAGCTGATGCGCGCCGCCTACCACCTGGGTAACCGCCACGTCGCCCTGCAGATCGGCGACGGCTGGCTGCGCCTGCTCGACGACCACGTGCTCAGGGCCATGCTCGACCAGCTCGGCGCCAACACCTGCACGGTCGAGTCCGCCTTCCAGCCCGAACACGGCGCCTACGGCGGCGGCCATCACCATTCCCACCATGGCGATGCCGAGTTCAACTACGGCCCGCGCCTGCACCAGTTCGGCGTGCGCCTGTGAACAAGGCCTGGGCCCTCCTCAGGCTGGCCAGCCCGCAGCTGCCGATCGGTGGCTACAGCTATTCCCAGGGCCTGGAGATGGCCGTCGACCAGGGCCTGGTGCATGACCCGATCAGCGCCCGCCACTGGATCGCCGATCAGTTGCTGCTCAACCTGGCGCGCTTCGAGGCACCGCTGCTGCTCGCCCACTGCCGCGCCGCGATCGAGGGCGACTGGCCGGCCCTTGGGGAGCTTGCCGAGCAGCATCGCGCCAGCCGCGAGACCCGCGAGCTGGCACTGGAAAGCCGGCAGATGGGCTATTCGCTGCGCCAACTGCTCGAAGGCCTGCCGGAGCTCGATGACGCGGCACGTGAATTCCTCGCCGCCCAGCCGGAGGTCGGCCTGGCGCCGGCCTGGGCCCTGGCCGCTCGTGCCTGGTCGATCAGTGCCGACGAGGCCCTGGCCGCCTGGCTGTGGGGCTGGCTGGAGAACCAGCTGGCAGTGCTGATGAAGACCCTGCCGCTCGGCCAGCAGGCCGCCCAGCGCCTGACCTCGGAGCTGCTGCCGCTGCTCGAGCAGGCGCAACAGGAGGCGCAGATCGCCGAACCCGAACACTGGGGCAGCGCCGCTTTCGGCCTGACCCTGGCCAGCATGGCGCACGAGCGCCAGTACAGCCGTTTATTCCGCTCATGAAACAAGGAAACCTGCCATGAACAGCCAACCTCTGCGCGTCGGTATCGGCGGCCCGGTCGGGTCCGGCAAGACCGCCCTGACCCTGGCCCTGTGCCAGGCCCTGCGCGAGCGCTACAACATCGCCGTGGTCACCAACGACATCTACACCCAGGAAGACGCCCAGTTCCTAGTGCGCAACGAGGCCCTGGCGCCCGAGCGCATCATCGGCGTGGAGACCGGCGGCTGCCCGCACACGGCGATCCGCGAGGACGCCTCGATCAACCTGGAGGCGGTCGACCAGCTCAACCGGCGTTTCCCAGGCCTCGACCTGATCATCGTCGAATCCGGCGGCGACAACCTTTCCGCCACCTTCAGCCCGGAACTGTCGGACCTGACCCTGTACGTGATCGACGTGTCCGCCGGCGACAAGCTGCCGCGCAAGGGCGGCCCCGGCATCTGCAAGTCCGACCTGCTGGTGATCAACAAGGTCGACCTGGCGCCCATGGTCGGCGCCTCGCTGGAAGTGATGGATCGCGACGCACGCAAGATGCGCGGCGACAAGCCCTTCGTCTTCAGCAACCAGAAAGTCGGCCAGGGTCTGGACCAGATCATCGCCTTCATCGAACGCCACGGCATGCTCGGCGCCGCCTAAGGAGAATTTCATGCAACTGCGCAAAACCCTGTTCGCCATCGCCCTGTTCCTCAGCCCGGCGCTGGCTTTCGCCCACGCCGGACACGACCACTCCGGGCTGATGTCCGGTGTCGCCCACCCCATCACCGGCCTCGATCACCTCCTGGCGATGCTCGCCGTCGGCCTGTGGGCCGCACAGCAGAGCGGCGCCGCGCGCTGGGCGCTGCCGCTGACCTTCGTCGCGACCATGCTGCTGGGCGGTCTGCTCGGTTTCACTGGCGTACAGATTCCGCTGATGGAAACCGGCATCGCCGGCTCGGTGCTGGCCTTCGGTCTACTGGTAGCCGTTGCCGCTCGCCTGCCGATGGCCCTGGCGCTGGGCCTGACCGCGCTGTTCGCCCTCACCCACGGCGTGGCCCACGGCCTGGAACTGCCTGACCTGGCCAGCCCCTGGGGCTATGCCGCTGGCTTCGTCGCCGCCACTGCAGCGCTGCACGGCCTGGGCTATGTGGCCGTGCGCTACCTGCCGCGCGTCGCGGCTCCGCTGGTACGCATCGCCGGGGCCGCCTCGGCCGGCGCCGGCGTCTGGCTGCTGGCCAGCTGAGACACCGCTCACGGGCGTGCCCGGCACGCCCTTGCTAGACTGGCAGGGACCCTGTTTACGGTTCCTGCCATGCTCCCCGCACGTGTCGTCCGCCCTCTGCTGGGCCTGTTCATGCTGTGCTCCACGCTCGTCAGCGGCGCGGATTCGGACAAGCCCGAGGTGTTCTGGAACATGAGCGCCTGGCCGGGCCTGATCAACATGCGTGACGGCCACCCGGACGACGGCATCATCGTCGACCTGCTGCGGCAGATGACCGAGCGCCTGCCGCAGTACCGCCACAGCTATCGCCTGAACAACCTCACCCGCGGCCTGGAGCAGCTCAAACGTGAGCCGCTCAGCTGCTTCCTGCCGACCTTCCCCACGCCTGAGCGCGACCGCCACGGCTACTACGTCGGCCTGTTTGTCGCCACGCCTCACCAACTGATAGTGCGCACCGCTGATGTGGCACGTTTCGCGCCCCAGGGCGGCGAGGTATCGCTGCGCGAGATCCTGCGCGACAAGCAGCTGCGTGGCGGCCTGGTGCGCGACCGCAGCTATGGCCCGGTACTCGATCCGCTGCTGCAGGCCCCCGATGCCCTACCGCAACTGCAGCGCATCCAGACCAGCAGCGCCGGCACCAACCTCTACGGCATGCTCGAACACCAGCGCATCGACTACATCCTCGATTACGCGGAAGTGCTGCAGTACGTGCAGCGCGAGCAGGGTGTCGCCCAGGAGCTGAGTCTGCTGCCGCTGGTCGAGGCCAGCTCGCCCTATCTCAGCGGCATCTACTGCAGCAAGAACGCCGAAGGTGCAGAGCTGGTACGCCGCCTCGACCAGGTGGCGCGCCAGCCTGACTTCATCGCGCTGTTCATCGAAGCGCAGAAGGCCTATATCCCGGCACCGACCCTGCAGCACTACCAGGCCTGGCTGGAGCGCTTCTTCGCCGAGCGGCCGTACAAGGACCTGACTTCGCTGCCGCACTGACGGGGCGATGGCTATGAGCGCCATCGAAACAATCAACCGGCCAAGCCCGCACCGGCAACCTAGTCTGACGGCTCAACTCACGGAGAGCCGACCATGCCCATCCACGACTTCGTCCGCACCCTGCTTGCCGCCTATGCCGCGGGCGCCAGTGGCAGCTTCCCGCAAGAGCTCGCCTGACCGATCGGACAGGGTTACCCTGTGCTCCCTTTTGTTCACGGGAGCACCCTGCATGAGCCTGAAGTCCGTCTGCGTGTTCTGTGGCGCCAGCCCCGGCGCCCGGCCGATCTACCATGAAGCCGCGGCCAACCTCGGCCGCAGCCTGGCCGAGCGCGGCCTGACCCTGGTCTACGGCGGTGGTGCGGTCGGCCTGATGGGCGTGGTCGCCGATGCCGCTCTGGCCGCTGGCGGCGAGGTGATCGGCATCATCCCGCAGAGCCTGGAGCGCGCCGAGATCGGCCACAAAGGTCTGACCCGCCTGGAAGTGGTGGATGGCATGCACGCGCGCAAGGCGCGCATGGCCGAGCTGGCCGATGCCTTCATCGCCCTGCCCGGCGGCCTGGGTACCCTGGAAGAACTGTTCGAGGTATGGACCTGGGGCCAACTCGGCTACCACGCCAAACCGCTGGGCCTGCTCGAAGTGGACGGTTTCTACTCGCGCCTGACCGACTTCCTCGACCACCTGGTGGCCGAGCGCTTCGTCCGTGAACAGCACCGCTCCATCCTGCAGGTCAGCGAATCGCCAGCGGCGCTGCTCGAACTGATGAACGACTGGCAGCCCACGGCCGCGCCCAAGTGGGTCGACCGCGAGCCGAAGTAGTCGGACTCAGCCCGACTGCTGGACGATGACCGTCTGCGCCGGCATGGGCGCCGGGAAGCCGGCCTCGCTAAGAGCGTCCTTGAGCGTCTTGTTGGTGTCGAAATACACCTGCCAGTAGTGGTCGGTGTGGCAGTACGGGCGCACCGCCAGCACCGGGCCGACCAGGTTGAACTCGAGGATCTCCACGTCTACCGCCGGCTCGACCAGCACGTTGTCCAGCGCCGCGATGCGCTGCTTGAGCAGTGCCACCGCGGCCTTCCAGTCGGCTGCCCCGGACAGCTGCGCGGTCAGGTCGACGCGGCGGAAGGCGTTGTGCGAGTAGTTCTGGATCGTGTCGCTGAAGATCTTGTTGTTGCCCACCAGGGTCAGCACGTTGTCCGGCGTGTTCAGCGCGGTGACGAACAAGCCGATCTCGGTGACCGTGCCGGTCACCCCGCCCGCGGTGATGAAGTCACCGACCTTGAACGGCCGTAGCACGATGATGAAACCGCCCGCCGCGAGGTTGGCCAGCAACCCGGACCAGGCCATGCCGATGGCCAGGCCAACTGCGGCGATCAGCGCGGCGAAGGTGGTGGTCTGTACCCCGAAGTAGCCGAGGATGCCGATCACCAGCAGGATGTTCAGGGTGACGGTGACGAAGTTGCCCAGGTAGCGCAGCACAGTCGGGTCGACCTTCTGCTTGCCCAGGGCCTTCTGCAGCAGACTGACGGCGAAGCCGATCAGCCAGCGGCCGACCACCCAGAAGGCGATTGCGGCCAGGATCTTCACCGCGAATTCGGCGCCGTACTGCGCCACCACGTCCATCAACTGGTTGACCTTGGTGGTGCCCACCGTGATCAGTTCTTGTCCCTCTTCCATGGCGCTTCCCCATATGCGGTGAATGACTGGAAGAACGCTAGCACGCCGCCAGCGGAACGCTGGCCCGGCGAGCCGGCAAGGCACTTGGCCATCTTCTACACTGCATAGGCGCCCCTCTCCCCGGTTTCGCTCCATGCGCCCGCTCCTGGTGTTGCTCGCAGTTCTGCTTCCCCTGGCTCCGGGCATCGCCGCCGGTGCTGACGTGCTGCGCCTGCTCACCTGGCCCGGCTATGCGGACGCCGACCTGGTGGCCGAGTTCGAACAGCGCCACAACGTGAAAGTGGAAGTCACCCTGGTCGGCAGCGACGACCTGATGCGGGAAAAGCTAAGCACCAACAACGGCGCAGACTATGACCTGATCACCGCCAATACCGCGGAGATCGAGCACTATACCCAGCAGAACCTGCTGCAGCCCCTGCAGCCACCGCGCATCCCCAACACCGCGCGCCAGCTCTGGCGCTTCCGCGACTACCCGAAGATTCCCGGCATCAGCGTCGCCGGCAAGGTCTATGCGATTCCCTATACCTATTCAGAAATCGGCCTGATCTACGACCGCACCCAGCTGAGCAGCCCGCCGCAGTCCATCACCAGCCTGTGGGACCCGCAGCTGCAGGGTCGGGTGCTGGCCTTCAACGGCAGCAGCCACAACTTCTCCCTGGCCAGCCAGGCCCGCGGACGCGACCCGTTCAAGATCAGCGATGACGATTTCCCCCAGCTCACCGAGCAACTGATCGCCCTGCGCCGCAACGTACTGACCTTCTATTCGCAACCCGAGGAGGCCGCCAGCCTATTCAAGGAGCATCACATCGCCCTGCTGCTGGCCAACTACGGGCGCCAGCAGCTCAAGCAGCTGCGCGACGCCGGTGCCGACGTCGGCTACGTGATCCCCCGCGAGGGCGCGCTGGCCTGGCTGGATTGCTGGGCGATCAGCCGCGGCGCGCGCGACGTGGCGCTGGCCGAGGCGTGGATCGACTTCACCCTGGAGGCGCCAATGAGCCGCGCCCTGGTCGAGCGCCAGGGCCTGTCCAACACCGTGCAGGAGCCGGAAAGCCTGGACGTGCCCGGCCGCCTGATCTGGCTGCGCCCGGTCGAGGACGCCGAGCGCCGCACGCGCCTGTGGGAACGCATCCTGTCCGGCGAACGCCCGCCGCTGGTGGAGACGCCATGAAGATCGGCATCGCCTTCAAGCTCGGCTGCCTGCTGACGCTGTTCGGCGTGCTGGTCTGCGGCCTCACCGGTTATTACTCCTACAGCAGCAGCCGGGCCATGCTGCTGAAAGCCGCCGAGCGCGACCTGCTCACCGCCACCCAGGTGCTCGGCCGCAACCTGCGCGGCACCATCGACGGCGTGGCGCGCGATGCCCTGTTGCTGGCCAAGGTGACACAGGCCCGCCAGCTGGCAATCCTCAACGACGATGCCCGCCGGCACAGCGAGCGCGACCTGGTCGAGCTGTTCCGCGCGCAGATGCAGGTACACCCGGAATACATGCAGATTCGCCTGATCAGCGCCGCCGGCCACGGCCTGGAACAGGTGCGGGTCGACCGCGACGGCCAGCGCCTGCTCAACATCGGCGGCCTCAAGCTGCAGGAGAAGGGCCACTACGCCTACGTGTTCGAGACCCTGAACCTACCACCGGGCGAGGTGCGCCTGTCGCCCATCGTCATCAACCACGAACTGGGCGCGCACTCCGGCCTGGGCAAGCCGACCCTGCACGTCTCCACCCCGGTGGCCGGCCTGGACGGCAAGCTGTACGGGGTGATGGTGATCAACATCGACCTCGACCAGCTGTTCGACCAGCTCAAGAGCGACCTGCCCGGTTATTACCAGATCTACCTGAGCAACCGCTGGGGCGACCTGCTGATCCACCCCGACCAGCGCCGTACCTTCGGCTTCGACCAGGGCAGGCGCATCTTCCTGCAGGAGGAATTCCCCGACGTCACCCAGCTGCTCGAAGGCGGCAAGCTGGACAGCCTGGTCAGCCATGCCGAGCAGCGGCAGAACGCCCTGGTCGCCGCTTTCGTCCGCCTCGGCGTCAACGCCAGCACGCCGGAGCGCTTCATCGTCCTCGGCCTGGCCCTGCCGGAGAGCCACGTGCTGGCCGAAACCTCGCGCCTCGGCCAGCGCATCATCCAGGTCGTGCTGCTGTCGAGCCTGCTGGCCCTGGCCATCGCCGTGTTCGGCTCGCGGGCCATGACCCGCTCGCTGAAGAGCATCACCCTGGCCGTGCAGCAGTTCGCCCAGGAACGCCGCATCAGCCCGCTGCCGACCCAGCGCAAGGACGAACTCGGCCAGCTGGCCCGCAGCTTCGCACGCATGCAGGAGGAGATCGTCGACCAGCTGGACGAGCTCAACCAGCGCCGCGATGCCCTGGAGCACCTGGCCCGCCACGACCCGCTGACCGGCCTGCCCAACCGCCGGGTGTTCTTCGAGCGCCTGGAGCATGCCCTGGCCAGCGCACGGCGCAGCGCCAAGCCGCTGGCCGTGCTGTTCGTCGACCTCGACCACTTCAAGGAACTCAACGACAACCTCGGCCACGGCGTCGGCGATCGCGTGCTGCAGGCGGTGGCCAACCTGCTGCGCTCGGCCACCCGCGAGAGCGACACGGTGGCGCGCCTGGGCGGCGACGAGTTCGTCATCCTCATCGAGCAACTGGACGATCCGCATCAGGTGATTGCCGTGCTGCAGAAGCTGCACGAGCGCTTCCAGCTGCCCATGCGCCTGGAGGGCCGCGACGTGCAGGTACAGGCCAGCATGGGCGTCAGCCTGTTCCCGCGCGACGGCGACGACGTCGAATCGCTGCTGCAGCAGGCCGACCGCGCCATGTACGCGGCCAAGAACTCGGGGCGCAATACCTACAGCTATGAGGCCAAGAACCCGTACTGAGTTAGATGGGGTGAAACCTCCGGCGTTTTCGCGACGTCTATGCTTTCGCTATCGCAACCTCTCTCGATCTGGAGACTCCGGTGCTTCCATTGCTGGTCTGTGACGACTCGACCATGGCGCGCAAGCAGCTGATCCGCGCCCTGCCCCCCGACTGGCCGGTGTCCATCACCCAGGCCGCCCATGGCGAAGAAGCCATGGCCGCGATCCGCCAGGGCCTGGGCCAGGTGGTGCTGCTGGACCTGACCATGCCGGTGATGGACGGCTATCAGGTGCTGGCCAAGGTCCTCGAAGAAGGCCACGACTGCCGCATTCTGGTGGTCTCCGGCGACGTGCAGGACGAGGCGCGACGCCGCGTCACCGAACTGGGCGCCCTCGCCTTCATCCGCAAACCGGCGCCGGCTGAGGAACTGCGCAGCATCCTCGACGAGCTCGGCCTGCTGCAGCTCACCGTGGAAACGGATGCTGAGGCGCATGCTGCCGCAGCCGCGCCCGCCCCGGCCGCCCCAGTAGATGCCAAGGTCGGTTTCCGTGATGCCCTGCGCGAGGTCAGCAACGTCGCCATGGGTCGCGCCGCCGCGCTGCTGGCGGAGGAGCTGGGCGTGTTCGTGCAGTTGCCGATCCCGGCGGTGAATCTGTTCGAGGCCAGCGAGCTGCACATGGCCCTGGCCGACGCCAACCGTGGCGAACAGCTGAGCGCGGTGTGCCAGGGCTTCGTCGGCGAGGCCATCGCCGGCGAGGCGCTGCTGCTGTTCCACGACTCGCAGGTCGCCGACATCGCCCACCTGCTCGGCCTGCGCCCGGGCAGCGATATCGCCACCTCGGAGATGCTCCTCGACCTCGCCAGCGTGCTGATCGGCGCCTGCCTGTCGGGCATCGCCGAGCAGCTCGACATCCGCTTCTCCCAGGGCCACCCGCAACTGCTCGGCCAGCACGCGCGCAGCATCGACGAACTGATCCAGTTCAACGGCGCGCGCTGGCGCAAGACCCTGGCGGTGGAGATCAGCTATGGCCTGGAGGACCACGCGGTGAACTTCGACCTGCTGATCCTGTTCACCGAGAACTCGGTGCCCCGGCTGACCGCCAAGATTCAGTACCTGATGGAGTAAGCCATGCCCAGCGAAGCCCAGATCGACCTGCGCGAACTGCACTGGCTGCTCGACATCGTCCAGTGCCTGGACGTCGGCGTGCTGGTGATGGACCGCAACTTCCACGTCGAGGTGTGGAACAGCTTCATGGAGAACCACTCGGGCCTCGGCGCCGACCAGGTGCAGGGCCGCAGCCTGTTCCAGCTGTTCCCCGAGATCGACCGCACCTGGCTGGAGCGCAAGGTCGGCACCGTGCTGCGCTTGGGCACGCGGGCCTTCAGCCTGTGGCAGCAGCGCCCCTACCTGCTGCGCTTCGAGACCTACCGGCCGATCACCGGCCAGGCCGACTTCATGTACCAGAACCTGACCATCCTGCCGCTGGCCGCCACCGGTGGCGAGGTGCAGCACGTGTGCCTGGTGATCTACGACATGACCGAGGCCGCCGAGGCGCAGCTGCGCCAGACCAGCGAGCAGTAGAAAAGCCTGCGCCGGCCCTGAGCGGTCGGCGCGGCGGCGTCACTTCTTCTTCGGTCGCGGCTTCTCGCCGAACTTGGGCACCGCGCGCACGGCCTTGGCCTTGGGCTTGTCGTCGTCGGCCTCGAACCAGTTGCCCATGTGGATCTTGCCCTTGCCGGCACCGGGAATCACCTTGACCTTGGGCTTCTTCGGTTTCTTCAGCACCGCGCCGCCGGGGGCGGTCTGCGGCACCCGGTGATCCGGCACAAAGCCCGGTTCGTCCTCGCGACGGATGATCTGGCCGATCAGCGTCTCGATGGCCGCCAGCAGCTCCACCTCGTCGGCGCAGACCAGCGATACCGCCTCACCGGTGGCGCCGGCGCGGCCGGTACGGCCGATGCGGTGCACATAGTCCTCGGCGACGATCGGCAGGTCGAGGTTGACCACCCGCGGCAGCTCGCTGATGTCCAGGCCACGCGCGGCCACGTCGGTGGCAGCCAGCACGCGGACTTCACCGGCCTTGAAGCGCTGCAGCGCGCGCAGGCGCGAGGGCTGCGGCTTGTCGCCGTGGATCGAGTCGGCGGAGATGCCCTCGGCCAGCAGCAGCTGCTCCAGTTCATCGACGCCCTTGCGGGTCTTGGCGAACACCAGCAGCTGGTCCCAGCCGCGCTCGCGGTACAGGTGCAGCAGCAGCTCGCTCTTGCGCTTCTTGTCCACCGTCACCAGCCACTGCTTGACGCTCTTGGCCGCCGCGTTGCGCGGGCTGACCTCGATGGACAGCGGATCGCGCAGCAGCTCCTTGGCCATCAGGCGGATCGCGTCGGAGAAGGTGGCGGAGAACAGCAGGGTCTGGCGCTTGCGCGGCAGCGCGCTGAACAGCTCGTCCAGCTCCTTGGCGAAGCCGAGGTCGAGCATGCGGTCGGCCTCGTCCAGCACCAGCGCCTGCAGCTGGTCGAAGCGCACCGCGTTCTGCCGGTACAGGTCGAGCAGGCGGCCAGGGGTGGCCACCAGCAGGTCGATGCCCTTGCGCAGCTTCATCATCTGCGGGTTGATGCTGACCCCGCCGTACACCGTGTAGGTGCGCAGCGGCAGGTTCTGCCCGTACTGCTGCACGGCCTGCGCCACCTGCTCGGCCAGCTCGCGGGTCGGCACCAGCACCAGCGCGCGCACCGAGTTGGCCGCTACCTGCGAGCCTTCCATGGTCAGCTTCTGCAGCAGCGGCAGGGCGAAGCCGGCAGTCTTGCCGGTGCCGGTCTGCGCCGCGGCGAGCACGTCGCGCCCCTTGAGCACGGCGGGAATGGCCTGCTTCTGCACCGGCGTGGGCTCGCGGTAGTCGAGCGCCTCCAGGGTACGCAGCAGGGGTTCGATCAGGCCGAGGGGTTCGAAGGACATGGCGGAGCAACCAGAAACGGAAAGACGCAAGTTTAACCGTTCGCCTCAGAACCTGTTCAAAGTCTCGCGAGCTAGAGCCAGGCTAGGCAAAAACAAGCGAAGAAGCGCAGTTTACGAGCGGTAAATGAGCATTCTGAGCTTGTTTTTAACAACGCATGGCCGACGCGCAGCAGGCTTTGGGCAGGTTCACAGTCGTGCTCGACCACCACGCGCAATCCGTCATCACCGGCCTGCGCGCGCAGGCGAATCGCCGCCGGGTCCTGCAGCACGCAGTCGGCGATGGCCGGTTCCAGCTCGGTACGCACCCGTCGCGCCAGGGCACGGGCGCCATAGCGTGCATCGTGGGCGCGGCACAGCCACTCCACCGCGCCCTCCTCCAGCCACAGCGAGCGGCCCTGGCGGCCCAGGCGCTGATTGAGCTTGGTCAGCTCGATCTCCAGCAGCGCCTCCAACCAGTCGTCGTCGAGGCTCTGGAAGTCGAGGATGCGGTCGATGCGGTTGAGGAACTCCGGGTCGAAGCTGTGCGTGAGCGCCCGCTCGCGCTCGCCGGCCTCGTCGGCGCGCAGGCCCAGCCAGCTGCGCCAGCCGCGGGCGAAGCGCTCGCGCAGGCGCTGCACCGGTTGGGCGCCGACATTGCTGGTCATGAAGATCAGGCTGTTGCGGAAATCCAGGGTACGGCTGCCGGCAGTCAGGGTCAGGCGGCCGTTCTCCAGCACGCCGAGCAGGCTGCGCAGCACCTCGGGGCTGGCCTTCTCCAGCTCGTCGAACAGCACGATGCCGGGGCGGCCGAAAGTGCCGGCGATGGCCTCGGCATCGAACAGCGTGGTGCCCTCCTTGCTGCCGACATAGCCCGGCGGCGCGCCGGTCAGCGCGGCGGCGTAGTGCTCCTGGGCCAGGGTGTGCATGTCGATACGGCAGAAGGCGTCGGCGCGACCATGAATGGCCTGGGCCAGCAGGCGCACCACCTCGGTCTTGCCGACACCGGTGGGGCCCATGAACAGGTTGACCGACAGCGGCCGCTCGCGCTCGCCGATGTCGGCCTTGACCACCTTGAGCAGCGCCTCGACCTGCTCCAACACCGCATCCTGGCCGACGATGCGCTCGCGCAGCAAAGCCATGACCTTGCCCGGCTCGAACAGGAAGCGCGATTGCAGGGTGGCCGGCGCCGCCTCGGCCAGGCGCTGGCGGTTGTGTTCGAGCAGGTCGTTGGCGAAGGGCATGGCTCAGCCTGCGACCTTTTCCTTGCCGGGGTGCGGCAGCTCGCCCACCGGGCAGTCGGCCACGCCGATGGTCGAGCGGGTCAGCTTCTCCACGTCCTCCTGGGCCTTCTGCGCATCCAGCACCCAGGTGCGGTAGAACTCGAACGGGCAGTCGGCCACGCCCTTGTCGCCGTCGCCGGAGTTGTACACGCCGGTGTAGCCACGGTGCAGCAGCTTGAACAAGTGGTTCTGCGACTGGTCGTTGGCCCGTGCGTCGCGGATCTGCGACACCGACAGCTGGGCGTACTGGATGCCCATCTCTTCCTCGCCGCACTCGCCGAGGGTGCGGCCGTCGAAGCCGATCAACGCGGAGTGGCCGAAGTAGCTGTACACGCCGTCAAAGCCGGTGGCGTTGGCCACCGCCACGTAGCAGTTATTGGCCCAGGCCATGGTCTTGGCCATCAGCACCTGCTGGTCCTTGGCCGGGTACATGTAGCCCTGGCAGCGCACGATCAGCTCGGCGCCCTTCATCGCACAGTCGCGCCAGATTTCCGGGTAGTTGCCGTCGTCGCAGATGATCAGGCTGATCTTCATGCCCTTGGGGCCTTCGGAGACATAGGTGCGGTCGCCCGGATACCAGCCCTCGATCGGGCACCAGGGGATGCACTTGCGGTACTTCTGCACGATCTCGCCCTGGTCGTTGATCAGGATGAGGGTGTTGTACGGCGCCTTGTGCGGGTGCTCCTCGTGGCGCTCGCCGGTGAGCGAGAAGATGCCCCAGGTCTTCGCCTCGCGGCAGGCGGCGGAGAAGATCGCGGTCTCCTCGCCAGGCACCGTGGCGGCGGTGGCCATCATCTCGTCCTTGTCGTACATGATGCCCATGGTGCTGTACTCGGGGAACACCACCAGGTCCATGCCTGGCAGGCCGAGCTTCATGCCCTTGATCATCTCGGCGATCTTGCGCGCGTTGTCGAGCACTTCGGCCTTGCTGTGCAGGCGCGGCATCTTGTAGTTGACGACGGCGACGCCGACGGTATCGGGGCTGCTGGAAATATCGCCGTGACGCATGACGGAACTCCTGTGTTGAGGCTGGAAACTAGTGGCTGATCATCCACGGCCGCGCCGAGGGGCTGGCCTTGAGACCGTGGGGGTTGGCCTTGGTCCGCTCGACCGGCTTGCTCGGGCCGCAGCAGCTGCAGCCGGCCGGGTGCTTGCGGTTGGCCTTGTACTCTTCGAGGGTCTGCGGCGCGTGGCGCGAGCGCTCATTGGTCTCATGCACACGGCGCTGGCTACCGGGCATGGTGGCCAGGCCCGGAGCGCTGAGGATCACCCGCTCGCTGGCGGTCTCGCAGTAGGGGCAGGCGCAGGGCGTGTCGCGCTCGGCCATCGGTCGCAGCACGGTGAAGTCGCCGCACTGCGGGCAGTCGTATTCGTAGATCGGCATATCGACCTCCTGGGAAGCGGAGCGCACGGCGCACGCGGCGCCGTGCGCGGATGCATCACTTGTCGTAGGCGATGGGCATGTCGATGCTGCCGTCCAGGTACTTGGTCGGGCCGCTCGCGCTGGGGTTGATGTCGAACTCGAAGATGTCGGTCGGCAGCCACAGGGTGGCGCAGGCGTTGGGGATGTCGACCACGCCGCTGATGTGCCCCTGCACCGGCGCCGAGCCGAGCAGCGAGTAGCCCTGGGCCGGCGAGTAGCCGAACTTGGTCAGGTAGTTGATGGCGTTGAGGCAGGCCTGCTGGTAGGCCAGGTTCACGTCCAGGTAGTGCTGCTTGCCGGCGTCGTCGACCGAGATGCCTTCGAAGATCAGGAAGTTGTTGTAGGTCGGCACGATCGGGCTGGGTTTGAAGATCGGGTTCTTGATGCCGTACTTGGCCATGCCGCCCTTGATCAACTCGACCTTCATGTGCACCCAGCCGGCCATCTCGATGGCGCCGCAGAAGGTGATCTCGCCGTCGCCCTGGCTGAAGTGCAGGTCGCCCACCGACAGGCCGGCGCCGTCGACATAGACCGGGAAGAAGATCTTCGAGCCGCGCGACAGGTCCTTGATGTCGCAGTTGCCGCCATGCTCACGCGGCGGCACGGTGCGCGCGCCGGTGGCGGCGGCCATGTCGCGTGCGGCACCGGTCATCTTGCCCATGTGCGCGGTGCTGGCGAACGGCGGGTTGGCCAGCGGCGGCACGCGGGTCGGGTTGGTGTCGATCAGTTCCTGCTCGCGGCGGTTCCACTCGGCGAGCATCTTGGGGTCCGGCAGGCAGCCGATCAGGCCGGGGTGGATCAAACCGGCGAAGCGCACGCCGGGGATGTGCCGGCTCTTGGTGAACATGCCCTCGAAGTCCCAGATCGACTTCTGCGCGGACGGGAAGTAATCGGTGAGGAAGCCGCCGCCGTTGTTCTTCGAGAAGAAGCCGTTGAAGCCCCACTGCGACTCGGCCTTGGCGCCGATATCGAGCAGCTCGACGACCAGCAGGTCGCCCGGCTGGGCGCCATGCACACCCACCGGGCCGGACAGGTAGTGCACGGTGGACAGGTCGACGTCGCGCACGTCGCTGGCGTCGTCGTCGTTCTTGATCGCGCCGCCGGTCCAGTCATAGGTTTCCAGGATGAAGTCGTCGCCCGGCTTGACCCAGCAGGCCATCGGGATGTCCGGGTGCCAGCGGTTGTGGACTTGTTCGTTCTCGGTGGCGGCCTGGTTGAGGTCGACCTTGATCAGGGTGTCGGTCATGGCAGTGCTCCTGGGACCTGTGGTGGGTGCCTGGCGCATTGATGCGCCGGGGTACGGTGGCCAGTCTCGGGGAGCGCAGCGAGAGCGAAAATACGTTGGATGACGTATGCGTGGCGCCAGCAACGGCGCGGCTTGCGGCGGCTTTGTGCAGACACGAAAAAGCGGCCGGCGCATGGAGAACACGCCGGCCGTAAACAGGTGAAGCGTTGCCCTCCCCCGGCCGGGAGAGGATTTGAAATCACACCGAGAGGTAGCGGCTGATGGTCGCCTCGTCGACCTTGTCGCGCGCCTCCTCGATGACGAACTTGCCCTTCTCGATGACCAGGAAGCGGTCGGCGATTTCCATGGTGAAGGACAGCACCTGCTCGGAGACGATGATGGTCAGGTCACGCAGGTTGCGGATCTCCTTCAAGGTGCGGGCGATGTCCTTGATGATCGACGGCTGGATGCCCTCGGTCGGCTCGTCGAGCAGCAGCACCTTGGGGTTGGTGGCCAGCGCGCGGGCGATGGCCAGCTGTTGCTGCTGGCCGCCGGAGAGGTTGCCGCCCTTGCGGTGGCGCATCTCCTGCAGCACCGGGAACAGCGCGTAGAGGTCGTCCGGCACCTTGCCCTTGGCCGACGCCGGCAGGCCGGTCTGGATGTTCTCCAGCACGGTCATGCTGGGGAAGATCATCCGCCCCTGCGGCACGTAGGCGATGCCGGCCTCGACGCGCTGGTGGGTCTCCAGTTTGGAGATGTCCTGGCCGTCGACGCTGATCTGCCCGCCCCACTGCGGCAGCACGCCCATCAGGCTCTTGAACAGGGTGGTCTTGCCCATGCCGTTGCGGCCCATCACCGCGACGATTTCCTTCTTCGCCACGTCGAGGTTGAGTTCGTGGAGGATCTGGCTCTGGCCGTAGCCGGAGACGAGGTTGTTGATCTGGAACATGCTGGACTCCTTGACCCGGGGCTCAGTGCCCCAGGTACACCTCGATGACCTTGGGATTGCTCTGCACCGCGTCCATGCTGCCCTCGGCCAGCACCTTGCCCTGGTGCAGCACGGTGACCTTGTGCGCGATGCTCTTGACGAACTCCATGTCGTGCTCGATGACCAGCACCGAGCGGCCCTGGCTGATGCGTTTGAGCAGCTCGGCGGTGGCCACCCGCTCACTGACGCTCATGCCGGCCACCGGCTCGTCGAGCATCAGCAACTGCGGGTCCTGCATCAGCAGCATGCCGATCTCCAGCCACTGCTTCTGGCCATGCGAGAGCAGGTCGGCCTGCATGTGCAGGTGCTCGCCGAGCATGATCTCGGTCGCCACCTGCTCGACCCGCTCGATCACCGCCTGCGAGCGCTTGAAGAACAGAGCGCCGAACACCTTGCGCCCGGCCGGGTAGGACATTTCCAGGTTCTCGAACACCGTGAGGTTCTCGTAGATCGACGGGTTCTGGAACTTGCGCCCGACGCCGGCGCGGACGATGTCGAACTCACGCATCTTGGTCAGCTCGCGGTTCTCGAACTGGATGCTGCCGGCGGTGGCCTTGGTCTTGCCGCAGATCAGGTCGAGCACCGTGGTCTTGCCGGCGCCGTTGGGGCCGATGACCACGCGCACCTCGTTGCGGTCGATGTACAGGTTGAGGTCGTCGACCGCCTTGAAGCCGTCAAAGGACACGGTCAGGCCCTCGATGGCCAGCACCGGTTTGGGCATCTGGAAGCCAGCGGGATTGGGGCTCATGGGGTGGTCTCCAGTTCGGGAGTGGGTGCGGCCTTGGCGACCGGTTTGGCCACCGGCTCGGTCTTCACCGGCGCCTTGGCCTTCGGCTTGAGGCGCGCCAGCCAGCGTTTGCCGTGGCTGTCCCACAGGCCGGCGAGGCCGTTGGGGAAGTACATGACCACGGCAATGAACAGGCCGCCCATCAGGTACAGCCACAGCTCGGGGAAGCTCTCGGAGAAGTAGGTCTTGCCGAAGTTGACCAGCAGCGCGCCGTACACCGCGCCGAGCAGCGACAGGCGCCCGCCGACGGCGGCGAAGATGACCATCTCGATCGACGGCACGATGCCGACGAAGCTCGGCGACATGAAGCCGACCTGCAGGGTGAACATCGCCCCGCCGATGGCGGCGAAGGCGGCGCCGACGCAGAACACGAAGATCTTGAAGCTGGCCACGTCGTAGCCGGAGAAGCGCACGCGTTCCTCCTTGTCGCGCATGGCCAGCAGCAGGCGACCGAGCTTCGAGGCGATGATGAAGCGCGCCAGCAGGATGCAGCCGAACAGCAGGAAGGCGCTGACGAAGTACAGGATCAGCTTGGCCTCGTCGGTGCGGATGTCCCAGCCCATCAGGGTCTTCAGGTCGGTGATGCCGTTGACCCCGCCGGTGTAGCCCTGCTGGCCGATGATCAGCACGGTGAGGATCAGCGCGATGGCCTGGGTGACGATGGAGAAGTACACGTCACCGACGCGGCGCTTGAACATGGTCAGGCCGATCACCAGGGCCAGCAGCACCGGCACCGCGATCACCGCCAGCACGGTGAAACCGAAGCTGTGGAACGGCTGCCAGAGCATCGGCAGCTCAGTGATCTGGTTCCAGTCCATGAAGTCCGGGATGCCGGGTGTGGACTGGATCTTGGTGCTTTCCGGGTCGGATGCCTCGAGCTTGAGGAACATCGCCATGCAGTAGCCGCCAAGGCCGAAGAAGATGCCCTGGCCGAGGCTGAGGATGCCGCCGTAGCCCCAGCACAGCACCAGGCCGACGGCGACGAAGGCGTAGGTCAGGTACTTGCCGACCATGTTCAGGCGGAAGGCGTCGAGCAGCAGCGGGAACACCACCAGGATCAGCACGGCGAGCACCGCCATGCCGATGGCGCCCTGCTTGCCGCCCAGGAGTTTGTCGAGAGTCGGGTTCATGGGCGGCTCCTCACTTACGAACCTTGATGGAGAACAGGCCCTGCGGGCGCATCATCAGAATCAGGATCACCGCCGACAGGGTCAGCACCTTGGCCATCGAGCCGCTCATGAAGAACTCCATGATCGACTGGGCCTGGGCGATGGAGAACGCCGAGGCGATGGTGCCGAACAGGCTGGCCGCGCCACCGAAGACCACCACCAGGAAGGTGTCGACGATGTACAGCGAACCGGCAGTCGGGCCGGTGGAACCTATGGTGGTGAAGGCCGCGCCAGCCACGCCGGCCACGCCACAGCCGAGGGCGAAGGTCATGCGGTCGACGCGTTTGGTGTTGATGCCCACCGCGCGGCTCATCACCCGGTTCTGCATGGTGGCGCGCACCTGCAGGCCCCAGCGCGAGCGGTACAGCATCAGGAAGATGGTCGCGGTGAGGAGGATGGTCAGGCCCATGACGAACAGGCCGTTACGCGGGATGTCGATGGTCTCGGTAGGGTTCCACGAACCCATCAGCCACTCCGGCAGGGTGGCGCTGACCTCGCGCGCACCGAAGATCGAGCGAAACGCCTGCTGCATCACCAGGGACAGACCCCAGGTGGCCAGCAGGGTATCCAGCGGACGCTGGTACAGCTTGCTGATCATCGCCCACTCCACCAGCCAGCCGATGGCGCCGGCGATGAGGAAGGACAGGGCGATGGCGAAGAAGAAGTAATAGGGCCCGAAGGCCGGGGCGTACTGTTCGGTCAGCGAGGACACCACGAAGGTGGTGTAGGCGCCGATGGTGAGGAACTCGCCGTGGGCCATGTTGATCACGCCCATCTGGCCGAAGATGATCGCCAGCCCCAGAGCCATCAGCAGCAGGACGCAGAACACGGACAAGCCGTTGAAGCCCTGCATGGCCGCGATGGCACCAAATTCCGATAGCCATTCCATGTTGATGGTCTCCTGGCGGAAGAATGCGGGAGCCCCTCCCCCGCTGGGCGGGAGAGGGGTTCGGTTGGCTTACTGGTAGCCTTTCGGGAAGGGGTTCGGCTCGATCAGACCGGACTCGTAGACCACCTTGAACTGACCGTCTTTCTGCACTTGGCCGATGCGGGTCTTGCTCCACAGGTGATGGTTGTCGTGCACCTTCACGTAGCTTTCCGGCGCGCTGTTGAGCTCGATGCCCGGCGAGGCGGCGGCGACCTTGTCGACGTCGAAGCTGCCGGCCTTCTCGACGGCGGCCTTCCACAGCCACGGGCCGAGGTAGGCAGCCTGGGTCACGTCACCGATGACCGCGTCCTTGCCGTACTTGGCCTTGAAGGCCTCGACGAAGGCGGCGTTGTTCGGGTTGTCCAGGCTCTGGAAGTACTTCATGGAGGCGTAGAAGCCTTCCATGTTCTCGCCGCCGATGCCGAGCAGTTCGTCCTCGGTGACCGACAGGGTCAGCACGTTCTGCTTGGCGGCGGTGACGCCGGCGGCCTTCATCTGCTTGTAGAAGGCGACGTTGGAGCCACCGACCACGGCGGTGAACACCACGTCAGGCTTCTTCAGCTTGACCTTGTTGATCAGCGAGCCGAACTGGGTGTTGCCCAGCGGGTAGTACTCCTCGCCCACCACCTTGCCGCCGAGCACGTTCTCGATGTGCTTGCGGGCGATCTTCATCGAGGTACGCGGCCAGATGTAGTCGGAGCCGATCAGGTAGAAGGTCTTGGCGCCCTTCTCCTTGGCGATCCAGTCGAGGCCGGCGAGGATCTGCTGGGTCGCTTCCTGGCCGGTGTAGATGACGTTCTTCGACTGCTCCAGGCCCTCGTAGAAGGTCGGGTAGTAGAGCAGGCCGTTTTCCTTCTCGAACACCGGCAGCACGGCCTTGCGCGAGGCCGAGGTCCAGCAGCCGAACACGGCGGCGACCTTGTCGCCCACCAGCAGCTTCTTGGCCTTCTCGGCGAAGGTCGGCCAGTCGGAGGCGCCGTCTTCCTGGATTACCTTGATCTGCCGGCCGAGGATGCCGCCGGAGGCGTTGATCTGTTCGATGGCCAGGCGCTCGGCCTGGATCGAGCCGGTTTCCGAGATGGCCATGGTGCCGGTGGCCGAGTGCAGCTGGCCGACGGTCACTTCAGTGTCGGTCACGGCCAGGCCGGTGGTGTTGGCGCTGTCAGCCATGACGCCCTGGCTGAACACGCTGGCGGCCAGCAGCGAGAGCGCGGCGGCGCCCAGCGCCAGCCGGCGGGGTAGAAGTCGGGTCGGTTGTGCATCCATCGTCGTGCTCCTCGTGCGGTTGGGTCGTTGCCGGCCTGTCTGCGCAGGTCTGCTCCGGGTTCGCCGCAAGAATGCGGGCGCCCCTCCCGCCGGGGTATACGCAGCATGACGTAAGCGCATACGTCATCTGACGTACAGCGCCGCAGCACCAGCATGGTGCACTCTCGGGCCCGAGCAGGAAGCCAGACAGAAGCCCGGGCGCGTCAGCGCGGGCGCGAGAGCCGGGGCATGGAAGTTGCTATTTCCCCGGTGCCCTCCCCCGTTCAGGAGCGATTCCGTGCAACCCACCGGTACCCAGCGCATCGTCAAGATCCGCCGCGACTACAACAGCTGGGTCGCCGACGAGACCATGGAGGACTACGCCCTGCGCTTCACCCCGCGGGCGTTCCGCAAGTGGTCGGAGCTGCGCATCGCCAACACCGCCCTGGGCGCCGTGTCGTTCCTCGCTCTGGAGGCCATCGGCGGCGCCCTGGCGCTGTCCTACGGCTTCACCAACACCCTGTGGGCGATCCTCGCGGTGAGCCTGGTGATCTTCCTCACCGGCCTGCCGATCAGCTACTACGCGGCGCGCTACGGCGTGGACATGGACCTGCTGACCCGCGGCGCCGGCTTTGGCTACATCGGCTCGACCATCACCTCGCTGATCTACGCCAGCTTCACCTTCCTGTTCTTCGCCCTGGAAGCGGCGATCATGGCCCTGGCCCTGGAGCTGTACTTCGACATCCCGCTGGCGCTGGCCTACGTGATCTGTTCGGTGATCATCATTCCCCTGGTGGCCTATGGCATCACCCTGATCAACCGCCTGCAGACCTGGACCCAGCCGGTGTGGCTGGTGCTGCTGTTCCTGCCCTACATCTTCGTCATCGCCAAGAACCCCGAGGCGATCGGCGACTGGACCAGCTTCGCCGGGCGCGAGGGCGAGGCCGGCAGCTTCAACCTGCTGCACTTCGGCGCCGCCTGCACCGTGGCCCTGGCCCTGGTCACGCAGATCGGCGAGCAGGTCGACTACCTGCGCTTCCTGCCGGAGAAGACCGCGCACAACCGCAAGCGCTGGTGGGCCGCGCTGCTCATGGCCGGGCCCGGCTGGATCATCCCCGGCGCGCTGAAGATGCTCGCCGGCGCCTTCCTCGCCTTCCTCGCCCTGCAGCACGAGATCCCCATCGAGCGCGCCGCCGAGCCGACGCAGATGTACCTGGTGGCCTTCCACTACGTATTCGCCTCGCCGCAGTGGGCACTCGGCGCCATGGTGCTGTTCGTCATCGTCAGCCAGGTGAAGATCAACCTGACCAACGCCTACGCCGGCTCCCTGGCCTGGTCCAACTTCTTCGCCCGCGTCACCCACAGCCATCCGGGGCGCGTGGTGTGGCTGGTGTTCAACGTGGCCATCGCCCTGATGCTGATGGAGCTGGGCGTGTTCGAGGCGATCGAGGAAGTGCTCGGCCTCTACGCCAACATCGCCATCGCCTGGATCGGCGCGCTGGTGGCCGACCTGGTGATCAACAAGCCGCTCGGCCTGTCGCCGCGCTACATCGAGTTCAAGCGCGCGCACCTGTACGACATCAACCCGGTCGGCGTCGGCGCCATGCTGTTCGCCTCGCTGCTCTCGGTGCTGGCCCACTTCGGCCTGTTTGGCGCCCTGGCCCAGGCCGCCTCGCCGCTGGTGGCGCTGTTCTCCGCCTTCCTCTGCGCGCCGCTGCTGGCCTGGCTCACCGGCGGACGCTTCTACATCGCCCGCACCAGCACCGCGGCGCTGATCCACCCGCCGACCGCGACCCACGCCGGCCGCTGCGGCCTGTGCAACAACGCCTTCGAGAGCGAGGACATGGCCTTCTGCCCAGCCTACAGCACGCCGATCTGCTCGTTGTGCTGCTCGCTGGACGCGCGCTGCGGCGACGCCTGCAAACCCCACGCGCGGCTGAGCCGGCAAGTCGACGCGCTGCTGCACTGGCTGCTGCCCTGGGCCAGCATCCCGCGCCTGCACAGCCGCCTGGCGCAGTACCTGGGCTTCCTCGCCCTGCTGGTGCTGATGCTGTTCGGCGCCCTGGCGCTGATCTACAGCCAGGTCTCCCACGGCCTGGTGCCGCACTCGCCGGAGGTGCAGCAGACGCTGTACCAGGCCTTCCTCAAGGCCTTCCTCACCCTCTCGCTGTTCGCCGGCATGCTCGCCTGGTGGATCGTCCTGACCCGCGAGAGCCGCCAGGTGGCGCAGCAGGAGTCGGACCGCCAAACCCTGCTGCTGATGCAGGAGATCGAGGCCCACGGCAAGACCGACGAAGCGCTGCAGAAGGCCAAGGTGCTAGCCGAGAGTGCCAACGCGGCGAAGAGCCGCTACGTCACCGGCCTGTCCCACGAGCTGCGCACGCCGCTCAACAGCATCCTCGGCTACACGCAGATCCTGCAGCGCGACGCGGCCATGCCGGAGCGCCACCACGACGCCCTGGCCACCATCTACCGCAGCGGCTCGCACCTGCTGTCGCTGATCGACGGCCTGCTCGACGTAGCCAAGATCGAGGCCGGCAAGCTGCACCTGGAGCTCTCGGAAATCGCCCTGCCCGAATTCGTCGGCCAGCTCGAGCGGATGTTTGCTCCACAGGCCGCCGAGAAGGGCCTGGCCTTCCGCCTGGAGACGGCCGGACGGATTCCTTCGGTGGTGCGCGGCGACGAGAAGCGCGTGCGGCAGATCCTGATCAACCTGCTCGGCAACGCCGTGCGCTTCACCGAGCAGGGCGAGGTGCGCCTGCGCGTCAGCTACCTGCGCGAGACCGCCTGCTTCGAGATCGTCGACACCGGTATCGGCATCGACCCGCAACAGATCGAGCGCATCTTCCAGCCCTTCGAGCGCGGCGACCTGATGCGCCAGGACAACGGCGTCGGCCTCGGCCTGACCATCACCCGCATGCTCACCGCGCTGATGGGCGGCGAGCTGTCGGTGCACAGCGAGCCGGGCAAGGGCACGCGCTTCCAGGTGCGCCTGTTCCTCTCCGAGGTGCGCGCGCCGCAGGCAGTGGTGCACGTGGCACACGACATCATCGGCTACCAGGGGCCGCGGCGCCTGGTGCTGGTGGTGGACGACCACCTGGAACACCGCCGCGTGCTGGCCGGCATGCTCGAGCCGCTGGGCTTTCGCGTCGAGCAGGCGGCCAGCGGCCAGGAGGCGATCCGCCAGGCCGCACTGCTCAGCCCCGACCTGATCCTCATGGACCTGTCGATGCCGCAGATGGACGGCTTCGAGACCAGCCGCCTGATCCGCCGCAACGCGCTGTGCCAGGCGCCGATCATCGTCATCTCGGCGAATGCCTTCGCCGACGATCGCGAACGCAGCATCGCCGCCTACTGCAATGACTACCTGGCCAAGCCGGTGCACACCCCGGCGTTGCTCGAACGCATCCAGCAGCAGCTCGACCTGCAGTGGCTGCACCGCGTCGCCGAGCCGGAGCCAGCGCAGCCGCAGGTCGAGGCGCTGCCCAGCGCCAGCGAGCTGGCCGAGCTGCGCGAGCTGGCGGCGCTCGGCTACATGCGAGGCATCCAGGACAAGCTGGACGCCATCGAGCAGCAGACGCCGGCCTGCGCCACCTTCACCAAACGCCTGCGGGCCCTGGCCAAGGGCTTCCGCCTGGATGAACTCAACCGCCAACTCAAGGAGGCCGAACATGAATGCAGCCACGCAGCTTGCTGAGCGCGGCACGGTGCTGATCGTCGACGACACGCCGGACAACCTCGCCCTGCTCTCCGACGCCCTCGACGCCCAGGGCTATATGGTGCTGGTGGCGCTGGACGGCCAGAGCGCACTGAACCGCATCCAGCGCCGGCGCCCGGACCTGATCCTGCTCGACGCGATGATGCCCGGCCTGGACGGCTTCGAGACCTGCCGCAGGATCAAGGCCGAGCCGGACAGCGCCGATATCCCGGTGCTGTTCATGACTGCGCTGACCGACAGCGAGCACGTGGTGGAAGGCTTCGCCGCCGGCGGCAGCGACTACGTGACCAAGCCGATCCACACCGACGAGGTGCTGGCGCGGGTCGCCGCCCACCTGCGCACCGCGCGCACTCTGCAGTCGGCACGCGCCGCCGCGCAGCCGGTGGACCTGACCCTGAGCAACGAGCCGACCTTCGAGACTCTCTCGGCGCGCTTCCAGCTCACCGAGCGCGAGGTGGAAGTGCTGCGCTGGGTGGCCTGCGGCAAGACCAACCGCGACATCGGCGACATCCTCGGCCTGTCGCCGCGCACGGTGAACAAGCACCTGGAGCACGTCTACGTGAAGCTCGGCGTGGAAACCCGCACCGCCGCCGCGGCGGTGGCCATCTCCGCCAGCGTGGCGCGCTAAAAACTCAGCCCTTGCCGCCCTTCTGCATCTGCCGCAGCAGCGGCGCGCACTGGCTGGGCTCGTCGCCACCACTGGGCGCCACCAGCGCCAGCAGGCCGGCCGCCGGCGCCACCGCCACGCCCAGCGCCACCAGGCCGACGCCACGCAGCGCCAGCGGTGTGGCCTGCACCCCAGCGCTGGGTTGCTTGAAGGTGCCACGCACATACAGCGGCGAGCGCAGCGAGAAGATGCGCAGGCCCTTGCTTGCCGGAGTGACATCGAAATCCAGCTTCTCGCTGGCGAAGTTGGCGCTGCCGTCGACACGGATCACCGAGTTCTCGGTATCGACCACGAACAGCCGCGTGCTCATCAGGCCCTGCTTGATGCCGAGGTCGGCGGCGGCGCAGTTGATAGTCACCTCGTCGTCGCCGAACAGCTTGCCGACCAGGTAGTTACCGACGTTGAGCCCGGCGATCTCCAGCAGGCCACGGCTCACCGCGCCATCGTTGATCAGCATCTTCAGCTCGCCGTTGGCAGTGCCGAGCAGGGCCGCCACCGAGTTGCCGGTGCCGCTCAGCTTGGCATCGCCATTCAGCGCACCGAGGCTGGTCTGCATCGGCGCGAAGGTGGGGAACAGCTGCTTCAGCTTGAGCTCGCGCGCGCTCAGGCGCACCTGGCCCTGCATCGGCGTGACGGCGCCATTCAAGCGGATCTGCGCATCCAGGCTGCCGCCGGCCATGCCGAAACGCAGCGGTTCCAGGCTGAGCTGGCCGTCATTGAGCACCACGTGGGTGTCCAGATCGTTGATCGGCAACTGCTCGGAGTGAACGATGCGCTTGCCGGTGAAGCGCACGTCGGCATCCATGCTGCGCCAGCGCTCGGTGCGGAACTGCTCCACCGGCAGCACCTTGTTCGCCGGCTGGCTGGCGGCAGCGCCACGCTCCTGCTTCTCGGCGTTGGAATCGGCACCGATCAGCGGCGCCAGGTCGGCGAACAGCAGCTGGTTGGAGGTGAGCTGGCCGGACAGCTTGGGCCGCGGCTGGCGCGCGACGAAGGTCAGGTCGCCGTGAATGTCGCTGTCGCCGATGCGGCCGTTGAAGTCCCGGTAACGGAAGCTGGCACCACCGGCATCGCGCAGGTCGGCCTGCAGGCGGCCATCGGTGGCATAGGGCGGCGTGTCCGGCAGTGTCACGCCGGTCAGCGGGTAGAGCTGGCTGAGGCTGGCACCGGCCAGGCGCAGGCGCAGGTCGAGGGCGCCCAGGCGTTGCGGATCGGTGAGGCTGCCGGCAACGCGAATGCGCGTGGCGCCCACGCGTACATCGGCCTGCAGCGGGAACGGCAGGTTGGCGCTGTGCAACGCCAGCAGGCCGCCGACCTTGCCGCTACCACTCACCGCCTGGCCCTGGAAGCGCCCCTTGGCGCGCCAGGCGAAGGCGTAGTCCTGGGCCGCTGCGTGCTCCTCGGCCAGGCGCTGGGCGGCACTTTCACCGACGATCTGGGCAAAGGGAATGGGCGCACCGAGCGGATCGATCTGCGCCTCGAGGCGGGTCTTGGAGACCTGGTCATCGAGGCTGACCACTCCCTGGTCAAAGCCGATGGTGCCAATGTCCAGAGTCCATGGGCTCGGTTCGTCAGCCGCCTCGGGTTGCTGGCTGCCGAGGTCGAAGGTCCAGTTGGCGCGGCCATCGGCCAGGCGCTGCAGGTTGGCGAACGGCGCACCGAGCTCGATGCGCGGGATGCTCACGGTCTTCCACAGCAGCGGCAGCGGCGCCAGGCGGAAGCGCACCCGGTCCAGGCTGACGAAGGTATCGCCCTCGGCCCACTCCGGATTGCCCAGCACCAGCTGCTCGGCGGCGAAGTGCGGCCACGGCAGCCAGGCACGCCAGCCACCCTCCTCCGGCTCGCGCTGCCACACCACGCTGAGGTTGCCCTCGATGGCGAACGGCCGGTTCAGCGCCGCCGAGACCTTCTCGTTGATGGTCGGTCGCAGCAGGTTCCAATCGAACAGCACGAGGAACAGCCACAACCCCGCCACCACCAGCAGCGACACGGCGAACGCCCCACTCAACCACTTGCGTAACCGCACCCTCACCTCCGGCGTACTTCATAGCTCGTTGCTGTTTCGACTGACGAAACGCGGGAATGCTCCCCAACTGGCGCACTCGAATGAAATACCCGATGCTGACCGCCCCGGATGCGGACACCACCATGCAGCTGATCGACACCCACACCCACCTGGATTTCCCCGACTTCGACGCCGACCGCAGCGAGCTGCTGGCGCGCAGCCGCGGCCTGGGCGTGGAGCGGCTGGTGGTGCTCGGCGTGTACCGCGACAACTGGCAGCGCCTGTGGGAGCTGTGCCAGCAGGAGGAGGGTCTGTACGCCGCCTTCGGCCTGCACCCGGTCTATCTAGAGCAGCATAGCCCCGAGCATCTGGGCGAATTGCGCGACTGGCTGCAACGCCTGGCCGGGCACCCGAAGCTGTGCGCGGTGGGCGAGTTCGGCCTGGATTACTACGTGGAAACCCTGGACCGCGAGCGCCAGCAGGCGCTGTTCGAGGCGCAGTTGAAGCTGGCTGGCGAATTCGAGCTGCCGGTTCTGCTGCATGTGCGCCGCGCCCATGCCGCCACCATCGCCACGCTCAAGCGCCTCAAGCCGGCACGCGGCGGGGTGATCCACGCCTTCGCCGGCAGCTACGAGGAGGCCCGCGAGTACATCCGCCTGGGCTTCAAGCTGGGCCTGGGCGGCGCGCCGACCTGGCCGCAGGCGCTGCGCCTGCGCAAGGTGATCCCGCGCCTGCCGCTGGAAGCCATCGTGCTGGAGACCGACGCGCCGGACATGGCCCCGGCCATGTATCCCGGCCTGCGCAACAGCCCGGAACACCTGCCGGACATCTGCACGGCGCTGGCCGAGCTGCGCGGCGTGACGCCCGAGGAGCTGGCCAGCACCAGCAGCCGCAACGCCGCCGAGCTGTTCGGCTGGTCGCTCTGACGACCACAGAAACGACGAGGCCCGCCAATGGGCGGGCCTCGTTATTGCGGGGCTGACGATCAGACGCGGAAGGCGCTGATCAGCTCCTTGAGGCGGGCGACCTGATCAGACAGCTGACGGCTGGCCTGCTCGGTCTGCACCGCACCTTCGGCGGTACGCTCACCGGCCTGGTTGATCTCGACGATGTTCATGTCGATATCGTGGGCCACGGCGGTCTGCTGCTCGGCGGCAGCGGCGATCTGCTGGTTCTGGTCGACGATCATGCCGACCGCGCCGAGGATGTTCTCCAGCGCCATCTGCACCTGGCTGGATTGCGTCACGGTGCTCTCGACCATCTGGTGGCTGCCGTTCATGGCGGTCACGGTCGCGCCCACGCCACTCTGCAGACGACCAATCATCTGCTCGATCTCCTCGGTGGACTGGTGGGTACGCTTGGCCAGGTTGCGCACCTCGTCGGCGACCACGGCAAAGCCGCGGCCCTGCTCACCGGCGCGCGCCGCCTCGATGGCCGCGTTGAGCGCCAGCAGGTTGGTCTGCCCGGCGATGCCCTTGATCACGTCCAGTACCTGGCTGATCGAGGCGCTATCGGCGGCGAGCTGGTTGATCACGCCCACCGACTGATCGATCTCGCTGGCCAGGCGCTGGATGCTGCCGACCTGCGACTCGACCATGGCGCGACCGCTGACGGTCTCGTCGTTGACGCTTTGCGCGCTGCCCACGGCGGCTGCGGCGCTGCGCGCCACTTCCTGGGCAGTGGCGGACATCTGGTTCATCGCCGTGGCAACCTGCTCGATCTGGCCGCGCTGGGCGGTCACCGCCTGGCTGCTCTCGCCGGAGACCAGCTCGACGCGATCGGCCTGACGCTCGACTTCCTTCACGGTCTGGCCAACCAGCTCGATCAGGTCGCGAATCTTCGCCACGGTGCCGTTGAACACCTCGCCCAGCTCACCCAGCTCGTCCTGGCTGCGCACGTTGACGCGCACGGTCATGTCGCCGCCGGCTACCTGGCCGAGGGTCTTGCCGAAGCCCTTGAGGGTGGTGCGAGTGGAGACGTAGAAGCCGCCGTAGAGGTAGCCGATGGCGAGGAACAGGCCGACCAGGGCGACCACCAGCAACACCATCTGGGTGCGCTTCTCGCCCAGGCGCTGGCTCAGGTCATGATCGAGGAAGCCGAGAATGGCGTCGTTGAACTGGTAGGTCTTGTCGATGGCCGTGCTCAGCTGGTCGAAATAGCCCTGCCAGGGCGCGTCCAGGCTGTCGGCCATGAGCAGTTGCTCTTCCAGCACCCCGCTGATCTCGGTCAGGGTGGCGCGGCTGGCCTCGGCCAGGCTGCCCAGCTCGCTCTTGGCCCGCGGGCTATCCGCCAGGGCGCTCTGGATCTTGAAGCCGTACTCGGCGTGACGCTTCTCCAGATCGGCCAGCAGCTCGTCGAGCTTGGTGCTGTCGGCGGAGCCGAGGATGCCCTGGCCCAGCGAATAGGAGCCCAGGGCGCGGCCCTTGCTCAGGGTCTTGGTGATCGGCGGGGTGACGGTGGTCAGCAGCTCGGTCATCTGCCGCACAGTCGTGTCGCTGTCCTGGCTGAGGCCCGACTGGCTGGCGACGAACTTGATGAACACCTCGGCGTTATCCAGCGCCTTGACCACCAGGCCGGCCTTGCTGCGCAGGGACGATTCGGCCGCCACGGCATCCATGGCCGACTTGACGGAGTCGCGCTGGGCATTGAATTCCTCAATCTTCTGCGCGTCTTCGCTGGGTGATTCGAGGCTGGCGAGGATATCGCCGATGCTCTTCTCCAGCGGCGCGATCATGGCAGCCAGCTTGTCCGATTCACCGGACTGGCCGAGCACGGCATTGATCTCGTAAAGATCGTTCAGGCGCTCCAGTTCCTGACGCATCTTTTGGCTGCTCTTGAGCAATTCCAGGCTCTGCAGCTCGGTGCGGGTATCGACGAAAGCGTCGTAGGACTCGCGCACGAGGAAGTAGTTGGTCACCAGCATGGGGAGGAAGAACAGCACGCTGATCAGGCTGAACTTCATGCCGAAGCTCATCCGGTTCATCAATGCGATGGCAGGGTACAACACGCTATTCACTAGACGTCTCCTGTTGCCATTATTGTTTTATGCCAGCCGGGAGCGGGCTGGTCGATTGAACGGCAAGGTGTCGTTGTTTTCTGATTACTCGTGGGAATGGCCTTTTGCCAGGCCTGGTTCCCCCACAGCCTGTATACCGGATATCGGCTCAGCCCTGTGTAACTTAAGGTTAAGAATGCGCATGTCACTTCGCCTCGGTATTGATCTAGGTGGGACAAAGACCGAAATAATCGCGCTCGATGGTTCCGACGAGCGGTTGCGTCGGCGCCTGCCCACGCCCCAGGACGACTACCAGGCCAGCCTGCACAACATGGTGCGCCTGGTGCTCGAGGCGGAAGCCGAACTGGGCAGCCAGGGCAGCCTCGGCGTGGGCATTCCCGGTACGCGTTCGCCGGACCACGGTCGGATCAAGAACGCCAACTCCACCTACCTGATCGGCCAGGACCTGCAGGGCGATCTGCAGCGCCTGCTGCAACGCCCGGTACGCTTGGGCAACGATGCCGACTGCTTCACCCTGTCCGAGGCCAGCGACGGGGCCGGCGCCGGCGCAGCCAGCGTGTTCGGGGTGATCCTCGGTACCGGCGTGGGCGGCGGCATCGTCATCCACGGCCGCCTCCTCTCCGGCCCCAATGCGATTGCCGGCGAATGGGGGCACAACGCCCTGCCCTGGCGCACCCCGGCGGACGGACCGGCGCGACGCTGCTACTGCGGGCTGGAGGATTGCATCGAGACCTTCCTCAGCGGCCCGTCCTGGGCAGCGCGCAGCGATCTGGGCCTGAGCGCGGCCGCATTGGCCGATGCGGCGCGCCAGGGCGAGCCGGCCGCCGACGAGGCGCTGAACACCTATTGTGAGCAGCTGGCCCGGGCGCTGGCCTCGGTGATCAACGTGATCGACCCGGAGGTGATAGTGCTGGGCGGCGGTCTGTCGAACATCCCCGCACTCTATGAGCGGGTGCCGCCGCTGCTGGTCCGCCATGTGTTCTCGGATCGGGTCAACACGCGTCTGGTGCAGGCCCGCTATGGCGACTCCAGCGGTGTGCGGGGCGCCGCCTGGCTATGGCCGGAAACGCCCGCGGGCTGACCTAGAGCAGCAGAATCCACACGGCGAAGGCGGCGTACCAGAGCACGGCGGAGCGGATCAGCAGCTGCCACAGCTCGTCCAGGCTGTTGGCCCCGGACTCACCCGGCTGAGGCTCAGCCAACTCGCTGGCAGCTCGCCCGGCATTCGCGACCAGGCGCGCGGCAGGCAGGTCCCAGGCCAGCAGGTCATGCAGCACTGCACGACTGACGGCGGCGAAATTACCCACCAGGGCGAAGCTGGCGGCGAGCACTCGCACCGGCAGCCAGTCGAAGGCATGGCGCAGCTGCGCCGCCCGCTCGGCCACGGCAGGCTGCCCATGCTCGGAACTCAGCGCCAGCAGGCGGTAAGCCAGGGCCGGCAGCGGCCCGAGCAGGGCGTACCAGAAGATCACTGCGAAGAAACCCTGGTAGGCCTGCCACAGCTCGTAGTCCTGCACCCGCTCGAGCAGCTCCGCCTCGCCATCGGCAGCGACGCCGAGGTCACGCTCGGCCACATGCAGGGCGGCCTGGTCATCACCACGGCGCCAGGCGTCACGGAACGGCCCCAGAGCTGCCAGCACATCACCACGCCCCAGGCTGTAGACCAGCACCAACAGATGCACCGGGAGAGCCAGCCAGCCGTAGGCCAGTGGTTCGAGGATCAACAGCGCCAGGCCGAGCAGCGCCACCGGCAGCAGCACGGCGAGCGCCAGCGCGCGCCAGGGCGAGCCCCCTTCGCTACGCGCCAGCCATTGCAACCAGGGACCATCCTGCTGAATGCGCTGGCGCCCGGAGGAGAGTTTCTCGACCCAGAGCACCAGCAGCAGAACCAGGAAATTCATCTTTTGCTCTCCTCGCCTTGCAGGGCGCCACGCAGGCGCGCCCAATCGAAACAGGGGCCCGGATCGGTCTTGCGCCCCGGGGCGATGTCGCTATGGCCGCAGATGCGCTCGACGCTCATCTGAGGATAGGCGCGCAGCAGCTCGCGGGTCAGCACCGTCAGGGCCTGATACTGGGCATCGGTGAAGGGTAGGTCGTCGGTACCTTCCAGCTCGATCCCCACGGAAAAGTCATTGCAGCCCTCGCGCCCGGCGAAGCTCGACACGCCGGCATGCCAGGCGCGCTGGTTACAGGAAACGAACTGGGTGACGCCGCCATCGCGCTCGATCAGAAAGTGCGCGGAGACGGTCAGCTGGGCGATGCCGGCGAAATAGGGATGCTCGTCGATCGGCAGGCAGTTCTGGAAGAACTGCTGCACCTTGCCGGTGGCGAACTGCCCCGGCGGCAGGCTGATGTTGTGGATCACCAGCAGGGAAACCTCCCCCTGCGGGCGCTCGTTGAAGTTCGGCGAAGGGCAGTGACGGGCTCCATCACACCAGCCGCTGGCAGGGTCCAGCCGCATTGCAGGCTCCTTGAAGACTGGCGCCACTCTAGCAGAAGTGCAGAAACGAAAACGCCCGGCACAAGGCCGGGCGCTTTCATTCTGCGAGGGGCTCAGGCGCCCTTGAGTTTGCGCAGGTTGCCGATCACCGACTCCAGCGCGCGGTCGAACAGCAGCGCGTCGTCGAGCAGGCGGATGGCACCGCGGCGGAACTCCACGGCCAGGCCCATGCGGGTCTTCTCCATCACCTTCATGCCGGTACGGTTGACGAAGATGTACTTGCCGGTCGGCTTGATGATGGCCGCCAGCTTGCCACGCAGCTTGTGCTCCTCGTCTTCCTGGATCTCCACCCAGCTGCCGACACGCAGGCTGTCGACGTGCTGCAGGGCCTCGTCGTCATCCGGCAGGCTGGCCTCTGGCTCCTGCTGGCGACTCTCGCCCGGCGCCAGCAGGACGATTTCCTCGACCACCTCGACCATGGCCGGTGCATCGACCTCCGCCTCGAGCTCCTGCGGCGGCAGCTCCAGCAACGCCACCTCGCCAAACTCTGGCGCGGACTCGGCCAGGAACTCGGCAGGCTGTTCCTCGACCGGCTCGACCACTTCGCGCTTGAAGCGCTGGAAGGCCTGGACGTGTACCGCTTCGAGCTTGCTGAAGAACTCGCTGGTGATGAACGGATCGATCGCCGCGCTGGTCAGGCCATCGCGCAGCGACTTGAGCAGGCTCGGCACCAACTCCAGCAGGCGCAGGCGATCTTCTGGCGACTCGTGCAGCTCGACGCTCCACACCAGGTCATCCATCACCGCCAGCGCGGCGTTCCACTCGGCAGACTCGGCACCATGCTTGAGGCTGGTCAGCTGCAGCACCTTGCTCCAGCCCTCCTGCAGCAGGCGCACGACCACCTCGGGCAGGGTCTTGCCGAGCAGTCGCGAGTTCAGCGCCTGCTCTACCTGCTGGCGAGCCAGCTCGGCCTTGGCACGGCCTTCTTCGGCGTCGCGGGTGCGCTGCTCGAGCAGCTCGCTGCGACGCTTCTCGTCACCGGTGAAGGCGATGAACTCAGCGAGTACGTCGGAGAAGATCGCCGGGTCATCGGTGAAATCGTTGAGCAGACGCTGCACCACCTGCTCGATACGCTGATACAGAGCATCACGCTGCTCGTCACCCTGGGCGTTCCAGCCGAGCGCCGCGGCGGCGATCTCGTTGAGCAGACGGCGCGCCGGGTGGCTGCCGCGGCTGAAGAAGGTCTTGTCCAGCACCGCGACCTTGAGCATCGGGATCTGCAGACGGCCGATCAGAGCCTTGAGCGAATCCGGCAGGGTGCGGTCATCGAGGATGAACTCGAAGAGCATGGCAACCAGGTTGATCACATCCTCGTCGACTTCGCCAACCACACGGGACTTGCCACTCTTGGCACTGGCGCGGGCCAGCAGGCCTTCCAGTTGATTGCGCAGGTCGTAGTCGTCGCTGACCTGCTGGCTTGCCACCGGGAAATGCTGCTGCATGTGCGAGAGCAGGCGCATCAGGTCGTTGCTGGAGATCGGCACCGCGTCGACCGGGACCTCGCGGCGCGGCATCGCCGTGCTGCCGCGCACCTGGGACAGCAGTTCCTGCAGGGCGCCAAAGACCTCCTGCACGTTTTCGTCGGCATAACCGGCAGGCTGAGCCTCGGCAGCATCGCCACGGGCGGTACGCGCTCCGGGCTGGGGACGCCCAGGCTGACGGCGCACAGGCGGCGCAGATTTCAGTTCCGGCAGCACGCCGGCCTCGACCAACTGCTGATTGGCATTGGCGTACAGCTGGTCCAGGTCGCCCAGCACATACTTCTCGAACAGTTTGAGGATGATCAGTTTGACGCGGATCTCCACGCCCAGCCCTTCGCAGGCCGACATGAACTGCTCGCAGAGCACGCGCGGACCCAAGGGGTTGGTCTTGTCCTCAAGCTTCTTGCTGATCATCGCGTTGAGACGCGTGGTCAAGTGACCGAGGGCAACGCCGTCACGGTTCACCACGCGGGAAACCATGGCATCCAGCGCCACCGACTCCTCGAGCACATCGTCCTGAACCAGCGACAGACTCTCGAAGGAAACAGTACCCAGCTGCGGTGCCGGGCTGCCGATTTCGTATTGATTGAGGGTGGAGAAGCTCTCGAAGACTTTCTGCAGGAAGCCGCGCTCGATGCTCTTGCGCTTCAGGCGCAGGTCGCGCATCGCCTCGAAAAAGGCGTTCTGCTCGGCGTTGCTGGACGCGCGATCAGCCATCTCGAACAGGGTATCGTCCGCATTGTCGAACAGCCCCTGGAGGGCCAGCTTGAGCTGCTGGGCAGCCTTGTCGCGCACCTGGGTGAGGGCCACGGGAAGCCTTCCTGCCGGCGAAGTTGGCGATTGCTCGGGGGCGACCTTGTTCAGGTGCACCACTTTCGCGTCGGTCTTCATTATGAGTCTCCCGCAGACTGCTTGATCAGAACAGGCTGCATACGATCAGCTGGGCGTCATCCGCAGCGCCAAGGACATGGCGTCAAAAATTACGGTAGACCTGAGTATAGGGGGATGCGAAGCATGACCAAATACCCCCTGTCGCATACATGACCCAGATCACAGAGCGCGGAGATCGAAGTTACGAACGGTCGTCATAGGGCGACCACCTCCGCTTAGTGGTCTAGCAGAAAGCCTCGGGAGGCACTGCACCAAACGTCGGCTATCCCTATAATCGCGCCACCTGCCTTTAGGAGGCCCCGATGCCCAACCTGATCCTCGCCAATCTCGGCGCCGAAATCGAAGCCAATGTACGCACTGCCCTTCGCGAGGACATCGGTAGCGGCGACATCACTGCGCAGCTGATCCCCACCGAACGCCTGGCCAACGCCACCGTCATCACCCGCGAAGCCGCAGTGATCTGTGGGACAGCATGGGTGGACGCTGTGTTCCGTCAGCTCGATCCTCGCGTGGCAGTGCACTGGCAGGTAGCCGACGGTGAGAACGTGCAGCCCAACCAGCCGCTGTTCCATCTGGAAGGCCCGGCCCGCGCCCTGCTCAGCGGAGAACGCAGTGCCCTGAACTTCCTGCAGAGCCTGTCAGCCGTCGCCACCCGCTGCCGCCACTACGCTGACCTGGTGGCAGACACCTCGGTGAAACTGCTCGACACCCGCAAGACCCTGCCCGGCCTGCGCCTGGCGCAGAAGTACGCGGTTACCCAGGGCGGCTGCCACAACCACCGCATCGGCCTGTACGACGCCTTCCTTATCAAGGAAAACCACATCGCCGCCTGCGGCGGCATCGCTCAGGCCATCACTGCCGCCCACGGCATCGCCCCCGGCAAGCCGGTGGAGATCGAAGTGGAAAGTCTGGAAGAACTACAGCAGGCACTCAACGCCGGCGCCGACATCGTCATGCTCGACGAACTGAGCCTGGACGACATGCGCACCGCCGTAGCCCTCACCGCCGGCCGCGCCAAACTGGAAGCCTCCGGCGGTATCAACGAAACAACCTTGCGCACCATCGCCGAAACCGGCGTCGACTACATCTCCATCGGCAACCTGACCAAGGACATCAAGGCCATCGACCTGTCGATGCGACTGAGCCTGTAACTAGACAAGCGCCAGAAAAACAAAGCCCCGCCAAATGCGGGGCTTTGTTTTATATGGTGCCGGAGACAGGAATCGAACCTGCGACCTTCGCGTTACGAGTGCGCTGCTCTACCAACTGAGCTACACCGGCGCGGCCAACCTTATAGCAACCTCTTCTATCGCAACTCAAGAGCTGCAGGTTGCGGGCTCGGCCACAGGCGCTCGCGATATCGGCGAGCCGCAGCCTCCACGGTATTGAAGCTTACCCAGGCAAGAGCATAGGACAACACGCCCCCGATACAGAAAACCACAGCCCAATGCAGGCGACACTGCACCAGATAAAGCATGATCGGGTAATGGAAGAGATAGAGGCCATATGACAATTTGCCAATATGGGTCACCAGCCGCCCCGCAAACAGCGCCTGTTTTCCAAGCAAAATGGAAACGATCAATAGAGCGGTACCAATCTCCGCGAGCGGGACAAACAGAGCGAGATGAAGCTCATCCGACTGAGGCGAGATCAAGGCAACGGCCAATGACAGCCAACCCAATTTCGCCATCCACGCATTACCGCCAACTTCTTTCTGCTGCCTCCACCAGGCAGCAAGCGCAGCCCCTAGGACCAACCCTCCAGCATGCAAATCCGGGCGGTAATAGGCTAGGCCGCCCGGAGCACCCATGCCGTAAAGGCACCAAATCCGCCACGCACAAAGCAGGACATACAGTCCCAGCAAAGCCAGCCAAAGCGTGCTCCTACTCAACAGTCTGAAAACAGCAAGCAACACCAGTGGCCAGACCAGGTAGAACTGCTCTTCAAGCCCAAGCGACCAACCATGCAGCAACTTCTCCGGCGCATATCCCGCAGCAGCGGCCAAATTGGCCACATACAACAAGACAGCCAGTACATCTCGCAAATGAAAGAAGTACTCCGGCCAAAGCAGCGGCGCAAACAACGAATAGAGAAAAAGCATCAATAACAGCGCTGGCGTTAAACGCCAGGCCCGCCTCAGATAGAAGCGTTTTAACCCAATCGTTCCGCTGCGATCCTGCTCATCCAACAGCAACGAGGTAATCAGAAAACCGCTAAGAACCAGGAACAGATCGACGCCAACATTGCCACCTGGCAACCCCGGTACTTTTGAATGGAAGAACAGTACCAGCAGGATGGCCAACGCCCTCAGACCATCCAACCCAGCAACGTAGTGCATATCTCTTAGGCCCGTGCTGCCTCACCCACCACGCTATCGAACAACTCCTCAAGGGAATTGAGCGGATGGATATTCAGCAGAACTCCTTGCATGGCCTCAATCTGCGCCAGCACCTCAGGCAATGCGGAACGAGACAGCAGGCCCTTCCAAACCTGCCCGGCATCGCGCTCGAAGCCCGGCAATCCAGCGTCACCCAGATAGCGAATGACCATATCGCCCTGGCTCGCCAACAGCTCGGCAACACCCTGCTGGGCCTTTACCTTGCCACGATCGATCATCACGAAATAGTCCGCCAAACGTTCCACGTCATGCAGGATATGCGTACAGAAGAACAGGGTCCCCCCCGCCAGACGATATTCCTGCATCAGGTCCGCTACCTGGCGCCGCCCAACCGGGTCCAGGCCAGACATAGGCTCATCTAGCACCAATAGTTTGGGCTCAATGGCAAAAGCATGAGCCAGCGCAGTTCGCTGCGTCATCCCCTTGGAAAGATTGCGAATGCGCTTGTCTGCCGCGTAGGCAATGCCCAGCTTCTCAAGCCAATGCTCCGTGCGCCGAGCATTCTCGGCACCACGAACGCCATGCAAGCGCAGACCGCTGCTGACCACCTCGCGCGGGGTAAGTTGCTCATACAGATAGGGGTTTTCCGGCACATAGCCCACACCCAGACGCGAAGCGGCATTGTCTGCCGGCAGCCCCATCAAGCGCGCGTCACCAGCGTCTGCCCGCAGAGCGCCGAACAGAATTTTGATGGTGGTGCTCTTACCCGCTCCATTCTGCCCGATGAAGCCGACCGACTGCCCCAGCTCCACGGAGAAACTCACATCATCGAGCGCCTTGATAGCCTTGCCCTTGAGCTTGAAGGCCTTGTGCAGACCAGTAACCTCGATTGCCTTCATTGCGAATCCCGTCGAACAACATGATCGGCCAGCTGCGGCTGGCCCTCTTTATCCAAGCCATATCCAATTTTCAGCGGATCTTGCGGCAACTGCTGCAGTCCGGCGTAGCCCAGTAGCTGCTCCAGCTCCTGAGCCGCTCTACCGTTGCGAGACCGATATTCCGCGGCGGCATCGCGCAGTGCGGCCAACCCTGCCAGGCGTTGCATGCGAGCCTGCAACAAGGCACGAAAATTCTCATCGCCGCTCTGCTCACGCATTGCCTGCAATATCCCCATCGCATCCCGAGGGTCATCGCCACGTTCATACCAAGCCGCAGCCATGCTACGCAGTGCCGGCGCATTACGCGGATGGCGCTGCGCCGCCACCTCGGCCCAATGCCCAGCCCGAGCCATATCGTGCTCGAAGTACATGGCATTGAAGGCGTAGTAGAAAGCGGGCCACATATCCCAGTTACGAGCCTGAGCCGCATTCAGCAGCACAAACTGCCCCGCCTCAACCTGGCCGTTCCAGGGCAGGATCGCCGCGCCGAGGTAGTAGTTGTCCTCATGCCAAGGGTTAAAGCGAGCTGCATCCACCTGCAACTGCCCTTGAATCCGATAGGTCTCACCCTCGGTCACCTTCGCATCCACCATCAGGCTACGAAAGACATTGGTATTGGCCGCCAGGAAGGGGTCACCCCCCGAATATGCCAGCTGCACCAGCAGCGGCAGACGAACTCTGAGCAGTTCGCTCTGCACCTCCAGCCGCTGATTCTCACGCTGCACATACCCAGCCCCGGCAAATACTCCCCATGCCAAAGCCACAAACAGCAGGCCACGCCAGAGATTCATGTGAAATTGCGCCGCTGGAAGATCAAGCTGGCCAAGCCCAGCATGATGCCCGCAAACCCAAGGGCATTGATCACCGCCAGTCCCAGCGCAGACCAAGGCACCGGCAGGTCATACAGCGCCAACGGGCGCCAATCTAGCCGCGACAGGTCCGGTAGCCAGACATAGGAGTACTCCAGCACGGGGCCGAACAGCGAGACATGCAGAGGATCGGAGCGCGAACCATGCAGAAAGTCCAACGCCGGCCCCAGCCCTCGCGCGGCCAAGCCGAAAGCAAAGCCCAGCAGCAATGGCAGAAAAGGAGTAGTGGACAAGCTAGCCAGGAACAGCGCGAAGCTGCAGACCACCAGCGCATCCAGCCAGATGGATAGAAGCACCAGCAGGTACTTGCCTCTCAGATCCACGGGCTGGAACTGCGTATATTCAAACTCACGCTGCAGCGATAACCAAAGAAGGCCGCCGATCACGACCAAGGCCAGCAAGGCCAGCAAGGCCACAGTAATGAAGCGTGACAGTAGGTATTGCCAGCGAGTAATGGGATAGGCGAGTACGAAGTAGACCGTCTTGCGCTCGATATCGCGGGCAAACAGATCCTGAACCCAGAGCAGAACCAGAATCAGCATGGCGAAGCGCAGGCCACTGAGCCCGACATCCAGCGCTACTGTAGTCGGTTGGCGCCCAGAAAACCCTGAAGCCAAAAGGCTGACCGCCAGTACCAGCCCGGCCACCATCAAGAGTACTCGCAGTCCGACGCCGCGAATGCCTGCCTTGACTCCCAGCAACACCAACTCGCCCATCCCACCCCCCTAAAATCTCTAGACAAAAAAAGACAGGCCACTAGGGCCTGTCTTTTATGACCACAATCACTTACAGCTCGCGGTTGCAACCATTTGCATTATCGAGATCGATCTGACCTTCTCCTACTTGCGCAGCGGCGAGATCAGCACCGTCCTCTTTTTTAATCGAAGCGCCGCATTGCGAGATGCTGCCGCCGACCGAGGAGCCGGTGAAGACGTTGTAGCCCTTGTTGGAGCCAGAAATAACACCAAAACGGTTGGCTGCGGCATCATCGACTGCACCGAGCACCACGTTGGCCGAAATGGTGAAGTCGAAATCGTTCTTCACGAAACCATCGCGAGCAGCAATCGCGGTCATAGTGCCGGCTTGCGCCAGGTTGATGGAGCGACCCAGCGGTGCAACTTCGTTGTATCCGTCTTCCAGATCCAGATCCAGACGTTCGGTACCAGAGCTGGCAGCGAAAGCGTTAGAGCTCATCAGACCGGCAACAGCCAGGGAAGCAACAATAAACTTTTTCATTCTAGGTTCCCTTCTCTATCAGTTCGAGTTGGCGATGGCGCCGGTCAGGATATTGCGGGCGTCGGACTGAGCCGATTTGTCATAGCCCTTGGCCTGGTAGTCCTGGAACTGCGGAATGGCAACAGCAGCGAGGATGCCGATGATCGCAACCACGATCATCAGCTCGATGAGGGTAAAGCCCTTCTGAACTTTCTTCGACATTTTCGATGGTCTCCTAGTGACTACTTTAACGAAGCCTGTTGCTCCGCTTGTAGATGGCTAATACAAAGTGCATGCCAACATCTTACGAGCCTTACTCTGCAGGCCTCATGCGTGTCGCGCCGTGCCAACGCGCCCATAATCGGCCCATAACTGACAATTAGCGTCACACAACCTCCCGTCAGTGGCAGCCCTCCTGCTTCTCGGTTATAAGTTTGGTCATTTACCACCAAGCCAACAGCCCATGACCAATACTCCCGTTCTGACAGGCCTCGCACGGCAACTGGTTCTCGCCGAACTGATAGACGAGGCGACCGCCAGCCGCGCCGCTCAACAGGCCCAACGCAACCAGATCCCCCTGGTCAGCTATCTGGTACAGAACAAGCTGGTAAGCGGCAAAGCCCTAGCCAGTCAGGCAGCCGAGCAGTTTGGCGTGCCCTACTTCGATCTCGGCTCGCTGGACAAAGAACAACAGCCTCGGGATCTGATCAGCGAAAAGCTGGCACGTCAGCACCGAGCGATTCCCCTCTGGAGGCGCGGCAACAAACTCTACATCGGCATGTCGGACCCAACACTGCAGCAGGCAGTGACCGACATCCAGTTCAGTACAGGCCTGAATACCGAGCTGGTACTGGTCGAGGATGATCGCCTGGACGCCGCCATCGATCGCTACTTCGAAAGCGACAACAAGGCGATGGAGGGGCTTGGCGATATCGACCTTGAGGATGGTCTCGAGATCGAGAGCGGCGCAACCGATCAGGACGACGGCCCTACAACGGATGCCGACGATGCTCCGGTGGTGAAGTTCGTCAACAAGATGCTCCTGGATGCCATCAAGGGCGGCTCGTCGGACCTGCACTTCGAGCCTTACGAAAAAATCTACCGGGTACGCTTCCGCACCGACGGCGTCCTCCACGAGGTCGCCAAGCCCCCCATCCAGTTGGCCTCGCGCATTTCGGCACGCCTCAAGGTGATGGCGAGCATGGACATCTCCGAAAGAAGAAAGCCTCAGGATGGGCGCATCAAGATGCGCATATCGAAGACCAAGTCCATCGACTTCCGCGTCAACACCTGCCCCACTCTCTGGGGCGAGAAGATCGTGATGCGGATTCTCGACCCCACGAGCGCCCAGATGGGTATCGATGCGTTGGGCTACGAAGAGAATCAGCGCCAGCTGTATATGGATGCACTGGCCAAACCACAGGGCATGATCCTGGTGACCGGCCCCACCGGCTCCGGCAAAACCGTATCGCTCTACACCGGTCTGAATATCCTCAACACCGTGGACGTCAACATCTCCACTGCGGAAGACCCGGTGGAAATCAACCTTGAAGGTATCAACCAGGTCAACGTTAACCCCAAACAGGGCATGGACTTCGCCCAGGCGCTACGTGCATTCCTGCGCCAAGATCCGGACGTGATCATGGTTGGTGAGATTCGCGACCTTGAAACTGCATCCATCGCCGTCAAGGCCGCGCAAACAGGCCACATGGTGATGTCCACACTGCACACCAACAGTGCCTCGGAAACCCTGACCCGCCTGCGCAATATGGGCGTTCCCTCGTTCAACATCGCTACATCAGTAAACCTGATCATCGCCCAGCGCCTAGCACGTAAGCTCTGCAACAGCTGTAAGAAGGAAGTGACAGTCCCTCCCGAGACCCAGGCCGCTGAAGGTTTCCCCGCTGACAAGGTGGGCACCCTCAAGCTCTTCGGTCCAGTTGGTTGCGAGCACTGTAAAGGCGGTTACAAGGGACGCGTGGGGATTTATGAAGTAGTTAAAATCACGCCCGCACTGCAAAGAATTATCATGGAGGAAGGTAACTCCATCGATATTGCCGAGCAGATGCGCAAAGACGGCTTCAACGACCTGCGCACCTCCGGACTGCTAAAGGCCATGAATGGCCTTACCAGTCTTGAGGAAATCAACCGCGTAACCAAGGATTAAAAAAATGGCGGAGAAAGCGCTCAAGACCACTACCTTCCAGTGGGAAGGCAAGGACAAGAGAGGCAACAAGCTCAAGGGCGAAGTGTCCAGTACAGCCATGCCTCTGGTGCGCGCGCAGCTACGCTCGCAAGGCATCATCGTCGACAAGGTTAAAAAGAAGCCGAAACCGCTGTTCGGCGGTGGTGGCAAAAAGATCAAGCCGATGGACATCGCCCTGTTCACCCGGCAAATGGCAACGATGCTGGGGGCCGGCGTTCCTCTCCTGCAGTCCTTCGACATCATCTCCGAAGGCTGTGAAAACCCTAACGTCCGCACCCTCATCGAAAACGTGAAGCAGGAAGTAGCTGCCGGTAACAGCCTGGCCAACTCCTTGAGAAAATTCCCGCTCTATTTCGATGATCTTTATTGCAACCTGGTCGACTCTGGCGAGCAATCCGGCGCCTTGGAGCAGTTGCTAGATCGAGTCGCCACCTATAAAGAAAAGACAGAGGCACTCAAAGCCAAGATCAAAAAAGCAATGACCTACCCAATCTCGGTAGTTGTCGTTGCAGTGATCGTTACAGCAATCCTGCTCATCAAAGTCGTCCCGACTTTCCAAGGCGTATTTGCCGGTTTTGGCGCAGAGCTTCCCGCATTCACGCTAATGGTAATCAGCCTCTCCGAGTTCATGCAGAAGTGGTGGTTCCTAATCCTCCTCGCAATCATTGGCTCCATCTTCGGGTTCAAAGCCATACATAGGCGCAGCGAGAAATTCCGCGACGGGCTTGATCGGACAATGCTCAAGCTCCCCATTTTTGGCGGCATCCTCTACAAGGCAGTTGTCGCACGCTTCGGTCGCACCCTGGCAACGACCTTCGCGGCCGGCGTACCGCTGGTTGACGCCCTGGATTCGGTTGCAGGCGCCACAGGCAACGTGGTTTTCCGCAACGCCGTGAACAAGGTAAAGCAGGATGTTTCGACAGGTATGCAGTTGAACTTCTCAATGCGTACCACCGGCGTTTTCCCTGCCATGGCCATTCAGATGACAGCCATCGGCGAGGAATCTGGCGCCCTGGACGAGATGCTGGACAAGGTTGCCTCCTACTACGAGGCCGAGGTCGACAACGCAGTAGACAACCTCACGACACTCCTTGAGCCACTGATCATGGCGGTTCTGGGCATTCTCGTTGGTGGCCTGATTATCGCGATGTACCTTCCGATCTTCAGCCTCGGCGGCGTTATTGGATAATGACCCTAGTTGAATTCATGGCCGGCAATTTGCCGGCCTTTGTTTTGTGCTCTGCCGTATTGGGCCTGCTCATCGGCAGCTTCCTCAACGTCGTCATCTATCGCCTACCAGTGATGATGCAACGTGACTGGCGCCAACAGGCACGGGAGATTCTCGAGCTGCCAGAAGAGCCCAACCAGGGCACCTTCAACCTGGTGCTGCCGAACTCCTGCTGCCCCAATTGCGGCCATCAGATTCGCCCCTGGGAGAACATCCCGGTAGTCAGCTACCTGTTCCTGCGCGGCAAATGCGCCGGGTGCAAGGCGCCGATCAGCATGCGCTACCCGCTGGTGGAGCTGGCCTGCGGCCTGCTCTCCGGCTACGTGGCGTACCACTTCGGCTTTGGCTGGCAGGCAGCCGGTGTACTGGTGCTGACCTGGGGCCTGCTGGCAATGAGCATGATCGACTGCGATCACCAGCTGCTGCCGGACGCCCTGGTGCTGCCGCTGCTCTGGCTCGGCTTGATCGTCAACCAGTTCGGCCTGTTCGCCAGCCTGGAAGATGCCTTGTGGGGTGCGATTGCCGGCTACCTGAGCCTGTGGTCGGTGTACTGGCTGTTCAAGCTGCTGACCGGCAAGGAAGGCATGGGTTACGGCGACTTCAAGCTGTTGGCCATGCTCGGCGCGTGGGGCGGCTGGCAGATCCTGCCACTGACCATCCTGCTGTCGTCGCTGGTCGGCGCAGTGCTCGGCGTCATCATGCTACGTCTGCGCGACCAGGCCACCAGCACGCCCATCCCCTTTGGTCCGTACCTGGCCATTGCTGGCTGGATTGCATTGCTCTGGGGTGATCAAATAACCGGGACCTATCTGCAGTTCGCCGGTTTTAGATGAGCAAACCCTGGATTCTCGGCCTCACCGGAGGCATAGGCAGCGGCAAGAGTGCCGCTGCCCAGCATTTCATTGATCTCGGCGTGCATCTGGTGGATGCCGACCATGCCGCCCGCTGGGTGGTCGAGCCGGGACGCCCTGCCCTGGCGAAGATTGCCGAGCGCTTCAGCGATCAAGTACTACAGGCCGATGGCAGCCTGGACCGCGCCGCCCTGCGCCAGCTGGTGTTTCAGGACGAAGCCCAGCGTCGCTGGCTGGAAGGCCTGCTGCATCCGCTGATCTTCCAGGAGATCAACCAGCACCTGGCCCGAGCCGAATCACCTTACGCCATCCTGGTCTCACCTCTGCTGATCGAGTCCGGGCAGCACAAGATGACCCAGCGCGTGCTGGTGCTCGATGCCCCAGAGCATCTGCAACTCGAGCGCAGCATGAGCCGCGACGGTGCCAGCGAAGAGCAGATTCGCGCCATCCTAAAGGCCCAGGCCAGTCGCGAAGAGCGCCTGCGCCATGCCGACGACGTGCTGGTCAACGACCGCGACCTGGCCTGGCTGCAGAGCGAAGTCGAACGCCTGCACCACTTCTACCTGACCCTGAACGGAGGCCAAGCATGAGCAGCACCGTCGAATGCCCGACCTGCGGCGCCCCCGTCGAATGGGGCCCACAGAGCCCCAACCGGCCCTTCTGCAGCGAACGCTGCAAGCTGATCGACCTCGGTGCATGGGCCTCGGAGGCCCATGTCATCCCCGGCGACTCGCTGGAAGACTCACCCTTCTCCGAAGACCTGCCACCCCGCGAACACTGAGTCAGGGGCGCATGAAGGCGTAGTCACGCTCCGGGTCCAGGTTGTCGGCGAGAAATTGCAGCTCCTGGGCCAGGTCGGCCACCTCGCGCTCCAGCCGATTCAGCTCCACCGCCTCGCTGAGCAACGCGCGCAGACTGAGCAACGGGTCGAACCCCTGCTCCTGCGCCCGCCCCAGACTAGCCTCCAGTTCCTGCCGCGCCCACTGATGCACACCCATGCTGATGCCCTCCTGGATTTGCTCCAGCATGAGCGTTGCCAGCCATGAACCCTTGATCTGGATCAGCCGCAACCACGGGATAGACGGCGCTTATGGGCGCCTATCCGTGTCGCTGTCCTTCCATGGCGCCGAGAGGTAGCGGGTGCGATTGAAGGTCTCCAGCCAGTCCGGATAGAACACCACCAGCCCGGTGACCAACATGCCGTTGATGAAGGCCTCAGGGAACATCACCAACCACAGGTAACCGACGAAATCCTCCAGCCACGGCGGCATGACGTAGAGGCCGTCGTGCCAGAGCAGCATCAGCCCACCGAGCAGGCAGACCAGCGCCGTCAGCGCCGCAGGAAAGAAGCCGCAGCAGAAGATGTAGACGAACAGATTGCGCGGCTGGCGGCGCTCCACCTGCACGGCGAAGAACTCGGCAATGGCCACCGGAATCGCCACCAGCAACAAGCCATTGACGCCCAGCGCCGCCAGCTCCTGACGACCGAAGGCCAGCAGCCCGAGTTGGGCGGCGAAGCCGCCGAGCAGCGCCAGAGGCCAGTCCAGCAACAGTGTCACGGCGGTCATGCCGATGAAGTGGAAGGACAGGCCGGAGGCAAAATCGCGCCGCACCAGCCACAACAGGAACAACGCCAGGACCGTACCGAACAGCAGATGCTGACGACGCTGGTCGCTGAACAGTTCGACCCAGGGCGTACGCCATACCGCCCACAGCAGAATCACGGCATACAGCACCCACCCCAGCCAAAGGCTGAGCGGCTGCAACAGGTCGGCGACGATCAACGCCCCAGCCCCGCCAGCGCCGTGCGCAACTCACCTGCCTGGGTGAAACTGCGCTGTTCCTGCAGGCGGCCGGCGTCCAGTTGCAGCCAGAGCAGCTCGGCCTTTTCCCCCGGATAACGTGACGCCACGCGCCCGGTACGGTCGAGGATCACTCGGTAGCCGTAGTCGCGCATCGCCGGAACGGCAAACAGGCTGGCGATCGGCCCAGGCATGCCACTGATATCGGCGAGGAAGACCACACGCTGTTGCTCCAGATAGCCAGGCTCCATGCCGCTCAACGCCTGCTGCACCAGATCGGCGGCGTCCATTCCACGCGCCACCAGCAATACCTGCAGATTGTCGTCGAGGGTATAGGCCTGGTCGTGCTGATCCAGCAGCGTCCAGGGCGCCAGCTGATCACCGCGCTCGAGCGCCGCGGCAACGCCCAGCCAGGCGCATAACAGGGGCAGCAGCCACCAGCGCAATTGCTTCATGCTCATTCGCTCCTCGTGGAAAACACGTCGATATCCTCACGCTCGCCCCAGCCAACCTGAGCGCACCAGAAGGCCAACGCTTCAGGCGCATCGCGCAGCACGAAGACATGCGACTTGTGCACACCCAGCTCCGCAAGGCGAGCTAGCGCCTCATCGAGCAGGGCGCGGGCCAGTCCCTGCCGGCGCCAGGGCCCATCGACCAGCAGATGCTGCAGGTAGCCGCGACGCCCGTCGTGCCCGACCAGCAGGCTGGCGACAATTTCCCCTTCGCTCTCGACCAGCAAGCTCAGCCCCGGGTTCCGCGCCAGATAACGGCAGAACGGCTCGTACTGATCCTCAGCGCGCAGCTGGATGCCCGGCGTGCGCTGCCACAGCGCGAGCAAAGCGGCGTGATCGTCAGGGATGATGGCGCGGATCTGCATGGCGGCTCCTCGGCAGGCGGGCGCAGTTTACACCGGCCGGTCGGCAGCGGCTTTTACGCTATGCTGCGGCCATGGACGACTCCGACTACCTGCGCCTGCTGACACGCCAGGCGGAACAGGCCAATGACTTCCTCTCCAACGCCCGTAAATGGGAACGTGAGCGCTGGGTCTGCCAGCGCCTGCTGACGGCGCTCAACCTGCGGCATCGCCAGGACGAGTTCAGCTCCGGCCAGGAACCGCCCGATGTGCTGTTCCGCGATGCCAACTTCGAGGTGTTCTTCGTCCTCGACAAGGGCCGCCGCCTCAACGATGAATGGAAGGAAGAGCTGCAGCGCAGGCGCAGCGCCCTCTCCCTCAGCCAGCTGCTGCGCCGCGAGGCGCGCCCGCGGCGCATCCCGGCCGTGGAGCTGCAGGCGCGGCTGGGGCCAACCCTGCGCAAGAAGGCGCACAACTATCGCGAGCGCGACCTCGACCCGAGCGAACTGGACCTGCTCGCCTATGTCAGCCTCAAACGCGACGTGCTCGATCTCAACAGCCCGTTTCCGCCACCGGGTGAATACCTGCGCCAGGGCTGGCGCTCGCTGTCGCTGGTCGGCCCCAGCTATGCGCGGGTGCTGTTCGCCCACCGCGACGCACCGGACTTTCTGCGCCACAACCTGGGTCGTACCGTGCTGTTCGATGTCGGTATCGCCCTGTGATTCCACTACCGGAGTTGCTCGCCAACGTGCCGCAACGTGGCCGCGTACGCTGGCTCGGCGTGCGCCCGTTGGCGCGCGAAGTCATGCTCGAACTGCAGGCCGTGGAGGCCAGACGCGAAGCAGGCCTGACTGGCGACCACGCCCGCCCCGGGCCGCGCAACGCCCGCCAGGTGACGCTGATCCAGTGGGAACACCTGGCCGTGATCAGAGCCCTGATCGGACGCGAACTGGGCCCGGCCGACCTGCGCCGCAACATCGCCGTCAGCGACATCAATCTGTTCAGCCTCAAGGGCCGGCGCTTTCGCATCGGCCAGGCACTGCTGGAAACCACCGGCTGGTGCCAACCCTGCGCTCGCCTTGAGGAGCGGCTCGGCCCCGGTACCTTCCAGGCCATGCGCGGTCATGGCGGCATCACCGCACGCGTGATCGAGGGCGGCGTCATTCGCCTGGACGACGAAGTACGCGTTGAGCAGGCCTGACCGCCAAGTCTAGAATGAAGGCATTCTTCGAGAGGATCGCCATGTCCAGTCGCCTCAGCCCGGAAGACCAGCAACGCGTCGAGCAGTACCTCAGCGCTCCGCAGCATCAGGTGGAACGCAAGCCGTTCCGCCCCTGGCGTCTTCTCTGGATGGTCATCGCAGTGACCATCGGACTCGGCCTTCTCTCCCGCCTGCTTGCCGGACTGGTGCTATGAGCTGCCTCGCGCTCGCCCAGCCGGGCCTACCGATTTCCTTAAGCCTTGTGAGATATCCCCATGACTCATCGCATCGTGATCGTCGGCGGCGGCGCCGGCGGCCTGGAGCTTGCTACCCGCCTGGGTAGAACCCTGGGCAAGCGCAAGCAGGCCAGCATCGTGCTGGTCGACGCCAACCTCACCCACATCTGGAAACCGCTGCTGCACGAAGTCGCTGCTGGCTCGCTGAACTCCTCCGAGGACGAGCTGAACTACGTAGCCCAGGGCAAATGGAACCACTTCGAGTTCCAGCTCGGGCGCATGAGCGGCCTCGACCGGGCGCGCAAGATGATCCGCCTGGCCGCCACCCTCGACGAAGACGGCGGTGAACTGCTGCCCGAGCGCGAACTGGCCTACGACAGCCTGGTGATCGCCGTCGGCAGTACCACCAACGACTTCGGCACCGCCGGCGCCGCCGAGCACTGCATCTTCCTCGACACACGCGAGCAGGCCGAACGCTTCCACCGGCAGATGCTCAGCCACTACCTGCGTGCCCATGCCGGCAAGAATGACGACGGCCGCATCAGCGTGGCCATCGTCGGCGCTGGCGCCACTGGCGTGGAGCTGGCCGCCGAGCTGCACCACGCCGCCCACGAACTGGCCGCCTACGGCCTGGATCGCATCCAGCCACAGAACATGCGCATCACCCTGATCGAGGCCGGCCCGCGCGTACTGCCAGCGCTGCCGGAGCGCATCAGCGGCCCGGTACACAAGACTCTGGAGAAACTCGGCGTCACCGTGCTCACCGGCACTGCGGTCAGCCAGGTGACCGCCGAGGCCCTGCACACCGCCCAGGGCATGGAAGTACCTGCCAGCCTCAAGGTGTGGGCCGCCGGCATCCGCGCGCCAGGCTTCCTCAAGGACCTGGACGGCCTGGAGAGCAACCGCATCAACCAGCTGCAGGTACGCCCGACGCTGCAGACCACGCTGGACGACAACATCTTCGCCTTTGGCGACTGCGCGGCCTGCCCGCTCGGCGACGGCAGCGAGCGCACCGTGCCGCCACGCGCCCAGGCCGCTCACCAGCAGGCCTCGCTGCTGGCCAAGTCGCTCAAGCTGCGCCTGAACGGCCAGCCATTGCCGGAGTTCCACTACCGCGACTATGGCTCGCTGATCTCGCTGTCGCGCTTCTCGGCGGTCGGCAACCTGATGGGCAACCTGATGGGCAGCGTCAAGCTGGAGGGCTGGCTGGCGCGGATGTTCTACGTCTCGCTGTACCGCATGCACCAGATGGCCCTGTATGGTGTGCTGCGCACCGCCCTGCTGATGCTCGGCGACCGCATCGGCCGCAGCACCGAGCCGCGCCTGAAGCTGCACTAAGCGCATGAGGGGCGGTTCGCCGCCCCTTCCCGCATCGCCAGCTTTCTTACAGGCAACAAAAAGCCCGCACTAGGCGGGCTTCTCGTTTAAATGATGGTGGGTCGTGTAGGATTCGAACCTACGACCAATTGGTTAAAAGCCAACTGCTCTACCGACT
>NZ_JAQSUW010000016.1:0-220668 GCF_028649395.1 Pseudomonas sp. Gutcm_11s | reverse complement strand
GACTCGAACCAGGGACCCAATGATTAACAGTCATTTGCTCTACCGACTGAGCTATCGCGGAACTACTAACTTCCAACCTCTTCTACGTTTGGCTTTCGCCGTTTCCCGTATCAGAGGCGCGCCATTTTACGTAGCCGAACATTTATGTCAACCCTGGCAACGACTTATTTGATTCACAGCGTGCTGCCGCACCTTGGCGCCGAGGAAACGGCTAGGATATTGCGTATCTGGTTTGACACGGCGGCGACCCTCCGCCAGCAGGACGATCCCGCATGAGTTCACAGGACGCGCCACCTCCTCCCCCACAACCGGGCGTCGCCAACCGCGCCATCCAGCCGCGCTTCGGCGCACTGGTGCAGGACTGCCGCAAGCTGGTGATGAACAACCTCGCCGAACACCTGGCCGGATTGTTCGCCCAGGTCGACGACACCCTCTTCGACGGCGCGGAAAAGGCCGAGAACAACAAGGTCCAGACGCTGTTCTTCGACGCCATGCGCGATCTGCGCAAGCTGCGGCCGCAGATCGAGCGCAGCTATCACCAGCGCATCGCGCAGAACTTCTCCGACTTTCTGGAGGGCAGGCTCAAGCCGCGCCCCCAGATCAGCGAGGCAGACACCGCAAGCCTGGCGCTGGTGCACAACGACGAATATGAAGAAAGCCTGCAGATCACCAATATGGTCAGCAAGGTCCGGGCGCGCAGTGCTCAGACCCTGTTCCTTCTAGAGCAGCGCCTGGCCCTGCTCAACAATGGCCAGAAGCTGGTCGAGGACACCAACCCTTTCGGCCCCCAGGCCCTGGCCGAAGCCTTCCGCGAAGCGCTGACGCCCCATCCGCTGCCACTGCGGATCAAGGTGATCCTCTACATGCTCTTCGATCGTCACGTGATGCAGGGCCTGGACACCCTCTACGAGATGCTCAACCAGCGCCTGATCAACGCCGGCATCCTGCCCAACCTCAAGTTCACGGCGCAGCGTTCGGCCAACACCACAGCGCCGGCGAAACCGGCGGAGCCTGCACCGACCACCGCAGCCCAGCCCGGCACCTCACCGGCGGCACCCGCCAGCAGCTCGGCGACCGGCAGCACCCAGCCGGCATACACGGCGGCACCGGTGATCCAGGCTCCAGCCGATCTCGGTGCACCGCCGCCGCTGGACCCGGGCCAACTGCTCGGCGGCCTGGCCGCACTGCTCGGCGAGCGGCGCCAGCAGGACATCGACGCCCCGTTGCCCGGTGGCGCCCGCAGTATCGCTAGCTTCGCCCCGCGCACAGCTACCAGCACCTACAGCGCCGGCGAACTGCTGGAGGCGCTGACCCGCCTGCAACAGCAGTCCGCCAGCACCCTGAGCCAGCGCCTGCAGGGGCCGCAGCCGGTAGAAGAACTCAAGGTCAGCCTGCAGCAGCAACTCGACACCCACAGCAGCCTGCCCGGCCAGCAGAAGCTGGCCGATCAGGAGGCCGATGTGATCGACCTGGTCGGCATGCTGTTCGACTTCATCCTCGATGATGAAAACCTGCCGCACACCTGCAAGACTGCCCTCTCCCACCTGCACACGCCGTACTTGAAGGTGGCGCTGCAGGACAAGGCCCTGTTCACCCAGCACCACCACCCAGCGCGCCGCCTGCTCAACAGCATGGCCCAGGCCGGTGTGCTCTATGGTGGCGAAGGCGACGAGCGTGGCCTGGTGGCGAAGATCCACTGGGTCGTGGAGCGGGTGATTAATGGCTTCAACGGCGACCTGCAGCTGTTCGACAACCTGCTCGAAGAGTTCAACGAGTTCGTCGCCACCCTGCGGCACAAGGTCGAACTGCGCGAGAAGCGTGCAGTGGAAGCGGCCAAGGGCCGCGACCGCCTGCTCGGCGCGCGCCAACAGGCGGTCGACGTGATTCAGGGCGTGCTGCGCAACCGCCAGCTGCCCAGCGTGATCCACAACTTCCTCGAACTGACTTGGGCCGACGTGCTGGTCTTCATCCTGCTGCGTCACGGCGAGCGCAGCGCCGAATGGCAACGCGCTGGCGAAGTGGCGGAGCAACTGGCCTGGAGCGGCTCGCCGTTGGATGCCGACGGCCGCACCCGCCTGCAGAGCCTGCGCGTGCCGCTGCTCGATGAACTGCGCAAGGGCCTGGAGCTGCTCGGCGGCTATCACGAAGACGGCATCCGCCGCCTGCTGCAGGACATCGTCGCCTGCCAGCACGCGGTTCAGAATCAGCAGCCGCAACTGGCCGCGCAGATCAAAACCCAGCTGCAGGAAAGCCCGCTCGGCGCCATGCTCGGCGAGGACGCCGCGCTGGCCCAGCCAGTGAAGGCCGACACTCCACCACCCTCGCCACGCGCACAGGCGCTGATCCGTGAGCTGCAGCAACTGGAGTTCGGCACCTGGTTCGAGTTCGTGCAGGGCACGGGCAGCGTCATGCTCAAGCTGTCCTGGTTCAGCCCGACCACCCACAACTACATGTTCGTCGATCACAGCGGCCAGCGCGTGGCGGTCAAGCCAATACGCCAGCTGGCCAACGAAATGGAACAGGGCCTGGCGCGCATTGTCACACCAGAGCGCAATGCGCCACTGGTGGACCGCGCCCTGGGCGCCATCTACCGGGTCTTGCAGCGCTTCACCGGGCGCGCCACCGAAGTCGGACAAGGAGCTTGAATGGACGACCGTCGCCAGCACAGCCGCCACACCACGCAACTGGGCATCGATGTACTCGACCTGCATAGCGGTCGCCGCCTAGGCCGCGTGGTCGACCTCTCGGAAGAGGGCTTCATGCTGATCAGTGACAATCCCCCCGAGGCCGACTCGGTCTGGGAGTGTCGCCTGGTACTGGACCAGCCCCTAGATGATATCCACGAAATCCGCGCGGGCGCCGACTGCCTGTGGAGCCGCGCCGGCGAGGCCGGGCACAGTGGCTGGTGCGGGTTCCAGATCATCGACCTGGCCGATGACCAGGTCGCCCCGCTAGCCCTGCTGCTGCGCCAGCTGGAAGCCTGAACAAAAAAGCCCCGGCATCTGCCGGGGCTTTTTTCGTCCACCATCTCAGCCTCAGGCGAAGACGATCTCCTCGCCCTCGACCCGCGCCTGGATGGCCATGCCGGGCAGGAAGGTACCGGCGAGGATCTGCTGCGCCAGCGGGTTCTCGATCCAGCGCTGGATCGCCCGTTTGAGCGGCCGCGCGCCGTATACCGGATCGAAGCCAACCGCCACCAGCTTGTCCAGCGCCTCGGCTGACAGCTCCAGGCTCAGGTCGCGCTCGGCCAAGCGCTGACGCAGACGCGCCATCTGGATCTCGGCGATGCCGGCGATCTGCTCGCGGCCGAGCGGCTCGAACACCACCACCTCGTCGATACGGTTGATGAACTCGGGACGGAAGTGGCTGCTCACCGCATCCATCACCGCCGCACGCTGCGCCTCGCGATCGCCGACCAGCTCCTGGATCTGCGTCGAACCTAGGTTCGAGGTCATCACCACCACCGCATTGCGGAAGTCCACGGTGCGGCCCTGGCTGTCGGTCAGGCGGCCGTCTTCCAGCACCTGCAGCAGCACGTTGAACACGTCCGGATGGGCCTTCTCCACCTCGTCCAGCAGCACCACCGAGTAGGGTTTGCGACGGATCGCCTCGGTCAGGTAGCCGCCCTCCTCGTAGCCGACATAGCCCGGCGGCGCACCGATCAGGCGGGCCACCGAGTGCTTCTCCATGAACTCGGACATGTCGATGCGCACCATGGCGTCTTCGGTATCGAAGAGGAACTCGGCCAGCGCCTTGCACAGCTCGGTCTTGCCCACCCCGGTCGGGCCGAGGAAGAGGAACGAGCCGCTGGGGCGATTCGGATCGGCCAGGCCGGCGCGCGAACGACGCACGGCATTGGCCACCGCCACCACTGCCTCGTGCTGGCCGATGACACGCTTGTGCAGCTCGTCTTCCATGCGCAGCAGCTTCTCGCGCTCGCCCTCGAGCATCTTGGCCACCGGGATGCCGGTCCACTTGGAGACCACCTCGGCGATCTCCTCGTCGGTCACCTTGTTGCGCAGCAGCTGGTTCTCGCTCTTACCGTGCTGGTCGACCATCTGCAGGCTGCGCTCCAGGTCCGGGATCACCCCGTACTGCAGCTCGGCCATGCGCTGCAGGTCGCTCTTGCGCCGCGCGGCCTCGAGGTCGACCTTGGCCTGCTCGATCTTCTGCTGGATCTGCGCCGAGCCTTGCACCTCGGCCTTCTCCGACTTCCAGATGTCTTCCAGGTCGGCGTATTCCAGCTCCAGCTTGGCGATGTCGTCCTCGAGCTTCTCCAGACGCTTGCGAGTCGCCTCGTCGTCTTCCTTCTTCAGCGCCTCGCGCTCGATCTTCAGCTGGATCAGGCGGCGATCCAGGCGATCCAGCTCCTCCGGCTTGGAGTCGATCTCCATGCGGATGCGACTGCCGGCCTCGTCGATCAGGTCGATGGCCTTGTCCGGTAGCTGGCGGTCGGTGATGTAGCGGTGCGACAGCTTGGCCGCGGCGATGATCGCGCCGTCGGTGATGGTCACACCGTGGTGCACCTCGTAGCGCTCCTTGAGGCCGCGCAGGATAGCAATGGTGTCTTCCTCGGACGGCTCGTCCACCAGCACCTTCTGAAAGCGGCGCTCCAGGGCGGCGTCCTTCTCGATGAACTGGCGGTATTCGTCCAGGGTGGTGGCGCCAACGCAGTGCAGCTCGCCGCGGGCCAGGGCCGGCTTGAGCATGTTGCCGGCGTCCATCGCGCCCTCGGCCTTGCCGGCACCGACCATGGTATGCAGTTCGTCGATGAACAGGATGATACGGCCTTCCTGCTTGCCCAGCTCGTTGAGCACTGCCTTCAGGCGCTCCTCGAACTCGCCTCGGAACTTGGCGCCGGCGATCAGCGAGCCCATGTCCAGCGACAGCAGGCGCTTGTCCTTGAGCCCGTCCGGCACTTCGCCGTTGACGATACGCTGGGCCAGGCCCTCGGCGATGGCGGTCTTGCCCACGCCAGGCTCGCCGATCAGCACCGGGTTGTTCTTGGTTCGACGCTGCAACACCTGGATGGTGCGGCGGATCTCGTCGTCGCGACCGATCACCGGGTCGAGCTTGCCGTCCTCAGCGCGCTTGGTCAGGTCGACGCAGTATTTGTCCAGCGCCTGGCGCGACTCCTCGATATTGGGGTCATTCACCGCCTGGCCGCCGCGCAGGTTGGCCACGGCGTTTTCCAGCGCCTTCTTCGATACGCCCTGGCCGAGCAGCAGCTTGCCCAGGCGAGTGTTTTCGTCCATGGCGGCGAGCAGCACCAGCTCGCTGGAGATGAACTGGTCACCCTTCTGCTGGGCCAGGCGGTCGGCCTGGTTGAGCAGGCGCGCCAGGTCCTGCGACAGGTTCACGTCGCCGGTAGGGTTCTGCAGCTTGGGCAGGCCGTCCAGCTCCTTGGACAGGGCCTGGCGCAGGCTGTTGATGTCGAAGCCCACCTGCATCAGCAGCGGCTTGATCGAGCCGCCCTGCTGCTCCAGCAGGGCTTGCATCAGGTGCAGCGGCTCGATGGCGGAATGGTCCAGGCCCACGGCGACGGATTGGGCATCGGACAGGGCAAGCTGAAGCTTGCTGGTTAAACGGTCTATTCGCATGAATATGTCCTTCCTTCGATGAGCGGGTCGGAGCGCTGAACTGCTCCCGATAGTGAAGCCCGCAATGGCTCTCTAAACGAGGATGCTCTCTAGATAAGGACAGTTTTCACCGATTCAAGCATCAGTGAGTTGATGCGGGTCAGTCGGCCAGCCAGACCAACGAGGCGAAACGCCCGGTGCGCGCGGCGCGGCGGTAGGAGAAGAAGCGCGGATCAGTGAAGGTATCCAGGCCGCCGCCATGCACGGCGGTGACGCCGATGGCGGCCAGGCGGATGCGCGCCAGGGCATAGATATCGGCCATGAACTTGCCGGCGTTGCGACTCGCACTGAAGGCCTGCTCGGCCTGCGCATGCCGAGCCAGGAAGGCCTCGCGCACCTCGGGGCCGACCTCGAAGGAATCGGGGCCGATGGCTGGCCCCAGCCAAACCAGCAGCTCGCCGGGCTCGACGCCCAGCGCCGCGACGGTGTTTTCCAGCACGCCTGCCGCCAGACCACGCCAGCCGGCATGGGCGGCGGCCACGCGGGTGCCGGCGCGGTCACAGAACAGTGCGGGCAGGCAATCGGCGGTGAGCACCGCGCAGGCGATGCCCGGCGTAGCCGTCCAGCTGGCGTCGGCGATCGGCACCGAGGCCGGATCGGCCGCGACCACATCGGGGCTGTGCACCTGTTTCAACCAGGCAGGCTGGCAGGCGAGGCGCTCGACCAGGCGTTGGCGATTCGCGGCGACAGCGGCGGGATCGTCCTCGACATGGTCGCCGAGATTCAGGCTGTCGAAGGGCGACAGGCTGACCCCGGCGGCGCGGGTGGTGATGCAGGTACGGACATTGGCCGGCGCCGGCCAGTCCGGCTGCAGCCAATCAGACGAAGGACTCATTGTCCTGGCGCAGCAGCGAGAGCATCCACACCAGATCTTCGGGCAGCGGCGAAACCCATTTCATGCGCTGCCCGGTGGCCGGGTGTTCCAGCTCGAGGAAGCGTGCATGCAGCGCCTGACGCGGGAACTCCTTGAGGGTCTGCACCAGGGTCGGGCTGGCCGCCGGCGGAATGCGGAAGCGCCCGGCATACAGCGGATCGCCCACCAGCGGGTAGCCGGCGTGGGTCATGTGCACACGGATCTGGTGAGTACGGCCGGTCTCCAGCTTGACCCGCACGTGGGTGTGCGAGCGGAACCGCTCCAGCACCCGGTAGTGGGTCACGGCCGGCTTGCCGCCGTCGATCACCGCCATGCGCTGGCGGTTGGCCGAGCTGCGGCCGATCGGTGCGTCGATGGTGGCGCCGGAGGTGATCACGCCGATGCAGATGCATTCATAGATGCGGCTGACGGTGCGTTTCTGCAACTGGTCGACCAGCTTGGTCTGCGCCTGCAGGGTCTTGGCCACCACCATCAGGCCGGTGGTGTCCTTGTCCAGACGATGGACGATACCGGCGCGCGGCACATTAATGATATCCGGCACGTGGTGCAGCAGGGCGTTGAGCAGTGTGCCATCGGCATGCCCGGCCGCCGGATGCACGACCAGCCCGGCGGGCTTGTCGATCACCAGGATGTGCTCGTCCTCGTAGACGATGTTCAGCGGGATGTCCTGCGCCACCCACTCGCCCTGGGCCTCCTGCTCGGCCTCCAGGCTGAGCACGGCACCGCTGTGGACGATGTCACGCGGGCGAATGACAGAGCCATCGACGGTCAGACGACCGTCCTTGATCCAGCCGGACAGGCGCGAGCGCGAGTACTCGTCGAACAGCTGGGCGGCGACCTGGTCGAGGCGCTGGCCACCGAGGTCGGAAGGCACTTCGGCGGTGAGTTGGATGAGCTGATCGGAATCTTCGGACATGGGCTGCTGCGGAGGGCGGTGCGGCTTTTGGTTTCGGCGGCACGCTGTGGTTAAATACGGCGTCTTTGTCCCGGCGTTTTCCGGGGCGCCCATCATAACAGGACGGTCGAGGCCTAGACAGCCGCCGTCACAGGGACGCAAGCCACCATGCAAGTGAAACACCTGCTGCTGATCGCCACCCTCGCCTTCGTTACCGCGTGCTCCTCCAACAAGCCGGAAGTGGACGAGAACCTGAGCGAGACCGAGCTCTACCAGCAGGCCCAGGAAGACCTCAACAACAACAGCTATACCAACGCCGTTGCCAAGCTGAAGGCCCTGGAGTCGCGCTATCCGTTCGGCCGCTATGCCGAGCAGTCCCAGCTCGAGCTGATCTACGCCTACTACAAGAACGTCGAGCCCGAGGCTGCCAAGTCCGCTGCCGAGCGCTTCATCCGCCTGCACCCGCAGCACGCCAACGTCGACTACGCCTACTACCTCAAGGGTCTGGCCGCATTCGACCAGGACCGCGGCCTGATCGCCCGCTTCATTCCGCTGGACCTGACCAAGCGTGACCCAGGCGCCGCGCGCGACTCCTACAACGAGTTCGCCCAGCTCACCAGCCGCTACCCCAACAGCCGCTACGCCCCGGACGCCAAGGCGCGCATGATCTATCTGCGCAACCTGCTGGCCGCCTACGAGATCCACGCCGGCCAGTACTACCTGACCCGCCAGGCCTACGTCGCCGCCGCCAACCGTGGGCGTTACGTGGTGGAGAACTTCCAGGAAACCCCGTCCGTGGGTGACGGCCTGGCCCTGATGGTCGAGGCCTACGAGCGTCTGGAGCTGAACGACCTGGCTGCCAGCAGCCTGGAAACCCTGAAGCTGAACTACCCGGACCACCCGACTCTGGTCGATGGTCAATTCGTGCCGCTTGAAGAGGAAGCGGACAACCGCTCCTGGCTGGCCAAGGCCACACTCGGCCTGATCGAGTCCGACGCGCCGCTGCCGCCAGGCGAAACCCGCGCCAGCCAGGACGTGATCAAGCAGTACGAAGATGCCAAGGAGCAGATTCCGGAAGATCTGCTGCCGGAAAACCAGGAAGCGGCAGAGGAAGACCTGAGCAGCGAGGCCGAAGGCAACACCGGCGACCGCTCCTGGTTCAGCTACATGACCTTCGGTCTGTTCGACTGAGACAGTCCAGCGATACAACAAAGGGAGGCGCCAAGCCTCCCTTTTTCATTTCCGCCTGATCATGCCTGGAACCGGCGCTGGAAATACCGCACAGGACGACAGCCAACGGCTGCGCCCGGCCCGCCTCTTTGGCTAAACTGCCCGCCTGCCAACAAGAAGAGCACATCATGTTCCGTCTGCTGTTCTGGATCGCCCTGATCGCCGCCGCCGTCTGGCTGTGGCGCCGCTTCAACCGCCCTGCCCGCCCCACTCCAAGCGCGGCGCAGGAACATGAGGCCGCCCCCATGGTGCGCTGCGCCCAATGCGGCGTGCACGTCCCGCAGAACAAGGCGCTGCCGCAGGGCGCGCAGTGGTATTGCAGCCAGGCCCATCTGGACCAGCACCAGCAGTGAACGCCGAGCAGCTGTCCCTGCACGAGGTACCCGGCCGGCGCATCATGCGTCTGTACCACCTGTACCGGGTGACTGTCGGTCTGGCCCTGGTGGTGCTGATCTCCAGCCAGCTGGACAAGGAATTACTGGAGCTGGCCCACGCCCCGCTATTCCGCTACGGCAGCTGGGCCTATCTGATCCTCAACATCCTGGTGGCCGTACTGATGCAGCGGCCACGCCACCTGGCCCAGGTATTCACCCTGGCCCTGCTCGACGTGCTGATGCTCTGCGCCCTGTTCTATTCAGCAGGAGGCACGCCCAGTGGCATCGGCAACCTGCTGGTCATCGCCGTAGCCATCGCCAACATGTTGCTGCGCGGACGCATCGGCCTGCTGATCGCCGCTGTCGCGGCCATCGGCATGCTGGTGCTGACGTTCTATCTGGGATTGCAACGCCCGTCCGCCGCACAGTTCGTTCAGGCTGGCGCGCTAGGCGCACTGTGCTTCGCCGCCGCACTCTTCCTCCAGGGCCTGACCAAGCGCCTGCAGCAGAGCGAGAGCCTGGCCGAACAGCGCGCCGTCGACGTTGCCAGCCTGGAGGCCCTCAACTCGCTGATCCTGCAGCGCATGCGCACCGGCATCCTGGTGCTGGACAAGCAACAGAAAGTCCTGCTGGCCAACCAGGGCGCCCTCGGCATGCTCGGCCGCAACAAGCTGGAGAACAAGCTGCTCGCCCCAAACTGCCCGGAGCTGGTGCAGCGCCTGCAGCAGTGGCAGCACAACCCCACCCTGCGACCACAGAGCCTGCAGGCAATACCCGACGGCCCGCTGCTGCAACCGAGCTTCATCCCGCTGCAGCGCGGTGAAGAACGCCACACCCTGATCTTCCTCGACGATATCTCGCAGATCACCCAGCAGGCTCAGCAGCTGAAGCTGGCTTCCCTGGGGCGCCTGACCGCCGGCATCGCCCATGAGATTCGCAACCCGCTGGGCGCGATCAGCCACGCTGCACAACTGTTGCAGGAATCCGAGGAACTGGAAGAGCCGGACCGCCGCCTGGCGCAGATCATCCAGGACCATTCGCGACGCATGAACATGGTGATCGAGAACGTGCTGCAGCTGTCGCGCCGCCGCCAGGCCGAGCCGCAGCTGCTTGATCTGCGCTACTGGCTGCACCGCTTCGCCAGCGAGTTCCGCAACTCGGCGCGCCTGGACCAGAGCCTGCACCTGGACACCGTCAGCGGCAGCCTGCAGACCCGCATGGACCCGCACCAGCTGACGCAAGTGCTGACCAACCTGGTGCAGAACGGCTTGCGCTACAGTGCTCAGGTACATCAGCTGGGGCAAGTCTGGCTAAGGCTATACCGTGACACGGAGAGCGACCTGCCGGTACTCGAGATACTCGACGACGGCCCCGGCGTACCAGCCGAGCAGCTGCAGCACATCTTCGAGCCCTTCTACACCACGGACAACAAGGGCACCGGCCTGGGCCTGTATATTTCCCGCGAGCTGTGCGAAAGCAACCAGGCCCGTCTCGACTACAAACCCCGCGAGGGCGGTGGCAGTTGCTTCCGCATCACCTTCGCCCACCCACGCAAGCTGAGCTGAGCTGAATCATGAGCACCCGGCAGAGAGCCCTGATCGTCGACGACGAACCCGACATCCGCGAACTCCTCGAGATCACCCTGGGGCGCATGAAACTCGACACGCGCAGCGCGCGCAACGTCAAGGAAGCCCGCGAGTGGCTGGCCCGCGAGCCCTTCGACCTGTGCCTGACCGACATGCGCCTGCCCGACGGCACCGGCCTCGACCTGGTACAGCACATCCAGCAGCGCCACGCCCAGGTACCGGTCGCCATGATCACCGCCTACGGCAGCCTTGATACCGCGATCAACGCGCTCAAGGCCGGCGCCTTCGACTTCCTGACCAAGCCGGTCGACCTCGGCCGCCTGCGCGAGCTGGTTGCCACTGCCCTGCGCCTACGCAGTGGCGAGACCGAAGAAGGCCCGGTGGATACCCGCCTGCTCGGCGAGTCGCCGCCGATGAAGTCCCTGCGCAACCAGATCCAGAAGCTCGCGCGCAGCCAGGCGCCGGTCTACATCAGCGGCGAGTCGGGCAGCGGCAAGGAGCTGGTGGCCCGCCTGATTCACGAGCAAGGGCCACGCATCGAGCGCCCATTCGTACCAGTGAACTGCGGCGCCATCCCCTCCGAGCTGATGGAAAGCGAATTCTTCGGCCACAAGAAGGGCAGCTTCACCGGCGCCATCGAGGACAAGCAGGGCCTATTCCAGGCCGCCAATGGCGGCACTCTGTTCCTCGACGAGGTCGCCGACCTACCGCTGAGCATGCAGGTCAAGCTGCTGCGCGCCATCCAGGAAAAGGCCATACGCGCCGTCGGTGGCCAACAGGAAGTGGTGGTGGACGTGCGCATCCTCTGCGCCACCCACAAGGACCTGGCTGCGGAAGTAGCTGCCGGCCGCTTCCGCCAGGACCTGTTCTACCGACTGAACGTCATCGAGCTGCGCGTACCGCCGCTACGCGAACGCCGCGAGGACATCCCGCTACTGGCCGAAACCATGCTGCGCCGTCTAGCCGAAGGCAGCGGCCTGCCTGCCGCCAGGCTGAGCGGCGAAGCCCTGGACAAGCTCAAGTGCTATCGCTTCCCCGGCAACGTGCGCGAACTGGAGAACATGCTCGAGCGCGCCTACACCCTGTGCGAAAACGATCAGATCCAGGCCGCCGACCTGCGCCTGGCCGATGCCGCCCCTGCCGGGGAAGCCGGTGAGGCCTCGCTGGCACAGATCGACAATCTTGAGGATTACCTCGAGGAGATCGAGCGCAAGCTGATCATGCAGGCACTGGAAGAAACCCGCTGGAACCGCACCGCGGCAGCGCAGCGCCTGGGTCTGACCTTCCGCTCCATGCGCTATCGCCTGAAAAAACTGGGGATCGACTGAGTCTGAGGCGAGCTACGCCCACCTCTCAGCAACTCAACCCAGACGCCCTGCTGGCGAGTAGGGTGCCGGATCAACGATTGGCGTCTCGCCGAGCATCAGGTTCTTCAACAACTCGCAGGACGCCGGCGCCAACACCAGGCCATTGCGGTAATGCCCGCAGTTCAGCCACAAGCCTGGGAACTGCGGCACCTCCCCAATAAAGGGAATCCCCTCCGGCGAGCCCGGCCGCAATCCAGCCCAATGCCCGACCACCTCGGCATCGGCAAGCGCCGGGAGCAACTCCTCGGCCGACGCCTTGAGGCTGGCCAGCGCCTCTTCGGTAGGGGTCTTGTCGAAACCAACATGCTCCAGCGTACTGCCCACCAGGATGTGCCCATCCTTGCGCGGGATCGCATAGCGCCCCTTGGCCAACACCATCGCCGGCAGGAAATCCTCGGCGCATTTGTACAGAATCATCTGCCCCTTGACCGGTTCGACGGGGAGCTCTAGTCCCAAGGTTGCCAGCAACTCTCCGCTCCAGGCGCCTGCGGCGAGGACCACGTGATCGGCCTGAACAGCGCCCGCCTCCGTCATCACTCCAATGACTTGCTCCTCCTTGAGCAGAAAAGAACTCACTGCACAGTGTTCCAACACTTGTACGTTAGGACTCCCAGCCAATGACATCCGCAACGCCTGCAAAAGCCGCGGATTTCTGACATTAGCGACGTCCGCCATGTGCACCGCATGCTGAAAGCCGTCGCCTACCTGGGGTAGCTGCCGCCGCACCTCCGACCTGGCTACCGAATGCAGTGAAGCCCCCTCTCGAGCGGACCACTCCAAGGCATGCTGCTCATCCTCAAGATCAAGCCAATAGAGGCCTGTCTGCCGCACTTCAGGGTCCACCCCCGTAGCTCTATACAAACGAGCCCCCAGCGCTGGGTAGTAGGCACGTGACCAGTTCGACAGGGCGCTTACAGCCGCGCCGTAACGCCACGGATAGAGCGGAGAAACAATTCCGCCACCAGCCCAAGAAGCTTCACTACCCAACCCGAGGCGGTCGATCAACTGCACCGACCAACCCTCCGCGGCCAGCAAGCTCGCTGTCAGCATCCCGGCTACGCCGCCCCCCACAACCAAAACCTTCCCCACTCTTCCTCCAACTTGCAAAAGTAAAACTCGAAAGCTAAACCCTGTGACTGCCAGGACGGCACTTCAAAAAATGGACGAATAACATGCACAAACGCTCCCAACATGCGTTCAGCTTGGCTGAACAGATGCTGACCCTTGCCCTCATTTCCATTGCATGCGGCATCGCACTACCCAGCTTGAGTGCTGCAGTACAGAAAAATCAAAGCGAAGCCCTTCGCGACAGACTGCAGGCATCGCTGCATGCGGCCCGTACCTACGCAGTCCTACATCGACGTCCAGTAGAAATTTGCGCGAGTCAAAATGGCAAGCAGTGCAGTTCGAACTGGGATGAAGGCTGGATGACTCGTCTCAGCAAAAGCCCGAATAACCTCATCGAGCGCCATCAGATACTCCAACCCACGCAGTTGGACTGGCAAGGCTTCGGAGCAAACATCCGATTTCTTGCCAATGGCACCAGCCCAGCCAGCAATGGCCGGTTTTATCAATGCCAGGCAGGAGCAGTCTTCTGGCAATTGATCATCAACAGACAAGGCCGCGTCAGAGCTGGAAGCCGCGCTGAGAACCAAGCCCTATCGTCGAAGTGCCCGTAGTCCGAGGTTGACAACCAGTCATCCCGCTCGAAATACCAGTCGTCCAAGCTACTGCGACATCCAGCTTGAGCTCAGTGGATTATGCCTGCGGAAGACTATTAGGAGTACACCATGTCTCGACCTCAGGGCATGAGAGGATTCAGCCTTATCGAATTACTGACAGCGATTGTCCTCATGGGCATTGCGTTGGCCATTGCGGTGCCTAATTTTGCGTTTTTGATTCGCAAGAGTCAGATCGAAACCCAGGCTCAAACGCTCAATAGTCTTCTGCAGTTCGCCAGGTCGGAGGCAGTGGTTCGCCGAGCCCCCGTCACCGTTAGCAGGGCCGGTGATGTCTGGACGGTATCGACAGCTACTCAGCAACTTCGCCAGGAGACCTTCAACTCCGAGCAAGCAACCATCATGTCAGCCCCCAACCCCTTGGCACTGAGCTACACCTCCAGCGGCACTTCTTCTCTCGCCACAACAGCCAACATCACCATCTGCCGAGACAATGATCTGACGACAGCTTTCGTACTGACCGTTGACCGCAGTGGAAGCAGCAGGCTGCACACCCGCGGCCTGAAGAGCGATAACAAAACAGTCTTAGCGAGTTGCAACCCATGAAAACAACCAACTCGAGGCCAAATGGCTTCACCTTGATTGAAGTCTTGGTCACGCTCGTACTCCTGACAATCGGCATGCTTGGTCTAGTGGCCATGCAAGGGCGTGGAATCCAGTACACCAGCGACTCTGCGCAACGCAACAATGCGGTCATGCTGGCAAATGAGCTGCTTGAGCAAATTCGAGCAAACCCATCGGCACTGTCCGATTTTTCGATGAAAAAACTGCCGGAAATAGGCACCTGCGACACATCAACGGCCATTCAGGTAAATGATGTAGAGAAGCAATTGACCTGCTGGGCGAATAAAGTTCGCCTGATCCTCCCGGAAGCGGAAGCACTCAAAGACGAATTTTACGTTTGCCGCTCCGCCACACCTGGGTCTTGCGCTGCCGGCTCCGCCATAGAGATACAACTAGCCTGGAGAGCAGCCGGCGGTAATTGCCTGGACGACTCTGCCGAAGCCAATGCAGACACAAGCATTTGCCATTTCCGTCTACGCGGGGAACTTTAACCATGCCTAAACAATCCGGCATGTCCATGATCGAAGTCATGGTCGCCCTACTGCTTAGCAGTTTCCTGATCCTTGGAATCACCCAAGTTTACTTGGACAACAGAGAGAACAACCTTTTCCAACAGAGCCAAGGTAACAATATCGAGAATGCCCGTTTTTCCATACTAATTCTCGAGCAGGAGCTTTCAAAGACCGGTTACAGGCGCCAGCCTAGTCACACCCTAGAGCATGCATTCCCACAAATCACCGACACAAACTGTGGACTCATGACCAAGGGACAAATCGTCAAAAGAATCAGCGACACATCCTTTTGCATTCGCTATCAACCAGCCTTTACTGGCGCAAAAACATGTGACGGCAATGATATTACCGGCATCCCGAGCACTCCTTATAGCGACGCTGAGCCGGTAGTTGAGATATTCACCCTTAAAGACCTTGACACGACCGACGGAGTCAACACTCCACAGCTAACCTGTAACAACCAAGTCATCGCCAGCAATATCTCTGCTATTCGCTTCGAATACGGAGTTAATAGCAATGAAGAAAAAATTGTAGACAAGTACACAAGCAGCCCAACAAACACTGAAAACGTACGCGCTGTTCAATTTTCCGTCTTGAGCGCCAGCTCCACAGAGGTCACCAAGGAAGCAAGTAGCACAGTCTACAAGCACTGGTTCGGTAACGAGCCTACGGACAAGAAGCTCTATACAATGTTCTCCAACAGCGCCAGCATGAGGAATGTGATGCCATGAAATTAAAGCCTCATAGCCAACATTGGAGTTCTAAAACCAAGCAGTCTGGCGTTAGCTTGATCATCGCCCTCGTATTCTTACTTATTATAACTATCCTCGCAGTAGCCAACCTGAGGGAAGCGACTCTTGAGTCACGCATAACTGGCAACATGATCGAAAGCCGGCAACTTTTGAATGCCGCAGATGCGGCCGTGCGCGACGGAGAACGCCGCGCGGTAGAACGAGGCGTACAAGACCCCAAAGACGATTGCGCCAACATTGCACCACACAAGCTTTGCTTGCTAAATCGCGTTCCTGCGTATGCGCTCGACACATCAAACGTGCAAGTTTACTCCCCCAGTGACGGCACCACTCTCTCCACCACAGCGAATTGGTACGCCCAGCCTGCTCCTGGAGGAAAAGGCACAGGCGAGTCAGAAAACCCTCAATACTTGGAAGAGGGTGGGTTGGGGATTGGAATTTTCCGCTACGAAATTAATGGCATCGCATCGAAAGGCGATGCCAAAACCGCAGTCCGCTCAACCGTAGCCTATAACTCGAAAGGCACTGTTCAGCAAGCAGAATAATAGTAAATAAACTTACCCCACCCTAAACGCCCACGGGGATAGAAACATGAAAGAATACAGCCTCAATAATAGTGCCAAAATTAGCGCACTAGGCTTTTTTCTATATTTCGCAGCCACATTCCATGCCAGCGCTGCGGCTCTAAACATCAGTCAGAAACCATTGATTCTTAGTGAAACAGTGGCCCCAAACCTGCTACTCACCATTGACGACTCAGGCAGCATGCGCTGGGCTTTTGTGCCAGACAATGTCAATGGAACCAGTACATCTCGCAGAGCAAAGTCGGCCGCGTTCAACCCAATGTATTACAACCCGGATGTAACCTACCGGATTCCAACTCGTTACGATTCGGCTGGTGCCATTTCAGCAACTCCTTACACCACCGACTTTACTAACGCCTATAATAATGGATTCAACAACACTCGCGGAAGCTATGACCTGTCGAGCAGCTATCGTGTAACTTGGACATACAACCCCAAAGGCAGTTTAGACACCACCACCTCTTATACCTATAACAACACCACCAATGCGTTCGCAGCCAACGCTGCTGCAGACTTCAATTTCAGTAGCGGCAGCTTTGCCGGCCCAACAACAAACGGCTCGTCGCTCGCAAAAACTGTTTCAGGGGTTAGTTTCACAGTTACTCGGACCAGCGGCGGCTGTACAGTCAGCGTCTCCAGCGCCCCCACTGCACTAAGCGGCGTAACAGCTAGTTGCAGCAGAAGCAGTAGCAACTACACGGTGACCATTGATGCTCGGCAAGTCGGTCGCCCTGCCTACTACTATGTTCGTGATACCAGCCTTAGCAACTGCACCGCTACGGATAAGACAGATGAGGATTGCTACAAACTGGTATTTGTATCCTCGACATCCGGCAAGTCTCGGGCAGATGACAGCGCATCGGGAACTGATGAGCGTAAGAATTTCGCCATTTGGTATTCCTTCTACCGAAATCGGGCACTCGCTACACAATCGGCAGCACAAATTGCCTTTGCCACACTCCCTCCCGAGATTCGTCTCACTTGGCAAAACCTCGCCAACTGCACCAACCTCGACGGTAGCGACACAACCAACTGCAAAGACAACAAATTCCGCGAGTACACAACGGCCCATCGTGGCCGCCTGATGTCCTGGTTGCAGGATCCGCCTTTCGATGGAAGCACCCCCCTGCGTTCAGCCATGTATCGCGCCGGAGAGTTCTTCAAAACTGCAACGCCTTGGCAGAAATACCCGAACGACAGTACCCAGACCAATACAACAGCCAACACCTACGCCTGCCGCCCCAGCTATCACATTTTGATGACCGACGGCATCTGGAACCAAGCGTTCACCTATCCAAGCGGCGCCCTGCAAGACAACAGCAGCACAACGCTGCCTGACAGCACAAAATACGACGGAAAAACAACACCTTTCGCCGACTCGCAGACAGCAACGCTTGCCGACTTAGCATTCAACTACTGGGCAACCGATCTGCGTAGCGGGCTGGATAACAAGCTCCAGCCCTACTATCCCTTCAAGAGCAATGACACTGCAAAGAACTACTGGGATCCGCGCAACGACCCTGCAAACTGGCAGCACATGGTTAACTTCACCATGGGCCTGGGTCTATCTAGTGCCCTGAGCCAATCAGGACTGGAATGGGATGCCGAAAAAGGGACATTCGGAGGCACCGGATATGACAATCTGGTCAGCGGAGCCAAGTCTTGGCCCGCTGCCTCAGCTGACAGCGCCAACAACGTTTACGATCTGTGGCATGCCGCAATTAACTCGCGCGGTGAGTTTTTCAGCGTTGACAGTCCAGATGCCATGGTTCAGGCCTTCAAAGATATCCTCAACCGTATTGCTGACCGCACGACATCTGCGGCGCGTCCCGCAGTCTCCGCCTCATTCGTATCAGACTCCGATGCCAGCATTGAAAGTAATGTCTATGCCACACAGTTCTCCAGCAACGACTGGAGCGGAGAAATCATCAAGACCTGGATTGATGGTGGCGGCGCGCAAACAGTGAAGTGGAAGGCTCAAACTGCCAATCAGAGCATCAATCACTCGACCCGCACGGTGATGATGAAGGACCTCACCAACACAACCAGCAAACTCAAGAGCTTCACTTGGTCTAACCTCGGCACACTACAGCCATTAATGAGCGTTAACCCTGATAGTCTGGTCGGAGCGACGGATAGCCTAGGTGAAGCCCGCGTAGCATACATTCGCGGCGACCGTAGCAAAGAAGGTAGCGCCAGCCCAGCCTTCCGTACGCGCAGTACCGTACTAGGAGACATCATCAACTCCAGCCCAGTGATTGTATCCACTCCCACGTATCTATCTTACTGGGCAGATGGCATTGAGAATCCGACTGGCACGAATAGTGGTTACAAAACCTATGCCGCCTTTAAAGCCGCAAACAAAAAAAGCCTTCGCAAAGAAATGGTTTATGTGGGCGGAAATGACGGCATGCTGCATGGATTCAACGCTGCCACCGGCGTAGAAGAGTTCGCCTTCATTCCAACAGAGGTCATAAAAAATCTCTACCGATTGACCGGTCAAAACTATACCGGGGCAGAGCACCGCTACTTTGTCGACGGAACCCCTCTCGTACGTGATGTTTATTTTGGCAATGCAGCCAATGAGGGCTGGCGCACCGTTCTGATCGGCACTCTACGTGCTGGCGGAAAGTCCCTATTTGCCCTGGATATCACCGACCCCAACAACATCAAACTACTCTGGGAGTTTGATTCTACCAACGATAGTGATCTTGGTTACACCTTCGCCCAGCCGGAGGTCACCCGGCTTCATAGCGGACAATGGGCCGTACTGATGGGCAATGGCTACAACAGCACCAATGATAAAGCAGCAATGCTAATTATCGACCTCAAGACAGGTAGCCTACTGAAGAAACTAACCATCCCAGACATTGTTGAAAACGGTGTAACTCTACCAAACGGCTTGTCCAGTGTACGGGGCGCCGATAACAACGGAGACGGGCTGGTAGACTACGCCTATGCGGGTGACCTTCAGGGCAACATGTGGCGCTTTGATCTAGTGCCCACTACTACCGCCACGCTTACAGGAGACCCATTTGCCAGAAGCACCTTCACCACCACATTAACCGACTTTAAAATTGGCTATGGTGGTAACCCCATATTCACCGCTCGCGACTCCCAAACTGGCGTAGGTAAAAGACAAGCAATCACCATCCAACCATCGTTGGTACGCCACCCATTAGTCCGCGGATATCTTGTTCTATTCGGTACAGGGAAATACATAGAGAGCAGCGACGCCAATGTCGATACAAGTCGCGCGATGACTATATATGGAGTATGGGATAGAAACACCAAGCGCCAGGCAACGTCGACATCCACAGCTCGCGCTACAGACCGCAGCAAAACACAGTCTCAAAGCTTCACAGCACAGGTCGATAATGCGCTAATTGGCGAAGATGGACAGACGGACATCAACGACATCAGACTGCTAAGCCAGAACACCATTAAATGGCAGAAGGACTATGACGCCGCCAACCCTAGCAGCCCTGCCAACGACTCCAACAACGATGCATCCGTCAACCTGTGGGGCTGGTCGCTCAATCTATCTGTCAACAACCTACTATCTGGCGAGATGATAATTAACAACATGTCCGCAAGTGGACAGACGCTCTTCTTTAGCAGTCTAACCCCAAATCAAGACCCCTGTGCAGCTGGTGCCGATACTTGGCTCTACGCAATAGATGCGTACACAGGCGGCCGCACCAGATACAATGTCTTTGACCTTAACAATGACAAAACCGTTAGCAAACTAGATGCCTATGGCGCCAACAAAGACATAGTGTCAGGCAGACGATTCCCGGCCATTGGTGGATTTACCCTTGCCCCAGGCAACCAAGCATATGGCAGCGATGGGGCTAATGACCCAGCAGTTGTTGGCGACGACCCAAATAGCAACGGCCGCCAGAGCTGGCACATCATCCCAGAGGAGTTCCAATGATTAAGCAGCAAAAAGCATTCACACTCATCGAGGTAATGCTAGTAGTCGCCATTATTGGGATTCTGGCTGCAATTGCCGTCCCCAACTATCAGGAATACGTAACCCGTACCAAGCGTTCAGAGGGCATGACACTACTTAGCGATGCGGCCGCGCAACAAGAGCGCTTCTACGCACAGAACAACTCTTATGTAACCGACAATAACGATATCGCCAAACTAGGCTTGCGCAACACCGACGCAGGCAACAATAAGGTTATGTCGGATAACAGCTACTACACGCTAACAATAAGCTCTGATGCCGGTGACGGCGGCTATACGCTGACTGCAACCCAAGCCATTGGCGATACCGCGTGCGGCAACCTTACGCTGAATGCATTAGGAGTGAAGGGCAGAAGCGGCGCAGAAACCCTCGAAAAATGCTGGAAATGATAAAAAGCCCGGTTATCCGGGCTTTTATTTTTAGCGCAACGGCTTGAGAGACGGAGTGGGGCTAAGGCCGTTAAAGCCTTAGCCCCCACCAATAACAACGCAACTATAGCTAAGCTTTAAAGCGCTTTTACACGTAGCTCCTTCGGCATCGAGAAAGTTACATTCTCCGGTCGCCCCTCCAACTCTTCAGCGCCTACCGCCCCCCACTCTCGGAGCTGCGCGACAACACCAAGCACCAACACCTCTGGCGCCGATGCACCGGCGGTAATACCAATCCGCGGCTTACCCTCAAACCACTCCTGCTTGAGATCCTCAGCCCCATCAATCAGATAGGCCGGAGTATCCATGCGCTCAGCCAGCTCACGCAGGCGATTGGAGTTGGAGCTGTTGGGGCTGCCCACCACAAGTACAACATCGCACTCGCTCGCCAGCTGCTTGACCGCATCCTGGCGGTTCTGCGTGGCGTAGCAGATGTCGTCCTTGCGCGGACCGCCGATGGCGGGGAACTTGGCGCGCAGGGCGTCGATGACCTTGCTGGTGTCGTCCATGGACAGGGTGGTCTGGGTGACGAAGGCCAGGTTCTCAGGGTTTCGCACTTGCAGGGCTGCCACATCCTCTTCGTCTTCGACCAGATAGATGGAGCCACCATTGCTGGCATCGTACTGCCCCATGGTGCCTTCCACTTCCGGGTGACCTTCGTGGCCGATCAGGATGCACTCGCGACCGTCGCGGCTATAGCGACTGACCTCCATGTGCACCTTGGTCACCAGCGGACAGGTGGCGTCGAACACCTTGAGGCCACGGCGCTCGGCCTCCTGGCGTACGGCCTGGGACACGCCATGGGCGCTGAAGATGACGATGGTGTTGTCCGGGACCTGGTCCAGTTCCTCGACGAACACCGCACCGCGGGCACGCAGGTCCTCGACCACGAACTTGTTATGCACCACTTCGTGGCGCACATAGATCGGCGCACCGAAGACTTCCAGGGCGCGGTTGACGATCTCGATGGCGCGATCGACGCCGGCGCAGAAGCCGCGGGGGTTGGCGAGTTTGATTTGCATGCTGGGAATCTCGGCGCACGAAGGAGGCGATGGGGAGAGTGTACGCCTCTCCCCGGCGAAGCAGGTCAGGCTGGGCGAACCTCGATGATCTCCACATCGAAGCTCAGGGTCTTGCCGGCCAAAGGGTGGTTGAAGTCGATGGTCACCTGCGACTCATCGAAGGTTTTGACCACCCCCGGCAACTCGGTATTGGCTGCATCGTTGAAAATGATCAGCAGCCCCTCGGACAGCTCCATGTCCTGGAACTGGCTGCGCGGCATCACCTGCACGTTCTGCGGGTTGGGCTGGCCGAAGGCGTTCTCCGGCTCGATCTGCAGGCTGCGTTTGTCTCCGGCCTTGAAGCCGTAGAGCGCAACCTCGAAGCCCGGAAGCAGGTTGCCGTCACCGACCTTGAAAGTGGCCGGCTGCTTGTCGAAGGTGCTGTCGACCACATCGCCGTTTTCCAGCTTGAGGGCGAAATGCAGGGTGACTTCCTTGTCCGGCCCGATACGCAGCTCTTGAGAGAGTGGATCAGTCATGCGCGGGTTCTCCGGACTTCTTGCTCTTGAACATATCCAGCGCCAGCATCAAAGCACCGACGGTGATACCGCTGTCGGCCAGGTTGAAGGCCGGGAAACGGTGGCGGTCCTGCCAGTGCACCAGGATGAAATCGACCACATGGCCAAGCACGATACGGTCGTACAGGTTGCCCAGTGCGCCACCGAGGACCAGGGCCAGAGCGATGGCCAGCCAGGTCTCGTCGCTCTTGAGGCGCTTCATCCATACCACCAGCACCGCGCTGACACCGATGGCGATGGCGGCGAACAGCCAACGCTGCCAGCCGGACTCACCTGCCAGAAAGCTGAAAGCGGCGCCACGGTTATAGACGTGGACCCAGTCGAAGTAGCCGTCGATCACGGTAACGCGCTGACCGTACTCCAGCACCTGCAGCACGATCTGCTTGCTGCCCTGGTCGAGGACGAATACCAGCACCGCCAGCCATAGCCAGGCCAGGCGGCCGAAGCGCGAAGCGTCAGACATGCTTGCGCACCTCGCCCACACCTTCAATGTTGCTCACGCAGCGCTCGCACAGCTCCGGATGGGCGGCATTGCTGCCGACATCGGCGCGGAAGTGCCAGCAGCGACCGCACTTGGCGTGGGCCGATTTGACGATCTTCAGCTTCAGGCCTGGCACCTCGGTGACCACTGCATCGGCCGGCGCATCGGCCAGCGGCGCGACGGTGGCAGCAGAGGTGATCAGGGCGAAGCGCAGCTCGTCGTCGAGCTTGGCCAGGGACTGCTGCAGCGCGTCGTCACCGTACAGGGTGACCTCGGCCTGCAGGTTGCCACCGATGGCCTTGCTGTTGCGCAGGTTCTCCAGCTCCTTGTTCACCGCGGCGCGAACAGCGGTGAGCTGTTCCCAGTAGGCACGGTCCAGTTCGAAGCCTTGCGGCAGACGATCGAGGCCCTCGTACCAGGTGTTCAGCATCACCGACTCGTTGCGACTGCCCGGCAGGAACGACCAGATCTCGTCGGCAGTGAAGGCCAGGATCGGCGCGATCCAGCGCACCAGCGCCTCGGCGATGTGGTACTGCGCGCTCTGGCAGGAGCGGCGCGCCGCACTGTCGGCGGCAGTGGTGTACTGGCGGTCCTTGATCACGTCCAGGTAGAAACCACCCAGCTCCTGCACGCAGAAGTTGTGCACCTTGGAGTAGACGTTCCAGAAACGATATTCGCCATAGGCTTCGATGATTTCGGCCTGCAGACCTGCGGCGGCATCCACTGCCCAGCGGTCGAGGTCGAGCATCTGCTCCGCCGGCATCAGGTCCTTGGTCGGATCGAAATCGCCGAGGTTGGCCAGCAGGAAGCGCATGGTGTTGCGGATACGGCGGTAGGCGTCGGCGCTGCGCTGCAGGATGACCTTGGACACGGCCATCTCGCCCGAATAGTCGGTGGAGGCGACCCACAGGCGCATGATGTCGGCGCCCAGGCTGTCGTTGACCTCCTGCGGGGCGACCACGTTGCCGAGCGACTTGGACATCTTGCGGCCGTTCTCGTCGACCACGAAGCCATGGGTCAGCAGCGCCTTGTACGGCGCGTGGCCGTCGATGGCGCAGCCGGTCAGCAGCGAGGAGTGGAACCAGCCGCGGTGCTGGTCGGAGCCTTCCAGGTACAGGTCGGCGCGCGGACCGACTTCGTGGCCCAGCGGGTGCGAACCACGCAGCACGTGCCAGTGGGTGGTGCCGGAGTCGAACCAGACGTCCAGGGTGTCGCTGATCTTGTCGTAGTCGGCCGACTCATTGCCGAGCAGCTCGGCGGCGTCCAGCTTGAACCAGGCCTCGATGCCCTGCTCCTCGACGCGCTTGGCCACCTCTTCCATCAGCTCGACGGTGCGTGGGTGCAGCTCGCCGCTGGCCTTGTGCAGGAAGAACGGGATCGGTACGCCCCAGTTGCGCTGACGCGAGATGCACCAGTCCGGGCGGCCGGCGATCATGCCGTGCAGGCGCGCCTGGCCCCAGGTCGGTACGAACTGGGTCTGCTCGATGGCGCTCAAGGCGCGCTCGCGCAGGGTGCTGCCGTCGTTGGCCTGCTTGTCCATGCCGACAAACCACTGCGCGGTGGCGCGGTAGATCAGCGGGGTCTTGTGGCGCCAGCAGTGCATGTAGCTGTGCTGGATACTCTCGTGCTTGAGCAGCGCGCCGACTTCGCCCAGCTTGGCAACGATGGCCGGGTTGGCCTTCCAGATGAACTGGCCACCGAAGAACGGCAGGTCGGTGACATACACGCCGTTGCTCTGCACCGGGCTGAGGATGTCGTCGTTGTGCATGCCGTACTGCTTGCAGGTACGGAAGTCGTCCTCGCCGTAGGCCGGTGCGGAGTGCACCACGCCGGTACCGGCGCCCAGCTCGACGTACTCGGCCAGGTACACCGGCGAGAAGCGCTCGTACAGCGGGTGACGGAAGCGGATCAGGTCCAGCGCGCGGCCTTCGGCACGGGCGATGATCTCGCCGGTCAGGCCGTAGCGCTGCAGGCAGCTCTCGACCAGCTCCTCGGCCAGCACCAGCAGGCGCTCGCCGGTATCGACCAGGGCGTAGTTGAATTCGGGGTGGACGTTCAGCGCCTGGTTGGCCGGGATGGTCCAGGGAGTGGTGGTCCAGATGACGATGGACGCCGGCTTGCTCAGCTCGTTCAGACCGAAGGCGGCGGCCAGCTTGTCGGCATCCTCGACCTGGAAGGCCACGTCGATGGCGTCGGACTTCTTGTCCTGGTACTCCACCTCGGCCTCGGCCAGCGCCGAGCCACAGTCGAAGCACCAGTTGACCGGCTTCAGGCCCTTGAACACGAAGCCCTGCTTGACCATCTCGGCCAGCGCGCGGATCTCGCCGGCCTCGTTGGCGAAGGCCATGGTCTTGTAGGGGTTGTCCCACTCGCCCAGCACGCCGAGGCGGATGAAGTCGGCCTTCTGCCCTTCGATCTGCTCGCCGGCATAGGTACGGCAGCGCTCGCGGGTCAGGTCGGACGGTTGGTTCTTGCCGAAGGTGGTCTCCACCTTGTGCTCGATCGGCAGACCGTGGCAGTCCCAGCCCGGCACGTAGGGGGCGTCGAAGCCGGCCAGAGTCTTGGAGCGGGTGATCATGTCCTTGAGGATCTTGTTGACCGCGTGACCGATGTGGATGCTGCCGTTTGCATAGGGCGGGCCATCGTGCAGAACGAACTTCGGCCGGTTCGCGCCGATCTCCCGCAGCTTCTGGTACAGGCCAATGCTGTCCCAGCGCGCCAGGGTTTCCGGCTCGCGTTGCGGCAGGCCGGCTTTCATCGGGAAGGCAGTATCCGGGAGGTTCAGCGTGGCTTTGTAGTCGGTCATCTCAGGCTCTTCGATCAATCAAGCGGTTGGCCAAGCCAGTAGGCCCGGGCGGCGGCGACATCCGCGTCGATCGCCGTCTTCAGCGCCTCCAGGGAGGCGAAACGCTGCTCATCACGCAGCTTGTGGTGGAATTCCACCGTCAGGCGCTGGCCATACAGATCGCCAGCGAAATCCAGCAGATGCACCTCCAGGTGCGGGCTGCCGTCCCCTTGTACCGTCGGGCGCTGGCCGATATTGCCAACGCCGTGAAAATGCCGTGCGCCATCGCGCACGCTGACCAGAAACACCCCACGCAGCGGTGGCTTACGGCGCTTGAGCTGCACGTTGGCAGTCGGCGTGCCGAGCTGACGCGCCAGCTTCTGGCCATGCAGCACACGCCCGGCCAGAGCATAGGGGCGGCCCAGCAGGCGCTCGGCCACCTCTAGCTCACCGGCCTGCAAGGCCTCACGCACACGGGTGCTGCTGATCCGTTCGCCATCCAGCTCAACGGTCAGCGCCGCCTCGACGCTGAAACCATGGCGCTCACCAGCCTCGACCAGGAAGGCGAAATCGCCGGTGCGACCGGCGCCGAAGCGGAAGTCGTCACCGACTTCCAGATGCTTCACGTGCAGACCATCCACCAGCACCTGGCGCACGAACTCGTCCGCCGACAGCTCGCGCAAGCGGCGATTGAAGGCCAGGCACAGCACCCGATCCACGCCCTGTGCCGCGAGCAGCTCGAGCTTCTCGCGCAAGCGAGTCAGGCGCGCCGGGGCGCTGTCCGGGGCGAAGAACTCACGCGGCTGCGGCTCGAAGATCACCACGCAGCTCGGCACACCGAGCTCAATCGAACGCTCGCGCAGACGCGCCAGGATTGCCTGGTGACCACGGTGCACGCCATCGAAATTGCCGATGGTGGCAACGCATCCCTGGGTGAGGGGTAGCAGATTGTGGAGACCTCGAACCAGCTGCATAGCGCGCTTCTTGCTTACAAAGTGGTCGATTATACGCACAGCCGCCGGGCGGTGACAGGCGAAGCCATCGCCATCAGCGCACCGCGCGACGGGCGAAATCCCGCGGACGGAAGCCAAGCAGCGCGAGCATGGCGAAATAGGCCAGTGCACCGGAGGCCACCAGCACGCCGAGACGCAGCAGGCGCCAGAACATGTCGCCCTCCGCCCAGGCCGGCATCTGCTCCATGACCAGCAGCAGCACCCCAACCATGACCGCAACCGCCAGCAGCAGCTTGCCGAGGAACTTCAACCAGCCCAGTTGCGGCATATAGATGCGCTTGCGACACAGCTGCCAATAGAGCAGCCCGGCATTGAGGCAGCCCGCCAGGCTGATCGACAGGGCAAGCCCCGCGTGCTGCAGCTCGAAGACGAAAACGAACAGCGCATTCATCGCCTGGGTCGCCAGCAGGCTGACGATGGCGATGCGCACCGGCGTCTTGATGTTCTGCTGGGCATAGAAGCCAGGAGCCAGAATCTTCACCAGGATCAGCGGCAATAGGCCGACCGAGTAGGCAATCAGCGCCCGCTCGGCCATCAGCGCGTCGAAGGCAGTGAACTTGCCGTACTGGAACAGCGAGACCACCAGCGGCTCGGCGATGATCGCCAGAGCCAGGGTGCAAGGCAGCGCCAGCAGGAAGCACAGGCGCAGCCCCCAATCGAGCAGCTTCGAATATTCATCGCGATCGGCACTGGCGTAGGTCTTGGCCAGCGCAGGCAAAAGAATGGTACCGAGCGCCACGCCGAGCACGCCGGAAGGCAGCTCCATCAGGCGGTCGGCGTAATACATCCAGGACACCGAGCCCGCTACCAGGAAGGAGGCGAAGATGGTGTTGATGATCAGCGAGATCTGACTCACCGAGACGCCGAAGATCGCCGGCCCCATCTGTTTGAGCACGCGCCACACGCCGGTATCGCGCAAACTCAGGCGCGGCAGCACCAGCATACCGACGCGTTTCAACGCCGGCAGCTGCCAGAGCAGCTGCGCCAGCCCCCCCACCAGCACCGCCCAGCCCAGCGCCATGATCGGTGGATCGAAGAAGGGCGCGAGCCAGACGGCGAACACGATCATGCTGACGTTCAGCAGAGTCGGCACGAAGGCCGGCACCGAGAAACGGTTCCAGGTATTGAGCACCGCCCCGACCAGAGACGACAGCGAGATCAGCAAGATATAGGGGAAGGTCACCCGCAGCAGATCGGTCGTCAGATCAAAACGCTCGGCATCGTCGGCGAAGCCCGGGGCGCTGATCCAGACGATCCAGGGCGCTGCGAGGATGCCCAGCAGAGTGACCAGCGCCAGCACCAGGCTCAGCAGGCCGGCGACATAGGCCAGGAAAGTGCGCGTCGCCTCCTCGCCCTGCTGCGTCTTGTACTCGGCGAGAATCGGCACGAAGGCCTGAGAGAAGGCACCCTCGGCGAAGATGCGGCGCAGCAGGTTGGGCAACTTGAAGGCGACGACGAAGGCGTCCGAAGCCACCCCGGCACCGAAGGTTCGTGCGATGATAGTGTCGCGAACGAAGCCCAGCACGCGGGAAAGCATGGTCAGAGAGCTGACGGCGGCCAGGGATTTGAGCAGATTCATGGAGTCTCGGCGCTACAAGGAGCCGGCGCAGGGGCTCGGCTGACGAAGGCGACGAGTGTAACCAGCCGCCATCGGTCAGGCCAGCACACCGAGGCACTTATGCACTTGACATGTGCTTTCCGCATCGGCATGATTCGCGGCCTTATTTGTTTGCTATCCCCTAGTTTTCGAGGAGCTTGACGGTGGCCAATACACCTTCTGCCAAAAAACGCGCCAAACAGGCTGAGAAGCGTCGTAGCCATAACGCCAGCCTGCGCTCCATGGTTCGTACCTACATCAAAAACGTGGTCAAGGCTATCGACGCCAAAGACCTCGCCAAGGCACAAACCGCTTACACCCTGGCTGTTCCGGTCATCGACCGCATGGCTGACAAAGGCATCATCCACAAGAACAAGGCAGCTCGTCACAAGAGCCGCCTGAACGGCCACATCAAGGCAATGGCTACCGCCGCCTGATTGGTTGAGCTCTTGAAAAACCGGCTCTAGGGCCGGTTTTTTATTGCCCGCGATTTGACCAAGCGAATATCGCAGACAGAAAAAAGCCGGAGCATGCTCCGGCTTTTTTGCTTACTGCGCCGCCCAGGGCAGGATCGGAATAGCCGTCACCGCATTCTGCGGACTGCCTTCGATCACCCTGTCGCTGTACACCAGATAGACCAGGGTATTGCGCTTCTGATCGAAGAACCGCACCACCTGCATGGTCTTGAACACCAGCGAGGTGCGCTCCTTGAACACTTCCTCGCCATCCTTGAGCTTGCCAACGAAGCGAACCGGACCAACCTGGCGGCAGGCAATGGAGGCTTCGGCGCGATCCTCAGCCAAACCCAGGCCACCCTTGACCCCTCCGGTCTTGGCTCGCGACAGGTAGCAGGTCACACCCTCCACCTTGGGGTCATCGAAGGCCTCGACCACGATCTTGTCGTTCGGGCCGACCCACTTGAACACGGTGGAGACCTCGCCGATCTCCTCAGCCTGCGCCACCAGCGGCAAGGCCGCGCACAAAACCAGCAATCCCTTGATGATGCGCATCGCGCAACCTCCTCAGACCAGAATCAGGTTATCCCGATGCACCAGCTCCGGCTCATCGACGTAGCCAAGCAGCTTCTCGATGGCATCGGAGGACTGACCAACAATCTTCTGCGCCTCTAGAGCACTGTAGTTGGCCAGACCGCGCGCAACCTCGCGACCATCAGGCCCGACACACACCACCATCTCACCGCGACGGAAACTGCCCTGCACCTCGCGCACACCAACCGGCAACAGGCTCTTGCGATCAGCTGTCAGCGCCTTGACCGCACCCGCATCCAGCACCAGAGTGCCGCGGGTCTGCAGATGCCCCGCCAACCATTGCTTGCGCGCCGCCAACAGGCCGCGCTCAGGCGCCAGCAGAGTGCCGAGGCGCTCGCCCACCTTGAGGCGATCCAGTACGCGCTCGATACGCCCACCCACAATCACGGTATGCGCACCGGAGCGCGCCGCCAGACGCGCCGCACGCAGCTTGGTCTGCATGCCACCGCGCCCCAGAGCACCACCGGTACCGCCAGCCACCGCATCCAGCGACGGATCATCGGCGCGCGCCTCGAAGATCAACTGGGCATCGGGATTGTGGCGCGGGTCCGCATCGAACATGCCGTCGCGATCGGTGAGGATCACCAGCAGATCAGCCTCCACCAGGTTCGCCACCAGAGCAGCCAGGGTGTCGTTGTCGCCGAAGCGGATCTCGTCGGTGACGACGGTGTCGTTTTCGTTGATCACCGGCACCACGCCCAGATCGACCAAGGTGCGCAGGGTGCTACGGGCATTCAGGTAGCGCTTGCGATCGGAGAGATCATCGTGAGTCAGCAGCACCTGAGCCGTGTGCTTGCCATGCTCGGCAAAGCTGGACTCCCAGGCCTGCACCAGCACCATCTGCCCGATGGCCGCCGCCGCCTGCAACTCATGCATGGCACTCGGTCTGGCCGCCCAACCCAGGCGACTCATGCCCGCCGCCACGGCGCCGGAAGACACCAGCACCAGCTCGACGCCCGCCTCGCGCAGCGCCACCATCTGCTCGACCCACACCGCCATGGCGGAACGATCCAACCCACGACCATCGGCAGTCAGCAGCGCGCTTCCGATCTTCACCACCCAGCGCTGCGCGCCGGTCACCTTGTCCCGCATGATGCCCTCTGCATTCAAGCCAATCAGCAAAACGCCGCTGTGAAAGCGGCGCTGCAAGATACCCAGTCTCAGTCCCGAACGTAAATGATCTCGGGACCGTCTTCGTCATCCTCGAAGTCGTCCCAGTCATCATCTTCGCCCACATCGTCGACGCTCTTCAGACCCGCCTTACGCAGAGCTCGCTTGTCATCCAGCGCCTGCAGACGAGCACGCGCCTCGTCCTCGATGCGACGATCCAGATCGGCCAGCTCGGCAGCGAAGTCTGCCTCTTCCTCGATGCGCACAGCCCGCTCGTCCATGTAGCGCATGATGGCCTGGCTCAGCGCCTCGGTACCTTCACGCTCCAGGGCGGAAATGACGAAGACCGGCCCCTGCCAACCCAGGCGCTCGACTACCGCACGCATGCGCTCCTCGCGCTCGTCGTCGAGCAGTTGGTCCGCCTTGTTCAGTACCAGCCAACGCTCGCGCTCGGCCAGCGCCGGGCTGAATTTCTCCAGCTCGCCAATGATGACCTCGGCCGCATCGGCCGGATCACTCTCATCCAGCGGCGCCATGTCCACCAGATGCAGGAGCAGACGGGTACGCGCCAGGTGCTTGAGGAAGCGGATACCCAGACCGGCACCTTCGGAAGCACCCTCGATCAGACCCGGTATGTCGGCGATCACGAAACTCTTGTAGCGCCCGACACTGACCACACCCAGGTTCGGCACCAGGGTAGTGAAGGGATAGTCGGCAACCTTCGGCTTGGCCGCAGACACCGAGCGAATGAAGGTGCTCTTGCCGGCATTCGGCAGACCGAGCAGACCGACATCCGCCAACACCTTGAGCTCCAGCTTGAGATCGCGCTGCTCGCCCGGCTTGCCCGGCGTAGTCTGGCGCGGCGCGCGGTTGGTACTGGACTTGAAGCGCGTGTTGCCCAGGCCGTGCCAGCCACCTTGAGCCACCATCAGCCGCTGACCAGCCTTGGTCAGGTCACCGATGACCTCCTGGGTCGCCGCATCGATCACCGTGGTACCGACCGGCACCGGCAGGATCAGGTCCTCGCCCTTGGCACCGGTACACTCGGTACTGCCGCCCTTCTCACCATTCTGCGCATTGAAGCGACGGGTGTAACGGTAGTCCACCAGGGTATTGAGGTTCTCGTCGGCCTCGAGGAACACCGAGCCGCCGTCACCGCCGTCGCCGCCGTTGGGGCCACCCTTCTCGATGAACTTCTCACGACGGAAGCTCATCATGCCGTTACCGCCGTCGCCGGCTTTTACAAATATCGAAACTTCGTCGACGAATTTCATCGGGTCGCCTCCCACCACGACGGCGGGCTAGTTAACTCAGGAATACAGGATACACAGAAACAAAAAAGCCCCGTCGCGAGACAGGGCTTTTTCAGCAAGCTCGGACTTAGGCAGTCACGACGCTCACGTAACGGCGACCGAAGGCGCCCTTCACTTCAAACTTAACCACGCCGTCGACTTTCGCGAACAGGGTATGGTCTTTACCCATGCCAACGCCGTAGCCAGCGTGGAATTGGGTACCGCGCTGACGCACGATGATGTTGCCGGCTTTGATAACCTGGCTGCCATACATCTTCACGCCAAGGCGTTTACTTTCTGAGTCGCGGCCGTTACGAGTACTACCGCCAGCTTTTTTGTGTGCCATGAGTCATAGCTCCTAAAAAGGGATCAGGCCTGAATGCCGGTGATCTTGATTTCGGTGAACCACTGACGGTGACCCTGACGCTTCATGTGGTGCTTACGACGGCGGAACTTGATGATAGTCACTTTGTCGTGACGGCCTTGGGAGACCACCTCAGCAACAACCTTGGCACCATCAACCACCGGAGCGCCGATTTTCACGTCGTCACCGTTGCCAACCAGCAGAACGCGGTCGAAAGTCACGGATTCGCCGGTGGCGACTTCCAGCTTCTCAACCTTGAGGAATTCACCTTCGGCGACTTTGTATTGCTTGCCACCGGTAACAATTACTGCGTACATGGATTTTTCTCCGTTAAACCTGCTCACCCGACTCTTTATAGGAAGAGTTATTGGCCGGCATGGCTGCATGGGGCCGGACTGACACCCGTGCAATTGCGTAAGGCAGGGAGTTGCCCATAGAAGTTTGGGGCCGCGATTGTACGGAAACCGCCGTCGCGAGGCAAGCCCCGCCAGGCCTCGCCTTGACAGCCCCTAACCCGCCCCCTAGCATGCCGCGCAGCCCGGTCGGCCACGCCCGACCCGACTTTCGCCGCCTCCCGCCCGGGAGCGCCGCCCGATTCAGGAGCTCCCCTCACCCATGCAAGCCCAGGCCTTCCAAAGCGTGGTCGCGGACGATTTCGTCGCCGTCGACGGCATTATCCGCCAACAGCTGAAGTCCCGTGTGCCTCTGGTAGAGAAGATCGGCGACTACATCATCTCTGCCGGCGGCAAGCGTCTGCGCCCGTTGCTGGTGCTGCTCAGCGGCAAGGCCCTGGGCTATCAGGCCGACGACCTGCGCCTGCTGGCCGCCACCATCGAATTCCTGCACACCGCCACCCTGCTGCATGACGACGTGGTCGACATGTCCGGCATGCGTCGCGGCCGTGCCACCGCCAACGCGCAGTGGGGCAACGCCCCGAGCGTGCTGGTCGGCGACTTCCTCTATTCGCGCTCCTTCGAGATGATGGTCGAACTCGGCTCCATGCCGGTCATGAAGATCCTCTCCCACGCCACCCGCGTGATCGCCGAGGGCGAGGTGCTGCAGCTGTCCAAGGTGCGCGACGCGAGCACCACCGAGGAGACCTACATGGAGGTCATCCGCGGCAAGACCGCCATGCTGTTCGAAGCCTCAACCCATAGCGCCGCGGCGCTTGCTGGCGCTTCCGAAGGCCAGCGTGATGCCCTGCAGCGCTTCGGCGACCACCTCGGCATCGCCTTCCAGCTGGTCGACGACCTGCTCGACTACCAGGGCGACGCCACCACCCTGGGCAAGAACGTTGGCGACGATCTGGCCGAAGGCAAGCCGACCCTGCCACTGATCTACACCATGCGCGAAGGCAGCGCCGAGCAGGCCGCCCTGGTCCGCACTGCCATCCAGAAGGGTGGCATCGAAGACCTGGAAAGCATCCGCGCCGCCGTTCAGGCCTCTGGCTCCCTGGACTACACCGCGCGCCTGGCACGCGAGCATGCCGAGCAGGCGATTGCTTGCCTCGATGCCCTACCCAGCAACGTCTACCGCGACGCGCTGGTCGAGCTGAGCCGCTTCGCCGTCGCCCGCACTCACTGAGTCGCCGCGAAATCCAGAAGCCCGTCCTCGTGACGGGCTTTTTGTTTTTGCCGACAAGAGACGATTGGCACTTGCTATTTTGATAATAGGAATTATTCTCATCTCATAGTTATTCAAAGGAGATGAGCCATGACCTATCTGATCGACGCCTGGCTGGATCGCCCCCACCCCTATCTGCGCATCCTCAATCGCGAGACCGGCGAGGTCTGCGCCGTGCTGCACGAGGACGCCATCTGTGAGCTGCGCGAGCAGGGTGATCTAGATCTACACGACTTCGGCTCCAGCGAGCCGGGTGTACTCAAGGAGCTGGTGCGCGGGCTGTTCCTGTTCTGCTATGCGCGGGCGCTGAGGCCCCAGGGCGAGCTGCACTGAGCGACGCGCGACGGGAGCGGCCAACGGCGGCCGCCTCGTCGGCAAACCCGACGCCAGGACGGCATCGGGAGAGACCGGGAGCACAGGCGCTCCCACGGATGCCCGGCGCGATCAGGACGACCGCCTGGGCATCTCCTTTACAGGATGTCGAGCAGCTCGACGTCGAACACCAGCACGCTGTGCGGCGGAATGCTGCCGGCGGCCTGGCCACCGTAGGCCAGCTCGCTCGGTACGTGCAGGCGCCACTTGCTGCCAGTGTTCATCAGCTGCAGAGCCTCGACCCAACCGGCGATCACACCACCCACTGGGAATTCGGCCGGCTGGCCACGCTCGTAGGAGCTGTCGAACACAGTGCCGTCGATCAGGGTGCCGTGGTAGTGAGTACGCACGTGGTCCTCGCGGGACGGCTTGGCGCCCTCGCCCGCCACCAGCACTTCGTACTGCAGGCCGGACTCCAGCACGGTCACGCCATCACGCTTGGCGTTCTCGACCAGATATTCGCGACCTGCCGCAGCGGCTTTCTCGGCCTTGGCAGCGGCTTCGGCCTGCATGACTTCACGGATCACGCGGAAGCTGGCATTCAGCTCCTCGGCGGACACCTGGCTCGGCTCGCCATTGAAGGCATCACGCAGGCCGGCCACGATGGCCTCCAGGCTGGCACCGGGCGGCGGGTTGTCGCGCAGCTGGTCGCCCAATTGGCGGCCGATGCCGTAGCTCACACGGGTTTCGTCAGTAGACAGATTGAGTTCGGACATCGCCGTGCTCCAGATGGGGGTCGAAAAAGGCCGGCCAGACTAGCACAGCCATCCACAAACGAAACCGCCCGGGCGTCTTGCAACGGCCGGGCGGCGAATACGGCGTGAATCTCAGTCGTGCTTGGTCAGCTTGTCCAGGTAACCCATGGCGAAGGCCGAGACCACGAACGCCATATGGATGATCACGTACCACATCAGGTGGTCGGGATTAACGTTCTGCGCATCCATGAAGATCTTCAGCAGATGGATCGAGGAGATCGCCACGATGGAGGCAGCCACCTTCATCTTCAGCGAGCCTGAGTCCATCTTGCCCAGCCAGCTGAGCTTCTCCTTGCCTTCATCGATGTCCAGTTGGGAAACGAAGTTCTCGTAACCCGAGATCATCACCATCACCAGCAGGCCACCGACCAGCGCCATGTCGATCAGCGACAGAATCACCAGAATCAGGTCAGCCTCCGCCATGGCAAAGACGTTCGGCAGGATGTGGAAGATTTCCTGAAAGAACTTCAGCACCAGAGCCAGCAGGCCCAGCGACAGGCCGAAGTAGATGGGGGCCAGCAGCCAGCGCGAGGCGTACATCGCGTTCTCGATAAAGCGTTCCATGTTGTCTCGTCGAGTAGAGGGAAAACAGGCCGCGAGTATACCCAGCCAGGCATGACGGGCAAGGCGACAAGCGTTGCGGATTTTTTATCCCCGCTTACTGTGGATAACCTTGTGGGCAGGCGCGGGAACGATGGCTGCACACCTCTGCTTGCGGGCGAGCGCTACAGGTTGGGCAAAAACCGCTCAGCTTTCCGGGCGGAACTGATAATCGCCGAGCCGCCGCCTGCGTTCGCCGTTGAGCTTGCGCAGCTCGGCCTGCAGGTGCAGGCGCCAGATCATCGGCTCGGTACAGGGCTCATAGCCCTGTACGGCCAGGCACTGGGCGATCGAGTCGAGCACAGCTTCTGCCACGAAAGGCCCGTGGAATGGGCCCTGCGCCTTGATTGCCGAAGGTTGTGCCGCCGACATGCCGGCGGCACACAGCAGCGTCCACAGTCCTCGCTCGCCGGCCAGCGGGCGAATCTCGCACTCGATACGGGTGATCAGGCCGAGGCACTGACGGGTGAGACAGAGGCTGCGCGGCATGACGGCGATCCTCGCAAGGTCTGGCTTCAGACTACACCTCGTGGCGCCGCTTCGGAAAGGCAAAAGTTATCCCCGCGCACTGTGGATAACTCTGTGGATTGAGCGGGGGAAAAACCGTAGCGGCAGCGCCCGCCGTGGGCGCCGCCGGAATGGGTAACGACTGACCAGTTGTCGCCGTTACTCCTTGGCCGCTTTCGGTGCCGGTTTGGCGCGCGTCTTCACTTCCTTGATCTTCGGCTCCTTGTCCTTCTCGTCCTCCTCCAGGCCCATTTCGGCGATGCTGCGCAGACGCTCTACCACCCGCGCGTTGACGCTGCCCTTGGGGAACTGGCCCTTGGCGTCCGGCGCTCCGGCAGGCTCGCCCAGCAGCAAGCCGAGGGCCTCGTCGACATGGCGCACGGCGTAGACATGGAACTGGCCATTGCGTACCGCCTGCAACACGCGCTCGTCGAGCATCAGGTTGCTGACGTTGGAATGCGGGATGATCACGCCCTGCTCACCAGTCAAGCCCCGGGCCTCGCAGAGGCGGAAGAAGCCCTCGATCTTCTCGTTGACCCCACCGACCGCCTGCACCTCGCCGAACTGGTTGATAGAACCGGTGATGGCGAAGCACTGCTTGAGCGGCGTGCGCGACAGCGCCGAGATCAGGGTGCAGACCTCGCCCAGCGAGGCGCTGTCCCCATCGACATAGCCGTAGGACTGCTCCAGGGCGATGCTCGCCGAGATCTCCAGCGGGAACTCCTGGGCGTAACGGCTGCCGAGGAAGCCGGTGAGGATCATCACCCCCTTGGAGTGGATCGACTGGCCCAGGCTGACCTCGCGCTCGATGTCGACGATGCCGCTGCCGCCCGGATAGACGGTGGCAGAGATGCGCGCCGGTACGCCAAAGGCCGAGTCACCGACCTGCAGCACGGTGAGGCCGTTGCACTTGCCGATGGCCTCGCCGGCGCTGTCGATCAGGATGATGCCGGCCAGCATGTCGTCGATGATGCGCGCCGAGACCCGCCCGGTACGGTCCGACTTGGCCTTGAGCGCGCGCTCGATGTGGCCGACATCGGTGATCGCGTCACCGGCCAGCTGGCGCACGAAGTCGGCCTCGCTGACCAGCTGGAACAGGTCACCAATGCGCGCCGACAGGCGCCCCTGGTGCTCGGCCAGGCGCGCGCTGTAAGTGGCCAGGCGCGCCACTGCCGCTGCGGTCAGCGACGCCAGGCCCTCCTCCGAGGTACGTGTCTTGAGCAGTTGAGCGAACTGTTCGAGGCTGTCGTCGCCGACGGCGATCTCCTCGTCGAAGTCGACCAGCACGCGGAACATTTCCTGGAAGTCGGAATCCAGGTCCTGCAGCGTGTAGTACAGCTGGCGCGAGCCGATGATGATGACCTTGAGCTGCAGCGGGATCATCTGCGGGGTCAGGGTCACCGTGGCGATGCGACCGAGGTCGCCCAGCGGCGATTCCATCTTCAGCTGGCGCGAATGCAGGGCACGTTTGAGCGCATCCCAGACGAAGGGCTCGCTGAGCAGCTTCTCTGCCTCGACGATCAGGTAGCCGCCGTTGGCGCGGTGCAGCGCGCCGGGGCGCAGCTGGCGATAGCTGGTGTAGAGCGCGCCCTGGTCGGTGCTGTACTCGATGCGGCCGAACAGGTTGTCGTAGGTCGGATGCGACTCGAACACCACCGGCGCACCACCGTCGACATGGTGGCCGACCACCAGGCTGGGGCTGTATTGCTCCTCGAGCATCTCGCGGCGCTGCAGGTCCGGTTTGTCATCCAGCAACTGGTCGACCACGGTGCGCAGCAGGTTGACCTGCACCGCCTGCAGGTAGGCGCAGACGCCGGCGTTCTCCGCATACTGCGCCGACATTGGCGACAGCAGCGGCTGCAGGGCCAGGGTGATGGTCTCCTCGTTGAGTTGGCGCAGCTGGTTGCTGGTCTCGCGCTTCCACTGCGGCAAGCTGGCCAGCTCTTCGTTGAGGCGTTCTTCCAGCGCGGAGATGTCGTCGTGGAAGCGTTCGCGCTCGGCTTCCGGCAGCTGGGCAAAGTCCGCCTCGTCCAGGGCCTTGCCATCCTTCATCGGGGTGAAGGCGATATTGGTGCTGTCGCGGTACAGCGCCACGTCCTTCTCCAGCGCCAGCTTCTCGATCAGGTCCAGCGCCTTGTCGTAACGCTGGTTGAAGACGCGGTCGATGGCGCTCTTCTTCTGCTGATAGGTAGGCGTCTCGAATACCGCCGGGAAGGTCGCCAGCAGGTTGTCGATCAGGTGACCGATATCGGCGATGAAGGCCGCCGCGGTACCGGGCGGCAACTCCAGAGCGCGCGGCTCGCGCGATTCCTCGAAATGGTTGACATAGACCCGGTCCACCGGCGTGGCCTGGCGCTTGGCCTCGGCCTTGAGATAACGCTGCACGAAGGAGAAGCGACCGGTGCCCGGCTCGCCCATGACATACACGTTGTAGCCCGGGCGCGGCATGGCCACGCCGAACTGCAGGGCCTCGACGGCGCGTTCCTGGCCGAGCACACCACGGAAGGGCTCGAGGTCATCGGTGGTGGTGAAGTTGAACTGGTCGGGGGCGCAGGGGCGGGTCAGGGCATCGGGCGCCAGACGCAGGCTGGCAGCGAAGGATTCGGGCATCGGAAGTCCTTATCGAAGCGGTCTAGCCGCGAGGTGACTCCATAATGGCGCTGCCCCGGCGCCGCTGGCAAGGCGCCGTTCAGAGCGGCGCGCGATCGGCACAGGCGAGGCAGAATTCCGCCGCCGGCAGGGCCTGCAGCCGCGCTGGCTCGATCATTTCACCGCAGCGCTGGCACGTACCGTAACTGCCGTCGGCCAGGCGCAGACGCGCCAATCCGACCAGTCGCAGGCCCGCCTCGGCCTCCACCAGCAGGGCATTCAGCACCTCGTCATTCTGCCGCTCGCCGGCCTGTTCGGCGAAATCAGCGCTGCGCTGCAGACCGAGGTCGTGGCGGATGGCATTGGCGCGGCGGCTGTACTCGTCATACAGCCCATCCAGAGCGGCTCGGGGATCGAAGCTGGTCATGGCGAAGCTCCTGGTGGCCTTTCTTTCAGTGTGGCCCCGATTGCCCGCGGCGTACTGACTCCGATCAAGCCTTGCACACCAGAAGCAGCGGCAACCTGAGCGGCCCGCGAGCAGTGCTTTCCGACGGTGGAATAAATGGCGCCCATGAAAAAGGCCGCCAGATGGCGGCCTTCGGGCAGCGCGTGGGATCAGACCACGCCCTGGGCTAGCATGGCGTCGGCAACCTTCACGAAGCCGGCGATGTTGGCGCCCTTCACGTAGTTGATCCGGCCATTCTCCTCGCCATGCGTCACGCATGCGTGGTGGATGCTCTGCATGATGCCGTGCAGGCGCTGGTCCACCTCACCGGCGGTCCAGTGCAGGCGCATGGCGTTCTGGCTCATCTCCAGGCCGCTGGTGGCCACGCCGCCGGCGTTAGACGCCTTGCCCGGCGCATAGAGGATGCCGGCCTCGATGAACAGGTCGACGGCCTCCAGGGTCGACGGCATGTTGGCGCCTTCGGCGACGCAGATGCAGCCGTTGCGCAGCAGCGTGCGGGCATCGTCGGCGCCCAGCTCGTTCTGGGTGGCGCAGGGCAGCGCGATGTCGCACACGAGATTCCACGGGCGCTGGCCAACCAGGAACTGCAGGCCGAAATGCGCGGCCATCTCACTGATGCGGCCACGGCGCACGTTCTTCAGGTCCATCAGGTACTGCCACTGCTCATCGGTCAGGCCCGCCTCGGCGAACAGGGTGCCTTCGGAGTCGGACAGCGAGATGACCTTGCCGCCCAGCTCCATGACCTTCTGCGCGGCGTACTGGGCGACGTTACCCGAGCCGGAGATCGCCACGCGCTGGCCGTCGAAGCTGCGCCCCTGGCGCTTGAGCATTTCCTCGGCGAAGTACACGCAGCCATAGCCGGTGGCTTCCGGACGAATCAGGCTGCCACCGTAGGTCAGCCCCTTGCCGGTGAGCACGGAGGTGAACTCGTTGGCCAGGCGCTTGTACTGGCCGAACATGTAGCCGATCTCGCGTGCACCCACCCCGATGTCGCCCGCAGGCACGTCGAGATCGGCGCCGACATGGCGATACAGCTCGCTCATGAAGGACTGGCAGAAGCGCATCACCTCACCGTCGCTGCGGCCCTTTGGATCGAAGTCCGAACCGCCCTTGCCGCCGCCCATGGGCAGCGAGGTCAGCGAGTTCTTGAATACCTGCTCGAAGGCCAGGAACTTGAGTACACCCAGGTTCACCGACGGATGGAAGCGCAGACCGCCCTTGTACGGGCCGATGGCGCTGCTCATCTGCACGCGGAAACCGCGATTGACCTGGACCTGGCCACGATCATCGACCCACGGCACGCGGAACAGGATGGCGCGCTCGGGCTCGACGATACGCTCGACGATACCCGCCTCCACATAATGCGGATTGGCTTCGAGGAAGGGCCACAGGGAACGCAGCACCTCTTCCACCGCCTGGTGGAACTCGGGCTGATCGGGATCACGCTGCTTGAGGCGCGAGAGGAAAGCATCGACGGACTGGATCATGAAACACCCGCACTGGTTCGATATTTCAGGGGGCGAGACTCTAACAATCGAAATTGCACCAATAAAGAACAAAATGACGCCTTTATGAAACTTTTTGGTGCAAAATCATAAATCCAAGGGCTTAACCCATAAAAAATGGGGCCGAAGCCCCATTCTTTTTTGCACCAACTCAGCGCATCACGCGGTCATTGGGCCAGCTTCTTGTAGCGCACGCGATGCGGCTGCGCAGCGGCATCGCCCAGGCGTTTCTTGCGATCGGCTTCGTACTCGGTGTAGTTGCCCTCGAAGAACTCGATGTGCGAGTCATCCTCGTACGCCAGGATGTGGGTGGCCACGCGGTCCAGGAACCAACGATCGTGAGAGATCACGATGGCGGCGCCAGGGAAGTCGAGCAGCGCCTCTTCCAGCGAACGCAGGGTTTCCACGTCGAGGTCGTTGGACGGTTCGTCGAGCAGCAGCACGTTGGCGCCCTGCTTCAGGGTCAGGGCCAGATGCAGACGGCCGCGCTCACCACCGGAGAGGTCCTTGACGAACTTCTGCTGGTCGCCGCCCTTGAAGTTGAAGCGCCCGACGTAGCCGCGCGACGGAACTTCGTAGTTGCCAATCTTGATCATGTCGAAGCCGTCGGACACGGCTTCCCACACGGTCTTGCTGCCGTCCAGGTCGTCGCGGCTCTGGTCGACGCAGGCCAGCTGCACGGTATCGCCCAGCTCGATGCTGCCGGAATCCGGGGTTTCCTTGCCCATCAGCATGCGGAACAGGGTCGACTTACCGGCGCCGTTACCGCCGATCACGCCGACGATGGCGCCTTTCGGGATGCTGAACGACAGGTTGTCGATCAGCACGCGGTCGCCGTAGCCCTTGGTGACGTTGACGAAGTCGATGACCTTGTCGCCCAGGCGCGGACCAGCCGGGATGTAGATCTCGTTGGTCTCAGCGCGCTTCTGGAACTCCTGCGACTGCATTTCTTCGAAACGCTGCAGACGGGCCTTGGACTTGGACTGGCGGGCCTTGGCGCCTTTGCGCACCCACTCCAGCTCGTCCTTCATGGCCTTCTCGTGGGCCGACTGCTGCTTGGACTCCTGGGCCAGACGGTCGGACTTGGCCTCCAGCCAGCCGGAGTAGTTGCCTTCGTACGGGATGCCGGCGCCGCGGTCGAGTTCGAGGATCCAGCCGGCGACGTTGTCGAGGAAGTAACGGTCGTGGGTGATCGCCACCACGGTGCCCGGGAAGTCGTGCAGGAAGTGCTCCAGCCAGGCCACCGAGTCGGCGTCCAGGTGGTTGGTCGGTTCGTCCAGCAGCAGCATGTCGGGGGCCGACAGCAGCAGGCGGCACAGCGCCACGCGGCGCTTCTCGCCACCGGACAGGTGCTCGATGCGCGCATCCCAGGCTGGCAGGCGCAGGGCGTCAGCGGCGACTTCCAGCTGGCGCTCCAGGTTGTGGCCATCGCTGGCCTGCAGGATGGCTTCCAGCTTGGCCTGCTCGGCGGCCAGGGCGTCGAAGTCGGCGTCCGGCTCGGCGTAGGCGGCGTACACCTCGTCCAGGCGGGCCTGGGCCTGCTTGATCTGGCCTACGGCCTCCTCGACGATCTCGCGCACGCTCTTGCTGGCGTCGAGCTGCGGCTCCTGCGGCAGGTAGCCGACGTTGATGCCGGGCATGGCGCGTGCTTCGCCGTCGAACTCGGTGTCGACGCCGGCCATGATGCGCAGCAGGGTCGATTTACCGGCACCGTTCAGGCCGAGCACGCCGATCTTGGCGCCCGGGAAGAACGACAGGGAGATGTTCTTGAGGATTTCCCGCTTCGGCGGCACGACCTTGCCGAGCCGATGCATGGTGTAGACGTATTGAGCCATGGATGACCTTGGTGCTTTATAGCTGGGGGATATGAAGAGGGAAGCGTGCCGCCAACCTGTGCGGCGGGGCTAAACTCTGGGCAAGGGAGCATGATAGCTCCGCGCGCCCACGCGTGTGCGGCAAAGCTACCGGAATGCACCCTGCGGGGCAAACCGGGCGATGGACAGTAATGGCACTCTGCCGCTTTTCCGGGCATGCTATTTGATTGTTCCGCCCGCTCCTTGCCTCCTTCGGCAGCCTTATCAGCAGGGTTAAACGCTTGCCCCTATCGCGCTCCTCCTCCCCCGCCAGCAACGACCCGCTCGTCAGGTCAGCGCGCGGCTCGCTGAAAGGCATCCTGGCGCTGCTGGTAGCGCTGATGCTCGGTCTGCTGCTGTGGCAGCTGCAGCAGGAGGTGAGCAACCAGGAACAGAACGAACGCCAGCGCCACCTGGACCACGCCAGCCAGCTCAGCGACTACCTGAGCCTGGCCATGCGCATGAAGGCCGAGGCCGGACAGGCCTTTCTCGCCAGCAATGCCCCGCAACCGCTGGACGCCATCGCCCAGCGGGAGATGCTGATGCACCTGCGTGGCGTCTTCCCGGCCCTGCACAGCCTGGCCTGGTTCGATGCCAATGGCCGCGAGCTGAGCGACAGCCGGCCCGACATACAAGACAGCACGCCGTTCACCACCGATCGTCCCTACCACTTCTTCCTGGCCGACAAGCTGATCCAGCTCGACCTGCCGCGCCCCGATGGCAGCGGCGGCTGGCGTCTGCGTCTGACCAGCGAGGCGCTGTACAACTGGCTGCCGTCGCAGTCCAAGCAACTGCCCTGGATGCTGCAGGATGCGCGCAGCAAACAGGTGCTGCTGCGCCAACCGCGCGACGACAGCGCCGCGGGCTTCGGCACCAGCGAGCTGGCCAACGGCATCGCCGCCCTGCCACTGGCGCGGAGCGACTGGCAGCTGGTGCCACTGTTCGATGCTGCGGCCCTACGCGCCGAGATGCTGCCGCGCCAGGCCAGCAAGCTGCTGCTGTTCATCCTCTGTGGCGCGCTGGCCCTGCTCGCCCTGTTCGGCCTGCTGCGCGAACAGAGCCGCCTGCGCGCCTACCACGCCCTGTCGCGGCGCTCGATGGAGGACGCCATCGGCGCCCTGGGCGCGATCGACGAGCGAGTCCTGGTCACCCAGCCGGACGGCCATATCAGCTACCTCAACCCCCGCGCCGAGCGCATGTTCGGCCTGGACCTAGCCACCGCCAGCGAGATGCATGTGCTGGAGCTGTTGCCGGCCCTGGCGCCCTGGCTGGAGAGCGCCTTCCACGAACAGACCGAACCGGTCGAGGTGCTGCTGGACGGCGAACGCCGCCTGTTCGACGTCACCTGCCACGCGCTCTACACCGACAACCCCGAGCCGAGCCGCGCCTGGGTCCTGCGCGACGTCACCGAGCAGCACCAGGCCCTGCGCGTGCTGCAGGACACCCGCCGGCGCTACCAGGACATTTTCGAGGGCAGCGGCGTGGCCCTCTGCGTACTCGATCTCTCCGAACTCAAGGGCTTCCTCGAGTCCCAGGACCTGCAGCACAGCAGCCAGCTGCTGCCCTGGCTGGCCGAGGACGAGGCGCGCAATGCCGCGCTGCTGCGCTGCATCCGCATCAGCGAAGTGAACAAGGTCGCCCTGCAGCTGCTCGGCGTGGATGGCCCGCAACACCTCTGGGAACACCTGATCGGCTCGGCGCCGCTGCGCCAGGGCGGCGCCCGCCATGCGCTGGTCAGCGCCCTGCTCGATGGCGACCACGACATGATGGTCGAGAGCCGCATGCACACGCCGCAGGGCCATGAGCGCTACCTGTGGCTCAACCTGCAGTTCCCGCAGAGCCGCGAAGAGCTGCATGCGGTGACCCTCAGCGTGCACGACATAACCAGCCGCAAGCGCGTGGAGCTGTCGCTGGTGGAGCGCGAACGCTTCTGGTCCGATGTGCTGCGCGCCGTGCCGGATACCCTCTACGTGCACGACATGAGCACCATGCGGGTGATGTTCAGCAACAACCGCCTGGGCCCGGACCTGGGCTACAGCAAGGAAGAGATGTTCCGCCTCGGCGACCGCCTGTGGGAGAAGATCCTCCACCCGGACGACGTCGAGCTGTACCAGCGCATGCGCAACCTGCAGAAGGTGGTCGGCGAAGGCCAGCTGCTGCAGTTCCAGCTGCGCTGGCGCCATCGCAACGGCAGCTGGCACTGGTTCGATGTGCGCGAGCATGCGCTGAACCGTGACCGCCACGGCCGAGTCAGCCGCCTGATCGGCGTGGCCAAGGACATCACCGGCGAGATCGCCGCCCAGGCCAGCCTGCGCGACAGCGAGCGGCGCTACCGGATGCTGGCCGAGGGCATCAGCGACCTGATCCTGTCGAGCAACAGCGAGATGCAGCTCAACTACGTCAGCCCGTCGGCCGAGACCTTCTTCGGCTACAGCCCCGAGTGGTTCCTGGAGCACGGCGTGCTCAGCGCGGTCAGCAACTCGCGGCAGCTGAACGGCGTGCTGCAGCTGATGGCCGAGCTGCGCAGCTCGCTCGCCGACCACGACAAGCTGCTGGGCCTGCAGGAGCGCCTGGCGGGCAAGCCCTTCGTCGTCGACTGCCTGCGCGCCGACGGGCGCAAGATCACCGTGGAAATGCGCCTGTCGCTGATGTGGGACGAGCAGGAGCACTTCGAGGGCGTGCTCGGCATCGGCCGCGACATCACCCAGCAGCGCCGCGCCGAACGCGACCTGCGCATGGCCGCCACGGTATTCGAGCACTCCACCGCAGCCATCCTGGTGACCGACCCGGCCGGCTATATCGTGCGCATCAACGAGACCTTCCAGCGCATCACCGGCTATGCGAGCAAGGAAGTGCTCGACCAGATGCCCGGCATGCTCACCGCCGACCGCCAGCAGGCCGCCCAGCTCAACTACATCGTCAACCAGCTCAACCAGCACGGCAGCTGGGAGGGCGAGCTGTGGCTCAAGCGCAAGGGTGGCGACCAGTTCCCGGCCTGGGTCGGCATCACCGCCGTGCACGACGACGACGGCGACCTGTCCAGCTACGTGTGCTTCTTCAACGACATCAGCGAGCGCAAGGCCAGCGAGCAACGCATCCACCGCCTGGCCTACTACGACGCCCTGACCCTGCTGCCCAACCGCACCCTGTTCCAGGATCGCCTGCACACCGCCCTGCAGCACGCCGAACGGCATGAGGAATGGGTGGTGCTGATGTTCCTCGACCTCGACCGCTTCAAGCCGATCAACGACTCCCTCGGCCACGCCGCCGGCGACCGCATGCTCAAGGACGTGGCCGTGCGCCTGGCTGCCTGCGTCGCCGAGGACGATACCGTGGCGCGCATGGGCGGCGACGAGTTCACCCTGCTGCTGCAACCGCGCAACACCCGCGCCGGCGCACTGAACCGCGCCATCCACGTGGCCGAGCAGATCCTCGCCAGCCTGGCCCAGCCATTCGTGCTGCAGGGCCGCGAGTTCTTCGTCACCGCCTCCATCGGCATCGCCCTGGCGCCGCAGGACGGCAACGAGCTGAGCCAACTGATGAAGAACGCCGACACGGCGATGTACCACGCCAAGGAACGCGGCAAGAACAACTTCCAGTTCTACCAGGCGGAGATGAACGCCACCGCCCTGCAGCGCCTGGAGCTGGAAAGCGACCTGCGCCACGCCCTGGAGCAGGGACAGTTCGCTCTCTATTACCAGCCGCAACTGGCCAGCGACGGCAAGCGCCTGACCGGGGTCGAGGCGCTGCTGCGCTGGAACCACCCACGTCGCGGCCTGGTGGCGCCCTACGAATTCATCCCGGTACTCGAAGAGCTGGGCCTGATCGTCCAGGTCGGCGACTGGGTGATCGGCGAGGCCTGCCGCCAGCTCAAGGCCTGGCACGAGGCCAAAGTGCGCGTGCCCAAGGTCTCGGTCAACCTGTCCGCCCGCCAGTTCGGCGACGGCCAGCTGGGCATGCGCATCTCGCGCATCCTCAGCGACAGCGGGCTGCCGCCAGCCTGCCTGGAGCTGGAGCTGACCGAGTCGATCCTGATGCGCGACATCGGCGAGACCCTGCAGATGCTGGCCAGCCTGAAGAAGCTCGGTCTGTGCATCGCAGTGGACGACTTCGGCACCGGCTATAGCTCGCTCAACTACCTCAAGCAGTTCCCCATCGACGTGCTGAAGATCGACCGCAGCTTCGTCGACGGCGTGCCCGGTGGTGAGCAGGACTCGCAGATCGCCCGCGCCATCATCGCCATGGCCCACAGCCTGAACCTGGCGGTGATCGCCGAGGGCGTGGAGACCCAGGAGCAGCTTGATTTCCTGCGCGAACACGGCTGCGACGAGGTGCAGGGCTACCTGTTCGGCAAGCCGATGCCGGCCGAGCAGTTCGAGGCCCAGTTCGGCGGCAACGCCCTGTTCGTCCTGAGCTAGACCGGCCGCGGGCTGCTTGAGGCCCGCTTGTCCGCCACTTGACCGCCTTTCATGTGCCAGGCGGTAGGACATCGGGTAGAATGCGCGCCTTCCTTAGAACCTGTTTACGATCCGCCGCTCGTCGGCCATGGGTCGTCAGACAGACTCTTACTACCGCCCGCTGATAGATCAGGTGACCACCATGTTCAGCCGTGATTTGACCATTGCCCGCTACGATGCCGAACTCTTTGCCGCCATGGAGCAAGAAGCCCAGCGCCAGGAGCATCACATCGAGCTGATCGCCTCCGAGAACTACACCAGCCCGGCGGTGATGGAAGCCCAGGGCAGCGTGCTGACCAACAAATACGCCGAAGGCTATCCGGGCAAGCGCTACTACGGTGGCTGCGAGTACGTCGATATCGTCGAGCAGCTGGCCATCGACCGCGCCAAGGAACTGTTCGGCGCCGACTACGCCAACGTCCAGCCGCACGCCGGTTCCCAGGCCAACGCTGCTGTCTACCTGGCCCTGCTGAGCGCCGGTGACACCATCCTCGGCATGAGCCTGGCCCACGGCGGTCACCTGACCCACGGTGCCTCCGTCTCCTCCTCCGGCAAGCTGTACAACGCCGTGCAGTACGGCATCACCGACGCCGGCCTGATCGACTACGACGAAGTCGAGCGCCTGGCCGTCGAGCACAAGCCGAAGATGATCGTTGCCGGCTTCTCTGCCTACTCGCAGGTCCTGGACTTCGCCCGCTTCCGCGCCATCGCCGACAAGGTCGGTGCCTACCTGTTCGTCGACATGGCCCACGTGGCCGGTCTGGTTGCCGCTGGCGTGTACCCGAACCCGGTACCGTTCGCCGACGTGGTCACCACCACCACCCACAAGACCCTGCGCGGCCCGCGCGGCGGCCTGATCCTCGCTCGCAAGAACGAAGAGATCGAGAAGAAGCTGAACTCCGCCGTCTTCCCGGGCGCCCAGGGTGGCCCGCTGGAGCACGTGATCGCCGCCAAGGCCATCTGCTTCAAGGAAGCCCTGCAGCCCGAGTTCAAGGCCTACCAGCAGCAGGTCGTGAAGAACGCCCAGGCCATGGCCAGCGTATTCATCGAGCGCGGTTTCGATGTCGTCTCCGGCGGCACCCAGAACCACCTGTTCCTGCTCTCCCTGATCAAACAGGACATCACCGGTAAGGACGCCGACGCCGCCCTGGGTCGTGCCTTCATCACCGTGAACAAGAACAGCGTGCCGAACGACCCGCGTTCGCCGTTCGTTACCTCCGGTCTGCGCATCGGTACCCCGGCCGTCACCACTCGTGGCTTCCAGGAAACCGAGTGCAAGGAACTGGCTGGCTGGATCTGCGACATCCTGCAGAACATGGGCGACGAGTCCGTGGTCGACGCAGTACGCGAGAAGGTCAAGGCCGTCTGCGCCAAGCTGCCGGTATACGGCAAGTAAGCGTCAGCGCTGCAATGAAAAAGCCCGGCACACGCCGGGCTTTTTTGTGCGCGCCGTTCGACGCCCGCTCACTCTTTCAGGCCTGGAGGGCAGCGAAACCGGCGCGAATCTCGCCTTCCGGCAGGTCGTCGCCGATGAACACCAGCACGCTCTCGCGCGCCTCTCCTGCTGCCCAGGGCTCGTCCCAGTCGAAGCCGTACAGGCGCAGCACACCCTGGAACACCAGGCGGCGTTCGTCGCCGGCCACGCTGAGCACGCCTTTGTAGCGCAGCAGCGCGTTGCCGTGGCGCTCGAGCAGGTCTTCCATGTAGGCGCTCAGGCGCTCCATATCCAGCGACTGGTCGCTGTGCAGCACCAGCGTGCGAATGCGGTCCGTCGACTGGCCGACCGGCGCCAGCGGGCGCAGCAGCGGTGCGGGAGAGACATCGGCATTGAGGTTGAAGCCGCGGATATCCAGCAGCTCGGCCAGGTCGATGCGACCGTGCTCGACCACCCGCAGCGGCGCACGACGGTTGATCCGCGCCAGGCGCGCGCTCAGCGCCTCGACCTGTTCGGCACTGGCCAGGTCGGTCTTGCTCAGCAGGATGCGGTCGGCGAACCCGACCTGGGCCTGGGCGATGGCCTCCTGCAGGTGACGTTCGGCGTTCACCGCATCGACCAGGGTGACGATGCCGTCGAGCACGTAGCGCTGAGCCAGCTCCTCGTCGGCGAAGAAGGTCTGCGCCACCGGCGCGGGGTCGGCCAGGCCAGTGCACTCGATCACCAGACGGTCGAAGGCCAGTTCGCCGGCATCCAGCTTGTCGAGCAACAGGTACAGGGCCTTTTCCAGCTCGACATGGATCGAGCAGCAGACGCAGCCATTGGCCAGGGTCAGCAGCTCGACCGGCTTGTCGCCGAGCAGCTGGCCGTCGATCGGCGTGTCGCTGAATTCGTTCTCGATGACCGCCAGCTTGAGGCCGTGCTCGGCCTGCAGCATGTGGCGCAGCAGGGTGGTCTTGCCGGCACCGAGGAAGCCGGTGAGCACGGTGACGGGAATGGGTTCGGGATACATCGCGATCTCCAAAATGACACGCGCCACGACTAGGCGTGGCGCGTGGGTAACAACAACCTGCCTCGATAAGCGCAGTAGCTTACCGGGTTCAGCAGCAGCGGATGGGGCGTCCTTTCCCTCCGCCGTAACGAGCTTCCTGGCGTTCGCGGAAGAACGCCTCGTAGCTCATCACCGGCTTATCCGGATGCTTCTTGGCCATGTGCTCCACATAGTTGTCGTAGTCGGGCATGCCTACCAGCATGCGGGCGGCCTGCCCGAGGTACTTACCCATGCGACTCAGGTCGTTGAACATATCAGGCATCCGGAATCGGCTGGAACGGGGTTTCCTTGTCCGTGCGCTCCGGCTTGATCCAGGCGGCGCGGCCGACCTTGATTGCGTAGAACAGCACGCTGAGCACCACGAACAGGAACAGCACCGTCAGCACCGAGTTGGTGTAGGCGTTGAAGATCACGTGCTGCATCTGGCCGATGTCCTTGGCCGGGGCCAGGACCTGACCGGCGTCCAGCGCATCGCTGTACTTCTTGGCCAGGGCAAGGAAGCCGACGGCCGGGTTCGGATCGAGCAGCTTGATCAGGCCGGCGGTGGTGGTGCAGATCAGCAGCCAGCAGGCCGGTACCAGGGTGACCCAGACGTAGCGCTGACGCTTCATCTTGATCAGCACCACGCTGCCGAGCATCAGAGCGATGCCGGCGAGCATCTGGTTGGAGATGCCGAACAGCGGCCACAGGGTATTGATGCCGCCCAGCGGATCGACCACGCCCTGATACAGCAGCCAGCCCCACATCGCCACGCAGCCGGCGGTGGCGATCACGTTGGCGCCCCAGGATTCGGTTTTCTTCAGGGCCGGCACGAAGTTGCCGAGCAGGTCCTGCAGCATGAAGCGACCGGCACGGGTACCGGCATCCACCGCGGTGAGGATGAACAGGGCTTCGAACAGAATGGCGAAGTGGTACCAGAACGCCATGGTGTTCTCGCCCGGCAGCACGCTGTGGAGGATCTGCGCGATACCCACGGCGAGCGTCGGCGCACCGCCGGCACGGGCCAAGATGGTGTGCTCGCCGATGTCCTTGGCCACGGCTTCCAGCGCGTCAGGCGTGATGGCGAAGCCCCAGCTGCTGACGGTGGCGGCCACGGCGGCGGCATCGGAGCCGACCACGGCAGCCGGGCTGTTCATGGCGAAGTACACGCCCGGCTCGATCACCGAGGCGGCGACCATGGCCATGATGGCGACGAACGATTCCATCAGCATGCCGCCGTAGCCGATGTAGCGGGCATGCGACTCGTTGGCCAGCAGCTTGGGCGTGGTGCCCGAGCTGATCAGCGCATGGAAGCCGGACACCGCGCCGCAGGCGATGGTGATGAACAGGAACGGGAACAGGGTGCCCTTCCACACCGGGCCGGTGCCGTCGGTGAACTGGGTCAGCGCCGGCATCTTCAGCTCGGGCATGACCACCAGAATGCCGATGGCCAGGGCGATGATGGTGCCGATCTTGAGGAAGGTCGACAGGTAGTCACGCGGGGCGAGGATCAGCCACACCGGCAGCACGGCGGCAACGAAGCCATAGCCGATCAGCATCCAGGTGATCTGCACGCCGGTGAAGGTGAAGGCCGGGCCCCAGGTCGGGTCCGCGGCTACCTGGCCGCCAGCCCAGATCGAGGCCAGCAGCAGGATCACGCCGATCACCGAGATTTCACCGATGCGCCCCGGGCGGATGTAGCGCATGTACACGCCCATGAACACCGCGATGGGGATGGTCGCCATCACCGTGAACATGCCCCACGGGCTTTCGGCCAGGGCCTTGACCACGATCAGCGAGAGCACCGCGAGGATGATGATCATGATCAGGAAGGCGCCGAACAGGGCGATGGTGCCCGGTATCTGGCCCATCTCCTCGCGCACCAGCTCGCCCAGCGAGCGGCCATTACGACGGGTGGAGATGAACAGGACCATGAAGTCCTGCACCGCACCGGCCAGCACCACGCCGGCGATCAGCCAGAGCGTGCCGGGCAGGTAGCCCATCTGCGCGGCGAGCACCGGGCCGACCAGCGGGCCGGCGCCGGCGATGGCGGCGAAGTGGTGACCGAAGAGGATGTGCTTGTTGGTCGGCACATAGTCCAGACCATCGTTATTAAGCAGCGCCGGGGTAGCGCGGGTCGGGTCCAGCTGCATCACCTTGGTGGCGATGAACAGGCTGTAGTAGCGGTAGGCAACGAGATAGAGGGAGACGGCCGCCACCACTATCCACAACGCGTTGATGGCTTCGCCGCGGCGCAGCGCCACGACACCCAAGGCACAGGCACCCACCACTGCCAGCACTGCCCAGGGCAGGTGGCGCAGCAGGCTATTGTTATTGTTCATGATTACTCCTAACGGAAAGACAGACAGGCTGCCGCTCAAGCTTAGACCCTGGATGGCGTCTGCATTATTCGACCTAGGTCTAGTCCGCAATTTGTATCGCCGCCAGCGGTTACACTTCGCGCTCTTTTCGGCGACCGCCAGGATGCTACGCCGCATGTTGCATTGCCTTTACCGCCCCCTGATCGTCCTGCTGCTCGCCGGCCTGGCCGCCTGCAGCGACGAGCACGCGCCGCTCGACCAGCAACTCTACATCTGGCAGCGCCAGTGGCTGCCGAGCCATGCCAACGCCCTGACGCAGAGCCGTGCCGACTTCTCCACGCTGCGTGTGCTGGCGCTGCAGGCCCATCCGCAGGCCGGCTGGAGCCGCGCCCTGGTCGATGCAGAACTGCTCAGGCGCGATGGCCGCCCACTGATTGCCGTGGTCCGCCTCGACGGCCAGCTGCCGCAGCTGGACGGCGCCGAGATCGGCCGGCAGATCACCCGACTGCTGGCCGACTGGCGCGCCGCCGGGCTGCCGCTGCGCGGCCTGGAAATCGATCACGACTGTGCCAGCGCGCGCCTGCCAGCCTATGCCGAGCTGCTGCGCGAGCTGCGCCGCCAGTTGCCGAGCGAGCTGCAACTGAGCATCACCGCCCTGCCCGCCTGGCTGTCCAGCTCGGCGCTGGAAGAAGTACTGGCCGCCGTCGACAGCTCGGTGCTGCAGGTGCATGCAGTGAACGCCCCGCAGGACGGCCTGTTCGACCCCGAACAGGCCCAGGACTGGGCCGAGCGCTACGGCCAGCGCAGCGGCAAACCCTTCCTCCTGGCGCTGCCGGCCTATGGCGTCGCCCTCACCGAGAACGGCCAGGTGGAGAGTGAAGTGCCACTGCGCCAGGGTGGCCCGCGCCGTGAACTGCGCGCCGACCCCGAGCAGGTCAGCGCGTTGCTGGGCGAGCTGCGCCAGTCACCGCCACGCCATCTGGCCGGGATAATCTGGTTCCGCCTGCCGCTGGCCGGCGACCGCCGCGCCTGGCCGATGCCGACCCTGCTGGCCACGGTGCGCGGCCAGCCACTGGCTCCTGCCCTGGGCCTGCAACGCCAGCAGAAGGATGGCTTCAGCCAGCTGCAACTGTTCAACAACGGCACCCTGGCCAGCCAGCTACCCAGGCGCATCGAACTACCGGCACGGGCCTGCGCGGCGGCCGACGGGCTGGGTGACTACCGGGTGGAGCGCAGCGACGACCTGCTGACCTTCGTCCGCCGCCACAACGGTCGGCTGGATGCCGGCGAGCATCGAGCCCTGGGCTGGGCGCGCTGCGAACAGATCGATCAAGGAGGCATGCATGTCCTTTTCTAGAACCCTGCTCAGCGCCGCCATCGGCATGCTGCTGCCGCTGGGCGCCGCCCAGGCCTGCGGCCCGGACTTCCCCTACCGCCTGCTGTCCGACCGCGCCGGCGCGCTGAACGAGCTGCCGGAGGGCAACTTCGCCTTCGAGATCTCGCGCATCGGCCCGGACATCGATGGCCTGGCCAAGGCCGGCCCGGCCACCCTGGAGCTGTACTGGGACGAAGACAGCCAGCGCTACGTGGATGCCCGCATCGGCGTGGAGAAGGAGCAGTTCGACGAAGCACGCTACGCCCTGATCAGCCACCTGCGCACCCTGACCGACGCCCGTCAGGCCGAGGCCGAAGGCGCCCAGCTACCGGCCGAGCTGCGCCTGTACACCGCCGGCGCCGTGGCCTTCGCCGAACACGACATGGCCCTGGCCGCCGACTACTTCCGCCGCGTACTGGCCCTGGCCGAAGCCGAGCGCCCGCTGCGCGGTACCTGGGCCGCCTACTCCCTGGGCCGCGCGCTGGCCGAGCTGGCCGTCAGCGCACCAGAAGAAGTGCTGGACGATGCCGCCGCACTGCAGCGCCAACACGATCTGCGCCAGCAGGCCGTGCAGGCCTTCCAGCAGGCGCGCGCCCTGAGCGTCGCCGGCAACTCCGACCCGCTGGACCTCGGCGTCGCCAGCCTCGGCGAGGAAGCGCGCCTGGTGCTGGAGGACGGCGACTGGAACACGGCCATCCGCCTCTACGCCAGCCAGGCGCGCCAGGGCTCGACCACCGGCTACAGCTCGCTGCGCCAGCTCAGCAGCCGCCTCGCCCGCCTGGACGACGAGCAGCTGCGCCCACTGCTGGCGGGCGACGAAGTCCAGCAACTACTGGCCGCCCAGCTGTTCAGCCGCCTGGACGCCTATGACACCGAGGGCAAGGCCAGCCAGCGCCTGCTCGGGCTGCTGCAGGGCGCACCGATCCAGGCCGAAGTGGCCGACCGCCTGGCCGCGCTGAGCTACCAGCAGGGCGACTACCAGGCCACGCGCAACTTCCTCGAACGCGCCGGCGATGGCGGCCTGGCCTGGTGGCTGCGCGCCAAGCTGGCGCTGCAGGCCGGTGACAAGAACGCCGCCACCCAGGCCTACGCCCGCGCAGCCCAGGCCTTCCCCGCCGACGAGGACTGGGGCTGGCGACGCACCGCCAACTGGGACTACGAAACGCTCAAGCCGCGCTGCCGCATCGAGGGCGAGATGGCCATCCTGGCCCTGGAGCGCGGTGACTACCTGGAGGCCTTCGACCAGCTCTACCGCAGCGGCGAGATCTACTGGCAGGACGCCGCCCAGGTCGCCGAGCGCGTGCTGAGCAGCGACGAACTGAAGGGTTATGTCGATGCCCAGGTGGCGGCAGCTCCACCGCCCGCCGAGGGCAGCGAACAGGGCTACTGGAACCGCCAGCCGGCCACCTCCCTGCGCGAGCTGCTCGGCCGCCGCCTGTTGCGCGAGGGTCGTTACGCCGAGGCTGCGCCTTACTTCGCCGCGGCCGAGCTGCAACAAGCGGCCCGCGAATATGGCACGGCCCGCGAGCAGGCCGAGGACGCCTGGACCGCCATCAGCCGCGCCGAGGGCTACTACCGCGCCGCCAAGCTGGCCCGCACGCAGGGCCTGGAGCTGCTCGGCTACGAACTGTCACCGGACGAGGCCTGGGCCGGCGGCAACTTCGGCGTGGACACCCCGCAAGCCGTGCAAGCCGGCGGGCTGTTCACTGCCGCCGAAGCAGCCCTGTACAACGCCAACGGTGCCCAGCCGAACAAGCGCTTCCACTACCGCTGGGTCGCCGCCGACCTGGCCAACCGCGCCGCCGACCTGCTGCCGCCGAGCAGCCAGGCGTTCGCCGCCGTGCTGTGCAAGGCCAGCGGCTGGATCAACTATCGCGACCTCGAGGGCGCCCGTGGCTACTACCGCCGCTACGTGCAGCAAGGCCCCTATGTGGAGTGGGCGGGCAACTTTGGCTTCGCCTGCCAGGAACCAGACTTCGCCGGCGCCCGTCAACGTCTATGGGAGGACCGCGAACAGGCCGTGCGCCAGACCCTGCGCCCGTTCAAATACTGGCTGCCGCTGGGCCTGCTGGCACTACTCGTGCTGGCCATCTACTGGCAGCGCCGGCGGCGTGCCTTGGCTATAGTGGACAAAACCGCAGAGGAAAACCGTCATGAGTGATACGACCACCGAGCGTCGGCGCTTCCAGCGCATCGCCTTCGACGCCGCCACCGAACTCGTCCAGGGCGAGCGACGCTGGACGGTTGAGCTGCACGATGTGTCGCTGAAAGGTCTGCTGGTCAAACGCCCACGTGACTGGAACGGCGACCCCGACCAGCCCTTCAACGCCACCCTGACCCTGGATGACGCGACCCGCCTGCAGATGGAAGTGGTGCTGACCCGCACCCGCGACGAGCTGCTCGGCTTCGTCTGCCGGCATATCGACCTGGAGTCGATCAGCCACCTGCGCCGCCTGGTGGAACTCAACCTGGGTGACGAGAGCCTGCTGGAGCGTGAGCTCGCGGCCCTCGGCGACGAGGACTGACGGAGCCGTCAGCAGATAACAGAAGGGCGCCTATGGCGCCCTCGTTACATTTGGCGCTGCGCGCCATCCTGGCGTCGGCGCCGCTCCTGCACTCGCCGCGCACCCAGGCTCGCCTCACGGCGCCCCTCGGCACTGTCGCGTGGCCGCCCCGGCTCGTAGCTGAGGGTTTTGGCGAAGAAATCGAAGAACAGGAACATGGGGTCATCTCCGTTATGAACACGGGCCCATGCTCCTCCTCGTCTGTTACCGAATGATTGATCTGCGGCAAGCGCCGCAGGTCGCGGGCAGCGGCAGAGCGCCGCAGGGGCGTCACTCGAACAGAGCGTCCAGCGCCTGCTCCAGACGCGTCACCGCGATGATCTGCAGGCCCGGCGGCGCCTCCTTGGGCGCATTGCCCTTGGGCACGATGGCGCGCTTGAAGCCGTGCTTGGCCGCTTCCTTCAAACGCTCCTGGCCGCTCGGCACCGGGCGGATCTCGCCAGACAGACCGATCTCGCCGAACACCAGCAGGTCGTGCGGCAACGGCTTGTTGCGCAGGCTGGAAATCACCGCCGCCATCAGCGCCAGGTCGGAGGCGGTCTCCAGCACCTTCACGCCGCCGACCACGTTGAGGAACACATCCTGGTCGTAGGTGGGAATGCCGCCGTGGCGGTGCAACACGGCCAGCAGCATGGCCAGGCGGTTCTGATCCAGGCCCAGGGTCACCCGCTTGGGGTTGGCCATATGGCTGGTGTCGACCAGCGCCTGCACCTCCACCAGCATCGGTCGGGTGCCTTCCCAGGTGGCCATCACCACGCTGCCGGGCACTGCCTCCTGGGCGCGGGTGAGGAAGATCGCCGAGGGATTGGTGACTTCCTTGAGGCCCTTGTCGGTCATGCCGAACACACCCAGTTCGTTGACCGCCCCGAAGCGGTTCTTCACCGCGCGCAGCAGGCGCAGGCGGCCGTCGGACTCGCCCTCGAAATACAGCACCGTGTCGACCATGTGCTCGAGCACGCGCGGGCCGGCCAGGGCGCCCTCCTTGGTCACGTGGCCGACCAGGAAGATCGCCGTGCCGCTCTGCTTGGCGAAGCGCACCAGCAGCGCCGCGCTCTCGCGCACCTGGGCCACGCCGCCGGGGGCAGACTGCAGCTGCTCGGTGAAGATGGTCTGGATCGAGTCGATCACCATCACCTTGGGCTGCTCGCGGCGGGCCACGTCGATGATCGATTCGATGCAGGTCTCGGTCATCACCTTGAGCTTGTCCTGCGGCAGCTCCAGCCGGCGCGCGCGCATGGCCACCTGCTGCTGGGATTCCTCACCGGTGACGTACAGGGCCGGCAGGCGCTGGGCGATATTGCACAGGGTCTGCAGCAGGATGGTCGACTTGCCGATGCCGGGATCGCCGCCGATCAGCACCACCGAGCCATCCACCAGGCCGCCACCGAGGACGCGGTCCAGCTCGCCGGAGACGGTGGAGAAGCGCGGCACTTCCTCGACGCTGACCTCGGCCAGAGTCTTGATCTGCGCCTGCTGCCCGGCCCAGCCGCCACGCCCGCTGGGCGTCGCGGCGCCGGCCTCGAGCATGGTCTCGGTCAGGGTATTCCAGGCCCCGCACTCGCCGCACTGCCCGGCCCACTTGGGAAAGGTGGAGCCGCACTCGGTGCAGCCATACATGCGCTTGGCCTTGGCCATGGAAATCTCCGCCCGCTGAAAAACGGCGATAATAACGTCCGCACCGCCCCTAGTCGCCCTTGCGAGCCCGCCCATGCAGATCGAACTTGTCCCGACCACGGTCGACCAGCTACCGCTGATCGCCAACCTCTATCAGTTCTACGCCTACGAGTCGTCGGACTGGGAGGAGGAAGAGATCGAGGCCGACGGCCGCTTCTATATCCACGAGCCGCACCTGGCGCGCTACTGGAGCGATGAGGGGTGGAGCGCCAACCTGATCCTCGCCGATGGCTTCATCGCCGGCTTCCTGCTGATCGAGCGCAGCGAACTGCCGGGCATCGATGCCCGCGAGTTCGCCGACCTGTTCATCCTCAAGAAATACCGGCGCCTGGGCATCGGCCGCGCCCTGGCAGAACAGGTAATGAACGATGGCGGTACCTGGCTGGTCCGTTTCTATGCCGGTGATGAGCCGGCAGCAGGCTTCTGGCGCAACGTGCTGGCCACCCTGCCGCTAGGCTCGCGGCAGGTCTGGCTGGATGACGAGCCCGAACTGCTCAGCTACCTGGTCAACCCGCCGCTGCACTGAGCACGGCGGTTAGTGCGAACCGCAGGCGTTGCCACAGCCACAGCACTGCCCGATGGCACGATGGAAGTGCCGGGCCAGGGTGTCGCGGTAGACCTGACGAGAGCGTTTCAGGCGCCCGAGGGAAAGCTCGTCGAGCCGCTCCATGCCACTCTCGATGCGCTCGATGCGGGCGTCGAGCACATCGAACTGCTCGACCAGGCGGGCGAAATGGATGTCGTTCTGACGTAGACGCTGCAACTCCATGCGCAGCCGGGGAAGCTCCTGAGGAAAGATCTGGGCGTTGCTCTTCATGGTTATGACTCCTGAAAAGATGGTTAGATTTTAACCAGCCACGCCACCGCCCCAATTGACCGAGGTCAAGGCTGCCTCGCCCACTGGGCTAGGCTGAACAGGACACGTACGAAGAGGAGGACCCGCTATGCCACTCGAACACCATCCCCTGGCCCGCGAATTCCCCGAGTATCGCGAGCAGCTGCAGGCCCTGTACGCCAGCGACGCGCACTTCGCCCAGCAGGCGCAGCATTACGAGAGCCTGGACAAGCGCATCTATGAAGTGGAGGACGGCCGCGCCGCCCTGGACGATCAGGCCCTGCATGCCCTGAAGAACGAGCGGGTGACCCTCAAGGACCAGATCGCCGCACGCCTGCGCCAGGCCAGGGGCTGACACACCGCAGGCGCAACAGTGCTGGGGTACACTCCAGCCCATAACCAGAAACCAGGGAGTGAAACATGGGTATTCTCAACGAGTTCAAGGCCTTCGCGGTCAAGGGCAACGTGGTCGACATGGCCGTCGGTATCATCATCGGCGCGGCGTTCGGCAAGATCGTCAGCTCATTCGTCGGTGACGTGGTCATGCCGCCGATCGGCCTGCTGATCGGCGGGGTCGACTTCTCCGACCTGGCCATCACCCTCAAGGCCGCCGAAGGCGACATTCCGGCCGTGATGCTGAGCTACGGCAAGTTCATCCAGACGGTGCTCGACTTCGTCATCGTCGCCTTCGCCATCTTCATGGGCGTCAAGGTGATCAACAAACTCAAGCGCGAGGAAGCCGAGGCCCCGACCGTACCGCCGGTGCCGACTGCAGAGGAAGTGCTGCTGACGGAGATCCGCGATCTGCTGAAGAACCAGCAGAAACCCTAGGAATCCGCGCAAAGAAAAACGGCGCCCGCAGGCGCCGTTTTCATTTTCACCGCTGCTCGCGGGTGAGCAGCAGGCGGTTGACCCGCCGTTCGTGCACCTCTTCCACGCGCATGCGCCAGCCGGCGAACTGCACCTCATCACCGACCGCCGGCAGGCGGTCGAGCAGGCTCATCACCAGCCCGGCGAGGGTCTGGTAGTCCTCGGTGGCCTGGGCCTGTAGACCGATGCGCGAACGCAGCAGGGTCAGGTTGAGCGCACCGCTGACGCGGAAGCCGGCGCCCGCCGGCTCGATGTCCGGGCCGTCCACCTCGCTGGCGTCCGGCAGCTCGCCGGCGATGGCCTCAAGGATGTCGGTCAGGGTCAGCAGACCGACGAAGCCACCGAACTCGTTGACCACGAAGGCCACGTGGGTCGAGGCCTGGCGCATCTGTTCCAGGGCGCCGAGCACCGCACAGCTGTCCGGTAGGTTGAGCGGCTGGCGCAGCAGGCCCTCGATGTCCGGCTCGCGCTGGTCCAGCAGTTCCTTGAGCAGCTCCTTCTTGTGTACGAAGCCCAGCGGCTCGTCCACCTGGCCATCACGGATCACCAGCAGGCGCGAGTGCGGCGACTCCAGCAGGGCCTGGCGAATCTGCTCGGGGGCATGGCCCAGGTCGATGTGGTCGACCTCCATGCGCCCGGTCATCACCTCGGTGATCGGCTGCTCGGCCAGGCCCAGCACGCCACGGATCATCACCCGTTCGCGACGATCGAACAGCGCGGCCTCGCCGGCGCCGCCCTCGAGCATGTCGGCGATCTCCTCGCCCACCTCGTCGGCCTCGACCTTGCCACCAAGCAGGCGCAGCACGGCGTGGGCGGTACGCTCACGCATGCCACGGCCGTTCTGCATCTGCCGTTTGCGCTTGTGTCGCACCAGTTGGTTGGCCACCTCGATGAGGATGGAGAAGCCGATGGCCGCGTACAGGTAGCCCTTGGGAATATGGAAGCCCAGGCCTTCGGCGGTGAGGCTGAAGCCGATCATCATCAGGAAGCCCAGACACAGCATGATCACTGTCGGGTGGGCGTTGACGAAGGCGGTCAGCGGCTTGCTGGCGACGATCATCAGGCCGATCGAGATGATCACGGCGATCATCATCACTTCCAGGTGCTCGACCATGCCCACGGCGGTGATCACCGCGTCGAGGGAGAACACAGCATCAAGCACGACGATCTGCGCCACTACCGGCCAGAACAGCGCGTAGGTGCGGCTGCCGCCCGGCTGATGGGTACGGCCCTCGAGGCGCTCGTGCAGCTCCATGGTGGCCTTGAACAGCAGGAACACACCACCGAACAGCATGATCAGGTCACGCCCGGAGAAGCTGTGGCCGAACACCTCGATCAGCGGTTCGGTCAGGGTCACCAACCAGGAAATACTGGCCAGCAGGCCCAGGCGCATGATCAGCGCCAGGCTCAGGCCGATCAGCCGCGCGCGGTCACGCAGGTGCGGCGGCAGCTTGTCGGCGAGGATCGCGATGAACACCAGGTTGTCGATGCCCAGGACGATCTCCAGGACGATCAGCGTCAGCAGGCCGAGCCACGCAGTGGGGTCGGCCATCCATTCGAAGATCATGCTTTCCTCCGGGCAGGCGTAGACGCAGCGCGGGCACGGCAGGCGTGGCGCTGGGCGTATCGTTCAGGCGAAATCAGGGAGTGACGCGCGCGGGCGTCGAAGGAAGGGAGGCCACTCGGGGGTGGCTGGCAACAATCGCTGTCCATGGGTTCCATCAGGGAAAAAGGGACGGCCATCCTAGCGGTGCTGCCGCCAATCCCTAAGCGGCAAAGCGTTACCAATTCTTAACGCCGGGCGCGAACCGCTCTACCAGTAGTTCTCCACCGCCACGGCGCCGGGCCTGCGACTCAAGGATAGCTGCATGTCGCGAGCCTTGAGCACAGCGCGGGTGTCTTCGATCATCTGCGGGTTGCCGCAGAGCATCACCCGCGAATGCTCGGGGCTCAGCGCCAGACCGGCGGCGCGCTCCAGCTCGCCGTTTTCGATCAGCGTGGTGACCCGAGCGTTGAGTGCGCCGGGCACCTGCTCGCGAGTCACCACCGGGATGTACTGCAGCTTGTGCCCCGCACCCTCCAGCCACTCGCGTTGCGGCAGCTCGGCGATCAGCTCCTGGTAGGCCAGCTCGCCACGGTCACGGGCGCTGTAGACCAGCAGGATGCGCTCGTAGCGCTGCCAGGCCTCGAGGTCCTGCAGGATCGAGAGGAACGGCGCGAGGCCGGTGCCGGTGCCGATCAGCCACAGGTCGCGGCCATCGGGGAAACGGTCGAGGGTAAGGAAGCCGGTGGCCTGCTTCTCCACCAGCAGCTCGTCGCCGGCCGCCAGACGGCTCAGCTCGCTGGTGAACTCACCACCGGGCACGACGATGGAGAAAAACTCCAGGTAGTCGTCATGCGGCGCCGAGACGATCGAGTAGGCGCGCCAGACGATGCAGCCGCTGGCCTTGCGCACGCCCAGGCGGACGAACTGCCCGGCGCGGAAACGGAAACCGGCATCGCGGGTACAGACCAGGCTGAACAGGCTGGGCGACCAGACGCGCACCTCGGTGAGCGTCTGGCGGGTGAACTTCTCTTCGCTGGCGGTCATACTTTCCCCTTTCTCGTACCCCGGCAGTCTGGCGCAAAGCGCCGGCGGCTAACACCGACAGTTTTCATGCCTATTCTCGCTACCCCCTTCGCCCAGCTCGACCTGATCCGCCAGCCGGAGATGGCCAACGAGCCGCTGCAGGCCTTCGACGCCGCCGACGAGTACCTGCTCGCCCATGTCCACGAACTGGGCCTGACGGCGGACAGCCGTGTGCTGCTGCTCAACGACGGCTTCGGCGCCCTGGCCTGCTCGCTGGCCGCGCATTGCCGGGTGACCAGCAGCGGCGACTCGCACCTGGGCCACCTGGCCCTGCAGAAGAACCTCGCGCGCAATGGCCTGCCCGCTGACAGCGTGCGCTTCGTACCGGCCAGCGAGACCGCGCAGGGCCCGTTCGACCTGGTGCTGCTGCACGTACCCAAGACCCTGGCCCTGCTCGAGGAACAGCTGATCCGCCTGCAGGGCCAGCTGGCGCCCGGCGCCAGGGTGATCGCCGGCGCCATGATCAAGCACCTGCCGCGCACTGCGGGGGAGCTGATGGAGCAGTACATCGGCCCGCTGCAGGCCTCGCTGGCGGTGAAGAAGGCGCGCCTGCTGACGACCACGGTCGAAGCCCGGCCGACGCCGACCTCGCCCTACCCGACCCGCTACCGGCTCGACAAGCCAGCCCTGGAGCTGGTCAACCACGCCAACGTGTTCTGCCGCGAGGGCCTGGACATCGGCACCCGCGCCTTCCTGCCGCACCTGCCCAAACGCCTGCAGGCGCAACGGGTGGCCGACCTCGGCTGCGGCAACGGTGTGCTGGCCATAGCCTTCGCCCAGGCCAACCCAGCCGCGGAGCTGACCCTGGTGGACGAGTCCTACATGGCCGTGCAATCGGCCGAGGAAAACTGGCGCGCGGCGCTCGGCGAGCGTCCGGCCACCTTCCGCGCCGCCGACGGCCTGGCCGACCAGCCCGCCGACTCGCTCGACCTGGTGCTGTGCAACCCGCCCTTCCACCAGCAGCAGGTGGTCGGCGACTTCCTCGCCTGGCGCATGTTCCAGCAGGCCCGCGCAGCGCTGGTCACCGGCGGCGAGCTGTGGATCGTCGGCAACCGCCACCTGGGCTACCACGCCAAGCTCAAGCGCCTGTTCCGCGGCGTCGAACAGGTCGCAGCCAATCCCAAGTTCGTGGTGCTCAAGGCCACCAAGTAAACGAACCGGGAAAACGAAAAAGGGCGCCAGCGGGCGCCCTTTTTCATGTGGCAACGCGACTCAGAAGTCGACGGTAGCCGACACCTTGAAGGTGCGCGGCGCGCCCTGGGTCAGGTAGCCGCCGTTGGTCGAGGCCCAGTAGTCCTTGCCGGCGACGTTCTCCACGCCAGCCCGCAGGGTCACTTCACGCTGCTCGACCTCGAAGGCGTAGCGGGCGCCCAGATCGACGCGGGTCCAGGCCGGGATGCTGTAGATGTTGGCCGTGTCGTAGTACTGCCCGCCGGTGCGTAGCAGCATGCCGTTGAGCGCCAGGCCCTGCACGCCCGGCACATCCCAGTCGGCACTCAGGTTGAACTGGAATTCCGGCACACCCACCGCGCGCTTGCCCTCGGTACCACTGGCGCCGCCAGTGAGTTCGGAGTCGATCCAGGTGCCGCCGGCGATCACGCGCAGGCCGGCCAGCGGTTCGCCGAACAGGTTCAGCTCCACACCACGGTTACGCTGCTGCGCGTCGACCCGGTAGGTGTTGTCGCTACCGAGCACGCCCTGCGGCAGCTCGATCTCGTAGATACCCAGGCCGCCGCCATAGGTGCCCCAGTCCAGCTTGATGCCGGCCTCGGTCTGCTTGGCCCGGTAGGGCGCGAACATCTCACCGGGGTTGTTGGCGGTGTTCGGCGCCGTCTGCCCCTGCTGCAGCGATTCGATGCGGTTGGCGTACAGCGACAGGTACTCGGTCGGCTTGATCACCAGGCCATAGGCCGGCGTGGTGATGCTCTCCTGATAGTTGGCGGTGCGCGCGCCATTGAGGGCGCTCCAGGCATCCGAGCCGACGGTCTGGTGGCGCGCACCCAGCGTCAGCAGGATGCGGTCATCGAGAAAGCCCAGGGTGTCGGAGATCGCCACGCTGCGCGTCGCTACCTTGGCGGTGGTGTCCGGATCGTTGATGTCGCCGGCCTTGGTATTCGCGGGCGGCGGCGCCACGACCACCGGGTCGTAGAGATTGCCGAAGCGGCGATTGGCCGCCAGGGTCGACTCGTAGGCGTTGCGCTTCTCCTGCCACAGGCCGTTGTACGCCAGATTGAGCTGGTGGCTGACCGGGCCGGTGACCAGGTTGCCACGCAGGCCGGCGGCGGTGCTGATGGTCTCCTGGTCGAGCGGCGAGTAAAGGCGACCGATGCGGGTCGCGCCGCTCGAGCTATAGATGTAGGAGGAGCCGTAGATGCCGTTTTCGCGCGTGTACTTGCCGCCAGCAGCCAGGTAGGCAGTCCAGTTGTCGCTGAGATCGTACTCGGCGTTGAACATCGCGTAGGTGTCTTCGAGCTGCGACCAGCTCCAGGGCTGGGCGTAGTTGGTCTTCGAGTCCGGGGCGTCCGGAATCTTGCCGCCCAGCGCCGGGCCCACGGTCAGATAAACCGGGGAGCGGCCCTCGTTGACGCGCTGCTTCTGGTAGCCGAAGTCGGTGGAGAGGCGCAGGCGCTCGCCGCGAAAGTCCAGGCCGAAGGCGGCCAGGGTGAAGTGGCTGCTTTCGTCATCGACGCTGGTCTCGCCTTCGCGCTGGGCCAAGTTGACGCGCACGCCGAAGCGATTGTCCTCGCCGAAGCGCTGGCCCAGGTCGACATGGCCGCCCACGCGGCTGTCGCTGGCGTAGTCCAGGGTCGCGCTGCGGGTGGGCGTGTCTTCGGCACGCTTGGATACCACGTTGATCGCGCCGCCGATGCCGCTGCCGCCCGGCGCGAAGCCATTGAGGAAGGCGTTGGCGCCCTTGAACACCTCGACCCGCTCGACCGACTCGGTGGAAATGATCTGCCGCGGCAGGATGCCGTACAGGCCGTTGAAGGCGATGTCATCCGTGTACAACTGGAAGCCACGCACCACGAAGACCTGGGCGAAGTTGCCGAAGCCGTAGGACTGGCGCACCGCCGGATCGCTGTTGAGCACGTCGCCCAGGCTCTGCGCCTGGCGGTTCTCGATCAGGTCGGAGGTGTAGCTGCTGAAGCTGAACGGCACGTCCTGCATGTCCTGATTGCCCAGCATGCCCATGCGTGCGCCACGGGCCACCTGGCCGCCTGCATACTCGCCCGGCAGGTCGCTGCGACCGTCGGCGACGCCGCTGATGGTGCTGGAACCCAACTCCACCGCGCCCTGTGCGGCTGGCAGCGGCACCAGGGTGACGGTGCCGTCGGCGCCAACCTGGAAGGTCAGACCGCTGCCCTGCAGCAGGCGCTGCAGCCCCTCGCTCACCGAGTAGTCGCCCTTCAGCGCCGGGGCCTCGCCACTGCTGCGGGTCAGGCCGGCGTCATACAGCAGACGCACATCGGCCTGTTCGGCGAAGTCGGTCAGGGCCGCGTCGAGGCGCTGGGCCGGCACGTCGAGCTCGACCGCCTGCGCGTGAGCGGCGGCGAGTGCCAGGGGAAGGGCGGCGAGTGCCGGGAAGTAAGAGATCGACCGCATGCTGGGTGTCCTTGGCTATTTCATGCGAAGAAGTCGCATTTGCAGGGACAGAAGACGAAAGCGCGTCTGGTTTCTGAACCACACCATGAAAATATTTTCTGTTCGCTCGCCAGCCCAGGCGTGGCGGGGCTTCTAACCGCGCGAGGCGACCAGGATCAGCCCCGGCAGACGCACCAGGCGCACCGGCAGGGTGGTCTCGACGGCGCGCAGAACCGCCTGCGGATCGTCCAGGGCGAACACCCCGGTCACCTGCAGGGCCCGCGCCGCATCGTCGACGAACAGCACACGCGTGGCCTGGCTGCGCTCGAGCTCGGCGAACACCTGCTCCAGAGGCCGGTCACGGAACACCAGCTTGCCGCGCTGCCAGGCCAGGCGCTGCCGCGCGTCCAGTGCCTGCACGGCTTGCAGTTCACCGGCGCGCCACTGCACCTGCTGGCCAGCCACCACCGGCTGTGGCTCGCGGCCCGCGCTGGAGGCCAGCACTCGTCCCTCGCTCACCGCGAGGTCGACGCCGCCCTCCTCCAGGCGCACATCGAAGCGCGTGCCGGTGACGCGGATATGCGCCTCGCCGGCACTGACCGTGAACGGCCGCGCCGGGTCATGAGCGACCTGGAAGTCCGCCTCGCCGCGGTACAACTTGACCTCGCGACGACCGTCGACGATCTGCCAGTCCAGCGCCGAGTCGCCGTTGAGGGTCAGCAGCGAGCCGTCCTCCAGGCGCAGCTCGCGCACCTCGCCAGGCCGGGTGCTGACATCGGCATACAGGCCGACCCAGGTGCCCTGCGGCAACCACAGGGCGAGCAGCAGCACGGCCGCGCTGGCCAGTGGAATCGCCCAGCGCCTCTGGCGGCGCACTGTGCGCACCTGCGGCAGCTCGGACGGGCGCTCGATCTGGCCGAGCTGCGCCCACAGCCCTTCCACCTCGCGCAGCGCCTGCTCGTGCTCGGGCGCGGCCTGGCGCCAGGCCTGCACGGCGTCGCGGTCGGCGGCGGTGGCGCGGCCGGAATGCAGCAGCACCTGCCATTGCCGGGCCTGGTCGAGGAGCGAGGAGTGGGTCACGGCTGCGGGTCCATCTGCTGCTGGCAGTGTTCGAGGGCCTTCAGGATATAGCGTCCGGCCATGCTTTCCGAGACACCCAGGCGCTCGCCGATCTCGCGCTGGGTCAGCCCGTCCAGGCGATTCCACAACAGCGCCTGGCGCAGGTGCGGCGGCAGGTCCTGCACCACACGCTGCAATTGCTCCAGGCGCTGGGCATCGCTAGCCGCGCGCTCCGGCCCCGGCTGGGCGCTGACCAGTTCGGTGGAGATTTCCTCCTCGATCGGTCGTGATTCCTGCTGGCGGTGGTGGTCGATGATCAGGTTGCGCGCGATGCGGTAGAGAAAGGCGCGCAGGTTGCCGATCTCCTCGCCCGATTCACGCCGGCGGAAACGCAGCCAGGTTTCCTGGCGCAGGTCGGCCGCCAGTTCCGCGCACTTAACCCGCCGCGTAAGGAAACGCAGCAGTTCGGCGGAGTGGCTCTCGAACTGGCCGTCGGCAGAATGGGGATCGGTGGGCGCGGACACAGCAGACTCTTACATCTCGCGAAGGACGCGAAAATATATCCACTGAGAACAACTTTCAATTGCTGCCGATTATCGGCAGACCAACGCACCTCGCCCGACCGCACCACGGCCGGGCGACGGTGGCCGTTACGGCGTGCTCAAACCTGCCGCATTCATGAACAGGCGCAGCAGGTAGGACAGCGCGCCCAGCGCCAGCACGCTGGCGCTCCAGATCAGCACCAGCCAGCCCAGGCGCTGCCACAGTGGTTTCTTCTCGACGTTATCCATCGCGTGCCCGCCTCTAGTGGTAGCCATGTTCGGGGGTGACCTTGCCGCGGAACACGTAGTAGCTCCACGCGGTGTACATCAGGATGAACGGGATGATGAACAGCGCGCCGACCAGGGCAAAGCCCTGACTCTGCGGTGGCGCGGCAGCCTCCCAGATGGTCAGCGAACCAGGCACGATGTTCGGCCACAGGCTGATGCCCAGGCCGCTGTAGCCGAGGAAGATGAGGATCAGGGTGAGCACGAACGGCTTGATGTCGTCGTCGTTGGCCACCGAGCGCAGCAGGTAGAAGAAGGTCACCAGCACCAGCAGCGGCACCGGCATGAACCAGAACAGGTTGGGCATGCTGAACCAGCGCTGGGCGATGGCGTCATGCGACAGCGGGGTCCAGATGCTGACGATGCCGATCACGCCGAGCAGCACCAGCGCCAGCGGCCGCGCCATGTCGTGCATCTGCCGCTGCAGGCGGCCTTCGGTCTTCATGATCAGCCAGGTGCAGCCGAGCAGCGCGTAGGCGGCGACCAGGCCCAGGCCGCTGAACAGCGGGAACGGCGCCAGCCAGTTCAGCGAATCCCCGGCGAAGGCGCGGTTCTCCACTGGGATGCCCTCGATGAAGGTGCCCAGCGCCACGCCCTGGAAGAAGGTCGCCATCAGCGAACCGCCGATGAACGCCTTGTCCCAGATGTGCCGCTTGTGGTCCTTGGCCTTGAAGCGGAACTCGAAGGCCACGCCACGGAACACCAGGCCGATGAGCATGAACATCAGCGGCAGGTACAGCGCGCTGAGGACCACCGAGTAGGCCAGCGGGAAGGCCGCGAACAGGCCAGCGCCGCCGAGCACCAGCCAGGTCTCGTTACCATCCCAGACCGGCGCCACGGTGTTCATCATGATGTCGCGCTCGCCCTTGTCCGGCACGAACGGGAAGAGGATGCCGATGCCCAGGTCGAAGCCATCCATCACCACATACATCATCACGCCGAAGACGATGATGACGGCCCAGATCAGTGAAAGGTCGATGCCCATGGTTCAGTTCCTCTCGCCCAGCTCGTCTTTGCTGTCGTCGTCTTCCATGCCCTCGTCGGCGGCCGAGATCGGCCGTGCCGGAGTGCGTTGCTGGCCAGGGCCACCGATGCCCTGCTCCTTGCCTTCGTTGGTGATCGGGCCCTTGCGCACCAGGCGCATGACATAGCTGAAGCCCGCGCCGAACACGGCGAAATACACCACCACGAACATCACCAGGGTCAGCCCCATCTGCGCCACGCTATGCCCGGAGGAGGCATCGGCGGTGCGCATCAGGCCGTAGACCACCCAGGGCTGGCGACCGATCTCGGTGGTGAACCAGCCGGCGAGGATCGCCAGTATCCCGGACGGGCCCATCCACAACACCAGCAGGAGGAACGGCCGCGAGGTGAAGAGCCGGCCGCGCAGGCGCAGCCACAGGCTCCACACGCCGACCAGGATCATCAGCATGCCCAGGCCGACCATGATGCGGAACGACCAGAACACAATGGTCGAGTTGGGCCGGTCTTCCTTGGCAAACTCCTTCAGCGCCGGCACCTGCTTGTCCAGGCTGTGGGTCAGGATCAGGCTGCCGAGGTAGGGAATCTCCACCTTGAAGCGGGTCTCCTCGCGTTCCATGTCCGGCCAGCCGAACAGGATCAGCGGGGTGGCCTCGCCGGGCGGGTTCTCCCAGTGGCCCTCGATGGCGGCGATCTTCGCCGGCTGATGCTCCAGGGTGTTGAGGCCATGGAAGTCGCCGATCACCGCCTGAATCGGCGCGACGATCAGCGCCATCCACATGGCCATCGACAGCATCTGACGGATCGCCGGGTTGTCGCGCTTGCGCAGCAGGTGCCAGGCCGCCGATGCGCCGACGAAGAAGGCCGTGGCGAGGAACGCCGCGGTGGCCATGTGCATCAGGCGATAGGGGAACGAGGGGTTGAACACCACGGCGAACCAGTCGGTGGGGATCACCCGGCCATCGACGATCTCGAAGCCCTGCGGGGTCTGCATCCAGCTGTTGGAGGCAAGGATCCAGAAGGTCGAGATCAGCGTGCCGACCGCCACCATCACCGTGGAGAAGAAGTGCAGGCCGGGGCCGACGCGGTTCCAGCCGAACAGCATGACGCCGAGGAAGCCGGCCTCGAGGAAGAATGCGGTGAGCACCTCATAAGCCAGCAGCGGCCCGGTGACCGAGCCGGCGAAGTCGGAGAAGGCGCTCCAGTTGGTACCGAACTGGTAGGCCATGACCAGGCCGGAAACCACGCCCATGCCGAAGTTGACGGCGAAGATCTTCGACCAGAAGTGATAGAGGTCGCGGTAGACCTCCTGACCGGTCTTCAGCCACAGCCCTTCGAGCACCGCCAGATAGCTGGCGAGACCGATGGTGATGGCCGGGAAGATGATGTGGAACGAGATGGTGAAGGCGAACTGTATTCGCGCCAGGTCCAGGGCTTCTAAGCCGAACATGGGACTTCCTCGGTCAGGTTGTATCCGCGGCTGACAATGCGTCGAACCCGCACCGCGTGAGCCAGAACTCGACTCGCGGGCTGGTGATGCCTGCAGACCGTCCGGCGGCTCCAGGTTTTTTGGAGTCCGCTGTTGGAAAATTGTTCTTATGAAATGGGGGCGTCGCGCGCCGCCGGCCAAGACAGCCAGCATGCCGTCCCGAGCCGGTCATTGACCCAGATCAAGAGACAATCGAAGAGTAGCGCGGCGCAATCGGCGCAACCCTGTGGTGGATTGCCACTGCGGTGGATTGCCACTGTGGCGGACTGTCGCTGCGCCGTCCGCCGGATACCCGCGCGAGGAGGCGCGGGGTCGCATCAGCCCAGTAGCCGGCGCATCTCGTCGCTGAGCGGCATGGGACGGAACGCGCTGACCCGCGCCCGGCCACTGTTGCCCAGCGGCACCCAGATCAGCGAGAACAGCAGCGCGGCGAGGATGCGCGGCAACTGCCCCGCCACCTCGCGCCAATCGCGCAGGGCCCAGCCGGCCCGCAGCATCAGCCAGTGTGCACGCGCATGGCGCAGTGGCATGCGCTGGCTGAGGATGTGCGCGCGCTCCAGCCAGATCAGCGCATCCGCGGGCTCGCCCCGTTTCAGCGAAGCCTTGGCCTCGGCGAAGGCCTGCTGCAGTGCGGCTTCCAGTTCAGTGCGCATGGCCGTGACCGTCCTTCAGCTCGCCATCGGCCTGGCGCAGCACCTGGATCGCGGCACTGATGGCCAGGGTCGCCATGATGCTGGCGACGATCAGGTCAGGCCAGGCGCTGCCGGTGCCGAACACGCCCAGCGCCGCGGCCAGCACGGCCAGGTTGCCGAGGGCGTCGTTGCGGGTGCACAGCCAGACGCTGCGCATATTGCTGTCGCCCTCGCGGTACGCATACAGCAGCACCGCCACGCCGAGGTTGGCCAGCAGCGCCAGAGTGCCCACCACGCCCATGGTCGGCGCGCTCGGCACCTCGCCCTGCCACCAGTGCCAGAGCGCCGCGCCCAGTACGCCGATACCGAATGCCAGCATGCTCGCCGCCTTGAGCTGCGCGGCACGTGCCCGCCAGGTCAGGGCCATGCCCAGTACCCAGAGGCTGATGGCGTAGTTGGCGGAGTCGCCGAGGAAATCCAGCGAGTCGGCCAGCAGCGAGACCGAACCGGCCTTGAGGCCCGCGCCTATCTCCACGGCGAACATCGCCAGGTTGACCAGCAGCGCGATCCACAGAATGCGCCGGTAGCGCCCGTCGTTGTGCGCGGGGCCGGTGTCGTGATTGCAGCAGTGAGCACCCATTTGGCATCTCCTCGTTCCAGGTGCAGACTAGGCTAAACCCTGTAGTCGCTACGGAGTCAACATGAGCAAGCCCATCACCATCGGTGTGCTGGCCCGCGACAGCGGCGTCAACCTGGAAACCATCCGTTTCTACGAGCGTAGCGGGCTGCTGCCGGCCCCACAGCGCAGCCCCTCGGGCTATCGCCACTACCAGACAGTCGATGTGCGACGCCTGCGCTTCATTCGCCGTGGCCGCGAGCTGGGCTTCAGCCTGGAGGAGATTCGTGGCCTGCTCGACCTGGCCGCCCACCCCGAGAGCCCCTGCGATGCGGCCGACCGCATGGCCCGCGAGCACCTGGACGCCATCGAGGCACGCATCCGTGACCTGCAGAACATGCGCGCCGAACTGAGCAAACTGGCCGACTGCCACAGCGGCCACGCCGAACATTGCCGCCTGCTGGAGGCCCTCGACGAGCGCGACTGCTGCCACCCGCCGTGCTGAAACGCAGCGCTGGCAAGGGTTGCTTCAATCATTATCGAGATCGATTCCTACTATGGAAAAGGCTGACTTCCGTCAGGGCGGGTCAGCCACGACCATAGGCCCCGTACTCCTCAACCACCCCCCAGTACGAGGTCACCGATCATGAAAAAGCTTCTTCTCACCACCGCCCTGATTACCGCCACCCTGTCCGCCGGCGCCTATGCCGACAGCGGCTACTTCAACACCAAGCAAGGCCGCACCGTCGCTGACAGCGGTTACTTCCAGACCAAACAAGGTCGTGACGTTGCCGACAGTGGTTACTTCCAGACCAAGCAAGGCCGCGACGTCGCCGACAGTGGCTACTTCCAGACCAAGCAAGGTCGTGACGTCGCCGACAGTGGCTACTTCCAGACCAAGCAAGGTCGCGACGTTGCCGACAGTGGTTACTTCCAGACCAAACAAGGCCGTGACGTTGCTGACAGCGGTTACTTCCAGACCAAGCAAGGCCGCGACGTTGCCGACAGCGGTTACTTCCAGACCAAGCAAGGCCGTGATGTTGCCGACAGCGGCTACTTCCAGACCAAGCAAGGCCGTGACGTCGCCGACAGCGGTTACTTCCAGACCAAGCAAGGCCGTGATGTTGCCGACAGCGGTTACTTCCAGACCAAGCAAGGTCGTGATGTTGCCGACAGTGGCTACTTCCAGACCAAGCAAGGCCGTGACGTTGCCGACAGCGGCTACTTCAACACCAAACAAGGCAAGGCCGTCGCCTGACCCCAGGCCGGCCACCACAGAACAGGCGTTCCTCGTACTGCAGAAGGATGTTCGCGTGAAGTGCCCCAGACGAACCGGTGATCGCCCCGCGCTCACCGGTTCTTCGTTTTTGGCCTAGCGATTCCAGTCCTGCACCAGCGCTTCGGCTTCCTGCAGCGAGTCGAAACCGGTCAGGGCCGCGCGGCCCTCCAGCACCGGCTGCGGCGCCTCCCATTCGTTATTTGTTCGACTCACCAGAAAAATCGCACCCGCCGTACTGAGTGCTATTGCAGGACACCGTTTTTGGAACCGTGAGTTCGAAAGGCCCTTGGTTGCCGCTGAAACGCGGTACGGAGCGCTGGGGCTGGCTTGGTGGACTCTGTGTGCCGCGTTGCTGACTGACACGCGGCACAGAGCGCTCGGGCTGGCTCGGCGGGCTCTGCGTGGCGCGTTGCTGGCTGACACTCGGCACAGAGCGCTCGGGCTGGCTCGGCGGGCTCTGCGTGGCACGCTGCTGGCTGACACTCGGTACAGAGCGCTCGGGCAGGTTTCCCAGAACCTGCGTGCTGCGCTGCTGCATGCTCCAGAACACGGCCATGGCAAACAGCATGAGGCCAGCTAGCACCAGTGCCTTGTTCCAGTGCTTGAAGCTACCGAGATATGCCCGGAGTAGCACCAGAGATGGACCGACCTTGGTGTTGAAGTCCACGTAGGCGAACGCGACGAGTCCAGCCAAGACTCCCGCAAGCCAATCAATTTTTGCTCCCTTCGTTCCAATGATCGATACAACCCCGGCAATGGCGAGGCAAGGCAGTAGATGGCGAATGATCAGGACGCCGGTGCCTTGGCGGGTTAAGGAGGCGGGCAAGAGCAGCATACTGATCAGCACATCGGTTCGAGTCAGCCAACTGGTGCAATAACTCCATGCCCGATGCCCCATCACCAGAACACCGGCCAGCAGAGCGGACATAGTCGAGGCTGCAAGAACAGCAGGCCAGACCGCCGCATTTTCGAGGCCGCCGCCACGCGCGACGAGATCCAGCCACATGGGCCCCAGCAACAGCAGCCAAAGACAGACTCCCGTCCCTTCCCACTGGCTGCTACGCATCCATCTGCGCCAATCCTGCGCACCCTGCGGAGCCAGCTCCGTCAGCAACTCCGGTGCGTCCTGCTGCAGTGTCTCCTCCAGCAGCTGGCATCCGGCCCAATCCTTGTCGGTGAAGCTATCCACCATGCGCTTGCGCTGACCATTGCTGAGCGGCTTGAACAGTAGCCAGGCTGCCCTGGCCTGAGGGCTGTCGGGTTTGCGCAGGTTCAGGCGACTGTTGATTCGCTCATGCAAGCCCCTCAGTTCCAGACGATGCAGGAGCTGGTCCCACTCCTGCAGCCAGCCCTCCTGGCGGGCCAGTACATCGTCCCACTGGCATCGACCGATGACGTCCCGGAGGAACTCTTCGGACCAGCTCGGCACTGCAAGCAGCACGTCGACCAGCTGGCGCTTGAAATAGCTGCGACGCTCGAAAGGCTGCAGCCAAGCCTGCCCGAACAAGGCCTCCAACCGTTCCTGGAAGCCGGCCTCGTGACCCTCGGCCAGCAGGTCGTGTAGCGCGTGCAGCTCCGTCGCCAGCAGGCGATTGAGCAGGGCGTCGAGCTGGTCACCGGGCAGCGAAGGCTCCTGCCAGGGAGTCAGCCAGTGCAGGCAGGTGAGCGCCCAGTGCGCAGCTGCATAACCGCGCTCGTTGTCTGTCAGACAGCGCCCCAGCAGGCAACACTCGAACAGCGCCAGCTGGCCCTGGTCACGCGCCTGAATGGCAGCAGCCTCCAGGGTTGGCGGCGCGAGGTCGCCCAGGCTGGCGTCGATGCGAGCCCGCAGGTCCTGGTCGAGGGGCGCGACAACTGCCCGTTCGAGCACGTCCCCCAGGCCGATGTCATCCTCGGCCTCATCCTGCTCGACCCTCCGACGCGCCAGGCCCAGTGCCTGCTCATAAGCCTCGCGCAGACGCTGGAAAGCATCCAGGTCCTCGTCGGGGCGGTGCACCTTGAGCAGGGCGGCGTAGCTGCGCTTGATCGTGCGCTCGTCGGCATCGGCGCGAATGCCGAGAATGTTCCAGCAGTTCATGGCAGCCCCCCCGTCAGAACCCGCGTTCCAGCTGATCCAGACGCTCGTTCACCGCCACCCTGGCCTCGCGGATCTGCCGCTCGTCCTGTCCCTCCAGCACCCGCTGGAACTCACCTGTCAGACGGTCGACGTACTCGCGCATCTCGCCCAGGCACTCCTGGTACAGGCGATCGAGCCGAGCCAACAGCACACTATTCACTTGCTGCTCACGAGGGTGAACCTTGAGCCCTTCCAGGGCCTTGAGCTTGGTGGCGATCTCCTCCTTGCTCAGTACACCGGGATTGTTCTCGATGACCAGACGGTGATTCTCGCCGGTCAGCGGGATGCTCACATCAGCCTCCAGCAGACCGTTGCTGTCATAGGTGAATCGGATATCCAGGCATACCTCGCCGGCCTTGCGCGGCGGCACCGGCACGCTCAGCTCGCCGAGGAAGATGTTGTCCCTCACCAGGCGGCTCTCGCCCTGGAAAATCTTCACCAACACTTGCTTCTGGTTGTCATGCAGCGTCTGCACCTGCTCCACCCGGCTGACGGGCACCACGCAGTTGCGCTCGATAATCGGCAGGTAGTGGCCGCTCTCCATGCGTTCGCCATGCTGATGGGTCGTCTCGATGCCCATGCTGTAGGGGCAGACATCGGTGAGCACCACTTCGTCGAGCGCGGCATCACGTGCCTTGAGCGCAGCCTGGATGGCCGCGCCCTGGGCGATGACCTCGTCCGGGTTCAGATGCATGGACGGGAAGCGGCCGAACAACCCGGCTACAAGCTTGCGCACCAGCGGCATACGCGTGGTACCGCCGACCAGCAGGATCTCGTCGAGGTCGGCGACGCGAATCCTTGCATCGCGCAAGGCACGTTCGATGGGCCCGCGCAGACGTTCGAGAAAGGGCTCAAGGACTTGGCGCATGCGCTCCTGAGTGAAGGTCTCGCTCCACTCGCGGCCCGCGTCACGCAGGCTGAAGGTGGCGCTGTCGTCCTGACCCAATGCATGGCGCACCCGCTGGGCCTCACGGCGCAGGCGGTGGCGCAGCAGCGGCTGGCTGGCGTCAGGCAGATCGGTTCCCTGCTGGTCGAGGAAGCTTTTGACCAGCGCGTCGTCCAGATCCTCGCCACCGAGGAAGTTGTCGCCCGAACTGGCACGTACCTCCATCACGCCCTCGAAACGTTCCAGAATCGAGACGTCGAAGGTGCCGCCACCCAAGTCGAAAACCAGGAAGGTGGTTTCGTCCCTCTGGTGCACGCCATAGGCCAGTGCGGCGGCGGTGGGCTCATTGATCAGCTTGTCGACCTTGAGGCCGGCCAGTTCTCCAGCCACCCGGGTCGCCTTGCGCTGGGCATCGCTGAAGTAGGCGGGCACGCTGATCACCGCCTCGGTGACCGGCTCGCCGAAGGCACGCTCGACATCCGCCTTGAGGCTCTTCAGCACCAGCGCCGACAGCTCCTCGGGGCGGAAGCTGCGCTTGCCCAGACGCACTTCATGGGCACTACCCATGTAGCGTTTGAACAGCGCGGTGGTCAGCTGTGGATGGGTCTGCAGGCGTTCGCGGGCCACCTCACCGACCAGTACCTGGCCGTCGTCATCGAGACCGACCACGCTAGGAGTGATAAAGCTGCCAAGAGCATTGGCAACGAGTTGCGGAGCGCCATCGCGCCAAACGGCAACCAGGCTATTGGTGGTGCCAAGGTCTATACCGACGATCATGCCGGACATCACTCCTTTGACGTTAGAAGGCAGCCGCCCCGCATGCCGGAGCTGGCCAAAAGCCGGTATTTGAACTCAAGGCTGAGGGCCGGTAAAGCGCGAGCTATCAGCCGTTTCGCGCTCAGCGATTCCAGTCCTGCACCAGCGCTTCGGCTTCCTGCAACGAATCGAATCCGGTCAATGCCACGCGGCCATCGACCACCGGCTCCTGGATGATCGGCGCCAGGCGCAGTTCGCCATCGACTAAGAAAGCCAGCGGCTGCCCAACCTGGGCCCGGGTCAGCTCGGCCAGCCTATCCCGCCCATTGTCCGTTAGGGTCAGCACCACCGCCGGCTCACCCGCCGGGGTCAGCGCCATCTCCGCCAGTTGCACGTCCGCCTCGGTCAGCACTGCCTGTGGGGTTATCCACAAGCGCACGCCACTGTGGCGATCGGTCATGGCCTGCAGGCCGTCGGCATTGGCGGCACGCGCCGGATGAATGCCCAGGCGGTGTTCCGCCGAGGGCAGGCGCGCCTCGCTGGCGCAGCCGGCCAGCAGCGACAGGGATAAAGCTACGAGCAGCGCCCTCATGCCGGCACCAGCATGGCTTCGGCCACGGACTTGCGCGTGCCTCTGCCAACCAGTTGCTCGACCAGGGTCAGGGAAAACTCCAGTGCGGCCGCCGGGCCCTGGGCGGTGATGCAGTTGCCGTCGACCACCACCGGCGCATCGACGAAGGTGCAGCCGGACAGGCGGTCGCTGAACGCCGGGTAGCAGGTCATCCGCCGCTGGCGCAGCACGCCGTAGCCCTGCAGGGCCAGGGCCGGGGCCGCGCAGATGGCAGCGAACAGCTTGCCGGCCCTGGCCTGCTCGCGCACCTTGTCGGCCAACGGCTCGTGCTCGGCCAGGTGCTGCGCGCCGGGCATGCCGCCGGGCAGCACGATCAGGTCGAAGTCCTGGGCCAGCACGTCGACCAACATGGTGTCGGCGGTCACCCGGGTGCCGCGGGCGCAGGTGAACATGCGCCGGCTCTCGATGCTGGCGACCACCACCTCCACTTCGGCGCGGCGCAGCACGTCGATCAGGGTGATGGTTTCGATGTCTTCCACGCCGTCGGCGACGGCGATCAGGGCGCGACGGGTCATCTGCCTCCTCCACGGACGGAAACCGATACTGTCCGTCCGGTCATAAATTCACCGTTCGAGGGTGAGCTGGTATAGTGCGCGGCTTTTCCGGACCCGGCCCAAATTCGCCCTCGTGATCCTTCGAGCAGGCGGCCTTTGTGCTTTGCTTTCGCAGTCCGCAGACCATTGCCGCACCAGCCCCAAGGGGAGTTCACCATGCTGGAAAAGCTGTTCCAACTCAAGGCACACAACACCAACGTGCGCACCGAGATCCTGGCCGGGATCACCACCTTCCTGACCATGGCCTACATCCTCTTCGTCAACCCGGCGATCCTCGGTGAAACCGGCATGGACAAGGGTGCGGTGTTCGTCGCCACCTGCCTGGCCGCGGCCATCGGCTCGGCGGTGATGGGCCTGATCGCCAACTACCCGATCGCCCTGGCGCCCGGCATGGGCCTCAACGCCTTCTTCACCTACACCGTGGTCCTGCACATGGGTTACACCTGGCAGACCGCACTGGGCGCGGTGTTCATCTCCGCCACCCTGTTCTTCCTGCTGTCGATCTTCCGCATCCGCGAGTGGATCGTGAACAGCATCCCGCTGCCGCTGCGCTCGGCCATCGCCGCCGGTATCGGCCTGTTCCTGGCGCTGATCGCGCTGAAGGAAGCCGGCCTGGTGGTAGACAACCCGGCGACCCTGGTCGGCCTCGGTGACCTCACCTCCCCCGGCCCGCTGCTGGCGATCCTCGGCTTCTTCCTGATCGTCGCCCTCGAGGCTCGTCGCGTCACCGGCGCAGTGATGATCGGCATTCTGGTCGTCACCGCCATTGCCATCGCCATCGGCGTCACTCCGTTCGGCGGCATCGTTTCCATGCCTCCGTCGCTGGCCCCGACCTTCCTCCAGCTGGATCTGGCCGGCGCCTTCGAAGTGGGCATGATCAGCGTGATCTTCGCCTTCCTCTTCGTCGACCTGTTCGACAACACCGGTACCCTGATCGGCGTGGCCAAGCGCGCCGGACTGATGGACAAGGACGGCAACCTGCCGAAGATGGGCCGTGCCCTGATCGCCGACAGCACCGCGGCCATGGGCGGCTCGCTGCTCGGCACCAGCACCACCACCAGCTACATCGAGTCCGCCTCGGGCGTGGCCGCCGGTGGCCGCACCGGCCTGACCGCCATCGTGGTCGCCGTGCTGTTCCTGCTGGCACTGTTCTTCGCCCCGCTGGCCGGCACAGTTCCCGCGTTTGCTACTGCGCCGGCGCTGCTGTTCGTCGCCGTGCTGATGACCTCCGGCCTGGCCGAGATCGACTGGGACGACATCACCGTCGCCGCCCCGGTGGTGATCACCGCCCTGGCCATGCCGCTGACTTTCTCCATCGCCAACGGCATCGCCTTCGGCTTCATCGCCTGGGTGGTGATCAAGGCCATGGCCGGTCGCTTCAAGGAGATCAACCCGGCGCTGGCCATCCTCGCCGCGATCTTCGTCGCCAAGTTCGCCTTCGGCGTCAACGCATGATCCGCATTGGTGACCAGGCGGCCTACGCCGCCCAGCTGGACGACAAGGTCGCCCGCCTGCGCGAGCTGCTGGCGCCCTTCTCCGCGCCGGAGCCGGCGGTATTCGACTCGCCGCGCGAGCATTACCGCCTGCGCGCCGAGTTCCGCCTGTGGCGCGAGCAGGAAGAGCGCCACTACGCGATGTTCGAGGCTGGCGACAAACACACGCCGATCCTGATCGACGAGTTCCCCATCGCCAGCGTGCGCATCAACCAGCTGATGCCTCAGCTCAAGGCTGCCTGGCAGGCGAGCAAGGTACTGGCGTTCAAGCTGTTCCAGGTCGAGTTTCTCACCACCCTGAGCGGCGATGCGCTGATCACTCTGTGCTACCACCGCCCGCTCGATGCCGAGTGGCAGGCCGAAGCCGAGCAGCTGGCGGCCAAGCTGGGCGTCAGCCTGGTCGGCCGTTCGCGTGGCCAGCGCCTGGTGATCGGTCGTGATTACGTGCAGGAAGAAATGACCGTGGCCGGTCGCACCTTCAGCTACCGCCAGCCGGAGGGCGCCTTCACCCAGCCCAACGGCACGGTCTGCCAGAAGATGCTGCAGTGGGCCTACGACGCCCTCGGCGAGCGCCAGGAAGACCTGCTCGAGCTGTACTGCGGCAACGGCAACTTCACCCTGCCGCTGTCCACCCGCGTGCGCAAGGTACTGGCCACCGAGATCAGCAAGACCTCGGTGAATGCTGCGCTGGCCAACCTGGCCGACAACGGCATCGACAGCATCGAGCTGGTGCGCCTGAGTGCCGAGGAACTGACCCAGGCCCTCAACGAGGTGCGCCCGTTCCGCCGCCTGGCCGGCACCGACCTGAAGTCCTACGACTTCGGCACCGTGTTCGTCGACCCGCCGCGCGCCGGCATGGACCCGGACACCTGCGAGCTGACCCGGCGCTTCGACAACATCCTGTACATCTCCTGCAACCCGGAGACCCTGGCCGCCAACATCGCCCAGCTCAACGATACCCACCGTATCGAACGCTGCGCCCTGTTCGACCAGTTCCCCTGGACGCACCACATGGAAAGCGGTGTATTGCTGGTGCGGCGCTAAGCGCCGCGTCAGGTCAGGAGCGGCAAGCGAAAGCCATTCAGCGACAGCACCAATGCATGCCGGTCGGCCACCACCACTTCGGCCCGGTTGTTCTCATGCGCCAGGTAATCGCGCAGGGTGAACGGCAACTCCACCGGAACGCCGGCAATGGAAAGCTGCTCGCTGTGGATGCCGGTGAACTCGAAGCCACGCATCTCGGCGGCCCCTTGCAGCAGATACACATCGTCGCTCAGTGGCCGATACGACGGTGCGTGATTACCCAGGCAGGCCAGCGACGCCGCGTATGACGCCAGGCTGCTGCGCTCGTGTTCGGTAATGGCGCGATGTGGTTTGCCGTGACGGCGAAGGTCTTGCAGGTTCATGCGGTGCGATAGCGCACCGGCATAGATGCGCGACGCCTGAACTAGAAAAATGGCGACCAGCCCTACGCCGATCAGACCCAGAACGATATCCATATCGTGAGCTCCTTGTTGATGCGCGCGCATCATGCGGAGCCCAGGGCGAGCCTGCAATCTGCATGTCTCAGGCTGTGACCCAAACCTCAGCCATGAAAAAGCCCCGGCATGCCGGGGCTTTTTCGTTTCAGCCTGACGCTCAGTCCGCAGGGGCTCTGGCCACCTGGGTCTGCTCGTGCCAGCCGCCACCGAGGGCCTTGTACAGCTCGACCTCGCTGGTCAGCTGGTTGAGGCGGTCGCTGATCAGTTGCTGCTGGGTGCTGAACAGCTGGCGCTGGGCATCGAGCAGGGTCAGGTAGCTGTCCACGCCGGTGCGGAAACGGCGCTCGGCGAGGCGGTAGTACTCCTCGCTGGTGCTCACCAGGGCGCGCTGGGCGTCCAGCTGCTGGGCGTAGGTGGTACGCGCGGCGAGGCCGTCGGCGACTTCCTGGAAGGCGATCTGGATCGCCTTCTCGTAGCTCGCCACCTGGATGTCCTTCTGCACCTCGGCATAGTCGAGGCTGGCCTTCAGGCTGCCGGCGGTGAAGATCGGCAGGTTGATCTGCGGCTGGAACAGCCAGGTGCCGGAGCCGCCGTCGAACAGGCCGGACAGCTCGCCGCTGGCGCTACCGGCATTGGCGGTCAGGCTGATGCTCGGGAAGAACGCCGCCCGCGCAGCGCCGATGCTGGCGTTGGCCGCCTTCAGCGAATGCTCGGCCTGGAGCAGGTCCGGGCGACGCTGCAGCAGATCGGACGGCAGGCCGGCCGGTACTTCGGCCAGCAGGTCCTGATTCAGCACCTCACCCTGCGGCAGGTCGGCTGGCACGCCACCGCCAAGCAGGGTCGCCAGGGCGTTGCGGTCCTGGGCGACCAGGCGGCTGTACTGCGCCAGGCTGGCTTCGGCGCCCTGCACCGCGGTGCGCGCCTGGCTCAGCGACAGGGCATCGGCGACACCGACGTTGAAGCTGCGCTCGGTGAGGGCGTAGCTCTTGCGGTAGGTGTCCAGGGTGTCGCGGGTCAGTTGCAGGCGCTGCTGGTCGGCCTGCAGGGTCAGGTAGGCGTTGGCCACGCTGGCCACCAGGCTGATCTGCGCGCTGCGCTGCGCCTCTTCGCTGGCGAAGTACTGCTCCAGGGCCTGCTCGTTGAGGCTGCGCAGGCGCCCGAAGAAGTCGATCTCCCAGGCGTTGACGCCGACTGTGGCGCTGTACTGGCCGCTGGTGGCGGCCTCACCGCTGCTCGACAGGTCGGCAGGCAGGCGCTGGCGGGTGCCACTACCGGCGGCGGAGACGTTGGGGAACAGCTCCGCACGCTGGATGCGGTGCTGGGCGCGGTAGGCCTCGACGTTGAGCGCAGCGATGCGCAGGTCGCGGTTGTTGGCCAGGGCGGTTTCCACCAGGCGCTGCAGCGCCGGGTCGCGGAAGAATTCGCGCCAGCCCAGGGCATCCGCCGCGGTATTGGTTTCGCTGACACCGCTGGCGGTGTAGGCCTCGCCCACCGGCCACAGGCCGTCTACCGGCGCCTGCGGGCGCTGGTAGTCGGGGATCATGCTGCAGCCGCCGAGCAGGACGCTGGCGACGGCAAGGGACAACAGGGACTGCCTCACTGGACGGCCTCCTTCGACTCGGTTGCTTGCGCGCGCTTGTCCTTGAACATCGCGCTGACCATTACGTAGAACAGCGGCACCCAGAAGATCGCCAGCACCGCCGCGGTGAGCATGCCGCCGATCACGCCGGTACCGATGGCGTGCTTGCTGCCGGCACCGGCACCGCTGGAGATGGCCAGCGGCACGACGCCGAGGATGAACGCCAGCGAGGTCATGATGATCGGGCGCAGACGCATGCGGCAGGCCTCCACGGCCGCCTCGACGTAGCTCTTGCCCTGCTCGTGCAGCGCCTTGGCGAACTCGACGATGAGGATCGCGTTACGCGCCGACAGGCCGATGGTGGTGATCAGGCCGACCTGGAAGAACACATCGTTGGACAACCCGCGGCCCAGGGTGAACAGCAGCGCGCCGAACACGCCGAGTGGCACCACCAGCATCACCGAGAACGGGATCGACCAGCTCTCGTACAGCGCCGCCAGGCAGAGGAACACCACCAGCAGCGACAGGGCGTAGAGCGCCGGTGCCTGGGAGCCGGACAGGCGCTCCTCGTAGGACTGGCCGGTCCACGAATAACCCACGCCGGCCGGCAGCTGCTTGGTGATCTCCTCGACCGCGGCCATGGCATCACCCGAGCTGTAGCCCGGTGCCGGCTCGCCGAGTATCTCGATGGCGCTGACACCGTTGTAGCGCGACAGCTTCGGTGCACCGTAGACCCACTTGCCGCTGGCGAAGGCGCTGAACGGCACCATCTGCTCGGCGTCGTTGCGCACGAACCACTTGTCCAGATCTTCCGGATTCATCCGCGCGTTGGATACGCCCTGCAGGTAGACCTTCTTCACCCGTCCCTGGTCAATGAAGTCGTTGACGTAGCTACCGCCCCAGCCGATGGACAGGGTGGCGTTGACGTCGGACAGCGACACGCCGAGGGCGCGCACCTTCTCGTCGTCGATCAGCAGCTGGTACTGCGGCTCGTCGCGCAGGCCGTTGGCCCGTACGCGGGTCAGCACCGGGTTCTGCCCGGCCAGTTCGAGGAACTTGTCGCGCGCCTGGTTGAGCGTCTCGTGGCCGACACCGGCACGGTCCTGGAGGAACAGGTTGAAGCCAGTGGCGTTACCCAGTTCCATCACCGCCGGCGGGGCGAAGGCGAACACCATGGCATCGCGGAAGCCGAAGAAGTGCTGCTGGGCGCGCTGCGCCAGCTCGGCGACGTTCTGCCCGGCGGCGGTACGCTCACCCCACGGACGCAGCATGATGAAGGCCATGCCCGAGCTCTGGCCGCGACCGGCGAAGTTGAAGCCGGTGACGGTGAACACCGACTTGACCGTGTCGCCTTCGTCATCCAGCAGGTACTCGCGCATGTCGTCGACCACCGCCTGGGTGCGCTCGGCACTGGCGCCGGACGGCGTCTGCACCTGGGCGAACAGCACGCCCTGGTCTTCCTCGGGGAGGAAGGCGGTGGGGATCTTGGTGAACATCCAGGCCATCACCGCGACCAGCACCGCGTACACCAGCAGGTACGGCGTCTTGCGCTTGAGCATGGCGCGCACGCCACGCTCGTAGCCGTCGACGCTGCGCTCGAAGGTGCGGTTGAACCAGCCGAAGAAGCCGCGCTTCTCGTGGTGCTCGCCCTTGGCGATGGGCTTGAGCAGGGTGGCACAGAGCGCCGGGGTGAAGATCAGGGCGAGGATCACCGAGATCACCATGGCCGAGACGATGGTGATGGAGAACTGCCGATAGATCACACCCACCGAGCCGCCGAAGAAGGCCATCGGCAGCAGTACGGCAGACAGCACCACACCGATACCGACCAGCGCGCCCTGGATCTGGCCCATGGACTTGCGCGTCGCCTCGAGCGGCGACAGGCCCTCCTCACGCATCACCCGCTCGACGTTCTCCACCACCACGATGGCGTCGTCCACCAGCAGGCCGATGGCCAGGATCATGGCGAACATGGTCAGGGTGTTGATGCTGTAGCCGAACATCGCCAGCACGCCGAAGGTACCGAGCAGCACCACCGGCACCGCCAGGGTGGGGATGATGGTGGCGCGGAAGTTCTGCAGGAACAGGAACATCACCAGGAACACCAGGACGAAGGCCTCGACCAGGGTGCTCACCACCCCTTCGATGGAGGCCGAGATCACCGGCGTGGTGTCGTACGGGTAGACCACCTTCATGCCCGCCGGGAAGAACGGCTCCAGGTCACTGATGGTCTGGCGCAGCGCCTTGGCGGTATCCAGGGCGTTGGCGCCGGTAGCCAGCTTGACCGCCAGGCCGGAGGCCGGCAGGCCGTTGAACTGGGCGTTGATGCTGTAGTTCTCGCCACCCAGCTCGACCTTGGCCACGTCGCCCAGGCGTACCTGGGAACCGTCGCGGTTGACCTTGAGGAGGATGTTGCGGAACTCCTCCGGGGTCTGCAGGCGGGTCTTGCCGATGATGGTGGCGTTGAGCTGCTGACCTTCGCCGGCCGGCAGGCCGCCGAACTGGCCAGAGGAAATCTGCACGTTCTGCGCCTGGATCGCCGTCTTCACGTCGACCGGGGTCAGCTGGAAGTTGTTCAGCTTGGCCGGATCGAGCCAGATGCGCATGGCGTACTGGGCACCGAATACCTGGAAGTCGCCGACGCCCTTGGTCCGCGAGATCGGGTCCTGCATGTTGGACACGATGTAGTTGGCCAGGTCGTTACGGTCCATCGAACCGTCTTCGGAGACCACGCCGATGACCATCAGGAAGTTCTTCACCGCCTTGGTCACGCGGATGCCCTGCTGCTGCACTTCTTGCGGCAGCAACGGGGTGGCCAGCTGCAGCTTGTTCTGCACCTGGACCTGGGCAATGTCGGGGTTGGTGCCCTGATCGAAGGTCACGGTGATGGTCATGCTGCCGTCGGAGTTGCTCTCCGAGGACATGTAGCGCAGACCGTCGATGCCGTTCATCTGTTGCTCGATCACCTGCACCACGGTGTCCTGCACGGTCTGTGCAGAGGCACCCGGGTAGCTGACCTGGATGCCCACGGCGGGCGCGGCGATGCTCGGGTACTGGTTGATCGGTAGCTTGAGCACGGACAGGCCGCCCGCCAGCATGATCACCAGCGCGATCACCCAGGCGAAAATCGGCCGGTCGATAAAGAAGTTAACCATGGTCGTCGTTCCTTAGCGGCTGGCCTGATCCGGCTTGGCGGCCGGTGCGTCGGCGACGTTCTTCGCCGGGCTGGCCTCGACCTCGTCGCCCGGGCGGACGAACTGCAGGCCCTCGGTGATCAGCTTGTCGCCCGGCTGGAGGCCTGCGCTCACCAGCCAGCGATTGCCGCTGGTGCGCTCGGCGCTCAGCTCGCGCAGCTCGACCTTGTTCTCGCCATTGACCACCAGCGCGGTGGGCTGGCCCTGGCCGTTGCGGGTCACGCCTTGTTGCGGCGCGAGGATGGCCTGCTGGTTGACGCCGGCATTCAGGCTGGCGTGGACGAACATGCCCGGCAGCAGGTCGTGCTCGGGGTTGGGGAACACGGCGCGCAGGGTCACCGAGCCGGTGCCTTCGTCGACCGTCACCTCGGAGACTTCCAGGGTGCCCTCGTGCTGGTACTCGCTGCCGTCTTCCAGTTTCAGGGTGACCTTGGCGGCGCTGTCGCCGGCCTTCTCCAGCTGACCGTTGGCCAGCTCGCGACGCAGGCGCAGCAGATCCTTGATCGGCTGGGTAACGTCGACGTAGATCGGGTCGAGCTGCTGGATGGTCGCCAGCGCGGTGGCCTGGCCGTTGCTGACCAGCGCGCCCTCGGTTACCGCCGAACGGCCGACACGGCCGGAGATCGGCGCCAGTACCTTGGTGTAGCGCAGGTCGATACGCGCGCGCTCCAGCGCGGCCTCGGCGGAAAGCTGGGCGGCCCGCGCCTCGTCATAGGCCTGCTTGCTCACGGCCTGGTCACTGACCAGATCCTTGTAGCGCTCGGCCAGCGAACCGCTGGAGGCCAGGGTCGCCTGGGCGCTCTTGTAGCTGGCCTGATAGACGGCGGCGTCGATCTGGTACAGCTGCTGGCCGGCCTTGACCTCGGAGCCTTCCTTGAACAGGCGCTTCTGCAGGATGCCATCGACCTGCGGGCGGACCTCGGCGACGCGGAAGGCGGCGGTGCGCCCCGGCAGCTCGGCGGTCAGGGTGTAGGGCTGGGCCTGCAGGGTAACCACGCCCACGGCGGGCTTGTGGCTGACCGGCGGCGGGGTGCTCTCCTGGCAACCGGCGAGAATGAGCGTAGCCAGAGCGACGGCGGGAGCCATCACTGTCAGGGCAGGCTTCTTGGACATCTGAATCGACCTCATGTCAGGGACGGCCCGGTCGTGGGAGGACCGGGCGCGGGGCACGAAAGGACTGTTTAGCTGGCTAACGAATATACTTACATACTAGAATGTTTGTAAACGAGCAGAACTGCCGTATTCGTAACTTTTCTCATCCTTTACATAAAACTGCCCAACCATGGTCCGACGCACCAAAGAGGAAGCCGAAGAAACCCGCCAGCGGATACTGGATGCCGCCGAGCACCTGTTCCACGAACGGGGCGTCTCGCGCACCTCGCTGGCCGATATCGCCAGCGGCGCGGGGGTTACCCGTGGCGCCATCTACTGGCACTTCGAGAACAAGGTCGACCTGTTCCAGGCCATGCTCGAGCGCCTGCACCTGCCGCTGGAGGAGCTGGCCCAGGCCAGCGAGCGCGAGGACGAACCCAACCCGTTGGGGCAGACCCGCGAGCTGCTGGTGCGCCTGCTGCGCAACGTGGAAGTGGACGCGCAGAGCCGGCGCATCCAGGAAATCCTCGCGCACAAATGCGAGTACACCGACGACCTCGGCGACCTGCGGCAGAAGATGCAGGCCCTGCATGTGGAGTGCGACGAGCGTATCGAGAAATCGTTACGCAATGCGGTCAGCAAGGGCCAGCTACCGGCCGACCTCGACTGCCGCCGCGCCACCCTGTGCCTGCACGGCTACATCCACGGCCTGCAGGCCAACTGGCTGCTGGCGCCGGGCGGCGACTCGCTGGCGGCGCAGGCCGAGCCGCTGGTCGACGCCCTGCTCGACATGCTGCGCTGCAGCCACGCGCTACGTCGGCGTTGAGTCGCGCCGCAGCAGCCAGAACGCCAGGCCGGCCGAGACACCCTCGAAGAGCATGGCGTAGAGGTTGAAGGTCTGCTGCGCGCCGCCGTCCAGCCACATCCCGCCGATACGGGCAACGCACAGGCTGGCGTAGAGCAGCACCAGCAGCATCAGCGCCGGGCGCAGCAGCTCGCTACGCGCCAGCGCCAAACCCAGCCACGCCGCCAGCCCCAGCTGCAGGCCGCCGTAATAGGCGCGCACGTCGGTGATGGCGGCCGGCTCCATCAGCAGCATGCCACTGAGATTGGCGGTCTCCTGCGGGCGGATGAAGTAGGCCAGGCCGAAGCCGGCGAGCAGCAGGATCTGGACGATCAGGAACAGGCGAACGGGCAGCATCGGCGGTCTCCATGACGGGCGCAGAGCGAGCATAGGCCGAGCCGAAGCAGACGGAAACAGTCACGGCCTGGGACTGGCGATTACCCCGCGCTATCCTGCCGCGCATCCATTTCCCGAGGAATCCGCCATGCGCCTGCTGCCTCTCGCCGCCCTCCTGTTCGCCAGCGCCACCCAGGCCGCCGAGCCCATCACCATGGACGTCCACCGCGACGCCAACTGCGGCTGCTGCAAGGCCTGGATCAGCCACCTGGAAGAGAACGGCATCAAGGTCAACGACCTGGTCGAGGACGACATGAGCGCGGTCAAGCAGCGCCTCGGCGTGCCGCCGCGCCTGGCCTCGTGCCACACCGGCGTGATCGACGGCAAGTTCGTCGAAGGCCACGTACCGGCCCGCGACATTCTCGCCCTGCAGGGCCGCCCCGACCTGATCGGCGCCGCCGCACCGGGCATGCCGCACGGCTCGCCGGGCATGGAAACCGGCCGGGTGGATGCCTACCAGGTGATTGGCCTGGGCAAGGACGGCAAGGAAAGCGTGCTCGCCGACTATCCGGCCAAGTAATAGCAGGCTGGCGCCCTTCGCCGGCGAGGACGACACTGTCAGCCTCGGACGAATGAAGGAGCACGACCATGCGCTGGGAACGAGGTAGACGCAGCGACAACGTGGTGGATGCCCGTGGCGGCGGTGGCGGCATGCGCTTCGGTGGCGGCAAGGGCCTGAGCCTCGGTGGCATCGCCATCGTCGTGGTGGTCGGCCTGCTGATGGGCCAGGACCCGCTGACCATCCTCGGCAACGTGGTCAACCAGGGCGTGCAGCAGGGTGCCCCGGTGCAAGAACAGCGGGCGCCGGCAGCCAATGACCCGCAGACCGAATTCGTCCGTGCCGTGCTCGGCGACACCGAGGACACCTGGCGCGCCCTCTTCCAGGCCGCCGGCAAGCAATACCAGGACCCCAAGCTCGTGCTGTTCAATGGCGGAGTGCGCTCGGCCTGCGGCTTCGCGGATGCCGCCGTGGGCCCTTTCTATTGTCCCGGCGACAAGCAGGTCTACCTCGACCTGTCGTTCTTCCGCGAGATGGAAACCCGCTTCTCCGCCGCTGGCGACTTCGCCCAGGCCTATGTCATCGCCCACGAGGTCGGCCACCACGTGCAGACCCTGCTCGGCGTCTCGGCCAAGGTCAACGCGGCGCGCCAGCGCGGCGAGCGGGTGGAGGGCGACAACGGCCTGCTGGTGCGCCAGGAGCTGCAGGCCGACTGCCTGGCTGGCGTCTGGGCACACCACGCCCAGCAGCGCCTGAACTGGCTGGAGCCGGGCGACCTGGAAGAAGCGCTGAACGCTGCCAACGCCATCGGCGACGACCGCCTGCAGAAGCAGAGCCGCGGCACCGTGGTGCCGGACTCCTTCACCCACGGCACCTCGGCCCAGCGCGTGCGCTGGTTCAGCGCCGGCTTCGACAGCGGCCAGCCGGGCCGCTGCGATACCTTCAAGGCCGCCCGCCTCTAAGCGTCGCGGCCGTCCTGATAGGCCTTGGGTGACACGCCGAACCAGCCCTTGAACGCCTTGTAGAAGGCACTCGGTTCGGCGAAGCCCAGCTCGCGGCTGAGCTGCTCGACCCGGCAATCCGCCTGCTGCAGGCGACGCAACGCATGTTCGCGGCGCACCTCGGCGAGCAGTTCCGAGAAGCTGCAGCCCTCCTCGCGCAGATGGCGGTGCAGGGTCTGCCGGCTGGTGTGCAGCCGCCGGGCCACGGCCTGCACCGAGAAGGCGCCGTCGACCAGCCCCAGTTCGATCAGGTGCAGCACCTGCTGGCGCAGGCTGTGGTGGCTCGGCAAATGCGCCTGCATGTCGCTGACCCGCTGCAGCAGCAGGCCCTTGATGTAGTCGTTGCCACCGAGCAGCGGCAGGCGCATGTCGGCCGCCGCCATCTCGATGTAGTCCAGCGGCTCGCCGAAGCGCACCGGGCAACCCAGCACCTGGCGATAGCTGGCCGCCGCGGACAGCGGCATATGACGGAAGCCCACCCGCAACGGCACCAGCCGCGTGCCGCTCATCTGCCGGCCCCAGCACAACGCCGAACTCAGGCTGTATTCGCAGGCCGGGGGATGGCCGGCCAGGGGCGCGGTGAACAGGAAGTCGATGCGCACGTGGTCGGTGTATTGCTCGACCCGCAGGTTCTCGCACTCGCTCATCACCGGGCTGTGCCGGCGAAACAGCTCCAGCGCCTCGCCGAGGGTGGCGCTCATCGCTGCCAGGTTGGCCACCGGGCCGCGGCTCTGCAGGCCGCGCTGCTGGCCCAGTTGCAGGCCGAGATCGGCCGGCGCGCCACGCTCGGCGGCGAGCTGCCACAGGCGCAGCAGCCAGGCCACCGGGATGCGCGCCTCCAGGTCCAGCTGCGTGTCCGGCGCCAGGCCCAGTTCGGCGAGATCGGCCGGGCCGGCCAGCTGCAGGCGGCGCAGGCTCTGGTACAGGTCGAGGAGGAGCGACGCGGTGGCGCTCGGGGCGGTGTCCAGCATGGCAAATCCTTTCACCTGCGACGGAGGGTGATCGATTGTGCGCCGTCCGTGAGACGGATTGCCAGTTCCTTGCGACCGCAGGCTATCAACAGCCCGCTACCCCCTTGCGTAGATTGCCGGCAATAACAACAACATCGCGGGAATCCTGCCCATGCCCCATGCCGACCTGATCACCCTGCCCCACCTGCTCCATCGCCTGCCGCGCCTGCTGCTCAACCTGCCGGGCATCATCAAGGGCCTGCACATCGCCAGCCGCAGCCGTGGCGAGCGGCCCGGCGGCCTGGCCGACTGCGTAGAGCAGGCAGCGCGGCGCAACCCCAACGGCGTGGCGCTGATCCAGGGTGACGAGCAACTGACCTACGCCGAGTTCGACCGCTGGGCCAACCGCCTGGCCCAGCGCCTGCGTGCCGGCGGCCTGGAGCAGGGCGACTGCGCCGTGCTGCTGATGGAGAACCGCCTGGAGTTGCTGGCCTGCGTCACCGCCTGCACCAAGCTCGGCGTGGCCGTGGCGCTGCTCAACACCAGCCAGCGCGGCCAGGTGCTGGCGCACAGCATCAACCTGGTGAAGCCGCGCGTGGCCCTGGTCGGCGAGGAACTGCTGGAAGCCTTCGTGGAAGTGCAGGACAGCCTGACCCTGTCCGCAGACGCACGCTACTTCCTCGCCGACCGCCCGACCTGGCGCGACCCCGGCCAGGCCCCGGCCGGCTGGCACCACCTGGCGGCCGAGCAAGCGGGCCTGGCGGAACAGGCCCCTACGCCGTTGCGCCCGGTGTGCGCCGACGACCCGTGCTTCTACATCTACACCTCCGGCACCACCGGCCTGCCCAAGGCCGTGGTGTTCAACCACGGGCGCTTCCTCAAGGGCTATGGCGTGTTCGGCTTCGGCGCCGTGCGCCTTGGCCGCGAGGATCGCCTCTACGTCAGCCTGCCCTTCTATCACGCCACCGCCATGGTGGTGTGCTGGGGCTCGGTACTGGCCGGCGGCGCGGCGCTGATCATGGTGCGCAAGTTCAGCGCCAGCCGCTTCTGGGACGAGGTGCGCCGCCACGGCGCCACCGGCTTCGGCTACGTCGGCGAGCTGTGCCGCTACCTGCTGGACCGCCCGGCCCAGGCCGACGATGCCGACAACCGCGTGCGGGTGATGGTCGGCAACGGCCTGCGCCCGGCCATCTGGCAGACCTTCAAGCAGCGCTTCGGCATCGAGCGGGTAATGGAGCTGTACGCCTCCAGCGAGGGCAACATCGGCTTCACCAACCTGCTCAACCTGGACAACACGGTGGGTTTCTCGCCCTACCCCTACGCCATCGTCCACTACGACCGCGACAGCGAGGCACCCCGGCGCGACGCCCAGGGCCGCCTGCAGCGCGTAGCACGCGGCGAGGCCGGCCTGCTGCTCGGGCAGATCACCGAGAAGACCCCGTTCCACGGCTACACCGATGCCGGCAAGACCGAGAGCTGCATCCTGCGTGACGTGTTCGAGCCGGGCGACGCCTGGTTCAACACCGGCGACCTGATGCGCGACATGGGCTTCCGCCACGCCCAGTTCGTCGACCGCCTGGGCGATACCTTCCGCTGGAAGGGCGAGAACGTTTCCACCACCCAGGTGGAGGCGGTGCTCGACAGCATCGACGGAGTCAGCGAGGCGGTGGTCTACGGCGTGGAGATCGCCGGCACCAACGGTCGCGCCGGCATGGCCTGCATCCGCCTGGACCGCGAGCCGGCACAGGTCGATTTCCAAGCCCTGCTCACCGAGCTGCGCCGCGAACTGCCGGCCTATGCGGTGCCGCTGTTCCTGCGCCTGAGCGAGCAGATGGAAACCACTGGCACCTTCAAACACAAGAAGGCACCGCTCAAGGAACAGGGCTTCGACCCCAGCCGCTGCACCGACCCGCTGTACGCCTGGCTACCCGGCACGGAGAGCTATGTGGCAGTGAATGCCGAGCTGCATATGGCGATCCAGGGTGGCGAGTATCGCTACTGAAGGTCGGCCAGCAGCGCCGCACAGTCCACCGCGTGATGGTCAATCAACTCCGGCCAGGGATTGTCCGGCAGGTTGACCAGCACGCCCAGGGCGCCTGCGGCGCGGGCGCAGTCCAGGTCGAAGCGGTAGTCGCCGACCATCACCATCTCGCCCGGCTGCACGCCCCAGCGCTCTGCCAGTTGCAGCAGGCCGTCCGGGTCGGGCTTGGGAATCGCCTCGCCGCGACCGATCACATCGGCCGTGGCGAAGCAGTCACCGAGGCCGATGGCGGCCAGGGTCAGCAGCGCCAGTTCGTGGGCGTTGCGGGTGAGAATGCCAAGGCGGCAGCCGCGCTTGTGCAGCGCGCGCACCAGATCCACGGCGCCGACAGCGGCCACCGAACCGATGGCCAGCTCGCGCTCGTGCTCCAGCAGCCAGGCGTGCTTGGCCTGGGCTTCGGCCTCCGGCAAGGCGGCCAGATGATGGAGGATGTCCTCGTCCTGGGGAATGCCCAGTGCCCGCTTGATCGCCGGGAAGTCATGCACGGCCACCGTCAGGGTGCCGTCCATGTCGAATACCCAGTGGCGCGCTTCTCCTAACCTCACTTCCAGTCCTCGCGCAGGCGGGTCAGCCCCTCCTGACAGGACGAGGCGACCAGCTGGCCGGCGCGACTGAAGATGCTGGCGCGGGCGAAGCCGCGGGCATTGCCGGCCCAGGGGCTGTCCATGGCGTACAGCAGCCAGTCGTCCATGCGCAGGTCGCCGTGGAACCACAGGGCGTGGTCGAGACTGGCCACCTGCATGAACTTCTGGAACACCGACACGCCGTGGGGCTGCATCGAGGTAGTCAGCAGGTTGAAGTCGCTGGCGTAGGCCAGCAGCAGCTTGTGCAGCTGCGGCTCGGCCGGCAGTTCGCCGGCGGCGCGGAACCACACGTACTTCACCGGATCGCAGGGCTGTGGGGCGAAGGGGTTGATGCGTGTCACCGGACGGATCTCGATCGGCTTGTCGCTGGTCATCCGCTCGCGCATGCGCTCGGGGATCAGGTGCGCCACCTGGCGCGCCAGGTCGGTCTCCGAGGGAAGGCCCTCGGGGCCCGGCACGTCGGGCATCTGCAGCTGGTGGTGGAAGCCGTTCTCCTCGGCCTGGAACGAGGCGCTGCAGGTGAAGATCGGCTGGCCCTTCTGGATCGCCGTGACCCGCCGGGTGCTGAAGCTGCCGCCGTCGCGCACGCGGTCGACGCTGTACACCACCGGCAGCGCGGCGTCGCCGGGGCGCAGGAAATAACCGTGCAGCGAGTGCACATGGCGCGCCTCCTCCACCGTCTGGTTGGCCGCCGACACGCATTGGCCGAGCACCTGGCCGCCGAACAGCTGACGGAAGCCCAGGTCCTGGCTGCGCCCACGGAACAGGTTTTCCTCGATCTGCTCCATGCTCAGCAGGGACACCAGATCATCCAGCACTTGGCTCATACATCGCTCCTCGGCGGCACACGCAATTCAGAATAGGCCGGCGCGCTGGAGAGTCTCGTGTCCCATACGGCGCGGCCAATGGTGAAATGGTAAAGGCTTTGCCAGCGGCTGTCGGCCAGTTCCAGCAATTCGTGTACCTGATCGTCGAAGAAACAGCCGATTCCGGTACCGGACAGCCCCGCCGCCTCGGCCTCCAGATACAACAGCTGACCGATCTGCCCGCACTCCCAGAACAGCCGTGGATAGCACCACGGCCCCTCGGCCAGCGCCGTATCGAAGCGCGCCAGCATGGCCAGGGCCACGCAGCCATCGCTGGCGATGTCCTGGCCGCAGGAGAGGAAGCCGGCCAGACCACGGGCGTCGCCTTCGAGCAGGCGATACAGCGGCAGCTCGTCATGCGCGCGCTGCCAGGCAAAGTCGCCGCGCAGCCCTTCCGGCTGGGGCTGGCCGTCGCAGCGCGCCAGCCAGTACAAGCCCGGCTCAAGGCCCTGAACACGATGGACGAACAGCAGCAGATCCACCTGCGCCGGTTCACCCGTCACGGCGAAGGGCACCGGCGAGTTCTCCGGCAACAAGCGGCGCAGCCAGGCGAACAGCAGCTCGGCCTGGATGCCGGAGCGACCATCAAAGGCCTGGGCGCTGCGCCGCCGATGCAGAATCGGCCGCAGCGGCAGGCCGGGATTGTCGCTGCCGTCATGGCCGCTCGGGGCCTGCCAGTTCAATCCCGCCAGGGCCGGCGCACGACACAGCGCATGCACTCGCGCCAGTTCCGGCCACTCGCGGTACTGGCGCGACAACCGATTGGGCGTGCCGCTTAGCTCCAGAGCGGCCAGGCTGCGCAGCAGTGTTTCAGGCAAAGAGAACTCTTCCGTCGGCGGGCCGATCCACAGCAGGCAGTCGCCATGCTCGGCCTCGTGGAAGCCGTCGCGATCCAGCCCCAGCAAACCATCCAGCCGCACCTCGGCGACGCCGCGCAGCAGGCGCACCTGCCAGCCCTGGATCGCGGCAGCGATGCTCAGGCAGGCCAGCGCATGGCCGAGGTCGTGCTGGCAGTAGCGGTAGGCCCGCTCGCCGTACTTCCAGGCCTCGCGCCAGGGAATGCTGCCCAGCCCCAGGAGGAAACCGCCGGTCGGAAGTGCCGCGGCCAACTGCTCACCCAACGGAGCTGGCAGCTCGGCGCGAATCTCCAGGCCATGCGCATCCGGCGCGTAATGTGCCAACAGGCCTGGCTCCTCGATGCTGCCCGGCGGCAACAGCAGATAGGCCTCGGTCGGGTGCAGATTGCCGGACGACGGATTGACCCGCAGCGCCCAGCGGTTGCCACCGGATTCCTTCCAGGCGGACAGGGCCAGGCTGTCGTACAGCAGTTGCGAAATGCTGGTTCGATTGAGCGGCTGCGCCTGCCCAATCGGCCCGGCGAACGGCGCGTCGTAACCCGGCGTCTCCTCCAGCGGGCGCTGCCACAGTTCGATCAGACGAGCACCAGCGTAGCGCCGGAAGGGGGCCGGCTGGGTCGCCCAGTCCAGCTGACCGGGGCCTGGCGCATAGGCATTCGGCGCGTGCTTGCTCAGCACGTGGTAGGCGCGCACCTGCTGCTCAGCGTCCATCCCAGTCCTCCCGCTTGATGCGATAGAGCAGATGCGGGCGCAACGGATGCCCAGCCGGCAGGCTGGGATGCTCGAAGTCATCGGCCGGATCGCGGCACATACCCAGGCGCTCCATCACTCTCCAGGAGCGCAGGTTGGCCGGCGTGGTAAAGGCCACCACCTCGCCCAACTCCAACTCCTCGAAAGCGAACTGCAGCGAACGCCGCGCCGCCTCCAGCGCATAGCCCTGGCCCCAGTAGGGCCGGGCCAGGCGCCAGCCGGTCTCCACCGCTGGCACGAAGGGCGCGGCAAAACCTACCCGCGCCAACCCGGTGAAGCCGACGACGGCACCATCCTCGCGCCGCTCCAGGCACCAGAAGGTGAAGCCATGCTCGGCCTGGTGCGCCATCAACTTGCCGAGCAGCTCGGCGCTGCCGGCGCGATCCAGCACGGCGGGGAAATGCGCCATCACCTCGGGGTCGGCGCACAGCTGCGCCAGGGCATCGAGATCGTCGTCGCGCCAGGGGCGCAGGATCAGGCGCTCGCTGGTCAGGGTCGTGGTCATATACTGGGCTCGCCTAGTTTTTCAAATGGCTGCGAGAGTTGCTCATTATGCTGCCGCTGGTTTACCACGACGACTACAGCCCGCCCTTCCCGGCCAACCACCGCTTCCCCATGGAGAAGTTCCGCCTGCTGCGCGACCACCTGGTGGACAGCGGCCTGGTGCGCGACGAAGAGCTGCATCGCCCCGATATCTGCCCGCCGGACATCCTCGCCCTGGCCCACTGCCCGGACTATATCGAGCGCTTCGCCAGCGGCGAGCTGACCTACCAGGAACAGCGCCGCCTGGGCCTGCCCTGGAGTGAAGCGCTGGCCCGGCGCACCGTGCGCGCGGTAGGCGGCTCACTACTGGCAGCCGAACTGGCGCTCGAACAGGGCATCGCCTGCCACCTGGCCGGCGGCACTCACCATGCACACTTCGACGAGGCCTCCGGCTTCTGCATCTTCAACGACCTGGCGGTGATGGCCCGCTACCTGCTGGAGAGCGGCCGCGTCGGCCGGGTGCTGATCTACGACTGCGACGTGCACCAGGGCGACGGTACCGCGCGCCTGCTGGAGAACGTGCCCGACGCCATCACCGTGTCGCTGCACTGCGAGAAGAACTTCCCGACGCGCAAGGCCAGGAGCGACTGGGACATCGGCCTGCCGATCGGCATGGACGACGCCAACTACCTCAAGGTGGTGCACGACAGCCTGGGCTACCTGCTGGCCCTGTACCAGCCGGATATCGTGCTCTACGACGGCGGCGTCGACGTGCACAAGGATGACCGCCTCGGCTACCTGCAACTGACCGACGCCGGCATCGCCGCCCGCGACGAGGCAGTGTTCCGCCACTGCCTGGAGCGCGAAATCCCGGTGGTAGGGGTGATCGGCGGCGGCTACGACCAGGACCGCGCCCTTCTCGCCCGCCGCCACGGCATCCTGCATCACAGCGCCGCGCGGGTGTGGCGCGCGGCGGGGCTGCGTTAGCTCGCTAATACCTTGTCGAGCGCCTGTTCGAGGGTGGCCACGGTACGATCGACATTGCCCAGCTTGTCCAGGCCAAACAGGCCGAGGCGGAAGGTCTGGAAGTCAGCCGGCTCATCGCACTGCAGCGGCACGCCGGCAGCGATCTGCAGGCCCTGGGCGGCGAACTTGCTGCCGTTCTTGATCTGCGCATCGTCGGTGTAGCAGACCACCACGCCAGGCGCCTCGAAGCCCTCGGCGGCGACACTCTTGAAGCCCCTGCTGGCGAGCAGCGCACGTACGCGGCGGCCCAGTTCGCGCTGCTGCTCGCAGACCTTGGCGAAGCCATTGGCCTCGGCCTCCTGCATGGCGTCGCGGAAGCGCGCCAGAGCGTCGCTGGGCATGGTCGCGTGGTAGGCATGGCCACCCTGTTCGTAGGCCTGCATGATCTGCAGCCACTTCTTCAGGTCACAGGCGAAGCTGCTGCTCTGGGTCGCTTCGACGCGGGCCTGGGCAGCCTCGCTGAGCATCACCAGGGCACAACAGGGCGAGGCGCTCCAGCCCTTCTGTGGCGCGCTGATCAGCACGTCGATACCGCACGCCTGCATATCCACCCAGAGGGTGCCGGAGGCAATGCAGTCGAGCACGAACAGACCGCCCACCGCGTGTACGGCATCGGCCACGGCGCGCAGGTAATCGTCGGGCAGGATCATCCCCGACGAAGTCTCCACATGAGGCGCGAACACCACTTGCGGCTTCTCTGCCGCAATGGTCGCCAGCACCTCGTCCAGCGGCGCCGGTGCATAGGCCGCCTGAGCACCAGCAGTTACCGGACGCGCCTTGAGCACGGTGGACTCGGCAGGGATCTGGCCCATCTCGAAGATCTGCGTCCAGCGGTAGCTGAACCAGCCATTGCGGATCACCAGGGTCTTCTGCCCGGTCGCCAACTGGCGTGCCACCGCCTCCATGCCGAAGGTGCCGCTGCCGGGCACCACGGCCACGGCGTGGGCGCTGTAGACCCGCTTCAGGGTGCTGGAGATGTCCCGCATCACGCCCTGGAAGGACTGCGACATGTGGTTGAGGGAGCGGTCGGTGTAGACCACCGAATATTCGAGCAGACCTTCGGGGTCGACACTGGGATAGAGGCCGGACATGGCACTGGCTCCTGCTGGGATTAAAGCCCCAGACCCTGCCCGAAGCCCGCGCAGATGACAAGGCTGGCGGCCGATGCCTCGGGTAGAATGCCGCCTTCCCATCGCCTTTTCCCGACTCGCCATGACCGATTCCACCAGCCGTTCCGCCCCTTGCGTCGCCGTCATCGGCGGCGGCCCCGCCGGGCTGATGGCCGCCGAGGTGCTGGCCGCCGGTGGCGCGCATGTCGAGCTGTTCGACGCCATGCCCTCGGTCGGGCGCAAGTTCCTCCTGGCCGGCGTCGGAGGGATGAACATCACCCACTCCGAAGCCAAGGCGCCGTTCCTCGCCCGCTACCGCGAGCGTGAACAGGAGATCGCCGCGCTGCTGGCGGACTTCGACGCCGAGGCCTTGCGCGCCTGGATTCACGGCCTGGGCATCGACACCTTTGTCGGCACCTCGGGTCGCGTTTTCCCTACCGATATGAAGGCCGCCCCGCTGCTACGCGCCTGGCTCAAGCGCCTGCGCGAGACCGGCGTGGCGATTCATACGCGCAGCCGTTGGATGGGCTGGGACGCGAGCGGCGCATTGCGCATCGCCGGTGCCGATGGCGAACGCCTGCTGCAAGCAGATGCCTGTGTGCTGGCCCTCGGTGGCGGCAGCTGGGCACGGCTTGGCTCGGACGGCGCCTGGGTGCCGCTGCTGGAGCAGCGCGGAGTCGAGGTCTCGACACTGCGCCCGGCCAACAGCGGCTTCGAGGTGGCCGGCTGGAGCGAGCACCTGCGCGGCAAGTTCGCCGGTGCGCCGCTGAAGAACGTCACCCTGGCACTCGACGGCGAACCGTCGCGGCGCGGCGAATTCGTCCTCACCGAGCACGGCATCGAGGGCAGCCTGGTCTATGCGCTATCCGCGGCCATCCGCCAGCGCATCGAGCAGGATGGCAGCGCCCTGGTCCGCCTGGATCTGCAGCCGGATCGCAGCATCGATAAGGTCGAAGCGCTGCTGAGCAAGCCGCGCGGCTCGGCATCGATGGCCAAGCACCTGCACCGCCAGCTAGGCCTCGACGGCGCCAAGGCCGCGCTGCTGCGCGAGCTAACCAGCGCCGAAGACTTCACCGACATGCCGCGCCTGGCGCGAGCGATCAAAGCGCTGCCGATCGAACTGCTGTACACCCGCCCGCTGGACGAGGCCATCTCCAGCGCAGGTGGCGTGACCTTCGCGGCGCTCGATCAGAATCTGATGCTGCGCCAGCTGCCCGGCACCTTCTGCGCCGGTGAGATGCTCGACTGGGAAGCGCCCACCGGCGGCTACCTGCTCACCGCCTGCTTCGCCAGTGGCCGCGTCGCCGGGCTGGGTGCACTGCAGTGGCTGCGCCAGCGCGGCGCGCTGTAAACCACCGACAAGAGGCCCGGCAGCAGCCGTGTGCCCTTCAGCACAGTCGCTGAATCACTCCCGAGGCAATAACGGCAGCAACTCGCCAGCCGGCAGCATGAGGGTGTTGGAGAAGTAGGCCCGATAGCCATAGGCGGTCATCACCACCTTGCACGGCACGGTCGTGCGACCGGCCAGGGCCTCATTGAAGCGGCGCTGATCGATGAATCGCTCCGACCGCCCCTCATCCGTGGTTTCCGCGAAATGCAGGTTGGAGCGGTAGAGAAAGCGCCCCTGCTCCTGACCGACTCGCTCCACCGTGCCGGAGCCAAAGAGTGGAATCACATGGTCCATGGCAAACACCGGCTCGCGCTCCAGGGAACAGCTGAGCGACTGGCCGATCTTGCCGCTGCCGTCCAGGCGCGAATAGACCTCGTCGAGATCAATATCGGATGCAAAGAACAGGTTGAAGCTGACGCGCTCGGCCTCGGGCTCGGCGCGCAGATAGGCGAGGTTGGCGATGGGCTGGTGATGGTCCTTCATGCAGGCCGAGCAGCTCAGCGCGATCAGCAGCGGAGCCAGGATCTTTCTCAGGCTCATGGCCCCAGGTACTCCTGAATAGAGCGTTTCACATAGTCGTACGGCGAGTACCCCGCGGGCATCATGACGCTGAACATCCGCCCCGCGTCGTAATGGTGGATATCGGCGACGACGCTGATATTGGCGCCCTGAGGAATCCAGCGCTCACCGAAATCGGCAACGCCATCCGAGCTATCGGGCTTCTTGGCGTCAGCTCGGACATTGATCCAGAACTCGGCCTTGGGCGCCGGTTTGCTCAGGTAGATGTCCGACCCCATCCACACCATCATGCCCTCCCCTACAGGGTCCAGGGTGACCAGAGCCTTCACCTTGTAGCCTTTCTCCGCGAGGATCTGCGACAAATGGGCGCCGTTCCAGCCCCCCAGGCTGTGCCCCACCAGGTAGACCGGCAAGGCCTTGGTGGTGAGCGGTTTCAGCACATATTCGTCGATGTCGAAGCTGCCGCGCACATCGCTGTAACCCAGGTGGTAGGAGACGTAGTTTCCCGCCTTTTTCTGAGTCTCAAAGTCCGCATCCAGCTTGCTTCGCGCTTCGGCCACGTTGTTGTTGGGCCCCTGCAGGTAATAGGACTCCTTGTCCGCAGCGCCACCGATGAAGAACACCACGGCCTTCTTCACCTCCACCGGAACGGTCTTCACCGCCTGGTCCGTGGCCGGGGTCAGTGTGTGCGATCCGGCAATCTTGGTGCATTCCTTGTCAGCACTGCTCATGGCTGATTACCCACGAGAACCTGCACCGTTTCGGCCTTGCCCATCTGGCTCACCACATGGGTGAAACCCTGCGCATCGGTAACGCCCTTCTCCATGGCGCCGCTGGCGCGGCGAATGGCATAGGGGTAATTGGCCAACGGCTCGCCCGTTTGCGAACAGACCAGCTGCAAACTGTCCTGGAACATACCCGCCAGCGGCGCAGGTGCGACGAACGGGGCCGAGGTGTGCTGCGTGCCGACCAGCACATTCCCCGAACCGCTGATGATCACGCCGCCATGCGCGGTGCTGCTGCCAAGGAAGGCGACAGGACGGCCATTGATCAGAATGCTGCCGATACCTTCGACGACGGAATCGCCGCAGCCGCTGCTGTCGCCCACGCGCAGCGTCGGCAAGCCGTTGATGATGACATTGGGGGAACCGGTGACGGTCGGGTTGACGCCGTGCCCCGGCAGGGGACACGCATTGCTATCGCTCTGGCGAGCGGCGGGCTTGCTCATGGACGACTCCTTGTCGAGATCCGAGGCGCCTTCCCGGCGCACCGGCAGCATTATGCCTCCGCCCAACAAGAGGTTTCGCGTACTGGGTCAGCTTTGCGACATGCGCGCCTATCGCAACAGCCGCATCCCTGGCGGCAGGCTCAGCCCACCGCCGGCAACGGCGCATCCAGCGGTGTGACCGTCACCCGCACGTCCGGATCGTGGCTGCCGCCGCCGAGAATCACCCCGCGCAGCGGTGACACGTCGGCGAAGTCGCGGCCCCAGCCGAGGGTGATGTGCTCCAGATTGGGCAGCAGATTGTTGGTCGGGTCGAAGTCGACCCAGCCCTGGCGCGGGCAGTACAGCGAGATCCACGCGTGCGAGGCGTCGGCACCGATCAGCCGGGGTTGGCCGGGTGGTGGCTGGGTCAGCAGATAGCCGCTGACGTAGCGCGCCGACAGGCCCAGCGAGCGCAGGCAGGCCAGCATCAGGTGAGCGAAGTCCTGGCACACACCGCGGCGCTCCTCCAGCACCTGGGTCAGCGGGGTCGCAACCTGGGTGGCGGCGGCGTCGAAGCTGAATTCGCGGAAGATCTTCTGCATCAGCGCCGAAGCCGCCTGCAGCAGTGGCCGGCCAGGCGGGAAGCAGTCGGCAGCGAAGTCCGCGAACACCTGCTTGATATGCACGTAGGGCGACTGGAAGCGGTAGCGCGCCGCCTCCAGCAGCTCAGTGGACAATGGCTGGCCGCTGTAGCCGAGGGCTGCCGCCACCTCTTCCCAGGCCGGCGAGTCGTCCAGCAGCAGGCTGTCGCGGGCGCGCACCTCGATGCGCAGCCAGGCGATCACCCGCAGCTCGTCATGCGGGCGCTCGAAGGCCAGGCGGGTCAGCGGGTTGCCGAACAGGTCGAGGCCATCCTGGCGCACGGTCGGCTGCGGGGTGATGGTCAGGTGCCGTTCGTGGCAGGTCTGCCGGGCGCTGTCGCGCGGCCACAGGTGGGCCAACTGCTGGGCCAGGGAGACCGGCGCCGAGTAGCGATAGTGGGTGTCGTGGAGGACCTGATAGTGCGCCTGCTTCATGAGGAGAGTGTCCCGCGGCTGGCGTCCACATGCACGAAGAAGCGCAGGGCCAGCTGGTCGGAGACTTCGGCAGAGACGGCGCTGATCTGCAGCAGCAGGTCGGCCAGGCCGGTGAGCACGGCGCGCTGGCCGGAGCTGCCGAACAGCGGGTTCTCCAGGGTGCTCAGGCGGAACCCGGCGAGCTTGGCGCTCAGCTCGGCCAGGGCATCGCCGCTGGCGAAGGCGAAGTTCTCCTCCAAGCGTTCCAGCGAGCGCAGCAGCTGGCGCAGCTGGAACAGCACGGCATGCGGGTTCTGCTCATCGAGCAGCAGCAGGTCGAGCACCGGGATCAGCTGCGGCGCGGCCAGGTAGCGGGTGCGGTAGGTGATGATGCTGTTGCCCAGTTCCAGCAGCCATTCCAGCGCCGACTGGTCATGCACCGCGTGGCTGCGCAGCAGCTCGGCGATACTCTCGCAGAGGAACTGCAGGCGCTCCAGGCAGCGACCGAGCATGAGGAAGCGCCAGCCGTCGTCGCGGGTCATGTCGTCGAGGGCGAAGCCGGACAGCGCCGCCAGCGACATCAGCAGGCGTTCGAGGAAATCCAGCTGGTCGCCGAAGTCGGCGCCCTCGCGCTCCAGGCTCTGCGCCTCGCGCTGCAACTCCACCAGCGCCTGCCAGTTGGCCTGGGACAGCTTGCCGCGCACGCTGCCGGCGGCCCACTGCAGGCGCTGCAAGTTGGCGCGCAGACTGGTCGGCCAGTCGGCGCCGAGCAGGGCCTGGTGCAGGCGCTCCTCCAGCGAACCCTGGGCCGCGCCGGGCAGCAGGCCGAGGCTCTCGGCCAAGGCCAGGGCGGCCTGCAGCGCCTGCGGGTCGTCGTCATCGTCGACATAGCGGTCGAGCAGGATACGCAGCAGGCGCGCGCCGTCCTCGCAGCGCTCGCTGTAGCGGCCGAACCAGAACAGGTTCTCCACCACCCGCGACGGCAGATAAGGGTCGCTGCGCACCAGGTCGGCCACGCCGAGCGGGCGCAGCCACTGCCAGGGTTCGCCGCCGGGATTGCGCTCGCCGAGCACCCAGGTGTCCTTGCTCGCACCGCCGCGCTGCATCGACACCACTTCGGCGTCGGCATCAGCCGCCACGCGGGTCAGGCCGCCGGGCAGCACGCGGTAGCCATCTGCGCTGGCCACGGCGTACACGCGCATGCCGATGGCGCGCGGCACCACGCCACCCTCCTCGGCCTGCCACACCGGCGCCTGCGACAGCTGGGCGCGGGCCTGCGCCACATAGGCATAGGGGCGTGCCTGGATGCGTTCGGCCAGGGCTTCGCGCTGCGCCTCGTCGAGATCGCGGCCGAACACCGGGGCGAAACTCTGCGACGGGAAGCTGGGGCGCACCAGCAGTTCGTCGAGCTTGTCCAGCGCCTCGTCCAGCACCGGCGCCTCGCCGCACCACCAACTGGCGACGGTGGGCAGCAGCAGCTCCTCGCCGAGCAGCTTCTCGGCAATCGCCGGCAGGAAGCCGGGCAGCCCCGGCGACTCCAGCACGCCACTGCCGAGGGCATTGGCCACCAGCACGTTGCCCTGGCGCACCGCCTCGAGCAGGCCGGGCACGCCGAGGGCGGAGTCGGTGCGCAGCTCCAGCGGGTCGCAGTAATCGTCGTCCAGGCGGCGCAGCACGGCGTGCACGCGGCGCAGGCCGGCCAGGGTCTTCAGATAGAGTTTGGCGTCGCGCACGGTGAGGTCGCTGCCCTCGACCAGCGGATAGCCGAGCTGGCGCGCCAGGTACAGGTGCTCGAAGTAGCTCTCGTTAAAGCGCCCGGGGGTGAGCAGCACTACCAGCGGCGTTTCGCCGTCGGCCGGGGCTTGGCGCGCCAGGGTGTCCTGCAGGGTGCGGAAGAAGCCGGCCAGGTACTGCACGCGCAGGTCGCGGTACAGCTCGGGGAAAGCGCGCGAGAGGATCTGCCGGTTCTCCAGGGCGTAGCCGGCGCCGGAGGGCGCCTGGGTACGGTCGGCAGTGACCCACCAGCGGCCGTCCGGCGCCCGCGCCAGGTCCACCGCGTACAGGTGCAGGAAGGTGCCGCCCGGCGGCTGGATGCCCTGGCAGGGCCAGAGGAAGTTGTCGTGGCCGAACACCAGCTCGGTCGGCAGCAGGCCCTCGGCGAGCAGTTGCTGCGGGCCGTACAGGTCCGCCAGCACGGCGTTGAGCAAACCGGCGCGCTGGGCCACGCCGGCGGCGATCTGCTGCCACTCCTCGGCGGGGATCAGGTTGGGCAGCAGGTCTAGCTCCCAGGGGCGGTCGGCGCCCTCCGGGTCGGCGTAGACGTTGTAGGTGACGCCGTTCTCCTGGATCTGCCGCGCCAGCATGGCCTGGCGCTGCTGCAGCTGTGCCGGACTGCTGCGGCGCAGCTGGTCGAACAGGCGGCGCCAGTGCGGGCGCACCTGGCCCTGGGCGTCGAGCAATTCGTGGTAGGCCGCGTCGGAACGCGGGTAGTCGGCAAGCAGATCAGGCATGCAAGTCTCGCAAGGCGCCCTGGCGCCGGGCATCAGCCGCGGCGCAGGTCCAGGGTCATGGGCAGTTCATTATTGTTGATCGCTGTCTCCACCGACAGCTCGCCCGGGCTATGCCCGTGACGGAAGAAGCGCGCCATGCGCCGGCTCTCGGCGGCGTAGGCGTTGACCGGCAGTGCCTCGAAGTTGCGCCCACCGGGATGCGCCACGTGGTACTGGCAGCCACCGAGGGAGCGCTGCATCCAGGTATCGACCAGGTCGAACACCAGCGGTGCGTGCACGCCGATGGTCGGCTGCAGGCAGCTCGCCGGCTGCCAGGCGCGATAGCGCACTCCACCGACGAACTCGCCGACCTTGCCGGTCGGCCGCAGTGGCACCGGCACGCCGTTGCAGGTGAGCAGGTAGCGATCCGGGGCCAGCCCGGCGAGGCGCACCTGCACCCGCTCCAGCGACGAGTCCACGTAGCGCACGGTGCCACCGACGGCGCCCTCCTCGCCCAGCACGTGCCAGGGCTCCAGGGCCTGGCGCAGCTCCAGGTCGATGCCCTTCACCGCGTAGTCGCCCAGCTTGGGGAAGCGGAACTCCAGGTGCGGCGCGAACCACTCGGCGCGCAGCGGATAGCCGGCGGCGTTGAGGTCGAAGATCACATCGGCGAAGTCCTGCTCGACGAAGTGCGGCAGCAGGAAGCGGTCGTGCAGCTCGGTGCCCCAGCGCGCCAGCCGGGCCGGGCGATAGGGCTCGTTCCAGAAGCGCGCGACCAAGGCGCGCAGCAGCAGTTGCTGGACCAGGCTCATGCGCGCGTGCGGTGGCATCTCGAAGGCGCGCAGCTCAAGCAGGCCGAGGCGGCCGCTGCTGGAGTCCGGCGAGTACAGCTTGTCGATGCAGAACTCGGCGCGGTGGGTGTTGCCGGTGACGTCCACCAGCAGGTTGCGCAGCAGGCGGTCGATCAGCCAGGGCGGGCACTCGCGGCCCGGCTCGGGCATCTGCGCGAAGGCGATCTCCAGCTCGTAGAGGGCGTCGTTACGCGCCTCGTCGACTCTGGGTGCTTGTGACGTGGGGCCGATAAACAGGCCGCTGAACAGGTAGGACAGCGAGGGGTGGTTGTGCCAGTAGCTGATCAGGCTGCGCAGCAGGTCCGGACGGCGCAGGAACGGCGACTCGGCCGGCGTGGCGCCGCCGAGAACGAAGTGGTTGCCGCCACCGGTGCCGGTGTGACGGCCGTCGAGCATGAACTTCTCGCTGGAGAGGCGGCACTGGCGCGCGGCCTCGTAGAGAAACTCGGTGCGCTCGACCAGCTCGTCCCAGTTGGCGGCCGGGTGGATGTTCACCTCGATCACGCCCGGGTCCGGGGTGACGCGGAAATAGGTCAGGCGCGGGTCCTGCGGCGGCTCGTAGCCTTCCAGCAGCACCGGGCAGCGCAGCTCGCGGGCAGTGGCCTCGATGGCGGCGACCAGCTCCAGGTAATCATCCAGGCGGTTCAGCGGCGGCATGAACAGGTACAGGCGGCCGTCGCGCGGTTCGGCGCACAGCGCGGTGCGCACGATGCTGACAGCCGACTCGTTGAGCCCGGGCGCCTGCGGGCCCTCGCCTTCCAGCGGCTGCTTGCCATTGCCACCGGGGTGCAGCGGCATGCGCAGTTGCTGGCGGATGCTCTGCCGGCTGGGCAGCGGCGGGAACGGCTGGTGCGGGTCCTGGCCGGTGACGTAGGGGTAGTCCAGCTCGCCGACCCAGGGCTGCGAGTCCAGCGGCAGGCGATAGCCCAGCGCCGAGTCGCCGGGGATCAGCCGGCAGTGTTCGTCGCGCAGGAACCAGGGGCCGGTCAGCCAGGCGTCTTCGCCGGCGCTGCGCATCAGCGGCAGCACATGGCCGACCACCTCGCCGAGGCCACGGCAGAACACCTTGCGCAGGCGCTCGCGCTCCAGCGGGTCAGCGAGGCGCGCATCGTCCGGGGCGACGTTGGCCGGCAGGCGGCGTTCGCGCCACAGGTAGTAGAGCCAGTCTTCGTAAGCCGGGAACACATGTTCGGCTTCCAAGCCCAGGTGCCCGGCCAGGGTGCCGAGGAAGCGCGCGGCCAGGCGCGCATCGGCGCCGTAGTAGCGGGTCTCGTCGGCGTACAGCGCCGGGTCCTGCCAGATCGGCTCGCCATCCTTGCGCCAGAAGCAGTTGAGCGACCAGCGCGGCAGCTGCTCGCCCGGGTACCACTTGCCCTGGCCGAAGTGCACCAGGGCCTGCGGCGCGTAGTGGGCGCGCAGGCGATGGAACAGGTCGGCGGCCAGGGCACGCTTGTTCGGGCCCATGGCCGCGGTGTTCCATTCGGCGTCGTCCGGGTAGTCGAGGGAGACGAAGGTCGGCTCGCCGCCCATGGTCAGGCGCACGTCGCCGTAGGTCAGCTCGGCGTCGACCTGGCGGCCGAGGCTGAGGATGTCCTGCCACTGCTCCTCGTCGTACGGCTTGGTGACCCGCGGCGCCTCCCAGATGCGCTCGACGCGCATGTCGTGCTCGAACTCGCATTCGCACTCGTCGAGCACGCCGCTGATCGGCGCCGCCGAGGACGGCTCCGGGCTGCAGGCCAGCGGCACGTGGCCCTCGCCGGCGAACAGGCCGGAAGTCGGATCGAGGCCGATCCAGCCGGCGCCGGGCAGGTACACCTCGCACCAGGCGTGCAGGTCGGTGAAGTCGTGCTCGGTGCCGCTGGGACCGTCGAGGGATTTGACGTCGGCAGTGAGCTGGATCAGGTAGCCGGAGACGAAGCGCGCCGCCAGGCCCAGGTGGCGCAGCAGCTGCACCAGCAGCCAGGCCGAGTCGCGGCATGAGCCGGAGGCCAGTTCCAGGGTCTGCTCGGGCGTCTGCACGCCCGGCTCCATGCGGATCAGGTAGCGGATGTCATGGGACAGGCGCTGGTTCAGCGCCACCAGGAAGTCGACGCTGGGCGTGGGCTTGCGCTCGACCCCGGCCAGGTACTTGGCGAACAGCGGCCCGCCGGCCTCGGTGACCAGGTAAGGCGCCAGCTCGCGCAGCTCACCCTCGACATAGGCGAAGGGGATCTTCTCGGCGTGCGGCTCGAGGAAGAAATCGAAGGGGTTGAACACCGCCATCTCGGCGACCAGGTCGACGGTGACGCGCAGCTCCTCGGTCTTCTCCGGGAACACCAGACGCGCCAGGTAGTTGCCCTGCGGGTCCTGCTGCCAGTTGACGAAGTGCTCGCCGGGCGAAACCTGCAGCGCGTAGGAGAGGATGCGCGTGCGGCTGTGCGGCGCCGGGCGCAGGCGCACGACCTGCGGGCCGAGGTTGATCGGGCGGTCGTAGCGGTAGTGCGTGACGTGCTGCAGTGCGACATGGATCGACACGGCGTGCCTCCTGCGAGCCAGGGCGATACCGGGAAGGGGCAAGAGTTGTGCCACCGGCATTGACCGGGATCAACGAGCCCGCGCCGCTGGCGGGCAAGATCGGCAAAAGACCAAGAAGGGAGCAGGAACGCATGACCTTCATGCCGTGGACGCAAGCGCTTGAGGTGGGGATAGCGGAGATCGACGAACAGCACCGCTGGCTGGTGGAGCAGACCAACGCGCTGCACGAGGCGCTGCAGGGCGACGCCTCGCGGGCGCAGGTCGGCGCGCTGCTGGAGGGGCTGATGGACTACGTGATCAACCACTTCATCGTCGAGGAGAACCTGTTCGCCCGCCTGGGCTACCCCGAGGCCGAGGCGCACCAGGCCCAGCATGACCTGTTCAACGGCCAGGTGATGTCGCTACTGGATCGCCACGAGGCCGGCGAGGCGGTGGGCGCGGACGCCCTGGAGCTGCTCAAGGACTGGCTGGTGCACCACATCCTCAAGGTGGACAAGGCCTACGTGGAGCACTTCCGCGCCCACGGCCTGGGCTGAGGGCGCCACGCACCAACAAGGTGCGGACGCCCCGGGCCCGACTCAGCGCGGGGCAACCGGGCGCTTGGTCGGCTTCCTGTCCTTGCCGGCGCCGGCTTTCTCCGCCTTGCGCCGAGCCTCGGCGGCGGCCTTGGCCTGCTCGCGCTTGTCCCAGGCCTTGCTGCCGTCGCTGCCACGCGGTGGCAGGCCGGTGTGCTGGGTGAGGATGCGCCCGCCGCCCTGCGGCTTGCCGCCACCGTTGCCGGCGACCTTCTTGCTGCCGGCCGGAGTCGAGTTCTTGCGCCGGGCGCTCTGGTACTCGTCGGTCTGCGGCTGGTAGGTCGGGATCAGGTGATGCTTGCCGTTGCCGATCAGGTCGCTGCGGCCCATGCGCTCCAGCGCCTCGCGCAGCATCGGCCAGCCCTTCGGGTCGTGGTAACGCAGGAAGGCCTTGTGCAGGCGGCGCTGCTGCTCGCTCTTGACGATGGTCACGCCGTCGCTCTTGTAGGTGACCTTGCGCAGCGGGTTCTTGCCCGAGTGGTACATGGCCGTGGCCGACGCCATCGGCGACGGGTAGAAGGCCTGCACCTGGTCGGCGCGGAAGTCGTTGCGCTTGAGCCACAGGGCGAGGTTCATCATGTCCTCGTCGGTGGTGCCCGGGTGCGCGGCGATAAAGTACGGGATCAGGTACTGCTCTTTGCCTGCTTCCTTCGAGTACTTCTCGAACATGCGCTTGAACTTGTCGTAGCTACCGATGCCCGGCTTCATCATCTGATTCAGCGGGCCTTCCTCGGTGTGCTCCGGGGCGATCTTCAGGTAGCCACCGACGTGGTGGGTGACCAGCTCCTTGACATACTCCGGCGACTCCACGGCGAGGTCGTAGCGCAGGCCGGAGGCGATCAGGATCTTCTTCACGCCCGGCAGGGCGCGGGCCTTGCGGTACAGCTCGATCAGCGAACTGTGGTCGGTGTTCAGGTTCGGGCAGATGCCGGGGAACACGCAGGACGGCTTGCGGCAGGCGGACTCGATTTCCGGGCTCTTGCAGGCGATGCGGTACATGTTGGCGGTCGGCCCGCCGAGGTCGGAGACCACGCCGGTGAAGCCCGGCACCTTGTCACGCATCTCCTCGATCTCACGGATGATCGACTCATGCGAGCGGTTCTGGATGATGCGGCCCTCGTGCTCGGTGATCGAGCAGAAGGTGCAGCCACCGAAGCAGCCACGCATGATGTTGACCGAGAAACGGATCATGTCGTAGGCCGGGATCTTCGCCTTGCCATACGCTGGGTGCGGCACGCGCGCATAGGGCATGCCGAACACGTAGTCCATTTCCTCGGTGGTCATCGGGATGGGTGGCGGGTTGAACCACACATCCACCTCGCCATGCTTCTGCACCAGGGCGCGGGCGTTGCCCGGGTTGGTCTCCAGGTGCAGCACGCGGTTGGCGTGGGCGTAGAGCACCGGGTCGTTGCGCACCTTCTCGAACGACGGCAGGCGGATCACAGTCTTGGCGCGGGTCATCTTCGGGCTGGCCAGCAGCTCGACGACCTTGGCTTCGTTGGGATCTTCCTGCGGGCCTTTTTCCTGCTCGATGGCGCAGGCGGCGGTGTCCTGGGTGTTCACATAGGGGTTGATGATCTTGTCGATCTTGCCCGGGCGGTCGATGCGGGTGGAGTCCACCTCGTACCAGCCTTCCGGCGTATCACGGCGGATGAAGGCGGTGCCGCGGATATCGCTGATGTTCTCGATCTTCTCGCCGAAGGCCAGGCGCTGGGCGATCTCGACCACGGCGCGCTCGGCGTTGCCGTACAGCAGGATGTCGGCAGTGGCGTCCATCAGGATCGAGCGACGCACCTTGTCCTGCCAGTAGTCGTAGTGGGCGATGCGGCGCAGCGAGGCCTCGATGCCGCCGAGGACCACCGGGGTCTGGCTGTAGGCTTCCTTGCAGCGCTGGCTGTACACCAGGCTGGCGCGATCCGGGCGGGCGCCGGCCAGGCCGCCAGGGGTGTAGGCGTCATCGCTGCGGACCTTCTTGTCCGCGGTGTAGCGGTTGATCATCGAGTCCATGTTGCCCGCCGCCACGCCGAAGAACAGGTTCGGCTGGCCGAGCTTCATGAAATCGTCTTTCGACTGCCAGTTCGGCTGGGCGATGACGCCCACGCGGAAGCCCTGGGATTCGAGCAGGCGGCCGATGATGGCCATGCCGAAGGACGGATGGTCGACGTAGGCGTCACCCGTGACGATGATGATGTCGCAGCTGTCCCAGCCGAGCTGATCCATCTCTTCCCGGCTCATCGGCAGGAAAGGCGCGGGTCCGAAACACTCGGCCCAGTACTTCGGGTAATCGAACAGCGGCTTGGCGGCTTGCATATTTTTTGATCAGGTGCGCTCTCACGGGGGCGCGGAATATAGCACAAAAAATATACAGAGTCCGACTAGCACGCTTGGTCGCATTGCACGAGCCGTTTGTGATCACGATCACTTACATGGCTATACTCCAGCCTGATTGCCCACACCAATAAGAACCCGGTTCAAGGAGTCCCCCGGTGCGATGCCTTACTGCGCCCGCGCTGCTACTGATGCTGTGCCTGAGCGTGCTCGGCGGGCAACTACAGGCAGCGCCCATACAGCTGCAGGCCGACAGCAGCGGCCAGGAACTGAACACCAACGTCCAGTTGCTGCAGGACGCCAGCGGCCAGCTGCGCATCGAAGACATGGCGGACCCGGCCGTACAACAGCGCTTCGAGCCGGCCAAAGGCCGCGCCAGCGTCGGGCAGAATCCCAATCCCTGGTGGATCAAGCTGGAGCTGCAGCGTGGCGCGGACGCCCCCGCAGACTGGTGGCTGGAAATCGGCTCGGTGACCCAGCTCGACCTGCAGCTCTACACGCCTGACGGCAAGGGCGGCTGGAGCATGCGCCAGTCCGGCGAGCGCGTCGGCTTCGCCGAGGGCCGCGACCACGACTACCGGCGCATGCTGCTGCAACTGCCGGAACTGGGCAGCGCGCCCACCACCTTCTACCTGCGCAGTTTCGATCCGGCCGGCAACTCCTTCCCTCTGAAAATCTGGCAGAAGGAAGATCTGGACCACCTGGCCGCCCACGAGAACCTGGGCCTGGGCCTGATCTACGGCATCATCGCTGCCCTGCTGCTGTACAACCTGTTCATCTTCTTCAGTCTGCGCGACGCGGCCTACTTCTGGTACGTGCTGACCACCGCCGGCGCGCTGCTGATGATCGTCAGCATGAGCGGCCACGGCTTCCAGTACCTGTGGCCCGAGGGACCGGTGCCGTTCTGGCTGGACCGTGTCACCCTGCCCTCGCTGTGGGGCTTCTGCGCCTGCCGCTTCACCCAGACCCTGCTGCAGACCCGCGTCCACGTGCGCTGGGCGCATCACCTGCTGACGTTCGCCTGCGTGTTCTACGTCATCGCCGTGGTCCTCGAGGCGTTCGGCCAGCGCAACCTGGCGGCCTGGGTCATCGCCCTGCTGTCGCTGACCAGCATTCCCGCCGCGCTTGGCTCGGCGGTGATCCGCTGGCGCCAGGGCTACTTCCCCGCCCTGCTCTACCTCTGCGGCTACGGCCTGATCCTCGGCAGCATCAGCCTGGCGCTGATGCGCTCCACCGGCCTGGTGCAACCGGCCACCTGGAACGCCTACGTGTTCCCCCTGGCAGTGTCCGCCGAGTCGATCCTGTTCTCCTTCGCCCTCGCCTACCGTATCCAGATGCTCAAGCAGGAACGGGCCGAGGCCGTGCTGCAAGCCGACCGCGAGAAGAGCGCGCGCCTGGCGCAGATGCAGGCCAGTGCCGACGAACTGCACGAGGCCGTGCGCCTGCGCACCGCCGAACTGGCCCTGGCCAACCAGCAGCTAAGCGAGCGAGAGGAACGCCTGCAGCATGCCGCCTTCCATGATCCGCTGACCGACCTGCCCAACCGCCGCTACCTGATCGAGCGCGCCGAAGTAGCCCTGGCCGATGCCCAGCGGCGCAACGAATCGGTGGTGCTGATGCTGGTCGACCTCGACCACTTCAAGCCGATCAACGACCGCTACGGCCACGACGCCGGCGACCTGCTGCTGCGCACCATCGGCCATCGCCTGCGCGAGCATGTACGCGCCAACGACATGGTGGCGCGCCTGGGTGGCGACGAATTCGCCGTGCTGATCTGCGGCCCGGACGCCCAGCAGCATGCCCAGGAGATCGCCGCACGCCTGCTCGAGGAGCTGTCGCGCCCAGTGCTGTACGGTGCCAACCGCCTGGCGGTGACCATCAGCATCGGCGGCGCACTCTACCCGCAGCACGCCCTGCAGTTCACCGGCCTGTACAAGGCCTCCGACGAGGCGCTGTACCGGGTCAAGCAGAAGGGCCGCTCGGGCTTCGTACTACAGGGCTGCGACGGCGAACTGAGCCCGCAGACCTGCCTGATGCTGGACGTGCTCAAGGTGCCCAGCGGGCTGAGCTGAGGCTGGTGATCAGGCCTTGTAACGGCGCGGCACCCGCGCCGTTACCTTGGTCAGCAGCTCGTAGCCGATAGTGCCGGCGGCAGCAGCCACCTCGTCCACCGGCAGGTTGGCCCCCCACAGCTCCACCGCATCGCCAACAGCGGCCTCGGGCAGGTCGGTGAGATCGACCGTGAGCATGTCCATCGATACCCGCCCGGCCAGCGGCACACGGCGCCCACCGATCCACAGTGGCGTACCGGCAGGCGCATGGCGCGGATAGCCATCGGCGTAGCCGCAGCTCACCGTACCGATGCGCGACGGCCGCTCGGCGACCCAGCCGGCGCCATAGCCGACACTCTCGCCCGGCGCGACCTCGCGCACCGCGATCAGCTGCGCGCTCAGGCTCATGACCGGCTTTAGGCCCAGCTCGGCGGCGGCCAGATCGGCGAAGGGCGTGGCGCCGTAGAGCATGATGCCGGGGCGAATCCAGTCCATGTGCGCAGCCGGAATCATCAACAAGGCGGCGGAGTTAGCCAGGCTGCGCTGGTCGAAGTCCAGATCGAGCAGGTCGAGGAAGCACTCCAGCTGCACTTCGGTCAGCGAATGGCCGCGCTCGTCGGCGCAGGCGAAATGGCTGAGCAGGTTCAGCTCGGCGACCTGGGCGGCTCCGCGCAAGCGCGGGAACAGCTCGCGTACGGGCTCAGGAGCGAGGCCCAGGCGATGCATCCCGGAATCCAGCTTGAGCCAGACATTCAGCGGCCGCGCCAGCTCGGCGGCGAGCAGCGCCTCAACCTGCTCTGGGCCCTGCACGACCAGGTCCAGGCCCAGGTGCGCGGCCATCGGCAACTCCTCAGCCGAGAAGCAGCCCTCCAGCAACAGGATGCGCGCTGCGTCATGCATGGCTCGCACTTCAGCAGCCTCTTCCAGGCTGGCCACGGCGAAGCCGTCCGCCTCGCCATACAGCGCACTGACCACTTCACGCACGCCATGCCCATAGGCATTGGCCTTGACCACGGCGAAGGCCTGGCGGCCTGGCGCGCAGCGCTTGGCCAGTTGGTAGTTGTGAACGATGGCAGCCAGATCGGTGGTGGCGACGAGGGGGCGCATGACAGCCTTCCGGAAATGAAACGGGCGCCCATCTTAACCGTTGGGCGCCCGTTTTCATTGAGCAGGATCAGCTCCGCGGAGACTCAGTCTTCCTCGAAGTTGTAGAGTCCCGGCGCCAGGTTGTCGAAGCGCGTGTACTTGCCGATGAACGCCAGGCGGCAGGTGCCGATGGGGCCGTTACGCTGCTTGCCGATGATGATCTCGGCCACGCCCTTGTACTCGGTCTCCGGGTGATACACCTCGTCGCGGTAGACGAACATGATGATGTCGGCGTCCTGCTCGATCGCACCGGATTCACGCAGGTCGGAGTTGACCGGGCGCTTGTTCGGGCGCTGTTCCAGCGAGCGGTTGAGCTGCGACAGGGCGATCACCGGGCAGTTGAATTCCTTGGCCAGTGCCTTGAGCGAGCGCGAGATCTCGGAGATCTCGTTGGTGCGGTTGTCGCCGCTGGAGCCCGGGATGCGCATCAGCTGCAGGTAGTCGACCATGATCATGCCGATGTCGCCGTGCTCGCGGGCCAGGCGGCGCGCACGGGCGCGCATCTCGGTCGGCGAGATGCCGGCGGTGTCGTCGATGAACAGCTTGCGCTCGTTGAGCAGGTTGACCGCCGAGGTCAGGCGCGGCCAGTCGTCATCGTCCAGCTTGCCTGAACGCACCTTGGTCTGGTCGATGCGGCCGAGCGACGAGAGCATACGCATCACGATCGAGTCGCTGGGCATCTCCAGGGAGAACACCAGGATCACCTTGTCGGAACGCAACACCGCGTTCTCCACCAGGTTCATGGCGAAGGTGGTCTTACCCATGGACGGACGGCCGGCGACGATCACCAGGTCGGCCGGCTGCAGGCCGCTGGTCATGCCGTCCAGGTCGGTGAAGCCGGTGGAGATGCCGGTAATGCCTTCGTTGGTGTTGAACAGCTCGTCGATGCGGTCGATGGCCTTGACCAGGATCTCGTTGATCCCCACCGGCCCGCCGGCCTTGGGCCGCGCCTCGGCGATCTGGAAAATCTGCCGCTCGGCCTCGTCGAGCACTTCCACCGCGCTCTTGCCCTGAGGGGCATAGGCCATGTCGGCGATTTCGTTGCTGATGCCGATCAGCTGGCGCAGCGTGGCGCGCTCGCGAGTGATCTGCGCATAGGCCTTGATGTTGGCCACCGACGGGGTGTTGTTGACCAACTCGCCGAGGTAGCCGAGGCCACCGACCTGGCTCAGGTGACCTTCCTTGTCCAGCTGCTCGGACACGGTCACCACGTCGAACGGCGAGTTGCGCTCGGCCAGGGTGACGATGGAGCGGAAGATCAGGCGGTGGTCATGGCGGTAGAAGTCGCCGTCGGACACCGCATCGGAGACCCGCTCCCAGGCGTTGTTGTCCTTCATCAGGCCGCCCAGCACGGCCTGCTCGGCCTCGATGGAATGCGGCGGCACCTTGAGTGCGGCGGTTTCCAGGTCGTATTGCTGGGGGACGCTGATATCGTTCATGGCACCTGTGATTCCGGAAAACGCAGAGGCTTTGGCAAAGGCCTGCTTTGCAAAAGGCTCTAGAAAAAACAACGGGCACGCACCGCAAAGCGATGAGTGCCCGATTGTCGGCAGGCCCGCACCTTCGTGCAAGCCCGCAGGTCGCATGCCTTAGGCAGCTACCACGATCACCTTGACGGTGGCTTCTACGTCGGTGTGCAGGTGCACCGCAACGTCGAATTCGCCGACCTGGCGGATGGTGCCGTTCGGCAGACGCACTTCGGCCTTGGACACTTCCACGCCAGAGGCGGTCAGGGCTTCGGCGATGTCGTGGGTACCGATGGAACCGAACAGCTTGCCTTCGTCACCGGCCACGGCAGTGATGGTGACTTCCAGCTCGGCCAGCTGAGCAGCGCGAGATTCGGCGGAAGCCTTCTTCTCGGCAGCAGCTTTTTCCAGCTCAGCGCGACGAGCTTCGAACGCAGCGACGTTCTCGGCGGTAGCGGCGGTGGCCTTGCCTTGCGGCAGCAGGTAGTTACGGCCGTAACCGGCCTTGACGTTCACCTTGTCGCCCAGGTTGCCCAGGTTGGCGATTTTTTCCAGCAGGATAACTTCCATTTGGGTCTTACCTCTTAACTTTTAACCTTCACCGTTCGCGGGGCCGGCGCCGTTGTTGCGCGCTTGGCGACCGCGAAAATCAATCAGACTGTCGATGGCGGCCGCAGCCACCAGTAACGGATAAATCAGCTGCATAAACAGCAGCAGCGACACATACAGCCCCACCAGCCAGAAGCGCGCCAGGCGCCCCGCCGCGGCCAGACCATGCAACAGGGCCACACCGGCAAACGCCAGGGGCACACTGCACAGCGGCGTCAGCATGGCCAGCTCCAGGCCCAGATTGGGCGCCAGGAGCATGACCGCCAACAGCCCGAAGGCCAGCGGTGCGGGCAGACGCAGGGCACGAAACTCGAGCCCGAAGCCGCCGGGGTTGTACAGCGCCGCCTGCCAATACCGCCCGAGCATCAGGCAGAGCAGGCTGACGATCTGCAGCAACGCAGCCATCAATCCGGTGAGCACCGGGGCGATCAGCGCCTCCAGGCGGGTCCGCTCTTCTACCGACATCTGCTGGTAGACCCCATCGAGCATTTGCGGCATCAGCTTGTACAGCTCACCCGCCATTGCTGTGATGGGTTCACGGAACACCGCACCCAGAATCACGCCAAACACCAGACCAAGAGGAATGCTGGCCAGCACTACCCTCACCCAGGAGTGACCGGCGCGCAATAACAACGCCAGCCCCAGCGAACCGAGCAGCACCAGCAAGGTGCGCGGCTCACCGAAATGCCACCAGACCACGGCCGGTAGCATCGCCCAGGCGAGGATGCCAACGGCATCTCTCGGCCCCCGCCGCAGCAGCACTAGGCAACTTGCGGCGGCACTCAACCAGAACAACAGCGGCACTGCCGCCGAACCAACCACCACCAGGGTGGCCTGCACGCGGCCGCGCATGATGAAATCAGCCAAGGCGCGCATGCGTTTTATCCCTTACTACGAAATCGACGGTCTGCTATCAACGGCCGTGGCTGTCGGTGTAGGGCAGCAGGGCCAGGTAGCGGGCGCGCTTGATAGCGACGGCCAGCTGACGCTGGTACTTGGCCTTGGTACCGGTGATACGGCTAGGAACGATCTTGCCGGTTTCGGATACGTAGGCTTTCAGGGTGTTGAGATCTTTGAAGTCGATCTCTTTCACGCCTTCAGCGGTGAAACGGCAGAATTTACGACGACGGAAGAAACGTGCCATGAATGTGGCTCCTCAATAGATCCGTGGATTACTCGTCAGCGTTGTCGCTGTTGTCACCGTCTTCGCCTTCGGCGGATTCGGTTTCAACGCGCTCACGGCGCTCACGGCGCTCGCTGCGGTTTTCTTCGGCCTTGAGCATCTCGGACTGACCGGTAACGGCTTCGTCGCGACGGATGACAAGGTTACGGATCACGGCGTCGTTGTAGCGGAAGTTGTCTTCCAGCTCGGCCAGGGCTTTGCCGCTGCACTCAACGTTCAGCATCACGTAGTGAGCCTTGTGAACATTGTTGATGGCGTAGGCCAGCTGGCGACGACCCCAGTCTTCCAGACGGTGGATTTTGCCGCCGTCTTCTTCGATCAGCTTGGTGTAACGCTCGACCATGCCGCCGACTTGCTCGCTCTGGTCCGGGTGAACCAGGAAGATGATTTCGTAATGACGCATGAATGCTCCTTACGGGTTGTAGCCTGCCAACAGAAGGTGGTCAGGCAAGGAGTGAATGACTCGTTTGAACTTGCCGAGGCGAAGGCGCGCAAACGCCTGCCGTCACGGCAAGGGGCGACATTCTAGAGAAGCCCCCTACCGCACGCAAGGCGAATTGGCGATTATTTGAGCAGCCGTCAGACCTTGGCCTGAGCAGCACGGCGCTGGCGCACCGCCTCGAACAGGCAGACACCGGTGGCGACCGAGACGTTGAGACTGCTGACGCTGCCGCCCATGGGCAGCTTCACCAGGTAGTCGCAGTGCTCGCGGGTCAGGCGGCGCATGCCCTTGCCCTCGGCGCCCATGACCAGCACCGTCGGGCCGGTCATATCCAGCTGGTACAGCTCCTGGTCGACCTCGCCGGCGGTACCGACGACCCACAGGCCCTTCTTCTGCAGCTTTTCCAGGGTGCGCGCCAGGTTGGTCACCGCCACCAGCGGAATCACCTCTGCGGCGCCGCAAGCCACCTTGCGCACGGTGGCGTTGAGGGTGGCGGACTTGTCCTTGGGCACGATCACCGCCTGGGCGCCAGCGGCGTCGGCGGTGCGCAGGCAGGCGCCGAGGTTGTGCGGGTCGGTCACGCCATCCAGCACCAGCAGCAGGGCCGGACCTTCGCTACGCTCGAGCAGCTCGTCGAGCATGTTCTCGCCCCACACCTGGCTCGGGCTGACCTCGGCAACCACGCCCTGGTGCACGCCCTCGGCCCACTCGTCCAGCTCCTGGCGATCCTTGTGGCCGACCGGAACACGGTTCTGCCCGGCCAGCTCGAGCAGAGCCTGCACTCGCGGGTCCTGCCGGCTCTCGGCCAGCCACAGCTGCTTCACCCGCTTGGGGTGATGACGCAGCAGCGCCTCGACGGCGTGTACGCCGTAGACCTTTTCCAGCTGGCTCATCGTTTCGCCTTACGCTTGCTGCTTGGCTTGCCGGCCGCAGGCGCAGCACCAGCTGGCTTGGGCGCGCCCTTGCGATGAGTGGAAGGCTTCTTGGCCGCACCACCCCTGCTCGCCGGAGCCTTGCCGCCGCCCTTCTTGGCGTCATCGAGCAGCGCCTTCTTCACCTCACGGCTCTTCTGCACGTCGGTATTGCCGAAGCCGGCAGACTTGGGCGCAGTCTTCTTGCGCCCGTCAGCACCGGCACGACCGCGACCAGCCGGCGCCTTGTCGGCCTTGCCTTCGCTCAGTTCGAACTCGATCTTGCGCTCGTCCAGATCGACGCGCATAACCTTCACTTCCACGCTGTCGCCCAGGCGGAAGCTGCGTCCGCTGCGCTCGCCGGACAGGCGATGGTGCACAGGGTCGAAGTGGTAGTAGTCGCCCGGCAGCGCGGTCACGTGGACCAGGCCCTCGACATAGATGTCTTTCAGCTCTACGAAGATGCCGAAGCCGGTGGCCGCAGTGATCACGCCCTCGAAGGTCTCGCCGACGCGATCCTGCATGAACTCGCACTTGAGCCAGTTGACCACGTCGCGCGTCGCCTCGTCGGCGCGGCGCTCGGTCATCGAGCACTGCTCGCCCAGCTTCTCCAGCGCCGCCTCGTCGTACGGATAGATGCGCGCCTTGGGCATGCTCGCCGCACCAGCACGCTGCACATGCTTGGTCTCGCGCTTGGAGCGGATCACGCTACGAATGGCGCGATGCACCAGCAGGTCCGGATAACGACGGATCGGCGAGGTGAAGTGGGTGTAGGCCTCGTAGTTCAGACCGAAGTGGCCGTTGTTGTCGGCGCTGTACACCGCCTGACTCAGCGAGCGCAGCATCACTGTCTGAATCAGGTGGAAGTCCGGACGCCCCTGGATGCTGGCCAGCAGCTTCTGGTAGTCCTTCGGCACCGGGCCTTGCTTGCCCTTGTGCAGGGCCAGGCCCAACTCGCCGAGGAAGGCCTTGAGCTTCTCCACCCGCTCAGGCGGCGGACCGTCGTGCACGCGGTACAGCGACGGCATCGAGTGATCCAGCATGAAACGCGCGGTGGCCACGTTGGCCGCCAGCATGCATTCCTCGATCAGCTTGTGCGCATCGTTGCGCTGGGTCGGGCGGATCTCGGCAATCTTGCGCCCGCTACCGAAGACGATGCGCGTCTCCTGGGTCTCGAAGTCGATGGCACCGCGCTCGTGGCGGGCGGCCAGCAGCACCTGATACAGCGAGTAGAGCTGCTTGAGGTGCGGCAGGACTTCCTTGTATTCCTCGCGCAGAGCCTTGCCTTCGCTGCTCTTGGGCTGCTCCAGCATGTAGCTGACCTTGTTGTAGGTCAGGCGCGCATGGGAGTGGATGACCGCCTCGTAGAACTGGTAATCGACCAGCTCGCCGGACTTGGACATGCTCATTTCGCAGACCATGGCCAGACGATCGACGTGCGGATTCAGCGAGCACAGGCCGTTGGACAGCTCTTCCGGCAGCATGGGCACCACGCGCTCGGGGAAGTACACCGAGTTGCCGCGCCTCTGCGCCTCCTCATCCAGCGCCGAGCCGACCTTGACGTAGTGCGACACGTCGGCGATGGCGACGTAGAGCTTCCAGCCACCGGAGAACAGCTTCCAGCGGCTGCTGTTCTTCTCGCAGTAAACGGCGTCGTCGAAGTCACGGGCGTCTTCACCATCGATGGTGACGAACGGCAGGTGACGCAGGTCGACGCGGTTCTCCTTGTCCCGCTCCTCCACCTGAGGCTTGAGCTTGCGCGCCTCCTTGGTGACAGCATCGGGCCAGACATGCGGGATGTCGTAGCTGCGCAGAGCCACGTCGATCTCCATGCCCGGCGCCATGTAGTTGCCGATCACCTCGACGATGTCGCCCTGCGGCTGGAAGCGCGAAGTGGGCCAGTGGGTGATCTTGATCTCGACGAACTGGCCGATCTTGGCACCGCCAGTACGGCCCGGAGTAACCAGCACTTCCTGCTGGATCTTCGGATTGTCGGCCTCGACGAAGCCGATGCCGGCCTCCTCGAAGTAGCGACCGACGATGGTCTCGTGGGCACGCGCGATCACTTCGACGATGGCGCCTTCGCGGCGGCCGCGACGATCGAGCCCGGAAACCCGCGCCAGTGCGCGGTCGCCATCGAACACCAGGCGCATCTGCGCGGGACTGAGGAACAGATCATCGCTGCCATCGTCCGGCACCATGAAGCCGAAGCCGTCACGGTGACCGCTGATGCGCCCGCGGATCAGATCGAGCTTGTCCACAGGCGCGTAGGTGCCACGGCGGGTGTAGATGAGCTGGCCGTCGCGCTCCATGGCGCGCAGGCGGCGACGCAGCGCTTCGAGCTGCTCGTCGGTAGTCAGACCGAACTCCTCCACCAGCTCCTCGCGGGCAGCGGGCGAACCGCGCTCGGACAGGTGCTGCAGAATCAGCTCGCGGCTGGGAATGGGGTTGTCGTATTTTTCCGCCTCACGGGCGGCCTCGGGATCGAGGGATTGCCAATCGGCCATTAAGTGAAATTACCTTTGCGCATATATAGATGGCTTGCCATGTGTGTATTGAAGCGCGAAACGGCACCCAGGGTCAGCAGAATAATTTTTTCGACATCAGGGGTTTACAAGCAAAAACCTCGTCCGTATAGTTCGCCGCCACAACGTTGCTGAGACGTTGTAACACGGAAGCAACTGAGCAATCATAGCTTTCAGTGCCCAGGTGGCGGAATTGGTAGACGCACTAGGTTCAGGTCCTAGCGGTGGCAACACCGTGGAAGTTCGAGTCTTCTCCTGGGCACCACTCTTCAAGAAAAAACCGAGCCTCTGGCTCGGTTTTTTCGTTTCTGACCTCTGAAAAGTCTCTCGACGGGAACGGCCAGGCCGCTCCCGCCGCAGATCATCAGACCTTGAACTGGGCGAAGCTCGCACGCAGCTGAGCCACCAGCCCGTCCACCAGCCTGCCGCTGGCCGCCGTCTCGCTCACCGCCTGCGCCGCACGCTGGGCCTCGCTGTGGATCACCTCGACCCGGCCACGCACGGCTGCGGCACCTGCGGCCTGCTCGGTCGCCGAGCGCGTGGCACTGTCGATAGCACCGTGCACCTCGTCCACCGAAGCCTGCACCGACTGCTGCAGCCGCGCGCTGTCACGCAGCGCCTGCAAGCCTTCGGCAGCCTGACCGCCGGCCTGACCGATCACCGCCACCGCCTCACGCGCGCCCTGCTGCAGAGCCGTGATATGCGCCTGGATATCGCCGGTGGATTGCTGGGTCTTGCTCGCCAGCGCACGCACCTCATCGGCCACCACGGCGAAACCACGCCCGCTCTCGCCAGCGCGCGCCGCCTCGATGGCCGCGTTCAGCGCCAACAGATTGGTCTGCTCGGCGATGGACTGGATCACCGTCAGCACCACTTCGATCTGCTCGCTCTGCTGGGCCAGCTTCTCGATCACCGCAGAACCGTTCTCTACCCGCGCCACCAGCGCCTCGATCAGGCGCCCGACCTTATCGGCGATGGCCGCGTTCTCGTGCGCCGCCTGGCGGATCGCCACGACGCGTTGCTGCGCATCGTGCATGGCCTGGCTCTCGTGCTGCGCCGCAGCGGCCATATCTTCTAGCGCCTGCAGGCTGCCGGCCACCTCGTCGCGCTGGCGACCGGCCGCGGCCTCGGCCGCCGCACTGCGCTGGGCCAGGCTGCGAATCTCTTCGCCGGTACGCTGCGCCACCTCACCTGCTTCGCGCACGATGGGTTGCAGCTTGGCGATGAACTGATTGACCGCATCAGCCATCTCGCCGACTTCGTCGTTGCTGTCCAGCTGCACACGGCGAGTCAGGTCGCCCTCGCCGGCCGCCAGGTCCTTGAGCGCGCCGATCAGCAGCTGCAGGCGACTGAGCACACGCCAGCCGAGTACCAGAGCCACGGCGGCCAGGGTCAACAGACCGACCACCAGCAGGCCAGTCGCAATGCGCCAGCGCAGGCTATCGGCAGCCTGCTGCACTGTCTCGCTGCCGTTGCGTGCCATGTCGTTGGTCGCCTGCTCGGCCAGCTGCAGGCGTTGCTGCAGGGCCTGAGTGCTGTCTTGGGCGGCGCCGGAAAGGCTCTTATCGACCAATTCGCCGGCGTTGCCCACCAGGGTGGCGAAGCGGGCATCCAGCGCGGTCAGCTCCTGCTCGACGCCGTCCAGCGACATGCCCAGCTGAACCTTGCCGATGGACGCCCCCATCGGATTGATGTCGACCTCGACCATGTGCACCTTGGGGTCACGCGAGGCAGCGTCGACCAGCTTGGCCAGCGCACCGTCGCCCTGCCCGGCCGCCACCAGCTCGCGCACCCGCGGGCTGCTGCGGTTGAAGTTGCGCGTCAGGCGCTGGCCCTGGGCGTCGTAGAACACGGCGAAGAGCACCGCAGGGTCACGCTGGACGATGCGGGTCAGGGCGGTCAGCGCCGGAGCGTCGTTGTCCCAGATCGCCTTGGGCGCCACGCCGGCAAGCATCTGCGCGATGGAGTTGCCGGACTGCTTGAGGTTCTCCTCCAGCACCTTGCGCAGTTGCGCCTGTTCATCCTTGAGCTGAGTGGAGAGACCGCCGGAAAGGCGCTCGCGGGTATTGGTGGAGAGCGTGGCCAGCCCGGCGCGCATCTCATCCTCGGCGCTGCCCAGCTCACTGGCCAGGCGCTGGCTCTCGCCGCCCAGGCGCTGGGTCAGGTCGTTGACCAGGTTATCGACGGTCGCGCGCGTCAGCCAGACGGCGATACCGACCTGCGCCAGCATGGCTAGGCCGAGAGCGATGAAGACTGGGCGCAGCAAGCGGCTGCGCAATAGAGAAAACAGAACGGACACTGCGAAACTCCTTCCGGTCAGGCGACCCGATGACAGCGCATCGGCCGCACTTACAAAAGCTGTAACCAAAGCAAGGTATAGGCCAAAAGCGCGCATAAAAAAGCCCCGCACTGGGCGGGGCTTCGATCATCGCACTGACTCAGTAGTCGGAGTTGCCCTTGAGCTGGGCTTCCGCTGCCTTGGCCAGGTCTGGCGGCAGGAAGTCCTTGTCCGGGTTGTAGTCCGGCTTGAGGAAGCCGGACAGGGCTTCCAGATCAGTCGGCGCCAGGGTGCCGGCAGCCTGCTTCAGGCGCAGGTTGTTGAGGATGTAGTCGTAGCGGGCATCGTTGTAGTTGCGCACCGAGCTGTACAGCTGACGCTGGGCATCGAGCACGTCGACGATGTTGCGGGTACCGACCTGGTAGCCGATCTCGGTGGCTTCCAGGGCGCTCTGGTTGGAGATGATCGACTGGCGACGGGCCTGCACGGTCTCCACGTCGGTGTTCACCGCGCGGTGCAGGTTGCGGGTGTTCTCGACGACCTGCCGGCGCAGACTCTCGCGCTCCTGCTCGCTTTGGTTGACGCGCTGGTAGGCCTCGCGCACCTGGGAGCTGGTCAGGCCACCGCTGTAGATCGGGATGTTCAGCTGCAAACCGATACTGGTCTGCTCGGCCTCATCGTTGTAGCGCAGGCCGGTGCCGGTCGGGTTGGAGAAGCCGAGGCTGTCGTTGTCACCCTTCTGGTACTGGGCGACGGCGTCCAGGGTCGGCGCATGGCCGGCCTTGCGCTGACGCAGGGTCTCTTCGGCAGCGTCGACCGCGTAGTTGCTGGCCTGCAGATTGAGGTTCTGCTGGGCGGCGGTGTCGACCCAGGCCTTGGCATCGTTCGGCGTCGGCACCAGCACCGGCAGGGTGTGCAGGATGCCCTCGATCGAGGCGTAGTCGTGGTTGGTCAGGGTCACCAGCGCCTGGAAGGAGTCATCCACGGCGCGTTGGGCGAGGATGCGGTTGGCACGGGCGGTGTCGTAGCCGGCCTGGGCTTCGAGCACGTCGGTCTTGTCCGACAGGCCCACGTCGAAACGCTCGTTGGCCTGGTCCAGCTGACGTTTGAACGCCGCTTCCTCGGCCTTGGTCGAAGCCAGGGTGTCCTGGGCACGGAGCACGGCGAAGTAGGTCTCGGCGCTCTGCAGGATCAGGTTCTGCTCGGTCGCGGAGAGCTGCAGGGCGTACTGCTGGTCGGTGGCCTTGGCCGCCTGGAACTGGAACCAGCGGTCGGCGCGGAACAGCGGCTGACTCAGGTTGGCGCGGTAGGACAGGCCGCTGCGCGTGGCGTCCACGTCGCTGACGTTGGTGTCCACCTTGGTGTCGGTGTGCATGCTGTCGGCACCAGCGGTCAGGTTCGGCAGCAGACCCGCGCGGGCCTGCGGCACCACTTCGCTGATCGCCGCGTAGTTGGCGCGCGCGGCAGCCAGATCGGCGTTGTTCTTCACCGCCTCGTTATAGACGGTGACCAGATCGGTCTTGGTCGCCAGGGGAGCGTCTTCCGCCCAGGCCATTCCAGAGGTGGCAGCAGCTACTGCGAGCGCCAGAGAGAGTCTGCGTAGCATGATCAGTCCTAGATACAGGGGAATCGGGCAAGGCTAAGGCTGCCGCTGGCGGCGGTCAAGGCGAGCGCAACGCAACGGTAGGCCGGTTTGCGACAAGCTTTGTTGCTTGATCGCAACAATGCCCAAGCTTTATAGACCAGAACCCGCGCCACCGACGAAACGCAGCGCAGAAAGAGCAGTTCGATTGCTGCTGTGTACAATTTTTGATTAGACTGCGACCAGTTCTTGTCGGGGCGCCCAGAATCGTGGGCTGAGATCGGAAAGTTCCGGATCCCGTTGAACCTGATCAGGTTAAGGCCTGCGTAGGGAACAAGATGTCCTCGCCGCACTGCGCGCGAGTCCTCTCGGCACCGCCCATGGTGCACCTTCATCAGGTTCGCTCCGACATCCCACCGAGGAGCCGAGCCGATGAGCGTCAAACAACAACAGAAAAACCTCAGTGAGAGCGCCCAGGTCGATCAGCAGTCGATCCAGCCCTTTCCCCGTTCGCAGAAAGTCTATGTCCAGGGCTCGCGCCCGGACATCCGCGTGCCGATGCGCGAGATCAGCCTGGACGTGACGCCCACCGCGTTCGGCGGTGAGATCAACGCCCCGGTCACCGTCTACGACACCTCCGGCCCCTACACCGACCCGAGCGTGACCATCGACGTGCGCCAGGGCCTGAGTGATGTGCGCAGTGCCTGGATCGAGGACCGTGGCGACACCGAGCGGCTGCCAGGCCTGTCCTCCGAGTTCGGCCAGCGCCGCCTGGCCGACGCCGAACTGGCGGCCATGCGCTTCGCCCATGTGCGCAACCCGCGCCGCGCCAAGGCCGGCAAGAACGTCAGCCAGATGCACTACGCCAAGCAGGGCATCATCACGCCCGAGATGGAGTTCGTCGCCATCCGCGAGAACATGAAGCTGATCGAGGCGCGCGAGGCCGGGCTGCTGAAGGAGCAACACGCCGGCCACAGCTTCGGCGCCAGCATCCCCAAGGAAATCACCCCCGAGTTCGTCCGCTCCGAGATCGCCCGCGGCCGCGCCATCATCCCGGCCAACATCAACCATGTGGAGCTGGAGCCGATGATCATCGGCCGCAACTTCCTGGTGAAGATCAACGGCAACATCGGCAACAGCGCCCTCGGTTCATCCATCGAAGAGGAAGTGGCCAAGCTGACCTGGGGCATCCGCTGGGGCTCGGACACGGTGATGGACCTGTCCACCGGCAAGCACATCCACGAGACCCGCGAGTGGATCATCCGCAACAGCCCCGTGCCGATCGGCACCGTACCGGTGTACCAGGCGCTGGAGAAGGTCGACGGTATCGCCGAGGACCTGACCTGGGAGCTGTTCCGCGACACCCTGATCGAGCAGGCCGAGCAAGGCGTGGACTACTTCACCATCCACTCCGGCGTACTGCTGCGCTATGTGCCGCTGACCGCCAAGCGGGTCACCGGCATCGTTTCCCGTGGTGGTTCGATCATGGCCAAGTGGTGCCTGGCGCACCACAAGGAGAATTTCCTCTATACGAACTTCGAGGAAATCTGCGAAATCATGAAGGCCTACGACGTCAGCTTCTCGCTGGGCGACGGCCTGCGCCCGGGCTCCATCGCCGACGCCAACGACGCCGCGCAGTTCGGTGAGCTGGAGACCCTCGGCGAGCTGACCAAGATCGCCTGGAAGCACGACGTGCAGTGCATGATCGAAGGCCCCGGCCACGTGCCGATGCAGCTGATCAAGGAGAACATGGACAAGCAGCTCGAATGCTGCGACGAGGCGCCGTTCTACACCCTCGGCCCGCTGACCACCGACATCGCCCCCGGCTACGACCACATCACCAGCGGCATCGGCGCCGCCATGATCGGCTGGTTCGGCTGCGCCATGCTCTGCTACGTCACGCCCAAGGAGCACCTAGGTCTGCCGAACAAGGATGACGTGAAGACCGGGATCATCACCTACAAGATCGCCGCGCACGCCGCCGACCTCGCCAAGGGCCACCCGGGCGCGCAGATCCGCGACAACGCCCTGTCCAAGGCACGCTTCGAGTTCCGCTGGGAAGACCAGTTCAACCTCGGCCTCGACCCGGACACCGCGCGCGCCTTCCACGACGAGACCCTGCCAAAAGACTCGGCCAAGGTCGCGCACTTCTGCTCCATGTGCGGACCGAAGTTCTGCTCGATGAAGATCACCCAGGAAGTGCGCGACTACGCCAAGGACAACGGCCTGACCGACGAGCAGAAGGCCATCGAGGCCGGCTTCGCCGAGCAGTCCGGGCGCTTCAAGGAAGAAGGCTCGCTGATCTACAAGCAGGTCTGACCTGCAACAGACAGGCCCTGCGTTGTGTGCGGGGCCTTTTCATTCCATCACTGAGAACAACAACGAAGTGACCACTGCCAACTACTCTCCCAACCTCGCCGTGCCGCTCACCGAGCGCGCCTTCGGCGCCCGCGACCTGCTCGCCCTGTGGTTCTCCCTCGGCATGGGCCTGATGGTGCTGCAAGCCGGCGCCCTGCTCGCCCCCGGCCTGGGCCTGGCTGGCTCGCTGCTGGCGCTGGTGCTTGGCGTCGGCCTCGGCGCCCTACTGCTCGGCGCGGTCGGCGTGATCGGCAGCGACACCGGCATGGCCTCGATGGCCGCCCTGCGCCTGAGCCTCGGTCGCCACGGCGCGGCGCTGCCGGCACTGCTCAACCTGCTGCAACTGGTGGGCTGGGGTGCCTTCGAGATCATCGTCATGCGCGATGCCGCCAGCCTGCTGGCCGGCAAGCACCTGGGCGCCGATAGCGTCTGGACCAATGCCACGCTGTGGACCCTGTTCTTCGGCGCCCTGGCCACCCTGCTGGCAGTGGCCGGGCCGCTGGCCTTCGTGCGTCGCGTGCTGCGCAAGTGGGGCATCTGGCTGCTGCTCGGCGCCTGCGCCTGGCTGACCTGGAACCTGTTCGCCAAGGCCGACATGGCCGCGCTCTGGGCTCGCCCGGGCGATGGCTCGATGAGCTTCGCCCTGGGCTTCGACCTGGCCATTGCCATGCCGCTGTCCTGGCTGCCGCTGATCGCCGACTACTCGCGCTTCGGCAAGCGTGCCGGTGGCGTGTTCGCCGGTGCGGCGCTGGGCTTCTTCGTCGGTTGCCTGTGGCTGATGAGCCTGGGCGTGGCATACACCCTGGCGTTCGCCGCACCGGGCGAGGCCAATACCCTGCTGTTGGCCCTGGCCGGCGCCGGCATGGGCATCCCGCTGCTGCTGATCCTGCTCGACGAGTCGGAGAAGGCTTTCGCCGACATCCACTCGGCCGCGGTTTCCAGTGGCACCCTGCTGCCGTTCAAGGTCGAGCACCTGGCGCTGGCCATCGGCGTGCTGTGCACCCTGATCGCCTGGTTCGCCCCGCTGGCGCAGTACGAGCACTTCCTGCTGCTGATCGGCTCAGTATTCGCGCCGCTGTTTGGCGTGGTGCTGATGGACCACTTCGTCCTGCGCCGCCGCCAGCTGCCGAGCAGTGTGCCGCTGCTGCGCTGGGACAGCCTGCTGGCCTGGGCCTGCGGTGTCGCAACCTTCCACGTGCTGGTGAACGTCTACCCCACCGTCGGTGCCACCCTGCCGGCGCTGGGCCTGGCGGCCGTGCTGCAACTGCTGCTGGGCAAGCTGGCCGGTCGCTGATCAGCCGCGACCGGGGAAATAGAAGGGCTTGAGGATGCCGTTGAGGCGCGAATAGGGAATGCGCAGGTCGGGGTGGCCGCTGGAGTAGGGAGCGATGCGGCCGACCTCGTACTTGAGCATCACCGAGTCGCGCAGCAGGGCCACGTTGGCGGTGCGGGCGAAGGGCCAGTTGGCCTGGTATTCCAGGTCATCGCCCAGGCCGCTGGACTTGAGCCAGGCCTGGTACGCCAGCTCGGCCTGCTGCCAGAAGGCGGTCTCTCCGTCCGGCAGCAGCAGGTCGTCCAGGCTCAGCAGGCGGCCCTTCTCGCGGTCGTAGTTGAGGTAGGCACGCCCGGGGATGCCGTGGGCGCCGCCGGTGAAGCGGTAGCTGGACAGCTCGATCACCACCAGGCGGTCGTGCTGCTCCAGCACCTTGGCCTGCAGGTAACTCATCCAGCCCGGCTGGGCACTGGCCAGGAATTCCTTCTCGTAGACCTCCAGCGAGGGCGGCGGTGGATCGCCCGGCAGCTCGATGGTCAGCTTGAGCAGCTCCTGCTCGATGCGCGCATTCAGCTCTGGCAGGTCATCCAGCTTCTGCAGGTCGATATTGACCAGCGCGCAGTCCTTGGCCTCGCAGCCCGACGCGCGGTGCTCCCAGGCCTGGCGGCTGGTGGCCAACCCCGACTCGGGCCTGGACGCAAGCAGCAATGACTGGCAGCCGCTGAGCAGGAGCGACAGGGACAACAGACCGACAGCGGCGATGCAACGCATGAATTCTCCTCGGTGCGACGACGGGCGTTTCGACTGCACGGCGCGGCGGGCGTTCCCGGCGCGGCGGCGCTCATTGTCGCTGCCGGCACGCGGCCATCCAAGCCCAAGCTGTGCGTCAGCGCCAAACAAAAGGTCACATGCGCACCGCTATAATCCGCTGCAGAACGCCGGGGAACGAACGCTCCGCCGGCTTGCCAAAGCACCGCCAGGGCGCGCACATTCAAGCGAAGCACGACGCGCCCACACATGACGCAGGCTCGTTCCTGCGGGACAGGGGGAAATACATGTCACATGCCGATGTCGAGGTACTCCAGCGCGAGACCTGCTTCAAGGGCTTCTATCGCCTGGACCGCCTGCATCTGCGCCACCGCCAGTTCGCCGGCGGCATGGGCCCGCAGCTCAGCCGCGAACTGTTCGTGCGCCACGACGCCGTGTGCGTGCTGCCATACGACCCGCAACGCGACACCGTGGTGCTGCTCGAGCAGTTCCGCGTCGGCGCCATGGAGAAGAGCAGCAACCCCTGGCTGCTGGAGCTGGTCGCCGGGCTGATCGACAAGGACGAGCAACCCGAGGAAGTGGCCCACCGCGAGGCCGAGGAAGAGGCCGACCTCAAGCTCGGCGCACTCTGGCCCATCACCCAGTACTACCCCTCCCCCGGCGGCTCCGACGAGCTCGTGTACCTCTATGTCGGCCGTTGCGACAGCGAAGGCGTGGGCGGCGTGCATGGCCTGGCCGAGGAAGGCGAGGACATTCGCGTGCACGTCTGGCCGCTGGAGGATGCCCTGCAGGCGGTGAAGGACGGGCGCATCAACAACGCCGCTAGCATCATCGCCCTGCAGTGGCTGGCGCTGAACCGCGCCGAAGTGCGGGGGCTGTGGTCATGAACCTGCTGCGCGAGCGCTACCGGGTCGACCTGGTCGAGCTGCAGGCCGCTTGCGAAGCCAACTACGCGCGCCTGCTGCGCCTGTTGCCGGACATGCGTGCGGCGCAAGGCGAGCGCCGCGTGGCCCTGAGCCAAGGCGACCTGCTGCTAGGCGTGCTGCTGATTCGTGTCACCGAGAACTGCCCCTACACCACCACTCTGGAAGTACGCCAGGAACACAGCCTAACCTGGCTGCCGGTGCCGCGCCTGGAAGTGCGCGCCTACCACGACGCGCGCATGGCCGAGGTAATCGGTGCGGAAAACGCCCGGCGCTTCCGCGGCATCTACCCCTACCCCAACGCCGCCATGCACCAGCCGGACGAGAAGACCCAGCTCAACCTGTTCCTCGGCGAATGGCTGAGCCACTGCATCGCCTGCGGTCACGAGCTGGCGCCGGTGTTGTGATCACAACCACGCAAATGTGACGGGTTCACGTTTGCCGGGTTTACCGAATCGCGTTTCACCCACCATAATCCTGGGAACCCGCTCAGGAGTTGGCCCTTGTCGCGCCCGTCGTCTCTTGTCCCAGACCGTCCGGTACTGCTCGTGCAGTTGTCGGACAGCCACCTTTTTGCCGAATCGGACGGCAAACTGCTGGGCATGAACACCCAGGACAGCCTGGAAAAGGTGATCGAACGGGTACAGGTCGAACAGACCGACATCGACCTGATTCTCGCCACCGGCGACCTCTCCCAGGACGGCAGCGTGGAATCCTACCAACGCTTCCGCCAGCTCACCTCCAGCCTTGAAGGTGCGGCCCGCTGGTTCCCCGGCAACCACGACGAACTGCCCGCCATGCAGGCAGCCTGCGCCGGCAGCGACCTGCTGCAGCCGGTGGTGGACATGGGCAACTGGCGCATCATCCTGCTCGACTCGTCGATCCCCGGCGCGGTACCCGGCTACCTGGCCGACGACCAGCTCGAGCTGCTGGAGCGCGCGCTGAGCGAAGCCCCCGAACGTCATCATCTGGTCTGCTTCCACCATCACCCGGTGTCCATCGGCTGCAAGTGGATGGAGCCGATCGGCATCCGCAACCCCGACGCCCTGTTCGCCGTGCTGGAGCGCCACGCCCAGGTCAAGGCGGTGCTCTGGGGTCACGTGCACCAGGAGTTCGACCAGCAGCGCGGCGGCATCCGCCTGCTCGCCTCGCCCTCCACCTGCGTGCAGTTCGCCCCTGGCAGCGAGGAATTCCAGGTCGACACCACGGCCCCCGGCTACCGCTGGCTGCGCCTGCATGCCGACGGACGGCTGGAGACCGGCGTCTCGCGCGTCACCGGCATCCACTTCGAAGTGGACTACAGCGTCAAGGGCTACTAAGTCCGCAGCGCGGGCCATCAGTGCTTGCGGCTGGCGTCGCCTAGCTTGTAGCCTCCCGCTCCATGAATCCCAGCATCCTCTATATCCACGGCCTCAACAGTTCGCCGGCCTCGACCAAGGCCAGCCAACTGCTCAAGGTGGCCGAACACTGCGGCATCGCCCAGCATCTGCGCGTGCCGGCCCTGCATCACCACCCGCGCCAGGCCATGCAGCAGCTGCAGGCAGCCATCGCCGAACTGGGCAGCCCGCTGCTGGTCGGCAGTTCGCTGGGCGGCTACTACTCCACTTTCCTCGCCGAGCAGCATGGCCTTCCCGCCCTGCTGATCAACCCGGCCGTGCGTCCGCACCGGCTGTTCGGCGGCAAGGAGGTCGAGCAGACCAACCACTACACCAACGAGACCTGGCTGCTGACCGTTGATCACGTCGCCGCCCTGCAGGAGCTGGAAACAGCCGAGCCGCAGGACGCCGCGCGCTACCGCGTGTGGCTGCAGACCGCCGACGAGACCCTGGACTACCGCCAGGCCGAGACGTTCTACAGCAGCTGCAGCCTGGACATCCGTGAAGGTGGCGACCACAGCTACCAGGGCTTCGCCCAGCGCATCCCGGAAATCCTCGCGCTGGCCGGCTTCGCCCCCGCCCTCTGGGCCGACTTCGACTTTTCCACCCTTTAATAGACAAGAGACACCATGGCCCAGCAGAACGCCTACAACGCCGATGCCATCGAAGTACTGTCCGGTCTGGACCCGGTGCGCAAGCGCCCGGGCATGTACACCGACACCTCGCGGCCCAACCACCTGGCCCAGGAAGTCATCGACAACAGCGTCGACGAGGCTCTGGCCGGTCACGCCAAGGTCATCCAGGTAATCCTCCACGAGGACAACTCGCTGGAAGTGATCGACGACGGCCGCGGCATGCCGGTCGACATCCACCCGGAAGAAGGCATCCCCGGTGTCGAACTGATCCTCACCAAGCTGCACGCCGGCGGCAAGTTCTCCAACAAGAACTACCAGTTCTCCGGCGGTCTGCACGGCGTGGGCATCTCGGTGGTGAACGCCCTGTCCAACCAGGTCGAGGTCAAGGTCAAGCGCGACGGCAACGAGCATCGCATGACCTTCGCCGACGGCTTCAAAGCCACCGACCTGGAAGTGATCGGCACCGTCGGCAAGCGCAACACCGGCACCAGCGTGCGCTTCTGGCCCGACCCGCAGTACTTCGATTCACCGAAGTTCTCCATCAGCCGCCTGAAGCATGTGCTGAAGGCCAAGGCCGTACTGTGCCCTGGCCTGGAAGTCACCTTCAGCGACAAGAACAGCGACGAGACCACCCGCTGGTACTTCGAGGACGGCCTGCGCTCCTACCTCACCGACGCGGTCAGCGAGCACGTGCGCCTGCCCGACGAGCCGTTCTGCGGCTCCCTCGCCGGCAACAAGGAGGCGGTGGACTGGGCCCTGTTGTGGCTGCCCGAAGGTGGCGAGTCGCTGCAGGAAAGCTACGTCAACCTGATCCCCACCGCCCAGGGCGGCACCCACGTCAACGGCCTGCGCCAGGGCCTGCTGGACGCCATGCGCGAGTTCTGCGAGTTCCGCAACCTGCTGCCGCGCGGCGTCAAGCTGGCACCGGAAGACGTCTGGGAGCGCATCGCCTTCGTCCTCTCGATGAAGATGCAGGACGCCCAGTTCTCCGGCCAGACCAAGGAGCGCCTGTCCTCCCGCGAGGCCTCGGCATTCGTCTCCGGCGTGGTCAAGGACGCCTTCAGCCTGTGGCTCAACGCCCACCCGGAAACCGGCCTGCTGCTGGCCGAGCAGGCCATCGGCAACGCCGGGCGGCGCCTCAAGGCCGGCAAGAAGGTCGAGCGCAAAAAGATCACCCAGGGCCCAGCGCTGCCCGGCAAGCTGGCCGACTGCGCAGGCCAGGACCCGATGCGTTCCGAGCTGTTCCTGGTCGAAGGTGATTCCGCCGGCGGCTCCGCCAAGCAGGCCCGCGACAAGGAGTTCCAGGCCATCATGCCGCTGCGCGGCAAGATCCTGAACACCTGGGAAGTCGACGGCGGCGAAGTCCTCGCCTCGCAGGAAGTACACGACATCGCCGTGGCCATCGGCATCGACCCGGGCTCCAACGACCTGAGCCAGCTGCGCTACGGCAAGATCTGCATCCTCGCCGACGCCGACTCCGACGGCCTGCACATCGCCACCCTGCTCTGCGCATTGTTCGTGCGCCACTTCCGCCCGCTGGTGGAAGCCGGTCACGTCTATGTGGCCATGCCGCCGTTGTACCGCATCGACCTGGGCAAGGAGATCTTCTACGCCCTCGACGACGCCGAGCGCGACGGCATCCTCGACCGCCTGGTGGCCGAGAAGCGCCGCGGCAAGCCGCAGGTCACCCGCTTCAAGGGCCTCGGTGAGATGAACCCGCCGCAGCTGCGCGAGACCACCATGGACCCCAACACCCGCCGCCTGGTGCAGCTGGGCCTGGACGACTTCGAGGCAACCCGCGAAGTGATGGACATGCTGCTGGCCAAGAAGCGCGCCAGCGACCGCAAGAGCTGGCTGGAGTCCAAGGGCAACCTCGCCGAGGTCTTGGCGTGAGGTTGAGCCTGGCCCTGGCCGGCCTGCTGCTGGCCGGCAACGCATTCGCCGCCGAACCGGTACAGCTGCAACTACTGGCCGAGCATCCGGTGGACGGCATGGTCGCCGGCAACCTGTCCGGCCTGACCCGCTGCGGCGCGGAATGGCTGGCGGTATCCGACCGCGAGGATGATCGTCTGTACCGGCTGCGCCCGGCAGACGGCGCCTGGCAGGCCGAGATCGAGACCTTCGACGCGCCGCCAGTGCCGCCCAGCGCGCTGCCCTGGGGCCTGCGCATGCGCACCTGGGTAGCCAACCTGGTGCGCGGCGGCGAGCTGGATTTCGAAAGCATCAGCTGCGACACCAAGGGCAACCGCTATCTGCTCAGCGAGGCGCATACCGCCCTGCTGCAGGTCGGCCCCAGCGGCATGGCCGAATGGCTGCCGCTGCCCGACGGTCTGATCCGCCAGGCCCGCGCCAGCGGCATGCTGTTGCGCCACAACGCCCTGCTCGAGGGCCTGGCCATCGACCCGGCCGGAGCCCGCCTGTGGCTGGCCGCCGAGCGCGAGCGCCGCGGCCTGCTGGTGCTGCACCTGGAGAAGGGCCGCTGGCGCTGCACCGGCGGCTGCATCCTGATGTCCGAGGCTGGCCAGCTGCGCTCGCCGCTGACGCCGCAGAGCGACAAACGCTACCCGCGCAGCTTCGGCGACCTGGCCTTCTTCGATGGCAAGCTGTTCAGCCTGGAACGCCTGGAACACCGCATCTGCCGCCGCGACCCGAACACCGGCGCGGAGGAAAAGTGCTGGTCGTTCGTCGCCGCGGCGCTGGCCGAAGGCCGTCGCTATCCCGAACCCTACGGCGTCGCCGAGGCACTCTGGCTGGACAAGGACAGTGCCTGGCTGGGCTTGGACAACAACAACCTGGCGCGCAGTGACGGCGAAAGCCGCCCGATGCTCTGGCAGTTCAAGGCCCCGGAAGGCGGCTGGAGTGCGCCATGAGTGAACGTCCCGCCGGCCAGCGCGCCGCCCGCGTGATGCTGATTCTGGCCTGGGTCGCCGCCCTTGCCCTGGCCACGCACTGGTTCGGCAGCTGGGAAGAGCAACGCGACAACCCCAATCGCCAGCCGCAATCGGTGCACGGCGCCGACTACATCGAGGTGAGCCTGGCCAGCAGCCGTGGCGGCCACTATGTGCTGGACGGGCAGATCGACGGCCACACCGTGACCTTCCTGCTCGACACCGGCGCCAGCGCCGTGGCCATTCCACAGCCCCTGGCCAAGGAGCTGGGCCTGGAGCCCGGCGCGCCAGTGCAGATCCGCACAGCCAATGGCACCGTCACCGGCGCGCGCACCCGCTTGGGCCTGCTGCAGCTGGGCGACATCCGCCTGCACGACGTGGCGGCCCTGATCACCCCCGGCATGGAAGGCCGCGAGGTGCTGCTCGGCATGAGCGCCCTCAAGCAACTCGAATTCACCCAGAAGGGCGGCACCCTGGTGCTGCGCCAATCAACATCTTTGAAATGACCATGAGGCACGCATGAGCGATACCCTCGACTTGAGCCTGGAAGGCGTGGAACGTCGGTCCCTTGCCGACTTCACCGAGCAGGCTTATCTCAACTACTCCATGTACGTGATCATGGACCGCGCCCTGCCGCACATCGGCGACGGCCTCAAGCCGGTACAGCGCCGTATCGTCTACGCCATGAGCGAGCTGGGCCTGGACGCCGACTCCAAGCACAAGAAGTCGGCGCGTACCGTCGGTGACGTGCTCGGCAAGTTCCACCCGCACGGCGACAGCGCCTGCTACGAAGCCATGGTGCTGATGGCCCAGCCGTTCAGCTACCGCTACACCCTGGTCGATGGCCAGGGCAACTGGGGTGCGCCGGACGATCCCAAGTCCTTCGCCGCCATGCGTTACACCGAGGCGCGTCTATCGCGCTATTCGGAAGTGCTGCTCAACGAACTGGGCCAGGGCACCGTCGACTGGGTGCCGAACTTCGACGGCACGCTGGACGAACCGGCGACCCTGCCGGCGCGCCTGCCGAACATCCTGCTCAACGGCACCACCGGCATCGCCGTGGGCATGGCCACCGACGTGCCGCCGCACAACCTGCGCGAAGTGGCCAGCGCCTGCGTGCGCCTGCTCGATGAGCCGAGCGCCACCGTCGAGCAGCTGTGCGAACACATCCTCGGCCCGGACTTCCCCACCGAGGCGGAAGTCATCACGCCCAAGGCCGACCTGCTGAAGATCTACGAGACCGGCCGCGGCTCGGTGCGCATGCGCGCCGTGTACCGCGCAGAAGACGGCGACATCGTGGTCACCGCCTTGCCGCACCAGGTCTCCGGGGCCAAGGTGCTGGAGCAGATCGCCGCACAGATGCAGGCCAAGAAGCTGCCGATGGTCGCCGACCTGCGCGACGAGTCGGACCACGAGAACCCCTGCCGCATCGTCATCATCCCGCGCTCCAACCGCGTCGATGCCGACGAGCTGATGACCCACCTGTTCGCCACCACCGACCTGGAGTCCAGCTACCGGGTCAACACCAACGTCATCGGCCTGGACGGCAAGCCGCAGGTGAAAGACCTGCGCACCCTGCTCACCGAGTGGCTGGTGTACCGCGTCGGCACCGTGCGCCGCCGCCTGCAGTTCCGCCTGGACAAGGTCGAGAAGCGCCTGCACCTGTTGGAAGGCTTGCTCACCGCCTTCCTCAACCTGGATGAAGTGATCCACATCATCCGTACCGAGGATCAGCCCAAGCCGGTGCTGATGGAGCGCTTCGGCCTCACCGACATCCAGGCCGACTACATCCTCGACACCCGCCTGCGCCAGCTGGCCCGCCTGGAAGAAATGAAGATCCGTGGCGAGCAGGACGAACTGGCCAAGGAGCGCGCCAAGCTGCTGGCCCTGCTCGGCAGCGAGGCCAAGCTGAAGAAACTGGTACGCCAGGAAATCCTCGACGACGCCGAGAAGTACGGCGATGACCGCCGCTCGCCGATCGTCGCCCGTGCCGAGGCCAAGGCTCTCAGCGAAACCGAACTGATGCCGACCGAACCGGTCACCGTGGTGCTCTCGGAAAAAGGCTGGGTACGTTGCGCCAAGGGTCACGACATCGACGCCACCGGCCTGTCCTACAAGGCCGGCGACGGCTTCAAGGCCGCCGCGCCGGGCCGCTCGAACCAGTACGCCGTGTTCATCGACTCCACCGGGCGCAGCTACTCGCTGGCCGCCCACTCGCTGCCGTCGGCACGCGGCCAGGGCGAGCCGCTCACCGGCCGCCTACAGCCGCCGCCGGGCGCCACCTTCGATTGCGTGCTGCTGCCGGAAGACAGCGCCCTGTACGTGATCGCCTCGGATGCCGGCTACGGCTTCGTGGTCAAGGGCGAGGACCTGCAGGCCAAGAACAAGGCCGGCAAGGCCCTGCTCAGCCTGCCCAACGGCTCGCTGGTGGTGCCGCCCAAGCCGGTAGCCAGCATCGAGGAAGACTGGCTGGCGGCGGTGACCACCGAAGGTCGCCTGCTGCTGTTCAAGGTCGCCGACCTGCCGCAACTGGGCAAAGGCAAGGGCAACAAGATCATCGGCATCCCCGGTGAGCGCGTGGCCAGCCGCGAGGAATACCTCACCGACCTGGCCGTGCTGCCCAATGGCTCCACCCTGGTCCTGCAGGCCGGCAAGCGCACCCTGTCGCTCAAGCCGGACGACCTGGAGCACTACAAGGGCGAACGCGGGCGGCGTGGCAACAAGCTGCCGCGCGGCTTCCAGCGGGTCGATTCGCTGCTGGTGGAAACCCCGGCCTGAGCCCAAGCGCAGCGCAAAGGCATGCCGTAGAGCGCCGCGGGCTGGAGTCCGCGGCCGCTTTGGCGGATCATGTGCGGCCTTGACGTACGATTGCGGCCGCCAGCGCGGCCCTCAGGTGAAACGATGAGACTGCTGCGCCTCCCCTCCGTATTGCTGCTGACCGGCCTCCTCGGCCTGGTCGGTTGCACGGTGCATCAGCCGGTACCGCTGTATCAGCTGGACAACGGCAACGCCCAGATTCCCAAGCAGACCCAGGGCCTGGCCGTGCTGCTCGGCCCCGTCTCGGTGGCCGACTACCTGCAACGCGAAACCCTGCTGCAACGCCAGAACGACGGCACCCTGCTGGCCGCCGACGACGCCCGCTGGGCCGGCAGCCTGGCCGCCGACATCGACCAGCTGCTGCTGCGCCAACTGGCCTGGCGCCTGGATAGCCAGCGCACCGTGCTGGCGCCCACCACCGCCGACTTCAAACCCGACGTGCAGGTGCTGCTGAACATCATCCGCCTGGACTCCGGCCCGTCCCACCCGGCGGTGCTGGAAGCCCAGTGGCGCCTGCTCGACAAGGGCGGCCAGCTGCGTGACAGCCAGCTGCTGCGCCTGGAAGAGGCCCACAGCGGCACCACCGCCGATCAGGTCCAGGCCCAGAGCCGCCTGCTGCGCCAGCTGGCCCAGCGCCTGGCCGAGGCCATCGAGCCGCTGCGCAACCAGCCGATCGCCGAGGCGCCGAAACCGGCCGTCCCGGCCAAGCCGACCAAGCCCAAGGCCGAGCAGCAACCACGCATCCCGCTGGTGGCTCCGACCCGTAGCAACGGCGAAGTCCTGCGCTTCTGACCCCCGTTTGCCCCGTGGCGCGCCGCTCTGCTAGTGTCGCGCCCGTTCCTTTTTTCCCGCCGAGACCTGCCCCATGGCCCGCAAGAAAGCCGCCGTCGACTTCGAAACCTCCCTCGCCGAGCTGCAAAGCCTGGTCGAGCGCCTGGAGAGCGGCGAGCTGTCGCTGGAAGACTCGCTGGGCGCCTTCGAACAGGGCATCCGCCTGACCCGCGACTGCCAGGCCGCCCTGGCCCAGGCCGAGCAGAAGGTGCAGCAGCTGCTCGAGCGCGACGGTGAACTGGAAGAAGTGCCCTTCGACGCGGACCAGCAGGCATGATCGGCGCCTACCAGCAGCGCTGCCAGGCGCGTGTCGACGCCTCCCTGGAAGAACTCTTCGACGCCCCGCGTAGCGAGCTGGCGCGCCTGTACCAGGCCATGCGCTACAGCGTGGTCAACGGTGGCAAGCGCGTACGCCCGCTGCTGGTGTACGCCGCCTGCGAGGCGCTGGACGGCAACCTCGACCGCGCAGACGGCGCCGCCTGTGCGGTGGAGCTGATCCACGCCTACTCGCTGGTGCATGACGACCTGCCGGCCATGGACGACGACGACCTGCGTCGCGGCCAGCCGACCACCCACATCGCCTACGACGAGGCCTGCGCCATCCTCGCTGGCGACGGCCTGCAGAGCCTGGCCTTCGCCGCCCTGGCCGATGCCCGGCGCAATCCCGAGGACGCCAACCTGCGTCTGGCCATGGTCCTTGGCCTGGCCCGCGCCGCCGGCCCGGCCGGCATGGTCGGCGGCCAGGCCATCGACCTCGAGTCGGTCGGCCGTCGCCTCGACCAGGCGGCGCTGGAGACCATGCACCGGCACAAGACCGGTGCGCTGATCGAGGCCAGCGTGCACCTCGGCGCCCTGGCCAGCGGCAACGCCGATGACGCCAGCCTGCGCTCGCTGCAGCAGTATGCCCGCGCCATCGGCCTGGCCTTCCAGGTGCAGGACGACATCCTCGACGTGGAGAGCGACACCGCCACCCTGGGCAAGACCCAGGGCAAGGACGAGGCCAACCACAAGCCGACCTACCCTGCCCTGCTCGGCCTGGAACAGGCCAAGGACTACGCCCTGGAGCTGCGCGACCAGGCGCTGCACGCCCTGCGCAGCTTCGGCGAGAGCGCCGAGCCGCTGCGCGAGCTGGCCCGCTACATCGTCGAACGGCGCAGCTAAGCGCCGTTCGCCTGCCTCAGGCGACTGCGCCTACCGGCGCAGCCGGATCTTCCCGCCGCAGCGCCTTCAGCAACCCCAGGCGCACCAGCAGCCACGGCATCAGCCAGGCCACGAACAGCCCCATCGCCAGGCCACGCAGGCCTTGCCACAGCTGCGGCTCCCAGGGCCACGCAGCCCCAGCCAGTTTCAGCAGTTTCTGCAGCAGGATGAAGGCGACCGCCCCGAGCGTCGCCGCCGCCAGGCGTTTCCACAGCGCCACCTCGGCCGAGAAGCGCAGGCGCCGGTAGCCGGCCAGCACGCCGCACATCATCCCCGCCAGCAGCGGCACATAACTCGGCGCCTGGCGCCCCGGCCAGCTCAGCCAGGCAGCGAGGAACACCAGCAGGATCAAACCCTGCAGCCAGGCCTCGCCGGTCTCGCGCCAGCCATCCCAGCGCCGCACCCGTTCGAACAGCAGCAGCGTGGCGATGCCCAGCAGCGAGCCGCCGAGCACGTCCTCGACATCGTGGGCGCCGAGATAGAGGCGGCTGAAGATGATCCCAGCCACCACCACCCCGCTGACCAGCCAGGCCCAGGTTCGGCGCAGCTCCCAGGCCAGCCAGAACCAGATGACCACGGCGATCTGCGCATGGCCGCTGGGCAGGCCGAAGCTGTCGCCCACCTCGTGGTCCATGCGCAGGGCGATGTCCGGCCGCGGGTCCTGCCAGAAGTCCTTGAGCCAGGCGTTGAGCAGCGCGGTAACCGCCACCAGCACCAGCAGGCGCAGGAACACCCCGCGGTTCCAGGCCCAGTAACCCAGCGGCAGGAAGAACAGGATGAACTTCTCGTAGCCAAGCAGGGTGAAGAAGCGCATCAGCGGGGTCAGCCCGTCGCTGCGCAATGGCAGCACCCAGTCCAGGCTATGCAGCAACTCGTTCATGGCAATCCTTGCAGCGATAAGCGAAACGCCACAGATAGCGCCCACCGCCGGCGCCGACAAGGGCCGATTCGGACAAATAGATTCACCACCCTGAGTGATGGGTATTCGTCGCGGCACAGTTGGCTGCAGCGAACGCCAGCCGCTGCCTAAGATGCTCGCATCCCAGAACCCGAGCGGAGCTCGCCGGCCATGCCCTTTTCCTCCCTGCTGATCGCCAACCGCGGCGAGATCGCCATCCGCATCGCCCAGGCCTGCGCCGACCTCGGCATCCGCTCGGTCGCCGTCTACGCCGAGGACGACGCGGCCTGCCTGCACACGCGCAAGGCCGACCTCGCCGTGCCGCTCAAGGGCCGAGGCGTGCCGGCCTACCTGGACATGGATCAGCTGATCGCCATCGCCTGCGAGCAGGGCTGCACGGCAGTGCACCCCGGCTACGGCTTCCTCGCCGAGAACGCCGAGTTCGCCCGCCGCTGCCAGGCCGCCGGCCTGACCTTCGTCGGCCCGGCGCCGGATACCCTCGAACTGTTCGGCGACAAGGCCGCCGCCAGGGCGCTGGCCGAGCGCTGCGCGGTGCCGCTGGTGCCGGGACTCAACCGCGCGGTCGACCTCGCCGAGACGCAGGCATTCCAGGCCGAACAGGGCTCGGTGATGCTCAAGGCGCTGGCCGGCGGCGGCGGGCGCGGCATGCGCGCGGTCGGCACGGCTGGCGAGCTGGCCGAGGCCTACGCACGCTGCCAGTCCGAGGCGCAGGCGGCCTTCGGCAATGGCGCGCTGTACGTCGAGAAGCTGGTGCAGCGCGCCCGCCATATCGAGGTACAGGTGCTCGGCGACGGCCACAGGGTCAGCCACCTGTGGGAACGCGATTGCAGTCTGCAGCGGCGCAACCAGAAACTGGTGGAGATCGCCCCCAGCCCTGACCTGGACGCCGCCAGCCGCGAGGCGATCATCGCCTGTGCCCTGCGCCTGGCCGGCGAGGTCGGCTATCGCGGCATCGGCACCTTCGAGTTCCTCCTCGACCTGGACAACCCCGGCCGCTTCTACTTCATGGAGGCCAACCCCCGGGTACAGGTCGAGCACACCGTCACCGAGCAGGTGACCGGCGTCGACCTGCTGAACACCCAGCTGCGCCTGAGCGCCGGCGCCAGCCTGGCCGAGCTCGGCCTGAGCGCCCCGCCGGCGCCGAAGGGCAGCGCCGTGCAGCTGCGCCTGAACCTGGAAACCCTGCTGGCCGATGGCAGCGCGCGCCCGGCCGCCGGCGTGCTGAGCGCCTACCAGCCGCCCGCCGGCCCCGGCGTGCGCGTCGACGGCCATGGCTACGCCGGCTACCCGGTGAGCCCGGCCTACGACTCGCTGCTGGCCAAGCTGATCGCTACCGCGCCCGACTACCCGAGCACCCTGCGCCGCGCCTACCGCGCCCTGTGCGAAGTGCGCCTGGAAGGCGTGGCGAGCAACCTGCACCTGCTGCAGAACCTGCTGCAGCGCGAGGAAGTGACCAACAATCAGGTCGACACCCGCTTCGTCGAACGCCACCTGGGCGAACTGCTCGCCGCCCACGGCGCGGCGCATCCGCACCACTACTTCGTCGGCAGCGGCGTGGCCGAGCAGGCAGCGCAGCGCGGCGTCGACGCCCCGCCCGGCACCATTGCCCTGAGCGCGCCGAGCAGCGGCGTGCTGGTCGCCCAGCAGGTGGCCGAGGGCGATGCCGTGGCCGCCGGGCAGGTGGTCGCCGTGCTGGAGGCGATGAAGATGGAATTCGAGGTGCGCGCCGAGTGCGGCGGCATCGTCCGCGCCCTGGCCGTCACGCCCGGCGACGCCCTGGCCGAGGGCCAGGCCCTGCTGTTCCTCGAGCCGGCCGAGGTGGCCGGGGCCGGTGGCGACAGCGAGGAGAGCCGAGACCTCGAACATATCCGCGCCGACCTCGCCGAAGTGCTGGAGCGCCACGCGCGCCTGACCGACGCGCACCGTCCCGAGGCGGTGGCCAAACGGCGCAAGACCGGACAACGCACTGTTCGTGAAAATCTGGCGGACTTGCTGGATGAGGGTAGCTTCATCGAGTACGGCGCCATGGCCCTGGCCGCCCAGCGCCGCCGGAGATCCGCCGAGGAACTGCTGGAGCTGAGCCCGGCCGACGGCCTGGTGGCCGGTATCGGCACGGTCGGCGCCGCGCAGTTCGGCGAGCAGGCCGCACGCTGCATGGCCATCGCTTACGACTACACGGTGTTCGCCGGCACCCAGGGCGTGATGAACCACAAGAAGACCGACCGCATGCTGGCCCTGGCCGAACAGTGGCGCCTGCCCGTGGTGCTGTTCGCCGAGGGCGGTGGCGGGCGGCCGGGCGATACCGACTTCGTCGGCGTGGCCGGCCTGGACTGCCACACCTTCGTCGGCATGGCCAAGCTGTCCGGCCTGGTACCGACCGTGGGCGTGGTCTCCGGCCGCTGCTTCGCCGGCAACGCCGCGCTGCTCGGCTGCTGCGACGTGATCATCGCCACCCGCAACGCCAGCATCGGCATGGCCGGCCCGGCGATGATCGAGGGTGGCGGCCTGGGCAGCTACAAGCCCGAGGAAGTCGGCCCCACCAGCGTGCAGGGGCCCAACGGGGTGATCGACGTGCTGGTGGAGGACGAGGCCGAAGCGGTACGGGTGGCCAAGCAGTACCTGTCGTACTTCCAGGGCCGCCAGAGCGACTGGCATTGCGCCGACCAGCGCGAGCTGCGCCACCTGATCCCGGAGAACCGCCTGCGCGTCTACGACATCCGCCAGGTCATCGCCACCCTGGCCGACGCGGACAGCGTGCTGGAGCTGCGCCGCCAGTTCGCCCCCGGCCTGGTCACCGCCTTCATTCGCATCGAAGGCAGGCCGTACGGCCTGATCGCCAACAACCCGGCTCACCTGGGCGGCGCCATCGATGCGCTGGCCGGCGACAAGGCCGCGCGCTTCATGCAGCTGTGCGAGGCCCATGACCTGCCCATCGTCTCGCTGTGCGACACCCCCGGCTTCATGGTCGGCCCGCAGGCCGAGCAGCAGGGCACGGTGCGCCATGTGTCGCGCATGTTCGTCACCGCGGCCAGCCTGTCCGTGCCCTTCTTCACCCTGGTGCTGCGCAAGGGCTACGGCCTCGGCGCCCAGGCCATGGCCGCCGGTAGTTTCCACTCGCCGCTGTTCACTGCCGCCTGGCCCAGTGGCGAATTCGGCGCCATGGGCCTGGAGGGCGCGGTGCGCCTGGGCTTTGCCAAGGAACTGGCAGCGCAGGAGAGCGACGAGGCGCGCCAGGCGCTGTTCGACAAGCTGGTGGGCAAGGCCTACGCCAACGGCAAGGCCCTGAATATGGCCAGTTATCTCGAAATAGACGCAGTGATTGATCCGGCCGAAAGCCGCGCCTGGCTGCTGCGCGGCCTCAACGCAGCGCCGCTGCCGCCTGTACGTGAGGGCAAGAAACGGCCCTTCGTCGACACCTGGTAAGGAGCATGTCCATGCACATCGAACATCAGCTGCTGGCAGTCAACGGCATCGACCTCAGCCTCTACAGCGCCGGCCCGGAAAACGGCAAACCGGTGTGGCTGCTGCACGGCTTCCCCGAGTGCTGGTACGCCTGGCATCCGCAGATCGAGGCGCTGGCCGCCGCCGGCTACCGGGTGTTTGCCCCGGAGATGCGCGGCTACGGGCAGAGCAGCGCGCCGAGCGACCCTGCGGCCTATGACCTGATCACTCTGTGCGGTGATATCCAGGGCGCCATGGATGCCCTCGGCCAGACCGACGTCGCCGTGGTCGGCCACGACTGGGGCGCGCCGGTAGCCTGGCACCTGGCCCTGCTGGAGCCGGCTCGGGTACAGGCGCTCGGTGCGCTGTCGGTGCCCTTCGGCGGGCGGCCCAAGCGCCCGGCCATCGAGATGATGCGCGAGGCCTACGCCGGGCGTTTCCACTACATCCTCTACTTCCAGCAGCCGGGCGTGGCCGAGGCCGAGCTGGACGCCGACATCGGCCGCAGCCTGCGCCTGCTGCTCGGCGGCCTGGAGGGTGCCCTGCTCGGTGACAAGCCAGCCGACGCCAAGCTGTTCGACGACCTCAGCGACCTGCCGCTGCCGGCCTGGTGCCCGCCCGAGCTGTTCGCCGTGTACGAACGGACCTTCGCCGGCCGCGGCTTCCATGGCGCGCTGAACTGGTACCGCAACTTCGAGCGCAGCTGGCAGCGCACCGAACCGCTGGGCGAGCTGCAGGTGGAGCAGCCGAGCCTGTTCCTGCTCGGCGAGCGCGACCCGGTCGGGCGCTTCGAGGCGCCCACGCTCAAGCGCATGGCCGCCAAGGTGCCCCGCCTGGAGCAGCATCTGCTGCCCGGTTGCGGGCACTGGCTGCAGAGCGAGGACGGCCCGCGGATCAACGCGCTGCTGCTGGAATTCCTGGCCCGCCACTACGCCGCGGACTGAACGCCGTCAGGCCCCTACCAGAGCCTGACAGCGCTCCAGCGTCAGCCCGCCAGCGCGAACGAAGCGCTGCAATTCGGGCAGCACCTGGCGCGCCTTGGGGTGAATGTCGTGGAACAGAAGCATGCCCTTGCGCCACAGCAGCATCAGAGTCATCAGTCGATCCTGCATCGCCTCCGGCTGCAGCCTGGCATTCCAGTCCTGGGAGTCGATATTCCATAGTACAACCTGTCCATCTTGCGCCTTCAGGTAGGCCACCAGTTCCGCATTGCGCTGCCCATAGGGCGGTCGGAACCACATGCTTGTGGCCGGTCCTGCCGGTTGCACGTTCTCGATCAGCTGGCGCGTGCGCTCCAGCGAGTCCTGCCAGCTGCTCAGTTTCTGGTGAGCCACATGGCGATAGCCATGGGACGCCAGGCACTGCCCCGCATACAGCGCAGTGAGGCTCTGTACCGTCTGGGTCTTCAGACGTCGCTCCAGATTCTCCCCCAGTACGAAGAAGAATGCCGCGATCCCCTCGCCCTGCAGCCACTGCCGCAACTGCTCCGTTTCCTGGCTGGCCGAAGGGCCGTCATCGAAGCTCAGCGCAAAGTGCCGGTCCGGCAGCTCATCGCCAGTCAGCTCGCTCTCATCCAGCCGCGCAATCTCGCTGGTGATCGCGGGAAACAGCGCGGCCAGACGCACCTGCTCATACAGGTAGGTGGCATGGAAACCCTCTGCTGCAGCCTGCCAGCGCGCGTCGGCGACAGGTTCCTGCGCGTCCGCCAGCAGGGCGTCCCAGCTGTCTGCTGCGCCACCGGCCGCCTTGTAGTTGGCCAACAGCCGCTGTCGGCTCTGCGCCAGCCAGAGCCGCACCGAGGCCAGGTTCGGCGTCTTCACCCCGGTAAAGTGGATAAGCTCATCGGCATCGCCCAGCGGCGTGCGCTGCAGCACCCGGGTGAACGTCAGAATTTCCTGGCGCGAGGCCCTGTCGAAGCGCTCAGGGCTGTCGATGGGTTCGGGCCAGAGATCGCGATCATAGCTGGCGACGCGCTCGGGCCCGGCCGCCCAGGTACCGGGCGTCAGGGCCAGGCAGAACAGCGCCAGCAGGCCTCTCGAGGCGCCCAAGGTCAGCGCCCCAGCCGCTCGTGCATACGCACGATGGCCTTGTCGTAGACCTGGTTTTCCTTGTTGCTCTTGGCCCAGATGAAATTCTGCAGCGCCTGCTCGTACTGGTTCTGCGTCTCGAAGATGCGCGCGATGTTGTAGTAGGAGCTGGCCAGCACCGTCGCCCGCGAATCGCCACGCGCCAAGGCGATGGCCTGGCGATTGGCCCACACCGCGTCGGCCAGCTCGTTCTGCCGCTGGAACGCCAGCCCCAGGTTGCTGTACGCCTGGGCATAGGTCGGATCGTTCTTCAGCGCCTCGCGGTAATAGAACACCGCATCGTCGTACTTCTTGGCGTGGTAGAGCTGCTCGCCCTGCCGATTCTGCTCCAACGCCAGCTTGGCGGTACGGCGGATGTCATGCGCCCTGGCAATCGGCTCGACCAGCTTATCGGCGTTGTACAGCTCGATCTCGGCCAGGCCATTGTCACCAGTGTCGGCAGCCTCCAGTACAACCTGGAAACGCGAGACCTGCACCGCTACCGGCAGCTTGAACACCTGGCGCTTCCCGCTGGGGCTGATGTCGTAGAAACGCTTGGCCTCGCCATTGATCAGCACCGCGACCCTCTGCGGAGCCCCCGTCTCTGGCAGGGTCAAGGCAAAACTGTCCGCGGTCAGCGGCGTGGCGAAGTTGAGGGCTGCCCACTCACCGACACCGCTGCCGGACACGCCTTCGGCCCAGACACTGGCCGGGTTGCCGTCGATCAGGTTGTGAGGCGCGAAGCGGCTGTCGATGCCGCGACCAGCATCGGCACGCGACGACGCACTGACCCAACTGGAGGCCTGGTACTGAGACACGCCGCTGCCTTCGGTGGCGCCTTTGACCTGCACATCCAGAGCCCGCCAGGTGTTGTCGAAGTCCGGGCGGCTGGTACGCAGCGTCAACCGGTAGTTGCTCGCGGAGCCGCCGGCGATCTGCTCGATGATGCGTTTGAACTGCCCCGAGTCCTTGTCGTAGAAGCTGCCGGAGCGGCTGTCGGCCAGCCAACGATATTCATCCAGATTGGGGCCGACCACATTGAGCACCGCATCGAGCTTGGCCAAGTCACCCAGCACATCGTTCGCGGTCAGTGCAGTCACCTCGTCGGCGCTATGGAAGGGGGCATCGGTAATCAGCACGAACACCTTGCGTCGATCGGCATCGTGGCTGAACGAAGTCGCCGCATAACGCAACGCATCCAGGGCGTTCTCGGGCTCGTCACCGCCCCCATTTGCTACTAGCGCGGCAACCGACTTTTTGAACTCCTCGGCCGAACGGGTGAAATCGACCTTGCTGTTCAGCTCGTCGCCGAACGAAACCAGCGCGAAGCGATAGTCGAAACCCGAGCCCTGGACGATATTGGCGAACTCCAGGGTACGCTGGATCAGCCCCTCGATCTCTTCGGACATACTGCCGGTGTCGTCGAAGACAAACACGAAGTCCACTCCGCGCTGGTCCGCCGCGCTCGGCGCCACGCTTTCCAGATTAAGAATATCGGCGGACTTGAGGTCCTCGAACACCGCAAAGTCTGCGGCGCTCAGGCCCGTAACGGGGGCACCGGTCTTGGCATCTCGAACGTTGATATCCACACTGACGACCGGGAAACGGCTGGCGACGGGCTGGACCAGCACTTCGGCCTTGTTGGAGGCCTGAACGCCAGTGGTGAGCAGGCAGAAAGCAAATGCAGACGCAGCTGCAGAGCGCAGGGACATGACGACTCCTTGTCGAAAAAGATCCTTGAATGCCCATGGCTTGGGCAGTAGCGGGCAATTCTTGGGGCATGCCCCCATAGCTGGCAAGCAAAGTCGTATGGTTCTCGGAGCATGCATTGCGAAACTGCCAAGCAAGTCCCAGCGACAGATATGCGACGGCGAGTTTGGGCTGTTTCCGGTGCTTCGGGTAAACTGCCGCATCTTTTGTATGCCTATAACGATCGCCTGATGCCGACCACCTTCCACGAGATCCCTCGCGAGCGTCCCGCCACGCCTCTGCTCGACAGCGCCGATACCCCAGAGGGCCTGCGCCGTCTGGCCGAGAGCGAGCTGGAGACCCTTGCCGACGAGCTGCGCCAGTACCTGCTGTACAGCGTCGGCCAGACCGGCGGGCACTTCGGCGCCGGCCTCGGCGTGGTCGAGCTGACCATCGCCCTGCACTACATCTTCGACACCCCGGACGATCGTCTGGTGTGGGACGTTGGCCACCAGGCCTACCCGCACAAGATCCTCACCGGCCGTCGCGAGCGCATGGGCAGCCTGCGCCAGAAGGACGGCCTGGCCGCCTTCCCGCGTCGTAGCGAGAGCGAGTACGACACCTTCGGCGTCGGCCACTCCAGCACCAGCATCAGCGCCGCACTGGGCATGGCCATCGCCGCCCGGATGCAGGGCTCGCGCCGCAAGAGCGTGGCGGTGATCGGCGACGGCGCGCTGACCGCCGGCATGGCCTTCGAGGCGCTCAACCATGCGTCCGACGTCAAGGCCAACATGCTCGTCGTGCTCAACGACAACGACATGTCGATCTCCAAGAACGTCGGCGGCCTGTCCAACTACCTGGCCAAGATCATCTCCAGCCGCACCTATTCGAGCATGCGCGAAGGCAGCAAGAAGATCCTCTCGCGCCTGCCGGGCGCGTGGGAGATCGCGCGCAAGGTCGAGGAGCACGCCAAGGGCATGCTGGTGCCCGGCACCCTGTTCGAGGAGCTGGGCTGGAACTACGTCGGCCCCATCGACGGCCACGACCTGCCGACCCTGATCGCCACCCTGCGCAACATGCGCGACCTCGACGGCCCGCAGTTCCTCCACGTGGTGACCAAGAAGGGCAAGGGCTTCGCCCCGGCCGAGGTCGACCCGATCGGCTACCACGCCATCACCAAGCTGGAGCCGATCAAGACGGCGCCCAGCGAAGAACCGAAGAGGGCTTCCGGGCCCAAGTATTCCGCGGTGTTCGGCCAGTGGCTGTGCGACATGGCTGCCGAAGACCAGCGCCTGGTCGGCATCACCCCGGCGATGAAGGAAGGCTCCGACCTGGTGGCCTTCGCCGACAAATTCCCCGAGCGCTACTTCGACGTGGCCATCGCCGAGCAGCACGCGGTGACCCTGGCCGCCGGCATGGCCTGCGACGGCGCCAAGCCGGTGGTGGCGATCTACTCCACCTTCCTGCAGCGCGCCTACGATCAGTTGATCCACGACGTGGCCGTGCAGCACCTCGACGTGCTGTTCGCCATCGACCGTGCCGGCCTGGTCGGCGAAGACGGTCCGACCCACGCCGGCAGCTTCGATATCTCCTACCTGCGCTGCATCCCCGGCATGCTGATCGCCACGCCCAGCGACGAGAACGAACTGCGTCTGCTGCTCACCACCGGCTATCACTTCCAGGGCCCGGCGGCCGTGCGCTACCCGCGCGGTAGCGGCCCCAACGCGACCATCGATCCCGTTCTGGAACCGGTCGAGATCGGCAAGGCCGTGGTCCGCCGCCAAGGCAAGCGCACCGCCATCCTGGCCTTCGGCGTGCAGCTGAGCGAGGCCCTCAAGGTCGGCGAAGCCCTGGATGCCACCGTGGTCGACATGCGCTTCGTCAAACCTATCGACGAGGCCCTGCTGCGCGAGCTGGCCGCCAGCCACGAGCTGCTGGTGACCCTCGAGGAAAACGCCGTGATGGGCGGTGCGGGCAGCGCGGTGAGCGAGTTCCTCGCCGCCGAGAACCTGCTCAAGCCGCTGCTGCACCTGGGCCTGCCCGACTATTACGTCGAGCACGCCAAGCCGGCGCAGATGCTCGCCGAATGCGGCCTGGACCAGGCCGGCATCGAATCCGCCATCCGCAAACGCCTCGCACTGCTCGACGCCTGAACCTCCCCCGCACCGGCCCGCTTCTTGCATCTTCGTTCCGAATAATCATAAGGAACAGGGCCGCCTGCGGGCGGCAGGGAGCTTTCTTGCATGCCACTGCTCAGTCATCGAATGGATTTCCATGGCGCCGAGCGCCGCTGGCTGCCCTGGTTCGGCAGGACCGGCAAACTGGCCATGCGCTGGTCATGGCTGCTCAACCGCGGCCAGGCCGCCCAGGTCGAGAAGACCTTCGCCGGCCTAGCGCAGACCCGCGTCGACCTGCTGATCGGCTGGGCCCAGCAGCACTGGCAGGCGCTGGAGCTGATCGGCAACGGCCTCGGCCAGGGTTGGCCGAACCTGCCGAGCGAAGCGCTGGAGCAAGCACGGGCACACATGCCGGAGGTCTCCGAGCTGTTCGTAGTGGCCGCCGACGGCCGCATCCTCGCCTCCAGCCACGCGCCACGCAGCGGCCAGCGGCATGATCCGGAAGCGGTTGCCGCCGGGCTCAAGGCCCCCTTCCTGCGCGGCCCTTACCTGGACGAGCTGACCTTGCAGCTGGGCGCCACCACCTCACAATTCCACGACGCCGTCACCCTGATGTTCCACCAGCCGCTGCGCCACGCCGGCCAGGTGGTCGGCTGCCTGTGCGCACGCATCCCCAACGACGTACTCAGCGACCTGATCCAGCGCGAGGCCGGTCATGTCTACCGCGACTCCGGCGACAACTACCTGTTCATGGTGCAGAGCGCCTACGACCCGGCCATCGCCCCCGGCACCGCCCTGTCTCGCTCACGCTTCGAGGACGCCACCTTCAGCGGCGGCGACAACCTGAAACAGGGCATTCGCACCCCGTTCGGCACCATTCGTGTGCAAAAGCACACCGAGTTCGAGCTGCGCTTCACCGCGCCGGCCACCGGCCAGCTGCACCCCGGTGTGCGCGAGACCATCCGCAACGGCCGCAATATGTTCGCGCTCTACCCCGGCTACCCGGACTACCGCCACGTGCCGGTGATCGGCGCCGGCCTGACCCTGCGTCTGCCCGGTTCGCCGGACACCTGGGGCATGATGTGCGAGGGCGACCTGGAAGAGGTCTACCGCCGGCGCAGCCTCAGCTACTCGCTGAGCCGCCAGCTGCTGCTCGGCCTGTGTGCCCTCGGCGGCCTGCAGATGATTCTCGACGCCCAGCTGCCGCACCAGGCCGGCGCCATCACCTTCGCCGCCGCCGGCCTGCTGCTCGGCGCCTTCTGGGCCTTCAGCCTGCGCCCGCGGGCGCGCAAGCTGCAGGCGCTGTCGGACTTCTTCCTGGAGACCGCCGAATGCGGCGCGCCGCTGAGCAGCCGCCTCGGTGTCGAGCGTTTCGGCAGCGACGAGGCCGGCGCCCTGGCAGGCTGGATCAACAGCTTCGTCGACAAGATGGACCACACCATGCAGGGCATCGTCGGTGCCGGCGAGGCCCTGCAGCAGACCTCGGACACCCTCGGCCGCACCGCCGGCAACGCCTCGCAGTGCGCCAGCCAGGGCCAGGCCGCGGCGGTGTCCACGGCGCGCGCGATGATCGAGGTCAACCGCAGCATCGGCCAGGCCACCGAACACATCCTCGACAGCGAGAGCGCCTCGCGCCAGGCCTTGGAGATGAGCCGCCAGGGCAGCGACGCGGTGCGCCAGAACGCCGAGGACGTGGGCCAGTTGGCCGCGCGCATCGAACAGTCGAGCCAGGCCCTGCAGGCGCTGAACCGGCAGACCGAGGAGATCCAGCACATCACCGAATCGATCCGCGCCATCGCCGACCAGACCAACCTCCTCGCCCTCAATGCTGCCATCGAGGCGGCGCGGGCCGGCGAGAGCGGGCGCGGCTTCGCCGTGGTCGCCGACGAGGTGCGCAACCTGGCGCAGCGCACCGCGCAGTCGACCCAGGAGATCGCCAGCACCCTCGGCGGCGTGCGCCAACAGACGCTGGAGGCCATGGCCGTGATGCAGGCCTGCCAGGACGCCGCCGAGCGCGGTGTGACGCGCTCGCACGAGGCCAACGCCGCGCTGCAGCGCATCCAGGGCGAAGTCGAGGCCATGCAGGGCCGCCTCGGCCAGATCAGCCAGTCGATGCAGCAGCAACTGAGCCAGGTACAGGCAGTGACCGACCAGGCCCAGGCCATCACCGGCGCCGCCGAACGCAGCAGCCAGAGCGCCGCCGAGACCCGCCAGGCGGCCCAGGCACTGGCGCAGCTGGTGCTCGACCTGCACAAGACCGCCAGCCGGCTTAGCAGCCAGGAAGGCGGCGAGCGCACGAGCACTGCGCCCGGCCAGCCCCGCCGGCACTCGGCCGTGGTCTGATCCGCCCGTCGTACATGAGCGAAACTCACGCTCACTGCGACTAAACTTGCTTGAGGTTCATCACGCCGTGCACTAAGGTGCGCGGCGTTTTTCTATTCCGCCAAGGTGCGCCGCTCGATATGAAGTGGCGTGAAACGGGAAGCCGGTGCGCTCTCACGAGCAATCCCGGCGCTGCCCCCGCAACGGTAATCGACCGCAGCCCCAGGGCTGCAGGTCCGCTCGAAGCCACTGGGTCATCCCGGGAAGGCGAGCGGATCGGCGTCGAGAGCCCGGAGACCGGCCCTGACGGATTTCGACTGGTGTTGCGGAGGGCCGCACCGTCAGGCGCCGCCGTGCGCCTGTCCCGCCCTCCTCGAAGTTCGAACCTTTGAGGATCATCGATGAAGCTGTCCCGCCTTACCCTCGCCGTGGCGCTCGCCCCCGGCCTGTCCTTCGCCGACCTCCCGTCCCGGGACCAGGCACTCAAGCTCGCGGATACCGTGATCACCGCCAACCGCGACGTACAGGCGCGCGGTGAGAGCAGCGCGGCAGTCAGCGTGTTCACCCGCGAAGACATCGAACGCCTGCGTCCGAGCAGCGTCGGCGAGTTGCTGGCACGCGTCCCCGGCGTGCAACTGGTACGCAACGGCGGACGTGGCGCCAATACCAGCCAGTTCATCCGCGGCACCAGCAACGCGCAGAGCCTGATCCTGGTCGACGGCGTGCGCATCGGCTCGGCCTCTTCCGGCGGCGCCCCACTGCAGTTCCTCAGCATCGAGCAGATCGAGCGCATCGAAGTGCTGCGCGGTTCGCGCTCGGCCATCTACGGCGCCGACGCCATCGGCGGCGTGGTGCAGATATTCACCCGCCGTGGCGAAGGCGAGGGGCTGCACCCGGTCGTGCGCTTGGCCGGCGGCAGCCAGGGTACCTGGGAGCGCAGCCTGGGCCTCTCCGGCGGCGACGAGCGCACGCGCTACAACCTCACCGGCAGCCTGGAAGAGACCGACGGCATCGACCGCTCGGATGTCTCCTACGGTTCGGACGCCGACCACGATGCCTACCGCAACCGCAGCTTCGGCCTGAACCTGGCCCATGCGCTGAGCGATGACCTGGAGATCGGCCTGAGCGCCGTCGACCAGCGCGGCAAGAGCGAGTACGACAACCCCTACGGCCGCTACGACAACAGCACCTTCCTCAGCCACCCGGCGCAGAACTGGAGCGAGTTCAGCCAGAGCACCGTGGCCGCCTACCTGGACGCCAAGCTCGGCGACAGCTGGAGCAGCCGCCTCGAACTGGGCCACAGCGAAGACAAACAGGAAGACTTCGACAAGCTCTATCCGGCTCGCGATGTGTTCAATACCTACCGTGACTCGGCCGCCTGGCTGAACACCCTGGAACTGGGCAGCGGCCACCAGCTGCGTGTCGGCCTCGACTATCTCGAAGGCAACCTGCACAGCAGCACCGCCTACAGCGAAGAGAGCCGCTGGAACCAGGCCGCGTTCATCCAGCACGGTTACCAGGGCGAGTACTTCTCCACCGAGCTGGGCCTGCGCCACGACAAGAACGAGCAGTACGGCAGCGAAAACACCTGGAACGCCGCTCTGACCCTGCCGCTCAACGAGGCGAACGACCTGGTGCTGTCCTACGCCGAAGGCTTCCGCGTACCGACCTTCAACGACCTGTACGGCCCGGCCGACTGGGGCGCCAACCCCGACCTCAACCCAGAGCGCTCGAAGAGCTACGAGCTGCAGTGGCGTAGCCAGCTGGCCGCCGGCACGCGCCTGGAAGCCTCGCTGTACCGCACCGACATCCGCGACCTGATCACCTATGTGTGGGACCCGAGCACCTTCATCGGCCGTAACTACAACGTCGACGAGGCGCGCATCAACGGCTTCGAGGCCAGCCTGCAGCAGCAGCTCGGCGCCTGGACCGGCAACCTGTCGCTGAGCATCATCGACCCGCGCGATCGCGACAGCGGCCACACCCTGGCCCGCCGCGCCAAGCGCCACCTGAGCCTGGACCTCGACCGCAGCTTCGGCGCCTTCGGCGTCGGTGCCACCTGGCAGGCCTTCAGCCAGCGCTACGATGACGACGCCAATCAGCGCGAGATCGCCGGCTATGGCGTGCTCGACCTGCGCGGCAGTTGGAAAGCCAGCAAGGAGCTGGCCTTCGACCTCAAGCTGGCCAACGTGCTGGACAAGGACTACAGCAACGCCCTCTACCAGTACGCCGGCGACTACCGCTACTACGGTTACCAGGAGACGCCGCGCAGCCTGCTGCTGGGCCTGACCTGGACCCCGGAACTGTAAACGCCGCGATAAGCGACAAGGGCCCCACTCGGGGCCCTTGTCGTTTCAGCTCATCCACTTCAGTCGCTGCGCGCCTGCTGCAACAGCTCGCACAGCCTGGCGGTAGCCGCCAGCATCTGGAAACTCGGCCGCTCCAACCCCTTGTCCGGCACTGGCCACAGCTGATTCAGGCGCACCGCCGGCACCTGCGGCCAGGCCCGCCAATGCTCCAGCTCGGCGCCGCTGCCACCGAGGATCACCTGCGGCTGGCGCGCCAACACGGCCTCGATGCTGACTTGCGGCGCCGGCAGGCGTACGTCCGCGAACACGTTGCGCGCGCCACACACCGCCAGGGCATCGCCAAGAATCTGCTCGGCACCGACGCTGTACAGCGGCTGGTGCCAGACCTGATAGAACACCGCCAGGGACGGCTCGCGGCGATAACGCGCACGCAGCTCGGCGATACCCGCACGGAAGTCGTCGCGCAGCTGGCGGCCGCGCTCGGCGCGACCGACACGCTCGCCGATCTCGGCAAACTGCTCGGCCAGGGCCTGCAGGTCGGGCGGTGTGCCTTGGTAGAGCGGTATCCGCAGATCACGCAGCTGCTGCAGCTGGGCGTCGGGCAGGCTGCCCGGCGCCAGCAGCACCAGGTCCGGACGCAGGCTGAGCAGGGTCTCCAGTTCGAGGGTGCCGAAACGCCCCACCGAAGGCACATCGGCCAGTTCGGCCGGCCGCGGGCCGCCGTCGAGCATGCCAACCAGGCGCGCCTCGGCGCCCAGTTCGAGCATGATTTCCGACATCGAGGGCGCCAGGCTGACCACCCGCTCCGCCGCGCACAGCGGCAAGCTCAGGATGAGCAGGCAGGTAGCGAAGAGGCGCTTAGCCAAGCTGGCGCGGGATACGATACAGGCAGAGCAGCACGACGCTGCTCAGAGCAAGGAGGATCAGGGCGACGGCATTCAGCCCGCTGAACAGGGCGATGGCCGCGATCCAGGCCGGCAGGCCGGCACCGAGGAAGGCCTTGCGCCGCACCCGGGCCAGCTCCAGCCAGGCGTCGCGCTCAGCTTCGCCGTCCAGCGCCTTCTCGGTGGCGATCAGGGCGCGCTTGTAGGCGGAGAACAGCGGCAGGCTGACGAACATGGAAGCCAGGCCGGCGATGAACAGCGGCATCTCCAGCACGGTACCCAGGGCCTGGCTGCCACCGAACAGCAGGTTGAGGAAGAACAGCGGCGCCAGGGCGAAGCCGAGCCAGCGCCACCATTCCAGGGCCAGGCGGCGACGCACCTCGGCGCGGGTCATTCCTCTTCCGCCTGGTGCTTGAGGCCCAGCATGTGGCCGAGCTTGCCGGCCTTGGTCGCCAGGTACTTGCGGTTGTGCGGGTTGAGGCCGGTTTCCAGCGGGCGGCGCTCGGCTACGCGTACACCGAAGCCTTCCAGCGCTTTGACCTTGCGCGGGTTGTTGGTCATCAGGCTTATCGCGCGGATACCCAGGTGATCAAGCATCGGCTGGCAGATCGAGTAATCGCGCTGGTCGGCGGCGAAACCCAGGCGCTCGTTGGCCTCGACGGTGTCGGCACCGCCGTCCTGCAGCTCGTAGGCGCGGATCTTGTTCAGCAGGCCGATACCACGGCCCTCCTGACGCAGGTACAGCAACACCCCACGGCCCTCGGCAGCGATGGCGCGCAGGGCGGCCTCGAGCTGGGCGCCGCAGTCGCAGCGTTGGCTGAACAAGGCATCGCCGGTCAGGCATTCGGAATGCAGGCGGCCCAGCACCGGCTGGCCATCGGCGACATCGCCAAGGGTCAGGGCCACGTGCTCCTTGCCAGTCGCCTCTTCGAGGAAACCGTGCATGGTGAACACCGCGAAGGGTGTGGGCAGTTTGGAGGCGGCGACGAAGACGACGGACACCGGTTGCTCCTGTTGAGGTTCGGCAGAAAAGGCCGGCATTGTACCAGCCGAGGCGGCGCCCGGCGCAGCCTGAATTATCGGGGATAAGGATCGAAGCGGCCGATGGATCGACCGACGAGTGCGCTAGAGCTTGGACTCCAACTGCAGCACACCGTTGTCATCGCGCCAGCGCACCCGGCTGAGGAAGCTCATACCCAGCAGCACCTCGGTGGGCGAATCGCCTTCCAGCACCACGCCTTCCACGCCAAGCACCTCCAGCCCGCCAACCTTGACGCTGTCGAGCTTGATGCGCCAACCGCGGATATTACCGCCAGCGGTACTGGCAACCATCGGCATGCCCTGCACCCGGTAGTCGATGCCCAGGCGGCGGGCCTGGCCCTCGTTCATCGCCACCGAGGTGGCACCGGTGTCGACCAGGAACTGCACGGGATGACCATCGACAGAGCCGGCAACCCAGTAGTGGTTGCCGGCGCCGCGGCTGATGCTCAGCTGGGCCTTCTGCGGCCCGGCAGACGCGCCGGCCTGATTGTACTCACGGCTCATGCCATAGCTGCGCTGCACACCGTCCACTTCCAGTAGCGCGCCCTTGCTGTCGGCGCTGATCACCTTGACCCCGCCGGGGCCGGTCTGGCCGTTGCGTACCAGTTTGCGCTGGCCATCCACCAGCAGCACGGCGGCGCCGGGGAACAGGCCGACCACCTGCACCTGGGTCTCGGCCTGCAACAGGGGGCTCAGAGCCAGCAACAGGCTGGCGGCGAACAGCTCAAGGCGACGCATCGGGGATCTCCATGTCCTCATCGAACGGATAGGGCTGCTGCCAGCACTGGAAAAGCGGCCGCAAGGCGCCGCTACGCACCAGAATGGGCATGCGCCGGTCGAACAGCTCGGCCAGCGCGCGGCCGCGGGCAGTATCGGCAAAGCCGACGTAGAGCGGCAAGCGGATCAGTGGCGTAGTGCGAAAGCGCGCAGGATCCGAGCCCTCGCGCAACACCTCGTCGACCTCAGTGGCCGCGTCCAGGTAGAAGTCGGCATGGCCCAGCTCGAGCATGCGCAAGATGCCGACGCGGCGCTCGATTTCCTGGAAGCGGCTGATGCCCGGCAGGTACTGCTGGTAGTCGTAGCCGCGCATCCAGGCCAGGCGGTACTGGCCGATGCTCTGCAGCGTCGGCTGCGGCGTGCTGAGCAGCGACAGGGCGAGGATGCGGTCGGCATCGTAGGGCCAGCGCGGGTAGCGCACGCCTTCTGAGATCTCGTCGCGGTAGGAGCCCAACCAGGCATCGGCCTCGCCACGTTGCACCAAGCCGATGGAGCGGGTGTAGGGCACGATGCGGAAGCCGACGGTCACGCCAGCCGGCTCGAACACCTGGCGCATGATGTCCCAGGCCAGGCCGCTACCGTCGGGGTTGGTGTGCTCTGGCCAGTGCTCGCTGACCATCTGGATATCCTGCGGCAAGGGCTCTGCGGCCTGGGCGCAAGGCCAGCCCAGGCACAGCAGTACAAGCAGCCAGCAAGCACGCATCGACAGCCTCCGAATCAGGCCAGGCCCCAGACCAGCAATTGCATCGCCACCCAGGCGAACACCCCGGCCAGCACGTCGTCCAGCATGATGCCGACGCCACCATGCACGTGCCGGTCGATCCAGCGAATCGGCCACGGCTTGAGGATGTCGAACACGCGGAATACCAGGAAGCCTAGCAGCAACCACTGCCAGCCCTCGGGCACCAGCCACAGGGTGATCCACATGCCGACCATTTCGTCCCAGACGATGCCCTCGTGGTCATGCACGCCCATGTCCTCGGCCACCCGCCCGCACAGCCAGAAGCCGAACAGCATGGTCACGCCGAGCATCAGCCAGTAGCCCCAGTCCGGCAGCATCTGCCACAACGGGATGAACGGGATCGCCACCAGCGAGCCCCAGGTCCCCGGGGCCTTGGGCATCAGCCCGGAGCCGAAGCCGAAGGCGAGGAAATGCCAGGGATTGCGCCACACCTGCGGCGCGACTTTCACGACGTCAGTCACCATGCATCTCTATATGTGTTGTCCGAAATGTTGATAGCCCGCCCGCGGTGGCTCGACACGCTGGCCGGCGCCGTCCAGCAGTTGCACGCCCTGCCCCGCCGCGACCCGGCCAATCACCACGGCCTCCGGCCATTGGGCCCGCAGAGCCGGCAGGAGTTCGGCCGGCAGGGTAAAGGCCAGCCGGTAGTCATCGCCACCGGCCAGCGCACAATCCAGCGCCCGCACCCCGGCGATGGCGCGCAAGGCCGGCGATAGCGGCACGCGCTCCCGCTCGATCTGCAGTACCACGCCTGAAGCCACGGCGATATGACCACAATCGGCCAGCAGGCCATCGGAGATATCCAGCGCCGCCGTGGCCCGGCCACGCAGCCACTGGCCGAGGGCCAACTGCGGCTGCGGCGCCCAGTAGCGCTGCAGCAGATAGTCGACCTCGGCCCCCTCGCCCGCCTGTTGGCCCAACACCAGCGGCAGTGCCCCAGCCGCATCACCCAGGCTGCCGCCGACACACAGCAGATCGCACGGCCGGGCACCGCTGCGAGTCAGCGCCTGGCCGCTCGGCAGCTGGCCGAACACAGTCAGCGTCAGGCTCAGCGGGCCACGGGTGGTGTCGCCACCGACCAGGGCGATGGCGCACTGCCCGGCCATCTGTGACAGGCCTCGAGCGAAGCCTTCCAGCCAGGCCGGCTCGGCCGCGGGCAGGGTCAGCGCCAGGGTGAAGGCGAGCGGCTTGGCGCCCATCGCGGCCAGGTCGCTGACGCTCACCGCCAGGGCGCGCTGGCCGAGCAGGAAAGGGTCGCAGGAATGGGGGAAGTGCACGCCGTCCACCAGGGTATCGGTGGACAGGGCCAGTTGCTGGCCAGGCGGCAGTTGCAGCAGGGCGCAGTCGTCGCCGATGCCGAGGGCGACGCCTTCGGCCGCCTGCGCACAGGGCGCGGCGGCGAAGTAGCGACGGATCAGCTCGAACTCACCCACGCAGGGTTCGCCAACCGATCAGCGCTTGCCGGCGTTGACTTCGGGCCCGCGCAGGGCCGGCGCCAGCTTGTCCAGCACGCCGTTGACGAACTTGTGCCCGTCGGTGGCACCGAAGGTCTTGGCCAACTCGATGCCCTCGTTGATCACCACCTTGTAGGGCACGTCGACGCGGCTCTTCAGCTCCCAGGCGGACAGGCGCAGGATGGCCAGTTCGACCGGGTCCAGCTCGTCCAGCGGGATGCTCAGCAGCGGCGAGAAGGCCTCGTCGAGCTCGGTCTTCTGGTGCGCCACGCCATGCAGGATCTCGTGGAAGTAGGCACCGTCGACGCCGCTGAAGTCGTTATCGACGCGGAACTGCGCTTCGATCTCGTTCAGCGACTGACCGGCCATGTGCCACTGATACAGCGCCTGCATGGCCAGGCTACGGGCCACGCGACGCTGCGCGATCTTGCCCTTGGCCTTGGGCTGCGGAGCGTCCTGGCTGTCGTCGTGATTCAGGCTCACTTGGCCTCCAGGGCCGCCAGCAGGCTGACCATTTCCAGGGCGGACAGTGCGGCTTCGGCGCCCTTGTTGCCGGCTTTGGTGCCGGAGCGCTCGATGGCCTGCTCGATGGAGTCGACGGTCAGTACGCCGAAGGCGACCGGCACACCGTATTCCATGGACACCTGGGCCAGGCCCTTGGTGCACTCACCAGCGACGTATTCAAAGTGCGGGGTACCGCCACGGATCACCGCGCCGAGGGCGATGATGGCAGCGAACTCGCCGCGCTGGGCGACTTTCTGGGTGACCAGCGGGATTTCGAAGGCACCCGGCGCGCGGATGACGGTGATGTCGCTTTCCTTCACGCCGTGGCGGACCAGGGCGTCGACGGCGCCGCTGACCAGGCTCTCGACGACGAAGCTGTTGAAGCGGCCAACCACCAGGGCGTATTTGCCTTGCGGGGCGATGAAGGTACCTTCGATGGTCTTCAGGGTCATGGGCGAGTCTCGGTTCGGATAAAGAGCCGGAATGCCTGTGGCACTCCGTGATGAAAAAGTTAAGCCCACTTGCGGGGCACTGACCAAGGGCTGCGGCCAATCTAGACGCGGCGCGCAGCACTCCTGGCTCAGGGCCTTATTCGGCGGGCAGGTATTCTACAACTTCCAGGTCAAAGCCGGATATGGCGTTGAACTTCATCGGCGAGCTCATCAGGCGCATCTTGCGCACGCCCAGATCACGCAGGATCTGCGAGCCGGCACCGACGGTGCTGTAGGTGGCCGGGCTCGGCGTCGGCTGTTTGTTCAGGTGCGCGAACAGCTCCGGGCCGGTGAGCGGGTTGCCCAGCAGCAGCACCACGCCGCTGCCGGCCTGAGCCACTTCGGCCATCGCCGCACGCAGGCTCCAGCGCCCGGGCTGTTTGACCAGGAACAAATCGCGCAGCGGCTCCATATTGTGCACACGGACCAGGGTCGGCTCCTCGGCGCACACCTTGCCCAGGGTCAGGGCCATGTGCGCGGTGTTCTCCACGCCATCGCGGTAGGTGACCAGGGTGAACTGGCCCAGTTCGGTATCCAGAGGCTGCTCGCTGACGCGCTCGACGGTGCGCTCGTGGATCAGGCGATAGTGGATCAGGTCGGCGATGGTGCCGATCTTCAGGCCGTGCTCCTCGGCGAACTTCTCCAGCTCCGGGCGACGAGCCATGGTGCCGTCGTCGTTCATGATCTCGCAGATCACGCCGCTCGGCTCGAAGCCGGCCATGCGCGCCAGGTCGCAGGCCGCCTCGGTGTGGCCGGCACGAGCCAGCACACCGCCGGGCTGGGCCATCAGCGGGAAGATATGGCCGGGGCTGACGATATCGTCGGCCACGGCGTTCTTCGCCACGGCAGCCTGCACGGTACGCGCGCGGTCAGCAGCGGAGATACCGGTGGTGACGCCCTCGGCGGCCTCGATGGAGACGGTGAACTTGGTGCCGAAGCCGGAGCCATTACGCGGCGCCATCAGCGGCAGCTTGAGCAGCTCGCAACGCTCGCGGCTCATCGGCATGCAGATCAGGCCGCGGGCGAAGCGGGCCATGAAGTTGATGTGCTCGGCGGTGGTGCACTCGGAGGCGATGATGATGTCGCCCTCGTTCTCGCGATCCTCGTCATCCATGAGGATGACCATCTTGCCGGCGCGGATGTCTTCGATCAGTTCTTCTGCGGTATTCAGGGCCATGCTGGCAATCTCACTTGTTCAGGTAGCCGTGTTCGGCGAGGAAGGCTTCGCTGATGCCGGAAGCGCTGGGGTCGGCGGCCTTGTCGCCGAGCAGCAGGCGCTCCAGGTAGCGCGCCAGCAGGTCCACTTCGAGGTTGACCTTACGTCCCGACCGGTAGTCAGCCATGATGGTTTCGACCAGGGTGTGCGGCACGATGGTCAGCTCGAACTCGGCGCCGTTGACGGCGTTGACCGTCAGGCTGGTGCCATCGACGGTGATCGAGCCCTTGAGCGCGATGTACTTGGCCAGCTCGCGCGGCGCGCGCACGGTGAACTGGATGGCGCGAGCGTTTTCTTCGCGCTTGACGATCTCGCCGACACCGTCGACGTGGCCGCTGACCAGGTGGCCGCCGAGGCGGGTGGTCGGGGTCAGGGCCTTTTCCAGGTTGACCCGGCTGCCTGCCTTCAGATCGATGAAGGCGGTGCGCGCCAGGGTCTCGTGGCTGACGTCGGCCCAGAAGCCGTCGCCGGGCAGCTCGACCGCGGTCAGGCACACGCCGTTGACCGCGATGCTGTCGCCCAGCTTGACGTCGCCGAGGTCCAGCTTGCCGGTCTCGACATAGACGCGTACGTCCCCGCCCTTGGGCGTCATGGCACGGATGGTACCGATGGATTCGATTATGCCGGTGAACATGCGTCCTCCCGGTGAATGGTGCAATGCAGCATGGATGATCTCCTGTTTTGGTCAAAAACAGGGCAATGCCGATCGATAGGGATTTTCGCGGGCGCAGACGGACGGCGCCCCGGAAGGGAATCCCGCTCTCTCTTTATCCGGACTATACCGTCGGCCCCGGAATCACACCGGGTCTGCTGACCTCGCGCGGCAGGAGCCGTGGCGAGCGCTCGCGGGCTAGGCCTGAGGCCATTACCGCCGGTGGGGAATCGCACCCCGCCCTGAGAACGTTGCGACCACCGGAGCGGCCGCGGCTGGCTTTTTACCATATTTGCCGCGCCGCTGCATGGCGGCGCTTCGATCAAACCGATCGAAATGCCTCAGCGCGGCTTGGGCACCGCAGTGATCCGCCAGTCGCCACCGACCGCGCGGATATCGCGAATCTCCAGGTCCTGCGCCTCGGCCATGCGGACCAGCGGCCAGTCCAGCAGCGGCTTGGCGCTGGAGCCGAGGAACTTGGGCGCGACGAACAGCTGGTACTCGTCGACCAGCCCGGCGCGGGCGAAAGCGCCGGCCAGTTTCGGGCCGGCCTCGACCAGCACCTCGTTGGCACCGCGCGCGGCCAGTTCGGCGAGCAGCTTGCGCAGGTCGACATGGCCATTGCTGCCGGGCACCGCCAGCAGCTCATGGCGTTCCTCGGTGAAGCGTTCACGCGCGGCGGCCGCTGCGCAGGTGGCGACCAGCGCTGGGCCGGCCTGGAAGAACGGGGCGGAGAGCGGTACACGCAGGCGGCCGTCGACCAGCACGCGCAGCGGCGGACGATCAATGGCCAGCGCGGTCAGTTCGGCATTCAGGCCCAGTTCCTCGGCACGCACGGTCAGCCGCGCCTGGTCGGCCAGCACGGTATCGGCACCGGTGATCACCACGCTGGAGCGGGCCCGCAGGCGCTGCACCGCGGCACGCGCCTCGGGACCGGTGATCCACTGGCTCTCGCCGCTGGCCATGGCGGTACGACCATCCAGGCTCATGGCCAGCTTGACACGCACGAACGGCAGGCCCTGCTCCATGCGCTTGATGAAGCCGGCGTTCAACTCACGCGCCTCGACCTCCAGCACGCCGCTGTGCACGGCGATGCCGACACCCATCAGGCGCAGCAGGCCACGGCCGGCGACCTGCGGATTGGGGTCCTGCATGGCAGCCACGACTCGGGCCACACCGGCATTCACCAGCGCCTCGGCGCAGGGCGGCGTGCGTCCGTGGTGGCTGCAGGGCTCCAGAGTGACGTAGGCAGTGGCGCCGCGCGCCTTGTCGCCGGCTTGGCGCAGGGCGTGCACCTCGGCATGCGGTTCGCCGGCCTTGGCGTGCCAGCCCTCGCCGACGATCTTGCCGTCCTGCACGATGACGCAGCCGACGCGCGGGTTGGGATGGGTGGAATACAGCCCCTTGCGCGCCAGTTCCAGCGCGCGGGCCATGAATTGCTGGTCGACCACGCTCATTCCTTGGACGGCTCGCGGGCCAAGCGCTCGATTTCTTCGCGGAACTCGTTGAGGTCCTGGAAGCGCCGGTAGACGGAGGCAAAGCGGATGTAGGCAACCTCGTCGAGCTTCTGCAGCTCGGTCATCACCAGCTCGCCGAGCACCCGCGACTTGATCTCGCGCTCGCCGGTGGCGCGCAGGCGATGCTTGATGTGGGCGATGGCCTCTTCCAGGCGCTCGATGCTGACCGGGCGCTTCTCCAGCGCACGCTGCATGCCTGCACGCAGCTTGTCTTCATCGAATGGCTGGCGGCTGCCGTCGGACTTGATCAGGCGCGGCATCACCAGCTCGGCGGTCTCGAAGGTGGTGAAGCGTTCGCCGCAGGCCACGCATTCGCGGCGCCGGCGCACCTGGTCACCCTCGGCGACCAGGCGGGAATCGATGACCTTGGTGTCGTTGGCGGAGCAGAACGGACAATGCATGGAGGAAGAGGCCCTACGAAACGGTGGCCCATGGTAGCGCATGGTCCCGGCAAGACAAGCTGGCGCCGTTGCGGTATACAGGCGCCCGTTTTTTGCGCTATTCCAGCACTATCTGCCGCATCGGATGCCGCCATGTCCCGCCGCCCTGCCCTCGCCTGTCTGTTCCTGCTGCTGACCGCCTGCGCCAGCGAGCCGCCCAAGCCCGTCACCCCAGCCGCTGCGCCCCGTCCGGCGCCTGCCGCCAAGCCAGTCGCGCCCCTGGAGCAGGCCCTGCCCGCCCATATGCGCGAGCTGCGCGGCAGCCTGCTGACGCCGCCGGCCGGCAGCGAGGTGGAGATGGCCCTGCTGGTGGTGGACGAGCGCGACCGCCCGCAACAGCTGCTGGGCAGCCTCAAGCTGGCGGGCGACGGCCAGGCGCTAGCCTTCCGTCTGCCGTTCAACCCCGAGTATTTCCCGGTTGGCGCGCGGGTAGAGCTGCGCGCCCGCATCAGCCAGTCCGGCCGCCTGATCCTGCGCCTGCCGCCGCAACGGGTTACCCTGGCCGACAGCCGCGACTTCGGCGCCCTGTCGCTGGTGAGCGCGCCATGAACCCGCCGATCGCCCTGCAGGACGCCCTGCAACAGCTGCTCGGCGATGCCCGCCTGAGCGCCGAGACCCTGCCCGGCACCGATATCCGCCTGTGGCTGGTCGACCCGAGCAACATGGACCGCAGCTTCAGCCCGGAAGAGACCCGGCGCATCCTCGAGGAGCCGCCCTACTGGAGCTTCTGCTGGGCCAGCGGCCTGGCCCTGGCGCGCTGGCTGGCGGAGAAGCCGGAATGGGTACGCGGCAAGCGCGTGCTCGACTTCGGCGCCGGCTCCGGCGTGGCGGCCATCGCCGCAGCCAAGGCCGGCGCGGCAGAAGTGGTGGCGTGCGACCTCGACCCGCTGGCCATCGCGTCCTGCCGGGCCAATGCCGAACTGAACGGTGTTGAATTGAGTTACTCGCTGGACTTCTTCGCCGAAGAGGACCGCTTCGACCTGATCATCGTTGCCGACGTGCTCTACGACCGCGCCAACCTGCCGCTGCTCGACGCTTTCCTCACCCGCGGCCAGGAGGCCCTGGTGGCCGATTCGCGGGTCAAGGATTTCCAGCACCCGCTGTACCAGCGCCTGGGCCTGCTCGACGCCTGCACCTGGCCGGATCTGGCCGAGCCGGCGGAGTTCCGCAGCGTCAGCCTGTATCACGCAAAACGCTGAGCGCTGCCGGCCCGGATGCATCCGGGCTTGTTTCCGTAACGCCGCGCCCGCATTTATAGTCGCATCACTGTTCCCGGCCTCACGCAGCAGGCCGCCAACCGAGAATTGCCATGAGCGATACCCCCTACATCTTCGACGTATCCGGCGCTGCCAACTTCGAGCAGCTGGTGATCCAGAACTCCTTCCACAAGCCAGTGCTGGTGGACTTCTGGGCCGAGTGGTGCGCGCCTTGCAAAGCGCTGATGCCGCTGCTGGCGAAGATCGCCGAGGAATTCCGCGGTGAACTGCTGCTGGCCAAGGTCGACTGCGATGCGGAGCAGGACATCGTCGCGCGCTTCGGCATCCGCAGCCTGCCCACCGTGGTGCTGTTCAAGGACGGCCAGCCGGTCGACGGCTTCGCCGGGGCGCAACCGGAGTCGGCCATCCGCGAGATGCTCAAGCCGCACGTGGCCGAGCCGGCACCGCTGGCCGCCGACCCGCTGGAGACCGCCCAGGCGCTGTTCGCCGAGGAGCGCTTCGGCGAGGCCGAGACCCTGCTCAAGCAGGTGCTGACTGAGAACAACGAGAACGCCGCGGCGCTGATCCTCTACGCCCGCTGCCTGGCCGAGCGAGGCGAGCTGGGCGAAGCCGAGGCGGTGCTCGGCGCGGTCAAGGGCGATGAACACAAGCAGGCCCTGGCCGGCGCCAAGGCGCAGCTGACCTTCCTGCGCCAGGCCGCCGACCTGCCGGATGGCGCCGAGCTGAAGAGCCGCCTGGCGCAAGACCCGGGCGACGACGAGGCGACCTACCAACTGGCCATCCAGCAGCTCGCCCGCCAGCAATACGAGGCGGCGCTGGACGGCCTGCTCAAGCTGTTCGTGCGCAACCGCAGCTATGCCGAGGGCATCGCCCACAAGACCCTGCTGCAGGTATTCGACCTGCTGGGCAACGACCATCCGCTGGTGACCCTGTATCGCCGCAAGTTGTATCAGGCGATCTACTGATGACGCCCTTCCGCCTGCTGCTGCGGGTGCGCTACGGCGAATGCGACGCCCAGCAGGTGGTGTTCAACGCCCGCTACGGCGACTACGTGGACGTGGCGGCGACCGAGTTCTACCGCGCCGTGTTCGGCAGTTACCAGGTCCTGCTGGAGCAGGGCCTGGACAGCCAGGTGGTACGCATGGTCACCGACTGGAGCGCGCCGGCGCGCTTCGACGACGTGCTGCAGCTGGAGGTCAGCACCCTGCGTCTGGGCAACAGCTCGTTCGCCCTGCAGGTGGACATCTGCCGCCAGGCCGACCAGGCGGCCATTGCCCGCAGCGAGATCACCTATGTGATGGTCGATGCCCAGGCCTTTACCAAGATGCCGATCCCTGACGCCATCCGCGCGCAGCTTGAGCGCGGCGCACCGGACGTGACGGTAAACCAGGCCGGCTGATCAGCCGATCCAGCGATACAACGGCGCTTCGGCGCCGTTTTCTATCTGCACCTGCGGGGCATGGCGCAGGCGCACTAGCAGGCGCTTGCCGGCCGCCTCGCCACCGGCCAGGGCGGCCAGCTCAGCGAGCAACTGCGGCCCCTCCATGCTGCCGACCGCCTGCAACAGCTGCAGCGCCTGCGGCCACAGGTCATTCGCCGGGGCGGCCACGGGCGCGGTTATGACTGCGGCAGGTGGCTGTATTTCCGACGGTAGATGAGCGGCCAGCTGCGCCCAGTCCTCGGCATCCATTTCCACCGTCAGGTCTACCGGCCAATCGCCAATCCGCCCCTTGATTCGCAGCATCTCGCCCACTCCAGAACATCAGGCCGCCATGCTGCCATGCCTGTTGGGGCTGGCCAATCACAGTGATTAAGTGTTACAACATAACCTAACAATTGATCGCCGGAGTTTGCCCCATGCGCCGCACCCTGCTCGCCCTGCCCTTCGCCCTGCTGCCGCTGTCCCTCGCCCAGGCCGCCAGCCACGAGCATGCCCACGACCACGATCATGCCCACGAAGAACACGGCAGCCTCGGCGCCCACGAGCACGGCGTGGCCAGCCTCAACGTGGCACTGGACGGCCAGACCCTGGAGATCCAGCTGGAAAGCCCGGCGATGAACCTGGTCGGCTTCGAGCACGAGGCCAAGAGCGATGCCGACAAGGCCAAGGTCGCCGCAGCCCGCGAGCATCTGGAACAACCGCAGGCGCTGTTCGCCCTGCCGATCGAGGCCAAGTGCGCACTGCAGGAAAGCGCGCTGGAGAGCCCGCTGTTCGGCGAAGCCGAGCATGAGCATGCCGAGCACGAGCACGAACATGAGCACGGCGACGAACATGGTCATAGCGACATCGACGCCAGCTACCGCTTCGCCTGCGCCCATGCCGAGGCACTGAAGACCCTGGAGCTGGGCAGCTTCTTCGGCACCTTCCCCGGCACCGAGAAGCTGGAAGTGCAGCTGATCGGCCCCGGCGGCCAGCAAGGCGCCGAGCTCACCCCGAGCAACTCGCGCCTGAGCTTCTGACACATTTGCGGCGCACCTGCCGGGTGCGCCGTCCGCCTGCTTGCCTTTAAGCTGTCGCCATCCCCGACGCGCGAATCGCCCATGCCCGACGCACTGATCGAACTCAACGACCTCGGCTTCGCCTGGCCCGGCCAGGCCGAGTTGCTGGATATCCCCGCCTTCACCCTGCAACGTGGCGAGAGCCTGTTCCTCAAGGGCCCCAGCGGCAGCGGCAAGACCACCTTGCTCGGCCTGCTCGGCGGCGTGCAGAAGCCCGGCCGCGGCAGCCTCAAGCTGCTCGGCCAGGAGCTGGCCAGCCTGTCCTCCGGCGCCCGCGACCGCTTCCGCGTCGACCACACCGGCTACATCTTCCAGCAGTTCAACCTGCTGCCGTTCCTCTCGGTACGCGAGAACGTCGAGCTGCCCTGCCGCTTCTCCAGGAGCCGCGCACAGCGGGCCAGCGAGCGCCATGGCAGCGTCGATGGTGCCGCCGCGCAACTGCTGGAACATCTGGGGCTGAAGGCCGAGTTGCTGGAGCGCCGCGCCGATTCGCTGTCCATCGGCCAGCAGCAGCGCGTCGCCGCCGCCCGCGCGCTGATCGGCCAGCCGGAGCTGGTGATCGCCGACGAACCGACCTCGGCGCTGGACCACGACGCCCGCGAGGCCTTCCTGCAGTTGCTGTTCGCCGAATGCCGCGCCGCCGGCGCCAGCCTGCTGTTCGTCAGCCACGACCAGAGCCTGTCATCGCTGTTCGACCGTAGTGTCTCGCTGGCAGAACTCAACCGCGCCAGCAAGCCGGTGGAGGTCTGACATGCACCTGATCCGCATCGCCCTGGCCAGCCTGGCCAACCGCCGCTTCACCGCGCTGCTCACTGTGTTCGCCATCGCCCTGTCGGTATGCCTGCTGCTGGCCGTCGAGCGCGTGCGCACCGAAGCGCGCGCCAGTTTCGCCAGCACCATCAGCGGTACCGACCTGATCGTTGGCGCGCGCTCGGGCAGCGTGAACCTGCTGCTGTACTCGGTGTTCCGCATCGGCAACGCCACCAACAACATCCGCTGGGACAGCTTCGAGACGCTGGCCAAACACCCGCAGGTGAAGTGGGCGATCCCGCTGTCGCTGGGTGACTCGCACCGCGGCTACCGAGTGCTGGGTACCGATCCCGGCTACTTCGAGCACTACCGCTATGGTCGTGCGCAGCCGCTGCAACTGGCCCAGGGCAAGCCCTTCGCCGACCTGTTCGAGGTAGTGCTCGGCGCCGAGGTGGCGGAGGCGCTGAAGTACCAGCTCGGCGACCAGATCGTCCTGGCCCACGGCGTCGCCACCGTCAGCCTGACCCAGCACGACGACAAGCCCTTCACCGTGGTCGGCATCCTCGCCCGCACCGGCACGCCGGTGGACCGCACCCTGCACATCTCGCTGGAGGGCATGGAGGCGTTGCACGTCGACTGGCAGAACGGCATGCCGGCGCGCGGCAACGCCAAGGTCTCCGCCGAGCAGGCGCGCGACATGCACCTGCAGCCCAAGGCGATCACCGCCGTGCTGCTCGGCCTGAAGAGCAAGGTCGCCACCTTCGCCGTGCAGCGCCAGGTCAACGAGTTCCGCGGCGAGCCGCTACTGGCGATCCTCCCGGGCGTGGCCCTGCAGGAGCTGTGGAGCCTGATGGGCACGGCCGAGAAGGCGTTGTTCGTGGTCTCGCTGTTCGTCGTGCTGACCGGCCTGATCGGCATGCTCACCGCCATCCTCACCAGCCTCAACGAGCGCCGCCGCGAGATGGCCATCCTGCGCTCGGTGGGCGCGCGGCCCTGGCATATCGCCGGGCTGCTGGTGCTCGAGGCGCTGGTGCTGGCCGCAGCCGGTGCTGCGCTGGGCCTGGCGCTGCTGTATGGCGGCATCGCCGTCAGCCAGGGCTGGGTGCAGGCGCAATATGGCCTGTACCTGCCGTTGGCACTGCCCAGCGCCTATGAGTGGAGCCTGCTCGGCGCTATTCTGGGCGCCGCCCTGCTGATGGGCGCCGTGCCGGCCTGGCGCGCCTATCGGCAGTCGCTGGCCGACGGCCTGTCCATTCGTCTATGAGGTTGCCCATGCGTCATCTGTTGTTCGCCCTGCTACTCGCCATCGCCAGCCCGCTGTGGGCCGCTGACACCCGCGAGCTGACCTGGAGCGAGATGGTCCCTGCGGATGCACCGCCGCAACCGGCGCAGCAGGCGCCGATGCACGACCTGTCGCAACTGGCCGACGCCCTGGCCGCCGAGAGTGCCCCGGCGGCTCAGCAGTCGGCACCGGACGCCCCGGTGGTCAAGGAGCTGGATGGCCAGCGCATCAAGCTGCCCGGCTACATCGTGCCGCTGGACGTGACCGAGGAAGGCCGGGTGACCGAGTTCCTCTTCGTGCCCTACTTCGGCGCCTGCATCCACGTGCCGCCGCCACCGTCCAACCAGATCGTCCACGTCACCAGCGAGCTGGGCGTGCTGATGGATGCGCTGTACCAGCCGTTCTGGATCGAGGGTTCGCTCAAGGTCGGCGCGCACAGCAGCGAGATGGGCACCGCTGGCTACCAGATGGAAGCCGAGAAGATCTATCCCTACGAGATGTAGTGCGACAGGCCGCCGCACCACGGTGTGCGCGGCCATTGAGCCAGGTCAAGAGATCACCCGCGGCGCTCCGTAGCATGACAGTCAGCCAACACACATTGCTGACTCCCTCGGAGCCCCAAGATGAAGAAAACCCTGCTCGCCACCTCCCTGATTGCCCTTGCCCTGGCCGCCCCGCTGGCCCAGGCCCACAAGGCCGGTGACATCATCCTGCGCGCCGGCGCCGTGACCGTCGACCCGCACGAAAGCAGCAGCGACATCTGGGTCGGCGCCCTCAACACCGACGTGGCCGGCACCAAGGCCACCCTGGACAGCGACACCCAGCTGGGCCTGAACTTCGCCTACATGGTCACCGATCACGTCGGCGTCGAACTGCTGGCCGCCACCCCGTTCACCCACAACGTCGGCGTCAAGGGCATGCCCGGCCCGTTCGCCGGTCTCAACGGCAAGCTCGGTGAGCTCAAGCACCTGCCGCCGACCCTGAGCGTGGTGTACTACCCGCTGGACGCCGCCTCGGCCTTCCAGCCCTATGTCGGCGCCGGCATCAACTACACCTGGTTCTTCGATACCGAGCTGACCAGCGAAGCCGAGAACAAGGGCTTCAGCGGCTTCGACCTGGACGACTCCTGGGGCCTGGCCGCGCAAGTCGGCATGGACTACATGCTGACCGACAACGTGATGGTCAACGCCCAGGTGCGCTACATCGACATCGACACCAAGGGCAGCACCAACTACGGCGGCCGCGAGGTCGAGGTGGATGTCGACGTCGACCCGTTCGTCTACATGATCGGCCTGGGCTACAAGTTCTAAGATTCGGCCTGCCTGGACCAACAAAAAGCCCCGCATCTGCGGGGCTTTTTGTTGCGCGGGAGAAGCTGCTATTTGCCCAGCAGATGCGCGAGACCCTGGTTCAGCGGGGTGGCCGGCGCCAGCTGGTAGTGCCGCAGCAACTGAGTGTTATCGGCCTTGGAGTGGCGGATATCGCCAGCCCGCGCCGAGCCGTAGGTCACCTCCGGCAAGCCGCCAAGCACCTGGCCGATGGCCTCCAGCAGCTGATTGAGGCTGACCGACTGGCTGTGCCCGACATTCACCGCCCCGGGCGCGGCCGTTTCCTTCTCCAGCGCCTGCACCAGCAGCGGCACCAGGTCCGCGACATAGAAGAAGTCGCGGGTCTGCTCGCCATCGCCGAACACCGTGATCGGCCGGCCAGCCTGGGCGCGCTCGGTGAAGATGCTGATCACCCCCGAATAGGGCGAGGACGGGTCCTGGCGCGGGCCGAAGATGTTGAAGAAGCGGAAGATCGCCGGCGTGAAGCCGTGCTCGCGGCGATAGAAGTCCAGGTAGTGCTCGCTGGCCAGCTTGTCGGCGGCGTAGGGCGTGAGCGGCGCCTTGGCGGTGTCTTCGGAGACCGCCACACCTTCGCCGTTGTTGCCGTATACCGCGGCACTGGAGGCGAACACCACGCGGCGCACGCCGGCCTCGCGCATGGCCTCGCAGACATTCAGGGTGCCGACGAAGTTGCTCTGGTGGGTGCTCACCGGGTCGTCCACCGAGGCCTGCACCGAGGCCACCGCAGCCAGGTGCACCACCGCACTGCAGCCGGCCATGGCGCGGCGCACCAGGGTGGCGTCGGCGACGTTGCCCTCGATCAGTTCCAAGCGCGGGTCGTGCAGCGCCAAGTTGCTGCGCTTGCCGGTGGACAGGTCGTCCAGCACGCGCACCCGATGACCGGCCGCCAGCAGTGCATCACACAGATGGGAACCGATGAAGCCGGCGCCGCCGGTAACCAGAATCAGAGAGTCGGACATGGGGTTCTCGAAAACGAATCAGACGTGACGATAGTAGCGGCCCAGCAGGGCCGGCAGGCTGGCGCGCCAGGCCCGCGGCTTGATGCCGAAGGTGTGCAGGATCTTCTTGCAGGCCAGCACCGCGTGCTGCGGCTCCTCGGCGGCGTCGGCACGCGCGGCGTGCGCCTGGGCGCCGACTTCCTGCACCTTGAGTGGCTGCAGGCCACGCGCCTCGCCGATCAGCGCCTGGCCCAGGGCCAGCGGCGTGGTGGCCTCGTGGCCGCCGTAGTGATAGACGCCCCACAGCGGGCTCTGGCAGTCCAGCTGCTTGAGCACGGCGAGAATCACCCGCGCGGCATCATCGACCGGGGTCGGGTTGCCGCGCCGGTCGTCGGCCATCAGCAGTTCCTCGCCCTGCTCGGCGCGGCGCAGGAAGCGCCCGAGCAGGCCGTCCTGGCTGTCGTCGAGCAGCCAGCCGAAGCGCAGCAGCACATGGCGCGGGCAGGTGGCGCGCACGCATTGTTCGATACGCAGCAGGGCCTGGCCACGCAGCCCCAGCGGCACTGGCTCGTCCTTCTCGCTGTAGGCGGTAGCGCGCGAGCCGTCGAATACGCGGTAGCTGGAGGGTTGCAGTAGGACGATGTTGTGGTGCTGGCAGAGCTCGGCCAGGCGTTCCATGGCGCGCTCCTGCACAGCGAAACGCGCCGCGTCGAAGGCCTCGGCCTGGAACCAGTCGAAGTAGTAGGCGAGGTTGATCACTGCATCCGGGCGGGTCTCATCGAGCAGCTCGGTCAGGCTGGCGCGGTCCCAGCCGCCTTCTGGCGGGCGCGGCGCGAGGAAGCCGATGTCCTCCTCCGCCCCCTGGCGCACCAAAGCCTGGCCCAGGGCATTGCCCCCTCCCAGCAGTAACAAACGCATTCGCATATCTTAAGAAAGAGCCTCGACTGACCCGACGAAAACCCCGGACGAATCCGGGGCGAAAGGGTCATTCTGCGGGTTTAGTGACGGCTCGTCACTACTAGGGGCTGCTGCCGTTTCGGCGCAAGCCGCGTTGCTGCGAAAAATCTCGCCAGGCTAGGCGTGGGACGCAGGCAATGGTCATTCCCTTGGCAAGTCCCACAACAACGCATGGCGAGATTTTCCGCGCAACCCGCAGGGACGGGCCAGTTTTTGCGCGGAACGTTGTTACTCGACGGCTCATTTGGATCACCAAACTTCGCGTCTCGCGCCTAGCTCCGCGCAAAAACTGGCTCCGTCGCGGTCGCGGCGAAACGGCAGCAGCCCCTATATGACGCTACTGGGTGCCCTTGCGGCGCAGGCTGGCGGGGGTGAAGTAGTTCTCCGGCGGTGGCGTCAGGAGGAACTGGCGTGGCGCCTTCTCGTTGTTGCGCAGGCCGATCACCGTGTAGGTGCGGGCGATCAGGTCGTGGTAGACCAGGTTCACCGGGGTGATGCTGGGCACCTCGTAGGCGTTCTTGCTGAAGGCCAGGTTAACGTGCCACAGCTCTCCGCGGGCATCGTAGTTCTCCACCATCAGGGCGTACCAGCTGTCCTCGTCCAGGTAGAAGCGCCGCTTGGCATGCACGTGGCGCTGGCCAGGGCGCAGCGTGGCCTCGACCACCCACACGCGGTGCATCTCCCAGCGGCTCAGGTCGCTGTTGAGGTGGCCGGGTTTGACCAGCTCGTCGACCTTCAGCCCCGGCTTCTCCATGGCGTAGTTGTGGTAGGGCACCAGCAGGCTCTGCTTGCCGATCAGCTTCCAGTCGTAACGATCGGTGGCGCCGTTGTACATGTCGGTGTCGTCGGCATAAATACCGTCGATCGGCGTGTCGTAGGCCAGGGTCGGCGCGCGGCGCACGCGGCGCTGTCCGGGGTTGTAGATCCACGCCGAACGCGGCTCGGCGACCTGGTCGATGGTCTCGTGCACCAGCAGCGCACGGCCGACGTCGCGCGACGGCGGCAGCAGTTCACTGGCGAAGGAATACAGCATGTTGTCCAGGCTGCCGGCGTCCTTCTTCGGGTTGTAGTAGTTGGACAGCAGCTGGATGCGCTCGCGCAGGATGGAGTAGCTGCCGCTGGTGGTGACCTGGGCGGTTACCGACACCTCGTCGATGTAGCGCCCCTGCCAGCGGGCGATGTGGTTCCAGATCGCCTCGCGGCCGTCCGCCGGGATCGGGAAGGGAATGCCGGCATAGGCATCCTTGAGCCCGTTGCCGCCCTCGGCCAGGGTCGCCTGCTCGGCATTGCGCCGGGTGTTGGCGGCGATGTCGCTGGGCGCGGCGAAGCTGCGATGGCTGGGGTAGACTGGCACCTTGAAGCTCTGCGGGTAGGCCTTGAGCAGTGCCTTCACCCCGGGGCTGAGGTTGGCGTCATCGGCCGCCATGTTCTGCACATCGATGATGCGCAGCGGCTTGTCGCCGGCGAAGGGGTCGACATGGAAGCTGCCAGGGCCGCCATAGCCGGCTGGGGCCTGCAAGCCGCCCCCGGCCTCGGGAATGCCCTTGGCGGCATCGCCCTGGCGCTCAGCGCCGAAGGCGGTCAGGTTGCTACCGAGCTGCGCCGCCTGCTCGGCACTCACCTTGGCCTGGGCCGCCAGCGGCAGCAGCAGACCGAGGGAGAGCAGGACTGAAGAGGCGCACAAAACTGTTCTGGTCATGGTCATGTTCCGCCGTCAGAAGGAATAGGAGACGTTGAAGGCGACGTGGTCGCGGTCGATCAGCGCGTTGTCCTTACGCGCGCCCCAGAACGAGGTGTACGCCAGCTTGCCGGCCAGCTTCTGGCCGTACTTGCCGCCCAGTTCGAGGGTGGCGGACTTGCGCCCCTGGATGAAGTTCTCGTTGAGCGCCGGCGAGGTACCGGACACGTCCTGGCGGAAGGTGATGCCGGGCATCAGGTCGAAGTTGGGCTGCACATCCTGGATCAGGCCGGAGAAGTTCACCGTGTAACCCCAGGCGAAGGAGTCCAGGTAGGCGTAGTTCGGCGTATCCAGCAGGCTGCCGGGGATGTAGTTGAAGGCGGCCTCGGCCAGCAACATCAGGTCATCCATGCCGGCGGTGGGGCCGAAGGTGTGGATGGTGGACAGCGAGCCGGTGAACAGTTCGTCGCGCTTGTACAAGTCGATGTAGCGGCGCGGGTCGTTGGCCGAGCCGTCGCCGAACTCGCCCAGGTCGATGCTGCCGCCACTGGCGCCATTGCCCCCCAGGGCGCCCTCGGCCATCTGTTCCAGCTCGTAGGTCATCGCCGGTTCCAGCGGCGCGTTGGGCCGGTAGGTCAGCTCACCGGCGACGCTGGTGTCGCCCACGGTGCCGGAGACACTGAGGCCGAACAGGCGGATGTCCTCGGGATAGATGAAGTCGTAGTAGGTGCTGTCGAGCAGGGCCAGGCCGTCGACCACCGAGTCCAGGCCCAGGCCGCACAAGCCACTGAACTGGCCGGCCGTGCCGCTGCTGCAGGCAAAGGAATTGCCTTTCTTAACGCTCAGGAACGGCACCTTGCTATGGTAGTTGAGGTAGTAGAGGCTGAACTCGGTGTTGTTCCAGTCCTCCACCAGATAGCGCGTCGCCACGCCGAACTGGCCGTCATCGCGGGCGTCGTGCTCGCGACCGTAGCGGGCGCCGGCGACGATGCCGTTCTCGCCATTGAGCCCCGGCACCAGCTCTGCCAGCGGACCCAGCTCGCCGCGCAGGTCGACCAGCACGCCGTTGCTGCCCTTGCCGAAGTAGTCCTGGTTGTTGAGGAAGGCGCCGGTGGGGATCAGTTCGTGGCCCTTCCACTCCAGGCCGTAGAACGCCTCGACGTTGAGCTGGTCGGTCAGGCCGAACTGACCGGAGATCATGTTGGTCGGCAGCAGCGCGTCCTTGAAGCTGGCGTTGGGCAGCACCACGCGGCCGATATCCACCGGGTTGATCACGTTGAGGCCGTCGGCATAGAAGATGCCCTCGCCCCAGTTGATCACCTGACGGCCGAAACGCAGGCTGACCGGGTGCTCGCCGATGTAGCGGTTGGTGTAGAGGTAGGCGTCGAGCAGGCGCGCGCGATGGCCGGAACGGTTCTTCAGATCGGAGGGATAGCGCTCGTCGCTGTCGGTGTTATGCGTTGCGAAGCCGTCACCCGTGGGATCGTTATCCATGATCTGGGTGTCGTACCAGGCGGTGCCGCGCACGAACATGCCGTCCTGCTCGGTGCGCACATGCAGCTCCGAGGTCAGCTTGAATTCGTTGGAGACAAAGCCGGTGTCGTAGTACTCGCTACCGTCGTTGTTGTTGATGAAGACGTTCTGCCCGCCCTGCTCGATGTGCTCGGGCGAACTGGTGCGGTACACCGAGGTGAACTCGGCGACGCTCTCCAGCGACGTGGTGACATTCGGCCCGGTGTCGATCTCGAACGCCTGGGCCTGTATCCCCCAGATTCCTATCCCAACTGCCAGCGCTATCTTGCTCTTGTTATGCGACATGCTGCTGTCCCCTAGCGGTGATGTGGCGAAACTAGCCGACTTGCAAAAACCTCCATGGGGCCGAGGCGGACAAAAAGAGACGCCGAAAGGGCCCTTGAAACATTTCTACACAGGTGCCGTGCGGCACTCTGCGCAGCACTTGCTACGCCTGCCGGGCAAAGGCCTCGAGGCTGCTGGTGTAAATGAACTGCAGGGTGCGCTTGAGCTGCTGAACCCGCTGTTGGCGCTGCTCGGCCGGCAGGGTCAGGGCCAGCTTGGTCACCGAGCTGCCGCCCTCGCACAGCACCAGCGCCAGGCCCTCGGCCTGCTCCGGATCGACATTCGGATGAGCGCTGAGGATCGCCGTGGCGACCATGCCCGCGGTGGCCAGAGTGTCGGCCTGGTTCAGCTCGCGCAGTTCCGGCGCCGCCGCCACGCAACCCCACACCTCGACGAAGCCCGGATGGCTGATCTGGATCTCCACCATCAGGTCGATCAGCCGCTCGATCAGCAGGCCGGCATCAGCGCTGCTGGCCGGGTCGACGATCAGCTTGAGATCCTCTTCCAGACGCTCGCTGACGCTGCTGGTGTAGCGCTGCCAGACCTCCTTGACGATGGCCAGCTTGGTCGGGAAATACAGGTACAGCGAGGCGATCGGCAGACCGGCCTCGCGGGCGATCTCGCGCATCGATACCGCCTCGTAGCCGCGTGCAGCGATCAGTTCGAGGGCGACCTTGAGGATCGACTCGAAGCGCGCCTGGCTACGCTCCTGCTTGGGAGCACGCGGTGCTTTGGGTTTCACCTCGGGGGTGCTTGACAAGGTTTTGTTGGCCACAGCATTCTCGAAAACATGAGCAATGCTTATGTTTTAGCGCGACTCTCGCAGAATGGAAAGAGGCCGATGCAAACGAGACAAAAATCGTGAGTGAACTGGTACTGGCCGTGGACCTTGGCAGCTCTGGCTGCAAGACCGCCCTGGTCGGCCTGGATGGCCACGTGCGTGCCTTCGCTTTCCGCGCGGTGAGCAACCACCTGCTGCCCGGCGCCGGCGTCGAACAGTGCCCGGAAGACTGGTGGCGCGCCTTCGAGGAAAGCGCCGCCGAGGTGCTGCAGCGCCCCGAGATCACCCGCTCGAACATCGTCGCGCTGGCCTGCTCCTGCCAGGGCGAAGGCACCCTGCCGGTGGACCGCGACGGCAATCCGCTGGCCCGCGCCATGCTGTACATGGACATGCGCGGCCAGGCCGCGGTGCAGCGCCAGGTCGGCGGTGCCCTGCCGCGCGTGGCCGGCTACGACCCGCTCAAGCTGTGGCGCTGGCTGCGCCTCACCGGCGGCGCGCCGGCGCTGTCCGGCAAGGACCCGTTCGGCCACATCGCCTTCATCCGCGAGGAGATGCCGGAGCTGTACGCGCGCACCGACAAGTTCCTCAACGTCCTCGATTTCATGAACCTGCGCCTGACCGGGCGCATCGCCGCCACCGTGGATTCGGCGCTGACCACCTGGGTCACCGACAACCGCGACCCGGCCAACATCCGCTACGACGACGGCCTGCTGCGCCTGGCCGGGCTACGCCGCGAACAGCTGCCGGAGCTGGTGCGCTGCAGCGACATCCTCGGCCCGCTGCGCCCGACCGTGGCCGAGAAGCTCGGCCTGCCCGCCGGTCTGCCGGTGGTGGCCGGTGCGGTGGACAACACCGCATCGGCGCTGGGCTCCGGCGCCGTGGCGGACCACGCCCTGCACCTGTACGTCGGCACCTCGTCCTGGATCGGCGCCCACGTGGCGCAGAAGAAGACCGACGTGTTCAGGCAGATCGCCGCCGTGCCCTGCGCCCTGCCCGACCGCTACCTGATGATGGCCATGCAGTCCGCCGCCGGCGCCAACCTCAGCTTCCTGCGCGACCGCATCCTCTACGCCAAAGATGCCCTGCTGCAGAACGAGGCCGGCCCGGACGTCTACCGCATCCTCGACGAGATCGCCGCTGGCGTGCCGGCCGGTGCCCGCGGCCTGCTCTACCTGCCCTGGCTGATGGGCGAACGCACCCCGGTGGACGACAGCCATCTGCGCGCCGGCCTGCTCAACCTGAGCCTGGAGCATGCCCGCGAAGACATGGTGCGCGCCTTCCTCGAGGGCGTGGCGCTCAACACCCGCTGGATGATGGAATCGGTGCGCAGCTTCCTCGGCACCCGGCCGGACAGCATCACCCTGGTCGGTGGCGGCGGCCAGTCCGATGTGTGGAGCCAGGTCTTCGCCGACGTACTGGACATGACCGTGCTGCAGCCCGAGCAGCCGATCCAGGCCAATGCCCGCGGCGCCGCGTTCCTTGCCGGAGTCGGCATCGGCGCACTGAAGTTTTCCGATCTCGCCGAGCGGGTCGCCATCCGCCGCCGCTTCGAGCCGCAGGCCGCGCACCGCCAGCGCTACACCGACAGCTACGCCACCTTCCGCGCCGCGCACAAAGCGCTGGCGCCCTTCTACGCCAAGCTCCATGGAGACCCACGATGAACGAGCGCGAAGCCCGCGAGGCGGTGGTGCGCACCGCCGTCGCCCTGGCCGACCAGGGCTACCTGGCCGGTGTCGGCGGCAACCTGGCGTTGCGCATCGACGCCGAGCGTTTCGCCGTCACGCCCTCGGCCAGCGACTACTACGCGATGACCGCGGACGACATCTGCGTGCTGCGCCTGGACAACCTCGAGCAGCTCGCAGGTGGCGGCAAGCCCTCGGTGGAGAGCGGCCTGCACGCCCGCGCGCTGCAGGCGCGGCCGGACTGCATGGCCAGCGTGCATACCCACCAGCCGGTGGCCAGCGCCTTCACCCTGCTCGACCGACCATTGCCGATGCACGGTGCCGAGGCGCGCCGGCTGATCGGCGCCGAGGTACCGATGTGCGCCTATGCGCCTTCCGGCACCAGTTGGCTGGCCAGCAATGTCGGCAAGCGCGTGCGCGCCGACCTCAATGCCTACCTGATGCGCAATCACGGCGCCGTCTGCCTCGGCGCCACCCTGGAAGACGCCTGCACCGTGGTGCGGCTGCTGGAGCAGGAAGCCATCGCCTGGTTCCGCCGCGCCCTGGCTGCGCAACCCGATAACCGCCTGTACCGACAGACGCTCGAATTCCTAGAAGAGGATCTGCGATGAACGCCTCCACCGAACTGCCCACCTCCGGCATCAGCCACTGGCCGGATACCGATGCCATCGACGCGCGCCTGAAGACGCTGATCAAGCAGCCGATCCGGCCGATCCGCCGCGAGCACATGGACAAGGTGCTCGGCTACTTCGAGAACAACTGCCGCACCTCCAAGCAGTTGGCCGAGCAGGCCTGCGCGGTCATCCCCGGCGGAGTGCAGCACAACCTGGCGTTCAACTATCCCTTCCCGCTGGCGATGAACAAGGCGGAAGGCGCGCATCTGCAAGACGTCGACGGCAACCGCTACATCGACTTCCTCCAGGCCGGCGGCCCAACCCTGCTCGGCAGCAACGACCCGGTGGTGCAGGAGAAGGTGATCGAGACCCTGCGCGACTGCGGCCCGGTCACCGGCCTGCTGCACGAGTACGAGGTCAAGCTGGCCGAGCAGGTCTGCCGCATGGTGCCGTCGGTGGAGATGTTCCGCATGCTCTCCTCCGGCACCGAATCGGTGATGGGGGCGATCCGCCTGGCCCGCGCTTATACCGGCAAGAAATGGGTGATCAAGATCGGCGGCGCCTACCACGGCTGGAGCGACCAGCTGGTGTACGGCATGCGCATTCCCGGCACCGGCCGGCGCGAGGCCATCGGCATTCCGCGCGGCGCCACTTCGCACACCCAGGAGAGCTTCCCCAACGACCTGGCCGCCATCCGCCGGCGCCTGCAGATCAACCGCCTGCGCGGCGGCACCGCGGCGATCATCGTCGAGCCGCTGGGCCCGGAGAGCGGCACCCGCCCGGCACACCGCGAGTTCAACGCCAACCTGCGCAAGCTGTGCGACGAGTTCGGCGCGCTGCTGATCTTCGACGAGGTGGTCAGCGGCTTCCGCGTCGGCCTGTCCGGTGCCCAGGGCTACTTCAACGTGCTGCCCGACCTGACCATCTTCGGCAAGTGCCTGACCGGCGGCTACCCCATGGCCGGCGGCATCGGCGGGCGTCGCGAGGTGATGATGCTGCTGGCCGGAGGCATCGGCGGCAAGCAGACCAAGCGCGCCTTCGTCGGTGGCACCCTGACCGCCAACCCGCTGTCCTGCGTGGCCGGCTACCACAGCCTGCTGGAAATCGAGCGGCGCAACGCCCCGGCCGTCGCCGGCCGCGCCGGTGACCGCCTGACCGCCGGCCTAGGCCAGATCATCGAACGCCTGGGCCTGCCCTACGTGGTCTACAACCAGGGCTCAGTGGTGCACCTGCAGACTTCCGGCGTGCTGCTGCTCAACGTGCGCAACCCGATCCAGCTGCTGCGCGAGGTCAACCCGCGCAAGCACATGATGGAAGAGATGGGCGCCGCCTACATGGCCCACGGCCTGGTGACCCTGGCCGGCAGCCGCATGTACACCAGCGCGGCCGACACCGATGAAATCATCGACGAGGCGCTGAACCGCTTCGAAGACGTGTTCAAACTGGTATGAACATGCACGACGAACTGCTCCAGGCCAGCCAGCGCCTGGCCGCCAAGGGCCTGTTCAACGACGGTGGCGACAGCCTCTCGCTGCTGCTGCCCGGCACCGGGCGCATCCTGCTGCAGGTCTACGGCGAGGCGCCGCGCGAGGTCGACCTGGGCCAGAGCGAGGATGGCGTGGCCGGCCTGCACGCTCGGCTCTATCGCCTGCGCGGCGACATCGGTGCGGCGGCGCTGCTCAGCCCGCGCTGGAGCCTGCAACTGCAGCAGCTCGGCGAGGCCATGCCGTCGGTGTTCGACGAACAGGCGCGGCATATCGGTCGCTCCTGGGCGCCCGCCACGGTCGAGCGTCTGCCGAGCCTGCTGGCCGGCGGCGGCAACGCCGGGCCACTCGCAGGCCGCCTGCTGGCCTTGGGCGTGACGCGCAACCGCATGCTGTTCAATGCCGAGCTGTTCGAGAAATGCGCCATGGCCTATGTGCTGGCGCGCCTGGGCGGCGAGCGGGTGAAGAAAGTGCCCTGGTGGGTGCGCCTGATCGCCGGCCAGCGCCTGCGCCAGGACCAGGCCCGCGCCGCCGGCAACCATGCCGCTGGCGAGCAGGCCGCCGAGCTGGGCGCCTACTAGCCCGGTGCACTAGGCCGTGCTAACTATGCAAGACCGGCGCGCAGGAGCGCGCCGCATAACAAGAACAAGGCGCCCGCCGCCACTCAACGACTTCCCTGCTGGGAGCGTGTCCATGAAACCCATCGACGATCCGCGTTACTCGGAGGCCTCGGCCCCGCCGCAGATTTCCCGCTTCCTGCTGCAGCACGTAGCCGCCGTCGGCCGCGACCCGGCCATGCTCTGCCGAGGCCTGGGCTTCGAGCCCGACGACCTGAAGAAGCCCGACTATCGCCTGTCCTACCGGCAGAGCTACCTGCTGGTGCGCCGCGCCCTGCACAGCCTGGGCGACAGCGGCCTGGGCCTGGCCGTGGGCCATCGGCAGACCGCCGTATCCTGGGGCCTGGTGGGCATGGCCATGCTGGCCAGCCCGACACTCGGCGAGGCGCTCGACCTCGCCATCCGTTACCAGCGCCACACCGGCGCCCTGCTCGACTGCGAGATGGAGCTGCGCGGCGAACGCTGCCTGGTGTTCGCCACCACGCGCTTCTTCGATCCGGAAGTGGCGGTGTTCTACCTGGAAGAAGCCTTCGCCAGCGCCCAGGCCATCGTCCGCCACCTGTCCGGCCAGGACCTGATCATCGACCGCATCGAGCTGGAATACCCGCGGCCACCACACTGGCAGCGCTACGCGGACATATTCCGCTGCCCGGTGAAGTTCGGTGCCGGGCACAACCTGATCGCCTTCGACGCGAGCTGGCTGCAGCTGCCGCTACCGACCCGCGACGACTACGTGGCCGCCGAGATCGCCGAGCTGCTAGACAGCGCGCGCTGGGAGCAGCACGGCAGCTCCGACCTGATCGAGACCATCCAGCGCGAGGTGCGCAAGAGCCTGTGCCGCCCGCCGCAACTGGCCGAGCTGGCGCAGCAACTCAACCTCGGCGAACGCACGCTGCGCCGGCGCATCGACGAGGCCGGGCTGTCCTACCACGGCATCGTCGACTCCGTGCGCCGGGCCAAGGCCCTGGCTCTGCTCAGCCACCGCGACAGCCGGCTGATCGACGTGGCCAGCGAAACCGGCTTCAGCGACGTGCGCAACTTCCGCCGCGCCTTCAAGCGCTGGACCGGGGTGACGCCACGCACAGCGAAGCAGCGGATCGCTCAGGAGTCCTGATACACCGGCCAGCGCTCGACGATCTTGCCGCCGCGCACGGCCAGCAGATCGCCGAACTGCAGCAACACCGCCTCGCTCTGGGTCGGGCGCAGGAACACCTGGTCGTCCACCGCCAGGCCCACCGCGGGCGAGCCATTGACCAGCTCCTGGTTCGAGCTGCGCCCGTACAGGCCGCTCAGCTGCAGCCCGACCGGCGAAGCCAGGTCGGCCTGCCAGTTGCCTCCATAGATGAAGAAGGTCTCGCGCTGGTTGACGTCCCACCAGGCGAACAACCGCGACTTCTCGTCCAGCGCCGGAATACGCAACGCCCCCGTGCGCTTGAGCACCGGCGTGGCGATATACACCGCCGGCTGATGTTCGGCCAGCGACGGCAGGTCGTAGTGACTGGGCTTGAGCAGGCCGGTGCCGATGGCCACCTCGCTGCTCAGCGTCTCGTGCTCATGGGCGCGGTAGCTGGGACTGCCGGCGGTATTCAGGGTCAGGCCCTCGCGCCACAGCGCCGGGAATTTCTGGCGGGTGAAATCGACATGACCCTGATACAGCGCCATCACCTTGGCCAGCAGTTCGTCCTGGCTGCCCAGCACCGATGGCAGGTTCATGCCGACGAAGGGGTCGTAACCCATGAACCCGGCGAACTCCAGCTGCTGCGGGTTATCCGCAATCAGCTGCAGCAACTGCCCCAGCGTCTGCGTATCGCTGACGCCGCCACGGTGCAGGCCCACATCCAGCTCGATGTTGATGCGCAGCCGCGTACCCAGCCCCCGGGCCAGTTCCAGGTACTGCTGCAGGCGCTCGGGGGTATCGATCAGCCACTGCAGCTGCTTCGCCGGATCGAAGGGGCCGCTGTGCTGCTGGTAGAACAGCTGCGCCGAGCGTACCGGCAGCGGCTTGCCGAGCAGGATGTCGGCCTCGGGGAACAGCCGCGCATCGTGATTGAGGAACGGCTGGTGGAAGGACATCAGCTTGCGGGTGCCGATGCGCTCGCCGATATAGCGCAGCAGACCGGGCGCCGGCAGCGACTTCTCCACCAGGCGCAGCTGCTTGCCGCTACGGGCGAGGAACTGGCGCACCACCTCGATATTGTGATCGAGGCGGTCGAGGTCGATCAGCAGGCTCGGGCGCATCGGCCCGTTGGCCTTGAGCTCCTGGTTCAGCGCCTGGAAGTAGGCATCGTGCGGCTGGCCCCGGTCACCCGGACGCAGCCAGGCAGCGGCCAGCAGACCACCGGCGCCCAGGCCGGCCAGCACTAGAGTGCGTCGCTTCATCGCCGTTCCTTATCCGATGTTGAGGCCGAACAGCCCGGCCAGATGCGCATTGACGAAGCGCCCATGCGGATCGATGTCCCGGCGCAGTTCGGTGAACTCCTTCCAGCGCGGATACAACGCCGCCAGCTGGCGCGCGCCCAGGCTGTGCAGCTTGCCCCAGTGCGGCCGCCCTCCGTACTTCCAGAAGATCGGCTCGATGGCGGCGAAGAAGTCGCGATGGTCCATCGAGTGGTGCTGGTGGATTGACAGCGCGCAACTGTCGCGCCCCTCGAACATGCTCAGGGGGATGTCGTCGGCCTTCACGTAGCGGTACTCGACCGGCATCCAGGTGCGCAGGTTGCCGTCGTCGATGCGCTTGAGGATCTCGCGCAGGCAGGCCGGGCCGTGCTCGGCCGGAACCGAGTACTCCATCTCGTTGAAGCGCACGTTGCGCACGTTGGCGAATATCTCGTAGGACGCGTCCACCCGGTCGTCGAAGCTGGCCAGGTGGCGCATGTTGTTGAGCAGGCTGCGGCGCAGGCCGGGCGAGTCGCTCAGGTGCTTGTCCAGCCCCTCGATGATGTCGATGAAGCCGTTGCCGCCCTCCTCGTCCGGCGGCACCGGCGGCGTGCTCGGGTCCTCGGTCTCGTTCAGCGCCACCGACAGCGCGTAGTCGGAGTGGGTCACCACCAGCATTTCCCAGTGCTGGTTATCGCGCTTGAGGTTGTCGATGTCCTCCAGCAACTCCTCGGTCTTGCCCAGCCACTGGCGCTCACGCAGACGGAAGGCGGCGCGGTTCTGCATGCGCACCTTGGTCACCACGCCCAGCGCGCCGAGGGAGACGCGCGCTGCATTGAACAGCTCGGGGTTCTGCTCGCGGCTGCAGTCGAGCACCTCGCCGGCGGCGCTGACCAGCTGCAAGCCGCAGACGTTGGAGGAGTAGGAGCCGAAGCCGATACCGGTACCGTGGGTCGAGGTAGCAATGGCTCCGGCCAGGGTCTGGTAGTCGGTGTCGGCCATGTTGATCAGCGCCTGGCCGACTTCCTTGAGCGGCGCGCCCATGGTCGACATCGGCGTGCCGCTGCCGAACTCCGCCTGCAGGGTCTGCGCGTCATGCGCCAGCAGCCCGGCGAAGTTGCTCAGCGACAGCAGGGTATCGTCGGTGGGTACCAGCGCACTGAAGGAATGCCCCGAGCCGACCGGGCGGATCTTGCCCGAGGCTTTGCGGATGACCTGCACCAGCTCGTCCAGATTCTTCGGTGCCAGACGCTCCAGCGGCAGGCAGCTCTGCACGCCCGACCAGTTGCGCCAGGGAATGGGGCGCGGCGTTTCTGCGGCCCACAGCGAGCGGCCCGGCAAGGCCAGGCAGGCGCCCAGCAGGCTGGCGCGTTGCAACAGCTGACGACGGGAGACCATATCAGTGGCCCTCCGCAGGCTGCGGCGCGGCGGCCATGAACTCGATCAGCGCGCGGAAGTCCGGCTCCGTGCATTGCATGCACAGTCCCAGCGGCGGCATGCCCTGGAAGCCGTTGATGCTGTGGTCCAGCAGGGTATCCATGCCCTTCTCCAGGCGCGGTTCCCAGGCCAGGGTATCGCCGGTCAGCGGCGCGCCGGCGGCCGGGTTGGCATGGCACTGCTTGCAGCTGGCGCCGTACAGCTGCGCCAGCGCCGCATCCTGCGGCACGCCCTGCCCGGCGGCGGCTTGCGCCTGCGGCGCATCGTCACCGCCACAACCGGCCAGCAGCGCGCCCAGCCCCAGCACCATGGCCCAACCGCGCCAACCCCTGTTTCGCCCTGCCTGCATAGTCCTCTCCGAGTCTCAGCTCATCTCGATAGCGCCACACTAAAGCAGCGACGCATGGCGTATGAGGTCTCAAACGGCCAGCCAGGAACCGGTAAACGGCCAACACCCGATGCGCTCACAACGTCGCGACAGAAGCAGTCGACTGGCCGTTGCTGCCCTCTTTCGCGGCCATCGCTCCCCTGCCGGAGCGGCATCGGCTTGGCTAACGTGAATGCATCGCCAACACCCCGAGCGGAGCGCCCCGTGAGCACAGCGAACGACATCCAGGATTGCGGCGATGCCGTGTGCATCATCGGCGCCGGCCCCGGCGGCCTGTGCATGGCCCGCGCGCTGAAGCGCCAGGGTCTGGCCTACGAACAGTTCGAACGCCACAGCGACGTCGGCGGCGTGTGGGACATAACCAATCCGGGCACGCCGATGTACGAGTCCGCGCACTTCATCTCCTCGCGCGACCTCTCGGGCTTCCTCGACTTCCCCATGCCTAAGCACTTCCCCGACTACCCGAGCCACCGGCAGATCCTCGAGTACGTCCGCGCCTTCGCCCAGGCCTTTGACCTGTATGCCGGCATCCGCCTGAACACCGCGGTGAGCAAGGTGGAAAAGCGTGACGACGGCCGCTGGTTGGTCACCCTCGGCAACGGCGAACGGCGCAGCTACCGCGCAGTGGTCTGCGCCACCGGCTGCAACTGGGACCCGAACATGCCGGCCATCAAGGGCCAGTTCAACGGCGAGATCCGCCACTCGGCGACCTACAAGAAGGCCGCCGAATTCAGCGGCAAGCGCGTGCTGATCATCGGCGCCGGCAACTCCGGAGCGGACATCGCCTGCGACGCGGCCACCCATGCCGACAAAGCCTTTATCAGCCTGCGCCGCGGCTACCACTTCATCCCCAAACACCTATTCGGCCTGCCGTCCGACGAGGTCAGCGAGAAGGGCCCGCAGCTGCCGATCTGGCTGGTGCGGCCGATCTTCCAGGCGCTCCTGCGGGTGATCAACGGCGACCTGACCCGCTTCGGTCTGCCCAGACCGGACCACAAACTGTTCGAAAGCCACCCGCTGCTGAACACCCAGCTGCTGCACTACCTGCAACACGGCGACATCCAGGCCAAGCCCGATCTCGACCACTTCGACGGCGACCATGCGGTGTTCAAGGACGGCAGCCGCGAACGCATCGACCTGGCGCTCTACGCCACCGGCTACCAGTGGAGCTGCAAGTACGCCGCCGACTACTTCGAATGGAAGAGCGGACGCCCGCAGCTGTACCTGTCGATCTTCAGCCGCCAGCACCACAACCTGTTCGGCATCGGCTACCTGGAAACCAACTCCAGCGCCTACAAGCTGTTCGACAACGAGGCCCACGCCATCGCCAGCTACCTGCGCGACCAGCTGCAGCGCCCGGAGCAGGCGCGGCAGTTCGAGCAGTTGATCGCCACGGATGATCCGGACCTTTCGGGCGGCATCGACTTCGTCAAATCCCAGCGCCACGAGGTGTACCTGGAGGTGCACGCGCTGAAGACCCACCTGCGCAAACTGCGCCGGCAGATGGGCTGGGGTGAGCTGGACGAGGGCTACTACGCCAGCCTGCGCCGACCTACCGACTTCCCTTCCGCTGCGCTGCATGCGCAGCCGGTTGGGTGAACGGCGCCAATCAGAGCGCCGCTCTGATCAGGTACGGAACACACCCAGCCCGCCCTTCAGCGCGCGGGCGGTGTCGCCCAGCTCGGCGGCGGAGCGGTTGATTTCGTCGACGTCCTGGCGGGTGTGCTCGAAGGCGTCGCGCATGCCGCCGAGGCGGCCGGACATGTCGGCCACGGCGTGCTGGATTTCCTCGCTGCTGGCCAGCGCCTGGTCCACCGTGTTGCTGACCTGGCCCATCTGCTGCACCAGCGCATCGAGTGCCTCCAGCGCCTCGTCGGCGTCGCCGGCCAGGGCGCGGGAGCGCTCGGCGGTGCTGCCCATGCGCTGGGCGATGACGCGGATCGCGCCGGTGACCTTGTCGATCACCTGGTGCGCATCGCCGAGCACCGCCTGGGTCTGGCTGGCCAGCTTGCGTACCTCGTCCGCCACCACGGCGAAACCACGCCCGGCCTCACCGGCGCGGGCGGCCTCGATGGCGGCGTTGAGCGCCAGCAGGTTGGTCTGGTCGGAGATGCCGGCGATCATCTGCAGCACCTGGCCGATCTGCTCGGCCTCGCGGCTGAGCCCGTCGAGGTCGGTGGCCAGCTCGACGTTGGCCGAGGTGCTGCCGTGCACATCGCCGATCAGCCGCTGCAGCTCGTGGTGAGCGCGGCTCATCTCGCCGCTGGCGCGTTCCAGGTTGGCGCGCACGGCGCCGGCCAGGCTGGAGGAATGCCCGGCCGCGTGCTGGATCGACTGGCCGTGCTGGTCGACATCGGCCAACTGGCTGGCGGCCTGCTGGATCTGCCGGGTGATGTCGTCGGCGCGCAGCAGGAAGGTGTCGGCCAGTTGCTGGTTGCTGTCGGCCATGCCGGAGGCGCCGGACAGGGTCTGGCGCAGGTCGTGCAGCAGGCCCGACAGACGCTCGCCCATCTGCCCCAGTTCGTCGCCGCTGACCAGCGCGATCGGCCGCGACAGGTCGCGGTTGTCGGCGATGCGGTTGAGCTGGCCGGTGAGCTGGAGGATGCCATGCACCAGCATGCGCGCCGCCAGCCAGGACAGCAGCAGGCCGACGCCGAGGGTGGCCGCGCCGATCAGCAGCAGGCTTTGCAGGCCGTCGCTGATGGCCTGGTCGAGGCTGTCCAGGGTGACGTCCACACCGACCACGAAGGGCTGGCCGCCGGCGGTGCGCAGCGGCAGGAAGATCGAGCGGAAGCTGCCGTAGCTGTCGGTGTATTCGTCGAACTGCACCTGGTTGCTGCGTGCGGCGGCAGTCACTGCCGGGCTGGCATCGGAGTAGTGCTCCAGGTGCTTGGCGTATTCGCCGGCGGCGATGTCATCGGGGCTGGCGCCGTCGGAGAGGTAGTACACCTGGCCGGAGCCATCCACCATCATGGTGTAGGCGTACTTGAGGTCCACCTCGGAGGCGTATTCGCCGAGGTTGTGCACCTGGCCGAGGTATTCGCCCTCCTTGAGGCCATCGGCGCTGCGCGCGCGCTCCAGGTAGTCGTCACCGAGCAGGCGCGGCACGGCATGCGCGGCAGCACGCAGGCGGTTGTCCATCTGCGCACGGATGTCCTGGGACTTGGCGTATTGGGCGTAGCTGATGAAGGCGGCGATGCTGATCAGGTTGACCAGGGTGAAAGCCAGCAAAAGCTTGGTTTGCAGGCTGAGGTTGCGCAGCGGCATGACGGCAGTTCCATCCGATGGTAAAGGGCCGCGACTGGCGGCGGCCTCCCTACTGTGGCGGTTGTCGTCAGGAAATCTTTAGTGGCCAATTGCCTGACAACCCGCGGGGCCGCCATGCCGCAGCGCGTAGTCTCAGACCGCCAGCGCCTCGCGACGCTGCTTCTGCATCAGCTCCTGCTTGCGCTTGTGCACCAGCAGGCGCGAGGCGGTGACGTGAATCGGGTTGCCGGTGAAGGTCGGCAGGTCGCGCAGGCCCCAGCGGTCGCCGTCGTCCTTGTCGATGCTCTGACCGTTGGCCAGCTTGAGGCTCAGGGTCACATCGAAGATCAGCTCACGCACGCTGTCGCGGTTGAAGATCGCGGCGCTGTCGATGGCCTTGCTCAGCGGCACCTCGTTCGGCTTGCGCAGCGTCAGCAGCAACATGCCATCCGGGCGCGGAGCGATCGAAACCTTGTGGGCTGGAAAGGCGTCGAAGAATTCCTTGATTGCGAGTTGCATCGTTCTTCTCCCTATTGTGTATGTGTCAGGACCTTTGCCAGTGCAGCGCCTGTGCCAATTTCGGGATAAAGAAAAACTCCATATCAATCATCGAGTTAGGTAAGAGCAACGGCAGAATGACAGCATGCAGAATGCACGACCGTGCCGATGCGCTGTGCAGATTGCACGGTGCACAAATGCAAAGCCCGCCTTGCGGCGGGCTCCGGTCAGCGCGGTGATGGCTCAGAAATCGAAGTCGACCTTGGCCCACAGGGTGCGGCCCGGCTCGTCGATGGCCACCGGGTCGGCCGGGTAGCCGAAGCCGGCATCGCCAGCCAGGTTGAGGTGCTCGGCGTAATCCTTGTCGAACAGGTTGTCGACGCCGGCGCTGAGCTTGACGTTGTCGCTGAAGCGGTAGGCGCCGTTGAGCGAGAACACGCCGAAGCCGGCGCTGCTGCCGAAGTCCTGGCCGACCACGTTGCCCTTGCCCTCGTCGACCCGGTTCTGCGCCGCCACCAGGCGCCACAGCGCGCCGGTGCTCCAGGCGCCCTGCTCGTAGGTCAGGCCGAGGCGCGCCTCCAGCGGCGGCATCTGCGGCAGGGCCTCGCCGTCCGAGCTGTTCTTGCCCCAGGCGTAGGCCAGGGTGGCGTCGGTCTTCCAGTGATGACTGAGGTCGTAGGCCACGCCCAGTTCGCCCCCCATGATGCGTGCGTCGATGTTGTCGGCCCGCGAGCCGCCCATCGCGCCGGCGCTGTAGTCGAACAGGATGTAGTCGCGCACCTGGCCGACGTAGCCGGAGGCCCAGGCCTGCAGGCCCTCGCCGGCGTACTGCACGCCAAAGTCGAGCTGGGTGGTCTTCTCCGGCTCGATGCCGTCGAAGGCGTTGACCTCGCCGGCCGGGCCGCGGCTGGGCGAGAACAGCTCCCAGTAGTCGGGGAAGCGCTGCACGTGGCCGAGGCCGGCGTAGAGAGTGGTCGGCGAGCCGGCCAGGTCGTACTCGTAGCGGGCGAAGCCGCTCGGCAAGGTCTCGGCACGGGTCTCGTCAGCGGTCGGGTTGGGCATGCTCATCATCATGCCGCCGATGCTCTGCCGATAATCCTTGGCCGAGGCGCGGTCCAGCCGCGCACCGCTCACTACCCGGCGGCGCTCGGCGACCTGCCAGGTCAGCTCGGCGAAGGCGCCGTAGTTGTGCATCACCGCATCCTTGCTCCAGGGGAAGCGGTCGGTGTCGGTATAGGTATCGCTCATCATGTCGTAGTCGGAGTTGCGCTCACGGTGCTCGCTGCGCAGCGCATCGACACCGGCCACCAGCTCGACATCGGTCCAGACGAAGGTGCCGGCGAAGCGTCCACCGACGGTGCGCCGGTCGACCTGGGACGCCATCGGCCCGGCCATCATGCTGGTCGGGTCCGGCACGCGCAGGCTGAAGTTGTCCATGATGTGGTCGGCGTAGTTGTAGTAGAGCTGCGCCTCCAGCTTGTCGAGCACGCCGCCGAGGTTGGACTTCTCGAAGCGCAGGCCGAGGCTCTCGCGCTCGAACTGCGCACCGTCCATGCCACGCCCGGCGTAGCGCGCCTCGCCGTCGCCGCGGCCGGCGGACAGTTCGATCAGGGTGTCGGCATCCGGCGTCCAGCCGATGGCCAGGTCGCCGTTCCACTTCTTCCAGCGCGACGGCACGGTATCGCCGTCGCCATCCTCGTAGTCGTCGGCCTGGGCCTGGTTGCCGGTGAAGCGCAGGTAGCCCTGTTCGCCGCCGAGCGCGCCATCCAGCACCTTGTCGAAGCGCCCGTTGGAGCCGGCCAGCACGCTGGCATGCAGGCGGCTGCCGAGTTCGCCGAAGCGCTCCGGCTCACGCTCGAACAGCACGGTGCCGGCCGAGGCGCCCGGCCCCCAGAGCACGGTCTGCGGGCCCTTGATCACGGTCAGCTTGTCGAAGGTCTCCGGCGAGATATAGGAGCTCGGCGCGTCCATGCGGTAGGGGCAAGCACCGAGCATCAGGCCACCATTGGTGCGCAGGTTGATGCGCGAGCCGAACATGCCGCGCAACACCGGGTCGCCATTGCTGCCGCCGCTGCGGATGGCGGAGAAGCCGGGGATGGTCTTCAGGTAGTCGGTGGCATCACTGGCCGGCACCGGCTGGCGGGCGTCCTTGGGGTTGGCGATCACGGTCAGCGGCGAGCTCTGCTGCACGGCGGTGACCACGCTGGGGGCCAGCTCGGCATCGGCGGCCTCCTCGGCGAAGGTCGGCATGGCCATGGCCAGAGTCAGAGCGGAGAGAACGAACGGCAGGCGCCCGGCACGTGTCGGCACGAAAACGGATGGAGTCATGGTGTTTCCTGAATGATGAACAGCACTATGCCCTCGCGACGAGGGCGACTGATGGCGACTTCAGGAAAGCGACGGTGGTGCCCTGCCGGGCGGCGCGACCAGGAACGGCGGGCTGAGGCTCAGTGCCTCGGCGAAGCGCGGGCGCTGTGCCGGCGCGACGGCGGGTGCGGGCGGGGTGAACGGGAAGAACTGCAGGCTGGCGACGTGCGCGCCACATTGCACGCAGGGCATCTGGTGGGACGCCCCCGCCTTGCCCTCCTCGCCCAGCTGCCACTGCATGCCCTGCGAAGTACACATCAGCATGAAGCCGCCTTCGCTCATCTGCGGCAGCGCCCACAGCGGCATGCTCACACGCAGGAGCATACCCACCAGGGCAAAGGCATAGAGCCAATCGCGGAAGTTACGGCTGAGTGGATTCAGGGCGGGCATCCTTCTTTGTCGCGGATTCTAGTCGATGCCAGGCGAGGCTGCTGCGGACAAGGCGTCGCACCCGCCGGCAACCGGCTGGCGGGCAGCAGACAGTGCTCATCTCATGGCTCTACACTGCATACTCAGCGGTGCCCCTGAACCGCATCGAGAACAGCATGAGCGATGAACCCCAGCGCCTCTCCGGCGGCCTGACCGAACACAGCTACGAGCTGCTCGTCCGGGCCGTGGTCGACTACGCCATCTACATGCTCGACCCACAAGGCCGGATCATGACCTGGAACACCGGGGCGGAACGGATCAAGGGCTATCGGGCAGACGAAGTGATCGGCCAGTCGCTGAGCATGTTCTTTCCCGAGGAAGACCGCCGCCAGGGCAAGCCAGAGCGGCTGATCGCCACCGCCCTGCGCGAGGGCCGCGCCCATGACGAGGGCTGGCGCCTGCGCAAGGACGGCTCGCGCTTCTGGGCGCTGGTGGTGCTCGACGCCATCCATGACGACGCCGGCAACCTGGTCGGCCTGGCCAAGATCACCCGCGACATCACCGAGCGCCACGAGGCCCAGCTCCATCTGGACGAGGCCCGCTCGCAGCTGTTCCAGGCGCAGAAGATGGAAGCCCTCGGCCAGCTCACCGGCGGCATGGCGCACGACTTCAACAACCTGCTCACGGTGATCATCGGCTCCAGCGACCTGGCCCGGCGCAGCAGCAACCCCGAGCGCATCCAGACCCTGCTGGAAAACATCCACGAAGCCGGCCTGCGTGGCCGCGAGCTGACCGCCAACCTGCTGACCTTCGCCCGGCGGCGTGCACCGCAGGCGCAGTTGCTCGATCTGACAGAAACCCTCAAGGCCACCTCCGCCCTGTTCGCCCAGGCGCTGCCCGAAGGCATCGACCTGGCGCTGGAACTCGACGACATGCCACACCCGGTGATGGTCGACCCCAACCAGCTGGAAATGGCCCTGCTCAACCTGGTGTTCAACGCCCGCGACGCCATGGAGTGCCGCGGCCAGATTCGCCTGCAGGTGCGCAATAGCCAGTTGAGTGGTGACTGGGACGATCTGCGCGGTGACTTCGTGCTGCTCTCGGTGATCGACTGCGGCCCCGGCATGTCCACCGAGCTGCAGGGGCGCATCTTCGAACCCTTTTTCACCACCAAGAAATTCGGCAAGGGCACCGGCCTCGGCCTCAGCCAGGTCTACGGCTTCGCACGCAACGCCGGCGGTTCGGTGCGCGTGCAGAGCGAGCTCGGACAGGGCGCCAGCGTGACCATCTATCTGCCAGCCAGCGCCCTGTGGGCGCAGGCCTCACGAAATAATGAACCCGAGCATGGAATCGCTGGCCTGACCGATATCAAGACGTACGAATGAGACAACCATGAAGACCATCCTGATAGTCGATGACGAGCATCTGATCGCCAACATGCTCGGCTATGCACTGGAGGACCAGGGCTATCGGGTGGTCAAGGCGGGCGACGGCCAGCACGGCCTGGAACTGCTGGAGCTGGAACAGCCCTCGCTGGTGATCACCGACTTCATGATGCCGCAGATGAATGGCCTGCAACTGGCCCAGGCGATCCGCAGCCGCCTCAGCGCGGCCGAGCTGCCGATCCTGCTCATGAGCGGCGCCCACGGCAACCTCGGCCGGGCCACCCCCGACCTGTTCGCCGCGGTGTTCGACAAGCCCTTCGAAGTCTCACAGATGGTCGCCAAGGTCTGCGCGCTGGTCGGGCCGGGTAACTGAGTTCGATCAGCACGCACCCTCTCACGACGCGCACTGCGATCAATCGAGAATGACTGGCAATTGAGTCTGCTTCCGTGAATCGCTAAGCTGTCGACGACTTTCCTGCAGGTCTGGACCCTTTCCCGGCGATGTCGCAGCAATACCCTTCCCTCCTGGCCTGCTTCATCGCCGAGCGCCGCAACCTGGTCCGCTACCTGACCGGGCGCACCGGCTGCAGCGCCACCGCCGAAGACCTGCTGCAGGACGCCTGGCTCAAGCTCAACCGCCTGCAATCCGGCGAGCTGGTGGACAACCCATTGGCCTACCTGCGCCGCATGGCCACCAACCTGGCCATCGATGACGCCCGCGCCAACGCCCGCCGCCTGCTCGATCCGCTGGAAATCGAGTCGCTGCTGGAAGTCCCCGACGAGGCCCCCAACGCCGAGCAGGCGACCTCCGACCAGCAGCAGCTGCAGCGCCTGGCCGAGATACTCGAAGAGTTGCCTGCGCGGCGCCGCGAGCTGTTCCTCGCCGCCCGCCTCGAAGGCCAGCCGCACAAGGTGCTGGCCCAGCGCTTCGGCGTCAGCCTGCGCACCGTCGAGCTGGAGGTACGCCGCGCCCTCGATCACTGCGCCCTGCGCCTGAGGCAGCAGAGCGAAGGCCTGGCACCAGCACGCCACGATACAATGCCGACACCATGACTCCAGTTACTCCCACCGACTCGCTCGAGCTGACCCGCCAGGCCAATGCCTGGGTGGCGCGCCTCACCTCTGGCCAGGCCACGGCCGAAGACGCCCGCGCCCTGCGCGAATGGTGCGCCACCAGCGCAGAGCATATGCGCGCTTATAAGGAAGCGACGCAGCTGTGGAAGCAACTAGGCCAGCTGCCGGCCGCCACGCCACGCCGCACACCAGGGCGACGTCTACTGGGTGGTGGGCTGGCAGCAGCCTGCGCCCTGCTGCTCGGCTTCGCCTGGTTGCAGGCCGGGCAACATGTCGACGGCCAGGCCTGGCTCGCCGATGTCAGCACCCGCGTCGGCGAGCGCCGTGAAGTGGTCCTGGAGGACGGCAGCCGCGTCGAGCTGGACGCCCGCACCCGCCTCGACCTGGACTTCAGCGCCGAACGCCGGCGCCTGGTGCTGAGCGGCGGCGCCGCCGTCTTCCATGTGCAACACGACGCCAGCCGGCCGTTCGTGGTCGAGGCCGACAACGGCAGCGTCACCGCCCTGGGCACGGTGTTCGAGGTTCGCCACCAGCCCGCCGGCGTACGCGTGACCTGCAGCGAAGGCGTAGTGGCCGTGCGCCTGGCCGACCAGCCACCTCGGCGCCTGGAGGCCGGCCAGCAGCTGCGCTACGACACCCGCACCAGCAGCGCGCCGGCGCCGGTCAACAGCCAGGAAGCCCTGGCCTGGCGCCAGGACCTGCTGGTGTTCAAGCAACGCCCGCTGGCCGAACTGGTCGACGAACTGAACCGCTACCGTACTGGCCGCATCGTCCTGGCCGACGCTGAAACCGCGCGCCGCCCAGTCAGCGGCGTGTTCCATCTGCAGCGCCCCGACGAGGCGCTCGCGCATATCCGCAGCAGCCTGGGGCTGAGCGAGACCCGCCTGCCTGGCGGCTGGATCGTGCTGCGCTAAAAAATCTGCGTCTGCCATTGCGGGTCCGTGCCTCGGCTAACGTCTATCGAATAGGAACGCTTTTCATCTGCACCTATTTGACGATTCACCGGGGAGATAACAATGCCAACACCATTTCCGCTCAGGACCCGCCTGGCGAGCTCAATCCTGCTCGCTTGCTCCAGCCTGCTGATCTCGGCTCCGGCTGCCTGGGCCGCCGAGACCGCTGCCGAACAGAACGAGCAGCTCAGCTTCGACATCCCTGCACAGAGCCTAGATGAGGCCCTCAGTGCCTTCGGCATCGCCAGTGGCGCCCAGGTGCTGTATGACGCCGGCCTGACCCAGGGCCTGAGTTCGCAACCGGTCAGCGGCCGCATGGACCGCCAGCAGGCACTGCAGCAACTGCTCGCCGGTACCGGCCTGAGCTATCGCTTCACCGGTGCACGTACCGTCACCCTGCAGGCCGCTGCCTCCTCCGCCGCTGGCGAGGCGCTGGAGTTTTCTCCCATCCTGATCACCGGCGAGAAGATTGAGCGCGATCTGCAGCAGACCACCAGCAGCGTGGCCGTGGTCGACGCCGCGCGCATCGAACAGGCACGCATCCAGAACCTGCCAGATGCCTTCCGCATGATGGCCAACGTGCGCGACGCCGACTGGGCCGACTCCGGCTACATCATCCGCGGCATCAACTCCGAAGGCGTGGGTGGCCCGGCCGGGCGCCCGCTGGCCACCGTGTATGTCGATGGCGTGGCGCAGACCATGCAGGGCGCGCGGCGCGGTGCGCTGGGCATGTGGGACGTGGAACAGGTCGAGGTGCTGCGCGGCCCGCAATCCACCACCAGCGGCCGCAACGCCCTGGCCGGCGCCATCCGCATCGAATCCAAGGACCCGACCTACCACTGGGAAAGCGCCGCCCGCGGCACCGCCGGCAGCCTCGATACCCATGGCTATGCAGCGATGGTCTCCGGCCCGCTGGTCGAGGACAAACTGGCCTTCCGCCTGGCCGCCGAGCGCAGCCATGCCGATGGCGGCATCGACTACCCCTTCTTCGAGGGCATGCCGCGCCTCGACGAGCGCAAGGACGACGACTACTGGCAGGTGCGCGGCAAGCTACTGTTCCAGCCGCACGGCGAAGATGGCGTGCGCGTGCTGCTGAGCCACTCGAAGAGCTACGACTCGCCGGCCTACAACGATGTCGACGGCCCCAGTGGCGGCGTCGACTACTTCGACCGTGAATGGGGCCACCAGAGCAGCGCGCTGTTCACCGAGGCGCGCAGCACCATCAACTACAACACCGGCCTGGAAATCACCCAGCCGCTCGGCGAAGGCCTGGCGCTGACCTCGCTGACCACTCACGTGAAGACCGAGACCAGTCGCCCCTCGGTCGACCTGGGCACCACCGGCGAATTCGACGAGAAGGAGATCGCCCAGGAGCTGCGCCTGAACTGGGACAACACACAGTACTCGGCAGTGGCCGGCGTCTACCTCAACACCGGCGAGGAGAAGGGCCGTCGCGATCAGCAACGCCCCTGGGAAACCTACCAGCGCCGCGACCGCAGCAAGAACGAGGTGGACAACTACGCCCTGTTCGGCGAGATGAACTGGCACCTGACCGAGCAGTGGACGCTGATCAGCGGCATGCGCTACGACTACGAGAAGCAGGACTACAAGGCCGACAACCGCCGCGTGGACAATGCCAGCGGCACGCCTATCAGCAGCCTCAACAGCGGCGGCGACACCAGCTACGACGCCTGGCTACCCAAGCTCGGCGTGCAGTACCAGATCGACAAGCAGCAGAACGTCGGCTTCGTCGTGCAACGCGCCTACCGTGGTGGCGGCACCGCGACCAACTACGTGACCTCAGAGGTGTATGACTACGACGCCGAGTACGCCTGGAACTACGAGCTGTCGTACCGCTCGCTGTGGGCCGACGGCAAGGTGCGCCTGAACGCCAACCTGTTCCACCTGGACTGGGACGATCAGCAGGTCAACGTGCCGCAGATCCCTGGCGACTTCACCAGCGACGTGGTGATCAACGCCGGCAAGTCGCACGTTGACGGCTTCGAGATCGAGCTGGGTTATCTGCCGCTGGAAGGCCTGGACACCTTCGCCTCGCTCGGCCTGGCCAAGACCGAATTCGACGAGTTCTACTTCGTGCAGAACGGTGTGCCGCTGGACCTGGCCGGCGAAGCCTTCCCGCAGGCACCCGAGTGGACTGCGGCGCTGGGCGCCGACTACCAACACCACAGTGGCTGGTTCGTCGGTGGCGATCTCAAGTACACCGGCAGCACCACTTCGCGCTCACTGCTGGAAGGGGCGGAGAAAGACCGTATGCCGGTCTACACCCTGCTCAACCTGCGCACCGGTTATGCCGGCGATCAGTGGCGCGTGACCCTGTGGGCCAACAACGTCACCGACGAGGAGTACTACCTGTATCGCTACGACGAACCGGGTAGCCAGTTCGCCTCGGTCGGCCGCGAGCGGGTGGTCGGCACCACCCTCGACCTCACCTACTGACAGGCACGCCGCCCCGCGAGGGGCGGCACCCGTTCAGACATATCCCAGCAGTAGCAGGATCAGCACGATCGCCACTACCAGGCCGATGCCGCCGGAGGGGCCGTAGCCCCAGGCGCGGCTGTGCGGCCAGGCCGGAATGGCACCGATCAGCAGCAGGATCAGGACGAGCAGCAGTATGGTTCCCAGGGTCATGGCAGCTTCCTCGTAGTTGGGCCGCGAGGCGATACCTCAGTGGCCTTACACAGATGTCGACCCACCCGCCGCCGTCGCGGTTCGGACTATTTGCAGCACCCGGAAATGCAAGAGCCCGCCAAAAGGCGGGCTCTCTTCGTGCTACGCGGCGCGACTTAGAACGGGATGTCGTCGTCGAAGCTGTCGTAGTCCGGGGCCGGCTGCTGGGCGGCCGGTTGCGGTGCCGGGCGCGGCGCGGACTGTTGCGGGGCCGGGCGCGACTGCTGCTGGCGCGGGGCGTATTCACCGCCGCCTTCGCTGTTGTTGCCACGGCCACCGAGCAGCTGCAGGGTGCCATTCATGTCGACCACGATCTCGGTGGTGTAACGCTTGACGCCGTCCTTCTCCCACTCGCGGGTCTGCAGGCGGCCTTCAACGTAGCACTGGCCGCCCTTGCGCAGGTATTCACCGGCGATCTCGGCGAGCTTGCCGAAGAACACCACGCGGTGCCATTCGGTACGGTCCTGTTGCTGGCCGGTCTGCTTGTCCTTCCAGCTGTCGGTGGTGGCGAGGGTGATGTTGGTCACCGCGTTGCCATTGGGCAGATAGCGAGTTTCCGGGTCGCCGCCGACGTTGCCGATCAGAATGACTTTGTTAACCCCACGGGCCATTTCGTTCTCCTAAGCTGAATGCGTCTCCGCGGCCTCTTCGAGCACTCGCTCGAGCAACACGCGGTCCAATTGTTGGGTGTCCACTTTGATGTACAACGCGGCCTCCTCGGCCACCACGATGGCGTCGCTGACGCCAGGTATCGCGAGGAGTCGCCCCACCAGTGCGCTATCGGCCACGGCATGGGCCGTGAGCGGCCGGCGCAGGCTGGTCACATAAGGCGGCTCGCGCATAGTAGCAGCTGCCGCTAGCCAGAGAAGCCCCAGCAGCGCACAGCCGACGAACACGTAGGCGAGACCGCCATGCTGGTACAACCAGCCCCCCAGAATGCCGCCCACGGCGGCGCCGAGGAACTGGCTAGTGGAGTACACGCCCATGGCCGTGCCCTTGCCGCCGGCTGGCGCCACCTTGCTCACCAGCGAGGGCAGCGAGGCCTCCAGCAGGTTGAACGCGGTGAAGAACAGGATGAAGCCGCACACCAGCGCCGACAGGCTGTGGCCGAAGATCCAGAAGAACAGCTCGCACAGCACCAGCGCCAGCACCGCGCCGGAGAGCACGCGCTTCATCTGGCGCTTTTTCTCGGCGTAGATGATGAACGGCACCATGCCGAAGAAGCCGATCAGCAATGCACTGAGGTAGACCCACCAGTGCTCTTCCTTGGCCAGGCCACCCTGGTCGACCAGCGCCAGCGGCAACACCACGAAGCTGGCCATGAGGATTGCGTGCAGCACGCCGATGCCCAGGTTCAGGCGCAACAGCTCGGCGTTGCGCAGGGTCGGCAGCAACGCCTGGCGCGCCACCCCGGACTCACGGTGCTGCAGCGCGCTGGAGGCGCGCGGCACGAACAGGGCGATGATCAGCATGCCGACCAGCGCCATGCCGGCGGTGGCCCAGAACAGTCCGGAAAGGCCGAAGGCGCGGGTCAGCAGCGGGCCGACCACCATGGCCACGGCGAACGACAGGCCGATGCTCATGCCGATCATGGCCATGGCCTTGGTGCGGTGCTGTTCGCGGGTCAGGTCGGAGAGCAGCGCCATCACCGCCGCCGAGATAGCCCCGGCGCCCTGCAACACGCGGCCGGCGATCACGCCCCAGATGGAGTCGGCATTGGCCGCCAGCGCGGCGCCGGCGGCGAAGATCAGCAGGCCGAGATAGATCACCGGCAGGCGGCCGATGCGGTCGGAGATGATGCCGAAGGGAATCTGCAGCACCGCCTGGGTCAGGCCGTAGGCGCCGATGGCCAGGCCGATCAGCGCCGGCGTGGCGCCGGCCAGGTCGGTGCCGTAGGTGGCCAGCACCGGCAGGACCATGAACATGCCCAGCATGCGGAAGGCGAACACCAGCGCCAGGCCACCGGCGGCGCGCGTTTCGCTGGCGCTCATGCGTTCGCTGTGCGGATCGTGCATGGAAAAACCCTGAACAAAGAGGCCGGCGATTCTATCAGTGATGGCAAGGGCTGTAGACGTTTTGTCGGCACGCGGAGCAGGTGCAAAACGTCGCATCGGCCCCGTCATTCCGCTATCGCTGTGCTTTGCCGCGTACCAGCCAGCGGCCGTATACTTTGCCGTTTCCGCCCGCCACCTGCGAGGCCGTTCGTGGACAAGATTCTGATCCGGGGTGCGCGCACCCATAACCTGAAAAACGTCGACCTGACCCTGCCGCGCGACAAGCTGATCGTGATCACCGGCCTGTCCGGCTCCGGCAAGTCGTCGCTGGCCTTCGACACCCTCTATGCCGAGGGTCAGCGCCGCTACGTCGAGTCGCTGTCAGCATACGCCCGGCAGTTCCTGTCGATGATGGAAAAGCCCGACGTCGACACCATCGAGGGCCTCTCCCCGGCCATCTCCATCGAGCAGAAGTCGACCTCGCACAACCCGCGTTCGACCGTCGGCACCATCACCGAGATCTACGACTACCTGCGCCTGCTCTACGCCCGCGTCGGCATCCCGCGCTGCCCGGACCACGACGTGCCGCTGGAGGCGCAGACCGTCAGCCAGATGGTCGACCAGGTACTGGCCCTGCCCGAGGGCCGCAAGCTGATGCTGCTGGCACCGGTGATCCGCGAGCGCAAGGGCGAGCACCTGGCGGTGTTCGACGAGCTGCGCGCCCAGGGCTTCGTACGCGCCCGGGTCAACGGCCGCATCTACGAGATGGATGAGCTGCCCAAGCTGGACAAGCAGAAGAAGCATTCCATCGACGTGGTGGTGGACCGCTTCAAGGTGCGCGAGGACCTGCAGCAGCGTCTGGCCGAATCCTTCGAAACCGCCATCAACCTGGCCGACGGCATCGCCCTGATCGCGCCCATGGACGATGAAGTCGGCGACGAGATCATCTTCTCCGCACGCTTCGCCTGCCCGCACTGCGGCCACTCGATCAGCGAGCTGGAACCCAAGCTGTTCTCCTTCAACAACCCGGCCGGCGCCTGCCCGACCTGCGACGGCCTGGGCGTGAAGCAGTTCTTCGACGGCAAGCGCCTGGTCAACGGCGAACTGACCCTGGCCGAGGGCGCGATCCGCGGCTGGGACCGGCGCAACGTCTACTACTTCCAGATGCTCGGCTCGCTGGCCGCGCACTACGGCTTCAGCCTGGAAGAGCCGTTCGACGACCTGGCCGCCGAGCACCAGAAGTTCATCCTGTTCGGCAGCGGCACGCAGAACGTCGACTTCAAGTACCTCAACGACCGTGGCGACATCGTCAAACGTTCGCACCCGTTCGAGGGCATCATCCCCAACCTCGAGCGCCGCTACCGCGAGACCGAGTCGGCCACCGTGCGCGAGGAGCTGGCCAAGTTCCTCAGCACCCAGCCCTGCCCGGACTGCCGCGGCACCCGTCTGCGCCGCGAGGCGCGCCACGTGTGGGTGGGCGAGCGCACCCTGCCGGCCGTTACCGGCCTGCCAGTCGGTGAGGCCTGCGACTACTTCGGCGGCATGCACCTCACCGGCCGCCGTGGCGAGATCGCCGAGAAGATCCTCAAGGAAATCCGCGAGCGTCTGCAGTTCCTGGTCAACGTCGGCCTCGACTACCTGACCCTGGACCGCAGCGCCGACACCCTGTCCGGTGGTGAGGCCCAGCGCATCCGCCTGGCCAGCCAGATCGGCGCCGGCCTGGTGGGCGTGATGTACATCCTCGACGAGCCGAGCATCGGCCTGCACCAGCGCGACAACGAGCGCCTGCTGGGCACCCTCACCCACCTGCGCAACCTGGGCAACACGGTGATCGTGGTCGAGCACGACGAGGACGCCATCCGCCTGGCCGACTACGTGGTCGACATCGGCCCCGGCGCCGGCGTGCACGGTGGCCGCGTGGTCGCCGAGGGCACCCCGGACGAGGTGATGAACCACCCCGACTCGCTGACCGGCAAGTACCTCTCCGGCCGCGAGAAGATCCGTTACCCGGCGCAGCGCACCGCCCGCGACAAGAAGAAGTCGCTGAAACTCAAGGGCGCCCGCGGCAACAACCTGCGCAACGTCGATTTGGAGATTCCGCTCGGCCTGCTCACCTGCGTCACCGGCGTGTCCGGCTCGGGCAAGTCGACGCTGATCAACAACACCCTGTTCCCGCTGGCCGCCACCGCGCTGAACGGCGCCACCACCCTGGAAGCCGCCGCCCACGACTCGCTCGACGGCCTGCAGCACCTGGACAAGGTGGTAGACATCGACCAGAGCCCGATCGGCCGCACACCGCGTTCGAACCCGGCGACCTACACCGGCCTGTTCACCCCGATCCGCGAGCTGTTCGCTGGTGTGCCGGAATCGCGCTCGCGCGGCTACGGCCCGGGCCGTTTCAGCTTCAACGTCAAGGGCGGCCGCTGCGAGGCCTGCCAGGGCGACGGCGTGATCAAGGTGGAGATGCACTTCCTGCCGGACATCTACGTGCCGTGCGACGTGTGCAAGGGCAAGCGCTACAATCGCGAAACCCTGGAAGTGAAGTACAAGGGCAAGAGCATCACCGAGGTGCTCGACATGACCATCGAGGAAGCCCGCGAGTTCTTCGATGCCGTGCCGGCCCTGGCGCGCAAGCTGCAGACCCTGGTCGACGTGGGCCTGTCCTACATCAAGCTCGGCCAGAGCGCGACCACGCTGTCCGGCGGCGAGGCGCAGCGGGTCAAGCTGAGCCGCGAGCTGTCCAAGCGCGACACCGGCAAGACCCTGTACATCCTCGACGAGCCGACCACCGGCCTGCACTTCGCCGACATCCAGCAACTGCTCGACGTGCTGCACCGCCTGCGCGACCACGGCAACACAGTGGTGGTGATCGAGCACAACCTGGACGTGATCAAGACCGCCGACTGGCTGGTCGACCTCGGCCCCGAGGGCGGCTCCAAGGGCGGAATGATCATCGCCACCGGCACCCCGGAAGACGTGGCAGCCAACCCGGCGTCGCACACCGGGCACTTCCTCAAGCCATTGCTGGAGCGAGATCGCGCCTGATACGAAAAAGCCCCGCAGATGCGGGGCTTTTTCTTGGTGCGGTGAATCAGGCCAGATCGAAGCGATCCAGGTTCATCACCTTGGTCCAGGCGGCAACGAAGTCCTTGATGAACTTCTCCTTGCCGTCGGCGCTGGCGTACACCTCGGCATAGGCCCGCAGGATCGAGTTGGAACCGAAGACCAGGTCGTTGCGCGTCCCGGTGTACTTCACCTCACCGGTCTTGCGGTCGCGCCCCTCGAACAGCTCGTTGTCGCCACCAGTCGGCTTCCACACCAAGCCCATGTCCAGCAGCTTGACGAAGAAGTCGTTGGACAGCACGCCGACCTGGTCGGTGAACACGCCGTTCTGGCTGCCGTCGTAGTTGGCGCCCAGCACGCGCAGGCCACCCACCAGCGCGGTCAGCTCCGGCGCGGTGAGCGTCAGCAACTGCGCACGGTCGATCAGCAGGGCCTCGGTCGGCGCCCCGCTCTTGTCCTTGCGGTAGTTGCGGAAGCCATCGGCATCCGGTTCGAGCAGCTCGAACGACTCGACATCGGTCTGGTCCTGGCGTGCATCCACACGCCCTGGGGCGAAGGGCACGTTGACGCTGACCCCAGCGGCCTTGGCAGCCAGCTCAACGCCCACGTTACCGGCCAGCACGAGCACATCCGCCAGCGACGCCTTGCCGGAAGCCTTCTGGATCTCGACCAGCTTCGGCAGTGCCTTGACGGCAATCTGGTTCACCACCCAGTCCTTCTGCGGCGCCAGAGCCAGGCGCGCGCCATTGGCACCACCGCGCTTGTCGCCACCACGGAAGGTCGAGGCCGAAGCCCAGGCCACCGAGACCAACTCACTGACCGACAGGCCGGATGCGGCGATCTTGGCTTTGAGGTCGGCGATGTCGGCGGCCGTTGGCTGATGGGTAGCCGCCGGCAGCGGGTCCTGCCAGAGCAGGTCTTCCTTCGGAATCTCCGGACCCAGGTAACGAGCCTTCGGCCCCATGTCGCGGTGGGTCAGCTTGAACCAGGCGCGGGCGAAGGCCTCGGCAAAGGCCTGTGGGTCCTCGTAGAAGTGCTTGGAGATCTTGCCGAACTCGGGATCGAAACGCAGGGTCAGGTCGGTGGTGAGCATCTTCGGCTTGTGGAATTTGCCCGGCACATGCGCATCCGGAATGTTCTCCGGCGCGTCCTTGGCCACCCATTGCTTGGCGCCGGCAGGGCTGTGCTCCAGCTCCCACTCATACTTGAACAGGTTCTCGAAGAAGTTGTTGCTCCACAGGGCCGGGGTCTTGGTCCAGGTCACTTCCAGGCCGCTGGAAACGGTGTCCTTGCCATGGCCGCTGCCGAAGTTGCTGGTCCAGCCCAGCCCCTGGTCTTCCATCACCCCGCCCTCGGGGTCAGCGCCTTTGTGCGACTCGGGCGCAGCACCGTGGGTCTTGCCGAAGGTGTGGCCGCCGGCGATCAGCGCCACGGTTTCCTCGTCATCCATCGCCATGCGGCTGAAGGTGGCGCGGATATCCTTGGCTGCGGCCATGTAGTCGCCGCTGGCGTTGGGGCCTTCCGGGTTCACGTAGATCAGGCCCATATGGGTAGCACCCAGGCCCTTGATCAGTTCGCGGTCGCCCTCGAAACGCTTGTCATCGCCGAGCCAGGTGGTCTCACCACCCCAGGCCACGTCCTTGTCCGGCTCCCAGACATCCTCACGACCTGCGGCGAAACCGAAGGTGCGGAAGCCCATGGACTCGAGCGCGACGTTGCCGGCCAGGATCATCAGGTCGGCCCAGGAAATGCGTTGCCCGTACTTCTGCTTGATCGGCCAGAGCAGGCGACGCGATTTATCGATATTGACGTTGTCCGGCCAGGAGTTGAGCGGCGCGAAGCGCTGCTGGCCGCGACCGCCGCCGCCACGTCCGTCAGTGGTGCGGTAGGTGCCGGCGCTGTGCCAGGCCATGCGGATCATCTGCGGACCGTAGTGGCCGAAGTCGGCGGGCCACCACTCCTGCGAATCGGTCATCAGCTTGACCAGGTCACCCTTGAGCGCCTTGTAGTCGAGCTTCTTGAATTCTTCGGCGTAATTGAACTTCTCGCCGAGCGGGTTGGACTTCTCGGAATGCTGGTTGAGCAGGTCGACAGCCAGCTGATTGGGCCACCAGTCCTTGTTGCTCGTGCCGGCGCCGGCCACGCGGTGGAATGGGCATTTACCTTCGTTGGACATTGCTCTCTCCTTCTCCTCATCGGGTCGGTCTCGTGACAACTCGGCCGACAGTGGGAAAAGACTAGACCCGCGCTAACAAACGAGCCAATTTATGAAAGGCAATAGCCTGATAGTTTTTTTCTCTTAACCGATAGATTTCACCGCTGCGTCTACCGCAACGTTCTCCAGCGGCGCATGTCGCCGCCAGACGCCACTCCAGAAAACAAAAAACCGGGCACTAGGCCCGGTTTCTCGTGAAGCAGAAGCAGCTTATTCGGCAGCTTCTACGGCTTCGCCAGCGACCTGACGGTCAACCAGCTCGACGTACGCCATAGGGGCGTTGTCGCCAGCGCGGAAGCCGCACTTCAGGATGCGCAGGTAGCCGCCCTGACGGGTGGCGTAGCGCTTGCCCAGATCGTTGAACAGCTTGCCGACGATGGCTTTCGAACGGGTACGGTCGAAGGCCAGACGACGGTTAGCAACGCTGTCTACCTTGGCCAGGGTGATCAGCGGCTCGGCAACGCGGCGCAGTTCCTTGGCTTTCGGCAGGGTGGTCTTGATCAGTTCGTGTTCGAACAGCGACACCGCCATGTTCTGGAACATGGCCTTGCGGTGGGCGCTGGTGCGGCTCAGGTGACGGCCACTTTTACGATGACGCATGATTGAAATTCCTTACCAAACTTTCGGTTCGGTGATTACGGAAGATTAGGCAGTAGCCTTATCGTCCTTCTTCAGACTTGCCGGCGGCCAGTTGTCGAGGCGCATACCGAGGGACAGACCACGGGAAGCCAGAACGTCCTTGATCTCGGTCAGGGACTTCTTGCCCAGGTTCGGAGTCTTGAGCAGCTCTACTTCGGTGCGCTGGATCAGATCACCGATGTAGTAGATGTTCTCCGCCTTCAGGCAGTTGGCCGAACGTACGGTCAGCTCGAGGTCGTCAACCGGGCGCAGGAGGATCGGATCGATCTCGTCTTCCTGCTCAACCACTACCGGCTCACTGTCGCCCTTCAGATCAACGAAGGCCGCCAGTTGGTGCTGGAGGATGGTTGCGGCACGACGGATAGCCTCTTCAGGATCCAGGGTGCCGTTGGTTTCCAGGTCAATGACCAGCTTGTCCAGGTTGGTACGCTGCTCGACGCGGGCGTTTTCCACCACGTAGGCAACACGACGGACCGGGCTGAACGAGGAGTCCAGTTGCAGACGACCGATGCTACGGCTTTCGTCTTCATCGCTCTGACGGGCGTCAGCCGGCTCGTAGCCACGGCCACGACGCACGGTGAGTTTCATGTTCAGAGCGCCGTTGTCCGCCAGGTTGGCGATTACGTGATCGCCGTTGACGATCTCGACGTCGTGATCCAGCTGGATATCGGCAGCAGTGACCACACCCGAGCCCTTTTTGGCCAGAGTCAGGGTGACTTCGTCACGACCGTGCAGCTTGATAGCCAGACCTTTCAGGTTGAGCAGGATTTCAATGACGTCTTCCTGCACGCCTTCGATGGCGGAGTACTCATGGAGTACGCCGTCGATCTCGGCCTCGACTACTGCACAGCCAGGCATGGAGGACAACAGGATGCGGCGCAGCGCGTTGCCCAGGGTGTGACCAAAACCACGCTCGAGAGGCTCGAGAGTGATCTTGGCGCGGGTCGAACTGACCGCCTGAACGTCGATGTGACGGGGGGTCAGGAACTCATTTACCGAAATCTGCATGGATGCACCTATTTCCTAGCCCTTACTTGGAGTAGAGCTCGACAATCAGGCTTTCGTTGATGTCGGCGGACAGATCGCTGCGAGCCGGGACGCTTTTGAACACGCCAGACTTCTTCTCAGTATCTACGTCAACCCACTCAACGCGACCACGCTGGGCGCACAGGTCAAGAGCCTGGGCAACGCGCAGCTGGTTCTTGGCCTTTTCGCGAACTGCCACGACATCACCAGCTTTGATCTGGTAAGACGGGACGTTCACGGTCGAACCGTTCACGGTGATGGCTTTGTGCGATACCAGCTGACGGGATTCGGCGCGAGTGGCACCAAAGCCCATGCGGTAAACCACGTTGTCCAGACGGCATTCCAGCAGCTGCAGCAGGTTCTCGCCGGTAGCGCCCTTGCGACGGGCAGCTTCCTTGTAGTAACCGCTGAACTGACGCTCCAGCACGCCGTAGATACGACGGACTTTCTGCTTTTCACGCAGCTGGGTACCGTAGTCGGACTGACGACCACGGCGAGCGCCGTGCTGGCCAGGAGCCGCTTCGATGTTGCACTTGGATTCGAGCGCGCGCGCACCACTCTTCAGGAAGAGATCGGTGCCTTCACGGCGAGACAGTTTGCATTTGGGACCAATGTAACGAGCCATTCTTCACTGTCTCCTATTACACGCGACGCTTCTTCGGCGGACGGCACCCGTTGTGCGGGATAGGCGTCACGTCGGTGATGCTGGCGATTTTGTAGCCGCAGGCGTTCAGAGCACGCACAGCGGATTCGCGACCAGGACCTGGGCCCTTGACGTTAACGTCGAGGTTCTTCAGGCCATATTCCAGGGCTGCTTGACCAGCACGCTCGGCAGCCACCTGGGCAGCGAACGGAGTGGACTTACGGGAGCCGCGGAAACCGGAACCACCGGAGGTAGCCCAAGACAGGGCATTACCTTGACGGTCGGTAATGGTAACGATGGTGTTATTGAAAGAAGCGTGGATATGGGCGATGCCATCCACCACTGTCTTTTTGACTTTCTTACGAGTACGAGCAGCAGGCTTAGCCATGACTTATTTCCTGTCGATTCGCGGGCGCAATTACTTGCGGATCGGCTTACGCGGGCCCTTACGGGTGCGCGCGTTGGTCTTGGTGCGCTGACCGCGGACCGGGAGGCCACGACGGTGACGCAGACCGCGGTAGCAGCCCAGGTCCATCAGACGCTTGATCTTCATGTTGATTTCGCGGCGCAGGTCACCTTCAGTGGTGATCTTGGCGACTTCGCCACGCAGCTGCTCGATCTGCTCGTCAGAGAGATCTTTGATCTTCGCCGCCGGATTTACGCCGGTGGTTGCACAGATTTTCTGCGCAGTGGTGCGACCAACACCGTAGATGTAGGTCAGCGAGATAACAGTGTGCTTGTTATCCGGAATGTTGACGCCTGCAATACGGGCCATTCAGTGGAACTCCAATTGACAGCTACCCACGCCCTGGAAGCCAAGAAATAGGGCGCGCGATATTAGCGCTGTAATAACAAAGAATCAACCCGGCAGCGCACTAGCTGCCGGGCTCATTACGCGTGACTCACACTCAGCCTTGGCGCTGTTTGTGACGCGGTTCCGCGCTGCAGATCACGCGCACGACGCCGTCGCGACGGATGACCTTGCAGTTACGGCACAGCTTCTTGACCGATGCACGAACTTTCATCAGTAACTCCTAGAACCTTACGGCAACCATGTCAGCGGAGCATGCCGCTGCCATGACCCTTCAGGTTGGCTTTCTTCATCAGGGATTCGTACTGGTGCGAAACGAGGTGCGATTGTACTTGGGCCATAAAGTCCATCACAACCACGACCACGATCAGCAACGAGGTCCCGCCAAGGTAGAACGGAACGTTGGCTGCCACCTGCAGGAACTGCGGGAGGAGGCAAACGGCCGTCATGTACAGAGCACCGAACATGGTCAAGCGGGTCAGCACGCCATCGATATAGCGCGCGGATTGCTCGCCCGGACGGATGCCCGGAATAAAGGCACCGGACTTCTTCAGGTTTTCCGCTACGTCTTTCGGGTTGAACATCAGCGCCGTGTAGAAGAAGCAGAAGAAGATGATCCCTGCACTAAACAGCAGAATGTTCAACGGCTGACCGGGAGCGATCGCCTGCGAGATGTCCTGCAGCCAGCCCATACCTTCGGACTGACCGAACCAGGTCCCCAGCGAAGCCGGGAACAGCAGGATACTGCTGGCGAAGATGGCCGGGATTACGCCCGCCATGTTCACCTTCAGCGGCAGGTGGCTGGTCTGCGCAGCGAAGACCTTGCGGCCCTGCTGACGCTTGGCGTAGTGCACCGCAATGCGACGCTGACCACGCTCGATGAACACCACGAAACCGATGATCGCTACCGCCAGCATGCCGATGGCGATCAGAGCGAAGATATTGATATCGCCCTGACGAGCAGACTCGAAAGACTGCCCGATTGCCGACGGCAGACCGGCCACGATGCCTGCAAAAATCAGCATCGAGATACCGTTGCCGACACCGCGCTCGGTGATCTGTTCGCCCAGCCACATCATGAACATAGCGCCGGCCACGAAGGTCGTCACCGCCACGAAGTGGAAGCCGAAATCAACCGAGAACGCTACGCCCTGGCTAGCCAGGCCGACGGACATGCCGACAGCCTGAACGATCGCCAGGACGAGAGTGCCGTAGCGGGTGTACTGGCTGATCTTGCGACGGCCAGCTTCACCTTCCTTCTTCAACTGTTCCAGCTGTGGGCTGACAGCGGTCATCAGCTGCATGATGATCGACGCCGAGATGTACGGCATGATCCCCAGTGCAAAGATACTCATCCGCTCCAGCGCACCGCCGGAAAACATGTTGAACAGGCTAAGAATGGTCCCCTCGTTCTGCCGGAACAGGTCGGCCAGCCGGTCAGGGTTGATTCCGGGCACCGGAATGTGCGCGCCGATCCGATAGACGATGATCGCCAGGAACAGAAAACGCAGTCGAGCCCAGAGCTCGGACAACCCGCCATTGCTGAGCGCGGAGAGAGCACCTTGCTTAGCCATTTAGTCCTCGAACTTACCGCCAGCTGCTTCGATGGCCGCACGCGCACCTTTGGTGGCGGCGATACCTTTCAGGGTGACCGCACGAGTAACCTCGCCGGACAGCATGACTTTCACACGCTGTACGTTTTGGTTGATCACGTTGGCATCCTTCAGCGACTGCAGAGATACGACGTCGCCTTCCACTTTAGCCAGCTCGGAGGTGCGTACTTCGGCACGATCCATGGCTTTCAGGGAAACGAAGCCGAACTTCGGCAGACGGCGGTGCAGCGGTTGCTGACCACCCTCGAAGCCCGGAGCGATGGAGCCACCGGTACGGGAGGTCTGACCTTTGTGGCCACGGCCGCCGGTCTTACCCAGACCGCTACCGATACCACGGCCCGGACGGTGCTTTTCGCGACGGGCACCCGGCGCGGAACGCAGATCGTTCAGTTGCATGATTAACCCTCCACCTTCAGCAGGTAGTAAGCCTTGTTGATCATGCCGCGGTTTTCAGGAGTGTCCTGAACCTCAACGGAGTGACCGATGCGGCGCAGGCCCAGGCCTTTGACGCAAGCTTTGTGGTTGGCCAGACGGCCGTTGGTGCTCTTGACCAGAGTAACTTTGACGGTAGCCATGATCAGAGGATCTCCTCGACGCTCTTACCACGCTTGGCAGCCACGGACTCCGGCGACTGCATGGCTTTCAGACCCTTGAAGGTGGCGTATACCACGTTCACCGGGTTGGTGGAGCCATAGCACTTGGCCAGAACGTTCTGCACGCCAGCCACTTCCAGCACGGCACGCATGGCGCCGCCGGCGATGATGCCGGTACCTTCGGAAGCCGGCTGCATGAACACGTGGGACGCGCCATGTACGGACTTCATCGGGTATTGCAGAGTGGTACCGTTCAGGTCGACCTGAATCATGTTGCGACGCGCAGCTTCCATCGCCTTCTGGATGGCGGCCGGCACTTCGCGGGACTTGCCGCGACCGAAACCGACGCGACCTTTACCATCACCCACCACGGTCAGCGCGGTGAAGGTGAAAATACGGCCACCCTTTACGGTTTTGGCAACACGGTTAACCTGGACCAGCTTCTCGATGTAGCCATCGCTCTGGGCATCATCACGGTTACCGCGATCGCGCTTTTGCTCGTTATTTGCCATAACTTAGAACTCCAGCCCGCCTTCACGAGCAGCATCAGCCAGCGCTTTCACACGGCCGTGGTACTTGAAGCCAGAACGGTCGAACGCCACCTGGGTGACGCCAGCGGCTTTCGCGCGCTCGGCAACCAGCTGACCGACTTTCTTGGCCGCGTCGACGTTGCCAGTGGCGGCGTCACGCAGTTCTTTGTCCAGGGTCGAGGCGCTGGCCAGAACCTTGGCGCCGTCGGCCGAAATGACCTGGGCGTAGATGTGCTGGGAAGAGCGGTACACGCAGAGGCGTACGGTTTCCAGCTCGCGCATTTTCAGGCGTGCCTTGCGAGCGCGACGCAGACGAGTTTCTTTCTTTTCGCTCATTTGCTATGCCCTACTTCTTCTTAGCTTCTTTGCGACGTACGACTTCGTCGGAATAACGCACGCCTTTGCCTTTGTACGGCTCAGGACGACGGAAGTCGCGGATCTCCGCAGCTACCTGACCAACCAGTTGCTTATCGATGCCCTTGATCAGGATATCGGTTTGGCTCGGGGTCTCGGCAGTAACGCCCTGCGGCAGTTCGTAGTCGATCGGATGGGAGAAGCCCAGCGCGAGGTTCAGCACCTGGCCTTTAGCTTGGGCTTTGTAACCCACACCAACCAGCTGCAGCTTGCGCTCGAAGCCTTGGCTCACGCCAATGACCATGTTGTTGACCAGCGCACGAGTGGTACCGGCCATGGCTTTGTTCTGCTGGTCGCCATTGCGAGCAGCGAAACGCAGTTCACCAGATTCCTGGGTCACTTCCACGGACGAGTGCACGTTCAGTTCGAGGGTACCCTTGGCGCCCTTGATCGAAAGCTGTTGGCCTGCGAGTTTGACCTCGACACCAGCCGGCAGCTTTACGGGGTTCTTAGCAACGCGAGACATGCTTATCCCCCCTTAGAACACGGTGCAGAGCACTTCACCGCCGACACCGGCAGCGCGTGCAGCGCGATCAGTCATCACACCTTTGTTGGTGGAGACGATGGAAACGCCCAGACCGCCGCGTACTTTCGGCAGCTGATCGGCCGGCTTGTACTGGCGCAGGCCAGGACGGCTGATGCGTTTAACCTCTTCGATGACCGGACGGCCTTCGAAGTACTTCAGCTCGATGGACAGTTGCGGCTTGGCGTCGCCACTGACCTGGTATCCCGCGATGTAGCCTTCGTTCTTCAGAACGTTGGCAACTGCCACCTTCAGCTTGGAAGACGGCATGCTTACTACCGACTTTTCAGCCATCTGGGCATTACGGATACGAGTTAGCATGTCCGCTAACGGGTCCTGCATACTCATGGGCTTGATGCTCCTAAAACAAAAAGAACAGCCTTTCGGCTGGAACCATCCTCGACCCCGACAAACGCCAGGCTCAGGAGAGCCGGACATTCTAGAGATCGATCAAAAATGAATCAAGCCCCAAAAGGGGCTTGATCAATAAAACAAAGCCGGCGCTAGGCCGGCTTCGCTTTTATTACCAGCTGGCTTTCACCAGACCTGGTACATCACCGCGCATCGCAGCTTCGCGCAGCTTGTTACGGCCGAGGCCGAACTTGCGGTACACGCCGTGCGGACGGCCGGTGATGCGGCAACGGTTACGCAGGCGGCTAGCGCTGGCGTCACGCGGTTGCTTTTGCAGGGCTACCTGGGCTTCCCAACGCTGCTCCGGAGTGGAGTTAGGGTTGGCAATAGTAGCTTTCAGCTCGGCACGCTTTTTGGCGTACTTGGCTACCGTTTGCTGACGCTTCAGCTCACGGTTTTTCATGCTGGTTTTGGCCATGATCCAAACTCCAATCAGTTGCGGAACGGGAACTTGAAGGCGCGCAGCAGAGCGCGACCTTCATCGTCCGTACGGGCGGTGGTAGTCAGGGTGATATCCAGACCACGCAGCGCATCGATCTTGTCGTAATCGATTTCCGGGAAAATGATCTGCTCTTTAACGCCCATGCTGTAGTTGCCACGACCATCGAAGGACTTGGCATTCAAGCCGCGGAAGTCACGCACGCGCGGCAGGGAGATGGAGAGCAGGCGATCCAGGAATTCGTACATACGATCGCGACGCAGGGTCACCTTGACACCGATCGGCCAACCTTCACGAACCTTGAAGCCAGCAATGGATTTGCGGGCGAAGGTCACGACGGGCTTTTGACCGGTGATCTTTTCCAGGTCGGCAACGGCGTTTTCGATGATCTTCTTGTCACCGATCGCTTCGCCAAGACCCATGTTCAGGGTGATTTTGGTAACGCGCGGAACTTCCATCACGTTGCCCAGCTTCAGCTCTTCCTTCAGCTTGGGCGCGATTTCTTTCCGGTAAATCTCTTTCAGTCGTGCCATGGTGTTTTACCTATGATTCTCAAGCGCCAACCGGCTTTTGGGTGGACTTGAAGACACGAATTTTTTTGCCGTCTTCGACTTTGAAACCAACGCGGTCAGCCTTATTGGTTTCGCTGTTGAAGATGGCGACGTTGGAAACGTGCAGCGGCGCCTCTTTCTCGACGATACCGCCCTGAACACCAGCCATCGGGTTCGGTTTGGTATGACGCTTGACGAGGTTGATGCCGCCGACGATCAGACGATCGTCAGCCAGCACTTTCAGCACCTTGCCACGCTTGCCCTTGTCTTTGCCGGCGATGACGATGATCTCGTCGTCACGACGAATCTTTTGCATGACGGCTTCTCCTTACAGCACTTCGGGGGCGAGCGAGACGATCTTCATGAACTTCTCAGAACGCAGTTCACGAGTCACCGGCCCGAAGATACGGGTGCCGATCGGCTCTTGCTTGTTGTTCAGCAGAACAGCAGCGTTGCCGTCGAAGCGGATGATCGAGCCGTCGGCACGACGTACGCCGTGACGGGTACGGACCACAACAGCGGTCATTACCTGGCCTTTCTTCACCTTGCCGCGCGGAATCGCTTCCTTCACGGTGACCTTGATGATGTCGCCGATACCGGCATAACGACGGTGCGAACCACCAAGGACCTTGATGCACATAACGCGACGAGCACCGCTGTTGTCAGCGACGTCGAGCATGGATTGAGTCTGAATCATATCTTTCTCCGACCCTTAGTCCTTAGACTTCCACGGCACGTTCGACGACTTCCACCAGGGCCCAGGACTTGGTCTTGGCCAGCGGACGGGTCTCACGAATGGTGACCTTGTCGCCGATCTTGCACTGGTTGGTTTCGTCGTGGGCGTGCAGCTTGGTCGAGCGCTTCACGTACTTACCGTAGATCGGGTGCTTAACGCGACGCTCGATCAGAACGGTGATGGTCTTGTCCATTTTGTCGCTGACCACGCGGCCGGTCAGCGTACGGACGGTTTTCTCTGCTTCAGCCATGATCACTTACCTGCCTGCTGGTTGAGCACAGTTTTCACGCGAGCGATGTCGCGTTTCACTTGCGAGAGCAGGTGAGACTGCCCCAACTGACCAGTCGCCTTCTGCATACGCAGATTGAACTGGTCGCGCAGCAGGCCGAGCAGTTGCTCGTTCAGCTGCTGAACCGATTTTTCACGGAGTTCTTTCGCTTTCATCACATCACCGTCCGCTTAACAAAGGAGGTGGCGAGGGGCAGCTTTGCAGCAGCCAGGGCGAAAGCCTCACGCGCCAGCTCTTCCGGAACACCTTCGATCTCGTACAGCACCTTGCCCGGTTGGATCTGGGCTACCCAGTACTCGACACCACCCTTACCTTTACCCATACGAACTTCGAGGGGCTTTTTGGTAACTGGTTTGTCCGGGAACACACGGATCCAGATTTTACCGCCACGCTTAACGTGACGAGTCAGGGCACGACGGGCCGATTCGATCTGACGAGCAGTCAGGCGACCACGGGAAACAGCTTTGAGAGCGAACTCGCCGAAGCTGACCTTGCTACCGCGATGAGCCAGACCACGGTTGTGGCCAGTCATCTGCTTGCGGAATTTTGTACGCTTGGGTTGCAGCATGTTGCGTACTCCTTACTTAGCAGCTTTCTTACGCGGCGCCGGGGCGGCAGGTTTGGACTCTTCCAGCTGGCCACCGATGACCTCGCCTTTGAAGATCCACACCTTCACACCGATCACACCGTAGGTGGTGTGCGCTTCGTAAGTGGCGTAGTCGATATCGGCACGCAGGGTGTGCAGAGGCACACGACCTTCGCGATACCACTCGGTACGGGCGATTTCTGCACCGCCAAGACGGCCGCTCACCTGGATCTTGATGCCCTTGGCACCAATACGCATGGCGTTTTGTACGGCACGTTTCATGGCGCGGCGGAACATCACACGACGCTCCAGCTGCTGAGCAACGCTCTGCGCTACCAGCATACCGTCGAGCTCCGGCTTGCGGATCTCTTCGATGTTGATGTGCACCGGCACACCCATTTGCTTGGTCAGGTCCTGACGCAGCTTCTCAACATCTTCACCTTTCTTGCCGATCACGATGCCGGGACGAGCGGTGTGGATGGTGATGCGTGCAGTCTGAGCCGGACGAGCGATGTCGATACGGCTTACGGACGCGCTTTTTAGTTTGTCTTGGAGGTACTCACGAACCTTCAGGTCGGCAAACAGATAATCAGCGTATTGACGCTTGTCTGCGTACCAAACGGAGGTGTGCTCCTTGACGATTCCCAGGCGAATGCCAGTGGGATGTACTTTCTGACCCATCTGATCGACTCCGTTACTTGTCCGCAACCTTGACAGTGATATGGCAAGACCGCTTGACGATGCGATCAGCGCGGCCTTTGGCACGCGGCATGATGCGCTTCAGCGAACGCCCCTCGTTGACGAAAACGGTGCTGACCTTCAGGTCATCAACGTCTGCGCCTTCGTTGTGCTCGGCGTTGGCTACGGCCGACTCCAGCACTTTCTTGATGATCTCGGCGGCTTTCTTCGAGCTGAAAGCCAGGAGGTTGAGCGCTTCGCCCACCTTCTTCCCGCGGATCTGGTCGGCGACCAAGCGGGCTTTCTGGGCGGAGATACGAGCGCCCGACAGCTTAGCGGCTACTTCCATCTTCCTTACCCCTTAACGCTTGGCTTTCTTGTCCGCAGCGTGCCCACGATAAGTGCGGGTACCAGCGAACTCGCCGAGTTTATGGCCGACCATGTCTTCGTTCACGAGGACCGGGACATGTTGACGACCGTTATGCACAGCAATGGTCAGACCGACCATCTGCGGCAGAATGATGGAGCGACGCGACCAGGTTTTCACCGGCTTGCGATCGTTCTTTTCCACCGCCACTTCGATCTTCTTCAGTAGGTGAAGATCGATAAAAGGACCTTTTTTCAGAGAACGCGGCACTGTCGTATCCCTCTAATTACTTACGGCGGCGGACGATCATGTTGTCGGTACGCTTGTTCGCACGAGTTTTGGCACCCTTAGTCGGGAAGCCCCACGGCGAAACAGGGTGACGACCACCGGAGGTACGACCCTCACCACCACCATGCGGGTGGTCGACCGGGTTCATGGCAACACCACGAACGGTCGGGCGAACGCCGCGCCAGCGTTTGGCACCGGCTTTACCCAGGGAGCGCAGGCTGTGCTCGGAGTTGGATACTTCACCCAGGGTTGCACGGCACTCGGAGAGAACCTTGCGCATCTCGCCGGAGCGCAGACGCAGGGTGACGTAGACACCTTCACGAGCTACCAGCTGGGCGGAAGCACCAGCGGAGCGAACCAGCTGTGCGCCTTTACCCGGCTTCAGCTCGATACCGTGAACGGTCGAACCAACAGGGATGTTGCGCAGCGGCAGGCAGTTACCGGCCTTGATCGGAGCAGCAGCACCGGATACCAGTTGATCGCCAGCACTCACACCTTTCGGGGCGATGATGTAGCGACGCTCACCGTCCGCATATTTCAGCAGGGCGATGTGGGCGGTACGGTTCGGATCGTATTCCACGCGCTCAACGACGGCAGGGATGCCATCCTTGTTGCGACGGAAGTCGACCAGACGGTAATGCTGCTTGTGGCCACCGCCGATGTGGCGAGTGGTGATACGACCGTTGTTGTTACGGCCGCCAGTTTTCGACTTCTTCTCGAGCAGCGGAGCATAAGGAGCGCCTTTGTGCAGCTCCTGATTGACCACTTTGACCACGAAACGACGGCCAGCGGAAGTCGGTTTGCATTTAACGATTGCCATGATGCGCCCCTACCTTACTCAGCACTGCTGGTGAAATCGAGATCTTGGCCAGCCTGGAGGGAGACGTACGCCTTCTTCCAGTCGTTACGCTTGCCCAGACCGCGAGCGGTACGTTTGGTCTTGCCCTGTACGTTGACAGTGCGGACCTCGTCCACTTTCACGCTGAACAGGCTTTCGACGGCCTTCTTGATTTCCAGCTTGGTTGCATCAACGGCAACCTTGAAAACGAATTGGCTCTTACCATCTGCCAGCACGGAGGCTTTCTCGGAGATGTGCGGGCCAACCAGCACTTTGAATACGCGTTCCTGGTTCATGCCAGCAGCTCCTCGAATTTCTTCACGGCCGACACGGTTACCAGCACTTTGTCGAAGGCGATCAGGCTGACCGGATCGGTGCCTTGAACGTCGCGAACATCAACGTGCGGCAGGTTGCGCGCAGCCAGGTACAGGTTCTGGTCAACGGCTTCGGTAACGATCAGCACGTCGGTCAGACCCATGCCATCCAGCTTGCCCAGCAGAGCCTTGGTTTTCGGGGCATCGACGGCGAAGTCTTCAACCACGACCAGGCGATCCAGACGGACCAGCTCGGAGAGGATGGAGCGCAGAGCAGCGCGGTACATCTTCTTGTTCAGCTTTTGGCTGTGATCCTGCGGCTTGGCAGCGAAGGTCACGCCACCGCCACGCCAGATCGGGCCAACACTGGAGCCGGAACGAGCACGACCGGTGCCCTTCTGACGCCACGGCTTTTTGCCACCACCGGTGACTTCAGCGCGAGTTTTCTGAGCACGGGAGCCCTGACGACCGCCAGCCATGTAGGCGACGACAGCCTGGTGCACCAGAGTCTCGTTGAACTCACCGCCGAACGTGCGCTCGCTGACTTCGATAGCCTGAGCGCCATTTACATTCAGTTGCATCTCAGCTTCCCCTATTAACCGCGAGCTTTGACAGCCGGACGAACCAGCACGTCGCCACCGGTAGCACCAGGAACGGCACCTTTGACCAGCAGCAGATTACGCTCGGCGTCGACACGGACCACTTCCAGGGACTGTACGGTCACGCGCTCAGCGCCCATATGACCGGACATTTTCTTGCCCTTGAAGACACGACCAGGAGTCTGGCACTGGCCGATGGAGCCCGGAGCACGGTGGGAAACGGAGTTACCGTGGGTATTGTCCTGACCGCGGAAGTTCCAGCGCTTGATGGTACCGGCATAGCCTTTACCCTTGGACTCACCGGTAACGTCTACCAGTTGGCCAGCTTGGAACAGTTCGGCAGTGATCTGATCGCCAGCCTGGTAATCGCCCTCTTCCAGGCGGAATTCCCAGACGCCACGACCAGCAGCGACATTAGCCTTGGCGAAGTGACCGGCCTGAGCCTTGGTAACGCGGGAAGCACGACGCTCGCCCACGGTTACCTGCACAGCACGGTAGCCATCGCTTTCTTCGGATTTGAACTGGGTGACGCGATTCGGCTCGATCTCAATGACCGTAACCGGAATGGAGACACCTTCTTCGGTGAAAATACGGGTCATACCCGCTTTTCGACCGACTACACCAATAGTCATGTTGTAAACCTCATGAGTGTACGGGGCTTTCACCCGCTATGGCCGCCCATTTCAGAGCGTTACACGACTAAAACCGCAAGGTTTTAGCCGAGGCTGATCTGCACTTCCACGCCAGCAGCAAGGTCGAGCTTCATCAGCGCATCGACGGTTTTATCCGTCGGCTGGACGATGTCCAGAACACGCTTATGAGTGCGAATCTCGTACTGATCACGCGCGTCTTTGTTGACGTGCGGGGAGATCAGAACGGTGAAACGCTCCTTGCGAGTGGGCAGCGGAATAGGACCACGCACCTGAGCACCAGTACGTTTCGCGGTTTCCACGATTTCCTGGGTGGATTGATCGATCAGGCGATGGTCAAAAGCCTTCAACCGAATACGGATTTGTTGGTTTTGCATTTTGACCTCAGACTCTATCTCTGCTTTCCCTAACGGACGGACTACGCCCGTTAAAAGGAGGCGTGATTGTACGGATGCCCCCTGGGGGTGTCAACTTTTAACCAATCACAAAGAAAAAGGGCCCCGAAGGGCCCTTTTCCTCAACAGCCTTCGATTACTCGATGACTTTGGCAACCACGCCAGCACCAACGGTACGGCCGCCTTCGCGAATTGCGAAACGCAGGCCGTCGTCCATGGCGATCGGCTTGATCAGGGTGACAACCATTTTGATGTTGTCGCCCGGCATTACCATCTCAACGCCTTCCGGCAGTTCGCACGAACCGGTCACGTCGGTGGTACGGAAGTAGAACTGCGGACGGTAGCCCTTGAAGAACGGGGTGTGACGACCACCTTCTTCTTTGGACAGAACGTACACTTCAGCTTCGAACTTGGTGTGCGGCTTGATGGTGCCCGGCTTGGCCAGAACCTGGCCACGCTCGACCTCATCACGCTTGGTGCCGCGCAGCAGCACGCCGCAGTTCTCGCCAGCACGACCTTCGTCGAGCAGCTTGCGGAACATTTCCACGCCGGTGCAGGTGGTCTTGGTGGTAGCACGCAGACCAACGATTTCGATCTCTTCCTGAATGCGGACGATACCGCGCTCAACACGACCGGTTACCACGGTGCCGCGACCGGAGATCGAGAACACGTCTTCGATCGGCATCAGGAACGGCATGTCGATGGCACGAACCGGCTCAGGGATGTAGGCATCCAGAGTCTCGACCAGCTTCTTAACAGCACTGGTACCCATTTCGTTGTCGTCTTGGCCGTTCAGAGCCATCAGAGCGGAACCGATGATGATCGGAGTGTCGTCGCCCGGGAAGTCGTAGGTGGACAGCAGGTCACGAACTTCCATCTCGACCAGTTCCAGCAGCTCAGCGTCATCCACCATGTCAGCCTTGTTCAGGAAGACAACGATGTAAGGAACGCCTACCTGACGGGACAGCAGGATGTGCTCACGGGTTTGCGGCATCGGGCCATCGGCGGCCGAGCAAACCAGGATCGCGCCGTCCATCTGCGCAGCACCGGTGATCATGTTCTTCACGTAGTCGGCGTGGCCCGGGCAGTCAACGTGCGCGTAGTGACGCACGGCCGAGTCGTACTCAACGTGAGCGGTGTTGATGGTGATACCACGAGCCTTCTCTTCCGGAGCCGAGTCGATCTTGTCGAAGTCGACCTTGGCCGAACCGAATACTTCGGAGCAGACGCGAGTCAGAGCAGCGGTCAGAGTGGTTTTACCGTGGTCAACGTGACCGATGGTGCCAACGTTGACGTGCGGTTT
>NZ_JAQSUW010000015.1:164264-248996 GCF_028649395.1 Pseudomonas sp. Gutcm_11s | reverse complement strand
GGGATCGAACCGTCGACCTCTTGCATGCCATGCAAGCGCTCTCCCAGCTGAGCTATAGCCCCGTCGCTTGGACGGGGCGCATATTAGGGGGGAGGCACTTACCTGTCAACACTATTTTTCAGCGACACCTAAAAAATTCTGGAGCAAGAACAATCACTTACCCCTGGGGCCGGGCAAATCACGCCTTCTCGGGCGATGACTGGCGGCCTCCCCTACTCAGCCGCGAAAACCTTCCAGCAGCTTCTTCCACTCCTTGGTTTCGCCATTGCTGACACCACCGAGCAGCTCGACAGCCTGACGCAGGCGGAAGCGCGACAGGTCGGCGCCGAGGATCTCCATGGCATCGAGCACCGAGACCGAGCTGGCCTTGCCGGTGATGGCCGGGAAGATCAGCGGCATCAGGTCGCGCAGCTTGAGGCCGAGGCCCTCGCAAACGAACTGGATGCACGCGGTGATCTTCTCCTTGTCCCACTGGCGCAGCGCCTCCAGCTCCCACAGCACCAGCTGCAGGGCCTGGCGCACCTGGTCCGGAGTCAGCTTCTTGTGCGCCAGCAGCGCAGGATCGAACTGCACGCCGCCGCTGAAGAAGAAACTGCCCAGCGGCGCGATATCGCTGAAGGTCTCCACGCGCTGCTGCACGTGCGGGGCAATCTGCATCAGGTACTGGGAGTTGAAGGCCCAGTTCTGCACGCGCTTGGCGAACTGCTCCACCGGCAGCTCGCGCAGCCACTGGCCATTGAGCCAGGACAGCTTCTCGATGTCGAAAATCGGCCCGCCGAGCGAGACGCGCGACAGGTCGAAGTGCTCGATCATCTCAGCCAGGGAGAACTTCTCGCGCTCGTCCGGCATCGACCAGCCCATGCGCCCCAGATAGTTGAGCAGCGCCTCGGGCATGAAACCCATGCGCTCGTAGAAAGTGATGCAGGTCGGGTTCTTGCGCTTGGACAGCTTGGACTTGTCCGGATTGCGCAGCAGCGGCATATAGCAGAGCTTGGGCTGTTCCCAGCCGAAGTACTCATACAGTTTGATCAGCTTCGGCGCCGACGGCAGCCACTCCTCGCCGCGCAGGACGTGAGTGATTTCCATCAGGTGGTCGTCGACCACGTTGGCCAGGAAGTAGGTGGGCAGGCCGTCGGCCTTCATCAGCACCTGCATGTCCATGCGATCCCACGGGATCTCCACGTCGCCACGTAGCATGTCCGGCACCACGCAGACACCCTCGCTCGGCACCTTCATGCGCACCACGTGCGACTCGCCAGCGTCGATGCGCTTCTGCGCCTCTTCCGGAGCGAGATGAATGCAGTGGCCGTCGTAGCGCGGGGTTTCCTTCTTCGCCATCTGCTCGGCGCGCACCTGGTCCAGGCGCTCGGCGGAGCAGAAGCACGGGAACGCATGGCCTTTGCCAACCAGCTCGTCCGAGTACTTCTTGTAGATCGCGCCGCGCTCGCTCTGCCGATACGGGCCGTGCGGGCCGCCGACGTCCGGGCCTTCGTTCCACTCGATGCCCAGCCAGCGCAGGGCATCGAAGATCTGCTGCTCGGACTCACGAGTCGAACGCAGCTGGTCGGTGTCCTCGATACGCAGGATGAACTCGCCGCCATGCTGGCGAGCGAAGCACAGGTTGAACAGGGCGATATAGGCAGTACCGACGTGCGGGTCACCGGTGGGCGACGGCGCAATGCGGGTGCGGACTTTGGTCATGGCAAGTCTCGAAAACAGGAAGGACGGATCAAAGGCGCGATGTTAGCAGGCCGGCCGCCGCCGGCTCCAGCAGGCTGCCGTGCGGCAGGCTGGTCATGAGGAAGTCGAGGAAGGCCTTGACCTTCATAGCCTGGAAGCGGCGCGAGGGATACACCGCATAGATCTCGCCGATCGGCAACTGCGCCTCGGGCAGCAACTCCACCAACAGGCCGTCGCGCGTACCCTGCTCGGCGATCATCAGCGGCAGCGCGGCGATGCCGGCGCCAGCCATGGCCGCCTCGCGGGCCAGGGTCAGGTTGTTGGTGGCCAGAGCGCGCTGGCAAGGCACATGCTCATTCAATAGCGGCCAATAGCGCGCCGAGTCGATGGGCAGGTGCACCGACCGATGAGCGGCCAGCTCCAGCACCGTGCGAGGCGTGCCGTGGCGCGCCAGATAGTCGGGGCTGGCATACAGGCGCCGCGGACTCTCGAACAGCTTGCGCGCGATCAGCGTCGAATCGCGCGGCTGGCCCACCAGGATGGCGATATCCACACCCTCCTCCAGCGGGTCCACCTCGCGCGAGGTCAGCTCCACCTCGGCACTGATCTGTGGGTACTGCAGCATGAAGCGGCCGAGCACGCCGCCAAGGAACAGCTGGCCGAACTCGATGGGCGCGGTGATACGCAGCAGGCCGGACGGCTCCTGCTGCAGCTGCATCACCGCCTGCTCGGCCTCGGCGAAGTCGAGCATGATCTGCCGGCAGCGCTCGTAATAGGCCTGCCCCACTTCGGTCAGGCGCAGCTTGCGGGTGGTGCGATTGAGCAGGCGCACACCGAGGCGCTCCTCGAGCAGGGCAATGCGCCGGCTGACCGTGGATTTCTGCATGCCCAGGCTATGGGCGGCCTGGGTGAAGCTGTGGCACTCCACCACGCGGGTGAAGATCAAGGCGTCATCGAGGCCCACGATTGTTCCTCAAAAGCAACAAAGTTTGCGAATTCTACTGTCTACAGCATTGCCAGCAACACTGTTAGATTTGCTTACACTTACGCCCGCCGTTCGAGCCCGCCTCATGCCTGCCCAATTGCAACGCCGCCTGTCCATCTTCATCGCTCTTCTCGCCATCGTCGGCCTGGGGCTGTTTGGCCACTGGCTGCTGGTCGGCCGCTTCCACGAAAGCACCGACAACGCCTACGTCCAGGGCGAGATCACCCGCGTCTCCAGCCAGTTGAGCGCGCGCATCGAGCAGGTGCTGGTCGCCGACAACCAGCACGTGGAGAAAGGCCAGTTGCTGGTCACCCTGGAGTCTGCCGACTTCCAGCTGGCCCTGGAGCGCGCCCGCGCCGCCCTGGCCACCCGCGAAGCCGAACTGACCCAGGCGCAGAGCCGCCTCGACCAGCAGGCCAACCTGATCGCCGCCAGCCAGGCCGATGTCGCCGCCGGCCAGGCCAACCTCAGCCGCACCCAGATCGACCTGTCCCGCGCCCAGACCCTGCGCAAGCCGGGCTATGTCTCCGAGGAGCGCGTCACCACCCTCTCCGCCGACAGCCGCGTGGCCCGCTCGCAGCTGTCCAAGGCCGAGGCCGACCTGGCCGCCCAGCACCAACAGGTCGCCGCCCTGCAGGCCGAGATCAAGCGCCTGGGCGCGCAGATCGCCAACGCCCGCGCCGAAGTCGAACAGGCGCAGATCAACCTCAAGCGCACCGAAATCCACGCCCCGATCAGCGGCATCATCGGCCAGCGTTCGGCCCGTAGCGGCCAGGTGGTGCAGGCCGGCGCCTACCTGCTGTCAGTGGTACCCAACGACGCCATCTGGGTCCAGGCCAACTTCAAGGAAACCCAGATTGGCAAGATGCAGCCCGGCCAGAGCGCCGAGCTGGTGTTCGACGCCTACCCCGACACCCCCATCGAAGGCCGCATCGACAGCCTGTTCGCCGCCTCCGGCGCGCAGTTCAGCCTGTTGCCGCCGGACAACGCCACCGGCAACTTCACCAAGGTGGTACAGCGCATCCCGGTCAAGCTGACCTTTGCCGCCGATAATCCGCTGCAGGGCAAGATTCGCCCCGGCATGTCCGTGGAAGTGAAAGTCGACATCGCCAGCGAAGCCCACCATGGCGGCTGATGCCCTGCTGCGCCCGGTCGGGGAACCGAGCCGGCGCGACTGGATCGCGGTGATGAGCGCCATGCTCGGCGCCTTCATGGCGGTGCTGGACATCCAGATCACCAACTCCTCGCTGAAGGACATCCAGGGCGCGCTGTCGGCCACCCTGGAGGAAGGCTCGTGGATCTCCACCTCCTACCTGGTGGCCGAGATCATCATGATCCCGCTGACCGCCTGGCTGGTGCAGCTGCTCTCGGCGCGGCGCCTGGCGGTATGGGTGTCGCTGGGCTTCCTGGCGTCCTCGCTGCTCTGCTCGTTCGCCTGGAACCTGGAGAGCATGATCGTGTTCCGCGCCCTGCAGGGCTTCACCGGCGGCGCACTGATCCCCCTCGCCTTCACCCTGACCCTGATCAAGCTGCCGGAGCATCACCGGGCCAAAGGCATGGCGCTGTTCGCCATCACCGCCACCTTCGCCCCCTCCATCGGCCCGACGCTGGGCGGCTGGCTGACCGAGAACTGGGGCTGGGAATACATCTTCTACATCAACATTCCGCCGGGCCTGTTGATGATCGCCGGCCTGATGTACGGCCTGGACAAGAAGCCGCCGCACTGGGAACTGCTGAAGAGCACTGACTACGCCGGCATCGTCACCCTGGGCATGGGCCTGGGCTGCCTGCAGGTATTCCTCGAGGAAGGCCACCGCAAGGACTGGCTGGAGTCGAGCCTGATCGTCGGCCTCGGCTCCATCGCCATCATCAGCCTGATCCTGTTCGTCATCCTGCAGCTGTCCAAGCCGAACCCGCTGATCAACCTGCGCATCCTGCGCGAGCGCAACTTCGGCCTGACCAGCATCTCCAGCCTGGGCATGGGTCTGGGACTATATGGCTCGATCTACCTGCTGCCGCTGTACCTGGCGCAGATCCAGGGTTACAACGCCCTGCAGATCGGCGAGGTGATCATGTGGATGGGCCTGCCTCAGCTGTTCATCATCCCGCTGGTGCCCAAGCTGATGAAAGTGGTCTCGCCGAAGTGGCTGTGCGCCATTGGCTTCGGTCTGTTTGGCGCCTCCAGCTTCTTCTCCGGCGTACTCAACCCGGACTTCGCCGGCGAGCAGTTCAACCATATCCAGATCATCCGTGCCCTCGGCCAGCCGATGATCATGGTCACCATCTCGCTGATCGCCACCGCCTACATCCAGCCGCAGGACGCAGGCTCCGCATCGAGCCTGTTCAACATCCTGCGCAACCTCGGCGGCGCCATCGGCATCGCCCTGCTCGCCACCCTGCTCGACAGCCGCGCCAAGACCTACTTCGACTACCTGCGCGAGGCCCTGGTACCGGGCAACCCGCAGGTGGACGAGCGCCTGGCACTGCTCACCGACCAGCTCGGCAGCTCGCAGGCGGCACTCGGCAAACTCAGCGAGATCGCCCACCAGCAGGCGATGATCATGGCCTACAATGACGCCTTCCATTTCGTCGGTCTGGCCCTGGCCATCAGCATGGTCGCCGTGCTGCTGACCCGCGCCCTGCCTGCCGGCGCTACCGGTGGCGCGGCGCACTAAGCCCGCCACCCTCGCTCCTTTCGGTTTACTCATGTCATCGCGCTATCGCTCGTTGCTCCTGGTGAGCGCCTTCCTGGTCATCTATATAGGCTGGGGCACTACCTATCTGGCCAACCACTTCCTGCTGCGCGAACTGCCGCCGTTCGTCATCGGCGCCCTGCGCTTCTGCCTGGCCGGCGTGCTGGCCCTGCTGTGGGTCGCCGCCCGTGGAGAGCTGAAGATCCAGCGCAGCGACTGGGGCACCGCACTGATCGGCGGCCTGCTGCTGATCGCGGTCGGCCAGGGCGCGTTGATCTACGCCAACCAGCACCTGCCCACCGGCCTGCTGGCGATGCTCTACACCACCCTGCCGCTATGGAGCGTGGCCCTGGAATGGCTGCTGGATGAGCGCCCGCCGCTCTGGGTGCTGCTGGGCCTGGCCATCGCCACGGGCGGAATCGTCCTGCTTATGGGCAACGGCCTGGGTGACAACACCAGCGCGCAACAATGGCTCTCTGGCGCCCTGGTGCTGCTGGCCACCCTGCTCTGGGCAGTTGGCGCCTGGTGGCTGCGCAAGCGCACGCCATTCCAGTCTCCGGCCACCGGCCTGGGCCTGCAGATGCTGGTCGGCGCCCTGGTGATGAGCTGCCTCGGTCTCGCCCATGGCGACTGGCAGCTGCTGCGGCTCGACCAGATGAGCAGCACCGGCTGGCTGTGGCTGGCCTACCTGGTGCTGCCGGTCAGCCTCGGCGTGTATCCGGTGTACTTCTGGTTGCTGCGCGAAGTGCGGCCGAGTCTGGTGTCGACCTTCGCCTTCGTCAATCCGGTGGTGGCGCTGCTGCTCGGCTACCTGATCCTCGACGAAAGCCTGAGTCTGTCCGCCGGGCTGGCCTGCGCGGCGATTCTCACCGGCGTGTCGATGATCATCTTCGGCCGGCGCTGAGCCGACTCCGCCACTAGACGGAGCCGGCACACCGGTCAGACCTGCAGCAGACGGTCGCGCAGTTTCTGGATCTCATCGCGCAGCTGCGCGGCAGCCTCGAACTCCAGGTCGCGGGCCAGCTGATACATCTTCTCTTCCAACTGGCGAATGCGCTTGGTGATCTCGCTCGGCGAGCGCAGTTCGGCCTCGTAACGGGCGCTCTCCTCCGCCGCCTTGGCCGCGGCCTTGCGCTTGTTGCTGCGAGCACCGGGCACCACCGCACCTTCGAGGATGTCCTTGATGTCCTTGGTCACCCCTTTCGGCACGATGCCGTTGGCTTCGTTGAAAGCCAGCTGCTTCTCGCGGCGGCGGTCGGTCTCGCCGATGGCGCGCTCCATCGAGCCGGTCATGCGATCGGCATACAGAATCGCCCGGCCGTGCAGGTTACGGGCGGCGCGGCCGATGGTCTGGATCAGCGAGCGCTCGGAGCGCAGGAAGCCTTCCTTGTCCGCATCGAGGATCGCCACCAGTGACACCTCGGGCATGTCCAGGCCCTCGCGCAGCAGGTTGATACCAACCAGCACGTCGAAGGCGCCGGTGCGCAGGTCGCGGATGATCTCCACCCGCTCCACCGTGTCGATGTCCGAGTGCAGGTAGCGCACCTTGACGTCGTGGTCGGCCAGGTAGTCGGTGAGGTCCTCGGCCATGCGTTTGGTCAGAGTGGTGACCAGCACGCGCTGCTCGACGGCCACGCGCTTGCGGATCTCCGAGAGCAGGTCGTCGACCTGGGTGCGCGCCGGGCGCACCTCCACTTCCGGGTCGACCAGGCCGGTGGGGCGTACCACCTGTTCGATGACCCGTCCTGCATGCTCGCCCTCGTAGTTGCCCGGCGTGGCGGAAACGAAGATGGTCTGCGGGCTGGCCGCTTCCCACTCCTCGAAACGCATCGGCCGGTTGTCCAAGGCCGAAGGCAGGCGGAAGCCGTACTCCACCAGGGTTTCCTTGCGCGAGCGGTCGCCCTTGTACATGGCGCCGATCTGCGGAACGGTGACGTGGGACTCGTCGATCACCAGCAGCGACTCCGGCGGCAGGTAGTCGTACAGGGTGGGGGGCGGCTCGCCCGGGGCGCGTCCTGAGAGGTAGCGCGAGTAGTTCTCGATGCCGTTGCAGTAACCCAGCTCGAGGATCATCTCCAGGTCGAAGCGAGTGCGTTGCTCCAGGCGCTGCGCCTCGACCAGCTTGTTGTTGGTGCGCAGGTAGTCCAGACGTTCCTTGAGCTCGACCTTGATGTTCTCCATCGCGTCCAGCAGGGTTTCGCGCGGAGTCACGTAGTGGCTCTTGGGGTAGAAGGTGAAGCGCGGCAGCCGCTTGATCACCTCGCCGGTCAGCGGGTCGAACGCCGCCAGGCTCTCCACTTCGTCATCGAACAGTTCGATGCGGATCGCCTCGAGGTCCGATTCGGCCGGGAACACGTCAATCACGTCGCCGCGTACGCGGAAGGTGGCGCGGGCGAAGTCCATGTCGTTGCGGGTGTACTGCAGGTCAGCCAGACGGCGCAGCAGCGCGCGCTGGTCCATCTTGTCGCCGCGATCCACGTGCAGAACCATCTTCAGGTATTCCTCGGGACTGCCAAGGCCGTAGATGGACGAGACGGTGGCCACCACGATGGCATCCGGCCGCTCGATCAGCGCCTTGGTCGCCGACAGGCGCATCTGCTCGATGTGGTCGTTGATCGACGAGTCCTTCTCGATGAAGGTGTCGGAGGCCGGCACATAGGCCTCCGGCTGGTAGTAGTCGTAGTAGGAAACGAAGTACTCCACCGCGTTGTTCGGGAAGAAGCTCTTGAACTCGCCATACAGCTGCGCGGCCAGGGTCTTGTTTGGCGCCAGGACCAGCGTCGGGCGCTGCACCTTGGCGATCACGTTGGCGATGCTGAAGGTCTTGCCCGAACCGGTCACACCCAGCAGGGTCTGGTGCGACAGACCGGCCTCCAGCCCCTCGACCATCTGGCGGATCGCCTCCGGTTGGTCGCCGGCAGGCTTGAAGCGGGTAACGAGCTGAAAATCCGACATGATCCATCCTCTGTGACGCCAGCCGAGCGCCGGCGTCAAAGCACTGAAATGCGTAACGGCGCTGTCGCCGCCCGCAGACTGAGTCGATATACTAACGGCCCGATTATGCAACCCCCTAGTTCCGGTTTTGACTGGGCGTTGCCGGTTCTCAACCTCCTCTCCGAGCTCCCGCACAAAATGAGTCTGTTCTCTGCCGTCGAAATGGCGCCGCGCGACCCCATCCTGGGCCTGAACGAAGCCTTCAATGCCGATACCCGCAGCACCAAGGTCAACCTTGGCGTCGGCGTGTACTTCACCGAAGAAGGTCGAATTCCGCTGCTGCGCGCCGTCGCTGAAGCCGAGAAGGCGCGCATCGAGGCTCACGCCCCGCGCGGCTACCTGCCGATCGAAGGCATCGCCGCCTACGATGGCGCCGTACAGAAGATGCTGTTCGGCGCAGACTCCGCCCTGCTGGCCGAAGGCCGTGTGGTCACCACCCAGGCCGTCGGCGGTACCGGCGCCCTGAAGACCGGTGCCGACTTCCTCAAGCGCCTGCTGCCGAATGCCGTGGTCGCCATCAGCGACCCGAGCTGGGAAAACCACCGCGCGCTGTTCGAATCCGCCGGTTTCCCGGTACAGAACTACCGCTACTACGACGCCGCCAGCCATGGCGTGAATCGCGCCGGCCTGCTGGAAGACCTCAAGGCCCTGCCGGCCCGCTCCATCGTCGTACTGCACGCCTGCTGCCACAACCCGACTGGCGTCGACCTCTCTCTGGATGACTGGAAAGCCGTGCTGGAAGTTCTACGCGAACGCGAGCACGTACCGTTCCTCGACATCGCCTACCAGGGCTTCGGTGAGGGCATCGACCAGGACGCCTTCGCCGTGCGCCTGTTCGCCGAGTCCGGCATGCCGTTCTTCGTCTCCAGCTCCTTCTCCAAGTCCTTCTCGCTGTACGGCGAGCGCGTCGGTGCACTGTCCATCGTCACCGACAGCAAGGAAGAAGCAGGCCGCGTGCTGTCCCAGGTCAAGCGCGTAATCCGCACCAACTACTCCAACCCGCCGACCCACGGCGCCACCGTGGTTGCCAGCGTGCTGGGCAGCACCGAGCTGCGCGCCCTATGGGAGCAGGAACTGGGCGAGATGCGCGAGCGCATCCGCGACATGCGCCTGGCCATGGTCGAGCAACTGACCGCCCTGGGCGCCAAGCGCGACTTCAGCTTCGTCGCCCGCCAGCGCGGCATGTTCTCCTACTCCGGCCTGACCGCCGAGCAGGTGGATCGCCTGCGTACCGAGTTCGGCATCTATGCCGTCGGCACCGGCCGCATCTGTGTCGCCGCACTGAACCGTAACAACCTGGACGCAGTGACCAAGGCCATCGTCCAGGTACTCTGAGACAAATCGGGGAAGTCGCCCTGCGGGTGTTGACTTCCCCTTTTTAATCAGTAGGATACGCACCGCTGTTCCGCGATAGCTCAGTCGGTAGAGCAAATGACTGTTAATCATTGGGTCCCTGGTTCGAGTCCAGGTCGCGGAGCCAAATTCAAAAGCCTCAGGTGAAAGCCTGGGGCTTTTTTGTTGCCTGGCGGACTCTCACCAGGGACTACGTCCCCGGTTATTCGGCCTGCGGCCTCACCCTTTCAGGGCCGCGCTAAAGCGCGTTCGGCTGACGCCGTCGAGTCCAGGTCGCGGAGCCAAATTCAAAAGCCTCAGGTGAAAACCTGGGGCTTTTTTGTTGCCATAGAAATACCCCGCCCATAAAGAAGAAGCCCCGCACGAGCGGGGCTTCTTCTTTATTAACTGGAATCTCAGAGACCATCTTTCTCCAGATGGTCGAAATTCACCGTCTCGCCCGGCTTGGCATGCAGCTTGTCGCGGATGTCCTCGAACATCCGGTCGAACTCGGCATGGCCGCGCATGATCAGCGAGTGGTTGGTCGGCAGACCGTGCTTGGCGGCGACCCGGGTGGCGACGCTGGCGAAGTTGAAGGCGGTGTCGCGATGCAGATCAAACTCATCCTTGAACTCCTTCCCCCCGATATGCCCCTCCATGCGGAAGTGCATCATCTGCCCCTCCTTGGGATCGTTGCGCACCTCATAGAAGAGGTCCACGGAAAACTCCATCTGGCCAGGCAGACTGGCTCTATGTAGATGCCCCGGTTCAAACATGATGGCTCTCCTTGCTGGTCGAAAAGCTCAGTCTAGTCCAGCATCGGCAAGCGCAAATGACCCGCTTCAGTGCAGCGTCGCACCAGTCGGGCGCTCCTGAATCAGCACCCAAGGTGACACCACCACAGCCCACAGCTCCGGGTCGCGCTGCAGATAATCCTGCGCACGCGCCTCATCCACTTTGGCCACCAACCCCAACTGCAACCAGGCCGCTACCTTGGCGCTATCGTCGGCGGCCACAGCCTGCGCGACCTCGACCAGGTTCAGGCTGTTGTCGGCCCACAGCAACTGACCGCGGGCGAAGAAGGGCTGCAGCTCCTCCCAGGAAATCTTGGCCGTTTCGCCAAGTAGTTTGGCATAGAGGGTGCTTGCTGGTTCTGTCATGACTTGCCCTGTGTAAAAAGCACACGAATGTGAAAGCGGTCGCCATCATAGCGTCGCGACTCCCACAGGCAAGCTCACTCCTCCCCCACTCCGGCATAAGGACCTTTCAGTCACCAAAAGACGCGCCGTTATTCTGTACGTTTATTTCAACCAAGCGACACATTCCCCTCACGCCTCCCAAAGTGCGCTTTTCAAGGCGCAAAACAGAGTTCTACACTGTGCCGGTACAGTTGCCGGGGGAGCGTGACCGGAGACCTTACCGGTCCTGCAGCTTTGGCCGCATGGATTACAAGAACGAACAACACATATAAGAGTGGAGCACTATGAAACAGGCTACCAAGCAAGTTACCAAGCTGTTCGCCGCTATGGCCCTGGCTGGCGCTGCCAGCTATTCGATGGCCGCTGACACCATCAAGATCGCTCTGGCCGGCCCGGTGACCGGTGCCGTTGCCCAGTACGGCGAGATGCAGTTCATTGGCGCCGAAATGGCCATCGAGCAGATCAACAAGGCCGGTGGTGTGAACGGCGCGATGCTCGAAGGCGTCAAGTACGACGACGCTTGCGATCCGAAACAAGCCGTTGCCGTAGCCAACAAGATCGTCAACGACGAAGTGAAATACGTCGTTGGTCACCTGTGCTCCAGCTCTACTCAGCCGGCGTCCGACATCTACGAAGACGAAGGCATCCTGATGATCACCGCGGCCTCCACCAGCCCGGACATCACCGCTCGCGGCTACCAGCTGGTCTTCCGCACCATCGGTCTGGACAGCCTGCAAGGCCCGACCGCCGGTAACTTCATCGCCGACCACGTCAAGCCGAAGACCGTTGCCGTCGTTCACGACAAGCAGCAGTACGGTGAAGGCATCGCCACCGCGGTCAAGCAGACCCTGGAAGGCAAAGGCACCAAGGTTGCCGTGTTCGAAGGCATCAACGCTGGCGACAAGGACTTCTCGTCCCTGATCTCCAAGCTCAAGCAAGCCAACGTCGACTTCGTCTACTACGGCGGCTACCACCCGGAACTGGGCCTGCTGCTGCGTCAGGCTGCCGAGAAAGGCCTGAAAGCCAAGTTCATGGGGCCGGAAGGCGTGGGTAACAAAGAGATCTCCGCCATCGCCGGCCCGGCTTCCGAAGGCCTGCTGGTTACCCTGCCGAAGTCCTTCGACCAGGATCCGAAGAACCAGGCTCTGGTTGAAGCCTTCAAGGCCAAGAACCAGGACCCGAGCGGCCCGTTCGTGTTCCCGGCCTACGCCGCTGTTCAGGTCATGGCCGACGGCATGAAGAAAGCCGGCACCACCGAGACCGACAAAGTCGCTGCCGCACTGCGCGCCAACACCTTCGAAACCCCGACCGGCGAGCTGGGCTTCGACGAGAAGGGTGACCTGAAGAACTTCAGCTTCGTTGTTTACGAGTGGCACCAGGACGGTACCAAAACCGAAGCCAAGTAAGCTTCCCGCCTGAACCCAAAGCCCACTGCGCGAGCAGTGGGCTTTGTTTTATTGAGTTTTCCGGCCATCCGTCGCGTCACAAGCGCCGCTTTACGGACCGAGCCGAGGAGTTAGGTAATGCCTGAGCTCTATCACTACCTGCAACAGCTGGTTAACGGTCTAACCGTTGGCAGCACCTATGCCCTGATCGCCATTGGCTACACCATGGTCTACGGCATCATCGGCATGATCAACTTCGCCCACGGCGAGGTGTACATGATCGGCTCGTACGTGGCCTTCATCGTCATCGCCGGCCTGACCATGATGGGGCTCGACAGCCTGCCCCTGCTGATCATCGGCGCTTTCGCCGCCAGCATCATCGTCGCCAGCGCTTACGGCTATAGCATCGAACGGGTAGCATACCGGCCGCTACGCGGCAGCAACCGCCTGATCCCGCTGATTTCGGCAATCGGCATGTCGATCTTCCTGCAGAACGAAATACTTCTCGCGCAGGATTCGAAAGACAAGGCCATCGCCACCCTGATCCCCGGCAACATCGTGTTCGGCGAGAGCACCATGAATGGCGTGGTGATCTCCTACATGCAGATCCTGATCTTCGTCGTCACCTTCCTGGTGATGTACGGCCTGACCATGTTCATCACCAAGTCCCGCCTGGGTCGCGCCTGCCGCGCCTGCGCCGAGGACATCAAGATGGCCAACCTGCTGGGTATCAACACCAACAACATCATCGCCCTGACCTTCGTCATCGGTGCCACCCTGGCCGCCGTGGCCGCGGTGCTGCTGGGCATGCAGTACGGCGTGATCAACCCGCACATCGGTTTCCTCGCCGGCATCAAGGCGTTCACCGCTGCCGTGCTCGGTGGTATCGGCAGCATCCCGGGCGCCATGCTCGGTGGCCTGGTACTGGGCGTGGCCGAAGCGTTTGGCGCTGACATCTTCGGCGATCAGTACAAGGACGTCGTGGCGTTCAGCCTGCTGGTTCTGGTGCTGCTGTTCCGTCCGACCGGCATCCTCGGCCGTCCGGAGGTCGAGAAAGTATGAACACCAAGAACCTCAAGACCGCCTTCTTCAGCGCCCTGCTGGTGCTGGCAGTGGCCTATCCGGTACTCGGTCTGAAGCTGACCACCGTCGGCATCAAACTCGAAGTGCACGGCGCCAGCCCGGCTGCGCTGTGGACCATCGCCGCCGCCGCTATCGCCATGTTCTTCTGGCAGCTGTTCCGTGATCGCCTGGGCAACGCCGTGGCCAGCGCGCCCAGCCTGCCAAAGCTGCCGGCCGGTGCCAGCAACTTCCTCACCCTGCCCTCCACCCAGCGCTGGGTCATCCTCGGCCTGATCGTGGTCGCTCTGGCCTGGCCGTTCTTCGGCAGCCGTGGCGCCGTGGACATCGCCACGCTGATCCTGATCTACGTGATGCTCGGCCTCGGCCTGAACATCGTGGTCGGCCTGGCCGGCCTGCTGGACCTGGGTTACGTCGGCTTCTACGCCGTGGGCGCCTACAGCTACGCGCTGCTGTCGCACTACTACGGCCTGGGCTTCTGGGTGTGCCTGCCGATCGCCGGCCTGATGGCAGCCTTCTTCGGCTTCATCCTCGGCTTCCCGGTACTGCGCCTGCGCGGTGACTACCTGGCGATCGTGACCCTAGGCTTCGGCGAGATCATCCGCATCCTGCTGCGTAACCTCACCGAGCTGACCGGCGGCCCCAACGGCATCAGTAACATCGAGAAACCGAGCCTGTTCGGCCTCTCCTTCGAGCGCCGCGCGGCCGAAGGCATGCAGACCTTCCACGAGTATTTCGGTATCGCCTACAACTCGGTGAACAAGGTGGTGTTCCTCTACCTGATCGCCCTGCTGCTGGTGCTGCTGACCCTGTTCGTGATCAACCGCCTGCTGCGCATGCCGATCGGCCGTGCGTGGGAAGCGCTGCGCGAAGACGAGATCGCCTGCCGCGCGCTGGGCATGAACCCGACCGTCATCAAGCTCTCCGCCTTCACCCTCGGCGCCGCGTTCGCTGGTTTCGCCGGCAGCTTCTTCGCCGCGCGCCAGGGCCTGGTGACTCCGGAGTCGTTCACCTTCATCGAGTCGGCGATCATCCTCGCCATCGTCGTACTGGGCGGCATGGGCTCGCAGCTCGGCATCATCCTCGCCGCCGTGGTGATGATCCTGCTGCCGGAACTCATGCGTGAGTTCAGCGAGTACCGCATGCTGATGTTCGGCGCCCTGATGGTGCTGATGATGATCTGGCGTCCGCAGGGCCTGCTGCCCATGCAACGTCCCCACCTGGAGTTGAAACCATGAGCCGCCCGATTCTTGAAGTCAGCGGGCTGACCATGCGCTTCGGCGGCCTGCTGGCCGTCAACAATGTCGCCCTGACGGTGCAGCCCAAGCAGGTGGTGTCGATGATCGGCCCCAACGGCGCCGGCAAGACCACCGTGTTCAACTGCCTGACCGGCTTCTACCAGCCCACCGGTGGCGTGATCCTGCTCGACGACGAGCCGATCCAGCACCTGCCGGGCCACAAGATCGCCCACAAGGGCGTCGTGCGTACCTTCCAGAACGTTCGCCTGTTCAAGGAAATGACTGCGGTGGAGAACCTGCTGGTCGCCCAGCACCGCCACCTCAACACCAACTTCCTCTCCGGCCTGTTCAAGACCCCGAGCTTCCGCCGCAGCGAGAAGGCGGCCATGGAGTACGCGGCGCACTGGCTGGAAGAAGTGAACCTCACCGACGTGGCCAACCGCCCTGCCGGCACCCTGGCCTACGGCCAGCAACGCCGCCTGGAGATCGCCCGCTGCATGATGACGCGCCCGCGCATCCTCATGCTCGACGAGCCGGCCGCCGGCCTCAACCCGCGCGAGACCGAAGACCTCAAGCAGTTGATCGGCATGCTGCGCAACGACCACGACGTGACCGTGCTGCTGATCGAGCACGACATGCACCTGGTCATGAGCATCTCCGACCACATCTACGTGATCAACCAGGGCACCCCCCTGGCCGACGGTACGCCGGAGCAGATCCGCAACAACCCGGACGTGATCAAAGCCTATCTGGGGGAGGCGTAAACATGCTGAGTTTCAACAACGTCTCCACCTTCTACGGCAAGATCCAGGCCCTGCACGACGTCAGCATCGAGGTCGAAAGGGGCGAGATCGTCACCCTGATCGGCGCCAACGGTGCCGGCAAGTCGACCCTGCTGATGACCCTGTGCGGCTCGCCGCGCGCGTCCAGCGGCAGCATCCGCTACATGGGCGAGGAGCTGGTCGGCCAGGAGTCCTACGACATCATGCGCAAAAGCATCGCGGTAGTGCCGGAAGGCCGCCGCGTGTTCGCCCGCCTGACCGTCGAGGAGAACCTGGCCATGGGCGGCTTCTTCGGCAGCAAGGGCGACAACCAGGAGCAGCTGGACAAGGTCCTGCACCTGTTCCCGCGCCTGAAGGAGCGCTTCGAGCAGCGCGCCGGCACCATGTCCGGCGGCGAACAGCAGATGCTCGCCATCGGCCGCGCACTGATGAGCAAGCCGCAGCTGCTGCTGCTCGACGAGCCTTCCCTGGGCCTGGCACCGATCATCATCCAGCAGATCTTCGACATCATCGAACAGCTGCGCCGTGATGGCGTGACCGTGTTCCTGGTCGAGCAGAACGCCAACCAGGCGCTCAAGCTGGCCGACCGCGCCTATGTACTGGAGAACGGCCGCATCGTCATGCAGGGCACCGGTGCCGACCTACTGGTCGACCCGAAAGTGCGCGACGCCTACCTCGGCGGCTGATGTTCGTGGCTTGACTGAAAACGGCCCCTCGCGGGCCGTTTTCATTTGTGCTGGCCTGACCGAAGGGCGGCACAAGCAGGCCTGGCCCTATAGAATCGCCGCCTGCATTTTTCTGCGCCTATCGTTACCCGACAGGCCTCCGGAAACCGGCAACCGACAACATCGGCTGCCGCCAGCGGAATCGCCCACCGGCGCTTTCCGTCGAATCACAGGAATGACATTCATGATCCTTCGCCCCCTCCTGCAACTGCTCAACCGCACCAGCCTGGTTCTACAGATCGCCATCGGCCTGGTCGCCGGCATTCTGCTCGCCCTGCTCGCCCCGCAAGCCACCGACGAAGTCGGCTTCCTCGGCAGCCTGTTCATCTCCGCGCTGAAGGCCGTGGCACCGATACTGGTGTTCATCCTGGTGGCCTCCGCCATCGCCAACCACAAGCCTGGCCAGCCGACGCACATCCGCCCGATCCTGGTCCTGTACCTGATCGGCACCTTGGCCGCCGCCATCGTCGCGGTGATCGCCAGCAGCCTGTGGCCCTCCACTCTGATCCTGCATGAAGCCGCAACCGGCAGCACGCCGCCCGGAGGCATCGGCGAGGTGCTTAAGAGCCTGGTGCTGAGCATGGTCGACAACCCGGTCAAAGCCCTGATCGAGGCCAACTTCATCGGCATCCTGACCTGGGCCATCGGCATCGGCATCGCCATCCGCCACGGCAGCGACACCACCCGCGCGGTGTTCGCCGACCTGGCCGAGGGTGTCACCCTGATCGTGCGTCTGGTCATCCGCTTCGCCCCGCTGGGCGTGTTCGGCCTGGTCGCCACCACCTTTGCCGACTCTGGCCTCAAGGCCCTGCTCGGCTACGCCCAGCTGCTCGCCGTGCTGGTCGGCTGCATGCTGTTCGTCGCCCTGGTGGTCAACCCGCTGATCGTGTTCAGCCAGATCCGCCGCAACCCTTACCCGTTGGTGTTCACTTGCCTGCGCGAAAGCGGCATCACCGCCTTCTTCACCCGCAGCTCCGCGGCCAACGTGCCGGTCAACCTGCAACTGGCCGAGCGCCTGGGCCTGCACGAAGACACCTACTCGGTATCCATCCCGCTGGGCGCCACCATCAACATGGCCGGCGCGGCCATCACCATCAGCGTGCTGACCCTGGCCGCCGCGCACACCCTGAACATCCATGTCGACCTGCCGACCGCCATCCTGCTCTGCGTGGTCTCGGCCATCTGCGCCTGCGGCGCCTCCGGCGTAGCCGGCGGCTCGCTGCTGCTGATCCCGCTGGCCTGCAGCCTGTTCGGCATCCCCAGCGAGATCGCCATGCAAGTAGTCGCCATCGGCTTCATCATCGGCATCCTGCAGGACAGCGCCGAGACCGCGCTAAACTCCTCCACCGACGTACTGTTCACCGCCGCCGCGTGCATGGCGAGGGACAAGGACTAACCTCCCCCGCACCAGCAGGAAAGCCGCCGCCAGGGCGGCTTTTCTTTGCCTGCCAATCGACAGGCTTCCCGCTGAAACATGATGGCAGTCAGCGCCGTCGACCTTGCAGCTGTGCTCTACTCGCCGGCAACCACACCCCAACGGAAAACCCAGTAGCGCTGGCTGCTACAACACAAGGAAGTACAACTATGGTGGGACTGAAACGAACCCTGCTGCTGGCCAGCCTGGTGCTGAGCGGCAGTGCCTGGGCCGGCTGCGGCGAGGGCCGCGGCACCTGTTACTACTACAAGAAGGGCGAACTGAAGGGCCAGGGTGCGTGCGCGGTGACCACCTGTGCGGCCACCGATCAGTACTTCCACAGCGAGTGGACTTGGGACAACGGCAACGCGGTGAACATCGAACCCACCCCGGACAAGCAGGGCACGCTGGTCAACGGCAAGCCAGGCTACGTGCTACAGCTGCCGTTCAAGGACGAGGGGATGATCTGCTACGCCATCGCCAAGAACGACGAGCTGGTGTGCAACGACTCGGGCGTCTACTGATCGGCGTAGCACACCGGTGAGCTGGGCGGCCCGCGTCGTTCCAGCTCATCTTCCAGGAACTCGGCAAGCACCTGGGCATTGTTGAAACGCTCCTCGCGGGCAGCGAACAGCAGGGTCAGGGTGCCCCGCTCGGCCATCGCCAGCAGCCCCTGCCAGCGCTCGGGATGGCCCGCCAGCTCGCCGCGATAGAGCAGGCGGAATTCGTCGAACAGCGCAGGATCATGGCAGAAGCCCTTGCGCAGTTCGTCCGACGGTGCCACCTCCTTGAGCCAGGCATCCAGCGCCAGGCTCTCCTTCTTGCAACCGCGCGGCCACAGGCGGTCGACCAGCACACGCTGGCCATCCTCGGCCGCCACGGGCTCGTAGACGCGCTTGCAGCGGATCATCGCTCAGTCAGCCTCTTGCGGATCGTCGTCCTGGTCGTCGTTGTCGGCGCTGATCGCACCCAGGCAGACCAGCTCGTGCTCGCCCTCGGCACCCTGGATACGCCAACCGCCGGCCTCAGCCGTGGCCACCGCAGCTGCGACGGCCGTCGCAGCGAAGTTCCATACGCGACGTGTGCGGCCATCCATGCACTCGATACTGAGCTGCAGCTGCTCGCCCTGGGCCAGTTCGTGCAGGTCGAACTGCCAGGCGTGCAGTCCATCGACCAGCAGCATGTCGGCGCTGCGCAGATCGTCAAGCAGGCTCATGCCTCACCTTCCAAGCGCGCCAGGCGCTCTTCCAGGGCGGCGATGCGTGCCTCCAACTCGGCGATACGCGAATCATCGGCGCCGGCACGTGCCGGGGCATCGGCCTGGCGGGCGGCAAGCAGTGCCTCCAGGTCAGCCGCCTCGCCTAGCTGGTGCATGTAGCGATCTTCGCGCTGGCCGCTCTGCCGCGGCAGCAGAAGCGCCATGCTCCGGCCGCTCAGACGCTCCAGCTGATGCTGCACCTCGGCGGCATCCTCGAACTGATACAGGCGATTGCTGCGGGTGAGCAGCTCGTTGATGGTCTGCGGGCCACGCAGGAACAGCAGGCCCAGCAATGCCTGCTGCGGCTTGACCAGCTCCAGCGCCTTGTCCACCCGATGCTCCCAGCGGTCGGCACGGCCACCCATCACCAGCCGGGTCAGACCGCGCCCCTCGAGGGCACGCAAGGCCTGGCCGACCTGCCCTTCGGTGAGGTTCATCAAGGGCTCACGACTGGTCTTCTGGTTGCAGGCCAGGACCAGCGAATTGACAGTCAGCGGATAGGTTTCCGGGGTGGTGGCCTGCTTCTCGATCAGGCACCCCAGGATGCGGACCTCGGTGGCATTGAGCGGCTCGAAGCCTTCGGTGACGCTGGACATGGGTGTTCCCGTGCAGAGTGGAAGGCCCCTAGCCTGCCACGAGCGGCCCGCCCTGGGAACTCAGCCGCCCGGATTGGCCTGCGACTCGGGAGCCTCTGCGGCGATCACAACCTGGTTACGCCCGCCCTGCTTGGCCTGGTACAACGCCTCGTCGGCATCCTTCAGCCAATGCGTGGCATCGAGCTGGAAGGGACTGTAGCCGGCCAGGCCGATGCTCAGGGAAATCTTCAGTTCAGGTGCCAGAGGGCTGCGTACCTCGCCGAGTTCCTGGCGCAGGCGCTCCAGCACCTCGCTGGCCAGCACCGGCGGAGTATTGGGCAGGATCACGCAGAACTCGTCGCCACCATAACGGCCGGCCATGTCTTCCTGGCGCAGGCTACGTACCAGTTGCTCGCTGAGCAGGCGCAGCACGCTGTCGCCGACCAGGTGGCCGTGGTGGTCGTTGATGTCCTTGAAATGGTCGAGATCGATCAGCGCCACGGTGGCGCGCTGCTGACCGCCACGACACTTGATGAACTCCTGCTGCAGCAGGTCCTTCCAGTAGCCGTGGTTGAACAACCGGGTCAGGCTGTCGGTGCGGCTGGCGGTGCGCAGCGCCTGCTTGTGCTCGGCCAGCTTGATGCTCAGTCGATAGCTGACCCAACCCAGGGCCAGCGGATACAGGATCAGCATCGGCAAGCAGGCATACAGCTGCAGCATGTTGGTATCGGGGCTGAACCCCGGGCCGAATACCAGCATCGCCAGGCCCATGCCGGCGAGCATGGCCAGGCCGCCCTTGGCGAAGAAGCGCATGCCGCCGGCCGCGACGTTGTCCATCGCCATCATCGCCAGGATGGTCACCGTGGGCAGCACGTTGAACTGCATGGCCGCAGCCCAGAAGCCACCGAAGATCGAGTCGATCAGCAGGCTGCGGCGCTCGGTCTTGAAGGGTACGGAAGACAGGCGCGCCAGCTGGTAGGCCAGGTGTGGCCAGAGGAAGCCGTTGAACACCAGCAACACCCAGACCCACGGCGCGGGCTGCAGCGGCGCCAGGGCGGCGGCCACGCAGAAGAAGCCGATGCCCAGGCCGATGCTGCGGGGCAGGTAGATGCGCTTGGCGAATGAGAGGCCGGAGCCGGTGCTTCTATCCATGTTCACACTCGGTACTGCGTGCCTCGAAGATTAACCCATGCGCCGAACTATACAGCCTCAAGTGGCGTTTCCGAACTTGAGCTGGCCACGCGCGCTGGGTAACGTTGCCGCTTGTCGCCAGGAGAGCCCCATGCCCTATGTTCGCCCCCTGCTGTTCGCCCTGCTGCCGCTGTTCGCCGGTTGCCAGCTGTTCAGCGTGTACACCCCCCCATCGCCCACCGCCGCCCAGCAGCGCCTGCAAGGCGAACTGCGCCTGCAACAGGGCAAGTTACTGCTGCGCCCCTGTGGCGAGCAGCGCCAGTTGGAAGTGATCAACGACGGTAGCAACGACATCGCCCGCGAGGCCGCCACACTGTTCGCCGATGGCAACGAGCAGCTGTTCGTCGACCTGCGCGGCACCGCTGGCGCAAGCAAACAGGCAGGGCTCGATGGCGAGATCAGCCCCAGCCAGGTCTACCGCCTGCAGGGCGAAGGCCCGGCCTGCAACGAACCCGGCTTCAGCAGCCTGCTGCTGCGCGCCAGCGGCCATGAGCCGGACTGGAGCCTGGGCGTCAGCGAGAAAGGCCTGGTGCTGCTGCGCCCCGACCAGGAGCCGCTGGCCCTGCCCTACGTCGAGGAACAATTGCCCGGCGGCAACTTCAACTTGAGCAGCGAGGCCAACGGCCAGCGCCTGGAGCTGTGGCTGGCGCCGCAACGCTGCGTCGATAGCATGAGCGGCGCAGTGCAGCACCTCAGCGCCGAGCTGCGCCTGAACGACAAGGTGCTGCGCGGCTGCGCCTCCTTCGGCGGCGCCCGCAGCCAGTAACTCCTGACCTCGCAGCCCGCCTCGCTTTCGTGAGGCGGATGGGCCGCCTATGCTGAAAGCGGACCCAGACAGTCGGAGACTGCCATGCTGCGTATTGCCCTGAACGGCTACGGGCGCATTGGTCGCGCCCTGCTACGCGCCTTGTTCGAGCGCGGGCTGGAAAGCCAGCTGCACGTCGAGGTGATCAACGAGACCGGTGACTTTAACACCCTCGCTCACCTGACCCGCTTCGATACCACCTTCGGCCGCTTCCTCGGCCAGGTCGACATCCACCAGGACGTGATGCAGGTGCGCGGCCAGTCGATCCGCCTGATCGGCCAGAAGGACTTCACCCAGCTGCCCTGGAAACAACTGGCGGTCGACGTGGTGGTCGACTGCACCGGCAAGGCGAAGAAACGCGTCCTGGCCGAGCAGCATCTCGCCGCCGGCGCGCCACGGGTACTGCTGTCACACCCGCTGGACAGCGCCGACCTGACGGTGGTGTATGGCGTCAACCATCACCTGCTGGGCAACCAGCAGATCGTCTCCAACGCCTCGTGCACCACCAACTGCCTAGCGCCGCTGGCCCAGGCCCTGCACACCGCGGTGGGCATCAAGCAAGGGCTGATGACCACGGTGCATGCCTACACCAACGACCAGAACCTGCTCGACAAGACCCACAACGATCTCTACCGCGCCCGCGGCGCCGCCCAGTCGATGATTCCCACCAGCACCGGCGCGGCGAAGGCCATCGGCCTGGTGATCCCGGAGCTGGAGGGCCGCCTCGACGGCATGGCGATACGCGTGCCGACCGCCAACGTGTCGCTGCTCGACCTGACCTTCACCAGCGAACACCCAACCAGCCGCGAGGCGATCAACGACACTCTGCAGAAGGCTGCACGCCAGTTCCCGCTGGGAGTAATGGAGTGCAACGACCTGCCGCTGGTGTCCGCTGACTTCAACGGTTATCCGGTGTCCTGCGTGGTCGATCTCAACCACACCCGGGTGCAGGGCGACAACCTGGTCAAGGTACTGGCCTGGTACGACAACGAGTGGGCCTTCGCCAATCGCCTGCTGGATGTGCTGCAGCTCTGGCTCAAGCCGCTGGAGCCGATGCGCACCGTGCCCGTACAGCCTGGCTAGTCAGCGCAGCGCAGGTAGCACAGCGTGGTTCGGCGCGAGCCGGCCGCGCGCCGCTGCGGGTCGCTGAAGGTCTCCACCTCGACGAAGCCGGCCTTGCGCATCATCCCTGCGGAGCCGGCGTTTTCCTCGTGGCGTTCGATGTAGATGTCGTGAATGCCCAGTGCCTGCAACCCCTGCACCGCCTCGCCGAGCAGCCGGCTGCCCAGGCCGCGCCCCGCCAGTTCCCGATGCACCACCGCTTCGCCGACATAACCCTGGGGCAACTCGCGGCGCTCCTGCGCCTGGAAGCGCTCGAAGTTGCTGCTGGCCAGGAAGGTGACGAAGCCGGCCAACTCGCCATCCACCCGCCGCGCCAGCACGGCCTGCACCGTGCCCTCGGCGATGCCATGCAGGTGCGCCAGCACGGCGTCCTGTGGCAGGTAGTTCCAGGGATTAGGGCCATGCTCGAAGATGAAGGCGATCATCGCCGGGATGTCGTCGGCAACTGCGGCAACGCTGCAGAAGTGCTCGCTCACAGGCCGCTGCTCGGCATGTCGGGCAGCGCCACACCGCGTTCGGCACAGGCGGCCACGGCCTCGATCAGCGGCGCCAGCTCATAGCCCTGCTCCGCAAGCCAGGTGTCGCAGTAGTAGCTGGTGGCATAGCGCTCGCCGCCATCGCAGAGAATGGCCACCACCGAGCCGGGCTGGCCGGCCGCGACCATCTTCTGCGCCACCAGCAGCGCGCCGATCAGGTTGGTCCCGCTGCTCGCGCCGACGCGTCGATTCAGGCGGTGCGCCAGGTAATGCATGGCTGCCAGCGACAGGGCATCCGGCACCTTGCACGCGGCATCCAGCACCTGCGGCATGAACGACAGCTCGACCCGCGGCCGGCCGATGCCCTCGATGCGCGAGCCGCAGTCCAGGGTCAGGCTGCGGTCGCCACTGACGTAGCTGTCGAAGAACACCGACTGCTCGGCATCGGCGCAGAACACCCGGGTCGCGTGCTGGCGGTAGCGCACGTAGCGCCCCAGCGTCGCCAGGGTGCCGCCGGTACCGGGGCTGGACACCAACCAGGCCGGTTCGGGGAAATGCTCGTGGCGCATCTGCTGGAAGATCGATTCGGCGATGTTGTTGTTCGCCCGCCAGTCGGTCGCGCGCTCGGCGTAGGTGAACTGGTCCATGAAGTGGCCACCGCTCTCCTGCGCCAGGCGCACGGATTCGGCATGGATGCGCGTGGGGTCGTCGACCAGGTGGGTGTGGCCGCCATAGAAGGCTATCTGTGCCAGCTTCTCGCGGGCCGTGGAGGCCGGCACCACGGCGATGAAGGGCAGGCCGAGCAGGCGGGCGAAGTAGGCCTCGGAGATGGCGGTGGAACCGCTGGAGGCCTCGATCACCGGCTTGCCTTCACGCAACCAGCCATTGCACAGGGCGTAGAGGAACAGCGAGCGCGCCAGGCGATGCTTGAGGCTGCCGGTGGGGTGGCTCGACTCGTCCTTGAAGTACAGCTCGACGCCGGGCAGCCCAGGTAGCGCCAGCGGAATCAGGTGGGTGTCGGCGCTGCGCTGGAAGTCAGCCTCGATGATGTGTACCGCCTCGCGGGTCCACTTGCGGATATCGGTCATGGGCTGTTCCTCAGTCGAGAATGCCGGCCGGAGCCGGAGCAGTGCTGCGCCACTGGCTCAGCGCCACGCCAACGAACACCAGCGCGGCGGCGGCGTACTGCATCGGCGAGAGCCGCTCGCCCAGCAGCAGCGCGGCGAAGATCAGGGTGAACACCGGTAGCAGGTTGGTGAAGCCCGAGGCCTGGCTGGCCGGCAGGCGGCTGACGCCGAAGTTGTACAGGCCGTAGGCGCCGACGGTGACCACCACACCCAGATAGATCACCGAGCCCAGGCCAAGGGCACTGAGCTGGCTGGGCAGCGGCTCCAGCAGCAGCGCGAGCGGCAGGAAGAACAGCGAGCCGATGAAGGCCTGCATGGCAGTGAGCACGAAGGGCGAATAGCGCTCGCAGAGGCGCTTGAGCAGCAGCGTGTAGCAGGTCGCACAGAGCACGGCGAGGAATTCGTAGAAGTTGCCCAACAGGGGCGCGGGCGCATGGGCATCCGCCTCGCCCGCCAGGCTCAGCCAGATGGCGCCGACCACCGCCAGCAGAAAGCCAGCCCAGGTGCTGGGGGCCACGCGCTCACGCAGGAAGGTGAAGGCACCCATCGCCACCAGCAGTGGCAGCAGCGCAGTGATCATGCCGGCCTGGGTGGCGCTGGTGTGCTGCAGCGCCAGGGCCTCGAAGATGAAGTACAGGCAGGGCTCGCAGGCAGCGAGGGCGAGCAGCAGGCGCCAGTCGCCGGGGCGGTAGTCGAGGCGGCCGCGCCAGCGCCAGGCCAGCAGGAAGATCAGGCTGCCGAGGAGCATGCGACCGAAGATCACCCACATCGCCGGCAGCTCGGCGAAGGCGAACTTGAGGGCGATGAAGGAACTGCCCCACAGGGCCATGGCCAGCACCAGGCAAGCCATCGCGAACAACCTACCCTGCCGGGCCATCACCGCCACCTCCACACGAAAAACTCAGTGTAGGTAGCCGGTCATCGCGCCGACAGGCACAGCGGCGCGGAGAAACTGTGCCGCCTTACTGGTCCCAGGGCTTGCCGCGGGTCTTCGGCTCCAGCGGCAGCTGCTGCAGGACCGCGGCCTTGGCCAGCATGTAGGCGCTGACCGGGGCGCTGATGAAGAGGAACAGGCTGATCAGCAGCTCGTGGGAACTGAGGGTCTGCGAGCCGCTGCTGAAGAAGATCAGCGAGGCGACCACCAGGCCGCCGACGCCCAGGGTGGTGGCCTTGGTCGGGCCGTGCAGGCGGGTGAAGAAGTCGGGCAGGCGGTACAGGCCGATGGCGCCGATCAGGACGAAGCCACTGCCCAGCAGCAGCAGGGCCGAGATGAGGATTTCCAGCCACAGGCTCATTCGATGATGTCTCCACGCAGCATGTACTTGGCCACGGCCACGGTGCTGACGAAGCCGAGCACGGCGATCAGCAGGGCCACCTCGAAGAACAGCTCGCTGCCCTTCCAGATGCCGAAGAGCACGATCATGGCGATGGCATTGATGTACAGGGTGTCCAGCGCCAGCACCCGATCCGGCAGGCAGGGACCCTTGATCAGCCGGGCGGTGGCCAGAGCCAGGGCCAGGCCGAGCATGGTCAGGCAGACGGGGATCACGTAGCCGAGCATGGGAATATCTCCTTCAGCGGCGCCTCGTAGCGCTGCTTGATCTCGTCGATCATGGCCTGCGCATCCGGCACGTCGAGGCCGTGCACCAGCAGGGTCCGGCGATCCATGCTGAGGTCGGCGGCCAGCGAGCCTGGGGTCAGCGAGACCACGCTGACCAGCACGCTGATGGCCAGCTCGTTGTCCAGCTCGATCGGCACCTCGACGAAGGCCGGGCGCAGCTCGCGGACGCGGCCGAGGGTAAGGCGCGCCACTTGGAAGTTGGCGACCAGGATGTCGCTCATCACCATGAGCAGGAAGCTCAGCAGCTTGAGCGGCTTCCAGCCCGTCGGATGCTCGATCAGCAGGCGGTTGCAGGCCAGCGGAATCAGCAGCGCCAGCACGCTGCCGAGCAGCCACTGGCCGAGGGCGAAGGTGTCCACCAGCAGCATCCAGGCCAGCAACAGGATCAGGCTCTGCGCCGGGTGCGGCAACAATCGGCTCATGGTCGGCCCTCCCCGATCAGCGCCCGGTACGGCGCCACGTCATGCAGCTGTGCGGCAGCGGCCGAGCTGTAATCCAGCAGCGGCGCGGCCAGTACCACCAGCCCCAGGCTGCAGGCGAGCAGCAGCACGCAGGCGAACAGCCGGCCACGGTCCAGCTCGGCGCTGTCCAGGCTGCTCAGCCCCACTCGCCAGAACAGGGTGCTGCCGGCGCGACTGAAGGCCACCAGCGCGGCGAATCCACCGAGCAGCAGCACGCCCCAGAGCGCTATGGACGGCTCGGAGCGCAGCAGCAGCAACTTGCCTAGGAAGCCGGACAAGGGCGGCAGGCCGATCACCGCCACCGCGCCGAAGAAGAACATGCCGCCGAGCAGCATCGGGTTTTCCAGGGCCGGGCCCTGCACCAGGTCGCCGCCCTTGCTGCCGCGCTGGCGGCCGATCAGGTCGGCGAGCAGGAACAGGCCGCCGGCCACCCAGGTGCTGTGCAGCAGGTAGTAGAGCGCTGCGGCGTGCGCCGCAGGGGTACCGATGGCCACCGCGGCCAGCAGGGTACCTGCGGAGACCAGCACCATGTAGGCCAGCAGCAGCGGCAGGCTGCGCGCGGCCAGGGCGCCTATCGCGCCGAGGGCCACGGTGGCCAGTGCCAGCGGCCAGAGCCAGGCCTGGATCAGCTGAGCCAGTTCGCCGCCGTCGTCGCCGAATATCAGGGTGCAGACGCGCAGGATGGCGTATACGCCGACCTTGGTCATGATCGCGAACAGCGCTGCCACCGGCGCGCTGGCAGCGGCGTAGGCGCGTGGTAGCCAGAAGTACAGCGGCAGCAGCGCCGCCTTGAGGGCGAACACCAGCAGCAGCAATGCACCCGCCACGGCCAGCAGCGGTACTTGGTCGCCCGTGGCTGCCGCCACCCGCGCGGAGAGGTCGGCCATGTTCAGGGTGCCGCTCACGCCGTAGATCAGCCCCAGCGCGATGAGGAACAGGGCCGAGCCGGTCAGGTTGAGGATCACGTAGTGCAGCCCGGCGCGCACCCGCTCGGCGCTGCGGCCGTACAGCAGCAGCGCGTAGGAGGCGATCAGCAGCACCTCGAAGAACACGAACAGGTTGAACAGGTCGCCAGTGAGGAAGGAGCCGTTGATGCCCAGCAGCTGGAACTGCAGCAAGGCATGGAAGCGCGGACCGCGACGGTCGTCGCCACGCAGGGCATACAGCACCACGACACTGCCCAGCACCGCGGCGGCCAGCAGCAACAGCGCGCTCAGGCGATCGAGCAGCAGCACGATGCCGAACGGCGGGCGCCAGTCGCCCAGGGCATAGATGCGCAGCTGGCCATCGTCGGCCTGCTGCAACAGCGCCAGCGCGACCGGCACCAGCGTCAGGGTGGCAAGCAGCGAGAGGCCGCGCTTGAGCCGCTCGTGCGACGGCAGCACCAGCAGGAGTGCGCCGGCCAGCATCGGCAGGAGGATGGGCAGGATCAGCAGATGGTTCACGGCCGCCACTCCTCCTTCTCGCGCCGATCCGGGCGGCCATCGACATGGTCGCTACCCAGGTTGGCCACGCCGCGCAGGGCCAGGACCACGACGAAGGCGGTCATGGCGAAGCCGATCACGATGGCCGTCAGCACCAGCGCCTGCGGCAGTGGGTCGGCGGGGTTACCGCCCTGCCCCAGCACCGCCACGTCGCCGCTGAGGCGGCCCATGGAGAAGAGGAACAGGTTGACCGCGTAGGACAGCAGGGTCAGCCCCAGCACCACGGGAAAGGTACGCGCGCGCAGCAGCAGGTAGACGCCGCTGGCGGTGAGCAGGCCGAGGGTGACAGCGAACAGGGCCTCCATCAGTGAATCTCCTTGCTGGCTGGCGGGGTCAGGCTGAGCTTGCCCAGGTTGACCAGGATCAGCAGGGTCGCGCCCACCACGGCCAAGTAGACGCCGAGATCGAAGAGCATGGCCGTGGCCAGCTCGAATTCACCCACCAGCGGCAGCTCGAAATGACCAAATGCCGAGGTCAGGAACGGCCTGCCGAAGACCCAGCTGCCGAGGCCGGTCAGTGCGGCGATCAAGACGCCGGCACCCGCCATGCGCTGGTAGTTGAGCGGCATGCGTCGCTCCATCCACACCACGCCGTTGGCGATGTACTGCAGCGCCAGCGCCACCGCGGTGATCAGCCCGGCGATGAAGCCGCCACCCGGCAGGTTGTGCCCGCGCAGGAAGATGAAGGCAGAGATCAGCAGCGCCAGCGGCAGCAGCAGGCGCGACAGGGTCATCAGGATCAGCGGGTTCTTCGACCAGGCCCAGCGCCGGCCCTGCGGATCGCAGGTCGGGTTGACCAGGCGCAGGCCATCGAGCATGGCGAACACGCCGACAGCGGCGATGGCCAGCACGGTGATCTCGCCCAGGGTATCGAAGCCGCGGAAGTCCACCAGGATCACGTTGACCGCGTTGGTACCACCACCGCCGCTGACGCTGTTGCCGAGGAAGAACTCGGCCAGGCCGCCGTCATAGGGGCGTGTCAGTACCGCGTAGGCCAGCACCGCGATCATCAGGCCGCAGCCACCGGCCAGCAGCAGGTCGCGCAGGATGCGCGGCATGGAGCTCTCCGCAGGGCTGCGCGAGGGCAGGTAATAGAGCGCCAACATCATCAGGATGATGGTCACCACCTCCACCACCAACTGGGTCAGCGCCAGGTCGGGAGCGGAGAAACGAGCGAATGCCAGCGCCACCAGCATGCCGCCGACGCCGAGGATCAGCAGCGCGACCAGGCGCTGGCGGTGCAGCACGGCAGTGAGCAGGCCGCTCAGCATCAGCACCAGCATGCCCAGCGCGGTGAACGGGTCGAGCGGGCTCAATTCGCGGCTGCCGGTGAGCTGCGCCAATGGCGCCAGATGCACAGCCACCAGCACCAGGGCGCTGAGCAGCAGCAGTGCCAGGTAGCGCTGCAGCGAACCATTTTCCAGGCGCGCGGTGAGCCAGCCGGCCGCCGCGACCACGCGTTGCACTGCGGCCTCGAACACCAGCTTGGCATCCACGTCCGGCAGGCTCTCGTACCAGCGGAACAGCGGCTTGCGCCCGATGTACACCAGCATGCCGCCAACCAGCGCCACGAAGCTCATCGCCAGCGGCATATTGAAGCCATGCCAGATGGCCAGGCTGTACTCCGGCAGCGCGCCACCCAGGCTGGCCTGTGCGGCCACCGCCAGCAACGGCGCCACCGTGTAGGCCGGCAGCATGCCCACCAGCAGGCAGAGGAACACCAGGATCTCGACCGGCACCTTCATGTAGCGCGGCGGCTCGTGGGGCGGAAACTTGGGCAGGTTGATCGGCTCGCCGTTGAAGAACACGTCGTGGATGAAGCGCACCGAATAGGCCACCGAGAAAATCCCGGCGAGCACCGCCGCCGCGGGAATCAGCCAGTGCACCAGATTGCCCTCCAGGGCGTGCTGCACCGCCTCGCCGAAGAACATCTCCTTGCTCAGGAAGCCGTTGAGCAGCGGCACGCCGGCCATCGCCGAGGACGCCACCATGGCCAGCACGGCGGTGTGCGGCAGGTACTTCCACATGCCGTTGATGCGCCGCATGTCGCGGCTTCCGGTCTCGTGGTCGATGATCCCCGCCGCCATGAACAGCGAGGCCTTGAAGGTGGCGTGGTTGATGATGTGGAACACCGCGGCCACGTTCGACAGCTGCGAGTCCATGCCCAGCAACAGCACGATCAAGCCCAGGTGGCTGATGGTCGAGTACGCCAGCAGGCCCTTCAGATCATGCTGGAACAACGCCGTCACCGCGCCCACCAGCAGGGTCACCAGGCCGGTCAGGCCGACCAGGTAGAACCACAGGTCGGAGCCGGCCAGGGCCGGATACAGCCGCGCCAGGAGAAATACCCCGACCTTGACCATGGTCGCCGAGTGCAGATAGGCCGAGACCGGCGTGGGCGCCGCCATCGCGTGCGGCAGCCAGAAGTGGAACGGGAACTGCGCCGACTTGGTGAAGGCACCCAGCAGCACCAGCACCAGTGCCACCGGATACAGGTCATGGCCGCGAATCAGGTCGCCGGCGGCCAGCACCACGCTGAGCTCGAAACTGCCGACGATATGGCCGATCAGCAGGATCCCGGCCAGCAGCGCCAGGCCGCCACCGCCGGTGACCGCCAGCGCCATGCGCGCGCCCTTGCGCGCGTCGCTGCGCTTGCCCCAGAAGCCGATCAGCAGGAACGAAGCCAGGCTGGTCAGCTCCCAGAAGGTCAGCATCAGCAGCAGGTTTTCCGACAGCACCAGGCCGAGCATGGCGCCCATGAACAGCAGCAGGTAGGCGAAGAAGCGGCCAATCGCCTCGCGCTCGGACAGGTAGTAGCGGGCGTAGAGGATGACCAGCAGGCCGATGCCGAGAATCAGCAGGGCGAAGAGGAAGGACAGACCATCGAGGCGCAGAGACAGGTTGAAGCCCAGCTGGCTCAGCCAGGGCTGCGAGACCACCAGCACCTCACCGGCGAACACTCGCGGCGCCTGCCACAGCAGCAGGCCCAGGCCGAGCAGCGGCGCCACCGCCGTGGCCAGGCTGGCAGCCAGGCGACCATGACGCTCGAACAGGATGGGAAGCAAGGCACCGAGAAACGGCAATCCGACTATGAGCAATAGCTCCATGCATCTCCCCTATCCGGGCCCCGGCGCTGGTCTGGCTGGGGCAAATCTGTTCTTTCCTCGCGCGGCGGTGCCTCTGTCAGCGAAGGGCGTGCGGCGATTATCCATAACTATCAGAACTAAGCCATAGATAAATTATTACATTATGCACAGAGCGTCCCGCTTCTGGCCGAGGATAGATCAGATGGGCGCGCAGCGAGTGCCCTCAGGATTCGCCGGCCGCCTGCAGAGCAGCCTCCCAGGCATGCACCCGCTCCGGGGCCGTTGCGAAGTCATGCGACAGGAAGGTCGACGGCGCCAGGGTTCGACCACTCTTCTTGAACTTCATCTTCACCAGAATTTCCGCGGCCAGCTCACCCCGCACTCGCAGGGCGTGAAGGAAGTAGGCGCACTTGTCGTCAGCATGCAGCAACCGCGTCTCGACTCGCACGCAACTGAACAGTGCGACCGGGCGCAGGAAGCGCACCTGCTGGGCCAGGTTGACGAAACCGGCGCCGCTGCGCAGCACACTGAAGAAACTGCCGACCTTGAGCAGGTAATCCAGCTGCGCCGTCTCGGCGTACTGCAGGTACTTGTCACTCTTGAGCACCCGCACCCCGGAATCGAAGGGGCTCACCCAGAACCAGGTCGTCACGCTGTCGGTCGCCGCATGGCTGGCGTGGCCAGGCAGGCCGAGGAAGAAGGCGAGGATGTTTCTCAGCAGACCGGACATTGGCGACTCCCTGCCCAGGCGTCGCCCATGCCTCATATGGTCAAGCCGGCGCGCGCCTATGGAACCCTAGATACAGCTGTTTGAGGGGTGCCGGTAACTGCTGCCAGTACCCCTCGGCCCTGTCCGCCGGCACCTGCCAGAACAGATTCTCGACGAACGAGACATCAATACAGTTGCGCACTTCCGCGCTGCAATCCCCCAGCGCATCGCTGATAAGAGTGAATAACGGCAGATGATTGGCCGGGGCAACAGCCTTCTTCATCTGTGCATTGAGCGCATTGGCCAGGCTCTGGAACCAGGAGTACTCGTACTCGGGAAACGGCTCACCCCAGTAGGCGAGGTACTCGCGATCGGCCTTGGCCGCGATATCGGGAAAAGCGCTGCGCACGACCTCGCACAGCGCCGCGATGGTTTCCAAGTGCTGGCTCAATGCCTACTGCCCTGCCGGCTTGGCCACACCCCTGATCACCAGATACAGCAGCGGGCCGACGGACGCGAAGACAGCCGTGATCGCGAAGTACGGCAGCAGCGAGGCGAGCGAGCCCCGGCGCGCCTGGTTGTCCCGATACATCCAGACGCAGGCCAGGGCAGCAAATATGTAGAGATCGATGACCACCTGGGCGGTATCCGGGCTGGACATCAACTGCATGCCGAACTGCAGCAGCGACTGCTCGGCCTGGAGCATCACGAAGATGGTGTAGAGCGAAAACGCGACCAGAACGGCCAGCGGCAGAATCCTTTCCTTCATGAGATTTCCCTGGATCGATATGAAAAGGCCCGGCGAATGCCGGGCCCCTGTCCTTCAGCTCACTCAGTGAGCGACGCGGCTGGTACCGTCGACCGTCATGATGCGCACGCGGTCACCCACGCGGAACACTTCGTTCTCCTGCACCTGCTGCACGTAGGCGCGCAGGCTGCCGTCATCTTCACGCACGGTGATCTCCACACCCTGGGTGCGGGTCAGGCCTTCCTCGGTCATGGCGCCCAGCAGGCCGCCCGCGACCGCACCGATCACCGCCGCCACGGCCGCACCGCGACCGCCACCAATGGCACTGCCGCCGACACCACCGACCACCGCACCGGCACCTGCGCCTATCGGAGTCTTGGTGCCCTCGATCTTCACCGGGCGCAGCATCTCGACGGTGCCCAGACGCACGGTCTGCACCTTGCGCGCCTCGTCGCGGCTGTAGGAGTCGCCGCTGAGGTTGGAGGCACAACCGCCCAAGGCCAGAGTCAGAGCAACGCAAGAAGCGGTCAACAGCTTGGTAATACGCATGAGGTTCTCTCCGTGTAGGGCAATGTCCATTAGACCGCGACGCAGACGACCTGTCACCCGCCGCTCTACCGCCAGTGTAGGGGACGGGTGCGACATCGGGTCAGGTTTGCAGCGCAGGCACGCAGGGGCAGGATGACGCACGCACTCTCGAGAATCACGCAATGGACTACTTCATAGTCGCCGTCACCACCCTGGCGGGCCTGTACTTCCACTGGTGGATCTATATCCGCATCCGCCGCTGGATGGACCGCGACCTGGCCCTGTCCATGGCGGCCGGCGACCCGGCCATGGGCGCCTACATGCTGGAATGCCTGGCCGCGGCCAAGGCCCAGGGCATTCGTCGACGCCATCTGGAAGACTGGCTGCACCAGGCCGCCTGCGACTATCTCAAGCACGGCGCCTAGCCGCGTGCCAAACGCCACATGCGCGCCAGGTCGCAGGCGCGCGCCGCTAGCTCGGCAGCGGCGTCCTGCATGGCCTGCTCCAGACTCTGCGGCCCGGAGGTCAGACTGAAGGCCGCATCGATACCCGCGCCATACAGCGCCTGATAGGCCTCACCCAGGCTGCCGGCCAGGGCGACCACCGGAACCCCGGCTGCCTTGGCCACACGCGCCACGCCGACAGGCGTCTTGCCGTGCAGGCTTTGCGAATCCAGGCGTCCCTCACCGGTAATCACCAGATCAGCGCCCTGCACCGCCGCCGCCAAGCCGGACAACTCGGCCACCAGCTCGATGCCCGGACGAAAGCCGGCATGCAGGAACGCCTTGGCCGCAAAGCCCAGGCCACCCGCGGCGCCGACACCCGGCTGCAGGCTGTGATCATCGCCCAGCGTTGCCGCAACCACCCGCGCGTAGTGCCCCAGGGCGGCGTCCAGCAGCTCCACCTGCTGCGGGCTGGCGCCCTTCTGCGGGCCGAAGACATGCGAGGCACCACGGGGGCCGCACAGCGGGTTGTCGACATCGGCGGCGATCTCCACCCGTGCCTGCAGCAGACGCGGGTCCAGACCACTGACATCGACACGGGCCAGGTGCGCCAATGCCGCGCCGCCAGGTGGCAGCTCGGCGGCGTCGACATTCAGGAAGCGCACACCCAGTGCCTGCAGCAGCCCGGCACCGCCGTCATTGGTGGCGCTGCCACCGAGACCAAGGATGATGCGCGTGGCGCCGGCATCCAGCGCCGCGCGAATCAGCTCGCCGGTGCCGAAACTGCTAGTCAGCGTGGCATCGCGACGCTCGCGCGGCACCCAGTGCAGGCCGCTGGCGGCGGCCATTTCCAGCACCGCAGTGCCCTCGCCCAGCCAGCCCCAGTGCGCCTGCACCGGCTCGCCGAGCGGGCCACGCACCAGGCATTCGCGGCGCTCACCACCGGTGGCCGCCAGCACGGCATCGACCGTGCCCTCGCCACCATCAGCCATGGGCCGCAGGAGGATATCGGCGTTGGGAAATACCTGGCGCCAGCCGCGCGCAATGGCAGCCGCCACCTCGGGCGCAGACAAACTCTCCTTGAAGGAGTCGGGAGCGATGACCAGCTTCATGCCGGGCTCAGGGTGCCAGGCGTTCGCGCAGCCAGGCGCCATCCACCGAGCGGTAGTTGAGGCGGTCGTGCAGGCGGCTGGCCCGTCCCTGCCAGAACTCGATGCGTTCGGGCAGCAGGCGGTAGCCACCCCAGTGCGGCGGGCACTCCGGCGCGCGGTCGAGAAAACGTCGCTCGGTCTCGGCGAGCAGCTGCTGCAGCTCCTCGCGATCGCGAATCACCCGGCTCTGCGGCGAAGCCCAGGCACCGATGCGGCTACCCAGCGGGCGTACCTGGAAGTAGGCATCGGATTCCTGCGCCGAAACCTTCTCCACCCGCCCTTCGATACGCACCTGGCGTTCCAGGCTGGGCCAGAAGAAGGTCATGGCCGCAAAAGGCCGTGCCGCCAGTTGGCGAGCCTTGGCGCTCTCGTAGTTGCTGAAGAAGGTGAAGCCCTGCTCGTCCAGGCCCTTGAGCAGCAGCACCCGGCAATGCGGGCGCCCCTCCTCGTCGACCGTGGCCAGGGTCATGGCGTTCGGTTCGACCGGCAGCTGCTCGGTCTTCACCGCGTCGTCGAACCAGCGGCGGAACAGGGCGAAAGGCTCGGCCGGGGCCTGCTCTTCGCCGAGTCCGTCGCGGGTGTAGTCACGCCGCATATCGGCCAGGGTCTGGGTCATGCGCACATCCTCTCAGTGATGTCGCAAGCTTACTGCGCCTTGTCCTTCTTCTTTTGATCTGCGGCAATCTGCGCCACTGGCAGGTTGGCCGCAGCTGCGGATGCGGTGGCAGTCGCCGGGGCCGGCTGGCTGTAGCGGGCCAGCAGCGCGACCAGGGTCTTCTGCGGGGTCAGGACGATTTCCACGCGGCGGTTCAGCGAGCGGCCGGCGGCGCTGTCATTGGCGGCACGCGGCATGTCGGAGCCGACACCCTTGAGCAGCAGACGGTCACGCTGCAGGCCGCTGAGACGGAAGATCGAGGCCACGGCCTTGGCGCGGTCCTCGCTGAGCACGCGGTTGTCTTCGACCTTGCCGGTGCTGTCGGCATGGCCGAGGATCAGCACGCCAGTGTTCTTGTCCGCCTCGAGGATCTTCGCCACCTTGGTGAACGGGCCGAGTACCGCCGGCATCAGCATGCTCGGGCGGTCCGGGTTGAACGAGCTCTCCACCGGTGCGGTGACCACCAGCACATTCTCGCGGCGCTCCAGCTCCATCTTGCTGCCGCTCAGGGCGGTCTTCAGGCGCGGCTCGTACTCATCCAGCCAGGCATTGGTAACTTCATGATCGATCTTGGGCGGAGCCTTCTTGGCAGCGGCGACCGGCTTGTCGCTGTCGCCGAACGGCCACCAGCTGCTGGAGGTTTCTTCCTTCTTGTCCGAGTTGGCGCAGGCAGCGAGGCTCAGGCAGCAGAGCAGAATGAGTGTTTTCTTGTGCATGGTCAGGTCTTCCCCCAGCAAGTTACAGGCATTGGCCCAGCGCACGCGCCAACTTCTGCGCACGCGGGTCCATCAATACGTATGGTCCGAGACTATTGGTGACGAAGCCGAAAGCGACTTCGCGTTCTGGATCGGCAAACCCGACGGAGCCGCCCGCTCCTGGATGACCGAAGGATTTGCGCCCCAATCCATAGGTGGCGTTGGCAACGTCCGCCTGGTCGAGCATGCAGCCCAGCCCCAGGCGGGTCGAAGTCAGCAGGGTGCGGTCTTCGCCGCAGGAGTGTTCGCGGGTCATCTCGCCCAGCAGTTCCGGCTCCAGCAGGCGACCGTCGAGCAGGGCCGCATAGAAGCCAGCGAGGGAACGCGCATTGCCATGGCCATTGGCCGCCGGCTGTTGCATGAGTCGCCACTCCGGCTTGTTGGTACTGGTGAGGATAGACGGCGGGTTGGCGAACGCGCGGGTGGACAGCGCAGTCGGCTCGCTCATCATGCACTTGAGCAGGCGCTGGGCGGCGGCATCGCCCATGTCACCCTTCTTGCGGGCGATGTGGGCGACGCGGGGAAATTCTTCCTCGGCCAGGCCGACATGGAAGTCCAGGCCCAGCGGCTGGGCGATGCGCGCGGCGATGGTCTCGCCCGGCCCGCGCCCCTCGACCCGGCGCAGCAGTTCGCCGACCAGCCAGCCATAGGTGATGGGCGAGTAACCGTGCGCTTCGTCGGGCGTCCACCAGGGTTGTTCGGCGGCCAGGGCGGCGGTCATCTGTTGCCAGTCGTAGAGCGCCTCGGCAGGCAGCTGCGCACGCAGTGCCGGCAGGCCGGCACGGTGGCTGAGCAGTTGGCGCAGGGTCACGCGCTCCTTGCCGGCCGCCGCGAACTCCGGCCACCAGCGCGCCACGGGAGCATCCAGCTCGAGCTTGCCCTGCTCTACCAGCTGCAGAGCGGCAACGGCGGCAAAGGTCTTGGTGCAGGAGAACAGATTGAGGATGGTGTCTGTATGCCAGGCCTCGGCGCCATCCTTGTCGGCCGTGCCAGCCCAGATATCGACGACGGTTTCGCCGCCGATCTGCACGCACAGAGCGGCGCCACGTTCTTGGGGATCGTCGAAGAGTTCGACGAAGGCATCCTTCAGCGCTTCGAAGCGCAGGTCGAAATGGCCCTGGATCTGCAACCTCTTACTCCTCGGTCCGAATGGCCGGCATTGTTTCAGCACCGACTGTTCATGGGAATCCTGCCGCTTTGCTCAAGTCACTTGGTCAGACCAACGGTCTAGCGCCCGGAAGCGCGGCAACGCGTTCCGGGACGGGACTCACGCAAGCAGATCAGGGTTTCGCGGGGGCCGCTTCGGCCTTGGGCAGCAGCTTCTCGGCCACCTTGAGGTTGGCCTTGCGCACGGCTTCGACGAAGCCCTGCCAGGGGCGGTCGGTGATGGCGACCAGGCCGAAGTGGCCGTTCTCGCCGTCCAGCAGACGACCGCTAGCCGGTTGATCGAGGTACTGGAACCAGTGCACGCCGACGATCGCCGGTTCTTCCAGGGCCTTGGCCAGGAAGTTGGCGTAGGCCGGGCCACGCTCCTCTTCCTTGTAGGTCTCGGTCACACCACCCCAGAACGGCCCACGGTCACGCGAGCCGAAATGGAACTCGGTGACCATCAGCGGCTTGTCCAGCGCACGCAGAGCGGCGAAGTCGTAGCCGTGCTGTGGCTCCCTGACATAGAAGTTGAAGCTCAGCACGTCGCAATACTGGGCGCAGGCCGCGATGGCCTCCGGCGTGGCGATGGCGAAGCGGCCACCGAGCAGCATGTGATTGGGCGAGTGCCACTTCAGCGAGTCGGCGATGGTCTTGAAGTAGGTATCGGCGAACAGGCGCTGGAAGTTCTGCAGGTCCTGCTCGATCTGCGGGAACTCGGCGCTCGGCAGCGGCGGCTCGAAGCCCGGGTCCTCCATCAGCTCCCAGGCCTTGAGCTCGATGCCCCAAGCCTTGGACAGGCCATTCTGGTTGCGGTACTTGTCGCGCAGCTGCTTGAGGAAGGCGCGCTTGGCCGGCACGTCGGTGGTCAGGCGCAGGGTGCCGTAGGCCAGGGCGTAGCGGGCTTTCGGATCATCGCCGGGAGCGGCCCAGGCCAGTTCGTTGTCGGCGAAGAAGCCCATCAGCCAGGGGTCGTCGCGGCGATCGCGAGTGGCGATGGCGATGGCGCGTTCGGCAGCCATGGCAAAGCGCGGATCAAACGGGTCGGGCATGCCGCCCCACCAGTCGTGGCCGGTGCTGATGGTGGCGTAGTCGCCGGAAATCGACAGCGGGATGCTGTAAGGCAGGCGCTGCGCCTTGCCCAGGGTATCGTCGCTCCAGTTGCCCAGGCTGTTGAAGCCCCAGGCCTGCAGGCGGTCCAGGGTATTCTGGGCCCAGCGATCGGCATCGAAGCCAGGCGGCGGGCAGGCTGCCGGCTCGGCCGGTGCTGGCGTCGCGGCCAGCGGCGGCTGGGCCGCCTGGCAGGGCTCGGCGTAGCTGCGCTGCAGGTTGGCGCGGTAGAAATCGTACCAGCGTCCGTGGTCGAAGGCCCGACCACGGCTGGCACCGCTGTCGCTGCGGCTGTCACGCTTGCCGTAGTAGCTGGCCAGCGGCTCGCCATCCTTGGGCAGGGCGGCGAACATCGACTCGCGGCCCTCGACATAGGTCTGGCTCTGCCAGGCGCTGACCGCATTGACCCCGAGGGAATAGAAGGGATGCCCCTCGGGCGTGACCAGGTACCAGCGGCCATCGCGCTTCTCGGTACGGAAGAAGCCCTTGGCCTCGAATGTCGGGCCGCTCATCCAGCCGCCGAACTTGTCCTGCTGCGGGCGCTCTGCCAGCCAGGTCTTCAGTTGCTCGCGCTCGCGGGCCGCGCCTTCGCGCAGCTGCTGATCCTTGTCGACCTTGCCCGGCCATTGACCGCGGCTGTACTGGCCATAGGCGTCGATGATGCCGGTATAGACGGCCTGTTGCGCCGCATCGCCGGCCTGCACGCCAAAGCGGCCGAGCAGGACGCTCTGTGGCGCATCGGGCTTGCTCATGCTCAGCGTCACAGCACTGACCTGCGCGGCCGTCAGCTCGCCCTCGACTACGTCGGCAAGCAGCACGCGCTGCCCCTCGACGCTGATCGGCATGGGCGGTGCAGCGCGCATGCCCTGAGCTCGCGGCGAGGTGGCGGCGAGCGGCACCAGCAGGGTCTGCGCCGGGCCGGCAGGCAGGGCGATACGGCTGGTCAGCACCTTGCCGTCACGGCTCTCGATGCGCACATCCAGCGTCACCGCCCAGTCCATCGCGCTCTGCAGGCGCAGGCTCATCGCGCCGGCCTGCGACCAGTCCCAGTCGCCGGTCTGCGGACTCAGGCGCAGGCTGGGGTTGTCAGCAGCATTGAAGGTGAAACGGCGCAGCACCTCGCCCTCGGGCGTCGGCTCTGCGGTCAGCTCGGGAAAACTGGCGGCCTGGCTCTCGACCTTCACCACATCGGTGGGCTTGATAAAGCTGAACAGGGTCTGCTGGCCCTCGGGCGCAGCCAGGGCGGGTGCGGCGAGATTGAGGGCGATAACGAGCGGAAGAATACGGCGGATCATCGAACAGGCACTCCGGAAGATGCCCAAGTAGACACCAGGCAGGGTTGCTATTGCCACCCCGGAGCCCGCCTGGCGGCTACGCAAGTGCCTGATTTCAGACAGAGCTGGCCTTGATTCGATCCAGCAAACGGTCCGGCAACAGCCGATTGAGCAGGCGGAAAAGCCTTGCTGGCACCGTCACCGGATAGCGGGTACGCGGCACTCGGCTATCCAGCGCCTGCAACACGGCCTCGGCCACCGCCTCCGCCGGCAGGGTGAATTTGACCGCCGCGCCTTCCCGGGCCAGGCGCTCTTCCATCAGCGCGTAGCTGGCCGCATGGGCACCGCGACTGGTGTCCACATGCTTGCGCAGGGCCAGCAGGCTGTTGGCGCGGAAGCGCGCGATGATCGGCCCCGGCTCGACCAGCACCGCTTCGATGCCGCTGCCGGCCAGCTCCAGGCGCAGGGTGTCGACTAGCCCTTCCATGGCGAACTTGGAAGCGTTGTAGGCGCCGCGCAACGGCAGCGCCGCATAGCCGAGCACCGAACTGTTGAACAGGATGCGGCCATGACCCTGGCGGCGCATGATCGGCAGCACCGCGGCGGTCAGCTCGATGGGGCCGAACAGGTTGCTCTCGAACTGCTCGCGCCAGGCCACTCGCGGCAGGTCCTCGATGGCGCCGGGCTGGCCGTAGCCGGCGTTGTTGAACAGTGCATCCAGGCCACCGCCACTCTGCTCCAGCACCCAGGCCAGTGCCGCAGCGATGCTGGCGGAGTCGTCCAGGTCGAGCTGCACCGTCTCGAACCCCTCGGCCTGCAGGCGCTCAACGTCCGCCGCCTTGCGCGCGCTGGCGAACACTCGCCAACCAGCGTTACGGCAGGCCAGCGCCGTGGCGTGGCCGATACCCGAGGAACAGCCGGTAATCAGGATGGTGCGCATAGCCAACTCGCTGACAGGTGAACGGGATCAGGCGATCTCGCGACGGAACGGCGGCAAGGCATTGAGGATCGCCTTGCCGTAGCGCTGGGTGACCACGCGGCGATCCAGCAGAGTGATGGTGCCGCGGTCGGCCTCGGTACGCAGCAGGCGGCCGCAGGCCTGGATCAGGCGCAGCGAGGCGTCGGGCACGGCGATTTCCATAAACGGATTGCCGCCGCGCGCCTCGATCCATTCGGCCAGCGCCGCTTCTACCGGGTCATCCGGCACGGCGAAGGGAATCTTGGCGATCACCACATGCTCGCAGTAGGCGCCCGGCAGGTCGACACCCTCGGCGAAGCTGGCCAGACCGAACAGCACGCTCTCGTCGCCATCGTCGACCCGCGCCTTGTGCTTGTTCAAGGTCTCCTGCTTGGACAGGTTGCCCTGGATCAGCACGCGCTTGCGCCAGTCGCGATCGAGGCCGTCGAACACGTCCTGCATCTGCTTGCGCGAGGAATACAGCACCAGGGTGCCGCGCGCGCCCTTCACCAGTTCCGGCAGGTCACGAATGATGGCGGCGGTATGGGCGGCGGCGTCACGCGGGTCGGCCTTGAGGTCCGGCACCCGCAGTACGCCAGCATCGGCATGGTGGAACGGGCTGGGCACCACGGCGGTTACCGCCGCCTTGGGCAGGCCGGAACGCATGCGGAAGCGGTCGAAGGTGCCGAGTGCGGTCAGCGTGGCGGACGTTACTAGGGCGCCATAGGCGACATTCCACAGGTTGCGGCGCAGGGTCTCGGCGGCGAGGATCGGGCTGGCGTTGACCTCGATATCGAACAGCGCACTGCTGTCGGCCAGGGTCAGCCAGCGCGCCATCGGCGGGCTGTCTTCCGGGTCCTCGACAGTGAAGGCGGTCCACAGCTCCCAGTTGCCCTGGGCGCGAGCCAGCAGGCTGCCGAACAGCGGGTACCACTCCTCCGCCTGGTGGCTGGCAAGGCCCAGGCTGGTGCCCTCGTCGTCCATGGCCTGCTTGAGCAGTTCGGTGAGGCGGGTGAAGACGTCGGTGAGCTTGGCGAAGCCCTTCTTCAGTTCGATGCCCAGCTCGCGCAGGTGCTCGGGCACCAGGCCGCCCTCGAAACGGTGGCGCGGGCGCTCGCGGCCCTCCATGTCCTCACCGGCTCGGAAGTCGGCCAACTGCTCGCAGGCGCTGAACATGAACTGCTGCTGGGTGCGCAACTCGCGGGCCTGCTCGGGCACCTGCTCGATCAGGCGACCGAGGTCGCCAGGCAGCGGATGCTGGGCCAGCAGCTTGGTCAGGTTCTTCTCCACCTGGCCGAGCCAGTCGGCAGTGCTGCGCAGGCGGGTGAAATGGGCGAAGTGGCCGATGGCCTTGTCCGGCAGGTGGTGACCTTCGTCGAACACGTAGAGCGTCTCGCGCGGATCCGGCAGCACGGCGCCGCCGCCCAGGGCCAGGTCGGCCAGAACCATGTCGTGGTTGGTGACAATCACGTCGACCTTGGTCATGCCCTCGCGCGCTTTATAGAAGGCGCACTGCTGGAAGTTCGGGCAATGGCGGTTGGTGCACTGGCTGTGGTCGGTGGTCAGGGTTCCCCAGACCTGGTCTTCCAGCTCCTCGGGCCAACTGTCACGGTCGCCGTCCCAGCGATTGCCGGCGAGCTTCTCGATCATCTTGCTGTAGAGCTTCTGGCTGTGCTCGTCGACGTCGATACGAAAGCCTTCTTCCTCGAACATCTGCGCGGTAGCACTCTGCGCCTGGCCTTCCTGCAGCAGCATGTCCAGCTTGGACAGGCACAGGTAGCGGCCCCGGCCCTTGGCCAGGGCGAAGCTGAACTGCAGGCCGGCGTTGCGCATCAAGTCCGGCAGGTCCTTGTGTACGATCTGCTCCTGCAGCGCCACGGTGGCGGTGGCGATCACCAGGCGCTTGCCGGCGGCCTTGGCGGTGGGAATGGCAGCGAGGCTGTAAGCGACCGTCTTGCCGGTACCGGTCCCCGCCTCCACCGCCACCACGGCGGGCTCGCCATCGCGCTGGCCTTCTTCGTTGTGCTTGATCGCCCCCAGCACCTTGGCCACTTCGGCGATCATCAGGCGCTGGCCATAACGGGCCTTCAGCCCCTTGGCTTCGAGAAAACGGCTGTAGGCGCCCTGGATCTGGGACTTGAGTTCGGAGCTGAGCATGGGCGCGGAAAAGGCTGGATAAATTTTCAGTAGTTTACCGATAGGTTATGCTCGCGCGCCATCGCTAACCGGAGCTTGCCGATGACTGTCTTTGCTGCCCTCTACGCCGTGCATGTGCTGGCCGCCCTGGTTTGGGTCGGTGGAATGTTCTTCGCCTGGATGATTTTGCGCCCCGCCGCCGTGGCCAAACTACAGGCACCGGAACGGCTGAGCCTGTGGCTGGACGTGTTCCAACGCTTCTTCCTCTGGGTATGGATCGCCGTGCTGGTGCTGCCGGTTTCCGGCATGGGCATGCTGCATATGCGCTTCGCCGGTTTCGAGACCGCACCACGCTATGTGCAGATAATGATGGGCCTGTATCTGGTGATGCTGGCGCTGTTCCTGCGCGTGCGTTTCCTGCAACTGCCGCTGCTGCGTCAGGCCTTGGAGGCACAGAACTGGCCGGCAGGTGGCGAGGCTCTCGGGCGTATCCGCCGTCTGGTGGGAAGTAATCTGCTGGTGGGGCTTGCCCTGGTGGCCATTGCGGCCGCCCGCCCGACTTTCTGATAGCGCCGAATCAGCTCCCGCACCACCCGAGAGAGGTGCGGGAGTAGATCACCGCCAAAAACGCTATTGCGCGGGTTGTGCCTCGACTGATGCCTCGACGCGACGGTTGACGGCACGTCCCTCGTCGGTGCCATTGTCGGCCACCGGGCGAGACTCGCCATAACCTACCGACGACACCCGATCACTCGCCACGCCGTACTGGTTGACCAGTACGTCACGCACCGCATTGGCACGCCGCTCGGACAGCCCCTGATTGTATGCATCGGAGCCGTTGGAGTCGGTGTGGCCTTCCACGGTGGTGCTGGTCTGCGGGTACTGGCTCATGAAGTCAGCCACTGCCTTGATATCGGCCTGGCTTTCTTGCTTGACCACGGACTTGTCGTAATCGAACTTGACGTCCAGTTCGACGCGTACCGGATCACCAGCCTCGACCACAGGCTCGCTAGCGGGTGCGGAATCCGGATATTCAGGCAACGGACATCCGTTGTGACGTACCGGTGTGTTGGGCGGGGTATCGGGGCAACGGTCACGACGGTCGAATACACCATCGCCATCCTGGTCGCCGTCCTGGGCGTAGCAGATCAAGGTTCCGATGACCGCACCGGCCACCGCACCTCCAGCTGCCCAAGCAGAACTTTCGATGGCGCCAAGACCTCCTCCGGCCAGGCCGCCAATCGCCGTACAAATGGGCCAGTTCCCTTGGTTGAGCGGCGCATCTCCCGTACTGGAAGTCGTGACGCAACCTGAGAGAACACTACTGACCAAGAGAAGGGGTACAACTGCCCTTGAGATGCTTCTCATGGCGGGATCTCCTGTGTCACCGGTTCGATTACCGGTAACACAGGAGTAAAGACCCGTCCCCCAAAGTGTACAAGCCAGTCCCGGTGGACGACTGCGCGGGATGCTGCAGCCGCCTTGCCGGGAGAAGACTACTTAGGGGCGAGCTTCGACCTCAGCTTCAACGCGACGGTTGATGGCGCGGCCTTCGCTGGTGGCATTGTCGGCCACCGGACGGCTCTCGCCATAGCCGACCGAGCTTACGCGGTCGCCACCTACGCCGTACTGGTTGACCAGTACGTCGCGCACGGCATTGGCACGGCGCTCGGACAGGCCCTGGTTGTAAGCGTCGGTACCGACGGAGTCGGTGTGACCTTCAACCACGGTGCTGGTGGATGGGTATTGGCTCATGAAGTCAGCCAGCGCCTTGATGTCGCCTTGGCTTTCTTCCTTGACCACGGTCTTGTCGAAGTCGAACTTGACGTCCAGTTCGACGCGAACCGGCTCGGCAGGCTCCGGAGTAACAACTTCTTCGACGACAGTCTCTTCGACCACCGCCACCTGCTCCTCAGCGCCATGCACCCAGCAATAAGCTGCGGCTACACCAGCACCGACCAGTGCACCGTAACCGGCCCACTCGGAGTTTTCGATCGCACCCAGCGCTGCACCTGTTACACCGCCCACGGCCGCACAGGTCGGCCAATCGGTTTTCTGAATGCCTGCACAGCCGGTCAACAGACTGCTCGCCAGAATCAGGGGTACTGCTTTCCTTGTGATACTCATCTTCTTAGGTCTCCTGTTTAGGAAATCGGCATAACCGACAGCAAAGAAGTAAAGATCGCTTCCTTACTATCCGCCAGTTATAGGCACTTTCCATACCAATATCCATAGGATCGGTCCGCAGAGCGCGATAGTCTTGGCAAACCGTCAACGAATTTTGCGCACCATGAACCACGACCAATCTTCGCGTACCCCGCAGCAGGCGCTCGCCGCCCTGCTCGACCACCATGAGCCGCAGCGCCTGCTGCTGGTTGGCGCCAGCCAGTTGCCGGCGATCTCCGCATTCCAACAAGCCCACCCACAGGCCGTGGTCGCCCAGGCCCCGGCAGGCGCGCTACCCGCAGAGCTGGCTGCCCAGCGTTACGATCTTGCACTTGTGGTCGATTGCCTGGAGCACCTACCCAAGCGCACCGCACTGGAACTGCTGGGCGGCATCCGCAACCTCAACGCCAGTCGCATGGCCGTGCTGGTCGACCTGAACGCCTGCGGCTGGCAGGCGACCGAACTGTTCGCCCTGGCCCTGCAAGCCACTGAATCGTTCCAGCGTGATGGGCAGACGCTCACTTTGTTCACCTACGACCTGCGCGACTACAAACAGGTGCCGGACTGGCTCAATTCCAAGTTCTGGGCCAACCCGCAAAACTTCGGCAAATACTGGTGGTGACCCATGAGCCAAGCCTGCCCCTGCGGTAGCGGCAGTTCGCTGGAGACCTGCTGCGGCCACTACCACCAAGGCACGCCAGCGCCGAGCGCCGAGCACCTGATGCGTTCGCGCTACAGCGCCTACGTACTCGGCCTGGTCGATTACCTGATAGCTACCACCCTGCCCGCCCAACAGACGGCGCTGGACAGCGAGAGCATGCGGGCCTGGAGCCTGGGCAGCACCTGGCTGGGCCTGGAGGTGGAAAGTAGCGAGCTGGTCGGGGCGCAACCCGAGCATGCCTTCGTCACTTTCACCGCACGCTGGCACGACGGTAGCGGCGAACACAGCCATCGCGAGCGCTCATCCTTCGTCCAGCGCGACGGACGCTGGTACTTCCTCGACCCCACCACACCACTCAAGGCGGGTCGCAACGATCCCTGCCCCTGCGGTGGCGGGCAGAAATTCAAGAAGTGCTGTAGCGGCTATCTGAGCTGACCAAACTCTGCTTCATTTGTTGGCCAGAACCCGGCGGGGGCCGGGCCAACAAGGAGAAGTAGATGCACAAGCACAGTGGAATACGGGCCATGCTGGCCGCATTGCTGGTTGCCGGCGCCATCCAGGCCCATGCGGAAGCGCTGCAGGTCAGCCTGGGCAGCAGCGAACGGGCCACCCGGCTATTTGCCTACCCCAACAACTGCAGCGTCATCTGTTACCGCGACTGGACCCTCGAACAGACCGCCGAGCACTACCTCAAACAGAGCCTGCAGCGTGACGGCTACGCCGACGCCACGGTCGCGGTGAGCCGCGACGGCGACATGTTGTCGGCCAGCTTCACTGGCGTCCCGACCACCTACGGCGCGCCGCTGACCAACCTGCTCAATGCCGGCGACCTGGCCTTCGACGGCGCCAGCAAACTCAATGGCGATGGCAAGTGGCAGTTCAGCTGGTACTTCTTCCTGCCCCTTGGCATGGCCCTGGAAAACCGCAAGAGCGTCGAGCTGCTGCACTTCCCGCCGGACTACTCGCTGACCCAGGCCCAGGATTACCTCGAATCCAAGACCACCGACCGCTGGGCCTCACTGCTCACCGAGAACGGTGTGGCGACGGCGCAGACGCCTGCCTACCAGACCATCATCGACATCGCCCCGATCGCCGCACCGGCCAGCGCCGGTGGCGACCTGGAAGGGGTCTACGGCTACTTCACCGACTACCAGACCACCATGGTCGCCCAGCTCACTGCAGGCAGCGGCACCCCGCTGCCCATGGTCGCCTTCGGCGGACCGGTGCGCAGCTGGGTCAACAGCCAGTACAAGGTGAACATCGGCGTGCTAGGCCTGGACGAGATCAGCCCGGTGCCAGGCCAGAGTGTGCCGGTGCTCGGAGCCAACCACCCGAGCTACATCTGGTACGCGGCCGATCCGGAAAACTATGGCGGCGACCAGGCGAAAGCCGATGCCGCCGGGCTCAAGGTCATGGGTCAGGACATCAGCGCCGCCTGCTGGCAGGCCGGCATGGGCCAGAACCCCGCAACCGACCCGCAGCAGATGCTGGACAGCTGCACGCAGAAGTGGCAGGTGACGGACAAGGTGCAGACCTGCGAGCTGTTCTACACCTCGATCCGCAGCCTGACGCCGCCCCAGGCCCAGGCCAAGTGCAGCACCAGCGAGAGCTGACGCCAGATGAAACGAGGCCCGCAATCGCGGGCCTCGTTCTTATTCCTGCAGCTTGAGGTGCGAGGTGTCCGGCGGCGGTGCGGCCGGCGCCCCCTTGGCCTGCCCCATGTCACTGCCTACCGGCGCCAGGCTGAACTGCGAGAGATCGACCTGCGGCGCCTGCGCCTCGGCCTTGGCGTCCTGCAGATCGGCGCCGACCGGCGCGATGCCGAAGTCCGGTGCCTCCACGTCGCTGAAGGCGGCCATGTACTCATCACGCGGAATTACCCGCGCAGAGCCCGCGCTCGGCACTGGCGCCGCAACGGCAGCGGCAGCCACCGGGGCTGGGGCTGGAGCGACTGGAGCCGGCGCGGGCGGCGGCGCCAGTTCGACCTCCTCCACCTGCAGCGACTGGACGATGGCCACGGCACCAGCACGTTCCATGGTCGCGCGATATTTCTCGGCGCCGGCAGCATCCAGGCCGCTCTTGATCACGATGCGCCGCCCGGAAAACAGCAGGGCGATGCGCTGGGCATCCGCCTGGAACAACCGCGCCAGATTCTCCTTTACCTGCTCCAGCGGCGCACCCGGCACCACCTGCCCAGCAAAGGCGATCTCGTAGAGACTCATGGTCACACTCCTGTCCAATTCTGCCGCCAGTATGGCGCAGTTTTTTTCCGCGAACAGCTTGTGGTTGCCAAGCAGCCGCTTGTTACACTGGGGACGTCCAATGGAGTCACAGCATGCTTTCATGGGTACGAGCACGCACCATCTACTTGGCGGTCATCACCAGCCTCTGCGCGAGCCTGTGGGGATGCGCCGGCTGGTTCGGTGGTGACTTCCGGAACCCCGAGGTCCACCTGGTCAAGGTCGACGTGATCAAGGCCAAGCTGCTGGAACAGCAGTTCTCCCTGCGCTTTCGCATCGACAACCCCAACGACTCCGACCTGCCGGTACGTGGCCTGGTCTACGCCATCCACCTGAACGACATCAAGCTGGCCGAAGGCGAGTCCAGCGAATGGTTCAGCGTGCCTGCCCACGGCCGCACCGAGTTCGAGGTACCGGTGCGCACCAACCTGTGGCGCCATGTGAAGGGCATCGTCAAATCCCTCGAGGAGCCTGACCAGCCGATTCGTTATCGCCTGAACGGCGAGGTGAAGACCGGCCTGTTCTTCGGCCGCAACGTGCATATGCAGCGCAATGGCGAGATAATCCCCGGCGATTACATCCCGGAGTGAGTTTCATGACTCAGCAACCCCACGTACACGGCCCCGACTGCAACCACGACCACGATCACCACCACGATGACGACGGTCATGTGCACGGTCCGCACTGCAACCATCACCACCAGGAGCCGGTGCGCAACCCGCTGAAAGAAGTCGGCCGCAACGATCCTTGCCCCTGCGGCAGCCAGAAGAAGTTCAAGAAGTGCCACGGCGCCTGATCTGAACTACCCGCCGGCAGGGCTTCTCGCCCTGCCGCGCCCCTACTCCCCGACGCATTCGCCCTCTACAATCCGCACCCATCATCCGTCTCCCTGCGCCAGGAGCCAGCCATGGGTTCGCGCCTCGTTTCCCGCCCGCTGTTCATCGCCGCCGCTGCCACCTTGTGCAGCACCCTGTTCCTCAGCGGCTGCCAGTCCTTCCTCAATGGCCGCTATGCCGACAGCGTGCACCCGGACCAGGGCATCGTCCGCGTCCAGGGCCTGGCGCAGAGCGTGGTAGTCCGGCGCAACGCGCTGGGCATGCCGCTGATAGAGACCACCACCTTCCATGACGCCCTGTTCACCCTGGGCTACGTGCACGCCGCCGATCGCCTCAGCCAGATGGTCGGCATGCGCCTGCTGGCCGAGGGCCGCCTGGCCGAGATGAACGGCCCCGGCGTGCTGGAAATCGACCGTTTCATGCGCACGGTCAACCTGCGCGCCAGCGCCGAGGTGCTGTACAAGAACGCCTCGCCACGGATCAAGAAGTTCTTCGAGGTCTACTCCCGCGGCGTCAACGCCTATCTGTTCCGCTACAAAGACAAGCTGCCGATGGACCTGGCCGAGAGCGGCTACCGCCCGGCCTACTGGAAGCCGGAAGACTCGGTACTGCTGTTCTGCCTGCTCAACTTCGGCCTGTCGGTGAACCTGCAGGAAGAGATCGCCGCCCTCACCCTCACCGACAAGGTCGGCGCCGACAAGCTGGCCTGGCTGCTGCCGAGCTATCCGGACGAGCCATTGCCCTTCGAGGAAGCCGAGAAACTGCGCGGCCTGAGCCTGGCCGGCAAGATTCCGGGCCTGGCCGCGGTGAACGACGCCGCCGGCCAGGTGGCCGCGCTGAACATGCTCGGCGTTGCCGCTTCCAACAACTGGGCCATCGCCCCGCAGAACAGCCGCAGCGGCAAGAGTCTGCTGGCCAACGACACCCACCTACCGCTGTCGATGCCCTCGATCTGGAACTTCGTGCAGATCCGCTCGCCGAAATTCCAGGCCGCCGGCGTATCCATCGCCGGGGTACCGGCCGTGGTCGCCGGCTTCAACGGCAAGCTCGCCTGGGGCATGACCATGGTCATGGGCGACAACCAGGACCTGTTCCTGGAGAAGGTCAAGCGCGAGGGCGGCCGCCTCTACTACATGGCCGACGGCAAGTGGCAGCCGGCCCGCGAGCGCCAGGAGACCTTCTTCATCAAGGGCCAGCGGCCGATCCGCGAGACCATCTGGGAAACCCGCCACGGCCCGCTGCTCAACTCTGCCCTGGGCGAACGCAAGACGGCCATGCAGCCGCTGCAGTTCTCCAGCGGCTACGGCCTGGCGCTGCACAGCATCCAGAACGAGGCCGATCGCTCGATCGACGCCTTCTTCGATCTGTCCCGCGCCCAGTCGGTAGAGCAGGCCTTCGAGGCCACCCGCGAGGTGCGCGCCATGGCGCTGAACATCGTGTTCGCCGACGCCCAGCACATCGGCTGGCAGGTCACCGGCCGCTACCCCAACCGCAAGCAGGGCACCGGCCTGGTGCCGTCACCGGGCTGGGATGGCGCCTACGACTGGGACGGCTACGCCGATCCCATGCTGCACCCCTACGACCAGGACCCGATGCAGGGCTGGCTGGGCACCGCCAACCACCGCACGGTGCCGCGCGGCTATGGCATGCAGCTGTCCAACTCCTGGTTCTACCCGGAGCGTGCCGAGCGCATCGCGCAGCTGGCCGGCGGCAAGCGCCAGGACCAGAAGAGCATGATCGCCATGCAGTACGACCAGACCACGCCCTTCGCCGGCAAGCTACAGGCGATGCTGGATGCACCGAACATGGCCGCGCCACTGCAGAAGGCCATCGCCGCCCTGCCCGCCGCCGAGCGTGCCAAAGCCGAAGAAGCCTACAAGCGCCTGATGGCCTTCGACGGGCGCATGGCCGCCACCTCGGCGGACGCGGCGCTGTACAGCGCGTTCCTGCACGAGAGCGCACGGCAGACCTTCCTCGACGAGCTGGGCCCGGAAACCTCGCCGGCCTGGCAAGCCCTGGTGGACACCGCCAACAACAGCTACTCGGCACAAGCCGACCACCTGCTCGGTCGCGACGACAGCCCGTTCTGGGACAACGTGAAGACCGCGCAGAAGGAAGACAAGCCGGCGATCATGGCACGCAGCCTGGCCGGTGCCGTCAGCTACCTGGAAGGCAAGCTCGGCGCCAATCGCAGCGCCTGGCAATGGGGCAAGCTGCACCAGTACAACTGGACCAGCGAAGCCACCAAGATGGCGCCCTACCTGAGCGCCAGCCAGCGCAGCGGCATCGAGGCCATCAGCGGCTACCTGAACCGCGGCCCCTACCCGGCCGGCGGCGACCACGGCACCCTCAACGTGGCCGCCTACGAATGGGGCAAGGACTTCAATGTGTGGCTGATCCCGGCCATGCGCATCGTCGTCGACTTCGGCCTGGAAGAGCCGATGATCGGGGTCAACAGCTCCGGCCAGTCCGGCAACCCGGCCAGCCCGCACTACGCCGACGGCATCGACGCCTGGCTCAAGGGCGGCTACATGAGCTTCCCGTTCCAGAACCGCAACGTCGACAAGGTCTACGGTAGCAAGCGCCTGCTGCTGACCCCGGGCCGCTGAAGGGGCTCAAAGCTCGTAAGCGCCGAGGTCGCAGACAGCGCTGCCGTCACCGTCGCTATCCTTCGGCCGCTCGCCGTGGCGCTGGTCATGGCTGGCGCAGGAAGCCAGGGCGGCGTCCAGCGCCGGGCTGATGCTGCGCAGCTCGTAGTACAGCGTGTCCAGCCCGTCCCAGGGGCGGGTACTGCGCAGCTGCGGAATCAGCACCGAGGTGAACACTCGCTCGAGCGCCACCCGGACACTGCTCCGGGTACAGCCGCCGCCTCTTCCGGCCAGCAGCCCCAGGGCCCGGTAGCTCACGCCCTGATCATTGCAATCCGCCGCCAGCTGGTCGAGCAGGTTCCCGGCGACGATGCTGTTGCGCACCGTCAGGCTGCCCAGGTTGCTCAGCCCCAGCCCGTGATTGCCGGCGATGGTGACGTGGCTCAACAGCATCTTCGCCTGGGCCCCTGTCGGCATGTGGCCGAACAGGCCGTTGGCGACCACGCCGTTGGTGTCGGTGCCGTGGTTCTCGCTGATCGTGCTGTTGACCAGCTGCAGCACGCCGCTCTCATTGTTGACGATTGCCGCCCCACCACCGCCGCCACCGTACTGCCCGGCGAGGTTGTCGACGAAGGAAGAGCGGGCGATGTCGGCCAGGCCCTCGTTGTAGATGGCCCCTCCGTGGGCGTAGTCGACGTCGTTGTCAGTGACGCTGTTGTTGTTGAAGTGGGTGTCGCGCACCAGCAGCGTGCCGAGGTTGTAGATGGCCCCGCCACGACCCGTGAAGCCCTCGTCGCCGTTGGAGTTGTTGCCACTGAACAGACTGAAGCTGACGCTGAGATCGCCGAAGTTGGCGATGGCTCCGCCTTTGCCCTGAATGCCCGGCGTGGCGCGATTGTTGTAGAAACCGACGAAGGCGATGACCGCCTCGCCGTCGTTGCGGATGGCGCCGCCGTAGGTGTCGGCACGGCCTTCGATCAGGCTGAGGTGACGCAGATTGAGACGGGCGCCGGGCAGCACCTCGATCAGGCGGTCGGAGACACCCTGGATGAAGGTGGATGCGTAGTTGGAGTTGGCGCCGACTATGGTCAGCTCGCCATCGATGTCCAGGTCGCCGCGCACCCCGGCGTCCTCGTCCGGGTCGGATTCCTCGTCGGCGTTCCACACCGGGTCGGACAGGCTCAGCACATAGAAACCGGGGTGTAGCTCGATACGGTCGGGGCCGGGGTTGTTGTTGGCCTGGTAAATGGCCTCGCGCAGCGAACAGTCGCTGGTACAAGCCGGACGGAATAAATCCTGGGTATTGCTCACGATAAACGTGGCGGCCTCGGCCAACGGCGCAAAGGCGGTAGCAAGAACAAGAGAGGACAGGCGAGAGAGGCCGGGCATGACGATTCTCTAGAGGCGTTGAGATTTCCAGTCGGAGAATGCTCGGCTTCCGGCACCGTCATCCGGCTAACGGCCGATGAGCAGCTATCGCTAGACAGGCAAAACGGACCCCAGTTCGCAACCCTGCGTGACGGCTATCACACAACCTCGAAAGGCGCTGTTAGACGAGTTAAGAATCGCTTCACAAACCGCTCTAGGGCGGTGCTTTCCGTTCGTCGCCCTCGGCATTTCGCCAGCATCCATATACGCCGTTGCGCTACCCGTTTCGCTGTGACGGAAAAACCTTGTGGATCAAGGCAATAGAAATTCTGGAAATACCGCCAAATTACCGCCAATTTTTGGACGTCAATATAGCGACAAACGGTAATTATCAAAGTCCCGACTGCTCCGTATAAAGCGCTCCGTGCCCAGCCAATCCACCGGCCAGGCATGCAAGAGCTTCATTCCATGTGCATGTAACTGGCAGGGCGGCTAGGCAGTTTTTCAAGTCGGGATCGACCTGCGCTTCGAATGAGTTTTTCGATTTTTCTTCCGGAGCACGTTACGCACCATGATCGACCTGAACACCTGGAACCTGTCCATCCCCGTCGGCGAGCCGGCCACCACCATCACCACCCCCCTGCTCGTTTCTGGCTATCAGGACGACTACTTCAAGAACATCAATGGCACCCTGTTCTTCTGGGCTCCGGTCGACGGCACCACCACCAAGAGCGCCAAGTACCCGCGCAGCGAACTGCGCGAGACCTATGCCGATGGCAAGCTGCGCAACTGGAAGTACAAGGAAGCGGACAACTACCTGCGCGCGACGCTGAAGGTCACCCAGGTACCGTCCACCGGCAAAGTGGTGATCGGCCAGATCCACAACGTGGAAGGCGACGATCCGCCCATCAAGCTGCAGTACGAGTACAGCGCCGCGGCCAAGACCGGCAGCGTCACCGCGATCTACCGCCTGAAGCCGGGCATCGACACCAGCAAGGCCATCGTGCTGCGCAACGTGCCGCTGGGGCAGAGCTTCAGCTACACCATCCGCCTGACTCCGGGCGGCACCCTGGCGGTGTACGCCAAGCTGCCGAGCGCTGCGCAGGTGAAGTGGTCCGCCAAGCTGGACCCGAGCTGGGACGCTCAGACCATGTACTTCAAGGCAGGCAGCTATGTGCAGGACAACGTCGGCGACAACACCGAAGCCGGCAGCGCGCAGTTCACCAGCCTGAAGATCGAGCACCTCTAAGCAACCCAACCAGGTAGCCAGCCCCCTCTGGCTACCTGGACGAGTAACTGATCATTTTTTAATCGCGCGCAGTCATATCAGCCCGCCAAGAAAGGCTGAAACAATTTAAAAACAACCCTTTACGCTCGATTTGTAGCACTACACTTCAAATCGAGCGGCTAACCCCGCTTCCGGCGGGGTCTTTATTAGAACCAAGAACAGCTGCCAGGCATCTGACCCCGCCGGCACCTTTCACGAGGGCCTTATGGGAATTGCCGCCAGCGATCTCTGCCAACACGTGATCCGCCCTACCCTGCTTTATATAGGGCGCCATTCCCCAACCGCCGAAGCCCTGCTGCTGGGCGCCGCCGCCAGCCAGTCCGCACTGGGTAGCGCGCTGGACGACCAGCGCGGCCATGGCCTCTACCGCATCAGCGAGCAGCGCCACGAACAACTGTGGGACCAACACTTGGCCCGCGACCCGGACCTGGCCAGCCTGGTCCGCGGCCTGGCCAGCCAGCATGCCTTCCTCGCCGCGCCGCACCTCGAGTTGACCGTCAACCTGCGCTATGCCACGGCGATTGCCTGGCTGCTGGTCGAGGCGGAGCACGCGGCACTGCCGGCCGAGGATGACTTGCACGGCATGGCTCGCATCTGGCGGCGGGTTTTCCAGCCTCAGGGGCAGCTACGCGACTTCATTCAGGCCTGGCAGCAGTTCGTCGCCCAACAGCCTCGCGCCGCTTGAACCAATCGCGTTTTTACTGACCTATAAGTCAGTTCCATCGGCAAAATCATTTTCACAAATCATCACGAAATTCCCGTCGCAGAGCGGTTGGCAAGGCGTAGCAAAACGCGTAGCTTGCCGCCCCTCGTTTTGCATTCCGTGAGCTTACTAATGAAAAAACTCTGGTTGAAGACCTCTCTCGCACTCGCCGTCGGTGCGGTTTCCACTCACAGCCTGGGCAACGGAATTGCCATTAACGAGCAAAGCGTCAGCGGCATGGGCACCTCCTTCGCCGGCCGTTCTTCCTCGGTCAACGACGCCAGCGTCCTGTACGGCAACCCGGCTGGTCTGAGCAAGCTCAAGCGCGCGGAGATGGTCGGCGGTTTCGGCCTGATCAAGGCCAACGTCGATATCGACCACGCCAGTGACCAGACCGCCAAGGGCGACATGGTGCCGATGACTCCGGTTCCGTTCGCCTACTACGCCAGCCCGATCGACGAGAAATTCAGCTGGGGCCTGGGCATGTACGTCCCCTTCGCCCTGATCAACGACTCCGAGAAGAGCTTCGGCGGTCGCTACAAGGGCCTGTACAGCAAGGTGGAAGTGGTCACCGTACAGCCGACCCTGAGCTACCAGGTCAATGATCGCGTGTCCGTCGGCTTCGGCCCGACCATCAACAAGATCAAGGGCAAGCTGACCAACAAGCTGGACAACACCGCCGTGGGCGGCGCCGGCGAGACCAAGGTCGGCATCAAGGGTGACGACGTAGGCTACGGCTTCAACGCTGGCGTGCTGGTCGACGTGACCGACCAGCTGGCCTGGGGCCTGACCTACCACTCCAAGGTCGACTACACCCTGGAAGGCCGTACCCGCGTCAGCGGCGGCAACGGCCTGACCGCGCTGTTCAACGGCCAGTACGACGCCACCCTGGACTTCACCACCCCGGAAAGCGTCGACACGTCGCTCACCTACCAGTTCGACGACAAATGGACCTTCCACGCTGGCGCCACCTGGACCCGCTGGAGCCGCCTGCAGGAAATCGTGGTCGAGAACAACGGCACCCCGCTGGGCCTGCTCGACGAAGTCAGCGAAGAGCTGAAGTGGCACGACACCTGGTCCTATGCCATTGGCGCCACCTACCAGTTGAACCCGCAGTGGGTGCTGCGTACCGGCCTGGCCCTCGATCCGTCCCCGGCCGAAAACGCCCACCGTACCGTGCGTATCCCGGTCGGCAACCGCAAAGTGTTCTCCTTGGGTGCTGGCTGGTCGCCGAACCCCGACCTGACCATCGACGTGGCTTACTCGTACCTGCGCGAGAATCCCGCCAAGGTCGACCAGCCCGCCACCGAACTGGGCGGCGTGGAAATCGCTCCGGGCTTCAGCGCCGAGTACAAGAACAGCGCCCACGGCCTGGGCCTGCAAGCCACCTACCGCTTCTAAGCGCAGTAGGCAGCAACGAAAAAGCCGGGCATCTGCCCGGCTTTTTCATGCCCGTCGATTCACTGCTGGGCGATGGCCTTGTCGATCGCCTCGATCAGGTCCTCGTCGTCCGGCTTGGTCAGGCTGGAGAAACTGGCGATCACCTTGCCATCGCGCCCCACCACGTACTTGTAGAAGTTCCAGCGCGGCGCACTGCTCTGCTCGGCCAGCTCACGGAACAGCGGCACCGCATCGTCACCACTGACCGCCTGCGGCTCGCTCATGGCGAAGGTCACGCCATAGTCGATGAAGCAGATCTTGGCCGTTCCCTCGGAGCTATCGGCTTCCTGGCGAAAATCATCGGACGGCACGCCGAGCACTTCCAGCCCCTGCCCCTTGTAGCGCTGATAGAGCGCCTCGAGGCCCTTGAACTGCGGAGTGAAGCCGCAATGGCTGGCGGTATTGATCACCAGCAGCGGCTTGCCGGCGAAGCGCTGGCACAGGTCGATACGCTCCTTCGAGCGCAACTGCTGCAATTCGCCCTGGTCCTTGAGCAGCGGCGGACAGTCAGCCGCCCACAACGGCGAGGACAGCAGGCAAAGCAGGGACAGCGAGGCGATTCGCGGCAACATGACGACGGACTCCTATTCGGTCATGCCGTCCACGCTACGCGCCCACGGCCGCTGCGGCAATCTTCAGCACAGGCTCATGTTCAACTGCAGCAGGGCCAGGCCGGCGCGGCTCCAGCCCCACCAGGCCAGCGCCAGCAGGCCGGCGACCAGTAGCGCCAGAAGACCCAGGCCGGCCCTGCGACTCATGCCGGCTCCGCACCGCGCAGGCGCGCGACTGGCTCTTCACGCACCGGCCAGTTGAGCGCCGCCGCCATCAGGCCGAAGAGGATCGACAGCTGCCAGACCACCTCATAGCTACCGGTATGGTCGTACAGGTAGCCACCCAGCCAGCCGCCGAGGAAGGAGCCCAGCTGGTGGAACAGGAACACGATGCCGCCGAGCATGGACAGGTTGCGTACCCCGAACAGGGTAGCCACGGTGCCATTGGTCAGCGGCACGGTGGACAGCCAGAGGAAGCCCATGGCCATGCCGAAGGCATAGGCGCTCCATTCGGAGAGCGGCAGGTAGACGAAGGCGACGATCACCAGCGTGCGCGCCAGATACAGGCCGGTGAGCAGTTTGGGCTTGGACAGCCGCCCGCCCAGCCAGCCGGCAACATAGGTGCCGAACACGTTGAACAGGCCCACCAGCGCCAGCACGGTGGTGCCCACCGATGCAGGCAGATGCTGGTCGACCAGATACGACGGCAGGTGCACGCCGATGAACACCACCTGGAAGCCGCAGACGAAGAAGCCCAGCGCCAGCAGCCAGAAACCGGAATGCGAGCAGGCCTCGCGCAGCGCCTCGCCCAGGCTCTGCTCGCCGCCCGCCGGGGCCGGCAGCGGCGTGTCGCGCACCATCAGCGCCAGCGGTGCGATCAGCGCCACCAGCATGGCCAGCGCGAGCAGCGCCGAGGACCAGCCGAGCCAGCCGATCAGGCCCAGGCTGCCGGGCAGCATGGCGAACTGGCCGAAGGAGCCGGCGGCAGCGGCGATGCCCATGCCGATGCTGCGCTTCTCCGGCGGCAACGCGCGACCAACCACGCCGAGCATCACCGAGAACGAGGTGCCGGACAGGCCGATACCGATCAACAGACCAGCGCTCAGCGATAGCGACAGCGCCGAGTCGGACACCGCCATCAGGCCCAGACCGGCGGCATAGAGCAGCCCGCCGCCGATGATCACCCGCCGCGCGCCGAAGCGGTCGGCGATGGCGCCGGTGATCGGCTGGGCCAGGCCCCAGATCAGGTTCTGCAGGGCGATGGCGAAGGCGAACACCTCGCGCCCCCAGCCGAACTCGCTGCTCATCGGCCCGAGGAACAGGCCGAAGCCATGCCGGATGCCGAGGGACAGGGCGAGGATCAGCGAAGCCCCTACCAATAGCCAGGCCGCCGTGCGCCACGGATTGCTCATGTCGTTGTCTCCACGGGCAGCGGCCCGTCAGTCGATGGTTTCCAGATCGTCCAGCAGCAACATCAGCGCCGCTCGCTTGTCCGCGCCCAGGCGCAGCGCCACTTCCTGCTGCGCCCGTTCCCAGAGTGCTGCGCCCCGCTCCAGCACCTGCCGGCCGGCTTCGCTCAGCAGCACCTCGCGGCTGCGCTGGTCGGCACCGCCGCCCAGCTGCACCAGGCCCATGCCCTCCACCACCCGCAGGTTGCGGCCGAGCGTGCTGCGGTCCAGGCCCATGGCCTCGGCCAGCATGGAAATGCTCGGGCTTTGCAGACGCTGCAGGTTACGCAGCAAGGAAAACTGGGCGGCATTGAGCCCGACATCGGCCAGGGCTTCGTCGTAGATGCGGGTCACGCAGCGGCTGGCACGGCGCAACTTGGTACACAGGCATTGGGTCGGCAACATGGATACAGGTATATACCCGTACTCGCCGAACAGGCAGTTACAGTTGCGCGATAAGGCAGCGGAACAGATGAATCAGAGGAACAAGGCGAGGCTCAGCAGCACCGCGCATTCGGCCACTTCCAGCAGGGCGCCGGCGGTGTCGCCGGTGGTGCCGCCCAGGCGCGGGACGAAGGCACGGCGCAGCAGGCAGAACACCAGCGCGGCGGCGAGCAGCGCCAACAGCCCGCTCCAGCCGAGCAGCAGCATGGCCAGGCCATGCACCGCCAGCACCAGCGGCAGACGCTCGCGTGGCAGATGCTCGGCCAGTGCCGCGCCCAGGCCGCCGGCTCGCACATAGGCGGTGGTCAGGAACAGCAGCGGCAGCAGCGCACGACCGAGCCAGGGCGCCAGCAGCAGCCCGGCCCAGGCGCCGCGCTCGAGCAACACGACCAGAGCGGCGAATTTGAGCAGCAGCACCAACAGCAGCACGACCACCGCGATGGGGCCGCTGCGCGGGTCCTTCATGATCGCCAGCGTACGCTCGCGATCACCGTAGCCGCCCACCCAGGCATCGGCCGTGTCGGCCAGGCCATCCAGATGCAGGCCACCACTAAGCCCCACCCAGACCGCCAGCAGAATGGCCGCCTGCAGCAGCGCCGGTGTGCTGCCGAGCAGCCCGTGCAGCCCCAGCAACAGGCCGCCGAGCAGCAACCCCACCAGTGGATACCAGAGCAGCGAGCGGCCGATCTGCTGCGCCTCCGGCATGCCGGGCAGACGTACCGGCAAGCGCGTGAGGAACTGCAGGGCGATCAGCAGCGGCTGCGGCAGCATCAGGCTTCGCTCAGCTGCAGACCGGCCTCGACCTGCAGGCCATGCAGCGCGCCATAGCCGACATCCACCTGCAGCAGCTGGTTCTCCGGCAGGTTGCGCGCGCGAGCCAGCAGCAGGCGCATCACGCCGCCATGGGTCACCAGCAGCAAGCGCTGGCCATCCAGCTCGGCCTGCAGGCGCTCGACGGCGCCCAGCACGCGCTTGGCGAAGTCCTTGACCGGCTCAGCTTCCGGCGGGGTGAAGCGGTAGGGATCGTTCCAGAACTTGCCGAGGGCCTCCGGGTCCTCCAGCAACACCTCGGCCGAGTTGCGGCCCTCCCAGGCGCCGAAGTGCAGCTCACGCAGATCGGCCTCGATGCGCAGCGGCAAGCCGTTGGCTTCGGCGAACTGACGAGCGAAGGACTCGCAACGCTGCAGCGGCGAGCTGATCACCAGGTCCCAGCCACTCTTGCCGGCCAGGGCCTGCTGCATCTGCTGGCGGCCCTGCTCGGTCAGCGCGTCGTCGCTGCTGCCACGAAAGCCGGGGCCGGCGTCGGTCACGCCGTGGCGCAACATATCCAGGGATAGGGTCATTGTTTGTCCTCAACCAGAGCTTCAGAAAAGGTAGCCATGCCGCCGTGCAACACACAGGCAAGCTTGATCAGGGGCAGCGCCAGCGCAGCACCGCTGCCCTCGCCCAGGCGTAGGCCGAGGTCGAGCAGCGGTGCGGCATCGAGCTCGGCCAGCAACGCGGCGTGGCCCGGCTCGGCGCCGGCATGGGCGAACAGCAGCCAGGGCTGCACGCCAGGGTTCAGGCGCACGGCGCACAGGGCCGCCGCGCTGCAGATGAAGCCGTCGACCACGGCCGGAATGCTGGCCTGGGCACAGGCCAGATAAGCACCGGCGAGGGCCGCCAGCTCGAAGCCACCGACCCGGCGCAGCGCCTCAAAGGGATCGGCAAGCGCTGCGCCATGCAGGGCCAGGGCGCGCTCGATCACCGCCTGCTTGTGGCTGACGCCGGCGCCATCCAGGCCGGTGCCGGGGCCGGTCAATTGGCCCGGTGTGAGATCGCTCAGGGCGCAGGCCAGGGCCGTGGCGGCGCTGGTATTGCCGATGCCCATCTCGCCGGCCAGCAGCAGGTCGCAGCCCGCGGCTAGCGCTTCCTGCGCCGCATCACGGCCGGCCTGCAGCGCGGCGGCGCACTGCTCGGCCGTCATCGCCGGCTCGACGGCGAAGTTGGCGGTGCCGGCGCCGAGGCGCAGGTGGCGTACGCCTGGCAGTTCGAGGGCGAGATCGATGGTGCCCAGGTCGACCAGGCGCAACGGCACGCCCTGCTCGCGGGCCAGCACGCTGACGGCGGCGCCGCCGGCGACGAAGTTGCCGAGCATCTGCGCGGTCACCGCCTGCGGGTAGGCCGAAACACCCTCGGCGACCACGCCATGGTCACCGGCGAACAGCACTAGTTGCGGACTGCGAATGTCCGGCTTCTCGCGCCCCTGCAGTGCGGCCAGGCGCACGGCCAGCGCCTCCAGCGCACCGAGGGCGCCGGTCGGTTTGGTCAGTTGCGCCTGGCGCGCCAGGGCAGCGGCTTCGGCGGCGGCATCGGGTTGGCGGCAGGCCTGCTGCCACCAGAATGAAGAAGTCATAGCGGCGCTCCTTTGAGCAGCATGGGCAGGCCGGCAACGCAGAACTGCACGCGCTCGGCGCGCTCGGCCAAGGCCTGGTGCAGCCAGCCGGCCTCGTCGACGTAGCGTCGGGTCAGCTCGCCGAGCGGCACCACGCCCAGGCCGGTCTCGTTGCTGACCAGGATGATGCGCCCGGGCAGCTCGCCCAGCGCCTCGAGGAAGGCATCGCGCTGCATGGCCAGGCGGGTCTCGTCTTCCAGCATCAGCAGGTTGGTCAGCCACAGGGTCAGGCAGTCGACCAGCAGGCAGCGCTCGGGGGCGGCATTGTCGCGCAGGGCGCGGGCCAGTTCGAGGGGCTCCTCAACCAGGCCCCACTCGGCCGGGCGTGTGCTGCGATGGTGGGCGATGCGCTTGGCCATCTCGCCGTCCCAGGCCTGCCCGGTGGCGATATAGGTGACCTCCAGGCCGCTGTCCGCCGCCAGCTTCTCGGCCAGGCGGCTCTTGCCGGAGCGGGCGCCCCCCAGGATCAGTTCGAGCATGGTTTGCCTCTTACAGGCCGCACAGCTCGCGGAGCAGGCGGGTATCCAGATGCGCCTCGACCAGATCGGCCAGGCGCTCGATGTCACGTTCGCGGCGCGCATGGTAATCCACCTGGCGTGCCTCGCGCAGGCCGGCCCAGCGCAGCAGCGCGGCGCAGGCGGCCGGCTGCTCGAACAGGCCGTGCAGGTAGGTGGCCATGACCTGGCCGTCGGCACTGATGGCGCCGTCGGCGCGGCCGTCGTCCAGGCGCACGGCGGGCGTGTTCAGCGCCGGGCCGGAGCTGACCCCGGCGTGTATCTCGTAGCCGCTGACGTCTAGTTCGCCCAGAGTCAGGCGGCCGCGCACATTGCGCAGCTGCTTCTCCGGCTCCAGCACGGTGGCGTAGTCAAGCAGGCCAAGCCCTGCGCTGCTGCCGGCCGGGCCCTCCAGCCCATGCGGATCGTCGATGCGCGTGCCGAGCATCTGCAGGCCGCCGCAGATGCCGAGGACCTTGCCGCCGTAGCGCAGGTGACGCGCGATGGCCGCGTCCCAGCCATGCTCGCGCAGGCGCGCCAGGTCGGCGCGTACGCTCTTCGAGCCAGGCAGGATGATCAGGTCGGCCGGCGGAATCGCCTGGCCGGGGCCGATGAACTGCAGATCCACCTGCGGGTGCAGGCGCAGCGGGTCGAAGTCGGTGTGGTTGCTGATACGCGGCAGCACCGGCACGGCGACGCGCAGCACCTCGCGCTCCTTGTCCGGCTGCAGCACCTGCACCGCGTCCTCGGCCTCCAGGTGGAAGTCCATCAGGTAGGGCAGCACGCCGAGCACCGGCTTGCCGGTGCGCTGTTCCAGCCAATCCAGCCCAGGCTGCAGCAGGGCGATATCGCCACGGAAGCGGTTGATCACGAAGCCCTTGACCCGCGCCTGCTCGCTGGGCGAGAGCAGCTCCAGGGTACCGACCAGGTGGGCGAACACGCCGCCCTTGTCGATATCGGCGATCAGCAGCACCGGGCAATCCACCGCCTCGGCGAAGCCCATGTTGGCGATGTCGCCGGCGCGCAGGTTGATCTCGGCCGGCGAGCCGGCGCCCTCCACCATCACCACCGGGTATTGCGCGGCAAGGCGGGCATGGGACTCGAGCACCGCCTCGCGAGCGACGCGCTTGTAGTCGTGGTAGGCCACGGCGTTCATGTTGCCGATGGCGCGGCCCTGGATGATCACCTGGGCGCCGGTGTCGGAGTTGGGCTTGAGCAGCACCGGGTTCATGTCGGTGTGCGGCGCGAGGCCAGCGGCCTGGGCCTGCACCGCCTGGGCGCGACCGATCTCGCCGCCGTCATCGGTGACGGCGGAGTTGAGCGCCATATTCTGCGGCTTGAACGGCACGACGCTGACGCCCTGGCGTTGCAGCCAGCGGCACAGGGCGGTCACCAGAGTGCTCTTGCCGGCGTCCGAGGTGGTGCCCTGGATCATCAGGGTGGCCGAGGCAGTCATCGCGGCATCTCCTGCAGTGCCTGCTCCAGGCGCTGCCAGCCAGCCTCGTCGCCGGGCAGGCCAATACGCAGGCAGCGGGTCTCGGCGAACAGGCGCAGGAGAATGCCGCGCCGGGCGAAGTAGCCATGCAGCCCTACCGCCTGCTGATGAGGCGCCAGCTGGAACAACGCCGTGCCGCCGGCTGGCGCCAGGCCATAGGCACTGAGCAATAGGGCCAGGCGCAAGCCATCGGCGCGCAGGCGCTCGCGCTGCTGACGTTGACCATCGACATCGTTCAACAGCGCCTTGGCCACCACCCGCGCCGGACCGCTGACCGTCCACGGGCCGAGCAACTCGTTCAGGCGCTCGAGAATCTCGGGCTCGGCCAGCACGAAGCCCAGGCGGATGCCGGCCATGCCGAAGAACTTGCCGAACGAGCGCAGCACCACCAGCCGTGGCAGGCCGCTGTCGGCGCCCAGGCTGTGCTCCGGCGTGCAGTCCATGAAGGCCTCGTCGACCACCAGCCAGCCATCGCGCGTCGCCAGCCGCGCATGCCAATCGAGCAGGCGCTCGCGCTCGATCAGCCGCCCCGTGGGATTGTTCGGGTTGACCACCAACAGCACGTCGAGGCGATCCAGGCTGCGCTCGACCGCCCCTTCGCTCAGCTCGATCACCTGATGACCCTCACGGCGCCAGGCCTCGGCATGCTCGGCATAGGCCGGCGAGACGATGCCGACGCGCCGGCCCTGCCGGCGCAGGCGCGGCAACGCCTGGATCGCCGCCTGCGAGCCGGCGACCGGCAGCAAGGCCGGCACTCCATAATAGTCGCGGGCGGCGGCCTCCAGGCCGTCGTCGAGTTCGGGCAGGCGCAGCCAGGCGCTGTCCGGCACCGGCGGCAGCGGCCAGCCATAGGGGGCGATGCCGGTGGACAGGTCGAGCCAGTCAGTCAGGGGAATGCCGTAGCGCTGCGCCGCTTCGCGCAACCGACCGCCGTGATCAAGCAAGGTACAAGCCTCCTGCCAGCAGCAGAAGCAGCCACAGGGCCACGCCGCCATACACCAGATTGATGGCCCGCTCGATATCGCGCGCCCGGGCAGGAGCGCCCTCGCCCAGCTGCGGGCGCTGCTCCTCGACACCGTGGTAGACGGCCGCGCCACCCAGGCTGACGCCCAGCGCGCCGGCGCCGGCAGCCATTACCGGGCCGGCATTGGGGCTATCCCACAGTGGCGCCTGGCGGCGCCAGCAGCGCAGGGCCATGCCGGTCCTGCCGAGCAGCGCATAGGTCAGCGCCACCAGGCGTGCGGGGAGGTAATTGAGCACGTCATCGATGCGCGCCGCAGCCCAGCCGAAGCGCTCGAAGCGCTCGTTGCGATAGCCCCACATGGCGTCCAGGGTGTTGCTCAGTCGATACAGCACCACGCCCGGCGCACCGAGCAGGCAGAACCAGAACAGCGCGGCGAACACCGCGTCGGAGCCGTTCTCCAACACCGACTCGGTGCCGGCACGGGCCACGCCGGTGGCGTCCAGCTCGGCGGTGCGCCGGCTGACCAGGTAGCCGACGCGCTGGCGCGCGGCGGGCAGATCGCCCAGGCGCAGCGCCTGGGCCACCGGTAGCGCATGCTCACCAAGGCTCTTCAGGCCGATGGCGAAATACAGGGCGAGGACCTCGACCAGCCAGCCCAGGCCGGACAGGCTCAGCAGCCAGACCAGCAGCACCGGCGGCAGCACCGCCAGGCACCAGCCCGTCACGCCATGGCTGCGCCAGCCACGGCCACCGGCGTTGAGGCGTTGCTCGATGCGTCCCGCCAGGTCGCCGAAGCCCACCAGCGGGTGCCAGCGCCGCGGCTCGCCGAGCCAGGCGTCCAGGCCGACCCCGGCCAGGGCAGTCAGCGCCATACTCAAGATCGCTGTCCCCAGTGGTCGGCGAAGACCAGCTCGTCCAGCGGCCGCTCGCGGGCCCAGCCTTCCTGCACCAGCATGGGCTGCTCGTAGAACTCGCCGACCGGCCCCAGGCACAGCACCGCCACCGGCTGGCTGCCGGCCGGCATGCCGAGCAGCCGGGCCAGTTCGAGCGGATCGAACAGCGACACCCAGCCCAGGCCCAGGCCCTCGGCGCGAGCCGCCAGCCAGAGGTTCTGGATCGCGCAGCTGAGCGAGGCCAGGTCCATCTGCGGCAGCGTGCGACGGCCGAACACATGAGCCTCGCGGCCCTCCATCAGCGCCGCCACCAGCAACTCGGCGCAGTCGCCGATGCCCTCGACCTTGAGCCGCATGAATTCGTCGCTACGTTCGCCGAGGGTCTCGGCGGTCTTCACCCGCTCGACCTCGACCAGCGCCTGGATGCCTGCGCGCAGCTCCGGCCGAGTGATGCGAATGAAGCGCCAGGGCTGCATCAGGCCGACGCTGGGCGCCTGGTGGGCCGCCTGCAGCAGGCGCGCGAGCAGCTCCGGCGCCACCTCGCCACCGACGAAGTGGCGCATGTCGCGGCGCTCGGCGATGGCGCGGTACACCGCGGCGCGCTCCTCGGGGCTGAAGGCGTGGTCACTCATGGCAGCAGTAGCTCGGCCGCCGCCCTGGGGTTGGACGGCAGATAGAAGTGGATATAGGAAGCGGTCAGGCGCCCGCTGCGGAATACCGCCTCGGCCACCGGCTTGCCATTCGGGCAAGCGCCACGGGCCAGCGGCGCCTGGGCGCAGTCCAGCACGGAATGGTGGTAAGTATGCCCGCGTAGAGCGCCTTCCGGCAGTTCCACCTGTTGCAGGGCCAGGGCCGCCAGGCGTGGCTGCATGCGCGCGGTGCCCGGCAGCAGGCCGAGCAGCTCGGCGCCCTCGCCCTGCTTGTCGGTCAGCGCCTCGAGCAGGTAGAGCATGCCGCCGCATTCGGCGAGCAGCGGCTTGCCGGCGGCATGATGCGCGCGGATCGCCTGCAGCATCGCGCGGTTGCCGGCCAGGGCCTGCAGGTGCAGTTCGGGATAGCCGCCGGGCAGATACAAGCTGTGCACGTCCGGCAGAGCCTGGTCGGCCAGTGGCGAGAAGAACACCAGCTCGGCACCCAGCGCGCGCAGCAGATCGAGATTGGCCTGGTAGAGGAAGGCGAAGCTGGTGTCGCGGGCCACGCCAATGCGCACGCCGGCCAGCAGCGGCTCGAGGGCCTGCACCTGCGGTTCGGCAAAGCTCAGCGGCTCGGGCAGCAGCTCGCCGGCGCTGGCCAGCAGGGCATCGGCGGCGGCGTCCAGACGGGCATCCAGATCGGCCAGCTCCTCGGCCTGGATCAGTCCCAGGTGACGACGAGGCAACTCCAGCGCGGCAGAGCGCGGCAGGCCGCCGAACCAGCGGATGTCGGGCGGCAGGCTGTCACGCAGGATGCCGTTGTGGCGCTCACTGCCGGTGCGGTTGGCCAGCACCCCGGCGAACGGCAGGTCGGGCTGGAAGTGCGCCAGGCCATAGGCCAGGGCGCCGAAGGTCTGCGCCATGGCGCCGGCTTCGATCACCCCCAGCACCGGCACGCCGAAGCGCCGCGCCAGGTCGGCGGCCGAGGGCGCGCCGTCGAACAGGCCCATGACCCCCTCGATCAGGATCAGGTCAGCCTCGCCGGCCGCTTGCCAGAGCAGGCGCCGACACTCTTCCTCACCGACCATCCACAGGTCCAGCTGGTACACCGGAGCGCCGCTGGCGCGGGCGAGGATCATCGGGTCGAGAAAGTCCGGGCCACACTTGAACACCCGCACGCGCCTGCCGGCACGGCTGTGCAGGCGCGCCAGGGCGGCGGTGACAGTGGTCTTGCCCTGCCCCGAGGCGGGAGCGGCGATCAGCAGGGCCGGGCATTGGCGTGCAGTCAAAACTCCACTCCCTTCTGAGCTTTAACCCCGGCCTTGAAGGCGTGCTTGATCAGGCTCATCTCGGTCACCGTATCGGCTGCCTCGATCAGCCCCGGCTGTGCGCCACGGCCGGTCACCACCACATGCTGCAGCAGCGGGCGTGCCTCGATATCGGCGAGTACGTCGTCCAGCTGCAGATAGCCGTGCTTGAGGGCGATGTTCAGCTCGTCCAGCACCACCAGGCCGATGTTCTCGTCGGCCAGCAGGCGGCGCGCCACCTGCCAGGCCTCGCCGGCCATGGCGATGTCGCGCTGGCGATCCTGGGTCTCCCAGGTGAAGCCCTCGCCCATCACGAACCACTGCACCTCGTCGGGGAAACGGCGGAAGAAGGCTTCCTCGCCAGTGCTGGCGGCGCCCTTGATGAACTGCACCACGCCGACCTTCATGCCGTGGCCCAGCGCACGAGCGACCATGCCGAAGGCCGAGCTGCTCTTGCCCTTGCCGTTGCCGGAATGCACCAGCAGCAGGCCGTACTCGTCCTGGGCCTGGGCAATCTTCTCGTCGATAAGCGCCTTCTTGCGCTGCATGCGGGCAAGGTGGCGGGCATCGCGCTCGGCCGATTCGCTCATCTCGGACTCCTGGGCGCATGGCGCCATGCGCACCCGCAGGGTCTCGGGCGCGAAATCATTGGGGCAGGAGGAGAAAGGCGGTGATCGACACGAATGCCGCAACCGCAGAGCCCGCCGCACTGCCGTGGATAGCGACAGGCCGGTCTCCGGGCTCGTGAGCCAGGCCTCGCGGCCTGCGGATCGCGCCTTCCCATGCCGAAGCACAGTGGCCTGAGCGACCCTTGTCTCACCTACCGTTGCGGGGGCAGCGCCGGAATCTGTACCGGCTTCCCTGTTTCACCCGCGGTCGCATCGCGCCGGGGCACCTGAAGCAGGCGCGCAGCTTAGAGCCCGGCCGGGGCCCGGTCAACGTGCACCGTCTGGCAGAAGGGTCGAACCCGCTGGCGAGGGCAGCCTCACAAGCAGGACAAGCCACCCCAGAGGAGAGCCCCATGGTTCGTCAACGCTACGCCTCCTGCATCCAGGCCTGCAGCGCCTGCGCCATCGCCTGCGAGACCTGCGCCGCCGCCTGCCTCAAGGAAATGGACGTACAGCACCTGGCCACCTGCATTTCCTGCGACATCGAATGCGCCGACCTGTGCCGCCTGGCCGAGCGCCTGATGGCCCGCGACAGCCCGCTGGCCGATGAAGTCTGCCGGCTCTGCGCGATTGCCTGTCAGGCCTGCGCCGAGGCCTGCAGCAAGCATCAGCACGATCACTGCCAGCAGTGCGCCCAGGCCTGCCAGCGCTGCGTGGTGGAGTGCGAAGCCCTGGCGGCCGGCGCCTGATGCTCAGGGTCTGGGCGTGAAGCCGGCCGGCTTGCTCGCCAGCCATTCGACGAAGGTGCGCAGGCGCTCGTCGCCGAGCAGGGCCTCGCGGCTGTTGTAGGTCAGCGCCAGTTCCTTCTCGCTGAACAGCTTGTGGATCTGGTTGTGGCAGGCGCGGCAGACCCACAGCGTGGCCGTGATGCGCTCGCTCCTGGCGAAGCGCTTCTGCACATAAGGCTTGTCGTGCAGGGCCTTGGGAATCAGGTGATGGCGGGTCAGCGGCAGATGGCGAGCGCAGAGCTCGCAGGCATCGGGCTGCGGTGGCAGGCGAATGGCTTCCGGCATGGCACGTTGCTGGGCGCCTCAGCGCTTGCGGCAGAGGGTCAGGCCATCGCCCAGCGGCAGCAGGCTGATGTCGACGCGCGTGTCGCGGCGCAGGCCCCGGTTGAGCGCCTGCACGGCGCGGGTATCCGGGCTGTCCGGACTCTGCTCCAGCACCCGGCCACTCCACAGGGTGTTGTCGAACAGAATCAGGCCACCTTTGCGCGCCAGTACCAGCGCGTGCTCCAGGTACACCGTGTAGTTGGCCTTGTCGGCATCGATGAAGATCAGGTCGAAGCTCTCACCATGGCCGCCGCGTTCCAGCGCATTGAGCGTCTCCAGCGCCGGCGCCAGACGCAGGTCGATTCGCTCGTTGACGCCGGCCTCGTACCAGTAGCGCTCGGCGATAGCGTTGTACTCGCCGGGCAGGTCGCAGCAGATCAGTCGGCCGTCCTCGGGCATCGCCTGGGCCATGCACAGCGAGCTGTAGCCGGTGAAGGTGCCGATCTCGAGAATCTTGCGGGCGCCGCTGATCTGCACCAGCAGCGCCATGAACTGGCCCTGCTCGGGCGCGATCTGCCAGCGCGCCATGGGCAGCTGTGCGGTTTCATCGCGCAGGCGCTTGAGTAGCGGCGACTCGCGCAGGGAGACGTCCAGCAGGTACTGGTACAGGGCGTCGTCGAGGTTGAGCGTGCGATTGGTCATGGCTGACGCGCCAGTTGGCCGGCAGCCAGCACCCGCTTGGCGCCGAGGTAGCTCTTCTGCCAGTAGGCCTGGGTCAGGTAGTCCAGGCGCACGGTGCCACCGCTAGAGGGTGCATGCACGAAGCGGCCCTCGCCGACGTAGATGCCGGCATGGCTGACCGTGCCGCCGCCGTTGGTGGCGAAGAACACCAGATCGCCGCTCTGCAGCTCGCCACGCCCGACGTTGGGCACACGCAGGTTGATCATGTCGCGGGTCGAGCGCGGCAGCGCGATGCCGGCGGCATTGCGATACACGTAGCCGATCAGGCCGCTGCAGTCGAAGCCGCTCTCCGGCGTGTTGCCGCCATAGCGATAGGGCGTACCTTCCAGGCCGATGGCGCTAATCACCACGTCATCGGCATTGCCGCCGACGATAGGGAAGGGATTGCTGGGTTCTTGGGAGGGAGGGTTGCCGGCGCATGCGGTAAGCAGCGCGGCGAGGGCTAGCAGGGAGAGGCGAGCCGTGAAGTGCATGGGCGGTCGTCCTGGCCGGAATGCGCCCTACTCTGCCGGCTTGCAGGCACGGGCGCAAGGCCCGTGCCGCATGGATCGGACTCAGCGATGCAGCGGGGAACGTCGCTCGCTAACGGGTTCCGGCGCCATGGCCAGCACACGCTTGGCTTCCATGTAGCTGCGGCTCCAGTAGCTGTCGTCCAGGCTGTCCACGCGCACACCGCCGCTGCGGCTGCTGCTGGAGTGGATGAACTGGTCATCGCCCAGGTAGATGCCGGCGTGGCTGACGCGACCGCGACCACGGTTGTTGAAGAAGATCAGGTCGCCCGGTTCCAGGTCGCTGCGCGACACCAGCGGGGCATCCATGTTGATCAACTCACGGGTGGAGCGCGGCAGCTTCATGCCGGCCTCTTCCTTGAACAGGAAGCCGACAAAGCCGCTGCAATCGAAGCCGCTGGTCGTCGACGTACCGCCCATGCGGTAGCGAGTACCGACCAGGGACAGGCCGTGGGCCAGGATGTTGTCTGCCAGCGACGGCAGCTCATACGGCTTGTCGTCGGTCAGATCAACCATCTGCTCGTCGGTCAGCATGGTGACCGGCTGCGATGGTTCTTGTTGCGCCAGATCCATCTGGGGCTGCGGTGCCTGCTGGTTGGCGCACGCCACCAACAGGACTGAGAGTGCAATGGGCACGAGGGGTGCGAAGCGCTTTAGCATGGGCACGACCGTGTCTGTCTGGTTTTTATAAGGGGGCGACTATGCCGTCACCAGACGTAATTTGCAAATTCAATGCCCGGAAATGTGACTTAGTAGTTCCGGCAAAACGTCTGACGCCCTTCCTGACAAATGGACGTCCAGCCAGCGGCTGATTTCGGTCTTCTGTGGGTTCACTTCCACGGTGAAACCCCCATTCCTGCGGGCCTGCACCACCGGTTCGACTATGTAGGGGAAGCTCGCGGTAGTACCCACCGCGATAACCACATCGAACCCCTGATGCACCTGATCATAAAGCCGACCAATGGCATCCTCGGGCAGCATCTCCTCGAACAGCACCACCGGCGGGCGCAGCACGCCTCCACATCGAGCACAGCGTGGCGGCAAGGGCTTGTGCAGGTGCGCGGCCAGCTCGGCATCTTCTGCACCGCAGGACTGGCAGAACAGCGGCGCCAGCTCGCCGTGGATCTCGATCAGCCGCTCCATCGGCGAACCCGCCTGGCGGTGATAGCCGTCGATGTTCTGCGTCAGCACCCAGCAACCCGGCTTGCGCCGCTGCAGCTCGGCGATAGCAGCGTGCCCGGCGTTGGGGCTGGCAGCCAGGCAGGCCTCGCCGAGCTGCGCCAAGTACTTCCAGCACAGCGCCGGATCGCACTGCAGCATCGGCCCGGACAACGCCGCCTCGATGGGTAGGCCCTCGGCCGTCAGGCCGTTGTACAGGCCGCCGAGACCGCGATAGGTAGGCAGCCCGGAATCCGCCGAGAGCCCGGCGCCGGTGATGATCAGAATGCGCTCGGCCTTCTGGATGGCCTGGGCGACACGAAGAATGTCCTGCTGCATGGCATTACCTCCTCGGACCACAAAGCGGCTTTGTTAGTGATTGACCGTATGCGCCAGCATCACCGACAGCTGACACAACGGCCGCCCACTCTGCGCGTGCCACTCATTGAAGGCAGCCTGCACCAGGGCCAGGTCCTTCAGGCTGGTCGGCGCCTTGTCGATGATGTCCTGGGCCTTGAGCGCGGCGACCATGTCGTCGGTAGGGATGAAGGTGTCCTTGCCGACCATGCGCAGGAAACGCGGTGCCGAGAGGCCGCCCAGCTGGTTGCCGTGCTTGGCCAGGTATTTCCACAGGCCGACGATGTCGGTCACCGGCCAGTCGGCGATCAGCGCACCGAAGCGGCCTTTTTCCTTCTGCACATCGAGGACGAACTGGGCGTTGCGCGGCACGCTCTTGAGCTTGCCCAGGTGTCGAATCAGCCGCGCGTCCTGCATCAGCCGCTCCAGGTGCTCCGCGCCCATCAGCACCACCTTCTGCGGATCGAAGCCGAAGAACGCCTGCTCGAAGGCCGGCCACTTGGCGTCCACCAGGCTGTGCTTGAGACCAGCGCGAAACACCCGCAGTGCGATTAGCGACAGGTAGCGGTCATCGCTCAGCTCGCGCAACTCGGCGTCGCTTTTCGGCTGCGGCAGCCTGGCCTCCAGCGCCGCGGCCGAGCCGAAGCGGTTGAGGCAGTACTCATGGAGCCATTTGTAGTCGCGCATTGGGTGTCCTTGCGGTGTTGCGTAGGCCGCACAGGTTGCCCGCACCCTCAACGGCACGCAATATTCGCCGCCATGAACGATCCCGTGGAAAGCTTCTTCGCCCAGTGCCAGGCCGTGCTCGCCGGCGAAGCCGCCCTGCTCGCCCAGCTGCAGGCGGCGGGCTTCGATTGCCAAGCCGGCTACTGGGCCTTCCGGCTGCCGCAGCTGCAGCAGTGGCTGGCGCCGCAGCTGGACTACCCGCGCTTTCGCCAAACGCTCTACGCCAGCGAACTGAACACGCGATTGAAAGCGCTGGGCGGCGAGATCGCCATCGCCGACAACCAGGGCAACAGCGACCTCAGTCTGTACTGCCTGCGCCGTCTTTCCTGAACAGGTGGCGAGTAGCCTCGGCATACAGCGCCGACTCGCTGAAGTCCGCAGGCTCCAACACCCTACCGACCAGGATCAGCGCGGTACGGCGAAAGCCCTTCGCCGCCACCCTGGCCTCGATATCCGCCAGGGTGCCGCGTACCCAATCCTGATCCGGCCAGCTGGCGCGATGCACCACGGCGACCGGGCAATCGGCACCGTAGTGCGGCAGCAATTCTTCAACGATGCGCGGCAGATGCTGCACGCCGAGGTGAATGGCCAGGGTCGCACGGTGGCTGGCCAGGGCGCCCAGCTCCTCCCCCGCCGGCATCGGCGAGTTGTGGCCGTAGCGGGTGAGGATCACCGTCTGCGCCACCTCGGGCAGGGTCAGCTCGGCCTCCAGCAGCGCCGCACAGACTGCGGTGGCAGTCACACCGGGGACGATCTCGAAGGGAATCTGCAGCGCGCGCAGCTCACGAATCTGCTCGCCGATGGCGCCGTACAGCGAGGGGTCTCCAGAATGCACGCGGGCCACGTCCTGGCCCCTGGCGTGAGCTTCGGCCAGCAGCGTGACGATCTGCTGCAGATGCAGTTCGGCGGTGTTCACCACCTGCTCGGCGCTGTGGCCCTGCAGCACAGCCTCGGGCACCAGCGAGCCGGCATAAAGGATCACCGGACAGCTGCGGATCAGGCGCTGCCCCTTGACGGTGATCAGCTCGGGATCGCCGGGGCCGGCGCCGATGAAATAGACGGTCATGAGAGGTTCCGATGTCAGGCGCGGGCGATGGCCAGGGTAGCAGCGGCGCTGCGTTGCTTGGGACAGATCAGGGCGGCGACACGGCCGGAGCGCTCACTTGCACTGGCCAAGGCACTGGCCTCAGCCACGCTGGCGGCGCCGGTCAACTCACGCACGAACTCCGAGCCTTCGCTCAGCTGCGACTCGTGAGCCGCCAGCTGTTCGGCCGAGAAGAAATCCAGCGGCAGCTTGAGCTCGGCGGCCAGCTGCAGCAGCCCGGCCTCATCGCGCTTGAGTGCGCTGCTGGCCAGGCCATCCAGCGCGCTCAGCGGCAGCGCGAGCTGCGCCAGGGTCTGCTCCAGCAATTCGCGCAGCTCGGCCGCCGTGCATCCGCGACGGCAGCCGAGACCGGCGACGATCACAGGATCAGGCTCCCTGCTGTTCGCCACGGGCGAAGAACCAGGCGGCGGCCAGGCCCAGGGCGGACCAGAACACGGCGTTGGTCAGCAGCGAGGCGAGGATGAACTCACGCTCCAGGGCGGCGGGCGCCAGGCTCTCGTGCACTTCCGGATGCGGCGCGCCGATCAGGTGCGGCACGGCCAGCAGCACCAGGCCAACGCCACGCAGTGCCCAGTTGCAACCGAAGGCGATCAAGCCCAGGCCGGCGGCGGTGGCGACAGCAGTGCCGATCCACCAGTACTGGCGCAGCAGCAGGTCAGCGGCGGCGGTGCCCGGCAGCTCCGGCGGCAGGCCGGCGGATGGCGCCAGGCTGAACACGGCAAAACCGCCCAGGCCCCAGAGCAGGCCCTGCCAGGTCTGGTTCGGTGCACGCAGGGTGAACAGGCCGGCCAGCATCAGCGCGAAGCCAACGGCCACCACCAGGTTGCTCAGGCCGGTGGCCAGGGTGCGCTGCCAGCCATCTTCCGGCGCCCAGGCCTCGCCGTCATGGCTGTGGCCGGCACTCGCCTCGTGCTCGTGTTCATGGGCGGCGACTGGCGCCTCGTGGCTGTGCTCGGCCACCGGCTCGGCGGTCTCGAAGGTTTCCGCATGCAGAATCAGCGGGGTGACCCACAGGCTCTGCAGCAGGGTCAGGACGATGGCGGCCAGCAGGCCGGAGAAGCCCGCAGTCTGGGCGATGCGCTTGATCATGGCGGGCGGTCTCAGTGGCAGGGGAAGGCGGCGCTGTGGCGCGTATCGTGGGCGGCGTTGTGCATCGCCTCGATGTGCGAGAAGCCAGCGACGAAGATCAGCAGCGCGCCGAGCAGGCAGCTGCCGGCGGCGATGGCCAGGCGTTTGGACAACGGGAGTGAAACGGCGACGGAGGACGACAGCGTGCGGCTGGACATGATGGGCACCTTCCAGGGATTGGTATTCCGGCAGAAGGTCGCAGCAAGGAAATGGCCCGCCCAGGGCCATAAACCGGCATGCGCCCGCCCACCGCGGGTTGCCAACGAGCCCGTTCGACTCCTGCTGCGCACCAGCCCTGCGCAACAACGGCAGGCCCTGGCTCACGAGGCGTCTCATCGGGTTCTAACGAAGATTCAGGCCGGTCTCCGGGCTTGCGACGCCTTTGCAGGAACCGGGTCGGCCTTCCCATGCGCGAGGCACAGTGGCATTGAGGACCCGTCGATCGCTTACCGTTGCGGGGGCAGCGCCGGACTCGCCCACTCCACGCGGAGAAGGGCCCACCGGCTTCCCGTTTCACCTCGCGCACGGCGGCGAGAGGCACCTGAAACAGCTTTTCTAGAACATCACGAAGCCCGCTCCAGCGTCAACCGCGCGGTTGACCACCCTTGGGGCACTGCGTAGCCTTGCAGCCTTTCCGAGGTTCTTCTTCGCCAGCCGAAGAAGCTAAGAGGGAACAGGGTCCATGCCCTGGCTGCCCCCGCAACTGTGAACGGACGAAATCCTTCGAAATGCCACTGCCACCAGGCGGGAAGGCGAAGGATCAGGAACCCCAAAGTTCCACGCCGTGAGCCAGGAGACCTGCCTCGCAAATGTTTCGACAACCGGGCGGGGTGATCCGGTGGTGTTCGGCCCTCGCTCGTCCGCGCGTGCCCCGCCCTGCCCGTCCGTCCATTTCACGACGCTTCCGGGGCTGCCATGCAATCGCTCGCCAAACTTCCCGTCACCATCGTCACCGGCTTTCTCGGTGCCGGTAAAACCACCCTGCTCCGCCACCTGCTGGCCAACGCCGGCGGCCGCCGCATCGCGGTGATCGTCAACGAATTCGGCGAACTGGGCATCGACGGCGCCATCCTCAAGCAGTGCTCCATCGGCTGCACCGAGGAAGAAGCCAACGGCCGCGTCTACGAACTGGCCAACGGCTGCCTGTGCTGCACCGTGCAGGAAGAGTTCTTCCCGGTGATGCGCGAGCTGGTGGCGCGTCGTGGCGAGCTGGACCACATCCTTATCGAAACCTCCGGCCTGGCCCTGCCCAAGCCGCTGGTACAGGCCTTCAACTGGCCGGAAATCCGCACCGCCTGCACCGTGGATGCGGTGATCACCGTGGTCGACAGCCCGGCCGTGGCCGCCGGCACCTTCGCCGCCTTCCCCGACCAAGTGGACGCCCAGCGCAAGCAGGACCCCAACCTCGACCACGAGTCGCCGCTGCACGAGCTGTTCGCCGACCAGCTGGCCAGCGCCGACCTGGTGGTGCTGAACAAGACCGACCTGCTCGACGCCGATGCCCTGGCCGCCGTGCGCGCCGAAGTGGCCGAGGAGTTGCCGCCGGCAGTCAAGGTGATCGAGGCCCAGGGCGGCGACCTGCCGCTGGGCGTGCTGCTCGGCCTGAACTGCGAGACCGAGCTGCACATCGACGCCCGTCGCACCCACCACGACGAGGAAGACGAGGACCACGACCACGACGAGTTCGACTCCTTCGACCTGGTCCTGCCGGAGGCCGAGGAAGCGCGCCTGCTGGCCGCCCTGAAGGACGCCGTGGCCAAGCACGGCATCCTGCGCGTCAAGGGCTTCGCCGCCATCCCCGGCAAGGCCATGCGCCTGCTGGTGCAGGGCGTCGGCCAGCGCTTCGACCGCCACTTCGACCGCGCCTGGGGCGAAGGCGAAGCACGCCAGAGCCGCCTGGTGCTGATCGGCCAGACCCTGGACCGCGCTGCCATCGAGGCGGAGCTGAAGGCCGCACTGGCCGGCTGACATGCACCTGCTGCGCGCCCAGGCCGGCGTCACCCTGCCGGCCGACAGCATCGCCGACCTGGGCCAGACCCCGGCCGAGCTGGTGATCCTCTGCACCGGCGACTCGCACCTGTCGCTGCTGGCCGAGGTGGCGCGCGAGCTCCCCGCGGACTTCCCCAGCCTGCGCCTGGCCAGCCCGGCGCAGCTGCCCAACCACGCCTCGGTGGATTTCTACGTCGAGGAGGTACTGCGCCACGCCAAGGTCATCCTGATCTCGGTGCATGGCGGCGTCAGCTACTGGCGCTACGGCATCGAGCGCCTGGTCGAGCTGGGCCGCCAGGGCGCCAGGATCATCCTGGTGCCCGGCGACGACAGCCTCGATCCCGAGCTGAGCGAACTCAGCAATGTGCCGAGCGAGGACAGCCAGCGCCTGTGGCAGTACCTGCGCCAGGGCGGCGCGGACAACGCCCGCCATCTGCTGCACTGCATCGCCAGCCATTGGCTGGACCGCGACTACCCCTGGAGCGAGCCACGCGCCCTGCCGCGCACGCTGATCCATCACCCACGCCACGCTGTGGCAACCCTGGATCACTGGCGCGCCGACTGGCAGCCCGACCGGCCGGTGGCGGCGCTGCTGTTCTACCGCGCCCAGGTGCAGGCCGCTAACACCGCCTTCGTCGATATCTTCTGCCAGCGCCTGCAGGCCCAGGGTCTCAACCCGCTGCCCATCGCCGTCGCCAGCCTCAAGGAGGCCGAATGCCTGGCCCAGGTCGAGGCCTGGCTGGACGAGGCCGACGCGGCGGTGATCCTCAACACCACCGGTTTCGCCCAGTCCAATCCGGAATCGCCACAGGCCCGGCCGTTCCGCCGTGATGTGCCGGTGCTGCAGGCGCTCTGCGCTCTGGACAGCGAGGAGCAGTGGCAGGCCAGCGCCCAGGGCCTGGGCCCGCGCGACCTGGCCATGCACATCGCCCTGCCCGAGCTGGACGGCCGCCTGATCACCCGCCCGATCAGCTTCAAGGGTGTGGCCGCACGCAACGAGCGCAGCCAGAGCGACGTGGTGCGCTACCGCCCGCATCTGCCGGGCATGGACTTCGTCGCAGAGCTGGCACGGCGCTGGACGCAGCTTGCAGCCAAGGCCAACGCCGACAAGCGCGTCGCCCTGATCCTGGCCAACTACCCGACCCGCGACGGCCGCATCGGCAATGGCGTCGGCCTGGACACTCCGGCCGCCGCGCTTAATATCCTGCGCGCCCTGCAGCAGCAGGGTTATCCGGTCGAGGGACTGCCGAGCGATGGCACCACGCTGATCCACCAGCTCCTCGGCGGCGTGACCAACGACCTCGACAATCTCGACCAGCGCCCCTGCGCGCAGAGCATGGCGCTGGACGACTACCAGCGCTGGTTCGCCAGCCTGCCCGAGGCCAACCAGCACGCCGTGACCGAACGCTGGGGCCCGCCCGAGCAGGACCCGATGTACCGCGGCGGCCGGCTGATGATCGCCGGCCTGCGCTTCGGCCTGACCTTCGTCGGCATCCAGCCGGCGCGCGGCTATCAGCTGGACGCCGCGGCGGTGTACCACGACCCGGACCTGGTACCGCCGCACGGCTACCTGGCCTTCTACTGCTGGCTGCGCACGGCATTCGCCGTCGATGCGCTGATCCATGTCGGTAAGCACGGCAACCTGGAATGGCTGCCAGGCAAGAGCGTCGGCCTGTCCGAGGCCTGCTGGCCGAGCGCGATCTTAGGACCATTGCCCAATCTCTATCCCTTTATCGTCAACGACCCCGGCGAGGGCGCCCAGGCCAAGCGCCGCACTCAGGCGGTGATCCTCGACCACCTGATGCCGCCGCTGACCCGCGCCGAGAGCTACGGCCCGCTGCGTGATCTGGAACGCCTGGCCGACGAGTACTACGAGGCCAGCCAGCTCGACCCGCGCCGCGCCGTGGAGCTGCGCAGCGAGATCCAGCGCAAGGTGCGCGAGGCCAGCCTCGACCGCGAGCTGGGTCTGCAGGTAAACGACGCCCCGGACAGCTGGCTGCCACAACTGGACGCCTACCTGTGCGACCTCAAGGAATCGCAGATCCGCGACGGCCTGCACTGCTTCGGCGAATCGCCGAGCGGGCGCCTGCGCCGCGACACCCTGCTCTCCTTGGTACGCATCCCGCGGGGCGACGGTCATGGCCAGCACGCCAGCCTGTTACGCGCGCTGGCCCAGGACCTGGCTCTGGACTTCGACCCGCTCGGTGGCGAGCCGGCCGAACCCTGGCACGGCCCGCGCCCGGATTGCCTGCTGCCCCTGAGCACTGAGCCCTGGCGCAGCCGTGGCGACACCCGCGAGCGCCTGGAGCTGCTCGCCCTGCAACTGATCGAGCAGCCCGAATCGCCTGCGCCCGGCCCTGCCAGCGCCGCAGTACTGAACGAGCTACGCGGCCATATCGCCCCGCTGCTGGACAGCTGCGGCGCCGCCGAAATGAACGGCCTGCTCGCTGCATTGCAAGGCCGCTTCGTGCCGCCTGGCCCGAGCGGCGCACCCAGCCGCGGCCGCCTGGACGTGCTGCCCACGGGCCGCAACTTCTACTCGGTGGACGTACGCCACCTGCCCACGCCCACCGCCTGGCGCATCGGCGTGCAGAGCGCCGAGCGCCTGCTCGAGCGCCACCTGCAGGACGAGGGCGAGCATCTGCAGCGCCTGGGCCTGTCGGTATGGGGCACGGCGACCATGCGTACCGGCGGCGACGACATCGCCCAGGCCCTGGCCCTGCTCGGCGTGCGCCCGGTATGGCAACCCGGCAGCCAGCGGGTCGAACGCATCGAGGTACTGCCGCTGGAACAGCTCGGCCGTCCACGGGTGGACGTGACCCTGCGCGTGTCCGGCTTCTTCCGCGACGCCTTCGCCAACCTGATCCGCCTGTTCGATCAGGCCGTGCAGGCGGTGGCCGAACTGGACGAGCCGGAACATATGAACCCGCTCTCGGCACGGGTGTGGCAGGAAACCCTGGCCCACCAGGACCAAGGGCTGGACCCGGTCGAGGCACGCCGCCAGGCCGGCTGGCGCATCTTCGGCGCCAAGCCGGGCGCCTATGGCGCCGGCATCCAGAACGCGGTGGAAGAACGCCTGTGGCAGACCCGCGCGGACCTGGCCGAGGTCTACCTGAACTGGGGCGGCTACGCCTACGGCCAAGGTGCCGAGGGCCTGCCGGCGCGCGCGCAGTTCGCCGAACGCCTGCAGCAGCTGCAGGCGGTGCTGCACAACCAGGACAACCGCGAGCACGACATCCTCGATTCCAACGACTACTACCAGTTCCAGGGCGGCATGCTGGCGGCGGTCGAGACCCTGCGCGGCGCCAAGGCCGCCAGCTACTTCGGCGACAGCAGCCAGCCGGACAACCCGCGCATCCGCACGCTCAAGGAAGAACTCGGCCGCGTGGTGCGCGCCCGCGCGGTGAATCCCAAGTGGATCGCCGGGATGAAGCGCCACGGCTACAAGGGCGCCTTCGAGCTGGCCGCCACGGTCGACTACCTGTTCGGCTTCGACGCCACCAGCGAACTGGTCGACGATCACCAGTACGCCCTGCTGGCCGACGCCTACCTGCTGGACAAGGACACCCGCGACTTCATCCAGCAGCACAACCCCGGCGCCCTGCAGGACATGCTCGAACGCCTGCTGGAGGCTCAGCAGCGCGGCCTCTGGCAGCAACCCGGCGACTACCAGGCTGCGCTAGAAAACCTGCTGCTGGATGCGGAGGAGTCCTGATGCCCTCAGCGCCCCGCCCGCAGCCGCTCGGCCGCCTCGCGCAGCATCGCCTCGGTGCCGCTCCAGCCCAGGCAGCCGTCGGTAATCGACACGCCGTAGCGCCGCTCGGTGGACAGTGCCTGGCAGCCGTCGAACAGGTGGCTCTCCAGCATCACCCCGCGCAGGCTGGCGTCGCCGGCCAGGCGCTGGTCGAGCACGTCGCGCAGCACCGCCGGCTGGCGCAGCGGGTCCTTGCCACTGTTGGCGTGGCTGCAGTCGACCATGATGCGTGCGGCGATGCCCTGCTTCTCCAGGCTCGCCCGCGCCACGGCCACACTGGCCGCATCATGGTTCGGCCCGCCATGGCCGCCGCGCAGCACCAGGTGGGTATCCGGGTTGCCCTCGGTCTCGACCAGCGCCGGGCGGCCCAGGCCGTCCACACCGAAATGCTGGTGCGGGTGCGCAGCCGAGCGCATAGCGTCGCAGGCGATGGACAGGCTGCCATCGGTACCGTTCTTGAAGCCCACCGGCACATCCAGACCGCTGACCAGCTCACGGTGCACCTGCGACTCGCTGGTGCGCGCGCCGATGGCGGCCCAGCCCAGCAGGTCATCGAAGTAGCCAGCCACCAGCGGCTGCAGCAGCTCGGTGGCCACCGGCAAGCCGCGCTCGAGCATGGCCAACATCAGCCGGCGCGACAGCTCCAGGCCTCCGGCCATGTCGCCGCTGCCGTCCAGCTGCGGGTCGTATACCAGGCCCTTCCAGCCGATGGTGGTGCGCGGTTTCTCGACGTAGGCGCGCATCACCAGCAGCAGCTGGTCGCTCACCTCGGGAGCCAGTGCGGCCAGGCGGTCGGCATATTCCAGAGCGGAAATCGGATCGTGCAGGGAACAGGGGCCAACGACGACCAGCAGGCGCGAGTTGGAGCCGTCGAGCACGGCGCGAATGGCCTCGCGCTGGGTGTGAACCTGGCTGGCGAGAGCGGCGGACAGCGGCAGGCGCTGGCGCAGATCGGTGGAGCTCGGCAGCGGCGTTGCGCGGCGGCGAGTGGTGGATGGCGGCACGGCTTGTGCGCGCAGAGCAGTAACGGAAGCATTCATGGCGGTGGTCCTCGTCCGGCGTGGCCTCATGCCACGCGCGGCGCGCTATCTGGGTGTTCGACTGGAATCTCGGTGGTGCGCGGCAGCGCTGCTAAATCGCCAGGCGGAGTTGCGGTAATAAGTGCGGTAGTAAGCGGTCATGTTTCGATCCTCTGTGTGCATCGTGCTGGCCTTGTGGGCCGAAAAAACAAAAACCCCGGTCGGGTGGCCGACCGGGGTTTCGTGAAACTGGCTGGTGGCGACCCTTTGCTCTGGGGCGCCTGTGGGGTATCAGGCGCGCCGCTGGCTAAACCAATACCCATAAAAGAAATAAGCGACGGCCTCGACCTGCGCGCGCACGCCAGCCACGCCGACAGCGGCGGAGCGAACGAGGCGGTTCAGGGAAGGACGAGACGACATGCTGATCTCCAAAACGATGGTTGCCACGCTAACCGATCGCCCTACCTAACTTCAACCCTTGTCCCGAGGTAACGCCATGCAGCCCCATTTCCCCCTGGCCGCCGTGGTGGCCGCCGACGAGCTCAAGCTGGCGCTGTGCCTGGCCGCCATCGATCCGGCCCTGGGCGGCGTGCTGATCGAAGGTCCGCGCGGCATGGCCAAGTCCACCCTGGCTCGCGGCGTGGCCGACCTGCTCGACGGCGGGCGCTTCGTCACCCTGCCGCTGGGCGCCAGCGAGGAACGCATCGTCGGCACCCTCGACCTGGATGCCGCACTCGGCGAGGGTCGCGTGCGCTTCTCCCCCGGCGTGCTGGCCAATGCCCACGGCGGCGTGCTCTACGTTGACGAGGTCAACCTGCTACCCGACCACCTGGTGGACCTGCTGCTCGACGTGGCGTCCAGCGGCATCAACCACATCGAACGCGATGGCCTGTCGCACAGCCATCCGGCGCGCTTCGTACTGATCGGCACCATGAACCCCGAGGAAGGCGAGCTGCGCCCGCAGTTGCTCGACCGCTTCGGCCTCAAGGTGCAGCTCGGCGGCACCCCAGAGCCAGCGCAGCGCGCGGAAATCGTCCGCCGCCGCCTGGCCTTCGACGGCGCCCCCGAAGCCTTCCTCGCCCAGTGGCAGAACGAGCAGGACGCCCTGCACCAGCGCTGCGCCGAGGCCCGCCGACGCCTGAACGCCATCCCGCTGGACGACGCCAGCCTGGACGCCATCGCCCAGCGCTGCTTCGCCGCCGCCGTGGACGGCCTGCGCGCCGACCTGGTGTGGCTGCGCGGCGCCCGCGCCCATGCTGCCTGGCGCGGCGCCAGCCGCATCGAGGAGCAGGACATCGACGCCCTGGAATCCTTCGTCCTCGCCCATCGCCGCCGCGAACACACGCCGCCCGCCGCGAGCCAGCCGCCGGCGCCAAACCGGTCGGAACAACAACCAGCGCAACAGGAGCAGGGCGAAGGCCAGTGGGGCGCACTGCCGCCGCAGGCCGTGGCCGTCGGCGAACGACGCGAGCCACCGAGCTGGCCAAAAAAGCCCTGAGCATCCGCCCGCGCCAGGCCCCAGGCGCGGATGCCCTACCCCTCCCCGGCCAGGCCCAAGGCGGACGCAGTGGCGCACGCGGCAGCGGCACGCCCACGCGCATCGACTGGCCGGCGACCCTCGCCCACGGACGCCCGCGCCGCCATGCCGACCTGCACTGGCACGCCCGCCGCGTGCGCCCCGGCGAGCTGTGGTTGGTAATCGTCGATGCCTCGGCCAGCACCCGTCGGCATGGCGCCCTGGCCCAGGCCAAGGGCCTGCTCGCCGAACTGTTCGCCAGCGCCTATCGCCAGCGCGCGCGCCTGGCCGTGCTCGAAGCCGGCGGCGCGCAGCCGCGCTGGCTGTGGCAGGGGCAGAAGGCCTCGCCTGAACTGCACGCCTGGCTGAACCAGCTCGGTGCCGGCGGTGGCACGCCGATCATCGAGGCCCTGCAACTGGCCACGCCCTGGTTGCTGCGCCGGCAGCACCACAAACCGGGCGAACAACAACGCCTGCTGCTGCTCACCGACGGCCGCCTGCGCGACTGGCCGCGGCTTACCACGCTACCCTGCCCCGGCCTGCTGCTGGACATCGAACGCGCGCCCATCCGCCTCGGCCGCGCCAGCCAGCTGGCCTTTGAGCTGGGCGCCGACTACCACCATATCGACGAACTGGCGCCCGCAAGCCGAGCGCCCATCTGGAACAGACCATGAAAGAACTGCTGCTGGTCGGCATTGGCGCCGGCGACCCGGACTACATCACCCAACAGGCTATCAAGGCCCTGCGCCGCAGCGATGTGATCTTCCTGATGGACAAGGGCCCGGCCAAACACAAGCTCAACGCCCTGCGCCGGGAAATCTGCGAGCGCTTCCTCGAAGGGCACCTGCCCCGTTTCGCCGAAGGCCAGCAGCCGGAGCGCGAACGCGACGCCGCCGACTACCGCGCCAGCGTGGACGAGCTGAACCGCGACAAGCAGGCAGTGTTCGAGCAGCTGATCGACGAGCAGATGAGCGACGGCGAAGTAGCCGCCTTCATGGTCTGGGGCGACCCCTCGCTGTACGACAGCAGCATCCGCATCATCGAATCCATCGCTAGCGCGCGCAGCGACCTCAGCTATGACGTGATCCCCGGTATCACCAGCCTGCAGGCCCTCACCGCCCGCCACCGCATACCGCTGAACCAGATCGGCCGCGCCGTGGAAATCACCACCGGCCGCCTGCTGGCCGAGGGCTGGCCGCAGGGCGTGGATAGCGTGGCGGTGATGCTCGATGCCAAGGACACCTACCTACGGTTTGTTGGGCAGGGGCTGCATATCTATTGGGGAGCGTATGTGGGGACGGCGGATGAGATTTTGATTGCTGGGGCGCTGGATGAGGTGGCGGAGCGAATTGCCGCTACTCGTGCGGAGGCGCGGGAGAGGAATGGGTGGATTATGGATAGCTATTTGCTGCGTAAGAGTGGAAGCGCAGAGCTGAGAGCAACGAAAAAGGAACCCTTCATCCAAGCCACTCTGCTCTATTCGTCATAGCTCAGGTACTTCAGTAGCCGCTGCTCTTTCGCTACGATCCAACGTCAATTTCTCACAGCAAGGTATACATCATGGAAGAACAAGAGCGCCTGGGGACAAAAAAAATTAAGCAACCCCCCGTCCTTTTTTCCAAAACCCAGGCAGCCATTGAGGAAATATCCAAGGAATTGGGAGGCCCGGTTATCTGCTATTGGAACAACTCCAGAGGCGCCGTTTGCTCAAATGATGTGATCGCGCTGAACAACATTCTGGAGCGTTTGGGCCAGCACGACACTCTTTACTACTTCATCAAGTCCGACGGTGGCAATGGCCAAGCCTCTCTTCGTATGGTCAACCTGTTACGCCAGCATTGCCGGCAGCTGATAGCTCTAGTGCCACACGAATGTGCATCTGCAGCAACAATGATCGCAATTGGCGCAGATCAGATTTTGATGGGTCCCACAGCCTATCTAACTGCGGTGGACACTTCGCTGAATCATGCACTGTCCCCTAGAGATCGCGACAATGACCGCGTCAGCGTCAGCCTTGACGAACTAAACCGAGTGGTCAAACGGTGGCGGGCTGAGGCTCCTGATGGTGGCGACAACCCATACAAGAGCCTATTTGAGCATGTGCATCCATTAGTGATTGGCGCCGTTGACCGAGCGGAATCGCTATCGATCATGCTGTGCAAAGAGTTGCTTTCCTATCACATCAAAGATGCAACTAAAGCATTGGACATATCGACCACACTCAACTCGAAGTATCCGTCACACAGCTATCCGATCCTTATGGGAGAGGCCCGCGAAATTGGACTAAACGTCGCAGCGCTACCGCGTAACGTCAACTCGCTGCTCCTCGACCTACACCTTCTGTACAGCGAAATGGGGCAGAAAGCAGTCACGGACTTCAGTGAAACCCTGTCGCACAGCAATGAGATTCTTAACATCCACGAAGCAATGGGTATTCAGTTGTTCTACCAAAACGACAAGGATTGGTTCTATCGGGGTGAAGAGAGACGCTGGATAACCATGAACGACAACAGCAGTTGGCGTAGTGTGGAGCGACAAGGAGGTCGGCTTAAGAAGAATGTGCTGCATATATCCTGATCGGAGCTAACCACTAGTCCAATCTGTATCAGAGTCATTCCGGGTGTGCCTTCCGCAAGCCATCATGCTTGCCGAAGAGCACCATTTTCGCCCTTACGGCGAGTTACTTTCTCTTTGCACGCTCAAAGAGAAAGTAACCAAAGAGAAAGCGCGCCCGACATCCGGGTCTGGCCTGCGGCCAGACTTCCCTCCCTCCGGTGCCGCTCCGGGGGCCGG
>NZ_JAQSUW010000015.1:0-164214 GCF_028649395.1 Pseudomonas sp. Gutcm_11s | reverse complement strand
CCTCTCGCCGCATCCATGCGGCTCGTCCCCCTGCGCAACACCTCCACTCGGCCTCCTGACGGGGTTCGGACTCCGAGTTGGCTGGTAGTTTTTCTGGGCGCTTCGCGCATGATCTTTTTCCACGCTCCGCGTGGGATCGAGAAAGAAGACATAGAACTGTCAGGCAACTCAAAACGCCCCTTCAGAAGGGTGAGTGGAATCGTCGTGGAAGGGGTTGAGCGGCATGGAGGCCGCGAGAGGCGCGATGGGCCAAGGATGGCCCTTCGCGCCGGGCCCCTGGAGCGGCGATGGAGCGAACGAACCCGGAGCGAAGCGCAGGGCCGGATGCAGGGGAAAGCGTTTTTGGTTACTTTTTCCGCGACTGGAAAAAGTGACCCGCCGTACAAGGCGGAACCTGTAGTCTCAGCCGAGGAAAGCGCTGATTCTCAGCAACCATATCGACGCCAACACCCCGCTGTCAGGAAACGCCACACAAATGAATCCCCACCAAAAGCAGGTAGACCTCGCCAAGGCCTACCGCCTCCTCAACCACGGCCCAACCGTCCTGGTCTCCGCCCGCCACGAAGGCGTCGACAACGTCATGGCCGCCGCCTGGTGCTGCGCCTTGGACTTCTCCCCACCCAAACTCACCGTGGTACTCGACAAAGCCACCCGCACCCGCGAACTGATCGAACGCAGCGGCCGCTTCGTCATCCAGATCCCCACCGCCGCCCAGTTGCAGCTGACCAACCAGGTCGGCAACCACAGCCTCAAAGACGCCCCGGACAAGCTGGCCAAGGCCGGCGTCGAACTGTTCAACATACCCGGCCACGACCTGCCCTTCGTGCAAGGCTGTTCGGCCTGGCTGGCCTGCGAGCTGATCGCCGAGCCACACAACCAGCAGGCCTACGACCTGTTCATCGGCGAAGTGGTCGGCGCCTGGGCCGACGACCGCGTGTTCCGCGACGGCCACTGGCACTTCGAGGACGCCGACCCGGCCTGGTGCAGCCTGCACCATGTGGCCGGCGGGCACTTCTATGCCATCGGTGACGCACTGAAGGCCGAGTAGGCCTTCAGTCCTGCGGATACCAGCGCGGCGTGTAGACCCACTCGCCGCCGCCCTGGCGCGAGAAGCGCCGGGTCTGGCTGGAGCCGATGATCACCAGGGTACGCATGTCTACCAGCTCTGGGGTCAGCTCGCCGAGGGTGAGCACGCGCAGGGCCTCGGCCGGACGGCCGATGTCGCGACCGAGCACCACCAGGGTCTGCGGCTCGCGGTGCTGGCGCAGCAGGTCGAGGGCGCGGCCGAGTTGCCAGGGGCGCGCCCTGGAGATCGGGTTGTAGAAGGCCATGGCCAGGTCGGCGGCAGCGGCGTGCTGCAGGCGCTTCTCGATCATCGCCCAGGGCTTGAGGTTGTCGGACAGGGAGATCAGGCAGAAGTCGTGGCCCAGCGGCGCCCCGGCCTTGGCGGCGGCGGCCAGGGCGGCGGAGATGCCGGGTAGCACTTCCAGCTCCACGCCTTGCCAGCGTGCATCACTGGAAGCCTCCAGCGCCTCCATCACCGCGGCGGCCATGGCGAACACGCCCGGGTCGCCGGACGACACCATCACTACGCGTCGACCCTGCGCGGCCAGCTCGAAGGCATGGGCGGCGCGCTGCAACTCTTCGCGATTGTCGCTGGCGTGCAGGCACTGGTTGGCGCGGTAGGGGCCGGCCATGGTCACGTAGGTCTCGTAGCCGAGCACGTCCTCGGCCTCATCCAGCGCGCGGCGCACTGCCGGGGCTAGCAGCTCGGCGCAGCCGGGGCCGATGCCGACCACGCTGAGGCGGCCACGCGGGCGGCCGATGGTGGCAGCGGTCTGCGGGCTGTCAGCCAGATACAGGCTCAGCCCCGGCGCCTCGTAGCAGGCCGGCGGCAGCGCCGTGTTCGACTCGATGAAACGCAATGGCACCTTCAGCTCAGCAGCCGCCTGCTCGGCAAACGGCAATGCACGTCCTTCGCCTTCGACCAGCAGCGCCGCCAGGGCCTCCTCGGCCAGACCTTTCTCGGCTAGCGCGGCGCGCAAACGAGCAGCCAGCTCGGCAGAGAATTCGGTGCAACGCACCAGCAGCCGGCGCGGATGGATCAACAGTGCATCGTCGCCGCTGGCGGCGGCCACATCGATACGCAGGCAGCGCTCGCCCTCGGCATGCAGCGGCAGGTTGGCCTGTTGCAGCCACGGAGCCTCGCCTTCGACGCGCAAACGAGCACCGCCGAGCAGGTCGCTGACCAGGCGCTTGCCCTGCTCCAGATCGGCCAGGGCGTAGCCCTCGGGCGGGTCGAGCAGGCAGGTGCCGAAGCGCAGCTCGCCGCTGGTAGTGATGGCCGGCGCCACCGCCAGCCAGTCGCCCAGCTCGCGGGCCAGGCGGTTGACCCCGGCCAGGCCGCCGAGCAGCGGCACCACGGCGCTGCCGTCCTCGGCCAGGGCCAGTACCGGTGGTTCGGCGCCCTTCTCCACCAATGCTGAAGCCAGGCTGCGGATGACGATGCCGGCGGCGCACAGGGCGATGATCGGCGTACCGGCGCGGTACAGGCCGCGCAGGTGTTCGGCGAATTCGCGGTAGCTCTCGTCGACCTCGTCCACCCGTCCGGCCAGGCCGTGGATGCGTGCCTGCGGATAGCGCTCGCGCACGCGGCGTGCGGTGGCCAGCGCCGAGGCGCCGAGGATGACGATGGCGGGTGCTCGATCCAACTCAGCCACGCCACTTCTCCCCCGGCACCAGGATCATGGAGAAGTACGGCGAGGCCAGCGGATCCACCTCGTCCAACGGCACGATGTGCTGGTTGTCCATGGTGGCGCGCTCCACATAGTGCGCGCGCTCGGCCAGGCCGAGGCGTTGCAGCACGCGGCGCACCTTGTCGAAGTTTCGACCGAGCTTCATCACCACCGCGGCCTCGGCAGTGCGCAGGCGCTGCTCCAGCTCCTCTTCCGGCAGCACGCCGGAGAGCACGCTCAAGCTCTGGTTGCGATAGACCAGCGGCGTACCCAGTACTGAGGCGCAGCCGAGCATCGAGCACACGCCGGGCACCACCTCGGCATCAAAACGCTCGGCCAGGCGGTCGTGGAGGTACATGTAGGAGCCGTAGAAGAACGGGTCGCCCTCGCAGATCACCGCCACGTCGCGACCGGCGTCCAGCTCGGCGGCGATCTGCACAGCGCAGGTGTCGTAGAAGTCGGCAATCACATCCTCGTAGGTCAGCGGCGGTTCCAGCTTCTCGGTGGTCACCGGATAGACCAGCGGCAGGCGGCGCTGCGCCTCGCTGAGGTGCTGTTCGATGATGCCGAAGGCGTTGCCGCCCTGGCCCTTGTTCGCCTTGGCCTTGGCCACGAAGTAGCCCACCACCGGCGCGGACTGCAGCAGGCGCAGGGCCTTGAGGGTAATCAGCTCCGGATCGCCGGGGCCGACGCCGAGGCCGAGCAGACGTCCCTTGCGCATCACTCCACCTCCGTGGCCAGAGCGTTGACCGCGGCGGCGGCCATGGCGCTGCCACCGCGGCGACCGTGCACGATGACGTAGGGCACGCCGCGGCTGTCGGCGGCGAGCATTTCCTTGGATTCGGCGGCGCCGATAAAGCCCACCGGCATGCCGAGGATCAGCGCCGGTTTGGGTGCGCCAGCGTCGAGCATTTCCAGCAGGTAGAACAGCGCGGTGGGCGCGTTGCCGATCACCACCACGCTGCCCTCCAGGTGCTCGCGCCAGTGCTCCAGCGCCGCCGCCGAGCGGGTGTTGCCGAGATCACGGGCCAGCTGCGGCACGTCCGCCTCGTTCAGGGTGCAGATCACCGGGTTGTTGGCCGGCAGGCGCGCGCGGGTGATGCCCTCGGCGACCATGCGGGCGTCGCAGAGGATCGGCGCGCCTTGGGCTAATGCCGCGCGGCCGGCGGCGCCGGCACCGGGCGAGAAGCGCAGGTCCTGCACCACGTCGACCATGCCGCAGGCGTGGATCAGGCGTACGGCGAGTTTCTCCAGGTCGGCCGGGATGGCGCTGAGGTCGGCCTCGGCACGGATGGTGGCGAAGGATTGGCGATAGATCTCCTGACCATCGCGGATGTATTCGATCATTCGGGTGTTCCTGCGGCGAGGTGCTCGCCGGCTTGGTCGATATCGAGGGACGCCGCCAGCAGGCGGCCGAATCCGGCCTGGCCCTGCTCGCGGCGATAGAGGTCGTAACGGCCACCGGGCTGGGCCAGCAGCGTGTAAGGGGCGATGTGGGCGGCGGCGCAGCTGCGAGGGCAACCGCACAGGTGCACCTGCGCCGGGCCGTGCGGGCCCAGATGATCGGCCAGACGCAGGGCATCGGCCTTGGTGTCCGCCGCACCCTTGGCGCAGCCGGCGGTGCCGCTGCAGGCGAGCATGCGGGCCAGCGGCGCGCAGGCATCCAGCAGCAGACCGATGTCGCTCACGGCTTGCGCCACGATGGACTGGCGATCAGTGGCGACATCCGGCAGCAGCACGCCCTGCCAGGGCGTGAGGCGCAGCTCGCCGCTGCCTTCGGCATCCGCCAGATCGGCCAGGGCCTGCAGCTGCTCGGCGTACAACCGCCCGAGCGGCGCCCCCGCTAGCAGCATCACCTGCCCTGGCTGACCCTGGGCATGCATACCTAGCGGCGTGCCTTCCAGCGCTGGGCTGGCGAAGCAAGGCGTCTCAGGCTGGAAGTCGAATGGCAGGCGGGCGAGGAAGGCTTGCGCCGGTAGCTCGGCCAACAGCTGGCGCAGGCGCGAATGCTCGCCGGCCAAGTCGAGGAACAGGTGCAACAGCGCTTCTACCAACTGCACTGCCTGATCCACCGCGACCACGCCCAGCGCACCGCCACGCGGGCAGCCGGCCAGGCCGAAAGCCATCTGCGTACCGCCGGGCAAGGCGCTGAGCCAGATATCGTGCGGATGCTCGAGCATCGCCAGGGATTCACCGCCATCCAGCTGCACGGCGAACTTGGGCGACAGGTCGCGGAACGCAGGCACATCCTGCAGCAGCGCCAGCAGTCGTTCGGCCAGCGGGCGGGTATCGAGATGGGCCGCCGGATCACGGCCGGCGGCGGGGCTGATCAGCACATTGCGCACATCGTCGGCATCGGCGTGACGCGGGCCGAGGCCGGCGTCGAGCAGCTGCTGCACCAGCGCGCCTTGGCACTCCTCGCGCACACCGCGAATCTGCAGGTTGCTGCGGTTGGTCAGCTCCAGCACACCACTGGCATGGGTTCGCGCAGTCGCGACCACGGCGCGGGCCTGAGCGCTGGTGAGCAGGCCGCCGGGCAGTTTTACCCGGCAGATGCCGCCATCTTTCGCCGGCACGACGCGCCACAGCCCCGGGCAGGCAGACGGCCGGGGAACATGTGCAGCAGCAATAGAGGGATCGGGCTTCAAACGGTCACCGACAACGAACGACGCGGCGACCGAACCAGTGAAATCCGCACAGGGATTTCTTGGCATCGGTACACCCCGCCCGATGTTGGCACTCGCGACTGCGTCGTCGGCAGGTCTCCTGGCTGACAGGTCCTCATCGCTGCACGGCCTTCCCGATTGCTCAGTGGCATGTGTGTGAAGCGACTCGCTGCTTACAGTTGCGGGGGCAGCCACGGCTTGTACCGTGTTCCCTCTTAGGCCCGCTGGCTCCCCTGGAGGGGCCGGGCACCGACGAAGGCGCTATTATGCCCGCTTTTAGCGGCACCGGGCCAAGCCCGCGCGTCGCCCGCAAGGCATCGAGGAGACACAGATGACGGCCTGGCTGACGGTAGTGGGCATCGGCGAAGACGGTTATGCCGGCCTGGGCAAGACGGCGCGTCGCGCGCTGCTGGCGGCCGAGTGCATCGTCGGTGCGCCGCGCCAGCTCGACCTGCTGCCGCCGTGCATCCGCGCCCCACGCCAGAACTGGCCGAGCCCCTTCAGCCTGGAGCCGGTGCTACAGCGACGCGGCACACCGACCTGCGTGCTGGCCAGCGGTGACCCTATGCTGTTTAGTGTCGGCGCCAGCCTGGCGCGCCAGGTGAGCGAAGGCGAAATGCTGGTGCTGCCGGCGCCCTCCTCCTATTCCCTGGCCGCCGCGCGCCTGGGCTGGCCGCTGCAGGACGTGACCCTGCTGTCGGTGGTGGCGCGTCCTCTGCCCACCGTCGCCCGCCATCTGCATGACGGCCAGCGCCTGCTGATCCTGTGCAACGACGGCGATAGCCCCGCCGCCATCGCCGCCCTGCTGCGCGAGCGTGGCTTTGGCGCCAGCCGCCTGAGCGTGCTGGAGCACCTGGGCGGCCCACTGGAGCGGCGTATCGATGGCCTGGCCGCGAGCTGGAATGTGGAAGCAGTCGCCGCGCTGAATCTGCTGGCCGTGGAATGCCAGGCCGACACTGGTGTGCAAGCGCTGCCGCTGACCATCGGCCTGCCCGACGACGCCTACCGCCACGACGGCCAGCTGACCAAACGCGACGTACGCGCCATCACCCTAGCCCGCCTGGCGCCACGCCCCGGCGAGCTGCTGTGGGATGTCGGCGCCGGCTGCGGTTCGATCGGCATCGAGTGGCTGCGCAGCCACCCGAGTTGCCGCGCCATCGCCATCGAGGCCAACGCGGATCGCCAGCAACTGATCGCGCATAACCGCGACGCCCTCGGCGTGCCGCAGCTGCAGCTAGTGGCTGGCGAAGCGCCGGACGCGCTAGCCGGCCTCGACTTCCCCGACGCCATCTTTATCGGTGGCGGCGTCACCGTGCCCGGCGTGCTGGAGCTGTGCTGGCAGGCGCTGAAACCCGGCGGCCGGCTGATCGCCAATGCCGTGACCCTGCAGAGCGAGGCCATGCTGGTGGCCTTCCGCGAACAGCACGGTGGCGAGCTGACCCGCATCGCCGTGGCCCAGGCCCAGCCGCTGGGCGATTTCGACACCTGGCGCAGCGCCCTGCCGATTACCCTGCTGCAAGTACACAAGCCGTGACCCGAGTTCTGCTGCTCGGCGGTGTCGGCGACGCACTGCGTCTGGCCCGTCGTCTGGGGCCCGAGCACCTGTACAGCCTGGCCGGGCTGGGCAAGGTGCCGGAGGACCTGAACTGCCAGGTGCGCGTCGGCGGCTTCGGCGGTGCCGAGGGCCTGGCCGACTTTATCCGCGCCGAGGGCTTCGACCTGCTGCTGGACGTCACCCACCCCTACGCCGCCCGGATCAGCGCCAATGCCGCCGCGGCCGCGCGCCTGGCCGGCGTGCCCTGCTGGGCGCTGCGGCGTCCCGGCTGGCAGCCACAAGCCGGTGACGACTGGCGCGAGGTGGCCGACTGGACCGCACTGGTCTCGGCGCTGGAACCCTTCGGCAAACCCTTCTTCACCCTCGGCCGCGAGCCGCTGGCGCATCTCGACGAGATTCCCGCGCATCAGTACTGGACCCTGCGCCTGCTCGATGCCCAGCCCGAACATCCACGTGCACGCTGCATCGCCGCGCGCGGCCCTTTCACCCTCGAAGATGAACGCACGCTATTCGCCGCTGAGGGCTTCGATGTGCTGGTGAGCAAGAACAGTGGCGGCAATGCCACCGAGGCCAAACTGCAGGTCGCCCGCGAGCGCGGTCTGCCGGTATTGCTGCTGCAACGCCCGCAACTGCCCGAGGTGGAGCGCAGCTTCGCCAACCCCGATGACCTGTGGCAGGCGCTGCAGCCGCTGCTTTGAGAACTCCGATGAAGACCGAAACCTACGCCCGCGTGCTGTTCGCCGGCCCCGATCTCGACCATGGCAGCTTCGCCGAACTGACCCGCCGCCAGCTCACCGAACAGTTCGGCGCCACGGTGCTGGGCGATCTGTTCGATACCGGCGCCGGTTATGACGCGCTCTGGGAGCAGGTACGTGACTGCCTGAGCAGCGCAGAGCTGCCGCTATTGATCGTCGATCTCGACCCACTCGGCGATAGCCCGCAGCTGGACTGGCTGCGCGGCGAACTGCAGGCACTGGCCGGCGAACGCGCCGACCGGCTGCTCGTCGGTGCCGGCAATGCCGAGGATGTGGCGGCCCTGGCCGAGCTGATCCAGCAGCCGGACAAGCACCTGGGCTGCGTGGACGTACCGCAGCTGCCGGAGTCTCACTCTTGGTCGTGCATCCCGCCGCACCGCTATCGCGTGCTGCTGTGCAACGGCCCGCGCTGCACCCGGCGTGGCGCCCTGCCCTTGTGGAAACTGTTGCGCGAGGAGCTGAAAGCGGCCGGCCGACTGGAGACCGAGGATGGCGTGCATATCACCCGCACCCAGTGCCAGTTCCCCTGCGACCAGGGCCCGACCCTGAGTGTCTACCCGAGTGGCGAGTGGTACCGCATACGCGACGCGGCCGAGGTGAAGCGCCTGGTGCAGGAGCGCTTCGTCGAGGAACGCGCGGTGCCCGAACTGATCATGCGCGGCTAGATAGCAAACCGGCCGCTCTGGGCGGCCGGTCGGGGAATCACAGGTTCATCACATCGAGGAAGCGCGGCGTGGCGCTGTCATCGATCTTCAGGGTCTTGAAGTCGAACAGCTCGCGGTCGGCCAGCTGCGAGGGCACCACGTTCTGCAGCGCGCGGAACATGATCTCGGTACGGCCGGGGCTCTTGCGCTCCCAGTCCACCAGCATTTCCTTGACCACCTGGCGCTGCAGGTTCTCCTGCGAACCGCACAGGTTGCACGGGATGATCGGGAATTCCTTCATCACCGAGTAGGCCTCGATGTCCTTCTCGTTGCAGTAGGCCAGCGGGCGGATCACCACGTTGCGGCCGTCGTCGGACAGCAGCTTGGGCGGCATGGCCTTCAGCGTGCCGCCGTAGAACATGTTGAGGAAGAAGGTCTCGAGGATGTCGTCGCGGTGGTGACCGAGGGCCATCTTGGTCGCGCCGATTTCGTCGGCGTAGGTGTACAGGGTGCCGCGACGCAGGCGCGAGCACAGCGAGCAGGTGGTCTTGCCCTCCGGGATCTTCTCCTTCACCACCGAGTAGGTGTCCTTCTCGATGATGTGGTACGGCACGCCGATGGATTCCAGGTAGGCCGGCAGCACGTGCTCGGGGAAGCCGGGCTGCTTCTGGTCCATGTTCACCGCGACGATCTCGAACTTGATCGGCGCCACCTTCTGCAGGTACAGCAGCACGTCGAGCATGGTGTAGCTGTCCTTGCCGCCGGACAGGCAGACCATCACCTTGTCGCCATCCTCGATCATGTTGAAATCGGCGATGGCCTCGCCGACCTGGCGACGCAGGCGCTTCTGCAGTTTGTTCTGGTTGACCGAAATGGTGCTGGGCATGGTGCGGGAGAATCCGGGGGTGAAGGCGAAAAGCTGGCTATTTTACGCACAAAGCTCGGCCGCGACAGCCCGTGTTAGGCTCGCCCGATGAACAACGACCTCGACCCGACCCTCGACCTGCCCGAACAGCTGCAGCAGTTGCTCCGCGCCGTACCCGCCGGAATCAGTGAATTCCAGCTGATCCAGCAGCTCAAGGCCCGCCGTTCCACGCATATCCCGCACCTGGGGCTGGCGGACCGGCTGGTGCTGTTTCGCACCCACTTCCTGCTGTTCAACGCCCTCTATTCGCTGCGCGAGCGCCTATGGGGCAAGCGCGAGGCGCATCTGCAGATCAGCCCGCTGTGCGTGCAGCTGCAACCCTGGCACCCGGGCAGCGCGGAGCTGGCCGAACACGACCCGCTGCGTGACTACTATCTCAATCTGCAAAATTTGCGCGATACCACCGAAGACGATGTGGAGAAGCTGCTGGCCAGCTTCTGGACCCGCATGCAGGGCGGCGAAGAGAAGCAGGCGGCCCTCAAGCTGTTCGAGCTGGATGCCACGCAACCGCTCAATCTCGCGCAGATCAAGCAGCGCTACCGCCAGTTGGTGAGCCTGCACCATCCGGACCGGGGCGGCAGCACCAGCCGCCTGCAGTCGATCAACCTGGCCATGGAAATACTTGAGCGCTATTACGGCTGACTCATAGAGAGCAATTCGCTCTAAAGCCACGGATTACGCGGGATACAGCCTTTCCTATACTGCGGCATACGGTCGCACTTAATTCGGCCTGCACCCGGCGCCGCTGTTCACGCACGCCGGGCGTTACGCTCGGGGCGATCGACAATAAAAAGAGGAGGTGTCTGCATGATCCACCATGTTTGGGGGCTCTTCACCCATCCCGACCAAGAGTGGCAGGAAATCCGTGGCGAAGAGGAAAGCGTCAGCCACATGTACCTGACCCATGTCCTGATTCTCGCTGCCATCCCCGCGCTCTGCGCCTATTTCGGTACCACCGAGGTGGGTTGGCGCATCGGCGATGGCGAGGCGGTCAAGCTCACGGCGGCCAGCGCCATGCAGATGACCATCATGTCCTACCTGGCAATGCTCGCTGGCGTGGCCGTCATGGGGGCCTTCATCCACTGGATGGCGCGCACCTACGACTCCAACCCGACCCTGACCCAATGCATCGTGTTCGCCGCCTATTGCGCGACCCCGCTGTTCGTCGGCGGTGTCGCGGCGCTCTATCCGAGCCTGTGGCTGGGCATGCTGATCGGCACGGCGGCGGTCTGCTACACGGTGTACCTGCTGTACTCCGGCATCCCCACCTTCATGGGCATCCCCCAGGACGAGGGCTTCATGTTCTCCAGCTCGGTACTGGCCGTGGGCCTGGTGGTGCTGGTGGCGATGATCGCCTGCTCGGTGATCCTCTGGGGCTTCGGCGTAGGGCCGGTCTACACCAACTGAGTCTGTATCGTCTGCACCAGGCCGCCTACGGGCGGCCTTTTCATTGCACGCACGTTCCTTCCAGCCGGAAAGTTGAACCCTGGCGACACCTGCGCAGTTCTAAGCCGTTATGGCCAACCCTGCAGAGGAACGCGCCCATGACGCCGCACTTCGTCAACCTGTTTACCCACCCGGACGCCGCCTGGCACGAGATCCGCCAGGAAGAGGAACAGCATCCCGCGCACTACCTGGGCCACCTGCTGCTGCTCGCGATGATTCCCGCCGTGAGCCTGTTCGTCGGTACCAGCGAGGTGGGTTGGAGCCTGGTCGAGGATGAGCGCGTGCGGCTCGCCGAGGGCAGCGCCCTGCTGCTGGCCCTCAACGTCTACCTCACCGCACTGGTCGGCACCCTGATCATGGGCGGCTTCATCCGCTGGATGTCGCGGACCTTCGATGCACGCCCCAGCCTGAACCAGTGCATCGGCTTCGCCGCCTACACCGCCACGCCGTTCTTCCTCGCCGGGCTCGTGGCCATCTACCCGAGCCGCTGGATCGCGGTACTGGCGCTGGGCCTGGCCTGTGCCTATTCGACCTTCCTGCTGTTCGTCGGCCTGCCCACCTTCATGCGCCTGCGCCAGCAGCAGGGCATGGTCTACGCCGGCTCGGTCTGGGCGGTCGCGGTGCTGGCGGTGGTGACGCTGCTGGTCTCGGCCATCCTGCACTGGCACTACTACATGGACCCGGTCTACGAGCGCACCGCGCCGGAACAGGGCTACTCGACCCGCGAGGAAAGGCCGACGGTGCAGGAGCAGCAACACAGCAACGACTGACTCGACCAGCGGTCGGTTTAGCTACGCGGGGCGATGCGGCATAATCGCCCCATGCCCGAACTGCTCCATGCCCGCGTCGAAGCCTGCTACCTGCAGGCCGAAGGCTTCTTCAAGCGCTCGTTCCCCCGTCCCGAGGTCAGCTTCAAGCTGCGCGGCCAAAAGGCCGGCGTAGCGCACCTGCACGAGAACCTGCTGCGCTTCAATCCCAAGCTGTACGCGGAGAACCGCGAGCACTTCCTCAAACAGACGGTGGCCCACGAGGTCGCCCACCTGGTGGCGCACCAGCTGTTCGGCGGGCGCATCCAGCCGCATGGCGAGGAGTGGCAGCTGATCATGCGTGGTGTCTACGAGCTGCCGCCGGATCGCTGCCACAACTACGACATCGGCCGGCGCAAGGTCACCCGCTACCTCTATCTGTGCCAGTGCCCGGAAGGCGAGTTCCCCTTCTCCGGCCAACGCCACCGCCTGGTCGCCCAGGGGCGGCGCTACTTCTGCCGGCGCTGCCGGGCGACCCTGGTATTCAGCGGCGAGCAGCGGGTCGAGTAATCCTCAGCCCAGCGCCTTGCTCGCCCTGAGCGCGGCAATCTCATCCTCGCCATAACCCAGCTCGCGCAGCACCTCGTTGCTGTGCGCGCCGACCGCTGCGCCGATATGCCGTGGTGGCTGCAGCCCCTGCGAGAAACGAATCGGGCAGGCGATCTGCCGCTGTGCGGCCTTGCCCTCGCGCGGGACCTCGGTGACCACGCCACGCGCCTTGAGCTGCGGATGCTCGACCGCTTCGGAGAGCTTCAGCACCGGTTCGACGCAGGCGTCCACCTCGGCGAAGCGATGCTGCCACTCGGCCAGGTCGTGTTTCTCCACCTCAATGGCGATCTCCTCCTTGAGGCGCTGCTGGTCCTTGGGCGACAACCCCAGAGCGGCCAGTTCCGGGCGGCCGAGAGCGGCGCAGAACTGCTGCATGAACTGCGGTTCCAGGCTGCCCACCGACAGCCAGCGACCATCGCGGGTGCGGTAGTAGTCGTAGAAGCTGCCGCCGTTGAGCACTTGGTTCTGCATGTCCGGCTCCACGCCGCCGGCCAGGTAGCCGGCGCCGGCCATGGCATGCAGGCTGAAGGCGCAGTCGGTCATGCTGATGTCCACGTGCTGACCGATGCCGCTGCTCTGCCGGGCGATCACTGCGGCAAGCAGACCGATCACCCCGTGCAGCGAGCCGCCAGCGATGTCCGCCACCTGCACGCCGAGCGGCAGCGGGCCGCTGTCGCTGCGTCCGGTGTAGCTGGCCAGGCCACTCAGGGCCAGGTAGTTGAGGTCATGGCCGGCGCGATCCTTGTACGGCCCGCTCTGCCCGTAGCCGGTGATCGAGACGTAGATCAGCCGCGGGTTGATCGCCTTGAGCGCCTCGTAGCCGAGGCCGAGCTTGTCCATCACGCCTGGGCGGAACTGCTCCAGCACGATGTCGTACTCGGCCACCAGGCGCCGCACCACCTCCAGCGCCTCGGGCTTCTTCAGGTCCAGCGCCAGGCAGCGCTTGTTGCGGTTGAGGTAGGCGTGGCTGGTGGAGACGCCATCCACATGCGGCGGCAGCACGCGCACCAGGTCGACACGGCTGGGCGACTCGACGCGCAGCACCTCGGCGCCCATATCGGCGAGCAGCAGCGAGGCGAACGGCCCCGGCAGCAGGGTGGAGAAGTCGAGGACTTTCAGCGAGGACAACGGGCCTTTCATGTTCAGTTTTCCCAGTGCAGAGAGGGTTCGGCCGGCAGCTCGGCGACCAGGTCGGCATACCGGGTCTCCAGCACGTTGCGGCGGATTTTCATGGTCGGGGTCATGCAGCCGTTGTCCACGGTCCAGCTGTCGCGCACCAGCAGCAGGTGGCTAAGGCGCTCGTGGGGCTGCAGTTCGGCGTTCAGGCCGTGCAGGGTCGCCTGCAGGTCGGCGGCGATGCGCTCGCGCGGCTCGGCGCGGGCGGCTGGCGACAGCTCGATCAGGGCCAGCGGCTGGTCGCGGTTGCTGCCCATCAGGCAGACCTGCTCGACCCAGGTGTTGCGGGCGATCTGCCCCTCGATGGGCGCCGGCGCCACGTACTTGCCCTTGCTGGTCTTGAAGATGTCCTTCACCCGGCCGGTGATGCGCAGGTAGCCGTCGGCATCCACCTCGCCCTTGTCGCCGGTGTGCAGCCAGCCACCGGCCAGCGCCTCGGCGCTCAGGGCCGGTTCACGGTAGTAGCCCTGCATCAGGGTCGGGCTGCGGAACTGCACCTCGCCGTTCTCCGCCAGGCGCATTTCGAGGAACGGCATGGGCCGGCCGACGCTGCCCAGGCGCACCTGGCCCGGACGGTTGAAGCAGCCGTAGGCAAAGTTCTCGGTCATGCCGTAGCCCTCGCAGAGGGTCATGCCCAGGCGTCGGTACCAGTCCAGCAGCGCCGGCGAGATCGAGGCCGCGCCCGAGACCAGGATGCGCGCCTTGCCCAGGCCGAGGCCCTGGCGGATCTTGCGTGCCACCAGCGTGCCGATGAAGGGCAGGCGCAACAGTCGGTCGAGGCGTTGTGCCGGCAGGCGCTCCAGCACGCCCTGCTGGAAGCGCGTCCATAGCCGCGGCACGGAGAAGAATACGGTCGGCCGCACCTGGCGCAGGTCGCTGGCGAAGGTCTCCAGGGATTCGACGAAGGCCACGCTGGCGCCGCTGTACAGGCTGTTCATCTGCACCAGGAAGCGCTCGGCGGCGTGCGACAGCGGCAGGTAGGAGAAGAAGCGGTCGTGCTGGCCGATCTTCATCTCCAGCACCGAGTTGGTCGCAGCGAAGGCCATGGCCCGCGCCGAGAGCATGGCGCCCTTGGGCTGGCCGGTGGTGCCGGAGGTATAGAGGATGCTCAGCAGCTCGTCGCCCTGCTGCTCGTGTGCCTGCTGCAGCGGCTCGTGCGCGGCCAGCAGCGCGTGCCACTGGTAATCGGCGCGCAGGGTCGGATAGGGCATGGCGATGCGCACCACCTGCGGGCCGATGCCGGTTTCCAGCTTTTCCGGCTCGTCCAGCTTGCCGAGGATGATCGCCTTGCAGCCGGCATGTTCCAGCACATAGGCCACGCTCTCGGCGGACTGCAGCGGGTACAGCGGCACGCTGACCAGCCCGGCGAACATGATCGCCAGGTCACTGACGAACCACTCCGCGCAGTTCTTCGCCAGCAGCGCCACGCGGTCGCCCGGCTGGCAACCCAGGGCCTGCAGTGCACTGGCCAGGCGCCGGGCCTGGTCGTCGACCTGGCGCCAGGTGACGTCGTGCCACACGCCGTCCACCGGCTGGCGCAGCCAGACCCGCTCGGGCGCCACCTCCAACCAGTGCTGGAATCGTTGCAGCGGCAGTTGTTCGGTCATGTCAGGTCCCTTGTTCTTGTTCTTGTCGAAGCGCGCGATGCCGGATCAGGCGTGCAAACACGCCAGTTCGCGTGCAGGAGCCTAGCCCTGCTTCGCGCGTCCGGCGCCCCTCATTCCCCAGGGGATCGACGCAGGTTAGGTCTGCCCTCCACTTCCTCTCAATGACCCAAGCGCTCGGTGCGATTGACCCTATCGGTCAACTTCCATGGTGCGGGCCAGGTAACCCTGCAGGTAATCGATGAAGGCCAGCACCTTGCCGCTGGCCCGTCGGTGGCTGGGATAGACGGCGAGGATGTTGTCGCCGAAGGCATCCGGGTCGATGCGGTAATCGGTCATCAGGCGTACCAGCCGGCCTTCATCCAGCAGGTCCATGGCGCTCCACTGCGGGGTGTGCAGCACACCGTGGCCGGCCAGGGCATTGGCCAGCAGCAGGTGGTAGTTGTCGCTCTCCATGCGTACCCGCTTGGGGTGCGGCAGGCGGATGCGCAGGTTGTCGCGGTCCACCCACCAGCCATCGCGGCCCAGGGCCGGGTGGGTGTACATCAGCCAGTCGTGCTCCTCGATGGTCTGCGGTGTCAGCGGCTGCGGGTTGCGCGCGACGTACTCGGGGCTGGCGCAGAGGAAGATGCGGTTGCGTCCGATAACCCTGGCGATCAGCCCGGGCAGGTCGCTGGGCCCCTCGCGCAGGGCCAGGTCATAGCCGGCCTCGACCAGGTCGACGAAGTCGTCGCTCAGGTCCACGTGCAGGCGAATCTGCGGGTATTCGGCGAGGAAGCCGGCACACACCCGCTCGAGAAAGGCCGGGCCGAAGGCCAGCGCCGCGGTCAGGCGCAGGCTGCCCTGCAGGCCGTTCTGCAGCTGGTCGATCTCCTCGCCGGCGTCGCGCAGGCGCTGCAGTACCTGGCGCGCGGTATCCAGGTACAGGCGCCCGGCCTCGGTCAGCACGATGCGCCGCGTGCTGCGCTCGAACAGCGCCGCGCCCAGCTCGCGCTCCAGATGGCCGACCGCCTTGGTCAGCGCCGAGGGCGTCTTGCCCAGCAACTCGGCGGCGCGGCTGAAACTGCCCTGCTCGGCGGCGGCGACGAACATGCTGAGGGCGCTGAACTTGTCCATGGTCTTTTTCCAATCAGGCAAAAGGTTTTTGCGCAAACAGGCCGTTCTGCCCATTCGCCTTGCTCGCTAGTCTCCCTGCCAACTCAATAAAAACAAGGGGTCTGCTGTGAAAAGAGCGTTGCTTGCAAGTGCATTGGCTTTTTCCTCGATGGAAGCCATGGCCGCCGCCGATCTGGTGCTGTTCAACGGCAAGGTGTTCACCGCCAACCAGGCCCAGCCACAGGTACAGGCCATCGCCGTGGAAGACGGCAAGATCCTGCGCGCCGGTAGCGACGCCGAGATCAAGGCCCTGGCCGATGCCTCCACCCTGCTCGTCGACCTCGCAGGCAAGACCCTGGTGCCCGGCCTGATCGACACCCACTCGCACGCCGTGTTCGGCGGCCTGGAGCTGGCCGCCGCCAACATGGAAGACGAGCTGGTCAGCGTCGACGAACTGGAGAAGCGCCTGCGCGGCTGGCAGGCCGACGGCCGAGCGGTGCACGGCGACGTGCTGCAGGTCGGCGGCATGAACTCCGGCGTCTGGTCCCAGGCCGAGGCCATGGGCCAGCGCTTCAACCATGGCGAGTGGGAAAAGCTGCCCATCGTCTTCGTCGGCAGCGACCACCACACCGCCTGGGCCAACGCCGCCATGCTCAAACGCGCCGGCATCGACAAGGCGCTGGTGGCCCGTCTGCCCAAGGGCGAGCGCGACACCATCGGCCTGCTGAAGAACGGCGAGCCCAGCGGCTTCCTGGTCGACGCCGGCTGGGATCGGGTCGCCAGCGTGCTGCCGGCCGTGAGCCCGGACGAGCTGCTGCGCGGCGCCGAAGCCGCGGTGCAACTGAACAACAGCCTGGGCATCACCGCCTGGATGGACCCGGCGTCCAACGCCGCGCCGGGCGAGGCGGTGTTCGACCTCAAGCCCACCGAGAAGAGCGTCGGCGTGCTGCCGGCCTACAAGGCCCTGGCCGAGAAAGGCGGCCTGAATGCCCACGTCGCCGCCCTGCTGGTGGCCAACCCCAAGAGCCGCCCGGCCGATCTGGAAGTGCTGGACAAGGTGCGTCAGCAGTTCGCCAACGTGCCCAACCTGAGCCTGCCGGGGATCAAGGTGTTCGCCGACGGCGTGCTGGAGTTCCCGGCGCAGAGCGCGGCGCTGATCGACCCGTACAGCAACTCGCTCAAGCAGGGCGAACTGCTGATCGACCCGGCGCACTTCGGCGAGCTGGTCAGCGCCGCCGACGCCCGCGGCTGGCTGGTGCACATCCACGCCATCGGCGACCGCGCCGTGCGTGAGTCGCTCAACGGCATCGAGCAGGCGCGCAAGGACCGGCAGAGTGGCGTGACCCACTCGATAACCCACCTGCAGCTGGTCAATCCCAAGGAGTTCGCGCGCTTCAAGCCGCTGGGCGTGATCGCCTCGATGCAGCTGCTGTGGGCCGCCGGTGACGAATACACTCTGGACCTGGTCAAGCCCTACGTCAGCGCCTTCGCCTTCCGCTACCAGTACCCGGCGCACTCGCTGCTGGCCAATGGTGCGACCATCGCCGGCGCCAGCGACTGGCCGGTGTCCACGCCCAACCCCTGGCTGGCCATCGCCCAGGCGTCGACCCGCGAGGGTGACAAGGGCGTGCTCAACGCCGACGAGCGCCTGGACCGCGAGACAATGTTCTACGCCTACACCATCAACGCCGCGCGAACCATCGGCCTGGAGCAGAGCATCGGCTCGCTGGAAGCCGGCAAGCAGGCCGACTTCGTGGTGGTCGACCGCGACGTGTTCAGCGTCGACGACAAGGCCCTCGGCGACACCCAGGTGCTGCAAACCTGGTTCGCCGGTCGCCAGGTCTACGCCCCCGCCCAATAACAACCAGTTCCACCGCTTCGCCCACTCCCGGCTTCGCCGGGGGCTGGCGAAGCCTTGCCGCCTATCTGCCAAAACAACCACAACATCGAGATAGCACCCATGAAACGCTCTACCGCCCTCCTCCTCGCCGGCCTGGCCCTGACACCCCTGAGCAGCCAGGCCGTGCCGATCAACGACGACTTCTTCGTCGACATCGACCTCACCCTGGCCAGCGACTACCGCACCCGCGGCATCTCGCAGACCCAGGGCGACCCCGCGCTGCAGGCCGGCGCCACCCTGGGCCACAGCAGCGGCCTGTATGCCGGCGTGTGGACCTCCAACGTCGACTTCGGCTACGGCCTCAAGACCCGCCAGGAAGTGGACTACTACGCCGGCTGGTACTGGCAGGCGACCGAGGCGGTCAGCCTCGACCTCGGCTACATCAAGTACGCCTACCCCAAGGAGAGCCAGTTCAACCAGAGCGAGGCCTACGCCATCCTCAACGCCTATGGCTTCAAGGCCGCGGCCTACTACTCCCGCGACCTGGGCAACTTCATCGGCGAGGATCAGGACACCCTCTACACCTGGGTCGGCTACGAGACCCAGCTGCCGCTGGAGATCGGCCTGGACCTGCGCTACGGGCGCATGGACCTGAAGGACCCGCTGTTCTGGTCGAACAGCGGCCAGTCCAGGGATTCCTACCGCGAGTGGGAGGTGAAACTGACCCGTGACTTCTTCGACGTCACCTGGGGCCTGAGCTACGTCGACACTGACCTGTCGGAAGCCGAGTGCTTCAGCAACTACGGCTTCACCGACGCCTGCACCGCCACCGTGGTGGCCAGCGTGAGCAAGACCTTCTGAGGTAATGCTGATCACTGTACCGGCCCGCACTCGCGCAACTGTACGGGCGATTTGAAAGCCATCTGCGGATTGCGCCGCCCAGCCGGCGGCGTAATCTGACGGCTCCTGTCTGGAGCCGTTTGATGAGACCCGCCGACCTGCTTCGCCTGCTGCTGCTTGCCGCCATCTGGGGTGCCAGCTTCCTGTTCATGCGCATCGCCGTACCCGTGCTGGGCAGCCTGCCCACCGCCTTCTTCCGCGCCAGCCTCGGCGCCCTCGGCCTGCTGGCCTTCCTCCTGCTGATGCGCCCGGTGTGGAACTACCAGGGCAAGTTCCGCGCCTGCCTGGTGCTGGGGGTGATCAACGCCGGCCTGCCATCGGTGATGTACTGCCTGGCCGCGCTGGTGCTGCCGGCCGGCTACTCGTCGATCTTCAACGCCACCACGCCGCTGATGGGCGTGCTGATCGGTGCGCTGTTCTTCAGCGAGGCGATGACCGCCAGCAAGGCCGCAGGCGTCGCCCTCGGTCTGCTCGGCGTGGCCGTGCTGACCCGCACCGGCCCGATCGACTTCGACCTGCCGCTGTTGCTGGGCGCCGCTGCCTGCCTGGTGGCCACCACCTGCTACGGCTTCGCCGGCTTCCTCACCCGCCGCTGGATCGGCCCGCTGGGCCTGGACAACCGCCTGGTTGCCTTCGCCAGCCTGGTCGGTGCCAGTGTGTTCCAGCTGCCGCTGTTCGCCGGCAGCCTGGTCTGGCAGCCGCCGACCAGCTGGGGCGGGCCCACCTTGTGGCTGTCGCTGGCCGCCCTCGGCCTGGTCTGCACCGCCTTCGCCTATGTCCTGTACTTCCGCCTGCTGGCCGACATCGGCCCGATCAAGGCCAGCACCACCACCTTCCTGATCCCGCCGTTCGGCGTGGTCTGGGGCGCCCTGTTGCTGGGCGAGCCGCTGACCTGGGACTACCTGCCGGGCTGCCTGCTGATCGGCGTGGCGCTGTGGCTGGTGGTGCGACCCAGCGCACCCGCCGCGACACCAGCCAAGGCCTGAAGCCAGAAACGAAAAAGCCGCCCGAGGGCGGCTTTTTCATGGGCGGCAGCTCGTTACTGCTGCAGCTCCTGATCACTGAACAGATCACTGAACAGCATGCTGGAGAGATAGCGCTCACCCGAGTCCGGCAGGATGACCACGATGGTCTTGCCCTGCATCTCCGGCTTCTCGGCCAGGCGCACGGCGGCCACCATGGCCGCGCCACAGGAGATGCCGCAGAGGATGCCCTCTTCCTGCATCAGACGCAGGGCCATGGCCTTGGACTCATCGTCGCCGACCTGCTCGACGCGGTCGACGATGGACAGATCGAGGTTCTTCGGCACGAAGCCGGCGCCGATGCCCTGGATCTTGTGCGGGCTGGGCTTGATCTCCTCGCCGGCCAGCGCCTGGCTGATCACCGGCGAGGCGATCGGCTCGACGGCCACCGAGAGGATCGGCTTGTGCCGGGTGTTCTTGATGTAGCGCGACACGCCGGTGATGGTGCCGCCGGTGCCGACCCCCGCCACCAGCACGTCGACCGCGCCGTCGGTGTCGTTCCAGATCTCCGGGCCGGTGGTCTTCTCGTGGATCGCCGGGTTGGCCGGATTGTCGAACTGCGCCGGCATGAAGTACTTGGCCGGGTCGGAAGCGAGAATCTCGCCAGCCTTCTCGATGGCGCCCTTCATGCCCTTGGCCGGCTCGGTCAGCACCAGTTCGGCGCCCAGGGCCTTGAGCACCTTGCGTCGCTCCAGGCTCATGGAGGCCGGCATGGTCAGCACCAGCTTGTAGCCGCGGGCGGCGGCGACGAAGGCCAGGCCGATGCCGGTGTTGCCCGAGGTCGGCTCGACCAGGGTCATGCCCGGCTTGAGTACGCCACGCGACTCGGCATCCCAGATCATGTTGGCGCCGATGCGGCACTTGACCGAATAGCCGGGGTTGCGCCCCTCGATCTTCGCCAGGATGGTCACGCCCTTGGGACCGAGGCGATTGATCTGCACCAGCGGCGTGTTACCGATGGACTGGGCATTGTCTGCAAAGATGCGGCTCATGATGGGGTGTCCTTGTCGATTCGCGAGCCAGACAGCCTACGGCCGCGTGCCGGGATCGTCCAGAGCACGCCGGTCGAACTCCGCGGGCCACCGGGCAGTCCATCGAAAACACCCGTTGCGACGAGCGCCCGCATGAAACGCCGCTACAGCCTGCCCTTTTCCATCCTGCTCGGCCTGGCCGTGTTGCTGGTCACGCTGCACCTGCTGCTGCCCTACCTGATCCGCGATTACCTCAACGACAAGCTGGCCGACATGGGCGACTACCGCGGCCAGATCAGCGACGTCGACCTGGCCTGGTGGCGCGGTGCCTACCGCATCAACGGCCTGCAGATCGTCAAGGCCGACGGCGAGGTGCCCGTGCCGCTGCTCGATGCGCCGTCGATCGACCTCGCCGTGAGCTGGCACTCGCTGTGGTACAGCCATGGTGTGGTGGCCCGGGTGATCTTCGAGCGCCCCGAGCTGAACTTCGTCGACGGCGGCGAGCGCGACGAAGACAGCCAGACCGGTGCCGGCGTCGACTGGCGCGCGCAGCTGGAGAAGCTGCTGCCGATCACCCTCGATGAAGTTCGCGTGGTCGACGGGCGCATCAGCTTCCGCAACTTCACCTCGCAGCCGCCGGTGGACCTGCAGGCCGACGATGTCGATGCCAGCCTGTACAACCTGACCAACGTCGCCGATGACAACGGCCAGCGCGTCGCGCGCTTCGAGGGCCACGCCCTGCTACTCGGCCACGCGCCACTGGAGGCCACGGCGGTGTTCGACCCGTTCGAGAACTTCCAGGACTTCGAATTCCGCGTGCGTGCCACCGATATCGAGCTGCGCCGGCTCAACGACTTCTCCTCGGCGTACGGCAAGTTCGACTTCAACGCCGGCAGCGGCGATGTGGTGATCGAGGCCAACGCCGAGAACGGCCAGCTGGATGGTTACATCAAGCCCTTGTTGCGCGACGTCGACGTGTTCAATTGGCAGCAGGACGTGGCGCGCGAGGACAAGAGCTTCTTCCGCTCGATCTGGGAAGCGCTGGTCGGCGGTAGCGAGACAGTGCTGAAGAACCAGCAGAAGAACCAGTTCGCCACCCGCGTGGAGCTATCGGGCAGCGTGCGCGACCAGGACGTCAGCCCCTTCCAGGCCTTCCTCGCCATCTTGCGCAACGGCTTCGTCCAGGCCTTCAACGCACGCTACGAGAACTCCCCGCCTAGCTCGTGAGCTGGTCGCTGAAGATGGCCTCGATGGGCAGTTCGAACAGCCGGCCGATGCGGAAGGCCAATGGCAGGCTGGGGTCGTACTTGCCGGTCTCGATGGCGTTGACGCTCTGCCGCGACACTTCCAGACGCTGCGCCAGCTCCGACTGGCTCCAGCCGCGCTCGCCACGCAACTCCTTCAGACGATTGTGCATGGCGACTCCTCAGGCGTAGCGCCAGCGCACCAGGGTCGAGGTCAGGGCATAGGCGGCCCAGAATGCCGGGAAGGCCATGATCAGCGGGAAGCGCGGCCAGCCGGCGTACTGCTCGAGGAAGCCCCAGGCACTGAGCAGGCCGACCACCACGCCGCCGGCCAGCAGCGCCGCGCGCGACATCAGGAAGCGCAGAAATTCGTCCGGCTCGCTGCGCATGTAGCGGTCGAACACGTACAGCGAGGCCAGCAACGGAATGGCCGGCGACGCGGCGGCGATCACCCGCAGGGCGTAGGGCAGGTTCTGCAGGTCCACGCCCCAGCTGATCAGGCAGACCAGCGCGGCATACACCAACATCAGCGAGGAACAGGAAATCACGTAGCGACGGGCGGCGGCGTTCATGGCGGGCTCCAAATCAATGTCAAGCAAACTTAACATTCGCCCGCGAAAAATGTAAAGCTCGCTTGTCACACAATCTGCATTCGCAACCGCCACCACCATGACCCGCCATTCAGTGACTGAATGCCGCGTCTGCGTTCACAGTTCACCGCCCCGCGCGTTATAGTCGGTCTCTACGTCACCCACCGAACCAGCCGGGAACGCTACTCGCGCGCCCGTTCGAGGATTTCCAGATGAAGTTCGAAGGCACCCAGTCCTACGTCGCCACCGCCGACCTCAAGCTCGCGGTCAACGCCGCCATCACCCTGCAGCGTCCACTGCTGGTCAAGGGCGAGCCAGGCACCGGCAAGACCATGCTGGCCGAGCAACTGTCCGCCGCCTTCGGCGCTAAGCTGATCACCTGGCACATCAAATCCACCACCAAGGCCCACCAGGGCCTGTACGAGTACGACGCGGTCAGCCGCCTGCGCGACTCGCAGCTGGATTCCGACAAGGTCCACGACGTTCGCAACTACATCAAGAAAGGCAAGCTGTGGGAGGCGTTCGAGTCCGAGGAGCGTGTGATCCTGCTGATCGACGAGATAGACAAGGCCGACATCGAGTTCCCCAACGACCTGCTGCAAGAACTCGACAAGATGGAGTTCTACGTTTACGAGACCGACGAGACGATCAAGGCCAAACAGCGCCCGATCATCATCATCACCTCGAACAACGAGAAGGAACTGCCGGACGCCTTCCTGCGCCGCTGCTTCTTCCACTACATCGCCTTCCCGGACCGCGACACCCTGAAGAAGATCGTCGACGTGCACTACCCGAACATCAGCGGCGAGCTGGTGGCCGAGGCGCTGGACGTGTTCTTCGACGTGCGCAAGGTGCCGGGCCTGAAGAAGAAGCCCTCCACCAGCGAACTGGTCGACTGGCTGAAGCTGCTGATGGCCGACAACATCGGCGAAGCCGTGCTGCGCGAGCGCGATCCGACCAAGGCCATCCCGCCGCTGGCCGGTGCCCTGGTGAAGAACGAGCAGGACGTACAGCTGCTCGAGCGCCTGGCCTTCATGGCGCGCCGCGCTTCGCGCTGATCACGCCGGTATAGGGCGGGTGCAGGCCAAGTGGCCGCCCCGCCCATCGATTCACCTGAGGGGCGCACATCATGCTGCTCAACCTGTTCAATGAAATGCGCGCGGCCAAGGTGCCGGTGTCGGTGCGCGAGCTGCTCGACCTGATCAACGCGCTCAAGCACAACGTCGTGTTCGCCGACATGGACGAGTTCTATTTCCTGTCGCGGGCGATCCTGGTCAAGGACGAGCGTCACTTCGACAAGTTCGACCGCGCCTTCGGGGCCTACTTCAAGGGCCTGGAAAACCTCAACGAGCACATCGAGGCGCTGATCCCCGAGGACTGGCTGCGCAAGGAATTCGAGCGCCACCTGACCGACGAGGAGCGCGCGCAGATCCAGTCCCTCGGCGGCCTGGACAAGCTGATCGAGGAGTTCAAGAAGCGCCTCGAGGAGCAGAAGGAACGCCACGAGGGCGGCAACAAGTGGATCGGCACCGGCGGCACCAGCCCGTTCGGCTCCGGCGGTTACAACCCCGAGGGCATCCGCGTCGGCGACGCCGGCAAGCGCCAGGGCAAGGCAGCCAAGGTCTGGGACCAGCGCGAGTACAAGAACCTCGACGACCAGGTCGAGCTGGGCACGCGCAACATCAAGGTAGCCCTGCGCCGCCTGCGCAAGTTCGCCCGCGAAGGCGCCGCCGAGGAATTCGACCTCTCCGGCACCATCGACCACACCGCCAAGGACGCCGGCCTGCTCAACATCCAGATGCGCCCGGAACGGCGCAACACGGTGAAGCTGCTCCTGCTGTTCGACATCGGCGGCTCGATGGACGCCCACGTCAAGGTGTGCGAAGAGCTGTTCTCCGCGTGCAAGACCGAGTTCAAGCACCTGGAGTACTTCTACTTCCACAACTTCGTCTACGAGAGCGTGTGGAAGAACAACCTGCGCCGCACCAGCGAGCGCTTCTCCACCAACGACCTGCTGCACAAGTACGGTCCGGACTGGAAGATCATCTTCGTCGGCGACGCCGCCATGGCGCCCTACGAGATCACCCAGGCCGGCGGCAGCGTCGAACACTGGAACGAGGAAGCCGGCTACATCTGGATGAAACGCTTCATGGAGAAGTACAAGAAGCTCATCTGGATCAACCCCTACCCCAAGGACGCCTGGAACTACACGGCCTCCACCAACATCGTCCGCGAGCTGATCAACGATCAGATGCACCCGCTGACGCTGCGCGGGCTGGAAGAAGGGATGAGGTTCCTCTCCAAGTGACACACGGACGGGCCCATCGGGCCCGTTCTGCTTTGTGGCGAAAGCCGCTAGGCTTGGCCGGTCTCATTCGGAACCGACCGTCATGCAAGACCTTCCCCTACAGGACGCCGCCGCACCGGACGGCGTCTGCTACGGCTGCGGCAGCCGCAACCCGCACGGCCTGCACGTCAAGAGCCGCTGGCACGAAGACGGCATCCACGTCGTCGCCGAACACCTGCCCGATCCCATGCACTGCGGCTGGCCAGAACTGGTCTATGGCGGGCTGATCGCCATGCTGGTGGACTGCCATTCCAACTGGACCGCCATGGCCTATCACTATCGCGCCGAGAGCCGCGAACCCGGCAGCCTGCCGCGCATCGAGTGCGTCACCGGCAGCCTCGGCATCAAGTTCATCAAGCCGACACCGATGGGCGTACCGCTGCAGCTGCGCGCGCGGGTCGAGGGTGACGTCGGACGCAAGACCCAGGTGATCTGCGAGGTCTACGCCGGCGAGGTGCTGACCGCCATCGGCGACTCGGTCTTCGTGCGCGTGGACACCGGCCAACTGGCGACCCAGGCCCACGCCAAGCCGGCCTGATCGGCGCCCAAGAAAAAGGCCCCTCGCGGGGCCTTTTTTCATCAGCGCCAGTGGCGCTTCTCGTAGGCAATGGTCTTGTGCTTGCGGCCGATACCGACGGTCCAGCCGACGCCCAGCGCCAGTAGTTCCGCGAGCCAGGCCAGCACCAGCCCCACACCAAGACCCCAGAAGATCGCCTGGGGCGCCAGCAGCACCTGGTAGGTGTAGGCGTCGTAGGTTTCCTGCAGCAGGGCCTGGTCGGCGTCGGTGCTCAGGTGCCAGATCTGCGCATACCAGGGACCCTGCATGGCCAGCCATTCGGCTTCCAGCAGCGTGTAGCGGCTCACCAGGTGCTCGACGCTGTCGGCGTCGCTGCGCATCACCTCGTCGGTACTGGCGCGATAGTGAGCCACCAGCGCGTTGAGGTCGCCATTGAAGAATTTCGCCGCGGTCTCGCGGAAGCCCAGCAGGCTCTGCTCCGACTCGGCGCGGTGGGCATCCACGCGCTTGGCGTAGTCAGCCACGAAGCCCGGCACCTGTACGCCGACCAGCAGGCCGAAGGCAAACACCAGCAGACGCAAGTAACCCCTGAACATCCTCATCCCCCCATCTGCCCGTGGGCCACGCGCTCGCCGCGCCGCCACAGGCTCCATTCGCCCGGCTGGAACAGGTTCCAGCGTTCGTTATCGGTCAGCGGCTCGGTGGCGATCACCGTGACCACGTCGTTCGGCGTGGTCTCCGACTGGAAGTCCACCGTCAGGTCCGCATCCTTCAACCGCGCCGGGCCGAAGGGCGCACGACGGGTGATCTGCGCCAGCTTGGTCGAGCAGAAGCAGAACAGCCAGTCGCCGTCGCTGAGCAGGCAATTGAACACGCCCTTGCCGCGATAGTCCTGGGCCGCCTGGATCAGCACCGGCAACAACACCTCAACCGGCACCGGCTCCGGGAAAGCACCGCGCACGCGGTTGAGCAGATCGCAGAAGGCCGCCTCGCTGTCGGTATCACCGACCGGACGGTAGAAGTCGAAGGTCGGTGCAAAGCCGGCCAGCTGGCCATTGTGGGCGAAGCACCAGTTGCGCCCCCACAGCTCGCGCACGAACGGGTGGGTGTTTGCCAGGCACACCCGGCCGACGTTGGCCTGGCGAATATGGCCGATCACCGTCTCGCTCTTGATCGGGTAGCGCTGCACCAGCTTGGCCACTTCCGAGCCGACGCTGGCTGCCGGGTCCTGGAACAGGCGCAGGCCGCGACCCTCGTAGAAGGCGATACCCCAGCCGTCACGGTGCGGGCCGGTGCCGCCGCCGCGCTGCATCAGGCCGGTGAAGCTGAAGACGATATCAGTGGGGACGTTGGCGCTCATGCCGAGTAGTTCGCACATGCCTCAGACCTCCGCCAGTGCCGCGCGCAGGCGCTCGGCCTCACGCTGCAGACGCGCTTCGATGCGCGCACGGCCGAAGGGCAGGAAGCGCGTTAGGATGCGCCAGCACAGCGCCGGCAGGTCCCCGCTACGACGCGGAATCAGGTGCAGATGCAGGTGCGGCACATGCTGGTTAGCTGCAGGGCCGTCGTTGAGCAGCAAGTTGATGCCCAGCACCGATGGATCGCTGCGATACAGCGCCTTGGCCATGCGCTCGGCCAGCGCCATCAGGGCATCGCGGGGCGCCGCCGGCAGGTCGGCGAGAAACGGCGCGTGGCCACGGGCGACCACCAGCAGGTGACTCGGCCGCAGCGGGAAGATATCCAGCAGCACCAGGAAATGCTCGTCTTCATGAATGATGTGCGACGGCAGCTGGCCGTCGGCAATGGCGCAGAACACGCAGTTCATCGGCACTCCTTGTCCCATTGCGGCCATGCTAACGCAGGACGCCGAGCGTGCAAGCTACAGACGCGGCTCGATGCGCAGACGGCGATCGCCGCGATCGTCCAGGCGGGTGTCGGCGTCGAAGCGCTCTTCGCGGTCCATCAGCTCGCGCAGGGTCGGTTCGTCTTCCTCGGCGACTGCTGTGGCCGGAGCCTGACGCCCGGCCCACCAGCGCTCGACCGGCCAGCGCAGGGCGGCGAAGGCCAGCCATACGCCGAGGGCGATCAGGCCGTAGATGGCCAGGTCGGCCACCGCGCGCCAGGCGTTGTTGCCGACCTTGAACAGCAGGTCCAGGGCGGTGATGGCAATGGCCGGGGCAAACAGTTCCTTGGCCGGATCGACGATGGTCGGGCTGAGCAGAAGCACCGCGACGATGACCCGCAGCGGCTCGCGCAGGAAGCGCCACATCCAGCCGGTCATGCGGAACCACACCAGCAGGCAGCCCAGGGCGGAGACCCCATACAGGGCCCAGGCGAGCAGATAGTCTTGTTCGGTCATGGTGTGTCGTGGCTTGGCCGGCAAAGGGGCGCTTATGATAGCGGCTTTTGCGGCCCCCGACCTCCCTGCGGTCGCCCGAACGAGAACGACCATGACCGACGCCCCTATCGCCCGCCGCGACGCCGGCTCCGACCCTTACCACTGGCTGGAACAGCGCGACACCGACGCAGTGCTCGACCACCTCAAGGCCGAGAACGCCTACCTGGAGGCACAGCTGGCCGACCGGGGCGAACTGCGCGAGGCGCTGTTCCAGGAGATCAAGGGGCGCATCCGCGAGACCGACCTGTCGCTGCCGGTGCCCTGGGGCCCATGGCTGTACTACCAGCGCACCACGGCCGGTGACGAATACCCGCGCCACTACCGCTGCCCGCGCCCGGCCGATGGCTCGCTGAGCGTGGACGAGAGCGCCGAACAACTGCTGCTCGACCCCAACGCCCTGGCCGGCGACGGCTACCTGTCGCTCGGCGCCTTCACCATCAGCCAGGACCACCGTCTGCTCGGTTACAGCCTGGATACCGCCGGCGACGAGATCTACCGCCTGTTCGTCAAGGACCTGGACAGCGGCAGCGTGAGCGAGCTGCCGTTCGACGACTGCGACGGCCAGATGACCTGGGCCAACGAGAACCGGACCCTGTTCTTCGTCACCCTCGACGACACCCACCGCCCCTGGCGCCTGTATCGCCACGCGCTCGGCGACGAAAGCGCCGACCTGGTGTTCGAGGAGGCCGACGGGCGCTTCTTCCTCAGCTGCTATCGCTCAAGCTCCGAGCGCCAGCTGATCCTCAGCCTCGGCAGCAAGACCACCAGCGAGGCCTGGGTGCTCGACGCCGACAAGCCACGCGGCGAGTTCGCCTGCGTGGCGCCGCGCCAGGAAGACCATGAGTACGACGTCGACCATGGCCTGCTGGACGGCCAATGGACCTGGTTCGTGCGCAGCAACCAGACCGGCATCAACTTCGCCCTGTATGTCGCAGACGAGGTGCAACCGGGCCGCCAGCACTGGCGCCAGCTGATCGCCCATGACGAGAAGCGCATGCTCGAAGGCGTCACCCTCAACCGTGACGCCTTCACCCTCAGCCTGCGCGAGGGCGGCCTGCCGATCATCGAGGTGCATCCGCAGGCCGCCGCGCCCTACCCCGTACAGCTGCCGGACGCCGCCTACAGCCTCTACGTGCAGGACAGCCTGGAGTTCCACAGCCCGGCGATCCGCCTGCGCTACGAAGCGCTCAACCGCCCGGCCCAGGTGCGCCAGCTGGAGCTGGCCAGCGGCGAGCAACAGGTGCTCAAGCAGACTCCCGTGGAAGGTCCGTTCGACGCCGATGCCTACGAGAGTCGGCGTGTCTGGGCGACGGCCGCCGATGGCACCCAGGTGCCGATCAGCCTGGTCGCGCGCAAGGACGTGCTCGCCGCAGGCACCCCTGCCCCACTCTATCTCTATGGCTACGGCGCCTACGGCGAGAGCCTCGACCCCTGGTTCAGTCACGCGCGCCTGTCGCTACTGGAGCGTGGCTTCGTCTTCGCCATCGCCCATGTGCGCGGCGGCGGTGAGCTGGGCGAAGCCTGGTACCGCGCCGGCAAGCTGGAGCACAAACAGAACACCTTCGGCGACTTCATCGCCTGCGCCGAGCGGCTGATCGCCGACGGCCTGACCACGTCCGCGCAGCTGGCCATCAGCGGCGGCAGCGCCGGCGGCCTGCTGATCGGCGCCGTGCTCAACCAGCGCCCGGAGCTGTTCGCCGCGGCCATCGCCGAGGTGCCCTTCGTCGACGTGCTCAACACCATGCAGAACCCCGACCTGCCGCTGACGGTGACCGAGTACGACGAATGGGGCGACCCGAACCAGCCCGAAGTCTTCGAGCGCATCAAGGGCTACGCGCCCTACGAGAACATCAGCGCCCAGGCCTATCCGGCGATCCTCGCCGTCGCCGGCTACAACGACAGCCGCGTGCAGTACTGGGAAGCCGCCAAGTGGGTGGCCAAGCTGCGCGCCACCCGCAGCGACAACAACCTGCTGCTGCTCAAGACCGACCTCGGCGCCGGCCACGGCGGCATGAGCGGCCGCTACCAGGCGCTGAAGGACGTGGCGCTGGAGTACGCCTTCCTGTTCAAGGTGCTGGGAGTAGCCTGATGCAGAACCTGCTCTACCGCTGGCTGTTGTTGGTCGGCTTGGGCCATGTGGTGCTCGGCGTGGTCCTGGCCTTCGCCGCCCACCTGCCGATCACCGACGCGTACTTCGACTACCTGTACGCCAGCGTCTCCAGCCTGCCACCGAGCGCCGAACTCCAGGGGCTGCTGCGCACCATGGTCGGCCTGTTCGGCCCGACCGTGGCCAGTTGGGGTCTGTTGTTCTGCGCCTTGGTAATGCTCTACCGGCAGCATGGCCATCGCCTGATCAAGCAGGCGCTGTTCGCTGCGCTGCTGGTCTGGTGCGTGCTGGACAGCGCCATTTCCAGCCATTTCGGCCTGATGCTGCACTTCTACCTCAATACCCTGGCAGCGCTGTCCATCGCCCTGCCGCTGCTGGCCCTGCGCCCGCTCAAGGCTTATCGATAGACTCGGCGGGATGTTTCTCCTGGCTACGGCGCTGAGTTTCCAGGGACGGCAGCGGCTGATCCCTGGGCACCGGCCGTGGGCTCGACAGCGGCATGCGCTGCTGCGGCTGCGCGGGGTTGACCAGCAGTGGCGGACTGTTGCGCGGCACAGGGGTGATGCTGCGCACCTGAGGTTGGCCGTAGGGTTGTGGCGTAGAAGTACCAGGCAGGCCCGAGGGCTGAGCCTGGGCAAGTGCGCTCAGGGCCAGGATCAACAACAGCGATAGACGACGCATAGGGCACTCCAGCGACGGCGGCTTTCGTCTTATTCTGGCAGTGTCGCCATTCGGCATCGCTCCAGCCGACCACAGGTATCTTCATGAACAAGCTCGACCAGATCCTCGCCGAAGCCCAGCGTCGGCGTGAAACCAGCTACCGCGAAAAAGCGCTGAGGATGTATCCGCACATCTGCGGGCGCTGCGGCCGTGAGTTCAGCGGCAAGCGCCTGAGCGAGCTGACCGTGCACCACCGCGACCACAACCATGACAACAACCCGGAAGACGGCTCCAACTGGGAGCTGCTGTGCCTGTACTGCCACGACAACGAGCACCAGCGCCAGGTCGACCTGCACTACCAGAAGGAAGAGGCCGCCGTCGCCGGCTCCGGCAGCAAGGTCACACACAAGGCGCTGGCCGGGCTGGAGGCTCTGCTCAAGGGCAAGTCCGAGGACTGAAAACACAAACGCCCGCTAAAGAGCGGGCGCCTGGTACAGCTTCCGGGATCAGAGGCTGTGATTCTTCTTGAACTGCGCGATGGTCGACTCGGGACGACCTTCTTCCTTCTGCAGGCCGTAGGTCACGGTCATGCCGTCCGGACCGCCACCGATGTCGGTGTAGCGGAAGATCGGCTCGCCCAGCTTGAGCATGTCCTGCATGTCGCCATAGCGCTTGAACACATAGACGCTACCGTCCTGACGCACTTCGCCATAGAACGGATGGCCCGGTACCTGGGCGACCTTGAAGAAGCGGTAGGCGGAAATCTTGTCCAGCGACTTGCCCTGGTCCTCGGCGCGCAGGGCGAGAATGACTTCCTGGCCGCCGGCCGGGTCTTTCTCTTCCAGAGTGCGCATGCTCGGCGCCTTGCCGGTGGCGACGTAGTCCTTGAACACCTGCAGGTCGTCGAACAGGATGACCTGGGTCTCGCTACGGACCTGGTACCAGTCCTCGTTGTTCAGCGGCTCCGGCTTGGAGGCCGACTGGGGAGCGGCGCAGGCCGCGAGAGTTGCGGCCATCAAGGCAGCGGACAAGGGTTTGAGTAGGGACATGGCGACTCCGTGTTGGCTGTTGTAATGGCCGAGCACGTTGCCGCAGTCCCATGACGCCGCGATGAATGCTGCGTGTCAGTTGCGTGACACTCGAATTAGCGCAGCAGTTTGCTGTCCAGCACTTCCGAATCGCGCCCCATGACGTTCTCGCTGATCTCGATGAAGTCCTTGGTGCTGGCCTTGTCCAGGCGCATCAGGCCGCGGGTGACGTCGTCCAGCGAGCGCTGGTTGTCGGTGTTCTTGCGGATCTCGCGATCCAGCTCCTGCAGCAGCAACACGGCGCGAGCGGTGACCGGGCCGGTGGAGTTCTCGGTGCGCAGGCTGCCGACCTTCTTGCTCCAGTTCATCAGCTTCTTGCGCACGGCCTGATAGCGGTCCTCGCTCATGCCACCGGCACGACGCATCAGCTCGATGGCGTAGTACTCGGCCAGGCCCTCGCTGATCCAGTCGCTCTTGTCGGTGTCGCGGATGCGGCTGAACACGTGGACCAGTTCGTGCACCAGCGAACTGGTGCCGTTCTCGCTGACCAGGGGACGGTCGGAGTGGAAAAAGATCGAGTTGGGCGCCGACAGGCCGCCGCGCCACATGGGATCGCCGGCGCCGACGATGAGCAGCTTGGCCGGGTCGCGCGGGAACACCGCCTGGGCCTCGGGCCAGATGAAGGTCAGCAGGGTGAGGATGTCCATGCGGCGCATGCCCTCACCCACCGGCGCCGACACGGTGACGTCGGTGTCGCCGAGCTGGGCGCGGCGGCTGCCGAGCTTGCCGGCTAGCATCCAGCCGGTGGGGCGGTCGAACTGGCGCGACGGGTTGTCGATGCGGAACTTGTTCTTGTCCACGCGCGGCCAGCCGGTCTCGACGCTCTTCCAGCCCTGCGGCAGCTCGAACTGCAGGCGAGCGACCAGCTCGACCTTGTCGTCCTTGTCCAGGCGCGCGCTGGGCACCAGGTCGTCGCCGCGCAGCAGGGCCCAGTCCTCGGTCATGCGTGCGTCGAACTTGCCGTTGTCGCGCGGGTGGTTGATGCGCACCTTGTAGCTCAGGGTGCTCTTGCCCTTGGCCGGCTTCCAGGTGCCGCGCTGCTCGCCGCCCGCTTCCCAGCTGCCATTGGTCTTGAAGTCGCTGTAGTAGCCTTTGTCGCCGAGGTTGAAGTCGAAGCTGCGGACCACCTCGCCCTTCTCCAGGGTCAGGCTGACTTCGGCCTGGTCGTCGCCGGGCACGAAGCGCACGAGGTAATCCAGGTCGACACGCTTGGCCGCCCACAGCGGCGAGCTAAGGCCAAGCAGAAGGGTTGCGGTCAGCAGCTTGCGGGCAGGCATCGAAAAGCTCCATGCAGATGGCTATGAATCGGGTTGGACACACGCCGAGGAGCAAACGCTCAACCGGCGCGGAAGATCAGATGATCCTCCCAGTCTTCCTCGGCCACGCTGCCTTCGGCGAGCATGCGCCCGGACTGGGAAATGCGTTCGTGATGCACGGCATCCGGGTCACCGCAGACCAGATGATGCCAGAGCGGCAGGTCCTTGCCCTCGCTGACCAGGCGGTAGCCACAGGTCGGGGGCAGCCACTTGAATTCGTCGGCCTGCGCCGGTGTGAGCTGGACGCAGTCCGGCACCTGGGCGCGGCGATTGGCGTAGTCGCTGCAGCGGCAGGTCTTCAGGTCCAGCAATTTGCAGGCGATGCGCGTGTAGTAGACGCTGCCGTCGTCCTCGTCTTCCAGCTTCTGCAGGCAGCACAGGCCGCAGCCGTCGCACAGCGACTCCCACTCGTCCTGGTCGAGTTGGGCGAGTGTCTTGCGTTTCCAGAAGGGTTGAACGAGCGCGGCCATGATGGAGAGTACAGCGGGTAAAGGCGCGGCAGTCTAGCCGCAGACGCCTCCGCGGCCAAGGGCTGCCCGTCAGTAGCCGCGAGCGAAGTCCACCTCGCCCCGCAACGGTTGACCATCGCGATAGCGCTGCAGGTTATCGAGGAACAACTCGGCCATCAGCGCCGGATCGGTAGGCGCCGAGCTGTGCCCGGTGAGCAACAGGCGCGGCGCATCCCAGAATGGATGGCCCGCTGGCAGCGGCTCCTCGCGGCACACATCGATCACCGCGCCGGCCAGGTGCCCGGCGCGCAACGCGTCGACCAGATCGGCCTCGACCACCGCCACCCCGCGACCGCAGTTGATGAACAGAGCGTCGGGGCGCATGCGCGCGAACAGCGCGGCATCGTAGAGGTCATGGGTCGCCGGCGTGTTGGGCAGCACGTTGACCAGGCAATCGGCCCAGGCCGCCTGCTCGGCCAATGCTTCCAGGCCATGTACCTCGGCGAAGTGGGCGATCGGCCGGGGCTGGCGGGCGATGCCACGCAGCTCCACGCCGAACGGCGCCAGCAGACGCGCGATGTCACTGCCGATATCGCCGGCGCCAACAACCAATACCTTGCAGCCGCGCAGGCTCGGCGGCGGCTGGTTGTCCCAGCGCTGCTCGACCTGGCTGGCCAGGCGCGCCAGCACCCGGCGGCGCTGACCCAGCAGGTAGGTCAGCACGTACTCGGCCATCGGCTGGCCGAAGATGCCGACCGCCCGGCTCAGGCGGTAATCGCGTGGCAGGTCGTTCGCCAGCAGCGGCGTGATGCCGGCCCAGGTGGACTGCAGCCAGTCGGGACGCAGCCCCTGACGCAACAACGGCGCCGCCAGGTCGGGCTCGCCCAGCCACACCGGGCAGCTCGCGGCCTGCGCCGGGTCCGTGCAGAGCTCGAGGTCAGCCGCCTGCAGCAGCGCGGCGTAGCGATCCTGGTCGTGTTCCAGCAGGAAGATGCGCATCACACCGGGTCGTTGCGGCGCAGCAGTTCTTCCGGCAGGTGCTCGATGTAGTCGTCCTCGGGTGGCGGCATCTGCAGGTGGTAGCCCTGCTTGTCGAGGTTCTCCAGCACCTGGGCGATGTCCTCGCGGGCCAGCTTCTTCTCCGGGGTGAGGATCATCTCGAAGCACAGCTGCGGCGCGCCGAATGCGGCCAGCAGGCCCTCAGGCACGCGCTTGAGGGCATCGGCCTTGAGCACGTAGAGGTACATCTCGTTCTTGCGCGGGCTCTTGTAGATGGAGCAGATCTTCTTCATTGCAATTCGTCCAGCAGGGCTTGGCCCATGAGTTCTCGGCGCCATCCGCGCAGGTTGTCCGGCAGCGTCCATGGACCATCGGGGAAGCCGCTCTTGAGCAGGGCTTCGAGGGATTTCTTGCGCAGCATCAGCTCGGGCGCCATCTGCAGGCGCTCGGCCTCGCGCTGGCCCACCGCACGCAGCTGTTTGATCAGCGCACCGGCCTCGATCGGCAGCGGCGCCGGCAGCGGCTCGGGCCACTGTTCCGGCGGCAAGGCGGCAGCCTCGCGGATCATGCGCAGGATGGTCTCGCCATCCTGGCGCACGGTGCGCGGGTGCATGTCTTCGATGCGCGCCAGGGCCACGGTGTTATCCGGCTGGAAACGCGCCAGCGGCCACAGCGAATGCTCGCGCAGGATGCGGTTGCGCGGCTGGTTGCGCGCCCGCGCCTGGCGTTCGCGCCAGGCACAGAGCACGCGCAGCACGGAGAGTTGCTGGCGCGACAGTTTCCAGCCGAGCTTGGAGTCCTGGTAGGCCTCGTCCGGGTCGATTTCGCGGCGCAGGTTGCTGACCAGTTCGGCGCCGTCCTCGAGAATCCAGGCCAGCTTGTCCGCCGACAGCTTCGGCAGCAGCGCCTGATACAGCTCGGCCAGATGCACGGCATCCTCGGCGGCGTAGCTGACCTGGGTCTCCGACAGCGGCCGCTGCAGCCAGTCGGAACGGGTCTCGCCCTTGGGCAGCTCGATGCCGAGCACTTCCTGCACCAGGCGCGAATAGCCCATGGAGAAGCCGATATTGAGGTAGCCGCCGGCCAGCTGGGTATCGAACAGCGGCGCAGGCAGCGCGCCGGTCAGGCGCAGGAAGACTTCCAGGTCCTCGCTGCAGGAGTGCAGCACCTTGGTCACGGCGCGGTCTTCCAGCAGCTCGGCGAACGGCGCCCAGTCCTTCACTTCCAGGGGGTCGATCAGGTAGGCCCGCTGGCCATCACCCACCTGCAGCAGGCCGGCGATGGGATAGAAGGTGTCGACCCGCATGAATTCGGTATCGAGGGCGACGTAGGGCAACTGCCGCCACTCGGCGCAATGACGCGCCAGACTGGCGTCGTCGAGGATCCATTGAATATCGATGGCCACGCGGCACTCCTTTGATAGTGCCGCGCAGTATATATGCCCGGCACGCTGGCCGGGCACTCGAGCGACCGGAGCAGGCCCGGTCGCTCGCAGCCAATCAGAACTCCTGCTGGGTCGGACGCAGCACCACTTCGCTGATGTCCACGTCTGCCGGCTGCTCGATGGCATAGGCGATGGCGCGGGCCACCGACTCGGCCGGGATGGCCTGCTTGTAGAACTCGTTGACGTTGCGCGACGAGGCCTCGTCGGAGCTGCCGTGCTTGAGTTCGGAATCCACCGCGCCGGGGGAGATGACGGTAACGCGGATGCTGCCACCAACCTCATGGCGCAGGCCTTCGCTGATCGCACGCACGGCGAACTTGGTACCGCTGTAGACGGTGCCACCCGGCGAGAACACCTTGATCCCGGCTACCGAGGCGATGTTGATGATCTGCCCGCTGGCCTGCTTCTGCATCTGCGGCAGCACGGCGGCGATGCCGTAGAGCACGCCCTTGATGTTGATGTCGATCATCCGATCCCACTCGTCGGTGCGGCCCTGCTCCATCGGCGCGATGGCCATCAGGCCCGAGTTGTTGACCATCACGTCGATGCGGCCGTATTGGGCGATGGCCGCATCGGCCAGGGCCTGGACCTGTTGCTGCACGGTCACGTCGGTGGTCACGGCGATGGCGTCGCCACCGGCTGCGCGGAGTTCCGCGACGATGCTTTCCAGGCGTTCGGTACGGCGCGCCGCCAGCACCACCTTGGCGCCGCGAGCGGCCAGGTGGCGTGCGGTGCTTTCGCCCAGGCCACTGCTGGCGCCAGTGATCACTACCACTTTGTCGCTGATGTTGTTGCTCATGTTCGGCACTCCCGATTCAGGTTCGAATTTGGCAGAAGGCTTCTGCGTGGCGGCGAGTATGGAAAAGCGCTTTAGTGAAGAGAATGGAATAGATAGGATTTAGAAATTCCAAAAACAGGAACAAAGGAGCCACCATGCTCAACCGCATGGAGCTATTGCGCATCTTCTGCTGCGCCGCCGAATCCGCCAGCTTCCGCGAGGCGGCCAGCCGCCTGGGCATCTCGCCGCAGGCCGTGACCCGCGCGGTGCAGGATTTGGAAAGCCAGTTCGGCGAGCAGCTGTTCCACCGCAGCACCCGCCAGGTGCGCATCACCGGCTTCGGCGAACGCCTGGCCAGCGAGGCACGCCCGGCGCTCGGCGGCGTCGACCAGCTGTTCCAGCGCCACAGCCGCGAACAGCGCCAGGACCTGGCCGGCACGGTACGCATCACCGCGCCGCATTCGATCGGCCGCGACATCCTGCTGCCGCTGCTGGCGCCGCTACTGCACGAGCATCCGCAGATCGAACTGGACCTGCGCCTGAGCGAGCTGATCGCCGATACGGTGGACGAGCGCATCGACATCGGCGTGCGCATCGGCTTCGTCCGCGACCGCAGCTACATCGCCCGGGTCATCGCGCCGATCCACCTGCAGGTGGTGGCAGCACCTGCCCTGCTGCAACGCTGCGGCGTGCCGAACGATGTGCAGGCGCTACAGGAGCTGCCGCTGTCCGCGCTGGTCGACCAGAACACCGGACGCATCTGGCCCTGGTATTTCGCCGGCCAGCAGCAATTCGTGCCCAGTCGCCCGGCCTTCACCACCGACGATCAACAGAGCGAGTGCGCCGCCGCCCTCGCCGGCCTGTGCATCGCCCAGCTGCCGGGCTACCTGATCGACCAGCATCTGGCCAGCGGCCGCCTGCAGGCACTGATGCCCGACATCGCGCCGGAGCCTTTCGAGCTGTTCATCTACCGCCCCCAACGCGGTCCGGTGGCGGCACGGGTGCGCCTGGTTTATGACCACCTATTCCAGCACTTGGGTGCTGCGCTATCGCCCCGCTGAACCGCTACACTGCGCCCACTTCTTCCACAGGGAATAACAAAAATGAAGAAACTCCTCGGCCTGCTGGTCCTGCTATTGGCCGGCGCCGCCAGCTACCTGGCCCTCACCCCAAGCCCCATCGAACCGCTGGCCTGGCAGCCGCAACAGGCGCCGCAGATGACCGGCGTGCTGGAGCCCAACGACACCCTGATGAAGGCCGAGCTGATGGGCCAGGGGCAGATCCACGGCCCGGAAGACACCGCGGTGGACGCCCAGGGCCGGGTCTATGCAGGCCTGCATGATGGCCGGGTAATCCGCATCACCGACGGCAAGGTCGAGACCTTCACCGCCACCGGCGGCCGCCCGCTGGGCATGGACTTCGACGCCAAGGGCAACCTGATCGTCGCCGACGCCTACAAGGGCCTGCTGCGCATCGACCCGACCGGCAAGATCGAGGTGCTGACCACCGCCGCCGATGGCGTGCCGTTCGCCTTCACCGACGACCTGGATATCGCCAGTGACGGGCGCATCTACTTCACCGACGCCTCCAGCAAGTTCCAGCAGCCAGACTACCTGCTCGACCTGCTCGAAGGCCGCCCCTATGGCCGCCTGATGGTCTTCGACCCGGCCAGCGGCAAGACCGAGGTGCTGCTCAAGGACCTGTACTTCGGCAACGGCGTGGCCCTGTCGCAGAACGAGGACTTCGTCCTGGTCAACGAGACCTATCGCTACCGCATCCAGCGCTACTGGCTGAAGGGTGACAAGGCCGGTACCCACGAGATCTTCGCCGACAACCTGCCGGGCATGCCGGACAACCTACAGGGCGACCGCGCCGGCACCTTCTGGGTGGCCCTGCCGACACCGCGCAAGAGCGACGCCGACTTTCTGCAGAACCAGCCGTGGATCAAGGCCCAGCTGGCCAAGCTGCCGCGCGCGCTGTGGCCGAAGCCGGCTTCCTACGGCCTGGCCATCGCCCTCAACGAACAGGGTGAGATCGTGCAGAGCCTGCACGACACCAGCGGCACCCATCTGCGCATGGTCACCTCGGTGAAGCCGGTGGGCGACTACCTGTATCTGGGTAGCCTGGACAATGACCGCATCGGCAAGCTGCAAATCCGTTGATAGCGGCCCCATGAAAAAGCCCGCCATTCGGCGGGCCTTTTTCGTTTCAGACCGGCTGTTCGGCCAACCTCACCGGCACCACACTCGGGGTTGGCGCCCCCAGCAGTTCCTGCATGCTCAAGCGGGTCTGCGCCATCAGCTCCGGCAACTGCTCGGGGCTATAGCGACTGGCGTCGATCGGCGCACCGATGTGCAATTGCACCGGCAAGCCCAGGTTGAAGCGCCAGGTACGCGCCGGCAGCACCTCGGAGATGCCGCGGAAGGCGATCGGGATGATGATCGCGTTGGTGCCCAGGGCCAGGTGGAAGCAGCCCTTCTTGAACGGCAGCAGCTGGCCATCCCTGGAGCGGGTGCCCTCCGGCGCCGCCCACAGGACGATGCCGCTCTCCATCATGCCGCGCGCCTTCTCCAGGTCCTTCACTGCCTGGTGGCGGTTGTGCCGGTCCACCGAGGGAAACTCGGCGGCGCGGATCGCCGAACCGAACACCGGAATGCCGAACAGCTCCTTCTTCGCCAGCATGCGGATCGAACCTGGCAGGGCGACGAAACTGGCCGGAATGTCGTAGTGGCTGGCATGGGTACTGAGCAGGATGTAGCGGCGGCCGTCATTGAAGTCCGGCATCACGCCATGCACGCTGAGGTTCATCCGTACCAGCCGCAGCAGCAGCCCCGACCAGCGCCGGGTGTAGCGATCCACGTCGGCACGACGCAAACGCCCGCACACACCGCGCAGCAGAATCAGGACGCAGTAATACAGGGTGACCAGCGCGGATCCGAGAACGACACCGACACGGCGGGCCAGGTTGGCACTCTCGATGGCAGGTTGCAGGCTGAGCATGGGGCTACCTCAAATGGCGAACCGCTGTATGAGCCGAAAAAGACGCTCGGGTTCGCTTCTGGTTATTCGTGGCTGTCCTTAAGATGCGCCTAGTCATGAATTCGACACAGGAGGTCCCATGCCCCTCGCCCAGCTGATCACCGCCGAACGCCTGCACACCAGTCTGGATCAGGCCAACCTGGTGATTCTCGATTGCCGCTTCGCCCTCGACGATCCGACCCACGGCACGCGCAGCTATGCCGAGGGGCATATTCCCGGCGCCCGCTTCGCCGACCTGGAGCACGACCTGTCGTCCGCCAAGATCAAGGGCGTGACCGGCCGTCATCCGCTGCCGCAACCCGACGCACTGATCGCCAGGCTGCGCGCCTGGGGCGTCGACAACGACTCCGACGTGGTGCTGTATGACGACGGCCCCGGCGCCTTCGCCGCCCGCGCCTGGTGGCTGCTGACCTGGCTGGGCAAGCGCGACGGCGTATGCATCCTCGACGGCGGCTTCAAGGCCTGGAAGGAAGCTGGCCTGCCACTGACCGATCAGCTGCCCGCCAACCAGCCCGGCGACTTCACTGGCCAGGCGGACACCGCGCTGCTGCTCAGCGCCGCACAACTGCAGCAACGCCTTGGCCGTGCCGAGATGACCCTGCTCGACGCCCGCGCCCTGCCGCGCTTCCGCGGCGAAGTGGAGCCGCTGGACCCGGTGGCCGGGCATATCCCGGGCGCCCAGTGCGCGGTGTTCACCGACAACCTCGGTGGCGACGGCCGCTTCCTGCCAGCCGAGCTGCTGCGCGCGCGCTTCGACGCCCTGCGCGGCGCGCGCCCGGTAGAGGAACTGGTGGCCTATTGCGGCTCGGGCGTCACCGCCTGCCACAACCTGTTCGCCATGAGCCTGGCCGGCTATCCGCTGGCGCCGCTGTACGCGGGCTCCTGGAGCGAATGGATCACCGACCCGGCACGCCCGGTGGCGACCGGCGACTGAGGCTTACTGCAGCCCGCGCAGGCGTTTGGGCGTGAGGCCCATGTAGCGACGCATCGCCGTGGTCAGCGCGCTCTGGCTGGAGAAGCCGCACTCCTCGGCGATCCGCACCAGCGGCAGCGGGCTTTCGCGCAGCATGCGCGCGGCGTTGTCGAGGCGGGTCTTGAGCAGGTACTGGTGCGGGGTCAGGCCCAGGCTGTCCTTGAACTGGGCGTGGAAATGGCTGGGGCTGAGGCAGGCCACCTGGGCCAGTTCGATCACCGTGATGCGCCGCGCCAGGTGCTCGCCGATGTAGGCATCCAGCCGTGCGATATCCAGGCCGGCCACCAGCTGCCGGCGACCTTCACCGAACAGGCGCAGGTGCAAGGCTCGCAGCAGCACCCCGCCGAGGGCACGAGCCAGGTGCTGGTCGCTGCCATAGCGGGCCAGCTCGGCGCCGGCATAGCTCAGCAGGTTCTGGAAATCGGCGTCCAGCGCCGGATAGCGCGGGCTCTCAAACAACTGGGCGAGCAATTCCAGGTCCTGCGGCGAGGTGTCCTGTTCGTCCAGATCGAGGATCAGCATGCGGTTGTCGCCCATGCCGGCGAACTCGTGCCCGGCATCGCCCGGCACCAGGCAGGCACGCATGCGGCAGACCTCGCCGCCACAGCCACTGACCTCGAATTCAGCGCGGCCCGACAACGACATCACCAGTTGATGGTGGTCATGAGCGTGGGCATGGGCCTGATCGTCGAGGCGGGCGAGACGGGCGTTGAGCATGATCCGGAGCTGCTGTCGGAAAGGGTTGCACTTTACCGGGTTGCACCCAATTTCGGCAGTATCACCGACAAACGGGAAAAGGTTGCACCTGTAGTCGTCAGGACAAATCGTTGAAATGCCGTCGGGGTCACCCCATCTAACTGCCTACCACCGATTGCCCTGCAAGGACCGTCATGAGCGACAGTTCCGACTACATCGAAGCCGAGATCACCCCGCAAGCCACTAGCCTGGCCCTCCCCGGGCAGTCGCTGCCGGACAAGCTGTACGTCCTGCCCATTCACAACCGTCCGTTCTTCCCGGCGCAGGTGCTACCGGTGATCGTCAGCGAAGAGCACTGGGCCGAGACCCTGGAGCTGGTGGCCAACACCGAACACAAGTGCATGGCGCTGTTCTACGTCGACCAGCCGGTGAGCGACCCGCGCCACTTCGACACCGATTCGCTCCCCGAACACGGCACCCTGGTGAAGATTCACCAGGCCAGCCGGGTGGACGGCAAGCTGCAATTCGTCGCCCAGGGCTTGGGACGGGTCAAGGTGCGCGGCTGGCTCAAGCGCCATCGCCCGCCCTACCTGGCCGAGGTGGAATATCCGCCGAGCGCCAACGACCAGCGCGACGAGGTCAAGGCCTATGGCATGGCGCTGATCAACGCGATCAAGGAGCTGCTGCCGCTCAACCCGCTGTACAGCGAGGAGCTGAAGAACTACCTGAATCGCTTCAGCCCCAACGACCCGTCGCCGCTGACCGATTTCGCCGCTGCCCTGACCACTGCCCCCGCCAGTGTGCTGCAGGAAGTGCTGGATACCGTGCCGATCCTCAAGCGCATGGAGAAGGTGCTGCCGCTGCTGCGCAAGGAAGTGGAAGTCGCACGCCTGCAGAACGAGCTGTCCGCCGAGGTCGACCGCAAGATCGGCGAGCACCAGCGCGAGTTCTTCCTCAAGGAACAGCTCAAGGTGATCCAGCAGGAGCTGGGCATCACCAAGGACGACCGTAGCGCCGACGCCGACGAATTCCACGCCCGCCTGGAGGGCAAGACCCTGCCACCGCAGGCGAAGAAACGCATCGACGAGGAGCTGGGCAAGCTGGCCATCCTCGAGACCGGCTCGCCCGAATACGCGGTGACCCGCAACTACCTGGACTGGGCGACCGCCCTGCCCTGGGGCGTGTTCGGCCAGGACAAGCTCGACCTCGGCCACGCCCGCCAGGTGCTCGACAAGCACCACGCCGGCATGGAGGACATCAAGGCGCGCATTACCGAGTTCCTCGCCGTCGGCGCCTTCAAGGGCGAGATCTCCGGCAGCATCGTATTGCTGGTCGGCCCGCCCGGCGTGGGCAAGACCAGCATCGGCAAGTCCATCGCCGAGTCCCTCGACCGGCCGTTCTACCGTTTCAGCGTGGGCGGCATGCGCGACGAGGCGGAGATCAAGGGCCACCGCCGCACCTACATCGGCGCCATGCCCGGCAAGCTGGTGCAGGCGCTCAAGGAAGCCGAGGTGATGAACCCGGTGATCATGCTCGACGAGATCGACAAAATGGGAGCCAGCTACCAGGGCGACCCGGCCTCGGCGCTGCTGGAGACCCTCGATCCGGAGCAGAACGTCGAGTTCCTCGACCATTACCTGGACCTGCGCCTGGACCTGTCCAAGGTGCTGTTCGTGTGCACCGCCAACACCCTCGACTCCATCCCCGGCCCGCTGCTCGACCGCATGGAGGTGATCCGCCTGTCCGGCTACATCGCCGAGGAGAAGCTGGCCATCGCCAAGCGCCACCTGTGGCCGCGCCAGCTGGACAAGGCCGGGGTGAAGAAAACTCAGCTGAGCATCAGCGATACCGCGCTCAAGGCGGTGATCGAGGGCTACGCCCGCGAGGCCGGCGTGCGCCAGCTGGAGAAACAGCTGGGCAAGCTGGTGCGCAAGGCGGTGGTCAAGCTGCTCGACGAACCCGGCACGCCGGTGAAGATCGGCCCCAAGGACCTGGAAGGCTACCTCGGCATGCCGCTGTTCCGTGGCGAGCAGGTGCTCTCCGGCACCGGCATCATCACCGGCCTGGCCTGGACCAGCATGGGCGGCGCCACCCTGCCGATCGAGGCCACGCGCATCCACACGCTCAACCGCGGCTTCAAACTCACCGGCCAGCTCGGCGAGGTGATGAAGGAGTCGGCGGAGATCGCCTACAGCTACGTCACCGCCAACCTGAAGAAGTACGGCGGCGATCCGGCCTTCTTCGACCAGGCCTTCGTCCACCTGCATGTACCGGATGGCGCCACGCCCAAGGACGGCCCCAGTGCCGGCATCAGCATGGCCAGCGCCCTGCTCTCCCTGGCGCGCAAGCAGGCACCGAAAAAAGGTGTGGCGATGACTGGCGAGCTGTCGTTGACCGGTCAGGTGATGCCGATCGGCGGCGTGCGTGAAAAGGTGATCGCCGCGCGGCGACAGAAGATCTTCGAGCTGATCCTGCCAGAGGCCAACCGAGGCGACTTCGCCGAGCTGCCGGACTACCTGAAAGCGGGAATCACCGTGCACTTCGCCAAACGCTACGCCGACGTGGCCAAGGTGCTGTTCGGCTGATCCGGCCGCCCGCTATGCTGTGCAGGTTTTCGATCGACAGGAGTCCGCCATGAACCGTGCCCACCGCCTGCTGCTGCCCTGCGGCCTCGCCCTGCTGGCCGCCTGCACCTCGCAGCCCAAGCCCAGCGTCAGCGTGGAGGAGAAGCAGCTGGGCAAATGCCCGATGCAGCTGCACGCCGGCCAGACCCTGACCGTGACGCTGCCAAGCAACCCCACCACCGGCTTCCGCTGGGTGGTGGCCGACGCTGCTCCCGGCGTGCTGCGCAGCCTCGGCCCGGAGGTCTACGTGACGCCGGAAGACGCCGGCCTGGTCGGCGCTGGCGGCCAGTCCAGCTGGCGCTACCAGGCCTTCCAGCCTGGCGAAGGGCGCCTGCTGATGCAGTACCGCCGCCCCTGGGAAGTCGAAGTGGCGCCGGCCAAGATTATTGACTGCAAGATCCAGGTACGCTGATCGGCATGCCAGGCCAGTTCATCCAGAGGCAACGGCTGCGCTTTTCTAACTGGTGGCATTCGCCCATCCGCAGACGAGATCGCGCGCTAGGAGCCGTGATCGGCGCTCTGGCTGGCTTCTGGATAGCCGGCCTAGGTTGCCTGGCGCTCGCCACACTACCCGCCTCGCTGGGCCAGCTCGCACTCTGGGCACTGGGCGGCCTAATGCTCGGCGCCACCTTCGGCTCCCGCTACCCTCGACTGGCAACCTGCCTGCTCCTGCCCTTCAGCCTCTTCGGCGTCAGCTCCTGACGCGATAAGCCAACCCGGCTGGCATACCTCGTACTGGCCTCGGCCAGCGCGATGACAATAATGGGCGCAAACAACAAGAGAGCTTTGCCATGCGCCCATTGCTTCTACTCGTCGCCCTCGCTGGCGTCGTCCTGTTCCTGCTCGGCCACCAACTCGAACTGCCCTGGCTGCGCCTGCTGAGCAAGCCGCTGCCGGTGATCTGCCTGCTGATCTGGCTGCATGAGGCGCCCGCAGGTGCCTATCGGCGCTGGATCGGCATAGGTCTGGTTCTCTCTCTGCTCGGTGACATGCTGCTGGAATGGCCGGCTGACCTATTCGTGTTCGGCCTGGGCGCCTTCCTGCTCGCCCACCTCGCCTACCTCGTGGCCTACCTGGGCGACACCCGGCGCCTGGCGCCCTTCGACCTGCTGATTGCCGCAGCGGCGGCTGGCGGCATGTTCTTCGTGCTGGCGAGTAGCGGGCTCGGCCAACTGCTGCTGCCGGTGGCGCTCTACAGCCTGGCCATCGGCGCCATGCTCTGGCGCGCCCTGGCGCGTGTCGGCCAGGTCGCCAGTCGCTCGGCCTGGCTGGCTGCTGCCGGCGCGGCGCTGTTCGTGCTGTCGGACAGCCTGATCGGCATCAACCGCTTCGTCGCGCCGTTCGACGGCGCACGCTACGCCATCATCCTCAGCTACTGGCTGGGCCAGTTCGGTATCGCCGCCTCGGCGGTGGTACTGGCCTCACGCGCACGTCAGGAAGAAGGTGCCTCCTCGGCACCATCCATCTCGCGGCTGTAGATGCACAGGCGGTTACGCCCAGTGCGTTTGGCCTGGTACAGCGCGGTATCGGCGGCGTGCAGCAGGCGATCCATCTCGCTGCCGTCTTCCGGGAACCAGGCCAGGCCCAGCGAGATGTTGATCGGCCCCAGCGGCTGGCCGCCATAGCGCACCTGCAGGCGGCTGACCGCCACGCGCAGCGCCTCGCAGCGGTCGATGGCGTCCTCGCGACCGATCTCCGGCATCACCAGGCAGAACTCCTCACCGCCGTAGCGGCAGGCCAGGTCGCTGGTGCGCACGTTGCGTTTCATCTCCAGCGCCAGGCTGCGCAGCACCATGTCCCCAGCCTCGTGACCGAAGGTGTCGTTGAAGCGCTTGAAGTGGTCGACATCGAGCAGCACCACCGCCACCGGCGACTGCTTGCGCGAGGCGCGTAGCAGTTCGCGACGCAGGGTCTCGTCGAGGAAGCGGCGGTTGTGCAGACCGGTCAGCGCATCCACCAGCGACTGCTGGCGCAAGCTCTCGCGCAGCGACAGGTTGGAGACGCCCAGCGACACCTGCTCGGCGAACGCCTCGGCCAGCTCGAGATCGGCCGAGCGTTCGCCGGCCAGGGTCAGCACGCCGAGCGGCTCGCCCTGCGCCATCAGCGGCACGCAGACGTAGCCGTGCGCGGCCATCGGCGTCCCCTCCAGATGCGGGCACAACAGGTCCCTGGCCGGGTCTGCCACCTGGTGGCTCTGGCCCCGGCGGATCGCCCAGCAGGAATGCGGCTCGAACAGCTCAGCGCCCTGCGCCCAGCCGCCCCAGTGGGCAACGTCCTCCAGGACGTCTCGCGAGGGATGGTAGAGGGTCAGGCTGCCGGTGTTCTGCGGAAAGAGCTGCTCGGCGAAGCGCCCGACGATGCTGTAGCACTCGTCGAAGCGGGTGATCGAGTGCAGTGCTCCGGCCATGCGGCTGAGCAGGGAAATCTCGCGATTACGCAGCTCCAGACGCTGCATGCCGGTGGACAGCTGCTCGCTGAGCAGACGCAGGTTCTCCCGCGCCTTCTTCCCTTCCCTGAGGGTGCGGAAGGTGAAGTGGAACAACAAGGCGATCACCGCCAGGTCGAGTATGGCGATCAATACCAGCAGCCCCATCACGATCTGCTGCTGCCACTCGCGACGCGACTCCAGCACCGACATGCGGCTCTTCAGCTCGCCCTGCATGTGGTCGACCTGCATGCGGATGCTGTCCATCAGGCGCTTGCCGCGGCCCTGGCTGATCAGCTCGCTGGCGGCCTGCATGCCCTGCTCGCGGCGCAGGCTGATGACACCGTCGAAATAGGTACGCTGCTCGGCCAGCACCGGCCGCAACGCCTCGAGCTGCCCCAATAGCTTCGGGTCATCGGCCAGGAGGATCTGCAATTCCTGCAGCAGCTCGTCGACCTCGGCATAGCCCTGGTAGAGCGGAGAGAGGAAATCCTCGCGACCGCTGATGACGAAGCCACGCTGGCCGGTCTCGCCATCCACCAGCGCCGACAGCAGCAGCTCGCTGCGCTCCAGCAGGTCTTCATCGCGCTCGTAGAGGGCGCTCGTTGCATCCATCCAGCGCCCGCCCATCAATGGCAGCAGCAGGTTGAGGCTGAGCATGAAGAGCGCCAGCAGGAAGCCGGCCTGAAGTCGCGTCACCGTTCGCATGTTCCAGCAATCCCTCTGTACTTCTCGTTCAATAAGAGTAACCGCTGCGCCGGGGTTAGCCACGATTTTCCAGCCATCGCCGACAACGACCATCTGTCTCATCCATGAGACGGCAGCCACTCGGCAAATCGTCTATAGAGAAAGGCGGGTCCATTGAAGGAGGCTGCCATGCAAGGCAATTCGTGGGTGCTGTTGACGCTATCCCTGCTCCTGCTTCCCGGCTGCGGCAGCCTGTTGCCCAGCGAGCGCGCCGAAGTGGCATCGCCCTTCAGTGACTACCTGGATGCGGAAATCCGCTACTCCCAGGCACAGCCCGGCAAGACCACCCGCTCAGAACTGTTCGCCCTGGGCTTCGACCCGCTGGCCGAGGGCAACGGCAAGATGCTCTCGTTCATCGATATCCGCCTGATGTTCGTCCAGCCCAACGTGCCCATCGCCTACCTGCCGGACGGCCTGGTGCAGTGCCTGGAAGCCAAGGACCGCTGCGTCGGCTATGCCTTCGACTTCAACAAGACCGACACCCAGCGCGTGGGCAGCTTCTGGGCCGACGTGTTCAACTTCCGCAAGCAGCGCGAGCTGCAGGGCTGGGCCTTCCGCGCCGTGTTCGTGATGGTCGACGACACCCTGGTGCACAAGGTCAGCAACGGCGAACCGAACATCCGACGCTACGAGGTCAAGCGCAATCCGCTGGGCCCGCTGCAGGGCGCCGGTGAGTTCTTTTCCGACCAGCTGAAGTGATGACGGTTGGGCCGCGGCGCTCTCTTGGCTAGAATGCCGGCCTTTTCCGCAGCCGACCGATCACCGTGAAACAGCAGCCCGACCGCCTCTTCGCCCAGCCCCTGGACCAGGTGCCGGACTTCGTCTTCAACGAGGACGTGGCCAAGGTCTTCCCGGACATGATCAAGCGTTCGGTGCCGGGCTACCCGACCATCGTCGAGAACCTCGGCGTGCTGGCCGCGCAGTTCGCCCAGCCGCACAGCGCCCTGTATGACCTGGGCTGCTCCCTCGGCGCCGTGACCCAGGCCCTGCGCCGCCACGTGAAGACCGACGACTGCCGGGTGATCGCCGTGGACAACTCGCATGCCATGGTCGAGCGCTGCTCGGAGTACCTGCACGCCCAGGACGCCATGTTCCAGGAGCTGCTGCCGGTCGAGGTGATCGAGGCCGACATCCTCGCCCTGGACTTCCAGCCCGCCTCGCTGGTGGCGCTGAACTTCACGCTGCAGTTCGTTGCCCCGGAGCAACGCCAGGAGTTGCTGGCCCGCATCCGCCAGGCCCTGCTGCCGGGCGGCGCGCTGATCCTCTCGGAGAAACTGCGTTTCGAGGACGACGCCGAGCACGCCCTGCTCGGCGAGCTGCACCTGGCGTTCAAGCGTGCCAATGGCTACAGCGAGCTGGAAATCGCGCAGAAGCGCAGCGCCATCGAGAACGTGATGAAACCGGACAGCCTGGAGCAGCACCGCGAGCGCCTGCTCGCCGCGGGCTTCAGCAAGGTCGTGCCCTGGTTCCAGTGCCTCAACTTCGCCTCGCTGATCGCCCTGCCATGATCTTCCGCCGCCTCGACCTCGACGCCCTGCAACAGCAACTGGCCGGCTCTCCGCTACAGGATTGGGCTGCCGGCCTGCCCGGCCAGCTCGATGCCAAGCTCGCCGCCGGCCATGGTGACCTGGAACGCTGGTATGCCGCCGTGGAGGCGCTGCCGAAGCTCACACCTGCGCATGCCGAACTGAAAGACGCCCTGCGCCTGGAGGCCGCCTGCGACGAGGCTACCCAGGCCACACTGAAGACCGCACTGCAGGGCCTGATTCCCTGGCGCAAAGGCCCCTTCGACCTGTTCGGCGTGCATATCGACACCGAATGGCGCTCGGACTGGAAGTGGACGCGGGTCGCACCGCACCTCGACCTGGCCGGAAAGCGCATCCTCGATGTCGGCTGTGGCAACGGCTACTACATGTGGCGCATGCTCGGCGCCGGCGCCGACAGCGTGGTCGGCGTCGACCCCAACTGGCTGTTCCTCAACCAGTTCCTCGCCGTGAAGAACTACCTGCCCGACGCCCCGGCCTGGCACCTGCCGCTGGCCCTGGAAGAGCTACCGGCCAAGCTGGAAGGCTTCGACACCGTGTTTTCCATGGGCGTGCTCTACCACCGCCGCTCGCCCATCGACCACCTGCTCGACCTCAAGGACAAGCTGGTGCGCGGCGGCGAACTGGTGCTGGAGACCCTGGTGGTCGAGGGAGACGCCCAGCAGGTGCTGGTGCCCGAAGACCGCTACGCGCAGATGCGCAACGTCTGGTTCCTGCCCTCGGTGCTGGCGCTGGAGTTGTGGCTGCGCCGCGCCGGCTTCGTCGACGTGCGCTGCGTGGACGTCTCCACCACCAGCGTGGAAGAGCAACGTGCCACCGACTGGATGCGCTTCCAGTCGCTGCCCGACTTCCTCGACCCAGCCGACCACAGCCGCACCATCGAGAACCTGCCGGCGCCGACCCGTGCCGTGCTGCTGGCGCGCAAACCCTGAGTTCTAGATAAGCGGCAGGCGCCCGGCCTGCCGCCACTGGGCCGGCGTGCTGCCAAGCTCGCGCTTGAACAGGCGCACGAAGAAGCTGGTGTTCTCGTAACCCACCTCGTAGGCAATCTCCTTGACGCTCAGGCGCGTGGCGATCAGCAGTTTCTTCGCCTTGTCGATGCGCACCCGCTGCAGATACAGATTGGGCGAGATGCACGTGGCGACCTGGAAGCGCCGCTTCAGGTTGCGCTCGCTGAAGCCGAAGCGCCGCGCCAGCTCCTCGATACGCAGCGGCTCCGCATGCCGCGCCTCGATCCACTCCTGCACCCGCAGCACCGCCTCGTCTTGGTGATTGCGATGCCCCGGCAGCAGCGGCTGCAGGTGACGCGGCTCGGATACCAACAGATGAGCCGCGCAGAGCTGGGCGAACTGGTCGCCACGGTCGGCGGCCAACAGCGCCAGCAACGCGTCGAGGCCACCGTTGAGCGAACCGGCACTGTAGACGGCGCCGACCTGTACATAGGACTCGTGAGCGGTGAAGCGGCAACGTGGGAACACGGCCTGCAGACGGCGCAGGTAAGCCCAGTGGGTCGCCAGCAGCACCCCATCGACCAACCCGGTGGCGGCCAGCAGGCAGCTGCCCGTGGTCAGTGCCAACACCGGTGCACCACGGCGCAGGTGCTCACCCAGCCAGGCGACCATGTTCTCCGCGCCCTTCAGCAGCCCGTCGATACGCGGCCCCTCCAGCGCCGGAACGATGACCAGGTCGTACACCTGCCCCGCCGCCATGCGAGCGTCCGCCGGTACCTGCGGCCCGCTGGCGCTGGCCACCGGTGCGCCGTCCTCGGTGAGTATCTCCACCGCATAGCCCTGGCCCAGGCCGACATGCGCCTCGAGCAACGCGACGATGCGAAAGAAGTCCCTGGCCGAGTACAGGCTCATGGCCCAGCAACCTGGGAAGGCGAGGATGGCGATGCGCTTCATGGCGTCTCTCATGGCCCGATCGGACTACAGATTAACCCGATCGGCGATGCTCCTGCTGCTGGCGTATCACTAGGATTGGCGACACCAGCAGCACGGACAGCAACGACATGCAGACATCCTCTTACGCCAAAAACGACCACTTCGCCCAATGGCTGGAGGTGGAGCATCTGGACAGCAGCTTCAGCGGCGCCCGCTGCCGCCTGCGCATCCTTCCGCAGCACCGCAACGGCCTGGGCACACCCCACGGCGCGGTGATCTTCGCCCTGGCCGACATCGTCTTCGCCTGTGCCTGCAATGCCAGCGAAGCCAGCTACATCGGCCTGCAGGCCGACATCCGCTACCTCAACCGCGCCAGCGGCGACGAACTGATCGCGCACGCCGAACTGGTCGGCGCCTCGGGCCGCCTCGCCCATTACCAGATCAGCGTCAACGATGCGCCGGGCAACCGGGTCGCTCTGATCAGCGCCTCGGCCTACCGGTTGCCGCAACCATGAGCGAGGACAGCTGGATCGACAGCCCTGGCGGCCGCCTGTTCGCCCGCCGCTGGCAGCCCGAAGGCGCGCCACAGAGTGCCCCGCTGATACTGCTGCACGACTCGCTGGGCTGCATTGAGCTATGGAGAGACTTCCCCGAGCGCCTGGCACAAGCCACGAGCCGCACGGTGATCGCCTACGACCGCCTGGGCTTTGGCCGCTCCGGCAGGCACCCTGGGCAACTGGGCTTCGACTTCATTGCCGCCGAGGCGCGGCATGGCTTCGCCGCGGTCTGCCAGCACTTCGCCCTGGAACGCTTCGTCGCCCTCGGCCACAGCGTCGGTGGCGCTATGGCCAGCGAATGCGCAGCCGCCTTGCCGCAACGCTGCCAGGCCCTGATCACGCTGGCGGCGCAAACCCTGGTCGAGCCATGCACCCTGGCGGGGATACGTACCGCCGCTCGGACCTTCGCCCAGCCGGGGCAACTGGAGCGGCTGCAGCGCTATCACGGCGACAAGGCAGCCTGGGTGCTGGATGCCTGGGTCGATACCTGGCTGGCGGACGAGTTTCGTGGCTGGAGCCTGGACGAGACGCTGGCGAAAGTGCGCTGCCCGCTGCTGGCGATCCATGGCGAGCACGACGAGTACGGCTCGCGGCTACACCCCGAACGCTTCGCCGCACTGGCGGCAGGCCCCACGCAAATGCTGATCCTGCCCGGCTGCGGCCATGTTCCGCAGCGCGAGCGCCCGGAACAGGTGCTGCAGGCGGTGGCCCGCTTCCTCAGCCGCTAAAAGACTCAGACCAGCTCGATGCGGTCGTCGTGGATGCGGATCAGGCCCTGCTTGAACAGCCCGCCGATGGCCTTCTTGAAGTTACCCTTGCTGACGCTGAAGATCTTGCTGATGGCCTCGGGCGAGCTCTTGTCGGACAGCGCCAGGCTGCCGCCGGCGTCACGCAGTGCGGTGAGTATCTGCTCGGACAGATCGTCGCGGGCCTGCTGACCAACCTGCTGCAGGCTCAGGCTGATCTTGCCATCGGCGCGCAGCTCCTTGATGAAGCCCTTCTCCTGGGAGCCGCCACGCAGGAACTTGAACACCTCGTTCTTGTGGATCAGGCCCCAGTGCTGGCCGTTGATGATGGCCTTGAAGCCCAGGTCGGTCTGCTCCACCACCAGCAGGTCGACTTCCTGACCGACCTGGTAGTTCGGTGGGGTCTTGTCCAGGTACCGGTCCAGGCGCGCAGTGGCGGTAATGCGCCGGCTGCGGTCGAGGTAGGCGTGCACCACGCAGTAATCGCCGACCTGCAGCGGGCGCTTCTCCTCGGAGTGCGGCATCAGCAGGTCCTTGGACAGGCCCCAGTCGAAGAACAGACCGATGCGATTGATATCCACCACCTTGAGGCTGGCGAAGCCACCGACCTGCAGTTTGGGCTTCTCGGTGGTGGCGATCAGGCGATCCTCGCTGTCCAGGTAGATGAACACGTTGAGCCAGTCGCCCACCTCGCAGGGCTCACCCTTGGGGATGTAGCGCTTGGGTAGGAGAATCTCGCCGTCGGCGCCGCCGTCGAGAAAGAGGCCGAAGTCGGCCAGCTTGGCCACCTGCAGAGAGTTGAAGCGCCCGATCAGAGCCATGGTCATCACCCGAAGCAAAAGTTCGACATTTTAGGGTCTGTTAGCGCTTCGCCGCGACCGCGACGGCGCCTATTTTTGCGCGGAGCTAGGCGCGAGATGCGAAATTTGGCATTCCAAATGAGCCATCGAGTAACAACGCCCCGCACAAAAATGGGCCCGTCCCTGCGGGTTGCGCGGAAAATCTCGCCATGCGTTGTTGTGGGACTTGCCAAGGGAATGACCATTGCCTGCGTCCCACGCCTATCCTGGCGAGATTTTTCGCAGCAACGCGGCTTGCGCCGAAGCGTTAACAGACCCTTACCGCACGTCACCCTCAGCAGCATGCTGATACAGCAGTGGCTAGCGCTTATCACGAGCTTGTTTCAAAATCATGGCAGGCCGCAAAACTTCGGCCCCGCCCATCTGTCTGAATGACACGGACTCTCGCTGCCTTATCTCAGGAGCTCCTGTGCACCGTCCTAGTCGCTGGCTGCCGTATCCTGCCGCGTCCCTTCTGGCCCTCGGCTCGCTGTTCCTCCTGCTGCCCATTGCCTGCCGCTACTGGCTGGGCTGGTCGAGCTGGCCAGGCTATGTCTCAGACCTGGGCATCGGCGGGCTGCTCCTGCTGCTGTGCTATCGCCGCCCCCTGCTGGCCGCGCCGCTGGCCGCCGCCTGGGCGCTGTTGCTGCTGAGCAACGCCGAACTGATCAATGCCGTGGGGCGCATGCCCGAGCCCAGCGACATCAAGTACCTCACCGACCCGCAATTCGTCAGCCAGTCCACCCAGGGCAGTGGCATCCGTTACCCGCTGATGGCCGGCGCGCTGGTCATCGCCGTGCTGGCCTGCCTGCTGCTCGGTCGCCGTCAGGGGCCGAAGATTCCCCGCTACGCCTACGTACTGCCGGTCGCCCTGCTGCTCGGCCATGCTGTCGACCAGTACGTCGAGCCCAGCGAGGAAGACCAGTGGCGCCTGTTCAACCTGCCGCACAAGGTGCTGGCCGAGGGCGTCAGCCGCGCCCGCGTCGCCCTCGAAGACCGCTGGTACGCCAGTGACGAGTCCGGCCTGCCGCCGGATATCGATGGCCTGACCAAGCTGGACCTGTCCGGCACGCCACTGCTGCCCGGCGGCGGCAAGGCGCGCAACGTGCTGATCGTCACCCTGGAAGGCATTCCCGGCGCCTATATCGCCAAGAATCGCCAGCTGATCGGCAGCCATTACGAAGAAGACCTGATGCCGCGCCTGAGCGAATGGGCCGAGCGCAGCATGACCACCCCGGACTATGTGCTGCACAGCCACCAGACCATCCGCGGCCTGTACGCCATGCTCTGTGGCGACTACAGCAAGCTGGATTCCGGCACGCCCAAGGGCGTCGAGCTGCTCAACAGCCAGACCCGCAACCAGCAATGCCTGCCCAACCAGCTGCGCGCCATGGGCTTCCGCACCCACTTCCTGCAGGGCGCCGGGCTGCGCTTCATGGCCAAGGACCAGATCATGCCGCACATGGGCTTCGAGAAGACCAATGGCCGCGACTGGTTCAAGAACAAGCCGTACCTGGAATTCCCCTGGGGCATGGACGACAAGGCCTACTTCGAGGGTGCGCTGAAGTACGTCAAGCAGCTGCGCCAGGACAGGCAGCCGTGGATGCTCACCCTGCTCACCGTCGGTACCCACCAGCCCTACTCCGCGCCCAAGGAATACCTGGAGCGCTACCCCACCGCCAAGCAGGCTGCCATCGGCTACCTGGACGACGCGGTGGCCGACTTCCTCAAGGGCCTGGAAAAACAGGGCGTGCTCAAGGACACCCTGGTGATCGTCACCTCGGATGAATCCCACGGTCTGGAGAACGTGCGTCTGGCCTCGGCCTGGGGCTTCAACCTGGTGCTGTCGCCGGATGCCGACAAGCTGCCCAAGGTGAAGTCGGGCGTGTACGGCCACGTCGACCTGACCGCCTCGGTGCTCGACTACTTCGACCTGCCGGTACCCGACAACATCGCCGGCCGCTCGCTGTTCCGTGACTACAGCACGCCGCGCGAGATCATGTCCTACACCAACGGCCTGCTGCGCCAGCACGACGGCAAGGTGTTCACCGAGTGCAACTTCCAACAGGTCTGCCGTCGTTACGAGAGCAGCGGCTTCATCGCCGACCATGCCAAGTACCTGGGCCGCGTCAGCGGGCGCCAGGCGCGCCTGGTCAGCCAGCGTGCCGCCCTCCTCGACCAGTCCATCACCGGCGGGCAGATCGGTCAGCGCTACCAGTTCGCCAACCGCGAGCGCATCGACCTCAAGCCCGAATCGCGTGACGACTGGGCGGACAACCTGATCGGCGCCCAGTACCTGGAAATGCCCAAGGGCACCCGCACCCGCGTGACCCTGAAGATCGAGGCCGTGCGCCTGGACCGCAACGGCGCTGCGCTGCGCCTGCTGACCAAGGAGTTCGACCGCAACAACGAACTGCCCATCCCGACGCTGCCGGCGCTCAAACGTGGCGAGAGCGTCGAGCTGAGCTTCGACTTCGACAACCCGGAGACGCGCAAAGCCTTCTCCTTCCACCTGCTCGGCGAAGGCCGTGGCGCCATCCGCATCAGCGACTTCAGCGTGGTCACCGAGCCATTGCCGCCGGAGCTGGTGGCCAACCAGGAAGTCGATTCGGCGATGGAGGCTGCGGCCCACTAAGAGCCTGTTGCGGATCTTTTGAGCTAGAGCCAGGCAAGGCGAAATTGGGCGAGGGCGCGGAGTTTACGTGCTGTAAATTAGCAAGCCCGAGCCAATTTCAACGCGGCATGGCCGACGATCAAGAGATCCGAGACAGGTTCTAAGCAGGCCGCCGCCCTACTTGATCAAACCCAGGCGGATCAGCTTGCCGTCCGCCGCATCGGTCAGCAGGTACAGATAACCATCGGGGCCCTGGCGCACGTCGCGGATGCGCCAGTCCTTGCCTTTCAGTAGGCGCTCCTCATGCACCACCTGATCGCCGTCCAGCCGCAGGCGAATCAGCGACTGATCAGCCAGCGCGCCGATGAACAGGCTGTTCTGCCAGGTCGGGAAGCGCTCGGCTGAGTAGAAGGCCATGCCGGAAATCGCCGGCGACTTCTCCCACACATGGTGCGGCGCCTCGGTGCCGGCTACCTGCTCGCCTTCCGCCTCGGGGATCGGCAGGAAGCTGTAATTGACCCCGTGGGTCGCCTTGGGCCAGCCGTAGTTCAAGCCCTGGCGCGGGATATTGATCTCGTCGCCACCGCGCGGGCCGTGCTCATGCAGCCAGAGATCGCCGCTCCAGGGATTGAGCGCCAAGCCCTGGGGGTTGCGATGGCCATAGGACCAGATTTCCGGACGCACGCCCTCGCGGCCGATGAAAGGGTTGTCCGGCGGTACGCCACCACCCGGCAGCAGCCGCACCAGCTTGCCCTGCAGCTTGTCCAGCTCCTGCGCGGTGGCGCGCTGGTTGTTCTCGCCCAGCGTGACGAACAGCTGCCCTTGGCGATCAAAGGCCAGCCGCGAGCCGAAATGGATGCCCTCGGACAGCTTGGGCTGCTGGCGGAAGATCACCTGGAAGTTCTCCAGGCCGCTCATGTCCTCCTTCAGGCGGCCGTAGCCCACGGCGGTACCAGCCCGCTCGCCCTCCGCATCGGCCTCGGCGTAGCTGAGGTAGACCAATCGATCCGTGGCGAAGCCCGGCGACAACACCACGTCGAGCAGCCCGCCCTGGCCCCGCGCATACACCGCCGGCACGCCGCCCAGCGGCGCACTCAGCTGCCCCTGATCATTCAGCCAGCGCAGCCGCCCCGGCCGCTCGGTGATCAGGCTGCCCTGCCCCTGTGGCAGGAACGCCACAGCCCAGGGATGCTCCAGGCCGCCAGCCACCTCGGTCAGCTGCAGTTCGCCAAGCTCGCTGCGCTCGGCGTCAGCCTCGGCAAGCGGTGCCAACGCCAGCAACGCGCTCGCGCTCAGGGATGCCAGTATCTGTCTCATGCCAGTCCTCCTTTTTCGCTGGCTACTCTTGTAGCGCAATCCCGGCATCCGCCCCAGGCCGGGTACAATGCCTTTCATTTCCTGATGTGACACTCGCCGCCATGACCGAAGCCGAACGCCTTTCCAAGCGCCTGATCCAGCTCACCTCCTGCTCGCGGCGCGAGGCCGAGCTGTATATCGAGGGGGGCTGGGTCACGGTGGACGGCCAGGTGATCGAAGAGCCGCAGCACCCGGTCTCGAACGAGCAGATCGTGCTGCTGCCCGGCGCCAAGGCCGAGACCCAGCCGCCGATCACCCTGCTGCTGCACAAGCCGGTCGGCCTGGGTTGCGGCATGGGCGCCAACTCCACCCAGCAACTGCTCAGCCACGACCACCACTGGAGCGAAGACGCCAGTGGCATCCGCCCGCTGCACCGCCATCTGCGCCGCCTGGAGCTGCTCACCCCGCTGGAAACCGACGCCAGCGGCCTGCTGGTGTTCAGCCAGAGCCACGCGGTGCAGCGTCTGTTCAAGGAAAAGGGCGCTGAACTGGAGCAGGAGTACCTGGTGGACGTGGCCGGCAGCCTCGATGAAAAGGGCCTCAAGCGCCTGTCCTTCGGCCTCAGCTACAAGGGCGTGACCATCCCGCCATGCAAGGTCAGCTGGCAGAGCGAGACGCGCCTGCGCTTCGCCATCAAGGCGGTGCAACCGGGTCAGCTGCGCTACATGTGCGAGAGCGTCGGCCTGCAGGTGCTGGGTATCCGCCGACTGCGCTTCGGCCGCACCGGCTTGGCCAAGGTGCCGGCCGGCCAGTGGCGCTACCTGGGACTCCACGAGAAGTTCTGATCAGTAGTCGGCGTAGCGCCGCTCGATCTCCAGGTACTCGCCACTGGCACGGATCGCCGCCAAACCGCGATTGAAACGCTCACGCTGTTCCTGCAAACGGAAGCCCACGCTGTAGGCGGTTGGCGGGAACAGCATGTACTGGGTAACCGCCTGGCCGGTGTCGACCTGCTCGCCGACCTCGCGATTGAAGTAGCGCATGATCCGCGGATCACCCACCACCACATCGACCCGACCGCTGTAGAGCAGGCGATTACGATTGATCTGCTGCGCCTCCTCGCGGTAGTGCGGATTGGCCTCGGCCATGGCCTGGAACTCGGGCCCTAGCAGGTGCCGCGCGCGCTGGAAGGTGCTGATGGAGTAGCGCCCCAGGTCGGCAATGCTGTTGATGCGGTAGCCCCGCGTGGACAACGCCAGGGCGACGTTCTGGCAATGGATATAGGGCTCGGAGTAGAAGGCGTCGACGCCGCTGAAGGCATTGGTGGTGGCGATGCCATCCAGCTCGCCGCGGGTGATGGCCAGGTGCAGGCGCTCCATCGGCGCATAGCGCACCGCCACCTCCTGGCCGGTGGCTCGCACCGCGGCAACCACTATCTCGTACTCCAGCCCGCGGCTCAGTCCCTCGAACACATAGGGCGGCTTGTGCGTGCCGAAACCGATGCGCAACGGCTCCGCCATCACGGCCGGCGCCATCAACAGCCACAACCACGGCCACACGCGAGCAGGCATAGGGTTCCCCTTGATCGTCTTCCTAGCATAGGGGCTGACGGGTAACCGGCGCCATCAGCCAAGCGTATGCCGGCCGATTCATCGCGCCACGGTCGCTTGCAGCTAGACTCTGCCGTTCAACTGCCCGTGGTCCAAGGAGAACCGCCATGCTCAAAGCCGAATACCAACACCGCGGCAAGGTCCCGCAGGACGTGATCGAAGCGGTCAAGCTGGAACTGCCGCCGCTGGCCGCTGGCCAGGCACTGATCAAAGTGCTGGCCGCGCCAATCAACCCCTCCGACGTACTCACCCTGACCGGCGAATACGGCATGCTGCCACCGCTGCCAGCCGTCGGCGGCAACGAGGGCGTTGGCCGCGTCGAGCAACTGGGTGAAGGCGTCAGTAACGTCAAGGTCGGCCAGACCGTGCTGCTGCCAGTCGGTTGCGGTACCTGGGTGACCCACCTGAACGCCCCTGCCGCCAAGCTGATCCCGCTGCCGGACGCCGATCCGCAGCAGCTGGCGATGATGACCATCAACCCGCCGACCGCCTCCCTGCTGCTCAGCCAGTTCGTCGATCTGCAGCCGGGCAACTGGGTGATCCAGAACGCCGCCAACTCCGGCGTCGGCGGCTACCTGATCCAGCTGGCCAAGCTGCGCGGCTTCAAGACCATCAACGTGGTGCGCCGTGAGGCGGCCGTGGCCGGTCTGAAGGCCGAAGGCGGCGACGTGGTGCTGGTCGACGGCCCCGACCTGCACAAGCGCGTGCGCGAAGCCACCGGCGGCGCCAACGTGATGCTCGGCATCGACGCAGTCGGCGGCAAGGCCACCGACCATGTCGCGGCCTGCCTGAGCGAGGGCGGCACCCTGGTGAACTACGGCCTGATGAGCGGCGAGCCGTGCCAGGTGTCGGCTTCCTCCTTCGTCTTCCGCGACGTGACCCTGCGCGGCTTCTGGCTGGCCAAGTGGTTCCAGAAGGCCACTCCGGCCGAGCAGATGAAGGTGTTCGGCGAGCTGACCCAGCTGATCGCCAGCGGCAAGCTCAAGGCGCGCATCGCCGCGACCTACAACGTCAGCCAGATCAAGGAAGCGATCGCCGCGGCCGCCAGCGGCGAGCGCGACGGCAAGATCCTGATCGTGCCCTGATCGCTACAGGCATGAAAAAGGGGCCCCTCGGGGCCCCTTTTCGTTTCACTCCGCAGAAGGCTTCTTGCGCTTCAGCGGGGCCAGGCCGTCCTGGCTGACCAGCCCAGACGCCGGCTTGGGCGCATTCGGGCGGCGCTTGGGCGCGGTCTTGCTGGCCGACTTCTTGGCACCGTCCTTCTTGTCGGTCTTTTTCTTCTTCACGCCGACGGCCTTGCCGGATGCCTTGACGTTCTTCGGCCCCTGGTAGCTGCCCTTCAACTCCGCGATGGTGCGGCGTTCGAAGCGCTGCTTGAGGTAGCGCTCGATGCTCGACATCAGGTTCCAGTCGTTGTGGCAGATCAGCGACACCGCCAGGCCATCGGCGCCGGCGCGACCGGTACGGCCGATGCGGTGCACGTACTCGTCGCCGGAACGCGGCATGTCAAAGTTGATCACCAGGTCCAGGCCCTCGATATCCAGGCCGCGGGCCGCCACGTCGGTGGCCACCAGCACCTTGGAGCCGCCCTGCTTGAGCCGGTCGATGGCCAGCTTGCGGTCCTTCTGGTCCTTGTCGCCGTGCAGCACGAAGGCCTTGTAGTCCGCAGCTACCAGACGGCCGTACAGGCGGTCGGCTTGCACCCGGGTATTGGTGAAGACGATGGCCTTGCGGTAGGTCTCGTTGGTCAGCAGCCAGTGCACCAGGCGCTCTTTGTGCCCCGGGTCGTCGGCAGTGATGATCTGCTGGATGGTGGTCTCGCTCAGCTGATCGACGCTGTTGAGCTTGAGGTGCACCGGCTCGCGCAGCACCTTGGCGATCATCTCGCGCAGCACCTTGCCGCCGCCGGTGGCGGAGAACAGCAGGGTCTGCTGGCGGTTGGCGCATTCCTTGGTGATGCGCTCGATGTCCTCGGCGAAGCCCATGTCGAGCATGCGGTCCGCCTCGTCCAGCACCAGCACCTCGACACCATTGAGCTTCAGGCTGCCGGCGTTGAGGTGCTCCATCAGGCGGCCCGGGGTGGCGATCAGCAGGTCCGGCTGGCGGCGCAGCATGGCCGCCTGTTCCTTGAAGTCCTCACCGCCGGTGACCAGCGCCGATTTGATGAAGGTGAACTGGGAGAAGCGCTCGGCTTCCTTGAGGATCTGCTGGGCCAGCTCGCGGGTCGGCAGCAGGATCAGCGAGCGCACGTCGGTGCGCTGCTTCGAGGTGGCATCGCCGAGCAGGCGATTGAACAACGGCAGGAGGAAGGCCGCAGTCTTGCCGCTGCCGGTCTGCGCCGTCACCCGCAGGTCACGCCCTTCCAGCGCCGGCGGGATGGCCACCAGCTGCACCGGCGTCGGCTCGGTGAAGTTCAGCTCGGCGACGGCCTTGAGCAGGCGTTCATGCAGGGCGAATTGGGAGAACACGGGAGACACCTCGAAACATACGAAAACAGCTGCATAGGTTACCGTTTGCGCGCGTCCTCCGCACGGTGCAGTCCGTCGAACAGCAAAAAACGCTGTGGCTGCGGGCCTCTCCAGCCCCATACTGTGGCACTTGGCCACTTAATCAGAGTTCTTGGATGTCTCTGCCAGCCTCCCTGCTGATCGCTTCCCGCCCTCGCCCCGCGCGCATCAGCGCCGAGCAACAGCCCGCCTTCCGGGCCTACGTCAAGAATCACTACCGTGGCTTTCTGCTGGCGATCAACCTGATCGCGATGATCGCCTACGACCTCTACGTGTTCGCCGACGCCTTGCTGATCCCGGACATGGCGCTCGAATCGCTGCTGCTGCGCGGTGGCCTCAGCCTAGTCGGCCTGGTCAACATCTACCTGGTGTTCCGCTACAGCCGCAGCGTGCTGCTGATGGACATGCTGATGCCGATCCACGACATCATCTCCACCATCGCCTGGTTCGAGCTGCTCAAACGCAGCGAATCGCCCGACGTGGCGAGTTTCCTGTTCGCCTCGGTGGTCTTCGTGCTGCTCGCCAACCTTGGCGTGCGCTACTCGTTCCGCGGCATCCTGGCCTGCTCGCTGGTGATCTCGGCGATCACCCTGGGCAACGTTTGGCTGCTCTATGGCGGCGACAGCAAGGCGGTGCTGATCTACGTCCTGGTGTTCCTGCCGGTGGCCCTGTTCAGCCTGTTCATCAGCTGGACCAACATCCGCAGCGTGAAGCGCGCCTTCCTCGCCGACCAGGAGGAACGCCAGCAGCGCGCCGAACTGGCCACCCTGACCCTGCAGCTGCAGGAGCTGGCACACACCGACCCGCTGACCCTGACCGGCAACCGCCGCGCCTTCGACCACGCCATGCAGCTCAGCTGGCAGCAGATGCAGCAGGGCGGCCGCCCGTTCGCCCTGCTGCTGGTGGATATCGACTACTTCAAGCCCTACAACGACCACTACGGCCACCAGGCCGGCGACACCTGCCTGCGCCAGGTCGCCGAATCCATGCTGGCGGCGATGCGCAGCGGCCAGGCCAAGCTGTACCGCTATGGCGGCGAAGAGTTCGCCATCCTTCTCGATGGCTGCCGGCGCAGCGAGCTGCAGCGCATCGCCGAGCGCCTGCGCCAGCAGGTCGAGGGCCTGGGCCTGGCGCACCAGCACCGCGTGGACCGCCTCGGCCACATCACCATCAGCATCGGCGCCGTGCTAGCCAGCCCGGCCCAGGGCGAGATCGAACAGCTGCTCAAGGGCTGCGACGAGCTGCTCTACCGGGCTAAGCAGGAAGGCCGCAACCGCGTGTGCATGGAGTCGACCGGAGACGAGTGATCGTTTTTTGCACATTTCTGACTCCAAGGTTAGAATGCGCGCCGCTCGCCATCCCGGCCGGCATGGGTTCCCTAACCCCATTCACTAAAAAGGTCTGCATCATGCCGCCACTCGCCGCATCCAATCCGCGCTTCGCCCTGCCGGCGCTGATCGCTTTCCACATCGCCATCATCATCGCCAGCAACTACCTGGTGCAGCTGCCGATCACCCTGTTCGGCTGGCACACCACCTGGGGCGCCTTCAGTTTCCCGTTCATCTTCCTGGCCACCGACCTGACCGTGCGTCTGCTCGGCAAGACGCCGGCACGCAAGGTGATCGCCCGAGTGATGATCCCGGCCCTGCTTGCCTCCTACGTGGTCTCGGTGCTGTTCCAGGAAGGCGCCTTCCGCGGCCTGTCCGCGCTCGGCGACTACAACGAATTCGTCCTGCGCATCTCGGTCGCCAGCTTCCTCGCCTACGTGCTCGGCCAGTTGCTCGACATCCAGGTGTTCGACCGCCTGCGCCAGCTGCCACAGTGGTGGATCGCGCCGACCGCCTCGACCATCATCGGCAACCTGCTGGACACCTTCGCGTTCTTCTCGGTGGCCTTCTGGCGCAGCGACAACCCGTTCATGGCCGAGCACTGGGTGGAGATCGCCACGGTGGATTACGGGGTCAAGCTGGCCGTCAGCCTGATGCTCTTCGTGCCGCTCTACGGCCTGCTGCTGAATGCCCTGCTGCGCATGCTCGGCGGTCGTCGCGACGCTCTGGTCTGAGGCTTTGGCGGCTGCCCCTGGCAGCTTTACCCATTCCTGACACTTCGCTTACCCCCCCTTAGCAGAGCGCTTTCTATAGTGGCGGACATCCAAATCCGCCCTGTAGAAATCGATGTCCAGACGTCCGCGCTACCTCATCCCCGCCCTCGCCGTCACCGCAGTCCTGCTCGGTGGCTACGCCCTCAAGACCTGGCTGCAACCCGGCCAGGGCAGCAATGGCCTGCTCACCGCCGAGGTGCGTGGCGCCGACATCGAACAGCGGGTGATCGCCACCGGCACCCTGGAGGCCTACAAGCAGGTCAGCGTCGGCGCCCAGGTGTCCGGGCAGATCACCAAGCTGCACGTGGACTTCGGTGACCAGGTCAAGCAGGGCGAGCTGATCGCCGAGATCGACTCGCTGACCCAGCAGAACGACCTGGCCAATGCCAAGGCCGCACTGGCCAATGTCAAGGCGCAGCGCGCCGTGCAGGCCGCCAGCCTGAAGAAGGCGCAGCTGGCCTTCAGCCGGCAGAAGACCATGCTGGCGCAGAACGCCAGCTCGCGTGAGGACTACGAGAGCGCCGAGGCCGACCTCAACACCGCCAAGGCCCAGGTCGCCGCACTCGACGCGCAGATCCAGCAGGCGCAGATCCAGGTCTCCACCGCCGAGGTCGACCTCGGCTACACCCAGATCACCGCGCCCATCGACGGCACCGTGGTCGGCGTGGTGGTCAAGGAAGGCCAGACAGTGAACTCCGCCCAGTCGGCGCCGACCCTGGTCAAGCTGGCCCAGCTCGACCAGATGACCGTACGCGCCGAAATCTCCGAGGCCGACGTGGTGCGGGTCAAGCCCGGCCTGCCGGTGTACTTCACCATCCTCGGCGAGCCCGGCAAGCGCTACAGCGCCACCCTGCGCATGGTCGAGCCGGCACCGGATTCGATCAACGACAGCGACAGCTCCTCCAGCTCGTCGTCCAGCACCACCTCCACCGACACCGCCATCTACTACATGGGCGTGTTCGACGTGCCCAACCCGGACGGCAAGCTGCGCATTTCCATGACCACCGAGGTCAGCATCGTCCTCGACTCCGCCAGCGATACCCCGAGCATCCCGGTCTCGGCCCTGGGCAGCGCCAACCGCGACGGCAGCTACACCGTGCAGGTGCTCGGCCGTGGCGGCAAGGTCGAGGAGCGGCAGATCCGCACCGGCCTGGAAGACTCGATCAATGCCCAGGTCGTCGACGGCCTGGCGCTGGGCGACAAGGTCGTGCTCGGCGACGCCGCCGCCGGCTCCAGCACCACCCTGCGCATGCGCGGCCCGGGCATGAGGCTGTGACATGGCACTGCTAGAACTGCGCGGCCTGCGCCGCGAATTCCCGGCCGGCGAGCAGACCGTCGCCGTACTCAAGGACGTCGACCTGGCCGTCGAACAGGGCGAGATGGTTGCCATCATCGGCGCCTCCGGCTCGGGAAAATCGACCCTGATGAACATCCTCGGCTGCCTCGACCGGCCGAGCGCCGGCACCTACCGCATCGCCGGCCGCGAGACCGGGCAGCTGAATGCGGACGAGCTGGCCGAACTGCGCCGCGAATACTTCGGCTTCATCTTCCAGCGCTACCACCTGCTCGGCGACCTCGACGCTGTGGGCAACGTGGAAGTGCCGGCGATCTACTCCGGCAAGGACGCGGCCAGCCGCCACCAGCGCGCCGAAGCCCTGCTGCAGCGCCTGGGCCTGGGCGAGCGCCTGGGCCATCGCCCCAGCCAGCTTTCCGGCGGCCAGCAGCAGCGGGTGTCGATCGCCCGCGCGCTGATGAACGGCGGCCAGGTGATCCTCGCCGACGAACCCACCGGCGCGCTGGACAGCCACAGCGGCGAGGAGATGCTCAAGCTGCTGCGCGAGCTGCACGCCGCCGGGCACACAGTGATCATCGTCACCCACGACATGAAGGTGGCGGAAACCGCCGACCGCATCATCGAGATCAGCGATGGCCAGATCATCGCCGACCGCCGCCTGCGCAACGCTGCAGACGACACGCGCGCGCTCGAGGAGCCGGCGCAGGCCCGGGAGGCCAACGCCCTGCGCGCCAGCTTCGGCCAGTTCCGCGAAGCCTTGCGCATGGCCCTGCTGGCCATGTTCTCGCACAAGCTGCGCACCTTCCTGACCATGCTCGGCATCATCATCGGCATCGCCTCGGTGGTCTCGGTGGTCGCGCTCGGCCAGGGCTCGCAGCAGAAGATCATGGAGAACATCAGCGCCATCGGCACCAACACCATCGACATCTTCCCCGGCAGCGGCTTCGGCGACCGCCGCTCGGCGCGCATCCAGACCCTGGTGCCAGCCGACGCCGATGCGCTGGCCGGGCAGACCTTCGTCGACAGTGTCACGCCGTCGGTATCCAGCTCCGGCACCCTGCGCTACCGCGACCAGGCGCTGACCGTCTCCACCAGCGGCGTCGGCGAGCAGTTCTTCCGCGCCAAGGGCTACACCTTCGCCCAGGGCCGCGCGTTCGACGCCAAGGCGGTGCGCGAGTCGGCGCAGGACGCGGTGATCGACGACAACAGCTACAAGAAGCTGTTTGCCGGCAAGCCAGCGCTCGGCGAGGTGATCCTGCTGGGCAACGTGCCGGTGCGCATCGTCGGCGTGCTCAACCCGATCCAGAGCAACTTCGGCGGCAGCGACCAGCTGCGCGTGTACCTGCCCTACACCGCGGTGATGAACCGCATGCTCGGCCAGTCGTACCTGGAGAGCATCACCGTACGGGTCGACGACAGCGTGTCCAGCGACGCCGCCGAGCAGGGCATCATCCGCCTGCTCAAGCGCCGTCACGGGGTGCAGGACTTCTTCGTGATGAACACCGACACCATCCGCCAGACCATCGAGAAGACCAGCCAGACCATGACCCTGCTGATCTCGGCCATCGCCCTGATCTCGCTGCTGGTCGGCGGCATCGGCGTGATGAACATCATGCTGGTGTCGGTCACCGAGCGTACCCGCGAGATCGGCGTACGCATGGCGGTGGGCGCGCGGCAGAGCGACATCCTGCGTCAGTTCCTCATCGAGGCAGTGCTGGTGTGCCTGATCGGCGGCACCCTCGGCGTGCTCTCGGCGCTGGCCTTCGGCGCGGTGTTCAGCCACTTCACCAGCGAGTTCAGCCTGGTGTTCTCGGCCGGTTCCATCGTCGCCGCCTTCCTCTGCTCCACCGTCATCGGCCTGGTGTTCGGCTTCCTGCCGGCCCGCAACGCCGCCCGTCTCGACCCTGTCGACGCCCTGTCCCGGGAGTAAGCAAGTGAACCGTTTTCCCGCAACACCCCTCCTCCTGGCCCTGGCGATCACCCTCGGCGGCTGCGGCTCGCTGATCGAAACGCCCTACCAGCAACCCGCCGTGCAGGTACCGGCCGACTGGCAGCAGCAGGCCGAACGCCAGGCCGGCAGCCAGGCCGACTGGTGGAAGGCCTTCGGCGATGCCCAGCTCGATAGCCTGGTGGAACAGGCGCTGGCGAAGAACAACGACCTCGGCAGCGCCCTGCTCAATATCCGCCGCGCCCGCCTGCAGGCCGGCCTGGCCCGCGAGGCGCAGTGGCCACAGCCCTCCGCCGGCTTCGACGCCGGACGCAGCCGCGACCTCGGCGGTGGTGGCAGTACCTCGCACAGCTACGCGCTGAGCGGCTCGGTGGGCTGGGAGGCCGACCTGTGGAACCGCCTCGGCAGCGCCACCGAGGCTGCCGAGCTGGAGGCCCTGGCCACCGAGCAGGACTACGCCGCCACGCGCCTGTCGCTGATCGGCACCGTCGCCACCCTGTATTGGCAGATCGCCTATCTCAACGAGCGCCTCGCCGCGGCCAACGCCAGCATCGACTATGCGCGGCAGACCCTGGCCCTGGTGCAGGTGCAGTACAACGCCGGGCAGGCCTCCTCGCTGGAGCTGGCCGAGGCACAGCAGAGCCTGGAGAGCCAGTTGGCCGCCGAAGTCGACCTGCGCCAGCAGCGCGTGGAGCAGCGCAACGCCCTGGCGGTGCTGTTCGACGGCGTCGCACCGGTAGAAATGGAAGAACCGCAGAGCCTGCTGCACAGCACCCTGCCGGCCGTAGATGCCGGCCTGCCCGCCGCGCTGTTGGGACAGCGACCGGACCTGCGCGCCGCCGAACTGCGCCTGCGCAGCAACCTGAAGAGCGTCGACGCCACACGTGCCAGCTACTACCCGGACCTCAGCCTGACCGGAACGCTGGGCTACTCCAGCACCGCATTGGGCGAGCTGCTGAAGAACCCGGTCGGCGCCCTGGGTGCCGGCCTCACCCTACCCTTCCTGCAGTACCGGCAGATGCAGCTAGACATCGACGTGTCGAAGACAGACTACGAGCTGGCCGTGACCAGCTTCCGCCAGACCCTGTACGAGGCCCTGGCAGATGTGGAAAACAACCTCGCCGGCCGCCGCCATTACGCCGAGCAGGAAGGCATGCGCAGCCGCGCCCTGGATGCGGCGCAGGAGGCCGAGCGCATCTATCGCATCCGCTACCAGTCCGGCGCCGAGACGCTGCAGTCGTGGCTGACCGCCCAGGAAACCCGGCGCAGCGCCGAGATCACCCTGTCGGAGAACCACCTCAACCAGCTACTCAACTACATCAACCTGAGCCAGGCACTGGGCGGCAGCTCGCCCACCGCAGGCACGCCCCAGGCCTGATCGATGCAGGCGGGCGGCAGGCAAGCGCAACGGGAACTACAACTAGCTGAGCGGCTCCAAACTCGTACAGTCTCAGGAGTTGACCATGCGCATCCTGCCTCTCGCCCTCGCCGGTCTGCTGATCCTGCCCGCGCACTCGCTGAGTGCCGCGCCCAAGCACGACAAGCACGACAAACATGGCGGCGACCCGGACGTCACCGTCGACCTGCGTGGACCGAGCATCGATATCGGCAGGGTGCGCGTGGTACTCGGCGAGAACCGCAACCTGATCGGCCCGGCGGACTCGCTGCCGCCGGGCATCCGCAAGAACCTGGCGCGCGGCAAGCCGCTGCCGCCGGGCATCGCCAAGCGCTTCGACAACCGCCTGCTCGGCCAGCTACCGCATTACGACGGCTACGAATGGCGCCAGGTCGGTACCGACGTGGTGCTGGTCGCCCTGGCCAGCGGCCTGATCTACGAAATCATCGATAACGTGCTCGACTGACAGCCACTGCGGGGGGCCGATGAAACCAGCATTGATCTACAACGTCGCCGCCAGCCTGGACGGCTACATTGCCCGCCCGGATGGCCTGGAAGACTGGCAGTACGGCCCCGAGCCATCAGGCGACGAGCACGGCTACACGCGCTTCTACGACGGCATCGACGGCCTGCTGATGGGCCGCGCCACCTATGACGTGATCAGGCACCAGGGCGGCGCCTGGCCCTATGCCGGCAAGCCCTGCGTGGTGCTCGCGCGCAATCCGCTGGAGCACCCGCCAACGGATGTCGAAGGCCGCCACTGCACCCCGGCCGAGGCCCTCGATGAGCTTGCCGCCCGCGGCTGCCAACGGATCTGGCTGGTCGGCGGCGGCACCCTGGCCGGCAACTGCCTGGCCGCCGGCCTGCTCGACGAGCTGGTGGTCAGCCTCATCCCCTACCTGCTGGGCGCCGGCGTACCGCTGTTCGCCACGGGCCTGGAACGGCGCCTGCTGCTATGCGGGCAACACCGTTTCAGCAACGGCGTGATGCAGCTGCATTACCGAGTCCTCGCAGAGGACGCCTAGCTCTGCCGCCGCGCCTGCTTGCGCAGCAGGCGCGCGCTGTCCCAGCCGGTGAGCAGTACCGCCAGCCAGATCGGCGCATAGGTCCACAGCTGTTGCGGGGCGAAGCTCTCGCCGAGGAACAGCACCACCACGCCGAACAGCAGTACCGGCTCCACGTAGCTGAGAATGCCGAACAGCCCCAGCGGCAGCAGGCGGCTGGCCGCCATCATGGCGCCGAACGCCAGGGCGCTGAGCAGGCCCAGGCCCGGCAACAGCCACCACAGCTGCGGCGCCTGGGTGAACACCGCCACCGGGCCGTAGGCATGGATCAGCCAGATGGCCAGCGGCGCCAGCACCAACATCTCCAGCACGAAGCCGGACAGGGCATCCAGCTTCATCCAGCGGCGCAGCATGAAGTACGGCGGGTAGCCCAACGCGGCGACCAGGGTGATCCAGGAGAAGGCGCGGGTCAGCCACAGCTCATGGGCCACGCCGACCAGCGCGCAAGCCACAGCGATGCTTTGCAGCGGGCGCAGGCGCTCGCCGTAGAACAACCGGCCGGCCAGAACCATGGCCAGCGGCAGCAGGAAGTAACCGAGCGAGACGTCGAGCATGCGCCCGGCCAACGGTGCCCAGACGAACAGGTACCACTGCACGCCCATCAGCGCCGCCGCCACCGGCAGCGCCAGCAACAACAAGGGCTCGCGGCTCAGGCGCTGGAAGGCGGCGCCGAGTACGCCCCACTGGCGCGCCAGGGCCACCAGCAACAGTACCGCCGGAATCGACCAGAGGATGCGCTGGGCGAATACCTGCAGGCCATCCAGCGGCGCCAGCTCGCGCACATAGCCGGGAATCAGGACGAACATCACCGACGCCGCCACCGACAGCGCCACACCACGACCCGACAACTGCACTTTCGCCTCCGACCCACCGATTCAAGGTGCGCTATGGCAGCACATGCCGTTCAATATTTCAAACACAGAAAGCAGAAATACTGGCCATACACTTCATCCCCGACCGCCGTCACGCTTCTGCGCACCGCCGAAAACACCTTAGACTCGCAGCCCCGTGCCAGCCCATCGGCGAGTCCAGCGTGCCTTACCCTTCCGAGCCATCGCCACCGCCAGCCGCCACAACGCTCGAGGAGTTCTGGCGTGACCCGGCCCTGCCGCAGGTGGAGAGCCGCCGCGCCTGCCACAGCCGTGCCTGCTACAAGCCACACAGCCACCCGACGTTCTCCATCGGCGCGGTAGACGAGGGGCGCAGCCTGTTCAGCGGCGCCGGCGACCAGCCCGTGGCCCTGCACCCCGGCATGCTGGTACTGGTGCCGGCGGAGCGCGTGCACTCCTGCAACCCGGCGAGCGGGACGGCCTGGAGCTACCAGATGCTGCACCTGGATGCCGCCTGGCTGCACGCGCTGCGCCATGAGTCGGCGCTGGGCTCGGTGGCGGCCGACGAACCCGTGCGGATAGTCGATGAGCCCGCGCTCTATGCGCGCTTCTGTCAGCTCAACGCCCTGCTCTTCTCCGACGCCGCCGCAGTGGACAAGGAGGCCGCGCTGATCGAGTTCATCGGTGACTGCGACGCCAGGCCGGCTCGTGGCATCGAGGTGCCCGGCCCCGACGCCGCTCAGGCTGAACGCCTGCAGCCGGCGTTCGAGCGGCTGCAGCGCTCGCCGGCCGCCGATGTCCCGCTGCACGAACTGGCGCAGCTGAGCGAGATGAGCCGCTACCAGTTGATCCGCACCTTCCGCGCCGCCACCGGCATGACGCCGCATGCCTGGCAGCTCAACCTGTGCATCAACCTGGCCAAGGAGCAGCTGCTGGCCGGCGCGAGCCTGGCGGATGTGGCCTACGGCCTGGGCTTCGCCGACCAGGCGCACTTCCAACGGGTGTTCAAGGCATACACCGGCATCACTCCCGGACGCTTCCGCGTCTAGGCCTGCAATTTTCTTCAATACCCGGCAGGGCCCCGGCTGACACGCTGCGAAAAATTCGAGCGAGTCGCCATGCAACAGTTTCTCTTCATCGCCGCCGCGCACTTCCTGGCGTTGCTGTCTCCCGGTCCCGACTTCTTCCTTATCGCGCGCACCTCGCTGGCTGCCGGCTGGCGGGTGGCCAGCGGTGCCTGCCTGGGCATCGCGCTGGCCAACGCGCTATTCATCGTCGCCGCCTTCGCCGGCACGGCGGCGCTGCAGCCCGGCAGCGAGCTGTTCGTAGCCCTGCAGCTGGCCGGCTGCGCCTACTTGCTGTACCTCGGCGTGCTGTTTCTGCGCCATGCCGGCAGCACGCCACTCGCCGTCGCCGCCACCAGCACGGCACCGCAGATCGACGCCTGGTGGCGCGCCGCAGGCATGGGTTTTCTGTCCGGCATCCTCAATCCGAAGAACGCACTGTTCTACGTCAGCCTGGCGGCGATGCTGACGCCGCCGCACACCAGCGCGTTCTGGAAGACCCTGTACGGCGTCTGGATGTTCGCCGTGGTACTGCTGTGGGATGTGCTGGTGGCGCTGCTGATCGGCAACCAGGCCGTGCTGGCACGCTTCACCCGCGCCCTGCCGTGGCTGGAGCGCCTCTCGGGCGTCGCCCTGATCCTGCTCGCGCTGGGTGTGCTGGGCCTGCTCTGGCTGCGCTGAGCAGTACCCCGAGTATTTTTCGCGGGCAATAAAAAACCGGCCCGCCGGGAGGAGCACCCATGCGAGCCGGTGGACGGGCCGAGGAGATCGGCCCCAGGGGAGAGTCGGTGAATCAGGCGACCTGAGCCAGTTGCTCGCGAGCCTTGGCCAGGCCCTGCTCGAGGAACTCGGCGCCCATGTTCAGGCCCTCGGCGTGGATGAACTGCACGTCGTGGATACCGATGAAGGCCAGCGCCTGACGCAGGTAGGGCTCCTGGTGGTCCAGGCCGCTACCGGCGTAGATGCCGCCACGAGCGGTCAGTACGTAGGCACGCTTGCCGGTGAGCAGGCCCTGCGGGCCGGTCTCGGTGTACTTGAAGGTGACGCCGGCACGCAGCACGTGGTCCAGCCAGGCTTTCAGGGTGCTGGGGATGGCGAAGTTGTACATCGGCGCAGCCAGCACCAGCACGTCGGCAGCCAGGACTTCATCGGTCAGCTGGTTGGAACGGGCAGCGGCGGCCTTCTCGGCATCGCTCTGCTGGTCGGCGGGCTTCATCCAGCCGGCGAGCAGGGTTTCGTCCAGGTGCGGCACCGGCTGCTTGGCCAGGTCACGAACGCTCACTTGGTCTTGCGGGTGGGCGGCTTGCCATTGGGCGATGAAGTCGGCGGTCAGCTGACGGGATACGGAACCTTCCTGGCGGGCGCTGCTTTCGATAACGAGGATGCGGGACATTTGGCTAACTCCATCGGGGTTGTTTGGCTTCGATGGGGTGCAGATTATGGTCAGCCAATAAGATAAAAAAGCGCAAATATCCGCTATAAACAATCAATAAAGTTGATTTATAGCAAGGCCGCCTCTAGGCTCACTTCGGCTCGCAGGTAACGTCCACGCGCAGCTTGATGATGTTGCGGGCGAAGCGCACGGTCATGTTGCTGGTATCGCCGGCCTTCAGTTCGGCCGAGCGCGTACGCGGAGCCTCTGGGCCGTTGCGGAACACCGCCTTGCACTTGGCGTCTGCTTCACCGTAGTTGTACAGCGTGGCGCCACCGATATTGCTGTCGATCTCCTGGACGGTGGCCGACACCTCGGCGCCATTCATCTGCTTCTTCAGCTCGGTCGGATAGGCGAAGGCGGTCAGCGGCAACAGCGCGAGCAGGGCCAGGCAGCAATTTTTCATCGGTATCTCCTTGTTAGGGGGTGCCCAGATTAGAGAAGAGGAAGCGGCGATGAAAGCGCCCCGTGTCACCCTGGAACAATGGCGAACCCTGCAGGCGGTGGTCGACCATGGCGGCTTCGCCCAGGCCGCCGAGGCCATGCACCGTTCGCAGTCGTCGGTGAGCTACACGGTGGCGCGCATGCAGGAGCAGCTGGGTGCGCCGCTGCTACGCATCGACGGGCGCAAGGCGGTGCTGACCGAAGCTGGCGAGGTGCTGCTGCGCCGCTCGCGGCAACTGGTCAAGCAGGCCAGCCAGCTGGAGGAACTGGCCCACCACATGGAACAGGGCTGGGAAGCCGAGGTGCGCCTGGTAGTGGACGCCGCCTACCCCACCGCCAACATCGTGCGCACCCTCTCCGCCTTCATGCCGCAGAGCCGCGGTTGCCGCGTGCGTTTGCGCGAGGAAGTGCTGTCAGGCGTCGAGGAGGTGCTCACCGAGGGCTCCGCCGACCTGGCCATCAGCGCCCTCAACATCACCGGTTACCTGCCCATCGAACTGGGCGAGATCGAGTTTCTCGCCGTGGCGCACCCGGAGCACCCGCTGCATCGCCTGCAGCGCAGCGTTACCTTCCAGGACCTGGAAGGCCAGATGCAGGTGGTGACGCGCGACAGCGGCCGCGTGCAGCCCCGCGATGCCGGCTGGCTCGGCGCCGAACAGCGCTGGACGGTGGGCAGCCTGCCTACCGCGCGCACCTTCGTCTCCAGCGGCCTGGGCTTCGCCTGGCTGCCGCGCCACCTGATCGCCCGCGAGCTGGAAGAAGGTTTGCTCAAGCCACTGCCGATGGAACAGGGCGGCACGCGCATGCCGCGCTTCTATCTGTATGCGAACAAGGACAAGGCACTCGGCCCGGCCACGCAGATCCTCATCGAACTGATCAAGAACTTCGATGGCGCGCCGCTGGGTGCGCCCTTCGCCGCCCCGCTGCCCCAGGCCTGAGGACCGCGCCATGTCCTACTTCGAACACGCCGGCTGCCAGCTGCACTACGAAGACCGTGGCCACGGCGAGGCGGTGCTGCTGGTCCACGGCCTGGGCTCGAGCATCCAGGACTGGGAGTTCCAGATTCCCCACCTGCTGCAGAAGCACCGCGTACTGGCCATCGACCTGCGCGGCCACGGCCGCTCCGGCAAGCCGCGCGAGCGCTACAGCATGGCCGGCTTCGCCGCCGACGTGGCCGCACTGATCGAGCACCTGGGCCTGAGCCAGGTGCATCTGGTCGGTATCTCCATGGGCGGCATGGTCGGCTTCCAGCTCGGCGTCGATCGCCCGCAGCTGCTGCGCAGCCTGACCATCGTCAACAGTGGCCCCGAGGTACGCGCCAAGAGCGCTGGCGACTGGTGGATGCTGGCCAAGCGCTGGAGCCTGTCGCGCCTGCTGAGCATGGACGCCATCGCCAAGGGCCTGGCCCGTGTGCTCTTCCCACGCCCGGAACAGGCAGAGCTGCGGGCCAAGGTCGAACAACGCTGGCCGCAGAACGACAAGCACGCCTACCTCAGCAGCCTGGATGCGATCATCGGCTGGAGCGTGCGCGAACGCCTGCCGGCCATCACCTGTCCTACCCTGGTGGTCACCGCCGACCGCGACTACACGCCGGTGGCGCTCAAGGAAGCCTATGTCCGCGAGCTGCCCGACGCCCGCCTGGTGGTGATCGAGCGCTCGCGCCATGCCACGCCGATGGACCAGCCCGAACGATTCAATGCCGTCCTGGACGAATTTCTCGCCCAGGTCGCACCGTCTCAACCGCAACAAGAAAACAAGGACCCGCAATCATGCTGAAGCAACTCCTCCTCTCCGCCTGTGGCCTGCTGCTGAGCACCAGCCTGCTGGCCGCGGAGAACCCGCACGTGCTGCTGACCACCAGCTACGGCGACATCGAGATCGAACTGAACGCCGAGAAGGCGCCGATCAGCACGCAGAACTTCCTCGGCTACGTCGACGCCGGCTTCTACAACGGCACCCAGTTCCACCGCGTCATCCCCAACTTCATGGTCCAGGGCGGCGGCTTCGATGCCAACATGCGCGAGAAGGACACCTTCAAGCCGATCAAGAACGAAGCCGACAACGGCCTGCGCAACGACCGCGGCACCATCGCCATGGCCCGCACCCAGGTAGTCGATTCGGCCACCAGCCAGTTCTTCATCAACCACAAGAACAATGACTTCCTCAACCACGGCGGCCGTGACTTCGGCTACGCGGTGTTCGGCAAGGTGGTGCGCGGCATGGATGTGGTCGACCGCATCGCCGGCGTGCGCACCAGCAACCGTGGCATGCACCAGAACGTACCGGTCGAGCCGGTGCTGATCCTCACCGCGAAGAAGCTGTAACTACTGCTCTATCGGTGCAGCCGCTGCGGCGGCTGCACCCTCTCCCTCAGCGCAGATAGGCGCCCGCCTTGCGCTCCAGCAGTTCGATCAGCTCCGGCTGCATGAACTGGTAGTCATCGGCAATCGCCAGGCAGATCACCCGCCGCCCCTTGAGCAACGCGCCAAAGCGCTGCTGCAGGCGACGCTGGTGGACCCGTTCCATGACGAAGATCAGCTCGGCCCACTCGACCTGCTCGGCGCACAACTGCACCTCGGCATCCGGCGCCAGCCCGGCCGAATCGCTTTCCACCCCGGGCCAGGCGGCAAAGATCTGCTCCGCCGTGGGGCTGCGCAGGCGGTTGCGACTGCAGATGAACAGGGCGCGCGGCATCTCAGCAACCCGCCTGGCGATAGGGCAGCAACTCACGCGCCTGCTCGGCATAGGCCTGTACGGCCGGGCGCTCCTCGTCTAGGAAATTCGCTACCGCGGCGCGCAGGCCGGGATGTAACAGGTAGTGCCAGGAACGGGTGATGACCGGCTCGAAGCCGCGGATCAGCTTGTGCTCGCCCTGGGCGCCGGCGTCGAAGTGCTGCAGGCCCTCGCCGATGGCGCGCTCGATGCCCTGGTAGAAGCAGGTCTCGAAGTGCAGGCGGTCGAAGTCGCCCAGACAACCCCAGTAACGCCCGTAGAAGCTGCCGCCGGCCACCAGACTGAAGGCCATCGCCACCGCTCGCCCGCCCTGGCGCGCGCTGACCACACGGATCGCCTCCGGCATGCGCTCGGCCAGCAGGCTGAAGAACTCGCGCGTCAGGTAAGGGGCGCGGCGGCGCACATGGTAGGTACTCGCGTAGCAGGCGTAGACGAAATCCCAGTCCGCCTCGCTCAGCTCGGCACCTTGCTGCCAGCGGAACTCGATGCCCTGCCCGGCCACCTGCTCGCGCTCCTTGCGCAGTTGCTTGCGCTTGCGCGAGTTGAGCGCGTCGAGGAAGTCCTGGAAGTCGCGATAGCCGTGGTTGCGCCAGTGGTACTGGCAGTCCAGACGCTGCAGCCAGCCGTCACGACCCTCGAACAACGCATCGTCCTCATCGCGCAGGAAGTTGATATGCAGCCCGGACAACCCCTCCGGCTCCAGGCTCGCCGTCAGCTCGTCGAGCAGCGTGCCCAGCTGCAGTGGGTCCCCCAGCAGACGCGGCCCTGTGACCGGGCTGAACGGCACGGCGCCAAGCAGCTTGGGGTAATAGGCGATGCCGGCACGCTGGCAGGCCTCGGCCCAGCCCATGTCGAACACGTATTCGCCGAAGGAGTGCTGCTTCAGGTAGGCCGGCAAGGCGGCCAGCACTTCGCCCGTATCGGCACGCAGCAGTCGGTGGGATGGCTGCCAGCCGGTGCGCGCACCGACGCTGCCGCTGTCCTCCAGCGCTGAGAGGAAGGCGTGACGCAGGAAGGGTTGTGCCTCGGGCAACAGGGCGTCCCAGGCGGTGGGCTGGATATCGGCGAGGCGGTGCAGGATGTGAAGAGACATGCCGCCAGTCTGGCGACTAGCACAGGCAAAAAAAAGCCCCGCGGATGCGGGGCTCAGTAAGGAGCATCAATACAACGTTTTACTGCTTAGAAGACGTACTGGGCACGCATTACGAAGCCGTCGCCGTCGTCGTCGCCATTGGAGTTGGTGGCGTTGTCGACCTTGGACTTGACGTACACGCCGCTGATCTTCACCGACTCGTTGGCGTACCAGTTCAGACCGAGGTTGTGCACTTTGCCCTCGACGTCGTCCTTGGTGGCGAAGCTGCCGTTGTCGTCTTCGGCGCTGATGTTGTCGTAGCGGTAGAAGACTTCCCAGGCGCCGATCTGCTTGTTGGCAGGCTTGATCGCGTCGAACTTGCCGAGCTTGTAGCCACGAGCCTCACCGGTAAGGGTGTAGGCGGCCTGGATGTAGTAACCGTCAGCGTCGATGTCCTCGTAGGCAGCATCGTCGGCTTCCAGACTGCGGGAAACGTACTCACCCTGCAGGGAGAACGGGCCCATGGCCCAGGCCGCTTCCAGGCCCCAGGCGGCGTCGTCGCCGAAGGCGCCGGCCGGAGTCACTTCGGCACCAGCCAGGGTCAGGCGGTTGCCGTTGTCGCCAGCATCCTGACCACCGTCGGTGCTCACGCCACGCATGCCCAGGCGGCTGCGGATACGGCCGTCGAAGGCGGTATCGGACAGGTCGCGGTAGGCGTAGTTGACGCCGAAGTGCAGGACGTTGCCGGCTTCGTACATCGGGGCGAACACACCGCGCAGGTTGAACTGCGGAGCGCTGTCGCCGTCTTCGGTGGAGTTGGTGGCGTCCTTGGCGAACACACCAGCGGAACCGTACAGGGTCGGGCCGACGTTGCCGGAAACCTGCAGACCCATGCCGCCGTTGTGGCCGTTGGCCCAGTCAACCAGGTCATAGGCAGCGGTACGCTCTTGAGCGGTTACCCACTTGGAGCTGGTGGCTTTTTCCAGACCGAACTCCGGATCGAAGCGACCGACCTTGATGGAGACCGGGGCGAAACCGTTGTAGGCCAGGGAAGCCTCGTCGAAGTAACCGTCTTCCTTGCGGTTGTCACCGCCGGCGTTCTGCGACAGGTCGTAGTTGATCTGGTAGGCCCAGTCGGTGTACAGCACGCCGCCCAGTTCTACGAAGGCACGACGGAAGTAACCGGCGTCGGCAGTGTTGCCGTTCTTGGTGTAGAAGCCATCGAAGCGGCTGTAGTCAGCCTGGATACGACCGCCCAGCTTGAAGCTGAAGGCCTTGTCGGTGGTGCCCACTTCCAGGCCACCTTTGGTCTTGATCATGATGTCGGCGCCGTCAGTGGTGACGGTACCGGCGAAAGCCTGGGCGGAAATGGCCAGGGCCAGGGCGCTGGCAGCAAAACCGGCGAAGTGCTTCATGAAGGATTCCCCTTTTGGTCTTAGAAAAACACTGGGCTTGGCCCTGCGTGTTGGGGGGGAATCTTGGCGGGGGGTTATTTCAGCCCAGTTGCCGTTATATGAAAATTCTATGACAGAGGAACTTTTTACTTCCTGCGACGATAACCAGCGAAGTGCCGCGCAGACTGGGCTTGCGCCTGTTCAACGGCGGCCAAAGCCTCTCGCCAACCAGTGATCGAGACTTACCCAGCGTCCCGCTCCGGTGAAGAACAGACTCAGCAGCATGAGCAGGTATGTCACGGCGAATTCGATGCCGTTGTTCAGCACCACCAGGCGACCACTGCTGGTCAGCCACGAGTAGTCGCCATGCTCCTGCAGGATCGCGCGGGCGCGCTCCAGCTTCTGCGCCGCGGCCAGCACGCGCTCGTTGGCAAAGGGCGCAGACGGATCGGCGATGGCCTGCCAGCCGTACGGCCAGTGCACGGCGAAAATCGCCACCAGCATGGTCACCATCAGTGGCACGCTGATCCAACGCACGGCCAGGCCACTCAGCAAGAGCAGCGCCCCTCCCGCCTCGGTCAGCGCCGCCAGCCAGGCCAGCAGCTCGGGAAACGGTAGGCCCAGCCCCCAGTCCGGATTGCCGAACCAGGCGATGGTGGCGTCTATGTCCGCCAGCTTGTGCGTGCCGGCCATCCAGAACACCGGCACCAGGTACAGGCGCAGCAACAGCGGTGCGAGAAAATCCAGGCGACGACTAGCGTCCAGAGCGGCCTGGAGGCGCTTGAGCAGGTTCAGCATGTTGTTCTCCCGGACTGGGCGGCGTGCCCAGCCCCTTCAGGCAAGAGGTGGAAACCAGATGTCCTGGCGCTGCCAGTCATCCAGCAGCGCGCGGGCATTGGCGAAGTAGCGCTTGTCGGCCGCCAGGCCACTGGCCTCGGCCAGGTCCAGCAAGGCCTCCAGATGAGGCTGTCCGGCCTGCAGGCGCAGGGCCAGGTGGTAGGCGAAGGGCGACATCTGCTGGAAACGCACGCGCTCCTGCGCGTCGCGCCAGGCCAGCAGACAGGTCGGCTCGGCCAGTGGTTCAACAGGGCGGTATTCGCAGCTCAGACGCTGCACCGGCCAGGCGTATGCCAACGGCCAGGCCAACGGTGACCAACCCTGAAGCGGCAACGCTTCGGTGGCGATATCCAGGGCCAGTTCGACGCGCTCGTAATGCGCCAGCTCGGCGAGAAACGGCGGATCGTCCGGCTCCGCACCGCCACCCAGCTCCAGCCAGTCGACAAACTCACCACCGATCTGCAGGAAATACGGCGTAGCGGCCCGATGCCCGGCGAGGAAGGCCCGTACCAGGCGCTGCCGACGCGGTTCGCCGAGGATCCGGCAAAGCACCGGAAAACCACTGCGGATAAAGCCGTCGAGGTTGTTGAAGAACAGCTCCTCGTACACCGCCATGCGCTCGGTGGGCACCCCCTGCACCAGCGGTGTTCCGGGCTGGCGGATGCGTGCGGCGAAGGCCTGCTGGTCGCGCTGACTCATCGCCCGACCTCCCCTTGCAGCGTGCGGATGCGTCCTACCTCGGCATACAGCTCGGCCACCGGCGGGAAATTGAAGTCACGCTCCAGTAACGTCGGGCGTACACCATGTACTGCATAGGCATATGCCAGCAGCGCCCAGACCGGGTCTTCCACCGGCGCGCCGTGGGTATCGATCTTGAGGTCCGCAGCCTGGTCCATGTGCCCGGCCACATGCAGGTAGGCAATGCGCTCGCTGGGCATCGCCGCGATATAGGCGTGCGGGTCGAAGCCGAAATTGTGGGCGTTGACCTGCACGTTGTTGACGTCCAACAGCAAGCGGCAGTCAGCCTCCTCCAGCACCGCGCGGACGAAGTCAATCTCGTCCAGCTCGCCGGGCAGACGCGCATAGGCCGAGACGTTCTCGATGATCAACGGCCGCCCCAGCACCTCCTCGACCTGGCGGATGCGCGCGGCCACCCGGCGCACCGCATCATTGCTGAACGGCAGCGGCATCAGGTCGTACAGCTGGCCGTCGTCGGCGCAAGCCGACAGGTGCTCGCTGTAGCCACGGATGCCGTGCTCATCGAGGAAGGCCTTGATCGCACGTAGCAGTTCGAGATCCAGCGGCGCGTAGCCGCCGAGGTTGAGGGACAGGCCGTGGCAGAGGAACGGCAGGCGCTCGGTCAGCGCGCGCAGCTGACGACCGAATCGACCGCCGACGCCGATCCAGTTCTCCGGCGCGATCTCGAGGAAATCCACGTGCTCAGCTGCACTGTCCTGCAGCTCGCCGAGCAGGCCGCGACGCAGGCCCAGGCCCGCGCCGCTGACGAAGTTGCCGTTGGCCATGTCCCGTCGCCCTTACTCGGCCTTCTCGCCGCCGCACTTGCCCTCGTGGCCGGCCTTGCCCTCCTCGCCGCAGCTGCCTTCCTTATGCGCCTTGTCGCCGCCGCACTTGCCTTCCTCGGCCTTGTCAGCCGCCTTGCCTTGCATCTCGGCGCCACACTTGCCCTCACCACAGGAACCTTCCTGGCTCTTCTCCTGGGCCGCCAGGCTGTAGCCGCTGGCCAGCTCCTGAGCGGCGAAGGGATTGCTGCCGGCCTGTGCGGCGAAGGTGCTGCCGAGCAGAGCTGCGCCCAGGGTGATGGCGATGGAATTGCGCTGTTTCATGGAGTCTCTCCAGTCGTGATTGTTGTGCGAGGAGCGCCTGGCTCCTTCGCAACACTAGACGGAGGTCGATGCGGGTCGTTACAGCACGGCGGGAAAAATTTTGCGGATCAGGATTCGCGCTGCTGGCGGGCGAGCTTCTCGGCCAGGGCATCGAGCTCTGGAATCGCCTCGTCTGGCAGTTTGCGCAGCACCGCCTGGCTCAGCTTGAGCTGGCGGATGAAGCGCCGGCAATGGCCGCACATGGCCAGGTGCGCACGCACGCTGATGCGCTCGCGCAGGCGCAGCTGGCCGTCGAGATAGTCGCTGGAATGGGCCACCAGTTCCTTGCAGCTCAGCATTGGCCGGTCTCCTCGAAATGCTCCAGGGTGGCGAACACCTTGAGCCGGGCGCGATGCAGCAGTACCCGCAGATTGGAGAGCGAGATATCGAGAAGATTACAGATCTCCTCGGGCTCCAGCCCCTGGCGCTCGCGCAGCAGCAACACACTGGACTGCAGCTCGGACAGGCTGGCGATGGTCTTCTCCAGGCACTCGCGCAGCTCCGCCTCGGCCAGCAACGCCTCCGGAGTATCCAGTTCCCACTGGCTGGGCGAAGTCTGCCAGTGGCCATCCTCGGCGAAACGCTCGGCACCGACGCTGCCATGCGGCGCCGGCAGATCGTCGAGCAACGGTTCGCGGCGCTGCTGTCGCAGGCGGCTCTTGGCGGTATTGGCGGTAATGGTCAGCAGCCAGGTCTTCAGGCTGGCGCGTTCCTGGAAGCCGCCGAGGTTGCGCACCACGGCCAGCCAGGCGTCCTGTACTACCTCGTCGGCGTTGCGGCTGCCGACGATGGCGAAGGCCACGGCGCGCATGGCGCCCTGATAGCTCGATACCAGTTCGCGGAAGGCGTGCTGCTCACCAGCCAGCAGGCGGGCGAGCAGCTCGGCGTCGGTCCCTGACATGCCGCGCCGATCAGCCCTTGCGGCGCAGGATCACGCTGCCGATGGAGTAGCCCGCGCCGAAGGAACTCAGCACGCCCAGGCTGCCAGCCGGCAGATCATCCTGGTTCTTGTGGAAGGCGATCACCGAACCGGCGGAGCTGGTGTTGGCGTAGGTGTCGAGGATCACCGGTGCCTCGTGCGCCTCGGCGTCGCGGCCGAGCAGCTTGCGGGCGATCAGCAGGTTCATGTTGAGGTTGGCCTGGTGCAGCCAGAAGCGCTTCACGTCGCCGACGTTCAGCTGGTTCTCGGCCAGGTGCCCGGCGATCAGCTCGGCCACCATCGGGCATACGTCGCGGAACACCTTGCGGCCTTCCTGGACGAACAGCTTGTCCTTGGCGCCGATGCCCTCTTCCGCCGCGCGGTTGAGGAAGCCGAAGTTGTTGCGGATGTTGTTGGAGAACTGGGTCAGCAGCTTGGTACCGACGATGTCCCACTGGTGCGGCGAGGTGGCCTGGTCGGCACGCTCGATGATCACCGCGGTGGCGCCATCGCCGAAGATGAAGTGGCTGTCGCGGTCGCGGAAGTTCAGGTGGCCGGTGCAGATCTCCGGGTTGACCATCAGCACCGCACGCGCCTGGCCGGTGGCGATCGCGTTGTTGGCGGCCTGGATGCCGAAGGTGGCCGAGGAGCAGGCCACGTTCATGTCGTAGCCCCAACCGTCGATGCCCAGGGCGGCCTGCACTTCGATGGCCACGGCCGGGTAGGCACGCTCCAGGTTGGAACAGGCGACGATCACGCCGTCGATGTCAGCCACGGTGCGGCCAGCGCGCTCCAGCGCCTGCTTGGCGGCGGCCACGGACATCTCGCAGAGAATTCCCCACTCCTCGTTGCTGCGCTGCGGCAGACGCGGGGTCATGCGCTGCGGGTCGAGGATGCCGGCCTTGTCCATCACGTAGCGGCTCTTGATGCCGGAAGCCTTCTCGATGAAGGCGCTGCTGGACTCGCTCAGCGCCTCGACCTCACCGCGCTCGATGGCGGCGGCGTTGTCGGCGTTGAACTGTTGAACATAGGCATTGAAGGAGGCCACCAGCTCGTCGTTGGAGATGCTGTTGGCGGGGGTGTACAGGCCAGTGCCACTGATTACGGCTTTGTGCACGGGACATTCCTCTTCTTCTGGCCGCCCGGAGCGGCGAGCTTGACGGTTGCACCTCGGCCCAGGCCGGCGGCGCCAATTGGGTTGCAACGGTGGCGCGAACCAAGCAGTGGCACAGCGCGCTGCAAAGAGCGGAGTGTGCCATAGCCGGGGCCTGCGGCGCTGCCATGGCGAAGCGGCACCGACTGGCGGCGCGCCCCCAGGTTTTCAGGAGATGCACGATATGGCGGGAAAGGCACAGGAGAAATGCGGCTATTTTCGGCAAAAGCGCTGTCATTGCGCGAAAATCCGCGCATTCACGACAGACCAAGCGCTTTGACCGGCCACTCAGGAAAGGCGCAGGATTGGCCTCCCGGCAATCAGGACCACCTCGCCATGCTCGGCACCCACGACCTCGCGCTGTTCATCCTCTCCGGCCTTCTGCTGAACATGGCTCCCGGCCCCGACTCGCTGCTGGTCATGGCGCGCAGCGCCAGCCAGGGCTGGCGTGCCGGCTCGGCGGCGGCACTGGGCATCGGCGCGGGCACTTGCGTGCACATAGTGGCCGCCGCGCTGGGCATGTCCGCCCTGCTCGCCACCTCGGCCACTGCCTTCATGGTGGTCAAACTGATCGGCGCCGCCTACCTGCTGTACATCGGCATTGGCATGCTGCTGGCCAGGCGCAAGGAGCCGGTCGAGGCCGGCTCCAGCGAACTGACGGCTCAGCCTTATGGGCGCATCTTCGCCCAGGGTTTCCTGACCAACGTGCTCAACCCCAAGGTGGCGCTGTTCTTCCTCGCCTTCGTGCCGCAGTTCATCAGCCCGGACGCCGAGCACAAGGCCATGGCCTTCCTCCTACTGGGCGCCATCTTCAACATCAACGGCATGCTCTGGTGCCACCTGCTGGCCCTGTTCACCGCCTTCGCCCAGCAGCGTCTACAGATCGGCCGCCGCGTCGGCCTGTGGCTGGAGCGTTGCACCGGCGGGCTGTTCACCGCACTAGGCGTAAAGCTGGCCCTCGCCGACCGGGTGTGAAGCCCACCAAAGAAAAAAGGGCCGCATGGCCCCTTTTTCGTTTCAGTTGCAGTTGGCTGGCGGAGTGGCCGCCACCACGGTGCTGTAGTGGTAGCTGTAGTCGCCGCCGACCGCCTGGGTGCCGCTGGTCCCGGCGTACTGCCCGATGATCCAGGTGTCAGCCTTGGGAATGCCGCCTGCGGCGTAGGCCGCGATATCGGTAGTGGCGTTGCCGTAGGCGCGCACGATGTTCAGGCCGACCTGCTCGCGCAGGTACTTCACGTAGTTGGTCTTGTGCGCCTGGGTATCCGGCGGGATCGGGCCATCGCCATAGGGGTTGGAGCGGTAGTGCCACTGCGGGATGCCCTGGGTGTCGAACCACTGCCGCGCGTCCTTGGTCACCCAGTACGGCCGGGCGGTGAGGAATACCAGCTGGTAGCCCTTGTCGCGATAGGCCTTCACTGTCTGCGGGGCGTAGTAGTAAGCCTGTGCTGTCTTGACCCCGATGTAGTCGGCGTAGGCCTCGAAGTCGTTGATGGTCAGGGTGCCATCGATATCGAACAGCACCGCCGGGCGATTCGGGTCGACCACGCTGAGGTAGCCGTCGACCTGGCTGAGGTCGCCCTCGACCACGAAGCGCACGCGGTACTCGCCCACCGGCCGGTTGCCGAGCGCCACGTTGATCTTGCCGTCGCTGTCGGTGGTGTAGCGGCCCAGGTAGTTCCAGCCACTCATGCCAGTGCCGTACAGGTAGGCGTGCACGTACTCGCCCTCCAGATCCTTGTGCAGCACCGCGTCGTAGTCGAACTTGGCGGTGATGGTGGCGGCCTGGCCGCTGCGTACCATCTGGTCGTGGACCATGTGCCAGGGCTTGTACAGGCCAGCCAGGACCTGGCTGCCGAAATTGCGGAAGTTCTTCTTCGCCGGCTTGCTGAAGCTCGGCGGGTTGGCGGGACTCTGGAAGTCGGGACACTGGGCACTGACCTGGGCACTGACGGCCAGCAGGGTGAGGGCTGCGAGAGCACGCATCGCTACATTTCCTTATGGTTCGTTGTTGTTATGGCGCATCCCCAGACCGGGGAGCGCTAGAAGTTAAGCAGCGATTGTTAACCCAACATGAACGCCCGAAGCGCCACGCAAGCCTGCCGCAAACGCCAGCGGCTCTGGCGCGCCGTTGCGGCGCGAGCGTGATCTGCTTGGCTTGTGACCCGCATCACCTTCGGTTAGCGTCAGCAGCATCCCTCGACTCCATTCGGCAGCTCCCATGGCCCTGCATACCTGGCTGATCTACCTCACCGCCGTCTTCGGCCTGTCGCTGACACCCGGCCCCAACGGTCTTCTGGCCCTGACCCACGGCGCGCTGTACGGTCATCGCCGCGCCCTGTGGACGGTCACCGGCGGCATGCTCGGCTTCGTGCTGCTGATGGCGCTGTCGATGTTCGGCCTGGCGGCCCTGCTCAAGGCCTCGGCCCATGCACTGCTGGTGCTCAAGTGGCTGGGCGCCGCCTACCTGATCTGGCTCGGCATCCAGCTCTGGCGTGCACCAGCCCTGCACCTCACCCCGCTGGAATCGGCCGCGCCGCGCCCCGGCATCCAGCTGTTCCGCCAGGGCCTGCTGTCGGCCTTGTCCAACCCCAAGGTGATCCTGTTCTTCGGCGCCTTCCTGCCGCAATTCATCGACCCCGCGAGCAACCTGTGGCTGCAGTTCGCCGTGATGGCCGCCACCTTCGCCATCGTCGAGGGTGTGGTGGAATACCTGCTGGCACGCACCGCGCAGCGCACCCGTCCCTGGCTGGAGCGCGCCGGGCGCGGCTTCAATCGCTGCTGTGGCGGGCTGTTCGCCGTCATGGGCCTGGCCCTGCCGCTGACGCGCTGAACTTCAGCTCGCCAGATCGCAGACAGGCTGCGCGGCGGCGAAGCTCAGCCGGCGCACCCAAGCGCAGCCCAGCAACGCGCCGCAGAGCCGCCCGGCAGCGGCCGACTCCTCCAGCCACAGCAGCCAACCGGCCGACCGTGGCTCCAGCTGCCACACACAGGACTCGCCCAGCGCCGCCAGGCGCTGGCGCAATAGCGACTCGTCCAGATTCAGCGTCTCGATCAGTACGGCACGCATGATGACCTCCTGCGGATGGCGTAGGTAACGCTGTGGCTCAGCGCCTCACTGCAGCGGCTGCAGGGCGAAGCCGACGCCGAAGCGGTTCCAGGCGTTGATGGTGGCGATGGCCAGGGTCAGCTCGGCAATTTCGCTCTCGTCGAAGTGCCTGGCCACTTCCGCGTACACCGCATCCGGGGCATGCCGCTCGGCCAGCAGGGTCAGGGTGTCGGTCCACAGCAGCGCGGCACGCTCGCGCTCGCTGAAGAACGGCGCCTCCTCCCACACGCCCAGCGCCATCAGGCGGCGCGCCGACTCACCCTGCTGCAGCGCATCGTTGCTGTGCAGATCCACGCAGAGTGCGCAGCCATTGAGCTGCGAGGCACGCACCTTGATCAGCTCGCGCAGCGAGCTTTCCAGGCCGAAGGCGGCCTGGGCCTGCTCCAGGGCGTAGATGGCCTTGAACACGTGGGGAGCGGTCTGGTGATAGTTGTTGCGCTTGCTGGTCATCATGGCGGCGTCTCCGAAAATTACCCGGCACATTGCCGGGATTGGTCGCCACTTTATTACTCGGCAACTAATGGATAAATTGGCCTTACTCGTAAACATTGTGCGGAGAAACGGACAATGGCCTTTGACCGCCTGGAAGCCATGCGCGCCTTCTGCCGCATAGTCGAATTGGGCAGCTTCACCCGCGCCGCCGAAGCCATGGGCCTGGCCAAGACCACCGTGTCCGGCCAGGTGCTGGCGCTGGAGACACAGCTGGGCGTCAAGCTGCTGCATCGCACCACCCGCCGGGTATCACCGACCACCGACGGCAGCGCCTACTACGAACGCGCCCGCGCGGTACTGGAAGACCTCGACGAACTGGAGAGCAGCGTCTCGCACAGCCGCGGCGTGGCCCATGGCCGGGTCAAGGTGGAGATGCCCTCGCCGGTCGGGCGCTTCCTGGTCATCCCTGCCCTGCCTGACTTCGTCGCCCGCCACCCGCTGGTGCGCCTCGACGTCGGCTGCAGCGAACGCGTCGTCGACCTGGTCCAGGAAGGCGTGGACTGCGCCATCCGTGGCGGCCCGGTGAACACCCCGGACCTGGTCTGCCGGCCCATCGGCCAGATGCGCTTCATCATCTGCGCCACGCCCGACTACCTGGCCCAGCACCCGCCGCTGAACCACCCCAGCCAGCTCGCCAACCTGCGCTACCTGGCCTTCGTCTTTCCCGGCAGCGGCCGGCAGAAGGTCAACGTGCTGCGCCGCGGCGAGGAAAGCTTCCTCATCGAACAGGAGCCGGCGATGCGCTTCAACAGTGGCGGCGCCTACATCGCCGCCGCCGAGGCCGGCCTGGGTTTCGCCACGGTGCCCGCCGCGGAAGCGCAACAGCCGCTGGCCGAGGGCAAGCTGGTGGAAGTCCTGCCCGACTGGCGGCTCGAGAGCATGCCCATGAGCCTGGTCTACCCCTACTCGCGGCACCTCTCGGCGCGGGTCCGTGCCTTCACCGACTGGGCCTGCGAACTGATGCTCAACGACCCGCTCTGGCGGCCCTAGCATGGGCCTTGCAGCGGCCCCCATTGCGGTTAAGCTGGGTCACGGACGGGCACCCCGCTCGCCCTCCCCCAAGCCCGAGAGCCTCATGCGCCTGCTGCCCATCGTGTTGCTGCTGTTCTGCGCCGAAGCCCTGGCCGAGGAGCGCCCCATCCGCTTCTCGGTGACCGAGAGCTGGGCCATGCCGATGATGCGCTACGACGCCCAGGGCCATGCCGCCGGCGGCATCCTTTTCGACCTGCAGACACGCCTGGCGCAGAAGATCGGCCGCCGCGCCGAGATGCCGGTGCTGCCGCGTCTGCGCGTGCAACAGATGCTGGTGCGCGGCGAGATCGACGTGCGCTGCTACGTCAACCCTGGCTGGCTGGTCGAGTCGCACTACCAGTACATCTGGAGCGTGCCGTTCATGGTCCAGCGCGACCTGATCGTCGGCCACGCCCAGGAGATTGAACGACCGGGGCAACGCAATGGCGACCTGATCGGCACCGTGCTGGGCTTCAGCTATCCACGCCTTGAACCGCTGTTCAGCAGCGGCCACCTGCGCCGCGACGATGCGCGCACCCAGCAGCTGGTATTGGAGAAACTGGAGGCGGGTCGCTACCGCTTCGCCGTCAGCAACCAGCTGACCCTCGACTGGTTCAACAGCCAGCAGCCTCCCGCCCGCCGCCTGCGCCAGCTCGAAGAAGTCGCCGCAGATGTGGTCGCCTGCCTGGTACGCGACGAACCGGACGTGCCGACCATGCCGCTGCTACGTGCCATGGTGCAGATGAGCAACGCCGGTGAGTTCGAGGAAATTCTCGCGCGTTATCGCTGACTTGTCAGACATCACTTCCACCCCTAGCGTGCAGGCTTCGCCGAAAGGATTCGTGCCCATGAAAAAACTAGTTTTTCCTTTGACCTGTCTGCTTGCAGCGCCTGTTTTAGCCTCCACCGGTGACCATGCGCCCCTCTGCCAGCAGGTCCTCGGCTGGCTCAATGACGGCAGTCTCGCCAGCCGCCTACAGCCCCTGACCGAACAACCCAGCGACGCAGAACGTGAGCTGTGGAAACGACTAAACCCTGAGCGGGCCCTGCATGACATACAGCGCAGCCTGCATGTTTCATTGCGCGGAAGAGACATGCATCTCGGTGAGGTTATGGGTGGGGGTAGCTGCGCCGACGAGCAGATAGAGGCAATAGACCGGCATAACCCGGAAAGCTACCCAGAAAGCGAAGACGATGAACTGCGCTGGTCCACCTGGGGCACGCGCGACTACCTGCTGAAGCGAGACAAAGAGCTTTTAATTATCAGCGGGCGACTGGATGCGGAGCATAGCCAGGCCAAGCTGGTTTCGCGCCTGGCGGACGATGGGACCAAGCAGCCGCTATGCCTATTCGAGCGCCAGCAACAGGTGAAGAGCGACTTTCCCAAAGGCACACATATCCAACTGTGCCTGGCAGTACGCGACGGAGTGGCTAGAGCTCTTAGTTGGGATAAGCCACAAAAGCTCATGGACCCACTTGGACATAGCCAACTACCTGGCCTCGAATCGACTCCGCGACCGGTCATGAGCATAGATCTCGACGGGGATGGTAACGATGAGCGACTGGCACGCTATGACTATGACTCGGGGGCCGGCTGCGGTAGCAGCAGCCAACACCTGCTACTTGTGGACAAGAACAATACCGTTCTGCCTCGCACCGAGTTGAACGCCAAGCTTCTGGAGCGGAGCTGGGGACCACTGAGTGATTCGGCGCACCGGGGTCTAGGCATCTTTCAGCTAGAACAACAGATCTATCTGCTGGCGCGCCTGAACTGGGGCGAAGAAACACTCAGTCTGCGCGCCTTGACCTCCCCTCAGACAGAACTCTGTCACTGGCGAGAGCGTCCGCAGTACAGCCTGCTACGCCAGTACTGACTAGCCCTGCCCGCCCAGCGTCTGCAGGCACTGCTGCGACACCTGCTGCAAACGCTTGATCAGCGGATCGGGCAGCTCGGCCTTCTCCAGCGCGGTGAGCTCGGCAGTGGTGAAGTCGCGGTCGATGCGTTTCACCGTGCACTCGCAATACAGCCCCGCGCGCTCCTGGCCCAGGGCCTCGCCCGCGCTGTTCACGCAGCCTTTCTGGAAGGTGTCGCGCACGCCTGCGGGCCATTCGCCGGCGACGGCAGGCAAGCCGGCCAGCAGCAACACGGTGAACACGAGACTTTGCATACGATCCATGGGGAGTTCCCTCGCCAGACCATGAAAGTAGAGGTCGCGCCCGAGGCCCGCCCCCGGGGCCGCCATCAGGGCTGCGGCGGATTGGCATCCGGGCGAATGTCGAAGCCGCCCTTGTTCTCGCTGACCACGTGGAAGTACTGGGTGCTGCCCGGCGTCACCTTGACCGCCAGCTCCTTGTGCAGGCGACCCATGCCGCACAGGGTGTCGTCCATCTTGTCGACGGTCAGGCCCAGCACGCGGGTGCCGGACGGTACGTTGAAGCTGACCACTTCGGCCATGGCGATGCGCGCCGCGAGCTTGCGATCCACTTCCAGGGCCACGTAGCAACCGCCGCCCATCACGCCCATGTCACGGTTGACGATCAGTCGGCCGCCGTTCTGTTGCTCGTCCTGGTAAGCCAGCAGGCGATCACTGGGCACCGGCGTGATGTTCTCGGCATCGGGGCGGAACGACGAACAACCAGCCAATACAACCAGGGGAAGAACAGCGAGCAATGAACGCATGGGAGCCCTCCTTGGGCATACCTGGGGTCGGCCCAGTATTGGTGGTTAGGCGCCGCGGCTCAAGTACCCGGCAGAATCCCTGAACCTGGCGCACGCTTCCGGCCTCTACAGGCCAACAGCACGCGCGAGGAGAACGAGATGAAAGCAATGCTTATCTGCGGCGGCCTGGCCGCCTGCCTACCGCTACTGGCATTGGCCGATGGCGAGATCAGCGAGCAGCTCAACGGCCTGCAGATCGAAACCAGCAGCAGCCCGCTGACGGCCCAGGACAACACCGACGCCGCCGGCCCGGTCACCGGCAACGCCACCCTGCTGCTCAAGCTGACCAACCGCGATACCCAGATAGTGGAATGCGTGGTCGATCCCGGCCCCACTGCCGCCGAGCCGCAGCAGCAGCGGGCCCAGCTGGCACCCGGCGAGAGCGCCACCCTGCGCGTGGAGGCCCGTGCCGGCGGCCAGCAGAGCGACGCCCGCCTGACCTGCACCCCGGCCTGAGCCTCCTGACGGCTTCACTCCCTCGCCAGCCCCGCTCAGGGGGCCGGCGTATTTCTGTTCGCGCTACAGCCCCGATTTCAGCTTGCTGAAGGCGCGTGTCAGGGCGCGGTTGAAGGCGGGGCTGTTGTCGTTCTTGGTGTACAGCTGCGCGCGCACCTCGGCCGGCGGGTAGGTGCCAGGGTCGGCGAGGATGGCCGGATCTACCGTCGCGTTCGCCGCCGGCACCGCGTTGGCGTAGTAGATGCTGTTGCTGATCGCGCCGATCACCTCGGGGGTCATCAGGTGATCCATCAGGGCCAGCGCCTCCTTGGGATGCGGGGCATCCTTGGGGATCACCATGGCGTCGAACCAGATCAGCGTGCCCTCACGCGGAATGCTGTAGTGCAGGCTGTACGGCTTGCCCGCCTGCTGCGCCTGGCCGGCGGCGATCGACACGTTGCCGTTCCATGACATCGCCAGGCAGGTGTCGCCATTGGCCAGGTCGGCGATGTTACGGTCGTTGTCGAAGTAGCGGATCGACGGCCGCACCTTGGCCAGGTGCGCCTCGGCGAGCTTGAGGTCGTCGAGGTTCTGCTTGTTGATGTCCAGGCCCAGGTAGCGGAAGGCCGCGGCAAAGACCTCGTTGGGGTCGTTGAGGAAGCTCACCCCACAGTCGGCGAATTTCGCCACCACGGCCGGGTCCATCAGCATCGCCCAGCTGTCGGTCGGCGCATCACTCAGGCGCTTGGCGATGGCCTCCTGCTGGTAACCGAAGCCGGTGGTGCCCCACACGTACAGGCCGGCGTAGCGGTTGCCCGGATCGAACGCCGCCATGTGCGTGGTGAACTCCGGCGCCAGCCCGGTGAAGTGCGGCAGCGCCGCCTTGTCCAGCGGCTGCAGGGCATCGCTGCTGATGGCGCGCTGCAGGTGCTGGCCGGCGGTCAGCACCAGGTCGTAGCCGCTGCGCCCGGTGAGCAGCTTGGTCTCCACCGTTTCCAGCGAATCGAAGTGATCGACCACCACCTTGATCCCGGTCTTCTGCTCGAAGGCCGACAGGGTGTCCGGCGCCAGGTACTCGTTCCAGATGTACAGGTTGACCTGCTTGGCCGGCTCGCCCGCCTGCGCCTGGGCGCAGACGACGAGAGCCAGGGCCGACAACGCGGCATGCAGCTTCATGCTGGCCTCCTAGCGCTTGGGCGCCGCGTATTGCGGCATGGTGATGCAGGCGACGTTGCCACCGCCGAGCAGGATTTCCCGCGAGTTCTCGATGCCGAGGATGCGGTGCTTGGGGAACAGCTCGGCCAGGGTGGCCTGGGCGATGCGGTCGCAGGGGTCGTTGAACAGCGGCAGGACGATGGCCGAGTTGCCGGCGTAGTAGTTGATGTAGGAAGCGCAGATCTGCGTGCCGGCCTGGCGCGTGTGAGTCGCGTCGTCCTGGTCCAGGCCCTCGGCTTCCTCGGCGGTCCACTCCAGCACGCGCGGTTGCGGCAGCTTGTGGATCTCCAGCTCACGACCCTGGGCGTCGCGGGTGCTGCGCAGGATGTCGTAGGCCTCCTGGTAGATCTCCCACTGCGGATCGTTGCGATCATCGGTCCACTGCATCACCACCACGCCGGGACGGACGAAACAGGCCAGGTCATCGATATGGCCGTCGGTTTCGTCGAACTTGCAGCCGCGCGGCAGCCAGATCACCTGTTCGGCGCCGAGGTAGTCCTGCAGACGGCGGGTCACCTCATCCTTGCCCAGGTGGGCGTTGCGGTTGCGGTTGAGCAGGCACTGCTCGGTGGTCAGCAGGGTGCGCTGGCCGTCGCTCTGGATGCCGCCCATCTCGGCGATGAAGGGTGCGCGGTAGCGGTCGTAGCCCTCGATCTCGAGGATCTTCTGGGCGATCTGGTCGTCCTTGTCCCAGGGGTAGTAGAGGCCGCCATCGAGGCCGCCGTAGGCGTTGAACTCGAAGTCCACGCCGCGCACTTCGCCGCTGTCGTCATGCACCAGGAAGGCCGGGCCGCTGTCGCGGAACCAGGTGTCGTTACAGGTCATCTCCACCACCCGTACGTGGGCCGGCAGCTGGCGGCGGGCGTTCGCGTACTGGCTGGCCGAGGCGCACACGGTGACCGGCTCGCTGCTGGCGATGGCGCTGACGATCTCGACCCAGACCTTCTGCGCCGGCTTGGCGCCGTTGCGCCACACGTCGGTGCGCTCCGGCCAGCCGAGCCAGCAGCGCGCCTTGGGTTCGAATTCGCCGGGCAGGCGGAAGCCGTCGGCTTTGGGCAGAGAGGTCAGGGAACGGGCCATTGCTAGGTACTCGTCGGTGGCTGTTGGATGGCTCGACAGTACCCGCGGCAGAGCGGCCGCGACCAATGACCATTATCGCGGGATAGATGAATCCAATTCAGATATCAGCCAGCTGATCAGTGAACCATTCAATGAACTGCGCCACCGCCGGCTTATCCAGGCGCAGGCGTTCGCAAACCAGCGCGTACTGCCCGAGCGAGGCCACCTGGGCGGCGAACGGACGTACCAGGCGGCCGCTGGCCAGGTCCTCGGCGCTGGTCAGGTTGTCGCCGATGGCCACGCCCTGCCCGCGCGCGGCGGCCTCCATGGTCAGCCCGGCATGGCCGAGGTAGAGATGGCGCGCCGGCTGGATATCGCCGGCGTGGGTGGTCAGCCAGGCGGTCCAGGTCTTGCCGTCCTGGTCGTCGTGCAGCAGGCAGTGGCGCGCCAGATCGCGCGGGTGCTTGAGCGGCAGCTGGTTGAACAGGCCTGGGCTGCACACCGGGAAGAACAGCAGAGTCGGCAGCGGCCGCACGAAGTAGGCGCTGGCATCCGCCGGGCCGGTGCCGTAGGTGATCGCCAGGTCGACCTCCTCGCCGGGCTGGGTCGCCTCCAGCGGCTGTTCGTAGAGGTGCAGGGTGATCTGCGGATGGCGCTCGCTGAAATCCGCCAGGCGCCCGATCAGCCACTTCTGCGCCAGCTCGGCGGTTACCGCGATGCGCAGCTGCGCCTGCGAGCCGGGGTCGCGCAGCTCGTCGCAGGCCTCGCCGATCAGCTCGAAGGCCTGCTGCAGGCTGCGCAGCAGGCGCTTGGCCTGGGGCGTGGGGCGTACCTGGCGTCCGTCGCGCTGGAACAAGGCGGTACCGAGCTGCTCTTCGAGCTGGCGAATCTGGTGGCTGACCGCGCTGTCGGTGACGCACAGCTCGGCCGCCGCGCGGCCGAAGTGGGCGTGGCGCGCGGCAGCCTCGAAGGTGCGCAGGGCGGTGAGTGAAGGCAGGCGGCGCATGGCAATCCGGTTCCGGCAAAAGCCGTCATCCTTGCCCAGCGCCGCGCTCCGCGTCCAGCCCGATCAGTGTCCCTGGAAGGTCTGCCGCCAGGCGCTGGGCGACACGCCGAAGGCGCGGCCGAAGTGATGGCGTAGCGACACCGGCGAGCCGAAGCCGGCCAGCGCGGCGATGGCTTCCACGCCCTGCTCGCTGCTCTCCAGCAGGCGCTGGGTCAGGGCCAGACGCTCGGCCAGCAGCCAGTCGCCCACCGTCATGCCGGTGAGCTGGCGGAAGTGCCGGGTGAAGGTGCGCCTGCTCATCAGCGCGCGCTCGGCCAGGCTGTCCAGGCTGTGCGGCAGGTCGAGATGGGCGCGCACCCAGTCCAGCAGGCCGGCCAGACGGTCGTCGCGGGAAGTCGCCGGCAGCGGTTGTTCGATGAACTGCGCCTGGCCGCCCTGGCGATGCGGCGGCACCACCAGGCGCCGCGCCACCCGATTGGCCAGCTCGGCGCCGTGCTGCTGGCGCAGCAGGTGCAGGCAGCAGTCGATGCCGGCGGCAGTACCGGCGGAGGTCAGCAGGCCGCCGTCGTCCAGGTACAGCACATCGGCATCCACCGTCACCTGTGGATAGCGCTCGGCAAAGTCATTGGCCCAGGCCCAGTGGGTGGTGGCGCGCAAGCCATCGAGCAGGCCCGCCTCCGCCAGCACGTAGGCGCCCAGGCACAGGCCGACCAGCCGCACGCCGCGCGCATGGGCCGCCACCAGCGCGTCCAGCAGGGCTTGCGGCGGGCGTTCGTCCGGGTCGTGCCAGCTCGGCACGATGATCGTCTGCGCCCACTGCAGCGCCTCCAGCCCGTGCTCGACCTGCAGGGCGAAGCCGGCGGTGGTCGGCAGCGCGCCCGGTGCGCTGGCGCATACGCGCAGCTCGTACAGCTCGGCGCCCGGCCCCAGGTCGCCGAACACCAGGCAAGGCACGGACAGGTGGAACGGCGTGATGTGGTCGAAGGCGACCACGGCGATGCGGTGGGCAGACATGGCGTTGTCCCGATCCGAAGGTTTGGCCCGATCTTAGCGCAAGCTGGCTTCAGGGCCACTCACGGCGACAGGCGCGACGGGCGAACAATCTGCCCATCGACAACCACAACGCAAAACAAGAGGAATCCAGCATGAGCCAGCAACCGAAACGCGCCCTGATCGTCATCGACGTGCAGAACGAATACGTCACCGGCAACCTGCGCATCGAGTACCCGCCCATCGAGCAATCGATGGCCAACATTGGCCGCGCCATGGACGCCGCCACCGCTGCCGGCATTCCAGTGATCGTCATCCAGCACCTGACCCCGGAAGGCACGCCGATCTTCGCCACCGGCAGCTATAACGCCGAACTGCACCCGCTGGTAGCGGACCGTCCGCGTGACCACTTCATCCAGAAGCAGATGGCCAGCTCCTTCGCCGGCACCGACCTGGCCGCCTACCTCAAGCAGCACGAAATCGACACCATCAGCGTGATTGGCTACATGACCCACAACTGCGACGACTCCACCGTGCGCCAGGCCCACCACGAGGGCTGGAACGTCGAGCTGCTGCACGACGCCGCCGGTTCGCCGCCCTATAGCAACGCCATGGGCTCGGCCACCGCCGAGGAAATCCACCGGGTGTTCACCGTGGTCATGCACACCGGCTTCGCCGCCGTGCTCAGCACCGATGACTGGCTGAATGCCTTGGAGACTGGCGAGGTGCCGCAGCCGGACAACATCTACCTGTCCAACCAGCGGGCGCTGCAGGCGCGCTGAACGAGCCGGCATCGACGCCACTGATGCCCACTAGCACAAGCATCGATTTCTGCCGGCCCGGCCGACGATGGTTTGATTAGCCCCGTAGAGCGAACCGCCGCAAGCGGCCTCGGCGACCCGCGCAGCACAGCCTGCGCACACCGACCGAGAGGCTTGCCGATGACCTCGACCCACTATCGACAGGAGAACATCAGCATGAAAATCGCATCCATCGTTTCCGCCCTGATCTCCAGCATCGCCCCGCTGGCCTTCGCCGACGACGCCGGCAAGATCGGCGCCGGTGTCCCGGTGCAGGACTACCACTACGGCATGCAGCTCGACGTCGCCAGCGTCCTGCAACGCACCGACAACTCGCAGAAGACCGGCGTGGTGCCTAGCGTGATGGTCTACCGCGACAGCCAGGGCGAGCTGCACAAGGTGCGCTACCTGGAATGGGGCGGCCGCAGCAGCGACAGCCACAACGGCTGAGCCGGCAGAATGAAAAGCGCCGCGCTCCGTGAGGGGCGCGGCGTCTTCATTGAAGCGCGGGAATCAGCCGTTGATGCGCTTCACCAGCCGCGCCTGCAGCGCCTTGAGCTCTTCCGCATCGCCCTGATTGGTGGCGTGGATACCGAGCTTGTCGCCCTCGTAGCGCGGCACGATGTGCACATGGATATGGAACACCGTCTGCCCGGCCGGGGCGCCGTTGAACTGCGCCACCTGCACACCGGCTGGCTCCAGCTCGTCCACCACCGCCTGGGTCAGCTTGCGTACCACGGCCATCAGCTTGGCCAGGTTGGCGTCGTCGATCTCCAGAATGTTGCGCGCCGGGGCGTTCTTCGGAATTACCAGGCAATGGCCGTAGGACTGCGGGAACAGGTCGAGGAAGGCGAGCACGTCCTCGTCCTCGTACAGCTTGTAACAGGGCGCCTCGCCACGAATGATCTTGGCGAAGATGTTCTGCTCATCGTATTGACCGTGCAGGCTCATGCTGAAGCTCCGTGACCCGATTGAGAAAGCACGCACCATACCGGCTCGGCCCCGCGCAGGGAACCTGCGACGGATCAGCCGGGTCGATGGCCATTAGCAGAAGGTTCGATTTCACCTGCCACGCGCGAGATGTTCTGATCGCCGCACAACCCAACGACATCAGGGAACCCCATGACCGACCTGTCCGCCTTCCCCATCACCCACAAGTGGCCCGCCCAGCACCCCGAGCGCCTGCAGCTGTATTCGCTGCCCACGCCCAATGGCGTCAAGGTCTCGATCATGCTGGAAGAGCTGGGCCTGGCCTATGAGCCGCACCTGGTCAGCTTCGAGACCAACGACCAGTTCACCCCCGAATTCCTCTCGCTGAGCCCGAACAACAAGATCCCCGCGATCCTCGACCCCAACGGGCCGAACGGCGAGCCGCTGGCCCTGTTCGAGTCCGGCGCCATCCTCATCTACCTGGCCGACAAGACCGGCCAGCTGCTGCCACAGGACCCGGCCCAGCGCTACCAGGCCATCCAGTGGCTGATGTTCCAGATGGGCGGCATCGGCCCGATGTTCGGCCAGCTCGGCTTCTTCCATAAATTCGCCGGCAAGGACTACGAGGACAAGCGCCCGCGTGACCGCTACGTGGCCGAATCCGCGCGCCTGCTCGGCGTGCTCGACAAGCACCTGGAAGGCCGCCAGTGGGTCATGGGCAGCGACTACAGCATCGCCGACATCGCCATCTTCCCCTGGGTGCGCAACCTGATCGGCTTCTACGAGGCCGCAGAGCTGGTGCAGTTCGAGCGCTTCGCCAACGTGCGCCGCGTGCTCGACAGCTTCCTCAGCCGCCCGGCGGTACAGCGCGGCCTGAATATTCCCAAGCGCGGCTGAACCCACATGCCCGCCGCGTCAGTGCGACGCGGCGGGCAGTCCGCGACCAGTCATCCGCTTTTCATTGAAAAGCCCGTCCTAGAGCCACGCCAGCGCGTCATCGCCCTATAATGCCGCGCGTTTTTTGCTGCGAGTTCCCCATGCAAGCCTCCCCCTCCGCAACGCCAGCGCTGTCGCGCGGTGCCCTCATTCTCATCGAACTGGCCCTGGCCCTCGGCGGCTTCGCCATCGGCACCGGCGAGTTCGCCATCATGGGCCTGATGCCCGAAGTCGCGCGTGACCTGGGCGTCAGCGAGCCGCAGGTGGGCCATGTGATCAGCACCTATGCCCTCGGCGTGGTGGTCGGTGCGCCGATCCTCGCCCTGCTCGGCGCGCGCCTGTTCCGCCGTCACCTGCTCCTGCTGCTGATGGGCTGCTTCGCCCTCGGCAACTTCGCCAGCGCCCTGGCGCCGGACTACAACTCGCTGATGCTGTTCCGCTTCATCGCCGGCCTGCCGCACGGCGCCTACTTCGGCGTCGCCATGCTGGTGGCCGCCTCCATGGTGCCGCTGCACAAGCGCGCCAAGGCGGTGAGCCGCGTGCTGGCCGGCCTGACCATCGCCATCCTGATCGGCAACCCGCTGGCCACCTGGCTCGGCCAGCACCTGAGCTGGCGCTACGCCTTCGCCCTGGTCGGCGTGATCGCCATGATCACCATCGTCATGGTCGCGCTGTTTCTGCCGCTGGATCGCAACGAGGTACGCAGCAGCCCCACCGGCGAGCTGAAGGCCTTCAACCGCGCGCCGATCTGGCTGGCCATGGCCATCGGTTCCATCGGCTTCGCCGGCATGTTCTGTGTGTTCAGCTACATGGCACCGACCCTGCTGGAAGTCACCGGCGCGCAGCCCGGCTGGATTCCCGTGGCCCTGGCGGTGTTCGGCGCCGGCGGCATCCTCGGCAACATGACCGGCGGCTGGCTGTTCGACCGCCTGCGCTTCCAGGCCGTGGCCTGGATCCTGGCCTGGAGCGCCCTGGTGCTGCTGCTCTTCCCGCTCGCCTCGCACCAGCTGTGGAGCATGCTGCTGGCCAGCTTCGCCCTGGGCACCATGATCGCCCTCGGCCCGGCCCTGCAGACCCACCTGATGGACATCGCCACCGGCGCGCAGACCCTCGCCGCCGCCTCCAACCACGCCGCGTTCAACCTGGCCAACGCGCTCGGCCCCTGGCTCGGCGGCATGGCCATCGGCGCCGGCCTGGGCTGGACCGTCACCGGCTACATCGGCGCCGTCACCGCCCTGCTCGGCCTGGCCCTGTTCGCCGTGGCCTGGCGCGTCCATCAGCGCACCTGAACAGGTGCGCGCGGGCGCGGCTCCGGGTATCTTCTGCGCCCAGTCGAATCAGCCAGAACCCGTAGTCCCTATGAGCAGCACCCTCGTTCGCGTCGCCCTCTTCTGTCTCGCCGCGCTCGGCGCCAGCAGCGCCCTGGCCAAGGTCGAGACCGAAGCCGCCGAGCAGAAGAACATCGGCCGCATCCTGATCGCCAAGATCTCCGAGGAGATTTCCCCCGGCGACTACGACGCCCTGCTCAAGGGCCTGCGCGCCCACCCCGGCAAGTTCGCCCGCAAGATCGTCCTGCTCGACAGCATCGGCGGCAGCACCGCCGAGGCCATGCGCATGGGCCGCCTGCTGCGCGAGACCGGCTTCGACAGCCTGGTGCCGTCCACCGGCGTGTGCCAGGGCAGCTGCGTCTACCTGCTGGCCGCCGGCCTGAAGAAGACGGTCAAGGGCCACGTCGCCATCCACCGCCCGCCCTTCCCCGCCGGCGACTCCGCCCAGTCCAGCCGCGCCGGCATGCCGTACAACGTGGCCGGCTACCTGAGCAAGATGGGCGTGGCGCCAAGCCTGGCCAGCGACATGCAGGCCATCGAGCCGCAACGCATGAAGGTGCTCACGGCGCAGGAACTGGCGCGCTACCGCCTGAACTGACCGCCGCCCGCACCGTGCGGCTGGCCCTCACGGCCGCCGCCCCGTACCATCCGCCCTCGTTCCCGCCGCCCTCGCATAGCCCATGAAAATCGCCCGTCTGCGCGCCGACATCCTCGCCGGCCTCACCTCGTCCTTCGCCCTGGTGCCCGAGTGCATCGCCTTCGCCCTGGTGGCGCAGCTCAATCCGCTGATGGGGCTGTATGGCGCGTTCATCATCTGCACCATCACCGCCCTGTTCGGCGGGCGGCCGGGGATGATCTCCGGCGCGGCCGGCTCGATGGCGGTGGTGATCGTCGCGCTGGTGGTGCAGCACGGCGTGCAGTACCTGCTGGCCACGGTGCTGCTCGGCGGCCTGCTGATGATCCTGTTCGGCGTGCTGCGCATGGGCAAGCTGGTGCGCATGGTGCCGCACCCGGTGATGCTCGGCTTCGTCAACGGCCTGGCTATCGTCATCGCCCTTTCGCAGCTGGAGCACTTCCACCAGGGCGAAGGCTGGCTCAAGGGCACGCCGCTGTACTGGATGCTCGGCCTGGTGGCCCTGACCATGGCGGTGGTCTACCTGCTACCCAAGCTGACCCGCGCGGTGCCGCCGGCGCTGGTGGCGATCCTCGGCGTCGGCCTGCTGGTCTACTTCCTCGACCTGCCCACGCGCACCCTCGGCGACATGGCGCAGATCGCCGGCGGCCTGCCGCAGTTCGCCCTGCCGGACATCCCCTGGAACCTGGAAACCCTGCGCATCATCGCGCCGTATGCGGCGCTGATGGCCCTGGTCGGCCTGTTGGAAACCCTGCTCACGCTCAACCTCACCGACGAGATCACCCAGAGCCGCGGCCACACCAACCGCGAGTGCGTGGCCCTCGGCGCGGCCAACGTGGTGTCCGGCGCGTTCGGCGGCATGGGCGGCTGCGCGATGATCGGCCAGACCGTGATCAACCTCAGCTCCGGCGGCCGTGGTCGCCTGTCCGGCGTGGTCAGCGGGGTGATGATCCTGCTGTTCGTGCTGTTCCTCTCGCCGCTGATCGAGCTGATTCCGCTGGCCGCGCTGGTCGGGGTGATGTTCGTGGTGTCGCAGCAGACCTTCGCCTGGGGCTCGCTGCGCGTGCTCGGCAAGGTGCCGGCCAACGATGTGCTGGTGATCGGCGCGGTGACGGTGATCACCGTGTTCACCGACCTGGCCACCGCCGTGCTCTGCGGCATCATCGTCGCCGCGCTGAACTTCGCCTGGCACCACGCCCGCGAGCTGTACGCCGACAGCGACGAGCAGGCCGACGGCAGCAAGCTGTACCGCGCCCATGGCACGCTGTTCTTCGCCAGCACCACGCCCTTCCTCAACCTGTTCGACGTGGCCAGCGACCCGCAGCAGGTGACCCTGGACTGCCGCCACCTGAGCTTCGTCGACTACTCCGCCATCGCCGCACTGAAGACCCTGCGCGAGCGCTACGAGCGCGCCGGCAAGCACCTGCGCGTGGTGCACCTCTCCGAACGCTGCAAGCAGCTATTGAAACGCGCCGGCGCCCACGACTGAGGCGCCGGATGGAAGCCGAAGCCAGCGTCTAGGACTTGGCTTCCGGCTTCTTGGCCTGGGGCTTGGACCAGTGGGCCTTCTTGGCGTCGGCGGAGAGGCCGGAAGTGCCAATGGCGACCTGGGTGATCTCACCACCCTTGGTCAGGAACGCTTCGACTTGCTCATCCAGTTTCAGCTGCAATGGGCTGTTGATCGGCTCGTACATGGCGGCGCTCCTTGCTCATATGAGCGCCCCACTATACAGATTCCGTCACGCCTGGCCGGTTAGTTCTCGATCAGCCTCACACCCAGCCGTCGTTACGCTTTTTCCGCACGCGCAGCATGGTCGGCAGGATCAGCCCGGCCAGCAGGCCGGCGCCGGCAATGCTGCTGCCGTAAACCATGTAGCGCATCAGCACCTGCTTGTTCTCGTCACCCAGCTGCGCCTGGGCCTCGCGCAGGTCGGCCTGGGCCTGGCTGAGCTGGCTGTCCAGGTCGCTGCGGGTGGCCTGCAGCTCGTCGATCAGCGTCTTGCGCGAATCCAGCGTCTCCTGCATGCCCTGCACGCGGGTCTTCCAGGTATCGTCGATGCCCTTCAGCTCAGCGCTCAGGTCGGCCACCTTCTGCTCCAGCTGCGGCAGACGCTCGGCCTGGCCGGGCACGCTCTGCAGGTCGCGGGTGGGAATCCACACGCTGTCGCCGTTGTCGCTGCGCACCTGGCTGTAGTCGCCCTGGCTGCGCAGCAGCTCGACCTTCTGCCCGGAGCCGAGCGAGCCGACGATGCGGTAGCCATCGGTGGGGCCACTGCGCACATAGGTGTTCAGGCTGTCGCTGACCCAGCGCGAACTCTGCGCGCCCTCCTCGGCCTGCGCGCCCGCCGCCCACAACGAGCCCAGCAAACAGGCAGTGAGGACACGGGGCTGGAACGGAAAGGAAGTCACGGAACGCAGGCGGGACAAGAGCATGGGCAATCTTCACCAGACAGAGGAACGAAGCCCGCAACGCGGGCGCGAACATGCCGGCACCCGCGCAGTGCACGAAAAGGCCGACGGGTGACTGACCGCGCGACACCCGTCGAGTTCACCGACCGCCGGCCAAGCCGGACGAGCTGCCCCCGCCGCGACAACGCTAAAAAAGCGCCATCAGCACCGCTGGCAGAAAGCCATTGGCAACGCTCGGCGCGGCCCGCTAGCCCTCATTCGGGCAGGTCTTGCGGGTCGCCCTCGTTGGAGCGGCTGCGCGGCTGCTCGCCAGTGATCGCCTCGTCAGGCTGCTCTTCCTTCGGTGGCGGCTCGTTGGAATGCTTGGGTGGAACTCGCGGCGGGTTGGCCGGTTGGCTCGGTTTCATGCATCACCTCCACGGGACGATCCCGGTATGAATTGGAGGGCGGAGCACGGCCGAGCGTTCCGGCTATAGAACTGCCAAGAACCCGCTCAGGCTCTTCTGAATTAGAGCCAGACAAGGCAAAAGCGGCCGAAAAAGCGCAGTTTACGAAGTGTAAATGAGCATTTTGAGGCCGCTTTTAACGCAGTATGGCCGCGAGTCAGGAGAGCATGAGCGGGTTCTCAGCGGAGTGTGTAGCCCTTGTCGACAACCCAGTCCTGGCCATAGACGCCACGCGCACCATGGGACAGCTGGAACAGCACCACCTCGGCCACCGCCTCGGAGCTGAGGAACTCGCCATCCACCAACCGCGCATTGACCTCGCTGGCGACCCCGGCCAGCGCCTCGTCCGGCAGGCCCAGGCTATTCCAGATCGGCGTGGCGGTCGGCCCCGGCGACACCAGGTTCAGGCGCACGCCCTCGCCCGCATGCTCCAGCGCCAGGCTGCGCACCAACGCCAACAGCGCCGCCTTGCTGGCGATATAGGCGCCCAGGCCAACGAAGCCCAAATGGCGCAGGAAGGTGCTGATGAACACCACCGACGCCGGCCCGGCCAGCTGCGCCTTCAGCGCGTAGAAGGTATTCACCGCACCGGCACCGTTGACCCGCCACTGCTCGTCGAAGGCCTGCAGATCGCTACCCGGCGCCAGCTTGGCGATACCCGCGTTGGGTACCAGGTAATGCACCTCGCCCAGCTCGGCGGCGCGCTCGGCCAGGGTCTTGAGCGAGGCATCGCTGGTCACATCGCCCTCCTGCCAGAACAGCTGCTCGGGATAACGCGCCAGCAGCGGCTCCAGGCCACCCAGCCGGCGCGACATCGCCAGCACCCGCGCGCCGCGCTGCAACAGCAGCTCGCTCACAGCCAGACCAATACCGGAACTGGCGCCAGTCACCACCGCCAGACGTTGTTCGAATTCGTTGTTCATCACTACCTCGGAAACAGAAAGAGAGAGTCGCGCCCCGGGGCGACGCCCGGAGCGAAGGCAAAGGCATCAGCGATAGAGGATTCGCCCCTGGCGCAGCTCGACCTGCTGGCCGGGCTCGAAGCGCTGCTTGGGCGAGCGAATCCAGCGTTCCTCGCCTTCGTCGTCGCGCACGATGTAGGCAGTGCCGGTGTTGCCGCTGGCGCTCTGCACCTGCGCGCCACTCCAGCCACCAACCGCTGCGCCGACCACGGCGCCAATCGGCCCACCGGCAGCGGCACCGACCATCAACCCGGTCAGCCCACCGAAACCGGTGCCGACCGAGTTCTCTTTCTTCTCTGCCACCACCTGGGCGGCCTGAATGGATTGCACGGCCAACAGACCGGTAGTGAAAGCAAGCAAGGCAAGGCGATTCATCTGAGTTTCTCCGTTATGTAGGCGTTGCGCCGGGAGTTACTCAGGATTTGTGCCAGGTATTTTTATGTTTAATTTCAATGGCTTGATAAATATAGAAGTCACTATGACAGCAGCAAATCGCTGTCGATAGGACATATCTAAAAGTCGGAATGACAGCGAATCGGCACTTGATCTCCCTATAGAACGAAAGGACAAGTTGCGTGACGGGCTTCTCATTGGATAAGTTCGGCAAACGCTAATGGCGATGCGCCAGCCACCCAGCTCGCACGCCCAACAGGATGTAGGCCTGACAAGGCCAATTAGCCGAGCCGACTCGGCGCGATAAGGAATTCGCTATGCGCTTTGGGTTCTGGAAAGTTCCATATACATCAATACATCTTGCTAAACGCCCAGCAATGTACTGCTGCGCCATATTCTTTTGGATATTAACAACCCAAACAAAAATATAACCCAGAAGAAATCAGACACAGCAATAAATACATCCACCAAGAATAAAACACCAAAACAGGCAATCATCATGAAGATAGAGAGAATAAAATTCTTAATAAAAGAAATTCAAGATGATCTATTAATAAGAAAGCTCAGCCACAGCCAAGAAATATTTCATTACCACAAGGGCTGGCACAACAGCCATACACGAGAAAAATTACAGGACAGCAACATAGAAACAAAGAACCTTGAAAAAACAAGGCAAAGCAAAGAGCACTGGAGACCTCAAAAATCGTGTCGAGCCTACTTTTATCTAGAGACAACAAAATCAGTCATAGCTGTCAATTTCAAGAGCTCACCAACCCAAGCAACTCGAGAAAACGTACAACTCTCCATAGAGAACTGCCTCAAGCACGCCCAAAACTCTTTTGACGCAGCCTATGACCAACTAACAGAACTATTAAATAGAAACAGCCTTAATCAAAAAATCAAAGAAATATGCCTTACAACTCCTCAAACCATCAGCACAGACTCCCTTTCCACAAAAAGACAAATATCCGTATTAAGCCTGGACATAGATCACTTCAAACAGATAAATGACACCCATGGACACCTATATGGAGACATAGTGCTAAAGTGCTTTGCTAGAAATATAGAAAAAACAGCAATAAGACTTACGCAAGAACTGAAGCCTCGCACAATTTTTAGTGTCTTTAGGCTAGGCGGAGAGGAGTTCACCATCCTCCAAGAAGGAGAACTATCAGAAGACGAAGTCATAAAATGCGCTGAGATCTTTAGAAAGGAGATCTGCGCAACCACTATTCCAGATGAAGCTGAATGGAACACGCATAGAATCGCGGACATTCAACTACCTCCTGACAGAGATAGAGTAATAACCGCCAGCATTGGTATCTCATACCATACAAACTCAGCATCTGACTTGGTTAACAGACAGATCATAGATCAACTAATTGAGCGCTCTGACTACGCCTTATACAAGGCAAAAGCCAACGGCAGAAATTGCTACTGCGCATTCTCTGAAATACTTTCTAAACACGGCAGAGTTCTTGAAAGCCACAAAGAAACAGGAACAATAATTATTGATATCGGCAAAAGATGTGGAGTATTGCAAGGCCAGGAGTTCTACCTATATCACCCTGACTTCACAGGAGATAAAGATTTCATATTCAAAGATGGCCGAACAATAAAACGACTGGGCACCTACCCAAGGCTTTCGCAGTCAAGAATAGAAGTATTTTCAGTACAGAACGAAGTATCCTTTTGCAGAATCTCCAGCGAACCAAACAATATAGAAATAGCAGATAAAAGCCACTTAGAAGCCATCCCCCTCGGTCATATATCACATTTACTTCACGACCATCACCAAAGAAACAAGGATGGATTAACGCAAGAAGTCCAAAATAAAGTAGAAGCCAACATAAAGAAAATAGCATCCTCCGGAGATTCGCCACTAGCATGCATAATTGCAATCGCCAATGAAACCGAGACCATAGAAAAGGCTGGAATTAGCAATATCAACAGAACACTTGCAAAACTATACAAATCTTTAAAGGAAACAATTTCACACCCCATTGAGATATCAATTCTCCAGCAAACCAAAATAGCCATATCCTGCACAGACACGGATGGAGAAATTGAACAAGAAATAATAGAAACAATAGAAAGCCATAACAACGAAAACAACAATTATATAAAACTAACATGCGGAATCATTAACACCGCAAAAGAATTAGACAACTGTCAAATCGACAAATATAAAGCGCTCGACTACGCGTTACTCGCATCACTTGCATGCTCAGAGTCCGAGCCTATCAATATCTTCTCGACCAAAACAGCAACAGAACTTCTAAGAATAACTAGCGAAAGCGGAAAAAATGAAGTCGCACTAGGCTACTACGAGCAACTAAAAGACCTAGGAATAAATTCAGCAGGCTTGCACAATCAAGGCGGCATAGTACTATTCTCATTAGAAAACTTCTCAGATGCCATTACTGCCTTTAAGCTCTCCCACCACGTAGATCCTGACGACCACATAATCAGCTCAAATCTCGCCATCTGCCACTACTTCAACAATGATCTTCAGAGTTCTTTTGAAACATACAACAACACAGAGCAAGTCACTAACCTCCATCTAGGCATGTACGCAAAAGTACTCTCATGGAAATTATCAGAACATCCAACTCCAGAACTCTCAAACAAATTAAAGGACACACTCTCTAGACTACAAACCATCTCCACGCCAATTGCATTCTTCAACAAAGAAAATGACATTCCATCAATAAACGCATGCTTAGTAGGAAACCCTTATTATTGAAAAATCAAAGTAAACGAAAAATTAAACAAACCATGAAACAGAGCAAACCCTTTACCCCGCACTGTTTCATGGCACTACCATCGAGTTGATTCGCAGCCATGTGTTTCGATAGAAAAAACATGCTTAATATCCAAATAAAATCATATATTTTATTAAAATATTAACTTTCGACAGCCCTGAGCAAAAACCATGAGCAACGACCCCCTCCACGGCCTAACCCTGAAAGCCATCCTCCAGGCCCTGGTCGATAAACACGGCTGGGACCGCCTCGGCCAGCTCATCGCCATCCGCTGCTTCACCCACGAACCCAGCGTCGAATCCAGCCTCAAGTTCCTGCGCAAGACGCCCTGGGCGCGGGAGAAGGTCGAAGCGCTCTATATCAAGGACATCGCCGGCAAACGCTGACGTTCGGCGACCATCCGGCGGACGAGCCCACCAGCCGCCGGGCGTCGCTGTCATAGACGGGACCAACCACCCTCCGCGGAGGTCCCATGCCCTCATCCACCTGCGTTCGTCACCAACGCCTGGATCTCGACGGCGTCGACATCTTCTACCGCGAGGCCGGCCCGCCCGATGCGCCGGTGCTCCTGCTGCCCCACGGCTACCCCTGCTCCTCCTACGAGTTCCGCAACCTGATGCCACTGCTGGCAGACCGCTGGCGGCTGCTGGCACCGGACTTTCCCGGCTGCGGCTACTCGGCCACGCCCTATGACTTCAGCTACGGCTTCGACGGCTACGCGCACTTCCTCGCGCGCTTCACCAACCAGCTGGGCGTGGAGCACTTCGCCCTGTACCTGCATGACTTCGGCTCGCAGATCGGCCTGCGCCTGGCGATCAGCCGGCCGCAGCGCATCACCGCGCTGATCCTGCAGAACGGCGATATCTACGAAGACCAGTTGGGGCCGAAGTACGCGGCGCTCAAGCATTTCTTCGCCCACCCCAGCGACGAGGCGCGGGCCACGCTGGCCGAGGCGGTGAGCCTGGAGGGCTTTCGCGGCGAGTTCCTCAACGATGTCGAGCCGCCGCTGGCGGCGCTGATCCCGCCGGACCTGTGGCAGCTGCACTGGTCGCTAACCACGCCGCTGCGCAAGCGCATCGCCCTGCAAGTGATCGCAGGGCTCAAGGACAACCTGGCCTGGTTCCCCCACTACCAGGCCTACCTGCGCCAGCACCAGCCACCGACGCTGATCCTCTGGGGCCCGCGCGATGGCTACATGCCCGAGGGCTCGGCACGCGCCTACCTGCGCGACCTGCCGGGAGCGGAGCTGCACCTGTTCGACGATGGCGGCCACTGGCTGCTGGAGACGCACCTGCTGGAAGCGGCCGAGCTGATCCGCGACTTCCTCGAGCGCACGCAGGGCCAGGCGCAGCCGGGTTGATAGCGGCGGACGAACGGCCCGGCAGCCTGCACGAATCTTCTAAACGCTGCCGCGCAAACCGGTTAAGGTCGGGACTCGCCGCCTTGACTGCCACCGGAACGCGCCCGTGACCACACGCAACTGGATCGACCTCGCTCAGGATGCCGACACCGGCATCGAGTCGATCCGCGCCCACTTCGAAGGCCACGCCTACGACCCGCACTGGCACGACAGCTACCTGGTGGGCGTCACCGAGCTGGGCGTGCAGCAGTTCAACTGCCGCCGCGAGAAGCACCTGAGCACGCCGGGCAAGGTGATCCTGCTGGAGCCGGGCGAGATCCACGACGGCCATGCGCCGACCGAGGAAGGCTTCACCTATTCGATGCTGTACATCGACCCGCAGTGGCTGGAGCGCGAGCTGCACGCGCTGTTCGAGCATGCGCCGGCGGACAGCACGCCGAGCTTCGCCAGCATCCTCAATACCGACAGCCGCCTGGCCGGCGCCATCTTCCGCGCCTTCCAGACGCTGCACGAGGGCGACCTGCGCATCGTCCGGCAGACCGCCATCGACGACCTGCTCGGCACCATGACCAGCCGCCTACAGTGGCGCAAACGGGAGAACCCCGACCCGCGCCTGCCGCTGGTGGCGCAGGTGGCGCGCGACTACCTGCACGCCAACTTCGACCAGGACATCGGCCTGGACGAGTTGGCGGCGGCCTGCGGCGTGGATCGCTTCCGCCTCAGCCGCGCCTTCAAGAGCGCCTTCGGCGTGGCGCCGCACGCCTACCTGATCCAGCTGCGCCTGGCCAAGGCGCGCCAGCGGCTGGCCCGTGGCGATACTCCGGCCGATGTGGCCAGCGCCCTGGGTTTTGCCGACCAGAGTCACCTGGGCCGCTGGTTCCGCCGCGCCTACCAGCTCACCCCCGCCGACTACCGTCGCCGCTGCTCAAAGCTTCCAGACTGATCCACCGCCAAGCCGCAGCATGAGCCTCCATCTACACGGAGAAACCATGCCATGCGTCTTGCCCATCACCCTCACCGCGACCGGAGGGACTGAGCCATGCAGTCCCTGTTGCCCTTCCTGCTGTTCGCCTTCGTCGCCACCATCACACCGGGGCCGACCAATATCCTGGCGCTGAGCCACGCCGCGCGCTTCGGTCTGCGCGCCACCTGGCCGCTGGTGCTCGGTGCGTGCCTGGCGGCGGCGCTGATCGTGATGCTGGTCGGCCTGGGCCTGGGCGAGGCGCTGCTGCGCTACCCGCGCGTGCAACTGGCGATGAGCTGGCTCGGCGCGCTGTGGCTGAGCTGGCTGGCCTGGCAGCTGTGGCGCAGCGCGGCCCAACCGCTGAACACCGAGGCCAGCGGCCAGCGCGAGCTGGGCCCGCTGGGCGCGGCGCTGCTGCAGCTGGTCAACCCCAAGGTGTGGATGATGGCGGTCGCGGTGGTCAGCGTGTTCGCCGCAGGCAGCGAGGACAAGGCCGCGCGGGTGCTGCAGCTGTCGCTGATCTTCCTGCTGCTGGCCGTGCCGAGCATGAGCGCCTGGGCGTTGCTCGGCGCCGGCAGCGCGCGCCTGCTGCAGTCGCCCACACGCATGCAGCGCTTCAACCAGGCGCTGGCGCTGCTGCTGTTGGTCTCGACCTGGCTGGCGTTGCTGCTCTAGGGGATCAGCGCAGCGGCCAACTGGTGCACCACTTGCGCCTCGACCGCGCCCTCCGCCGCGCCTGCGGCGAACACCGCGCCAGTGGCCGTACGTTCGCCCTGGGCGCAGTGGTAGACCGCCACCACACTGCCCGGCCCGCCACCGGTGTGGCCACTCAGCGGCAGGCCGTTGTCCGCCGGCCCCTGCATCAGGCCCAGCGCATAGCCGGGGGCAGTCCAGGGCCGGCCGGGAAGCGGCCCGCCCAGTACACGAACCTCGTGCATGGCCTGCAGCAAGGCTGGCGGCAGCAGATCGCCGGTCAGCAGGCGGTCGAGCAGCAGCGCCGCCTCGTCGAGCGGGCCGACCAGCAGGCCGTGGTAGACCCAGCCGGGGTGATAGGCGCTGGCGCTGCCCATGCTCACGTCCTGCAGGTCCGCCGGGGTTCTGGCCAGGCGTGCCTGGGTCAGGCCCAGCGGCGCAAACAGGCGTTGTTGCAGCGCCTGCTCCAGCACCAGGCCGGTGCTGCGCTCGATGATCCGCGCCACATACAGGTAGCCGACATTGGAGTAGCGCCAGCCAACGCCCGGCTGGTAGCGCAGGCGTGTGGCGTCGAGGCGCTGCAGCATCTCCTCGGCCGGCCAGGGCTGCTCGTGCCGGGCGACGGCGGCGTGGTACTCGGCCAGCTCGCTGTAGTCGGCCAGGCCGGCCTCGTGTCGCAGCAGCTGGCGCAGGGTGAAGGGGCCTTCGGCGACTGGCTCGTCCAGGCCGAGCAGGCCGTCACGCACCAGGGTCAGGGCCGTGGCGGCGAGCGCCGTCTTGGTGAAGCTCCACCAGGGCACCCGCGAGACGGGTTGGCCGGATGCTTGCGGGCGCCCGTCGATGAACAGGGCGCTGGGCATGGGCTGATCGCCCATCAGGGTTTGATGCTCTTCACCGCGGCGATCCAGGCCGGGTCGAGGCGCTTCTGCTCCAGGTCCAGCCCGCGTTGTTCCATCAGTTCGCGGTGGGCGTCGATCTCGCGGATCAGCTGGGCCTCCTCGCTGCTGTTGCCGTCCAGCTGGTGCATCTGATGCAGGCCCAGGTGGTAGAAGCGCAGCAGCTTGATGGCGCTCTCGTCGCCCACCGCCACGCCGGCCCGCACGTGGTGCATGACGTTGGTGACGCGCATCAGGCTGCGCTTGAGGCCCCAGCCATAGGCGGCAGCGGCCATGAACGGACGCTGCCACAGCTGCTGGCGCACCACGGCCACGGTCAGGGCCATGCCGGTAAGCACGCCGAGCAGGTTCCACTTGAAGTTGTCGCCGGGCGGGCCGCCGAACAGCTTGGTGCTGGCGGTGGCGCAGAGCATGGCCAGGACCAGGAAGATGGCGATGACCACGAAGGTGCTGCGACGGGTCTGCTGGCGGTAGAGCTCGGGGCTCATGGACTGGAGTTCGAACATGACGGTTCCGGGGCGTTGCGGGGAGCGCCACCTTGCCCGATTGGGCCCGGCGGGTCGAGCGGCAGATGATGACAAGGCTTGAGCGGTGCTTACTTGCTCACCGCGATCAACGGATCCAGATGCTTGGCGCCGGGCTCGGGGCTGATGGCCAGATCGCCGAAGCTGTACCAGTCCTCGCCGAAGGTCTCCACCGGGTGCATGGTGCGCTCGGCGCCGTTGCCACAGGCCAGCGCGCCACTGGGGCAGTAAAGGTCGCAGCCCCAGCACAGGCGCTCGGGGTGCGGCGGGTTGAGCGGGAATTTCTTGGCCATGGCGTGCCTGCGGCGAATTGCGGCGATAACTGCAGGCTACGCCGGTAGCGCGGGAACACCTTGACCTGGGTCAGCGCCTCAGTGCACTTCGATGCGGTCGCGGCCGCCGGCCTTGGCCTTGTACAGGGCGCGGTCGGCGCGATCGAGCATGTGCTGTGGGCTCTCGTCACCACGGAACTGGGTGATGCCGAAGCTGGCGGTCTTGCGCAGCACGGTGTCGAAGTCGAACTGGCGGATGCGCGCCTGCAGGGTGTGCGCGGCAGCCTGGGCCTGGGCCGCATCGATCTCCGGCAGGATGATGAGGAACTCCTCGCCACCCAGGCGCCCGACCTTGTCGCTGGTCCGCACGTTGTCGCGCAGCAGCGCGGCGAACTGGCGCAGCACGCTGTCGCCGACGGCGTGGCCGTGGTGGTCGTTGACGTGTTTGAAGTGGTCGATGTCCAGCAGGATCACCGAGAACGGCGTGCCGTAGCGCTGGGCGCGGGCGATTTCCTCGATGAACAGCTGGTCGATGCGCGCGCGGTTCCACAGCCCGGTGAGGCCGTCGATGCTGGCGCTCAGGGCCAGCCGGCCCTGGTCGAGGAACATGGTCTTGTGCGCCTTCTCCAGCACCATGGCGCAGAGCAGGCCGAAGGAGAACGCGGCCAGCACCCAGATGAAGTGCAGGCGATGGGCACCGGGCTGCAGGGCGTCGACCAGGGTCAGCGCGATCAGCACCAGCGCCGAGCAGGAGGCCGTCAGCGTGGCCTGGCGCAGGGTCAGGCCGGAGACGGTGAAGGTCCACATCAGGTTGAGGTAGATCTCCGGCACGAAGTAGGCGAAGTCCGGGCTGCCACGGTTGAAGGCGAGGTTGGTGAGCACCGCGCTGACCGGCGCCACGCAGAGGATGGCCAGCATCCAGCGGTGCCAGGCGGGGAAATAGCTGGCCACGCCCACGGCCAGCAGCGCTAGCGGCACCAGAATGCCGTGGGCGAGCAGGCGCAGGCCGAGGTGGTCCTGCGCCACGTTCTGCTCGATGGCGGCGTAGATCAGGTACAGGACCATGGTCAGGAAGGCCACCGAGCGGATCTGCGGCAGCTTGGCCTGGCTGTACCAGCAGGCGAACTCCTGCCGCGTTGCCTCGGGCATGCCGTGCAACGGGTCGAGCAAACGCTGCAGCTTCTCGATCAGGGTCAATCCGAACTCCCCGCCACCTTCTACCGGGTGGCTCTAGTGTGTCGGCCTAGGTTGCTCCGGCATGAATGCAGAATGCCATCATGTCTCGACCTGGCTCCACTGCTTGCTCAGCCGCTTGTCGGACACCGCCATCCTGGTGCCGAGCTGCTGGGCGAACAGCGACACGCGGTATTCCTCGAGCATCCAGCGGTACAGCACCAGCTCGGGGTCGCGCTTGCCTTCCTGGGCATGCTTGGCGGCGCGTGCCTGGTACTGCTCCCAGGCGGCAGTCAGCTCGCCGGTCCACACGCGGTCGCGCTGCACCTGGCTGCCGACCTTGTCCAGGCGCTGCTCGATGGCCTTGAGGTAGCGCGGGATTTCCTTGAGCCACTCGCCCGGCGTTTCACGGACGAAGCCGGGGTAGACCAGGTTGGCCAGCTGCTGCTTGATGTCGTTGAGGGCCATGGCCTGGGCCAGGTCGATCTTGCCCTTGAAGCGCTTCTGCAGGCCGTGGGCGAGCTTGAGGATGTCCAGCACCAGCCTGGCGATGCGCTCGGCGTGGCCGGTCCAGTCGCCGCGCTTTTTCTCGGCCAGGGCGGCCAGCGCCGCACCGTCGCGCGGCAGGGTCGCTTCGCCGTCGAGCACGCAGGCGTCGAGGCTGGCCAGCAGGATGTCCTCGACCAGCGCCTCGGGGCGGCCCATTTCGCGGTACAGCAGGCCCAGCTCAGTAAGGCCAGGCAGCTTGCCGCGCAGGAACTTGGCGGATTCGGCCAGCTGTTGCAGCAACAATTTCTGCAGCGCACGGCGGTGCTGGAAGTCGGCCTCGGCCTGGGTCGGGAAGCGTCCTTCCTTGACCACGCCGCCCTCTTCCACCAGCGCCGGGAACACGGTCATGGAGAGGCCGGCGATCTTCTGCTGGGTCTTTTCGGCGACCTGGGCGAAGGCCTTGGCCTCCAGCGGTTTCTGCGCTTGAGGTTGCTGCGGAATGGCCAGGGCAGCCTGGCTGGCCTCGGCGAAGCGCGCGGTCAGCTCGGCCAGGTCGCGGCCCTCGCCGAGGAACTTGCCACGGGCGTCGACCACTTCCAGGTTCATCTTCAGGTGGTTTTCCAACTGCTGCGCCGCCTCTTCCCAGGCCTCGTCGGAGACACGGGCGCCGGTCATGCGGGTCAGCTCGCGGCCGAGGGATTCGGGCAACGAACCCTGGCCGAAGGCGATCTTGGAAAGCGCGGCGCCGACGAAGTCCGGCACCGGCACGAAGTTCTTGCGCAGGGCCTTGGGCAGGTTGCGCACCAGGGCAATGGCCTTGGCCTCGATCAGGCCTGGCACCAGCCATTCGAGACGGTCAGACGGCAGTTGCGGCAACAGCGGCGCCGGCACGCGCAGGGTCACGCCGTCTCGCGGATGATTGGGCTCGAAGTGGTAGGTCAGCGGCAGTTGCAGCTCGCCGAGCTGGAGGATATCCGGGTACTGGGCGGCGGTGACTTCCTTGGCATCACGGGCCAGCACATCTTCCTCGCGCATGATCAGCAGCTGCGGGTTCTTCGCGCCCTCGGTCTTGTACCAGCTCTCGAAGGTGGCGGCCTGGTGGATCTCGGCCGGGATGCGCGCCTCGTAGAAGCCGTACAGGGTTTCCTCGTCGGCCAGGATGTCGCGGCGGCGAGCCTTGGCCTCCAGCTCGTCGAGGCGATCCAGCAGCTCGCGGTTGGCCGCCAGGCACTTGGCGCGGCTGTTGATCTCGCCACGCACCAGGCCCTCGCGGATGAACAGCTCACGCGAGGCCACCGGGTCGACCGGGCCGAAATGCACCGGGCGGCGGCCGACCACGATCAGCCCGTACAGGGTGACCTGCTCGAAGGCCACCACCTGGCCACGGCGCTTCTCCCAGTGCGGCTCGAAGTGGTTCTTCTTGATCAGGTGGCCGGCCAGCGGCTCGATCCAGTCCGGCTCGATCTTGGCGACCTGACGGGCAAACAGCTTGGTGGTTTCCACCAGCTCGGCGGTCATCACCCAGGTCGGCTTCTTGCGCCCGATCACCGACGACGGATGAATCCAGAAGCGCCGCTGGCGCGCGCCGAGGTAGTCGCCTTCCTCGGTCTTCTGACCGATCTGACTCAGCAGGCCGGAGAGGATCGCCTTGTGCACGGCGGCGTAGCTCTTCGCGCGCTGCGCCGCTTCGCCGGCCTCGGCCTGCTCGCGGACGATGACATTGACCTTGGTGTCGGTAGTCGGCTTGGCCTTCTGCGAGCCCTGGGCCGGGCGTTCGCGGCCACCTTCCGCCTTGCTCGTCGACAGCTGCAGTTCGCGGGCGATCAGCACCAGCTGGCGGTGGGCGTCGCGCCATTCGCGCAGGCGCAGGTAATTCAGGAAGTTCTTCTTGCACCAGCTGCGCAGCGGGTTGCTGCCCAGCTCCTGGCGCTTCTCCTCGAAGCCACGCCACAGGTTGATCAGCGCGGCGAAGTCGGAATCCACGTCCTTCCACTGCGCATGGGCCTGGTCGGCGGCCTGCTGGCGATCCATCGGCCGCTCGCGCGGGTCCTGCACGGACAGCGCCGAGGCAACGATGAGGATCTCGTCGAGGCTGCCGAGCTTGGCTGCTTCCAGCACCATGCGACCCAGGCGCGGGTCGATGGGCAGGCGCGCCAGCTGGCGGCCCAGCGGGGTGAGCTGGCTCTCGCGGTTGACCGCCGAGAGTTCCTGCAACAGGTTGAAGCCGTCGCTGATGGCCTTGCCATCTGGCGGCTCGATGAAGGGGAAATCCTCGATGCTGCCCAGGCGCAGATGGAGCATCTGCAGAATCACCGCCGCCAGGTTGGTGCGGAGGATTTCCGGATCGGTGAATTCGGGGCGACCGAGGAAATCCTCCTCGCTGTACAGACGGATGCAGATGCCCGGCTCGACCCGGCCGCAGCGGCCCTTGCGCTGGTTGGCGCTGGCCTGGGACACGGCCTCGATGGGCAGGCGCTGCACCTTGGCGCGGTAGCTGTAGCGGCTGATGCGTGCCGTGCCGCTGTCGATCACGTAGCGGATGCCCGGCACGGTCAACGAGGTTTCCGCCACGTTGGTGGCAAGGACGATCTTGCGCCCGCTCATGGGCGCGAAAATCTTCTGCTGCTCGGCCGGGGTCAGCCGCGCGTACAGCGGCAGCACTTCGGTGAAACGCAGGTTGGCCTTGCGCAGCACTTCGGCCGCGTCGCGAATCTCGCGCTCGCCGGGGAGGAAGATCAGTACATCGCCAGGGCGCTTGCCCTCGGCCTTCTCATGGGCGTCGATTTCGTCCAGCGCGGCGAGGATGCCCTGGTCGACGGTGAGGTCGTCGAGCAGGCTCTCGCCCTCCTCGTCCACCTCCGCGGCCAGCGGGCGGTACCAGGTGTCCACCGGATAGGTGCGGCCCGACACTTCGATGATCGGCGCATCGTTGAAATGCTTGCTGAAGCGCTCCAGGTCGATGGTCGCCGAGGTGATGATCAGCTTGAGATCGGGGCGGCGCGGCAGCAGGGTCTTCAGGTAGCCGAGGAGGAAGTCGATGTTCAGCGAACGCTCGTGGGCCTCGTCGACGATGATGGTGTCGTACTTCTCCAGGAAGCGGTCGTGCTGAGTCTCGGCGAGCAGGATGCCGTCGGTCATCAGCTTGATCAGCGTGCTGTCCTTGCTCTGGTCCTCGAAGCGCACCTGGTAGCCGACCAGCTCGCCGAGCGGCGTGGCGATTTCCTCGGCCACCCGGGTAGCGACGCTGCGCGCGGCCAGGCGGCGTGGCTGGGTGTGACCGATCAGGCCGTGCAGACCGCGGCCGATCTCCAGGCAGATCTTCGGCAGCTGGGTGGTCTTGCCCGAGCCGGTCTCGCCGGCGATCACCAGCACCTGGTGTTTCTCCAGCGCGGCCTTGATCTCGTCGCGCTTGGCGGCGATCGGCAGGGCGTCGTCGTAGCGGATGCTCGGGATGCTGCGCTTGCGCGCCTCGACCTTGGCGCAGGAGGCCTGGAAACGCTCCAGCCACTGCGCCAGCTTGGCCTCGTCCGGCTGCTTTTGCAGCTCGTGCAGCTGGCGGCGCAGGCGGTGACGGTCGGCCTGCATGGCCAGGTCGAGGTTCTTCAGCAGGGAGGCGTGGTCGGTCATCGGAAGGCGGGCAATCGTGGCAAAGGCGCGATTGTCGCAGATTCCGCCGCCGCGTTGCGCCCCGCGCCGTGGATGGCGCCAGGCGCTGCGGATCGGCTCAGCGGGTGGCAGTCACCGGCAGGCTGCGCAGCTCCTGCGGCACGCTGCGCAGGGCCAGGTCCTGGGACTGGATCGCCGCCCAGGCATAGCCCTGCAGATCACCCGGTTTGGCCTGGCCGAGGTGGGCCAGTTGCTCGGCGGCAGGCGCCGGCGGCGGCGTGCCGTAGATCAGCGCATAGAACACCGAAGCGGCCAGGTAGCTGCCGGCGTAGCTCGGGTGGCTGCCGTCCTCGATGAACAGCTGCGGCTGCGGCGAGACTGCCAGCGCGCGTTGCCAGGCCTGGCCGACCGGCGCCAGCAGTGCGTGGGTCTCGTTGGCCAGGCCGGTGTAGACGCTGTCGAGCTGCGCCTGCATGGCCGGCTTGGCCTGGCGTGCCCAGGTCAGGTAGAGGATCGGCTGGGCGCCGGCCTTGCGCGCGGCCGCGGCCACGCGGCGCACGTACTCGCGGGTCAGGTCCGGGTTGTCCACCGGCATGGTGCTGAAGTCCTGGATCACCACGTAGTCCCAGTGCTGGCTGGCGATCACCTTCTGCACCTCGCCGCGCTGCCAGTGGGCCTGCAGGCTGGCGCCGCCGAAGGTCACGTCGCGCACCTGCAGCGGCCTGGGCTGGACGGCCTCGACCGACATGCGTTGCACCATCTGCGGCAGGTCGTTGTAGAAGGTGTAGCTGTTGCCGACGAACAGCACGCTGATCGGCTGGCCCGGCAAGGGTGCCTGGGCGGTGGAGCCAATCACTGGCGTTTCGGTCGGCAGATCGCCGGCCAAGGCTTGGCCGACAGCGGCCACTCCCAGCATCCAGGCCAGGAGGAATCGACGCACGAAAAGACGCATGAAAATCCCCCGGGAAGCGCAACGGCGCGGGTTACAGGCCCGCGCGACCGGCGCAGATTATGTTATTGCGCGTCTGTCGCAAGGCTCGAAACCGGCATGAGCGACGAGAGGTCATACCGTTCAGCGGAGTTCCAGGCGCCGTTGACCGTGATCAAGGTTCGCGGCCGGCGATTGGGCAAACTGTGGCGAAATGCCACTTCTCTTGCGTGCAGATAAAAAAACCATGAAAAACTGGATCCTCAACCTCTCCCTCAAATACAAGTTCTGGGCGGTCAACCTGGTGGCTTTCGTCACCACCCTGCTGCTGGTGCTGTTCGCCATGCAGCAGGAGCAGGCCGGCCGCGCCGAAGCGGCCCGCGAGGCAGCCCAGGCCGAGGCGCGCCTGCTGGCCAACTGGCCGGCGGCCACGCCGCTACCCAAGGATGCCCGTGTACTGAGCTTCCCCAGTGGCGGCAAGCCGGCGCTGCCGGGCGTGAGCGGCAAGGAGCGCGGCTGGGTCGACCTGGAGCACGACGGCCTGTGGGGCAACAGCCCGCTGATCGGTGCCTGGCTGCAGGATGCCGGCGACGGCCAGCGCGTGGCGATCACCGCCAGCGCACCGAGCCTGTGGCAGGTGTTCGAGGCTCGCGCCGGCGCCTACGCGGCCTGCGTCATGGCGCTGATGCTGCTCCTGCTCGGCGCTTCGCAGCTGCTGATCCGCTTCATCCTCAGCCACCTCAACCAGCTCAAGGACGTGATGCTGCATGTGGAGCGCAGCGGTGACCTGTCCGCCCGCGCCGAACTGAACAGCAGCGACGAGGTGGGCCAGATGGCCAACGCCTTCAACGCCATGCAGGCCGGCTACCAGCGCGTGGTCGGCACCGTGGCCCAGGCTGCCGCCAGCCTCGACGACGGCGCGCGGCGCCTGGCCGGCAGCATGGAGCGGGTGCGCGGCGGCATGCTCGGCCAGCAGAGCGAGACCGACCAGGCCGCCACGGCGATCAACGAGATGTCCGCCACGGTGCACCACATCGCCCAGCACGCCGCCGACACCCGCGACCAGTCCACCGAGGCGGATCGCCTGAGTGGCGTCGGCCAGCAGGTGGTCGGCCGCGCCAGCCAGGCCATCGCCAGCCTGTCGCAGGGCGTGCAGCAGACCGCCGAGATGATCCAGCGCCTGAACGACGACAGCCGCACCATCGGCGGCATGGTCGAGACCATCCACGGCATCGCCGAACAGACCAACCTGCTCGCCCTCAACGCCGCCATCGAGGCAGCGCGCGCCGGCGAGATGGGCCGCGGCTTCGCCGTGGTCGCCGACGAGGTGCGCAACCTGGCCAAGCGCGTGCAGGACTCCACCGACGAGATCACCCGCATGATCGGCAACCTGCAGGCCGCCAGCCGCGACGCGGTGGAGTTCATGCAGGAGAGCTCGCACAAGGCCGACCACTGCGTGCAGGAGGCCAACGCCGCCGGCGCAGCACTCGGTGATATCGCCCGCGCGGTGGCACTGATGCGCGAGAGCAACACGCAGATCGCCGTGGCCGCCGAGCAGCAGAGCCAGGTCGCCGAGGAAATGACCCGTTCGGTGGTCGGTATCCGCGACGTTACCGAGCAGACCGTGCAGCAGACGCTGACCTCGGCCAGCACCAGCGGCGAGCTGGTCGGCCTGGCGGAGGAGCTGGGCAAGGCGATTCGCAAGCTGAAGCTGTAGACGAGTCGACCGAACGGGAGCACAAGCCTGGTCTAGCATTCGCCGAAACCGGTTGGCTGGCGAGGTGGACCATGCTCAAGGCGCGTCTGGCGGTGATTCTGTTCGGCATCCTGCTGCCCTATCTGGCCCGCCTGCCCGGCGGCCTCGACTGGCTCGGCCAGTACACCCAATCGGGCCTCGGTGGCGCGCTGTTCCTCGGCCTGTTCAATGCCATCGCCTGGGGCGCCATCCTGCTCGTCAGCCTGCTCTACCGCCGGCCGGCATCCGTGCTGGCGCCGGCAGTGCCGGGCTTCGCTTTCCTGGCCTGGGCGCACTACCAGCTCGACCTCGCCGCGGATGCCCAGGCGGCGCTGGGCATCGTGTTCTTCCCGATCTATGCGCTGCTGCCCATCCTGCTTGGCGGCGCCGCCGGCTACCTGCTGGAGCGCCGCTCCCGGCAGGCGCAGCAGCCGGGCTGATACCCGTCTCAGAACTCCGCCGCGCGGTACACCTCTTCGCCACCGAGCAGGGTCCATAGCACCTTGGCCTGGCCGATCTGGCTGGGTGGCAACTTGAAGATGTCGCGATCCAGCACCAGCAGGTCTGCCTGCTTGCCCACCTCCAGCGAGCCGGTGCGCGCCTCCTGGCGCAGGGTGTAGGCCGCGTCCAGGGTGTAGGCGCGGATCGCCGCGGCCAAGTCGGGCAGGCCGCGTGAACCCAGGCCCAGGGCGTTCTGCATGATGCCCAGCGGCGACAGCGGGTTCACGTCCCAGTCGGAACTCAGGGTGACCCGTGCGCCGCTGTCATACAGCGCGCGCATCGGCAGCATCTGGTAGGCGCGCTGGCCGATCAGCGGCTGGTTGTCCTTGAGGAAGGACGGGGTGAAGTACGGGCTGGGCTGGAAGTCGGCGATCACCCCCAGCTGGCGGAAGCGCGGGATATCCGCCTGATCGACCAGCTCGACATGGGTCAGGCGATGACGGCCGCGCCCGGCCTGCTCGATGGCGTCCAGCGCATCGCGCACCGCCTGGTCGCCGATGGTGTGGATATGCAGGTCGAAGCCCGCGGCCGCCAGCTCGCGGGCATACAGCTTCAGGCGCTCGGGGGGGAAGTAGTACAGGCCGCGTGGATCGACGCCGGCCAGGCTGTGCTGGTAGGGCTGACGCAGGCGTGCGGTGGTGTTGTGCACGATGCCGTCGACATACAGCTTGATCTGGGTGACGTGCAGCAGCTCGTCTTCATCGCCCGGCTGATAGAGCGACTTGAGCTCGGCCAGCTGCTCGCCATCGTCCAGCTGCGGATAGGCCCACAAACCGAGACTGGTGCGTGCCTTGAGGCGGTCCTCGCGCGCCGCCTTCTGCCAGGCCTCCAGGTGACCACGGCGCCAGAACACGCGGGCGTCGGCCACCGAAGTGATGCCGTTGCGCGCCAGCTCATCCTGGCCATCCAGTACCGCCTGGTAATACAGCTGCTGTAGCGCTTTGGAGGGCGGCAGGGCCTTGTCCATCACCAGGTCGCCGGCGTTGTCGAGCACCACGCCGGTGGCCTTGCCCTGCGGGTCACGCAGGATCACGCCGCCCTCGGGGTCATCACGCTCGCCGTCGAAGCCGGCCAACTGCAGCGCCTTGCTGTTGAGCCAGTAGGAGTGCGAGGTCTCCTCCATGATGGCGATGGGCAGGTCGGTGGATATCTCGTCGAGCAGCGCGCGCGGGCTCGCGCCGGCCTCCAGCAGGGTGTTGAGGGCAAAGCCGCTGCCCAGCAGCCATTCGCCCTTGGCCGCATCGGCGCACTCGCCGATCTCGTCCAGCCACTGCTCCAGCGTGTCGTCGGATTGCAGCGGGCAGTCGCCCTGGGCCTCTGACGAGGCGTCCAGCACATGCGCGTGGCTGTCCTGAAAACCGGGCAGGACCAGGCGGCCGCCGAGGTCGACGAGCTCGGTGTCGTCGTCCGCGTATTCCTCGACCTCGGCCCGGCTGCCGACGGCGAGTATCTCGCCCTCCTCGCCGATGGCCAGGGCCTCGGCCCAGGGCTGGTCGGCATCCACGGTGTAGATGCGGGCGTTGTGCAGCAGCAGGCTGGCGGCAGCCTCCTCGGCCTGGGCCAGCGGCGCGAGCAATGCCGCGCAAAGCGGCAGACAGCGGAACATGGAGCGATCCTCAAGCAAAAAAGCCATGCCCGAACGGGCATGGCACAAGTGTGGGAACTGATGAATCCCCCGATGGGAGCAGGTCAGGAAAGGCTAGATCACAGGCGCGGCATGTTCTTGGTCACACAGTGGATGCCGCCACCGCCGCCGGCGATCGGGTCGATGTTGACCTGGACGATGACGCGGCCCGGATAGAGCTGGGTGAGCAGGTCCTTGCAGTACTTGTCCGCCGCCGCGTCGCCGAACTGCGGGGCGATCACCGCGCCGTTGATCGGCAGGTAGTTGATGTAGCCGGGGGCGAAGTCCGGGTTGTTCTGGGTGTAGACGTTGCTGCGCTTCTTCAGGGGTGGCGGCAGGGTGTGCACCACCAGCTTGCGGCCGTCGGCGTCGGTGGCCGCCTTGAGGATGTTCAGGTGGGTGCGGGTCACCGCGTAGTCGTAGGACTTGGGGTCGTTGTCCAGGTTGGCGATGACCACGCCCGGCTTGACGAAGCGCGCGTAGAAGTCGACGTGGGCGTCGGTGATGTCCTTGCCCTTGATGCCGGGTAGCCAGATGATCTTGCGCAGGCCGAGGTTGGCCTTCAGCTCGGCCTCGATCTGCGCCTTGCTCATGCCCGGGTTGCGGTTGCTGTTGACCCAGCAGCTCTCGGTCATGATCGCCGTGCCGTGGCCGTCCACCTCGATGCCGCCGCCCTCGCCCACCAGCTGGCTGCCGACGTAGCTGGCGTCCAGCTCGTAGCTCAGGGTGTCGGCCACCATGGTGTCGTTACTCGAGCGCTGCTTGCCGCCCCAGCCGTTGAAGTTGAAGTCGACCAGGCCTCGGCCGCCCTGGCCGTCGACCACGAAGCAGCCGCCGTAGTCGCGCACCCAGACGTCATCCAGCGGCATGGTGAGGAACTTGATGTTCGTGGTGCCGCACTTCTGCTTGGCCTGGGTCAGCTGATTGGAACGGCACAGCACAGTTACCGGCTGGTACTTGGCGATGGTCTTGGCCAGCAGGGCGATGCAGTCATTGACCGGCGTGGCCCAGTCCTCCCAGATCGCCGTGGAGGCAGCGAAGGCGAGGATCACCCGCTCCTGCGGGGCGTGCTCGTCCGGCATGTACCAGCTGCCGGCCAGGGCGGCGCGCGCCCGTGGCGCGCCGATGCCCAGACCGAGGGAGGCGACGGCGCCGATACCGGCGGCCATCGTCAGGTGCTTCATGAAATCGCGACGCGTAGACATGGTGTGTCCCTCTTCTCGTTGGGGGTTGTGCTGCGCCATCAATGGCTTGCTGCTCCCTGGCGAGACGGATGGGCCGGCGGCCCATGGCCGGCTCAAAAACTCTTGTTGGCGCCCAGCACCAGGGTCGCCGAGCAGACGTCGTCGAAGCCCATGTAGTTGGCGCATTCGCTGTCGCCGAGGTCGGTGTCGACGTAGCTGGCCGACCAGTTCAGGCCGAACAGTTCCTTGCTCAGCTTGAGCTGCCATTCGCGGTAGCTGCTGCGGGTGTCGCCGCTGCCATCGAGCAGCAGCGGGTCCTTGAGGTCGACGTTGCCGTAGCGCAGGTCCAGGGCCACCTCGGCCGGCAGCAGGGTCTCGTAGCCGACGTAGCTGTACAGGTAGCTCTGGTCGCCGCCCAGGTTGTCGGAATAGTAGGCGCCGAGCTTGGTCCCGTAGGCGGTGAGCTGGCTGAAGTACTCGCCGTAGTTGAGCGCGCTCTGCCGTGGGTACTCGTACTGGAAGTAGGCGGTGTCGAGGCTGATGTCGTCGCTGATCTGCCAGTTGTAGCCGGCGTAGTAGTCGATCTCCTGGCGGGTGTTGCTGCCCAGGCCGAAGTCGACGTTGGAGCTCCACACCCCGGCGTACAGGCCGCTGCTGTGGCTCAAGGTCGCCGAGCCCTGCAACGCCGGGTCGTTCTGCGTCTGCGAGATGCCGCGGGTGCGGTGGTCGCTGTAGACGCCGGCATCCAGGTACAGGGCGAAGTCTTCGTTCAGCTCGATGGCCTGGCTCAGCCCCCAGGGGGCGAGCAATACGATGGCCAGGGCGGCCTTGGGGTACGACATGGTGAGGCTCCTTTCTTGTTGTTGTGGGCATGGCTTCGCCGTACCGCGCCGATGGGCGCAGCGGCGGCTGGTACTGGCGGCTTAGTGAGCGGTGGTCTTGAAGGTGGTCCAGGCACGCATGCGCGCACGCATCGAGCGTTGCGGGATGTCCTTGCCGGGAATCAGCCGCGCGTAGGTGGCCTCGTCGACGTAGATGTCCGGGTTGTTGCGCATGTCGGCGTCGACCATCGGCCGGGCCTTGGCGCTGGAGGTCGGGTAGCCGGTGAAGTTGCTGATGGCCGCCATGTTCTGCGGACGCATGACGAAGTTGATGAAGGCGTAGGCGTATTCCGGGTGCTTGGCATCCACCGGGATGGCCATGGTGTCCATCCACACCGTGGTGCCCTCGCGCGGGATGTGGAAGCTGAAGTTCGCCGGCTTGCCGGCACCGCTGGCGGCGCGCTGGGCCTGGGTGAAGTCGCCGCTGTAGCCGAGCGACAGGCACAGGTTGCCGTTGACCAGGTCGGTGACCGGTTGCGACTGGAACTTGCGGATGTACGGCTTGATCGACACCAGCAGCTCGGTGGCGGCCTTCAGGTCATCGGGCTCGGCGCTGCGCGGCGAGCGGCCCAGGTAGTTGAGCACCACGGCCATGACCTCGTCCGGCGAGTCGATCATGGAGATGCCGCAGTCGGCGAACTTGGCCGCGTTCTCCGGCTTGAACAGCAGGTCGAGGCTGTTTACCGGCGCGTCACTCATGCGCTTGCCGACCATCTCGGCGTTGTAGGTGATGCCGATGCTGCCCCAGGTGTAGGGCACGGTGGTGTGGCGCGAGTACGGGTACTTGGTCTGCAGGGTGCGCAGGCCCGGCTCGATGTCGGCCAGGTGCTGCAGCTTGTCCTGGTCGAGCTTCTGCAGCGCGCCGGCGCGCATCAGGCGCTCGGCCACGGTATCGCCGGGGAAGATCAGGTCGTAGCCGCTGCCACCGGCCATCATCTTGGCCTCCAGCGTCTCGCTGCCTTCCATGACGTCGTAGATCACCTTGATGCCGGTCTCCTTGGTGAAGCTGGCGAGGGTGTCCTCGGCGAAGTAGTCGGCCCAGTTGTACAGGCGCAGGGTCTTCTCCTCGGCGGCGGCCTGCGCCTGGGCGCAACACAGCGCCAGGGCAGCGAACAGCAGAGTGCGATGGTTCTTCATGGTCAGGCTCCCCGATGGTTCCAGTGGCTGTGCAGGTGGCGGCCATCCAGGCCCAGCAGCGCTCCGTACATCTCCGGGCGGCGGTCGCGGTAGATGCCCCAGGTCATGCGGTCCTCGCGCATGGCGGCGAGGTCCAGCTCGCGCACCAGCACACCGCTGGTGTCGCGGTCGGCCTCGGCGAGCAGCTTGCCTTTGTGATCGGTGATGAAGGACGAGCCGTAGAAGCTCATCTGCAGGCCCGGATCGGTGGTCGCCACCTCGCGGCCGACGCGGTTGGCGGCGATCACCGGGACGATGTTGGCGGCGGCGTGGCCGCGCTGGGTCAGCTGCCAGTGGTCACGCGAGTCCAGCGCCGCGGCGCCTGGCTCGGAGCCGATGGCAGTGGGATAGAGCAGCACCTCGGCGCCCTGCAGAGCCAGGCAGCGCGCGGTCTCGGGGAACCACTGGTCCCAGCAGATGCCAACGCCGATGCGCCCAACAGCGGTGTCCCAGACGCGGAAGCCGGTATCGCCGGGGCTGAAGTATTCCTTCTCCTGGTAGCCGATGGCGTTGGGGATGTGGGTCTTGCGGTACACGCCGAGCAGGCGGCCGTCGGCATCGGCCACGGCCAGGGAGTTGAAGTAGGCATTGCCGGCCTTCTCGAACCAGCTCAGCGGCAGCACCACGCCCAGCTCGCCGGCCAGCGCGGCGAAGCGCTTGAGCAGCAGGCTGTGCTCGTACTCCTCGGCTAACGCCAGGTGCTTGTGGTGCTGTTCGATGCAGAAGTACGGCGTGGCGAACAGCTCCTGCAGCAGGATCAGCCGCGCGCCGCGGGCGGCGGCGTCACGCACCAGTTGCTCGGCGCGGTCGAGGTTCTGCTTGAGGTCCCAGCTGCAGGCGAACTGGGTGGTGGCGACGGTCAGTCTGCTCATCGCCTTACCCCTTCAGCGGCCACAGCGGCTGCTGCTGGGTGATGCAATGCACCCCGCCGCCGCCATGGGCCAACTGGTTGATGCGCACCGGCACCACTTCGCGGCCGGGGAAGGCCATGCGCAGGGTATCCGCCGCCACCTGGTCGGCGGCGATGCCGTAGGCCGGCATGATGATGGCGCCGTTGCAGATGTAGAAGTTGGTGTAGGAGGCGCAGAACACCTCGGCCTCGGTATCCACCGCGTCGGTGGCCTCATACAGTTCGAGCAGCTCGAACTGGCGGCCCTTGGCGTCGGTGGCCAGCTCCAGGGCACGGCGGTTCTCGCGCACCACCTCGGCGTACACCGAGCCGTGGTCGTGAGTGGCGTCCACCAGCAGCGCGCCGGGCTTGGCGAAGGCGCACACGCCATCGACGTGGCCGTCGGTCATGTCGCCGGTGACGTACTTGGGATCGCCCGGCAGCCAGATGGTCTTCTTCACGCCGAGCAGGCGAGCGAAGATCTCCTCCATCTCGGCCTTGCTCATGCCCGGGTTGCGGTTGGGGTTGAGCAGCACCGACTCGGTGGTGATCAGCGTGCCCTCGCCGTCCACATGAATGGCGCCGCCCTCGTTGGACAGCGGCGTGCCGAAGCACTCCAGGCCCTGGCCGTTGAGGATGCGCCGCGCCAGACCCTCGTCGAGGCTGTGCTCGGATTTGCCGCCCCAGGCGTTGAAGCGCCAGCTGACGCCGGCCAGACCCAGCTGCGGGTGGCAGACGAAGCTCGGGCCGGAGTCGCGGCACCAGCTGTCATCCACCGCCAGCTCGATCAGTTCGACACCCTTGCCACAGAGTTCGCGAGCACGGAACGCCGCCGACGGGTCCACCACCATCTTCACCGGTTCGAAGCGGGCGATGGCGTTGGCGACACGGGCGAAGTCGACCTGCACCTCTTCCAGGGTCACGCCCCAACCGGACTCCCACAGCGGCTGATTGTGCGGCCAGACCATCCAGGTGGCGGCGTGCGGGGCCCATTCGGCGGGCATGAACCAAGTGTTCGAAGCGACTGCGTTCTGTTGCATACAAGTGCCTTTCAGTTAAGTCTTTGTTATCACTGAAAACCGCGAATGCGGTGATGACTTGCATGCTAGGCCTGTAAAAAAGGCGCAACAAACGATAGATTTTCCACAATTCTGATTAGACAGGCTTATCAGTCATGCTCAAGCACTGGCCTCCCCTGAACGCCCTGCGCGGCTTCGAAGCCGCCGCCCGCCTGGGCAGCTTCCACAAGGCCGCCGAGGAACTGCATCTCACCCAGTCGGCGATCAGCCAGCAGATCCGCAGCCTGGAAAGCTTCCTCGAACAGCCGCTGTTCTTCCGTAACGGGCGCAGCGTGGCACTGACCGATGCCGGCTTCGACCTGCTCAGCACCACCCAGGCGCTGCTGCAGCAACTGGCTGTGGGCATCCGCCGCCTGGAGCAGTACCGCAAGCCCAACCAGCTGGTGGTCAACACCACGCCGGCCTTCGCCCGCCACTGGCTGGTGCCGCAACTGGGCGACTTCCATCGCCGCCATCCCGACGTCGATCTGTGGCTGTTCACCAGCGACGAGGTGCCGGACATGGCCACCCAGACCATCGACATCGCCGTGCGCGACGACCTCACCGCCCAGGTCGAATGCAGCTTCCGCGTACTGCTGGAAGACCGCCTCTACCCGGCCTGCCACCCCAACCTACTGGCGCTGCCTGCGGGCGAGCGCACCACCCTGCACGGCGAACGCGAGATGGACTGGGCCCACTGGCAGGTACAGGGCGGCGCCGACATCGGCCAGCACAGCCAGGGGCTGAACTTCTCCGACCCCGGCCTGCTGCTGGATGCCGCCAGCGGTGGCCTGGGCATCGCCCTGGTCAGCGAGCTGCTGGCCGCCACCGCTTGCGCGCAGAACCTGCTGCAACCGCTCAGCGAACAGCGAGTACGTGGCCCGCGCTGGACCTGGCTGGTGCACCGCGACAGCGAGAGCGACCCGCTCACCCGCCAGTTCTGCGCCTGGCTGGAGCAGCGCCTGAACCCTGGCGCCGGCAGCTGAAACCACCCGGCAGCCGTTATGATCGCGGTATCTCTCAATGGCTCAACCCGACACGGAGCTGTCATGCCCTTCACCACCACCCGCACCGTTCTGTTCGGCGACTGCGACCCGGCAGGGATCGTCTACACGCCGCGCATCGCCTACTTCGTCATCGAGGCGATCCACGAATTCCTCTCCCACCGGCTCGGTGGCGAGGGCCTGCGCAAGCTGTTCGCCATGGGTATCCTGCCGCCGGCGCGGGCGCTGTCGGTCGAATTCCTCTCGCCCATGACCTGGGACGAGGTGATCGACATCGAGGTGCGCAGCGACGCGCCCGGCACCACCTCGTTCAGCTTCGCCGTGGAAGGGCGCCAGGCCTCGGGCAAGGTGACCTTCCGCGCCTCGATGACCCAGGTGTGCATCGACCCCGAGAGCAAGCAGCCAACCGCCCTGCCCGACGCCTTGCGCCAGGCCCTGCGGCCCGAATAAGAGAACCGCAGAAACGAAAAAGCCCCGCCGAAGCGGGGCTTTTTCATGCTGTTCGAGGATCAGGCCGTGGCCGCAATCTTCTTCAGCTCCTCGTCACGCAGCTCGCGACGCAGGATCTTGCCGACGTTGGTGGTCGGCAGGGTGTCGCGGAACTCGACGAAGCGCGGCACCTTGTAGCCGGTGACGTTGGAGCGCATGTGCTCCATCACCTGCTCCTTGCTCAGGCTTTCGCCCGGCTTGACCACCACGAAGACCTTGATCGCCTCGCCCGACTTCTCGTCCGGCACGCCGATGGCCGCGCACTGCAGCACGCCCGGCAGGGTGGCGAGCACGTCTTCCAGCTCGTTCGGGTACACGTTGAAGCCGGACACCAGGATCATGTCCTTCTTGCGGTCGACGATGCGCAGGTAGCCGTCGTCCTGAATCACGGCGATGTCGCCGGTCTTCAGCCAGCCGTTGGCATCGAGCATCTCGTCGGTGGCTTCCTGGCGCTGCCAGTAGCCCTTCATCACCTGCGGGCCCTTGACGCACAGCTCGCCACGCTCGCCCAGCGGCAGATCGTTGCCTTCGTCGTCGATGACCTTGCACAGGGTCGACGGCACCGGAATGCCGATGGTGCCGATCTGGATGTTCTGGTACGGGTTGACGGTGGCGACCGGACTGGTCTCGGTCATGCCGTAGCCTTCACAGATCGGGCAGCCGGTGACTTCCTTCCAGCGCTCGGCGGTGGCCAGTTGCAGGGCCATGCCGCCGGACAGGGTCAGCTTCAGCGAGGACAGGTCGAGACGACGGAAGTCTTCGTTGTTGCACAGCGCCACGAACAGGGTGTTGAGGCCGACGAAGGTGGTGAACTTCCACTTCGACAGCTCCTTCACGGTGCCCGGCAGGTCGCGCGGGTTGGTGATGAGGATGTTGTGGTTGCCGGTCAGCATCATCGCCATGCAATGGAAGGTGAAGGCGTAGATGTGGTACAGCGGCAGCGGGCAGATGACGATCTCGCAGCCTTCGCCGAGGTTGGAGCCCATCAGCGCCTTGGACTGCAGCATGTTGGCCACCAGGTTGCGGTGGGTCAGCATCGCGCCCTTGGCCACGCCGGTGGTGCCACCGGTGTACTGCAGCACGGCGATGTCGCCGTTGCTCGGGTTGGCTTCGGTGAAGGACTTGCCACGACCCAGGGCCAGGGCCTTGTTCAGCTTGACGGCCTGCGGCAGGTTGAACGCCGGGACCATCTTCTTCACGTGCTTGACCACGGTGTTGACCAGCAGGCGCTTGAGCGGCGGCAGCAGGTCGCCTACCTCGGTGACGATGACGTGCTTGACGCCGGTCTTCGGCAGCACTTCCTCGGCCAGGTGGGCCATGTTGGCCAGGCAGACGAGGGCCTTGGCACCGGAGTCATTGAACTGGTGTTCCATTTCCCGCGCGGTGTACAGCGGGTTGGTGTTGACCACGATCAGGCCGGCGCGCATGGCACCGAACACCACGACCGGGTACTGCAGGACGTTGGGCAGCTGCACCGCGATGCGGTCACCGGCCTTGAGGTCCGTGTGATTCTGCAGGTAGGCGGCGAAAACGCCGGAGAGTTCGTACAGCTCGCCGTAGGTCAGGGTCTTGCCCATGTTGCTGAAAGCAGGCTTATCGGCGAAGCGTTGGCAGGACTCTTTCAGTACGGCCTGGATATTGGGGTACTGGTCGGGATCGATCTCGGCAGCGATTCCGACAGGATATTTGTCCTTCCAGAAGTTATCGGTCATGGAAGCCTACTCCTGAGCAACAGCTTATCTACACCGCGCGCAATGGCGGTTGTTTGTTGTGATGATTTGCCCTTGGCACTAGGTGGGGACTGGCCAAAGCGTGCCGAGAGTAGCAGCTTTGCCTAGGTGCCACCAGCACCAAACATGGCCATAGCGGTCAGAAAAATGACTCGCTATAGATTTGCAGTCACATGTTTGACTCGCGCATGAAAAAGCCCCTGGAACGGGGCTTTCGAGGATGCCGGCGTCCACCCCGCCGGCCGGGTGGAACTCAGGCGATGTCGCGCAGTTCGCGCCGCAGGATCTTGCCCACCGGCGTCATCGGCAGGGCGTCCTTGAACACGATGTGCTTGGGCACCTTGTAGCCGGTGAAGTTTTCCTTGCAGTAGGCCTTGATCTCCTCGGCGGTGACGCCGCCCTCGCGGGCCACGACGAACAGCTTGACCGCCTCGCCGGACTTCTCGTCAGGCACGCCGATGGCCGCGCAGCTGGCCACCTTCGGGTGAGCCATGACCACGTCCTCGATCTCGTTCGGGTACACGTTGAAGCCGGAGACGATGATCATGTCCTTCTTGCGGTCGACGATGCGGGTGTAGCCGTCCGGATCGATCACCGCGATGTCGCCGGTCTTAAACCAGCCCTCGGCGTCCAGCACCTCGGCAGTGGCCTCTTCGCGCTGCCAGTAGCCCTTCATCACCTGCGGCCCCTTGATGCACAGCTCGCCGCGCTCGCCCAGCGGCTGCTCGACGCCGTTGTCGTCGATCACCTTGAGTGCGGTGCCGGCTACCGGGATGCCTACGGTGCCCAGGCGCGCCAGGGCGCCGTAGCAGTTGGTGGTGGCCACCGGCGAGGTTTCGGTCAGGCCGTAGCCCTCGACCACGGCGCAGCCGGTGACTTCCTGCCAGCGCTCGGCGGTGGCCTTGACCAGCGCGGTGCCGCCGGAGTTGGTCAGCTTGAGGCGGGAGAAGTCGAGGTTGCGGAAGTCCGCGTTATCCATCAGCGCGACGAACAGGGTATTCAGGCCCAGCAGCGCGGAGAACTGCCACTTGCCCAGCTCCTTGACGAAGCCCGGGATGTCGCGCGGGTTGGTGATCAGCACGTTGTGGTTGCCGCTGACCATCATGCACATGCAGTTCGCGGTGAAGGCATAGATATGGTAGAGAGGCAGCGGCGCGATCATGATCTCGCCGCCTTCCTTCATCAGCGGCAGGCCATCATCGCCGGTCTGCTGCAGGCAGTTGTGCACCTGCTGCATGTTGGCCACCAGGTTGCCGTGGGTGAGCATCGCGCCCTTGGCCACGCCAGTAGTGCCGCCGGTGTACTGCAGCACCGCGACGTCATCCAGGCTCACCTTGGACGGCTGGAAGCCATGGCCCTTGCCAGCGCGCAGCACGTCCTTGAACGATATGGCCTGGGGCAGCTGGTAGTCCGGCACCATCTTCTTCAGGTGCTTGACCGCAGCGTTGATCAGCAAGCCCTTGAGCGGCGACTGCATGTCGCCCATGCGCGCCTCGATCAGGTACTCCACCTGAGTATCGGGCAGCACTTCCTGCACCGACTTGCCGAAGGTGTTGAGGTACACCAGGGCACGCACACCAGCGTCGTTGAACTGGTGGCGCATCTCGCGCACGGTGTACAGCGGGTTGGTGTTGACCACGATCAGCCCGGCGCGCATGGCACCGAACACGGCGATCGGGTACTGCAGGATGTTGGGCATCTGCACGGCGATGCGGTCGCCGGGCTTGAGGTCGGTGTTCTTCTGCAGCCAGGCGGCGAAGGCCGCGGAATGGCGCTCCAGTTCGGCATAGGTCAGCGTGACGCCGAGGTTGCTGAACGCCGGGCGATCGGCAAATTTCTTGCAGGACCGTTCGAAGACTTCTACCACCGAGCGATAGGTGGTCAGATCGATCTGGTTGGATACCCCGGCCGGGCGCTTGTCGTCCCAGAAGTCAGGTTGCATTGTTGTTATTCCCCTTGACCTGAATGAACTGGCCGGCCTGCAGCCACGCGACCGGATTGCCCCGGAACTTAGCAGCTAGCGGACGAGAGGCAAATACCCGCGCCCCTCTCATTGACCGTATGAATCTTTACCATGCTTTTCCGACGATCCATGTCGGCCTGCGCTATAGCTATTACTGGCTTTCCCCACGGCATCCCCATGCGTCGACTCCTCGCCCTCGCCATCCCTCTTCTGCTCTGCCTGCCGCTGGCTGCCGAACCGCGCCTGGCCACCCTGGAATACCCGCCCTACAGCTCCCAGCTCATGCCCAGCGGCGGCAGCATCGTCGAACTGACCCGGCGCGCCTTCGCCACCCAGGGCTACGAGCCGCGCATCGACTTCATGCCCTGGGCACGGGTCCGCGCCGAGCTGCATAACGGCCGCTACCAGGGCGCCCTGGCCTTGTGGCCGCAGGAGATAAAGGAAGAGGACCTGATCGCCTCGCGCCCGCTGTTCTACAGCCAGCTCGGCATGTTCGTGCGCCGCCGCACCCCGCAGCCGTTCCAGTCCATCGACGACCTGCGCGGACGCAAGGTCGGCATCGTCCGCGGCTACGGCTATCCCCCGCGCCTGCTCAACTCCGGCCTGCGTACCGAAGAGGCAGTGGACGACATCAGCAACCTGCGCAAGCTCGCCGCCCGGCGCTTCGACCTGGTGCTGCTGGAGCGCATCGTCGGCGAGTACCTGGTGGCCAGCGACGACGAGCTGCGCGGCCACTTGGTGTGGCAGGAGCCGGCGCTGGAACGCATCCCGCTGGTGGTCGGCTTCACCGAGCCGCGCGCCGGCCAGCCGGACTGGGCCGCCATCTTCGAACGCGGCCTGCGTGAACTGCATGCCAGCGGCGAGTACATGCTGATCCTCAAACGCCACAACGTCTGGCGTTAACGGCCCTTTGCGCGGCCTGCCCGGCCATGCACAATGCCGCGACTTCACCGGGCACAAGGACCGCCATGCAGCAACAAGAACTGTGGATCGACGCCAGCGACGGCACCGCGCTGCGCGTACTGCACTGGCCCACCGCAGCGGCGCCCAAGGCGCTGCTGATGATCGCCCACGGCATGGCCGAGCACGCCGAGCGCTACGCGCGCCTGGCCGAGGAGCTCACCGAAGCCGGTTACGGCGTATATGCCCTCGACCAGCGTGGCCACGGCCGCACCGCCGAACGCGGTGTGCTTGGCCACTACGCCGACGCCGAGGGCTGGAACAAGGTGGTCGGCGACCTCGCCACGCTCAATCACCAGATCCGCCAGCAGCACCCGCGCTCGCCGATCTTCCTGCTCGGCCACAGCATGGGCAGCTACATCGGCATGGCCTACCTGATGCAGCACAGCTGCAGCCTGCAGGGCGCCATCCTGTCCGGCTCAAACTACCAGCCGCTGCCGCTGTACAAGGCGGCCGGCCTGATCACCCGCCTGGAGCGCTGGCGCCTGGGCCCGACCGGGCGCAGCAAGCTGATCGACTTCCTCTCCTTCGGCTCGTTCAACAAGGCCTTCAAGCCCAACCGCACCGGCTTCGACTGGCTCAGCCGCGACCCTGCCGAAGTGGACAAATACGTGACCGACCCGCTGTGCGGCTTCGTCTGTACCACCCAGCTGTGGTGCGATCTGATGCACGGCTTCCAGCAGATCACCCCGGTGCGCAACCTGGCGCAGATCGACGCCGACCTGCCACTGCTGGTGATCGGCGGCGACCATGACCCGGTCAGCCAGGGCAAGCGCCTCGGCCACCTGGCCGGCGCCCTGCGCACCGCCGGCATCCATGACGTCGAGCTGAAGATCTACCCCGAGGCCCGTCACGAGCTGCTCAACGAGAGCAATCGCGACGAGGTCACCAATTATCTGCGCGACTGGCTGGAGCGGGCCCTGATCCGTAGCCGCCAGTGCCCCACCCCCATCGAGGAACCCGTATGACCCAGGTCACCAACATCCCCTACGACAAGCTCGAAGTCGGCCAGCAGGCCAGCCTGGTGAAGACCGTGGAAGAGCGCGACGTGCAGCTGTTCGCCGCCGTCTCCGGCGACAACAACCCGGTGCACCTGGACGCCGCCTTCGCCGCCGAGACGATGTTCAAGGAGCGCATCGCCCACGGCATGTTCAGCGGCGCGCTGATCAGCGCCGCCATCGCCTGCAACCTGCCCGGCCCGGGCACCATCTACCTCGGCCAGCAGCTCAAGTTCACCCGTCCGGTGAAACTCGGCGACACCCTGACCGTGCAGCTGGAAGTGCTGGAGAAGCTGCCCAAGGGCCGCGTGCGCCTGGCCACCCGCGTGTTCAACCAGAACCAGGAGCAGGTGGTGGACGGCGAAGCCGAGGTCCTGGCCCCGCGCGCCGAGCAGACCCTGAGCATGCCGGAAATGCCCAAGGTCACCGTGGGCTGATCCTGCTGCACATGAAAAAGGCCGCTCATCGAGCGGCCTTTTTGTTTTCCCTGCAGATCACTCCTCCCCCATCACCCTGACGCTCGCCGTCATCCCCGCGCTCAGCGGCAGGTCCTTCGGCACGTCCTCCAGCTCGATGCGTACCGGGATGCGCTGGGCCAGGCGCACCCAGTTGAAGGTCGGCTCGACATTGGCCAGCAGCTGCGCATCCGCCACCGCGTTGCGGTCGGTGATGCCGCGGCTGATGCTCTGCACCTTGCCCGTCAGGCCCACGCCACCGCTCATCAGCGTCACCTCGACGGCCGCACCGACGCGAATGCCCGGCAGCTTGGTCTCCTCGAAGTAGGCCTGCACGTAGAAGGAATCGTCGGCCACCAGAGCCATCACCGCCTGGCCGGCCTGCACGTAGTTACCCTGAGCCAGGTGCAGGTTGGTGACCTGCCCGGAGCGCGGCGCGCGCACCTCGCTGCGCTTGAGGTTGAGCTCGGCCAGGGTCACCTCGGCCTCGGCCTGCTGCAGCTCGGCACGGGCGATCTCGGCATTGATCAGGGCGTTCTCGCGCAGCTCGGCGCTGATCGCCTGCGGCCCAAGGTGGGCGCGACGCGAGGCCTCGTGCTGACGCAGGTTGAGCTGCTGACGACGGGTCTGGGCCAGGGCCTTGGCCTTGTCGAGGTTAGCCTGGTAGCGCTCGCGGTCGATGCTCATCAGCAGGTCGCCGGCCTTGACCTGCTGGTTGTCCTGCACCTTGAGCTCGACCACCCAACCGGACACGTCCGGGGCGATGGTGACCACGTCGGCGCGCACCCGCGCATCGCGGGTCCAGGGCGCGTTCATGTAGAAGTCCCACAGCCACCAGCCAGCCAGCACGGCCACCAGCACCATCAGCAGGGTCACCGCCACACGCGGAAGTGCACTCATCAACGACTCCTCACCAGGTCGCCAGCAGGGCCACCAGGCCCGCCAGCACACAGACATACAGGGCGCAGTCGAACAGCGCCTCGTGCCAGATCCAGCGCGCCAGCCCGGCGCGCTGCAGGCCCAGGCGCAATACACCGGTCAGCAACAGCGCCAGCAGCGCATACAGCAGCATCGGGCTGAGCAGCACGCCGCCCAGCGCCCATTCACGCAAATCCATGCTTGCCTCCCGGCTGTTCGTCGCACCAGCGCCGCCAGCTGCTGCGCAGTTGTAGCAAGGCCGCCTCGGCCAGCTGCAGCTCGATCGCCGGCGGGCGGTCGTGCAGGGCTCGTGTCAGCGCCTGGATGAACGGATCGAGCGCCTCGCCGCGACTGGCCTGAGGGCCGCCACGCAGCACTTTCTCCAGGCCGGCGAAGAAGCGCTGCTCGGCCTCTCGCGGCGCGTTCGGCGCCGCCGCCAGGCAGGCGCGCAGGTGCAACAGCTCGTCGCCCAGGTCGAGGCTGTCGACACCGTCATCCCAGCGGCTGCGCCCGCCATCCGGCAGTTGCGGATAGAAGCGCGCCAGCTGCAACAGGCGATCGGCCATGCGCCCGCCGAACCAGTTCTCCGCACCACCCAGCGAGCGGGTACACAGGCGCGCCAGGTCATCCAGCGTCGCACGCAGCAGTCGCCGGCCGTGCCACAGCGGATTGCGCAGCACCAGCAGGCGCAGCGCCAGCACCGCGCAGCCGACACCGAGCAGCATGGCCAATGCCGAATTGAGGAAGTAGGCGACGTCGTAGGCCATGTCGTTGCGCGGCGCGCAGAGCACGATGAAGTGCAGGCAGAAGGAGGTAGCGGCGCCGGCCAGCGCCGGCCGCGACATGGCCAGCAGGCCGAAGAACAGCGGCACGCCCAGGGCCAGGCAGAGCAACGGGAAGCCGTTCCACTGCGGCAGCAGCACCTGACCGACGAAGAAAGCCACCGGCAGCGCGTAGAGGATGCCGCGCAGGAAAGCCATGCCGATCAGGTCAGCATTCTCGCGGCTGGCGAACAGGCTGCACACCACCGAGGCCAGCAACATGGCGCCGCTGGCCGCCGGCCAGGCGGTGGCTAGCCAAAAGGCCGACAACGCCAGCAGGGTCAGGCAGCTGCGCAGGCCATAGACCGCGGCGGTCTGCACGTCGCGATGCCAGGACAGTGGCGGCGGCGCATCCACCGGCGCCTCGCCGAGCTCCACTGCCAGCAGCGCCTCGTGGGCCCGGCCGAGCTGGCGCATCAGCAAGGCCATGCGGCCCAGGCAGTACTGCCGCGCGGCGGGATGCTCGGCCGCCTGGGACTGTTCGCGCAGGCGCGCCATCAGCTCGGCATCCGGACCGCGTTCGGGGTCGAGCAGGCGCTCCTGCAACTCCGCCAACCAGGGCGCCAGGGCATGCGCATCGGCATCGTCGAGTTGCCGCCACTGCCGAGCCACGCCGCGCGCCAAACGCAGCAGGCCGAGTAGTTCGCGAGTCAGGGCGCGCAGGCCACGGGCCCGCTGGCGCCCGCGCACGCCCTCGAACCAGGCGTGCTCGCGCTGGGCATCCACCGCAACGATGCGTCCCAGGGTCTCGAGCAGCCCGCGCGGTCCGGCGCCCTGGCGCTGCAGCGCGGCGGCCGCCACCTGTACGCCACCAAGCCAGGCCGCGCGCGCCTGGCCCACCAGTTGCTGCTCGACCCGCTGCGGCCAGAGCACCGCGCTGACCACCATGGAACAGAGAATGCCCAGGCAGATCTCGGTGCAGCGCGCCACCGCCTCGTCGAACACCACCAGCGGCTTGCCGAATATCGGCAGGCAGATGATCGCCACGGTGTAGCCGGAGAGCACGAAGGCATAGGACCAGGCGCTGCGCAGCAGGGTCGAGGCCATGGTGCACAGCCCCAACCACAGCGCCATCACCAGCAGGAACAGCCACGGTGCCTGGGCGAACAGGGCCATGAACACCACCGACAGCACGGTGCCGATCACCGTGCCCAGCAGCCGCGCCAGGCCCTTCTGCACCACCATGCCGGCCAGCGGCTGGGCGACGATGAACGCAGTCATCAGCGCCCATTGCGGCTGGTCGAGGCCGAAACGAAACGCGCACCACAGCGCCAGTGCGCCGCTGAGCAGCGTCTTGCAGGCGAACTGCAGGGCCAGCGGACTGGGAGCGAAGATGGCGGAAAGGAAATCACGCACTGCGGCTACTACCTGACGGGACACCCGCATTGAGGGTAGTTGGCCGGCGCCGGGCCGGCGAAATCATCCGAACCAATGCCCGCCCCTGCTGCACTAACTCTGCAGAGCCGCTAATGGACGAGCGGTCGTTGCCATAAATTAATTAACTGTTTAATTATTTCCACATGAACAAACCGACCAAGACCCCACGTGCCCCCGGGCGCCCCACCGCCGATGCCACGGCGCAGCGCGAGCTGCTGCTGAACACGGCCACCGACCTGTTCTCCAGCCAGGGCATCCAGGCCACCAGCCTGCGCGCCATCGCCGAGCGCACCGGGGTCACCCCCGCACTGCTCAACTACTACTTCGGCAGCAAGGACGGCCTGGTCGATGCCATGGTCGAAGAACGCTTCCTGCCGCTGGTGATGGGCGCCGCCGAGGAGCTTCGCCAGGCCGGCGACGACCCGCTGGAGCTGGTCGGAGCCTTCGTCCGCCACATGAGCCACAACGTCGCCGCGCATCCGTGGATTTCCCAGTTGTGGGTCCGCGAGATCCTCTGCGAGGGCGGCGTGCTGCGCGAGCGGCTGATGGATCGCGTCGCGCCCCTGGTGCCGCTGCTGCTGGCGCAGAAGTTCGCCGCTGCCCAGGCCCGTGGCGCGCTCAACCCCGAGCTCGACCCGCGCCTGCTGGTGGTGTCGCTGATCGGCGTCACCCTCCTTCCCTACGCTGCCGCCCCGATCTGGCGCGGCGTGTTCGCCAACCCGCAGATCGGCAACGAAGCGCTGATCGCCCACACGCTCGCCCTGCTCAAGGGCGGAATGGAGCCCTGAGATGTACCCTGTGTCGCTCTCTCGCCCACTACTGGCCGGCCTGCTCATGGTCAGCCTGGCCGCCTGCGACTCCGGCGGCGAGCAGCTGCTGGGCACCCTGGAATGGGACCGCGTCGGCCTGCCCGCCGAAGCCTCGGAGACCATCCTCACCTGGCAAGTCGCCGAGGGCGACCAGGTCGCGGCCGGCCAGCCATTGCTGGAACTCGACCCACGCCGCCAGGACGCGCGCATCGCCCAGGCCCGCGGCGAAGTGAACCAGGCCGCCGCGCGCCTGGCCGAGCTGAGCAACGGCGCGCGCAGCGAGACCATCGACTCCGCCCGCGCCACCCTGGCGCGCAACCGCGCCGAGCTGACCGACGCCGAGCGCAACTTCAAGCGCATCGCCGAGTTGTATCAGCGCAAGCAGGTGGCCATTGCCGAGCAGGACCGCGCCCGCGCCGCCCGCGACCAGGCCAGCGCCTCCACCCGCAGCGCCGAGGCGCAGCTGCGCGAGCTGACCAACGGCACCCGTGCCGAGCAGATCGAACAGGCCGCCGCCGCGCTCGACGCCGCCCGTGGCAACCTGGCCCATCTGGAGGTTGGCCGCGAACACCTGAGCCTGCGTGCGCCGCGTGCCGGGGTGGTCGATGCCCTGCCGTTCAAGGTCGGTGACCAGCCGCCGGCCGGTGCCGAGCTGGTCAGCCTGCTGGTCGGCGAGCAGCCTTACGCGCGGGTCTTCATCCCCGCCAGCATCCGCGCCGAGGTGCGGGTTGGCGATGCGATGAACATCCACGTGCAGGGCATCGAGCAGCCCTTCCAGGCCAAGGTGCGCAGCATCCGCAGCGAGGCAGCGTTCACCCCCTACTACGCACTGACCGGCGACGACGCCAGCCGCCTGGTGTACCGCGCCGAGCTGGTGCTGCAGGGCGAGGCCGCGCGCAAGCTGCCGGCCGGCCTGCCTTTGCATGCGGAGCGCGTCTCCGCGGAGCAGCAGCCATGAACGGCAACGAGCTGGTGATCCGCGCCCGCGGCCTGAGCAAGCGCTTCGGCCAGCTCACCGCGGTGGATCACCTCGACCTCAGTGTGCCGCGCGCCGAGGTGTTCGGCTTCCTCGGCCCCAACGGCTGCGGCAAGTCCACCATTATCCGCATGCTCTGCGGCCTGCTGCTGCCCAGCGAGGGCGAGGTGGAAGTGCTCGGCTACCAGATCCCGCGTGACGCCGAGGAGCTGAAACGGCGCATCGGTTACATGACGCAGAAGTTCTCGCTCTACGAGGACCTCACGGTGCAGGAGAACCTGGAATTCCTCGCCGCCGTACAGGGCATCAATCGCCGCGAGACCCGCGAACGCATCGACGAGCTGCTGGAGCGCTATTGGCTGGCGGACCGTCGCAAGCAGATGGCTGGCACCATGAGCGGCGGACAGAAGCAGCGCCTGGCCCTGGCCGGCGCCGTGCTGCACAAGCCCGACCTGCTGCTGCTCGACGAGCCGACCAGCGCCGTCGACCCGCAGTCGCGCCGCGAATTCTGGGACTCGCTGTTCGAGCTGGCCGAGGAAGGCACCACCCTGCTGGTCTCCACCCACTACATGGACGAGGCCGAGCGCTGCACGCGCCTGGGCATTCTCGACGCCGGCCGCCTGGTAGCCGACGGCAGCCCGCGCGAGCTTATGGACGCCCTGCCCGGCCAGCCGCTGCTGGTCGAATGCGCCCAACCGCGCGACGCCCAGCGCGCCCTGCAGGGCCACCCAGCGGTGCTGGCCACGGCGCAGATCGGCGCCACCCTGCGCGTGCTGTGCACGGCCGACGGCAACCGCGACGAAATCGCCAGCGCCCTACGCAAGGCCGGAGTGGCGGCCGAGCTGCGCGACGGCGAGGCCAACCTGGAGGACGTGTTCGTCGCCGTCACCCGCAAACCACTGGAGGCCAGGCCATGAACCTGCGTCGCCTGGGCGCCATCGTGCTCAAGGAGCTGCGCCAGCTGCGCCGCGACAAGCTGACCTTCGTCATGATCGCCGGCGTGCCGCTGCTGGAGCTGGTGCTATTCGGCTACGCCATCAACATGGACGTGCGCGGCATCGACGCCGCCGTGCTGAACCAGGCCAACACCGCGCAGTCGCGCGAGGTGGTGGCGGAAATCGCCTCCAGCCAGGTGATCAACGTGAAATACCAGCTGGACAGTCCGCAGGAGATCGACCGCCTGCTGCGCGAGGGACGCATCAATGCCGCCCTGGTGGTGCCCAGCGACTTCGAGGCGCGCCTGCAACGCAAGGACCGCCCGCCGCTGCAGCTGGTGATCGACGGCTCGGACCAGAGCATCCAGGCCTCGGCGCGCCAGCTGGCCGCCTACCCACTGCCCGGCTGGGAGGCCCGGCAAGGCGTGGAGGTGGTGAACTTCTACAACCCCGAACGCCTGGCGCCACTCAACACCGTGCCCGGCCTGCTCGGGGTGATCCTGACCATGACCATGGTGCTGTTCACCGCCGTGGCGCTGGTCAGGGAGCGCGAGCACGGCAACCTGGAGCTGCTGATCGCCACGCCGGTGTCGCCCTGGGAGCTGACCATCGGCAAGGTGCTGCCCTTCATCGGTATCGGTTTGATCCAGGTCAGCGTCATCCTGGTCGCCGGGCACTGGCTGTTCGGCGTGCCGGTGCGCGGCTCGTTGCTCGACCTGTACGGCGCCTCGCTGCTGTTCATCATCGCCAGCCTGGCGCTTGGCGTATGGCTGTCGACCCTGGCCAAGACCCAGTTCCAGGCGATGCAGATGGCCTTCTTCACCTTCCTGCCGCAGATCCTGCTGTCCGGCTTCATGTTCCCCATCGCCGGCATGCCCAAGGCGGCACAGTGGGTCGCCGAGTTCATGCCGCTGACGCATTACCTGCGCCTGGCGCGCGGCATCATGCTGCGCAACGCCGGTTTGCATGAACTGTGGCTGGAGGTATTGATCCTAATAGTGTTCTGCGTGGCATTGCTGGGCCTGGCGGTGACGCGCATCCACAAGCGCCTGGACTGACGCGATGTTTAAGCGGATGTGTCGCGGTAACACCGCGGCCATGCGCAGGCACTATGCTCGGGCCAGCCAATGACGACGAGGCACGCCATGCGACGACGCGTCCCCGCTCTGCCGATGATTGCCCTGCTGGCCTGCATCGCCCTGCTGGGCGCCTGCAGCCGCATCGACCTGGCCTACCGCAACCTCGACCGCCTGCTGACCTGGCGCATCGACAGCTACCTCGACCTCAACGCCGAGCAGAAGGCCTGGCTCAAGCCGCGCCTGAACCAGCACCTGGCCTGGCATTGCAGCACCCAGATACCGCAACTGACCCACTGGCTGGACCAGGATCGCGCCGACCTGGCCGATGGCCGGCTGGACGCCGCGCACTTCCAGGCTCGTTTCCTCGACCTGCGCCAGGCCCTCGGCGAGGTCTCCAGCGAGATCGGCCCGACCGCCGCCGGCCTGCTGCAGCAGCTCAGCCCGCTGCAGGTGCAGCAGCTGCGCGAGCAGATGGCCAAGGAGAACGAGAAGCTGCGCCGCGAATTCGTCGAACCGTCGCTGAACGAACAAATTGCCAAGCGCGCGGAAACCACCGAGGAACGCCTGGAGCCCTGGTTCGGTGATCTGAATACCCAGCAACGGGCCATGGTGCGCGCCTGGGCCGGGCAGCGTGGCGAACAGAACCGCCTGTGGCTGGATAGCCGCGAGCGCTGGCAGGCCGCGCTGCTGCAGGAGTTGGAAGGCCGGCGCAGCGCCGATTTCGCCCAGCGCATCGAACACCTGCTGAACGAGCGGCAGAGCTACTGGACCGAGGCCTACCGCGAGTCGTTCGCCGATGGCGAACAGAGCCTGGCCGAGCTGCTCGGCCAGTTGGTCGCCAGCGCCGACGAGCAACAGCGCCAGCGCCTGCAGGACAGCCTCGGCAGCCTGCGCGAGGATATCGCCGGGCTGAGCTGCGCTACGCCGGCAGAGCCGGCAGTCGCCAGTCGATCGGAGTGAGGCTGCACTGCTTCAGGTACTGGTTGGCGCGGCTGAAGTGGCCGTTGCCGAGGAAACCGCGATAAGCCGACAGCGGCGACGGGTGCGCCGACTTCAGCACCAGATGGCGGGTGGTATCGATCAGTTTCTGCTTGCTTTGCGCATGCGCGCCCCAGAGCAGGAACACCAGGTTGCCCGGCCGCGCATTGACCACCTCGATCACCTTGTCGGTGAACGGCTGCCAGCCCTTGTCGGCGTGCGAGCCGGCGCTGGCCTGCTGCACGGTCAGCGAGGTGTTGAGCAGCAGCACGCCCTGTTCCGCCCAGCTCTGCAGGTAGCCGTGCTCGGGGATGTCGATGTTCAGGTCGCGCTTCAATTCCTTGAAGATGTTCACCAGCGAGGGCGGCGCCGGTACGCCGGGCTGCACCGAGAAGCACAGGCCGTGGGCCTGCCCCGGCCCGTGGTACGGGTCCTGGCCGATGATCACCACCTTGACCTGCTCCAGCGGCGTGGAATTGAGCGCATTGAAGATCATCGGCCCCGGCGGGTAGACCACCTTGCCGGCGGCCTTCTCGGCGCGCAGGAACTCGCTCAGCGCCTTCATGTAGGGCTTGTCGAATTCCTCGCGCAGGGCCTCCTTCCAGCCCGGTTCGAGTTTGATGCGGTCGTCGGCGCTCATGCGGCTGTCCTGCTGAAAAAACGAAAACGGCACGCTAGGGAAGCCCCGGAGCCAAGTCAAGGCTGATGCCTGCTCATCACGCCCATAGATGTATTTGGCCTGACGCCCGCCGCCGGCCAAGACTGCAAGCTCCACCACCCGCAGGAGCACGGATCATGGCCATCAGCGAGACCACCGGCGGCATCAGCCGCGAACGCCTGGAGCAGGCGCTGCAGCACTCCACCTTCGCCCAGCTGCTGGGCGCCGAACTGCTCGACTTCGCCCCGGGCAAGGTCAGCCTGCAGGTGGCCAGCCGCCCGGACCTGTGCCAGCACCACGGCTACATGCACGGCGCGGTGGTCGGCTTCATGGTCGACAGCGGCTGCGCCTGGGCTGCGGCCTCGCTGGTCGGTGACGTGGTCACCAGCGAGTACAAGCTCAACCTGCTAGCACCGGCGCTGGGCGAGCGCCTGGTGTGCCGCAGCGAAGTGCTCAAGGCCGGGCAGCGCCAGGCGGTATGCCGGGCCGACGTGTTCGCGATCAAGGATGGCGCGGAGAAGCTGGTCGCCACGGGCCTGGCGACCATTGCCCGGGTATGAACGCGCAGTCCGTCCGATCACCCTTGGCCTGGCGGCGATGGCCACTAGGCTTGTGGGTGGGACAACGGACGGAGATAGCCACATGGATGAGTATCCAGATGGTCTGAAATTTTCGCTCTACTTCAACTTCCTCAAGGGCAACGCCAAGGTGCCGCAGATGCCCGAGACCTCGCTGCGCCTGCGCGAGCTGCTGGCCTCCGACCGCGCCGCGCTGGAGCAGGTGACGCGCCTGCTGCACAGCAACCCGCCGCTGGCGGCCTATCTGCTGCAATTCGCCGAGAGCCCGCTGGTGCGCGGCGCCCGGCCCGGCATCAGCCTGCAGGAGGTGATCTCGCGCCTCGGCCTGCAGCGCCTGAACAACCTGGTGCTGACCTTCACCATCCACCACCTGTTCACCCAGACCGACCCGGTGCTGCTCAAGGTGTTCCGTGCACGCTGGAACGCCTCGCTGCTGTGCGCGGCCTACAGCGCCTGCCTGGCCCAGGAGCTGACGCGCCTGCCGCTGGAGGACGCCATGCTGGCCGGGCTGGTGCAGGACATCGGCAGCCTGCCGGTCATCGAGGAGGTGCAGAGCTGGTACGGCAAGGTGCCGTCGGAGGCGGAGCTGCTGACGCTGTGCGACGAGCTGTCGGCGGATGTCGGGGTGATCGTACTGACCAGCTGGAACCTGCCGCAGCCGCTCATCGAATGCGCCCGCCTGCGCGCCCAGTGGGACCGCAACCACCCTGCCCCCGCGGACCTGATCGACGTGGTCCAGGTCGCCCGCTGCCTGGCCTCGGGCGACGACGAGCATCTGGTGCAACTACCGGCCTGGCAGCAACTGGTCGGCAAGGGCGCCGAAGCCCCCACCCCGGCCCAGCTGCGCGACAACATCGGCGAGGTGGTGCGTTTCTGGTTCAAGCTGCTCGGCGGCAAGAGCGCCTGAAACCTAGGCCGCCAGCGGCTGGTGCTCGCGGCAGATCAACTCGGCCTCCGCCGGCAGCAGCGGCTCCTGGGTCAGGCCACAGAACGGCGCCCCGTCGCGCTGCTGGTGGAAGCGGCAGGTGCGACACAGGCCGAAGCCCGGCACGTCCTGGTTGCGCTGGATCTGCCGTAGCAGGTCGCCGAACAACTCCTCCAGCGCCTGCGCGCGCTCGCCCATCTGCTCCAGCGCCGCCACCAGGAACTGCGGCGGCGCAATGGCCGCCAGCAGCTCACGGGCCGGCGCGGTCAGCTGCAGGTGCACGCTGCGCCGGTCGTGCGGGTCCTGCGCCTTCTCGATCAGGCCCTTGGCCTCCAGCGCCTTGAGCGACTGCGACACCGTGCCCTTGGTCAGCCCCAGGTAGTCGGTCACCGCCAGCGGCGTGTTCGAGTAGCGGTTGCAGCGCGACAGATAGATCAGCGCACTGACCTGGATCGGCTGCAGCTCCGCCAGCAGCGGGTGCTGGCGGTTCCACATGCGCATCAGGCTGGTCAGGCGCTCGAGCAGGTCGAAGAGGTTCGTGGCGGTCATATCATCACTCCTGTCGAAATATAGTATCGACTAAAAACCATATTGACAAAGAGTGCAGCGGTAGTAGCCTTCGCATCAGTATCGAATCGATACCAAATTAACTTGAAGGAGACTCGAAATGACTACTGCACGCTTCTACCACGCCGGCTGCCCCGTTTGCGTCTCGGCCGAACAGACCCTGCTCAACCTGCTGGACCCGGCCATCAAGGTCGAGGTCGTCCACCTCGGCGACCAGCAGCAGCGCGTCGCCGAGGCCGAACAGGCCGGCGTCAAGTCGGTGCCCGCACTGGTGGTCGATGGCCAGGTGTTGCACCTGAACTTCGGCGCTTCCATCGACGACCTCAAATAAGGAGCCGGCCATGAAAGCCCCCTTCGCTCTCGCGCTCACCGCGCTCCTCGCCAGCCAGGCTTGGGCCCATGGCCCGGGCGGCATCCACAGCGAGAAGACCGCCAAGGTCGACGCCGCCTTCGACCTGGTCCACACCCGCGTCTTCAAGGACGGCAGCGACCTGGTGTTCGAACAACTGGTCGACGGCAAGGCCGGTAGCCGCGTTCCTGCCGCCAAGGGCAGCTTCGCCGCCGCCGAGGTCTACAGCTACGTCTGGCCGACCAGCCTGGACGCCGGCAGCGTCGGTTTCGAGCAGGGCTCGGGCATCCTCGCCCTGGCGCTGACCTCGCACCCGGATTTCGACGACACCCCGCAGCTGGATGAAAACGGCGACGGCAAGCAGGACAACGACGGCGGCCTCTGGCACTCGCACTGGGTGGTGCTGACCAAGGACGCCAGCTGCGGTCCGTCCGGCCTCAAGGTGCGCGACATCCCCGAGGGGGCCAAACCCAAGCTGCCAGCCACCTGGCCCGGTGCGCCGATCTACATCGACTCGCCCGGCTATGACCTGAGCGTGCAGGACGACGCCGCGCGCATCCGCGTACCGCTGGCCGCCGTCGGCTTCCCGCAGAGCTTCAACTACGACGGCGTGACCGCCGCCCTGCAGGTCAACGCCGACCTGCACAACCCCCTGCTGTGCGTCTCCAGCGTATGGGACGTGGCCTCCGGCAACCTGTCGCTGCCGGCCACCTGGAAAGAGGAGAAATGACATGAACGTGAAAGTGTTCGACACCCACGTGCGCACGGTCGACGGTGGCTACCTACACTTCGACGTGCTCATCGAAGGCAACGACCAAGAGCTCGCCGCCCGCTACGCCCGCGAATGGCTCGCCAGCCGCGGTGTAGAGGATGCGGACGTATCGCAGAGCCGCTGCCAGTTCTGCCACAGCGAACCGGCCCACCCCGAGGTGGCCGCGGCCATCGCCCAGCAGGGCTACTTCATCATCCCGCTGCAGGGTTGCTAGGAGAAATCACCATGAACACGTATCAGCCCCTGAACTGCGATCTGCACGACTTCCTGGAGATCGCTTGCATGCACGGCTATCGCCTGCAGGTTGAGCTGGTCGAGGGCCCGAGCTTCGTGGCCAGGGCGCTGGATACGCGCACGGCCCCGAGCAAGGAAGAGTTCCTCATCCTGCAGACCGAGGCAGGCAAACAGGAGGTGCGTCTCGACCAACTGCTGGCCATCACCCCGCTCGACCCCGGCGCCAGTTTCGGCCGGGTGGAACTGGCGGGAATGGTCTGCTCGATCTGACCGCGCAATAAAAAGCAAAAGGCCGTGGACTCCCCGTCCACGGCCTTTTGTTTTATCCCCGATGCAACGCCCGGTAGTGACTGGGCGCCATGCCCACCACCTTTCTGAACAGCCGCGAGAAGTAATAGGGATCGTCGTAGCCCAGCTGCTCGGCGATCTGCCGCACCTCCAGGCTGCCCTGGTCGAGCAGGCGGCAGGCCTGGGCCATCTTCAGCTGGATGAAATCCTGGATCGGCGCGTGGCCGGTCAGGGCGCGGTAGGTCTTGGCGAAGTGGAAGCGCGACAGCTTGAACTGCGCGGCCAGTTCGTCGAGTTCGAGACTGCCGTGCAGGTGGCTGCGCATCACCGCCTGCACCGCGTCCACGTCCAGCACCCGCCCGGATTTCAGCGTGGTGCGCGCCGGCAGCACCGCCAGCGAGCTGAGCAGCGCCTGCAACTGATGGGCGGCGTGGATGAAGTGCGCCGGATTCAGGCCCTGGCGGTGCAGGCCGAGCAGCGCCTCGAAGTCCGCCAGCAGCCGCGGCTGCACGCCGATGCGGCGCACGCCGGGCTTGCCCAGCAGGCGCAGGAAGTCGTCGCACAGGGCACCATCGAAATGCACCCAGTGAATGGTCCAGGGCCGCTCGGGGTCGGCGCCGTAGGTGTGCGCGAGGCCCTTGGGCAATAGCAGCAGGTCGCCGCCGCCAACCTGTAATCGTCCATCCGCCGTTTCCAGCCAGCCACGCCCGGCGCGGCAGTAGATCAGCAGGTGGTCGTCCGGCTCCGGGCGCTGCATGCGGTGCCCGGCAGCTTCCGGGTAGAAGCCCAGGGCCAGCGGATAGCAGCCATTCGACAGCGGATGACGGGCCAGCACACGCCTGAGCCGGGGCGGCACGATGAAGCGCAGGCCATTGGCCGGCAGCGGCCAGTTGGAGGTTTCCACCGAGGCGTTCATGGCGCCCTCTTTCTTGTTCGAATGCCAAGATCGTCCATCCCGCGAGCAAGATCGTCAATCCACAGCAGCGCGCGGGGCGGCTATAACTGGCCCACACAAGAACAACAGGAGGCCCACGATGCCCCAGGTGATCCCGCAGCTGATCGACGGCCAATGGCAAGCCAGCCAGGCCCGCGAACTGATCGAAGTGACCGACCCGGCCACCCAGGAAGTCCTGGCCCTGGCGCCCAAGGCCACCCACGAGGAGATCGAGGCGGCCATCGCCGGCGCCAAGAAAGCCTTCCTCAGCTGGCGCGAAGTGCCGGTGCCGGAGCGCGCACGGTTGATGCTGCGCTATCAGCACCTGCTCAAGGAGCACCACGACGAGCTGGCCGAGATCCTCGCCGCCGAGACCGGCAAGACCTTCGCCGACGCCAAGGGCGACGTCTGGCGCGGCATCGAGGTGGCCGAGCATGCGGCCAACATCTGCAGCCTGATGATGGGCGAGACGGTGGAGAACGTCGCCCGCGAGATCGACACCGCCAGCTGGATCCAGCCGCTCGGCGTGTGCGTCGGCATCACCCCGTTCAACTTCCCGGCGATGATCCCGCTGTGGATGTTCCCGCTGGCCATCGCCTGCGGCAACACCTTCATCCTCAAGCCCTCCGAACAGGACCCACTGACCCCCAACCGCCTGGCCGAGCTGTTCGTCGAGGCCGGCGCCCCGGCCGGCGTGCTGCAGGTGCTGCATGGCGGCCGCGAGGTGGTCGACGCCCTGCTCACCCACGAGGATATCCGCGCCATCTCCTTCGTCGGCTCGGTGCCGGTGGGCCAGCACATCTACCGTACCGGCACCCAGCACCTGAAGCGCGTGCAGGCCTTCGCCGGCGCCAAGAACCACATGGTGATCATGCCCGACGCGCCGAAGGACCAGGTGCTCAGCAACCTGCTCGGCGCCAGCTGCGGCGCCGCCGGCCAGCGCTGCATGGCGATCAGCGTGGCGGTGTTCGTCGGCGAGTCGAAGCAGTGGATCGACGAGCTGGCCGCGCAGATGGCCGAACTCAAGCCGGGGCACTGGAAAGACCCGGGTTCCGCCTACGGCCCGCTGATCAGCCAGCAGGCCAAACAGCGCGTGCAGAAGCTGATCGCCGAGGGCAAGGCAGAAGGCGCCGAGTGCCTGCTCGACGGCTCGCAGTGCGAAGTGGCCGGCTACCCCAACGGCAACTGGCTGGGCCCGACCCTGTTCCGCGGCGTGACCACCCGCATGAGCCTGTACCGCGAGGAGATCTTCGGCCCGGTGCTGGTGTGCATGGAGGTCGACACCCTGGAGCAGGCCATCGAGCTGGTCAACGCCAGCCCCTACGGCAACGGCACTTCGATCTTCACCCGCTCCGGCGGCACCGCGCGGCATTACCAGCATGCGGTGGAGGTCGGCCAGGTCGGCATCAACGTGCCGATCCCGGTGCCGCTGCCGTTCTTCTCCTTCACTGGCTGGAAGGGTTCGTTCTATGGCGACCTGCACGCCTACGGCAAGCAGGCGGTGCGCTTCTATACCGAGACCAAGACCGTCACCAGCCGCTGGTTCGATGACACACCGGTGTCGGGGCCGAACATGACCATCCAACTGAAGTAAACGTTGACCCGCGGCACCACGGTGCCACTACGACGAAAAGACAATGCCTCCGCGTTCGCCAGGGCTGCACAGTCAGCCCCGGCACAACAAGAACAAGGAGCCATTAGATGAAACGACTGACTGCCTGTCTGGCCCTCTGGGTCGGACTCACCGCCGCCGCGCAGGCGGCCGAGCCGATTACCCTCGGCCTCAGCTACCCGCGCACCGGCAGCTACAAGGAAGAAGGACTGGCACAGATGCGTGGAGCCCTGCTGGCCATCGACGAGCTGAACGCCAAGGGCGGCGTGCTCGGCCGCCCGCTGCGGCTGTCCAGCCTGGACGACGCTTCGCGCCCCGAGAAGGCCGCGCGCAACGTCGACAAGCTGGCCGGCGAAGGCGCTGCCATGCTCTTCGGCGGTGCTTCCAGCGCGGCTGCCATCGCCGCCGGCAAGCGTGCCCAGGAGCGCGGCCTGCTGTACTTCGGCACCCTCACCTACTCCAACGACACCACCGGCAAGGACGGCCACCGCTACCTGTTCCGCGAATGCAACAGCGCGTGGATGAGCGCCCGCGTGCTCGGCCAATACCTGGCCAAGCACCTGCCGGACAAGCGCTACTTCTACGTCACCGCCGACTACACCTGGGGCAACACCACCGAGAGCTCACTGCGCGAAACCACCGGCACCCAGGACGGCGCACGCAACCCCGGCCTCAAGGTGCCCTTCCCGGGCGCGCGCATCGCCGACTACCAGAACGCCCTGACCCAGGCCGCGCAGAGCAATGCCGACGTGCTGGTCCTGGTGCTGTTCGGCGAGGACCTAGTGCGCGCCATGCGCGTGGCCGAGGACCTGGGCCTGACCCGCAAGGTGCAGATCGTCGCGCCCAACCTGACCCAGGGCATCGTCGAGCAGGCCGGCCCCGGCCTGATGGAAGGCGTGCTCGGCACCGAGCCATGGACCTGGCGCGTGCCGGAGCTGGAAGGCAGCCAGGCCGGCCAGGCCTTCGTGCGCAACTTCAGCGAACGCTACGAGGTCTACCCCTCCAGCGCAGCCGCCTCGGCCTACAGCATCGTCCAGCAATGGGCGGAGGCCGCCGGCCGCGCCCGGAGCCTGGACAGCGAGGCGTTGATCAAGGCCCTGGAAGGCCACAGCTACAGCCTGCTCAAGGGCCCGCAGCAATGGCGCGCCTTCGACCACCAGAACGTGCAGTCCGTGTACGCGGTGCGGGTCAAGACCCGGGCCGAGGTGATGGCCTCGCCGGGCCACCAGGACTACTTCGAGATCGTCCACCGCCTGGACGGCGAACAGGCCGCGCCCAGCCTGGCCGAATGGCAGGCCGAGCGGCGCGCCGCCGGCCAGCCCACCACCCTGCAGTGAGAGCCTATGGACTTTGAGGTGAACGAAGAACAACGCCTGCTGGTCGACAGCGCCCGCGCCTTTGCCGCGCGGGAACTAGCGCCACACGCCGCCGACTGGGACCGCGAACATCACTTCCCGGTGGAAGTGATACGTCGCGCCGCCGAGCAGGGCTACCTGGCCCTGTACATCGGCGAGGATGACGGTGGCCTCGGTCTGTCGCGGCTGACCAGCTCGCTGATCTTCGAACAGCTCGCCGCCGGCTGCGTGGCCACCACGGCCTACCTGACCATCCACAATATGGCCACCTGGATGCTCGCCAGCTTCGCCGACCAGGCGCTGAAAGATACCTGGCTGGCCGGGCTGACCACCGGTGAGCTGCTGGCCTCCTACTGCCTGACCGAACCGGACGCCGGCTCCGACGCTGCCCATCTGCGTACCCGCGCCAAGCGTGACGGCGACGAGTACGTGCTGGACGGCAGCAAGTGCTTTATCTCCGGCGCGGGATCGACCGATGTGCTGATCGTCATGGCACGCACCGGCGAGGACGGCGCCAAGGGCATCTCCTGCTTCCTGGTGCCGGCCAATGCCGAGGGCGTGAAGTACGGGCGCAACGAGGACAAGATGGGCTGGAAGGCGCAGCCGACCCGCACCATCGCCTTCGAGGGCGTGCGCATTCCCGCCGGTAACCGCATCGGTCCCGAGGGCCAGGGCTTCGTCTATGCCATGAAGGGCCTGGACGGCGGCCGCCTGAACATCGCCAGCTGCTCGCTGGGCGCAGCCCAGGCGGCGCTGGAGCAGAGCCTGCGCTATGTCGAGGAGCGCAAGCAGTTCGGCAAACAGCTCAGCGAGTTCCAGGCCCTGCAGTTCAAGCTGGCCGACATGCTCACCGACCTGACCGCCAGCCGGCAGATGGTGCGCCTGGCCGCCCACAGGCTGGATAACCGCCACGGCGAGGCCAGCCTGTACTGCGCCATGGCCAAGCGCTTCGCCACCGACCACTGCTTCACGGTATGCAACGAGGCCCTGCAGCTGCACGGCGGCTACGGTTACCTCAACGACTACCCGCTGGAGCGCTGGGTGCGCGACAGCCGCGTACACCAGATACTGGAAGGCACCAACGAGATCATGCGGGTGATCATCGCCCGCCGCCTGCTGAACCAGGGCGGCATGCTCGATCGCCTGCTGTAAGCCACGAGGACCATTCATGACCACAGCCATCGAACCCTACAACCCCGGCATGTTCGACCTGACTCACAAGCTGACGGTGGAGAAGCACGGCCACACCGCGCTGATCACCATCAACCACCCACCGGCCAACACCTGGGACCGCGACTCGCTGATCGGCCTCAAGCAGGTGGTCGAGCACCTCAACCGCGACGACGACGTCTACGCGCTGGTGGTGACCGGCCAGGGCGGCAAGTTCTTCAGCGCCGGCGCCGACCTCAACCTGTTCGCCGACGGCGACAAGGCTCGCGCCCGCGAGATGGCGCGGCGCTTCGGCGAGGCCTTCGAGACCCTGCGCGACTTCCGCGGCGTATCGATTGCCGCGATCAACGGCTACGCCATGGGTGGCGGCCTGGAATGCGCTCTGGCCTGCGACATCCGCATCGCCGAGCGCCAGGCGCAGATGGCCCTGCCGGAAGCCACCGTCGGCCTGCTGCCCTGCGCCGGCGGCACGCAGAACCTACCCTGGCTGGTGGGCGAAGGCTGGGCCAAGCGCATGATCCTCTGCGGCGAGCGCATCGACGCCGAGACCGCCCTGCGCATCGGCCTGGTCGAGCAGGTGGTGGACAGCGGCGAGGCCCGCGGCACCGCCCTGCTGCTGGCAGCCAAGGTGGCGCGGCAGAGCCCGGTGGCGGTGCGCACCATCAAGCCGCTGATCCAGGGCGCCCGCGAGCGCGGCCCGAACACCTGGCTGCCCGAGGAGCGCGAGCGCTTCGTCGACCTGTTCGACGCCGACGACACCCGCGAGGGCGTCAACGCCTTCCTCGAGAAACGCGACCCGCAGTGGCGCAACAAGTGACCAACGCCATGAACATGCATTTCGAAGAACGCCCCGCCCTGCACGGCTTCCGCATCGGCATCGCCAGCCTGGACGCGGAGAAGAGCCTCAACGCCCTGACCCTGCCGATGATCGAGGCGCTGGACGCCAAGCTGAAGCAGTGGGCCGAGGACGACCACATCGCCTGCGTGCTGCTGCGCGGCAACGGGCCCAAGGCCTTCTGCGCCGGCGGCGACGTGGTGCAGCTGGTACAGCAGTGCCGCGAACATCCCGGCGAGGTGCCGCCGCTGGCGCGCCGCTTCTTCGCCGACGAATACCGTCTCGACCACCGCATCCACACCTACCCGAAACCGCTGATCTGCTGGGCCCATGGCCACGTGCTGGGCGGCGGCATGGGCCTGATGCAGGGCGCGGCCATCCGTATCGTCACCCCGAGCAGCCGCCTGGGCATGCCGGAGATCAACATCGGTCTGTATCCGGATGTGGGCGGCAGCTGGTTCCTCGCCCGCCTGCCGGGCAAGCTCGGCCTGTTCCTCGGCCTCACCGCCGCCAGCATCAACGCCCGCGACGCCCTGGACCTGGACCTGGCCGACCGCTTCCTGCGTGACGAGCAGCAGGACACGCTGGTCGAGGGCCTGGTGCAGATGAACTGGCAACACCAGGCGCCGGAGCAGCTCAACAGCCTGCTGCGTGCCCTGGAGCACGAGGCCCGCCCGGACCTGCCGCCGGCCCAGTGGCTGCCGCGCCGCGAACGCATCGACGCCCTGCTCGACCTTGCCGACCTGCCCGCCGCCTGGCACGCCCTCACTGCCCTGCACAACGACGACGACCTGCCACTGGCGCGCGCCGCCAAGACCCTGGCAGGTGGCAGCCCGCTGACCGCGCACCTGGTCTGGGAGCAGATCCACCGCGCCCGCCACCTGTCGCTGGCCGAGGTGTTCCGCATGGAATACGCCATGAGCCTGAACTGCTGCCGCCACCCGGAATTCCCGGAAGGCGTGCGCGCCCGTCTGATCGACAAGGACCAGGCGCCGAAGTGGCACTGGCCCGACCCGGCGACCATTCCGCCGGCGGTGATCGAGGCGCACTTCTCGCCGGTCTGGGAGGGCGAGCACCCGCTGGCGGATCTCTAGACACTCACCTGAGGAGAACAACAACAATGACTCAGATCGCCTTCATCGGCCTCGGCCACATGGGCCTGCCCATGGCCCGCAACCTGCTGAAGAACGGCTTCGCCGTGACCGCCTTCGACCTGGTCGCCGAGGCGCTGAGCGCCTTCGCCCAGGACGGCGGCAAGACCGCCGCCAGCGCCGCCGAGGCGATCAAGGGCGCCAGCGTGGTGGTCAGCATGCTACCCGCCAGCCGCCATGTGGAAGGCCTGTACCTGGGTGACAGCGGCCTGCTGCAGCAGATCGTCCCCGGCACCCTGGTGCTGGAGTGCTCGACCATCGCCCCGGACTCGGCGCGCAAGGTTCACGCCGCAGCGGCAGCCAAGGGCATCGCCCTGCTCGATGCGCCGGTCTCCGGCGGCACCGCAGGCGCCGCGGCTGGAACCCTGACCTTCATGGTCGGAGGCAAAGCAGAAGACCTGGAGAAAGCCCGACCGATCCTCGCCGCCATGGGCAAGAACATCTTCCACGCCGGCCCCGATGGCGCCGGCCAGGTGGCCAAGGTGTGCAACAACCAGTTGCTGGCCGTACACATGATCGGCACCGCCGAGGCCATGGCCCTGGGCGTGGCCAGTGGCCTCGATCCGGCCGTGCTGGCCGAGATCATGCGGCAGAGCTCTGGGGGCAACTGGAGCCTGGAGAAGTACAACCCCTGGCCGGGGGTGATGGAGAACGTGCCGGCGTCGAAGGGCTACAGCGGCGGCTTCATGGCCGAGCTGATGACCAAGGACCTGGGCCTGGCCCAGGAGGCGGCGCAGGCCACCGGCAGCAGCACACCGATGGGCGCGCTGGCACTGCAGATCTATCGCATGCTGCTCAAGCAGGGCGACGGCAAGCTGGACTTCTCGGCGGTGCAGAAGCTGTTCGTCGAATAAGCACTAGCGAGCGTGGCGACCAGCCCGCCACGCTCGCAGCGCCTCAACGCAGGCGGACGATCTGCCCCTGCTGCGGCGGCAGGCGGCCATGCACCAGGCCGGAGATGATCTCCGCCGCCGCAGCGAAGCCCTCACTGCGCACCACCTCGACCAGCTGCGTGCCGCTGGCCTCGACCCGCTGATAGAACTTCACCATGCCCTCGCCGACATAGCGCGAGACGCCCCCCGAGCCCCAGTCGACATTGCGTTTACGCATCTGGATCGGTGCGAAAAACATCTTCGGCTCCGGCCCGCTGGCGGCCTTGTACTCGGCCTCTTCGGTGTTCTGCGCCGAGCCAGCCACGCAGCTGTAGGCCAGTTGGTCGGCGAAGTGCGCATGCACCCGATCACGCAGGGCCAGATCGCTGGAGAAGTCGACGTAGATGGTCGGCACGCTGGCATCGAGCGACTCCAGGTCCTGGTAAGCGAGGGCGCTGTCATAGCAGCCGAGCTGCTCGACGAAGGGAATGTTGCCGCGCGAGGTCAGGCCGATGCATTCGATGTCGTACTCCTCCAGACAGAACAGCGTGCAATAAGCGGTCTTGCTCGACGCGCTGGAGAACAGCAGGCGCCGGGCGCCGAAGAAGTCGTTGTCGACCAGGAAGTCGGCGAGCATCGCCGAGGTCAGGTACAGCGGCTTGAGCAGCGCCTGCAGGTCCTCGTGCTCGGGGCTGTAGTAGGGATCGGCCGCGCACAGGGCGTACTGGTTGTAGGGCGTCGGCAGTTCGGCGCGATGCGCATCCAGTGCGCGGAAACCGCGCGGCGAGGCTTCGGCCTTGACCCGCGTGTAACTGGCGATCGGGTAGTAGCCGTAGTAGTGCGCACCGACCTCGATGCCTTCGACCGCCGAGGCGACCACATCGGCGAAGCCCCATACAGGCATGTGCCCCCACTCGGCCTCGCCGGTCGGGTAGAAGTCCCAGTAGCGCATCGAGTCGCCGAACGCCGCATAGGTGATGTTGTTAGTGGTCAGAGCGAAGTGATCGGGCCTGAGGATGATCTCGCCGGGCGCCACGCTCAGGTCGAAGTCGAAGCTGTCGATACGGCTCTGGTCGAGCTCGCCCTTGCGCGTGAGCAGGCGGCTGGCCTTGACGAGTTGGGTCATTTGCGGGTCCTCTGGCGGTCGACTGACGATGAGCCAACAGAGTAGAGGGCGATGGACAGGAAGGGGTTCGGAAACCGCGGCGCAGCCATCGCGCCAGGGCAAAAGCCCAGAACCAAGCCGCTCAAGCGCCCGCAGCAGGCCCGCGCGCAGTTCACCGTGGAGGCCATCTACCAGGCCTTCGTTCGGATTTGGCAGCGCGACGGCTGGACAGCCGTCACCACCCGCGCAGTAGCACTGGAATCGGGCTTCGCCGTGGGCACCCTGTACGAATACTTCCCCAACAAGCAGGCGCTGCTCTCCGGCTACGTGCGCCACAGCATCGAGCAGTTGTTGCGCAGCATCGATGAACAGGTGATCGCGCCGCAGCTGGACTGGCGCAGCCGTGTCAGCCTGCTGCTACGGCTGAGCTGCAGCCCGGACGAGCCAATCAGCCAGCTGTTCACCTTCGAGGTAGCGCAACTAGAGGCACAGGTCGCCGAACCCAGGCATCACCAGCGGGCCTACGAGGAGCTGCTCGGCAAGTGGCAAGAGGTGTTCGCCAACTGCCGCGACCTGCCCCGCCCCGCCTCGACGGCTACGGTCGAAGCGCTATTCCTGATGGTCTGGGGCGGCCGCCGTTACGCGGCGCTCGGCCAGCTCGACGAGCTGCGCCTGGGCCGCTGGCTGGAGGAGACAGAGCGCCTGCTGCTAGGCGCCCTGGAGAGCACCTAGCGCTCGCGCAGCGCCTCGGCGCGGGCGCGAATGATCGGCTTGAACAGGTAGCTGAGGATGCTCTTCTTGCCGGTGATGATGTCCACGGAAGCCACCATCCCGGGGATGATCAGCAGCGGATGCTCTTCGGTGCCGAGGTGGCTCTTGTCGGTACGCAGCTGGATCAGATAGAAGCTGTTGCCTTCTTCGTCGGTGATGGTGTCCGCACCGATCTGCTCCAGCTTGCCCTGCAGGCCACCATAGATGGTGTAGTCGTAGGCGGTGAACTTGATCACTGCCTTCTGGCCCGGATGCAGGAAGGCGATGTCCTGCGGGCGGATGCGCGCCTCGACCAGCAGCGTGTCGTCCAGCGGTACGATCTCCACCAGGTCGCTACCCGGCTGGATCACGCCACCGATGGTGTTGACCAGCAGCTGCTTGACGATGCCACGCACCGGCGAGGTGACCAGGGTACGGTTGACCCGGTCCTCCAGCGCCTTGCCGGTCGACTGGATCTTGCTCAGCTCGGTACGCGCCTCGTTCAGCTCGGTCAGCGCATCGCTGCGGAAACGGCCGCGGGTCTCGTCGATCTTGCGCTCCACTTCCTTGATCGCCGACTCGGCGCGCGGAATGGCCAGGGTCGTGGCCTCGAGCTGACCACGGCTCTCCACCTCGGCACGCTTGAGGCGCAGCACTTCCACCTGGGAAATCGCGCCCTCGGCCACCAGCGGCTCGGACATCTGCACTTCCTGGCGCAGCAGGCTGAGGCTGTTGCGGAACTGCGCCTGCTTGGAGAGGAACTCGCGCAGTTCCTGCTGGCGCTGAACCAACTGCTCTTCCAGGCCGGCAACCTCGTCCTTCAACTGCTGCTGGCGACTGAGGAACAGCTCGCTCTCGCTTTCCGCGAGGCCAGGTGCCTTTTCGCGCACCTCGTCCGGGATCATCAGCTCACGCCCGGCCACCTCGGCACTCAGGCGCTCCACGCGCATCTGCAGCGACAGGCGATCGGCCTCGGTCTCGCCGACGTTGGAGGCGAAGCGGGTGTCGTCCAGGCGCAGCAACGGATCGCCCACCTCGACGATCTGCCCTTCGCGCACGAACAGCTGGGCGACGATGCCGCCTTCCAGGTTCTGGATCTTCTGCAGCTTGGACGAGGGAATGGCCTTGCCGTCGCCACGGGTGACTTCGTCGATCTCGGCGAAGTGGGCCCAGAGCAGGCAGAAGGCGACGAAGGCGATCACGCCCCAGATGGTCAGGCGAATGACCCGTGGCGCGTCCTCGATCAACGCCTTGCTCACCTCGGGCATGGGCTCGTTGCCCTGCCCCGCACGCTTGCCGAAGTAGGCGCCCAGCGAACTCTTGATGCTGTTCTTAGCCGACACTGATCTGCCCCTTCTTCAGCGCTTCCATAACGGCGCTTTTCGGGCCGTCGGCGATGATCTCGCCACGATCGACGATGATCAGTCGATCCACCAGGGACAGCATCGAGGAACGGTGGGTCACCAGCAGCAGGGTCTTGCTGCCGATCACCGCGTTCAGGCGCTGCTTCAGGCGCTCCTCGCCGGGGTTGTCCATGGCGCTGGTGGGTTCGTCGAGCAGCAGGATCGGCGGGTCGAGCAGCAACGCACGAGCCAGCGCAACGTTCTGCCGCTGACCGCCGGACAGGTTCTGTCCGCGCTCGCCCACCTGCAGCTCGTAGCCCTTGGCATGCAAGCGCACGAACTCGTGCACGCCGGCCAGCTCGGAGGCCTGCAGGACCAGCTCGTCCTCGACATAGCGAGCGCCAGACATCAGGTTGTCGCGCAAAGTGCCGGAGAACAGCTGGATATCCTGGGGGACGTAGCCGATGTTGTGGCGCAGATCGCTGACATCCAGCTGGCGCACGTCGATTCCGTCGACCAGCAGGCTGCCGGCGTCGGCCTGGTGCAGGCCGACGATCAGCTTGGCCAGCGAGCTCTTGCCCGAGCCGCTGCGGCCGATGATGCCGATCTTCTCGCCGGGGCGAACCACCAGATTGATGTTCTTCAGCGCCGCCTGTTGCTGGTCCGGGTAGTGGAAGTCCAGCTGGCGGAACTCGATGGCACCCTGCAGCGCCTGGCGCTTGAGCGGGCGCTCGTCGGGCTGGCGCTCCTGCGGCAGGTCCATCATGTGGTTGACCGAACCCATGGTGACGCGTGCCTGCTGGTAACGCGTGAGCAAGCCGGACATCTGGGTCAGCGGGCCGAGCGCACGGCCGCTGAGCATGTAGCAAGCGATCAAGCCACCCATGCTCAGGTTGCCGTCGATAATCTGATACACGCCGATGACGATGACAATCACCCCGGCCATCTGCTGCAGGAGGATGGTCGAGTTCATCGCCAGGTTGGACAGCATGCGTACGCGCAGCTCGAGGCGGCTCAGCGTGCCGATGGTCTGCTCCCACAGGTACTGACGCTCGCTCTCGGCGTTGTTGACCTTGACCGCGTCGAGGCCGGCCAGCGTCTCGATCAGGCTCGACTGGCGCTCGGCGGCCAGCGCCATGGTGCGTTCCATGGTTTCTGCCATGGGCCGCTGCAGGCTCCAGGTGATCAGCGCGGCCAGCGGGAATGCCAGCAACGGCACCCAGACCAGGTGCCCGCCGAGTATCGCGATCACCGCCAGGATCAGCACGGTGAACGGCAGGTCGATGATGGTGGTCATCGTCAGCGAGGCGAGGAAGTCGCGCAGCGACTGGAACTCGTGGATGTTCTGGGCGAAGCTGCCGACCCGCGCCGGGCGGTACTTCATCGCCATGCCGGCGATGCGCTCGAACAGGGTGGCCGAGATGATCAGGTCGGTCTTCTTGCCGGCCAGGTCCAGGCACAGGCTGCGCAGCGTCTTCAGCAGCAGGTCGAAGGCGAAGGCGCCGGTCACGCCGATGGCCAGCACCCACAGGGTGGCGGCAGCCTGGTTGGGCACGACGCGGTCGTAGACGTTCATCACGAACAGTGGCGTGACCAGGCCGATCAGGTTGATCAGCAGGCTGGCGGCGACGGCGTCGATATATAGCCAGCGCGAACGCTTGAGGGTGTCGCGGAACCAGGACTTGGTGCGCGGGATCAGCTCGCCATGGCCCAGGTCAAACTTGTGCTGTGGCTGGGCGAAGAACACCTGGCCGCTGTAGTCGTCCTTCAGCGCCTCGAAGCTGACCAGCACCTCGCCGCCCTCGCTCTCGCAGGGCATCACACGGGCACGTTTCTGCTCGTCCCAGCCAAGCAGCAGCGCGCTGCGGCCGTCACGCAGCAATAGCAGCGCCGGCAAGGCAATGGTGGGGATCTGTTGCAGGTCGCGCCGTAGCCAGCGCCCCTGCAGGCCGGCACGGGCAGCGGCGCGCGGCAGCAGGTCGGCACTCAGGCGCTGCTCGGGCAACGGCAGCCCGGCGGTGAGCATCGCGCGGCTGACGGACTTCTGGTGCAGGACGCAAAGCGACAGCAGGCTGTCCAGCAGTGGATCGTCATAGCGATCCCGGGGGTCGCTATGGGTCTGGGTCTGATTGTTCTCTACTACCACGCGAGGTCCACTCTTGCGTCTGAGGAAGCTGACTCAAAGCCACGAATCGCGTCGCTACAGACGAGGCACAGGAGCTACTGTCCCGTGCCCGGCCTGCCCATCAGATGACGACCACCGTGAAACTCAGTTCAGACCAGGGAGCGTAGCTTTAGTCTGGATCTCATCCAGCGGAATCGACGCCATCGGCGCGACCACACCCTGGCTCTTGAGCAGCGCGCCTATGGTGGCCTTGATCCGATACTGAGTAAACAGCTCCATGTAGCGCACGTCTTCCAGTCGACGAGATGCGGTGAACAGCTCGTTCTCGCTGTCCAGCAGGTCGAGCAGAGTACGTTCGCCGAGGGTGAACTGCTTTTGATAGGACTCGCGCACGCGGGTGCTGTAGTCGACGTACTGCTGGGCGATCGGCAGCTGCTGACGCGCATTCTCCAGTGCGTTCCAGGCCAGGCCCAGTTCTTCATTGAGTACGCGCAGGGCGTTGTTGCGCACGTCCATGGCCTGGTTGGTCAGGTGCGCCTTGGACTGCAGGTCGGCCTTGTTGCTGCCACCGGCGAACAGGTTGTAGCGCATGCGCACCATCGCCTGCCATTCGTTGGAGTGACCGGCGACGCCATCGATATTGTTGTCGGCGCCATGCGACAGCTCTGCATCGAAGCGCGGGTAGAAGGTCGACTTGGCCGCCTCGTACTGCTCTTCGGTGGCCTTCACATCGGCCTCGGCCGAACGCAGCAGCGGGTTGTTGGACAACATCTCCACGCGGGCAGCTGGCAGGTCAGCCGGCAGTTGGCCGGTGAGATTCGCCGGTACGCTCAGATCGACCGGGTCGGCGCCCACCACGCTGAAGTAGTTGACCCGCGCATCAGCCAGGTTGGTCTGTTCGGTGATCAGGTTGTTGCGGGCCTGAGCCAGGCGCGCCTCGGCCTGGTCGAGGTCGGCGGTACGGCCGACGCCGCGCTGGCTGCGCAGGGTGATCTGATCGTAGATGCGCTCGTGGCTGCTCAGGTTGTTCTGCGCCAGACGCACCAGTTCCTGACGGTTGATCACATTGATGTAGGCCTGCACCACATCCAGAGCCGTGCGCTCGGAAGTACCGAGCAGCTCATAGGCACGCGCATTCACGGTGGCACGCTGGCGCGCCACTTCACTGCTGGTGGCAAAGCCGTCGAACAGCATCTGCTGCAGGCGCACGCTAGACTCACCGCGGGTCAGCGTTTCGTAGCCATGATCGCCACCAGCACGCACACCCGGGCTATCGGTGCCTTCACGACCATAACCGGCGAGCAGGTCGACCTGCGGCAGGTATCCCCCCTTGGCTGCATTCATCTGCTCATCGACGGACAGGCGAGCATTTACTCCAGCCTGAATTTCCGGATGGTTCTCCAGCGCACTGCGGATGGCCTCGTCCAGGGTCTGCGCTTGCGCAGAGAGGGACAGCGTGAAGATGAGCGGCAAAGCGACCGATGAAAAACGCATGACGAAGGAGGTCCTTTCTACAGTTTGGCAAGGCGGGAAGCGCAGCGTGCTAGGCAGTCCATGAGCACCTGTGTGCGGTGCTGATAAAGCCGCTGCATCAAGGAGACGCAGTTCACAAAATAAACTTATCGATATCAAAGTGACATCAGCGGTGGCGATTGTTTATGATCGCTGCCAGATGGTCAATAGTTTGGCATATAATCAATTCCGATTAGTAATAACGCCAAAGTTATGGCGACCCTTTATTGTCTGTAACCGCCGCACGTCAACTAAAGTTTTCTTTTTTCATATGCATGCGTGCCCTCCCGACACGCAGCATCAGGAGCCTCACGCATGAGCCTTATCGTCGCCGTCATCAAGAGCATCGTTGGCCAGGTCTTCGCCGTTTCGGCAGACGGATTCAAGCGTCAGGTATTTGAAGGAGAGAAGCTTCTCGCGGGCGAGCAACTCATCACCGAAGCTGGCGGCAGCGCCACCCTGCAACTGGCCAATGGCGAGACCACTCAAGTCGGCGCAAACAGCACCTGGCAGACCACCAGCGCCACCGATGAGGCGACCGCAGACTCCGGCGACAACAAGAGCACCGACCTCGAACAAGCACTGGCGGCTGGCTTCGACCCGACTGCCGAACTGGAAGCAACTGCTGCCGGCCCAAGCGCAGGTGGCGGCTCGGGTGGTGCAGCGGGCGGCGGCCATAGCTTCGTAATGCTGAATGAAACCGGCGAACAGCTTAATCCGACCGTCGGCTTTGAGACAGCAGGCCTGAGCTTCGACGGCTCGCCTCTGGAAGAAGAGCAGGAGCCGCTGATCCAGACCGCGGACAACGGCGACAACGACGGCACCGGTGAAACCACCCAGCCCAACCGCGCACCCGCAGCCCAGAACGACAGTTTTACCGTCAACGAAGACGGCACCATCACCATCGATGTACTGAGCAACGACAGCGATCTGGATAACGACGCCCTGACCGTTTCCCAGGTCAACGGTCAGGCCATCTCAGAAGGCGGCTCGGTCAACGTCAGCAATGGTTCGGTGACCCTGACCAATGGCCAGCTGGTATTCACCCCGAACGCCAACTACCACGGCCCGGCAAGCTTCACCTATACCATCACCGATGGCGTGCTGAGCTCGACTGCTACCGTCAGCGGCACCGTCACTGCGGTCAACGATGCCCCCGTCAGCGGCAACCAGAACCTGACTACCGACGAAGACACCCCGATCACTGGCCAGATCGTCGCCAGTGATGTCGATGGCGACACGCTTGCCTACAACGTGTCCGGCAACCCAGCCAACGGCACCGTCACACTGAACCCGGCCACCGGCGGTTTCGTCTACACGCCCAACAGCAACTACAACGGCAGCGACAGCTTCGTCGTCACCATCTCCGACGGTAACGGCGGCACCACTACCAGTACGATCACCGTTGGCGTCACTCCAGACAACGATGCTCCGGTCAGCGGCGACCAGAGCCTGACCACCAACGAAGACACCCCGATCACCGGCCAGATCGTCGCCAGTGATGTCGATGGCGACACGCTTGCCTACAACGTGTCCGGCAACCCAGCCAACGGCACCGTCACACTGAACCCGGCCACCGGCGGTTTCGTCTACACGCCCAACAGCAACTACAACGGCAGCGACAGCTTCGTCGTCACCATCTCCGACGGTAACGGCGGCACCACTACCAGTACGATCACCGTTGGCGTCACTCCAGACAACGATGCTCCGGTCAGCGGCGACCAGAGCCTGACCACCAACGAAGACACCCCGATCACCGGCCAGATCGTCGCCAGTGATGTCGATGGCGACACGCTTGCCTACAACGTGTCCGGCAACCCAACCAATGGCACCGTCGTGCTGAACCCGGCTACCGGTGGTTTCACCTACACGCCCAACACTGATTACAACGGCAGCGACAGCTTCATCGTCACCATTTCCGATGGCAACGGTGGCACCACAACCAGCACGATCACTGTCGGCGTCACTCCGGTCAACGATGCACCAGTGGGCGTCAACGACAGCATCACTGTCGTCGAAGACACACCTTTCACCGGCAACCTGCTGACCAATGACACCGATGTTGATGGTGATGTCCTCACCGTCACGCAGTTCAACCTCACCGCCCTACCCGCCTTCACCTTTGCTGCAGGCAGTACTGCCACCATTCCGTTCATCGGCCAGTTGACGGTTGCCAGTGATGGCACCTTCACCTTCACCCCCGGCGCCAACTACACCGGCGGGGTACCGGAGTTCACCTACACCCTCAGCGACGGTTCGCAGACCAGCACTGCCACCCTCAACATCAGCATCACTCCGGTCAACGATGCACCAGTCAACTATGTCCCCGGCGCACAAAGCGTCAACGAAGATGGCTCACTGGCCTTCAATGGCGGCCGGAAGATCTCCGTCGGCGACGTGGACAACTTCAATCTCAGTACCACGCTGAGCGTCGAGCATGGCGTACTGACCCTGGGGAATTTCCCGGGCGTCACCGTCACCGGTAGTGGCACTGGCAGCGTCACCCTGTCCGGCAACCAGATATCGATCAATCTCGCGCTCAATGGCCTGCGCTATACCCCTGCAGCCGACTACAACGGCGCCGACCAACTGACCATCGTGACCAGTGACGGCAGCCTGACCGATACCGATACCGTCGCCATTGCCGTCAACCCGATCAACGATGCGCCGACCAACTCCCCGGTAACTCTGACGCCCATCGTGGAAGACAGCGGTGGCCGCCTGATCACCCAGGCCGAGCTGCTGAGCAATGCCAGCGACATCGATAGCCCGCTGCTCACCGCCAGCAACCTGACCATCTCTTCCGGCAACGGCACCCTGGTCGATAACGGCAATGGCACCTGGACCTACACGCCAGCGGCCAACGACGACACCCAGGTCAGCTTCAACTACACGGTCAGCGACGGCAGTGCCTCGGTGCCCGGCAGCGCAAGCCTGGACATCACTCCGGTCAACGACGCCCCCACGGCGGTCAACGACAGCTTCGTCGTCATCGAGGACACCCCCTTCACCGGCAACCTGCTGGCCAACGACAGCGATATCGAAGGTGACGCACTCACCGTCACCGGATTCCACCTCAGCGCCCTGCCCGCCTTCACCTTCGCGGCCGGCAGCACCGCCACCATTCCGTTCATCGGCCAGCTGACAGTCGCCAGCGATGGCACCTTCACTTTCACGCCGAATGCCAACTACACCGGCGGAATACCGGAGTTCACCTACACCCTTAGCGACGGCTCGCTGACCAGCACGGCCACGCTGAACCTCAGCATCACTCCGGTCAATGACGCGCCAGTGAACACTGTTCCGGGCGCGCAAAGCGTCAACGAAGATGGCTCGCTGGCCTTCAATGGCGGCCGCAAAATCTCCGTCGGAGACGTGGACAACTTCAGCCTCAGCACCACACTGAGCGTCGAGCATGGCGTGCTGAACCTGGGCAACTTCCCAGGCGTCACCATCACCGGTAGCGGCACTGGCAGCGTCACCCTGTCCGGCAACCTGGTCTCGATCAATCTCGCACTCAACGGCCTACGTTATGTGCCAAACGCCAACTACAACGGCCCTGACCAGCTGACCGTCACCACGACCGATGGCAGCCTGACCGACGTCGACACCGTCGCCATTACCGTCAATCCGATCAACGATGCACCGACCCTGACCATCACCCTGGTCAACAACTTCACCGAAGACGCCGCCTCCAACGCCGTCGGT
>NZ_JAQSUW010000014.1:480314-857489 GCF_028649395.1 Pseudomonas sp. Gutcm_11s | reverse complement strand
TGCTCACCGACCCACTTGGTCGCGGCGTAGGCCTGGTCGATGGCGGTCGGGTACTTGGCTTCCGGCGACGGGGTGTAGCCGACGTAGACGGCTACCGCGCCGGAGTTAACCACTAGGTCGCGGATCAGACGGGCATGGGTCGGGTAGTCGCCGAGCACCCAGCCGCCACCGTGGAAGAACATGAATACCGGCAGCTCACCCTTCACGCCTTCGGGGCGAACGATGGTCAGCGGGATCGACTGGCCGCCAGCCTGGATGGTCTTCTCCGACACGCTCACGCCGGACAGGTCGACCTTGACCGAGGCCTGGGCGCCGACCAGCACGGCACGGGCGTCTTTCGGGCTGAGGGCTTCCAGTGGCTTGCCGCCACCGGCTTCCAGGGCCTGGAGGAAGGCCTGGGTGTTGTGTTCCACGCCGGGGCTGCCGGCGGCGAAGGCTTGGCCGGCGGCCAGGGTGATCAGTGCACTGAGCAAGGCAATACGGGGCATGGCGATAGTCCTTTTAGTCGACCAGGGTGAGGGTTACGTCGATGTTGTTGCGGGTAGCGTTGGAATAGGGGCAGACGATGTGCGCGCGCTGGATCAGCTCCTGCGCCGCCTCGCGGGCCAGGCCCGGCAGGCTGATGCGCAGCTCCACCTCGATGGCGAAGCCAGTCGGTACGACACCGATGCCGACCACGCCCTCGATGGAGGCATCGGCCGGCATGCTGAGCTTGTCGCGCATGCCGACGAACTTCAGGGCACCGAGGAAGCAGGCGGAGTAGCCGGCGGCGAACAGCTGCTCGGGGTTGGTGCCTTCGCCGCCGGCGCCGCCCAGTTCCTTGGGCGTGGTCAGGGCGACGTCGAGGATGCCGTCGGAGGACACGGCGCGGCCGTCACGGCCGCCGTAGGCTTCGGCTTCGGCGCGGTAGAGGATTTTTTCGATTGACATGGCGATGCTCCTTGGACGAGACCGGGCCGTTCGAGGCCCGGCGCGCCGCTGTCAGTGGCCTTCGGAGGCGTTGAACATGGTTTTGGCGTAGATCAGGCCGAGGCCGTAGGCGCCGCCATGCTCGATGGAGGTTTTCACGGTCTGGTCGTAGGTTTCGCCACGGGCCCAGTCGCGCTGCAGTTCGAGCAGGTACTGCAGGGAAGTCATGGGCCGCGCACCGAGCTGGATCATGCGCTGCAGAGCCATCTCGTGGGCTTCGGTGGAGACATCGCCGCAGGCGTCGGTGATGACGTAGACGTCGAAGCCCTGGTCGAGCGCCGACAGGGCCGGGCCGACGATGCACACCGAGGTCCACAGGCCGGCCAGGACGATCTTGTTCTTGCCGAACTTGTTCACTTCCACGGCGATGCGCGGGTCTTCCCAGGTGTTCATGGTGGTGCGGTCGATCACCTTGTGCTCGGGGAACACCGACTTGATCTCGTCGAAGATCGGGCCGGAGAAGCTCTTCTCGGCGACGGTGGTGAGGATGGTGGCGACGCCGAATTCCTTGGCGGCCTTGGACACCAGGGCGGCGTTGTTGCGCAGGGTGACGGCGTCGATCGACTTGGTGGCGAAGGCCATCTGCGACTGGTGGTCGATCAGGATCAGGGTGTGGTCGAGCGGGTTGAGCAGGGTCTTGCCCGCGGCGGCGGAGGCGGTGGCCATGGTGATGCTCCAGAGGGGGAGAGAGGAGCATCGAGTGTCACGCCAGGCGCCGTTGCGCTCTTGCATGGACGTGCCGGTTTTGCACCGGCGTGCGCAAAAGAAAACGCCCCGCAGTGGCGGGGCGTTGGTTCAGGAAGCTACAGGGGAAAGCCAGGTCGGTCGCTGGCGGTCACGCTGGTAGGTGGTGGAGGCCAGTACCTGCACCACGAAATCTTCCAGGCGCTGGGGCGACAGGCCGCCGAGCACTTCGCTCTGCAGCAGGATCTGCACCGGCGACGGCACCTGGCGGGTCAGCGTGGCGATCTCTTCCACCGCATTGAAGCCGCCACCTCCGCCCTGGGTGCAGACCACCGAGATGCGCTGGCGCGACAGGTCGTGGTCGCTCAGGAAGGCGCGCAGCGGGGCGGCCAGGGCCTTCATCCATACAGGGGTGAGCAGCACGATGTGCTCGAAGTTCTCCAGCGGCGGACCTTCGTAGCGATAGTCGGGGCGGCTGCGCAGCCAGGCGTCGAGCATGCAGCGCCAGTCGCCACTGGCGCCGGCGCGTGGTTTGGCGTCCTGGATCAGCGCCAATGGCCAGCCGGTGAGCCGGGCCAGTTCGTCGGCGACCAGGCGGGTATTGCCGGTACGCGAGTAACACACCAGGAGAATGTCATGCATGGCGAGCTCCTTCGCTCGATCCGGGATGCCCCGGCTTCGACTCCAGGCTACGGGCGTGTGCGCCAGGGCGGCTTGATCCGCATCAACGAAGCGTGCGCCCAGAAATGCAAACGCCCCGCACGGGCGGGGCGTTTGCTGCAGCGGAAGGGGTTACTCCTTGACCTTCATGTCCAGCGACAGGTCGCGGGCAGCCTTGGTGGCGAGGATGCCCATCAGCTGGCCGATCTCGTCCTGGCGGCTGGCGCTGGCGCCGTTGCCCGAGGCACCCATCATCACGCCCGGGACCGGCGCCTGGGAGGCGGCCTCGGCCCAGACCTTGTTGATTTCCACCAGGGCGTCCAGCTTCGGCTGCAGGGCGCCGTCCGCCTCGATCACGGCCTTGCGCGCATAGGCTTCGGCGTCGGCGGTGATCTTGGTGGCCTGGGCGGTGATGCTGGCCTTGTCGCGCAGCAGCTCGGCGGTCTGCTTCTCGATCTCGGCACGGCCCTTCTCGCGTTCGGCGTTGATGCGCGCCAGCTGCTTCTCGGTCTCGGCCTGGGTGGTGCGTTCGATCTGGTCGCGCAGGGTCTCCTGGCGGCGGGCTTCCACTTCCTTCTCACCGCGGGCGGTGACCAGCAGCTTCTCTTCCTCTTCCTTCAGGCGGTTCTGCCGGGCCACGGCCAGCTCGGCCAGAGCCTGCTGCACCTTGACCATGCGCTGCTTGTACTGCGGGTTGGGGTCGACGTTGGTGATGCGCGCCTCGACCACTTCCACGCCGTACTTGCGGAACTGCTGCTGCTTGCGCACCGGGATGCCCTTGCTGTCCATGACCTTCTCGGTGACGAACTGGCTGGCGCTGTTGTCGCCGAAGGTGCCCTGTTCGCTGCCGGCCTGGAGGATCGCGGTCTGGCTCGGGATGTGCCCGCGCGGGCCGCGGACTTCCTTGCGTTTGATCAGGTACAGGCCGTCGTTCAGCTGGTTCTCGAACTCGGCGGCGAACTCACTGCGCGCACCGGCGTAGAAGTCGTCGGCGCTCATCAGCGAGGCGGTGGCCTGCAGGGTTTCCTTGATCGCCGGGACCAGCGCGGTGCCGATGAAGTTTTCCGGGTTGCGATATTCCTGGGCGATGGTCAGGAACTGGTCGCCACTGGGCAGGCGGAAGCGCGCCGAGGACTCGACCTTGGCGTCGACGTTGCCGAGGAAGACGATGGGGAAGGCCTCGATGGTGGCGCCGAGCGAGTCGTTGTCGCTGTCGTTGTCGATCTTGTTGAGCGACTCGGTGAGCACCGACTGCACGCTGAGCGCCTTCTTCCAGGGAGTGGCGCGGCCGAACCACTTGGTGGCGTAACCGACGTCGTCGACTACCTTCTCTTCGCCGAAGATGGTCCGCACGTGGGTAGCGAAGCCGGCCTCGTTGTAGAAGAAGATGCCGTTGAAGCCGACGAAGCCGACGGCGGCGACCAGCACCGGGATGCCGACGTACTTGATGAGGGAGAGTTTGTTGGCCGGTCCGTTGGTGATGTCCATGATCTGTCCTTGACTGCAAAAAAGGTCCCGCATGCTGCGCAGCCGCCAGCGGAGCGTCAAGTGGCATTGTGCCGGTATGTGGCGCGCCTCGCAGGCGCCGGTCGGCAGGCGGCGAAGCGCATTCGCCGGCGGCTATTACACTGTGGAAACCGCCGCACATGGAGTACCTGGGATGGGCAGTGTGCTGACTCGCCATGCTGGTTGGTTCGTAGGTTGTCTGTTGGCCACCCTGGTGCTCCCGGTCTACGCCGGTGAGGCGGCTCAGCGCTATGGCTGCGAACAGCCGATCCGCCTGGCGCTGTACGAGAACCGGGTGTTCTACCGGGATGGCCAGGGCATCGACCCGGACATGGTGGCCGAGCTGCAGCGCCGCAGCGGTTGCCGCTTCGAGATCGGCCTGCTGCCGCGTAGCGAGATCTGGCTACGCCTGCAGAACGGCGGCCTGGACATGGCCACCAGCGGCATTCCGACCATCGAGCGGCGGCGTTTCGCTTTCTTCCTGCCCTACATGTACCAGCGCAACAAGCTGATAGTGCCGGTGGCGCTGGCGCCGGGCATCACCACCTTCGCCGACTTCCAGCGCCTGCCTGGCGCCCGCCTGGGCGTGGTGGCCAGCTATCGCCACGGCTCCTACCTGGACAGCGGCGTGCGCCTGCTGCGCGCGGCGGGCCGGGTGCAGGAGTATCCGGACGACCAGGCGCGTTTCGCCGCCCTGCAGAGCGGCGAGGTGCAGGCGCTGATCGGCCACGATCTCAATCTCAGCGGCACGCTGCCGGCCGAGGAGCAGCTGAAGTACCGGGTAATAGATGTGGTGCCGGGGCCCTCCATCCCTACCGGCATGGTGCTGGCGCGCAACCGCTTCAGCCCGGCCCAGGCTGCCGAGTGGCTGCGGCTGATCGAGAGCATGCGTCTGGACGGTCGCCTCGCCGCCATCCTGCGCGGCCATGCGCCGCCGCACCTGGCCGAAGAATTACTGAGTAGCGGCTATCGCTACGAGCTGGCCAGAAGGGAGCAGCAGCCATGAGCAGTGCACCGCGCGGAATCTCCCTGCAGCTGCTGGTGGCGCTGGCCATCATGCTGAGCATGCTGCTGCTCGGCGGCGCCCTGGCCTGGCAGGGCTACCACGGCATCGAGCGGGCCCTGGTGGCGGCCGCCGGCGATGCCGCCCAGCAGTTCGGCAAGACCATCAACGAGCGCGCCCGGCGCTTGATCGACCCGGCGCAGAGCAGCATCCGCCTGCTCGCCTATGACCCGGTGGCGCAGGCCGACAACCTGCCGCAGCGGCTGGACAGCCTGCCGCAGCTGGTCGAGAGCCTGGCCGCCAACAAGATGCTCAGCGCGGCCTATGTCGGCTACCCCAACGGCGAGTTCCTGCTGGTGCGCCGCCTGCGCGATCCCGAGCTGCGCCAGCGTTTCGCCGCGCCGTCGGAAACTGCCTTCCTGGTGCAGAGCGTCAGCCAGGGCGAGGGCGGCAGCATGCTCGGCGAGTGGCGCTTCTATGACCGCGAACTGAGCCTGCTCAAGGCCGAGGTCAAGGCGGACTACCGCTTCGATCCGCGCGAGCGGCCCTGGTTTGTCGAGGCTTCGGCCAAGGCCACTACCGCGCTGACTCACCCCTATGTGTTCTTCACCACCCGCGAGGTCGGCCTGACCCTGGCGCAGCGCAGCATCGACGGCGCCGCGGTGATCGGCATGGATGCCTCGGTCAACGACCTGGCCAGCGAGACCCAGGACTTGCGCATGACCGCCGGCACCGAGATCGCCGTGGTCGATGGCGATGGGAGCGTGGTGGCCTACCCGGACCTGCGCCGGGTGATCGTGCACGAGGGCGACGGCCTGCGCCTGTCGCGCATCACCGAGCTTGGGATTCCCAGCCTGGAGCGGATGTTCGCCGAGCCGCCGCGGGGCACCATGCCGCAGCCGTATCAGATCAATGGCAAGACCTGGTACGGCATGCGCGTGCCGCTGTCGACCTTCGCCGACCAGGACATGCAGGTGCTGATCGCCGTGCCCGCCGACGAGCTGCTGGCCGGCGCGCGCGAGGTGCTATTCGAGCAGTTGCTGTGGGCGGCGGGGCTGATCGCCCTGTTGCTGCTGGTCGGCTGGTTGCTTGGCCAGCGCATCGGCCGGCCGCTGCGGACCCTGGCGGAGCAGGTGCGCGCCCTGGCCGGATTCGACTTCAGTCGCGAGGTGGGCGTGGAGTCGCGGGTGTCCGAGGTGGGTGAGCTGAGCCGGGTGCTGCGGCGCATGGCTGGAACCATCCGCAACTTCCAGTCGATCACCCTCACGCTCAGCCGCGAGACCCAGCTGGAGAGCATGCTCGGCGGCGTGCTCAAGCACCTGGTGGAGGCCGCCGGAGTGAGTGGCGGTGCGGTCTACCTGCACGATGACGATAGCGGCGTGCTGCGCCTGGCCGCCGATTGCCGCGGCAGCGGCTATCCCGAGGAACTCGGGCTGGCTGCGCGCAGCCAGCAGGGCCTGGCGGCAGCGGTGGCCCAGGCCCTGGACCTGCGGGGACATTGCCTGGCCGTGGAACTCAACGATCGCAGCCACGAGCTGCTCGGCATCCTGGTGCTGCAGCTGGAGAGCGAGCACGAGCGCGACGAGGTGCGCGAGCCGTTCCGCCGCTTCGTCGAGGAGCTGTCCGGTGCGGCTGCCGTGGCCATCGAGACGCGCCAGCTGATCGAGGCGCAGAAGCGCCTGCTGGACGCCATCATCAAGCTGCTGGCCGATGCCATCGACGCCAAGAGCCCCTATACCGGCGGGCACTGCGAGCGGGTGCCGCAGCTGGCGCAGATGCTCCTCGACCGGGTGGTGCAGGCCGAGGACGGGCCCTACGCCGAGTTCGACATGAGCGAGGCCGAGCTCTACGAGTTCCGCATCGCCGCCTGGCTGCACGACTGCGGCAAGGTCACCAGCCCGGAATACGTGGTGGACAAGGCGACCAAGCTGGAGACCCTGTACAACCGCATCCACGAGGTGCGCATGCGCTTCGAGGTGCTCTGGCGCGATGCCGAGGTCGACTACTGGCAGGGCCTGGCCGGCGGCGGTGACCAGGAGGCCCTGCAGCTGACCCTGGAGCGGCGCCAGGCCGAGTTGCAGGAGGAATTCGCCTTCGTCGCCCAGGCCAATATCGGCGGCGAGTTCATGAAGGACGAGGATGTCGAGCGCCTGCGCCACATCGGCCAGCGCCGCTGGCTGCGCCACTTCGACGACCGCCTGGGCATTTCCCATGACGAGTCGGTGCGCCTGGCCGGCGTGCCACGGGCGCAGCTGCCGGTGGCCGAGCCGCTGCTGGCCGACCGCCCCGAGCACCTGGTGGCCTGGGGCGAGCGCAAGCCGCCGGTGGCCAAGGACGACCCGCGCAACGTCTGGGGCTTCGACATGCGCCTGCCGGCCAATGCCTACAACTATGGCGAGCTGTACAACCTGGCGATCCGCCGCGGCACGTTGAACGAGGAGGAGCGCTTCAAGATCAACGAGCACATCGTGCAAACCATCATCATGCTCGGCACCTTGCCGTTCCCGCGTCAGCTAAGGCGCGTGCCGACCATCGCCGGCAGCCACCACGAGAAGATGGATGGCACCGGCTACCCGCGCCGCCTGATGCGCGAGCAGATGAGCGTCGCCGAACGGGTGATGGCGATCGCCGACATCTTCGAGGCGCTGACCGCCGCCGACCGGCCCTACAAGGCGCCGAAGACGCTGTCCGAGTCGGTGAAGATTCTCGCCTTCATGGCCCGCGACCAGCATATCGACGCCCAGTTGTTCCGCCTGTTTCTCAGTAGCGGGGTCTATCGCGAGTATGGCGAGCGCTTCCTGCGCCCGGAGCAGATCGACGAAGTGGACGTCGACTACTGGCTGGGGCAGGTCGCGCTGGAGGCTCAGTCCTGACGGGCGATGGTCTGTTCGACCAACGGGCAGCTGGCGGCGTTGAGGTAGGCGGATTTCTCCAGCCATTCTGCCTGCGGGTAGTAGGCGAACAGGTAGCTGCCGCGCTGCAGGGCGTCGATCAGCTGGCCGGCAATGGCTGGGCGCACGGCCGGGCAGCCCTGGCTGCGACCGAGGCGACCGAGGCCGGGCACCACGCCCGGGTCGGCGTAGGCGGCCGAGTGCATGACGATAGCGCGGGATTCGCTGTTGTCGTTGAAGCCGGCTTCCAGGCCGCGCAGGCGCAGGGAGCGGCCGTGCTTGCCGCTGTAGGTCTGGCCGGTCTGGAACAGGCCGAGGGACGACTGGTAGCTGTTGGGGCGGTTGGAGAAACTGGTCGGCACGTCGGCGCCGCTGTTCTTGCCGTGGGTCACCCACTCTTCGAACAGCAGCTTGCGTGCGGCCAGATCGAACACCCACAGGCGTTTCTGGCGGGACGGGCGGGAGTAGTCGATCACCGTCAGCAGCTGGGTGACCTGGCCCTGGCTGGCGCACTGGTAGGCGGTCAGCGCCAGTTGCAGCGCGACGGGGTTGGCCTGCGGCGCCAGGCGCTGCAGTTCCTTCACGTCGGGGAGGGCGGCGGCCTGGGCCAGGCCGGTGAACAACAGGGCGGCGAAGACTGCAGCCAGTCGATTCAGCATCGAAGGAATACCTGCACGGAGCGTGGGGCTATGAATGCGGGCGCATTCTGCTCGATATTTGTCCAGCTGCCGATCATTTTTTGACCGGCGGTGCAGTTTCCGCAGGTTCGCTGTTGATGATCGTCATCTGCCCGTCGCTGCGGGTCTCGCGGCTGGCGCTGAGGTCGGTGATCACCAGGGTGGTGCCGATATCCATCGCGTCGTGCAGCTGGCGCAGGAAGTCCTTGTCGACGCTGACGTGACCGAGTTGCTCGGCTGGAGTGCCGCCCGCCTGCGGGTCGCTCAGGGCTACGGCGGACCAGCGCAGCGGCGGCGCCGGGTCGAACTCGCTGGGCGGCGGCTTCTGCAGCAGGGAGAACACCGCCATGCCATGCGGCAGTTCGGTGCCACTGGCCAGCACTGCGGCCGAACCAATCATCTCGCCGCCACGGAACACATAGACGCGCAGGTCGGCGCGGCTGATCAGGATCGACAGCGGGCCTTTCTCGCTGCCGGGATCATCGAGGTAGGCGCTGCTGGCCACCTGCGGCTCGCCCGCCGGCTTGCCGTCCGCCACCAGCGGCGCCAGCAGGCCCGGATGGTTCACCTCGCTGGGTGCGCTGTGGCTGTCGGTGATGATCACCGTGGTGCTGCTGTAGCCGGTGATCTCGTAGAGTTTCTTGGCGAACTCCATTGGCAGGTGCACGCAGCCGTGGGAGCTGGGGTAGCCGGGCAGGCTGCCGGCATGCAGGGCGACGCCGTCCCAGGTCAGGCGCTGCATGTAGGGCATCGGCGCGCTGTTGTAGAGGGTTGAGCGGTGGCTGACGCTCTTCTGCAGGATGGTGAATACGCCGGTGGGGGTGTCCTTGCCGGGACGCCCGGTGCTGACCGTGGTCACGCCGATGACGAGGCCGTTGCGATAGACGTAGGCACGCTGCTCGGTGAGGCTGACCACCAGGGTGATCGGGCCCTGCGGCGAGACTTCCGGGTACCACAGGTATTGGCCCGGCTTGAGCGTCTTCAGCTCCTCGCGCAGCTGGTCGGCGGCGGGCAGCTTGAGTGGCTCGCCGCTGGCGAGCATGGGCAGGAACAGGGCCAGGAAGGCCAATAGCAGGCGTGTCATCGCTTCCCCCAAGCAATGGCTTTACGGGGCAGCTTAGCAGGCGAGGCGCGAGCTAGAGCGGGAAGGACGCCTGGTGCAGGCCCTGTTCGTCCACCTGCAGGGCCCAACCCTGCTTGTCCCAGTCGCCGAGGACGATGCGCCGGGCCGGCTGGCCGTTCACTTCGAGCTCATGTACGGCGGGGCGATGGGTGTGGCCGTGGATCAGGGTGCGCACGCCGTGTTCGGCCATGACGCGCGGCACTTCGTCCGGGGTCACGTCGATGATCTCGCGGGCCTTCATGCTGGTCTGCGCGCGGCTCTCGCTGCGCAGCTTGCGCGCCAGCTTGTGCCGGGTAGTCAGCGGCAGGTTGCGCAGGATGAACAGGCTGAGCGGGTTGCGCAGCAGGCGGCGCAGCTTCATGTAGCCGACATCCAGGGTGCACAGGCTATCGCCGTGCATCAGCAGCACCAGCTCATCGTTGAAGCGCACCAGGCTCGGCTCTTTCAGCAGGGTGCAACCGGCCTCGCGGCAGAAGGCGCGACCGATCAGGAAGTCGCGGTTGCCGTGCATCAGGAAGATGCGCGTACCGGCATCGCTCAACTCGCGCAGGGCGCGGGCGATGCTGTGCTGGAAGGGCGACATGCCGTCGTCGCCGATCCAGGCCTCGAAGAAGTCGCCGAGGATGTACAGCGCCTCGGCCCCGCGGGCGCGGGTCTGCAGGAAATGCAGAAACGCCCGGGTAATGTCCGGGCGTTCCTCTTCCAGGTGCAGATCGGAGATCAGCAGGATCATCGAATCACTCGACGATTTCAGCCTTCTCGATAATCACGTCTTCCACCGGTACGTCCTGGTGGCCGGACTTCATGGTGGTGGCCACGCCCTTGATCTTCTCGACCACGTCCATGCCTTCGGTCACCTGGCCGAACACGGCGTAGCCCCAACCCTGCATGGTCGGTGCGCTGTGGTCGAGGAAGGTGTTGTCGGCGACGTTGATGAAGAACTGCGCGGAGGCCGAGTGCGGGTCCATGGTGCGGGCCATGGCGACGGTGCCGACCTTGTTCGAGACGCCATTGTTGGCCTCGTTCTTGATCGGGGCGCGGGTGGACTTCTGCTTCATGCCCGGCTCGAAACCGCCGCCCTGGACCATGAAGTTGCTGATCACGCGGTGGAACACGGTGCCGTTGTAGTGGCCGTCACGCACGTACTGCTCGAAGTTGGCAGCGGTTTCCGGGGCCTTGTCGGCGAACAGTTCCAGGGTGATGACGCCGTGGTTGGTGTGCAGCTTGATCATGGAGATGCGCTCTCGAATTCGGGCAAGGCGGGCAGGGCGGCAGCGCGTTCGCGCTAAAAGGCCACTCCCGGTCGCTTTGCGGCTGTCAGGGGGTTGACGGGTTGGGTATCATACGGGCTTTGTCTTGACCGGCCTACCCTGGGGCGAAACCGCCACGGGCCGCGAGCCGCGCACCTCGAAGCTAAGGACATCATGAGCAAGCCCACCGTCGAAAAAGCCGCCAACTTCCTGCGCCCCGTCGTTCAGGCCGATCTGGACAGCGGCAAGCACGCCAAGATCATCACCCGCTTCCCGCCGGAGCCCAACGGCTACCTGCACATCGGCCATGCCAAGTCGATATGCCTGAACTTCGGCCTGGCTCAGGAATTCGGTGGCGAGTGCAACCTGCGCTTCGACGACACCAACCCGGCCAAGGAAGACCAGGAATACATCGACGCGATCAAGAGCGACGTCGAGTGGCTGGGCTTCCAGTGGGCCGGAAAGGAGCGCTATGCCTCCGACTACTTCGACCAGCTGCACGCCTGGGCCGTCGAGCTGATCAAGGCCGGCAAGGCCTTCGTCTGCGACCTGAATGCCGAGGAAATGCGCGAGTACCGCGGCACCCTGACCAGCCCTGGCAAGGACAGCCCGTTCCGCGAGCGCTCGGTAGAAGAGAACCTGGACCTGTTCGCCCGCATGAAGGCCGGCGAGTTCCCGGACGGCGCCCGCTCGCTGCGCGCCAAGATCGACATGACCTCGCGCAACATGAACCTGCGCGACCCGATCCTCTACCGCATCCGTCACGCCCATCACCACCAGACCGGCGACAAGTGGTGCATCTACCCGAGCTACGACTTCACTCACGGTCAGTCGGACGCCATCGAGGGCATCACCCACTCCATCTGCACCCTGGAGTTCGAAGATCACCGCCCGCTGTACGAGTGGTTCCTCGAGCAACTGCCGGTGCCGGCGCAGCCGCGCCAGTACGAGTTCGCCCGCCTCAACCTGAACTACACCATCACCAGCAAGCGCAAGCTCAAGCAGCTGGTTGACGAGAAACACGTCAATGGTTGGGACGACCCGCGCATGTCGACCCTGTCCGGCTATCGCCGCCGTGGCTACACCCCGGCCTCGATCCGCACCTTCTGCGACATGATCGGCGTCAACCGCGCCGGCGGCGTGGTCGATATCGGCATGCTGGAGTTCGCCATCCGCGAGGACCTGGACGCCAACGCCGCGCGCGCCATGTGCGTGCTCAAGCCGCTCAAGGTGGTCATCACCAACTATCCGGAAGGCCAGGTCGAGAACCTCGAACTGCCGCGCCATCCGAAGCAGGACATGGGCGTGCGCGTGCTGCCGTTCAGTCGCGAGATCTTCATCGACGCCAGCGACTTCGAAGAAACCCCTCCGGACGGCTTCAAACGCCTGATCCCGGGTGGCGAAGTGCGCCTGCGCGGCAGCTACGTGATCCGCGCCGACGAGGCGATCAAGGACGCCGCCGGCAATATCGTCGAGCTGCGCTGCTCTTACGACGAGAACACCCTGGGCAAGAACCCCGAAGGCCGCAAGGTCAAGGGCGTGATCCACTGGGTGCCGGCCGCCGAGAGCGTGGAGTGCGAAGTGCGCCTGTACGACCGCCTGTTCCGCTCCGCCAACCCGGAGAAGGACGAAGAGGGCGGCAGCTTCCTCGACAACATCAACCCGGATTCGCTGGTGGTACTCACCGGTTGCCGCGCCGAGCCGTCGCTGGCCAATGCCGGCGTCGAGGAACGCTTCCAGTTCGAGCGCGAAGGCTACTTCGTTGCCGACCTGAAGGACTCGCAGCCCGGCAAACCGGTGTTCAACCGTACCGTCACCCTGCGCGACACCTGGGGAGCCTGATCCATGGCGTTGTCCATCTACAACACCCTGAGCAAGGTCAAAGAGCCGTTCCAGCCGCTGGTGGGCAACCAGGTGCGCATGTACGTGTGCGGCATGACCGTGTACGACTTCTGCCATATCGGCCACGCCCGCGTGATGGTCGCCTTCGACGTGGTCACCCGCTGGCTGCGTCAGCGCGGCTATGACGTGACCTACGTGCGCAACATCACCGATATCGACGACAAGATCATCAAGCGTGCCCAGGAGAACGGTGAGCCGTTCGAGGCCCTGGTCGAGCGCATGATCGCCGCCATGCACGAGGACGAGGCGCGCCTGTCGGTGCTGCGCCCGGACATCGAGCCGCGCGCCACCGGCCATATCGCCGGCATGCACCAGATGATCCAGACCCTGATCGACAAGGGCTACGCCTACGCTCCGGGCAATGGCGATGTGTACTACCGCGTCGGCAAGTTCGTCGGCTACGGCAAGCTGTCGCGCAAGAAGATCGAAGACCTGAAGATCGGTGCACGCATCGAGGTCGACGAAATCAAGCAGGACCCGCTGGACTTCGTTCTGTGGAAAGGCGCCAAGCCGGGCGAGCCGAGCTGGGAGTCGCCGTGGGGCGCCGGTCGTCCGGGCTGGCACATCGAGTGCTCGGTGATGTCCACCTGCTGCCTGGGCGAGACCTTCGACATCCACGGCGGCGGCCCGGACCTGGTGTTCCCGCACCACGAGAACGAGATCGCGCAGAGCGAGGCGGCCACCGGCAAGCTCTACGCCAATGCCTGGATGCACGCCGGCGCGGTGCGCGTGGACGGCGAGAAGATGTCCAAGTCCCTGGGCAACTTCTTCACCATCCGCGAGGTGCTGGAGAAGTACCACCCGGAAGTGGTGCGCTACCTGCTGGTGTCCAGCCACTACCGCAGCCCGATCAACTACTCGGAAGACAGCCTCAAGGAAGCCAAGGGCGCCCTGGAGCGTTTCTACAACGGCCTGAAAGGCCTGCCGGAAGCGGCGCCTGCCGGCGGCGAAGCCTTCGTCGAGCGCTTCGGCGCGGCGATGGACGACGACTTCAACTCGCCGGAAGCCTGCGCCGTGCTGTTCGAGATGATCCGCGAGGTCAACCGCCTGCGTGAGTCGGACCTACAGGCCGCCGCCGGCCTGGCCGCCCAGCTCAAGCAGCTGGCTGGCCTGCTCGGCGTGCTGCAGCTGGAGCCGGATGCGTTCCTCCAGGCTGGCGCTGCCGGCAAGGTCGACGCCGCCGAGGTGGACGCCCTGATCGCCGCGCGCCTGCAGGCCCGTGCCGACAAGAACTGGGCCGAGTCCGACCGCATCCGCGACCAGATCACCGCCATGGGCGTGGTGCTGGAAGACGGCAAGGGCGGCACGACCTGGCGTCTGGCCGAGTAAGTTGCTCCGCTGCATGAAAAAGGCCGCCCTCGGGCGGCCTTTTTCATGGCTGGCGATCAGCGTCTAGCGGTTGTCGAAGCGGGTCACCACCAGCATCTGCAGCAGGGCCATGCCGATCAGGAAGGCGATCACCAGGCTCCAGTTGCCCTGGGCGCTGTGGATCAGCGCCACGGCCGTCATGGCCAGGGCCGAGCCGATATTGCCGACCACCACCAGCAGGGCATTGGCGCTGGCTGCCTGGCGGGTGCCGACCAGCTCTTCCGCCAGCGTCAGCAGCAGGGCATAGCACGGCAGTTGGCACAGGCCGAGCAGCGCCGCGTAGAGCGCGGCGGTGGCCTGGCTCTGGGCGTGGAACAGCAGCCAGATGGTGGTGATGACACCCACACCACAGCCCAGCAGCACGCGCTTTCTGCTCTTCAGCCGTTGTGCCAGCGGTTCCACCAGCACTGAGCCGAACACGCCGCCAGCGATCAGCAGCATGCCCGTCATGGCCAGGGTGCTGGCGTCCAGGCCGTTGCCGGCGAGTATGGGTTCCAGGCACAGCGTCAGCGCATTGAACAGGCCGAAGCCCAGCAACGCGGCCAGCAGCAGTGCCGCCAGGCCGGGGGTATAGAGCAGGTCGAGCCAGCCGGGGCGCGCGTCCTGCACCTGGTCGGTGGTGGCGGGTTTGCCGCTGTCGCCGCTGCAGAGCAGGAACAGCACGCTGGGCACCAGAGATGCCAGGGCAAGGCCGCTCAGGGTGGCCTGCAGGCCATAGCTGGCGAACAGCAGGGGCGGCAGGCCCAGGCCGAGGGCGAGGCCGGCGAACATGCCGGCGGTGGTCAGGCCTATGGCCTTGCCGCGTTCTGCCTCGGGGAACCACTCTGCAGCCATCTTGGCGGCGCCGGTGATGATCAGCGGCTGGCCCAGGGCAATCAGCAACTGGCCGAGCATCAGGCCGGTGAAGGTCTCGCTGGCCAGGCGCACGGGCACGGCCAGGGCCATCAGGGCGATGCCGAGGTGGGTGCCATGGCGAAAGCCGAAGCGATCGATGAAGCGTCCTGCCGGCATCGACAACAGCACGCAGAAGATGGGGAAGATCAGCACGCCGGCGCTGGCCTGCAGCTCCGACAGGCCATACAGCTGCTGGATATGCGACAGCAGGGGAATCAGGTTGGTGACCAGCAGCTGGTTGAGGCAGAGCACCAGCGTGTAGCTGGCGGCTACCAGCCAGCGCTTATGTCGCAGCAGGCCCGGCAGGGCTGGGCTGGCGGCCTGAAGTTTGCTGGTCGAGTCGGTCGGCAGTCTGTCCATCGTCTGCGGTTGCCTCACTGCATGGCTGGGGCCCGAGCGAGCGCCAAGGCTTCAGCGAAGGTAGCGGGGCGACGGGCATCTGCCTAGTCGGGCAATGCGCTTTTTCAGCGCTTGCCCGCGTACCAGATCACCCGGCTGACGCCACGGGTGACAGCCACATAGGCCAGGCGCAGGCTCTCGTCGCGCATGGCCTGGTCGTAGCTGTTGCGGAACAGGCCGCAGTGGGCATACAGCGCGTTGCGCAGCGGATGCGAGTCGGGGCTGCCGCCCTCGTCGAGGATGATCGCCACCTCGCCCTGCAGGCCCTTGGCGCGGTGGATGCTGTAGGCGCGCACCGGCAGGCTCGGGTCCAGCTGGGCCTGCACCTGCTTCAGTGCGTCGTTGCGCCGGCCCAGCAGCAGCACCGGGTTGCGCTCGCGGCTGCCGCGCTGGGCGACGTGCGCGCACTGCGCGGCGATTTCCTGCAGCAGCTCGGGCAACTGGCGCTTGAGGTCGAAGCCCTCAATGCGGCGCACGCCGTGGTCGCCCGGCTGCGTGGCCTTGATCGCCTGGCTGCTCTTGGCCTGCTTGCAGGCGACACCCTGCAGCAGCGCCTCGGCATCGCGCAGGATCGGTTCGATGCTGCGGAAGTTGCTGGTCAGCATCAGCACCTGGCTCTTGGCTTTGCCGCGACTGGGGAAATGGCGATCGAAGTCGAGGAACAGCTCCGGCGAGCTGCCGCGCCAGCCATAGATCGACTGCCAGTCGTCGCCGATGGCCATCAGGCTGACCGCTTTGCCGCGGCCGACCAGGGCGCGGTGCACGGCCTGCAGCCAGTGGACGATCTGCGGCGAGATGTCCTGGAACTCGTCGATCAGCAGATGGCGCAACGGCTCGATGGCCTCCGCCGGCAGCTCCTGCGTGCTGGCCAGGCGCTCGCCAAGCTGGCGGAAGGCTGCATCGAAAGTGGTGACGCCCTGCGCCTGCAGCAGTGCCTGGAAGCGCGTCCAGAAGCTGGAAAGTACCTGCAGGACCAGGCGCTCACGCGGCGCGCAGCCCAGCGTGGCGGCGTCGATATGGTCCGGGCGCAGGCCGAGGCTCTCGGCGAAGCAGCCTTGCTGATAGAGCGCCTCGTACAGTGGTGCGGCGCGCAGCTCGCCGGCCAGGCGCAGGCCCTCTTGCGGAGGCTTGCCGACGGTCTCGGGCATGGCCACGCCGAGCAGCTCATGCACCTGCTGGCGGAAGGCGGCATCGCTGGCGTAGAGCTCGTCGTAGGCCTGGCGCAGCAGGCGCTGTTGCGAGGGTGGCAGGCGGCCGCCGGCGGGGGCGTCCGGCTCCTCGCTGGCGCCGTTACCGAGCTGCTCGAACCAGTTCGGCGCGCCCAACAGCAGCTTGGCCTGCTGCGCCATGGCCGAGTGGAAGGTGCGCACGCACTGACGTGCCAGGGCTTCGTCGAAAGGGAACTGCCAGAAGGCCAACAGGCGCAGCAGCTGGCTACGCAGCTCGGCGCAGGAGGCGTTGGTGAAGGAGATCACCGTAAGGCTGGCGGCGGGAATCTGCAGGTGGCAGAGCATGAACACCACGCGCAGCAGCAGGGTGCTGGACTTGCCCGAGCCGGCGCCCGCGAAGATGCGCGCCAGCGGGGCGCGGCAGAGGATCATCGTCCACTGCTCGTCGGATGGCGCACCAATCAGCCCGGCCGCCACCGCCTCGGCGACGCGAGCACGCATGGCGGCGATCTGGCTCTCGTCGACCTTCAGGCGGGCGCTGGAATAGATGCCGGTGGTTGCAGGGGCAGGGCCATCGCTGGCCTTCTTCTTGCGCCCGCTCGCCTTGCTCTTGCCGCTGCTGGCGGGGCGCTTGGCGCGCGGTTGCGGCTGGCGCAGCCGGGCCGCGGCCTCGCGTTCGGCGCGCAGGTATTCGGTGGTGCGGGGGAAGTAGCGCGCCAGGGCGTTGGAGAACAGCGCCTTGTAGCGTTTGACGGCGGACAGCATGGCAACTCGGAAAGCAGATGCGGCCGGCCATCATACGGGCTTTCCGCCCCCGGCTGGAGCCTGGCAATGGGCCAGCGGCTCAGGGCTCCAGCGTGCCGAGGATCTGCAGAGCGACGCGTACCCGCTCGGCATTCGGGTAGTTGCGGTTGGCCAGGATCACCAGGCCGGTGGCGCGGGCCGGCAACAGCACCACGTAGGCGCCGAAGCCATTGGTCGAGCCGGTCTTGTTTAGCAGTAGGTCACCCTCGGCAGGTTGCGGCTTGGCAAAGCGCTCGACGGCATGTGGCTCCAGGGCCATCTGCGACGAGTTGCCGGCCTGCAGGCGCTGCAGGGTGATGGGGTAGGCGTAGCGCTCCCAGCCCAGGCCCTGGCTCATGTCGCCAACTCGGTAGTAGCCCTGGTGGGTGGTGGCGATGGCCTGGCGCAGCGGTGCCGGCAGCTGCGACGGATCGAGGTTGGCCTCGACGAAGCGCAGCATGTCGGCGGCCGTGGACTTCACTCCGTAGGCCTCGGCATCCAGCGGGCCCGGCTGCACGCGGATCGCCTTCTCCTCGCGATAGCCCCAGGCGTAGCGCGCCATTTGCGCCTGCGGCACGCGCACATGGCTCTCGCGCATGCCCAGTTGCGGGAAGAGTTGGTGCTCCAGCAACTGGTCGAACGGCTCGCCCAGGCTGGTGGCGGCCAGGTGGCCGAACAAGCCGATGCTGGGGTTGGAGTACAGGCGCTGGCTGCCGGCGGGGTAGGCGGGTTGCCAGGCGCGGTAGTAGTCGAGCATCTGCTGCTCGTTGTGCACGGCATCCGGGAATTGCAGCGGCAGGCCGCCGGGCGTGTAGGTGGCCAGGTCGAGCAGGCTGACCTTGTCGAAGGCAGTGCCGCGCAGCGTCGACAGATGCTGGCTGGCCGGGTCGTCCAGGCGCAGCTTGCCTTCGGCCTGGGCATAGGCGCCGAGGGTGGCGCTGAACAGCTTGCTCACCGAGCCCTGCTCGAACAGCGTGTGCTCATTCACCGCCTGGCCGCTGTCGCGGGAGGCGACGCCGTAGTTGAAGAAGTGGCGCTCGCCCTTGTGCACGATGGCTACGGCTAGGCCGGGAATCCGGTACTGCTCGATGGCCGGCTGCACGGCGGCATCGACAACGGCGCGCAGCTCATTCGGCTGCGCCAGGGCCGTCTGGCCGATCAGCAGCAGGGCCAGCGCAGTGGTTCTGAATCGCATGGGTATTCCTTCAGTTCATCGGCGGCAGTCGGCGCGGCACCGAGGTCTTCTTGACGATGGCGGTGTTGGTCTCGGCGTAGGCGTTGATGCGGTCCAGCAGCTCGTCGAGCTGCTCCATGGAGCGCACCTGCAGGCGGGCGACGAAGCAGTCCTCGCCGGTGATCTTGTCGCACTCGGTGAACTCGGGGATCGACTGGATCTGCCGCTCCACCTCGTGCAGCTTGCCGGGCAGCGGGCGCACGCGGACGATGGCCTGCAGCTGGTAGCCGAAGTGGCGCGGGTCCACTTCCACCCGGTAGCCCTTGATCACGCCGCGTTCTTCCAGGCGGCGCAGGCGCTCGGCCACGCTGGGCGAGGACAGGCCACTGATCTGCGCCAGCGCCTTGAGCGAGCGGCGCGAGTCTTCCATCAAGGCGTTGAGCAGAAGCTGGTCGATTTCGTCGGTCATGGCGTGCTCGTAAGGCTATTTCAGGAAAGTGCCTTTGCAATAAAGGCAGTACTGCAGTTTCGCCTTAGATTAGCCCTGGATGCGCCAGTGCGGGTAGCCGAATAATGAGCGCACCCCAACCGGAGACTCCGACCATGGACAAGACCCTCAAGCGCGGCTCGCTGGAAATGATCGCGGCGATGCTGATTTCCGGCACCATCGGCTGGTTCGTCCTGGTCTCCGGCCAGTCCGTGGTCGACGTGGTGTTCTGGCGCTGCGTGATCGGCGGCGCGATGTTGCTGCTGGTGTGCGCCGCGCTCGGCCTGCTGCGTCGCAAGCTGCTGAGTCGCCGGGTGCTGATCCTGGCGCTGGTCAGCGGGGTAGCCATCGTCGGTAACTGGCTGCTGCTGTTCGCCTCCTACTCCAAGGCGTCCATCGCCATCAGCACGGCGGTGTACAACGTCCAGCCGTTCATGCTGGTGGGCCTGGCGGCGCTGTTCCTCGGCGAGCGCATCACCCTGGCCAAGCTGGCCTGGCTGGGCGTGGCCTTCCTCGGCATGCTGGCCATCGTCAGCGCCCATGGCGACACCGGCACCTCGGGCGAGAACTACCTGCTGGGCATCGCTCTGGCCCTGGGCGCTGCGCTGCTCTATGCCGTGGCGGCGCTGATCGTCAAACGCCTCTCCGGCACGCCCCCGCACCTGATCGCGCTGGTCCAGCTGCTCACCGGCATCCTCATGCTGGCGCCGCTGGCCAGTTACCAGTTGCCCGAGCAGCCGCAGGCCTGGGCCAGCCTGGCGGCCCTGGGCATCCTGCATACCGGGGTGATGTACATGCTGCTGTACAGCGCCATCCAGAAACTGCCGACGGCGCTGACCGGGGCGCTGTCGTTCATCTATCCGATCGCGGCGATCTTCGTCGACTGGCTAGCCTTCGGTCATCGCCTCAGCCCGCTGCAGTGGCTGGGCGTGGCGGCCATCCTGCTGGCGGCGGCCGGCATGCAGCAGGGCTGGAGTTTGCGGCGGCGCCTGCAGGTCGCCGAGGCGAAGTAGGGTTGGCTAGGTGCGCCGGCGGGCGTCGAAACGCTCCGCCCACTTGTGTTCGCGGAAGCGCTCGACGATGAAGTCGATGAACACCCGCGTCTTGGCCGGCAGCAGCTTCTGCGCGCTGAAGTACAGGCTCAGGCTGCCGGTGTCCACGTACCAGTCCGGCAGCACTCGCTGCAGGCTGCCGCTCTGCAGATAAGGCAGCGCGTGCACGGTGCTGATCAGGGTCACGCCCAGGCCCTGCAGAGCCGCGTGGCAGGCCGCCTCGGGGTCGTTCATGGTCATGCGCCGGGTCAGCTCGAAGCTGGCCTGGCGGTCGTCGCGGGTACGTAGCGGCCAGCTGCGCACCCGCCCGGTCTGCGGCGAACGCAGGAGGATGCCGGCGTGCGGGGCCAAGTCCTCCGGCTGCTCGATGGGCGCATGCTGGGCGAGGTATTCCGGCGAGGCCAGCAGCACCCGGTGGGCCGGCGCCAGCTGCCGGGCAATCGCCCCGGGTGGCAGCTCGAAGCCACCGCCGAGGGCGGCGTCGAAGCCTTCGCCGATCAGGTCCACGGCGCGGTTGTCGAAGTGCCAGTCGGGCACTATCGCCGGGTAGCGCGCCAGGAAGTCGGACAGGTGCGGCATGATGTAGTCGCGGCCGAAGGCCACGCCCATGCTCACCTTGAGGGTGCCCGCCGGCTGCCCCTGGCTGCTGGCCAGGTTGGCCACCGCGCCCTGGATGCTGGCCAGCCCTCCACTCACCTCCGCCAGAAAGCGCTCGCCAGCCTCGGTCAGGGTCAGGCGCCGGGTGCTGCGCAGGAACAGACGCACGCCGAGGTTGGATTCCAGGCGAGCCACATTCTTGCCCACTGCCGCAGGCGTCAGGCCCAGGCGCCGCGCGGCCTCGGCGAAGCTGCTGGCCTCTGCGGCGCGGACGAAGCACTCGATGCTGCTGAGGGTTTCCATGGGTTCTCCATAAACCATTGGTATCGACTGAATATAGCGATTGCCAGCTTATCGGTTGTGAGTGGTAGGTGAATACTGGGGCCGTCTTACACACCAACCCCCAGATTCAGGAGATTCAAAATGAGCACCAACAAAACCCTCGAAGGCAAAGTCGCATTCATCCAAGGTGGTTCCCGTGGTATCGGCGCCGCCATCGCCCAACGCCTGGCGAAGGAGGGCGCTGCTGTCGCCCTGACCTACGTGTCCTCCGCCGCCGGTGCCCTTGACGTGGTGCAGGCCATCGAAGCCGCTGGTGGCCGCGCCATCGCCATCCAGGCCGACAGCCGCGACGAGCAGGCCATCCGCGCCGCCATCCGTCACACCGTGGAAAGCTTCGGTCGCCTCGACATCCTGGTGAACAACGCCGGCGTACTGGCCATCGCGCCCATCGAGGAATTCAGCATCGGCGACCTGGACCGCACTCTGGACGTGAACGTGCGCAGCGTGGTGATCGCCAGCCAGGAAGCCGCCCGTGTGATGGGTGACGGCGGCCGCATCATCACCATCGGCAGCACCAACGCCGAGCGCATGCCCTTCGGCGGCGGCTCGGTCTACGCCCTGAGCAAGGCTGCGGTGGCCGGTTTCACCAAGGGCCTGGCCCGTGACCTGGGGCCGCGCGGCATCACCGTCAACAACGTGCAGCCGGGCCCGGTGGATACCGACATGAACCCGGACAACAGTGACTTCGCCGAAGCGCTGAAGCAGACCATGGCGCTGCCGCGCTACGGCAAGGCGGAGGAGATCGCCAGCTTCGTGGCCTACCTGGCCGGCCCCGAGGCGGCCTACATTACCGGCGCCAACCTGACCATCGATGGTGGCTTCTCCGCCTGAGGTGCCAGAAACGACAACGCCCGTCGCATACGCGATGGGCGTTGTCGTTTCCGCGCAGCTGAATCAGTCGTCGCGGGTCAGTACTTCCAGCAGCTCGATCTCGAACACCAGGTTGGAGTTCGGCGGGATGGAGCCAACCTGGCGCTCGCCATAACCCAGGTGCGCCGGCACCCACAGCTTGCGCTTGCCGCCGACCTGCATGCCCATCAGGCCCTGGTCCCAGCCCTGGATCACCCGACGCGTACCGATCACGCACTGGAACGGCTTGCCGCGCGAGTAGGAGGAATCGAATTCGCTGCCGTCCTCCAGCCAGCCGCGGTACTGGGTGGTGATCAACGCACCCTTGACGGCGGCCTTGCCGCTACCGATCTCCAGGTCTTCGATTTTCAGTTCGTCGCTCATGTTTCTGCTCGCGAATGGTTGGACTGGCGGCGTTTTGTCAGGGATTGGCGCTGTTGGCAAGTGTGGCGCGGGCGAAGTCGATGAAAGCGCGCAGCGCCGCCGGCACATGGCGGCGGCTCGGGTAGTAGAGGTGCAGGCCGGCGTAGTAGGGGCACCAGTCGCCGAGCGCCTGGACCAAGCGGCCGTCGGCGATCGGCTCGCGGACCATTTCCTCGAACACGTAGGCGAGGCCGACACCCTGCAGCGCCGGCTCGACCATCAGGCCCACGTCGTCCAGGGTCAGCGGGCCTTCCACCTCAATCTCCAGGGCGATGCCGCCACGCTCGAATTCCCAGCGGTAGAAGTTGCCACCGGGAAAACGGTGGCGGATGCAGGGCAGGCCATGCAGATCTTCGGGCTTCTGTGGAGCGGTATGGCGCTCGAACAGGGCGGGCGCACCGACCACCACCGAGCGCATGCGCGGGCCGATGGGCAGCGAGACCATGTCCGCCTCCAGGCGCTCGCCGAAGCGTACGCCGGCGTCGAAGCCGGCCGAGACCACATCGACCATGCCATCGTCGGCCACCAGTTCCAGGCGCACGTCCGGGTAGGCGGCGAGGAAGCGCCCCACCAGCGGCAGCAGGACCAGCTGGATGGCGGCGCGGCCGGCATTGATACGCAGGCTGCCGGAGGGTTTGTCGCGGAAGTTGTTGAGGTCTTCCAGGGCGTCGGCGATGTCGCGGAACGCCGGGCGCACCCGCGCCTGCAGGCGCTCGCCGGCCTCGGTCAGCGCCACGCTGCGGGTGGTGCGGTTGAACAGGCGCACGCCCAGGCGTTCCTCCAGCCCGCGCAGGGCATGGCTCAGCGCCGAGGGCGTGAGGCCCAGGTCTACCGCAGCGCGGGCGAAGCTGAGGTGCTGGGCGATGGCCAAGAAGATCGCCAGGTCGGTGGGGGAGACGTTCTTCATTGATGAAATTTACTCAGCAAGTCATGCAATTTTATTGGGATTATCACATCAGTACCCCAGCCCTAGAGTGTCGTCAACGGCCCGCGTGGTGCGGGACGACATCCGAGGAATTCGATATGCGTACCTGGCTGATTACTGGAGCTTCCCGTGGTTTCGGCGCACTGATCGCCGAACAGGCCCTCAACGCCGGCGATGCCGTCATCGCCACCGCCCGCAAGCCCGTCGACGTCACCGCCCGCCTGGGCGAGCATCCCAACCTGCTGGCCGTGCGCCTGGACGTGACCCGCGAGGACGAGGCCTTTGAAGCCGTCGCTGCCGGCATCGCCCGCTTCGGCCGCATCGACGTGCTGATCAACAATGCCGGCTTCGGCGTGCTGGGTGCGGTGGAAGAAACCAGCGCGACGGAGACCGAGCGGCTGTTCGCCACCAACGTGTTCGGCGTGCTCAACGTCACCCGCGCCGCGCTGCCGCACATGCGCCGCCAGCGCTCCGGCCACGTCATCAACATCTCGTCGCTGGGCGGCTACCAGGCCTACATGGGCTGGGGCGTGTACGGCTCCACCAAGTTTGCCGTGGAAGGCATCAGTGAGGCGCTGCAGCAGGAGATCGCGCCGCTCGGCATCCACGTCACCGTGGTCGAGCCGGGGTTCTTCCGTACCGACTTCCTCGACGAGCAGTCGCTGGTGAAGACCGCCCTGGAACTGGCTGACTACGACGAGACGGTCGGCGCCATGCGTCAGTTCGCCAGCTCGGCCAACCACGCCCAGCCGGGCGACCCGGCGAAGTTCGCCGAGGCCATGCTGGTGCTGGCCAATGCCGAGCAACCACCGCTGCGCCTGCCGCTGGGTAGCGATGCGGTGGCGCGCATCGAGCAGAAGCATGCGCAGGTCGAGACCGAGCTGCAGGCCTGGCGCAGCCTGTCGCTGTCCACCGACTTCGCTGTCTGAGTGGTAGCAGACACAACAGCCGCGCTCCTGCGCGGCTGTTGTGTTTCGGCGACCTGTCCCCATTGGTCTACTTGTACGATCACCCGGTTATTGGCTAGGGTGCAGGCCCTATCGCAGCAGTCGCTCATGGATGACAGCAGTTATGACGCGTGCGCAAAACCCTTCGACGCTCGATGCCCACGGCGATCCGCTCGAGCGGCGCCTGCAGGCGCAACGGCTGCTGCAGATTGCCAATGTGCAGTGTGTGGTGATGCTGTGTGTCGGCCTGGAACGGGTGATGTCTGGGCTCTGGCTGGACGTCGGTCTGATCGGGCTGGCACTGCTGATCGTGCTGGGTGGGCGGCGGCTGATCGGGCGCGGGCAGGTGAACCTCGCCATGACGATGATCCTGTTCAGCCTCACGGTGCTGGTCTCGGTGTCGCTGTGGTTCAGCCAGGGGCTCTATAGCGGCGCGGTGCTATGTTTCCCGGGCATTCTGATCGTCGCCGGCATGGTCGCGCCGCTGCGCCTGTTCATCGGCCTGCTGCTGAGCATCCTGGCGGTGGTGGCCTTCCTCACTTACGCCGCGCTCAGCGGGTTGCAGAGTTTCACGCCGTTACCCCTGGGGGTTGGCCGCATGGTCAATGTCAGCGCGGTGCTGGTGATGTGCGCGGTGGCCGTCTGGCTGCTGGCCAACGACCTGCGCAAGACTCTGCTGCGCCTGCAGCAGGAGATCGTGCGGGTGAAGGACTCCGAGGCCAGCTTCACCCACCTGGCCCAGCACGACGCTCTGACCAACCTGCCCAACCGCCTGCTGATCCGTGACCGCATGGAGCAGGCCATCGGCCACGCCCGTCGCGACGGCCGCCAGGTGGCGCTGCTGTTCCTCGACCTGGACAACTTCAAGACCATCAATGACTCCCTCGGCCACGCCGCCGGCGACGAGCTGCTGCAGGAGGTGGCGCGGCGCCTGCGCGAGACCCTGAGCGACATCGACACGGTGAGCCGCCAGGGCGGCGACGAGTTCCTCATGGTGCTGGCCGACGTCGACGACCTGGCCTCAGTATCCTCGCTGGCCGCCCGGCTGCAGCAGCGCCTGGCCCAGCCGCTGTCGCTCAAGGGCATGCAGATAGTCACCTCGATCTCCATCGGTATCTCGATGTTCCCCGGCGACGGTGAGGACTTCGAGACGCTGCTCAAGCATGCCGACGTGGCCATGTACCAGGCCAAGTCGGCGGGGCGCAACGCCTACTGCTTCTTCGATGAGCGCATGAACGCCGACAACCGCGAGCGCCTGGCCCTGGAGCTGGACCTGCGCCAGGCGCTGAGCCGCGACGAGTTCGTACTGCACTATCAGCCGATCATCGACCTGCACAGCGGGCGCCTGCTGGCGGTCGAGGCGCTGCTGCGCTGGCAGCACCCCGAACTCGGCATGCTCGGCCCGAATCGCTTCATCCCGGTGGCCGAGCAGTCCGGTCTGATCGTCGAGATCGGCGAGTGGGTGCTCAACGAGGCCTGCCGCCAGTCCATGCTCTGGCAGGCCGCCGGCCTGCCGCGCTTCGCCGTGTCGCTCAACCTCTCGGCGGTGCAGTTCCGCCGCGGCAACCTCGAGGACGTGGTGGCGGGCGCGCTGACCCGTTTCGGCCTGAGTCCCGCCTGCCTGGACCTGGAACTGACCGAGTCGATCCTGCTGCAGGATTGCGCGCAGCTGGCGCGTCTCAAGGAGTTGGGGGTGAAGCTGTCGATCGACGACTTCGGCACCGGCTACTCCAGCCTGGCCTACCTGCAGCGCTTCCAGGTCGACAAGCTGAAGATCGACCAGTCCTTCATTCACGGCCTCGGCGACAACCCGCAGAATCAGGCCATCGTCACCGCCATCGTGCAGATGGCCCACAGCCTGGGCCTGCAGACCACGGCCGAGGGCATCGAGGACGAGGCGACCCGCGGGCTGCTGGCCGAACTGGGCTGCGACCAGGGCCAGGGCTTCCTGTTCGCCCGGCCCATGCCGGCGGCGGAACTTACCGCCTTTGCCCGGCGCGAGTCGCTGTCGGTCTAGCGTTCAGACCTTCAGGCCCTGCTCGCGCAGGCGCTTGTACAGGGTGTTGCGGCTCAGCCCCAGGCTGCGCGCCAGGTGCGAGATATTGCCGCCGCAGGCCTGGTATTGGCTGGCCAGGTCGCCGGCTTCGATCAGTGGTTCGCCGGCGGGCGGGCTGTCGGGCTCGGTTTCCAGGTCGGCGAAGAAGTCGTCCGGCAGGTGTTCGGCGTGGATCGGCTGGTCCTCGGCCATGGCCAGGGCGATCTGCATCACGCTGCTCAGCTGGCGCAGGTTGCCGGGCCAGGGGTGACGCAGGAACAGCTCTTGCACCTCGCGGCTGAGGCCGGCCCACTGGCTGGGTTCGCGGTGGTGCTCCCATACGCGCTGGAACAGCGCGGCCTTGTCGGTTCGCTCACGCAGCGGCGGCAATTCCAGGTTGAGGCCGCTGATGCGGTAGTAGAGGTCGGCGCGGAACAGCCCGGCCTCCACATCCTGGCGTAGCGGGCGGTTGGTCGCCGAGACCAGGCGGATATCCACCGGGTAGGGCTCGCCGCCGCCCAGCGGCTGCACGCTGCGTTCCTGCAGCACTCGCAGCAGGCGGGCCTGTACGGCCAGCGGCATGTCGCCGACCTCGTCGAGGAACAGGGTGCCTCGGTGTGCCTTGCGGATCAGGCCGATGCTGCCCTTCTGGCTGGCGCCGGTGAAGGCGCCTTTCTCGTAGCCGAACAACTCGGACTCCACCAGTTCGGCGGGAATCGCTGCGCAGTTCACTGCGATTAGCGGCTGGCCGGCGCGCGAGCTGGCGTTGTGCAGCGCTTTGACGAACACCTCCTTGCCGGCGCCGGTTTCGCCCTGGATGAGGATCGGGATGTCCTTCTCCACCAGGCGTTCGGCCTGGCGCACGGCTTTGTCCACCCGCGGGTCGCCGAGGTTGATGTTGGCCAGGGTGAAACCTGCCTGCTGCTGGACCTGCGGCATCTGCGGGCGGAAGTCGCGCGGCTGGATACGCGGCTTGCGTGGGCGTTTGATCAGGCCGTGGAAGCGATAGCGGCCGGCGGCGCGCAGGGCGAAGGGCAGGCTCTCCGGCTGGTTGAGCAGCTGCTGCAGCGGCACGTCGAACAGGCTCTCGATGTTCACCCGCGACAGGCCGACGCCGAGCAGGCTGTCGGCGCGGCGATTGGCCGAGACGATCTGCCCGGCCTCGTCGAACACCAGCAGGCCGGCCCACTGGCTGTCCAGGTTGTCCAGGCTGGTGTTGAAGCTGAGCTGGAAATAGTCGTCCTTGAACAGGTTGAGGATCAGCCGGTTCTCCACCGACTGGCTCATCATCTTGACCATGCCCAGGGTATGGGCGGGCGGCAGGTAGCTGTCGCTGGAGACGTCGAGCACGCCGATCATCTGCCGGGTGGCGTCGAAGATCGGTGAGGCCGAGCCGGTCATGAAGCGATTGGCCTTGAGGAAATGCTCGTCGCGCTGGATGTGCACCGCCTGGCCGCAGGCCAGCGCCGTGCCGATGGCGTTGGTGCCGCTTTGGCGCTCCTGCCACAGGGCACCGGGGATGAAGCCGACGGCCTGGGCCGGCTCGACGAAGCGGCGGTCGCCCCAGGACTGCAGCAGCTGGCCCTGGTTATCGGCCAGCATGATCAGGCAGTTGGAGTTGGCCAGGATGTTCTCGTAGTAGGGCAGCACCTCCTGGTGGGTGGTCTGCACCAGGAAATGCTGGCTCTCCAGCAGGGCCGAGACTTCGCCAGGCGCGGCCTGGCCGAAGGCCGGCTGGCTCTGGTGGGTGAGGCCGAAGTCGCGGCAGCGGCTCCAGGAATCGCGAACGATGGCGTCGTGGCTCGGCGCCGGGGCAGTAGCAGTCATGGGGTATCGCCTGGTTCTTGTTTTTATAGGTACAGCTTCCGTGCTGGCGTCGCCGTTACTGCAATGGGCTGGCCGCTGGGAGTGCCTTGCTCTCCCGGCCCCTGTCTCCGCGGGCGGGGCAGGGGGAAGCGTTCGCCCAGTGTTGTTCATGGCTGTTCAAAGTCAAAGGCCGAATTGTTCAGTTGTTCAGCTTTCACTGTTCAAAACTGTTCAGGCTGCGGCGTGCCACTCACCGCGCCTTATGGATGATTCCTTGTAGATCAACGAGATGGCCGGTTTTCGCTTGCGCGCATCGGCGCTGGCACGAATGTCGCCTTATGCCAGTGCCGACCGCGAGGCTCCTTCGCGGCGGCGGGCGAAATAACCATAAGGACACGCCATGTCGTTAACGCTGGAACATGTCTGCCGCGTGGTCGACCAGCAGGTCTATATCGACGACGCCTGCCTGAGCTTCGAACCGGGCTCCTTCAACGTGCTGGTGGGCCGCACGCTCGCCGGCAAGACCTCGCTGATGCGCCTGATGGCCGGGCTGGACAAGCCCAGCAGCGGCCGCATCCTGATGCACGGCGCCGACGTCACCGGCGTGCCGGTGCGCCAGCGCAACGTGTCGATGGTCTACCAGCAATTCATCAACTACCCGAACCTGACGGTGTTCGAGAACATCGCCTCGCCACTGCGCCAGGCCGGTGTGGCCAAGGCGGAGATCGAGCGCAAGGTGCAGGAAACCGCGCAGATGCTACGCATCGAGAAGTTCCTCAAGCGCTACCCGCTGGAGCTGTCCGGCGGCCAGCAGCAGCGCACGGCGATGGCCCGCGCACTGGTCAAGGATGCCGACCTGGTGCTGTTCGACGAGCCGCTGGTGAACCTCGACTACAAGCTGCGCGAGGAGCTGCGCCAGGAGATGCGCGAGCTGTTCCGCACCCGTCGCAGCATCGCCATCTACGCCACCACCGAGCCCAACGAGGCGCTGGCCCTGGGCGGCACCACCACCATCCTGCACGAAGGCCGGGTGATCCAGAGTGGCAGGACCACCGAGGTCTACCACCGGCCGCAGCAGGTGCTGTCCGCCGAGCTGTTCTCCGAGCCGCCGATCAACCTGATGCACGGGCGCATCAGCGATGGCGAGGTGAGCTTCGAGGACTTCGTGCATTTCCCGCTGACCGCCGAGCTGCGTGGCCTGGCGGAAGGGTTGTACCGCTTTGGCGTGCGCCCCGGGCACATCGGCCTGGTGCCATCCAATGACGACGACCTGGAGCTGGCGGTGACCGTCGAGCTGGCCGAGATCAGTGGCTCGGAGACCTTCCTGCACGTGCGCAGCGAGCACTTCGCCCTGGTCCTGCATCTGCAGGGCGTGCACGAGTACGACGTGGACGCTCCGATCCGCATCTACATCCCGACCCACAAGCTGTTCGTTTTCGATACCCGGGACCAACTGGTCCTGGCGCCGATCCGCCGGTCCTGAGGAGCGCACCATGGCAGAAATACGCCTGCAGAACCTGGCCCACAGCTACAGCGCGCAGCCGAGCGGGGCGGACGACTACGCCATCCGCGAGATGACCCATGTCTGGGAGCAGGGCGGCGCCTATGCGCTGCTCGGCCCGTCTGGCTGCGGCAAGTCGACCCTGCTCAACATCATTTCCGGGCTGCTCAGCCCGTCCGAGGGGCAGGTACTGTTCGACATGCGCGAGGTCAACGACCTGTCGCCGCAGGAGCGCAACATCGCCCAGGTTTTCCAGTTCCCAGTGGTGTACGACACCATGACGGTGTTCGACAATCTGGCCTTCCCGCTGCGCAACCAGGGCCTGGCGGAGTCGCGCGTGACCAGCAAGGTGCACGAGATCGCCGAGGTGCTGGACCTGCACCCGCTGCTGCACAAGAAGGCGCGCAACCTCACCGCCGACGAGAAGCAGAAGGTCTCCATGGGCCGCGGCCTGGTACGCGACGACGTGTCGGCGATCCTCTTCGACGAGCCGCTGACGGTGATCGACCCGCACCTGAAGTGGAAGCTGCGGCGCAAGCTCAAGCAGATCCACGAGCAGTTCAACATCACCATGGTCTACGTCACCCACGATCAGTTGGAGGCCTCGACCTTCGCCGACAAGATCGCGGTGATGTACGGCGGTCAGATCGTCCAGTTCGGTACCCCGCGCGAGCTGTTCGAGCGGCCCAAACACACCTTCGTCGGCTTCTTCATCGGCAGCCCGGGAATGAACCTGATCGAGGTCACGCCCTACGCTGGCGGCGTGTGCTTCGGCCAGACCCGTGTGCCGCTGGCGCCGGCGCTGTGCCAGCGCCTGGCCGAGCTGGGTGGGCGGCCGCTGAAGCTGGGCATCCGCCCGGAGTTCGTGCATGTCAGCGACGAGCCGTTCGTCGATGCCCTGCGTGGCGAGGTGCGCCATGTCGAGGACCTGGGCACCTACAAGATCCTCACCCTGGAGCTGGACGGCGTGACGCTCAAGGCGCGCCTGCAGGAAGACCTGCCGGTGCCGCACAAGGTGGCCTACATCGGCTTCCCGTCCCAGTGGCTGATGCTCTACGCCGACGACGTGCTGGTGGAGGTGCGGGCATGAACAAGGTGATCAACAACAAGGCCTGGTGGCTGGTGCTGCCGGTGTTCCTGCTGGTGGCGTTCAGCGCCATCCTGCCGATGATGACGGTGGTCAACTACTCGGTGCAGGACATCTTCGACGCCAGCACGCGCACCTTCGTTGGTGTCGAGTGGTACCAGCAGGTGCTGCAGGACGAGCGCCTGCATGACTCGCTGCTGCGCCAGTTCATCTTCTCCGCCTGCGTGTTGCTGATCGAGATTCCGCTCGGCATCGCCATCGCCCTGTGCATGCCGACCAAGGGTCGCTGGGCCTCGGCCTGCCTGATCATCATGGCCATTCCGCTGCTGATCCCGTGGAACGTGATCGGCACCATCTGGCAGATCTTCGGTCGCGCCGATATCGGCCTGCTGGGCTGGACCCTGAGCAAGCTGGGCATCAGCTACAACTACGCGGCCAACACCATGGATGCCTGGGTCACGGTGCTGGTGATGGACGTGTGGCACTGGACCTCGCTGGTGGCGCTGCTGTGCTACTCGGGCCTGCGCGCCATTCCCGACGTGTACTACCAGGCCGCGCGCATCGACCGCGCATCGAGCTGGGCGGTGTTCCGCCACATCCAGCTGCCGAAGATGAAGAGCGTGCTGCTGATCGCCGTGATGCTGCGCTTCATGGACAGCTTCATGATCTACACCGAGCCCTTCGTGCTCACCGGCGGCGGGCCGGGCAACGCCACCACCTTCCTCAGCCAGACGCTGACCAAGATGGCGGTGGGGCAGTTCGACCTGGGGCCGGCGGCGGCGTTCTCGCTGGTGTACTTCCTGATCATCCTGCTGGTGTCCTGGGCGTTCTACACGGCCATGACCCACAACGACCAGAAGAGCTGAGGAGCCCGCCATGACCATTCGCAAAACCCTGGCGTTGCTGCTCTACATCCTGTTCCTGCTGGTGCCGATCTACTGGCTGCTGAACATGTCGTTCAAGAGCAATACCGAAATCCTCGGCGGCCTGAGCCTGTGGCCGCAGGATTTCACCCTGGCCAACTACAAGGTGATCTTCACCGACCCCAGTTGGTACAACGGCTACCTCAACTCGCTGTACTACGTGTGCCTGAACACCGTCATCTCGCTGCTGGTGGCGCTGCCGGCGGCCTATGCGTTCTCGCGCTACCGCTTCCTCGGTGACAAGCACCTGTTCTTCTGGCTGCTGACCAATCGCATGGCGCCACCGGCGGTGTTCCTCCTGCCGTTCTTCCAGCTGTACTCGTCGATCGGCCTGTTCGACACCCACATCGCCGTGGCCCTGGCCCACTGCCTGTTCAACGTGCCGCTGGCGGTGTGGATCCTCGAAGGCTTCATGTCCGGGGTGCCGAAGGAGATCGACGAGACGGCCTACATCGACGGCTACAGCTTCCCCAAGTTCTTCGTGAAGATCTTCATCCCGTTGATCGGCCCCGGCATCGGCGTCACGGCGTTCTTCTGCTTCATGTTCTCGTGGGTCGAGCTGCTGCTGGCGCGCACCCTGACCTCGGTGAACGCCAAGCCGATCGTGGCGGTGATGACGCGCACCGTGTCGGCCTCCGGCATCGACTGGGGCGTGCTGGCGGCGGCGGGGGTGCTGACCATCCTGCCGGGCATGCTGGTGATCTGGTTCGTCCGTAACCACGTGGCCAAGGGCTTCGCCCTGGGCCGGGTCTGAGGAGATACGACTATGGAATGGATGGCCTGGACTCCGGTTACGGCGGCCTTCTTCGGTGGTATCGCGCTGCTGCTGGTGGGCATGACGGTATGGGAAATCCGCTCGCCCTGCGTCGAGCGCAGGGGCTTTCTGCCGATCGTCACCACCCGCGGTGATCGGCTGTTCATCGGTTTGCTCGGCAGCGCCTACCTGCACCTGCTGGTGGTGGGCGCGACCGACTGGAGCACCTGGATAGCCTCGGCGCTGTCCGTTGTGTGGTTACTGGTGGTGATGCGTTGGGGCTGACCGGCTGCCTGTCGTTCCGGTCGGTTTTCTATTCAAGCAAGGAGGAGTCTATGTTCGACAACAACTACAAGACCCGACATAGCATGGCGCTCGCGGCCCTGCTGACGTTGTCCGGATTGAGCGGCGCGGCCTGGGCCGACGCCTATGAAGAGGCGGCGAAAAAGTGGATCGACAGCGAGTTCTCGCCGTCCACCCTGACCAAGGAGCAGCAGCTCGCCGAGCTGAAGTGGTTCATCAAGGCGGCCGAGCCGTTCCGCGGCATGGAGATCAACGTCGCCTCCGAGACCATCGCCACCCATGAGTACGAGGCCAAGGTCCTGGCCAAGGCCTTCAGCGAGATCACCGGGATCAAGCTCACCCACGACCTGATGCAGGAAGGCGACGTGGTGGAGAAGCTGCAGACCCAGATGCAGTCCGGCAAGAACATCTATGACGGCTGGGTCAACGACTCGGACCTGATCGGCACCCACTTCCGCTACGGCAAGGCAGTGGCGATCAGCGACATGATCGCCAACGAGGGCAAGGACTTCACTTCGCCGACCCTCGATCTGAACGACTTTATCGGCATTTCCTTCACCACCGGGCCGGACAAAAAGCTCTACCAGCTGCCCGACCAGCAGTTCGCCAACCTCTATTGGTTCCGCGCCGATTGGTTCGAGAAGCCTGAGCTGAAGGCCAAGTTCAAGGAAATCTACGGCTACGAGCTGGGAGTGCCGGTCAACTGGTCGGCCTACGAGGACATCGCTCAGTTCTTCACCGAGCACGTCAAGGAAATCGACGGCAAGCGCGTCTACGGCCACATGGACTACGGCAAGAAGGACCCGTCGCTGGGCTGGCGCTTCACCGACGCCTGGTTCTCCATGGCTGGCGGCGGCGACAAGGGCCTGCCCAACGGCCTGCCGGTGGACGAGTGGGGCATTCGCGTCGAGGGCTGCCGCCCGGTGGGTTCCAGCGTCGCCCGTGGTGGCGATACCAACGGTCCGGCGGCGGTCTACGCCACCACCAAGTACGTCGACTGGATGCGCCAGTACGCGCCGCCGGAAGCCCAGGGCATGACCTTCTCCGAGGCTGGCCCGGTACCGGCGCAAGGCAACATCGCCCAGCAGATCTTCTGGTACACCGCGTTCACCGCGGACATGACCAAGCCGGGGCTGGCCGTGGTCAACGAGGACGGCACGCCGAAGTGGCGCATGGCGCCGTCGCCCAAGGGGCCGTACTGGGAGGAGGGCATGAAGCTCGGCTACCAGGACACCGGTTCCTGGACCTTCCTCAAATCCACCCCGGAGAAGCAGCGCCTGGCGGCCTGGCTGTACGCGCAGTTCGTCACCGCCAAGACCGTTTCGCTGAAGAAGACTCTGGTCGGCCTGACGCCGATTCGTGAGTCGGATATCAACTCCCAGGCGATGACCGAGGCCGCGCCCAAGCTCGGTGGTCTGGTGGAGTTCTACCGCAGCCCGGCACGGGTGCAGTGGACGCCCACCGGCACCAACGTGCCGGACTACCCGCGCCTGGCGCAGCTGTGGTGGCAGTTCATCGCCGAGGCGGCGAGTGGCGACAAGACCCCGCAGGAGGCCCTGGATGGTCTGGCCGCGGCTCAGGACAGCATGATGGCCCGTATCGAGCGCTCCGGCGTGCAGGGTGATTGCGGTCCGAAACTCAACGAGGAGAAGGACCCGCAGTACTGGTTGGATCAGCCAGGTGCACCCAAGCCGAAGCTGGCAAACGAGAAGCCGAAAGGCGAGACCGTGAGCTACGACGAGCTGGTGAAGTCCTGGCAGAAAGCCCAGTAGTAAGAGCTGTGGCGGAAACGAAAACGGCGCCTGAGGGCGCCGTTTTTCATTGCCGGAAGGCTTACGCGTGCAGGTTGTCCGCAGCGTACAGGGTGTTCTCCAGCAGGCAGGCGCGAGTCATCGGGCCGACGCCACCCGGTACCGGGGTGATCCAGCCGGCGCGCTCGGCGGCCACGTCGTATTCCACGTCGCCCAGCAGCTTGCCATCGGCCTGGCGGTTGATGCCGACGTCGATGACGATGGCGCCCGGCTTGACCCACTCACCCTTGACCAGACCGGTCTTGCCGGCGGCCGCGACCACGATGTCGGCCTGGGCCACATGGCCGGCCAGATCCTTGGTGAAGCGGTGGGTGACGGTCACGGTGCAGCCGGCCAGCAGCAGCTCGAGGGCCATCGGCCGGCCGACGATGTTGGACGCGCCCACGATCACGGCGTGTTGGCCGTGCAGGTCGACGCCGGTGCTTTCCAGCAGGGTCATGATCCCTTTCGGCGTGCAGGAACGCAGCAGCGGCATGCGCTGGGACAGGCGGCCGACGTTGAACGGGTGGAAACCGTCGACGTCCTTGTCCGGGTTGATGCGCTCGAGCAGCTGCGAGGCATCCAGGTGGGCGGGCAGGGGCAGCTGCACCAGGATGCCGTCGATGGCGTTGTCACGGTTGAGCTGGTCGATCAGGCCGAGCAGCTCGCCTTGAGTAGTAGTGGCAGGCAGGTCATGAGCCACGGAAACGAAGCCGACTTCCTCACAGTCCTTGCGCTTGTGCGAGACGTATACCTGGGACGCCGGGTCGCTGCCGACCAGAATCACGGCCAGGCCAGGAGCGCGCAGGCCTTGCTGGCGGCGCTCGGCGACACGTTTGGCGATATCCTGGCGGAGGTTGGCGGCGATGGATTTACCGTCGATCAGTTTTGCGGTCATGACGCGTGCTTAACCATGGGGAAGGGGGGAGAAAAGGTCGCGCATTCTCGCATGGGTGGCCGGTGGGGCAAAGGCGCAAGCGTCGCGCTTTCCTGTAACTCCTTTATCCAGCAGGATTTTTTTCATTTTCGTGTTGACGCATTCGAATCCCCTCTATAAGATTCGCCCCGCTTGTCGAGCACAGCCAGCCGCTGGGTAAGATGGCAACGACCGGTAGCGGTTGGAGCTGTAGCTTAGAAGTCTGTTCCGCGGATGATTAAGTGCCCGTAGCTCAGCTGGATAGAGCATCCGCCTTCTAAGCGGATGGTCGCAGGTTCGAGTCCTGCCGGGTGCGCCATTGGCGGATCAGGCACAAGCAACGCAATATGGTGGGCGTAGCTCAGTTGGTAGAGCACAGGATTGTGGCTCCTGGTGTCGTGGGTTCGATTCCCATCGTCCACCCCATATTCGAGAAAACGCCAGGCCCAAAGCCTGGCGTTTTCGTTTCAAGCGTTACCACGCGGACGTGGTGAAATTGGTAGACACACCAGATTTAGGTTCTGGCGCCGCAAGGTGTGAGAGTTCGAGTCTCTCCGTCCGCACCATCTTTTCTTTGTAATCCCTCCTTATATATCCCGCCGTTTCTTGCTCGTTTTGCGCAGGTGACTTCTGCTATTCGAGCCACTAGAATGCTCGCCTTTGATTCTGGGGCCGGAACGCCCGGCTTATGTCTGTGCAACGAGGAATATCCATGCAAGTTTCTGTTGAAAGCACCTCCGCTCTCGAGCGCCGCATGACCATCGGCGTGCCGGCCGAGCGCATCGAGACCGAAGTGACCAAGCGCCTGCAGCAGACTGCCCGCCGCGCCAAGGTACCGGGCTTCCGTCCCGGCAAGGTGCCGATGAACGTCATTCGCCAGCGTTACGAAGACACTGCCCGTCAGGAAGCTCTGGGCGACCTGATCCAGGCCACCTTCTACGAGGCCATCGTCGAGCAGAAGCTGAATCCGGCCGGTGCTCCGTCCGTCGAGCCGAAAGCCTTCGAGAAGGGCAAGGACCTCGAGTACGTTGCTACTTTCGAAGTCTTCCCGGAAATCCAGCTGGCTGGCTTCGATGGCATCGCCATCGAGCGCCTGCAGGCTGACGTGAACGACGCCGACGTCGACAACATGCTGGAAATCCTGCGTAAGCAGAACACCCGCTTCGAAGCTGTCGAGCGTGCCGCCGAGAATGGCGACCAGCTGAACATCGACTTCGTCGGCAAGATCGACGGCGAAGCCTTCGCTGGTGGCAGCGCCAAGGGCACTCCGCTGGTGCTGGGTTCCGGTCGCATGATCCCAGGCTTTGAAGAGGCTCTGGTTGGCGTCAAGGCTGGCGAAGAGCGCGTGATCAATCCGACCTTCCCGGCTGACTATCAGAACCTGGATCTGGCCGGTAAGACCGCTGAATTCACCGTGACCGTCAACAGCGTCTCCGCTCCGCAGCTGCCGGAACTGAACGACGACTTCTTCGCCCTGTTCGGCATCAAGGAAGGCGGTCTGGAAGGTTTCCGCGCCGAAGTTCGCAAGAACATGGATCGCGAACTGCGTCAGGCCATCAAATCCAAGGTGAAGAACCAGGTAATGGAAGGTCTGCTGGCCGCCAACCCGGTTGAAGTGCCGAAGGCTCTGATCGGCAACGAAGTGAACCGTCTGCGTGTGCAGGCCGTTCAGCAGTTTGGTGGCAACATCAAGCCTGACCAACTGCCAGCTGAGCTGTTCGAAGAGCAGGCCAAGCGTCGTGTGGTGCTGGGTCTGATCGTTGCTGAAGTGGTCAAGCAGAGCGAACTGAAGGCCGACGAAGCCCGCGTTCGCGAGCTGATCGAGGAAATGGCTTCTGCTTACCAAGAGCCGCAGCAGGTTGTGGCCTGGTACTACAAGAACGACCAGCAGCTGAACGAAGTGCGTTCGGTTGTACTGGAAGAACAAGTTGTAGATACTGTTCTGCAGAAGGCCAAAGTGACCGATAAAGCGGTCTCCTACGAAGAAGCGGTCAAGCCGGCGGAAGCCCCGCAAGCAGCCTGATCCCTCGCCTCGTTCGAGCACAACCATAAGCCAGCCTTCGTGCTGGCTTATGCGTCTTTAGAGACATGACTATTAGGGAGAGATCGCTAGACATGTCGCACAACTCTTTCATGAACACCATGCCAGACATCCAAGCCGCCGGTGGCCTCGTGCCGATGGTGATCGAGCAGTCCGCCCGTGGCGAGCGCGCCTACGACATCTACTCCCGCCTGCTGAAGGAGCGAGTGATCTTCCTGGTTGGCCAGGTCGAGGACTACATGGCCAACCTGGTCGTGGCTCAGCTGCTGTTCCTTGAAGCCGAGAACCCGGACAAGGACATCCACCTGTACATCAACTCGCCGGGCGGTTCGGTGACTGCCGGTATGTCGATCTACGACACCATGCAGTTCATCAAGCCCGACGTGTCGACCATCTGCATCGGCCAGGCCTGCAGCATGGGTGCTCTGCTGCTGGCTGGCGGTGCCGCTGGCAAGCGCTACTGCCTGCCGCATTCGCGCATGATGATCCACCAGCCGCTGGGCGGCTTCCAGGGCCAGGCCTCGGATATCGAGATTCACGCCCGTGAGATCCTCACCATCCGCGAGCGCCTGAACAAGATTCTGGCCGATCACTGCAAGCAGCCGATCGACGTAATTGCCAAGGATACCGATCGCGACAACTTCATGAGCGGCGACGAGGCGGTCAAATACGGCCTCATCGATCAGGTTCTGAGCAAGCGCCAGCTGGCAGTCTGATCCGCGTTTGAGCGTAGCGGCCGGGTGAATCCGGCCGTCCCGCAGGGTTGAAAATGCCCGCAATTGCCTTCATCTTGTGTTTCATGCCTACCGTATTGGATCGATCTAATGACTGACACCCGCAACGGCGAGGATAACGGCAAGCTTCTTTATTGCTCCTTCTGCGGCAAAAGCCAGCACGAAGTGCGCAAGCTGATCGCCGGTCCCTCGGTCTTTATCTGCGACGAGTGCGTCGACCTGTGCAATGACATCATCCGCGAGGAGGTGCAGGAAGCCCAGGCCGAAAGCAGCGCGCACAAGTTGCCTGCGCCCAAAGAAATCAGCGGCATTCTGGATCAGTATGTGATCGGTCAGGAGCGCGCCAAGAAGGTGCTCTCCGTTGCCGTATACAACCACTACAAGCGTCTGAATCAGCGCGACAAGAAAGATGACGTCGAGCTCGGCAAGAGCAACATCCTGCTGATCGGTCCTACCGGTTCGGGCAAGACCCTGCTGGCCGAGACCCTGGCTCGCCTGCTCAATGTGCCGTTCACCATCGCCGACGCCACCACCCTGACCGAAGCCGGTTATGTGGGTGAGGACGTCGAGAACATCATCCAGAAGCTGCTGCAGAAGTGCGATTACGATGTCGAGAAGGCCCAGATGGGCATCGTCTACATCGACGAAATCGACAAGATCTCGCGCAAATCTGACAACCCGTCCATTACCCGCGACGTATCGGGTGAGGGCGTGCAGCAGGCTCTGCTGAAACTGATCGAAGGCACTGTCGCCTCGGTTCCGCCACAGGGTGGTCGCAAGCACCCGCAGCAGGAGTTCCTGCAGGTCGATACCCGCAACATTCTGTTCATCTGTGGTGGTGCATTCGCTGGTCTGGAGAAGGTCATTCAGGCTCGTTCCACCAAGGGCGGCATCGGCTTCAATGCCGAAGTGCGCAGCCCGGACCTGGGCAAGAAGGTTGGCGAGGCGCTGCGTGAGGTCGAGCCGGACGATCTGGTGAAGTTCGGTCTTATTCCGGAATTCGTCGGTCGTCTGCCGGTTATCGCGACTCTCGACGAGTTGGACGAGGCTGCGCTGATGCAGATACTCACCGAGCCGAAGAACGCGCTGACCAAGCAATACGCCAAGCTGTTCGAGATGGAAGGCGTCGACCTGGAGTTCCGTGCCGACGCGCTGAAGGCCGTGGCTCATCGTGCGCTTGAGCGCAAGACTGGTGCTCGTGGTCTGCGTTCGATCCTCGAAGGCGTGCTGCTCGACACCATGTACGAGATCCCCTCGCAGAGCGATGTCAGCAAGGTGGTGATCGACGAGAGTGTGATCGAGGGTTCTTCCAAGCCCCTGCTGATCTACGAAAACAGCGAGCCGCCAGCCAAGGCTGCACCAGACGCCTGACGTCTAACGCTGAAACAAAGGGCCCTGCGGGGCCCTTTGCTTTTCCGCCTTTCTCGCTTGTTTTTTCCTAGGGGTGGCCCCATCTTAGGGTCAAGGGTACTCCCGTCCGATTACGGCCGAATGGCCGCCGTAGAGCTGAAATCATGAAGACAACCATCGAATTGCCTCTCCTGCCGCTGCGTGATGTCGTGGTCTATCCACACATGGTCATCCCGCTGTTCGTCGGTCGCGAGAAGTCCATCGAGGCTCTGGAAGCCGCCATGGGGGGCGACAAGCAGATCCTCCTGCTGGCGCAGCGCAACCCCGCAGATGATGATCCGGGCGAAGACGCGTTGTATCGCATGGGAACTGTGGCCACCGTATTGCAGCTGCTCAAGCTGCCCGACGGTACTGTGAAGGTACTGGTAGAGGGCGAGCAGCGCGGTGCAGTGCAGAAGTTCATCGAAGTGGATGGTCATTGCCGTGCTGAGGTGCAACTGCTCGACGAGAGCGAAGTTGCCGAACGCGAGTCGGAAGTCTTTACCCGTAGTCTGTTGAGCCAGTTCGAACAGTATGTGCAGCTGGGCAAGAAGGTGCCGGCCGAGGTGCTGTCCTCGCTGAACAGCATCGATGAGCCAGCGCGCCTGGTCGACACCATGGCCGCGCACATGGTGCTGAAGATCGAGCAGAAGCAGGAAATCCTCGAGATCACCAGCCTGGCCGAGCGCGTCGAGCATGTGCTGGCGTTGCTGGATGCCGAGATCGACCTGCTGCAGGTCGAGAAGCGTATCCGTGGCCGGGTCAAGAAGCAGATGGAGCGCAGCCAGCGCGAGTACTACCTGAATGAGCAGATGAAGGCCATTCAGAAGGAGTTGGGCGACATCGACGAAGGCCACAACGAGATCGACGAGCTGAAGAAGCGCATCGAGAACGCCGGCCTGACCAAGGAGGCCCACGCCAAGGCCAATGCCGAGCTGAACAAGCTCAAGCAGATGTCGCCGATGTCGGCCGAGGCCACCGTGGTGCGCTCGTACATCGACTGGCTGACCAACGTGCCGTGGAAGGCCGAGAGCAAGGTGCGCTTGGACCTGACCAAGGCCGAGGACATCCTCGAGGCCGATCACTTCGGTCTGGAGGAGGTGAAGGAGCGCATCCTCGAGTATCTCGCCGTACAGAAACGGGTGAAGAAGCTCAAGGGGCCGGTACTCTGCCTGGTCGGTCCGCCTGGCGTGGGCAAGACCTCGCTGGCCGAATCCATTGCGCGTGCCACCAATCGCAAGTTCGTGCGCATGGCCCTGGGTGGCGTGCGTGACGAGGCCGAGATCCGCGGTCACCGCCGTACCTATATCGGCTCCATGCCTGGTCGCCTGATCCAGAAGCTGACCAAGGTTGGCGTGCGTAACCCGCTGTTCCTGCTCGACGAGATCGACAAGATGGGCAGCGACATGCGTGGCGACCCTGCCTCGGCGTTGCTCGAGGTGCTGGACCCGGAGCAGAACCACAACTTCAACGACCACTATCTGGAGGTCGATTACGACCTCTCGGACGTGATGTTCATCTGCACCGCCAACTCGATGAACATTCCCGGTCCGCTGCTGGATCGTATGGAAGTCATTCGTCTGCCGGGCTACACCGAGGACGAGAAGGTCAACATCGCCATCAAGTACCTCACGCCCAAGCAGGTGCAGGCCAACGGCCTGAAGAAGGGCGAGCTGGAGTTCGAAGAGGCGGCAATCCGCGACATCATTCGTTACTACACCCGCGAGGCCGGTGTGCGTAGCCTGGAGCGGCAGATTTCCAAGGTCTGCCGCAAGGCGGTCAAGGAGCATGCCAAGGAGAAGCGCATCAAGGTGCAGGTCACTCCGGATTCGCTGGAGCACTACCTGGGCGTGCGTCGCTATCGCCATGGCCTGGCCGAGCAGCAGGACCAGATCGGCCAGGTTACCGGGCTGGCCTGGACCCAGGTGGGTGGTGAGTTGCTGACCATCGAGACTGCGGTTGTCCCGGGCAAGGGCCAGTTGATCAAGACCGGCTCGCTTGGTGATGTGATGGCCGAGTCGATGACTGCTGCCCTGACCGTGGTGCGTAGCCGCTCCAAGAGCCTGGGGATTGCTCCGGACTTCCACGAGAAGCGCGACGTACACATCCACATGCCGGAAGGCGCCACGCCGAAGGACGGCCCGAGTGCCGGTATCGGCTTGTGCACCGCTCTGGTCTCGGCGCTGACGCAGATCCCGGTGCGGGCCGATGTTGCCATGACCGGCGAGATCACCCTGCGTGGGCAGGTGCTGGCGATTGGTGGCCTGAAGGAAAAACTCCTGGCCGCTCACCGTGGTGGAATCAAGACCGTGATCATCCCGGAAGAGAATGTCCGTGATCTCAAGGAAATTCCGGAGAATATTAAGCAGGACCTGACCATTAAGCCGGTTAAATGGATTGACGAGGTCCTGCAAATTGCGCTGCAATACGCCCCGGAGCCCTTGCCCGATGCGGCTCCCGAGATGGTTGCAAAGGATGACTCGCGCGAGACTGATTCCAAGGAGCGAATCAGCACGCATTAGCCGGGGGGCTTCCTTGACACTATTTTCGAGCCCTTGTTATAAAGCGGCTCCTATGTGTCGGCAGGCCCTTTCAGCACCCGCTTTGCTTACACCAAACAACTAAGAAACAACTCAACAGAAATAAGGGGACTTAAGAGTGAACAAGTCGGAACTGATTGATGCCATCGCCGCATCCGCTGATATCCCGAAAGCTGTTGCTGGCCGCGCGCTGGACGCAGTGATTGAATCCGTCACTGGCGCTCTGAAGGCTGGTGATTCCGTGGTGCTGGTTGGCTTCGGTACTTTCGCCGTTAAAGAGCGTGCTGCTCGTACCGGCCGCAACCCGCAGACTGGCAAGCCGATCAAGATCGCTGCTGCCAAGATCCCGGGCTTCAAAGCTGGCAAGGCTCTGAAAGACGCCGTCAACTAAGCGTCTCTCGGGCTTGGCCCTCGCCGGGCTGGGGTAACCCGACCCGGCACGGAGCTGCGAAAGCACTCCAACAGTTATGAGAAGGCGCATCCTCGGATGCGCCTTTCTTTTATCCGGATTTCATACCCACGCTGCATGGCTGCTTTCAGTGCTGGCGTTTCGGGGGAAGCATGCTGCAGAACATCAGGGACAACTCCCAGGGCTGGATCGCCAAGGCAATCATTGGCGTGATCGTCGTGCTGATGGCCCTTACCGGTTTCGACGCCATTATCCAGTCCACCAGCAACAGCCGTAACGCCGCCGAGGTCAATGGCGAAGATATCAGCCTGGACAGCCTCAACGCTGCGGTTGATATGCAGCGCCGTCAGCTGATCCAGCAGTTCGGCAAGGACTTCGATGCATCCCTGCTGGACGACAAGCTGCTGCGCAATGCCGCCCTCGACAGCCTGGTCGAGCGCACACTGCTGCTGCAGGGTGCCAAAGAGTCGGGCATGGACTTCTCCGATGCCTCGCTGGATCAACTGATCCTGCAGACCCCGGCCTTCCAGATCGACGGCAAGTTCAACTCCGCTCGCTTCGACCAGATCCTGCAGCAGCAGGGCATGACTCGCATGCAGTTCCGTGAGCGCCTGCGCCAGGACGTGCTGGTCAGCCAGCTGCAGGCCACCCTGGCCGGCAGCAACTTCGTCACCGATGCCGAGCTGCAGACCTTCGTCCAGCTGGACAGGCAGACCCGCGACTTTGCCAGCCACACCGTGGCGGCGGATGCCAAGGCGGTCGAGCTGAAGGACGACGAGATCAAGACCTACTACGACGCTCATCAGGACCAGTTCATGAGTCCCGAGCAGGTCGTGGTCGAGTATGTCGAGCTGACCAAGGAGCGTTTCTTCGCCGAGGCCAAGGCCAGCGATGAGGAGCTGCAGGCGCTGTACCAGAAGGAAGTGGCCAACCTGGCCGAGCAGCGCCGCGGCGCGCACATCCTGCTGGAAGTGAACGACAAGCTCAGCGACGAGCAGGCCAAGGCCAAGCTCGACGAAGTGGCTGAGCGCCTGAAGCAGGGCGAGGATTTCGCCAAGCTGGCCAAGGAAGTTTCCCAGGACCCGGGCTCCGCCAGCACGGGTGGTGATCTGGGCTTCGCTGGTCCGGGCGTATACGACCCCGAGTTCGAGCAGGCGCTGTACGCGCTGAAGAAGGGTGAGGTTTCCACGCCGGTACGCACCGCCTTCGGCTGGCACCTGATCAAGCTGCTGGACGTGCAAGCAGCCGAGGTGCCGAGCTTCGCCAGCCTGAAGGGCAAGCTGGAGCGCGACGTCAAGACGCAGCAGGTCGAGCAGCGCTTCGTCGAAGCAGCCAAGCAACTGGAGGAAGCCAGCTTCGAGGCTTCCGACCTGTCCCAGCCGGCTCAGGAACTGGGTCTGCAGGTGCAGACCAGCGGTGCCTTCGGTCGTGAGGGTGGCGAGGGCGTCGCTGCTAATCGTCAGGTGGTGCAGGCCGCGTTCAGCACCGAGGTGCTGGAAGACGGCGCTAACAGCGGTGCCATCGAGCTGGATCCGGACACCACTCTGGTGTTGCGCGTGAAGGAGCATAAGAAGCCCGCGCTGCTGCCGCTGGAGGAAGTTTCCGCCGGCATCCGCAACACCCTGGCGCAGAAGAAGGCCGGCGAAGTCGCCAAGGCCGATGGCGAGGCCCTGATGGCCGCCCTGCGCAAGGGCGAAGGCGACAGCAAGGACTGGAAGGTCGTGCAGGCCGCCGGCCGTAGCCAGGATGGTGTCGAGCCCGTGGTGCTGCAGGCGCTGTTCCGCATGAGCAAGCCTGGCGATGACGGCAAGCCGACCTTTGCTGGCGTCACGCTGAGCAACGGCGACTACGTGGTGCTGCGTCTGGATGGCATCGGCCAGGCCAAGGCCGAGCTGAGCGAGGAAGAGAAGACCAGCTACCGCCGCTTCCTGGCCTCGCGTGCCGGTCAGCAGGACTTCGCGGCCTACCGCAAGCATCTGCAAGAGCAGGCCGACATCGAGCGCTTCTGAGCCGGATCTGGTCTGATGAAAGGCCGCTGAGCGATCAGCGGCCTTTTTATTTGCGGCATAAAAAAGCCCGGCCTGTAGCCGGGCTTTTTATCGGCGCGAGGATCAGTCCTCGATGGCGCCCATGGCGGTAGTGTTGAAGCCGCCGTCGACGTAGAGGATCTCGCCGCTGATGCCCGAGGCCAGGTCGGAGCAGAGGAAGGCGCCGGCGTTGCCGACTTCCTCGATGGTCACGTTACGGCGCAGCGGGGTCTGCTTCTCGTTGGCGGCGAGCATCTTGCGGAAGCTCTTGATGCCGCTGGCGGCCAGGGTGCGGATCGGGCCGGCGGAGATGGCATTGACGCGGGTGCCTTCCGGACCGAGGCTGCCGGCCAGGTAGCGTACACCGGCCTCCAGGCTGGCCTTGGCCATGCCCATCACGTTGTAGTTGGGCATGGTGCGCTCGGCGCCCAGGTAGGAGAGGGTGAGGATGCTGCCGCCTCTGCCCTGCATCAGCTCGCGACCGGCCTTGGCCAGAGCCACCAGGCTGTACGCGCTGATGTCGTGGGCGATCTTGAAGCCGTCGCGGGTGGTGACGGCGGTGAAGTCGCCATCCAGCTGGTCGCCCGGGGCGAAGCCAACGGAGTGGACGATGCAGTCCAGGCCGTCCCACTTCTTGCTCAGCTCCTCGAAGACCTTGGCGATCTCGTCGTCATTGGCTACGTCGCAGGGGAAGCACAACTCGGGGTTGGAGCCCCAGCCAGCGGCGAACTCTTCGACGCGGCCCTTGAGCTTGTCGTTCTGGTAGGTGAAGGCGAGCTCGGCGCCCTCGCGGTGCATGGCGGCGGCGATGCCCGAGGCGATCGACAGTTTGCTGGCCACGCCAACGATCAGTACGCGCTTACCGGCGAGAAAACCCATGTGCGTCATTCCTCTTTTCAGTTAGTCGGCGGTTGCCGGAGCCATGAATGCGGCTTCCAGCAACTGCTGGGTATAAGGGTGCTGTGGAGCGGAGAACACTGTCTCGGCTGGCCCCTGCTCAACCACCTTGCCCTGTTTCACCACCATCAGCTGGTGGCTAAGGGCCCTGACCACCGCCAGGTCATGGCTGATGAACAGGTAGGTCAGGTTGTACTTGGCCTGCAACGAGCGCAGGAGTTCCACTACTTGGCGCTGTACCGTGCGGTCGAGCGCCGAAGTGGGCTCGTCCAGTAGTATCAGCGCCGGTTTCAGCACCAGTGCCCGGGCAATGGCAATCCTCTGCCGTTGCCCGCCGGAAAACTCATGGGGGTAGCGGAACCGGGTCTCCGGGTCCAATCCCACCTCCTTGAGCGCGTCGATGACGGCCTGTTCCTGCTCCTCCTCGCTGCCGATGCCGTGAATTCGCAGGCCCTCGCCGACGATCTGGCTCACGCACATGCGTGGGCTGAGACTGCCGAAGGGGTCCTGGAAGACCACCTGCATCTGCCGCCGCAGAGGCCTTACAGCCTGTTGCGACAGTCCATCCAGCGCCTGGCCCTGGAAGCGGATGGCGCCCTGGCTGCTGAGCAGCCGCAGGATCGCCATGCCGAGGGTGGACTTGCCGGAGCCGCTCTCGCCGACTATGCCCAGGGTCTGGCCCTGGGGCAGGCTGAAGTCGATTCCGTCCACCGCCTTCACATGATCGACCGTGCGCCGCAACACTCCCTTCTTGATCGGGAACCACACGCGCAGGTCGCCCACTTCCAGCAGCGGCGCGCCGGCGGGGTTGGCCGCAGGCATGCCGCTGGGCTCGGCGCCAAGCAGTTCCCGGGTATAGGGATGCTGCGGAGCGCGGAACAATTCATCACACGACGCCTGTTCGACGATGCAACCGCGCTGCATGACACATACGCGATGGGCGATTCGTCGCACCAGGTTGAGATCGTGGGTGATCAGCAGCAGGGCCATGCCCAGGCGGGCCTGCAATTCCTTGAGCAGATCGAGGATCTTCAGCTGCACGGTGACGTCCAGCGCGGTGGTCGGCTCGTCGGCGATCAGCAGCTCCGGCTCGTTGGCCAGGGCCATAGCGATCATCACCCGTTGACGCTGGCCGCCGGAAAGTTCGTGCGGAAAGGCCTTGAGGCGCTTGGCCGGTTCGGGGATGCCGACCAGTTCCAGCAGCTCGATGATCCGTGCCTGAGCGGCCTCGCCGGTCAGACCCTTGTGCCAGGCCAGTACCTCGCCGATCTGCTTGCCGATGCTGTGCAGCGGGTTGAGCGAGGTCATCGGCTCCTGAAACACCATGGCGATGCGGTTGCCGCGGATGCCGCGCAGCTTGTCCGGGGCCAGCTTGAGCAGGTCCTGGCCACCGTGCTGGATGCTGCCGGCCGGGTGGCGGGCCAGCGGGTAGGGCAGCAGGCGCAGGATGGAGTGGGCGGTGACAGACTTGCCCGAGCCGCTCTCGCCGACCAGGGCCAGGGTCTCGCCCTTGCGGATATCGAAGCTGATACCCTCGACCACCCGCACGGCCTTGTCGCCGGTGACGAACTCGACGGCCAGGTCGCGTACTTCGATGAGGTTGTTCTGCTCGGTCATCTCATTTCCTCGGGTCGAAGGCATCGCGGGCGGCTTCGCCGATGAACACCAGCAGGCTGAGCATCAGCGCCAGCACGGCGAAGGCGCTGATACCCAGCCAGGGCGCCTGCAGGTTGGCCTTGCCCTGGGCCACCAGCTCGCCCAGCGAGGGCTCGCCGGCCGGCAGGCCGAAGCCGAGGAAGTCCAGGGAGGTCAAGGTGCCGATGGCGCCGGTGAGGATGAAGGGCATGAAGGTCATGGTCGAGACCATGGCGTTGGGCAGGATGTGGTGGAACATGATGCCGCCGTTGCCCATGCCCAGTGCACGGGCCGCACGCACGTACTCCAGGTTGCGGCCGCGGAGGAATTCGGCGCGCACCACGTCGACCAGGCTCATCCAGGAGAACAGCAGCATGATGCCCAGCAGCCACCAGAAGTTGGGCTGCACGAAGCTGGCCAGGATGATCAGCAGGTAGAGCACCGGCAGGCCCGACCAGACCTCGAGGAAGCGCTGGCCGGCCAGGTCGACCCAGCCGCCGTAGTAGCCCTGCAGAGCGCCGGTGAATACGCCGATGATCGAACTGGCGATGGTCAGCGCCAGGGCGAACAGCACCGACACACGGAAGCCATAGATCACCCGCGCCAGCACGTCGCGGCCCTGGTCATCGGTGCCCAGCCAGTTCTGCGCCGAGGGCGGTGCCGGAGCGGGCACCTGCAGTTCGTAGTTGATGCTGGCGTAGTCGAAGGGGATCGGCGGCCAGACCATCCAGCCATCCTTCGCCGCGATCAGCTCCTGGATGTAGGGGCTCTTGTAGTTGGCCTGCAGTGGGAACTCGCCGCCGAAGGTGGTCTCCGGGTAGCGCTTGAGCACCGGGAAGTACCACTCGCCGTCGTAGCGCACGGCCAGCGGCTTGTCGTTGGCGATCAGCTCGGCGCCCAGGCTGAGGACGAACAGGGCGAGGAACAGCCACAGCGACCACCAGCCCCGGCGGTGGGCCTTGAACAGGGCGAAGCGGCGCTGGTTGAGCGGGGAGAGCGTCATTCTCAGTTCTCCCGGCTGTCGAAGTCGATGCGCGGATCGATCAGGGTGTACATCAGGTCGCTCACCAGCTTGGCCAGCAGGCCGAACAGAGAAAAGATGAACAGGGTGCCGAACACCACCGGGTAGTCGCGGTTGACGATCGACTCGAAGCCGAGCAAGCCGAGGCCATCGAGGGAGAAGATCACCTCGATCAGCATCGAGCCGGCGAAGAAGATGCCCAGCACCGCAGCCGGGAAACCGGCTACCACGATCAGCATGGCGTTGCGGAACACATGGCCGTAGAGCACGCGGCGGTCGGTCAGGCCCTTGGCGCGTGCGGTGGTCACGTACTGCTTGCCGATCTCGTCGAGGAAGCTGTTCTTGGTCAGCAGGGTGAGGGTGGCGAAGTTACCGATCACCAGCGCGGTCACCGGCAGGGCCAGGTGCCAGAAGTAGTCGAGGATCTTGCCGCCCAGGCTGAGTTCGTCGAAGTTGCCCGAGGTGAGCCCGCGCAAGGGGAACCAGTCCCAGTAGCTGCCGCCGGCGAACAGCACGATCAGCAGGATGGCGAAGAGGAACGCAGGGATGGCGTAGCCGACGATGATTGCCGAGCTGGTCCAGACGTCGAAGGCGCTACCGTGCCGGGTGGCCTTGGCGATGCCCAGAGGGATCGAGATCAGATAGGTGATCAGGGTGCCCCATAGTCCTAGGGAGATGGACACCGGCATCTTCTCCAGGATCAGGTCGACCACGCTGGCGTCACGGAAGAAGCTCTCGCCGAAATCCAGTCGGGCGTAGCTGCTGAGCATCAGCCAGAAACGCTCGGGGGCAGACTTGTCGAAGCCGTACATCTTCTCGATTTCTTCGATCAGTTTGGGGTCCAGGCCCTGCGAGCCGCGGTAGTTGGAGCCGGCTACCGCGACCTCGCCGCCACCGCCGGAGATGCGGCCGGTGGCGCCGCCGGCGGCCGCATCGAAACCTTCCAGCTTGGCGATCATCTGCTCCACCGGGCCGCCAGGTGCGGCCTGGACGATGATGAAGTTGATCAGCAGGATGCCGAGCAGAGTGGGGATGATCAGCAGCAGGCGACGGACGATGTAGGCCAGCATTACTGGGCTTCCTGCTTGGGTTCTTCGGTGGCGGGCTTGGCCTTCGGCGGATTCAGCGGGGTTTCTTCCCACCAGGTCATCAGGCCGTAGTCATACAGCGGCGTGACCTCGGGGCGGCCGAAGCGCTTCCAGTAGGCCACACGCCAGGTATCCACGTAATAGTTCGGCACCACGTAGTGGCCCCAGAGCAGGGCGCGGTCCAGGGCGCGGGCGTGGGTGATCAGCGATGCACGCGAGTCGGAGCGGATCAGACCGTCCACCAGTTGGTCGATGGCCGGGTCGCGCAGGCCCATCAGGTTGCGGCTGCCCGGGTTGTCGGCGCTGGCGGAGTGCCAGAATTCGCGCTGCTCGTTACCCGGCGAGGTGGATTGCGGCCAGATTGCCGAGGTCATGTCGAAGTCACGCGAGCGCAGGCGGTTGATGTACTGCGAGGTGTCGACGCGGCGGATCTGCAGGTCGATGCCCAGCTCGGCGAGGTTGCGCTTGAACGGCAGGATTACCCGTTCCAGGTTGGGCTGGAAGTTGAGGAACTCGAAGGCCAGCTGCTTGCCGTCCGGACCGATCATCTTGTCGTCTTCGATGCGGTAGCCGGCCTCGGTCAGCAGCTGGAAGGCCTTGCGGCTCTGTTCGCGGATGATGCCGCTGCCGTCGCTGACCGGTGGCTTGAACTCCTGGGTGAAGACTTCCGGCGGCAGCTTGTCGCGCAGCGGCTCGAGCAGTTTCAGCTCGGCCTCGGAGGGCAGGCCGGTGGCGGCCATCTCGGAGTTTTCGAAGTAGCTGTGGGTGCGTTTGTAGGCGCCGTAGAACAGCTGCTTGCTGGCCCACTCGAAGTTGAACAGCTCGGCGATGGCCTCGCGCACGCGGCGATCCTGGAACATCGGCCGACGCAGGTTGAACACATAGCCCTGCATGCCGGCCGGGTTGTGGTTGGGTATGGCCTGCATGGCGAACTTGCCGGCGCGCAGGGCCGGGCTGTCGTAGCCGGTATTCCAGTCTTTGGCCGAGTACTCGAGGTTGACGTCGAACTGCCCGGCCTTGAACGCTTCCAGGGCGACCTGGGTGTCACGGTAGTAGTCGACGCGGATGCGGTCGAAGTTGTACATGCCACGGGCGACCGGCAGGTCCTTGCCCCACCAGTCCTTGACCCGCTCGAACTCTACGCTGCTGCCCGGCGATACCTTGCCGATCTTGTAGGGGCCGCTGCCCAGTGGCGGTTCCAGGCCGCCTCGGCCGAAGTCGCGAGTGGCCCACCAGTGCTTGGGCAACACCTGGATCTGCCCGAGGATCAGCGGCAGCTCGCGGTTGTCCTTGTGCTTGAAGTCGAAGCGCACCCGCAGCTTGTCCTCGGCCACCACCTGCGCCACGTCGGCGTAGTAGTGCTGGTACATGGGGTCGCCTTTCTCCAGCAGGATGTTGAAGGTGAAGATCACATCCTCGGCGGTCACCGGGGTGCCGTCGTGAAAGCGCGCCTTGGGGTTGAGGATGAAACGCACGTAGCTGTTGTCCGGCGCCTTGTCGATTTTCTCGGCGAGCAGGCCGTATTCGGTGAAGGGTTCGTCCGGTGCGTGGTAGGTCAGGCTGTCATAGATCAGGCCGACACCCACCGGATTGCCCTTGGGGATAAAGGGGTTGAGGCTGTCGAAGCCACCGATGTCGCGCTGGCGCAGCAGCCCGCCCTTGGGCGCATCCGGATTGACGTAGTCGAAGTGCTGGAAGTTGGCCGGATACTTCGGCGCCTCGCCATACAGGGTGACGGCATGCCGGGGCTCGGCCTGGGCCAGGCCGCTCAGCATCAACAGGGCGGCGCCGAGGGTGCGCAGAGAAGGGGTCATCGAGCGGTCTCCGTGGGCTTCAGCCACCAGGCCCGCAGCCCCAGGGTGTAGGGCGGGGTGGTGACGAAGGCGAACCGATTGCGGTACGCCAGACGATGGTGATTGATGTACCAGTTGGGAATGCTGTAGTGCTGCCAGAGCAGGACCCGGTCCAGCGCCTTGCCGGCGGAAACCTGCTCCTCGCGGGTCTGTGCGGCGAGCAGTTTGTCGAGCAGGTCGTCGACCACCGGGTGGCGTACGCCCGCGTAGTTCTTGCTGCCCTTCACGCCGGCCTGGCTGGAGTGGAAATACAGCCACTGTTCCAGTCCGGGGCTGAGGCTCTGCGGCAGGGTCATGAGGATCATGTCGTAGTCGAACTGGTCGAGGCGCTGCTTGTACTGGGCGCGGTCCACCGTGCGCAGGCTGGCGCGGATGCCGATGCTGGCGAGGTTCTCGGTGTAGGGCTGGAGGATGCGCTCCAGGTTGGGGTTGACCAGCAGTATCTCGAAACGCAGTGGCTCGCCCTTGGCGTTGACCAGATGCTGGCCGGAAGGTTTCCAGCCGGCCTCGGCGAGCAGGCCGAGTGCCTTGCGCAGGGTTTCCCGCGGGATGCCACGGCCACTGGTGGCAGGCAGGGCGAAGGGCTCGGTGAACAGCTTGGCCGGCAGCTGCTTGCGGTAGGGCGACAGCAGCAACCACTCGTTGCCCTCCGGTATGCCGGCGGCGGTGAACTCGCTGTTGGGGTAGTAACTATTGCTGCGCGTGTAGGCGCTATTGAACAGCGCGCGGTTGGTCCATTCGAAGTCGAACATCAGCCCCAGGGCCTCGCGTACCTTGCGCTGGCCGAAGGTGTCGCGGCGGGTGTTCATGAACAGCGCCTGGGTCTGGGTAGGGATCTGGTGCGGAATCTCGGCGCGGATCACGTCGCCACGGGCGATGGCCGGGAAGCGATAGGCGTTGGCCCAGTTCTTCGCCTGGTGCTCGATATAGAAGTCGAACTCGCCTGCCTTGAAGGCTTCGAAGGCGACGCTGCTGTCGCGGTAGAACTCCACCTCGACCCGGTCGAAGTTGTACTTGCCACGGTTGACAGCCAGCTTTTCGCCCCACCAGTCCTTGACCCGCTCGAATACCAGGCGGCGCCCCGGCTCTACCTGGGTGATGCGGTAGGGGCCGCTGCCCAGCGGCACATCGAAGCTGGTGGCGCGGAAGTCGCGCTTCTTCCAGTAGTGCTGGGCCAGCACCGGCAGCTCGCCGAGGCGCAGGATCAGCAGCGGATTGCCGGCGCGCTTGAACACGAAGCGGATGCGGTGGCGATTGAGAATGTCGACCCGTTTGACCTCCTGCAGGTTGGTGCGGTACTGCGGGTGGCCATCCTTGATCAGGGTGCGGTAGGAGAAGGCGACGTCGTAGGCGGTGATCGGCTTGCCGTCGTGGAAGCGGGCTTCCTCACGCAGGTTGAACACCACCCAGCTGCGATCCTCGCTGTATTCCACGCTCTTGGCGATCAGCCCGTAGCTGGAGGCGGGTTCGTCGCCCGACGGGTCGTAGGCGCCGGTGCCGACCATCAACGGCTCGTTGAACTCGCTGACCCCGTACTGCAGGAAGTTGGGCGCTGCGGCCGGGCTGCTGCCCTTGAAGCTGTAGGGGTTGAGCGTGTCGAAGGTGCCGTACGCCATGACTCGCAGCGTGCCGCCCTTGGGTGCATCCGGGTTGACCCAGTCGAAGTGGGTGAAGCTGGCCGGGTACTTGAGCGCACCGAACTGGGCATAGCCATGGCTTTCGCTGAGGGTCGCGAAAGCGGGGAAACTCATGGCCAGGCCGAGGATCAGTGAGATCAGGGAGCGCATCGGGTGCGGGGTCCGGTCCATGGGGCTTCTGAGGGCATGTGTGAAGGCAGGATCGAGTGCGCGGGCGCCTCTTTCGTCGCCGTTAGTGGCTTTTGGCCACCCATTCGCGCTGCGCAGGTCTGCCTGCAGGCCGGCCGCTTGTTTGGTTCGTACAGTAACAGCTTGTATAGGCAGGAAAAAGAGTGCCTTTTGGGCGGCGTGTGCCATCAATTTGATTACACTGAAACAAATTGCAATGAGGTCGCTGCCTTGGCTGAACGCAGTATCGGGTTACAGGCATGGATAGAGCGTTTGAATCAGGCCGAATTGCCTGCCCTCGCCACCGTGGTGCAGGACCTGCATCGCCTGTCGCAGGCGGACAAGGCCTCCGTGCAGCAGCTGGCCGATCTGCTGTTGCGTGACGCATCGCTCACCTCCAAGGTGCTGCGGGTCGGCAACAGCGTGTATTACAACCCCTCCCAGGAAAGCATCCGCACCATCTCGCGAGCCATCGTGCTGGTCGGCTTCGACAACGTGCGCCTGATCGGTATGTCGGTCAGCCTGATCGACAGCCTGCTGACCAAGGTGCCGCGCGAGCAGTTGCAGATGCTCCTGGCGCGCTCCTTCCACGCCGCCGTGCAGGCGCGCAACATCGCCGGCTACGTGCTGACCAAGAACCAGGAAGAGGTATTCATCGCCGCCTTACTGCATACCGTTGGCGAACTGGCGTTCTGGGCCTGCGGCGGCGAGCAGGCGGATGAACTGGCCGATGCCCTGGATCAGTCGGGTGTGGATGCCGACGAGGCGGTGCGCCAGGTGCTCGGCACCAGTTTCCGTCAGCTCACCCAGGGCCTGGTGAAGAGCTGGAACCTCGGCGAGCTGGCCAGCTTCGCCCATGGCAGCGGCAACCAGCATGACCCAGCGGTGCGCGCCGTCAGCCTGGGCGTGAAGATCAGCGAAGCGGCGCTGGACGGCTGGGATTCGCCTGAGATGGAGAAGCTGGTGCAGCAGCTGGCCGACTTCACCGGCATCAGCGCCGAAGAGGCGCTCAAGCAGGTGCTGGAGAGCGCGAAGGAAGCCGTCGAGGTGGCTGCCACCTTCGGAGCCAGCCAGCTGTGCAAGCTGATCCCCAATACCGACCCGGAACAGATCAAGCTGCAGCAGCAGGAGCGCAAGGCGCGCCTGTTGCAACCGAACCTGCTGGTGCTGCAGCAGGCGCTGCAGGACCTGGGCATGATGGTCAATCAGAAGAGCGATGTGGGCCTGGTGCTCGACACATTGCTCAAGGGCCTGCACCAGGGCGCCGGGCTCGAGCGGGTAATGCTCGCCGTGCTCGCCGATGGGCAGACCTGCTTCCGCGCCAAGCGCGCGGTGGGCGAGGGCACCGAGAAATGGCTGACGGACTTCCAGCTGCCAGCCAAGCAGGCCGAGCAGCCGCACATCTTCAGCTACGCACTGCGCAACCGCGAGGCACTCTGGATGGGGGTGCCGGCCAGCTACAACCTGGCCGAGCTGGTGACCCTGCCGATGCGCCAGCTGCTGGGGCAGGGCATGTTCTTCATCGCCCCGCTGATGGCCGGCACTCGTGAGATCGGTGTGCTGTATGCCGACAGCCGGCTTTCCGGGCGAGCGCTCAAGCACGAGCAGTTCGTCGCCTTCCAGCGCTTTACCCAGTTGACCGGGCGCTGCCTGGAGGCGCTCGGCAAGCGCTAAGAACCTGGTCTAAGTCTGCTGCGCGTCGGCCAAGCGGCGTTGGAAACCGCCTCGGGCTGCTCATTTACAACTCGTAAACTCCGCACCCTCGGCCATTTCCGCCACCGTTTTGCTCTAGCTCGCAAGACTTTGAACAGGCTCTAACGAAAAAGGCCGCCCTGAGGCGGCCTTTCACTTTCTATCATCAGTCGAGATAGAGCGTCAGAGTCTGTCCCGGTTTCAGCGCGCGGCTGTCGCTGCGCGGGTTCCAGCGCTGCAGGTGCTTGACGTCGACCTTGAAGCGCTGGGCAATCAGGTACATGGAGTCGCCACTCTTGACCCGGTAGTAGGTGATGCTCTGCCGGTCGTCGCTCTGCTTGCTCGCGGCCACCGAGTTGCCGGTACCGCCGCTGCCGCCGCGCAGTTCCAGGACCTGGCCCAGGCTCAGCTTGCTGCGCGCGTTGAGGCCATTCCAGCGCTGCAGGTCCTGCAGCGACACGCCGTGAGCATTGGCGATCTGCCAGAGGTTGTCGCCGCTCTTCACCTTGTAGCGTTGCGGGTGGCTGGCCGGCGCCTTGGCGACCTGCTGAGCTGGCGTGTCTACCGGTTTGCGACCGCCCTGGGCGGGAATGCTCAGTACCTGGCCGACGCGCAGGTTATTGCTGCGCAGCTTGTTGGCGTCCTTGAGGGCGCTGACCGACACATCGTGGCGGCTGGCGATGCTGTGCAGGCTGTCGCCCGAGCGCACCCGGTAGTCCTGCCACTGCGCCAGGGCCTGCGGCTTCATCATCGCCAGGCTGGCGTTGAACTGCTCGGCCTTGGCGATGGGCACCAGCAGGTGCTGCGGGCCGTCCATGGTGATGCCTTTCTTGAATGCCGGGTTGAGGCTTTCCAGCTCGTCCTCTTCCATGTCGACCATGGCCGCCAGGCGCGCCAGGTCCAGGCCCGGCTTGCTCGCCACCTGCTCGAAGTACGGCTCGTTGGCGATCGGGCTGAGGCGCACTCCATAGGCTTCCGGCGATTGCACGATCTGCGACAGGGCCAGCAGCTTGGGCACGTAGTTCTGCGTTTCCTGCGGCAGCGGCAGGTTCCAGTAGTCGGTCGGCAGACCGAGCTTCTGGTTGCGCTCGATGGCGCGGCTCACCGTGCCTTCGCCGGCGTTGTAGGCAGCCATCGCCAGCAGCCAGTCACCGTTGAACATGTCGTGCAGGCGGGTCAGGTAGCTCAGCGCGGCGTTGGTCGAGGCGATGATGTCGCGGCGACCGTCGTACCAGTTGGTCTGGCGCAGGTTGAAGTGGCGGCCAGTGGACGGAATGAACTGCCACAGGCCGACGGCATGGCTGCGCGAGTAGGCGTAGGGGTTGTAGGCGCTCTCGATGACCGGCAGCAGGGCCAGTTCCATCGGCATGTTGCGCTCTTCCAGGCGCTCCACCACGTAGTGCATGTACAGGCTGCCGCGGTCGCTGGCGCTAGCGCTTTCCAGGAAGGAGGGGTTGCTGACGAACCACAGGCGCTGGTTCTCGATACGCGGGTTGACGCCGATCTCGTCCTGCAGCTTGAAGCCGTCGCGCATGCGCTCCCAGATGTCCTTGGGCACTTCCGGCTCGGCGGCCTGGGTGAGCCACTGCGGCTCCTGCGGCAGGTTCAGGCTGGCATCGCTGTCGGGGCGGTCGTTCGAGTGCATGCTCTGGCAGCCACTCAGGCCAATGCACAACACCACCGCCAGAGCCCTTGCTCCCCGTGCCCACGCGTCTGAATCAAGGGTTCCGAAAGGTAATAAAAGCATTGGTTTCTAGTATCTACCGGCGCAAAAATTCCGGGGATTCTAGAAATGGCCCTTGGGGTGGTCAAGTTTTCACCAGCCCGCCGGTCCGTTGTCAGGCCACCTTGAACTGGTCTTTCCAGCTGCGCAGGTAGGCGAACACCTCGTCGTTGGTACGTTGCCGGACGCCGTCCCGCTCGTCGATTTTTTCTTTAATGGATGTTTCGTCGCAGCGCAGGAAGGGGTTGGTCGCCTTCTCCAGGGCGATGTTCGACGGCAGGCTGATGCGCCCGCTGGCGCGCCAGGCCGTGACTTCGTCGAAGCGCGCGGCAATGGCCGCATTGCGGGGCTCCACGGCGCGGGCGAAGTGCAGGTTGCTCAGGGTGTATTCGTGGGTGCAGTACACGGCGGTGGCATCTGGCAGGACCGCCAGGCGCTGCAGGGAGTGATTCATCTGCTGCGGTGTGCCCTCGAACAGCCGGCCGCAGCCGGCGGCGAACAGCGTGTCACCGCAGAACAGCCAGCCTTCCTCCGCCTGGTAGTAGGCGATGTGGCCGAGGGTGTGGCCAGGAACGGCATATATAAGGAAGCTGCGGCCGAGCACTTCGATGCGCTCGCCGTCATCCAGCGCCAGGTCGCGGGCCGGGATGTTCTCCTGCGCGGGGCCGGAGACCCGGGCGCCAGTGGCGGCCTTGAGCTTGGCTACGCCGCCGACATGGTCCGGGTGATGGTGGGTGATGAGGATGTCGGTCAGCTGCCAGCCGAGATGCGCGGCCAGCCAGTCCAGCACCGGATGGGCGTCACCGGGGTCGACCACGGCGCAGCGGCGCGTAGCGTTGTCCTGCAGTAGCCAGATGTAGTTGTCGCTGAAGGCGGGAAGGGCATCGATCTGGAACATGTTCGGGGTCGCCAAGCGGAAGACAATGGCGCATCTTAATCGCCATAGCCGAGCTTGTGTCATGGAGGTCCCCGATGAGCGAACAACCCTTCGCCCAGGCCGATGCCGAGTGGCTGGAGCTGACCTGCGCCGCGCGCGAGTGGTTGGCCTCGCCACTGGGCGAGCTACTGCTGGCCGAGCAGCGCCGGGCGCTGGACGAGGAGCTGGCGCGCTACTTCGGTGGCTACCTGGTGCATTACGGTCCGGCCCAGAGCGAGCCACCCAAGGCGCCGCAGATCCGCAGCAACGTGCGCCTCGGCGCGCCGCTGGCCGGGGTGCACATCGCCTGCGAGGAACAGGCCTGGCCGTTGGGCGAGCATGCGGCCGACGTGGTGGTGCTGCAGCATGGCCTGGACTTCTGCCTGTCGCCGCATGGCCTGCTGCGCGAGGCGGCCCGCAGCGTGCGTCCTGGCGGCTATCTGCTGGTTACCGGGATCAACCCCTGGAGCACCTGGGGCTTGCGCCATTATTTCGCTCGCGACGGCTTCCGCCAGGCCCGCTGCATCTCGCCCAACCGCCTGGCGGACTGGCTCAGCCTGCTCGGCTTCGCTCTGGAGAAACGCCGCTTCGGGTGCTATCGTCCGCCGCTTTCTGCGCCGGCCTGGCAGGCGCGCCTGGCCGGGCTGGAACGTTGGGGCGGCCGTTGGCAGGCGCCCGGTGGCGGCTTCTACCTGCTGGTGGCGCGCAAGCTGGTGGTCGGCCTGCGGCCGCTGCGCCCGCAGCAGCGAGCCAGCATGGGCAAGTTGTTGCCGATGCCGGTGGCCAAGGTCAGCCGGCGCGAATCCGAGAATCAGAGCACTCAATGAGCGAAGAAGTAGTCGAGATCTATACCGATGGTGCCTGCAAGGGCAATCCCGGCCCCGGTGGCTGGGGGGCGCTGATGGTCTACAAGGGCGCGGAGAAGGAACTGTGGGGCGGCGAGCCCAACACCACCAACAATCGCATGGAGCTGATGGCGGCGATCTGCGCGCTGATCGCGCTAACCCGGCCCTGCTCGGTGCGCCTGGTGACCGACTCGCAATATGTGATGAAAGGCATCCAGGAGTGGATGCCGAACTGGAAGAAGCGCGGCTGGAAGACCTCGACCAAGGAGCCGGTGAAGAACGCCGACCTTTGGCAGGCGCTGGACGAACAGGTCAATCGCCACAAGGTCGAGTGGCAGTGGGTGCGCGGCCATACCGGCCACCCCGGCAACGAGAAGGCCGATCAGCTGGCCAACCGCGGTGTAGAAGAAGTGAGGGCAAAGAAACATGCGTAGCGTCGTACTCGACACTGAAACCACCGGCATGCCGGTGACCGATGGTCACCGCATCATCGAGATCGGCTGCGTCGAGCTGGAGGGCCGTCGCCTGACCGGTCGCCACTTCCACGTCTACCTCAACCCCGATCGCGAGATCGACGAGGGCGCCATCGCGGTCCACGGCATCACCAACGAGTTCGTTGCCGACAAGCAGCGCTTCAAGGACGTGGCCGACGAGTTCTTCGAGTTCATCCGTGGCGCGCAGCTGATCATCCACAACGCGGCGTTCGACGTAGGCTTCATCAACAACGAATTCGCCCTGATGGGGCAGACCGAGCGCAGCGACGTCAGCGACTACTGCTCGATCCTCGACACCCTGTTGATGGCGCGTGAGCGACACCCGGGCCAGCGCAACAACCTCGACGCCCTGTGCAAGCGCTATGGCGTCGACAACTCCGGTCGCGACCTGCACGGCGCACTGCTCGACGCCGAGATCCTCGCCGACGTCTACCTGACCATGACCGGTGGCCAGACCCACCTGTCCCTGGCTGGCGAAGGCGGTGACGGTTCCGGTCGCGTGCTGCCCAGCCCGATCCGCCGTCTCGATCCGGGCCGCAACCTGACCCGCGTGCTGCGCGCCAGCGACGCCGAGTTGGCCGAGCATGCCGCGCGCCTGGCGATCATCGAAAAGTCCGCCGGCGGCCCATCGCTGTGGGCCAAGATGGACGCGCCGGCGGAGGAGCCGGTCAGCTGAGTGGAAGTGGTCGTACGGCCAATGCGACCTTTTCTTACAGCCTTCCGCACTGGGGGTTCCGCCGCCATCGGTGAACTTCTACCCTGAGGGAATCAGGCGCCGCAGAGCGCCTACCCTCAGGAACCTCCAATGTATAAAGACCTGAACTTCCCCATTCTCATCGTTCACCGCGACATCAAGGCTGACACCGTCGCCGGCGAGCGCGTCCGCGCCATTGCCGAGGAGCTGAGCAAGGACGGCTTCACCATCCTGCCCACCGCCAGCTCCGCCGAAGGCCGCATCGTCGCCTCGACCCACCACGGCCTGGCCTGCATTCTGGTGGCGGCAGAGGGAGCGGGGGAGAACCAGCGTCTGTTGCAGGACATGGTCGAGCTGATCCGCATCGCTCGGGTGCGTGCGCCGCAACTGCCGATCTTCGCCCTGGGTGAGCAGGTAACCATCGAGAACGCGCCGGCCGAGGCCATGGCCGACCTCAACCACCTGCGCGGCATCCTCTACCTGTACGAAGACACCGTGTCGTTCCTCGCCCGCCAGGTGGCGCGTGCTGCGCACAACTACCTGGACGGCCTGTTGCCACCGTTCTTCAAGGCGCTGGTGCAGCACACCGCGCAGTCCAACTACTCCTGGCACACGCCCGGCCACGGCGGCGGCGTGGCCTATCGCAAGAGCCCGGTGGGGCAGGCCTTCCACCAGTTTTTCGGCGAGAACACCCTGCGTTCCGACCTCTCGGTATCGGTACCCGAGCTGGGTTCGCTGCTCGACCACACCGGCCCGCTGGCCGAGGCCGAGGCTCGTGCTGCGCGCAACTTTGGCGCCGACCACACCTTCTTCGTGATCAACGGCACCTCGACGGCGAACAAGATCGTCTGGCACTCCATGGTCGGCCGCGACGACCTGGTACTGGTCGATCGCAACTGCCACAAGTCGATCCTCCACTCGATCATCATGACCGGCGCCATCCCGCTGTACCTGTGCCCGGAGCGCAACGAGCTGGGTATCATCGGGCCGATTCCGCTTTCCGAGTTCAGCAAGGAGTCGATCCAGGCCACGATCGACGCCAGCCCACTGGCCCGCGGACGCGCGCCCAAGGTCAAGCTGGCGGTGGTGACCAACTCCACCTACGACGGCCTCTGCTACAACGCCGAGATGGTCAAGCAGGCCCTGGGCGACTCGGTGGAAGTGCTGCACTTCGACGAGGCCTGGTATGCATACGCGGCGTTCCACGAGTTCTACGCCGGGCGCTACGGCATGGGTACCCAATGCGACGAGCATTCGCCGCTGGTGTTCACCACCCATTCCACCCACAAACTACTGGCGGCCTTCAGCCAGGCCTCGATGATCCACGTGCAGGACGGCGGCGCGCGCCAGCTGGACCGTGATCGCTTCAACGAAGCCTTCATGATGCACATCTCCACCTCGCCGCAGTACGGGATCATCGCCTCGCTGGACGTGGCCTCGGCGATGATGGAGGGCCCGGCCGGGCGCTCGCTGATCCAGGAGACCTTCGACGAGGCGCTGAGCTTCCGCCGTGCCCTGGCCAACCTGCGGCAGAACCTGCAGGCGGACGACTGGTGGTTCAGCATCTGGCAGCCGGAGCAGGCCGATGGCGCCGACAGCGTGACTACTGCCGACTGGCTGCTGGCGCCCAATGCCGACTGGCATGGCTTCGGCGAGGTGGCCGAGGACTACGTGCTGCTCGACCCGATCAAGGTCACCCTGGTGATGCCGGGCCTGACCGCCGACGGCAAGCTGGCCGAGGCGGGCATCCCCGCGGCAGTGGTCAGCAAGTTCCTCTGGGAGCGCGGCCTGGTGGTGGAGAAGACCGGCCTGTACTCCTTCCTGGTGCTGTTCTCCATGGGCATCACCAAGGGCAAGTGGAGCACGCTGCTCACCGAGCTGCTGGAGTTCAAGCGCCTGTACGACGCCAACGTGCCGCTGAGCGAGGCGCTGCCCTCGGTCGCCCGCGAGGGTGGGGCGCGTTATACCGGCATGGGCCTGCGTGATCTGTGCGATGAGCTGCACGCCTGCTACCGCGAGAACGCCACGGCCAAGGCGCTCAAGCGCATGTACACCGTGCTGCCGCAGGTGGCGATAAAGCCGGCCGATGCCTATGACAAGCTGGTGCGCGGCGAGGTCGAGGCGGTGCCTATCGAGCAGCTGGAGGGGCGCATCGCCGCGGTGATGCTGGTGCCGTACCCGCCGGGCATTCCGCTGATCATGCCGGGTGAGTGCTTCACCCCGGAGACCCGCTCGATCATCGACTACCTGCGCTTCGCCCGTACCTTCGACAGCCAGTTCCCCGGCTTCGATGCCGATGTCCACGGCCTGCAGTGCGAAGAGGCGTGCTATACCGTGGATTGCATAAAGGAGTAACGCACGGCCTGTGACGACCCCAAGTGGCGGGCAGGTCGGCCATGCCATCGGGGGGAGTTATGGCTGAGGAAGAGAAAAGCAGGCGGGGCGAGATGGGTTTCTGGACCTGTACCGCCCTGGTGGTCGGCAACATGGTCGGTTCGGGGGTGTTCCTCCTGCCTTCCGCTTTGGCCCCCTATGGAGGGCTCAGTCTGGTCGGTTGGCTGGTGTCGACCACCGGCGCGGTGCTGCTGGCACTGACCTTCTCGCGGCTGGCGCGCTTCAATCCCGCGGCTGGCGGACCCTACGCCTACACCCGCGATGCCTTCGGCGGCTTTGCCGGCTACCTCTGTGCCTGGACCTACTGGAAGGCGGCCTGGATCGGTAACGCGGCCATCGCCGTGACGCTGGTCGGCTACCTGCAGGTGTTCCTGCCTGCCCTGCGCGACCCGGTGCTGACGGTGGCGACCGCCATTGGTGCGATCTGGCTGTGCACCCTGATCAACCTGCGCGGCATCGCTACCTTCGGCTACGTGCAGAACATTCTGACCCTGCTCAAGCTGGTGCCGTTGCTGCTAGTCGGCGTGCTCGGCTGGTTCTACTTCAACCCCGAGCACCTGAGCATTCCCGAGCCGGCGCAGCTGCCGGGCGGCGGCTATGCCCAGGCCATCGCCACCACGGCGGCGCTGACCCTGTGGTCGTTCATCGGTCTGGAATCGGCCACGGTGCCGGCTGAGCATGTGCGCGATCCGCGTCGCACCATTCCACGCGCCACCCTGGTCGGCACCCTGGTGGCGGCGACCGTGTACATCCTCTCCATCACCGCGGTGCAGGGCATCCTGCCGCCGGAGGTGCTGGGGCGCTCCACCGCGCCCTTCGCCGATGCGGCGCGGGTGATACTGGGTGACTGGGGCTATTACTTCATCGCCGGCGGCGCGGTGATCGCCTGCCTTGGCGCGCTCAATGGCTGGGTCCTGCTGCAGGGTCAGATTCCCATGGCCACGGCGCGCGACGGCCTGCTGCCGGAGGCGCTGGCCAAGACCAACAAGAACGGCGTGCCGGCCAACGGCCTGCTGGTGTCCGGCGTGCTGGTGACTCTGTTGGTGCTGGTGGACGGGCAGGGCGATCTGGTCGAGGTGTTCAACGTGATCATCCTGCTCGGCACCATGGCCGGCGTGGTGCCCTACGTGTTCTGCGCCGCCGCGCTGCTGCACCTGATGGCGGTGCGCCCCGGCGATTTCGGCCGCCGCGAGAGCGGCCGGCTGCTGTGGATCGGCTGCTGCGCCTTCATCTACTCGATGTGGGCGCTGTACGGCACCGGTGAGCAGGCGATCTTCTGGGGCTTCCTCGTGCTGATGGTCGGCATCCCGCTCTACACCTGGCGCCAGTGGCGCAACCGGGTGCAGGCGGATCGCCTCACAGCCAGTGGCTCACAGCCCACCAGCCCAGGCAACCCATGACGATGGTGTAGGGCAGGGCCATCCACACCATGCGCCCGTAGGACAGGCGCACCAGCGGTGCGACGGCCGAGGTGAGCAGGAACAGGAAGGCCGCCTGGCCGTTGGGCGTGGCCACGCTGGGCAAGTTGGTGCCGGTGTTGATGGCGACGGCCAGGGCGTCGAAGTGCTCGCGGCTCATCTGGCCGTTGGCGAACGCCTGCTTCACCTCGGTGATGTAGATGGTGGCGACGAACACGTTGTCGCTGATCGCCGAGAGCAGGCCGTTGGCGATGAACAGCATGCCCGGCTGCTGGTCGGCCGGCAGCGCCAGTACCCACTGGATGATCGGGGTGAACAGCTGCTGCTGGTGGATCACCGCGACTACCGCGAAGAAGGTCACCAGCAGCGCGGTGAACGGTAGCGAATCCTGGAACGCACGACCGATGCGATGCTCGTCGGTGATGCCGGAGAAGGCGGTGATCAGCACGATGACCATCAGGCCGATCAGACCGACCTCGGCCACATGCAGGGCCAGACAGAAGATCAGCAGCAGTGCGGCCAGGCCCTGTACCCAGAGGGCGGCACGCTGGGCCTGGGTGCGCTGGGCATCACTGGCACGGGCATGTTCGGCCAGCACCTGGCGCACTGCGGCCGGCAGCTGGGCGCCATAGCCGAACCAGCCAAGACGCTCCAGCAACACGCAAGTGGCCAGGCCGGCGGCCAGCACCGGCATCGACACCGGCGCCACGCGCTGGAAGAACTCCGCGAAGTTCCAGCCCATCTCGTGGCCGATCAGCAGGTTCTGCGGCTCGCCGACCAAGGTGCATACGCCACCCAGGGCGGTACCCACGGCGCCGTGCATCAGCAGGCTGCGCAGGAAGGAGCGGAACTGCTCCAGGTCCGCGCGATGCAGTTCGACCGGTTCTTCGTCCAGGGCGTCCTCGTCCTGTGGGCCGCGGCCGGAGGCGACTCGGTGGTAGACCGCATAGAAGCCCAGCGTGGCGGCGATGATCACTGCGGTCACCGTCAAGGCATCGAGGAATGCCGAGAGAAAGGCTGATAGCAGGCAGAACAGCAGGGCCAGCAGCGTCTTGGATTGCACGCCGAGGAGGATGCGCGAGAACAGGAACAGCAGCAGGTCCTTCATGAAGTAGATGCCAGCCACCATGAACATCAGCAGCAGGATCACCGGGAAGTTGTGCGCCAGCTCCTCGTACAGCGCCTGTGGGCTGGCCAGGCCGAGCAGAATTGCCTGCAGCACCAGCAGGCCGCCAGGCTGCAGTGGATAGCACTTGAGCGCCATGGCCAGGGTGAAGATGAACTCGGCCACCAGCAGCCAGCCGGCTGCTACCGGGCCGACCGTCCACAGCACCAGGGCATTGGCGATCAGGAAGCCAATGATGGTCAGCTTGTACCAGGCGGGTGAATTGCCGAGGAAGTTGTGTACGAAGGCGCCAGGGAGGGAGGGCTGCATGGGTTATCCCCTGAAAAGAAAAGAGCGGAGGTTCGGGGTCAACTTCAAAAAGATCAAGCGTTTAACGGATATAGTCAGAAAATCACTTAGATCGGCTAGCGTGTCCTGCGTCACGCTGGCCAGCATCGACTTTTGTCTTGTGCTTGTTATAGTGGGGCGATTGATTCCAAAACAAAATATCTACTGTGCGCCCCGTGCGCCCTGTCTTTGAGGATGATCTGCGTGCCTGAATACAAAGCCTTCCGCGTCGAGCTAGTCGACAAGATCGCCCATGTGCAGATCAATCGCCCGGAAAAGGTCAACGCGATGAACGCGGACTTCTGGGACGAGATCATCGAGATATTCCGCTGGGCCGATGACACCGACGAAGTACGCGTGGTGGTGATCTCTGGCGCCGGCAAACACTTCTCCTCGGGCATCGACCTGATGCTGCTGGCCCAGGCCGGCACCCAGCTGGGCAAGGACGTGGGCCGCAACGCCGAGGCGCTGCGCCGCACCATCCTGCGCCTGCAGGGTTCGTTCAATGCCGTAGACAACTGCCGCAAGCCGGTGCTGGCTGCCATCCAGGGTTACTGCCTGGGCGGAGCCATCGATCTGGTCTCGGCCTGCGACATGCGTTATTCCACCGTTGATGCACAGTTCTCCATCAAGGAGATCGACATGGGCATGGCTGCTGATGTCGGCACCCTGCAGCGCCTGCCGCGTATCATCGGTGACGGCATGATGCGTGAGCTGGCCTTCACCGGTCGCACCATCGACGGCGCCGAGGCGCTGCGCATCAACTTGGTCAACCGCACCTACGCCAGCCAGGAAGAACTGCTGGCCGGCGTGTTCGAGATCGCCCGCGAGATCGCCAGCAAGTCACCGATCGCCATCCGCGGCACCAAACACATGATCCGCTACATGCGCGACCACCGTGTCGACGACGGCCTGGAGTACATCGCCAACTGGAACGGCGCCATGCTGCAATCCGCCGATTTGCGCGTGGCCATGGCCGCGCACATGAGCAAGCAGAAACCGGAATTCGCCGACTGATCCCAGCCTAAAGAGGTTCAGCAGACCCATGGTCACTGGAGCGACATCCCTGAATATGGTGCGTGACGAGCTGTTCACCACCATGGAAGAGACCGAACAGAGTCTCGAACAGTTCATCGCCGAACGGAACAACGGCAGCCTGTTGCAGCAGGCCGTGGAAAACCTGCAGCAGGTGCGTGGCACCCTGAACCTGATCGAGCTGGCCGGCGCCGAGTTGCTGGCCCAGGAAGTGCTGCAGCAGGCCACTGACATTCCCGCCGGCGCCGGCGAGGAGCGTGATGGTCAGCTTTCCGCCCTGAGCAACGCGCTCTACGTCCTGCGCCGTTACCTGGAAAACGTCGACGCCCATCGCCAGGAGATGCCGGAGCTGCTGCTGCCGGCGATCAACGACCTGCGCCAGGCGGGCGGCCAGCCGCCGCTGCCGGAAAGCTTCTTCTTCAGCGTGCGCCTGGATCAGCAGCGTGCGGCCGGTGTGCCCGGCGCACCGCTCAGCGCCCAGGATGCGCGGCGCCTGCGCCACATGTTCCAGGTCGGCCTGCTGGGCTTCATTCGCGAAGAAAACTCCCAGGCCAGCCTCAAGCTGATGCTGCGTGCCCTGGCGCGCCTCGATGGGCTGTTTGCCGACAAGCCGGCCGGGCGCCTGTACTGGATCGGCGCCGCTGCCGTGGAGTCGCAGCTGGACGGTCAACTGCTGCCGCGCAAGGCGCGCAAGCAGCTGTTCTCCCGCCTGGATCGCGAGATCAAGCAGGCTCTGGTCGCCAATGGCGGCTACGAGGCGCCGCGCAGTCTGCTCAAGGAGCTGCTGTATCTGGTAGCTCTGGCCGATAGCCGTGGTCCGCAGGCCAACGCCGTGCGCGACGTATTTGGCCTGGCGCCGCTGCCGTTCACCGATCACCTGCTGGACGAGGAATACCAGCGCCTGTCCGGTCCGGGGCAGGGCGTGATGCGCTCGTTGTCCACCGCGATTCGCGAGGAGCTGGCCAGCGTCAAGGACCTGCTCGACCTGATCGAGCGTGGCACCGCGCAGCCGGAGAGTTTCGGCAACCTGCATGCGCTGCTGGGCAAGCTGGCCAAGACCCTCAGCATGGTCGGTCTCAGTTCCGCGGCCAACGCGCTGCAAGTACAGCTGCCGGTCGTCGGTGGCTGGGGCGAGGACAGCCCTGCCGTGAATGCCGATCTGCATAAGCTGGCCGAAGCGGTGCTGTATGTGGAAAGCATGGTCGCCAGCCTGGAACGCGGTGAGCAGCGCAGCTCGCGGCCGAATCCGGCGACGCCGGGTGACGAGGGCGAGGCCTTTGCCGCCCACCAGCTGGCCGAGGCTCGCATCGTGGTGGTCGACGAGGCCCAGGGTGGCCTGGCACTGGCCAAGCGCGCCATCACTTCCTATCTGGAATCCAATGGCGACAAGCTGCACCTGGCCAACGTGCCGTTCAGCCTGCAGGCGGTGCGTGGCGGTCTCTGGTTCCTCGGCCAGGAGCGCGCGGCCAAGCTGATCGGCCTGTGCGCCGACTACATCCAGACGCAGATGCTCGATGCCCGGCAGATGCCCTCCGAGCAGATGCTGGAAACCCTGGCCGACGCCCTCAGCAGCCTGGAGTACTACCTCGAAGGTGGTGCCGTGCTGCGGCCCGAGACCACGCCGAGCGTGCTCGACCTGGCCGAGGAAAGCGTGGGCGCCCTGGGCCTGCCGGTAGCTGCCTGATGGCTTCCGGCTGGCAGACCACGCCGCCGCTGGACAATGGCCAGGCCGGCGGTTGGGCCTTGGTGCGCAGCCCTCAGGGTTTCCTAGCCGATAGTAATGGCGTGCTGTTCCCGCGCGAATGGCTCAAGCGCCAGGACCTGCCGCTGCTGGCCGAGCATGGCCTCGGTCATTTCGATGGCGAGCCGGTATGGCTGCTGACCCTGGAGCGGCCGGCGGAGATGCCTGGCTGCTTCTGGCAGGGCCTGCGGCAGTTCATGATGCAGGCCGATTACCCGACCTTCCGTATGCTCTCGTTCGCCGAGCAGGTCGGCCATTGGGATATCAATCACCAGTTCTGTGGTCGCTGTGGTAGCCGCAATCGCCAGGTGGCGGGCGAGCGCTGCATGCGTTGCCCCGAATGCGGGCTGGATAGCTATGCGCGCATCTCGCCGAGCATGATCGTACTGGTCACCCGTGGTGACGAGCTGTTGTTGGCCCGCTCGCCACGCTTCGTGCCAGGGGTCTACAGCACCCTGGCCGGCTTCGTCGAGCCCGGCGAGTCGGCGGAGGAGTGCGTGGCCCGTGAGGTGCGTGAGGAGGTCGGCATCGAAGTCGGCACGCCACGGTATCTGGGCAGCCAGAGCTGGCCCTTCCCGCATTCGCTGATGCTCGGTTTCCACGTCGAGTATGTGAGTGGCGAGATAGTGCCGCAGGCCGACGAGATCGAGGATGCGCGCTGGTTCCCTATCGACCAGCTGCCGCCGCTGCCGATGTCTCGCTCCATTGCCCGCTATCTGATCGATCTCTACGTTGCCCGCCGTCGTGGTGAGGCTGAGCCCGAGCTACCGCGCTAGGTGTCGATGCTGGAGCGGTCGTCGCATGGCGCGCCGCCCCGGTATCTCAGAACCAGTGCTGCCAGGCCAGGCGCGCGGTCAGCGCCAATACCATCAGGATGAACACCGGACGGATAAACTTCGAGCCGCCGCTGATCGCCGTGCGTGCGCCGAGGAAGGCGCCGGCCATCAGCGCCAGGCCCATGGCGATGCCCAGCAGCCAGGCCACCTGACCGGTGATGATGAACACAGTCAGGGCCATGGCGTTGCTGACGAAGTTCATGCTGCGTGCCACGCCGCTGGCGCGGACCAGGTCCATCGGGTAGAGGAGCAGGGTGCTCACTGTCCAGAACGCCCCGGTGCCGGGACCGACCACGCCATCGTAGAAGCCCAGTCCCAAGCCTTGCGGCCATTGGCGGCTCTGGGCGATAGGGGCGTCCGCCTGATCGTGGGTCTCCGGCATCTTGCCGAACAGCAGGTAGAGGCCGCAGGCAAACACCACGACGGGCAGCATCTGGTTGAGCCAGGCGGCCGGTAGCCAGTGGGCGATCATGGCGCCGATGGCGGCGCCGATGGCCGTGGCGATCAGCGCGTTGCGCCACTGCCGGGGATGGAACAGCTTGCGCTTATAGAAGGTGTAGCTGGCAGTGGCCGAGCCGAAGGTGGCGCACAGCTTGTTGGTGCCCAGCACCAGGTGCGGTGGCAGCCCTGCGGTGAGCAGTGCGGGGATGGTCAGCAGACCGCCGCCGCCGGCGATTGCATCGATGAATCCGGCGGTGAAGGCGACCAGCGCGAGGATCAGCAGGGTAGTGGGATCGACACCCAGCTCGAACGGAAAGGGCATAAAAAACTCGAAGTGGATTCAATTGTGCGGGAGCGCCGCTGGCTCGCCGGACGGCTGCTGCGCATAATGCCGGCAAAAAATCGCAGAAGGAAACGCTTCCATGCAGTATGACGGCCTGGCCTGGTTCACCGGCCTGCTGGCCCTGCTGGCCCTGTTCATCGCCGCCCGCATCCTCTTCGCGCCCAACTGGTTCCTTGCCTGGTTGCGCGGCACCCTGGGCCTGGCCTTCCTCGCCGTGGCGCTGCTGGTCGCCGTGGTGGCCTACGACCTGCGTAGCTATGACGCGCAGGTGCAGGACAAACCGCTGGTGACCCTGAGCTTCGCCGCCGATGGCCCGCAGCGTTACCGGGTCAACCTGCTGGAGGGCGCCGAGGAGCGCGAGGTGCTGCTGGAGGGTGATCTGTGGCAGCTGGATGCTCGCCTGCTGGGCTGGAAGGGTCTGGCCGCGCTGATCGGCCTGGAACCGGGGTACCGCCTGGAGAAGCTGTCCGGGCGCTTCCTCGCCATCGAGCAACAGCAAAGCGCCCGCCATGCCCAGGTGCAGTTGGCGCAGAGCCCTTATGGCATCGACCTGTGGCGCTGGCTGCGCCTGGGTCAGCGCGACCTGTTCCTGTTCGATCCGCAGGCCGCCCGGGTCACCTACCTGCCGATTGCCGATGGCGCTACCTTCAGCGTCAGCCTGAGCCCCACCGGCCTGCTGGCCCGGCCGATGAACCAGGCCGCCGAGCAGGCACTGAAGGACTGGCAGTAGTCCAGCCGATAGCGATGCCCAGTTAGTAAAACGCCCCTCGAGAGGGGCGTTTTACTATGTGCGCTGTGCTCGCCCAGATGATGCGCGAGCAGAGATGGCGGATTACTTGGCCATGCCGCGCGGCAGGCGGCTGCGGCCGGGCAGTTGCTCCAGGCGGCGCTGCCATTCGGCGCGTGCGGTCTTGGCGCTGGCAGGCTGCGCTGCTGCGGGGGCTGCTTCCACGACCTTCGCTGCCTTGGCGGCGGCTCTCAGGTCGGCCAGGCTCGGGCTCTTGCGCACCGGCTCACTGGCAGGTTTCTCCACGGAGCGCAGGCAGAGCTTGCACGAGACCTGGGTGGCATCGGAGGTGCTGCTCAGGTTCGCGCCTGTGCGGCCGCAGGCGACTTGTTCCGGGGTGGTGGAGTAGTGAATGGCCAATGTGTTGTCTCCTACTTTGCGGGCGCGGGATTCTACACAGTCATGTTGCGCAGACGAAGCTTCACGCGACGGATAAAAAAACACCCCTGCAGGAGGGGTGTTTTCGGTGCCGCTGGCTGGACTCAGGAGAGGAAGCCGCCGTCCACGTTCAGTGCTACGCCGGTGGTGTAGCTGGAGGCATCGCTGGCCAGGTACAGCACGGTGCCGGCCATTTCGCTCGGGTCGGCCACCCGCTTCAGCGGGATGCGCTGCAGGGCGACGTTAAGGATGGCGTCGTTCTTGGTCAGGGCCGAGGCGAACTTGGTGTCGGTCAGGCCCGGCAGCAGGGCGTTGCAGCGGATGCCGAACTGCGCGCACTCCTTGGCGAAGACCTTGGTCATGCTGATCACGGCAGCCTTGGTCACCGAGTAGATGCCCTGGAACTCGCCCGGCGAGACGCCGTTGATCGAGGCCACGTTGATGATCGAGCCGCCACCGTTGGCCTTCATCAGCTTGCCGCCTTCGATGGACATGAAGTAGTAGCCGCGGATGTTGACGTCGACGGTCTTCTGGAAGGCGCCCAGGTCGGTGTCCAGTACGTTGCAGAACTGCGGGTTGGTGGCGGCGTTGTTGACCAGGATGTCCAGGCGGCCGAACTGCTCGCGGATGAAGGCGAAGACGTTCTGGATCTGCTCCATCTCGCCGATGTGGCAGGCGATGGCAGTGGCCTTGCCGCCGGCGGCGATGATGGCGTCGGCGACTTTCTGGCAGTCGTCGATCTTGCGGCTCGAGACGATCACGTGAGCGCCTTGCTGGGCCAGCAGCTTGGCGATGGCCTCACCGATGCCGCGGCTGGCGCCGGAAACGAAAGCGATCTTGCCATCGAGGTCGAACAGGTTGGTCTTGGACATTGCTAGTACCTTGTCTGAGCCGGGTTACAGGGTGGATTTCTTGATGACCTGCAGGGCAGCCTGCTCCAGCAGCTTGTTCATCATGATGAACTGCGCGAAGCGCTTGTCCTTGGTCTGGCCATGGAAGAAGCGGTAGTAGATCTGCTGCACGATGCCGGCCAGGCGGAACAGGCCGTAGCAGTAGTAGAAGTCGAAGTTGTCGATCTGGATGCCGGCGCGCTGCGCGTAGTAGTCGACGAACTCCTGGCGGCTCAGCATGCCCGGCGCGTTGCTCGGCTGGCGGCGCATCAGTTGCATGGGTTGCGGGTCGCCGGCTTCGATCCAGTACGCGAGGGTGTTGCCCAGGTCCATCAGCGGGTCGCCGATGGTGGTCAGTTCCCAGTCCAGCACGCCGATGATCTGCATCGGATTGGCCGGGTCGAGGATCACGTTGTCGAAGCGGTAGTCGTTATGCACGATGCCCGGCTTGTGATGGTCGGCCGGCATCTTCTCGCGCAGCCAGGCCTTGACCGGTTCCCAGGTCGGGGCATCGGGCGTCAGGGCCTTCTCGTAACGATCGCTCCAGCCTTCAATCTGGCGCTTGACGTAGCCTTCCGGCTTGCCCAGGTCGGCCAGGCCGCAGGCCTGATAGTCGACGTTATGCAGGTCGACCAGCTTGTCGATGAAGCTCTTGCACAGGGCGTTGGTCTGCTCGGCGCTGAAGTTCAGGTCGGCCGGCATGTCGCTGCGCAGGATGATGCCCTTGACCCGCTGCATCACGTAGAACTCTGCGCCGATCACCGACTCGTCGGTGCAGTGCACGTAGGCCTTAGGGCAGTACGGGAAGCCATCGTTGAGCTGGTTGAGAATGCGGTACTCGCGGCCCATGTCGTGAGCCGACTTGGCCTTGTGGCCGAACGGCGGGCGACGCAGGACGAACTCCTGCTCGGGGTATTCCAGCAGGTAGGTCAGGTTGGAGGCGCCGCCGGGGAATTGGCTGATGCGCGGCGTGCCGGTGAGACCGGGGATGTGCGCCTTCAGGTACGGATCGATCTGCGCGGCATCGAGTTCTTCGCCTTCGCGGATCCCGGTGGACTGGTCTGTCAGCGTCATGCTTATCCCTTCTGCTGATGATGGGGGCCACTAATCATTGGCTAATTTAATGGTGCCCTTAAGCAAAGCACAGCGTTATAGATGCGGCTGTTGGTCATTGATCAAGAGGCCTGATTGCCGTATTTCGCCTGGGCGCGGGCGAAAAAAAACCGGAGTCCGAAGGCTCCGGTTTTTCTGTGTTTCGCGGTATGCCCTGGGGCTTATACCGGGAACAGCTCAGCCAGTTTCATGGCCAGCATCATGTCGCCTTCGGCGCGCAGTTTGCCGCCCATGAAGGCTTGCATGCCGTCGGTTTCGCCGGAGGCGATGCCGGCCAGGGTGGCGCTGTCCATGATCAGGGTGACGTTGGCGTTGGCGTTGTCGCCCTGTTGTACGTCGCAGGTACCGTCTTTGACGATCAGCGCGTAGTTGTCACCGTCTTCGATGTTGAACTGGAATACCAGGTCCAGGCCGGCGGCAGCGCTGGCGTTGAACTTGGACTTCATAGTGTTGATGGTGTCGGCAACGCTCATGGTTTCTGTCCTTTTTATCAGGGGTTACTGGCGGCCTTGCGGGCCGCTGTGGGCCGGTACTCAGCGGTAGGTGATGAGTTCCGGGGCCTTCAACAGCTCCAAATGCACACGGCTGTTGAAGGAAGCCAGGGTTGCCTCGCTGCCTCGGAAGGTCAGGCGCGAGAGCGAAGTATTGACTATCTGCCAGTTGAGTTCGAAGGCTCTATTCGCTGGCACGCCGGTCAGCAGGTGGAGCAGGGCGGTGATGGTGCCGCCGGAGGTGAATACGGCGATGTGCTGGCCGCGCTCAGCTTGCGCCAGTAGGCGCTGCAGGCCGCCGTTCACCGTGTCGACGAAGCCCTGCCAGGTATCGTGCTCGGGCTCGTCGTATTCGCCGCTGACCCAGCGGCCGATGATGCGGGCGAACAGGTGCTGGAAGGCGGCGCGGTTTTCCTTGGGATTGCGCATGATGGCTAGCGCATCCGGCTCGTCCGGCAGCATGGCCGGCAGCAGGTTGCGGATCACCGCCTCGGCATCGAATTCGTTGAAGGCCGGATCAATTTCCAGCTCGGGAGCATTCAGGCCGGCAGCCACGCAACGCTGCAAGGCGGAAGTGGCGGTATGCTGCTGGCGCCGCAGGTTGCCGCTCAGGCAGCGATCGAGGCTGATGCCGAGCTGGGCGAGGTGGTCGCCAAGCACTTCGGCCTGGCGTACGCCGAGCGGCGACAGCACGTCGTAATCGTCGGCACCGAATGAGGCCTGGCCGTGTCGTATCAGGTAGATGCTACCCATGTCCGCAGTCGATCCCGGCGGGTTGAAGTTTCGCGAGGGTAGGGCGATAGCCAGGCCCCTGTCAACGAAAAAACATACGCTTGTTTGAATTGTCTGGAGGCCGCCGACACACGGCTCGCCATGCTTGGCCGGCAGGCTCCGGCGCCGGTATGCTGAGGACTGGCAGCTGCCTGGATCGGGCTCTGCGACAGGATAGACGAGGGGGAACCTGTGGAGTTTCTGTTGGATTATGCGGACTTCCTGCTCCGCACCCTGACGGTGGTGGTCGCCATCATAGTGGTCCTGCTGACCATTGCTGCACTGCGTGGCAAAGGTCGTGGCAAGGGCAGCGGTCATCTGCAGGTGAGCAAGCTCAACGATTTCTACAAGGCCTTGCGTGAGCGTCTGGAGCACGAGTTGCTCGACAAGGCTCAGCTCAAGGCCCAGCGCAAGGTCGAGGCGAAGCAGGCCAAGCAGTCGAAGAAGGAGGGCCAGCCCAAGCCGCGAGTGTTCGTGCTGGACTTCGATGGCGACATCAAGGCCTCGGCCACCGACAACCTGCGCCATGAGATCACCGCGCTGCTGAGCCTGGCCACTGCCCAGGATGAAGTGGTGCTGCGTCTGGAGAGCGGCGGCGGTATGGTGCATGGCTACGGCCTGGCGTCCTCGCAGCTGGCGCGCATTCGTCAGGCCGGTGTGCCGCTGACTGTGTGCGTCGACAAGGTCGCCGCCAGCGGCGGCTACATGATGGCCTGCATTGGCGACAAGGTGCTCTCTGCGCCCTTCGCCATCCTCGGCTCCATCGGCGTGGTGGCGCAGCTGCCGAACATCCATCGTCTGCTGAAGAAGCACGACATCGACGTGGAGATGCTCACCGCCGGCGAGTTCAAGCGCACCCTTACCGTGCTCGGCGAGAACACCGAGAAGGGCCGCGAGAAATTCCAGGAAGACCTGGAAACCACCCATGAGCTGTTCAAGAACTTCGTGGCCCGCTACCGGCCGCAGCTGAATATCGACGAGATCGCCACCGGCGAAGTCTGGCTGGGCATCTCCGCGCTGAACAAACACCTGGTCGATGAACTCAAGACCAGTGACGAGTACCTGGCCGAGCGGGCTCGCGAGGCCGAACTGTTCCACCTGCATTTCTCCGAGAAGAAGAGCCTGCCAGAGCGCTTCGGCCTGGCTGCCAGCGTCACGCTGGACCGCCTGCTGCTGAGCTGGTGGAGCCGTCTCAATCAACAACGATTCTGGTAGGAGTAAGCCATGACTGCCTTCAAGGCTCTGCTGGTCAGCGAGGAAAACGGCGCCTTCGTGCCCAAGGTGGTAGAGCGCAAAGTCGCCGATCTGCCGGCCGGCGAGGTGCTGATCCGTGTGCAGTACTCCTCGCTCAACTACAAGGATGCCCTGTCCGCCAGCGGTAACCGTGGCGTGACCAAGGCCTTCCCGCACACCCCGGGTATCGACGCCGCGGGTGTAGTCGCCGAGTCCTCGGTGAGCGAGTTCGCGGCAGGCGACGAGGTGATCGTCACCGGCTACGACCTGGGCATGAACACCGCCGGTGGCTTCGGCCAATACATCCGTGTGCCGGCCGCCTGGGTGATCAAGCGTCCCAAGGGCCTGTCGCTGCGCGAGGCCATGCTGCTCGGTACCGCCGGCCTGACTGCCGGCCTCTGTGTCGACAAGCTGGAACAGTCCGGGCTGACGCCAGCCGCCGGCCCGGTACTGGTCACCGGCGCCACCGGAGGCGTCGGCTCGATCGCCGTCGCGTTGCTGTCGCGCCTGGGCTACAACGTCGCCGCGTCTACCGGCAAGGCCGGGCAGGGCGAGTTCCTGCGTCAGCTTGGCGCGCAGCAGATCGTGCCGCGTGAGGAACTGCAGGAAGGCAGCGAGAAGGCCATGCTCAAGGAGCGCTGGGCCGGCGCGGTGGATACCGTCGGCGGCGACATCCTGTTCAACGTGGTCAAGTCGCTGCGCTATGGCGCGAGTGCCGCATGCTGCGGCCTGACCGCCGGCATGGGTTTCAAGGGCGGCGTGGCACCGTTCATCCTGCGTGGGGTCAACCTGCTGGGGGTGGATTCGGTGGAGCTGCCGTTGGTGGTCAAGGCCTCCATGTGGGACAAGCTGTCCCTGCAGTGGAAGCTGACCAACCTGGAAAGCCTGGCCGAAGAGATGAGCCTGGAGCAGCTGCCCCAGGCCATCGAGCAGATCCTGGCCGGCAAGATGGTTGGCCGGGTGCTGGTCAACCTCGCCTGACGACCTCCGGACCAGGTTTCAGCCCAGGTCCGGCAGCAGATACCTTGCCCATAGTGAGTCGGCGAACTGGCTGCGGAAGAAGCCGAAGTGGCCGATGCGCTGCACGCCAATGTCCGTCGGTGCAATGCGCTTCGTGGTCTGTGGCGCGCCACGGTAGAAGCCGTGCAGCGACTCGGTGTTGCGCCCAGACATCATCTCGTCGTCAGTGAAGGACAGCGAAGTGATGGGTGTGCGCACTGCCGAGTAGGCGTCGCGGACTTCCGCGCCCTCGGCGCCTACCGCGTATTCCGGGTCCAGGCACCAGCGGCGCCACTGTTGGATCACGCCACGCGGCAGGTCGCCGACCATGCCCAGGCGTTGCCCGGGGAAGTAACCGGCCAGCGGCGTCACCAGCGGTGCGATCAGGTACCAGAGCAGCCAGGCCTTGTTGCGCAGGCTCTTGGTGTTTTCCCGCCAGTAACCACTGCCGGTGGCGATGGTGAAGGCGCGGTGGATGCGCTCGCCGCCACGCACGAAGGGCAGGATCTGCCCGCCGAGGCTGTGACCGATCCAGAACACTGGCAGTTCGCCGGCAGCCTCCACGACCGCGTCGAGCATGGCGCTGCAGTCGTGGCGACCCCAGCCGATCACGTCCACCTCCAGGCTACGTAGCGAGCCGCTGCGTGACAGACCCATGCCGACATAGTCGAAGGTCACGGCGAGATAGCCGCGCTCGGCGAGCCAGCGGGCGAAGTCGGCGTAGAAGCGCTGCTCGACGCCCATGGCTGGCACGATCAGCACGACTCCCCGGGTTTCGCCCTGGGGCTGGTACCAGTGGCTGGAGAGGGTGTGCCCGTTGCCGTTGCCCAGCGGGCGAGGAATTGGGGTGGTCATGATCGACTCCGAAGGGCTCAGGCCTGGCTGACGTACATGGTGATCTCGGCGCGGAACACCGGGGTATCCTCGACATAGGCCACTACCGGCACCTTGATGTCGCCGGTCTGGCCCCAGTCGATGGCACTGCCATCGGCCACGGCGCGTACATCGCCCTTGGCCTTGGCCAGGTATTCCACGGTCATGCCGCGAGGAATCCAGCGGTAACCGGCCGGGATCGAGACGTCGGTCATGGTGCCGGCCACCAGTTCGGCGGCGTTGCACAGGGCAATGGCATGCACGGTGCCGATGTGATTGAGCACCTCGCGGCGCTTGGGGAAAGTGACTTCGGCATAGCCCGCGCGCAGCTCGACGAACTGCGGGGCGATGCTGGCGAAGTAGGGCGCGACCTGGCCGATCATGGTGCTGAACTGGGCTGGGCCGACCTGTTGGTACATCTGCATCATCTGACTCATGGGGTGCTCCTGCTGGATCGTTGAAGAGAAGCGCGCGCCCAGGCAGTATACGAATATCAGAATTTAATTCTAGAAGATTATTCTGGTTTTCTGGAGCCTATTAAAGGAGGCCTGATGGCCCGCAGTTCCCGTAAGGACGAAATCCTCCAGGCCGCGTTGGCCTGCTTCACCGAATTCGGGGTGGATGCCACCACCATCGAGATGATCCGCGACCGCTCGGGCGCCAGCATCGGCAGCCTCTACCACCACTTCGGCAACAAGGAGCGGATCATCGGCGCCCTGTACCTGGCCGGCACCGCCGAGTATGCGGCCATGCTGGCCGAGGGCTTTACCAGCGCCGACAGCGCCGAGGCCTGCGTGCACCTGCTGGTGCATAGCTACGTCGACTGGGTGGTGGCCAATCCGGACTGGGCGCGCTTCATCCTGCACAGCCGCGGGCGGGTCGAGGCCGGCGAGATGGGCGAGGAGCTGCGCGAGGCCAATCGCGTGCACTACCGGCGCATCCTCGACGCCCTGGCCGTCTACCGCGAGCAGGGGTTGTTCAAGGCCATGCCGGCGGACTGTTTCTCGTCAGTGGTCATCGGCCCGACCCATGACTTCGCGCGCAACTGGCTGGCGGGGCGCACTCATACCGAGCTGGCCGAGTGCCGCGAGCTGCTGGGGCGAGTCGCCTGGGACTCGGTGAAGGCCTGAAACGAAAAAGCCCCGCAGAGCGGGGCTTTTTCATGGGGCCGGATCAGGCGCGGCGGCGGAACAGCGGCAGCGGCTGGTCGGTGGAGGCCTGGTAGACCTCGCCGAATTCCTCGAAGGCCTTCAGCGCATCGACCGGGTCCTTGTCCGCCCGCAGGGCGAAGGCGTCGAAGCCCACGCGCTGGTAGGAGAACAGTTGGTCACGCAGCACATCGCCGATGGCGCGCAGCTCGCCCTTGTAGCCGTAGCGGTTGCGCAGCAGGTAGGCGCTGGAGCAGTGGCGGCCGTCGGTGAAGGCGGGGAAGTTGAGGGCGATCACCTGGAAGCTGTCCAGCTGGTCGACGATCTCCTCGATCTCCTCGCCGGCTTCCAGCCACACGCCCAGGCCGCCGTCGCGGGCCTTGAGGGCGTGAGCGTGCTCGCGCCACAGGGCCAGCGGCACGATCAGGTCGTCGCTGTTGCTGATGGTTTCGAGGGTGGCGTCGGCCGGCAGCAGGTGCCAGGTCTCGTCCAGAATCTGGCCGTTCTTAATGATTCGCTGCATAGACGCGCTCCTTGAACGGGTCGATTCCGACACGGCGGAAGGTGTCGAGGAAGGTTTCTTCTTCGGTGCGCTTCTCGACATAGACCTTGATCAGCTTGTCGATCACATCGGCCATCTGCTCCTGGGCGAAGGATGGGCCGAGGATCTGCGCCAGGCTGGCCTCACGGCCGGCACTGCCACCGAGGGACACCTGATAGAACTCCTGACCCTTCTTGTCCACGCCGAGGATGCCGATGTGGCCGACGTGGTGGTGACCACAGGCGTTCATGCAGCCGGAGATGTTCAGGTCCAGATCACCGATGTCGAACAGGTAGTCTAGGTCGTCGAAGCGGCGCTGGATGGCTTCGGCTACCGGGATCGACTTGGCGTTGGCCAGGGAGCAGAAGTCGCCGCCCGGGCAGCAGATGATGTCGGTCAGCAGGCCCACGTTCGGCGTGGCGAAGCCCTGCTCGCGCAGTTCGCCCCACAGGGTGAACAGCTGCTGCTGCTCGACGTCGGCGAGGATGATGTTCTGGTTATGGCTGTTGCGCACTTCGCCGAAGCTGTAGCGATCGGCCAGGTCGGCGATGGCATCCAGCTGCTTGTCGGTAACGTCGCCCGGTGCCACGCCGGTGGGTTTCAGCGACAGGGTCACGGCAATGTAGCCAGGCTTCTTGTGCGCGATGGTGTTGCGCTGGCGCCAGCGGGCGAAGCCCGGGTGCTGGGCGTCGAGGGAGGCCAGTTCGGCAGCCTGGTCGGCCAGGGCGACGTAGGCCGGGTCGATGAAGTGGGCGGCAACGCGGGCGACTTCGGCCTCGGTCAGGGTGGTCGGGCCATCCTTGAGGTGGACGAACTCGGCCTCGACCTTCTCGGCGAAGACTTCCGGAGTCAGCGCCTTGACCAGGATCTTGATGCGCGCCTTGTACTTGTTGTCACGACGGCCATAGCGGTTGTACACGCGCAGGATGGCGTCGAGGTAGCCGAGCAGGTGCTGCCACGGCAGGAACTCGTTGATGAAGCTGCCAACGATCGGGGTACGGCCCAGGCCGCCGCCGACGGAGACGCGGAAGCCCAGCTCGCCGGCGGCGTTCTTCACCGCTTCCAGGCCGATGTCGTGCACCTCGATGGCGGCGCGGTCGCTCACGGCGCCGTTGACGGCGATCTTGAACTTGCGCGGCAGGTGGGTGAACTCGGGGTGGAAGGTCGACCACTGGCGGATGATCTCGCACCAGGGGCGCGGATCGACGATCTCGTCCGCGGCCACGCCGGCGAACTGGTCGGTGGTGGTGTTGCGGATGCAGTTGCCGCTGGTCTGGATCGCGTGCATCTGCACGGTCGCCAGCTCGGCCAGGATCTCCGGCACCTCTTCCAGCTCCGGCCAGTTGAACTGCACGTTCTGGCGGGTGCTGATGTGGGCGTAGCCCTTGTCGTAGTCACGAGCGATCTTGGCCATCATGCGCACCTGCTTGGACGACAGCAGGCCATAAGGCACGGCGACGCGCAGCATGGGCGCGAAACGCTGTATATAGAGGCCGTTCTGCAGGCGCAGGGGGCGGAACTCCTCACCGGAAAGCTCACCGGCCAGGTAGCGGCGGGTCTGGTCGCGGAACTGCTTGACGCGGTCCTCGACGATCCGCTGATCGTACTCGTCGTATACGTACATAGGGGTCCTGTGGGTCAGGCTACTGCTTCATCAGGCAGAAAATGGCTTTTTCGCGCGCACGGTAAACGCGCTCTTTATCAGGGCCGGGCAAAGATATCAGGTCGTGAATATTCGAAAAAATGAAGTTTCCATATAAGTACATAGCTAAAGTAGATAAGCGAGTCGCCTTGAGACTGTGCGAGGCCTGGTCTTAACTCTGGTGAAACCCATAACCACAACAAAGGGGCAGCCATGACCGACCACACCACTTCGGATGAAAAGGACAGCGTTGTCGATGCCTGGGCCATCTTCACGCTGATCCTGCTTGCGGTGAGCACTGCAGTTTTCTGGGTCAGTCACCAGTAGGCGACAGGTGAAAAGAGGCCAGTGGCGGGAGACCGGCGCTGGCCTTTTTTATGCCTCGTCGTGACCGGTGGTGGCATTTGGCTATGAAGATGCTCTGTATAATGCGCCGCGATTTTTCCGAGCCTGGATTCACGACTTTGCTGCCGCGCGCCTTACTGCTCCTCTGCCTGAGCCTCATCTGCCTCTCTGCCCAGGCCACCTCGGTGGTCTTCCTCAATCCGGGCTATTCCAACGAGCGCTTCTGGGTCAACTACAGCCACTACATGCAGGATGCCGCCGGCGACCTCGGGCTGCAGCTGGAAGTGCTGTACGGCGAGCGCGACGCCAATACCATGATGCGCAACGCCCGCTCGGTTCTGGAGCGGGCGAACAAGCCGGACTACCTGGTATTCGTCAACGAGCAGTACCTGGGGCCTGAGATCCTGCGCCTGGCCGAGGACAGTGGCATTCGCCTGTTTGCCGTGCACAGCACGCTCACCGCAGAGCAGCAGCAGCGGGTAGGTGGCCCGCGGGAGAAATACGCGAACTGGATCGGCAGCCTGGTGACCAACGACGAGGAGGCCGGCTACCTGATGGCTTCCGCGCTGATGCAGCAGGCACCGGAGGGCAGCGAGCTGGTGGCCTTCTCCGGGGTGAAGAACACCCCCTCGGCGACCCTGCGTGAAGCGGGCCTGCATCGCGCCCTGGCCGAGCACCCGCAGGTGCGCCTACGCCAGCTGCTATATGGCGAGTGGAGCCAACAGCGTGCCTACGAGCAGGCCAAGGCCTTGCTGCCGCGCTATCCGGATGTGCAGATGATCTGGTCGGCCAACGACGAGATGGCCTTTGGCGCCATGCAGGCCGCGCAGGAGGAGGGACGTCAGCTGCGCTACACGGCGCTGAACAACTCGCAGAAGGTCCTGCAGGCGCGCATCGATGGGCAGATTTCCGTGCTGGCCACCGGGCATTTCATTCTCGGTGCCTGCGCCCTGGTGATGTTGCATGACCATGCGGCCGGCCTCGATTTCGCCGAGCGCGGAGGCAAGGACCAGACCGCACGCCTGTTGCGCCTGGTCGATGCGCGGCAGGCGAAGCAGCTGAAGGCGCGCCTCGCTCGCCCTGACATCGGCCTGGATTTCCGCCGCTTCAGCGCCACGCGCAATCCGTCTATGAAACAGTACAACTGCTCCATCGACTCCCTGCTGCACTAGACCCCGGCCAGGTGCAGCACTAGACGCACCAGGGCGAACAGCACCAGCACGAATACCGAGGTGAACAGCACGCCGAGCGCGATGAAGTGGCTCGGCTTGCCGCGGCTGAAGTCGCGCGCCCGGTTCTTGCCACTCTGTACGCCGAAGGCTGCAGCCAGCACGCTTTGCGCCATCTCGCGGAAGGTCAGCGGTTTGTTGTCTTCATTATTATCTGGTTGCATGGGAGCACCTCCTGGCCACAGCTTAGCCAAGCCGTGGCCATTTACAGCTCCGCGTCCAGCGCCTGCACGCGCAGGCGCTCCAGTTCGTCAAAGCGACTAGCCTGCAACTCCTCGACTGCGGCCTGTAGCTGGCTGCCGCTGAGCCCGGACTGGCGCAGGCGATTGCGCTCGCTCGCGTAGTCGCTCAGACGCTGTTGCCACTTGGCCTGCTGTTGGTCCAGTTCTGCCAGGGCATCGGCGGCCTCGCTGCCCAGCGATTGCTCGCGCAGCTGGCGGATTTCCTCGGCGCTGGCGCCTTTCTCCTGCATATCCTGGGTAGCGGCATACAGCTCGCCGTAGCGCATGCTCTCGGCGCGCGCAGTGCGCACATCCTCGGGCAGCTGCAGCTCCAATTCGGCCAGGGCCTGGGCGCGCTGCTCCTCGCTCAGGCCACTCTGCTGGGCCAGGCCCAGGCGCTGCACCATGTATTCGTCCTCGGCGTTCTCGCGGGCGAAGAACAGGGCGTATTCCTCTGCGCTGAAGTACTGCTGGCGCGCCGCGTTGAGCGCGTCCAGGCGCTGGCGCAGGGCGCCGGGGTCCATGCTGGCATCCGCCTCGGGCAGGTTCTGCAGGGCGATGCGGTAGTCGACGTAACGGCTCAGCAGGTCACGCGCCTGCTCCAGCGCCGGCGTTCGCAGCTGGGCGGCCAGGTCGCGGTGGATGCGGGTCAGGACCTTGTCCAGGCCTTCCTCTTCGCGGCCGGCCAGATAGAAGTCGAACAGGCGCAGCAGGTCGTCCTGCAGCACCAGGTTGCCCTGGGCGTCCATGCGCAGCACCACGCCGTGGGCGGTGCCGAGCAGCGAAGGCGGCAACGGGCCGGGATCGCTCAGCTGGCTGGACGGTGTCGCGCGCAGGCGCTGGTTGAGGGTGCTTGCCTGCTGGCTGCGCTCATCGCCGGGCGGCACGATGGCCTGCGGGGCGGTGGATGGCTGCGCTGCTAGCGGCAGGTCGGGGCGGTAGAGCACGAGGGTGCTGCCGACCACGACGGCGCCCAGGGCCAGCGCGGCCAGAATGATTCGATTGGACATCGGATGCTCCTCGCGGCGGGCATGGCACGCTCGGGTGCCATGCCCGTGCGTGTTACAGGCCCAGGTTCTTCAGGCGATTCGCATGGTTCTGGTAGACGGTCTTCGGGTTGGTATCGAACAGCGACACCAGTCCCAGCACCTGGTTGTTAATGTCCAGGTGGTTCATGGTGTAGTTGTCCTTGAGTACCTTGCCGAAGTGGCTGGAGCAGCGGCCGGTGACGCCATCGTTGGCCTCGTTGAAGGCCAGCGAGGTGATGGTGAACAGCGGGTCGGAGATGTCCAGCACGTTGGTCAGCGGCGCAGTGCCGCTCATGGAGTACATGCGCACGCTGTTGCCGTTGATCGACGCGGTCTCCGGGCCTTCGCCGCAGGAGCTGGTCGGCACGCCGGTGGGGAAGCGCTGGTTGTTGGCCGTGGCGCCCGGCTTGTTGAACTCGGCGAGCATGGCGCGCACGTCCGACTGGCTCTTCTTGTTGTTCGACAGCAGGTTGACCAGGTCACCCACGGCATTGGCGAACACGCTGAAGGCCACGCCCTGCAGGCTGCTGGCCGGCGCCACGCCGCTGACCAGGTCGGCCAGCGGCGAGCCCTTGTGCGGCGAGTTCAGGGTAGTCACCGACGCCACCAGATCGGGGCGGGTATTCATCACGTAGCGAGCGGTAATGCCGCCCTGGCTGTGGCCGATCAGGTTGAACTTCTTCACGCTGCCAGAGGAGGCGGCGCGAATCTGTTCCAGCTGGCTAATCAGTGCTTCACCGCGCTTGGCCGAGCTGTCGAAGGCGTTGATCTTTGGCACGTAGACCTTGGCGCCCTGGCTCTGCAGGGCGCTGGGGATCTGGTGCCAGTAATCGACGATGGCGATGCTGTCGAAGGCGAAGATGCCGGGAACGAGGACGATGGGGTTCTTGGTCTGCGCCTGGGTATTGGCCAGGGCAGGGAGGGACGCGCACAGACCGAGAACGGCCAGCGCCGGGATGAGCAGTTTCTTCATGGTGGGGTACCTGTGTGTTCGTTTTTTTGTTGTTGTAGCTCCGCACACAGCAGCGGAGGTGCGGCCATAAAATCACTCGTGCACAGGGCCGGCTTGTAAGAACTGATGAAATCGCCCCAGCGGCGTACAAATAATTGCGACGGCCGTCGCACATGGTCTTTTCAGCTGCGCCGGCGCTGTGGTACCTCTGCGCCCCAGAAGAACAACAAGAAACCAGGGCGGAACACGTCCATGCCTGCCAGCCAAGCCCCGGTCCTGCTCTACCTGTGGGACAAGCGCACCTTCTATCTCAGCCCGTTCACCGAGCCGCTGCAGCTATCCCAGGCGGCTGCGATGTTGCTGGTTGCCCTCGACGACGAGCTGCACATCCATTGCCGCAACGACACCCTGGCCTGCCGCAGCGCGCTGCTGCCCGCCGGCCTCTCGCTGACGGTGGATACCGGCGACTCGCGCGTCGCCATCTGCTACCTGGACGTATTCGGCGAGGATCACGCGCTATTGAAACCGCGCATGCGCGGCCAGCACGGCCAGATGCATTTCGCCCTGGACGACGAGGCCGAGTGGGTCGCCGGCTTCGACCAGCTGCACCTTGCCAGCGCCTCGCCGGAGGAGGTCTGGCTGGCGCTGGAGCGCCTGATCAATCCGCAGGGGCAGGTCCTTGGCGCCTGCGACCCGCGCATCGTGCGCGCGGTGGAGCTGATCAAGGCCGATGTGGCGTGCAACCAGCCCATCGAGTTCCTCGCCGACCAGGTGGGCCTCTCGGTGCCGCGCCTGACCCAGCTGTTCCGCCAGACCGTCGGCATTCCCATCCGCCGCTACCGCCAGTGGCACCGCCTGTTCGTCACCAGCGTCGGCGTGGCACGCGGCATGAGCCTGACCGATGCGGCGATGGCGGCTGGCTTCACCGACTCGGCGCATTTCAGCCACACCTTTCGCAGCATCATCGGCATGAGCCCCTCGGCGGCACTGGCGCAGCCGAGGGGCATCCGCCTGTTCGCCGGCTGAGGAATCGGGCAAGCTGCACGCTCCAGAGCAGCCGATCCGCCCCATGCACGACAGCGACTTCCCCGACGACGCTGCGCAGTCCGAGCGCACCCGCGAGACCATCCTGCGCTACCACCTCAGCTGGCGCTGCCGGGACCTGGAGGCGGTGATGGCGCTGTTCCACCCGGACATCGAGTACAACGACTTCTTCCAGCAGCGCACCATGCACCTGGGCGAGCTGCGCGAGTACGTCGAGGACAACCTGCCGCGGCGCCCCGGCGAGATGCTCGAGCATGTCGACCGCATCCGCATCGATGGCCACACCGCTTTCATCCAGTACCGCTTCGCCCTGCAGGGCAGCGGGGGGCTGGCGTCCTTCCGCACCGGCGAGTCGATCACCGTGCGCGACGGGCTGATCTGGCGGATCAACGAGTACGCCACGCTGGTGCACGAAGCCCGCGCGAGCAAGGGCGCCAGCGCGCGCCCGGCCACCAGCCGCCTGGGCCTGTCCGCCTGGCAGCTGAGCATGCTGGCGCAGGACCTGCAGGACTACTTCCACAAGCACCAGCCCTTCCTCGACCCGGACCTGGACCTGCAGCAGGTCGCCGCCGCCACTGGCTACAGCCGCAACCAGATCTCCCACCTGCTCAATCAGGTGCTGGGCCAGAGCTTCTACCGCTACGTCAACCAGGCGCGCCTGCAGTACCTGCTCGACGGTCTGGAGGCGGGCGGCGATGCCGGGCGGGTGGACGAACTGGCCTTCGCCGCCGGCTTCAACTCACTGTCGGCCTTCTACAAGTGCTTCCGCGAGCGCCTGGGCCTGACGCCCAAGGCCTACCTCAAGCAAATTTCCTCGCGGGCCCGCACGCAAGACAAGTCCTGAGGCGCTTCACTAGTCTGCGTCCAACGAATGTTTGGCGGAGACCCCGATGAGCCAGTGGCGCAATATCAGCCTGTGGATGGACCAGCTCGACGAGCCGCTGCAGGCCCGCCCGAGCCTGCAGGGCGAGCTGCAGGCCGACGTGGTGATCATCGGCGCCGGCTACACCGGCCTGTGGACCGCCTATTACCTCAAGCGCCAGGCGCCGCAGCTGCGCGTCGTGGTGCTCGAGGCGCAGATCGCCGGCTTCGGTGCCTCCGGCCGCAACGGCGGCTGGCTGATGGGCAACATGCTCGGCGAGGACCGCCTGCTCGCGGGCCTGTCGCCGAGCGAGCGACGTGCTTCCTTCGACCTGCTGCACGGCATTCCCGACGAGGTGGCGACCGTCACCGAGCGCGAGGGCATTGCCTGCGACCTGCGCAAGGGCGGGGTGATCTACTGCGCCGCGCGCTACCCCGAGCAGCTGGAGCGCCTGCGCGAATACCACGAGGACCTGCGCCGGCAGGGCCTGGGCGATGACGACTACCGCTGGCTGCAGCCCAACGAACTGGCTGAACAGCTGCGCGTGAAGGGCGCCTATGGCGCGCTGTACAGCCCGCACTGCGCGACCATCCAGCCGGCGCGCCTGGCGCGTGGCCTGGCCGAGTGCGTCGAGCGCCTGGGCGTGGAGCTCTACGAGCAGAGCCGGGTGATCGACTGGCAGCCGGGCCTGGTGCGCACCGAGCACGGCAGCGTGCGCGCCGACTGGGTGGTGCCGGCCGTGGAGGGCTATGCCGCCGAGCTGCCACCGCTGGGCAACAATCAATTGCCGGTGCAGAGCCTGATCGTCGCCACCGAGCCGCTGCCGGCCGATGTCTGGGCCGAGATCGGCCTGGAGCGTGGCCAGGCGTTCAGCGAGAACAGCCGCCAGGTCACTTACGGTCAGCGTTCCAGCGACGACCGCCTGATCTTCGGCGCGCGCGGCGGCTACCGCTTCGGCGGGCGCCTGCGCAGCGACTTCAACCTGACCGATGAAGAGCGTGGCCTGCGTCGCTACCTGATGGGCGAGCTGTTCCCGCAGCTGCGCAACGTGCGCCTGACTCACGCCTGGGGCGGTAACCTCGGCATGGCGCGCCGCTTCCACCCGCACATGCTGCGCGACAACACCAGCCGCATCGCCCTGTCCGGCGGCTACGGCGGCGAGGGCGTAGGCGCCAGCAACCTCGGCGGGCGCACCCTGGCCGACCTGATCCTCGGCCGCGACAGCGAGCTGGTGCGCCAGCCCTGGGTGCTGGCGGACAGCCGCATCGACCAGCTGCGCCGCTGGGAGCCCGAGCCGTGCCGCTGGCTCGGCTACAACGCGATCATCCGCAGCTTCGTCCATGAGGACGAAGTCCTGGCCAACCCGCACAGCCCGGCCTGGCGCCGGCGCATGGCGGAGAAGCTGGCCGCCGGCATGGAAAGCCTGATGACCTGGAGGGTCGGCTGAGGCCGGCCCGAGCCCACCACGAGAGCAGACGCATGAACATCACCCACTTCAAGAACACCCAGGCCCTGGTACTGGACGAGTCCAACCCGGTGGCCGTGCCGCTGAGCGAGCCGGCTGCCGTTACCTCGACCACCTCGGTCGAGCGCAGCGATGGCGTCGAGACCGGCGTCTGGGAGTGCACCCCGGGCCGCTGGCGCCGGCAGATCGTGCACCAGGAGTTCTGCCACTTCATCGCCGGGCGCTGCACCTTCACCCCGGACGGTGGCGAGCCGATGGAAATCAAGGCCGGCGACGCGCTGATGATGCCGGCCAACACCACCGGCATCTGGGACATACAAGAAACGGTCCGCAAGACCTACGTACTGATCTACTGATCGAAAGCTCCTTCACACATATCTGCCTACAAGAACAATCAACGAGGTAAAGCATGCTGAAGAAACTCATCCCGCTGATGCTGATCGCATCGGCCAGCCAGGCCGCCGATGGCGTGCGTATCTACAACTGGACCGACTACATCGCGCCGGACACCCTGAAGAACTTCGAGAAGGCCAGCGGCCAGAAGGCCCACTACGACGTCTACGACAGCAACGAGACCCTCGATGCCAAGCTGATGGCCGGCCGCTCCGGCTACGACGTGGTATTCCCCTCCAACCACTTCATGGCGCGGCAGATCCAGGGTGGCGCGCTCAAGCAGCTCGACCGCAGCAAGCTGCCTGGCTGGAGTAACCTCAACCCGGTGCTGATGAAGGCGCTGGAGACCAACGATCCGGGCAACCAGCACGGCTTCCCTTACCTGTGGGGCACCACCGGCATCGGCTACAACGTCGACAAGGTCAAGGCCGTGCTCGGCGAGGGCGTGACGGTGGACTCCTGGGATCTGATCTTCAAGCCCGAGAACATGGCCAAACTGGCCCAGTGTGGCGTGGCCATCCTCGACAACGGCCCGGAAATGCTGCCGATCGCCCTGCACCAGCTGGGCCTGCCGCACCACAGCCAGAACCTCGACGACTACAAGAAAGCCGAGGCGCTGCTGATGGAGATGCGCAAGAACGTCAGCTACTTCCACTCGTCCAAGTACGTCGGCGACCTGGCCAACGGCGACATCTGCGTGGCGGTCGGTTTCTCCGGCGACATCATGCAGGCTGCCGGGCGTGCTGCCGAAGCCGGCAACGGCGTGAAGATCGAGTACGTGATTCCCAAGGAAGGCGCGCCGATGTGGTTCGACATGGTCACCATGCCGAACGATGCGCCCAACGAGGCCGCCGGTTACGCCTTCATGAACTACCTGCTGCAGCCGGAAGTCATGGCCACCATCAGCAACCACGTGCACTACGCCAACGGCAACCAGAAGGCCGATGGCCTGGTCGACCCGGCGCTCAAGGCCGACAACAAGGTCTATCCGCCGGAAGAGGTGATGACCAAGCTGTACGCCCTGGAAGCCATGCCGCTGAAGATCGACCGCGTGCGCACCCGCATCTGGACCAAGGTCAAGAGCGGTACCTGATCACCGCCCGCTGCACGAAAAGCCCTGGCCTTGGCCGGGGCTTTTTCATGGGCGGCAGTCATCTCCAGGCAGACCGAGCTGCACCAGCACGGGCAGATGGTCGGAGCCCAGGTCCGGGCCGCGCTCGCTGCTCAGCAGCCGCCAGTGCCGCGATGCCAGCACATGGTCGATGGGAATCCCCAGCACGCCGGCGCCCAGGCTCGGCCAGGTTGGTGCCAGGCCACTGGCGCGGCGCCAGCCGAGTGCGTCGAGCCCGGCGAAGGCGCTGGACCAGGGCGTAGCATTGAGATCGCCGGCGAGCAGGGCGGGGCCGTCACCGCTGGCCCGCAGCAGCTCGCGCAACTGCCTGTCGCGGCTGCTGTGGTCGTCCGGCGACAGCGGCGGCATCGGGTGGAAGGCGCTCAGCGCAATGCTGCATCCTGCCAGCTGCAGGCGGGCGCGCAGATGGGGGATGCCGCGCTCGTCCTGGCCGATCTGCGGATGGTCGAGCGGCAGGCTCGACAGCAGGGCGATGCCGAACGGCGAACTGTCGGCGTGAACCAGGCGATACGGATATCCGGGCAGCGTCTGCAGCGCCTGAGCGTAGCGCGGGGAAACCTCCAGCAAGACCACCACCTCGGGCCTGGCCTGCGCCAGCCAGTCACGCAACGGCCCGACATCGCGACTGCTCAGGTGCACGTTGGCGCTGGCTACTGTCAGCGGCGTGGCGTCGTCGCCACTCGGTAATACCGGGCTGGCGGTCAGCCAGGGCAGCGGCGCCGCCAGCAGGGCGAACAGCCAGCGCCGTTCGCGCCAGGCTGCGGTCAGTGCGGTGATGATCAGGCCGGCGAGAAACAGCCATTGCCAATGGCTGGCCAGGTCCAGCAACCAGGGCAGGGTGCCGTGGCTGCCGGTCAGCGGCTTGACGAGCAGCGGCAACAGCAGGCCGAAGAGGCTGCACAGGGCGAGGAACCAGAGGTCGTAGCGGGGCGAGTGCATGGGCTTGGGCCGCAGCGGCAGGTGCGCGGAGCATGGGCCGCCGCGCGCCTGCCGTGCAAGCTCAGCCCCGCAGTCGCTCGACTATCTCGGCAGAGGGCGGGCGTTGCAGGGTATCGGCCTGCTGGCAGTCGGCCGCGAGGCTCAGCAGGTGCGCCGCTGGCGCCTCGCAGCGCTGCAGCAGCTCTTCCAGCAGGATGCCGAAGGCGCGGCTCTCCAGGCGCTGCAGGGCGGCGCCTTGGGCGCTGTTGGGGGCGAAGAAGGACGCGGCGCCGAAGTCGCTCAGGCGGCAGTCACGCCCGGCCACCAGCAGGTTGTGGGCGTACAGGTCGCCATGCAGGATGCCGCGTTCATGCAGGTGCGCCAGCGCGCCGGCCACGCCATTGGCCAGGGCCAGTACCTGCTCGGAATCGAAGCGTTGCTCCGGGCCGTAGCAGTCGCGGGTGCAGCTGGCCAGCGAGGGCGGCCCGGCCAGCACGCTGAAGCGCGGATCGAGCAGTTCCAGCAGCAGGCCGTCTGGCTGGCCGGGTTGCTGTTGCAGCGGCCCGATCACCGGCAGCAGCTGTGGATGGCGGCCGGCGGACAGGCACGCAGCCATCTCGCTGTGGGGCAGGCCGTCGCTGGTCATCTGCCCCTTGAACAGCTTCACCGCCACCTCGCGCTCGCTCCAGCGCGCTCGGTGGATCAGGCCGCTGGCACCCTGGCCGAGCAGCTCACCCACCTCCAGCTGGGAACGGGGGATAGGCGCTTGCGGATGGCTGGCCAGCGCGGCGGCCTCCGCGCGGTCGCTGCCGGGGTTGCCGGCATAGGCCAGCCAGGCCAGGCGCGGCAGTTCTAGCAGCCAGTCGGGCAGGGTCTCGAGGCGGTTGGCGGCGATGCGCAGCAGCTCCAGCTGGTGCAGGCCGGCCATGCTTTGCGGCAATGCGCTGAGGCGATTGCCGGCCAGCATCAGCTTCTGCAGGCGCGGGCGCTCGCCCAGCTCGCTTGGCAGGTTCTCGATGCGATTGTCGGTGAGGATCAGCCAGCGCAGCCGGGCCGGCAGCGCTGCTGCAGGAACCCCGCACAGCTGGTTGGACTTGAAACCGACCATCTCCAGTTGCGGGCAGTCGCCGAGCGACTCCGGCAGGGTTTCGAACGGGTTGTCCGAGCAGAACAGCACCTTCAGGCGGTGCAGGCGTGACAGGTCGTGGGGCAGGGCGCGCAGGCGGTTGCCGCTGAGGTTGAGCACCTCCAGGCTGTCGGCTAGGCCGAAGATCTCGTCGGGGAACTCGCCGAGGTCGGCGGCCAGGTCCAGGCGCTGGATGCCGGCCAGTTCGCCGCGGCGCAGTTGTTCGAGGGTATGCATGAGGTCGCGTTGCCGGTTGCGGGGCGGCGAGGTTAGCACGTGGCTCAGGGCAGGCCGAGGCTGGTGAGGAAGGCGTCGACTTCGGCGGTGTAGGCGGGCTCGGCGCCGAGCTGCTGGTTGATCGCACGGTGCGAGAGGTCCTTGCGCAGCACGCTGACGCGCACGCCGAGGCCGCCGGCCTTGGCGGCATAGGCGTCGGCCTGGGGGCAGGAGTCGTCGCGGCGGGTCGAGCAGACGGCCAGCAGTGGTCTGGCGCCGGCGCGCAGCACCAGCAGGGGCGAGGCTGCCTGCCAAGCGGCGGTGTCGCTGCCGAAGGCCTGGTCGTAAAGCGGATAGTGGCGGGCATGCATGATCGTCGGCACGTCGAAGGCGGCGCTGTCCAATGCCACGGTCCCCAGCCATAGCGGCTTGGCGCCCGCTGCCAGGCTGCTGTCGCTGTTCAGCAGGCTGACCAGATGGGCGCCGGCCGAGTGCCCCATCAGCACCATGCGCGCCGGGTCGCCACCCCAGCCGGCGGCTTGCTGCTGCACGGTGGCGATGGCCCTGGCCACGTCGCCGGCCTGCTGCAGGGGATCGGCGTCCGGGATCAGCCGGTAATTGGTGGAAACCAGCACGTAGCCCTTGCGCAGCCAGTGCGCGGCCTTGTTTTCCACCACCGCGGCCATGGCCTTGTCGCCGGTGTGCCAGCCGCCACCGTGGACCATGAACAGTATCGGCGCGTGCTTCGCCGCAGGCGGCAGGTAGAGGTCGAAGCGCTGACGCGGGTGCTCGCCATAGACCTGTTCGCGCAGCACCCGGCTGCCGGCTGGCAGTTCGCCGTCGAACCGCTGCTGGGCACGCTCCTCGCGGCGCTCCTGCAGTTTCTCGCGCAGGGTGCCTGCCTGGGTCAGCAGGGGCAGGGCCAGCAGGAACAGCAGGCCGAGGGCTCTGGGCATGGCGGTGACTCCGCAGGGGCGATGCAACGCATGCTAGCGCAGTGACCGGTGCGGATCAGTGGCCGAGTTGGCGCGCCTCGATCAGGCCGCTGGCGCGAGCGCGCAGCTGGCCGCAGCCACCGTCGACATCCTGGCCGGCGCTGTTGCGTACCTTGGTCAGCACGCCGCGGCTGTGCAGGTAGCGCACGATCTGCACGATGCGCGCGCCGTCCGGGCGCTGGTAGTCGTCGCCTTCCAGGCTGTTGAAGGGAATCAGGTTGAGCACCGCGTACTTGCCTTTGAACAGGCGCAGGATCTCGTCCAGCTCGTCCTGGCCGTCGTTGATGCCCTTGAGCAGGGTCCACTGGTACTGGATCGGGTAGCCGACCGTGCGGGCGTAGGCCTCGCCCAGTTCCATCAACTCGGCGGGGGCGATTTTCGGTGCCTTGGGCAGCAGGTGTTCGCGCAGCTCCGCCTTGGTGGTGTGCAGCGACAACGCCAGGGCTGGCTTGACCCGCTGCTGCGGCAGGCGCTCGAACACCCGCGGGTCGCCGACGGTGGAAAACACCAGGTTCTTGTGGCCAATGCCGCCGTCGGTGCCGAGCAGGTCGATGGCCTCGAGCACGTTGTCCAGGTTGTGCGCCGGCTCGCCCATGCCCATGAACACCACTTTGTTCACCGACCGGCGGCGGCGCGCCAGCACCACCTGGGCGGCGATCTCGGCGCTGCTGACCTGGCGCAGCAGGCCGCTCTTGCCGGTCATGCAGAAACGGCAGGCCACCGCGCAACCGACCTGGGACGACACGCACAGGCCACCGCGCGGCAGCAGCACGCTCTCTACCATCTGGCCATCGGCCAGGCTCACCAGCAGGCGCGATGAGCCATCCGCACCGGGATGCTCCGAGTGCACGCTGGCCAGGCCCTCGAGCTCAGCGCTCAGTTGCGGCAGGCCGTTGCGCACGGACATGGGCAGGAAGTGCTCGGTGTGCTGGCGCTTGGTGCCGGTATCCAGCGGCTTGCCCTGCAGCCAGGCGCGAACCACCCGGCCGCTGTGGGCGGGCAGGGCACCGAGGTCGGTGAGGCGCTGATGGATGTCGGAGATACGCATGGGGCGCGCATGCTACCACCGGGCCCTGGTGGCGCGTAGGGCTGGCCGTCAGGGCTCGAGGTGCAGGGCCAGCCAGACCGAGTCCAGCGAACATTCAGCGACCCGGTGCCGGCAGTGCGCCTGGATCAGCAGGGCGTCGCCGGCGGCCAGTTGCAGGTCGCCATCCGCGAACTGCAGGCGAGCGCTGCCGCGCAGCAACGCGACCCACTCGTCTCCCGGTTGGTCGTACCAGAAGCCCTCGGGGCTGGCCTGGCCGTGGGAAACGATCTGCTCGAGCAACAGGCCGTCCCGTTGCAGCAGGGGCAGGAAACTCTCCTGCGCCTGGGCATCGGGGCGGGCCTGCAGCAGCCTGGTCAGCTCCGGTGGCACGGGGTCACTGCGGCACGACGTTGATGGCGACAGCCGTAGTCACGCGCAGTACCACCTGGCGGCCGAGGTACTCGTTCTTCATTTCAACGTCGGGGCGGACCTTGATGGTGCGCTCGCTGCCGTCGGCCAGGCGCAGGGTGGCGGTGCGCAGGGTGGTGTCCATGCCCTTGACCCAGGCGGTGATTTCCACAGTATCCGCGGCCAGCATGCCCGGCTTGTCGCCCAGCGGTGCGGTGGCCAGCATGCCGGCGCCGCCGTCCTCGGCCGGCTCGCCCGGCTGGCGCAGGTAGACGATGCGCTCCTGGGTGATCACCGCCCGGACCCGGTCGCCGACCTTCAGCTGGTCGAAGTTGTGCATCTGCTCCGGCGCACGCAGGGTCTTGCTGTTGCCCAGGTCGTCCTTGAGGGTGAAGGTGCGCTTGCCGGTGTCCACGGCGCTGACCGTAGCGCTCAGCTCCTCGGTCTCCTGCACGGCGCCGCCCGGCACGCCCTCGGCGTAGGCGTCGGTGCGGCTGTAGTCGGTGGCCAGTTCATCTTCGCCATGGCTCTGGCAGCCGAGCAGCAGGGTCGCGGCCAGGGACAGCGAGAAAATGCGGGTTGCACTCATGGGGTAGCTCCTTGCGTCATGGGTTCTGCGGTTCGGTGTTGCGGATCTCGTAGACGGCGTCGTCCGGGCGCACGGGCCGGAGGTGGATCAGGTAGCTGGGGCCGGGGCTGCCGAGGGTCATTTCGCTCAGGTTGAAGCGGATATCGAGCTTGAGGTACTTGATCTCACCGGGGGCGACTTTGACGACCTGCTTGATGTCACGGGGTTCCCACTTGGCCTGGCGGGTCAGTCCGGTGATACGGATGTCGTGGCGGCCGGCCGGCAGTTCGATGCGCCGGTAGGAGTTGAATTGCAGGGTGCCGACGCTCTGTTCGTCGATCAGCACGTCCGGATAGGAGAAGCGCAGTGGCTGGCGGCCGGGGTTGTCCGCCTCGGGGCGGTACAGGTAGATCACCGCCTGGTCCGCGCTGCTCGGCGGTATCGCCTCGAAGTAGCCGGGGCCGGCGCAGCCGCCGAGCAGGAGCAGGGTGGTGAGCAGGATGAGCGATCGGCGCATGGCAGCTCCTTCTTGGCGGCGGACTCAGAGCAGCGTAGCAGCGAGGTGGCAGTCCATCGTTCGGGGCCATGAAAAGTGTGCACTCGTGCTATCGTCGCGCTCCGCTTTTTCCAGCTCCGGTTCCAGCCCATGAAATTCATCCACCAGCGCGAGTACCTCAACGAGGGCGACACGGTCGTCATCCACTGCTCGCAGCCCTGCAACATCCGCCTGATGAACGATGCGAACTTCCGCAGTTTCAAGAACGGCGGCCGCCATACCTACCACGGTGGCGCGTTCGACCGCTTCCCGGCGCGTATCAAGGTGCCCAGTGATGGCTTCTGGAATGTCACCCTGGATACCGTGACCCGCCGCGCTGTGAGCGTGACGCGCAAGCCGCAGATGGACTACACGATCAAGTTCCTGCGCAGCTCCGGCAGCTGATTCACTAGCCGTTGCGTTGTGCTGCGTGGCCCATGCGGTACTGGTTGTCGCCGCTGCGCTTGGCTTCGTACATGGCCTGGTCCGCGGTGTGGATCAGCCGGTCCATGTTCTGCGCATGCTCGGGGAACAGGGCGATGCCCAGGCTAATGCCGATATGCTGCGGGCCGCTGTCCAGCGGCACCGGCGGGCTCAGTGCGGCGAGCAGCTTGGCGGCGATGTTCGGGCCCTCGTCATCGGGTGAACGGCCGGGCGACAGCCCCTCCAGCACGGCGACGAACTCGTCGCCACCCAGACGGGCCACGCTGTCCGAGCCGCGTAGCGCCTCGCGCAGGCGGTTGGCCATGGCTATCAGCACCTGATCGCCGGCGCGGTGGCCGTGCTGGTCGTTGATCGCCTTGAAGCCATTGAGGTCGATGAACACCAGGGCCACGCGCGAATCACTGCGACGGGCACGTTCCAGTGCGTTGCCCAGGCGCTCCTCGAACACCAGGCGATTGGGCAGGCCGGTCAGCGCGTCGTGATGGGCCAGGCGATGCATCTGGCTGGCCCAGGCTTTCTCCTCGGTGATGTCGCGCACCACGCCCATCATCTTCACTGGCGTCCCGCCGTCATCCTTGATCACGTTGCCGGTCTCGCGCAGCCAGTGCACGCTGCCGTCCGGCCAGATCACCCGGTACTCCTCGTCGTGGTTCTCGCCGGTCTCGATGCAGCGCAGCTCGCCGGCGCGCACGTGCTCGCGGTCGTCGGGGTGCACGCTCTGGCAGAACAGTTCGTAGCTCGGCGTGACCGCGCCGAGCTGGTGGCCGAACATGGCGTAGATGGCCTCGGACCAGTACAGGCGGTTGGTGTCGATGTCCCAGTCCCAGGTGCCGATGCGAGCGAAGTACTGGCTGCGCTGGAAGCGCTCGGCATCGCTCTGGTCGGGGCGCAGCAGCAGGTGGTTGCCGATGCGGCTCAGCTGCAGGGCGCGCTGCAGGCCGTCGCCGCCCCTGGCCAGCACCTTGGCTTGTACCTGTACCGGTTCCGGCAGCCAGCGCTCCAGCGCCTGGCCGCGCAGGTCCTGCCCGGCGCAGCCCAGCAGCTCGGCGGCGGCTGCATTGTGTTGGCGGATTCGCTCGTTGCCATCCAGTTGCAGCACGCCCTGTTCCAGCTGCTGCAACAGCTCACCCAGCTGGTGCAGTTGCCGCTGGCGGCGCAGCAGCAGGCCGAGCAGCACCAACGAGGGCAGGGCGCAGACGAGTATCAGCAACAGGAGAAGCAAGGCGCGAGCATCCATTTCGTCGGCTTGGGTGTTCGCATTATGCACGGCGAATATGTGAAGTTCGCCACGCATTTGTATCGGCTTCGTCTGATCGCCGACCACAACTAGGGGAAACATCGGCACGTGCGCCGGGGTCACAACTCTGTGAACCGAAAAAGGAGCATCCGCATGCTGAAGTTTCTCGGAGGTACCGTCGGCATCATCTTCATCATCGGCCTGATCGTGGTGATCGGCCTGTTTCAGCTGATTTTCTGACGCGCAAAACAAAAGCCCCGCTGCCTGGCAGCGGGGCTTTTTTACGTGCGGCTCACAGGCGCCGCTTGTTCTTCTGATGCTGCTCGCAGGTCATGAAGCCCTTGCCCTCGACCCTGCCGTTGGCATCGAAGGTCACGTAGTAGGGCTGTTCCTTGCCCTCTTCATTGAGGATGTAGTTGTTGCAGGTGCCGGGGGTGACCGTGTTCTGCACTTCGGACGAGGGCGGCCCGCCGACGGTCAGAACCTCTTCCTTGGTCATGCCGTCGCTGACTTGCTGGACCAGCGGCTGCTCGGCATAGGTGGCGTAGTCCACCGGGTTTTCCATGGTTGAACAGCCGCTGGCAACGGCGGCCAGCGCCAGTACTGCAAGAGTGTGCTTGTTCATCGTGTCGCTCCGTCGCATGAGCCTGACCGGCTCCCTGCAGATTTGGAGCGCTGCGCTTGCGGCGAAGTTCGAGGTTTTTCCATGCACACGGGCTAGAGGCTCTGGCTGACCCGCGGGTTGTGGCGAAAGCGTTAGCCAGCCGGCAGTTCCTGGTGTGCCGGCTCGCTTTTTCGCCGGCCTGCGAGCAAGCTCTGGCTTTCTTCAGCTGCCGTCACTACAGGAGTACGACCCATGAACAGGACTTCCCCGCTGACTATCGCCCTGGCGCTCGCCCTGGCTGCGCCGGGCGCATTTGCCGACGAAGCTGCGGCGACCGACCCGAGCACCATCAAGGACTCCGCCAAGGCGGCCGTGTCGACGGCGATCACCGCCGGCAAGAACCTGCTCGGCGGCGTGTCCGATGGCGTTACCGAGGGTCGTGTGGAGGCTCAGGGCGCGGATGGTTCTATCGTGGTTTCCAATCTGGAGCAGCTCGATGGCCAGGTCAGCGTGCAACTGCTCAAGGTCGAGACCGTCGAAGACGGCAACCTGAACGCGCTGCTGGGCTTCAAGAACACCACCGACAAGCCGCTGCGCCTGATCAACCTGCGCCAGACCGGCGCCTTGCTGGCCATCGACCAGGAAGGCTACTCCAGCGCGCCGCTGCCAGGCCTGCTCAACCCGGACGACGTGACCATTCCGGCGCTGACCGGCGTGCGGCAGAAGTTCGTCTTCGAAGGGCCGAGCGCGGAAGTGACCTCGATCCGCCTGTGGGGTCGCGATTTCGAGGTGAAGAAGTAACCTACTCCCTCACATGAAAAAGCCCGCGACAGCGGGCTTTTTTCTTTCCGCTGATGCCTCAGCGCTTGGCCACGGTCATGGCGATCAGCCGCGACACCACTAGCGCCAGATACATCACCCCGGCGAACTGCTCGATCATCACCAGCGAGCGCGCCACCGGCGTGAGCGGGATGATGTCGCCCAGGCCGACGCCGGACAGGGTGGTGAAACTGAGGAACAGCAGCTCCATCCAGGTACGCGCCGCCTCGGGCTCGATGGCCGCGGCGAAGCTGCCCGGCGCCAGCAGCTGGCAGAAGGTGAACAGGTGGGCGAAGGCCCAGGCCAGCAGGGTGAAGGTGGCGCCCACGGCGTACAGTTCATCGGTGCTGGCGTGCAGGTCGGCGCTCATGTAGGCGATCAGGCTGGCCGCCGCATAGAAGTAGAACGCCGCCTCGAGGATGGCGATCAGCGCCTCCAGCAGCGTGCTGGGACTGAGCATGTCGAGCAGGTTCAGGCCCACCACCAACAGCGCCAGCAGGCCGGCCACCCAGGTCTGCACCGGACTGCGCTTGACCACGTGCAGCGCCATGCCCAGCACCAGCAGGCCGAAGGCGCCGAACAGCGCGCGGCCGATCTGCGTGTCCTCCATCCAGGGGTAGAGCAGCACGCCGAGCAGCTGGATGAACAGCAGGCCGGCGGAGGGGTGGAGGCGGATATAGGTGATGGGCGACATGGCGTCCTGCGTGGTCGTTAGGTGGGGTGGGCAGTTGCTTGGATCAAACCAGTGTAGAGCCGGAGTCGAGCAGCCGGTGCAGCTGTTCGGCGACGCGCGCCTCGCGCTCGTGCCAGTCGCCGCCGATCTCGAGCCAGGTCTGCCCGTGGCGAGCCAGCCATTCCTTGCATTGCTGGTGGAAGCCCAGGCGATCGGCCAGCAGCGGCTGGCAGCGCTGGCCATCGTCTTCCCAGTCCACACCGTCGGGCGAGAGCAGCAGGTGCAGGTCGTAGTGGCGGTCCAGCAGTGCCGCCTCCAGCCAGCCCGGGCAGTCGCCGAACAGCGTCTGGCTCCACAGGATATTGCTGAGCAGGTGGGTGTCGAGAATCAGCAGCTCGGGCGCCTGGGCGCGGGCGGCGTCTTCCCAGGCGAGCTGGACGCGGGCGATGGCGGGGATGTCCGCCAGGCTGGTGTCGCGCTGTTCCCGGTCGATGAAGTGGCGTACGTACTCGCCTACCACCAGGCCGCCGAAGCGGCGTTGCAGGCGCTCGGCGAGGAAGGTCTTGCCGCTCGATTCGGGGCCGGTGAGCACCACCACCTTCATGCCAGGCTGCTCCGCGCGGCGCGCCATTCGCGCAGACCGAGCATGGCCAGGGCGGTGAACACGCCGTACAGCCCGGCGGTCAGCCAGTATTCCTGGAAGGCGAAGAAGCCGACGTAGAGCACATCGATCACGATCCACAGCAGCCAGCATTGCCAGCGCTTGAGCGCCATCCACAGCTGGGCGAGCAGGCTGAAGGCGGTGAGCAGTGCGTCCGGCCAGGGATAGACCGCCTCAGTCAGGCGATCCATGGCCAGCCCCAGCGCCAGGCCGACCAACAGGGCTGCACCCAGACCTATCAATATCTCGCCACGGCCGGCGTCACTAACCGGCCGCCGGCCGTTGTCGTAGACGCCCTGGCGCCACTGCCACCAGCCATACAGCTGCATGGCGGCGAACACGCCGTGCAGCAGCACCAGCGAGAAGAGGCGGGCGTCGAAGAAGAACCAGGCATAGAGCAGCACCATAACCAGGCCGATGGGCCAGCACAGCGGGTTCTGCCGCACGGTCAACCAGACGGAGGTGATGCCGAGGGCGGCGGCGATGATTTCCAGTGGTGTCATTCGGGATGCTTGATGTTCAGGCCTGCAGGTCTACCAGCAGTTCGCACGGGATCATGCTGTTGTGGTCCCAGGTGTCCCGCTTGAACTGTCGGTGCACGGCATCGACTTCCAGCGTCGACTGCGCACCGATGGCCTCGGCACGGGCGATGTCGCCGCTGCGGATATAGGCCAGCAGGTAGTGCTCGCCCGCCAGCTGCACCTGAAACCAGGACTCGACCGCGATACCCTCGTTACGGATGGACTCGATGGCCTGCTCCTTGAGGCGCAGGATCTGCTCGCGCCAGTCGGCGACCAGGGTGGCGGTGTCGGGCTTGAGGCGGATCAGTACGGCTTTGGCGTCCACGGCTCTGGTCCATGCGTTGGGCCGCACAGGCTAGCGGAAAGCGCCGGGCTGTGCACCCAACGCTCCGGGCTCACGCGAGCAGTTGGTGTGCCAGTTGCTCGGCATGCTGGCGGAGTTCGGGAACGGCGGTGCTCTCCCAGTAGCGCGAACGCAGCATGGGGCTGAGCAGGTAAAGATTCTCCTGCGCCTGCCCTGCAGCGTTCTGCAAGCGGTAGTGGTCGTCGACCCTCAGGCCGATGCGGTTGTCGTCCTGGACCAGTTCTCCGCGTGCTTGCAGCGCCTTGAGCAGCGGCTCGTCGAGGCTGCGCAGGTCGTTGCAGGGACCGGTGCAGTTGATGACGTAGTCTATTTCCAGCACTTGCTCGGCGTGGCTGCCCCGCGGGCAGAGGTGCAGATGCAGCGCCGAGTTCGCCGTGCTGGTGGCTAGCAAGGTGCGTGCGGCCCTGACCTGAAGCATTCCCTGCTGGCGCATCTGCGTGATGCGGCTGGCGATGGCGGGAGCCGCGCGATGGCGGTGAATATCCCAGTAAGCCTGCAGGTGACAGAGGAAACGCCGCTGTTGCCGGCTATCCAGTGCCTGCCAGAGCGCTGGAGTGATTGGCCTGATGGCCGCTACCGCGTCGCGCCAGTCGAACCCGTCCGCTTCGGCGTTACGGGCGAATGCCCTGACCTGCGCCAGGAGCTGACGGATGCTGCCGGTTTTCATCAGCGTGTCGGGCAGCTCTGGCAGCAGCGGGTGATGGCTATTGTCGCGGTGGCCATGCGGTAGCAGCGCCCGGCGGGATATGGCCTGCAGCGGGGTGCAATGGCCTCGGTCGTGCAGTGTCAGGGCCACGTCATACATCGTCAGGCCGGAGCCAAGCAGCAGGACTCGCGCATCCTGCGGGATGCCATCGAGCGCACCGCCAAGCCATGGATCATTGATATAGCGTGGGTTGCCGAGCAACTGGCGCAGGGGCGGCGGGGTGGCCGGGCTGAAGTTGCCCGTTGCGATGACGACGCTGTCGCAGGTGACCAGGCGATCATCGTCCAGCCGGAGTTGAAAGCCTTCGTGCTCGCGGGCCAGATCGATCACATGGGCATGCACGTAATCGAAGCTGACCCCCGGCGAGCGTCTGGCAATGGCCTGATCAAGGCGGTTCTGCAAGTAGTCGCCATAAAGGCGGCGGGGCAGGAAGTCGCCGGGCTGCGCCGCAGGCAGCTCAGCCCGTGCGAAGTCGAGAAAGTCGCTGGGCCTGTCGGGGAACAGGCTCATGCGCTCGGCGGGCACGTTGAGGATATGACTGGCCGAGCGAGTGCCATAGGCCAGCCCACGTGCTAGGCGACCGGAGCGGTTGAACAGATGGATATGCAGGGGGCGATCTGCGCATTGCAGCAGCTGAATCGCCAGGGCCGTGCCGCAGAAGCCACTACCGATGATGCCGATTCGTTCCATGTGCGCCTGTCCCAATGAAAGTGTCGACGGTAGTGATGTTGGCTCGGCGAGACAAGGTATCTGGCGGGGTGTTTCAGTGGTAGTGACTAGGGGCCGCACCCGGTGAAGCAACGGAACAGGGCTAGGAAGCGCGTGGTATTGCCCTTACATGCAATGAGGCCCGCAATTGCGGGCCTCATTTCTGCAGTCTGCTCTTAGCTGTCGTAGCCGAGGTTCGGCGCCAGCCAGCGTTCGGTTACGGACAGTTCCTGGCCCTTGCGCTTGGTGTAGCACTCGACCTGGTCCTGATCGACCTTGCCCACGGCGAAGTACTGCGCCTCGGGGTGGGCGAAGTACCAGCCGGATACCGCGGCGGCCGGGAACATGGCGTAGTGCTCGGTGAGGAACACGCCGCTGCGGCCGGCCTGGTTGTAGTCGGCGGCCGGGTCGAGCAGTTTGAACAGGGTGGCCTTCTCGGTGTGATCCGGGCAGGCCGGGTAGCCTGGGGCGGGGCGGATGCCGGCGTACTGCTCGCGGATCAGCGCCTCGTTGTCCAGGGTCTCGTCCTTGGCGTAGCCCCAGTACTGCTTGCGCACGCGCTCGTGCAGCCACTCGGCGCAGGCCTCGGCCAGGCGGTCGGCGAGTGCCTTGACCATGATCGAGCTGTAGTCGTCGCCCTTGTCCTGATAGGCCTTGGCCACTTCCTCGGCACCGATGCCGGCGGTGGTGATGAAGCCGCCGACGTAGTCGGTCTTGCCGCTTTCCTTGGGCGCGACGAAGTCGGCCAGGGACAGGTTCGGCTTGCTGTCGGCCTTGATGTTCTGCTGGCGCAGGTGGTGCAGGGTGGCCAGCGGCTTGCCGTCGTCACCGTAGACTTCGATGTCGTCGTGGCGCACCTGGTTGGCCGGCCAGAAGCCGAACACGGCACGGGCCTTGATCAGCTTCTCGTCGATCAGCTTGTTGAGCATCGCCTGGGCGTCGTTGAACAGGCTGGTGGCGGCTTCGCCGACGATCTCGTCGGTGAGGATGCGTGGGTACTTTCCGGCCAGGTCCCAGGAGATGAAGAACGGCGTCCAGTCGATGTACTCGGCCAGTTCACGCAGGTCGATATCGTCCAGCACCTGCGTGCCGGTGAAGCTCGGCTTGGGCGCAACGTAGGTGGACCAGTCGAAGTCCAGCTTGTTGGCGATAGCCTCGGCATAGGGCAGGCGCTCGGTGCGCGAGGCGCGGGCGGCGGTGCGCTCGCGCACTACCACGTACTCCTCGCGGGTCTTCTTGACGAAGTCGGTCTTCAGCTCCTTGGACAGCAGCTGGGTGGCCACGCCCACGGCGCGCGAGGCGTCGGTAACGTAGATCACCGCATCGTTCTGGTACTTGGGCTCGATCTTCACCGCGGTGTGGGCCTTGGAGGTGGTGGCGCCACCGATCATCAGCGGCAGGGTGAAGCCCTGGCGCTGCATCTCCTTGGCGACGTGGACCATCTCGTCCAGCGACGGGGTGATCAGGCCGGACAGGCCGATGATGTCGCACTTCTCGGCAATCGCCGTCTGCAGGATCTTCTCCGCCGGCACCATCACGCCCAGATCGACGATGTCGTAGCCGTTGCAGCCGAGCACCACGCCGACGATGTTCTTGCCGATGTCGTGCACGTCGCCCTTCACGGTGGCCATGAGGATCTTGCCCTTGGCTTCCGGCTTGTCACCTTTCTCCGCTTCGATGAAGGGGATCAGGTGCGCCACGGCCTGCTTCATCACGCGGGCGGACTTGACCACCTGGGGCAGGAACATCTTGCCCGAGCCGAACAGGTCGCCGACCACGTTCATGCCGCTCATCAGCGGGCCTTCGATCACTTCGATGGGGCGCGCGCACTGTTGGCGGCACTCTTCAGTGTCTTCGACGATGAAGGCGGTGATGCCCTTGACCAGTGCGTGCTCCAGGCGCTTGCCGACCGGATAGCTACGCCATTCCTCGTCCTCGGCTTCCTTCACCGCGCCGCCGCCACGGTAGTTGTCGGCGATGGCCAGCAGGGCGTCGGTGCCGCCCGGTGTGCGGTTGAGCACCACGTCCTCGACCTTGTCGCGCAGCTCTTTGGGGATCTCGTCGTAGATCTCCAGCTGGCCGGCGTTGACGATGCCCATGGAGAGGCCGTTCTGGATCGCGTAGTAGAGGAAGACCGAGTGGATTGCCTCGCGCACCGGGTTGTTGCCGCGGAACGAGAACGACACGTTGGACACACCACCGGACGACAGCGCGTAGGGCAGCTCGTCACGGATGAAGGCGCAGGCCTCGATGAAGTCCACCGCGTAGTTGTTGTGTTCCTCGATGCCGGTGGCGACGGCGAAGATGTTCGGGTCGAAGATGATGTCTTCCGGCGGGAAGCCGACTTCGTTGACCAGGATGTCGTAGCTACGCTGGCAGATTTCCTTCTTGCGTGCAGCGGTGTCGGCCTGGCCGACCTCGTCGAAGGCCATCACCACCACGGCGGCGCCGTAGCGCTTACACAGCTTGGCGTGGTGCTTGAACTGCTCGACGCCTTCCTTCATGGAGATCGAGTTGACGATGCCCTTGCCCTGGATGCACTTGAGGCCGGCCTCGATCACTTCCCACTTGGAGGAGTCGATCATGATCGGCACGCGGGAGATGTCCGGCTCGGAGGCGATCAGGTTGAGGAAGCGCACCATGGCTGCCTGGGAGTCGAGCATCCCTTCGTCCATGTTGATGTCGATCACCTGGGCGCCGGCTTCCACCTGTTGCAGGGCGACTTCCAGGGCCTCGGTGTAGTTCTCCTCACGGATCAGGCGGGCGAACTTGGCCGAACCGGTGATGTTGGTGCGCTCGCCGACGTTCACGAACAGCGAGTTGCGGTCGATGGTGAACGGCTCGAGGCCCGACAGGCGGCAGGCCTTGGGGATATCCGGAATCACCCGCGGCTGGTACTTGGCCACGGCCTCGGCGATCGCCTTGATGTGCGGCGGGGTGGTGCCGCAGCAGCCGCCGATGATGTTGAGCAGGCCGCTTGCTGCGAACTCCTCGACCACCGCGGCCATCTGCGCCGGGGTCTCGTCGTATTCGCCGAAGGCGTTGGGCAGGCCGGCGTTGGGGTGGGCGGACACATGAGTGCCGGCCTTGGCCGACAGCTCGGCCAGGTACGGGCGCAGTTCCTTGGCACCGAGGGCGCAGTTCAGGCCTACGGAGATCGGCTTGGCATGGCTCACCGAGTTCCAGAAGGCCTCGGTGGTCTGGCCGGACAGGGTGCGGCCGGAGGCGTCGGTGATGGTGCCGGAGATCATGATCGGCAGCTCGACGTTGTCCTCGTCGAACACCTGCTGCACGGCGAAGATCGCCGCCTTGGCGTTGAGGGTGTCGAAGATGGTCTCGATCAGGATCAGGTCGGCGCCGCCCTCGATCAGGCCGCGGGTGGCCTCGACATAGTTCTCTACCAGCTCGTCGAAGGTGACGTTACGGAAGCCGGGGTCGTTGACGTCCGGGGAGATCGAGCAGGTGCGACTGGTTGGGCCGAGTACGCCGGCGACGAAGCGCGGGCGATCCGGGGTTTCCAGGGTCTTGGCATCGGCCACCTGGCGGGCGACGCGGGCGCCGGCCACGTTCAGCTCGTAGGCCAGGCCTTCCATGCCGTAGTCGGCCTGGGACACCTGGGTGGCGTTGAAGGTGTTGGTCTCGAGGATGTCGGCGCCGGCATCCAGGTAGGCCTTCTCGATCTCGGCAATCACATGCGGCTTGCTCAGCAGCAGCAGGTCGTTGTTGCCCTTCACGTCGCTCGGCCAGTCGGCGAAGCGCTCGCCGCGGTAGTCCTCTTCCTCCAGCTTGTAGCTCTGGATCATGGTGCCCATGCCGCCGTCGAGGATCAGGATGCGTTCTTTCAGGGCTTGCTGAAGGGCCTGGAGGCGGGCGCTGCGGTCGGACATGGAGACTACCTGGGTGAGCGGTATAGAAAGGCCGTGGATGATAGCAAAGCTGCATGGCTCTCAGACGCTTGCACGATCTGCATGAAAATGGCTCATATTGAGCCGTTTCGCTGTCATAGCCCTACAATGCCCTGTCGTTGCATAAGGACTTTGCCATGCCCCGTCGTTTTCTCGCCCCGCTGGCGCTGCTGTGTGCGCCGTTGTTCGCTGCCGAGCCGGTCTCCTACAGCCGAGATGTCCAGCCGATCCTGACCAACAAGTGCGTGGCCTGCCACGCCTGCTATGACTCGCCCTGCCAGCTCAACCTGGGCAGTGGCGAAGGTGTGCTGCGCGGCGCCAGCAAGCTGCCGGTGTATGACGGCGGCCGCACCAAGGCGCAACCGTCCACCCGCCTGTACTTCGATGCCCATGGCGAGGCGGCCTGGCGTGACAAGGGCTTCCAATCGGTGCTCGACCCGCAGGGCGGGCAGGCTGCGCTGATCACCCGCATGCTGGAGCTGGGGCGCAGCAACCCGCCGACGCCCAACGCCAAGCTGCCGGAGGACCTGGACATCGATATCGACCGGGAGAACCAGTGCCCGCTGCCCGGCGAGTTCGATGCCTATGCCAAGAAGTTCGCTCATGCCGGCATGCCCTTCGCCGTTGCCGGCCTCAGCGATGCCGAGTACGCCACCCTGCAGCGATGGCTGAAGGAGGGCGCACCGGTGGAGGAGCAGGCGCTGCAACCCTCGGCCGTGGAGCAGAAGCAGCTGGCCGACTGGGAGGCCTTCCTCAATGCGCCTGGCGCGCGGGAGAGCCTGGTCAACCGCTGGCTGTTCGAGCACCTGTTCCTCGCTCACCTGTACTTCGAGGGCGGCGAGCCGGGGCACTTCTTCCAGCTGGTGCGCTCGCGTACGCCGAGCGGCCAGCCGATCGACCCCATCGCCACGCGCCGGCCCAACGAGGACCCGGGCACCCAGGTGTACTACCGCCTATGGCCGATCCAGGGCGTGATCGTGCACAAGACCCACATTACCTACCCACTCAGCGCCAAGAAGCTCGCGCACACCCGTGAGCTGTTCTACGCCGGCGACTGGAAGGTGGATGCTGTGCCCGGCTACGGCGCCCAGCGCCGCGCCAATCCCTTCGAGACCTTCCAGGCGATTCCCGCCCAGGCGCGCTACCAGTTCATGCTGGATAACGCCGAGTACTTCGTGCGCACCTTCATCCGTGGCCCGGTGTGCCGCGGGCAGATCGCCACCGACGTGATTCGCGACAACTTCTGGGCGCTGTTCCAGGACCCGCGGCACGACCTCTACATCACCGATGCAGAGTACCGCGGCCAGGCCACGCCGCTGCTGGCCATGCCCGGCCAGTTCGACGAGATCAGCGACCTGCCAGGCCTGTGGAAGGCCTATCGCGACAAGCGCAACGAGTACGAAGACCTGCGCCGCGAGGCCTATGCCGACGCGCCGCTGCCGGGCTGGTCGACCCTGTGGGACGGCAATGACAACGCATTGCTGTCGATCTACCGCCATCACGACAGCGCCATGGTGCGCAAGGGCCTGATCGGCGAGATCCCGCAGACGATGTGGCTGATGGACTACCCGCTGCTGGAGCGCACCTACTACCAACTGGTGGTCAACTTCGACGTGTTCGGCAACGTCGCGCACCAGGCGCAGACGCGGCTGTACTTCGACCTGATCCGCAACGGCGCCGAGCTGAACTTCCTCCGCCTGCTGCCGCCGGATTCGCGCCAGGGCTACCTGGACGACTGGTACCAGAACAGCGGCAAGCTGAAGATGTGGCTGGACTACACCGAGGCCGATTTCGACACGGCGAGCGGTATCGCGCTGCCGGAACAGGGGGCCAAGGGCGCTTTCGCCCAGGCGCTGCTGGCGCGCTATGCCGACCTCAACGCACGGATCGACCCGATCAACCGCTGCGAGGGCGCCGATTGTCACAGGCCAGGCCTACCGGCCGACCTGGAGGATGCCGAGCAAGCTCTGAGCCGCCTGACCGGGCGCCCGGCCGGTGGACTCAAGGTGATCGACCAGCTGCCCGAGACGACCCTGCTGCGCGTCGAGCGCGCCGACGGCCAGCGCGAGGTCTACAGCCTGTTGCGCAACCGTGCGCACAGCAACGTGGCCTTCATGACCGGCGAATCGCTGCGCTACCAGCCGGGGCTGGACACCCTGACGGTCTATCCGGGCGTGCTCACCAGCTACCCCAACTTCATGTTCAGCCTGCGCGCGAGCGAGGTGCCGGAGTTTGTCTCGACCATGGAGCAGGTGCGTGACCCGCAGGCGTTCGACAAGCTGGTGGAGCGCTGGGGCATCCGCCGCAGCCATCCCGAGTTCTGGCGCTACTTCCATGACCTGTCGGCCTACATCCGGGAGACCGAACCGACTGAAGCCGGTGTGCTGGACATGAACCGCTACCGCAACCTCTGAGTGCAATGAAAAAGCCCGCCGATTGGCGGGCTTTTTCATGCTGCGGCGCGTGCTTAGAAGTGCACTTTGGCCAGCAGGCTGATGGCGCTCTGGTCGGTGCCACCGAGGATGTCGTCGCCGAGGAAGCTGTCGTCGTCGATGCCGTACTTGTCGCTCCAGTAGTCGTATTCCACGCCTACGTAGAACTTCTCGCCCCAGCCCAGGGCCTTGGCCAGGTCGTACTTGATCTGCGGGTTGAAGTGCAGGTTGGCGTGGTAGCTGTCGTCGTTGTCCACGACCCAGTCCATGAAGCCGTCGATCACCACGTTGGAGTTGCCGACCGGGATGGTGTAGCTCCACACCGGGGTGATCTGCCAGACGTTGTCGCCGTCGCGCTTGCCGTCGGTGGTGCGCAGGTAGGTGTTCAGCTGGAAGTAGTCGAAGCCGGGGATGTTCAGGTCCACGGCCGGGCCGATCAGGTAGGAGTCGACGTCGTCTTCGCCGAACTCGTAGGTGGCGGCCAGCAGCACGTCCTTGATCGGGCCGAACGACAGGTCGGCGCCGCTGATCTTGCCGAACGACAGACGCGGGCTGATCTCGCCATAGAAGGTGTGGCCGTCACCGGCGCCGTTGGTGGCCTCGGTGTTGTACTTGATGCCATCGACGAAGACGAACAGGTCACCGAAGCTCCAGCCGCTGGCGTGCTCGAAGGTCACGGTCTGCTGCTTGGGCGGGTCGATCTTGAAGTCGATGCCGTTGAGGTAGGTCAGGCTGTTGTCCTGCCACAGCAACAGGTCGCCGGCCATGGCCTGACCGGTTGCCAACAGGCTGCCGGCCAGCAGCAGGGAGGTGGTGGTGCGATTCATCGAGTGCTCCTGGAATTATTAATGTTTTATGTGTTGAACCTGTCGAATTGGTCAGGCTTTCACTGCTGAGCAAGAACGGCGCCAGTTCTTGTCCCGCGGGACAGAAAACAGGCTTTTTCTCGGATTTTTCCCCTTCTTGCCGGTTTCTCGGCGTAACACCGGGCTGCCCGCTCCGGCGTCACGCTCAAAGCCTTCTCGCGGCCGCTGCTGGCGGCCGTGGCGAAGGCGTTGGTCGAGGTCTTTGCTGCTTCAGGATGGCGCGTTGCTGCGCCATCGCGGGTCATTTCACCAGTCGTGCATCCATGCTGTTCTGCGCCAGGCGTTGCGCCTGTTCGCGGGTCATGCCGAGGCTGTCGTGCATGGCCATGAAGTTCTCGCCGACGTAGCCACCGAAGTAGGCCGGGTCGTCCGAGTTCACCGTGACCTTCACGCCGCGCTCGAGCATGGCCAGGATGTTGTGCTGGGCCATGTCGTCGAACACGCAGAGCTTGATGTTGGACAGCGGGCAGACGGTCAGCGGGATCTGCTCGTCGATGATGCGCTGCATCAGACGCTCGTCCTCGATGGCGCGTACGCCGTGGTCGATACGCTCGATCTTGAGCAGGTCCAGGGCCTCCCAGATGTACTCGGGCGGGCCTTCCTCGCCGGCGTGGGCGACGGCCAGCAGGCCTTCGCTGCGGGCCTTGGCGAACACGCGCTCGAACAGGCGCGGTGGGAAGCCCATCTCCGAGCTGTCCAGGCCGACGGCGACAAAGGCGTCGCGGAACGGCATGGCCTGCTCCAGGGTTTTGAACGCCTCTTCTTCGGAGAGGTGGCGCAGGAAGCTGAGGATCAGGCCGTGGCTGATGCCGAGCTGTTTCTCGCCATCGACCAGCGCCTGCTTGATGCCGCGCAGCACCACTTCGAAGGGGATGCCGCGGTCGGTGTGGGTCTGCGGGTCGAAGAACGGCTCAGTGTGCACCACGCCCTGTTCCTTGCACTTGAGCAGGTAGGCCCAGGTCAGGTCATAGAAGTCCTGCTCGGTGCGCAGGACGTTGGCGCCCTGGTAATAGAGGTCGAGGAATTCCTGCAGGTTGTTGAACGCGTAGGCGCCGCGCAGGCTCTCCACGTTGTTCCAGGGCAGGGCGATCTTGTTGCGTTCGGCCAGGGCGAACAGCAGCTCGGGCTCCAGCGAACCTTCCAGGTGCAGGTGCAATTCTGCCTTGGGCAGCTCGTTGATCCATTGGTGCATGTGGCGAATCTCGTCATCGGGCGATGTTTTGGCCGCGCATTCTAATCGCGCGGGGCGTGCAGGGGCAGGGCAGTGGTCGGGAAACGGCCGGGCATGATTCCGGCCGAATGCGCCGACGCAGAATCTGCTTGCGACCTTCTGAATTAGAGCCAGGCAAGGCAGAAATAGCTGAGAAAGCGCAGTTTACGAGCGGTAAATGAGCATTTCGAAGCTGTTTCTAACGCGGCCTGGCCGCGAGTCAGGAGGTCGCAAGCTGGTTCTCAGGCGGTGGCCTCCTGACGTCGGTAAGCATAGGTGTCGGCGAAGCGCGACAGCATGTAGTCGCTGCAGGAGATCGGTGCGTACTTGGGCGGGTTGTTCGCGTCGAAGCAGCCTGGCAGGCAGCTGATCTCGGTGTCCGGGTGCGGCTCGGCGAAGAACGGCATGGAGTAGCGGTCGACGCCCAGCGGGCTGATCACCCGGTGCGGGGTCGACTTGTACCGGTCGTTGCTCCAGCGCGCCATCATGTCGCCGATGTTGACCACGTAGGTGCCTTCCACCGGCGGCGCGTCGATCCACTCGCCGCGCACGTCCTGCACCTGCAGGCCGCCGGCGTTGTCCTGGTACAGCAGGGTCACGCAGCCATAGTCGGTATGGGCGCCGGCGCCTTGCTGCTCGGCGCTGCTGGCGGTCTGGCGTGGCGGGTAGTGGATCATGCGGAACACGCTGATCGGGTCGGCGAAACGCTGGTCGAAGAAGTCATCCTCGATGCCCAGGGCTTCAGCCATGGCGCGCAGCAGGGTCAGCGACAGCTCGTGCATGTCCAGGTAGTGCTGCTGCATCAGCGCTTCCCAGCCGGCGATCTGCGGGTGCCGGTTGGGGCCGCGCAGCGCCTTGCCGGCGAGCACGTCGGGGTGCGCAGCGTCCATGTGGAAACCCATGTCGAAGGTTTCCTTTAAGTCGCTTGGCTTGCTCGGGTCGAGCTGCTCGGTAGCGATGGCGCCATAGCCGCGATGGTGCGCGGTCTGGGTGATGTCGATGCGCAGTTTTTCCTCGGCCGGGCGGGCGAAGAAGTCCACGGCGGCGGCCTTCAGCTCGGCGATGCGCGCGTCAGGAATCGGGTGGCCTTTGATGTAGTAGAAGCCCCATTCGCGGCAGGCGTGGTCGATCTGCCGGGCGACTTCGAGCCGGGCGGCCTGGTCGTCCTGGTAAAGGGGGGCGATATCGATGATGGGCAGGGTGTTCATGCTGGCTCCAAGAAGTACGGTCCGCGGCGCCGGTCTGGCGGGTGAGCGCGGTCCGGGTTGCTGCGAGTCTTCTCGTACCCATGCAGCGAAGAGGCCGACCTTGGGTCGGCCCTGTGCGCGGTTCTCCCGGAGGAGGGACGGCAGCACGTCTTCAGTAAAACCGCCACGCGGGGTGCGCGGCGGCGGAATTCTACGGCAGTTCGGGGGCGCCTGGCGCCCCCGTTGGCCGGTTACTTCGGCAGTTCGGCGGTGATGCCCTTGACGTAGTAGTTCATGCCCGCCAGTTCGGCGTTGCTGGCCACAGCGCCCTCGGCGATCTTGACCGTGCCGCTCTGGTCCATGATCGGGCCGGTGAACGGGTGGAAGGTACCGGCCTTGATGTCGGCGATGATCTTCTCGGCCTCGGCTTTCACGTCGGCCGGTACCAGGTCGTTGATCGGCAGTTCGATGGTGCCTTCGGCCAGGCCGCCCCAGTAGTCCTGCGACTTCCAGTTGCCATCCATGACCGCCTGGGCGCTCTTGATGTAGTGCGGGCCCCAGTTGTTGACGATGGAGGTCAGCACGGCTTTCGGGCCGAAGTGGGCCATGTCCGAGGCGTAGCCGACGGCGTACACGCCGCGACGCTCGGCGGTCTGGATCGGCGCCGGGCTGTCGGTGTGCTGGAACACCACGTCCACGCCCTGGTCGATCAGCGCGTTGGCGGCGTCGGCTTCCTTGCCCGGATCGAACCAGGAGTTGACCCACACCACCTTGATCTCGGTGCCCGGGTTGTACTTGTTCAGCGCCAGCTGGATCGAGTTGATGTCGCGGATCACTTCCGGGATCGGGAAGGAGGCGATGTAGCCGATCTTCTTGGTCTTGGTCATCTTGGCGGCCAGGTAGCCACCGACGTAACGGCCTTCATAGGAGGTCGACAGGTAGGTGCCGAGGTTCTTGTCCTGCTTGTAGCCGGTGGCGTGCTCGAAGGTGACCTTGGGGAACTGCTTGGCGACCTTGGCAGTGGGGTTCATGTAGCCGAACGAGGTGGTGAACACCAGGTCGTAGCCGCCCTTGGCCATGTTGCGGATCACGCGCTCGGCGTCGGCGCCTTCGGCCACGTTCTCGACGAAGCTGGTCTCGACCTTGTCGCCGAACTGCTTGATCAGCGCCTGACGGCCCTGTTCGTGCTGGTAGGTCCAGCCGTGGTCACCGATCGGGCCGACGTAGACGAAGCCGACCTTCAGCGGGTCCGCGGCGGAGGCGGAGAGGGTAGCGCTCAGGCCGATGGCGGCGGCGATGCCGCAAACCAGGCTCTTCAGGGAAGTGGTGGACATAGGGGTTGCTGTGCTCCGTAGCGGGTTGTTGTAGTGGCCTCTGAGGGCCTTGTGCTCAATGCAATAAATTGACCAGAAAGACAAAAAAGCGCTGTTGCGTGTTGCTTCGGGCTTCTGCGCCGTAACGGCTGGCGCAGAAGTTGGCGAAATGGTCAAAACTGGCGCGCCGTGACGAGCTGCGGCGTGAATCTGGTGCAGTCCGGCGCCCATGTTCAGTGGCCCGCCTTCCACGGCTGGCCGAGGGAAACCGGGGCGTACAGACGGGTCTTGATCGCATCGCGCGAGAGCACCACCAGCACCAGGATGGTCGCCACGTAGGGCAGCATCGCCAGCAGGTTGGACGGCACGCTGATGCCGATGCCCTGCGCGACCAGGTGGAGGATGCTGGCCAGGCCGAACAGGTAGGCGCCGAGCAGCACGCGGAACACTCGCCAGCTGGCGAATACCACCAGCGCCAGGGCGATCCAGCCGCGCCCGGCGGTCATGTTCTCCGCCCACATCGGCGTGTAGGCCAGCGACAGGTAGCCACCGGCCAGGCCGGCCATGGCGCCGCCGAACAGCACGGCCAGGGTGCGCACGCGCAGCACCGGCAGGCCCATGGCGCTGGCCGCGTCCGGGTTCTCGCCGACGGCCTGGAGGATCAGGCCGATGCGGCTCTTCAGCAGTACCCAGGCGATCAGCGCGAACAGGGCGAAGGACAGGTAGACCAGCACGTCCTGGTTGAACAGCATGTGGCCGATCAGCGGAATGTCGGCCAGCAGCGGGATGGCCACCGGCTCGAAGCCGGTCAGCGGTTTGCCGACCCAGGCGGCGCCGACGAAGGCCGACAGGCCGACGCCGAAGATAGTCAGCGCCAGGCCCGTGGCCACCTGGTTGGCCTGGCAGCCCAGCGCCACCAGGGCGAACAGCGAGGACAGCAGCATGCCGGCCAGGCACGCCAGCAGTACGCCGAGCCACAGGTTGCCGCTGGCGAAGGCGACGATGAAGCCGATCACCGCGCCGAACAGCATCATGCCTTCCTGGCCGAGGTTGAGGACGCCACTCTTCTCGCACACCAGCTCGCCGAGGGCGACCAGCAGCAGCGGGGTGCCGCAGCGCACCATGGCATAGAGGATGTTGGACAGCAGATCGATATCCATGGGTACTCCGGATCAGGCCAGGGCGTCGCGGGCGACCGCACGCTTGTGCCACAGCAGTTTCAGCCGCGGCTTGTAGAGGATCAGCACGTCGCAGGCGAGCAGGTAGAACAGCATCATTCCCTGGAACAGCTCGGTCAGCGATTGCGGCAGGTTGAGGTTCATCTGCGCGTTTTCGCCGCCCAGGTAGAGCAGGGCCATGAGCAGGCCGGCGCAGACGATGCCGATCGGGTTCAGGCGGCCGAGGAAGGCCACGGTGATGGCGGCGTAGCCATAGCCCGGCGACACCTGCGGCACCAGTTGGCCAATCGGCCCGGTGACCTCGCTGACGCCGGCCAGGCCGGCCAGGCCGCCGCTGATCAGCAGCGCCAGCCAGACCAGGCGCTTCTCGCGGAAACCGACGAAGCCGGCGGCGCGCTGGTCGAGGCCGAGCACTTTGATCTGGAAGCCGAGGAAGCTCTTCTGCAGCAGCACCCAGACCGCCACCAGGGCGAACAGGGCGAAGAACAGACCGATATGCACGCGGCCGTCTTCGAACAGCTGCGGCAGGCGGCTGGCGTCACCGAACATCGCCGACTCGGGGAAGCTGAAGCCGTTCGGGTCCTTGAGCGGGCCGTGGACGAAGAACAGCAGCAGGTTCAGGGCGATGTAGTTGAGCATGATGGTGGTGAGGATTTCGTTGGCGTTGAACTGCGTGCGCAGCCACGCCGCAAGAGCGCCCCAGGCGGCACCGGCGAGTGCGCCGACGGCGATCACCAGGACCAGCGCCCAGCGGCTCTCCCAGTCGATGATGTGCACCGCCAGGGCACTGCCCACCAGCGCGCCCATCAGCAACTGGCCCTCGGCGCCGATGTTCCAGATCCGCGCCTGGTAGGCCACGGCCAGGCCGAAGGCGCAGAGCAGGATCGGCAGCGCCTTGATCAGCAGCTCCGAGACGCCGTAGAAATCGCTGATCGGCTCGATCAGCAGGGTGTGGAAGGTGGCCAGCGGGTCGTGGCCGAGCGCAGCGAACAGGATCGCCCCGCTGATCAGCGTCAGCAGGCCGGCCAGCAGCGGCGATAGCAGGAGCATGGCGCGCGACTGCTGGGTACGGGGTTCGAGGGATAACAGCATGTCGGGCTCTCGTCAGGCAGCGTCTTGCGGGGTGTCGAACTGGCCGGCCATCCAGCCGCCGACCTCCACGGTATGGGTCTCGGCGGTGGCCTTGAGCGGCGACAGGCGCCCGCTGCACAGGGCGCCGATGCGGTCGCTGATCTGGAACAGCTCGTCGAGGTCCTCGGAGATCACCAGGATCGCCGCGCCCGCGTCGCGCAGGGCGATCAGCGCTCGGTGAATGGCGGCGGCGGCGCCGACGTCCACGCCCCAGGTCGGGTGCGCGGCCACCAGCAGCTTAGGGTTCTGCAGGATCTCGCGGCCGAGGATGAACTTCTGCAGGTTGCCGCCGGACAGGCTGCGGGCCGGGGTATGGGCGTCCGGGGTTTTCACCGCGAAGCGGCGGATGATCTCCTCGGCCAGTTCCAGCACCTTGCCGGCGCGGATCATGCCGCGGCTGACCAGGCCCTGCTGGAAGGCGGTGAGCAGGGCGTTGTCGGAGAGGCTCATCTCCGGCACGGCGCCGTGGCCGAGGCGCTCGGCGGGCACGAAGGCCAGACCTCGAGCGCGGCGGGCGTCGGGGTAGAGGTGGGCCATCGGCTGGCCGTCGAGGGTGATGCGCTCGCGCTCGGCGGTTGGCAGGCGCACCTCGCCGGAGAGCAGGCCGAGCAGTTCGTCCTGGCCGTTGCCGGCGACCCCGGCGATGCCGACGATCTCGCCGCTGCGCACTTCCAGGCGCAGGTTGGCGAAGGAGGTGCCGAACGGGTCCTTGTTGCGCCAGGTCAGGTCGTCCACGCGCAGCCGCGGCAGGCCGCCGGCCACTTTCGGGTAGCTGGCCTCCAGGCCCTCGGCGTCGCCGACCATCAGGCGCGCCAGCTGCAGATCGCTGCACTCGGCCGGCACGCAGTCGCCGGACACCCGGCCGCCGCGCAGAACGGTGGCGTTGTGGCAGAGGGCGCGTACTTCGCCGAGCTTGTGGCTGATGAACAGGATGCTGCAGCCCTCTGCGGCCAGGGCGCGCAGGGTGACGAACAGTTCCTCGACCTCCTGTGGGGTGAGCACCGAGGTCGGTTCGTCGAGGATCAGCAGCTTGATGTCCTGCATCAGGCAGCGAACGATCTCCACGCGCTGACGCTCGCCGATGGACAGGCTGTGCACCAGGCGCTCGGGCTCCAGACCCATGCCGTAGCGCTGCGAGACCTCGCGGATGCGCGGCGCCAGCTGCTTCGGCGTACCGGCCTCGCGTCCCAGGGCCAGGGCGATGTTCTCGGCCACGCTCAGGGTCTCGAACAGCGAGAAGTGCTGGAACACCATGCCGATGCCCAGCTCGCGGGCCTGGGCCGGGTCGCGCACCTGCACCGGCTGGCCTTCCCAGAGCACCTCGCCGGAGTCTGGCTGGGTCACGCCGTAGATGATCTTCATCAGGGTGCTCTTGCCGGCGCCGTTCTCGCCGAGCAGGGCATGAATCTCGCCGGGCTGGATGCTCAGGTCGACGCGGTCGTTGGCCAGCGTGCCCGGATAGCGCTTGGTGATGGCGCGCAATTGCAGGCGTTGCGGCAGATCAGATTGGGACATGGTCGGCTCGGTGAATGGTCGATGTGCGGCAGATAAGCAAAAACATGGCCAGATGGTCAGGATGGTTTGCCGGCCCCGTGGTTGCGGGCTTTGCGACGTGTCGCTGGCATGTGTGGCTGCATCTGTGGGCGATGTTGGTGCGTCTGCTCGTTACTAACGGAAGCGTTGCACCACTATGCTCCGGCGGGCGGAGGCTGCAGGCCACAACCCTTGAGGATCACGTGGGTGAGCGAGCGTCTTGCTCGTTCGAATTCGGCCTCGTCCAGGTGCTCGCGCCCTAGCACGCGGCAGATCTGCGAGCCGAAGTCGGCGTAATGCTGGGTGCTGCTCCATAGCAGGAAGATCAGGTGAGCCGGGTCGACCGGGTCCATGCGGCCGGCGGCGATCCACTGCTTGAACACCGCCGTGCGGCCGATGAACCAGGTCTGGTAGTCCTGATCGAAGTGCTCGCTGAGGCAGGGGCAGCCGCCGATCACCTCCATGGCGAAGATGCGCGAGGCCTCCGGGTGCAGGCGCGAGAACTCCATCTTGGCGCGGATGTAGGCGCTCAGCGCGGTGGCGGGGTCGTCGTCGACGCTGAGGTGATTGAAGGTGCTGTCCCACAGCTCGATGATGTCGGTGAGCACCGCCACATACAGGCTCAGCTTGTTGGTGAAGTAGTAGTGCAGGTTGGCCTTGGGCAGCTCCGCCTGCTCGGCGATGTTGAGCATGGTGGTGCCCTTGAAGCCGTGGCGGGCGAACTCCTGGGCGGCGGCGGCGAGGATGCGACTCTCGTTAGCCTGGCGGATGCGGCCGGCCGGCTTCTCCGCACCGGCCGTATGGGAGGGGATCAGAATGGTCATTGCGGCTCTCGCTGGGGCAGGTGCCGCTCCCTTGCAAATAGCTGACCAATTGATCAAAGGCCCGGATGCATGGGGAATCGAAGTGCAGCGGCCTGGGTAGCCGCCCCGCGCTGAGGCGCGAGTGCGCTTTTGGTGCGACGGATTCTTATTCCTACTGAAATACTAGGACTTTGTCGGGAAGAGGCGATTGGCGTACACTGGCGCCACGTTTGCGAGGAGTTGCCATGAGCGCCATCACCATTACCGACGCCGCCCACGATTATCTGGCTGATCTGCTGAAGAAGCAGAACACCACCGGTATCGGCATCCGCGTCTTCATCACCCAGCCCGGCACGCCTTACGCTGAGACCTGCATCGCCTACTGCAAGCCGGGCGAGCAGAAGGCCGAAGACACCGCTCTGGCGCTGAAGGAATTCACCGCCTGGATCGATGCTGTCAGCGAGCCGTTCCTGGAAGACGCCGTAGTCGACTACTCCACCGACCGCATGGGCGGTCAGCTGACCATCAAGGCGCCGAACGCCAAGGTGCCGATGGTCAACGAGGACAGCCCGATCACCGAGCGCATCAACTATTACCTGCAGACCGAGATCAACCCCGGCCTCGCCAGCCATGGCGGCCAGGTGAGCCTGGTCGACGTGGTCGAGGAAGGCATCGCCGTGTTGCGCTTCGGCGGCGGCTGCCAGGGCTGCGGTCAGGCCGACTTCACCCTCAAGGAAGGGATCGAGAAGACCCTGCTGGAGCGCATCCCCGAGCTGAAGGGCGTGCGTGACGTGACCGACCACAGCAACCGCGAGAACGCCTACTACTGAGTGTTCGCGGTGGCATGAGAAAGGCGCCCTAGGGCGCCTTTCGTCTTTTCTGGCGAGCCGTTTCGCTAGGCCGGCACTGCCTGGCGGCGACCACTGGCCAAGGCCAGCAGCGCCAGGACCAGCAGTGGCAGCATGGCCAGGTTGACCGGGTTCCAGCCCAGGCCGCTGATCAGCGCGCCGGAGGCGAAGGAGGCGCAGGCCGCCACCGTGCCGTTGCCCAGCTCCATCAGGCCTTGGGCCTGGCCGCGTTCCTCTGGCGCATGGCCTTGGCCGAGCAGGGTGGTGCCGGCCACCAGCATCAGGTTCCAGCCCATGCCCAGCAGCAGCGAAGACACCAGGAAGTAGCTCTGCAGCTGCCCGCTCAGGGCGATGCCGGCGCTCGCCGCCAGCAGCACGATGCCGAGCAGGGCGACGCGGCGGCAGCCAAGACGGTCGACCAGCGGGCCGGCGAAGAAGGCTGGCAGGAACATGCCGACCATGTGCCAGCGAATCACCTCGGCGCCGGCCTCCAGCGGCAGGCCGCACAGGCTCATGGCCAGCGGCGTGGAGTTCATCACCAGGATCATCAGGCCGTGGCCGATGGCGGTGGTGGCGATGGCAGTACGCACCACCGGGCGGCTGAGCAGCGTGCGCAGGGCGGCCAAGCCGCCACCATTGCCAGGCGGCAGGGCGCCCTGCTGCAGGCCGGACAACAGCAGCAGGCCCAGGCTGGCCAGGGCGGCGACCGCCAGATAGGCGCCGACGAAGGGCGTGGCCAGGGCGTTCTGTGCCCACAGGGCGAGTGGCGGCGCGAGCAGCGCCGCGCACAGGCCGCCGCCGATCACCCAGGCAGTGGCGCGGCCCTTGTGCGCCTCGTCGACCGCCTCCAGGGCGGCGAAGCGGTAGTACATGGCGGAAGCCTGGTAGATGCCCAGCGGCAGGGCGCCCAGGCAGAACAGCCAGAAGTCCGCCAGCCATATCCCGCTGGCGCTGACCAGCCCGCCGAGGATGCCGCTGGCGGCGCCCAGCAGCAGTCCGGCGCGGCGGCCGTGACGCTGCATGAACAGCGACAGTGGCTGGGTCGAGAACAGGTAGCCGAGTACCAGCAGGGCCAGCGGCAGGGTGGCCAGACCGTTGTAGGGCGCCAGCTGCAGGCCAACCAGTGAGGTCAGCGTCACCCCGATCAGGGTGCAGCTCCAGAACAGCGCCTGGGCGAGGAACAGCCGCAGCAGCGTGGGGTTGCGTAGCAGGAACATGCGGGGCCTCACTGGCAGCCGGCGGGTTTGTGGGTGCGCTCGTTGACGGCCGGGAAGCGCTCCAGCTTGTTGGCCGGGCGAGTCGGACGGCGCACCAGTTCGCCGGCACAGTTGGGGCAGTGACCTTGCAGATGGCTTTCCGCGCAGTCGCGGCAGAAGGTGCACTCGAAGGAGCAGATCATCGCCTCGCGGGAATCCGGGGGCAGGTCGCGGTCGCAGCATTCGCAGCCGGGGCGCAGTTGCAGCATGGTGGTTCTCCTTGGCGTGGTGGTTGGCTTTCAGGCGAAGCGCTGGGCGTAGTCCTGGGGGCTGACCGCCAGGTGCTTGTGGAAGGTGCGGCGCAGGTTTTCCGGGTGGCGGAAGCCGGTCAGGCGCGCCACCGTGCCGATCGACGCGCCGCTGTCCTGCAGCAGCCCGCGGGCAGCCTCCAGGCGCAACTGTTCGACGTAACGCCCCGGCCCCATGCCCAGTTCCTGGACGAACAGTCGCGACAGGCTGCGGGTGGACAGGCTGGCGTGCTCGGCGAGCTTTTCCAGCGACAGGTCGGCGGCGAGGTTCTGCGCCATCCACTCCAGCAGGCCGAGCAGGCGCGGAGTGCGGCTGGCGTCCGGGGCGAGCAGGGCGCTGAACTGCGCCTGGCCGCCGGGGCGGCGCAGGAACATCACCAGGCGCCGGGCCACGGCCAGCGCCAAGGGCCGGCCCAGGTCGGCCTCGACCAGCGCCAGGGCCAGGTCGATGCCGGCGGTGACACCGGCGGAGGTGAAGATGTGGGCGTCGCCGTCACGGCCGCTGGGGTCGTAGGTGTGCAGGCGATCGCCGTCCACCTCGATGCCGGGGTGGCAGCTCAGCGCAGCCACGTCGGCCCAGTGCGTGGTGGCGCGGCGCCCTTCGAGCAGGCCGGCGGCGGCCAGGATCAGCGCGCCGGAGCACACCGAGCCGAGGCGGCGGATCTGTGGCTCGGTCGCGCGCAGCCAGTCGAGCAGCTGCTGGTTGTTGCACTGGTCGATCTCGCCGAGCCCGCCGGGAATCAGCAGGGTGTCCAGCTCGCCGGGATCGCAGTCACTCCAGGCGCGCTGCGCGACCAGCTGGAAGCCGGCGGAGGTGGCTATCGGCCCGCTGGCATCGGCCAGCACCAGCACGCGATAGGCCTCGGGCAGGCCCTGGCGGCGCAGCTCGACGTTGGCCGAGGCGAACACTTGCAGCGGGCCGGTAATGTCCAGGCTCATCACATCCGGATAGAGCAGGCTGGCAATGGTCTTCATGGGCTATCTCCAGGAGTTGGAGAGAGTCTGCGCCTGCCGCCGAATGGCAACAAGGACAACTAACCCACAAATATTGCCAATCTAGTTGCCAGGCGCCTGGCCTCCGAGAAAGCGCAGCAGCAGGCTTTCCTCCTCGCGCAGGCCCTGCCGTGGCCGGCTGGCGCGCAGCTTGGCCAGGCTACCGTCGAGGAACGCCTCGATCACGGCGGGGTGGATGTAGCACTTGCGGCAGATGGCGGGGGTGTTGCCCAGCAGCTGCGACACCTGCCGGGTCACCTCTACCACCTGGCTGCGGGCCTCGTTCTCCGTGGCCGGGGTGAGCTGCCTGAGCAGGTGCAGCGCCTGGGCGCTGCCGGCCCAGGTGCGGTAGTCCTTGGCGCTGAAGTCGCTGCCGGCGTGCTCCTGCAGGTAGGCGTTGACGTCCGCCGAGCTCACGTCGCGACGTTGCCCGTCGTCATCCAGGTACTGGAACAGCTGTTGCCCCGGCAGCTCCATGCAGCGCCGCACGGCACGGGCCAGGCGTGGATGGTCGAGGCTGACGCGGTGCTCGATGCCGCCCTTGCCACGGAAATGGAAGCGAATGGCGCCGCCGCTGACCTCGACATGGCGGTTGCGCAGGGTGGTGAGGCCGAAGGATTTGTTCTGCCGCGCGTATTGCGGGTTGCCGACGCGGATCAGCGTGCTGTCGAGCAGGGCGATCACCGTGGCCATGACCTTGTCGCGGCACAGGCTGCGCAGTGCCAGGTCGGCCTCGACACGGCGGCGCAGGGCCGGCAGGGCCAGGCCGAAGTCGAGCATGCGTTCGTACTTGTTGCTGTCGCGCACCTCGCGCCAGCGCGGGTGGTAACGGTACTGCTTGCGCCCGCGGGCGTCGCGGCCGACCGCCTGCAGATGCCCCTGTGGGTCGGGGCAGATCCACACGTTGCTGTAGGCCGGGGGAATCGCCAGTGCATTGATGCGGCGAACTTCCTCGTCATCGCGGATGCGCTCGCCGTCGGCGCTGAAGTAGGCGAAGCGACCGCGCAGTTTGCGCCGGCTGATGCCGGGCTGGCGGTCGTCGACGTAGTGCAGGTCGGCCGGCAGCTCGGGGCACAGTGGCGTGCCGGTATCGCAACCCTCGTCTGCCGGCAATGGGCGCACGCCGCTGGCCAGGGGCGGTACCCGTTCGCTCATGGGTAGCGCTGCCTCTGCAGCGCGTGGCTCCAGCAGCGGCCGGCGCAGCGTGGGCAGGTAGCTGCCGCGTTGCCTGCCAGTTGCAGGGCGTTGCCGCAGCGATTGCAGGCATACAGGCCGTCTTCGGGAGTCTGCTGGAAGCTCGGGTTGAGCGCTTCCGGCAGCACCGACAGGCCGCTGTGCGTGTCCTCGCCGGGGTAGAAATACAGGCTCAGGTCACCATCGACCTCGAGGATGCCCAGGCGCACCTGGCCCAGATGCTCGACACCGGCGCGGCGCAGCTCCATATGGAACTCGTCGCTGGAGATGTTCTGCTGATCCAGGGTGCCGAGCTCGAACATACCGTCGCGGATGATCACCACCGGCTTGCCCTCCACCCATTCGCCGAAGCGCGGGCAGTGTTTGATCAGCCTGGTCGTCAGGTTGTACAGCAGGAGCAGGGTGGCGAAGACCATGAACACTGGCAGCAGGGCCACGTCGTCATAGAAGGACACATCGCCGGCGGCCGAGCCCAGGGTGAGGATCACCACCAGTTCGAACAGCGACAGCTGGCGCACGCCGCGCCGGCCGGAAATCTTGAGGAAGACGAATACCGCGAGGTAGGCGAGGAAGGCGCGCAATGCCACCTCGCCGAGAAAGGCCAGGGGAAAGTCGTCGAGCAGCATGCGCTGCCAGTCGAAGGCCTGCATGCGCGCCTCCTCACGAACTCTGCGGGTTGCTCCAGGGCATCGACCAGGGCGTGAGCTCGTAACCGTCCTTGCTCAACTCCTGCCGCGCCAGCTCGATCAGGCCGGCCAGGCGTGTGGCGTCGGCGTACTGCGAGCGCGCCACGTGGGGCTGGGACAGCAGTTCGACCTCGCTGTCGTCGAACACGCGGAAGGAGAAGCTGGCGTCCTCGGAGGTCGTCAGGGTGGCGCAGGCGTGGGGCAGGAAGGCCTGCTCGACGATGCTCCGGGCTTCTTCGAGGCTGAGAGGCGTGCTCATGCCGGCTCCTTGGTCCGTGGCTGTTAATCCATAGACGGGGCGGCGGGCGTTAGGTTCGTACAGAAACAACAAGCCCCCTGGCCTTGCGGCTCAGGGGGCTGGGGCTCGGCGGCAGGCCGGGGTCTTGCGAAGCGTTTACTCGGGCATGCTCCACGGATCGAGATCGTAACCCTGGCGGCTGATCTGCTCGCGGGACTGGATCAGGGCATCGGCCAGCTGTGCAGGATCAGCATAGGTGCGGCTGTCCAGTTGTGCCTGGCCCAGGCGGCGGTTGGTGCGGTCGATCACGGCCAGGGTGATCGAGCCGGTGCCATCCTGTGGCTGCCAGGCGACGCACTGGAACGGCTGGAAGGCGCGGCCGGCAATCAGAAGGGCTTCGTTGACGCGGAGCGAGGTATTCATGGGTCTGTTCTCCAAGAGTGCCCAATATGCGATCTGGCCAGCGAAGGCGCGTATTGCCGTGGCCTGTGCCTAATGGATGGCGAAATATGACCTTGGAGTCACATGCTGTCGTAAAAACATAGCAATTTGTCGCATGTAGGGGTTTTTTCAGGGTTTTACCGGCCTGCGTGGTGATTTTTGGATCGTTTTGCAGGGCGGACCTATCTTAGTTGGGTAGCTATTTCGAACAGGAGTGTCGTCATGGGTTCCACTCTCAGCGGTCTTGTCAGCCTGGCCATTCTCGCCCTCGACATCTGGGCCATCATCAATGTGATCAAGAGCAGCGCGGAAACCGGGATGAAGATCCTCTGGGTGCTACTGATCATCCTGCTGCCGGTGATCGGGCTGATCATCTGGGCCCTGATGGGGCCGCGTGGCAACGTGAAGATATGAATGGGCGCCGCTGAGACGGGCGCAGAAAAGAAAAAGGCCGGCATTTGCCGGCCTTTTCGTGCCTGTCAGCTACAGCGTGATCAGGCCCTTCAGCAGGGCCTGGTGGAAGCGCTCCGGCGCTTCTACCTGGGGTGAATGGCCCAGTTCGGGGAATTCGACCAAGGTGCCCTTGGGCAGCGCAGCAGTCGCTTTGCGTCCCAGTTCCGGGTAATTGCCCAGGCGCTCGGCAAGCTCCTTGGGCGCGCGGGCGGCGCCCGGCGCGGTGCGGTCCTTGCCGCCGATCAGCAACAGGGTCGGTGCCTGGATGCGGCCGAACTCGTGGATCACCGGCTGGGTGAACAGCATGTCGGCGGTCTGCGCCTGGTTCCAGGCCACGATCTCGCGGCCCTTGCCGTGGTACAGGCCAACCTGCATGTCCACCCAGCGGTCGTACTCAGGCTTCCACTGGCCGTTGTAATAGAACTTCAGCTGGTAGTTCTTGATGCTCTCGTGGTTGGCCTTCAGCTCACCCTGGTTGAGCTGGTCGATGCTCGCGTAGGGCACGCCTTCGGCTTGCCAGTCCTCCAGGCCGATGGGGTTGACCAGTACCAGCTGCTCGACGCTCTGCGGGTGATTGATGGCGAAACGCGCGGCGAGCATGCCGCCCATGGAGTGGCCGATCACCGTGGCCTGTTTCACCTCGAGGCTGTCCAGCAGGGCCTGGGTGTTCAATGCCAGCTGGTTGAAGCTGAACTGGTAGCCGCGCGGTTTGCTGGAGGCGCAGAAGCCGATCTGGTCCGGCGCGATCACCCGGTAGCCCTTGTCGCTCAGGGTGGCGATGGTCTGCTCCCAGGTGGCGCCGCAGAAGTTCTTGCCGTGCAGCAGCACCACGGTGTGGCCGTTGGCCTGGCCCTTGGCGGCCACGTCCATGTAGGCCATGGACAGCTTCTGGCCCTGGGACTGCAGCTCGAAGCGCTGCTGCGGGTAGGGATAGGTGAAACCTTCCAGTTGCTCGCCATAACTCGGCGTGGCGGCATGGGCCGTGGCGCTGGCGAGCAAGGGGGCGAAGAGCAGGGCTGGGGTGATCCTGGACATGCGCGGACTCCTGACGGGAAAGCGGCAGTTGTAGGACAACTGCCGCCCCGGGAGAAAGCTCCGCTCTGTGCCCGGATGTTTCCGCAGGCGCTCCTCAGCTGCGCTCGACGACGCGCTGGTGCAGTTGCTGCGACAGCTGTTCCAGACGCTCTCCGAGGGTAACCAGCGAGTCCTGGGCTTCCAGCAACTCGGCGGTGGCGATGCGCTGATGCTGGCTCGCCTGGCGCTGGGCAGTGCTGTGGTTGCGCACCTGGATCAGCTGGTGGTGCGCCTGGTCCAGCGCCTGGCTGTGCTCGAGGATGGCCCCGGACAGGTTGGCGGTCAGTGCGGCGTTCTCGGCCAGGGCCTCGCCCACGTCGCTGACCTGCTCGGCGCCGGTATTGACGATCTGCTCGGACTCGCCGAGGACGCTCTGCACGGTGTCGGCGGTCTGGTTGCTGCGTTGCGATAGGTTGCGTACCTCGTCGGCCACCACGGCGAAGCCGCGGCCATGCTGGCCGGCACGCGCCGCCTCGATGGCCGCATTGAGCGCGAGCAGGTTGGTCTGCTGGGCGATGGCGCTGATCATCTGCATGGATTCGGCGATGCGCAGGTTGCTCGCCTGGATCGCCTGCATGCTGGATTGCGCCTGCTGCATGCGGGTGGCGCAGGCGTTGACCTGGCCGCTGCTGTGCTGGGTGTCCTGGCTCAGCTGCTGCATGTGCTCGGTACTCTGCTCCAGGCCGGCGAGAACCTCGTGCACGGCCAGGTCGAGGTGGTGCATGGCATCCGCCTGCTGCTGCACGTCGCCGTCGATGCTCTGGCAGCGCTGGCGCATGCTGTCGAGGGTGGCGTAGAGCTGCTGCGACAGTTGGCGCAGGTCGCCGGCGCTGTGCCGTACTTCATCGAGCAGGCCGGCCAGTTGCTGGGCTCCGGCGGTGGCACTCTTGCCAATGCGCTGGGCCTCGTCCAGGTGCTGCTGGGCACCCTCCAGCGCCTGTTGGCGTACTCGCGCGCTGTACCACTGGGCCAGCCACATGGTGATCACCGGCAGCATGTAGCCGGAGTACTCGTTGAGCATGGCGTCGCGCGGGCTCAGCTCGAACTGCGGCAGCGCGGCGCCGGAACGGTCCAGGCGGATCAGCCAGAACACGAAGATCAGCTGCAGCAGACCCCAGAATGCCGCGCTGCGCCCGCCCAGCAGCAGGTAGGCGAAGCCGATCACCACCAGCGGCCAGAACACATGCGCCGAGTGCAGCCCACCGAGCTGGTAGATGAGGATCATCGCGTAGCTGCTGATCAGCGCCATCGCGAAGTTCGCCGCGCCCCGCGCCGGCAGCCATGCCTGGCGCAGGACCAGCAGGGCGATGGGCATGCCGATGATCAGCAGCAGCGAGCCTTGCACCAGAGCCTCGTTGCCGAGGCGGCCCCATTTGATGCCGCTGTACAGGCCGATGGCGATGCCGCACAGGCAGAAGAAGGCCAGCATGCGGCTCAGCAGCTCGTCGCTGCGGTCCAGTTCGGCTTGCGGCATGAGAGTGGCTAACAGCCCTTGTTGCATGGGTAGGCTCCGTTCTTGTCGTTGTTGCCGCAGCTATCGGCGCGGCTGCGCTGCGGCTTTAGTCGGAAAACCGAATGATGGCACTTGGCCGTGTCGGCAGATTACCCAGCCAAACGGGTGACGTCGCACTTTTGACGACAAACAGGCGGATACGGCGTTTTCGTCGCCCACAAAGGCGGGAAAGTCGCCTTATTCGGACCAGACGGCGTATTCGTTGTCGCTGGGGTCGGCGAAATGGAAGCGCCGGCCGCCTGGGAAGGCGAACACCGGCTTGAGGATGCGCCCGCCGGCGGCCTCGACTGCATTCTGGGTGGCATTGAGATCGGCGCTGTACAGCACGATCAGCGGGCAGCCGCTATCACTGCAGAAGGCCTGCGGTGAGCGGAAGAAGCCACCGTCGATACCGGCGCCGATGAAGCAGCTGTAGTCCGGGCCGTAGTCGGTGAAGGTCCAGCCGAACACCTGGGCGAAGAACTGCTTGCTCGCCTCGGGCTGGCGGCAGGGGATTTCCAGGTAGTTGATGCCGTGGTGCTGGTGCATGACGGGGCGCTCCTTGCAATGGAGGCCCCATCCTCCGGCTTGTCGCTGCGCCGGGCAAGCCTCAGTGGGCTTCCTCGTCGGGGGCGTCCTGCCAGCTGCTGTCCGGATCGAAGCGGGTCATGGCCAGCGCCTGTTTCGCGCCGTCTGGCCCCAGGTCCTTCTCGAATACTTCGCCGTCGTGGCTGATCATGAAGCTCATCACGCCGCTGCTGCCGTAGTCGGCCGGCCAGGCGACTAGCGCGAAGCCGCGGCTCATGATGTTGCCGATCCGATAGTCGTAGGCACCGCCGGGCGCCGAAGGCCCCTGGGCGGTGAGGATGCGATAGCGATAGCCATGCCAGTCGCCATTCGGCAGTTCGTCGCCAAACAGCGGGCCCAGCGGGCTCTCTTCCTCGCCGGGGCGCTCGGCCCAGTACAGGCCATCGTGCTTACCATTGCTGCTGACGAACTTCTGCGCGTATTCCAGGGCGCCATCGCCGTTGCGATCCACCTCGGCATAGTCCATCTGCGCGTCGTGATAGGCGCGAACGGCCTCCAGGGTGGCCAGTTCGTTGCGGCCGATGCGGCGCAGGCGGATGGTCTCGCCACCGGCGCGGGTGTCGAAGAACCAGCCGTCCTTGCCGCGCACCAGTGGCAGCGGCAGCTCCCAGGCACTGTTGCCGACCACCAGGCGCGAGCGGTCACGGGCCTCGGGACGGATCTCGTGTTTCTCCTGGTATAGGGCGAGGAAGGCTTCGACGTCGTCGCGCTGCACGCCTTGTAGCGGGATGTAGTCGCGCCAGTCGTCACCCAGCAATGCGGCCAGGCGCTTGGCATCGGCGTGCTCGGTGCCCAGTGCGGAAACGAAAGCCGCGGCGGCTTCTTCGGGGGCTGAGAAGGCCTGCTGCGCCTGGGCGGGCAGGGCGAGGAAGGGGGCCAGGGCGAGGAGGGTACGCAAAGTCAGATTCATGACGGGTCTCCTTATCAGCGCCGACGGGCGCCGCCGCGAGAGGACATGGCCGGGCGGCTCACCGCGCGCCCGCTGGCGCGCGCCGCCTGCGGCCGGCTGACCGAGGCCCGGCTGGCTTGGCCACGTTGCTGGTAGGCGCGCTCCCGGTCGGGTGCACGCGCGCCGGCGAAGGCATTGTCACGGGCGCCACGCGTGGTGGCGTGCTGCTGGCGAGCCTGTTGGCGGCTCTGCGCCGTGTTGCGCGGTTCGCGGGACTGGGCGCGCTGGCGCAGCTGGTCCGAGTTGCGCATCTCGCGGTTGGCGCTCTGCGCCCGCTCCAGAGCCTGGCGATTGTTGGTGGCGGGGCTCTCGAAGCCATGCTGTTGCAGGCTTTGCCGTGCGCGCTCACGGTCGGCGGCCTGGGCCGGGTCGCGACCACGCAGGGACTGGCGCTGTTCGCCGTTGGCCAGGCGCTGGCTGAATTGCTCGCGGCTGGCCCGGTCGCGGTAGGGCACGCCATCGCGGTTCGCGGCGTTGTGCTTCCAGGTGTTCTGGTTGACGTTGAGCTGACGGTTGTCGTTGATGTTGTTGTAGCGATTGACGTCGATGTCGATGTCGCCGTGGCCCCAGTTGCAGTCACCCCAGAGCGAATCGACTATGGCCACGCCCGCGGCGAAGCCTATGCCGGCGACCACGGCGGAGCCGAAGTAGTAGCCGGGCGGCGGATAGTACACCGGCGGGTAGGATGGATAGGGCCAGGTGCCGTAGACCACGGTGGGGTTGTAGCTGGGCACGTAGACCACCTGCGGGTCGGCCGACTCGATGATGATGGTTTGTTGCGTGCTGCCGGAGCTGGTCACCTGGGCGGGCTCGGCTGGCTTCTCGCTGACCTTCTGCTTGTCGTTGGACTCCAGGTTGCCGGCTGCCTTGGCCTGTTGGCGCAGGCGCTGGACCGAGCTCATCACCGCGTCGGGCTGAGCGAGGAAGGCGTCCCCGACCCGCTGCACCCAGGCCGGGTCCTGGCCCATGGTGGCCAGCACGGCGGGGAAGGCGACCAGCGACTGCACGCTCGGGTCCCAGGACTGATCGGAGACCTGACGCACCGCATCGTCGCCGCTGGCATCCGGGTGCTCGGTGGACCAGGTCACCGCGTCGGCCACATCGCCGGGGTAGGTGGTGGCCATCAGCACTTGAGCCAGCAGGGCATCGGGATACAGAGCCAGCGGGGCGAGCATCTGGTCCAGCTCTTCGGTGCTGAACACCTGTTCGCTTGCGGAGCTGGCGGGGGCCGGCTCCTCGGCCACGGCCGGTGTGATCGGTGTGACTCCCAGCACCATGAGCAGGGGCAGCAGGCCGAGCCCGGTGTGAATTCGCATGGCGTTCCTCCTTGCGCAGATGCGCGAACCTGAGGCGGCTGCCGCCGCGCTCAGCCAAGCATAGGTCAGCTGGGCGAGAGCACTCGGGATGTATAGCCGTCCTTCTTCAGTGCCTTGCTCAGATCCTTCAGGGTCTTTTCCGCTGTGGCCAGTGCCGCTTCCGCACACTGTTGCCAGTGTGCACGCAGGGGCTCCAGATCGGGCTCGTGGGCGATGCGCGCGCACCACTGGAAGTGGTCGTGCCAATCGCCCAGGGCCGACTGGGTGGCCCTGAGTGATGCGAGGCTGCGCTTGGACAGGTCGGATAGCTGCGGATAGGTCTCGGCGGCGTAGCGCACGCGTTTGACCAGCAGGCGCAGGCGGTGGCGGTCATAGCCTGGCGTGGCGAGGGCGCTGGCCAGGCGCTTTGCCTGCTTGTGCAGATGGCGCTGAATCCGTGCCTTCAGGCGGCGCAGTTCGCCATCCCGCTGGGCGTCCCGCAGCTCGCCGGGCCAGGCGTCGAGCAGGGCCAGCAGGCGCTGCAGTTCGTGGCTGTCGAGAATGGCGGCATAGCGGTCTGCCAGGTGTTCGCGGCGAACGCTGGCCAGTTCGGCATAGCCGCGCTCTTCGAGTTCGGCGGCCAGCACCTCCAGGTCTCGCACCGGGGCGCTGAGCGTGCCGAGTGCGGCGGCGGCCTCGTACAAGGGCGGCAAATCGGCGGCCCGGCGCAGCGGCGTGAGCAGGCTGCGCAGGCGGCGCACGCCGATGCGCAGGTCGTGCAGCGCTTCGTCGTCGCTGCCGGCCTCGAGGCGCAGGCCGGCGTGCAGCATGGCAACCTGTTGCGTGATGAGCGAGGCAACCAGCGAGTCGACCAGGCGGGACACCTAGAAGCGCTCTTCGACCAGCCGGAACGGGTAGTGCGGGCTCTTGTAACGGCCGATCTTGCCGCGCTTGGGCAGCTCGATCTTGCTGTCCTTGGTCAGGTCCTCGTAGGGAATCTGGCTGAGCAGGTGGCTGATGATGTTCAGCCGCACACGCCGCTTGTCCTCGGAGTGGGCCATGTACCACGGGGCCCAGGCGGAGTCGGAGGCGGCGAACATATCGTCGCGGGCGCGGGTGTAGTCGTCCCAGCGGCCGAACGACTTGAGGTCCATCGGCGACAGCTTCCAGATCTTGCGGCCGTCGGTGATGCGATCCTCCAGCCTGCGCTGTTGTTCTTCGGCGCTGACTTCCAGCCAGTACTTGATGAGGATGATGCCGGACTCGACCATCATCTTCTCGAAAAGAGGGATCACCTGAAGGAACTTGTGGCTCTGCTCCTCGCTGCAGAAGCCCATGACTCGCTCGACGCCGGCGCGGTTGTACCAACTGCGGTCGAAGATCACCACTTCACCGGCCGCCGGCAGATGCTGCAGATAGCGCTGGGCGTACATCTGGGTCTTCTCCCGCTCGGTCGGCGCCGGCAGCGCTACCACGCGAAATACCCGCGGGCTGACCCGCTCGGTGATGGCCTTGATGGTGCCGCCCTTGCCGGCACCATCGCGCCCCTCGAAGATGACGCAGACCTTGAGCCCCTTGGCCACCACCCACTGCTGCAGCTTCACCAGCTCCACGTGCAGATGCTTGAGTTCGTCCTCGTAGACCTTGCGCTTGAGGGGTTCGGTAACCGGCTGCTTTTCCTTCTTTTTAGGCATTTCCGTATTCCATCAATGGAAGGGGAAGAAGTAGTTCATCCACGACGACATGCGCAGCAGAATCTTGCGCATGATCGCGACGTGGTGGAAGTGCTCGGAATACAGCGCCGCCTGGCCATAGGCACCGCCGGGCATAAGCCCGCGGTACTCGTCGAACCTGGGGTCGATGACTTCCAGCACTACCGGGACGCGCCCGGCCGGCGGCGAGCCGGTAAAGCCGATCAGGTTTCCGCTGGGCTGTACCTGGCCCTCGGCGATCACTGGCAGCACCATCTTCACCTTGGCCTTGAACACCTCGCCGGGGATACCGTCGAAGGCGATCTCCGCCTCATCGCCCAGGGTCAGGCGCAGCTGGCTGTTCTGGCGCATCCAGGCGACGTAGGAGTAGTCCTCGAACGGCACGAAGACCATGGCCGGGCGCAGCGGCATCCGCACCGCGCGAATGCCCGGGCGCAGCGATACCTGGGTTACGTAGCCGCGCGAAGGCGCACGGACCACCGTGCTGTCCAGGTCGTACTGGGCGCCGATGATCTGCGCCTGCAGGTCTTCCACCCGAGCGGTGGTCAGGTCGACGTCGCGGCGGTTGCCGACGTTGCGCCGAGCCAGCTCGGAGGCACGGGACTGATCAGCACGGGCCGAGACCAGTTGCGCCTTGAGCGACTTGACCTTGCTCTCGAAAGGCGTCGGGTCGAGGCGGAACAGCACATCGCCCTTGTTCAGCATCTGGTGCCCCTTGACCGGCACCTCGATCACCATGCCGCTCACGGCCGGCACTATCGGCGTGCTGACGAAGTAGCTACGCGACACCTCGGAGTAGGGGTGGTTGTAGTTCATGGTGAAGATCAGCGCGCCGATGATCACCACGCCACCGAGTACGGCGGTCGGCACCGTCCACTTGTTCAGCGGGATCTTGAAGATCTTGAAGATGGCAACGCAGATGGCGGTGTAGGTGAGGATGAGCAATAGATCCATGGCTCAGCCCTCCTGCCGCGGCAGTTCTGGCGCTGCCGGCGTCGTTTCGATCGGTGGTGGTGACGTAGGCGTTTCCAGCGCGGCCAGGCGTATCTGCATCTCGCCGAGCTGTTGCTCCAGTGCCTGTAATCGCGGGTCGTCCGCCGCTGCGGCGGCCTGTGCCGTGCTGGAAAAGCCCCAGCCACGATCCTCGCGGTAGAGGGTCGCCCAGATCCACAGGAACGGCCAGATGGCATGCAGGGTGAACAGGCTGATCCAGCCCGCCACGTGAATCGCATCCTGTTGTGGATGCTTGCGGTGTACCGCTATCTCGTAAGGGATGTCGTGGATCGCGATCACCCCGTAGAACAGTGTTATGCCAACGAAAATCAAAATCCCCAACGCGACGTAGTCCAGCATCCCAGCCCCCTGATATCTGCTCGCTCCCAGCAGGCTAGCAGGGTAAGTCGAGGGTCGCCACGCTTCGCTATGTCATGAAATGAAAAGCCCCTGTCGTGCGATGAGAAGCACCCCGCGGAGGCCGGTTTTACAGTCCGATCCACGCTATTGGTGGCTAATAACAAGACTGGAGAACAGGCATGGCCAAAGCCGTCCGTTTTTATGAAGCCGGGGGTCCGGAAGTACTGCGCTACGAGGACGTCGAGGTCGGCGACCCCGGCCCGGGCCAGGTACGCATTCGCCACGTCGCCGTGGGCCTGAACTACGCCGACACCTACTTCCGCAACGGTACCTACCCGATCCCGCTGCCCAATGGCATCGGCGTGGAGGCGGCCGGCGTGGTGGTGGCGCTGGGCGAGGGGGTGAACAACGTGGCGGTGGGTGACCGGGTCACCTACACCGGCTTCATCAACACCCTCGGCGCCTACAGCACCGAGCGCCTGATTCCGGCCGCGCCGCTGATCAAGCTGCCCGAGACCATCGCCTTCGAGACCGCCGCGGCGATGACCATGCGCGGCCTGACCTCGGCCTATCTGATGAAGAAGATCCATGCCTTCCGTGAGGGCGACAGCATCCTGCTGCACGCTGCCGCCGGCGGCGTCGGCCTGATCGTCTCGCAGTGGGCCAAGCTGCTCGGCCTGACCGTGATCGGCACCGTGTCCAGCGTGGCCAAGGCCGAGGTGGCGCGTGCCCACGGCTGTGACCACGTGATCGACTACAGCCACGAGGACGTCGCCCAGCGCGTACGCCAGCTCACCGGTGGGCGTGGCGTCGACGTGGTGTTCGACAGCGTCGGCAAGGACACCTTCATGGGTTCGCTGGACTCGCTCAAGCGCCGTGGCCTGCTGGTCTGCGTCGGTACCGCCTCCGGCACCATCCCGCCGTTCGACCCGCAACTGCTGGCGATGAAGGGCTCGTTGTACATGACCCGCCCGGCGCTGGCCGACTACATCGCCGAGCCACAGGAGAAGGCCGCGCTGGCAGAGGAGCTGTTCGGTCTGGTCGGCAGCGGCCTGATCCGCATCGAGATCAACCAGCACTACGCCCTGCAGGACGCGGTGCAGGCACACCGCGACCTGGAGTCGCGCAAGACCACTGGTTCGTCGATCTTCATCATCTGAGGAGGCCGTCATGCGAGTCGAACAACTGACCTGCGCCATCGGCGCCGAGCTGAGCGGCGTCAACCTGGGCGATGCCTCCCGCGACGACGGCCTGTTCGCCGAGATCAAGGCGCTGCTGCTCAAGCACAAGGTGCTGTTCCTGCGTGACCAGGACATCAGCCGTGCCGAGCACGTGGCCTTTGCCCGCCGCTTCGGCGAGCTGGAAGACCACCCGGTAGCCGGCAGCGACCCGGAGCATCCGGGCCTGGTGCGCATCTACAAATCGCCGGAAGTGCCCAACGACCGCTACGAGAACGCCTGGCACACCGACGCCACCTGGCGCGAGGCGCCGCCTATGGGTTGCGTGCTGCGCTGCGTGGAATGCCCGCCAGTGGGCGGTGACACCATGTGGGCGAACATGGCGCTGGCTTATGAGCGTTTGCCGGAAGAGGTGAAGCAACGCATCGCCGGCCTGCGCGCGCGCCACAGCATCGAGGCCAGCTTCGGCGCGGCCATGCCGATCGAGAAGCGCCTGGCGCTGAAGGCGCAGTTCCCGGATGCCGAGCACCCGGTGGTGCGCATTCATCCGGAAACCGGCGAGAAGGTGCTGTTCGTCAACGCCTTCGCCACCCACCTGACCAACTTCCACACCCCCGAGCATGTGCGCTACGGCCAGGACTACAGCATGGGCGGCAGCGACCTGCTGCGCTATCTGGTCAGCCAGGCCTACATCCCGGAGTACCAGGTGCGCTGGCGCTGGAAGCCCAACAGCGTGGCGATCTGGGACAACCGCAGCACCCAGCACTACGCCGTCATGGACTACCCGCCGTGCCATCGCAAGATGGAGCGCGCCGGCATCATCGGCGACAAGACCTACTGAGTCGAAACATCCCATTCGCGCCATCTACTAATAAATATCTGAGGCAACAGGCATGAACTTCCTCGACGGTTCTCTCTTCCCTGAAAACCAGGACAAGCTCGTCATCACCGCGGCCCCTTACGGCCCCGAATGGTTCCCCTCGGACTATCCGGAAGACATTCCGGTGACCATGGAAGAGCAGATCCAGAAGGCCGTCGACTGCTACGAGGCCGGCGCCGCCGTACTGCACCTGCACGTGCGGGAGCTGGACGGCAAGGGCTCCAAGCGCCTGTCCAAGTTCAACGAGCTGATCGCCGGCGTGCGCGAGGCGGTGCCGGACATGATCATCCAGGTCGGCGGCTCCATCTCCTTCGCGCCGCCGGAAGACGGCGCGGCGGCGAAGTGGCTGCACGACGACACCCGGCACATGCTCGCCGAGCTCGACCCCAAGCCCGACCAGGTCACGGTGACGGTCAACACCACGCAGATGAACGTCATCGAGCAGATGGATGTGCGCGACTACACGGGCACCTCCATGGGCAGCGATACCTACGAGGCCTACCGCGAGATGATCGTGCCGTCCGGCCCGGGCTTCATCGAGGAACACGTCAAGCGCCTGAGCGCCGCCGGCATCCAGAGCGCCTTCCAGTTCTACAACATCAACAGCTACGAGTCGGTCGAGCGCCTGATCCGTCGCGGCGTCTACAAGGGTCCGCTGGTGTGCAACTGGGTGGCGATCGGCGGCGGCATGGACCAGCCGCATATCTACAGCATGGCCAACTTCCTGCGCGCCATCCCCGACGGAACCATGCTCACGGTGGAGAGCACCATGCTCAATACCCTGCCGGTCAACGTGATGGGCATGGCGATGGGCCTGCACGTGCGCTGCGGCATCGAGGACAACATCTGGACCCAGGATCGCTCGCGCAAGATGACTTCCGTCGAGCAGATCGAGCAGCTGGTGCGCATCGCCAAAGAGATCGGTCGCCCGGTCGCCAACGGCAAGGAAGCCCGCGAGATCCTCAAGATCGGCGTGTTCTACGACACGGTTGAAGAAACCCTGGCCGCCAACGGCTTCGCCCCGAACCCGAAGGGCGGTCAGCAGGGCTTCCTGCGCAAGCACGGCTGAGGATGCCGGCGGCCCCCGCAGGTCAGGTCGGGGGTCGCCGTGCCGCGTACAGCGAGGACGTTGGGCAAAGACCTCTGCCGCAGGCGGCGCACCGGCCACGATCCGGGCGCGCCACCTGCGGAGCAACGACGGCCCCACCGGGCTGCTCGGGAGGTCTTTGCCGAGAGTCGTCGAAAACGACCTACAACAATAACTAGCAGTACAGAACGAGGAGGCAGCATGGCCTTTCATCACAGCCCCGCGAGCGACGAGGTCGATACCTCGGCCGGCATTCCGCGCAGCTACGCCTGGGTGGTCTTCGCCCTGACTTTCGGTCTGCTGATCTCCGACTACATGTCGCGGCAGGTGCTCAATGCCGTGTTCCCCCTGCTGAAGAGCGAGTGGGCACTGTCCGACAGCCAGCTGGGCCTGCTCAGCGGCATAGTCGCACTGATGGTAGGCCTGCTGACGTTCCCCCTGTCGCTGCTTGCCGACCGCTTCGGCCGGGTGCGCAGCCTGACCCTGATGGCCATCCTGTGGAGCCTGGCGACCCTTGGTTGCGGCCTGGCCGAGAAGTACGAGCACATGTTCGTCGCGCGCTTCCTGGTCGGCGTCGGCGAGGCGGCTTACGGCAGCGTCGGCATCGCCGTGGTGCTCTCGGTATTTCCCAAGCACATGCGCGCCACCCTGACCGGCGCCTTCATGGCCGGTGGCATGTTCGGCTCGGTGCTGGGCATGGCCCTGGGCGGCGCCATCGCCCAGCACCTGGGCTGGCGCTGGTCCTTCGGTGGCATGGCGCTGTTCGGCCTGCTGCTGGCGCTGGTCTACCCGCTGGTGGTGAAGGAGGCGCGGGTATCGCCCAAGCGCTTCGCCGATGCGGCGCGACTGGCCGCGGACAAGGCCGCCAGGCCGCTGCGCACCCTGTACAGCAGCCGCTCGGTGATCGCCGCCTATGTCGGCAGCGGCCTGCAGCTGTTTGTCGGCGGCACCGTGATCGTGTGGATGCCCAGCTACCTCAATCGCTACTACGAGATGGGCACCGACAAGGCTGGTGCGCTGGCCGGCATCATCGTCCTGTGCAGCGGCGCCGGCATGATCCTCTGCGGCATGCTCAGCGACCGCCTGTGCCGCAACGCCCCGGAGCGCAAGATCGCCCTGGCCATCGCCTATTGCCTGGGCAGCTGCCTGCTGCTGTCGCTGGCCTTCGCCCTGTCGGCCGGGCCGCTGCAGCTGCTGCTGATCGCCCTCGGCATGCTGATCGCCGCCGGCACCACCGGCCCGTCCGGCGCCATGGTGGCCAACCTGACGCACTACTCGGTGCACGGCACCGCCTTCGCTACCCTGACCCTGGCCAACAACCTGCTGGGGCTGGCGCCGGGGCCGTTCATTACCGGCAAGCTGTCCGATCTGTTCGGCCTGCACACCGCCTTCCAGCTGGTACCGCTGGTGAGCATCGCCGCCGCCGCGGTGTTCTTCTACGCCCGCTGCCACTACCTGCAGGACATCGCCCGTCTACGTGGCGAGCAGGGCAAGGATGAGCCCGCCGAGGCCATGCTGGAGGCACAGCCGTGAACCAGGCACTACGCATCGACGTGGCCTTCGACTTCGTCTGCCCCTGGTGCCTGATCGGCAAACGCCAGCTCAAGCGCGCCGTGGTGCAGTTGCAGCAGGTGATGCCGCTGCAGGCGGTGAGTATCGACTGGCAGGGTGTGCAGCTGTTGCCGCAGTTGCCGGTCGAGGGCGAGCCGTTCGACGAGTTCTACATCCGGCGCCTGGGCAGCGAGACGGCGGTACGCCTGCGCCAGGCCCAGGTGCAGGAGGCCGCGGCGGCGGTGGGGCTGAGTTTCGATTTCTCGCGGATCGAGCGCATGCCCAATACCGCGGACGCCCATCGCCTGCTGCGCCATGCCGCCGAACTGGGCACGGCGGAGCAGCATGACCGCCTGCTGGAACGTCTGTTCGCCGCGCACTTCCAGTACGCCGAGGATCTGGGGGACGCCAACACCCTGCTGGCCATCGCCGAGGGTTGCGGCTACCCACGCGAGGAGATGGTGCGCGCGCTGTACCGCGACGGCCGTCCCTTCGTCGGCAGCTCCCAGAGCCAGGGCAGCGTGCCGCACTTCGTCTTCGAGGGGCAGCTGGCGCTATCCGGCGCGCACCCTGCGGAGTTGCTGCTGCGCGGCATGCGCGAGGCCCTCAACCTGCCCGAGCGCCGGGGCCTGCCGGCATGACCCGGCGTCATCCGGTGCCGGCCACTCACGTGCCGGCGGCAGGCCAGTGCGCGACGGGCTACCAGCTCAACTCCGACAAGCTCAAGGTCGCCACCTATCTGGTGGAGAAGGACGGCGAGCGCGTCACCATCGTCAGCGAGGATTCCGCGCCATGAGCGCCATCGCCCTTACCCAGATCAATGACCGCGCCCGCGAGCTGGCGCCGGGCATCAGCGTCAGCCTGGTGGTGGCCGCGGCCGCCACCTTCCTATCCGAGCACTACGGCGCGCCGGTAATGCTGTTCGCTCTGCTGCTGGGCCTGTCGCTCAACTTCCTCGCCGGCGAGGGCAAGTGCAAGGCCGGCATCGAGTTCACCGCGCGTACCGTGCTGCGCATCGGCGTGGCCCTGTTGGGCATGCGCATCACCCTGGAGCAGATCGCCGCCCTGGGCTGGAAGCCGCTGGCGCTGGTGGTGATCCTGGTGGTGGTGACCATTTCCGCCTCGGTGCTGGCAGCGCGGCTGATGGGCTTCAAGCGCATCTTCGGCATGCTCACCGGCGGCGCCACCGCCATCTGCGGCGCTTCGGCGGCGTTGGCCCTGGCGGCCGCGCTGCCCAACCACCCGCAAAAGGAAAAGGCCACGCTGTTCACCGTGATCGGTGTGTCGGCGCTGTCGACCCTGGCGATGATCCTCTACCCGATGATCGCCAATGCCTTCGGCCTGTCGCCGCAGGTCGCCGGGGTGTTCCTCGGCGCCACCATCCACGACGTGGCCCAGGTGGTCGGCGCCGGCTACAGCATGTCGCCGGAGACCGGCGACACCGCCACGGTGGTCAAGCTGATGCGCGTGGCCATGCTGCTGCCGGTGATCGTTGTGGCCGCCATGGTCACCCGCCTGCAGGGCGCGGAGGGCGGCGGCAAGCGTCCGCCACTGCTGCCCTGGTTCGCCGTCGGCTTCCTGGTGCTGGCCTGCGTCAACAGCACCGGCTGGGTGCCGGCGCTGGTGCAGGGCGGAGTCAACGAGCTGTCGCGCTGGTGCCTGGTGGTGTCCATCGCCGCCCTGGGCATGAAGACCCAGCTCAAGGAGCTGGCCAGCGTCGGCATCAAGCCGATCCTGCTGATGCTCGGCGAAACCATCTTCCTGGTCGTTTTGGTGCTGCTGTTGCTGCACTGGGGCCTGTGACATGCGCGCCGGCCTCGCGGCCGGCACAACCCGAGAGAGACAGTCGATGAACAAGATCTACCCCAGCGCCCAGGCGGCGCTCGCGGGGCTGGTGGAGGACGGCATCAGCATCGCCTCCGGCGGCTTCGGCCTGTGCGGCATACCCGAGGCGCTGATCGCGGCGCTGGGGGAGACCGGCAAGCGCGGCTTCACCATCATCAGCAACAACTGCGGGGTCGACGACTTCGGCCTCGGCCCGCTGCTGTACAGCCGGCAGATCGGCAAGATGATTTCCTCCTACGTTGGCGGCAACAAGGAGTTCGAGCGCCAGTACCTGGCCGGCGAGCTGCAGCTGGAGTTCACCCCCCAGGGCACCCTCGCCGAGAAGCTGCGCGCCGGCGGTGCCGGCATCCCGGCGTTCTTCACCCGCACCGGCTACGGCACGCAGATCGCCGAGGGCAAGGAGACCCGCCAGTTCGACGGCGACTGGTACGTGATGGAGCGCTCGCTGACCGCTGACCTCGCGCTGATCAAGGGCGCTAAGGCCGATCGTGCCGGCAACCTGGTGTTCAACAAGACCGCGCGCAACTTCAACCCGCTGTGCGCCAAGGCCGGCCGCGTCTGCGTCGCCGAGGTCGAGGAAATAGTCGAAGTGGGCGAGCTGGCCGCGGACGAGATCCACCTGCCGGGCATCTATGTGCAGCGCCTGGTACTCAACGCCAACCCACAGAAGCGCATCGAGATGCGCACCACGAGGAGCTGAGCATGGCCTGGACCCGCGAAGAAATGGCGCAGCGCGCCGCCGCCGAGCTGCAGGACGGCTTCTACGTCAACCTCGGCATCGGCCTGCCGACCCTGGTGGCCAACTACATCCCCGAGGGTATGGAGGTCTGGCTGCAGAGCGAGAACGGCTTGCTCGGCATCGGCCCGTTCCCGGGCGAGGAGGAGGTCGATGCGGACCTGATCAACGCCGGCAAACAGACCATCACCACGCTGCCCGGCAGCAGCTTCTTCGACAGCGCCGAGAGCTTCGCCATGATCCGTGGCGGCCATATCAACCTGGCCCTGCTCGGCGCCATGCAGGTGTCGCAGAACGGCGACCTGGCCAACTGGATGATCCCCGGCAAGATGGTCAAGGGCATGGGCGGCGCCATGGACTTGGTCGCCGGGGTCAAGCGCGTGGTGGTGCTGATGGAGCACTGCGCCAAGGACGGCGAGGCGAAGATCCTCGAGCGCTGCTCGCTGCCGCTGACTGGCGTCGGCGTGGTCGACCGCATCATCAGCGACCTGGCTGTGCTGGACATAACCGCCGCGGGTCTAGAGCTGGTGGAGATGGCGCCCGGCGTCGACTTCGACCAGCTGCAGGCGGCTACCGGCTGCACCATCCTGCGCTGAGCCGCGCAGGCCGGGCGATGCGGCCCGGCAGAGTGTCTGCTGCACCCCGTTACTCCATGGCGGGGTGTGGTGTGGGCCACCGGGGCCTGGCCCCCGGTTTTGTGCGACGGCTGCCGCTCCAGGGGCCGTTCGCATTTTTTCCCGGAGGCGGTACGCAATAACAACAAGAAGCGAGGAAGGACGATGCGAAGGACTGTTCTGCCGTACCTGCTCTGCCTGTTCTGTCTGCCTGTTCATGCCGATTCCCAGGCGCTGCGCCAGCTGCATGAGCTGGACAGCCATAGTCGCCTGCTCTGTGCCAGCGCCATGCTGTACTTCGACCCGCGTGAACGTGATCCCGACCCACGCCTGCTCACCGCGGTGTTCCACCACCTCAACACTCTCGAGACCGACGCCCTGCAGCTGGGCCAGCCGGCGGAACTGATGCAGCCCCTGCTGGTGATGCAGGACCTGTTCCGCGAGCTGGACGGTCTGCCGCGCAGCCAGCGGCAGCGCTATCCGCAACTGGTCGTGAGGCTGCTTGAGCAGCGCCGCCAGCTGGGTGAAGCGGTGGCCCGCGAAGTCGGGCGCATGGGCGCGCCGGCGCAGGCATTTGGCGAGCAGAGCCGCGACCTGGCAGGCCTGCTGCTCGATCATCAGCTGCACCACTACCCACTACCGCAACGCGAGGGCTGGTTGCTGGCGGATGAGCAGCGGATGGCACTGGAGGGCGATATCGAACGGCGTTTCGACCGGCTGCTAGCCGAGCAACCGGCGCAGGCGGCCGCCCTGGGCAAGATTCGTGGCAGCTACCGCTTCGTACAGCGTCAGCTGCGTCAGGGCTCGGCGGAGGGTGGCGGCGCCGAGTTCTACCTCAGCCGCGCGGTGCTGGACCTGGATGAGCTGGCACTGGCGGCGGAGCAGGGCGCGCGCTGAAGAAGCGCCCGCGCGGCTACTTCTCCTTGCGCGCACCGCCGTGCTCGCTGCGCCAGGCCGCCGGCGGCATACCGAACTGGCCGATGAACCAGCGCGTGAATGAGCTGGGCATCGAATAGCCGAGCATGTCGGCGATGCGCCCGAGCGAGTAGTTGGGGTTCTCCAGGTAGCGCAGCACCAGGTCGCGGCGCACGCCATTGATCAGGTCGCTGAAGGTGGCCTGGTTCTCCTCCAGGCGTCGCTGCAGGGTGCGCACGTTCATGCCCATGGCCATGGCGATCTGCTCGATGGTGGCGCGGCCCATGGGCAGCAGCAGGTAGATGGCCTTGCGCACCTCGAACATCAGCGGCGTTTCCTGCTCGGCCGCCAGCGAGTCGAGGAAGCGCTGGGCGTAGCGCGCCATGGCCGGGTCGGCCTGCGGGTTGGGCACGTCGAAGTCGGCGGCGTGGCAGACGATGCCGTTGAACTCGCTGTTGAACTCCAGCTTCTGCCCGAGCACCCGGCGGTGTACCTGCAGGTCTTCCGGGGCCGGGTGGGTGAAGCACACGCTGATCGGCCGCCAGTGCGTGCCGAGCAGGGCCGCGCACAGCCGGTACATCACGCCGATGGCCAGCTCGTTGGCCTGGCGGCAGTTGAGGCTGGTGGTGGTGACCACTTCCTCGCGGATGATCACCATGCCGCCGGCTTCCTCGATGAAGATGGCCAGCGAATCGTTGAGCAGGTGGCGGTACTGCACCACCACCTGCAGGGCGTCGCGCAGGGTGCGCTGGTGGGTCAGCAGCAGGCTGACCGCGCCGAAGTCGGAGAGCTGGCGTGACTCGGCCATGCGCAGGCCGAGAGTCGGGCAGCCGCTGGCCACGGCCGACTCTTCCAGCAGGCGCACGGCGGCGTCGATCGGAATGCGGTGTTCAGGGTCCTGCAGCAGGGTCTTGCTGAGGCCCACATCGTTGAGCAGCGCCTGAGGCTTGAGTCCCAGATGCTGGGCCACCTCGAGGTAGTTGGTGAGTACCGCTGCGCGAACCAGTGTTGTCATTGTTCTAGTTCCTTCACAGACACGGCCGCTTGTGACGACCGTGGCGCATGATGCCGCAAGCCCGTGACCAGGGTCACGGGGCTGTCATGAAATGAAAAATCGGGTCCGCAGAGCTCAGATTAGCAGGGCTGCGGCGGGCGACTGCTCCGCGCCAAACACCTGGCCCGTCGAGCCATGTCATGAATTGCGAAATGGCTGACGCCTAATGTGAAGCGTCGCCGAGGTCGCGACCTCTACTGTCTGCTCAACCCGGCGCCCATGCGCCACGGAATCAACGGCAGTCAGGAGCCCGGCGTGGCCAGCAAAACATTCACCGTTCTCATCGTTCCCGGCCTGCGCGACCACGTCGCCGACCATTGGCAGACCCTGCTCGCCGCGCGCTTGCCCAACTGCCGCACGGTGCCGCCGCTGGAGCACGACAAGCTCGCTCTGGACGCCCGCGTCGCCGCCATCCAGAGCGAGCTGGAACGTATCGACGGGCCGGTGGTGCTGGTCGCCCACAGTGCTGGCGTGCTGATGACAGTGCACTGGGCTGCGCGTCACTCGCGGCCGATCCTCGGTGCGCTGCTGGTGACCCCGCCAGATATGAACCACGAATGGCCGCCGCAATATCCCAGCCCGCAGGTGCTCGAGGAAAACGGCTGGTCACCGCTGCCGCGCGGCCCGCTGCCATTCCCCAGCATCGTTGCGGCCAGCAGCAACGATCACCTGGCCAGCCTCGCCGCCGTGCATGCGATGGCCGACGACTGGGCCAGCAACCTGGTCGAGCTCGGCCCGGTCGGCCACCTCAACCCGGCCTCGGGTTTCGGCGAGTGGCCACAGGCCGAAGTGCTGATCAACGCACTGCTCGGCTGAACCCCACAGAACACGCAGCAGACCCGAACCGACAAGGAAGCCCAACCCCATCCGTAGCTGCGGCACTGGCCGCGGCTGCACATGCAGTAAGTCAACACAATGCGGAGCCAACGCAATGCACAACAATAAAAAGCAGCAGCGTCATCCCTTGCACAGAAGCCTGTTGGCCACGGCCATCATGCTGGCCTCGGTACCGGCCGCGCAGGCCTTCGAAGTCGACACCGGCCATCCCGACTGGTCCGTGCGCTTCGACAACACAGTGAAGTACAACTACGGTGTGCGCGCCGAGAGCGCCGATTCGCGCATGCTCGGCACGCCGAACAACAACGACGGCGACTACAACTTCCGCAAGGCCGGCACCAACATCACCAACCGCGTCGACCTGCTCACCGAGCTCGACGTGGTGTACCTGAACCGCATGGGCTTCCGTGTCAGCGCCGCCAGCTGGTACGACAAGGCTTACGACAACACAGGCTCCAACTCCAATCCCTTCGTCAACGGCAACGGCGCCACCTCCGGCCTGGCCGCCAACGACCCGCGTCTGGGTTATGGCGGCGCGCCCTTCGGTGCCAATGTCAGCAACGACAACGTCGGCAACGGCAGCGCGCACCTGAGCCGCTATGCCAAGCGCTACTACAGCGGCCCCTCCGGCGAGATTCTCGACGCCTTCGTGTTCTACAGCACCGAGATTGGCGATGAGTCGTTGTTCAGCGTCAAGGCCGGCCAGCACAACGTCTACTGGGGCGAGACCATCCTCAACCCGGTGCACTCGATGAGCTATGGCCAGTCCGGCCTGGACCTGGCCAAGCTGGCTTCGTCGCCCGGCACCGAGGCCAAGGAACTGTTCGTCCCGCGCAACCAGATTTCCACCTCGTTCACCGTCAATCCGGAGCTGACCATCGCGGCCCAGTATTTCTTCGACTGGAACGCCGCGCGCCTGCCGGAAGCCGGCACCTATTACGGCACCTCGGATCTGGTGGGCTTCGGCGCCCAGTCCTTCCTGCTGGGCAACACCAACGGCGCACCGGGCAACGATGCTCTGGGCAACCCGGCCTGCGGCCTGGCACCGTGCAGCGCGCTGACCAACGTGCGTCGCGGCGATGACCTGACCCCGAACGACAGTGGCGACTGGGGCGTCATGGCCAAGTGGTCGCCGCAGTGGCTGGACGGCACCCTGGGCGCTTACTACCGACGCACCTCCGACATCCTGCCGCAGGCCTGGTTGAACGCCAAAGGCATGACCATCCTCAACCCGGATGGCAGCATGCCGAGCGCCCCGGCGGCGCTGCGGGCCAACGTCAACCTGCTCAACTCGCTGAGCTCCACCACCTACCAGTTTGCCTACAGCGACGATATCGACATCTTCGGCCTGAGCCTGTCCAAGGATGTCGGCGGTATCAGCGTCGGCAGCGACCTGAACATCCGCCACAACATGCCGCTGGCCAGCATCCCGGCCATCCTCAGCTCGGACAGCCCGTTCGGCCTGGGCAACGGCTTCGGCCTGCTGCCGGCGCGTACCGCCGCCAGCGGCGTGGTGTATGGCAACCCGCACGACGGCGACAGCATGAGCGCCACCGGCGACACTCTGCACTGGACCATCAACGGCCTGATGACCATTGCCGACACCCCGCTGTTCGACTCGGCGACCCTGCTCGGCGAGCTGTACTACAGCAACCTGCTCAAGCTCGATGACGAGAACGAGGCGCTGTACAAGGGCGAAGACAGCTACCGCGGCATCGACAAGCCGACCCGCGACAACTGGGGCATCGCCGTCAACTTCACCCCGACCTGGTACCAGGTCTTCCCGGGCGTTGACCTGAGCGCGCCGATGTCGATCAACGTCGGCATCGACGGCGTCTCCCCGGTCGCCGCCGGTGGCGCAGAGGACACCGGCAACTATTCGATCGGTGTCGGCGCTGCGATCTACAACCAGTACTTCGTCGACCTCAAGTACGTCGACTCCTTCGGCGACTCCGACAAGTGCGAGGACAGTGGCTATAGCGCCCTGGCTGCCGATCCGAGTGGTGGCAGCGGCGATGGCTCGACTCCCAACGCCTTCAGCGCCAATGAGAACTACGCCTGCTACGCCGGCGGCTACTCCTCCTTCTCCGGCGGTGGTGCCACCGGCGAGGACCGCGGCGCCGTCTACCTGACCTTCAAAACCACTTTCTGATCCACGAATTGCCCAGCCTCTGAGCAGGAGAACAACAAGATGAAATTCGTGCATACCGTACTGGCCGCCTCACTCACCCTGGCCATCGTCGGCCAGGCCAGCGCCGCCGTTTCCGCCGATGAAGCGGCCAAGCTCGGCAGCAGCCTGACCCAGGTCGGCGCCGAAGTCTCCGGCAACGCCGATGGCTCGATTCCCGCCTATGCCGGTGGCCTGACCCAGGCTCCGGCGGCCTTCAAGGCCGGTGACAGCGTGCGTCCCGATCCCTTTGCCGGCGAGAAGCCGCTGGCGGTGATCGACGGCAAGAACGTCGAGCAGTACAAGGACCAGCTCAGCGCCACCACCGTGGAGCTGGCCAAGCGCTTCCCCAGCTTCCGCGTCGAGCTGTATCCGACCCACCGCACCGTGGCTATGCCCCAGGCAGTGCTGGACAACAGCGTGAAGAACGCCATCGGCGCCAAGGTGCTGGAGGGCGGCCTGGCCGTCGACAACGTGCTGCCGGGCGTGCCATTCCCGATCCCGCAGTCGGGCGCCGAGGCCATGTGGAACTTCCTGCTGCGCTACCAGGGCGTGACCATCAACTCCAAGTACGACTCCTGGAACGTCGACGCCGCCGGCGTGGCCAGCCTGGCCACCACCGGCCAGGCCTACATCAGCTACCCGATCTACCAGGACATGAACAAGCCGATCGGTGCGGCCGACACCTATTACCAGATGAAGCTTTACTACACCGGCCCGGCTCGCCGCGCCGGCGAAGCGATCATGCTGCGAGACGCCGCCAACCCGCTGCAGCAACCGCGCCGTGCCTGGCAGTACCTGCCGGGTGTGCGTCGGGTGAAGCTGGCGCCGAATCTTGCCTACGACACGCCAAACCCGGGCACCGCAGGCGCCGGCACCTATGACGACGTGTTCGTGTTCAACGGCGCGCTGGACCGCTTCGACTGGAAGCTGGTGGGCAAGCAGGAAATGATCGTGCCCTACAACACCTACCGCCTGACCTACGCCCCCGAGGCCAAGGCCATCACCACCCCCAACCACCTGGCACCGGACCTGGTGCGCTGGGAGAAGCACCGCGTCTGGGTAGTCGAGGGCACCCTCAAGCAGGGCGAGCGCCACATCTACGCCAAGCGCCGCTTCTACCTCGATGAGGACAGCTGGGTGGCTCTGGCTTCCGACCAGTACGACGCTCGTGGCCAGCTCTATCGCGGTTCCTTCGCCTTCCTCAGCCAGAGCTACGACAAGAGCGTGCCGGACTCCACGCCGTTCATGATCTACGACCTGGTCGGCGGCTCCTACAACATCAACGGCGTGGTCGGCCCGTACGGCGGCATCCGCTACATCGACGCCCTGGCCAAGTCGCAATGGGCACCGGAATCGCTGGCTGGCGCCGGTATCCGCTGAGTTTCGGGTCGCAGTTCCCGCCACCAGTACCCCCGGATTCCCCCTGGACGGATACGTCAGCCGTCCAGCGGTCGGGCCGGTGTGGTACGGCGGGAGATTGATCCGGCGCCGCCGGGCATGACACCCGTGCCCGCGGTGCAACCTTATTGCCGAGATTGACCATGATTGATTTCTACAGAGTCCTGTTCCCTCTGCTGGGCCTGCTGCTGGGCGCGCTGCCTGGTGGCGCACGGGGCGAGTTCATCGATGTGCTGGACCTGCCGGCGAGCAACAGTGCGCTGGCCGAGCGCGCGCCGCTCAACGATGTGGCGCACAGCGGCGAAGGCCTGGTAGCGGTAGGCCAGCGCGGCCATATCCTCTATTCCGGCGTCAGTGGCGAGCTGTGGCAGCAGGCGCGGGTGCCGGTCAGCAGTGACCTCACTGCGGTTTATTTTCCCTGCCGGCGAGCGGGCTGGGCGGTGGGGCATGATGGCGTGATCCTGCATAGCGACGATGCTGGCGTCAGCTGGAACAAGCAGCTCGACGGCCGCCAGATCGGCGCGCTGATGCAGCAGCACTACGCGGCGCTAGCCGCCGCCGAGCCGGCCAGCGAAGAGTGGGCGACACGCCTGGCCGAGGCCCAGCGGATGGTCGAGGAGGGCGCCGACAAGGCGCTGCTCGATGTCTGGTTCGCCAACGATCAGCTGGGCTACGCCGTCGGCGTGTTCGGCCTGATCCTGCGTACCGAGGATGGGGGCCGTCACTGGCAGCCATTCGGCGAGCGCACCGACAACCCCCAGGGCCTGCACCTGAACGCCATCAGCGCGGTCGACGGCGTGCCCTACATCGCCGGCGAGCAGGGCCTGCTGCTGCGCTGGGACGAGGCGCAACAGCGCTTCACCTCCCTGCAGACCCCCTACAGCGGCAGCTTCTTCGGCGTCATCGGCCAGGGGCGCGAGCTGCTGGTCTACGGCCTGCGCGGCCATGTGTGGCGCAGCACCGACGGCGGTGCCAACTGGAGTGCACTGGATAGCGGCCTGCAGAGCAGCATCACCGCCGCCTTGCTGGACGGTGCCGGGCGTTACCACCTGTTCAGCCAGGCTGGCCATGCGCTGCGCAGCACGGCGGACGGCAGTGCGCTGGAGCTGTTGCCGCAGAGCGACCTGGCGCCGGTCACTGGCGCCGGTTTCGCCAGCGACCAGGACCTGGTGCTGGTCGGCAGCCGCGGTATGCGCACCCAGCGCCTGCCTTAACGAGATCAACGAGAAGCCATCATGGGCAACATCAAACAAGACAGCATGCCGGTGATCCGCGACCTGCGCGATTTCGACCGCAACAGCGGCAATTTCCTCGAGCGCCTGCTGTTCAATCATCGTCTCTGCTTCATCGCCATCATCGCCGGGCTCTCCGTGCTGTTCGGCTACATGGCGCTGACCCGCCTGGAGCTGCGCCCCAGCTTCGAGAAGATGCTGCCGCAGAGCCAGCCCTACATCCGCAACTTCCTCGACAACCGCGACCAGTTGCGCGGCCTGGGCAACTCGGTGCGGGTGGTGGTGGAGAACCGCGACGGCGACATCTTCGACCCGGCCTACCTGGCCGTGCTCAAGCAGGTCAGCGACGAGCTGTTCCTCACCCCGGGCGTGGACCGCGCCTGGCTGCGCTCGCTGTGGGCGCCCAGCGTGCGCTGGACCGAGGTGACGGAGGAGGGCTTCCAGGGTGGCACAGTGATGCCCGATGGCTACGACGGCAGCCAGCCGAGCATCGAGCAGCTGCGGCAGAACATTGGCCGCGCCGGCATCGTCGGCAGCCTGGTGGCCAACGACTTCAAGTCGAGCATGCTGGTGGTGCCGCTGCTGGACAAGGACTCGGCCACCGGCCATGGCATCGACTACTACACCTTCGCCCAGACCCTCGACGAGCTGCGCAGCAAGGTCGAAGGCCTGAATGTCGGCGCCGACGGCGAGGGCTCCTACAAGGTGCGGGTGATCGGCTTCGCCAAGCTGGTCGGCGACCTGATCGACGGCCTGCTGCAGGTCATGGCCTTCTTCGCCCTGGCGGTGGTCGCCGCCTTCGCCATCATCCTGCTGTATACCCGCTGCCTGCGCAGCACCCTGCTGGTGATCGGCTGTTCGCTGCTGGCGGTGGTCTGGCAGCTGGGCATCGTCGCCTGGCTGGGTTACGCCATCGACCCTTACTCGGTGCTGGTGCCGTTCCTGATCTTCGCCATCGGCGTGTCCCACGCGGCGCAGAAGATGAACGGCATCATGCAGGACATCGCCCGCGGCACCCACCGGCTGATCGCCGCGCGTTACACCTTCCGCCGCCTGTTCCTCGCCGGTGTCACCGCGCTGCTGGCCGATGCCGTGGGCTTCGCCGTGCTGATGCTGATCGACATCCCGGTGATCCAGGACCTGGCCATCGCAGCCAGCATCGGCGTGGCCGTGCTGGTATTCACCAGCCTGCTGCTGATGCCGGTGGCGCTGTCCTATGTCGGCGTCGGTGCCAAGGCTGCCGAGCGCGCCCTGCGCATCGACGACCAGGGCAAGCAGCACCGTGGCTTCGGCCGTATCTGGGATTGCCTGAACCGCTTCACCACGTCGAAGTGGGCCACTGGCGCCGTGCTGTTGGCGGCCGTACTCGGCCTGGCCGGCTTCGCCGTGAGCCTGCAACTGAAGATCGGCGACCTCGACCGCGGCGCCCCGGAGCTGCGCGCCGACTCGCGCTACAACCTCGACAACGCCTACATCACCAGCCACTTCGCGCTATCCAGTGACCTGTTCGCGGTGATGATCAAGACCGGCCCCGAAGGCTGCCTGAACTACCGCACGCTGGTGCTGGCCGACCGCCTGGCCTGGGAGCTGCAGCAGCATCCGGGCGTGCAGACCACCATGTCGCTGGTCAATGCGGTGCGCCAGATCACCGCCGGCTCCTTCGAGGGCAACCCGAAGATGGCCAGCCTGCAGCGCAACCAGGACGTGCTCAACTACGCCGCCCAGCAGGCCTCGGTGAATGCGCCCGAGCTGTTCAACACGCAGTGCTCGCTGATGCCGGTGATCGCCTTCCTCAAGGATCACAAGGCCGAGACCCTGGACGGCGTGGTGGCCATCGCCGAGCGCTTCGCCAAGGAGAACAGCACCGAGGATCGCCAGTTCCTGCTGGCTGCCGGCAGCGCCGGAATCGAGGCAGCGACGAATCTGGTGGTGCGCGAGGCCAACCGCAGCATGCTGCTGTATGTGTACCTGGCGGTGGCAGTGTTCTGCCTGATCACCTTCCGCAGCTGGCGCGCCATGTTGGTGGCTCTGCTGCCGCTGGTGCTCACCTCGGTGCTGTGCGAGGCGCTGATGGTGGCCATGGGCATCGGCGTGAAGGTGGCGACCCTGCCGGTGATCGCCCTCGGCGTGGGCATCGGCGTGGACTACGCGCTGTACCTGCTCAGCGTGCAGCTGCACTACCAGCGCCAGGGCCGCAGCCTGGGCGACGCCTACCGCAGCGCAGTGTCCTTCACCGGAAGGGTGGTGGCGCTGGTTGGCATCACCCTGGCTGCCGGTGTGGTGTGCTGGGCCTGGTCACCGATCAAGTTCCAGGCCGACATGGGCGTGCTGCTGACCTTCATGCTGCTGTGGAACATGCTCGGTGCGCTGATCCTGATCCCGGCGCTGTCGCATTTCCTGCTGCGCAACGTCGGCCAGAAGCCGCGCACCTCGATCATCGGCTGGCCGTTCGGGCGCACCGCGTCCGCCGGGCGTGGCGAGGTGCAGGAGGAGCAGCGCCGGGTGGCAGGGCACTAGTCGCCCTGCCGCGGGCGTACGCAGTCGCTTGAGCAGGCGCTAGGGAATCTGCCGTTTCGACGGAATTTTCACCTGGCGTCGACAACAATTCGCGTTTGCTCAACCGACTCAGGACGCCCTTCGTCATGCATTCCATGGACGCCCGACTGCAGCCGAGCCTGCGCAGTCATCTCGCTTTCACCCTCGCCTGTACGCTACTTCTGCTGCTGATGTTCTCGGCCCTGCGCCTGGCTTTGCTGCAGCACAACTCCGAACTGATCGGCGACACCTCCAGCAGTGACCTGCTGGAGGCCTTCTTCAACGGTGCGCGCTTCGACCTGCGCGTGGTGGTCTATATCGTCGCGCCGCTGCTGCTGTCGCTGCTCAGCCTGCGGGCGATGGCGGCGCGGCGTGCTCATGTGGTGTGGCTGAGCATCGCCGCCAGCATCGCCCTGCTGCTCGGCATCACCGAGATGGACTTCTATCGCGAGTTCCACCAGCGCCTCAACAGCCTGGTGTTCCAGTACATGGAAGAGGACCTGGGCACCGTCTCCAGCATGCTCTGGAACGGCTTCCCGGTGGCCCGCTACCTGCTGGCCTGGGCCCTGGGTACGCTGGCGATGGTCATGCTGTTCAACTGGATCGAACACATCACCCGGCCGCGCCAGGCCCGCCCGGTCATGGCCTGGTACAAGCGCTTCGCGGTGTTCTTCATCTGCCTGCTGTTGGCGGTGATCGCCGCGCGCGGCACCCTCAAGCAGGGCCCGCCACTGCGCTGGGGCGACGCCTATACCACCGATTCGATCTTCGCCAACCACCTCGGCCTGAACGGCATCCTGACCCTGTTCGATGCCGCCGAGAACAGCTTCTCCGACCACCGCGACAACGCCTGGAAATCCACCATGCCGGACGCCGAGGCGCTGCCGGTAGTGCGTCAGATGCTGCTCGGCGCGAACGATGTACTGGTGGACGAGGGCAGCGCCGCGGTGCGCCGCGACTTCACCCCGCCGCAAAGTGGTGTGCTGCCGGCCAAGCATGTGGTGGTGATCCTCATGGAGAGCTTCGCCGGGCGCTGGGTCGGCGCGCTGGGCAGCGATGCCGACATCACGCCGAATTTCGACCGCCTGAGCCAGGAGGGGCTGCTGTTCACCCGTTTCTTCTCCAACGGCACCCACACCCACCAGGGCATGTTCGCCACCATGGCCTGCTTCCCCAACCTGCCGAGCTTCGAGTACCTGATGCGCATGCCCGAGGGCAGCCACCAGTTCTCCGGCCTGCCGCAGCAGCTCAGCGCCCGCGGCTACGACGACCTGTACGTCTACAACGGCAACTTCCAGTGGGATAACCAGTCCGGCTTCTTCAGCAACCAGGGCATGCGCAACTTCATCGGCCGCGAGGATTTCGTCGACCCGGTGTTCATCGATCCGACCTGGGGCGTGTCCGACCAGGACATGTTCGACCGCGCCGCCGTCGAACTGGACAAGCTGGACCCGAACAAGCCGTTCTATGCACTGCTGCAGACCCTATCCAACCACACCCCCTACGCGCTGCCGGAGCAGCTGCCGGTGGCGCCGGTGACCGACCGTGGCTCGCACAACGAGCACCTCACCGCCATGCGCTACTCCGACTGGGCGCTGGGGCAGTTCTTCGAGAAAGCCAAGAAGTCGCCGTACTACAAGGACACCCTGTTCGTGATCGTCGGCGACCACGGTTTCGGTAGCCCGGAGCAGCTCACCGAGATGGACCTGTACCGCCACAACGTGCCGCTGCTGTTGATCGGCCCGGGTGTGCGCGAGCAGTTCGGCGAGCGGCGCGACACCGTCGGCACGCAGATCGACGTGGTGCCGACCATCATGGGCCGCCTCGGTGGCAGCACCCGCCACCAGTGCTGGGGGCGTGACCTGCTCAGCCTGCCGCAAGGCGACCAGGGCTTCGGCGTGATCAAGCCGTCGGGCAGCGACCAGACGGTAGCCATCGTCGATGGCGACAGGATCCTGGTGCAGCCCAAGGACATGCCGGCCAAGCTGTATCGCTACCAGCTGGCCGAGCGCAAGGTCGAGGTGTTGCAGGGCGATGCACAGCAGCCGGAGCTGCAGAAGCGCCTGGAAGCCTTCCTCCAGGTTGCTACCCAGAGCCTGCTGCGCAACACCACCGGCGTGCGTGATGCGGCAGGAGCGGCGGCGCGCAAGGAGTAAGACCTAGGTGACCGCGCCGCGCTGGAACTGGCGCGGCGTCACGCCTTTCCAGCGCTTGAAGGCGTGGATGAAGTTGGAGACTTCGCCGTAGCCCAGGCGCTCGGCGATCTCTTCCAGCGTCAGCCCGCCGGTGGCCAGCAGTTCCTCGGCCAGGGCCTGGCGTACCTCATCCAGCAGCAGGCGGAAGTTGCTGCCGTCCTCGTCCAGGCGCCGGCGCAGGGTGCGCGAGCTCATGTGCAGGCTGGCGGCCACCTGTTCCATGTCCGGCAGCCGGCCGGGGCGCGCCAGCAGCAGGGCGCGAATGCGTCCGGCCAGGCCGTCGTCCTGGCTGCGCTTGGCCAGCAGGCGCTGGCACTGTTCCTCGCACAGCTGCGCGGCTTGCGGATGGGCACCGGCCAGCGGCAGGTCGAGCAGGTGGCGGGGGAAGACGAAGCGGTTGTGCGCCTGCGCGAAGCGCGGCAGCTGGCCGATTTCCCCGAGGTAGGGCGCCGGGTCCGCCGGCTCCGGCAGGCGCAGTTCCACCCGCAGGATCGGCAGGTCGCGCTGCCACAGCTCACGCAGCACCTGGAGCATGCCGGAGAGGTCACGCTCGAGCAGGAAGCCGCGCAGGTCCTCGGGCACGTCGTGGTCGTCGAGCAGCAGGTGTACTTCTTCGTCCTGCTCCTCCAGGCGCATGCCGTGGAAGGCGTAGGTCAGGTCGAGGTAGCGCAGGCCCAGGCTGGCGGCGGCGCGGAAGGTCGGACTGGCCAGCAGGGCGAAGCCCCAGATGCCATAGCTGTTGAGGCGGTAGCGGCGGCCCAGCGCCAGGCCCAGGCCTGTGCGGTTGTCACAGGCCTGCACCAGGTTGCGCACCAGGCGCAGTTCCTGCTCGGCGTCCACCTCGGCGCCGGGGTCGGCCAGCAGGCCCCAGTCCAGGCCTGTGCCCTGCAGGCAGACGTCCAGGCTCAGGCCCAGGTCCAGACCGTACTGGGTGAGGAGTTGCACGCTGACGGCGCTGCGACGGGGGCGGGCCATGCTTTGTCCGAAAGTCACAATTTATTGGCCGACTATGCCATAAACCAGGCTGTGGCGAGTGGGTAGCATCCGTTCATCCGCAATACTGGCGGCTCACGGAGATAACAATGAACAACAACACTCCCGAGCAGGCGCCCCTGCGCGCGCTGATCATCGGTGCCGGCTTCGCCGGCCTCGGCCTGGCCATGCTGCTGCGCAGGCAGGGCCATGACGATTTCCTGATCCTCGAGCAGGGCGCCGAGCCCGGCGGCACCTGGCGGGACAACCATTACCCCGGCGCAGCCTGCGACGTGCCCTCGCACCTGTATTCCTTCTCCTTCGAGCCCAAGCTCGACTGGAGCCGGCGCTACGCGCCACAGCCGGAAATCTTCGCCTACGTGCGCCAGTGCATCGACAACCACCAGCTGGCGCCACGTATCCGCTGCAACAGCGAGGTGGCCGAGGCCAGGTTCGACGAGGCGGCTGCCCTGTGGCGGGTCACCACCACCGATGGCGCCGAGTTCAGCGCGCGGGCCCTGGTCAGCGCCTGTGGCCAGCTCAACCGGCTGCTGTATCCCAAGCTGCCGGGGCTGGAGCGCTTCGCTGGCGAGAGCTTCCATTCGGCGCGCTGGCGCCATGATGTCGATCTCGCCGGCAAGCGCGTGGCGGTGATCGGCACCGGTGCCAGCGCCATTCAGTTTGTGCCGCAGATCGTGCCCAAGGTCGCTCGCCTGCACCTGTTCCAGCGCACCCCGGCCTATGTCATGGCCAAGCCTGATCGCCCGTACAGCCGCTTCGAGCTGGCGCTGATGAAGCGCTGGCCATGGACGCAGAAGATCGACCGCGCCTGGCAGTACTGCTTCCACGAGGTGCGCGGCGTGGCGTTCTTCCTCTGGCCCTGGGTGATGAAGCTGCAGCGCATACTGGTGCTGCGCCACCTGACCCGCGAGGTGCCAGAGGCCGGGCTGCGGGCGCAGCTGACCCCGGACTACCCGTTGGGCTGCAAGCGCATCCTGATCAGCAACGACTATTACCCGGCGCTGCGCCAGCCGCAGGTCGAGGTGGTGAACGAGGCAATCCGCGAGGTGACCGAGCGTGGCATCGTCACCGCCGATGGCGTGGAGCGCGAGCTGGACGTTCTTATCTATGGCACCGGCTTCGCCGCCAGCGACTTCCTCGCGCCGATGCGCATCCGCGGCCTCGGCGGCCTGGACCTCAACCAGGCCTGGCGTGACGGTGCCGAGGCCTACAAGGGCATCAGCATCAGTGGCTTCCCCAACCTGTTCGTCCTCTACGGGCCGAACACCAACCTGGGCCACAACTCGATCATCTACATGCTCGAGAGCCAGTTCCCCTACGTGCTCGACTGCCTGGCCAAGCTGGACGAGGGCGTGCGCTACCTGGACGTGCGCCGCCACGTGCAGGACGCCTGGAACCGCCAGGTGCAGCACGACATCGGTCAGTCGGTATGGGAGCAGGGCTGCAGCAGCTGGTACAAGAACGCCGCCGGCAAGCACACCAACAACTGGGCCGGCTTCACCTTCAGCTACCGCAACCACACCCGCCGGCCGCAGTGGAGCGACTATGAACTGGTCCGTTGAGCTACCTGCAGCGAGCACCGGCCAGCGTCTGCTCACCGCCATGCTGCGCGCCAGCACGCGCCTGGTGTTCCGCACCGGCATGCATCCGTGGCTGCCGCCGAGCGTGCAGCGCCGGGTGCTGCGCCTGGCCACCCTGAGCGCGCCACGGGCGAGAGGGGTGAGCATCGAGACTGGGCAGCTCGGCGGCGTGCCCTGTGAATGGTTGTGCTCTTCGCGGGACAACGGTTGGGTGTTGCTCTATCTGCATGGCGGCGCCTTCATGGTCGGTTCGCCGCAGACCCATCGTGCGATCACCACCTGCCTGGCCGCGCACAGCGGTGCACGGATCTGCGCCCTGGATTACCGCCTGGCGCCCGAGCATCCCTGGCCGGCAGCTGCCGACGATGCCTTGGCCGCCTACCGCGCACTGCTGGAGCAGGGCCAACCGGCCGAGCGCATCGTCATCGCCGGCGATTCGGCCGGCGGCCAGTTGACCCTGAGCACGGCGCTGCGCCTGCGTGACGCCGGGCTGCCGCTGCCGGCGGCGCTGGTCTGCTTCTCGCCGGTCACCGATCTGAGCGGCGCCACCTGGCACGAACCACCGGCCGGCGACCCGCTGCTCAGCGGCGCCTGGCTGGAGCAGGGCGTCGCTGCCTATTGCCCGTCGGGCGTGGATCGCGGTGCGCCGCTGCTGTCGCCGCTGAATACCGACCTGTCCGGCCTGCCGCCGCTGCTGGTGCAGGTCGGCGAGGACGAACACCTGCTGAGCCAGAGCCTGCGCCTGCGTGACAGCGCCGGGCTGGACCTGCGCCTGGAGGTCTATCCCGGGCAGTGGCATGTGTTCCAGATCAATTGCGCCTTGTTGCAGGTGGCCAGGCTGGCCATGCAGCGTGTCGTCGAGTTTCTGCAGGAGAAGGGCTGTCGATGAACACCATCCTGATCACCGGTGCCGCTTCCGGCATCGGCGCCGCCAGTGCGCGGCTGTTTCATGCTCGTGGCTGGACCGTGGGTCTGCTGGATATCGATCACCGTGCCTTGTCCGCATTGTCTGCCGAGCTGGGCGGCGTGTGGCATGCCGAACTGGACGTCACCGACGCCGGCGCGGTGCGCGAGGCGTTGCAGGACTTCTGCGGCCAGCATGGCGGGCGCCTGCGCGTGCTATTCAACTCGGCCGGGGTTCTGCGCTTCGGCCTGTTCGAGGAGATCAGTCTGGAGGAGCATGCGCGCATCCTGCAGATCAACGTGCTCGGCCTGTTGCAGGTGACCCATGCAGCCTTTCCCTATCTCAAGGGATCGCCGGGTGCGCAGGTGATCAACATGGGCTCGGCCTCCGGCCTGTACGGCACGCCGCACATGGTCAGCTACTCGGCCTCCAAGTTCGCCGTGCGCGGTATGACCGAGGCGCTGGAGCTGGAGTGGCGGCGCCACGGCATTCATGTCGGCGACCTGATGCCCCCGTTCGTCGCCACACCCATGGTCGACAGCCAGTCCTTCACGCCACCGGCATTGCGCCGTATGGGCGTCAACCTGGGCGCGGATGATATTGCCGCGGCGCTATGGCGGCAGGTCGAGCGGCCCAGGGTGCACCGACCGATCCACTGGCTGTTCCGCCTTATGTATGCCGCAGGGCAAATGTCGCCTCCATCGATCAGCCGGCTGCTGATGGGCTGGCTCAGCCGCGACTGAGCCGCCCGTCGCCGAGGGCGCGGCCAGCGGTCAGTGTTGCAGCAGGGTGACTGAGCAGACGCTACCCTGAACAGACGGCGGTGCCGGCCAGCGTTCCTGTGGCCAGCCGCCTGCGGGCTTCAGCCTGCGCATGACAGATCAGGCAGGTCCTGCCTGGTTCTCGGGCGGCACCGTGCGGTGCCGCATGGCCGCCGAGCCTTCGGTGGCTGCGGTCGATCCATCGCCTGAGAGGAGGTCGTTTATGAGCACAGCCTTCCAAGATGATGTCAGCAACAATGTTCTGCGCCGCATGAAAGAGGGTGGTTTCGACTTCGCCCGCGTCCATCCCATCGAGTTCTACGCCATCTTCCCGAATGAGGATCGGGCCAGAGAGGCGGCAAGACAGTTTCGCGGCGAATCACTGAACGCTCAGGTCAGCGTCCGCGAGGACGGTGCCTGGCACCTGCAGGTGAGCAAGGTGATGTACGCCACCCACGCCGGCATCGGCGATTTCGAGCAGGACCTGGAGGCGCTGGTAGTGCCGCTGGGCGGTGTAATGGACGGCTGGGGCGTGACCCAGGAAGTCCGTCTCGACGCTCATCTCGCCAGTCGGCTCTGAGCGCTGTGATACCGGCCAACCGCGTGGTTGGCCGGCTCCCGATCAAACCCCTATGTGAATCAGGCCGCGGTGCGCTTTTGTAGCGCCTCGAGGTAGCCGATCACGTCTGGCGCGCCGGCCTGGCGCAGGCCCTCGCCGAGGGCGTTGGCTTCGGGCGAGTCCTTGGGCAGCAGGAGAAACTCCGGGGCGTTCGGATAGCGCAGCAGCGACAGGCGCGCATAGGGCAGGCCGTGGTCGAGCAGCAGGCTCATGAAGGCCGGTTCGCTCCAGGCCTGCACCGGCATGGCCGTCATGTGGTAAAGCCGGCGCAGTTCGGCCAGGCCGCTGGCGCTCAGGCGATAGCGAACCAGCTCGGCCGGCAGGGTTACTTCCAGGCCACGCAGGCGGGCGTAGGCGATGGCGCAGGCGAACTCCTCGCCATGCTGTTCGCCGCCCCAGAACATGCGCTCGCCATACCAGCTTGCCTGGCGCAGCTCCACCGCCTCGGCGGCGAGGAAGCGCGGCATGGCATTGCTGATGGTCTTGAGGAAATCCTTGTAGCTGATGATGCGTGCGCAGCGGCCCAGCGCGCTGCCGGCCAGCTCTTCGAAGCTGGCCAGGGTGTCATCGAGGCGCGGCGGGGCGCTGCACAGGCCGTCGATCTGGCGCAGGTCGAAATCATCGAGGTGCTGCACTTCGCGCTCGACCACCTGCATCAACACGGCGCGGGCGGCGGCCTTGTCTTCCTGCACGGGGCCGGAGAGGGCGTCGCGTGGCAGGTCGACCAGGCGTTGCAGGGGCGGGCCGGCTTGCCACCAGACGCTCGGCGCAGGTATCGGCAGTCCCATGAATGGCAGGCGCAGCGCACGAGCTCGTTCGAACACCAGGCGCGGCACACGGCCACTCAGGCCCAGGCGCTGAGCCAGGGCCGAAAGGCGCGACGCGATGCTGGTAGGGGATTCGGACAAACTCATGACCCGCAGGATGCTCCCGGTACTACCGTCTCAGTGTGGCAGAGCGATGGCTGCGCTGCATCATTGCGATACGGGTCCGCGGCGGAGAGGGCCTGCGCCTGTGGCAGAATGGTGCCATTCATTGTCGAGGGTGCCTCCATGCCCAGCCTGGTGCTGGATATCGCTTTGCCTGCGGAACGCTTCCTGGCCGTATACCAGGGGCGCGCCAACCGGGTTCTGCTGTTCAGCCGCGACGGCCGCAAGGTCAGTCTGCCGGCCCATCATCTGCGTCCATTCCTGCGCCACGACGGCATCAATGGCGTGTTCGAGCTCGAATTCAGCACGGCCGGAGAGCTGCTCGACCTGCGTCAGCTGCAATAAGTGCTTAAACGGAGCTCCTTATTACTCCCTTGCCTCGCCTGAGGCTAGTGGCGGCGGCTATAATCGCGCCCTGCTTCCCACTGCCACCCTTATCCGAGCCGATCCGCCCATGTACGACCTGGCCCGCGCGCTGCTGTTCCGTCTTGCCCCCGAAACCTCCCACGAGCTGTCCATCGACCTGATCGGTGCTGGCGGTCGCATGGGCCTCAATGGCCTGCTGTGCAAGGCGCCGAGCCAATTGCCGGTGCAGGTGATGGGCCTGGAATTCCCCAACCCGGTCGGCCTGGCTGCCGGCCTGGACAAGAATGGCGACGCCATCGATGGCTTCGCCCAGCTCGGTTTCGGCTTCGTCGAGATCGGCACCGTGACCCCGCGTCCGCAGCCGGGCAATCCGAAGCCGCGGCTGTTCCGCCTGCCGGAAGCCACCGCGATCATCAATCGCATGGGCTTCAACAACCATGGCGTCGATCACCTGCTGGCCCGGGTCGCCGCGGCCAAGTACAAGGGCGTGCTGGGCATCAACATCGGCAAGAACTTCGACACCCCGGTCGAGCGTGCGGTGGATGACTACCTGATCGGCCTGGACAAGGTCTATGCCCACGCCAGCTACGTCACCGTCAACGTCAGCTCGCCGAACACCCCCGGCCTGCGCAGCCTGCAGTTCGGCGACCAGCTCAAGCAGCTGCTCGAAGCGCTGCGCCAGCGCCAGGAAGACCTGGCCGCACAGCACGGCAAGCGCGTGCCGCTGGCGATCAAGATCGCCCCGGACATGAGCGACGAGGAGACCGTGCAGGTGGCCCAGGCGCTGGTCGAGACCGGCATGGACGCGGTGATCGCGACCAACACCACCCTCGGCCGCGAGGGCGTGGAGAACCTGCCGTTCGGTAACGAGGCCGGTGGCCTGTCCGGTGCGCCGGTGCGCGACAAGAGTACCCACACCGTGCGCGTGCTGGCCGGCGAGCTCAAGGGCCGTCTGCCGATCATCGCCGTGGGCGGTATCACCGAGGGCGCGCACGCGGCCGAGAAGATCGCGGCCGGCGCGAGTCTGGTGCAGATCTATTCCGGGTTCATCTACAAGGGACCGGCGCTGATTCGCGAGGCAGTGGACGCCATCGCCGCATTGCCGAAGAAGAACTGAGGCAATAAAAAAGGGCCCCGGAGGGGCCCTCGGGCTCTCGCCCACCGCCCGGATGGGACGGTCTGGTGAAGTCGGGGTGATCCTGATTCAGCCGACGGCGTGGAGTTCGTTGAGTCTATGGATGCCGGCGGTGCCGGTCAGTCCGTCCCAGTTGTCACCGCGGCCCTCGCGCCAGCCGTTGATCCAGGCTTGACGGGTGGTAGGGTGGGTGAAAGGACACATATCGCGGGATTTACCATGAATGCCGTGCTGATAGCCGCGCAAGAATGCTCGTTCCAACGGATCACGCTTAAGTCTTCTCATCGGGTGTTGCCCTCACTGTTGACTGTTATGTCCCGTTGGCCCCTTGTTGGGACCAGGCAGAAAAGCTTCTGCCAGTGAGCCCGCTGCCGGCGTGGCGGGCTATCTGCCAACACCGTTGCGGTGCCGGCCTGAGTTGATTTCTATCGAATGCGTTCCACCCTGTGAATGATCGTTTTGTCATAAGGACGTAACGTGAGGGGGGAAGGAGCCATAAGGTTCAACCCTTTTTTCGCCGCTCGATTGTCCGGGCCCGCGTCATTGGGGAGGCTGGGCAGGGGAGGAAGGCGCTTTGCCATTGCGAACCGCTCTCGCCTGCGAGCGTTGTTTATTCCGACGAAGGGTCGCGCTGCGACCTTCCGTCACACTAAGGTGGCCGAGTGGCCACCCCGATTACTGGATGCCCCATGTCTGACCGCTATGAACTGATCCTGACCTGCCCGAAAAGCCTGGAAGGCCTGCTACTCGAAGAAGCCAGCGGCCTGGGGCTGGAGGAGGCCCGCGAGCAGACCGCCGCCGTGCGTGGCTTCGCGCCCATCGAGGTGGGTTATCGCCTGTGCCTGTGGTCGCGCCTGGCCAACCGTGTGCTTCTGGTGCTGCGCCGTTTCCCGGTGCAGAACGCCGAGGAGCTGTACCAGGGCGTCCTGGCGGTGGACTGGGCCGAGCATCTGGAGCCGGACGGCACCCTGGCGGTGGAGTTCAGCGGCCATGGCGCCGGCATCGACAACACCCACTTCGGTGCGCTGAAGGTCAAGGACGCCATCGTCGACAAGCTGCGCACGCCGGCCGGCACCCGACCGTCGATCGACAAGGTCGACCCTGACATGCGTGTGCACCTGCGTCTGGACAAGGGCGAGGCGGTGCTCTCGCTCGACCTCTCCGGACACAGCCTGCACCAGCGTGGCTATCGCCTGCAGCAGGGCGCCGCACCGCTCAAGGAAAACCTGGCCGCGGCCATCCTGATCCGCAGCGGCTGGCCGCGCATTGCCGCCGAGGGTGGTGCTCTCGCCGACCCTATGTGTGGTGTCGGTACCTTCCTGGTCGAGGCGGCGATGATCGCCACCGACATGGCGCCGAACCTGCGTCGCGAGCGCTGGGGCTTCAGCAACTGGCTGGGCCATGTGCCGGCGATCTGGAAGAAGCTGCATGCCGAGGCCGAGGCGCGCGCCGCCACTGGTCTGGCCAAGCCACCGCTGTGGATTCGCGGCTACGAGGCCGATCCGCGACTGATCCAGCCGGCGCGCAACAACATCGACCGCGCCGGTCTCGGCGAGTGGGTCAAGCTGTACCAGGGCGAGCTGGCCACCTTCGAGCCGCGCCCGGACAAGAACCAGACCGGCCTGATCGTCAGCAACCCGCCCTATGGCGAGCGCCTGGGCGACGAGGCGAGCCTGCTGTATCTCTACCAGAACCTCGGCGAGCGCCTGCGCCAGAGCTGCCTGAACTGGGAGGCGGCGGTGTTCACCGGCGCGCCGGAACTGGGCAAGCGCATGGGCCTGCGCAGCCACAAGCAGTACTCCTTCTGGAACGGCGCGCTGCCGTGCAAGCTGCTGCTGTTCAAGGTGCTGCCCGAGCAGTTCGTCACCGGCGAGCGGCGCTCCAGCCGCGCCAACGAAGATGCTGCCGATGAGCCGGTGGTCGCCTCGGCACAGCAGGCGGCACGCCTGTCCGAAGGCGGACAGATGTTTGCCAACCGCCTGCAGAAGAACCTCAAGAGCCTGGGCAAGTGGGCGAAGAAGGCCGGCGTCGAGTGCTATCGCCTGTACGACGCCGACATGCCGGAATACGCCCTGGCCATCGACCTGTACCGCGACTGGGTGCATGTGCAGGAGTACGCACCGCCGCGCTCCATCGATCCGGACAAGGCCCAGGCTCGTCTGCTCGATGCTCTGGCCGCCATTCCGGTGGCGCTGGGTATCGCCCCGGACAAGGTGGTGATCAAGCGCCGTGAGCGTCAGGCCGGCACCAAGCAGTACGAGCGCCAGGCCACGCAGGGCCAGTTCATGGAAGTTGACGAGGGCGGCGTGCGCCTGCTGGTCAACCTCACCGACTACCTGGACACCGGCCTGTTCCTCGACCACCGCCCGCTGCGCCTGCGTATCCAGAAGGAGGCGGCCGGCAAGCGCTTCCTCAACCTGTTCTGCTACACCGCCACGGCCACCGTGCACGCGGCCAAGGGCGGTGCGCGCAGCACCACCAGCGTCGACCTGTCGAAGACCTACCTGGACTGGGCGCGGCGCAACCTGTCGCTCAACGGCTTCTCCGACAAGAACCGCCTGGAGCAGGGCGATGTGATGGCCTGGCTGGAGGCCGATCGTGGCGAATACGACCTGGTCTTCATCGACCCGCCGACCTTCTCCAACTCCAAGCGTATGGAAGGCGTGTTCGATGTGCAGCGCGACCACGTGCGGCTGATCGACCTGGCCATGTCGCGCCTGGGCCAGGGCGGCGTGCTGTACTTCTCCAACAACTTCCGCAAGTTCCAGCTCGACCCGAGCCTGGCCGAGCGCTACGCGGTAGAAGAGATCAGCACGCAGACCGTCGACCAGGACTTCGCGCGCAACGCGAAGATCCACCGTGCCTGGCGTCTGACCGCCAAGGTGTGAGAGCTGCGTCCATGAAAAAGCCCGCCGAATGGCGGGCTTTTTTCGTTGCGGCGATATCAGCGCCGGTAGATGTCCAGCAGCACCTGGTCGAGGATCGCCGAGGCGCCCCAGGGACGCGGGTCGTTGAGGATCGCCACCACCACCCAGTTCTGCCCCTTGGCCGTGCGAGTGAAGCCGGCGATGGCGCGCACGTTGTTCAGGGTGCCGGTCTTGATGTGGGCCTGGCCCTGCATCGCGGTGTTCTTCAGGCGCTTGCGCATGGTGCCGTCCATGCCCACCAGCGGCAGCGAGGCGATGAATTCCGGCGCATAGGGGCTGTGCCAGGCGGCCTGCAGCATGCCGGCCATCTCACGGGCACTGACCCTTTCTGCGCGTGACAGGCCCGAGCCGTTCTCGATCACCAGGTGTGGCGCGGTGATGCCTTTCTTTGCCAGCCAGCTGCGGATCACCCGCTGGGCGGCCTTGGCGTCGTCCGGGTCGGCACGGTCGCGGAAGGTCTGGCCGATGCTGAGGAACAGCTGCTGGGCCATGGTGTTGTTGCTGTACTTGTTGATGTCGCGGATCACCTCGGAGAGGTCCGGCGAGAAGGTGCGCGCCAGCAGCTGGGCGCTCTTCGGTACGTCACCGACGCGGTCCTTGCCGTGGATGCTGCCGCCCAGCTCCTGCCAGATGGCGCGTACGGCGCCGGCGGCGTAGCCGGGGTGGTCGAGCAGGGCCAGGTAGGTCTGCGCGCTGCAGCCTTCGGCGAGCTTGCCGGTGACCACCAGGGTGGTGCCGTCGAACTGGGTCACCGGGTTGTAGCGCACGTCCGGCCAGGCCGGGCATTTGGCGCCGCCGAGGGCCTTGACCTGGTTGTCGATGCGCACGTTGGTCAGCGGCGGCTCCATCATCACGCTGACCTTGCCGCCGGAGGTGCGGGCGATCATGCGCACGGCCTTGAGGTTGACCAGCAGCGAGTCGGGGGTGACCAGGAACGGTTTGTTCGGGTCGCCGCCGTCGTCGTTGAAGGTCGGCAGGCTGGGGTGATGGAAGTGGCTGCGGTCCAGCACTAGGTCGCCGGTGATCTGCTGCACGCCGTTGGCGCGCAGGTCGCGCATCATCAGCCAGAGCTTTTCCATGTTCAGCTTGGGGTCGCCGCCACCCTTGAGGTACAGGTTGCCGTTGAGCACCCCGTTCTTCAGCGGGCCGTCGCCATAGAACTCGGTACGCCACTGGTGCGTGGGGCCGAGCAGCTCGAGGGCGGCATAGGTGGTGACCAGCTTCATGGTCGAGGCCGGGTTCACCGACACATCGGCGTTGTAGATGATGCCGTTGCCAGCGCCGTCCAGTGGCAGGGCCACGACGGACAGGCTGTTGGCGGAGATCTTGTTGGCCTTGAGCGACTGCTGCACCTTGCTCGGCAGCACGCTGCTGGCCTGGGCGGCAGAGAGGGGAAGGGCGATGGGGAGAAGCAGTGAAGCGACGACGAGATTGCGGAGCGTTCTGATCATTGGCACTGGCCCAGGCAGAAAAAAGGGCGAAAAGAAGGTGCAGATGGGGTTTGGCTGCGCATTATGCCCGATGCCGAAGCCGGTCATAGGCGCTTTTTTCTGAACGGGCGGGCAGTGGAAGCGGCAACCTGCTAGAGTGCCGCCCGTTGTAACTATTGAGTATCTAGGAGTGTATATGGCCACTAACCGTTCCCGCCGCCTGCGTAAGAAACTGTGCGTCGACGAATTCCAGGAGCTGGGCTGTGAGCTGACCCTCAGTTTCCATGAAGGCCTGAGCGAAGAAGGCGCCGATAAGTTCGTTGACGAATTCCTGCTCGACGGCATCGACGCTAACGGCCTGGGCTATGTCGGTGGTGATGACTACGGCTTCGTCTGCCTGGCCAAACGCGGCTCGGTCAACGAAGAGCAGCGCGCGGCGCTGGAGGCCTGGCTGAAAGGCCGCAAGGAGCTGAGCGAGTTCACCCTCAGCCCGCTGATGGACGTGTGGTACCCGGAGAATCCGGTCAGCCCGAAGGCCTGAGCCTTCAGCTGAAATGAAAAGCCCGGTCTAGGCCGGGCTTTTTTGTGACTGCGATTCAGGCCAGGCCGGCCTTGGCCAGGATGGCTGCCGAGTCCACCGCATCGATCTGCTCCGGACGCAGGAAGCGTTCGGCATAGGCCTGCGGAATGCCCGCCGCGATGAACAGGCCGAACAGCTCCGGGTCGATGTGGGCGCCGCGGCACATGCCGGCCATGATCCCCAGCGAGTCGCTGAGGGTCTTGCCCTTCTTGTAGGGACGGTCCACCGAGGTGAGCGCTTCGAAGATGTCGGCGATGGCCATCATCCGCGCCGGCAGGCTCATTTCCTCGCGCTTCAGGCGCTTCGGATAGCCGCTGCCATCCATCTTCTCGTGATGCCCGCCAGCGATCTCCGAGACGTTCGCCAGGTGCTTGGGGAACGGCAGGTGATCGAGCATGCGGATGGTCTGCACCATGTGGTTGTTGATGATGTAGCGCTCTTCGGCGGTGAGGGTGCCGCGGGCGATGCCCAGGTTGTACAGCTCGCCGCGGTTGTGCTTGAACTCCGGAACCTCGAGCCTGAAGCCCCAGGGGTTGTCGGCAGGGATGAGCTCGCTGGCCGGGCGCTCGAGCACGTGCTCGGGCTTGTTCGCCAGCAATGGCTCCTGCACCGGCAGCTGCGGTGCCGGGCTGCGTGCCTGGCGCTGGTTCTCCTCCCAGGACACGCCGAGGCGATCATCCAGGGTGCGGGTCCAGGTACGCGCCGCGATGGCCTGCAGGCGTTCCTGGTCGGCATCGGCCATGGCCTCGCCACCCAGGTTGCAGCGCGCGACGAAGGCGAACTCATCGTCCAGCGCGGCCAGGCTCTCGTCGCGCAGGGCGCTCAGCGTGGGCTCGTCGCCCCCTTGGGCCAGGCCCTGCCAGTAGACGACCCAGGCGTCGCGCTTGAGCAACTCGAAGCGCATGCGCACCTCGTGGATGCGGTCGTAGATGGTTTCCAGCTTGGTCGCCTTGTCCACCACGTATTCCGGGGTGGTGACCTTGCCGCAGTCATGCAGCCAGGAGGCGATGTGCAGCGCCTCCCATTCTTCGTCGCTCGGCTGGTAGTCGCGGAACGGCTCGGCGTCGCTGCTGGCGGCGGCACGGGCCAGCATCAGGGCCAGTTCGGGTACGCGCTGGCAGTGGCCGCCGGTGTAGGGACTCTTGGCGTCGATGGCGCCGGCGATCAGTTGGATGAAGGCATCGAGGAGCTTCTTCTGCTGCTCCAGCAGGCGCTGGCTCTCGATGCACAGCGCGGCGACGCCGGACACTGCCTGGACATAGGCGATGCGCTGCGGACGCACCATGGCCAGCTCGGATTCCTTGCCGCTGTCGCGGTTGATCAGCACAAGCACGCCGAGGGTGTCGCCCTGGCGGTTGTGCAGCCCGGTCGCCATCAAATGTACGCGCGGGCTGTCGAGTGTGTGCAGCACGCTCTGGTAGCCATCGGCCTGATCGAAGCCGAGCGACAGCACGCTGGTACTGCCACCTTCTGCCGGCTGGCGCAGCCAGTGCGGCAGCTCGCTGGAGCCTGCCGGATAGCTGGGGATTCGATGCTCTTCGAGGTTGTGCTGCTCGTCGTTGATGAACAGGCCATGGGCCTCGAGGGCGCCGCTGTCGGTGTCACGCAGGAAGAGCAGGCCGGCACTGGCTTCGCTGAGATCCACGGTCTCCTTGAGCACGCGACGCAGCAGGGCGTCGAAACGGGTCTCGGCGGACAGGCTGGCGGTGATGTCGAGGAAGCTGGACAGGGTGTCCTTCATCTTGCCCATGGCTACGGCCAGCTGGTCGATTTCCAGCACGGGCGAGCGGCCGCTGGCCGGGTGGCTGAAGTCGAAGCTGCGGATCGCCTCGGCCTCGAGCACCAGGGCGTTCAGCGGTTTGACCAGCACCCGCGACATCAGCCAGCCGAGGGGGATGCACAGCAGCAGGATGGCCAGGGTCAGGATCGCGCCCTGCCAGCGGATGCGGTATGCGTCGGCCAGCAGCTCTTGCTCGGGCGCCAGCAGGGCCAGGCGCAGGCCGTTGGGGCCGCCTTCGTCGAGCTGGCTGTAGGAGACCTGCCAGGGTTTGCCGACCAGCGTCATCGCGCCCTGGCGGTCCTTGTCCAGGTCTCTCTGGAACAGCTCGGCCAGCGCCGGGCTGAGGCTCTCTACCTGCGCCAGGTGCACGGTACCGTTGCTGACCACCAGCTTGCCGGCGTCCGGGTAGGCCACGGCGGCGCCGTCCGGGCGGTACAGCACCACCTCGGAGGAGGGCGTCACCCTGTGCTTGGCCAGCGTGGCGGAGAGATCGGCCAGGGTCAGGTCGGCGGCCAGCACCGTCTCGCCGCTGCTGATCAGGGCCAAGGTTGTGCCGACATCCTTGGTGGAGAAGAAGGCATAGGGATCGGTGGTGATCAGCTGGTTGCCTGCGCGCGCGCTCTTGTACCAGTTGCGGGTACGCGGGTCGTAGGACTCCTTGAGGTTCTGCCGGCGGCTGATCCAGTTCAGGTCAGCGTCGAAATATTGCGACTCCGAAACCGGCCGGGCATCGCCGTTGCGGTCGATGGTCCAGACCTGGTAGGCGGCGTTATCCGGGGCATCGAAGATCTGCTTCAGGCGCTGGTCGCGCAGCGGGCGGACCATGAAGAAGTCGCCATCCTCGTAGCCCAGATAGAGCGCGGCGAGCTTGGGGTTGTCCTTCAGCGCCTGGGCGAACATCGGCAGCAGGTTCATGCGCTGGTAGCTGTCGTGCGCCAGGTTGCGCTCGTTGAGCGCGAGCAGGCCGAGCAGGTGGCGAATCGGCTGGTAGGTGTACTGCAGGTCGGCTTCCACTTCCTCGCGCATCTGCTGGAACAGCTGCTTGCTGCTGGAGAGGATGACCTGGGTGGTCTGGTAGTAGTTGAACAGGCCGAGGATCACGCCGCTGCCGAGCAGCAGCAGGGTGAACAGCATGCTGATGTGCATGTGCAGCGGAAAGCGCCGTTCTTTGCCCTGCATGACCTCACTCCTTTGACTGCAGAACTTCAGGATAAGGACAGAAGCATAGCCGCTTCGCTAGCTTTTCAAGCGCTCTGCCCTGCGTGTCAGCCACTGTTCCAGAGCATGCATCAGCAATGCCACCAGCATCGCCAGAACCACGCCGATCAGGCTGTTGAACAGGCGCACCTGAGCCAGGTGCCAATCGTGCGACAGACTCTCGGCCAGGAGCACGAAACTGACCGTCACCTGCAGCACGAACAGGCCGTAATGGTGGGCCTGGAATGCACGGCTGAAGACGATCAGCGGCAGGATGATGGCGACCATCAGCGGCGGGTTCTGCAGGCTGTGGCCGAAGTAGATCAGCAGCACGGCGGCGGCCAGGCTGGCCATGCTTAGTTGCAGGGCGCGCACCAGGCTGCCGCGAAACTCCAGCTGCAGGGTCGCAAGCAGCGCCAGGGTCAGCCAGTAGCCGCGTTGTAGCCCGGCCAGCTGGACGATCAGGCCGGCGCTGGCACAGCCCAGAGTGCAGCCCAGCGCGTGCAGGCGCCAGCGGTGTTCCGGCAGGCGCCTGGCGTGGCGCTTGAGCACCTTGAGGACGGCCATGAAGCGCGGCATGTACGGCCACATGCGCAGCCCGTGCAGGCCGCGCAGGCCAAAGGCGAGCAGGGCGACCCACAGCCCGCCGAGGATAAAGAGCGAGGCCACGGCGTCGGCGTTCTTCAAACTGCCCAGGCCGAACTGGCCCTGGCCGAGACACAGGCACACGGCCAGGCCGATGCCCAGCTTGCCTGCCTCTGTGCCGAAGCGCTGCAGCCAGGCCAGCAGGAAGCCGTAGCAGGCGAACAGGCCGAGGCTGAGCATGGGATGGCTGGCCGACCAGAAGCCCAGGCCGGCGCTGCAGGCCCCGAGCAGGGTGAGCAACAGCAGGCGCAGCATGCCGAAGCGATGCAGCGGGTTGGCCTGGGCGGCCTGGAAGGCGCCTGCCGAGGCCCACAGGAACCCCGGATGGCCGCTGAACAGGCCGAGCAGCAGCGGCAGCCCGCAACCTAAGCCGGCGACCACGGCCGGCCCCCAGGCCGGCGGGCCGGCATGCCAGCCGAAGGCTTGCTTGAGGGCTGCTTTCATCGACTCATACCGGGCTGGAGCGCCCGGTCATCTCCCGGGCCATTTCGGTAGCGTAGCTGTCGGTCATGCCGGCAATGAAGTCGATCATGCGCAGGAACGACAGGTACAGCGGCCAGCCCGGCTCGGGCGCGTAGTGCGCGAGCAGGTCGAGGATGCGCCGGTTCTTGAACGACAGCTCGCGACCGCTGTGCTGCTCCAGCGCGGCGCCGCAGAAGGCGTTGAGCAGGATCTCCAGGGTCGTGTAGGCGCCGATCTCGTGCAGGGTCTTGCGCTTGTCCTGGAAGATTTTCTCCCGGGCCATGCCCTTGGCGCGCAGCACGCAGCGCTTGGCCGGACCATGCATGTGCTCGACCAGATCGCCCTCCAGGGTGCCGGCGAGCAGGGCTGGTTGCTGCTCGACGAAGGCGCGGGCAGCAGCGTTGGTCAGGTGCTCGATGGCCTTGCCGCGCAGGATCGCCAGCTTGCGCCGGCGCGAATCGCTGGCGCCGAGTTGGCGGTAGGTTTCCGGCAGGTCGTCACCGACCAGGTCGAACAGCAGCGCCTCGACCTCGGCGTAGTCGAGCAGCTCCATCTCCACGCCGTCTTCCAGGTCGATCAGCGCGTAGCAGATGTCGTCCGCGGCCTCCATCAGGTACACCAGCGGGTGGCGCGCCCAGCGCTGCTCGTCTAGCTGCGGCAGGCCGAGCTTGGCGGCGATCTGCTCCAGGCGCGGCAGCTCGTGCTGGTAGCAGCCGAACTTGTGCTTCTTGTAGCCGAGCGCCTCGGCGTGGCGAGCGGTCCAGGGGTACTTGAGGTAAGTGCCGAGGGTCGCGTAGGTCAGGCGCATGCCGCCGTCGAACTGGTGGTATTCCAGCTGGGTGAGCACGCGGAAGCCCTGGGCATTGCCCTCGAAGCTGAGGAAGTCACCGCGTTCGGCCTCGCTCATGTCGTCCAGCCAGCCGCGCCCTGCGGCCTGGCGGAACCAGTGGCGGATGGCGTCTTCGCCGGAGTGGCCGAAGGGCGGATTGCCGATGTCGTGGGCCAGGCACGCGGACTGCACGATCACACCCAGGTCGCTGGGCGCGCACCAGTCGGGTAGTTCGTCGCGCAGCATCTCGGCCACGCGCATGCCAAGGGAGCGTCCCACGCAGCCGACTTCCAGCGAATGGGTCAGGCGCGTGTGGATGTGATCGTTACTGGAGACCGGATGGACCTGGGTCTTGCGCCCCAGGCGGCGGAAGGCGCCGGAGAAGATGATGCGGTCGTGATCCTTGTGGAACGGGCTGCGGCCCAGCTCGTCGGAGCTGTAGAGCGACTTGCCGAGCCGTTCGCGGGTAAGCAGGGTCTGCCAATCCAAGGGCTATCCTCGCCGGTGGGTGGTGAGCTGCTAGCTTCGGTGTTCGCGGCCATGCCTGCAAGTAGCGGTGCAGTTTGCCGCTCTGCCGGTCGGCGGGCGACGGGTGGCAGGAAGAGGGTGGGTTTTCTGTGATCACAGATGATATCGTCGTGACATCGCGGAAAGACTTATACCCATAACAATAAGAGTGATAAGCACGTGATTTCAGAAGCTGCCTTTTCCGAGGACTCGCAGCAGCAGCTCCGCATCCGCCGCTTCATGATGAGCGTGGCGATGTATGTCCTGGCCAGCGTCCCGCAGGGTGTCTCGCTCTACAACGGCATTTCTCCGGCCTGGGTGATGCTGGTCTGGGCGGCCATCGCGGTGGTCACCAACCTCGTTTTCTATCTGCTGTTCCGCTTCGGCCTCAACCTGCGTTTTCGCGACCCCAGCCTGACGCTGCCGCAGATGGTCGCCGCCATTGCCATGGTGCTGTTCACCCAGAGCTACGCCGGCGAGGCACGCGGTGCCTACCTGGTGGTGCTGCTGATCATCATGGTGTTCGGCTGCTTCAAGCTGCATACCCGCGAGCTGCTGGGGCTGAGCCTGGCCACCATCGTCGCCTACGGCATGACCCTGCCCTTTATCCAGAAGGTCGACGGCGAGGATTTCAACCTGGCCGTCGAGGTGGTGCTGTGGTGCAGCTTCTCGGTGTTCCTGCCATTCATTTCCATCCTTGGCGGTAGCATCAGTGACCTGCGCAAGCGGCTGATGGCGAGCAACGGCCAGCTGCAAGAGGTGCTGCAGCAGGTGACCGAACTGGCCACCCACGATGAACTGACTGGCGCCTACAACCGCCGCTATCTGCTGGAAATGCTCAACCACGAGAAGAATCGTACCGATCGCGGCGGTGCCGGCTTCTGCGTGTGCATCCTCGATCTCGACTATTTCAAACGGATCAACGACACCTACGGGCACCCGGTGGGCGACGAGGTGCTCAAGACCTTCGCCAACGTCGTGCAGCCGCTATTGCGCAGCACCGACTTCTTCGCCCGCTATGGCGGTGAGGAATTCCTGCTGTTCCTGCCGCAGACCTCGCTGGAGATGGCCCAGCACTGCATCAAGCGCATTCAGGATGCCCTGGCCGAGACCGGCTTCGCGGGCTTGCCCGGCGAGGTCCGCGTCACCGCTTCGATAGGTGTGGCCCAGTACTACCTGCAGGAGTCGGTGGCGGCGCTGATCGAGCGGGCCGACAAGGCCCTGTACCGGGCCAAGCAGAACGGTCGCAACCGTATGGAGCTGGCGCCGTTCCACAAGCCGATACTGATCTGAGCCTCAGGTCAGGCCCGCCGCGTCGATGTCGAGCAGCAGCAGGCGGCGGCCATTGTCGATGAACTGGCCGGCGGTCAGGCAGTACTGGTTGGTGGTGGCGTCGCGGTAGGTACTCGACAGGGTCAGGCGGCGCTCTTCCCAGCCCTCGGCCAGCAACTGGTAGAAGTAGGGGCGCCACGACCAGTTATGGCCCAGGTAGCGGGCGTCCTCCTGCCAGCATTGCCCGTCCCACTGCAGGTTCGGAGTGAGCTGGGTGCCATGCCGGTCGCACTGGTAAATACGCAGTAGCCAGGGGTATTCGCCGGGGTTCAGCAGCGAGTCGAGCTCGCCGCCGCGCTCGGCCCAGTGACGCACCAGGCTCATCAATTCGGCCAGCTGCTGGCGCAGGCTCATCAGGCGTGCGCGCTCGGCCAGCTTGCGCTGCACATACTGCTCGCGCAGCTGCGCGAAGCGCTCGACGAAGGCATCCGCCGCGAAGAACTGTTCTTCGGGCCGGGCGAACAGGTAGCCCTGCACATAGCGGGCGCCGCACTCCAGGGCGAAGTCCAGTTCCGCCTCGGTCTCCACCCCCTCGGCGATGATCCAGCAACCGGTCTTCTCCGCCATCTGCGCCAGGGCGCGTACCACCTCGCCGCTGGGGCCGCCGCGGGCGGCTTCCTGGAACAGGCGCATATCGAGCTTGAGGATGTCCGGCTGCAGTGCCAGCACCCGGTCCAGCTGCGAGTAGCCAGCGCCGAAGTCATCGATGGCGATGCGCGCGCCGGCCTCGCGGTAGCGCTCCACCACACCCATCAGCTTCTGGCCGCCGCCGCCCAGCTCGGTGATCTCGAACACCACCCGCTGTGGCGGGACGTCATGGCGCTCCAGCTGTTTGAGGCTGGGCAAGGCCTGGTTGGGACGCAGCCAGGTGATCCAGCGTGGTGAGATGTTGATGCTGAGGAACCATTCGGCGGGCGCGTCGCGCAGGCGGGCGAGGGCGTCGTCGCGGATCTGCCGGTCCAGCCTGCGCAGGTGCGCGGGCGAGACCTTGGGGTCGACGAACAGCGGGCCGACCGAATGCAGGCTGCCATCTTCGTGGCGCAGCCTGCCGAGGGCTTCGAGGCCGGCGATGCGGCCGGTGGCGGTGTCGATGAAGGGCTGGAACACTGCTAAAGGTTGCCCGTCGATCACGAACAGTTTCCTTGCACTGATGAAAAACTGACCAGTCAGTTAGACCGATCGCGCTGCATCGCGTTTGCAAGGATGGGGCCAGATGTTTCAGCGATGGTGCTGTTCGATATTGCTCCGCTGCGTTGCCTGTACGCCGCGAACGACCGGGTAGAGCATCAGGGCGGTTCGGGCCAGCTTGCCGAACACGCCCAGGCGCCCGCCGAACAGCGTCAGCAGCACGCCGGCGGCGACCAGCAGTGGAGTCTTGGCGGCTGCCGGGTCTGCGTGGCGCAGTTGCTGTAGCGGATGGGTCAGCGGCTGGACGTTGTAGCGCAGCTGCTGTCGATGCATTTCCAGGCGCAGACGCACCAGTTCCTTGCGCATGTTGCGGCGGGCGGAGGCAGACAATGGTTCACTCATGGCAGCAGGCGCTCCTTGTCGCGGGCCAGTTCCGCCAGCGTGGCGCGGAACGGCGATTCACCCTCGCGCGCCAGGCACATGGCCTTGCGCACACACAGCAGCAGGGCTGCGGCATAGACCACGCAGAGGCCGATGGCGGCGGGTAGTCGGTAGGTGTCCCAGCAGGCGATGAGCACCACGGTGGAGAGTGCCAGCAGCACCAGCAAGCCGAAGATCAGGCTGAGGCCGGAGAATACGAAGAGGCGGAATGAACGCGACTTCTCCTCCTGAATCTCGATACCGAGCAGCTCCAGGTGACCCTGCAGCAAGCCGACGAAGGCGCCGCCCAGTTTCTTAAGCGAAGGTTTGGGCGCTTCCGCCGCCGGCTGCTGAAGGTCTTCCTGCATGGCATTCCTCCGTCAGCGGCGACTGGCCAGCAGGCCGAGCAGGAAGCCCACGCCGGCGGCGACGCCGATGGTCTGCCAGGGGTGCTGCTGCACATATTCCTCGGTTTTTTCCACCGCGATGCGGCCCTGCTGCTCCAGGCTCTGCTCGGTTTCCTTGAGCAGGCCGCGGGCGCGGGTGAGGTTGTCGCCGATCTTCGCGCGCAGTTCCTGCACCTGATGGCCGGCCACCTCCGAGGTCTGCCGCAGCAGGCTCTCGGTGTCGTGCACCAGCGTCTGGAACTCGGCAGACAGGGCGTCCTGCGCCTGGCGCAGGTTGCGGCGATGGGCTTCCTTGTCGATGACCGAAGTGCTAGCGACCTCGGATAGATCGGCGCGTTGCTTGGTGGTCATGGCGCTCTCCTCATGGGCGTGGTTGCGAACTCATGAGTTTCGAGCGAAGCCTGTTCGGCTTGGTTCAGGCTAATTTGCGCCCCGTAATGGCACAGCTTTTGCCTTCGCATGGTGCATGGCGTCGCGCGAGCGCCCCTTGTTGGTTCGCTCGGTTCGCGATGGGGCTGCCATTCGCTTTGCTATGTCACTGAAATTAAAGGATGAAAATCGCGAGTGCGATTTTTCTGAAAGGGCCTGGCTCCATTTGAGAGCATTTTCCTGGCCTTCCTTTTTGTGTCTGTGCTCATGGTTGGTGCGAGTGGTGGGTTTTGAGATCGCTTTTGGTGCTTTATAGGCCGGGACAACCATTCGATGGAAAACCTGAATAGTGCCGTGGAAACCCTGATTCACGGCTCCAACACCCTGTTCATCCTGCTCGGCGCCATCATGGTGCTGGCCATGCATGCCGGTTTCGCCTTCCTCGAGGTCGGGACCGTGCGGCACAAGAACCAGGTCAACGCACTGTCGAAGATCCTCTCCGACTTCGCCATTTCGGCCCTGGCCTACTTCTTTGTCGGCTACTGGGTGGCCTACGGCGTCACCTTCTTCGAGCCGGCTGCGGTTCTTACCGCTGGCAACGGCTATGCGCTGGTCAAGTTCTTCTTCCTGCTGACCTTCGCCGCAGCCATCCCGGCGATCATCTCCGGCGGCATCGCCGAGCGCGCCAGGTTCGGTCCGCAGCTGTGCGCCACGCTGCTGATCGTGGCCTTCGTCTATCCCTTCTTCGAGGGCCTGATCTGGAACGGCAACTTCGGCCTGCAGGCCTGGCTGACCGAGCGCTTCGGCGCCGCCTTCCATGACTTCGCCGGCTCGGTGGTGGTGCACGCGGTAGGCGGGTGGCTGGCCTTCGGCGCGGTGATCCTGCTCGGTCGTCGCGACGGTCGCTACCGCGACGGCCGCCTGGTGGCTTTCGCACCGTCCAACATCCCGTTCCTGGCCCTGGGTTCGTGGATCCTGATCATCGGCTGGTTCGGCTTCAACGTGATGAGCGCGCAGACCCTGGGCAGCATCAGCGGCCTGGTCGCGGTCAACTCGCTGATGGCCATGGTCGGTGGCACCGTGGCCGCGCTGTTGGTCGGCCGTAACGACCCTGGCTTCCTGCACAACGGCCCGCTGGCCGGCCTGGTCGCCATCTGCGCCGGTTCCGACCTGATGCACCCGGTCGGCGCGCTGGTGACTGGCGCCATCGCCGGCAGCCTGTTCGTCTGGGCGTTCACCGCGACCCAGGTGAAGTGGAAGATCGACGACGTGCTCGGCGTGTGGCCGCTGCACGGCCTGTGCGGCGTGTGGGGCGGAATCGCCTGCGGCATCTTCGGCCAGAGCTATCTGGGCGGCCTCGGCGGCGTCAGCCTGGCCAGCCAGCTGATCGGTACCGCGCTGGGCGTGCTGGTGGCGCTGGCCGGCGGCTTCCTGGTCTACGGCCTGCTGAAGGCGGTGACCGGCATTCGCCTGAACCAGGAGCAGGAGTACTACGGCGCCGACCTGGCGATCCACAAGATCGGCGCCAACAGCCAGGACTGATCGAGTCGTGAAAGAAAAAGCCCGCCAATCGGCGGGCTTTTTCATGGGGCTGGGTTTACCAGAGCGACAGGCTGTAGCTGAGGATCAGGCGATTCTCATCCAGGTCGTTGCCGAAGTTGCTGCGTGCGGTGGCGTTGCGCCACTTCACGCCGAAGTTCTTCAGCGGGCCTTCCTGGAACACATAGGCGATGTCGGTGTTGCGCTCCCATTCCTTGCCGTCATTGCCGGCGGCGCCCATGTCGACATCGTCGCCGCTCAGGTAGCGGGTCATGAAGGTCAGGCCGGGAATACCGATGGCGGCGAAGTTGTAGTCATAGCGGGCCTGCCAGGACTTCTCGTCCTTGTTGGCGAAGTCGCCGATCTGCACATAGTTGACCAGGAACGGGTCGGTACCGTTGATGTAGGCGAAGCCGGTGTCGCCGCTCATCTTCTGGTAGCCGAGGCCGAAGGCATGGCCGCCCAGGCTGTAGGTGAACATGGCGTTGAGCGCCTTGTTGTCGACGTTGGTGTTGCCATCGTCAGTGGAGCGCGCCCAGCGGATATCGGACTTCAGCGACTGCTTGTCGGCGATCGGCAGGACGTGTACCAGGCTCAGGTAGTGCTGCTTGTACAGGTCTTCCAGTGCGCCGTAGTGGTAGCTGGTGGTCAGGCTGTCGTTCCACTTGTAGCTGAGGCCGCCGAAGTCGAACTTGTCAGCGGTGACGCCAGTGGTGCCGGTGATGTTGCGGCGTGCGCCGGTGGTCATCACCATGTCCTCGTAATCCGAGGAGTCACGTTGGTTGTACTGCTTGAGGCGGCCGGCATCGACGGTCAGGCCATCGATCTCGGTGGAGTTCAACGCACCACCGCTGAAGGCTTGCGGCAGCAGGCGCGAATCGTTGGCCTGCACCACTGGTAGCTTGGGCATCAGGGTGCCGACTTTGACCACACTCTTGGAGATCTTCATCTTGGCGGTGGCGCCCAGATCGCCGTAGTCGTCCTGCGCGCGGCCGGTCTCACGGTCACGTTGCAGCAGGCCGGTACCGGCGCGATCAGGGCTGGAGTCCAGTTTCACGCCCAGGGCGCCGATGGCGTCCACACCGAAGCCGACGGTGCCCTCGGTGAAGCCGGACTCGTAGCGCAGGATGAAGCCCTGGGCCCATTCCTCGGCCTTGGACTGGGCTGCGCCTTCCTGGCGGAAGTCGCGGTTCATGTAGAAGTTACGCAGTTCGATACTGGCCTTGCTGTCTTCCAGGAAGGCCGCCTGCGCGAGGGAGGGCAATGTGAGGCTGGTGCCCAGCGCGGCCAGGGCCACACCGCGGGCGAGAGGGGTTTTGCTCATTGTTATTGTTTCCTCGGCTGGTGAAGGCGCTTCGGTTGTCCGAAGTCGTTGCAGCCTGAAGACTAAAACATTTCGAAAATATTGCTGCCTCTAGACATTGGTCGAGGGTCACTCCACCCAGTGCGGGTAATAGCCGAGCTTGCGCTGCACGGATTCGTCATGGGCCGGGACCACGGTCAGCCCCGGGTGCTCCTGCAGCAGGGCATGCACCTTTTCCAGCTGCAGGCGGGTGCCTTCTCGGTCGTTGTCGACCATGTTGCGGCTGATCCAGAACTTTTCCCTGGGGCCGGTGAAACCCTCCAGGCGCCAGCTGGCATCGCCGGTGAAGAAGAAACGCCGGCCATCGTCGAGGGTCAGGAACAGGCCAACCCCTCCGGGCGTATGGCCCGCCAGTGGCACCAGCACTAGGCTGCCGTCGCCGAACAGGTCGTGGCTGCGCTCGAAACCCATGAACGGTTGGTCGTCGAACTGATAGGGCACCCAGCGGATGGCATGCGCGAACTGGCTGGGCAATACCGCCGGTGGTACGGCGATGCGGCTGAACTCGATCTCCTCGTAGGGCGCCCAGACCGGTACTTCGGGGAAGTCGGCCAGGCCCGAGGCGTGGTCCCAGTGGCTGTGCGTGAGGAGGATGCGGTCGACCCGTACTCCATCGCGATCCAGTTGGTCGCGCACCGGCGTCACCGCGCCGTATTGCAGTAGCGGCTTGTCGTACCAGGGCATCTCGGAGTCGAACTGGCGGTCCACCTGGCGCCCCAGTGAGGTATCCAGCAATAGCGTGGCGGCATGGTGCTCGATCAGTACGGCGACGTGGTTGGCGATGACCTTCTCGGTCCAGGCGCCATCCTCTACGGTGAAGGCGTCGAGCGTCTCGGTTTCGGCAGTCTTGACCAGGGCGAAGCGCAGGCCGGCGGCCTGGGTGGCGCCGGCAAGTGCCAGCAGCAAGAGGAAGAGCAGGGCGCGCATGTTCAGTTTCCTCGAACGGGCGAGAGGAGGGTGAAGTCATGGAGCAGCATGGCGAGGACCTTGTATTTATTAGTTTCTCGATAATAGACAGACAGGTCTGTATATTTCAAGCGTGGCTTCCCATGCTGGAGCGTCGGTCGCCGCCGCCCGCATAATGTCCGCCCGATGGAGGACCCTGATGGCTTCGAACAAACGCAAGCAACTGATCAATACCGCGCTGGAGTTGTTCTACCGCGAGGGGTATCACGCGACCGGCATCGACCGCATCCTGGCCGAGTCTGGTGTGGCCAAGATGACCCTGTACAAGCACTTCAAATCGAAGGACGAGCTGATCCTGGCGGTGCTGGAAAACCGTGGGCAGGCCGTGCTTGAGCAGTTGAATGCACTGCGTGACAGCGCGGCGCCGCGCGAGGCGGTGCTGCTGGTGTTTGATGGCCTGCATGCTTGGATCAGCGCGGCCGATTTCTGCGGCTGCAGCTTCATCAATGCCGCCGCCGAGTTCCATGATCGCCAGCACCCGATTCATCGGCAGGCGGCGACCTTCAAGGCGGCCTTTGCCGAGCATCTGCGCCAGTCGCTGGAGCAGCTCGGCGTGGCGGATGCGCTGCCGCTGGCGAGTCAGCTGCAATTCCTCTTCGAGGGCGCGCTGAGCATGGCCCACGTGCAGGGACCGGGTGATCAGGCGCTGCAGGCGCGCGCCGCCGCCGAAACCCTGCTGCAGGCTCGCGGGGTATAGCCATCGGCTGATGCCCGCTGGTCGGTTTACCCTCAAATTTTCCGGACTGCGGCCGTCAAACTGGCAGTTCACCCTGCCTGGTACGCCATCATGACCAATCTGGCTTCCCTCTCGCCCTCCCAGTCGCGCCCGACTGGTATCAATACCCTGGCCAATCAACGTGGCCAGGTCGATCCGCAGAGCACCCTGGCCAACCGTCTGGCCAATCGCCTCGGCCTCGAGCCCGGCGCCCTGGACGGCAAGCGTGACGACTTCACGCCGGACAAGGTGGCCGACCGCGTGGTCGGCTTCATCGAGCAGCGTATGAAGAGCGAGGCCGCTGCTGGCGCCGATCCGGCCAAGCTGGAGAGCCTGCTGGCTCAGGCCCGCGAAGGCGTGGAGAAGGGCTTTGCCGAGGCGCGCAAGATTCTCGACGGCATGGGCGTGCTCAAGGGCAAGGTGGCCGAGGACATCGATGCCACCTACGACAAGATCCAGAACGGCCTGAATGGGCTGCAGTCTGACTACGGCAAGACTACTCCCGGCGGCAACGGCAATACCGTGGCCGTGGCGGCGCGCAGCGAGCGTTTTGCCGCCCAGGCCGAGACCTTCGACATGCAGGTCACCACCCGCGATGGTGATCGCCTGAAAATCTCCATTGCCAGTGCCTCGGCCAGCTGGTCGCAATCCAGCGTCGCCGCTGCCAGCAATGGCAGCACCTCGGTGGGCAGCGCCAGCAGCAATTCCGGCAGCATCCAGATCGGCGCCTGGCAGGTGCAGGTGGAAGGCGAACTGGATGACGAGGAGCGCAGTGCTCTGGAAGACCTGTTCAAGCAGGTGCAGGACATCTCCAGCGACTTCTACTCGGGCAACCTGGAAGGCGCCTTCGACCGCGCCATGCAGCTGAACATCGACGGCTCGCAACTGGCCTCCATGTCGCTGCAGCTGACCCAGACCAGCGTGCGGCAGGCTACCGATACCTACGGTGCCGTCGCCCAGCAGGGCGGCCAGGCCGCCAGCGCGGTGAACGACGACCTGATCGACTATGCCCGCGGCCTGCTCGATGCACTGCGCACTGCCGACAAGGTGTCGGAGGACGCCAAAGGAACTCTGGAGCAACTGCTGGAGGGCGGCTTCAGCCTCGACGAGCGCTTCGATGAGTCGCTGCTGGACAAGGCGAAGGAGCTCAACAGCCGCCTGCTCGATGGCCTGCAGGGCATGCTCGGCACCCAGCCCAAGGCCGAGGAGGCCTGAGCGGGTGTTAGACTGCGTCTCTGATCGAATTCGGAGACGCACCGATGCCCCCTGAATGCCAACTCTTCGGCACCCTCGGCTGCCACCTTTGCGAGGTGGCCGAGGCGTTGCTGATGCCCTTCGTCGAGCATGGCTTGCTCGTCGAACTGGTGGATATCGCCGAACGCGAGGACTGGGTCGAGCAATACGGCCTGCGTATTCCGGTGCTGCGTCGCAACGACAGTGGCGCCGAGCTCAACTGGCCCTTCGATGCCGATCAGGTCGTGGCCTTCCTGCGCTGAATCCCTCCCTGTTTTGACTGCTTGAAATCTTGAACGGCTGATGCGTATTTTGTACGGATCAATAACAAGGACAAGCAGTTATGAATACCGACGGCCGTAGTTCGCTCGTAGAGCGCTTGACCGGAATAGGCGAAGTCGAATGTGTCACCGCGGATCTCAATGGCGTGCCGCGAGGCAAGGTCATGACCGCAGAGGGCTTTCTCGAAGGGCGCCGTTTGCAGCTGGCGCGAGGAGTGCTGCTGCAATGCATCATGGGCGGGTATCCACCGGCGCGCTTCTACGGCAGCGATGATGGCGACCTGGTGCTCAGCAGCGAGCCGGAGCGCGTGTTCCGCCTGCCCTGGAGTGACTCGCCGCGGGCCATGGCGATCTGTGATGCCGACGAGCTGGATGGGCGCAGCTCCGGCCTGTCCACGAGGGGCTTGCTCAAGCGCATAGTCGCCGCTTACGCCGAGCATGGTTGGCAGCCGGTGGTGGCCGCCGAGCTGGAGTTCTTTGTCTTCGAGCGGCATCTGGACGCCGCACAGCCGTTCCGCCCACCGCTGGGCCTGGATGGCAGTCGCGAGAGCGGCTGCTCGGCCTTCAGTGTGTCATCGGGTAATGGTCTGCGGCCGTTCTTCGAGGAGGTCTACCGCTGCATGGCCGCGCTCGGCTTGCCGCGCGATACCTTCATGCACGAGATGGGCGTCAGCCAGTTCGAGATCAATCTGCTGCATGGCGACCCACTGCTGGTGGCCGACCAGACGTTCCTGTTCAAGCACATGTTGCGCGAGGTCGGGCTCAAGCACGGCCTAGCCGTGGTGTGCATGGCCAAGCCGCTGCCGCATACACCGGGTAGCTCCATGCACATCCATCAGAGCGTGGTGGTGCAGGGTAGCGGTCGCAATATCTTCACCGCCGAGGATGGCGAGGCGACGCCGGCGTTCTTCCACTTCATCGGTGGCCAGCAGGCGGCGCTGGCAGACTTCACGCTATTGTTCGCGCCGCACGTGAACTCGTATCAGCGCTTGTGCCATCCCTATGCTTCGCCGAACAACGCCTGCTGGTCGCATGACAATCGCGCCGCTGGTCTGCGCATCCCGGCCAGCGGGCCGGCAGCGCGGCGGGTGGAGAACCGCCTGCCTGGTGCCGACGCCAATCCGTACCTGGCCATCGCCGCCAGCCTGGCCGCCGGCCTGCATGGCATGAGGCAGGAGCTTGAGCCGCACGCGGCGATCCAGGGGGAGTTCGAGGTGCCGCCGGCGCTCAGTCTGCCGTGCACCATGCATGCTGCGCTCCAGCGGCTGCAGGGCAGTGAGCTAGCCAGGCAGTGGTTTGGCGAGGAATTCATCGGAGGCTACTGCGCGAGCAAGGGCATGGAGCTGACGAGCTACCTGGACGAGATCACGCCCTGGGAGCGGCGAGTGCTCGGCGGCCAGGTCTGAATGAAAAAGGCCGCTCTGGGGCGGCCTTTTCTTCAAGCGTTTGCGTTAGTCGTCGCGGCGCGCCTCGCGCTGCAGCTGGTAGACGAAGCGCTCTACCTGGCGCTGTTCCAGACCGCTCAGGCGGTGGAAGCGCAGGCCGGCGAAAGTCATGTCGACCTTCTCCACATAGTGCACATGGCGTAGCTCTACTGCCATGGTCATGGCGCCGATCGGCAGGGACGCGGCGAAGCGTTCATAGACCTGGCCGGCCTGCAGACGGCCACAGACATCACCAGCGAAGCGCAGGCGGCAGCCGGTGGCGGAGATGTCCAGCATCTGGCCCTTGAGACCTGGGGTGAGGCGGGTGCCGGACAGCTCGATGTTGACCAGTTGGCCCTGGCCGAGAGAGGCGCGAAATGCGTTGCGGCGCTGGTGATAGGTGACCCGCTCCGGCATGTGGCTCCAGTAGCAGCGAGAGCCTTCCAGCTCACCGATCTGTACCGGGTCATCGCAGTCCCAGGCGATGCGCACGCCGTCGTGAAAGCCCTCGACGCGGAACGGTTCGCCGTTCTGCATGAAGCGCTCGCCGTCGTTGGGCACCATTTCGTCCAAGGCGATCACGCCCCGTTCGCGGTTGACCTCGACCAGGAAACTCTGGAAGCGCTGGTTGCGCTCCTTGAACATGATGATCAGCGGGTCGTTGCTCTGCTGCAGCATGCGCAGGTTGGCGAAGATCTCCAGTGGCGCGCTCAGCACCTTGGGTGGCTGCGGGCCATCGTCTTCGTGGAATGGATTGGACACGATCCAACAATCTCCGGGGTACTACCGCACTAGCATACTGGCATATTGCCGGCATGTCCCTGTGCTTGTTGTTATGGGGCTCAGGCCTGGCTGAGCGGGCGTTGCTGCGCGATTCTAGCGGCGCCGCCGCGGCTGTCATAGAGCCCCGGTGTTTCTCCGCCGCGGAGAATGCCGAGTACGCTTTTCAGGGATGCCTGATTGGCACGGATCAGCCGGCCATTGCGTTGGTTGGCGTCGCGGCAGCTTTCAAGAAGTTGGCTCAGCTCGTCGCTACGGGCAAGCAGCTCGGCGCCGTTGGTGCTGCGGCTGGCCAGGGTTTCCAGGCCGGCACGGTCGGCGCTCAGCTGCTGCGCGGCGAGCAGTTTGCTGCGTGCCGTGCCGTGCTGGTCGAGCAGGCCGAGGAGGGGGATTTTTTCACCAAGGATTTGTTCCAGGCGTGGCAGGTCGCGCTCGCCCATGGCCTGGAATTCGGTATCGATCAATTCAAGCAGGCGCTGTGCCGTGCCGATATCTTCGATGAACAGTTGCAGCAGTTCGTTACTTTGCATCGCGGGCTCTGGGGATCGGGCGTCCAACACCCCCAGCGCAGCCCTGAGACTAGCGCTGGGATTCGAAATCGAGCAGCTTGCCGGCGACGCGCTGGGCATCGACCTGGTAGCTGCCATCGGCGATGGCCTGCTTCAGTTTGGCGACGCGCTCTTTGTCCACGGTCGGCAGGTCACGCAGCTTGTCGCTCACTTTCTGCAACTGCTGGGCTTCACGGCTGAGCTGAACGGATTCACCCGTCTTGCCGGCAGTGGCCTGCTCATCGGCAACCTGAGCCGCATTCGGCGGCGTGCTGCTGACGGCTTCATTTCGGCCGCTGGCCTGAGCATTGCCGGTACGCCCGCTGTTGGCGGCGTTGGAGGCATTGTTCAGCCTGTTGAAGTCGATAACCATGTTGTGAACCTCTGACGGTATCTGGACGCTTGACTGGGTTGTCGGCCGGTCCCGTCGAAACTTTAGGGCGCAAATGTGTGCGTCGTTTAACAGTGTAGGAAATCGTCGGTTAATTGCGCTACAAGAATCGTGCCTACATTTCCACCTCGACCTGACCTGGACCCACCACCCGGGCCCTGACCACCCGCTGTGAGGCCAGGTTGCGCACGCTGATCTGTTGGCCGAGAGTGCCGGCAGACAAGGCTTCGCCCTGCATCCGTACGCTGATGCCGCCACTCTGCGCGGCAATGACTACCTGGTCGCCGCGGCGTACGCTTTCGGCCAATTGCAGCTGTGCGGGAGTCAGCACCTGATCCATTTGTGCCGGTCGCGTCATTTTTTTGCCGATGGCCTGGGCTGGATCGGTTATGTAGCCTCGGTTGAGCAAGCCAATGTCCTGCTCGACCAGCGCTATGTCTGCTGGCCCTACAATGGCGTCGCGCTTGAGCGCTGTCTTCAGCACTACCACCGGTCGGAAGATACGCACCTGGGCGGGGACAAACACTGTCCAAGGCGTACTGCCCTCGCAGCTGACCCGCACGGTAACCCTACCGACTGGTTGTGCCGGGCTTTCCAGGCTCTGCGTCAAATCACTGTCACAGGCGGCCAGGCGCAGGCGCGGGTCAAGCTGATTCACTTGAATTTCATGGCGTGCTGGGATTTCGCTACGCTCTAGATAGTCCTCGACCATGAACTCAAGAAAGCCCTCGGTAGCGCCGATAAGCTCCTCGGGCAGGGTTAGAGGTGCAGCGTGTAGCGAGCTGTAGCCGAACAGGCCCAAAGCGGGTAAAACACCGGCAAGGCCGAGGCGTTTTGCCATCATGCGTCGGGAAAGTGTCGTGAATGTGTTCATGGCGCTTACAAAGCAAGGCCCGTGCCGCCTGCTAGGCTTTAGCAGGACGCACGGCGATATGAACAATAAGGAGTCTGGGCATGGCCGGAGTATTGGACTCGGTTAACCAGCGTACCCAACTGGTCGGGCAGAACCGCCTGGAGCTCTTGCTGTTCCGCTTGGACGGTCCGCAGCTCTACGGCATCAACGTGTTCAAGGTGAAGGAGGTACTGCAGTGCCCCAAGCTCACCGTGATGCCCAAATCCAGTCAGGTGGTGCGCGGTGTGGCGAACATTCGCGGGGGCACCATCCCTATCCTGGATCTGGCACTGGCCACTGGTAGGTCCGCGCTGGACGACATCCAGAACAGTTTCGTGATCATCACCGAGTACAACACCAAGGTTCAGGGTTTTCTGGTGCGCTCGGTGGAGCGCATCGTCAACATGAACTGGGGCGAGATTCATCCGCCACCCAAGGGCACGGGTCGTGACCACTACCTGACTGCGGTAACTCGCGTGGACAACAGGCTGGTGGAGGTCATCGACGTGGAGAAGATCCTCGCCGAGGTCGCGCCCATGTCGGAAGCGATTTCCGAGGGTGTGGTGGACGTCGAGACGCAGGCCAAGGCGGTGTCCAAGCGCGTGCTGATCTGCGACGACTCCTCGGTGGCGCGCAAGCAGGTCTCGCGTTGCCTGGAGAGCGTTGGCGTGGAGGTCGTGGCGCTCAACGACGGGCGTGAGGCCTATGACTACCTGCGCAAGATGGTGGAAGACGGCAAGGATCCGGCGAAGGAATTCCTCATGCTGATCTCCGACATCGAGATGCCGGAGATGGATGGATACACCCTGACGGCGGAGATTCGCTCCGATCCGAGGATGCAGACCCTCCACGTGATTCTGCATACTTCACTTTCCGGCGTGTTCAACCAGGCGATGGTGAAGAAGGTCGGCGCAGACGATTTCCTGGCGAAGTTCCGCCCGGATGACCTGGCGTCGCGTGTGGTTGAACGCATCCGTGTAGCTGATGGGGGCTGAGGGCTCGGCCCTCGGTTAGGACTATGTATGGTGAGGCGGCATTAGTGTCTTCAGGTAATTTGGATTTCGAGCAGTTCCGGACCTTTCTGGAAAAGGCCTGCGGCATTCTGCTGGGGAGCAATAAGCAGTACCTGGTGTCCAGCCGCCTGAACAAGCTGATGGAGCAGCAGGGGATCAAGACCCTCGGCGAGCTGGTGCAGAAGATGCAGGCTCAGCCCCGTGGAGGGTTGCGTGAGCAGGTGGTGGACGCGATGACCACCAACGAAACCCTGTGGTTCCGCGATACCTACCCCTTCGAGGTGATGAAGAACCGGGTTCTGCCGGAACTGATCAAGGCTAATCCCAGCCAGCGCCTGCGCATCTGGTCTGCGGCCTGCTCCTCGGGGCAGGAGCCTTATTCACTGTCCATGACCATCGACGAGTTCGAGAAGACCAATCTCGGTCAGCTCAAGGCCGGCGTGCAGATAGTGGCGACCGATCTGTCTCCGTCGATGCTGACCAACTGCAAGTCCGGCGAGTACGACAGCCTAGCCATGGGTCGTGGCCTGTCACAGGATCGACTGCAGCGTTACTTCGACCCCAAGGGGCCGGGGCGTTGGGCAGTCAAGACACCGATCCGGAGTCGAATCGAGTTCCGCCCGCTGAACCTGCTGGAGAGCTATGCGGCTCTCGGTAAATTCGACGTGGTGTTCTGCCGCAACGTGCTGATCTATTTTTCGGCCGAGGTGAAGAAGGACATCCTCACCCGCATCCATGCCACGCTGAAGCCGGGTGGCTATCTCTTCCTCGGGGCTTCCGAGGCGCTCAATGGCCTGCCAGACCTCTATCAGATGGTGCAGTGCAGCCCTGGGATCATCTACAAGGTGAAATGATCCGGAGTTGAAATGAAAACGGGAGGCTGAGGCCTCCCGTTTTCTTTTTGGGGCGGCAAAAGGGATTGCCGGTTTTGCCGCCTAGGCCGGTTTAAGCGGAAAAGCCTTGCCGCTTGCCGCTGAGTTGCCAGCCTTTAAATCAATAAGTCATTGAAAAATAAGTAAAAATAAAACTGGCACAACCTTTGCTGAATGTCTGGCAACACGCCCAACCGGCAAAGGTTCCAGATCATGAGCATCAGCTTCGAAAGCGCACTTGGCATCCACGAAACGGCCCTAGGCTTCCGCGCCCGCCGCGCCGAGGTCCTGTCCAACAACATCGCCAACGCCGATACCCCGAACTACAAAGCGCGTGATCTGGACTTCTCCGCCGTACTGGCCGAACAGAGCGAGAAGCAGAGCGGCAAGCAATTCGGGCTGAGCCGTACCGACGGCCGCCACATTGCCGCAGACGGTATCGAGCTGGCCGACCCAGCATTGCGCTACCGCACCCCGTTCCACCCGTCTATCGATCAGAACAGCGTCGACATGCAGCAGGAGCAGGCCAACTACACCGAGAACGCGGTGCAGTTCCAGGCCAGCTTCACCCTGCTCAACAGCAAGTTCAAAGGGCTGGTCAGCGCCCTGCGCGGCGAATAAGGGAGATCACCACCATGTCACTCGCCAGTGTCTTCAATATCGCCGGTACCGGCATGAGCGCCCAGAGCACTCGCCTGAACACCATCTCCAGCAACATTGCCAACGCCGAGACGGTCTCTTCGAGCATCAATCAGACCTACCGCGCTCGCCACCCGGTGTTCGCCACCACGTTCGAATCGACCATGGAAGGTGATCGCGGCTCGCTGTTCGCCGACCAGGATCAGCCCGGCCGTGGGGTGCAGGTACTGGGTGTGGTCGAGGACCAGAGCAGCCTGATGCCTCGCTACGAGCCGAACCATCCGGCGGCCGATGCGAAGGGCTACGTGTATTACCCCAACGTCAACGTGGTCGAAGAAATGGCTGACATGATCTCTGCCAGCCGCGCATTCCAGACCAACGTGGAAATGATGAACACCGCCAAGCAGATGATGCAGCGCGTACTGACCCTGGGTCAGTAAGCCGCGAACGAGGAGCTAGACAATGAGTGTCAGTGGCGTTAGTTCCGCACTGGACCAGTACCAGATTCAGCAGGACACCACGCAGAACAAGGAGCTCGGCAAGAACCAGTTCCTCGAGTTGCTGGTGGCCCAGTTGAACAACCAGAACCCGCTGGAGCCGCAGGAGAACGGTGAGTTCATCGCCCAGCTTGCGCAGTTCAGCCAGGTCGAGGGTATCGAGCAGCTCAACTCCAGCATGGAGTCGCTGCTCTCCGGCTACCAGTCCTCTCAGGCGTTGCAGGCATCGTCCCTGGTGGGGCGCAAGGTGATTATTCCGACCGAGAAGGCCGTGGTGGATACCAGCGAGACCTTCAAGGGCAGCCTGGTCCTGCCGGTTACCAGCAGCAACGTGTACGTCAACGTCTATGACAGTGCCGGCAAGGCGGTGAGCCGCGTGAATCTTGGCCAACAGTCTGCCGGCAATGTCAGCTTCATGTGGGACGGCAAGGACTCGAGCGGCAATCTGTTACCGCCCGGCACCTACAAGTTCGAGGCGCAAGCCACTTATTCCGACGGTACCAAGGGGCTCTACACCTTGCTGCCGGCGAACGTCGATAGCGTCACTCTCGGCCAGAACGGCGGCGAGCTGATGCTCAATCTTGCAGGGCTTGGCAGCGTAGCGCTGTCCCAGGTCCAGATCATTGGTCAGTAACCCCAGGCCGTAAGCGCCGGCAGTAGCGGCAAAGGAGTAAATCCATGGCTTTCAATATCGGTCTCAGCGGTCTGCGGGCAGCCACCAAGGACCTCAACGTCACCGGCAACAACATCGCCAACGCCGGCACCGCCGGCTTCAAGCAGTCGCGTGCCGAGTTCTCCGACGTGTATGCCGCCTCCATGCTCGGTAGTGGCTCCAACCCGACGGGCAGCGGTGTGCTGCTGTCTGACGTGTCGCAGCTGTTCAACCAGGGCAACATCAACTACACCCAGAACGCCCTGGACCTGGCCATCAACGGCAATGGCTTCTTCGTCACCAGCAACAATGGTGAGATCAGCTATACCCGTGCTGGCTATTTCGGTACCGATCGCGATGGCTATGTGGTCAACAACTTCGGTTACAAGCTGCAAGGTTATGCGGTTGATGCCGCCGGCAATCTGCAGAATGGCATCGTGGATGACATCCGGATCCAGACCGCTGCTCAGTCTCCCCGCGCCACGGAGAACATGAGCCAGACGTTCAACCTGAACTCGAACAATACGGTGCCTACTACCACTCCGTTCGATCCGGCCGACCCGACCACCTACAACTCGTCGACCTCGACCAACATCTATGACACTCAGGGCAATGCCCACGTCATGACCCAGTATTTCGTCAAGACTGGGCCGAATGCCTGGACCATGAACGTATTGGTCGACGGTCGTAACCCCAACGATCCAACCTTGACGACGCCCTATAGTGCGACGCTGAACTTCACTGCCGCCGGGCAGCTGGATCTGACGACGCTGGCGTCGCCGGAGTTTACGGTGAATGCCGATGGCACCATGACCATGACTAACTGGGTGCCTGCGGCGCCGGATAGTGCGGTTCCTCCGGTCTGGAGCGCCAACGGTGCTGATGCCGCTACTGCGGGCGTGACTATTGATATCCGCGATGCCACTCAGTTCGCCAGCTCCTTTGCTGTTACCTCGGTAAGCCAGGATGGCTATACCACTGGCGAGTTGGCCGGCCTGGAGATCGATGACACCGGTGTGATTTTCGCTCGTTACACCAATGGCCAATCGTTGATCCAGGGACAGGTGGTGTTGGCTAACTTCGCCAACGTTCAGGGCCTGACTCCGGTAGGCAAGACGGCCTGGGTGCAATCCTTCCAGTCCGGTGAGCCGGTGATCGGCACGCCGCGCTCGGGCACCCTGGGTGCTCTGCAGGCCGGTGCGCTGGAGGACTCCAACGTCGAGCTGTCCGATCAGCTGGTGAACCTGATCGTTGCCCAGCGCAACTACCAGGCCAACGCCAAGACCATCGAGACCGAAAGCGCCATCACCCAGACCATCATCAACCTGCGTTGATGAGTACGGAAGGGGCTTGCCGGCAGCGGCAAGCCCTCGCCGGAACACCTCTCCTGTGAGCTCTATCCTGAGCTTTTGTTTTTAATAATTACTTAAAAATCATATAGATATAGATTTTGTCTGGTTCTGGCACGCGGTTTGCTGAAGTGCAGGTAACTGAGTTACGAGCGGCAACAGCCGACCTGCGGAGCAAACCATGGACAAGATGCTTTATATCTCCATGAGCGGCGCCAGCCAGAACACCCTGGCCCAGCGCGCCCACGCCAACAACCTGGCGAACATTTCCACCACCGGTTTCCGTCGCGACTACGAGCAGGCGCGCTCCATGCCTGTATTCGGCGAGAGCTACCCGGCACGCGTCTATGCGATGAGCGAGCGCCCGGCTACCGATTTCACCCCCGGCTCCCTGCAGGAGACTGGCCGCGACATGGACGTAGCCGTCGATGGCCAGGGCTGGATCGCCGTGCAGGCTGCCGACGGTGGCGAGGCCTATGTGCGTACTGCCAGCCTGCAGATCGATGCCCTTGGGCAGCTGCGCACCGGCAACGGTTTGCCGGTGCTCGGCAATGGCGGGCCGATTGCCGTACCGCCGGAGCAGAAGGTCGAGATCGGCCAGGACGGCACCATCAGTATTCGTGCCCTCGGCGAAGCGCCGAACGTGATGGCAGAGGTGGACCGCATCAAGCTGGTCAATCCGGACCCGAAGACCATGGAGAAGGGCACTGACGGCCTGATCCGCGTCAAGGGCGCCACCGAGCCGGTCGCCGCCGACGCCAACGTACGGGTCACCTCCGGCTTCCTCGAGTCGAGCAACGTCAATGCCGTCGAGGAGATGACCGCGATCCTCTCGCTGTCCCGCCAGTTCGAACTGCACGTGAAGATGATGCGTACCGCCGAAGACGATGCGGCAGCCATGGCACGGGTCATGCAACTCAGCTAATCACCAACGCGAAGCGCCATGAATCTGGCGCTCGAGGAGAAAGAATATGCTTCCTGCACTCTGGGTTGCGAAAACCGGTCTGTCCGCCCAGGACATGAACCTGACCACCATTTCCAACAACCTGGCCAACGTTTCGACCACCGGCTTCAAGCGCGATCGCGCCGAGTTCGAGGATCTGCTGTACCAGATCCGTCGTCAGCCCGGTGGTCAGTCCAGCCAGGACAGCGAACTGCCAACCGGGCTGCAGCTGGGTACCGGTGTGCGTATCGCTGGCACCCAGAAGATCTTCACCGCCGGCAGCCTGCAGACCACCGAACAGCCGTTGGACCTGGCGGTCAATGGTCGCGGCTTCTTCCAGGTGCTGATGCCGGATGGCACCGTCGGCTATACCCGTGACGGCAGCTTCCACCTGGACTCCGATGGCCAGATCGTTACCTCCAGCGGTTTCCCGCTCGAGCCGGCCATCGTCCTGCCGGCCGAGGTGCAGACCTTCACCGTAGGCGAGGATGGCACCGCTTCGGTCACCGTTGCCGGTAACCCGGCCTCCCAGGTGATCGGCAACATCCAGACCGCCGACTTCGTCAACCCGGCGGGCCTGCAGGCCATCGGCAACAACCTGTTCCTGGAGACCGCTTCCAGTGGTGCGCCGCAGGTCGGCACCCCGGGCCTGACCGGCCTGGGCACCGTGCTGCAGAACACCCTGGAGAACTCCAACGTCAGCGTGGTGGAAGAGCTGGTCAACATGATCACCACCCAGCGCGCCTACGAGATGAACTCCAAGGTGATCTCCACCTCGGACCAGATGCTCTCCTTCATCACGCAGAACCTTTAATACCGCAGGCGCCCTAGGCGCCGGCAACTAGCAATACGTACACCGTGAGGTAAGTGGTTATGAACCGGCCGATGATTTTTCTCCCCCTGCTGGCCAGCGTGGTCCTGAGTGGCTGCGTTGCGCCTGCGCCGAAGCCGGACGACCCCTATTACTCCCCGGTGCTACCGCGCACTCCGCTGCCGGCCGCGCAGAGCAATGGCTCCATCTACCAGGCCGGTTTCGAGACCAACCTGTACGACGATCGCAAGGCCTATCGCATCGGCGACATCATCACCATCACCCTCAGCGAGCGCACCCAGGCCAGCAAGTCGGCCGGTTCGGACATGTCGAAGAACAGCACTGCCAACCTCGGTCTGACTTCGCTGTTCGGCGGCGCCGTGTCGTTGAACAATCCGAACTCCGGCCTCAACCCGCTGAAGACCAACGATCTCAGCCTGGACGTAGGCTATAGCGGAACCCGTGCAACCGAAGGCGACTCGGCAGCCAATCAGAGCAACAGCCTGTCCGGCTCGATCACCGTGACGGTCGCGGAAGTTCTGCCCAACGGCATCCTGGCTGTACGCGGCGAGAAGTGGATGACGCTGAACACCGGTGACGAACTGGTGCGCATCGCCGGCATGATCCGTGCCGATGACATCGCCACCGACAACACGGTGTCCTCGACTCGGGTGGCCAACGCCCGCATCACCTACTCGGGTACCGGGGCCTTCGCCGATGCCAGCCAGCCTGGCTGGTTCGACCGGTTCTTCATGAGCCCGTTGTTCCCGTTCTGAGTAGGTAGCCGATCATGAAACGACTGATTTCCGTCCTTTGCCTGCTGTTCGTCGCCAGCGCCGTACAGGCCGAGCGTCTGAAGGACCTGGCGAGCATCCAGGGCGTACGGACCAACCAGCTGATCGGTTACGGCCTGGTGGTCGGCCTCAACGGCACTGGTGACCAGACCACGCAGACACCGTTCACCCTGCAGACCTTCAACAACATGCTGGCGCAGTTCGGCATCAAGGTGCCGACCGGTGGCGGCAACGTGCAGCTGAAGAACGTTGCCGCAGTATCCGTGCACGCCGAGCTGCCGCCCTTCGCCAAGCCGGGGCAGGTGATCGACGTGACCATCTCCTCGATCGGTAACTCGAAGAGCCTGCGCGGCGGCAGCTTGCTGATGACGCCGATGAAGGGCATCGACGGCAACGTCTACGCCATCGCCCAGGGCAACCTAGTGGTCGGGGGCTTCGATGCCACTGGCGGCGATGGCTCGCGCATCACCGTCAACGTACCGTCGGCCGGCCGCATTCCTGCCGGTGCCACGGTCGAGCGCCCGGTGCCGAGCGGCTTCGATCAAGGCAACAGTCTGACGCTCAATCTCAATCGTCCGGATTTCACCACGGCAAAGAACATCGTCGATCAGATCAACGGCCTGCTCGGCCCTGGCGTGGCCCAGGCCATCGACGGCGGCTCGATCCGCGTCAGCGCGCCGCTGGACCCGAACCAGCGCGTGGATTATCTGGCGGTGCTGGAGAACATCGAAATCGAGGCGGGGCAGGCGGCGGCCAAGGTCATCATCAACTCGCGTACCGGCACCATCGTCATCGGCCAGAACGTCAAGGTGCAACCGGCTGCCGTGACCCATGGCAGCCTGACCGTGACCATCACCGAAGACCCGATCGTCAGCCAGCCCAATGCGCTGTCTGGCGGGCAGACCGCAGTGGTGCCGCGCTCCCAGGTCGATGCACAGCAGGAAGCCAAGCCGATGTTCAAGTTCGGCCCGGGCACCACGCTGGACGAGATCGTGCGCGCGGTTAACCAGGTGGGCGCCGCGCCCTCCGACTTGATGGCCATCCTCGAGGCGCTGAAACAAGCCGGCGCCTTGCAGGCTGACCTGATCGTGATCTGACGGAGGCGACCATGGACTCCAGACTCGCAGCCGGCCTAGACAACGGCGCCTACACCGACCTGAACCGGCTCAACCAGTTCAAGGTCGGCGGTGACAGCGAAAGCAACATCAAGAAGGTCGCCCAGGAATTCGAGTCGCTGTTCCTCAATGAAATGATGAAGGCCATGCGCAAGGCGAACGAAGTGTTCGGCGAAGGCAACTTCATGAACAGCAACGAGAGCAAGACCTACCAGGACATGCACGACCAGCAGCTGGCCGTGACCCTGTCGAAGAACAACGGTGGCATCGGTCTGGCCTCGGTGCTGGAGCGTCAGCTCAGCCAGATGAAGAGCGGACCGAAACGGGTCAACCCCTTTGCCCAGGTCGAGTCGCCGGGCGCCAACGCGCGCGCCGGAGCATTCAAGGCGGCGGGCGAGGGTGGTGTCGCTCGCGACGACTCGCAGCTGCTCAACCAGCGCCGCCTGAGCCTGCCGAGCAAACTCACCGATCGCCTGTTGGCCGGCATAGTCCCGGCCGCCGAAGGTCAGCCACTGGCCGGCAGCGACTGGGTGCCGGCGCAGACCAAGGCCGTGGCCGACAGCAAGCCGCTGAGCCTGGACGATAGCGACGCCATCAGCGGTCGCCGTGTCGCTCAGCCACCGCTGGCCAAGGGCAAGTCGGCCTTCTCCTCGGCCGCCGAGTTCGTCGAGACCATGCTGCCGCTGGCAGAGGAGGCCGCGCAGAAGATCGGTGTCGACGCCCGCTACCTGGTGGCCCAGGCTGCCCTGGAAACCGGCTGGGGCAAGTCGATCATCCAGCAGTCAGATGGCTCCAGCAGCCACAATCTGTTCGGTATCAAGGCGCATGGCGGCTGGCAGGGTGACTCGGCGCGGGTGCTGACCACCGAGTACAAGGGCGGCGAGGCGGTGAAGGAGGCGGCATCGTTCCGCGCCTATGACTCCTACCGCCAGAGTTTCAACGACTACGTGAGTTTCCTGCAGGGCAACGGTCGCTACCAAGAAGCCCTGGATGCGACCGAGAACCCGGAAAGCTTCGTGCGTGAGCTGCAGGAGGCCGGTTACGCCACCGACCCCCAATACGCCCGCAAGATCGCGCAGATCGCCCGGCAGATGCAGACCTATCAGGCTGTAGCTGCCGCCGATAGCCCGACCACAAGGACCTGAGAGCTAGATCATGGCTGACCTACTGAGCATTGGCCTGTCGGGCCTCGCCGCGAACAAGACGTCGTTGGCGGTCACCGGCCACAACATCACCAACGTCAACACGCCGGGTTTCTCTCGGCAGGACACGATACAGGCCACGCGCACTCCGCAGTTCAGCGGCGCCGGCTATATCGGCACGGGGACTACCCTGGTCGATGTACGGCGCATCTATAACGAATTCCTGACCACCCAGGTGCGCACCAGCACTGCGCTGAACAGCGACGTAACCGCCTACCTGGATCAGATCAACCAGCTGGATTCGCTTCTGGCTGGTAGCACCACCGGTATCACCCCAGGCCTGCAGAAGGTGTTTGCCGCGCTGCAGACCGCGGCAGAGGACCCAGCCAATATTCCGGCGCGCCAGCTGGTGCTGTCGGAGGCCGAGGGCCTGGCCAAGCGTTTCAACACCATCTACGACCGCCTCTACGAACAGAACTCCTTCATCAACAAGCAGCTCTCGGCGGTCACCGACCAGGTCAATCAACTGGCCACTTCCATTGCGGGCTACAACAACGCGATTGCCGTGGCTGCTGCCAACGGTCAGGCGCCCAATGACCTGTTGGACGCCCGCGAGGAAGCGGTTCGCAAGCTCTCCGAGTTCATCGGCGTGACGGTGGTTCCGCAGGATGACAGCAGTTACAACCTGTTCATCGGCTCCGGCCAGCCATTGGTGGTGGGCGCTACCGCGGCGAAGCTGGAGGTGGTGCCGGGCACGGCCGACCCGCTGCGCTCAGAGGTGCAGTTCGTCAGCGGCAACTCGCGCCAGGGCATCACCACCCTGATTACCGGTGGCGAGATGGGGGGCTTGATCCGCTATCGTGAAGACGTGCTGGATGAGTCGCTCAACGCCGTTGGTCGTCTGGCGCTATCGATCTCCGACCAGATCAACAGCCAGCTGGGGCAGGGCCTCGATCTCAAGGGCAACTTCGGCGAGCCGTTGTTCCGCGATATCAATGATCCGCTGCTGATCGGCCAGCGCAGCCTGGCACGGGTCGGCAACAGTGATACATCGGCCAACCTCAACGTCCTGATCGAAAACACGACTGCGCTGACCACCAGCGACTACGAGATCGAGTTCACCAGCGCCACCGAGTACACGGTGCGTCGGGTTTCCGATGGCCAGACCGTCTCGGCTCTGTATGACGACGATGGGGATCCGGACACCCCGATGGTCGCTGCGCCATCGCCCTACGACATCACCAGCGGAACACCGCTGGTATTCGATGGGTTCTCGATGAACGTTGCGTCCGGCACCTTCGCTGCTGGCGACCGTTTCCGGGTGATGCCGACGCGCACTGCTGGTAGTGATATTCGTGCCGATCTGAAGAACGCCGAGGAGCTGGCCTTCGCCTCGCCACTCAAGGCTGAGACCAGCCCGGGCAATATCGGCAACGGTACGATTACCCAGCCCAGTCTGATCACAAAGATCGATATTTACGATCCGGTGGCGCAGGCTGCGATGGAAACCAGCCTGCGTGATACGCCGCCGTTGCGCATCGTATTCACTTCAGACACCGGCTACGACGTGGTCGATACCACGGGTGCGGTACTGAGCAGCAATACCATCGTGCCGGGGCAGAACAACACCCAGCAGATCACTGCCGGTACGCCGCCGAATGATTTCACCTTCGAATTCACCATCAGTGGCCGTCCCAGTACAGGCGACAACTTCACCATTTCCTTCAACACCAACGGTGTGTCGGATAACCGTAACGCCCTGAAACTGGCGGATCTGCAGAACAAAGCGACGATCGGCATCGATCCGAACTTCCCCGGCACCACCGGTGCGAGTTTTACTGACTCCTACGGTGATCTTGTGGAACGGGTCGGTACCCTCACTAGTCAGGCGCGTGTGGACGGTGAGGCGACCGGCGCCATCCTCAAGCAGGCCACTGACAATCGCGACTCGGTGTCGGCAGTCAACCTCGATGAAGAGGCGGCCAAGCTGATCCAGTTCGAGCAGTATTACCAGGCGTCCGCGCAGATCATTCAAGTCGCGCGCAGCCTGTTCGATACTCTGATCAATACCTTCTAAGTCGGACAGCCATCATGGTCATGCGTATCTCCACCATTCAGGCGTTCAACAACGGTGTGAACGGCATCGGGCGCAACTATTCCGATGTGATCCGCACTCAGGAGCAGATCAGCAGCGGCAAGCGCATTCTCACCCCGGCGGACGATCCGGTTGCCTCGGTGCGTTTGTTGCAGTTGGAGCAGCAGCAGGCGGTGCTTGGCCAGTACAAGGACAACCTGACCGCCGCCAAGAACAGCCTGACCCAGGAAGAAACCACTCTCAACTCGGTCAACACTGTGCTGCAGCGTATTCGCGAGCTAGGTGTGCAGGCCGGTGGCGGTGCGCTCTCGGCCGAAGACCGCAAGTCCATTGCAAAGGAACTCGAGCAGCGCGAAGCGGAGCTGCTCAATCTGATGAACACCCGCAACGCCCGAGGCGAGTATCTGTTCGCCGGTAACCTGGGCAAGACCGAACCCTTCACGCGAAACCCCGATGGCACCTATTCCTACTTCGGCGATGAGGGGCAGCGCAGCCTGCAGGTCGCCAGCTCGACAACTGTGCCGATCAATGACAACGGCAAACGTCTGTTCGAGGACGTAACCAACGCTGACCGTGTATTGCGCAGCAGTGGCGTTGACAATCCGGCGTTGGCCGGTCAGATACCACCGTTGCCTGCCACGACCATTCCGGCCGTGCCGTCGGATGAGCAGAGGGTGTTCATGTCACCGGGACTGGTGCAGGACAACGACACTTTCAACAGCACGTTCCGTGCCGGAGAGCCCTATTCGCTGGTGTTCGTAAGCGGAGATGAGTTCCGTATCTATGACGGTAGCGGGGCTGATGTAACGTCAGAGATTCCAGGTGGTGGTCAGATTGATCCACTGGCTAGCGACGGCAACGTCATCAACTTCCGAGGTATGCGCTTCCAGCTCGACGTGGTGCTACAGGAGGGTGATAACGAGCAGGATCTCGACAATCTGCTGGCAAACACGGCCACTCCGGGTACGCCGGGGATTGGTACCCACAGCTTCACTTTGGCGGTGGCTCCGACTGAGTTCGCTGTGACTCGCTCCTCTACCAATGCCTCCACCGCGTTGGTCAGTGGTGGCACTATCAGTAACCAAGCGACGTTCAACTCGCAGTTCCCGACTTCGGGAGTGGTGTTGCGCTTCACCAACGCTACCGATTTCGATGTATATGCCCAGCCAGTGGGAGCCAGCAGCACGCCAATTGCTAGTGGCACGGCAACGGCTCCCGGCACCTTCAGCGTGTTTGGTGCCGACTTCAATATCGATGTCGCTGCCGCAGCCGGCGATGAGTTCGGCATCAAACCGCAATTCCAAGAGCAGCGCAGTATTCTCAATACCATCTCTCAGCTGAGACAGGCTTTAGAGAGTTCGCCGACCACCACCGCTGGTAACTTGGCGGTTCGCGATGAAGTAGCTATTGCTTTGCAGAACCTCGACAACGGCATAGGTCAGGTGTTGGAGGTGCAGACCGAAATCGGTTCGCGGCTCAACATGATCGAGACCACCGAGATCGACAACGAAGACGTCACTCTGGTCAACAAGTCGGTGCAAGCCGATCTGCGCGAGCTGGACTACGCCGAGGCCTTGTCGCGTCTGTCGTTCCAGACGGTGATTCTTGAGGCGGCTCAGCAGAGCTATGTGAAGATCGCAGGGTTGAGTCTGTTCAACCAGTTGCGCTGAGTGAGATCGCTGGATCTTAACGATGTGCCCGCTGGTCCCATCCCCCTGATTTTTCTGATTTCATCTGGCTTGTTAATTGCTAACTTGCATAGATAGTGATGAAAAATTGACGGGACCAGCATGTCAGTCGATACCGAATGGTTAGTGGACTTCTTTCGCCGCCAGGCACGCCTGGGGTTTGAGGAAGGTGATTACACGCGCACCCGTAATAGTTGCCGAGAGTTGCTGCAACAGCAGCCTAAGGATCGTGAGGCTTGGCAGCTTCTTGGCGAGGCTGCTTTAGCTAGCCACGATAGCGTTACCGCTCTCCGTGCTTTCGATCACCTACTGGAGCTGGAACCGCAGAATTCCGATTACGCGATGCGACTTGGCCAGGCTAGCCTGCAAGCGCAGAACTGGCCTTCGGCCATATCCGCATTCGACCAGGTTCTGGCGCTGCAGCCCGGTCACCCAGGGGCTCTAGAGGCTTTGCAGCTGATTGGTCAGCTGCAGGCCAAGCTGGATATCCTAGGGCAGCTTCCTGATGTGCTTCCCTCTCGCAATGCCCCCTGCTTCTGCGGCAGCGGCCTGAAGTACAAGAAGTGCTGCCTGCTCAAAAGTTCTCTACAACTGGTTCAGCAGCGCATTGATCAGGCTTTTAGCGCTGGTGAATGGGAGCAGGTCATCAGCCTGAGTATGGACCTTGATGTCCTCAGCGCAGGTGAGAAGTTGCAGCTCGCGCTGGCTCGTTATCAGTTGGGTCAGCGCCAGCAGGCGTATCCGCTACTCAAAGCGGCGCGTCGTGAATGGCCGGCTGATCTCGATGTGGCTGCGGCGCTGGCTGACTTGGAACTGGATCATGACGTCGCCGCTGCGCAGCGCCTGGCCGAGGCGGTGCTGGTTGAGCAGCCGGGGCAGTGGCGGGCAAGCCTGGTGTTGGCGGCTGTTCACGCGAGAGCGGGGCGGACCGAGGAGTCGGAGAGAACTCTGCGCGACTTGGTACGTATAGATCCCACTTGCGATACTGCCTGGCAGCGCCTGAGCAACTTCTTGCGTAAGTCGCAGCGCGAGCATGAAGAGTCGCTGCTGATGCGTGAGTGGACAGAGCGTTGCCCAGGCAACCCCAAGGCTTGGTTCCATCGTGGAATGTCGGCCGTACTGGCTGCCAAAGGCGAGGAAGCTAGAGGCTATTTGCAGCAGGCATTGGCACTTGACCCGCAGCATCATGAGGCACAGTGCTGGATCGGACAGTCCTACCAGAACGAGCAGAATCCGCATCGAGCACTTGAGCACCTGATGCTCGGTCTGCAGATGAAGCCTGACTATCAGGTGGGCTGGAATATGCTCGGCGGGGTTTATCACTCGGTGGGGCGTCAGCATGAGGCAGAGGGCTGCTTCATGCGGGCGCTAGCGATCACCCCTGATCAGGCTGAAGCATGGAACAATCTGGCCAATACCTACTTGGATGCGCGGCTGCTCGACGAAGCCGAACGGGTCATGCATGTAGGCATCAGCCTCAACGGCCGCGAACCCAATCTGTGGAACAACCTCGGCAATATTCTCAGTGCAGCTAAGCGCATCAGTGAGGCGCGTGATGCTTACCAGAAAGCCTTGGAGGTAGCTCCTGACTATCGGCCGGTGTTGATCAACCTGGCGGGAGTGGAGGCCAACTTCGGTAATCTGGATCGCGCCATAGAGCTCTTGAGGGATGTACTGGATGCCCCTCAAGCTCGTACCAATACATTTTTCTTTGCCAACTATCACGCAGACTGGACTGGCGAGCAGGTCTTCGCGATCTATCAGGACATCGTCGAGCGCTTCTATCCTCAGCGGCGCTACTTTGACTACACCAATGCCCTGCTTCCCAAACGCAGATTACGCATCGGTTATATCTCGCCGGACTTCCGTCACCACGTTTGTGCGCTCTTTATCGAGCCTCTGATGCGTAACCACGATCATGCCCAGGTGGAAGTGTTTGCCTATTCACTGGTGCGACTAGAGGATCAGGTGACCGAGCGCTTCATGGGCTATGCGGACCACTGGCGGCATTGTGTCGGCCTGAGCAACGAGCTGATCGCTGAACAGATCCGGACTGATCAGATCGATGTTCTGATCGATCTTGCCGGCCATACGGCCAACAATGGCCTGGCCTGTATGGCCCTCAAACCGGCCCCGGTACAGGTCAGTTGGTGGATGGGTTTCGCCTTTGGTACCGGCTTGAAGGCGATTGATTATTTCCTCGCTGATGAACAGATGTTGCCGCCAGGTTGTGAGAGCTCTTTCGCAGAGCAACTCTGGCGGATGCCCGGCCCTGCGGTAGCCTACATGCCCAATGCGATGATGCCGGAGGTGTCGTCATTGCCGGCGCTCAGCAACGGCTACATCACATTTGGCAGCTTGACTCGGCCGGTGCGCCTCAACCACCAGGTGATTCGTGTTTGGTCTGAGCTGCTTAAACGTGTTCCCAACTCACGGCTGATCCTAGACAGCAGTGCTTTCGATGATGTCGGTTTGTGCGAACACTACCGTCTCAAGTTTGCCGAGCATGGCATAGACGCGGTGCGCCTGGAGTTCGGCTATACCTCGCCGGTCTGGGATGCGCTCGGCAAAATGGATATAGCTCTGGACTGCTTCCCGCATAATTCGGGGACCACGCTCTACGAGAGTCTGTGGATGGGATTGCCGGTCGTTACGTTGCGCGACCGACCATCCATGGGCCGGGTCGGCGCATTGATCCTGCACGGCATGGGGCGTGGGGAGTGGTGCGCCGACAGCGAGGAGGAGTATCTGGACAAACTGGTGAGTTTGGCTGCTGATACCGGCAAGCTGGCCCGTATTCGCGCGGGACTGCGTGAGGAAATGCGCAATTCGCCCCTGTGCGACGGCGTCAATTTCGCCCGCCGTATGGAGCGGACCTACCAGCAGATGTGGCAACGCTACTGCGAACAAGGAGAACAACAATGAAGGCAGTGATCCTGGCCGGTGGCCTGGGGACCCGCATCAGCGAGGAATCGCACCTCAAGCCCAAACCGATGATCGAGATCGGCGGCAAGCCGATCCTCTGGCACATCATGAAGCAGTACTCGGCCCACGGTATCCAGGACTTCGTCATCTGCCTGGGCTACAAGGGCTATGCGATCAAGGACTTCTTCGCCAACTACTTCCTGCACACCTCTGATGTCACCTTCGACATGCGCAACAACCAGATGGAAGTGCACCAGAACTACAGCGAGCCATGGCGCGTGACGCTGGTCGACACCGGCGAAGAGACCATGACCGGCGGGCGTCTGCGCCGGGTCGGGCGCTTCCTGGAGCAGGACGAGGCCTTCTGCTTCACCTACGGCGACGGCGTGTCCGATCTGGACATCGCTGGGCTGGTGGCCTTCCACAAGCAGCATGGCAAGCACGCCACGGTGACAGCCGTGCAGCCGCCCGGCCGCTATGGTGCGCTGGCTCGCGAGGGCGACCAGGTGACCGGTTTCGTCGAGAAGCCGCGTGGCGATGGTGGCTGGATCAATGGCGGTTTCTTCGTTCTGTCGCCCAAGGTCCTGCCTTACATCGCCGATGACGCCACCACCTGGGAGGCTGAACCCCTCGACAAGCTGGCCGAAGACGGTCAGTTGATGGCCTTCCAGCACGAAGGCTTCTGGCACCCGATGGATACCCTGCGCGACAAGAACTACCTGGAACAACTGTGGCAGAGCGGAGAGGCACCTTGGAAACAGTGGAGCTGAGCCGCGAATTCTGGCGTGGCAAGCGCGTCCTGCTGACCGGTCACACCGGCTTCAAGGGCGGCTGGCTGGCACTGTGGCTGCAGAGTTGGGGTGCCCAGGTCACCGGCTTTGCCCTCGAGCCTTCTACCGAGCCAAGTCTGTTCGAGCTGGCGCGGGTGGGTGAGGGCATCGATAGCCGTATCGGCGATCTGCGCGATCTGCCGACTCTGTTGGCCCTTGTGGCCGAAGTGAAGCCGGAGATCGTCCTGCATCTGGCGGCTCAGCCGCTGGTGCGCGAGGGCTACCGAGACCCGCTGGGCACCTACGCCAGCAACGTCATGGGTACCCTGCACCTGCTCGAAGCGGTGCGCCAGGTCGGCGGTGTGCGTGCCTGCGTGGTGGTGACCACCGACAAGGTTTACGCCAACAACGAGTGGGCCTGGCCTTATCGGGAGAATGAGCCGCTCGGCGGACATGACCCCTACAGCAGCAGCAAGGCTTGCTGTGAACTGGTGGCGCAATCCTTCGCCGCCTCCTATTTCCCCGTGACCCGTTACGCCGAGCACGGCCTGGCCCTGGCCACGGCGCGGGCTGGCAACGTGCTGGGTGGTGGCGATTTCTCCGCCGACCGCCTGGTGCCGGACGTCCTTGCCGCCTGGACCCGTGGCGAGCGGGTGACCCTGCGTTACCCGCAGGCCGTACGCCCCTGGCAGCATGCCCTGGAGCCGCTGGCCGGCTACCTGCAACTGGCCCAGGGCCTGTATGAGCAGGGCACTGCCGTGGCCGGGCCCTGGAACTTCGGTCCGGCCGATAGCGATACCTGCAATGTCGGTGAAGTGGTGGCACGCCTGGCTGCGCGCTGGCCGCAGGCGCCGGGTCTCAAGATCGAACCGAGCGAGCTGCATGAGGCTGGCCTGCTGCGCCTGGACAGCAGTCGCGCGCGCCAATTGCTTGGCTGGCAGCCGCGCTGGGCGCTGGATGACTGCCTGCAACAGACCCTCGACTGGCACCTGGCCTGGCAGCGTGGCGAAGACATGCGCGCCGTCACCCTGGCTCAGCTGGCTGGCTACTGGGGGCAGGCATGAGCGATCTGCAATTGATCGAGCTGCCGCTGCCCGGCCTGTTCGCCCTGCAGCACCGCGTGCACCGGGACGAGCGTGGGCGTTTCGCCCGTCTGTACTGCGAAGGCAGCCTGCAGCTGTTCGGCCAGCCGTTTCATGTACGCCAGATCAATCAGTCGCTGACCCGCGAACGCGGCACCGTGCGCGGCCTGCACTACCAGTATCCACCGCACGCCGAGAGCAAACTGATCAGCTGTCTGCGCGGCGTGGTATGGGATGTAGCAGTGGATGTGCGACAGGGCTCGCCGACCTTCCTGCACTGGCATGCCGAGCGGCTGGAAGAGGGTGACGGCCGCAGTCTGCTGTTGCCACCGGGTTTCGCCCACGGCTTCCAGGCAATCAGCGACGATGCCGAGTTGCTCTACCTGCACAGCGCCGATTACACCCCGGGCCATGAGGGCGGCTTGTCCGTCAGTGACCCGCGTCTGGCCATCGACTGGCCGCTGCCATTCAAGAACCTGTCGGCCCGCGATGCCGGCCATCCGCTGCTGGATGAGAGTTTCCAAGGAGTTCGTCTATGAATTGCCGTGGCTGTGGTGCGCACCTGCACCTGCCGTTGATCGACCTGGGCACGGCGCCGCCGTCCAATGCCTATGTCAGTGTCGATCAGCTCGACCAGGCGGAGCAGTGGGTGCCGCTGCGGGTACAGGTGTGTGACGCCTGCTGGTTGGTACAGACCGAGGACTATCGCGCCGCCGACAGTCTGTTCGATGCCGACTATGCCTACTTCAGCTCCTTCTCCAGCAGCTGGCTGGCGCATGCCGACCGGTATGTGTCGAGCATGACCGAGCGTTTCGGCCTGAACGCGCAGAGCCAGGTGGTGGAAATCGCTGCCAACGACGGCTACCTGCTGCAGTACGTGGCCAAGCGTGGCATTCCCTGCCTGGGTATCGAACCGACTGCCAGTACCGCGCGGGCGGCGCGGGACAAGGGCCTGGAGATCCGCGAGCTGTTCTTCGGCGAGGCGGTTGGGCGCCAGCTGGCGGAAGAGGGCTGGGGCGCCGACCTGATGGCGGCCAATAACGTGCTGGCCCACGTGCCGGACGTCAACGACTTCCTCAAGGGCTTCGCCGCGCTACTCAAGCCGAGCGGTGTGGTGACCTTCGAGTTTCCCCATCTGCTGCGGCTGATGGCCGAGCACCAGTTCGACACCCTTTACCACGAACACTATTCCTATCTGTCGCTGACCGCCGTGCAGGCGCTCTGCATACGCAATGGCCTGGCGGTGTTCGATGTCGAGGAGTTGCCGACTCACGGCGGCTCGCTGCGGGTGTTTGCTCAGCGCACTGCTGGCGAGCGTCCGGTATCGGCGGCAGTCGCTGCGATGCTGACGCGCGAGGAGGAGAGCGGCGTGAAGACCGCTGCCTACTACGCCAGCCTGGCGCCGGCCGCCGAGCGCATCAAGCACGAGCTGCTGCGCTTCCTGCTCAAGGCCAAGGCCGAAGGCAAGAAAGTAGTGGGTTACGGCGCGGCGGCCAAGGGCAACACGCTGCTCAACTACGCCGGCGTGCGTGCTGATCTTTTGGCCTGGGTGGCCGACGCCAACCCGCACAAGCAAGGCAAGTTCCTGCCGGGTAGTCGCATTCCCATCGTCCCGCCGGCGCGTATTGCCGAAGAGAAGCCTGACTATGTGCTGGTGCTGCCGTGGAATCTGTTGGCCGAGGTGATGGAACAGCAGGCGGTGGTCCAGACATGGGGCGGGCGCTTCCTGGTTGCTGTGCCGGGGCTACAAGAGTTTGCTGCTTGTTAAGGTATTGAGTGCCTCCAGGGGGGACCATGGCTAACTACATTACGGAAGCGTTCTACGGCGTACGAGATCAGGAGCAATTTGTCGACGGTATTGCTCGCGCGCTCAACACCTTGCAGCCAGATGGGATTTTCGTTGCCGACAATTTGATTACCTGGAACCGGAATATGGGGTTCCTGCAGGATGAAAAGTTCGTCTCTGCAGTCAATGACAACTCCCCGGATATTCAGGAGCAGTCGCTGATATGGCGTTTGCACACGTTGTGCTGGGCGGCCCGGCAGTGCAGTCGGCTGGATGGGGATTTTGTCGAGGCCGGGGTTTACAAGGGTTTCACGGTTAAAGTCATCTGCGATTACTTGGGCTTCAACTCTTTGGAGCGGGATTACTATTTATACGACGTATTTTGCCACTCCCCGGAGATGAAACATCATGCCTTGAGCGCGCATGGGGATCATCTGTACGCGCAGGTTTGCGAGCGATTCAAGGATTATCCGAGGGTGAAGGTTGTGCAGGGATTGGTGCCTGAGTCTTTTGCCAAGGGAGTTCCCGAGAAGATCGCCTTCATGCATATCGATATGAATAACGCAGATGCAGAAGTTGCGGTTCTGGAGCGGTTCTATGAGCGCCTGGTACCCGGTGGAATGATAGTTTTCGATGATTATGGCTGGCTGTGGTATCAGGCCCAGCAGCATGCCGAGGATGCGTGGCTCAATCGGCACCAGGGGGAGCGCATCCTGGAGTTGCCAACCGGGCAAGGCCTGCTGGTCAAACTCTGAATATGCCAAGTGCTCGCGGACGTGTTCTGGTTACAGGGGCGGGGGGCTTCGTCGGCCGCCAGGTGCTGGGTCAGCTGCTTGATGCTGGCTGGGATGTACATGCCGTTTATCGTCCAGGAAGTCTACCGGCGGAGGGATGTGAGAACACTCGCATTCATTCGGCGGACTTGCTGGTGCCCGGGGCCGCTGGAGCGTTGTGCAGGGCTGTAAAACCGCAATGCTTATTGCACTTGGCGTGGTGTGCCAAGCCCGGCGGGTACTGGACCTCGCCAGAAAACCTTGGCTGGGTGCGGGCCACTCTGGAGTTGCTCGAGTCTTTCCAGCTTCATGGCGGCGAGCAGGCTGTGCTGGTCGGTAGCTGTGCCGAATATGACTGGAGCGGTGAGGGCATCTGCCAGGAGTATGCAACGCCGCTTAATCCGGCGACTCCTTATGGTCGCTGCAAGAATGCGACTCGCGAGTTGGCCGAGCTATTCGCTCAGCTGCATGGCCTGCCAGTGGCCTGGGCGCGTATTTTCCATGCCTATGGCCCCTTCGAGGCTCCCGGGCGACTGGTCCCGGCGGTGTTGGGAGCATTGCTCAAGGGCGAGCCGGCACGCTGTTCCCATGGCGAGCAATTGCGTGACCTGCTGCATGTGGCGGATGTCGCTGCCGCGCTGGTGCAGTTGATTAATGTGAAGGCCGATGGAGCATTCAATATTGGCGGTGGCCAGCCGATACGCCTGCGCGAGGTCATCGAGTATCTGGCCAGGCAGCTGAACGCAGAGCATTTGGTGCAATTCGGGGTCATCCCGGTTGCGGCTAACGACCCCCCGTTGCTGGTTGCCGACAACCAGCGCCTGCTGGCGACGGGCTGGCAGCCACGGTTCGATCTACACAGTGGTTTGGATGATGCCCTCGCTTGGTGGCGCGGGACAATTTGATACTCGGAAAGGAGCAGGGCGTGAAACTGACAGTCGATACCGATAACAAGAAGCTGATCCTGGAAGAGGGCGGTGCCGTCCGCGAGCTGGATCTCTATACCGACGAGTCCTTCGAGATTCTGTCCCAGCAGTGGGTCAACCTCGGCTGGAACCAGAAGTATCCCTATACCTTCTCCTGGATGGGCCGCCCGGTGATCCAGCTGCCGGAAGACATGATCCGCATCCAGGAAGTGATCTACAGCGTCAAGCCGGATGTGATCGTAGAAACCGGCGTCGCTCACGGTGGCTCACTCATCTATTACGCCAGCCTGTTCAAGGCCATGGGCAAGGGTCGGGTGATCGGTGTGGACATCGAGATCCGCCCGCACAACCGCAAAGCCATCGAAGAGCACGAGCTGTCCAGCTACCTGACCTTGATCGAAGGCAGTTCGGTTGCCGATGATGTCGTAGAGCAGGTCAAGTCGCTGATCAAACCGGGCGAGACCGTACTGGTGATCCTCGACTCCAACCACACCTATGCCCACGTCGCCGAAGAGCTGCGTCTGTACTCGCCGCTGGTAACCAAGGGCTCCTACATCGTTTCCACTGACGGTGTAATGAAAGATGTGAAGGATGTACCGCGAGCTGGCAAGGATTGGGGCGTCGATAACCCCTCCAAGGCTGCGATCGACTTTGCGGCGGGTAACTCCCAGTTCGTGATCGAGCAGCCGACCTGGCCTTTCAACGAGAGTGGCTTGAGCAAGAACATCACCCATTGGCCTGATGCCTGGTTGAAGAAGGTCTGATGTGGCCTGTGAAATTGACGCGTACAGCTCGTTGGCGCGTCAATTTCCTCTGTTTCCTGCCCATGTTGGCAGCTTTGTTTTTGTAAGTTACTGTTTGTAAAGGGATAAAAAAAATCGAAATTCCTTGCTAAAGCCGCCTAAAGTTGCCGCCACTAGCGCCGATAAAATTACCGAATGCGAACTTTATGGGGCGTCTGAGCAATGCAGGCCCGAAGCTCGCAAGCTCAGACAAACTCAGTAGCACGGTCCTTTGGAGGCAATCACCATGGCCCTGACAGTCAACACAAACGTAGCCTCGCTGAACACTCAGCGTAACCTCAACACCTCGTCGTCCAGCCTGAATACCTCGCTGCAGCGCCTGTCGACCGGCTATCGCATCAACAGCGCCAAGGACGATGCCGCTGGTCTGCAGATTTCCAACCGTCTGACCAGCCAGATCAACGGTCTGAACGTCGCTACCCGCAACGCCAACGACGGTATCTCCCTGGCGCAGACCGCTGAAGGCGCGCTGCAGCAGTCCACCGGCATCCTGCAGCGTATGCGTGACCTGGCCCTGCAATCGGCCAACGGCTCCAACGGCGCTAGCGAACGTGCTGCTCTGCAGTCCGAAGTGTCCCAGCTGCAACAAGAGCTGAACCGTATCGCCGATACCACCAGCTTCGGTGGTCGCAAGATCCTCGATGGCACCTTTGGCTCGCAGAGCTTCCAGGTCGGTGCTAACGCCTTCGAAACCATCAGCGTTTCCATCGGTGCCGCTGGTGCTTCGCGCATTGGTGCCAGTCGCTTCAACAGCAGCCTGGCTGACTCCACCAACTCGCAGGATGGTATCGCCGCTTCCACCGTGGCCAACTTTGCTGCCTACACCACCGCATACGGCTACGCTTCCTCGCCGGCTACCAGTGCTGGTCTGACCATCTCCGGCAAGCTGGGTGAGGCCTCGGTTGCTCTTAGCAGTGGTGCCTCCGCTCGTGAACTGGCTGCGGCCGTAAACGGCGCTTCGGGTTCCACTGGCGTTACTGCTACTGCCCGTACTGGGGCTCGTCTGGAGAACTTCACCGGTACCACTACCGATCCAGGCACTGTCAGCTTCACTCTGTACGGCTCGAACAATGCCCAGGAGTCCGACGGCGTGTCGATTTCTGCCAGCATCTCCGATTGGAGCGATCTGTCTTCGGTGGCTGATGAAATCAACAAGGAAACTGGTCGTACTGGCATCTCTGCCAAGATCAATACCGATGGCACCCTGGAAATGACCAGCGAGCGCGGTGACGACATCGTCATCACTAACTGGGCTGCTGAGCTGGAAGACGGTACTGCAGTCGGTGCTGACCTGCAGAGCCTGGCCTTCAATGGCGACAACGGTGTCGATGATGCCGAGGACGCTAGTGATCTGGTTGGCGCGGTAGCTACTCTGGCCGCTGGTGCCGGTGCTGTATCGGTTGGTCAGGTGCGCTTCGAGTCCGCTGATGCCTTCCAGGTCGAGAACTTCGACACCATCGATGGTGGCGTTCAAGCGGACAGCGTGTTCAGCAACCTGGAGGCCGTCGATAGCGTCGACATCAGCACCTCCATCGGTGCGCAGAATGCTCTGGGTATCATCAGCTCCGCGATCTCTAACATCGACAGCCAGCGCGCTCAACTCGGTGCCGTGCAGAACCGCTTTGACAATACCATCGCGAACCTGCAGAACATCTCCGAGAACGCCTCCGCTGCTCGTAGCCGGATTCGTGACACCGACTTTGCTGCCGAAACTTCGGAACTGACCAAGAATCAGATCCTGCAGCAAGCCGGTACCGCAATCCTGGCCCAGGCCAACCAACTGCCGCAGGCTGTACTCAGCCTGCTGCAATAAGGCCAGAAGCGCTAGACTGCGGGGGGAAGGGCTTAGCTCTTCTCCCCGCTACCTCATTGTGAGGAGAATTTTATGGACGTCGGCTCAATCAAGAATTCGCTTAACCCAGGTGTGGCTCCTGCTCTCACTGCGCCAGGCGACAAAGCTGTTGGTGCCCAAGCGGGTGGCGAGGAGCGGGCGGACCGTGCCGCCGCGGCGGAGGCAGATACCGTCTCCCGCGAGCAGGTCGAGTCTGCGGTATCGACTATTCAGGAATTTGTTCAGTCGGTACGTCGTAGCATCAACTTTTCTCTGGAGGACGGTTCCGGCCGGGTGGTGGTCAAGGTCACCGACGCCGATTCCGGCAATGTGATCCGGCAGATTCCTTCCGAGGAGGCTCTCCAGTTGGCTGAGAGTCTGGAGGAGGTACGCAGTCTGTTGTTCAAGGCCGAGGCTTGACGCTAAGCGTTGGCATGGCTTTTGACTGTTAAGCGCTCACAAGGTGTTTAAAGTCATTTTTTTGGCGAGGTGATATATGGCAGGAATCCTGGGCGTTGGATCGGGCATTACCGATATCGACAGCATAGTGACCGCGCTGGTGGCGGCCGAAAAGGCACCAAAGAGCCAGCAGCTAGATCGCCTCGAGACCAAGACCACCTCGCGCTTCTCTGCCTTGGGCTCGCTTAAGGGCTCGCTCAGCTCGTTGCAGACGGCTATCCAGAGCCTCAACAAGGCTTCTGTTTTCGAGAGCCGAACTGCTACTAGCACCAATACCAGTGTGATCACTGCCAAAGCTGGCACGTCTGCAATCGCTGGTAAGTACAGCATGCAAGTGCAGCAACTCGCCACCAGCAGCAAAGTGGGGTTGCAGTCGGTTGCTTCCAGCTCAACCACCTTCAATAGCGGAAAACTGACTATTTCGGCGGGTTCATCCAGCTTCGATGTGAATGTGACCGACGATAACAACACTCTCGCGGGGTTGCGTGACAGTATTAACTCGGCAGGCAAGAGTGCGGGTGTTTCTGCCACTATTGTCTCCGACTCCTCCGGCTCTCGTCTGGTATTGAGCTCCAGCAAGACAGGAGAGGGCAATGACATCAAGGTAGTGGCTACCGAAGATGGCGTGACTAGCGGTACTGCAGCCCTGACCACGCAATCCTTCCAGCCCTCAGTCAGTCTGCAGCTCCCTGCTATCGCCGGTGGCGCAACCACCACCTTCCAGGCTGGTGATCTCTCCATCAATGCTGGCGATGTCAATTTGAATGTGTCCATTCCGGATGGCTTCACGCTTGAAGACGTCCGCGACATGATCAACATCAATGGCAACTCGCAAGGTATCTCTGCAGCCATTCAGACCGACTCTTCGGGGGCTCGGTTGGTGCTGAGCTCTACTAACGGTTCTTCCTTGACGACCAGTGTCACTTCCAGTGGTGGCAGTGTTGGTAGTACGGCATTGACTGCGCTTAATCCGGCTACTGGAGCTGTAGCTACCAGCTCGGGGCCCAACTCGACTAGCGGTGCGGCAGGGGTCATCAGTCAGGCAAAGTCAGCTGTGCTCTTTGTTGATGGATTGAAGGTTGTCAGTGATAGCAACTCGGTAACGACCGCTATCGATGGCGTGACCCTGAATCTGGTGAGTGCTCAGAGTGAGTCCGACATCTTGGCGGGCAAGACTGTAGATATCACCGTTGGGGTCGATAAGGCCACGGTCAAGACCAATCTGCAGAAATTTGTTGATGCCTATAACAGCCTGATGACTACCGTAGGGCAGCTGACGGCAGTGGTCCCCATGGGGGAGGACGAGGCGCCAGTTGCTGGTGCACTGGTTGGCGATGCGACTACTCGTGGGCTTGTGTCAGGGCTGCGCAGCGAACTGGTTAAAATGGCTGGCTCGGGCGGAATTCAGGCATTGGCTCAGCTGGGTATTACCACTCAGAAAGATGGCACGCTGAAGATCGACGACACTACGTTTTCCGCTGCTCTGGATAGTGATTTCGATAAGGTCGCCGAGTATCTGGCAGGTGATAATGGCCTGATGGGGCGTTTGGAAGCGAACGTCAACAATTACCTTAAGAGCGACGGCATCCTCGATCAGCGCACTAAGGCACTTCAAAGCACACTGACTAATATCGATGACCAGCGCGAGGCTCTCGATCTGCGCATCGCGAAGGTTCAGGAGCGCCTGGTGGCCCAATACACCGCCATGGATCAACTGGTCTCTACCCTGCAGAGGACCAGTGAAAGCCTTACCAATCAATTGGCAAGCCTGCCCGGCTTCGTGAAGAAGAGTTCTAGCTAGCTATGAGCAAGAAACCCATCGATACCTACAAGCAGATCAAGACTAGCCAGGAGGTCTCGCCCTATCGTGCGGCTCAGTTGCTGCTTGAGGGGGCTCTGGAGCGCGTGCTACTGGCTCGTCAGGCTCAAGCCGAGGGTAATGTAGAAATCCGCGGCATGGCTGTAGGCACTACCATCACTATTATCGGCGTGCTGCAGTCGAGCTTGGATCATGAGCTTGGGGGGGAGATCGCCGGTAATCTGGATGCGCTCTATGACTACATGGCTCGCCGCCTCGCGGGAGTTGCTCTGGATGACACCCCGCGGAGCCTTGATGAGGTGTACCACCTGCTCTCGCAGATCAAGACGGCTTGGGATGCTATTGGTCCAGAGGTAGAGCCGACAGCCGCTCCCCAAGAGCGATAGCCCTGACTGCTAACTTTCTGCCGTTGCGACACTAAAGCCACCGATGTCATTGCCGATACAGAGAGTGTTCCCAGGCAATACTCAGTGGAGTGATCATGAACGCAATGGCGGCCCTCAGGCAGTATCAAACCGTCAATACCCATGCCCAAGTGAGCGATGCTAGCCCGCACCGGCTAATTCAGATGCTCATGGAGGGCGGCCTCTCACGCCTGGCGCAGGCCAAAGGAGCCATGTTGCATGGCCAGCAAGCGGGTAAAGGCGAGCTGATCAGCAAGGCCATTGGTATTATTGGTGGCCTGCGCGAGAGCTTGGATCTGCAGAAGGGTGGCGAGGTTGCCGCTAACCTGGATCGCCTATACGAGTACATGGTCTCGCGCCTCCTAGAGGCCAACATCAGCAATGACGCAGCATTGATCGACGAAGTGGCGGAGTTGCTGCGCAACGTAAAATCCGGTTGGGATGCTATCAGTCACTGAGCATCTGCGTGTGAAGGGGAAGTACCCATGAGTTCATCCGTCCAGCTTCTTGAGGCCACTGGCAACGCCCTGCGCGATGCGCTCGCACGCCGTGATTGGGCAGCCATCGGCGAGCTCGATATGCAGTGCCGTCAGGCTGTCGATGAGGCTATGGTTGAGGCGGAACGCGACGAAGGTACGCTGCGTGATCGTATGCAGACACTGCTTGATCTCTATCGCGAGTTGGTGATGACCTGTCAGGCGGAACAGCGCCGTCTGGCCGGTGAGCTGGTGCAGCTCAACCAGTCTCAGCAGGGCGCCAAGGTCTACCAGCTGTTCACTTGATGCGTCGCGCGCCTCTTTAGTCCCTCAGGGCCTCTGCACACGCAGTAGAGGCCCGCATGAATCATAGAAAAATTACGCCATAAAATTGACTCTTGTCTGATTTTTGACTTTACTAGTGGCCAATTGCCGTTTCTGCTCGGCGACCTCCTTCTCCAGCCCGCGAGCCAGACCAGAATAAGATGTGGCGTGAAACCAAGATTCTCCTGATTGACGACAATGCCGAGCGCCGCCGTGACCTGGCGGTGATTCTCGGTTTCCTGGGCGAAGACCACCTGGCCTGCGGCAGCAATGACTGGCGTCAGGCGGTCGACAAGCTCGAGTCCAGCCGTGAAGTACTCAACGTTCTGCTCGGCGAGGTTTCTGCCAAGGGCGGTGCTCTGGAGCTGGTCAAGCAGATCAGTGCCTGGGACGAGAACCTGCCGTTGCTGCTGATCGGCGATCCTGTGCCTACCGACTGGGCCGAGGATCTGCGCCGCCGTGTGCTGGCCAGCCTGGAGATGCCGCCCAGCTACAACAAGCTGCTCGACTCGCTGCATCGCGCCCAGGTCTACCGCGAGATGTACGATCAGGCCCGCGAGCGCGGCCGCCAGCGTGAGCCCAACCTGTTCCGCAGCCTGGTCGGCACCAGCCGTGCCATCCACCAGGTTCGCCAGATGATGCAGCAGGTGGCCGACACCGAGGCCAGCGTGCTGATCCTCGGCGAGTCCGGCACTGGCAAGGAAGTAGTCGCGCGCAACCTGCACTATCACTCCAAGCGCCGTGACGCGCCCTTCGTGCCGGTCAACTGCGGCGCGATCCCGGCTGAGTTGCTGGAGAGCGAGCTGTTCGGCCACGAGAAGGGGGCCTTCACCGGCGCCATCACCAGCCGTGCTGGTCGTTTCGAGCTGGCCAACGGCGGCACGCTGTTCCTCGACGAAATCGGCGATATGCCGTTGCCGATGCAGGTCAAGCTGCTGCGCGTGCTGCAGGAGCGCACTTTCGAGCGCGTCGGCAGCAACAAGACCCAGTCGGTGGATGTGCGCATCATTGCTGCCACCCACAAGAATCTGGAGAAGATGATCGAGGAGGGGACCTTCCGCGAAGATCTCTACTATCGCCTCAACGTCTTCCCCATCGAGATGGCGCCGCTGCGTGAGCGTGTCGAGGATATCCCTCTGCTGCTCAATGAGCTGATCTCGCGCATGGAGTTCGAGAAGCGCGGCTCCATTCGCTTCAACTCCGCTGCCATCATGTCGCTGTGCCGTCACGACTGGCCGGGCAACGTGCGTGAGCTGGCCAACCTGGTCGAGCGCATGGCGATCATGCACCCCTACGGCGTGATTGGCGTTGGCGAGCTACCGAAGAAATTCCGTCACGTCGATGACGAGGACGAGCAACTGGCCATCAGCATCCGCGAGGAGCTGGATGAGCGTGCTGTGATTGGTGCGGGTCTGCCGGGCATCTCCAATACCGCGATGCTGCCGCCGGAAGGGTTGGATCTGAAGGATTACCTGGGCAACCTCGAGCAGGGGCTGATCCAGCAGGCGCTGGACGACGCCGGTGGCGTAGTAGCGCGGGCCGCCGAGCGCCTGCGTATCCGCCGTACCACGTTGGTGGAGAAGATGCGCAAGTACGGCATGAGCCGTCGCGACGAGGAGGGCGGTGACGAGGACTGATCCTTCGTTCACCCGCCACAATAAAGCCGGAGCTTTGACGCAAGCTCCGGCTTTATTTTTTAAGTCATTGAAAAATATGAATTAATTTTTAGGCACGGGGATTGCTATGTCTCTCTCGACCGACCGTTTACCGACGGTTCGACAGTTGAGAGAAGAACATGAGCCAAGCCGCCCCGTTGCCCGCCACCCCTGAAGCCGCTGCCGACGCGCCTGTCGAGCAGGCCAGCCGTGCCAGCCTGGAGCAGGCCTTCGCCCTGTTCAATCAGATGTCCACGCAGTTGAGCAGCTCCTACAGCATGCTCGAGGCGCGGGTGAACGAGCTCAAGGGCCAGTTGGCGCTGGTCAGCGCCCAGCGTATGCAGGAGCTGGCGGAGAAGGAGCGTCTGGCCCAGCGCCTGCAGAGCCTGCTCGACCTGCTGCCGGGTGGTGTCATCGTCATCGACGGTCAGGGCGTAGTGCGTGAGGCCAACCCGGTGGCGCGCAGCCTACTCGGACGCCCCCTGGTGGGCATGCTTTGGCGCGAGGTTATCGCGCGCAACTTCGCGCCGCGCGAGGATGACGGTCACGAGATTTCCCTCAAAGATGGGCGCCGCCTGTCTATCGCTACCCGTTCGCTGCAGGGCGAGCCGGGCCAGCTGGTGTTGCTGACCGACCTGACGGAAACCCGTCGCCTGCAGGACCAGCTGGCTCGCCACGAGCGGCTGTCTTCGTTGGGGCGCATGGTTGCCTCGCTGGCTCACCAGATTCGTACGCCGCTGTCTGCTGCTTTGCTCTATGCCAGCCACCTGGCGGAGCAGGAGCTGCCGTTCGAGCAGCAGCAGCGCTTCGCTGGGCGTATCAAGGAGCGCCTGCACGAGCTGGAGCATCAGGTGCGCGACATGCTGGTGTTCGCCCGCGGCGAGCTGCCGCTGCCGGACCGCATTGCGCCAAATGCCTTCTTCGATGCGCTGCGTCGTGCTGCCGAGCCACATGTGCTGGGCATGAGCGTGCGCTGGCAATGCGACGCTCGTCTGGGTGAGCTGCTGTGCAATCGCGACACCTTGGTCGGCACCGTGCTCAACCTGATCGAGAACGCCATCCAGGCCGCTGGCCGGGAGGCGCGTCTGAAGATCCATCTCTATGCGCGCGGCAACAGCCTGCGCCTGTGCGTCAGCGACAACGGCCCGGGTATCGACAAGGCCACCCTAGCTCGCCTCGGTGAGCCTTTCTTCACCACCAAGACCACCGGCACCGGGCTGGGTCTGGCCGTCGTGCAGGCGGTAGTGCGCGCCCACCAGGGCGAAGTGAATTTGCGTTCGAGTGTCGGTCGCGGCACCTGCGCCACCCTCGTACTGCCGCTGATCAACGCGGCACAACCGAATATTCAGGAGTAAGCCATGACCGCCAAGGTTCTGCTGGTCGAAGACGACCGTGCGCTGCGCGAGGCCCTCGCCGATACCCTGCTGCTGGGCGGCCATGATTTCCGCGCCGTGGAGTGTGCCGAGGATGCCGTCGAGGCGCTGGCTGAGGAGGCCTTCAGCCTGGTGATCAGCGACGTCAACATGCCGGGCATGGACGGCCATCAGCTGCTCGGCCTGATCCGCAGTCGTTACCCACAACTGCCGGTGCTGCTGATGACGGCATACGGCGCCGTCGAGCGCGCCGTCGATGCGATTCGCCAGGGCGCAGCCGATTACCTAGTCAAGCCCTTCGAGCCGCGCACGCTGCTCGAACTGGTGGCTCGCCATGCCTTGGGGCGGTTGAGTGCGAGCGAAAGCGACGGCCCTGTGGCCAGCGAGCCTGCCAGTCGCCAACTGCTGGAGTTGGCGGCGCGGGTGGCGAAGAGCGATTCCACCGTGCTGATCTCCGGCGAGTCCGGTACCGGCAAGGAAGTGCTGGCGCGCTATATCCATCAGCAATCCACGCGTGCGGACGGTCCGTTCATCGCTATCAACTGCGCGGCGATTCCGGACAACATGCTCGAAGCCACGCTGTTCGGGCATGAGAAGGGCGCGTTCACCGGCGCCATCGCTGCCCAGCCAGGCAAGTTCGAGCTGGCCGATCGCGGCACCATCCTGCTCGATGAAATCTCCGAGATGCCGCTGGGCCTGCAGGCCAAGCTGCTTCGTGTGTTGCAGGAGCGCGAGGTGGAGCGCGTTGGCGCGCGCAAGCCGATCAGCCTGGACATCCGCGTGCTGGCCACTACCAACCGCGATCTGGCCAGCGAAGTGGCCGCCGGGCGTTTCCGCGAAGACCTCTACTATCGCCTGTCGGTGTTTCCGCTGGCCTGGCGTTCCCTGCGGGAGCGGCCTGCCGACATTCTGCCGCTAGCGGAGCGCTTGCTGGCCAAGCACGTCAAAAAAATGAATCACGCAGCCGTGCAGCTTTCGCCGCAGGCCAGTGCTGCTCTGGTGGCCCATGCCTGGCCGGGCAATGTGCGTGAGCTGGACAACGCCATCCAGCGCGCGCTCATCCTCCAGCAGGGCGGCCTGATCCAGCCGCATGACCTGTGCCTGACCGCGCCTATCGGCATGGCGCCGATGCCGGCCATTCCGGTCGTGAGCCTGGTGGCTTCCACGCCGACGGTCAGCCATCCTGTCAGCGGGGCGCTGCCGGTCGAGGAGGCGTTCGCCGCGGCGGACAATGCTGGCGCACTGGGCGAAGACCTGCGGCGCCGCGAGTTCCAGATGATCATCGATACCCTGCGGGCCGAGCGCGGCCGGCGCAAGGAGGCTGCCGAGCGCCTCGGCATCAGCCCGCGGACCCTGCGCTACAAGCTGGCCCAGATGCGCGACGCCGGCATGGACGTAGAGGCTTATCTCTACGCCAGCTAAGCGCCGCCGCAGGTCTTTCCCGAACCCTCTCTTGGCCCGCCTCGTGCGGGCCTTCTTTTTTGGCACTGTGCTTGCACATACCCCTGCAAAGGCCGCGTAGCGTCAAAAAACTGCGGCTGTTGGAGGAAAGGGTCATGAGCCAGGGTGTCGAATTCAATCGCCTGATGTTGGAAATGCGCTCCATGCAGATGGAGGCCATGGCCAAGCAGAAGCCTGCCGTCAGCGCGCCGGAGCCCGGTGCGCCGAGCTTCTCGGAGATGCTCGGGCAGGCGGTGAACAAGGTGAGCGAGACCCAGCAGGCCTCCAGCCAGCTGGCTACTGCCTTCGAGATGGAGCAGGGCGGCGTCGACATCACCGACGTGATGATCGCCTCGCAGAAAGCCAGCGTTTCCTTCCAGGCCATGACCCAGGTGCGTAACAAGCTGGTTCAGGCCTATCAAGACATCATGCAGATGCCGGTTTAACAGGGCGGATTTGAAACATGGCTGAAGCTGTCGCTGCAAACGTACCCGCCACCACCGGCGCCGACGAACCGAAGAAGCCGCTGCTCGGGCTGGCATTCCTGGAGAATCTCTCGGAAATGTCCATGCTGCGTCAGATCGGCCTGCTGGTCGGCCTGGCTGCCAGCGTGGCCATCGGCTTCGCCGTCGTGCTCTGGTCGCAACAGCCGGACTACAAGCCGCTGCTGGGCAACCTGGCGGGTATGGACAGCAATCAGGTGATGGACGTGCTGAATGCCGCCGACATCACCTACACCGTCGAGCCGAACTCCGGTGCGCTGCTGGTCAAGTCCGAAGACCTCGGCCGCGCGCGCATGAAGCTGGCCGCCGCTGGCGTGGCGCCGAGCGACGGCAACGTCGGCTTCGAGATTCTCGACCAGGAGCAGAGTCTGGGCACCAGCCAGTTCATGGAGGCCACTCGCTATCGCCGTGGCCTGGAAGGCGAGCTGGCACGCACCATCTCCAGCCTGAACAACGTCAAGGGTGCCCGCGTGCACCTGGCCATCCCGAAGAGCTCGGTGTTCGTTCGTGATGAGCGCAAGCCCACCGCGTCCGTACTGGTCGAGCTGTACCCGGGCCGCACCCTTGAGCCGAGCCAGGTGATGGCCATCGTCAACCTGGTGGCGACCTCTGTGCCGGAGCTGACCAAGTCCCAGGTCACCGTCGTCGACCAGAAGGGCAACCTGCTGTCTGACCAGCAGGAGCTGTCCGAGCTGACCATGGCTGGCAAGCAGTTCGATTACACCCGCCGCATGGAAACCCTGTTCACCCAGCGTGTGCACAACATCCTGCAGCCTGTGCTGGGCAGCGGCCGCTACAAGGCTGAGGTGTCCGCCGATGTCGACTTCAGCTCGGTGGAGTCCACCTCTGAGATGTTCAACCCCGACCAGCCGGCGCTGCGCAGCGAGCAGCAGGTCAACGAACAGCGCTCCAGCAGCCTGCCGCCGCAGGGCGTGCCGGGCGCGCTGAGCAACCAGCCGCCGGGCGCCGCCAGTGCGCCGGAGCAGGCCGCTGCCGCTCCGGCTCCGGCCGGCCCGGTCGCCGCCGGCCAGCCGCTGCTGGATGCTAATGGCGCGCAGATCATGGACCCTGCCACCGGCCAGCCGATGCTGGCGCCGTATCCGGCGGACAAGCGCGAGCAGTCCACCCGCAACTTCGAGCTGGACCGCTCGATCAGCCACACCAAGCAGCAGCAGGGCCGCCTCAAGCGCCTGTCGGTCGCCGTGGTGCTGGATGACAAGGTCAACATCAACGCCGAGACCGGCGAGGTCACCCGCGCGCCGTGGGGCGCCGATGACCTGGCCCGCTTCACCCGTCTGGTACAGGACTCGGTGGGCTTCGATGCCAGTCGCGGCGACAGCGTCAGCGTGATCAACGCGCCGTTCTCCGTCGAGACCGGCGAGGAAAACATCGAAATTCCGTTCTATTCGCAACCTTGGTTCTGGGACATCGTCAAACAGGTACTGGGCGTGCTGTTCATCCTGGTTCTGGTGTTCGGCGTGCTGCGTCCGGTGCTGAACAACATCACCAACCCGGCTCGCGCCGGCGGTGCCGAGGGTGGCGATGGCGACGTGGAGCTGGGCGACATGGGTGGCCTGGAAGGTGAGCTGTCCTCTGATCGCGTGAGCCTGGGCGGACCGCAGAGCATCCTGCTGCCCAGCCCCTCCGAGGGGTATGATGCACAACTGAACGCCATCAAGAGTCTGGTGGCGGAAGATCCGGGTCGCGTGGCCCAGGTAGTCAAAGATTGGATCAACGCCGATGAGTGACAATCGCACCGCCGTCAAGCTGAACAAGGTCGACAAGGCCGCCATCCTTCTGCTGTCCCTCGGCGAGACCGATGCCGCGCAGGTGCTGCGCCATCTCGGGCCGAAGGAAGTGCAGAAGGTAGGCGTGGCCATGGCTGGCATGCGCAACGTGCAGCGCGAGCAGGTCGAGCAGGTGATGGGCGAGTTCGTCGAGATCGTCGGCGACCAGACCAGCCTGGGCGTCGGCTCCGATGCCTACATCCGCAAGATGCTCACCGCCGCGTTGGGCGAGGACAAGGCCGGCAACCTGATCGACCGCATCCTGCTCGGCGGCAGCACCAGCGGCCTGGACAGCCTGAAGTGGATGGAGCCGCGCGCCGTGGCCGACGTGATCCGCTACGAGCACCCGCAGATCCAGGCCATCGTGGTCGCCTACCTCGACCCGGACCAGGCCGGCGAGGTGCTCAGCCACTTCGATCACAAGGTGCGCCTGGACATCATCCTGCGCGTTTCCTCGCTGAACACCGTGCAGCCGGCGGCGCTCAAGGAGCTCAACCAGATCCTCGAGAAGCAGTTCTCCGGCAGTGCCAACACCACCCGCGCCAACCTGGGCGGCGTGAAGCGCGCGGCGGACATCATGAACTTCCTCGACAGTTCGGTGGAGGGCCAGCTGATGGACTCCATCCGCGAAGTGGACGAGGACCTGTCCAGCCAGATCGAGGACCTGATGTTCGTCTTCGACAACCTGGCCGATGTCGATGACCGTGGCATCCAGGCGCTGATGCGCGAGGTGTCCTCGGACATCCTGGTGCTCGCGCTCAAGGGCGCCGACGACGGCATCAAGGAAAAGGTGTTCAAGAACATGTCCAAGCGTGCCGCCGAGCTGCTGCGCGACGACCTGGAGGCCAAGGGCCCGGTGCGCGTCAGCGAAGTCGAGACGGCGCAGAAGGAAATCCTCACCATCGCCCGGCGTATGGCCGAGTCCGGCGAGATCGTCCTCGGTGGCGCCGGCGGCGAGGCGATGATCTAAGTCATGGCTCCCAAGGACGCACAGAGCGAGCTGATTCGCGCCAAGGACGTGTCGGCGTTCGACCTCTGGTCGCTGCCCAGCTTCGACCCGGAGGTCGAGGCGCCGCCGGAGCCGGAGCCTGCGCCTGTTGTCGAACCCGAAGTGGCCGAGCAGCCGCAGGTCGAGGAGGTGGCGGTCGAGGACGTCAAGCCGCTGACGCTGGATGAACTCGAGGCGATCCGCCAGGACGCCTACAACGAGGGCTTTGCCACCGGCGAGAAGGACGGCTTCCACGCCGGCCAACTGAAGGCCAAGCAGGAGGCGGAACTCGCCCTGGCCGACAAGGTGGCCCAGCTGGAACAGGTCATGGCGCACCTGCTGGAGCCCATCGCCGAGCAGGACCAGGAGCTGGAGAAGGCGCTGGTCAACCTGGTCAGCCAGATGACCCGTCAGGTGATCCAGCGCGAGCTGGCCACCGACTCCAGCCAGATCCGCCATGTGCTGCGCGAGGCGCTGAAGCTGTTGCCCATGGGCGCGAGCAATGTGCGTATCCATATTCACCCGCAGGACTTCGAGCTGGTGAAGGCCCTGCGTGAGCGTCATGAGGAGACCTGGCGCATCCTCGAGGACGACTCCCTGCAACCCGGCGGCTGCCGGGTCGAGAGCGAGCACAGCCGCATCGACGCCAGCGTCGAGACGCGCATGGCCATGGCCCTCAAGCAGCTGTTCGAGCAGCAGCGGGCGCAGGTGAGCAACCCGCCGGAATCCGATATCCAGGTCGACCTGGAGTCCCCCGATGCGCCTTGAGCGCACCAGTTTCGCCAAGCGACTGGCTGGCTACAGCGAGGCCGTCGAGCTGCCGACGCAGCCGGTGGTGGAGGGTCGCCTGCTGCGTATGGTCGGCCTGACCCTGGAGGCCGAAGGCCTGCGCGCCGCCCTCGGCAGCCGCTGCCTGGTGATCAACGACGACAGCTACCACCCGGTGCAAGTAGAGGCCGAGGTGATGGGCTTCGCCACTGGCAAGATCTATCTGATGCCGGTCGGCAGCCTGGCCGGCATCGCCCCTGGCGCCCGTGTGGTGCCGCTGCCGGACACCGGCCGTCTGCCCATGGGCATGTCCATGCTCGGTCGCGTGCTGGATGGCGCCGGCCGCGCTCTGGATGGCAAGGGTGGGATGAAGGCCGAGGACTGGGTGCCGATGGACGGCCCGACCATCAACCCGCTCAACCGTCACCCGATCAGCGAACCACTGGACGTCGGTATCCGCTCCATCAACGGCCTGCTTACCGTTGGCCGCGGCCAGCGTCTGGGCCTGTTCGCTGGTACCGGCGTCGGTAAGTCAGTGCTGCTGGGCATGATGACGCGCTTCACCGAGGCGGAAATCATCGTTGTCGGTCTGATCGGCGAGCGGGGCCGCGAGGTCAAGGAGTTCATCGACGAGATCCTCGGCGAAGAAGGCCTCAAGCGTTCCGTAGTGGTTGCTTCGCCGGCAGACGAGGCGCCGCTGATGCGCCTGCGCGCCGCGCAGTACTGCACGCGCATCGCCGAGTACTTCCGCGACAAGGGCAAGAACGTCCTGCTGCTGATGGATTCGTTGACCCGTTACGCCCAGGCCCAGCGCGAGATCGCCCTGGCCATCGGCGAGCCGCCGGCGACCAAGGGTTATCCGCCGTCGGTGTTCGCCAGGCTGCCCAAGCTGGTGGAGCGTGCCGGTAATGCCGAGGAGGGTGGTGGTTCGATCACCGCCTTCTACACCGTGCTTTCCGAGGGCGACGACCAGCAGGACCCGATCGCCGACGCCGCACGTGGCGTGCTCGACGGCCACTTCGTGCTGTCCCGGCGCCTGGCCGAAGAGGGACACTATCCGGCCATCGATATCGAGGCTTCGATCAGTCGGGTCATGCCGCAGGTGGTCAGCCCCGAGCACCTCAAGCTGGCCCAGCGTTTCAAGCAGCTGTGGTCGCGCTACCAGCAAAGCCGCGATCTGATCAGCGTCGGCGCCTATGTGGCCGGCGGCGATCCTGATACCGACCTGGCCATCGCGCGCCAGCCGGCCATGGCCCGCTACCTGCGCCAGAGCCTGGGCGAAAGCGTGTCCATGAACGACAGCGTCGGCCAGTTGGCGCAGGTGTTCAATCCGCAGGCGCAGGCCTGATAGATGGCCAACAGTCGTGCCGCGCGCCTGGCGCCGGTGGTGGAGATGGCCGAGCGCGCCGAGCGCGAAGCGGCCCGGCAGATGGCCCACATGCAGGGCCTGCTGGCCAAGGCCGAGGCCCAGCTGGGCGAGCTGGAGCGCTACCGCGGCGACTACCAGCAGCAGTGGATCACCGAAGGCAGCAAGGGCGTTTCCGGCCAGTGGCTGATGAACTACCAGCGCTTTCTCAGCCAGCTGGAAACGGCCATCGGCCAGCAGCTGCAGAGCATCAACTGGCACCGCCAGAACCTGGAAAAGGCGCGGGCCATCTGGCAGCAGCGCTATGCTCGTGTCGAAGGGTTGCGTAAGCTCGTGCAACGCTACCTGGATGAGGCGCGCGCCGCCGAGGACAGGCGCGAGCAGAAGCTGCTCGATGAGCTTGCACAACGTCTACCTCAACGCGATCAGGGTTGATCGCGGTTGCCGCCGTCATCGGCGGGTGCTAAATCTTCTTTCTGCACAAAGAACCAACAAGGAGTGCTACATGGCTATCACCGCGCTGCCCTCGGGCGACGGACAGGAGCTGACCATTCAGATCCAGGGTCGCTTCGATTTTTCCGCGCACCAGGAATTTCGTGATGCCTACGAGCGAGTAAGCGCTACTCCCAAGCGCTATGTGGTGGATCTCAAGGGGGCCACCTACCTGGACAGTTCGGCACTCGGCATGCTTTTGCTGCTGCGTGATCACGCCGGCGGCGACCATGCCCGTATCAGCCTGGTCAACTGCAATCCCGATGTGCGCAAGATCCTGTCCATCTCCAACTTCGAACAGCTGTTCCAGATCGGCTGATCGCCATGCCCAGTCGCCTGTCCATTCTGATCGCCGAGGACAGTGCGGCGGACCGCATGCTGCTGTCCACCATCGTCAGCCGCCAGGGCCACCGCGTACTCACTGCGAGTAACGGCCTGGAGGCAGTGGCGCTGTTCGAGCAAGAGCATCCGCAGCTGGTGCTGATGGACGCCATGATGCCGGTGATGGATGGCTTCGAGGCGGCGCGGCGGATCAAGGAAGCGGCCGGCGAGGCGCTGGTGCCGATCATCTTCCTCACCTCGCTGACCGAGAACGAGGCGCTGGTGCGCTGCCTGGAGGTCGGTGACGACTTCCTCGCCAAGCCCTACAACCAGATCATCCTGCAGGCCAAGATCAGCGCGATGGACCGGTTGCGCCGCCTGCAGCAGACGGTGCTGCAGCAGCGCGACCTGATCGCCAAGCACAACGAGCACCTGCTGACCGAGCAGCGGGTGGCCAAGGCGGTGTTCGACAAGGTGGCCCACTCCGGCTGCCTGAGCGCCGCCAACATCCGTTATCTGCAGTCACCTTTCGCCCTGTTCAACGGTGACCTGCTGCTGGCCGCGTTCAAGCCCTCCGGTGGCATGCACGTGTTGCTCGGCGACTTCACCGGCCATGGCTTGCCGGCGGCCATCGGTGCCATGCCCCTGGCCGAGGTGTTCTACGGCATGACCGCCAAGGGCTTCTCCATGGCGGAAGTGCTGCGCGAGATGAACGCTAAGCTCAAGCGCATCCTGCCGGTGGGCGTGTTCTGCTGCGCCACCATGCTCAACCTGAGCTTCCAGCGCCGGGTGGTGGAGGTGTGGAACGGCGGCCTGCCCGACGGCCACCTGCTGCGTGCGGCGAGTGGCGAGCGGGTGCCGCTGGTATCGCGCCACTTGCCCCTGGGGGTCTTGGACCCGGCGTCGTTCAACGAGTCTTATGAGGTACACCCGCTGCAGCTGGGGGATCGTATCTTCCTGCTGACCGATGGCGTGCTGGAGACCCGCGATGCGGCCGAGCAGCTGTTCGGCGAGGAGCGCCTGCTGCAGGTGTTCGCCGCCAGGCATGCGCCGGAGCGCCTCTTCGATGAGATCCAGGCGGCGCTGGTGGCCTTCCGTGGCGAGGCGCAGGACGACGTCAGCATGATCGAGCTGAGCATGATCGACGACGTCGCGCTGGCTCGGCCGCCGCTGGCCTTCTCCGACAGCGGCCAGAGCAGCCCGCTGGACTGGTCTGCAGGGTTCGAGTTCCGGGCGGCGGCGCTCAAGCGTTTCAATCCGCTGCCGTTCCTGCTCCAACTGCTGATGGAGGTGCGCGGCCTGCGCGCGCAGGGCGGTGCGCTCTACACGGTCATGGCCGAGCTCTACTCCAACGCCCTGGAGCATGGCGTGCTGGGGCTGGACTCGGGGCTCAAGTCGGATGCGCAGGGCTTTGCTCAGTACTACCGCGAGCGTGGTCAGCGCCTGTTGGCATTGACGGACGGCTTCGTGCGTTTCGACCTGGAGCTGCTGCCGGAGGAAAACGGCGGCTGCCTGCGGATCCGCGTGCAGGACAGCGGCGCGGGCTTCGACGTGGCGCGGGCCATGGCCAAGGATCGGGGCAGCGAGTGCCTCAGTGGCCGCGGTCTGCACCTGATTCGCCAATTGACCGATCAGTGCCAGTGGTCGCCGGATGGCCGCGGCGCCATGGTGGAGTTCCGCTGGTCGGCATGATGGGAGCGACCGGCGCTGATGGCGTATGGCCAATACGCGCTTGTTCTCAGGCATAATCGCCGCTTCCCGATCATGGAGTGAGCCGGTGTCCGATATTCACCTCGATCAGAACGTGTTGGCTGCCCTGCTGGATGTCATGGGGGAGGAATACCCCGTGCTGCTGGATACGTTCGTCGTCGATTCGGAAGAGCGCCAGCGCCACATCCACGAGGCCATGATCGCTGCCGACCCGCAGGCGCTGCGCCTGGCCGCCCATAGCTTCAAGGGCAGCTGCAGCAACATGGGCGCGCCGCTGCTGGCCGGGCTGTGCAAGCAGCTGGAGGAGGCGGCCCGTCGCGAGCTGCTGGAGGAGGCGCCTGCCCTGATCGAGCAGATTGGCCGCGAGTTCGCCATCGTCCGTATCCTGCTCAAGTCCGAGCGCCAGCGTCATAGCTGAGTGCTCGACGGGCCATTTGCAAAGTTGGCCCGCGCCTTGCTCTGTCCCCGGTACGATCCATCCCTAACGGAGAGTACCCATGTCCGTTGCACCCGATTTCCTTCTCCAGTCCGCGCCCGAGGTACGGCCCAAGGCGGCTGCCGCCAAGGCGCCTGCCAGTGCGCCGGAACCCAGTAACAATGAGGCTTCCAGCTTTGCCGAGGTGTACGCCAAGGAGCGTCAGGCCAAGGCGGCCGAGCGCAAGGAGGCCAGCGCCAAGGCAGCCGAGGAGCGCTCCGCCGATGCTAAGCCGGCCGGCGAGCCCAAGGCCGATGCTGCCGCTGAAGAGCCTGCGGTTGCCGAAAGCGGCAAGGGCTTGCCGGAGGAAACCGCCGATGCAGGTGAGGAGGGCGTCGACCCGCTCCTGCTGATGGCGATGACCGGCCAGCTGCCCACTGCCGAGAGCGTCGACCCGGCGCTGACCGGTGAAGCTGATGCCACGGGTAGCGAGACCGATCCGTTGCAGCAGGTCAGCCTGCTGCTGAGCGCCAACGCTGCGCCCGCGGCTTCCACCGAAACCGGAGCAGAGCCTGAGGTGGATCTGTTCGCCGGCCTGCCAGGCGCGAAGCTGGCCCTTGACCTGGATGCACAGGCTCAGGCTTCGGCTCAGCAGCAGTTGAGCCCCGGGGCGGTGGCCGCGGAGAAGTCGGCGAATGCCAGCCAGGGCTTCGCCAATGCCATGGCGGCGTTCGCAGGTGACGCGGTACCCAGCGAGGAAGCTCCTACGGAAAGCCTGGAGAGCGATTTGCTCGGCGAAGGTCTGGATACCGTGAGTAGCGCCCGCGAAGGGCAGAGCGATGCCCGCGCCGAGGCGTTCGCCAGCAAGCTCAGCGCGCTGAGTCAGGCCATCAACCAGCAGGCCAATGCCGCCCAGCGCTTGCCGTTGGTGCCTGGTCAGCCGGTGCAGGTCGGTCATCCGGGTATGAGCGAGGCGGTGGTCGACAAGGTGATGTGGCTGTCGAGCCAGAACCTCAAGTCCGCAGAGATTCAGCTCGATCCCGCCGAGCTGGGGCGCTTGGAAGTGCGCATCGAGCTGAACAAGGATCAGGCCGCCCAGGTCACCTTCGTCAGCGCCAACCCCAACGTGCGTGATCAGCTGGAAGGCCAGGCGCACCGGTTGCGCGAGCTGTTCGCTCAGCAGGGCATGAACCAACTGGATGTGAACGTCTCCGACCAGTCCATGGCACGTAGCTCCCAGGGTGGCGGTGAGGAAGGCCAGCGTCGCTCTGGTGGTCGCGGCCTGAGCGGCTCCGGCGATGAGGAAGTGCTCAGCGGTGTCAGCGAGATCCGTACGTCGTCCGGCGGTGCTGCGCCGCGTGGTTTGGTGGATTACTACGCCTGACGTATTTGCTACAGGCATGCAAGAAGCTGCGCCCCGTGCCGATAAAAGCACGGGGCGCAGTCGTTTTCGGGTGACAGGCGGTCGTTGCCTTGGTATATCGGCAGCCTGTGTCGGGGCGTGCAGGAGGGACTATCTTGTTTACAAGGTGGCATAACACTTGCTCCTAAGCCCTTGACTGTGGACAAAACACCGAAAAACGACGGATTTCTGGCATGGCAAAGAAACAGGCTCCTAAACCCCCGGCGGGCGATGGCGGCGAAAAAGCCGGCGGTAAGGGCAAGCTCAAACTCATCATCCTGATCGTCGTCATACTGTTGCTGGCAGTCGGTGGCTCGGTGGGCGCGACCCTGTTCTTCCTCGGCAAGGACAAGGGTGCGGAAGAAGAGAAACCGGCAGAAGAGGCGAGCAGCGAAAGCGCCGCCCCGGTCAAGCTGCCGGCGCTGTACGAGGCCATCGCCCCGGCCTTCATCGCCAACTACAAATTCCAGGGCCGGCAGCGCTACATGCAGGTCAGTGTGGCGCTGATGGCGCGCAACCAGGCGGAGCTGGATGCGCTCAAGGTGCATATGCCGCTGATCCGCAATCGCCTGGTCATGCTGTTCTCCGGCCAGGACTTCGGCGCGCTGATGACGCCGGTCGGCAAGGAGATGCTGCGTAGCCAGGCCACTGCGGTGGTGCAGGAGCTGGCGCAGAAAGAAACCGGCAAAACTGTGGTCGAACAGGTTCTGTTCACCAACATCGTGTTGCAGTAGCGGGAGCCATCATGGCCGTACAAGACCTGCTGTCACAGGACGAAATCGACGCGCTGTTGCACGGCGTGGACGATGGCCTGGTCGAGACCGAGGACGCCGGCGATCCCGGTAGTGTCAAAAGCTATGACCTGACCAGTCAGGACCGCATCGTCCGCGGACGCATGCCGACCTTGGAGATGATCAACGAGCGTTTCGCCCGCTACACCCGCATCAGCATGTTCAACCTGCTGCGTCGCTCCGCCGACGTGGCCGTGGGCGGTGTGCAAGTCATGAAGTTCGGCGAGTACGTGCACTCGCTGTATGTACCGACCAGTCTCAACCTGGTGAAGATGAAGCCGTTGCGCGGTACCGCGCTGTTCATCCTCGACGCCAAGCTGGTGTTCAAGCTGGTGGACAACTTCTTCGGCGGCGACGGTCGCCACGCCAAGATCGAGGGTCGTGAGTTCACGCCCACCGAGCTGCGTGTGGTGCGCATGGTCATCGACCAGGCGTTCATCGACCTGAAGGAAGCCTGGCACGCCGTGCTGGACGTCAACTTCGAGTACATCAACTCGGAAGTGAACCCGGCCCTGGCCAACATCGTCAGCCCCAGCGAAGTGGTGGTGGTGTCCACCTTCCACATCGAGCTGGACGGCGGCGGCGGCGATCTGCACATCACCATGCCGTATTCGATGATCGAGCCGATCCGCGAGATGCTCGATGCCGGCTTCCAGTCCGACGTGGACGACCAGGACGAGCGCTGGATCAAGGCGCTGCGCGAGGACATCCTCGACGTCAACGTGCCGCTCGGCGCTACCCTGGCACGGCGTGAGCTGAAGCTGCGCGACATCCTGCACATGCAGCCCGGCGACGTGATCCCGGTGGAGCTGCCGGAGCAGATGATCATGCGCGCCAACGGCGTGCCGGCCTTCAAGGTCAAGCTGGGCGCCCACAAGGGCAACCTGGCCCTGCAAGTTCTCGAGCCCGTGGAGCGCCTGCGCTGAGGCGCAGCGTTGCCACAGACGTGTCGCCCCTCACCAGGTGGCGGCAAATAGATAAGGTGGTTGGCTGGGCTACAGGTCCGGCCAGCCAGACACCAGATGAATAGCCAGCCGAGGTAGAGCGATGGCAGACGAAAACGAAGGCAGCAGCCCAGAAGAGCAGGCCCTGGCCGACGAATGGGCCGCGGCCCTGGCCGAGGCTGGCGATGATGCTGGTCAGGCCGATATCGATGCGCTGATGAACCAAGGTGCAGCGGCCGCTCCGGCGGCTCCGCGCATGGCCATGGAAGAGTTCGGCGCGGCGCCCAAACCGGGTAACGGTCCGGTGGCCCTGGAGGGCCCCAACCTGGACGTGATTCTCGATATTCCGGTGTCCATCTCCATGGAGGTGGGCAGCACAGAGATCTCCATCCGCAACCTGCTGCAGCTCAACCAGGGCTCGGTGGTGGAACTGGATCGTCTGGCTGGCGAGCCGCTGGATGTGCTGGTCAACGGTACCCTGATCGCCCACGGCGAGGTGGTGGTGGTCAACGAGAAGTTCGGCATCCGCCTGACCGACGTGATCAGCCCCAGCGAACGTATCAAGAAGCTGCGCTAACCATGATGCGTGCAATCTGCAGTCTTTCCCTGCTGGCGCCGCTGACCGCGCTGGCGGCCGAGCCCGCGACCAAGGCGGTCACTGCGCCAGTTGCCGGTAGCGATATCGGCGGCCAGCTGGTGCAATTGATGCTCGGCCTGTTGCTGGTGGTGGGGCTGATCTTCGCTCTCGCCTGGCTGCTGCGCCGGGTCCAGCAGATCGGCCCGCGCGGCAATCAGGCGATCAAGCTGGTGGCCAGCCAGGCACTGGGGCCGCGCGATCGGCTGCTGCTGGTGCAGGTCGGTGGCGAGCAGATCTTGCTGGGCATCAGCGCCGGTCGCATCTCTCCGCTGCATGTGCTCAAGGAACCGGTGATCGTCGGCGACGCCGAGCCGGCCGCGCCGGAGTTCGCCCAGCGCCTGATGGAGCTGCTCGGCAAGGACCAGAAGGACCACAAGGAATGAGCGCCTGGCGCATTCTGCTGACGCTGTTGTTGGTCATCGCCGCGCCTCTGGCGTTTGGTGCCGACGATCCCCTGTCGATTCCCGCCATCACCCTGAGCACCAACGCCGAGGGTCAGCAGGAGTACTCGGTCAGCCTGCAGATACTGCTGATCATGACGGCGCTGAGCTTCATTCCGGCGTTCGTCATGCTGATGACCAGTTTCACCCGGATCATCATCGTCTTCTCCATCCTGCGTCAGGCGCTGGGCCTGCAGCAGACGCCGTCGAACCAGATACTCATCGGCCTGGCGCTGTTCCTGACCATGTTCATCATGGCGCCGGTGTTCGACAAGATTAACCAGGACGCCCTGCAGCCCTACCTCAACGAACAGTTGCCGGCGCAGCAGGCGATTGCCAAGGCCGAGGGGCCGATAAAGGAGTTCATGCTGGCGCAGACCCGTGCCTCGGACCTCGAGCTGTTCGTGCGCCTGTCCAAGCGCACCGACATCGCAAGCCCCGAGGCCGCGCCGCTGACCATCCTGATCCCGGCCTTCGTCACCTCCGAGCTGAAAACTGCGTTCCAGATCGGTTTCATGATCTTCATTCCATTCCTGATCATCGACATGGTGGTGGCGAGTATCCTCATGGCCATGGGTATGATGATGCTGTCGCCGCTGATCATTTCCCTGCCGTTCAAGATCATGCTGTTCGTCCTGGTTGATGGCTGGGCGCTGATCATGGGTACGCTGGCCGGCAGTTTCGGCACCATATAGAGGGCGCGCAGATGACTCCGGAAATCGCCGTCGACCTGTTCCGCGAAGCGCTTTGGCTGACCGCCCTGATCGTCGGCCTGTTGGTGCTTCCCAGTCTGCTGGTGGGCTTGCTGGTAGCCATGTTCCAGGCCGCCACGCAGATCAACGAACAGACCCTGAGCTTCGTCCCGCGTCTGCTGGTGATGTTGCTGACCCTGATCTGGGCCGGTCCCTGGCTGGTGCGCGAGCTGATGGAGTACACCCAGACGCTGGTGCAGAACATTCCGCTGTTGATCGGCTGATGCTCGAGCTGACCAATGCGCAGATCGGCGGCTGGGTAGGCCAGTTCCTCCTGCCGCTGTTCCGCATCGCCTCCATGCTGATGGTCATGCCGGTGATTGGCACCCAGCTGGTGCCGGCGCGCGTGCGCCTGTATCTGGCGCTGGCCATCTGTCTGGTGCTGGCGCCCAACCTGCCGCCGATGCCGCAGGTGGACTCCATCAGCCTGCAGTCGATGCTGCTGATTGGCGAACAGGTGCTGATCGGGGTGATGTTCGGCTTCATGCTGCAGCTGTATTTCCACCTGTTCACCGTGGCCGGTCAGATCATCGCCATGCAGATGGGCCTGGGCTTCGCCTCCATGGTCGACCCCTCCAATGGTGTGTCGGTGCCGGTGCTCGGCCAGTTCCTGTTGATGCTCGTCACGCTGTTGTTCTTGGCCATGAACGGCCATCTGGTGGTGTTCGAGGTATTGGCCGAGAGCTTCGTGACCCTGCCGGTGGGCGAGGGGCTGCTGCTCGATCATTACTGGACGCTGGCTGGCAAGCTGACCTGGGTGATCGCCGCCGGCCTGTTGATGGCGCTGCCGGTGGTGACTGCGCTGCTGATCATCAACCTGGCGTTCGGTGTGATGACCCGTGCGGCGCCACAGCTGAACATCTTCTCCATCGGCTTCCCGCTGACCCTGGTGCTGGGCTTGTTCATCTTCTGGGTGGGGCTTTCCGACTTCCTCGCGCAGTTCCAGGTGCTGACCAGCGAGGCCCTGCAACAACTGCGCGAACTGGCGCGCGTTCGCTGAGGAGGCTCCGGCATGGCAGAGAGCGAAAGCGGCGCAGACAAGAGCGAGGAACCCACTAGTAAGCGCCTGGAAGAGGCGCGCAAGAAGGGGCAGATCGCTCGCTCCAAGGAGCTCAGCACCCTGGCGGTGACATTCGGCGGCGCCGCGGCGCTGCTGATCTTCGGTGCTGACATGGGCCAGGCGATGCTGGACCTGATGCGTGGCAACTTCGCTCTGCCGCGCGAGGTGCTGCTGGACGATGGCTCCATGGCCCGCTACCTGCTGCGCACCGGCATGGAGGCGCTGCTGGCTCTGCAGCCATTCCTCGTGGTCATGCTCATCGCTTCCATCGTCGGCCCGGTGGCCCTCGGTGGCTGGTTGTTCTCCGCCGAGGCGCTGCAGCCCAAATTCAGTCGCATGAACCCGCTGGAGGGGCTCAAGCGCATGTTCTCCACCAAGGCGCTGGTGGAGCTGCTCAAGGCCCTGGCCAAGTTCGTGCTGATACTGCTGGTGGCCCTGGCGGTGCTCAAGTCCGACCAGGACGACCTACTGGCCATCGCCAACGAGCCTATCGAGTCGGCGATCCTGCATGCCATGAACGTGACCGGCTGGAGCCTGCTGTGGATGGCCTGCGGGCTGATCCTCATCGCGGCGGTGGATGTGCCGTTCCAGCTCTGGGATACCAAGCAGAAGCTGATGATGACCAAGCAGGAGGTCAAGGACGAGTACAAGGACAGCGAGGGCAAGCCCGAGGTCAAGTCGAAGATCCGCCAGTTGCAACGGCAGATGGCCGAGCGGCGGATGATGCAGCAGGTGCCCGAGGCCGACGTGGTGATCACTAACCCGACGCACTTCGCCGTGGCGTTGAAGTACGACCCGGCCAAGGGCAATGCACCGATGTTGCTGGCCAAGGGTGGCGATTTCCTGGCGCTGAAGATTCGCGAAATCGCCCAGGAGCACAAGGTCACGTTGCTCGAGTCGCCGGCCCTGGCGCGGGCGGTGTTCTATTCCACCGAAGTGGATCAGGAGATTCCTGCCGGTCTGTACCTCGCCGTCGCGCAGGTCCTGGCGTACGTCTATCAGCTCAAGCAGTTCCGCACCGGCAAGGGCAAGCGCCCTGGGCCGCTGCCTGATCTGCCGATTCCGCCGGATCTGCGGCGCGACGAGTAAGTGGCCTCGTTGGGCGGCGCTGAATGCCAGCGCCGCCTAGGCAGTCAGCGAATTACGCCGCAGGCCACGCGGGCACCACCACCGCCGAGTGGTTTGGGGTGGTCGGCGTGGTTGTCGCCGCCGGCGTGGACCATCAGGGCATGCCCCTTCAGTTCATCAAGGCTCTTCAGGCGCGGTGCCAGCACGGGCTGTTCGGCCTTGCCTGCGGCATCCACGTATAGCGGTGGCAGGTCGCCACGGTGAGCGTCGTCCTGCCAGGGCGTGCCGTGCTTGCCGATGCCATCCGGATCCCAGTGGCCGCCGGCCATCTCGGCTGCCGATGGCTGGCCATCCTTGCTGCCTGGCGCGCAGTCCGGGTTGGTGTGCAGATGAAAGCCGTGGATTCCCGGCGCCAGGCCGGACAGGGCGGGGGTGAAGACCAGGCCGTAACGGCTCTGTTCGACCTGAATGGTGCCGACAGGCTTGCCGATGCCGCTGCTGTCCACGGCATTCAGCGGGATGGATAGCGGGGCGGCTTGCACGCCGCCGGCCGCGACAAGGAGGGCGGCTAGGGTCCATTGGCGCATGGGGAGGTTCTCCTGGTGTGGCTGGAAAACTTCTGACTTCCGCATCCCGCCATGGTTTCCTCCTTCTGGTGTAACTCATTGTTTTTCAATGTCTTGGAAAACATGGCCGACTTCTTGCTCTGACCCCCGCACGGCGCCTTTTGCGTCAAAAGATTGAACTGGCTGGGGTAATCAAGTGGCAGTGGATCGGGCGCAAATCATCGGTGATGTACGCAGCAATCTGGCGGGGTTGCGCCACGGCAATCTGGGCATTCCGCTGCTGCTGCTGGTCATGCTCGCCATGGTCATGCTGCCGATCCCGCCGTTCCTGCTCGACGTGCTGTTCACCTTCAGCATCGCGCTGTCCATCGTGGTTCTGTTGGTCGCCATCTACTCGCTGCGCCCGCTGGATTTCGCCGTTTTCCCGACCGTTCTGCTGGCGGCGACGTTGCTGCGCCTGGCGTTGAACGTGGCGTCGACCCGTGTGGTACTGCTGCACGGCCAGGACGGGCATGACGCCGCGGGCAAGGTGATCCAGGCCTTCGGTGAGGTGGTGATCGGCGGCAACTACGTGGTCGGTGCCGTGGTGTTCGCCATCTTGATGATCATCAACTTCGTGGTGGTCACCAAGGGCGCCGGGCGGATCTCCGAGGTGAGCGCGCGTTTCACCCTGGACGCCATGCCTGGCAAGCAGATGGCCATCGACGCCGACCTCAACGCCGGCCTGATCGACCAGGCCGAGGCCAAGAAGCGTCGCGCCGAGGTGGCCCAGGAGGCCGACTTCTACGGCTCGATGGACGGTGCCTCGAAATTCGTTCGTGGTGACGCCGTCGCCGGCCTGCTGATCCTCTTCATCAACCTGATCGGCGGCATGGCCATCGGCGTGCTGCAGCACGACCTGGCGTTCGCCGAGGCGGGGCGCATCTACACCCTGCTGACCATCGGTGACGGCCTGGTGGCGCAGATCCCGTCGCTGCTGCTGTCCACCGCCGCGGCCATCATGGTGACCCGTGTCTCGTCTGCTGAGGACATGGGCCAGCAGATCAACCGGCAGATGTTCGCCTCGCCCAAGGCTCTGGCCGTGTCCGCTGCGATCATGATTGCCATGGGCCTGGTGCCGGGCATGCCGCACGTGCCCTTCATCGGCCTCGGCCTGGTGGCCGCGGGCGCGGCGTACTGGATCGCGCACAAGCAGCGCAAGCTCAAGGTGGTGGCCGAGCAGGAAACCAAGCGCCAGCAGGAGCTGCTGCCGGCGCAGAAGGCCCAGGAGGTCAAGGAGCTGGGCTGGGACGACGTCACCCCGGTGGACATGGTCGGCCTGGAAGTGGGCTATCGCCTGATCCCGCTGGTGGACCGCAACCAGGGTGGCCAGTTGCTGGCGCGGATCAAGGGCGTGCGCAAGAAGCTGTCGCAGGAAATGGGCTTCCTGATGCCGTCCGTGCATATCCGCGACAACCTGGACCTGTTGCCGAATGCCTATCGTCTGACCCTGATGGGCGTCAGCGTGGCCGAGGCCGAGGTGTATCCGGAGCGCGAGCTGGCGATCAACCCGGGCCAGGTGTTCGGCACCCTCAATGGCATCGCCGCCAAGGATCCGGCGTTCGGCCTGGAGGCGGTGTGGATCGACCCGTCCCAGCGCGACCAGGCGCAGTCCCTTGGCTACACCGTGGTCGACGCCAGTACCGTGGTCGCCACGCACCTCAATCAGGTCTTGCACAAGCATGCCCATGAGCTGCTCGGCCATGAGGAGGTCCAGCAACTGCTGCAATTGCTGGCCAAGAGCTCGCCGAAGCTGGCCGAGGAACTGGTGCCGGGCATGGTCTCGCTGTCGACCCTGCTCAAGGTGTTGCAGACCCTGCTGGCCGAACAGGTGCCGGTGCGCGACATCCGCAGCATCGCCGAAGCCATCTCCAACGTCGCCGGAAAGAGTCAAGATCCCGCCGCGATGGTCGCTGCGGTTCGCGTCGCGCTTTCTCGCGCAATCGTGCAAAGCATTGTGGGACTAGAGCCGGAGCTGCCTGTCATCACTCTGGAACCCAGGTTGGAACAGTTATTGCTCAATAGCCTGCAGAAGGCCGGTCAGGGCTCCGAGGATGGCATCCTCCTCGAGCCTGGCATGGCGGAGAAGCTGCAACGCTCCCTGGTGGAAGCGGCGCAGCGCCAGGAAATGCTCGGCAAGCCAGTGATCCTGCTGGTAGCCGGCCCGGTTCGGGCGATGCTCTCGCGCTTTGCGCGGCTCGCTGTTCCCAGCATGCACGTACTGGCCTACCAGGAAATACCGGATAACAAGCAGGTCACGATCGTCGCCACGGTCGGCCAGAACTGAGGGTTCTAAGCCATGCAAGTCAAACGCTTCTTCGCCGCCGATATGCGTACCGCCATGAAACTGGTGCGCGATGAACTGGGCGCCGATGCCTCGATCATCGGCAACCGTCGCGTGGCCGGCGGCGTGGAGCTGACCGCTGCCCTGGATTACCAGCCGACCGCTCCGGCGCGTCAGCCCAATCCCGCGCTGGAGGCCGAGCTGCGCAAGACCCAGGCGAAGATCGCGACTGCTCAGGCCGAGCTGACCGTCCGCGCAGTGGCCGACGAGCGCAAGGATCGCCAGCTGTTCGCCAACGAGTCGCTGATCGCCCCCGAGCTGCCGGCCACTGCGGTCAAGGCCCAGCGCCCGGTGGCTGCCGCCCAGCCTGCAGTCAAACCGACAGCCGCCGCGGTCGATCAGCGTGCCCTGGATGCCATGCGTTTCGAGCTGCATGGCCTGCGTGAACTGATCGAAGTGCAGCTGGGCTCTATTGCCTGGGGTCAGCTGCAGAATCGTCGTCCGCAGCAAGCCAACCTGTGGCGCCGCCTGCAGCGCATGGGCCTGTCCGCCGAGCTGTCCAAGGCTCTGCTGGAACGCGTGGCCAAGGTCGCCGATCCGCGTCAAGCCTGGCGCATGCTGCTGGCCCACCTCGCTCATGCAATCAAGACGCCTGCTGTAGAGCCGCTGGAAGAGGGCGGTGTGATCGCCCTGGTCGGTCCCGCCGGCATGGGCAAGACCACCACCCTGGCTAAGATGGCGGCGCGTTATGTGCTGAAATACGGCCCGCAGAGCATTGCGCTGGTCAGCATGGACAGCTTCCGCATCGGCGCCCAGGAGCAGATCAAGACACTCGGCCGCATCCTCAACGTGTCCGTGACTCAGGTCGATCCGGGCCAGTCGCTGGTTCAGGCCCTGGCGCCGCTGGCGCGTAAGAAGGTCGTGCTGATCGATACCGCTGGCCTGCCGGGCAATGATCCGGCCCTGCGCATGCAGTTGGAGAGTCTGGCTGCGCGTGGTGTCAAATCGAAGAACTACCTGGTGCTGGCCGCTACCAGCCAGGCGCAGGTGCTCAAGGCCGCCTATCACAGCTACCGGATCTGCGGCCTCGCCGGGTGCATCCTGAGCAAGGTGGACGAGGCGGCTAACCTGGGTGAAGTACTGGGGCTGGCTATCAGCCAGCATCTACCGGTAGCCTATCTGGCAGATGGGCCGAAGATTCCGGACGATCTGCATGTGCCGCGCAGCCACCAGCTGGTGAGTCGCGCCGTGAGCCTGCAGACTCCCGAAGATCCGAGCGAGGAGGCCATGGCGGATATGTTCGCCGGCCTGTACCACCATCCGGCGCGTCGCGCGGGATAGGGCAGGCGGCACCGTACAAGGCGTTCTAGTGTTAGGAAAGGGTCGGTGTAGTTGCCCGACCAGCCCAGAGCAGGCAAGACAAGGGTAAGAGAAGAACATGGGTAGTATGCATCCCGTACAGGTGATCGCAGTCACTGGCGGCAAGGGCGGTGTCGGCAAGACCAATGTGTCGGTGAACCTGTCGCTGGCCCTGGCTGACCTTGGTCGCCGGGTCATGCTGATGGACGCCGACCTTGGCCTGGCCAACGTCGACGTCCTGCTCGGCCTGACCCCCAAGCGCACCCTGGCCGACGTGATCGCCGGCGAGTGCGACCTCAAGGACGTGCTCCTGCAGGGGCCCGGCGGCATTCGCGTGGTGCCGGCCGCATCAGGCACGCAGAGCATGGTGCAGCTGTCGCCGGTGCAGCACGCCGGCCTGATCCAGGCCTTCAGTGACATCAGCGACAACCTTGATGTGCTGGTAATCGATACCGCCGCCGGCATTGGCGACGGCGTGGTCAGCTTCGTGCGCGCGGCGCAGGAGGTGCTGGTGGTGGTCTGCGACGAGCCGACCTCGATCACCGACGCCTATGCGCTGATCAAACTGCTCAATCGCGACTACGGCATGAGCCGCTTCCGCGTGCTGGCCAACATGGCCCACAGCCCGCAGGAAGGACGCAATCTCTTTGCTAAGCTGACCAAGGTAACCGACCGTTTTCTTGATGTGGCCCTGCAGTACGTCGGCGCCGTCCCCTACGACGAGTCCGTACGCAAGGCCGTGCAGAAACAGCGCGCGGTATACGAAGCCTTCCCGCGCTCGAAATGCGCACTGGCGTTCAAGGCGATCGCCCAGAAAGTCGACACGTGGCCGCTCCCGGCCAACCCGCGCGGCCATCTGGAGTTCTTCGTCGAGCGTCTGGTGCAGCAGCCGATCGCGGGTACGGCGGTATGACAGCAGCCAGTGGACTTCGCATGTACAACAAGGCGCAGGCGCAGGATTCCCAGCACCAGTTGATCGAGCGCTACGCGCCTCTGGTCAAGCGCATCGCCTATCACCTGTTGGCGCGTCTACCGGCCAGCGTGCAGGTCGACGACCTGATGCAGGCGGGCATGATCGGTCTACTGGAAGCGTCAAAAAAATACGATGGCACTAAGGGTGCCAGCTTCGAGACTTATGCCGGCATCCGCATCCGCGGAGCCATGCTGGATGAGGTGCGCAAGGGCGATTGGGCGCCGCGTTCGGTGCACCGCAATACTCGGATGGTCAGCGACGCTATTCGTGCAATCGAGGCTCGCACGGGAAGAGACGCTAAAGATCAAGAGGTTGCGGCCGAACTCCAATTGAGTCTCGAGGATTACTACGGCATCCTTGGCGACACTTTGGGCAGCCGCCTGTTCAGTTTCGACGACCTGGTGCAGGACGGTGAGCAGGGTGGATTGCACGAGGATGTCAGCAGCAGTCACGGCGGGCCTCTGCATGGCCTGGAAGACGAGCGGTTTCAGGCGGCGCTGGCCGACGCCATCGCCCATCTGCCGGAACGCGAGCGCCTGGTGCTGTCGCTGTATTACGACGAAGAACTGAATTTGAAGGAAATCGGCGAGGTACTGGGGGTCAGCGAATCCCGGGTCAGCCAGTTGCACAGCCAGTGCGCCGCGCGTTTGCGGGCCCGGTTGGGTGAGTGGCGAGCCAGCTGACGGGCTGGCCGATTTCATGATTTACGGCGTTTCCGGGCCACCGGGTGCGCTTAGGACTGTACGGAGGTCGACTTGGACAAGAACATGAAAATCCTCATCGTTGACGATTTTTCGACGATGCGACGGATCATCAAGAACCTCCTGCGTGATCTGGGGTTCACCAACACCGCAGAGGCAGACGACGGCAATACCGCGCTGCCTATGCTGCAGAGCGGCAGCTTCGACTTCCTGGTAACCGACTGGAACATGCCTGGCATGACCGGTATCGATCTGCTGCGCGCGGTGCGTGCCGATGATCGCCTGAAGACCCTGCCGGTACTGATGGTGACTGCAGAAGCCAAGCGCGAGCAGATCATCGAAGCCGCCCAGGCCGGTGTAAACGGGTACGTGGTCAAGCCGTTCACCGCCCAGGTACTGAAGGAGAAGATCGAGAAGATCTTCGAACGGGTTAACGGCTGATGATCGCCGCGAGGGCGCTATGGCACACGATGATTCACATCTGGGCGAACTCGAATCGACCCTGAAGCAGCATGCCACTCAGCTTGTCGAGAGCCTTGAAAAAGGGAATTTCGGTGAGGCGGTTGGCCTGATTCACGAGCTCAACAAGGCTCGTGATCATGGCTTGTACCAAGAGGTTGGCAAGCTCACCCGCGAATTGCACAACGCGATCGTCAATTTCCAACTCGATCCGCACAACCCGCACGCCCAGGAAATCTCGCAGATCACCGACGCCACCGAGCGTCTGTCCTATGTGGTGCAGATGACCGAGAAAGCGGCCAACCGCACCATGGACCTGGTCGAGCAGAGCGCGCCGCTGGTCAACGATCTGGGTGACGAGGCCAAGACGCTTTCGGCGGAGTGGGGCAAGTTCATGCGCCGCGAGATGGGCGCCGACGCCTTCCGCGACTTGGCCAAGCGTATCGAGCTGTTCCTCGCGCGTAGCGAGCGTGACAGCCAGAAGCTGTCCGGGCATCTGAACGACATTCTGCTGGCGCAGGACTTCCAGGATCTCACCGGTCAGGTGATCAAGCGCGTGACGCAGCTGGTCACCGAGGTCGAGCGCGACCTGCTCAAACTGATGCTGATGGCCAGTCATGTCGACCGCTTTGCCGGCATCGAACATGACATGGAAGAGTTGCGCGCCGAGCAGCAACAACAAAAAGAGCCTTCCAAGGGTGAAGGTCCGCAGATACATGCCGATAAGCGTGAAGACATCGCTTCCAGCCAGGACGATGTCGACGATCTGCTGTCCAGCCTTGGATTTTAGGGCTCTAACAGAGCCTTTGGAGCGCACCGATGAGCTTCGACGCCGATGAAGAAATCCTCCAGGACTTCCTGGTAGAGGCCGGCGAAATTCTAGAGTTGTTGTCCGAGCAACTGGTCGAGCTGGAGAGCCGACCAGATGACATGGACCTGCTCAATGCCATTTTCCGTGGTTTCCACACCGTCAAGGGTGGCGCGGGCTTCCTCCAGCTCAACGAGCTGGTCGAGTGCTGCCACATCGCGGAAAACGTCTTCGACATCCTGCGCAAAGGCGAACGCCGCGTTAACGCCGAGCTGATGGACGTGGTCCTGCAGGCGCTGGATGCGGTCAACGAGATGTTCAGCCAGGTACGTGAGCGTACCGAGCCCACGCCGGCATCCCCGGAACTGCTGGCCGCGTTGTCGCGCCTGGCCGAGCCGGAAAGCGCCGACGAGCTGGCGACAGAGTCGGAGCCGGAAGCGGAAGCTGCCGAAGCGCCTGCCGCTGGTGATGACATTACCGACAGCGAGTTCGAGCAGCTGCTGGATGCCATCGGCGATCAGCCGGCAGCAGAGGTTGAGGCGCCAGTCGCCGGTGGCGGCGATGAGATCACCGACGACGAGTTCGAAGCTCTGCTCGACCAGCTGCACGGCAAGGGCAAGTTTGTCGGCCCGGCCGATGAGCCGGTTGCGCCTGTCAAGCCTGCAGCAGCCCCGGCTGCCAGCGGTGGCGACGACATCACCGACGATGAATTTGAAGCGCTGCTCGACCAGTTGCATGGCAAGGGCAAGTTCACCGGCCCGGCCGACGAGCCGACCGCGCCAGCCAAACCCGCAGCTGCGCCTGCAGCGTCCGCTGCCGGCGGCGACGACATCACCGACGATGAATTCGAAGCGCTGCTCGACCAGTTGCATGGCAAGGGCAAGATCACCGGGCCGGCCGAGGAGGCTGCTGCAGTAGCTGCTCCGGTTGCGGCCGCACCAGCCAAGAAGGCCGAGCCGAAGAAGGTCGAAGCCGCCAAGCCTGCCGCAAAACCGGCAGCCAAGGCAGAACCGGCTAAGGCTGCAGCGCCAGCACCGGCAGCTGCCGGTGGTGCTCCTGCGCCAGCTGCCAGCGAAGCGGAGACCACCGTACGGGTCGACACCGCGCGCCTGGACGAGATCATGAACATGGTCGGCGAACTGGTGCTGGTGCGTAATCGCCTGGTCCGCCTGGGTCTGAACAGTGGCGACGAGGCCATGGCCAAGGCCGTGTCCAACCTCGACGTGGTCACCGCGGATCTGCAGACCTCGGTCATGAAGACCCGCATGCAGCCGATCAAGAAGGTGTTCGGGCGTTTCCCGCGCCTGGTTCGCGATCTGGCCCGCAACCTGAAGAAAGAGATCAACCTTGAGCTGGTCGGTGAAGAGACCGACCTCGACAAGAACCTGGTCGAGGCTTTGGCCGACCCGCTGGTGCACTTGGTGCGCAACGCGGTCGACCATGGCATCGAGGGGCCTGACGAGCGCGAGGCCGCCGGCAAGGCGCGGGCGGGCCGCGTGGTGCTGTCCGCCGAGCAGGAGGGTGATCACATCCTGTTGTCGATCTCCGACGACGGCAAAGGCATGGACCCGGAGATTCTCCGCGCCAAGGCGGTGGAGAAGGGCCTGCTGGACAAGGATGCGGCCGACCGCCTGAGCGAGACCGAGTGCTACAACCTGATCTTCGCTCCGGGCTTCTCGACCAAGACCGAGATTTCCGACGTGTCCGGCCGCGGTGTGGGCATGGACGTGGTGAAAACCAAGATTTCCCAGCTCAACGGCATCATCAACGTGCATTCGGCCAAGGGCCAGGGCTCGAAGATCATCATCAAGGTGCCGCTGACCCTGGCGATCATGCCGACCCTGATGGTGATGCTGGCCAACCAGGCTTTTGCCTTCCCGCTGGTCAACGTCAACGAGATCTTCCACCTCGACCTGTCGCGCACCAACGTGGTAGACGGCCAGGAAGTGGTAATCGTGCGCGACAAGGCACTGCCGTTGTTCTACCTCAAACGCTGGCTGGTCGTCGGCGCGTCCAACGAGGAGCAGCGCGAGGGTCACGTGGTCATTCTTACCGTCGGTAGCCAGCGCATCGGCTTCGTGGTCGACCAACTGGTTGGTCAGGAAGAGGTGGTGATCAAACCCCTCGGCAAGATGCTGCAGGGCACGCCCGGCATGTCTGGCGCTACCATTACCGGTGACGGGCGCATCGCCCTGATCCTCGACGTGCCGAGCATGCTCAAGCGTTACGCGCGTCGCATCTGATCGAATGCGGCTGGCCAGGCCAGCCGCTCTGGAGTGTTTATGGCAGTCAAGGTCCTGGTGGTGGATGACTCCGGCTTCTTCCGCCGCAGGGTCTCGGAAATCCTCTCCGCCGATCCCGATATTCAGGTAGTCGGTACCGCCACCAACGGTCGCGAGGCTATCGATCAGGCTCTGGCCCTCAAGCCGGACGTGATCACCATGGATTACGAGATGCCGATGATGGATGGCATCACGGCAGTGCGGAACATCATGCAGCGCTGCCCGACGCCGGTCCTGATGTTCTCCTCGCTGACCCACGAGGGTGCTCGTGTCACCCTGGATGCGCTGGACGCCGGTGCGGTTGACTACCTGCCGAAGAACTTCGAGGACATCTCGCGCAACCCTGACAAGGTCAAGGCCTTGCTGTGCGAGAAGGTCCACACCATCGCTCGCAGTAATCGTCGCTACAGCACCTTCAGTGCCCCTGCGGCCAGCCCGTCGCCGGCCGCCGCGCCTGCCGCGCGGGGAGCTGCTCCGGCTCCTGCACCGGTCAGCCGGCCCAGCGCTGCTCCGGCGGCACCGGCTTCCAGTGGTGGTGCCCCAAAGCGTAAATCGTACAAGCTGGTGGCCATCGGCACGTCCACCGGCGGGCCTGTGGCTCTGCAGCGGGTGCTTACCCAGCTGCCAGCCAATTTCCCGGCGCCCATCGTATTGATCCAGCACATGCCGGCGGCGTTCACCAAGGCCTTTGCCGAGCGCCTGGACAAGCTCTGCCGGATTACCGTCAAAGAGGCCGAGGATGGTGATGTGCTGCGCCCCGGACTGGCGCTGCTGGCTCCTGGTGGCAAGCAGATGATGGTCGACCCGCGCGGCGCGGTGAAGATCCTGCCCGGTGACGAGCGTCTGAACTACAAGCCTTGCGTCGATATCACCTTCGGCTCGGCCGCCAAGTCGTTCAACGACAAGGTGCTGGCCGTGGTGCTCACCGGCATGGGCGCCGACGGCCGTGAGGGCGCGCGCCTGCTCAAGCAGAGCGGAAGCCAGGTGTGGGCCCAGGATGAGGCCAGTTGCGTCATCTACGGCATGCCCATGGCGGTGGTGAAGGCCAACCTGGCTGATGCCGTGTATGGGCTCGATGAGATTGGCCGCCACCTGGCCGAGGCCTGTATCTGATGGATGTACTCAGCCTCATCGGCGTCATCCTGGCCTTCGTCGCCATCATTGGCGGCAATTACCTGGAGGGTGGCCACGTCGGGGCTCTGATCAATGGCCCGGCGGCGCTGATCGTGATCGGCGGCACCTTGGGCGCGGCTTTCATCCAGGCGCCGATGCACGTGTTCAAGCGTGCCCTGGCGATTCTGCGCTGGATCGTTTTCCCGCCGCGCATCGATCTGGCTGGTGGCATCAACAGTGTGGTCGGCTGGAGCATGGCGGCGCGCAAGGAAGGCCTGCTTGGCCTCGAGCCTGTTGCCGACAACGAGTCTGATCCTTATGCCCGCAAGGGCTTGCAGCTATTGGTGGATGGCGCCGAGCCGGAAGCCATCCGCAGCATTCTCGAAGTCGATCTCTACAACCAGGAAGCCCGCGATATCCAGGCGGCCAAAGTGTTCGAGAGCATGGGCGGTTATGCGCCGACCATCGGCATCATCGGTGCGGTGATGGGCCTGATCCACGTGATGGGCAACCTGGCCGACCCGAGCAAGCTGGGTAGCGGCATTGCCGTTGCGTTTGTGGCCACCATCTACGGCGTGGCGTTCGCCAACCTGTTGCTGCTGCCGGTGGGCAACAAGCTGAAGGCCGTTGCCATGCGCCAGTCGCGTTACCGTGAAATGCTGCTGGAGGGCATTCTGTCCATCGCCGAGGGCGAGAACCCGCGCTCCATCGAGCTGAAGCTGCAGGGCTTCATGGACTGACCATGGCCCGTCGGCGCAACCACGAAGAGCACGAGAATCACGAACGCTGGCTGGTGTCCTACGCGGACTTCATCACCCTGCTGTTCGCCTTCTTCGTGGTGATGTATTCGATCTCCTCGATCAACGAGGGCAAGTACAAGGTGTTGTCGGAGAGCCTGGTCGGCGTGTTCAGCGAGCCGGAGCGGGCGATCAAGCCGATCCCCATCGGTGACGAGAAGCCGCGCACCACAGAACCTGACCGCTCGATGATCGAGGACAACCCGAACAGCAGCACCTCCAGCGATGATCCGGCCAACGATCCGCTGCAGCAGATCGCCACCAGCATGCGCGACGCTTTCGGCGATCTGATCGCCAACGAACAGCTGACCGTGCGCGGCAACGAGCTGTGGGTGGAGATCGAGCTCAACTCCAGCCTGTTGTTCCCCAGCGGCGATGCAGTTCCCAACGAGATGGCCTTCACTCTTATCGAGAAGGTCGCAAAGATATTGGCGCCCTATGAAAACCCGGTGCATGTCGAAGGCTTCACCGACAACCTGCCGATCAACACCGCGCAGTACCCGAGTAACTGGGAACTTTCCTCGGCGCGGGCGGCCAGCATAGTGCGGATGCTGGCGATGGACGGGGTGAATCCCGGGCGTATGGCCGCAGTCGGCTATGGCGAATTCCAGCCGGTGGCGGACAATGCCACGGCAGAGGGACGGGCACGCAACCGCCGGGTGGTGCTGGTGGTGTCGCGCAACCTCGACGTTCGGCGTAGCGTGAGTGGTGTGGGTAGCAGCAATGCCAAGCCTGATGCCGCATTGCAGCGTGCTGGCACGCAACCTGCACCGGCACAGCCACAGGCGGCACCGGTGACCGGGCCCGCCAATATTTCGACGCCTACACCCTGAGGCGTCACCCAGTTCTCGGCAGGGGGACGGCCAGGCCGGGAGGACGAAGAATATGAAAGTCTGGGCAGTAGCCAATCAAAAAGGTGGGGTCGGCAAGACCACCACATCCATCGCCCTGGCGGGCCTGCTGGCTGATGCCGGCAAGCGCGTGGTGGTGGTCGACCTCGACCCGCACGGGTCGATGACCAGTTATTTCGGCCATGATCCGGACACCCTGGAACACAGCAACTTTGACTTGTTCCTGCATCAGGGCGTCGTGCCCCAGGGGTTGCCGGCCAGCCTGCTGCTGCCAACCAGCCATGAGAGTATTTCCCTGCTGCCGTCGAGCACCGCGCTTGCCACCCTGGAGCGCCAGTCGCCCGGGCAGAACGGTCTGGGCCTGGTGATCGCCAAAAGCCTGGCGCAGCTGTGGGACAAGTTCGACCACGCCATCATCGACAGCCCTCCCTTGCTCGGCGTGCTGATGGTCAATGCGCTGGCTGCGAGCCAGCAGCTGGTGATTCCGGTGCAGACCGAGTTCCTTGCCGTGAAGGGCCTGGAGCGCATGGTCAGCACCCTCAATATGGTCAATCGTTCGCGCAAGCAGCCTTTGCCGTACACCATCGTTCCGACCCTGTTCGATCGGCGCACCCAGGCCTCGTTGAATACCCTGCGGGTGCTGCGCAACACTTATCCGGAGCACCTCTGGCAGGCCTATGTGCCGGTGGATACCCGTCTGCGTGATGCCAGCAGAGCAGGGCGGACGCCCTCGCAGTTCGATGGCAACAGTCGCGGGGTCATCGCCTATCGCGCGTTGCTCAAGCACTTGCTGGCGGGCCAGCCGGCGACTCAGGTAGCCTGATGGGCCGGCTATGCTGAACGGACAGGTTCAAGTCATCGGCCAGCCCTGCCGATAGTCTGTACAGACTCTCTCGTGGAACACTTTATGAGCCGCACCGCCACCGCCGCCATTCGACCTCAGCAGGCCTTGCAGTCCTACCTGGATGCACTGTTGCAGGAGGCCGCCGTCGAACTGGAGGAGAGCCTCGATTTCGACGAGTTCGAAGCAGCCGTGCTCGAAGAGCAGGTGCGCGATGCCCGCCGTGAGGAGACGCCGCCGGTAACTCTCAGACCCCTGGCGCTGGCCGAGGCCAAGCCACAGGTGCTGCCGACCATCGATCTGCGTCTGCCTGAAGTGGCTCCGCTGGTGGAAGTCGAGATCGAGATCCCGGCTCCGGCCCCGGTGGCGGAGATCGAGCCGCAAGTAATCGTGCAGACCGAGCAGGAGCTGCAGCCCGCCGCAGTGCCCAGCCTCGACGGCCGCCCGGATTGGGCCGAAGAGCCTTTCGAGTGCCTGCTGTTCGACGTGGCCGGCCTGACCCTGGCGGTTCCGCTGGTGTGCCTGGGCTCCATCTACCCGTTGGCCGATACCGAGCTGACCCCGTTGTTCGGCCAGCCGGACTGGTTCCTTGGCATACTGCCGAGCCAGGCGGGCAACCTGAAGGTGCTGGATACCGCGCGCTGGGTGATGCCCGAGCGCTATCGCGAAGATTTCCGCGAGGGCCTGCAGTACGTGATTTCCGTGCAGGGCTACGAGTGGGGCCTGGCGGTACACCAGGTCAGCCGCTCGATCCGCCTGGTACCGGATGAGATCAAGTGGCGCAGCCAGCGCTCGCAGCGCCCCTGGCTGGCCGGCACGGTGATCGAACACATGTGCGCGTTGCTCGATGTCTCGGCCCTGGCCGAGCTGATCGCCAGCGGCGCCACGCGCAGCGGAGCGATCCGCGCACACTGAATGCAACGCCCCGTTCGCGCGGGGCTCTATAGTTAACGACAAGCGGGTAGACCCGCGAACTTGAGGCTAGGGACATGAAGAAATCGTCAGCGCAAGGTTCCGAAGATCCGATTCTGCAGTGGGTGACCTTCCGTCTGGATAACGAGACCTACGGCATCAACGTGATGCAGGTGCAGGAAGTGCTGCGTTACACCGAGATCGCTCCGGTTCCAGGGGCTCCGGCCTATGTGCTCGGCATCATCAACCTGCGCGGCAACGTGGTCACCGTGATCGACACCCGCCAGCGCTTCGGTCTGTCGCCGGCACCGGTTACCGACAACACCCGTATCGTGATCATCGAGGCGGACAAGCAGGTGGTCGGCATCCTGGTCGATAGCGTTGCCGAAGTGGTCTACCTGCGCCAGTCCGAGGTAGAGACCGCGCCGAACGTCGGTAACGACGAGTCCGCCAAGTTCATTCAGGGAGTGTGCAACAAGAACGGCGAGCTGCTCATCCTGGTCGAGCTGGACAAGATGATGACCGAGGAAGAGTGGTCCGAGCTGGAGAGCATCTGACCCATGCTAGAGATCGCGGTGGCCGTGCTCGGCCTGTTCTGCGTGCTGCTTGCCGGCGCTTGCTATCAGCTTTCGCTGAAGCTGCGCCAGCAGGCTGAGCTGCAGAAAGAGCGCGACGCCCTCCGTGATCAGCGGCTCAAGGAGGTGTCGCGCCGCCTGGATGCCTACCTCACCGGAAGCATTCGCATGGGTGAGGAGCTCCACGAGCTGCGCCGGGTAGTGGCTCCACTGCCGGACAAGCTCAACCAGATGGAGCAGCGCGATCCTTCCAGCCTGTCCTTCACCCAGGCCGCGCGCCTGGCGGGGATGGGCGCCAGCGTTGATGATCTGACGCATTCCTGTGGCCTGAGTCAGGCCGAGGCCGAGCTGGTCAGCCGCCTGCATATGGCGCAAAAGCAGCGTTCTTGAGCCTTCCCTTACATCCTTAAGTTCTGTTTCCTCGCCCGCGCGACCTTAATGGTTCCAAGCATGGGGCGCCCGCCTGCCTAAGCTGAACTCATGGAGCTGACTTCTCGAGGAGGTCCACCATGCGTTTTGCATTGATGTTGCTGCTGTGCCTGGTCATGCCGAGTGTGGGAGCCAGCGAGGCTCCACTGGAAGTCAGAGGGGCGACGACGGTGAATGCCGTGCAGGCTCGCCAGCTCTACGAATACGGTGTGTTGTTCATCGACGTGCGCCCGTCCCGCGAGTGGGGCTGGGGGCATGTGCACGGAGCGCTGCACCTGGCACTGGACCAGCGTTTCGAGGAATTGTCCGGGCCGGACTGGCCGCGCAACATGCCGATAGTGCTGTACTGCGACAGCGAGGTCTGTCCACACAGTGCCGAGGCCGCACGCCGCGCCGTCGGTTGGGGCTTCCAGCAGGTGTACTACTTCCGCACCGGCTACTTCGCCTGGCAGCTGCTGGACTTCCCCCAGGGCAAGGGGCAGGAGGGCGAGTTGTTCGCCTTCATTCTCGAGGGGCAGCCAACCGCGGCTGGGATGGACTGATATCACGCTCCGCCGGGTCCTCGACGAAGCCGGCCGGGCGTTTGCCCTTGAGATACCAGGCGAAGGCGATGATCTCGGCGATGGTGCGATACAGCGGTTCGGGAATCGCATCGCCCAGTTCCAGGCGCGCCAGCAGGCGCACCAGCTCGGCGTTCTCGTAGATCGGGACTTCATACTCGCGGGCGATGGCCAGGATGGCCTCGGCCAGTTCGTCGTCGCCCTTGGCCGTGAGGCTGGGGGCATTGGCGCCGTCGTAGGAGAGGGCGATGGCCTGGCGGGGTGCCTTGTCCTGCTTCATGCGGTCTCGTCCACCCAGCGTTGCTCCAGATGTGTCTTGGGTCCTTGCGGCGGCATGCCCTGGCGGCAGCTCAGTTCACCGACTTCGAGACCGGCGCCGAGCAGGCGCTGGCGTAGATTATCCAGTTCCTGGTCGATCAGCAGAGCAGTGTCGGCGCGCTCGGCCCACAGCTGGCTGGACAGGCTGCCGCGCAGCAGCTGTGCCTGCACCTGCAGCGGCCCCAGCGGGTAGAGATCGAAGGCCAGATCGATGCGCCACAGGGTTTCCTTCTGCTCCTTGCGGGTCTCGGCTCCGGACTCTTCGCGCTGCAGCTTGACCTGCAGCGGCACCACGTCGTGCTGGTTGCGCATCGGCAGCTCCAGCTGCCAGGTGGTCAGCAGGTTGCCTTCCGGCGTCACCTGGGTCTGCGCCAGGCTCGACAGCTGATGGGTCTGCAGGCGCGACACGGCGGCGGCGGCCAGTTTGAGCAGGGTCTCCAGGTCCGCCTCTTCATCCATCGACTGCAGCAGGCGCGAGGGCAGGGGGAAGCTCATGGCCTGCTGGCGCAGGCTGACCTGGCCGAGTGCGCCGAGCGCGTTGCGGACGAACGAGGGCAGGGCCTGGGCCAGCGCGTTGCTGGCGCTGGCAGCGGGCATGGGGGCACCGCCAGGCAGGTTGGGTAGCAGTTGCGCCACGAGGCGCAGCAGGCTGGCCTTGAGATCCTGCGGCAATTGCTGCGCCTGACCGCCGAGCATCTTGGCCTCGAGGAACACACCACTCTGCTCCATGGCCTTGGCCAGGCCATCGGGGCTGCTGAGTTGCTTGCCGTCAGGGAATAGGCCAAGCAGCTTGTCGATGCTGGTGCGCAGCTCGCTCGGCAGCCCATCCTGCTGGGCCATGCCTTGCAGGCCCTTGAACAGTCCTTCCAGGGAACCCTGGCGGCTTTGCTGGGCGGCCAGCTGCTGGCCCAGCACCAGTTGGTCCAGGCGCCCGCTCAGGGGCAGGAAGGCGAGGTTCTGGCTGCCCTGCACCTGCGCGGTGAGCAGGCTGCCGATGGGCAGCGGTAGCGGTGTCTCGACGCTCAGCTTGCTGCCGGACAGCGAGGTGTTGAGCAGATTGACCACTACCCGGTACAGAGTCTGTTGGGCCTTGAGCTGGGCGATCTGCTCACGGGATTCGACCTTGCCTTGCAGCAGGGTGCCAACGGGAAGCTGGTCGAGATCCAGGCTGGTGAGCAGACGCGTATCGCCACCTTGCAAGGCAACGGCCAGACGGGTTTCCGAGAGCGCGGTGACGGCCAGGGTGGTGCCCTGGGCCAGCGGGCGTGAGCTGCTGGCTTCGAGGGTGGCCTGCTTGCCGCTGTCCAGGGTCAGCTTGAGCAGCAGCTGGAAGCTCTGCGCCGTTTCCTTGGCTGCCAGCACCTCGGCCTTGGCTGTCTCGCCTGCCGCGAGCATGCCTTCCAGCGGCTGCAGCAGCTTCACCGCCAGATCGGCCGCGGGGTTCGCGGCGGGTCGGGTGGTCGGCGTCGCCGCGGGAAGCGGGCGAGTACTGCTGATTTCTGCCATGGCCGGGTCACACCCTGTCAAAAAGCCGGCTTCGGAGGGCGAAGCCCGGCATGTATAATGCCGCCCCGTTCGGGCTGGCTGTACGGTCAACTTGCACCAGTATAGCGGCCAGCCCCCCTCCGACTTGAACCCCTCCGGGATGCCATGCAGTGACCAGTCCACGACTCCAAGCCGTTGCCCTCGCCTGTGAGCGGGATTGGCGCCTGCTGTTCGAGGGTCTGGATTTGGACCTCGGCGGCGGCACCCTGTTGCAGGTGGCTGGTCCCAACGGCAGCGGCAAGACCAGCCTGCTGCGCCTGCTCGCCGGGTTGATGCAGCCAACGGCCGGCGAGGTGCTGTTGAATGACAAGCCGCTGGCCCGCCAGGGCGGCGAACTGGGTAGCAGCCTGCTATGGATCGGCCACGCTGCCGGTATCAAGGGGCTGCTCACCGCCGAAGAGAACCTAGCCTGGCTCTGCGCCCTGCACCGGCCGGCCGATCGCGAGGCGATCTGGCAGGCGCTGGAGGCCGTCGGTCTGCGTGGTTTCGAGGATGTGCCTTGCCACACCCTGTCCGCCGGCCAGCAGCGCCGCGTCGCGCTGGCCCGTCTGTATCTGGATGCGCCGCCGCTGTGGATTCTCGACGAACCCTTCACCGCCCTGGACAAACAGGGCGTGGCGCAGCTGGAAGCCCATCTGGCCCAGCACTGCGAGCGCGGCGGCCTGGTCGTGCTGACCACTCACCACACGTTGCAGCAGGTGCCGTCCGGCTATCGCGTGCTCGACCTGGGGCAGCGCGCAGCATGAACAGCGTCTTCCTCCTGCTGCTGGCCCGCGAGGCGCGCCTGCTGTTTCGTCGTCCGGCCGAGCTGGCCAACCCGCTGGTGTTCTTCGCCATCGTCATCGCCCTGTTCCCGCTGGCGGTCGGTCCTGAGACCAATCTGTTACAGACCTTGTCGCCCGGGCTGATCTGGGTAGCGGCGCTTTTGGCCGTGCTGCTCTCGCTGGACGGGCTTTTCCGCAGTGATTTCGAGGATGGTTCGCTGGAGCAGTGGGTCCTTTCGTCGCACCCGCTGCCTCTTCTGGTGCTGGCCAAGGTGCTGGCACACTGGCTGTTCTCGGGCCTGGCCCTGGTGCTGCTGGCGCCGCTGCTGGCGCTGATGCTCGGCCTGCCGGGGCGCTGCCTGCCGGTACTGCTGGCGTCGCTGCTGCTCGGTACCCCGGTGCTGAGCCTGCTCGGCGCTGTCGGCGCGGCGCTGACCGTCGGTCTCAAGCGCGGCGGCCTGCTGCTGGCGCTACTGATACTGCCGCTGTACATCCCGGTGCTGATTCTCGGCACCGGGGCGCTGCAAGCAGCCCTGCAAGGATTGCCGGCGGCCGGTCACCTGTTGTGGCTGGCCAGCCTGACCGCCCTGGCGGTCACCCTGACACCCTTTGCAATCGGCGCCGGGCTGAAGATCAGCATCGGCGAATAACTAAAGAGTCACCGTGATGAGATGGACCTGGTTTCACCAGTGGGGTTCGCCCAAGTGGTTCTATGAGCGCAGCGGCCGTTGGCTGCCCTGGCTGGCTGCGGCAGCCGTCGTGCTGCTTGCCGTCGGCATCGTCTGGGGGCTGGCCTTCGCGCCGCCGGAGAAGTACCAGGGCAATAGCTACCGGATCATCTACATCCACGTGCCGGCGGCGTTCCTCGCCCAGTCCTGCTACCTGCTGATGGCGGTGGCCGGCATCGTCGGCCTGGTATGGAAGATGAAACTGGCCGACGTGGCGCTGCAGCAGGCCGCGCCGATCGGCGCCTGGCTGTGCTTCGTCGCGCTGGTCACCGGCGCCATCTGGGGCAAGCCGACCTGGGGCACCTACTGGGTGTGGGACGCGCGCCTGACCTCGATGCTGATCCTGCTGTTCCTCTACTTCGGCGTCATCGCCCTGGGCAATGCGATCAGCAACCGCGACAGCGCGGCCAAGGCCTGCGCTGTGCTGGCGCTGGTCGGCGCGGTGAATATCCCGATCATCCAGAAGTCGGTGGAGTGGTGGAACACCCTGCACCAGCCGGCCACCTTCAAGGTCACCGGCAAGGCCAGCATGAACGTCGAGATGTGGCTGCCGCTGCTGCTCTGCGTGCTGGGCTTCTACTGCTTCCTCGGCGCCGTGCTGCTCTATCGCATGCGTACCGAAGTGCTCAAGCGCGAGGCCCGCAGCAGCTGGGTGCGCGCCGAAGTCGCGCGTCTGGTGGAGGGCAGGGCATGAGTTTCGCCTCTTTCAGCGAATTCCTCGCCATGGGTAGCCATGGCGCTTACGTGTGGTCGGCCTACGGCATCAGCCTGGCGGTGCTGGCCCTCAACGTCGTGCTGCCGATCCTAGCGCGCCGGCGTTATCTGCAAGACGAGGCGCGTCGTTTGCGCCGGGAGAAACAACAGTGAACGCGGTCCGCAAGAAACGCCTGTACATCATCCTGGCCATCCTGGTCGGTGTCTCTGCCGCCGTGGGCCTGGCCCTCAGCGCGTTGCAGGAGAACATCAACCTGTTCTACACCCCGACCCAGATCGCCAATGGTGAGGCGCCGCAGGACACCCGTATCCGCGCCGGCGGCATGGTCGCCAAGGGCTCGGTCAAGCGTTCCGCCGACTCGCTGGACGTCGAATTCGTGGTCACCGACTTCGCCAAGAACGTGACCATTCGATACCGCGGCATCCTGCCGGACCTGTTCCGCGAGGAGCAGGGCATCGTCGCCCTCGGCAAGCTCAACGCAGAGGGCGTGCTGGTCGCCGATGAGGTGCTGGCCAAGCACGACGAGAACTACATGCCGCCGGAAGTGACCAAGGCGCTCAAGGAGAGCGGCAAGCTCCCGGCCGAAGGCGAGGCCAAGCAATGAACGCCGCGCTGATGATTCCCGAACTGGGGCATGTGGCCCTGATCCTCGCCCTGTGCCTGGCCATCGTCCAGTCGACCCTGCCGCTGATCGGTGCCTGGCGCGGTGATCGCCAGTGGATGGGCCTGGCCCAGCCGGCGGCCTGGGGCCAGTTCATCATGCTGGCGTTTTCCTTCGCCTGCCTGACCTGGGCCTTCATGGCCGACGACTTCTCCGTGGCCTACGTGGCCAGCAACTCCAACAGCGCCTTGCCCTGGTACTACAAGTTCAGCGCCGTATGGGGCGCGCACGAGGGCTCGCTGCTGCTGTGGGCACTGATCCTCGGCGGCTGGACCTTCGCCGTGGCGATTTTCTCGCGCCAGCTGCCGGAAGTGATGCTGGCCCGCGTGCTGGCCGTGATGGGCATGATCAGCGTCGGCTTCCTGCTGTTCCTGATCATCACCTCCAACCCCTTCGAGCGCCTGCTGCCGGACAGCCCCATGGATGGCCGCGACCTCAACCCGCTGCTGCAGGACTTCGGCCTGATCGTGCATCCGCCGATGCTCTACATGGGCTACGTCGGCTTCTCGGTGGCCTTCGCCTTCGCCATCGCCGCGCTGCTGGGCGGCAAGCTGGACGCCGCCTGGGCGCGCTGGTCGCGTCCGTGGACCATCGTCGCCTGGGCTTTCCTCGGCGTCGGTATCGCCCTCGGCTCCTGGTGGGCCTACTACGAACTGGGCTGGGGTGGCTGGTGGTTCTGGGACCCGGTGGAGAACGCCTCGTTCATGCCCTGGCTGGTCGGCACCGCGCTGATTCACTCGTTGGCGGTGACCGAGAAGCGTGGCGTGTTCAAGAGCTGGACCGTGCTGCTGGCCATCGCCGCTTTCTCCCTGAGCCTGCTCGGCACCTTCCTGGTCCGTTCCGGCGTGCTCACCTCGGTGCATGCCTTCGCCAACGACCCGGAGCGCGGCGTGTTCATCCTGGTGTTCCTGCTGATCGTGGTTGGGAGCTCGCTGGCGCTGTTCGCCGTGCGTGCACCGGTGGTCAAGAGTCAGGTCGGCTTCGCCCTGTGGTCGCGTGAAACCTTCCTGCTGGCCAACAACCTGGTGCTGGTGGTGGCGGCCGCGATGATCCTGCTCGGCACCCTCTATCCGCTGGTGCTCGATGCGCTGACCGGCGCCAAGCTGTCGGTCGGCCCGCCTTACTTCAACGCCCTGTTCGTACCACTGATGGCGCTGCTGATGCTGGTCATGGCGGTTGGCGTGCTGGTGCGCTGGAAGGACACCCCGGTCAAGTGGCTGCGCGGCATGCTCACCCCGGTGCTGATCGCCAGCGTGGCGCTGGGCTTCCTCGCCAGCTGGGCCTTCGGCGACTTCCACTGGACCGTGCTGGCGGTGTTCCTGCTGGCCTTCTGGGTGCTGCTGGCCGGCGTGCGCGACCTGCTCGACAAGTGCCGCCACAAGGGCCTGTTCAAGGGCGTTCGCAGCCTCTCCAGCAGCTACTGGGGCATGCAACTGGCACATCTCGGCATCGCCGCGTGCGCGGTCGGCGTGGTGCTGGTCAGCCATGGCAGCGCCGAGCGTGACCTGCGCCTGGCGCCGGGTGAGTCGCTGGAGCTGGGCGGTTACCGCTTCGTCTTCGAGGGGGCGCAGCACTTCGAGGGCCCCAACTTCACTTCGGACAAAGGCACCGTGCGTGTGCTGGAAGATGGCGAGGAAATCGCCGTGCTGCATCCGGAGAAGCGCCTGTATACCGTGCAGCAGATGCCGATGACCGAGGCGGGCATTTCCGCCGGCTTCACCCGTGACCTCTACGTCGCCCTCGGCGAGCCGCTGGAAGACGGTGCCTGGGCCGTGCGCGTGCACATCAAGCCCTACGTGCGCTGGATCTGGCTGGGCGGCCTGATGATGGGCCTCGGCGGCCTGCTGGCGGCCTTCGATCCGCGCTACCGGGTCAAGGTGCGCACCCGCGTGCGTGACGTTCTCGGCCTCGAGGAAGCTGCCGTATGAAGCGACTGATCCTGCTGGTTCCGCTGGCGCTGTTCCTCGGCATGGCGGTGTTTCTCTACAAGGGCCTGTTCCTCGATCCGCAGGAACTGCCGTCGGCGCTGATCGACAAGCCGCTGCCGGCCTTCAGCCTGCCGGACCTGGAGCAGCCGCAGCGTCTGCTGACCCAGGCCGACTTCAAGGGCCCGGCGCTGATCAACGTCTGGGCCACCTGGTGCCCGACCTGCAAGGCCGAGCACCAGATGCTCAACAGCCTGGCCAAGGCCGGCGTGGTGATCTACGGCGTCAACTACAAGGACGACGCCGAGGCCGCGCGCAAATGGCTGAAGGATTACCTCGACCCGTACCAGCTCACCCTGGTCGACGCCAAGGGCAGCCTGGGCCTGGACCTCGGCGTATACGGCGCGCCGGAGACCTTCCTGATCGATGCCCAGGGCATCATCCGCCACAAGTACGTTGGTGCCATCGATGAGCGCGTCTGGCGCCAGGAGCTGGCGCCGCGCTACCAGGCGCTGCTGGAGGCCAAACAGTGAAGCGCCTGCTGCTCGCCTGTTTGCTGGGGCTGTCGCTGATCGGCGTGGCTCGTGCCGCCATCGACACCTACGAGTTCAAGGACGAGGTGGAGCGCGAGCGCTTCCGCAGCCTCACCGAGGAACTGCGCTGCCCCAAGTGCCAGAACCAGAACATCGCCGACTCCAACGCGCCGATCGCCACCGACCTGCGCCGCGAGATCTTCCGCATGCTCGACGAGGGCCGCAGCGACAAGGAGATCGTCGATTTCCTGGTCATGCGCTACGGCGACTTCGTGATGTACAAGCCGCCGCTGGACAGCCGCACGTGGCTGCTCTGGTATGGCCCTTTCGGCCTGCTGGGCCTGGGCGCCATCGGGCTGGTGGTGCTGGTCCTGCGCCGGCGCAAGGTCGAGGCCGCCCCCGAGCGGGTCGCCCTGAGCGCTGCCGAACGTGAGCGTCTCGACGCTCTGCTGAAAGAAAACCGGGATACCCAAGACTGATGATCGAATTCTGGCTCGCCGTCGGCCTGTTGCTGCTGGTCGGCACGGCTTTCCTGCTGATTCCCGTGCTGCGTGGCCGTCGCGCCCAGGCCGAGGAAGACCGCACCGCGCTCAACGTCGCTCTGTACCAGGAGCGCCTGGCCGAACTGCAGGCGCAGCGCGAGGCCGGCACCCTGACCGTCGAGCAGTTCGACGCCGGCCAGGCCGAGGCTGCCCGTGAACTGCTGGCCGACACCGAAGGCGCCGGCAACGGCCGTGTCCAGCGCCTGGGCAAGGCGCTGCCGCTGCTGATCGCCCTGGCCGTGCCCGGCCTGGCCTTCGGCCTGTACTGGCACTGGGGCGCCAGCCAGGAGCTGACGACCATGCAGGACCGGCCGACTATGGACCAGATGACCGCACGCCTGGAGCAGGCGGTGAAGGACAATCCGGAATCGGCCGAGGCCTGGTATTTCCTCGCTCGCATGTACATGAGCGAAGGGCGCGCCAGCGAGGCGGCCAGGGCCTACGAGCAGGCTGTGCGCGTCGCCGGGCGTGAGCCGGAGCTGCTGGGCCAGTGGGCCCAAGCGCTGTATTTCGCCGGCGACAAGCAATGGACCGAGCAGCTGCAGGCGCTGACCGACGAGGCGCTGCAGAAGGACGCGGCAGAAGTGACCAGCCTCGGCCTGCTCGGCATCGCCGCCTTCGAGGACGAACGTTTCGCCGATGCTGTCGAGTACTGGCAGCGCCTGCTGGCGCAGATGCCGGCGGAAGATCCGTCGCGCGCCTCGATCCAGGTCGGCATCGACAAGGCCCGCGAGCAACTGCAGGCCAGCGGCCAGCCGGTGCCCGAGGAGCTGGTGAACAAGTCCATGGCGGTGATCAGCGTCAGCGTTGATCTGGCGCCGGCGCTCAAGGCCAAGGTGCAGCCGGGTGATGCGGTATTCGTCTTCGCCCGCGCCGCCAGCGGCCCGCCCATGCCACTGGCGGTCAAGCGTCTGACCGTGGCCGATCTGCCGGCCAAGGTCGAGCTGAGCGACAAGGACGCGATGATGGAGCAGCTCAAGCTCTCCAGCTTCCCCGAAGTGCAGCTGGTCGCGCGCATCTCGCGCAGCGGCGTGGCCACCAAGGGCGAGTGGGTCGGCCGTGGCCAGCCGATTGCCAGCAGCACCCGTGACCCGCAGACCCTGCTGATCGACAGCCCGGAGCAGGCGCAGTGATGCGCGCAGGGCTGTCCCTGGCCCTGCTGCTGGCATTGAGCGGCTGTGCGCTGCAGCCGGGCGTCACGCCCAAGGGCGGCGAGCCGGCGCACCAGCAGAGCCACCCGCGCTACGCGCCGCCGCCCGGCGGCAACGCGTACTGGGACCCGGCGCTGGGCGTGTACGTGATCCAGGGCGCCAGCAAGCTGTACTACCGCGAGCGCGTCTACTACCGCTGGAACCGTGGCTGGAACTGGGCCAGCAGCCCGAATGGCCCCTGGCAGCCGACCGACAGCAGTGGCGTGCCGGCGGGGCTCGGACGCACCATCGCCGAGTGACAACCTCTCGTTAGTTGGGGCTTAGAACCTGTTCAAAGTCTCGCGAGCTAGAGCCAAGCGGTGGCGGAAATGGCCGAGGGTGCGGAGTTTACGAGTTGTAAATGAGCAGCCCGAGGCCGTTTCCAACGCTGTTTGGCCGACGCGCAGCAGACTTGGAGCAGGTTCTTAGGGTAGGCGGCGCGAGAGCGGCGCTGACTCCAGTGCTGCGCGACGCAGCAACTGGGTGCTCGCCACCACCAGCCAGCAGGCGAGGATGAAGGGCATGGTCAGCGGCGCCAGGCCCAGCGCGGCAAAGCCGGGCTGCAGGAGCAGGCTCAACAACAGTCCGGCCAGCGGCGCCCAGGGGCGGCGATAGGTCTGGGCCAGGGCAATGGCGGCCAATACCGGGCTGTAGCCCAGCAGGCCGGCGAAGGCACTCTCCAGCGGTTGTTCATTCACTACGGCCAATGCCACCGGCAGCGCCGCTGCGCCCAGCGCCCAGGCCGCACTGCGCCTGTTGCACAGCAGCAGACCCAGTAGCAGGCAGAGCCCGGCGAGCGGATGGTCGAGGAAGATCACCTGGCCGAGACCGCGCAGGGTCGCTTCGATGGCGGCCAGCCAGCCATGCTCGATCAGCAGCGTTGCCGCTGGCGCAGATGCCTCCGGCATATCCAGCAGCCTGGCCAGCCAGGGCAGCGCCCAGCCGCAGAGGACGAAGGGCAGGGTGTAGGCGGGTAGCCACTGTTGCGTGCGCGCGGCGTGCAGCCAGGGCCGTAGCAGCAGGCTGGACAGCCCGGCGAGGGTGATCACCAGCAGCGGCAACAGCGGCGCCCAGTCCAGCTTCAGGCTCAGCAGCAGGCCGATCAGCGCACCGTTGTAGCCATACAGCCCGGCGTCGATATCGGCCTGGGCGTAGCCACGCCGTTGCGCCACCAGGTTGCCGGCCAGTGCGCCGAGCAGGGCGTCGCCCAGGAGTTCGGGTGCCCCGATCAGCAGCGCCAGCAGCACCGTCAGGCCAAAGCCCGGACGTTGCTGCAGGAAGATCTGCGCGAAGGCGCAGAGCAGGGCGCGAAAACCACTGGCCAGGGGCATGGCATCAGCCGAGCTGCTCGATGCGCAGCATGTTGGTGCTGCCGGGCTGGCCCAGGGGTACGCCGGCGGTGATCACCAGGGTTTCGCCGCTGCGGGCCATGCCTTGTGCACGGGCGGCCTCCAGGGCGGTGCCGGTGACCTGCTCGGCCTCCTGCAGGCGCTCCTTGACCACCGAATACACGCCCCAGGCCAGGCTCAGGCGGCGGGCCACCTGCAGGCTCGGGGTGAGGCTGAGGATCGGTGCCTTGGGCCGTTCGCGCGAGGCGCGCAGGCTGGAGGCGCCGGACTCGGTGTAGTTGACCAGCGCGGCCACCGGCAGGATGGCGCTGATACGGCGAATGGCGCAGCTGATGGCGTCGCTCACCGTGGCCTCGGCCTGCGGGCGGTTGACGTCGAGCTGGGTCTGGAAGTCCGGGCCGTTCTCCACCTGGCGGATGATCTTGCTCATCATCTGCACGGTTTCCAGCGGGTAGTCCCCGGAGGCGGTTTCCGCCGACAGCATCACCGCATCGGCGCCTTCGGCCACGGCGTTGGCCACGTCGGTGACCTCGGCGCGCGTCGGCGCCGGGGAGAAACGCATGGATTCGAGCATCTGCGTGGCCACCACCACCGGCCGGCCGAGGCGGCGGCAGGTGCGCACGATGTCCTTCTGGATGCGCGGCACGTTTTCCGCCGGTACTTCGACGCCGAGGTCGCCGCGCGCCACCATGATCGCGTCGCACAGGCGGGCGATCTCTTCCAGGTGCTGTACCGCCGAGGGCTTCTCGATCTTGGCCAGCAGGGCGGCCTTGTCGCCGATCAGCGCGCGCGCCTCGACGATGTCCTCGGGACGCTGGACGAAGGACAGGGCGACCCAGTCCACGCCCAGTTCCAGGCCGAAGCTCAGGTCGCGGCGGTCCTTGGCGGTCAGCGGCGAGAGCTGCAACACCGCCTCTGGCACGTTGACGCCCTTGCGGTCGGACAGCTCGCCGCCGGCGATGACCATGGTGTCGATGGCGTCGGCGTGTTTGCTGGTCACCTGCAGGCGCAGGCGGCCGTCGTCCAACAGCAGGCTCATGCCGGGCTGCAGGGCGGCGATGATCTCCGGATGCGGCAGGTTGACCCGCACGTCGTTGCCCGGCGTGTCGTCGAGGTCGAGGCGGAAGGCCTGGCCCTTGAACAGGTGGGTCTTGCCGTCGGCGAAGCGACCGACGCGCAGCTTCGGACCCTGCAGGTCCATCAGCACGCCCAGCGGCGTGTCCAACTGGCGCTCGACCTCGCGCACCCAGCCATGGCGCATGGCATGGTCGGCATGCTCGCCGTGGCTGAAGTTGAGGCGGAACAGGTTGACCCCGGACTCCACCAGGGCGCGGATATCGTCCGCCCCCCGAATGGCTGGACCGAGCGTGGCGAGAATCTTCACTTTCTTGTCGGCGTACATCATTCGTTACTTCCGAGGATGAGAATGGCGCGGAAATCGTTGACGTTGGTGCGGGTCGGGCCGGTGACCACCAGTTCGTCGAGGGCGGCGAAGTAGCCGTAGCCGTTGTTGTTGGCCAGTTCGGCCTCGGCATCCAGCTGTTGCAGGCCGGCGCGGGCGAAGCTGTAGGGCGTCATGATGGCGCCGGCGTTGTCTTCCGAGCCGTCGATGCCGTCGGTGTCGCCGGCCAGGGCGTAGACGCCGGGCAGTCCCTTGAGGCTGTTGGTCAGGCTGAGCAGGAACTCGGCGTTGCGCCCGCCACGGCCATTGCCGCGCACGGTCACGGTGGTTTCGCCGCCAGAGAGAATCACGCAGGGCGGCTTGATCGGCTGGCCATGCAGCAGCGCCTGGCGGGCGATGCCGGCATGCACCTTGGCCACTTCGCGGGATTCGCCCTCCAGGTCGCCGAGGATCAGCGCCTCGAAGCCGGCTTTGCGTGCGCGGGCCGCGGCGGCGTCCAGCGACTGCTGCGGCGTGGCGATGATCTGGAAATGGCTGCGCGCCAGGCACGGATCGCCCGGTTTGACCGTCTCCGAACGCGGGTCCTGCAGCCAGGTGCGCACATTGGCCGGAATGTCGATGGCGTAGCGGGCGAGGATCGCCAGGGCTTCCAACGAGGTGGTCGGGTCGCCGACGGTGGGGCCGGAGGCGATCACCGTGGCTTCGTCGCCCGGCACATCGGAAATCGCGTAGGTGTACACGCTGGCCGGCCAACTGGCCTTGGCCAGGCGTCCGCCCTTGATGGCGGAGAGGTGCTTGCGCACGCAGTTCATCTCGCCGATGGTTGCGCCGGAGCGCAGCAGCGCCTTGTTGATCGCCTGCTTGTCCGTGAGGCTGATGCCCTCGGCCGGCAGCGCCAGCAGCGACGAGCCTCCGCCGGAGAGCAGGAAGATCACCCGGTCGTTCTCGCCGAGGTTGCTGACCAGCTCCAGCACGCGGCGGGCCACGCGCTCGCCGGCGTCGTCCGGCACCGGGTGCGCGGCCTCGACGACTTCGATCTTGCGGCAGTCGGCGCCGTGCTCGTAGCGGGTCACCACCAGGCCGCTGACTTCGCCCTGCCATTCGCGCTCGATCACCGCCGCCATGGCCGCTGCGGCCTTGCCGGCGCCGATGACGATGACCTTGCCGCTGCGGTCGGCGGGCAGGTGGTCGGCCAGCACCTGGTCGGGATGGGCGGCGGCGATGGCGGTGGCGAACAGCTCGCGCAGCAGGCGTTGTGGATCGAGGGTCATGTCAGGCTCCGGGTGCCGATTCTTGTCGTGGTGCGGTCGATTGCACTGCGCAGCCGTCGCGCACGGCGGCTGTGCAGTGGAATCGACCAACCTGGCCCTTGGGCCGTGACTCCGCAGGCCAGGAAGGTCGATAGGGTGTTAGAGCAGGCTGACGAGACCTGCCCCGTCCCTCACCCGATGGGCGAGGGGGTGTTCTTACTCACCGCGAATGTTGAAGTTCGCCATATGCTCCAGGCCCTTGATCAGCGCGGAGTGGTCCCAGTTGCTGCCACCGATGGCGGCGCAGGTGCTGAACACCTGTTGGGCGTTGGCGGTGTTGGGCAGGTTCAGGCCCAGCTCCTTGGCGCCGGACAGGGCCAGGTTGAGGTCCTTCTGGTGCAGGCTGATGCGGAAGCCCGGATCGAAGGTGCCCTTGATCATGCGCTCGCCGTGTACGTCGAGAATCTTCGAGCCGGCGAAGCCGCCGGACAGCGCCTCGCGCACCTTGGCCGGGTCGGCGCCGTTCTTGGCGGCGAACAGCAAGGCTTCGGCGACGGCCTGGATGTTCAGGGCGACGATGATCTGGTTGGCGACCTTGGCGGTCTGGCCATCACCGTTGCCACCGACGCGGGTGATGTTCTTGCCCATGGCCTGGAACAGCGGCAGGGCGCGTTCGAAGGCGTTCGGGCAACCACCGACCATGATCGACAGGGTGGCGGCCTTGGCGCCGACTTCACCGCCGGACACCGGAGCGTCCAGGTAGGCGGCGCCGGTGGCCTTGACCTTCTCGGCGAATTTCTTGGTCGCGGTTGGCGAGATCGAGCTCATGTCGATCACTACCTTGCCGGCGCCGGCGCCGACGCCTTCGGCGATGCCGTCCTTGCGGAACAGCACGTCTTCGACCTGCGGAGTGTCCGGCACCATGACGATGATGAACTCGGCTTCCTGGGCGACTTCCTTCGGATTGGCCAGGGCGATGCCGTTGTCACCGACCAGCTCGGCCGGGGCCTTCTCGAAGTGCTCGGAGAAGAACAGGGTGTGGCCTGCGTTCTGCAGGTTCTGCGCCATGGGTTTGCCCATGATGCCGGTGCCGATGAATCCGATCTTGGCCATGTGAAATACCTCTTGTTAGATGGCGTTATGGGTTTTCAGCCAGCCGAGGCCGGCGGCAGTGGTGGTCTTGGGCTTGTATTCGCAGCCGACCCAGCCCTGGTAGCCGATGCGGTCCAGGTGCTCGAACAGGAAGCGGTAGTTGATCTCGCCGGTGCCCGGCTCGTTGCGGCCCGGGTTGTCGGCCAGCTGCACGTGGTTGATCACGGCCAGGTTGCCTTCCACGGTGCGGGCGAGGTCACCTTCCATGATCTGCATGTGGTAGATGTCGTACTGCAGGTACAGGTTGGCGCTGCCCACGGCCTCGCGGATTTCCAGGGCCTGCTTGGTGGTGTTCAGGTAGAAGCCCGGGATGTCGCGGGTATTGATCATCTCCATGACCAGGCGAATGCCGGCGGCCTCGAGCTTGCTGGCGGCGTACTTGAGGTTGTCGACGAAGGTCTGGCGCACGGTGGCGCAGTCGTAGCCCTGCGGGCGGATGCCGGCCAGGCAGTTGATCTGCTGGTTGCCCAGCACCTGGGCATAGGCGATGGCCTTGTCCACCCCAGCGCGGAATTCCTCGACCCGGCTCGGGTTGCAGGCGATGCCGCGCTCACCAGCGGCCCAGTCGCCGGCAGGCAGGTTGAACAGCACCTGCGTAAGCGCATTGGCGTCCAGCTGAGCCTTGATCTGCTCGGCCGGGTAGTCGTAGGGGAAGAGGTATTCGACACCGCTGAAGCCGGCTTCAGCGGCGGCGGGGAAGCGCTCCAGGAAGTCCACTTCGGTGAACAGCATGGACAGGTTGGCGGCAAAACGGGGCATGTCTTGGCTCCTTGAAACGGCCCCTCTGCGCGAGAGGGGCGCATGGGTTCAGTCCAGCAGCGAGATGGCGGTCGGGGCGTCGATGCCGCGCGCGGCCAGCTCCTCGAACTCGTTGATCGCGTTGATCTCGGTGCCCATGGAAATGTTGGTGACGCGCTCGAGGATCACCTCGACCACCACCGGCACGCGGAACTCGGCCATCAGGCGCTTGGCTTCGGCGAAGGCGTTCTGCAGCTCGTTCGGGTCGAACACGCGGATCGCCTTGCAGCCCAGACCCTCGACCACCGCGACGTGGTCGACGCCGTAGCCGTTGATCTCCGGTGCGTTGATGTTCTCGAAGGCCAGCTGCACGCAGTAGTCCATGTCGAAGCCGCGCTGCGCCTGGCGAATCAGGCCCAGGTAGGAGTTGTTCACCAGCACGTGGATGTACGGCAGGTGGAACTGCGCGCCGACGGCCAGCTCCTCGATCATGAACTGGAAGTCGTAGTCGCCCGACAGCGCCACCACCTGGCGCGACGGGTCGGCCTTGACCACGCCGAGGGCCGCCGGAACGGTCCAGCCCAGCGGGCCGGCCTGGCCACAGTTGATCCAGTGGCGCGGCTTGTAGACGTGCAGGAACTGCGCGCCGGCGATCTGCGACAGGCCGATGGTGCTGACGTAGCAGGTGTCCTTGCCGAACGCCTCGTTCATTTCCTCGTACACGCGCTGCGGCTTGACCGGCACGTTGTCGAAGTGGGTCTTGCGCTGCAGGGTGCGCTTGCGCTCGCGGCAGGAGTCGACCCAGGCGCTGCGGTCCTTCAGCTTGCCGGCGGCTTTCCATTCGCGGGCGACTTCGAGGAAGGCATCCAGCGCGGCGCCGGCGTCGGAGACGATGCCCAGGTCCGGGTTGAACACGCGGCCGATCTGGGTCGGTTCGATGTCCACGTGGATGAACTTGCGGCCCTCGGTGTAGACCTCGACCGAGCCGGTGTGGCGGTTGGCCCAGCGGTTGCCGATGCCGAACACCAGGTCGGACTCGAGCAGGGTGGCGTTGCCGTAGCGGTGCGAGGTCTGCAGGCCGCACATGCCGGCCATCAGGCGGTGATCATCGGGGATGGTGCCCCAGCCCATCAGGGTCGGGATCACCGGCACGCCGGTCAGCTCGGCGAACTCCACCAGCTTGTCGGAGGCATCGGCGTTGATGATGCCGCCGCCGGCGACCAGCAGCGGGCGCTCGGCCTCGTTGAGCATGCTCAGGGCTTTCTCGGCCTGAACGCGAGTGGCGCTCGGCTTGGCCAGCGGCAGCGGCTCGTAGCTGTCGATGTCGAACTCGATCTCGGCCATCTGCACGTCGAACGGCAGGTCGATCAGTACCGGGCCGGGGCGGCCACTGCGCATTTCATAGAAGGCCTTCTGGAAGGCGCGCGGCACCTGGCCTGGCTCCATCACGGTGGTGGCCCACTTGGTCACTGGGCCGACGATGCTGGTGATGTCGACGGCCTGGAAATCTTCCTTGTGCATGCGTGCACGCGGCGCCTGGCCAGTGATGCAGAGGATCGGGATGGAGTCGGCGGAGGCCGAGTACAGGCCGGTAACCATGTCGGTGCCGGCCGGGCCGGAAGTGCCGATGCACACGCCGATGTTGCCCGGGTTGGTGCGGGTGTAGCCCTCGGCCATGTGCGAGGCGCCTTCGACGTGACGAGCCAGAACGTGGTCGATACCGCCGACCTTCTTCAGCGCTGCGTAGAAGGGGTTGATCGCCGCGCCAGGGATGCCGAACGCGGTGTCTACGCCTTCACGGCGCAGTACCAGCACTGCGGCTTCGATTGCTCTCATTCTGGCCATTTATTGTTCCTCTATACCAGTAAAAGTGTATACAAAACGTTGTGCGGCAGATTCTATTCACGGCTCTCGACGAGGGTCAAGCGCTGCTGGTGAGGAAAGCATTTTGTTTTGAAACGGCCGTTTCAATTGAGGTGTGGCGTGTTTGTGATTTATCTGCTCGTATAAATGTATACAAAATACAGATTAAATGTGTGTAATCGATGGCGCCGCGTTCCGCCTCGCCGTCCTACAAGGAGCTTCGACCATGCCTCAACTGAACCTGGAAACCGCCCTGGGCATCGCCAGCCAGGCGTTCACCACCGCGCGCGAGCTGCGCACGGCGCCGCTGACCGTGGCTGTGCTGGACGCGGGCGGGCATCTGATCTGTCTGCAGCGTGAAGATGGCGCGAGCATGCTGCGCCCGCAGATCGCCATCGGTAAGGCGTGGGGCGCGATCGCCCTGGGCAAGGGCTCGCGCCTGATCGCGGCCGACGCCCAGCAGCGGCCGGCCTTCATCGGCGCGGCCAATACCCTGGCGGGCGGCAACCTGGTGCCGGCGCCGGGTGGCGTGCTGATTCGCGATCAGCTAGGCGAGGTGATTGGTGCGGTGGGAATCAGCGGCGATGCGTCGGATGTCGACGAGCGCTGCGCGGTGGTCGCGCTGGAGGCCATGCGCCTGCAGGCCGACCCCGGGGTGGCTTGAGTCTAGGTTCAGCCGGCGATGGGCTGCACTTCGCAGCCCTTGAGCACCAGGCGGGTGATGGTCTCGGCGGCGGCCTCGTAGTCGGCGGCGCTGAGGCTGGTCTTGCCGGTGACGATGGAGATCTGCCAGTCGAAGTCGGCATAGGTCTGGGTTGCGGCCCAGATGCTGAACAGCAGGTGACTGGCATCGACCTTGGCCATCAGGCCCTGGTCGATCCAGCGCTCGATGCAGCCGATGATGAACCGCGCCTGGGCGTTGAGCTGCTCGGTGCGCTCGGCGGAGAGGTGCGGTGCACCATGCATGATCTCGCTGGCGAATACCTTGGAGGCATAGGGCAGGTCGCGGGAAATGGCGATCTTGGTGCGGATGTAGTCGCGCAGGACGCGCTCGGGGTGACCGTCTTCGTCGAACGGCTGGGAAGCCTCGAGGAGTCGCTCGATCACGCTCTCGAGCACCTCGCGGTAGAGGTTTTCCTTGGACTTGAAGTAGTAGTAGACGTTGGGTTTGGGCAGGCCGGCCTTGTCGGCGATGTCGTTGGTCTTGGCGGCGGCGAAGCCCTTGTCGGCGAATTCCTGGCTCGCGGCTTGCAGGATCAGTGCCTTGTTGCGCTCGCGAATACTACTCACATGGTCTCCTTGAATGACTCGTCCATGGCCCAGGAAGGCCGCCCGGCGAGGGTTTGGCATGGTAGCACCGGCCTCGCGGGGCTCTCAAGCAAGGTGCTGGATGAATTTCCTGTATACAAAAACAATAACTTCTGTTTCCATTCTTCGGCGCCTACGACAGCGGTAATCGCCACTGCGTATTGCGACAGGCTCAAGCCATGCAAGACCCACAGCTGATCGACCCATTCGGGCGCCGGATCACCTACCTGCGATTGTCGGTCACCGACCGCTGCGACTTTCGCTGCACCTACTGCATGAGCGAGGACATGGTCTTCGCTCCTCGTGCGCAGATCCTCACCCTGGAAGAACTGCATGCCGTGGCCGATGCCTTCATCGGTCTGGGGGTGAAGCGCATCCGCATCACCGGCGGTGAGCCGCTGGTACGCAAGAACCTGCTCTCGCTGCTGACGCGCCTCGGTGCGCGCGACGAGCTGGAAGACCTGGCCATCACCACCAACGGCTCGCAGCTGGCGCATATGGCGCCGGCCCTGCGCGAGGCGGGGGTGAATCGCCTGAACATCAGCCTGGATTCCCTGCAGCGCGAGCGCTTCGCCGCCTTCACCCGGCGCGACAGCCTCGACCAGGTGCTGCAGGGCATCGAGGTCGCCCGTGCTGCCGGCTTCCGCCGCATCAAGCTCAACACGGTGGTGCAGAAGGGCCGCAACGACGACGAGGTCGAGGACCTGGTGGCCTTCGCCGTGGCCCGCGGCCTGGATATCAGCTTCATCGAGGAGATGCCGCTCGGCAGCATCTCCAGTCACGAGCGCAAGGTCACCCTGTGTACCTCCGATGAGGTGCGCGAACGTGTCGCCAGCCGCTTCCAGCTGCTGCCCAGCAGCCACCGCAGCGGCGGCCCGTCGCGCTACTGGCAGGTGCTCGGCAGTGACACCCGGGTCGGCTTCATCTCGCCGCACAGCCGCAACTTCTGCGGCGAGTGCAACCGCGTGCGGGTCACCGCCGAGGGCAAGCTGGTGCTGTGCCTCGGCCATGAGGGCGCGCTCGATCTCAAGGCGCTGCTGCGTCGCCATCCCGGCGATAGCGAGCGGCTGCGCGCGGCGCTGATCGATGCGCTGCGGCTCAAGCCCGAGCGCCATTACTTCGAGGCGGACCAGCAAGTGCAGGTAGTCCGCTTCATGAGCATGACCGGCGGCTGACCGACGCCCTCGGAGCCGCTCTGGCGGCGTTGCGTCATCTCGCCGTACTACTCGTACTGTCTTCGATGACGCGCCTTGCCATAGCAGCCCCGATGACGCCGGTCCCGCCTTCCCATCGTAGAAATTTGTTCGCCCAAAGGGGCCAAGGAACGCACACATGCCCAAGACACTACTGGTAAAGAACGCCGAACTGCTGGTGACCATGGATGGCTCGCGCCGCGAGATCAAGCGTGGTGGCCTGTACATCGAGGACAACCTGATCAAGCAGGTCGGCCCCTCGGATGAGCTGCCGCAGAGCGCCGACGTGGTGCTGGACATGACTGGCAAGGTGGTCATCCCCGGCCTGGTCAACACCCACCACCACATGTACCAGAGCCTGACCCGCGTGGTGCCGGCGGCGCAGGACGGCGAGCTGTTCAACTGGCTGACCAACCTCTACCCGATCTGGGCGCGGCTGACCCCGGAGATGATCTCGGTGTCGACCCAGACGGCCATGGCCGAGCTGATCCTCTCCGGCTGCACCACCTCCAGCGACCATCTGTACATCTACCCCAACGGTTGCAAGCTGGACGACAGCATCCACGCCGCCGGCGAGATCGGCATGCGCTTCCACGCCGCGCGCGGCAGCATGAGTGTCGGCCGCAGCCAGGGCGGCCTGCCGCCGGATTCGGTGGTGGAGAAGGAGGCCGACATCCTCAAGGAGTCGCAGCGCCTGATCGAGGACTATCACGATGCCTCACACGGCTCGATGCTGCGTGTGGTGGTGGCGCCGTGCTCGCCGTTCTCGGTGAGCCGCGACCTGATGCGCGAAGCGGCGGTGCTGGCGCGCAGCTACGGCGTGTCGCTGCACACCCACCTGGCGGAGAACGTCAACGACATCGCCTACAGCCGCGAGAAGTTCGGCATGACCCCGGCCGAGTACGCCGAGGACCTGGGCTGGGTCGGCCATGACGTGTGGCATGCCCACTGCGTGCAGCTGGACCAGCATGGCATCGAGCTGTTCGCCCGCACCGGCACCGGCGTTGCCCACTGCCCGTGCTCGAACATGCGCCTGGCCTCGGGCATCGCGCCGATCCGCAAGATGCGTGACCACGGCGTGCCGGTCGGCCTGGGTGTCGACGGCTCCGCCTCCAACGACGGTGCCAGCATGATCGGCGAGGTACGCCAGGCGCTGCTGCTGCAGCGCGTCGGCTTCGGCCCGGATGCGATGACTGCCCGCGAGGCGTTGGAGATCGCCACCCTGGGTGGCGCCAAGGTACTCAACCGCAACGATATCGGCGCCCTGGCGCCGGGCATGGCCGCGGACTTCGTGGCCTTCGACCTCGGTCACGTGGCCTACGCCGGCGCCCACCATGACCCGCTGGCGGCCCTGGTGTTCTGCACCCCGACCCATGTCGACACCAGCGTGATCAACGGCCGCGTGGTGGTCAGTGGCGGGCGGGTCACCACCGTCGACCTGCCGCGGGTGCTGGAGCGCCACAACCAGCTGGCGCGGCAACTGGTCACCGGCGAATAACCCTGTGCGCATGCGCCGTGGGCTTCTGGCTCGCGGGGCATGCGCACGCCTACCCGAAACGAAAACAAGGAGAAGGTCATGAAACCTCGGGTATTCGGCTGGCTTGCCGCCAGTCTGTTGTGCGCCGACGGCGCACTGGCGCAGACCTATGTGGTCGGCGTCGAGCAACAATCCTTTCAACCGCATTACTGGCAGGACGAGAAGGGCGAGTACCGCGGCTTCGCCCGCGAAGTACTGGACCTGTTCGCTCGCGAGGCTGGCATCGAGCTGCGCTACCAGGCGTTTCCGGTCAGCCAGCTGACGCAGCAGTTGCTCGATGGCAACGTCGACTTCAAGTACCCGGACAGCCCGCGCTGGGCGCTGGGCGCCAAGCAGGGTTCCGGCGTCGCCTACAGCCAGCCGGTGGTCGGCTATGTGGACGGCGTGCTGGTCGCGCCGCAAAAGCTGGGGCAGGGCGTGGAGCACTTGCAGCGCCTGGCGCTGGTCGAGGGCTGGACGCCAGGCGACTACCAGGAGCGCATAGCCGCGGGTAAGACCCAGCTGGTTCGCGCCGCCGATCTCAAGCAGATGCTGCGCCTGGCCATGCGCGATGAGGCGGAGGGCGCTTACTACAACGTGGTGGTGGCGACCTACTACCTGGACAACATCCGCACCCGGCCGGGCGCGTTGGTGTTCGACCCGGCGTTGCCGCACAGCCGCGGCAGCTTCCATCTTTCCAGCGTGCGGCAGCCGCAGCTGCTGAAGCGCTTCGACCAGTTCCTGGCAGCCAAGGCCAGCGAGATCGTGGCGCTCAAGGAGCGTTATGGCGTGGAAACCGGCCTGAATTCCGAGTATCTCGGCCTGGAACAATGGAAGGTCGACTTCCTCAAGCGCCAGAAAGAAAAGCAGGCGCAGAGCAAGTAAACAGCTGTTTGGATAAATGTATACATTCCTGTATCAAAATATTGTTTGAGCTGTTTACAGGGTGTATAACAGTTAAAAGCTGAATTTGAAGTCAAGCTTTACCGATGACGTAACGCATGGGTGTCCGTGAAACACCCAACTAAGCCCACGACCGAAAAAAACAATAGGCAGGCTTTACCCATGAGTTCATCCGTCTTTCACGGAGCTAGCTCCGTTTCCCGCCAGGGGCCGGCCGCCCAGCCAGGCCTCGTCCCGATCCTGTTCCCTGCCGTTGTCAGCGCCACGCTGAGCCCATTGCCAGGCTTGCTGCGCAGGCTGCCCGTGCCTGGTGCAATGCTGCGCCGCACACCTCGCCAGGTCGCACCAATGCGGTGCCAACAAGCCAGCCAGCAGGCCGGCTGAGCCGCCCCATTTCCCTATCACCTGTCTGCCAGCCGCTCGCCGTGGAGGTCGGATCGTGGACGGGACAACTGCAACCTCAAAACAATAAGGACATCACCATGCAACTGCGCTATCTGCCCCATTCCCTGGCGCTCGCCGCCACCTGTCTGGCCGCCGCCCCGGCATCGGCCGAGGACCTGCTGCACTGGCAGAGCAACAGCCTGACCTACCTCTACGGCCAGAGTTACAAGGTCAACCCGAACATCCAGCAGACCCTGACCTTCGAGCATGCCGATGGCTGGAAGTACGGCGACAACTTCTTCTTCTTCGACAAGATCTTCTACAACGGCGAAGACGACGCGCAGGCCGGCAGCAACACCTACTACGGCGAGTTCCAGCCGCGCCTGTCGATGGGCAAGATCTTCGACCAGAAGCTCCAGTTCGGCCCCGTCACCGACGTGCTGCTGGCCATGACCTACGAGTTCGGCGAGGGCGACACCGAGTCCTACCTGATCGGCCCGGGCTTCGACCTGGCCATCCCCGGCTTCGACTTCTTCCAGCTCAACTTCTACAACCGCACCACCGACGGCAGCCGCGCCGGCGACGACGTCTGGCAGATCACTCCGGCCTGGAGCTACACCATCCCGGTGGGCGACTCCGACGTGGTCATCGACGGCTTCATGGACTGGGTCGTGGACAACGACGAGAACAGCCGCGGCACCTACCACGCCAACCTGCACTTCAACCCGCAGATCAAGTACGACCTGGGCAAGGCCATGGGGTGGGGCGCGAAGCAGCTCTACGTCGGTATCGAGTACGACTACTGGAAGAACAAGTACGGCATCGACAACGACAGCTTCCTGGGTGACGAGATTCTCGGCGGCACCGACCAGAACACCTTCAGCTGGATCGCCAAGGTGTTCTTCTAAGGCTGCTGGCTGTAGCGCCACGTGCATTCGTTGGGATGCACGTGGCATGGAATGTGTATACAGAAATGATCTGATTGTGCGCCAGTACGTGTTGTGAGACGCGCCAGAACAACAAACGCGAGCAACTGAACATGACTTCTTCCGCTTCCCCTCGTCCAGAAGACGAAAACCTCGGCATCGGAGCCAACCTGGCCTACGGGCTTCAGCATGTGCTCACCATGTACGGCGGTATCGTCGCCGTCCCGCTGATCGTCGGCCAGGCCGCCGGTCTCTCTTCCGCCGACATCGGCCTGCTGATCGCGGCATCGCTGTTCGCCGGTGGCCTCGCCACCTTGCTGCAAACCCTGGGGCTGCCGTTCTTCGGCTGCCGACTGCCGCTGGTTCAGGGTGTGTCCTTCGCCGGCGTGGCAACCATGATCGCCATCATCGGCAGTAACGGCGCGGGCGGTTTCCCCGCGGTGTTCGGCGCGGTGATCGCCGCCTCGCTGATCGGCCTGCTGATCACGCCGGTGTTCTCACGCATCACTAAGTTCTTCCCGCCGCTGGTGACCGGGATCGTCATCACCACCATCGGCCTGACGCTGATGCCGGTGGCGGCGCGCTGGGCCATGGGTGGCAACAGCTCGGCGCCGGACTTCGGCAGCACGGCCAACATCGGCCTGGCCGCGTTCACCCTGGCCACCGTGCTGCTGCTCAGCAAGCTGGGCAGCGCGAGCATCTCGCGCCTGTCGATCCTGCTGGCCATGGTCATCGGCACCCTGGTCGCCGCCGGCTTCGGCATGACCGACTTCTCCCAGGTGCTCGAAGGCTCGCTGATAGCACTGCCGCAACCGCTGCACTTCGGCCCGCCCGAGTTCCAGGTCGCGGCCATCCTGTCGATGCTGATCGTGATCATCGTGACCATGGTCGAGACCTCGGCGGACATCCTCGCCGTCGGCGAGATCATCGAGACCAAGGTCGACTCCAAGCGCCTGGGCGACGGCCTGCGTGCGGACATGATCTCCAGCGCCCTGGCGCCGCTGTTCGGCTCCTTCACCCAGAGCGCCTTCGCGCAGAACGTCGGCCTGGTGGCCGTGACGGGCGTGAAGAGCCGCTACGTGGTGGCTACCGCCGGCCTGATCCTGGTCACCCTCGGCCTGCTGCCGGTGATGGGCCGCCTGATCGCGGCGGTGCCTACCTCTGTGCTCGGCGGCGCCGGCGTGGTGCTGTTCGGTACCGTCGCGGCCAGCGGCATCCGCACCCTGGCCCAGGTGGACTACCGCAACAACATGAACCTGATCATCGTCGCCACCTCGATCGGCTTCGGCATGATCCCGATTGCCGCGCCGACCTTCTACCACCACTTCCCGGCCTGGTTCGAGACCATCTTCCACTCGGGCATCAGCTCGGCTGCGATCATGGCGATCCTGCTCAACCTGCTGTTCAACCACCTGCGTGCCGGCAACTCCGACCAGCAGTCGGTGTTCGTCGCTGCCAGCGAGCGCACCCTGCGCTATCAGGACGTGGCCGCCCTCAACGAGGGTGACTACTTCCGTGACGGCAAGCTGTTCGATTGCGATGGCAAGGAAGTGCCAATCCTGGAAGGCGGCGAGGGAGAGCACGCATCCCGGACCCGCAAGCGACAGGCCGAGCACGCTCATTGATGAGCCTTGGCTAAAAAAGAGCGGCGCAGATGCGCCGCTTTTTCATGGGCGACTGCTTTTCACCACAGCGTCATGAGTGGAAGCGGACCACCGACGCCACCCGCTGCAGGGCGGGCTCCAGCGCCGGCATGTCGACCGAGCCGAGTGCCAGCCGAATCGCATGGGGCACATGCAGCGACGTAGCGAACGGCTCTGCCGTGGAGACGGATATCTGCTCCTGCATCAGCGCCATCGTGATCCGGTCGGCGCGTGCTTCTTCGGCCAAGGGCAGCCACAGGAAGTAGGAGCTCGGATGGCTCACATAGCGGATGCCTTCGAGTGCCTTCGCCGCCAGCGTCTGGCGCGCCTGCGCATCCCGACGCTTTTCCACTTCGAGCCTGGCCACCGTGCCGTCATCCAGCCACGCCGTGGTGATGGCGGTGAGGATGCCGGGTGTATTCCAGGTGGTGGCGCGAATCGCCCGCTCCAGGCTCGCGATCAGCCGGGCTGGAGCCGCGATGAAGCCAACCCGCAGCCCCGTCGCGACGCTCTTCGAGAAGCCTGAGACGTACACCGTGCGCTCCGGGGCGAGCTGAGCGACAGGCGGCGGGGCAGCCTCGACCAGATAGGCATAGGCCGCATCCTCGATGATCGTCAGGTCATGTTTTCTGGCGATGGACACCAGGCGCTCCCGCTCGCCCAGCGGCATCACCCAGCCAAGCGGGTTGTGCAGGGTCGGCATGCTGTAGATCGCGCGAACGGGCCTGCTGGTGCAGAGGCGTGCCAGTGCGTCGAGGTCGGGGCCGTTTGCCGATGAAGGCAGCGCGACCACCTCCAAGTGCAGGGTGTCGGCAAGGACCTTGAAGCCCGGATAGGTCAATGCGTCGGCGGCGATGACGTCACCCGGCCGCAGCAAGCCCATCAACGTCACCGCCAGGCCATGCTGGGCACCATTCACCAGCAGGACACGGGATGGCTCGGTGATAAGGCCGCGATCCAGCAGGTGGCGAGCCACCGCGGAACGCTCATGCAGCCGGCCGCCGTGGGGCTGATAGCGCAGCAGGGCTTCGAGGTCGCCCGACAGCGCCAGTTGCCGCAGCGCCGTGCGCAGCAGCTCGGCCTGGCCGGGCAGGGCGGGGTAGTTGAAGTTGAGGTCGATCATCCCGGCGGCGACATCCTGCTGATCGATGCCGTGGCCCTGCGGCAGGGACGTTTCGCGAACGAAGGTACCGCGCCCGGTCTCGCCACTCACCAGTCCCATCTGCTCAAGCTCCGCGTAGATACGGCTGGCGGTGACCAGCGCGATGCCTTGCGTCTTCGCCAGCTCGCGGTGGGTGGGCAGGCGAGAGCCGGGCGGAAGTTTGCCGGCGCGGATGTCGGCGGCAAGGGTGTCGACGACGGCTTTGTAGCGCGACCGTGGCATGGGAGCGTATCCAGTACAATTTTTTGATTGTATCGCTGGCCGGATCCTACGCTGCTTTCACCCCAGCAGCGAGGTACGCACCGTGAGCGGCACAAGCAACTTATCCGGTCAGGTCGGTGACAAGAGCGCCAGTGGCTGGCTCAACGGACTCATCGGCGTGCTGATCTTCAGTGGTTCGCTGCCGGCTACCCGAGTCGCGGTCATGGAGTTCGATCCGCTCTTCCTGACGGTCGCGCGCGCGACCATTGCCGGCCTGCTGGGGCTGGCTCTGCTCCTGCTGTTCAGAGAGAAACGCCCGACCCATGGCCAGATCATTCCGTTGGCCGTGGTGGCGCTGGGGGTGGTGGTCGGTTTCCCGCTGCTAACGGCGATGGCACTGCAGTACGTAACCTCCGCCCACTCCATCGTCTTCCTCGGCCTGCTGCCTCTCGCCACCGCGGCTTTTGGTGTACTGCGCGGTGGTGAGCGGCCGCGTCTGGCCTTCTGGATTTTCTCCATCCTCGGCAGCCTGCTGGTCGTCGGCTTTGCCGTCTCTCAGGGCCTGACGGCATCGCCCCAGGGCGATGTGCTGATGCTGCTGGCGATAGTGGTTTGCGGGCTGGGGTACGCCGAGGGGGCCAAGCTGTCGAAGGTGCTTGGCGGCTGGCAGGTGATTTCCTGGGCTCTGGTGCTGTCGCTGCCGGCCATGGCTGCGCTGGCGCTGTACCAGATGCCGGCAAGCTTCTCGGGCATCTCGGCCCCTGCCTGGCTCGGCCTGGCATACGTCTCCTTGTTCAGCATGCTGATCGGCTTCGTGTTCTGGTACCGCGGCCTGGTCCAGGGCGGCATTGCTGCGGTGGGGCAACTGCAGCTGCTGCAGCCGTTCTTCGGCCTCGCGCTGGCCGCGACCCTGCTGCACGAGAGCGTGAGCAGCGGGATGCTGGGCGTGACGGTCGGCGTGATCCTTTGCGTCGTCGGGGCGAAGAAGTTCTCGCAGTGACGAATGGTCGAAAGGCGCAGCGGCTGTGTGGGCGAGGCGGCATCTGTACTGATCTGGCGGCAGGCTGGGAGCCGTCTCGCTGCGCGCTGCAGACCGCAGGTTTCAGCAGATGTTCATGGACGGAGGCGCCATTGGGGCGTACAACCTGAAGGGGAAGGCTAGACTCATGCCAGTCGCTTCCACATTCCCGCCCAGTTTCTAGATTGTTCAGCTAGCACAGCAACGTCGCTCTCCAGCTGAAGACCTGACTAAGAACGTGGTTCACCCACCGGAGCAGCCCAACGAAGGGTCGCTCGCACTTAGAACGGTATTCCCATGAAATCGCTCACCCGCGAGCGGTACGAGGTTCCGCTCGTACAGCCGGAGCTTTCGCTTTTTCTGGATGTGCTGCTGCATCAGCGCAGGATTCTGCTAGTCAACGTGATCCTCAACGAGACCACTCAGGCCGTGTACTACCCATCGCCCGAAATCGACATGCTGCCCAACGAGGCGGAGCGGGCATGCCGGATGGCGCTGGGGCATTTCAGGTCGAAGTCGTACCTCTACACCCAGGACCGGCGCAGCATTCTGCGGCGCAGCGTGCTTCTGCTGAATCCCCTGGGGCCGCTGTATGAGGGAGTTCTGCTCAAACTCCTGGCGGGGGCGCCGAGCGAGGCCGCGACGGTGCTGAGCGAGCGCTAAGCTGCCCGGCCAGGCAATGCGCCGAAGGGCAAGCGCCGCTCAGCCCGCGTTGCGCAGAAGCTCCAGGAGGCGTGCGGCGATTTCGGCCCGGCGGAAGGGCTTGGCCAGCATGTCGAAGTCATGCATCTGCGCCGGTGAGAGATTCGAATAACCCGTGGTGACCAGTATCGGAAGGCCAGGCATGCGTTGGCGCAGTTCGTGGGCCAGCTGGATGCCGCTCTTCTCCGGCATGATGTGATCGGTGACCAGCACATCCGGCACCAGGCCATCGTCGAGCATCTGCAGCGCGGCGGCGGCCGAGGCCGCTTCGCTGACCAGGTAGCCGAGGTCCTGCAGCTGCAGGGCGGTGGTGCGGCGCACTATCTCTTCGTCATCGACCAGCAAGACCAGGGCAGGGCGCGGCGCCTGCGGCACGTCGTCGGGCTCGGCCCCTTCGTTCTGCGCATGCTCTTCGGTAATGGGTAGCCAGATGCTCACCTGGGTGCCGCGGCCCACCTCGGAGGTGATGCCCAGGCCACCGCCGGACTGCGCGGCCAGGCCCTGCGCCATGGACAGGCCCAAACCTGTGCCTTTGCCAACACCCTTGGTGGAGAAGAACGGCTCAGCGCAGCGCTGCAGGGTGTCCTCGTCCATGCCGTGGCCGTTGTCATCGACGATGAGGCACACATAGCGCCCGGCGCTCAGCCCCTTCACCCGCCCGGTGGGCACCACATCCACCGCTGCGCTGATCTTCAGCCGGCCGCCATCGCTCATGGCATCGCGGGCATTGAGGGCCAGGTTGAGCACGGCCAGTTCCAGCTGGTGGGCGTCGACGATCACCGCCGGCAGCCGGCCGGGAATGCTGATCACCACTTCTATCGTCGGTCCCAGCGAGCGGCTGATCAGCTCTTGCATGTCATTGACCAGCGTCTCCAGGGTCACCGCCGAGGGCTTCAGGGTTTGCCGCCGGGCGAAGGTCAGCAGCCGGCCGACCAGGATGCGGGCCCTGTCGGCGGTTTGCAGCGCGCCGTCGACCAGGTTCCTCGAGCGCTCGTCATCCAGGCGCCGGCGAATCAGATCCAGGGTGCCCATGATCGGCGTCAGCAGGTTGTTGAAGTCGTGGGCGATGCCGCCGGTGAGCTGGCCGATGGTCTCCATCTTGCGCGCCTCGTGCAGCTGCGCCACGGCGGCCTCGCGCTGGGCGACTATCGCGGTGACGCGCTCTTCCAGGCTCTCGTTCAGCTCGCGCAGCTCCGCCTCGGCGCGCATGCGGGCGCTGATGTCCATGCACACGCAGAGCGTGCTGGTGCTGTCGCCCTGGGCGTCCATCAGCGGGGTGATCTGCTCCTGCACCCAGACCGGCGAGCCATCGGGGCGGGCGTAGCGCTGGGTGATCTCCAGCGGCACCAGGTCTGCGTGGCTGCGCTCGGCGGCGGGCTGGTGGGCATGCCTGTCATCGGGATGGAGAATGTCGCGCATGCGCAGCCCGAGGAGTGCCTCGCGTGTGCGGCCGACTATCTCGCAGTAGCGGTCGTTGACCCGGGTGAAGCGTCCGCCGCTGTCGCACACGGCGATGCCGGCGCTGGTCTGGTCGAACATGGCTGACATCTGCGCGGAATTGGCGCGCAGGGCCGCCTCGGCGCGGGCGTGGCTGATGGTGCCCCAGATCAGCTTGGCGGCCTCCTGGGCCAGGCGCAGCTCGCAGTCGGTGAAGGCGTGGGCCTGCTGGTAATGGATGGCCAGCATCGCCTCGAGGGCGCCATGGCGGACCACCGGGACGTACAGCGTCGCGGCCAGGTCGAGGTCGGCGCACAGTGTGGCCTCGGCAATGCTCAATCCGGATTCATTGGCAAGATCGCTGCGGCTGATGCTCTGCCCGGCCTGCAGCGAGGCCAGCAGGCCGTCGCCGAAGTCCCGGTAGCGATGCACCCCGACGGCCGAGCGCAGGCCCGGCGAATGATCCTGATACACGCTGAAGCTGACGCCGTCGGCGTTGTCCTCGCCGAAGAAGACCCGCGAGGCGCCCAGCACGTCGGCGAGGCGGTACACCGCCGTGGCTTCGATTGCGTCCGGCTCGACGATGCTGGGCAGGGCCTGGCCGAGTTCCAGCAGGAAGGCCTGGCGGCGCTCGAACTGCACGCGCTCGGTGGTCTCGGTGACGATGCACAGTACGCCGCCGACTGCGCCGTCCACCTCGCGTACCGCCGAATAGGAAATGTCGAAATAGGCGGTCTCGCCCAGGCCGTGGCGCTCGATGTAGAAGGGCCGGTCCTTGGCCGAGAAGGTCTGGCCGCTCTCGTACACGCCGCGCAGCAGCGGCTCGAGGTCATCCCACAGCTCGCTCCAGTTCTCGATGGCCGGTCGGCCGAACGCCCTGGGGTGCTTGGTGCCAATGGTGGGTGTGTAGGCGTCGTTGTACAGGGCGACGAACTGCGGCCCCCAGAACAGCACGATCTGCGCCTGGGTGGGCAGTACCGTAGCCATCAGTGTTTTGAGGGCGACCGACCAATCGGCAGGGTGGCCAAGGGGGGAAGTAGTCCAGTCGAGGTGATGCAAGAGATCGTCGACGCTACATCTCGCCTGCCCTGAGTCGGGACGGTCGAGAGGGGCTCGGTCGGATTCGATATCGAACAGCAGGTCCATGTCTTCGCTCAGATGACGGCGCTGAAAATCCTAGGTCACCCGATAGGAAAGCGCAGGAGTGCCTTGCGTTCCATCGAAATGATGATGTGCCGCCTGGATTGAGCTATCGGCCATTGCGGCAGCAGGCTCGCCAACCAGAGGAAGTTTCACATATTCGCGAGTCGTTGAAGGCGTTCGGAGCCGCTGCGCATGGGCCTTGTAGCGCGGTTTCGCTGCAGCGCAACGCTGGCGAAAATCGCTAGAACCTCCGCCGCACACCCTCCTCAGAACTAGGTAGCCAGTTCAGCCATGAGGAGAAAAAACCATGTCAGCCAAGCAGCGCCCCAGCCAGGCAGCGGGCACCGATACCACCGATCGCGGCAACAGCAATGCCAAGCTGGAGCAGCTCGAAACCTGGCGCCAAGACGCCACCGATGAGGCCCTGACTTCCAACACCGGGGTCAGGGTCGCGGACAACCAGAACACGCTGAAGGCCGGCGAGCGGGGCCCCTCGCTGCTGGAAGACTTCCTGATGCGCGAGAAGATCACCCACTTCGACCACGAGCGTATTCCCGAGCGTGTGGTACACGCCCGCGGCGCGGCGGCCCACGGCTATTTCCAGGTCTACGAGCCCTTGAGCGAGATCACCAAGGCCGACTTCCTCAACCACCCCGAGAAACAGACGCCGGTGTTCGTGCGCTTTTCCACCGTGCAGGGCCCGCGCGGCTCAGCGGACACGGTGCGCGATGTGCGCGGCTTCGCCACCAAGTTCTATACCGACGAGGGCAACTTCGACCTGGTCGGCAACAACATGCCGGTGTTCTTCATCCAGGACGCGATCAAGTTCCCCGACTTCGTCCATGCGGTGAAGCCCGAGCCGCACAACGAGATCCCCACCGGCGGATCCGCCCACGACACCTTCTGGGACTTCGTCTCGCTGCAGCCGGAGTCTGCGCACATGGTGCAGTGGGCCATGTCCGATCGCGGCATCCCGGTGGCCTACCGGGCCATGCAGGGTTTCGGCGTACATACCTTCCGCCTGATCAACGCCGAGGGGCGCAGCGTGTTCGTCAAATTCCATTGGCGGCCGCTGTCCGGCACCTACTCGCTGGTGTGGGACGAGGCGCAGAAGCTGGCCGGCAAGGACCCGGACTTCAACCGCCGGCAGCTGTGGGAGGACATCGAGAGCGGCGACTACCCGGAGTGGGAGCTGGGCCTGCAGGTGATCCCCGAGGAGGACGAGCACAAGTTCGACTTCGACCTGCTCGACCCGACCAAGCTGGTACCCGAGGAGCTGGTGCCGGTGCAGCTTGTCGGCAAGATGGTGCTCAACCGCAACCCGGACAACTTCTTCGCCGAGACCGAGCAGGCCGCCTTCCACATCGGCCATGTAGTGCCCGGCATCGACTTCAGCAACGACCCGCTGTTGCAGGGCCGGCTGTTCTCCTACACCGACACCCAGCTGTTGCGCCTGGGCGGGCCGAACTTCAACGAGCTGCCGATCAACCGGCCGCTATGCCCGTTCCACAACAACCAGCGCGACGCACCGCACCGGCAGACCATCAACAAGGGCAGGGCGGCCTACGAGCCCAACTCCATCGATGGCGGCTGGCCCAGGGAGACGCCGGAGGCCGCCAGCGGCGGAGGCTTCGCCTCGTATCCGGAGCCGATGAGCGGGGTGAAGCTGCGCAAGCGTGCCGACTCCTTCGCCGATCACTTCTCCCAGGCGCGGCTGTTCTGGAACAGCATGGCGGCGCACGAGCAGGAACACATGATCGCCGCCTACAGCTTCGAGCTGGGCAAGGTGGAGAGTCGCGAGATCCGCGAGCGCGAGCTCAACCAGATACTCGCCAATATCGACCTGACGCTGGCCTCGCGAGTGGCGGAGAACCTCGGCTTGCCGGCACCGAGCGCCGGTACCGTTGCGCCCGCGCAGAGCTCGTTGCAGGCGTCGCCGGCGCTGAGCCAGGCCAATCTGCTGTCGGGCAACATCCGCTCGCGCAAGGTGGCGATCCTGCTGGCCGAGGGCGCTAATGCCGACGACATCAGCCACATCATCGGCGTGCTCACCGGCGAGGGCGCGACCACCAAGCTGATCGGCCCGACCTCTGCGGCGGTGAAGACCAGCGACGGCAACACCCTGCTGCCGGATGCCACCTTCGACGGCCTGCCTTCCATCGCCCTGGACGCGGTGTTCGTACCGGGCGGAGTGGCCAAGGCCCTGCAGGCAAACGGCGCCGCGCTGCATTACCTGCTGGAGGCCTACAAGCACCTCAAGGCCATCGCCCTGTGCGGTGATGCGGGCGACCTGGCCAAGCTGCTGCGGCTGGAGGCGGACGAGGGGTTGCTTACGGCGGCCAAGGCGTCCGACCTGTGCAGCAAGCTGGTCAAGGCCATGGCCCAGCACCGGGTCTGGGCGCGTGAGCCTAAGGCCAAGGCCATTCCGGCCTGATCGAGCCTGCCCGCGCCTGCGCGGCGCGGGCGGCATCTACCGGCCGGCGACCGAGTAAAACCTTCTGCGCCGGGTGGCGGTCGACTGACTGATAAGGCGCTCGACGCAGCGCATCGCTTCCTCACCAGTGAAGAGGCGCCTGGACAGGCCAGCCGGCAACGCGAAACCCGCCCGGCATGGCGCCGTACTCCCTTGAGCCATTTGGAGAAACACCAGATGAACGACAGACAGACGCTGCCACCGCAGCACCAGGACATTCCCCACGGCAGCGAGGAGCAGATGGAGCCGCCGCCGATCTACATCAACGCGCACTACCGCGCCGCCGGGAAGCTGGAAGGCAAGGTGGCGATCATCAGCGGTGCCGACAGTGGCATCGGTCGGGCGGTTGCTGTGCACTTCGCCGAGGAGGGCTGCGACATCGTCCTGCTCTACCTCGACCGCCATGAGGACGCCCGCCACACCCAGGCGGAAATCGAGAAACGCGGCCGCCAGGTTCTGCTGCTGGCCGGCGACGTGGCCGACGCGGGGTATTGCCGGCGCATCATCGACGAGACGATTGCCCGCTGGGGGCATATCGACATCCTGGTCAACAACGCCGGTGAGCAGCACCCGCAGCCGGAGCTGGAAGACATCAGCGAGGCGCAGTGGGAGCAGACCTTCCGCACCAACATCTTCGCCATGTTCCAGCTGACCAAGGTCGCGCTGCCGTACCTGAAGCAGGGGGCGTCGATCATCAACACCACCTCGATCACCGCCTACAAGGGCAACGCCATGCTGCTGGACTATTCGTCCACCAAGGGGGCGGTGACCACCTTCACCCGCTCGCTGGCGCTGAACCTGGCCAAGCGGGGCATCCGTGTGAATGCCGTGGCGCCCGGCCCCATCTGGACGCCGCTGATCGCCTCGACCTTCCCGGCGAAGAAGGTTGCCACCTTCGGCTCGGAAACTCCGATGCAGCGCCCCGGCCAGCCGGCAGAGGTAGCGCCGGCATTCGTCTACCTGGCCAGCAACGACGCCTCCTATGTCAGCGGCCAGGTGCTCCACGTGAATGGTGGCTCGGTGGTGAACGGCTGAAGGAGGGCAGCCAGCCCGCTGAAGGGCTGGCCTGCGTTTCAGGAACGGGGATTCAGGACTTGCCGAGCGCTTGGTCGAGGCGCTCTTCCTCGATGCGCTCCTCGCTGCCCACGCCAAGGTGCATCTGCGGGTGCAGCTCGACCTTGATCCAGCCCTGGTCGCGGCGATCGAAGGCCTTGAACGCCTCGATGGCGTCGTTCATCGGCTTGATCTGGGTAAGGATCTTCGCCGGGTCGATGCGCCGTTCCAGTACCAGGTCGATCAGCCGCGGGATGTACTTGCGGTGGTGGCAATTGCCCATGTTGATGGTCAGGTTCTTGCCCATGGCAGTGCCGATGGGGAAGTGCCGCGCCTGCACCGGATACACGCCGATGATCGACAGCGTGCCGGCCTTGTCCAGCGCCTCTACCGCCCACTGCAGCGCCTGACTCGGCGCCGTGCCGGGGTGCCAGTTGGCGCCGTCCGGATGAGTCTTGGGCGCGACGGCCGCCATCTCCTCGCGGAACGCGCTGACCTGCTGCGCGCTGGCGTGGCAGGAACATTCGGCGTCTACGCCGACGGCATCGATGGCGCGGTCCACGCCTATGCCATTGGTCAGGCGGCGCAGGGTCTGCACCGGGTCTTCCTGATCGAAATCGATCACTTCCGCGCCTTGCTGGCGGGCCATGCGCAGGCGGTCTTCGAGGTGGTCGATGGCGAACACCCGCGCCGCGCCCAGCAGTTTGGCGCTGGCGATGGCGAACTGGCCGACCGGGCCGCAGCCGAACACCGCCACGGTATCGCCCGGGGTTATCTCGGCCATCTCGGCGCCGAAGTAGCCGGTGGGGAAGATGTCCGACAGCAGGATCGCCTGGTCGTCGCTGATCTCGCTGGGCAGCTTCACCAGGCCGATATGGGCGAAGGGAATGCGCGCTTTCTCCGCCTGCAGCCCGTGGAACGGGCCGGTGGCCGAGGGGCCGCCATAGAAGGCCGTGCCGGCCTCCTTGCCGTTGGGATTGGCGTCGTCGCATTGGGCGTAGTAGCCGGCGCGGCAGTAGGAGCAGTTGCCGCAGGCGATGGTCGAGGGGATCACCACCCGGTCGCCGACCTGCAGGTTGCGCACGTCTTCACCCAGGGCTTCGATGATGCCGACGCCCTCGTGGCCGAGGATGGTGCCACTGGCCATGCCGCTGACGGTGCCACGCACGAAGTGCAGGTCGGTGCCGCAGATGGCCGAGGCGGTCAGGCGCACGATGGCGTCGGTAGGGGCTTGCAGGGTGGGTTCGGGCACGTCGTCGAGGCGGATGTCGCCCACGTCATGGAATACCACGGCTTTCATATCGTTCTCCGTCTCGCGGGTGCCCGCGGGCTCAATGGGCCTGGGCGACGCCACGCAGCAGGGTGCCGCTGCTCTTGTCGCTGCGGGCACTGGCGATGTTGCCGAGGGACACCACGCCGATCAGGCGCTTCTCGCGGCTGAGCACCGGCAGGCGGCGCTTCTGGATGTCGGCCATGTTCTGCGCCACGTGCTGGACGTCCTCGTCCTCGAAGCAGTAGCAGACGTTGCCGCTCATGATCTGGTGTACCGGCGTGTCGTTGCCGAGGCCCTGGGCCACGGCGCGCAGGGCGATGTCGCGGTCGGTGAGCATGCCCACCAGGCGGTCGTTTTCCTCCACCAGCAGCGCACCGCTGTCGATTCGCGCCATCAGCGCGGCAGCCTCGAGAATGCTCACGTCGGGGCGCACGGTCTGCACGTTGCGCGTCATGATTTCGTTGATCTTCATGCCGTCCTCCTGTGTCGAAAGTGCTGGCGCCGCGATTGCGGCGCCTACCCAGGATGGGACTGGAGGGGTAGGGGGCGGTTCAGGTTTTTGGGCCGTCTATCCGAGCCGCTGCGCTGGGTTTGAAGGTGCTAGCCGCCGGGATATTTGTGCCGCAATCGGTACGCTTTGTTTGCGTGGCGTCTCGCTGTCAAAAGCAGGCTATTGCTCACCGCACCTGACTGGAGGAGCCTTGCGCTGACCCTGGCAACCGGCAGCGCGCTTCATGCAGACATACTCGATAGAGTCCATCTCGCCGTCTGGCTTCAACGCGTTCATCACCTATCTGAATGACCATCTCGGCGAGAACGGGACGCCGGAGGTTGGCTATTTCCAGCCGCTCTCACGCGGCACCTCGTCTTTCCCGGAGGAGCGCAAGGCGGCATTTCTCGCCGGCTTGGCGATCCCGGTTGGCGAGCAAGGCTGGCGCCGAGCCTGGGTCGCGCGAGGGTTGGAAGGGCAGATCCTCGGGCATATCGATCTGCGTGGGCACAGCGAACGCCATGCGCAGCATCGCTGCCTGTTGGGCATGGGCGTACATCGCAGCGTGCGTCGGCAGGGGCTGGGCGCTGCGCTGATCAAGCATGCCGAGCTGTGGGCGGCCTCCACGCGCTTGCTGGAGTGGATCGATCTGCAGGTACTCGGCGCCAATCAGGCTGCCGTCGCGCTCTATGGGCAGGCGGGATTCACCCGGGTGGGCGAGGTCCCGGACATGTTCAGGATCGATGGGCACAGCTTCTCGTACCTGACGATGACACTGCCCTGTGCCTGCCGGTAGCTGCCTTCTGCTGACCCCGCCCGCTGCCGTCGTTCCCGGCTTCATTTAGTCGCCAGAAACGGCCGGCGACTGGAGATTTTCCTAGCTACGCTTGCAGCAACGGAGCGGCACAGGTGAGGCCCTCCTTGATTGGCAGGGGAGCCGGCATCCATGGATAGCGCGCACAGCATTCCGCCACCCAGCACCGTTCTGGTGGTCGACGACACCGTCGACAACCTGATGCTGATGGCCGATCTGCTCAAGGATCACTACCGGGTCAAGGCCGCCAACAGCGGCGAGAAGGCCCTGCGCATCCTCCAGGGCGATCCACTGCCGGACCTGATCCTGCTGGACATCATGATGCCGGGCCTGTCCGGCTACGAAGTGGCCGAGCAGCTCAAGCAGGACGTGCGTACCCGCGACATCCCGATCATCTTCCTCACCGCCATGGCGGCCACCGAGGACGAGATCCACGGCCTGGAGCTGGGCGCCGCCGACTACATCACCAAGCCGATCAGCCCGCCGGTGGTGCTGGCCCGGGTCGAGACCCAGCTCAAGGTCAAGGCGGCGGCGGATTTCCTGCGTGACCAGAACGACTATCTGGAGCAGGAGGTGCAGCGCCGGACCCGCGAGGTCATGGCCATCCAGGATGTCACCATCCACGCCATGGCCTCGCTGGCCGAGACCCGCGACAACGAGACCGGCAACCACATCCGCCGCACCCAGCACTACGTGCGGCTGCTGGCCGAGTTGCTGCGCGAGCATCCGCGCTTCCGCCACTTCCTCGACGAGGAAACCATCAAGCTGCTGTACAAGTCGGCGCCGCTGCACGACATCGGCAAGATCGGCATTCCCGACCGCATCCTGCTCAAGCCGGGGCGCTTTACGCCGGAAGAGTTCGAGATCATGAAGACCCACACCACCCTGGGGCGCGACGCCATCCAGCACGCCGAGGACCAGTTGGGGGTGGGCGTCGACTTCCTGCGCTTCGCCAAGGAGATCGCCTACGGCCACCAGGAAAAGTGGGACGGCAGCGGCTATCCGGAGGGGCTGGCGGCCGACGACATCCCGATCAGCGCCCGCCTGATGGCCGTGGCAGACGTCTACGACGCACTGATCAGCCGGCGGGTGTACAAGCCCGGCATGCCGCACGAGCAGGCGGTGGGCATCATCCGCGACGGCCGCGGCTCGCACTTCGACCCGGACATCTGCGACGCCTTCCTGGCCAATGCCGAGCGTTTCCGCGAGATCGCCGAGCGCTTCGCCGATACCGACAAGGACATGGCCAAGCAAGCGGCTGCCCTCGAACACATAGTCCAGGCCCCCTGAGCCACAGGCGCTGGTGCGGCGATAGCCAAGGAGTGCTGCCCCGATGAATCTGTCCGCTCTGCTCGAGCGTCTGCCGCTGCGCCGCAAGCTGGTGCTCGGCTTTGCCGTGCTACTGGCGCTGTCGCTGGTGCTCGGCATGCACAGCCTGCGCATCCAGTCGGAGTTGAAGCGCGATTTGCAGCAGCTCTACAACCGGGACCTGATCGGTGCCAACCACCTGCACGAGGTGCGGGTACAGCTGCCACAGATCATCCAGGCGCTGCAGCGCTCCGTGGCCACCAGCAGCGCGGATACGCGCATCGCCGCGCTGCGCCAGCTGGAGACGGCCAAGCAGAGGCTGCAGGAGTCCCTGGCGCTGGCCAAGCCGACGGTGTTCCGCTCCGACAACCTGGAGCGGCTGGCCGAGTTCGAACTGCTGCTCGAGCGCATCCTGCATGCCGGCAACGAGGCGATGGAGCTGGCCGGGCAGGGGCGCCAGGGTCAGGCTCTGCTGTTGCTCAACGGCGATGAATTCCAGCAGCTCGACGATCGCGCCGATGCGGTGCTTGATGACATAGCCGAGGTCAAACAAAAGGCGTTGTACGACCTGGTTACCGAGATCACCGGCAATGCCGAGCGCAGCAGCCTGCTCACCTACATCCTGCTGCTCGGCGGCCTGGCGCTCGCGATCATGCTCGCCTGGCTGGTCAGCCAATCCATCCGCAAGCCGCTGGAGCGGGTGCGCAACGCGGTGGACCAGCTCACTGCCGGCCATCTCGACCAACCCATCCCGCATACCGACCTGGCCAACGAGACCGGCGACCTGGCCCGCGCCATCGCCAAGCTGCAGATCGAGTCGCGCCAGCTGGAGCGCCAGCGCTGGATCAAGGCCCAGGTGTCGCTGGTGCAGATCGACATCCAGGCGGCGGAGACGCCGGAGCAGCTCGGCCGCTTCTTCCTGCAGCGTATGGTGCCGATGTTGGGCGCCTGTCAGGGTGTGCTCTACGTGCTGTTCGAAGGCGCCAGCCACCTGCAGCTGCTGGGTGGCTATGCGCTGGATGGTGAGTTTCCCCCGGCGCAGCGGGTGGCTCTCGGCGAGGGCCTTTTGGGCCAGTGCGCGCTTGACCGCGAACCGATCCAGCTGACCGATATGCCCGGCGCGTTCTGGCGCATCCGCTCACAGCTCGGCGAGGCGCCGGCCAGTCATCTGCTGGTGCAGCCGGTGATGCGTGGTGAGCGCCTGCTCGGTGTGCTGGAGGTGGCGGGCTTGCGAGCGCCTTCGGAGCTTGAGGTGGCGCTGCTGCAGGAGGTGCTGCCGAGGCTGGCTGGTGCCATGGCCATCATGGAACGCAGCGAAGCCGCGCAGACGTTGCTGGCGGAAACGCGCCGTCAGGCCGACGAAATGGCGGCCCAGACCCTGCTGCTGGAAGCCCAGGCGACCGAGCTGGAAGCCCAGCAGGCGGCACTGCGCGCCACCGAGGCCTGGTATCGCGGCATCATCGAGGCATCCCCGGATGGCATGCTGGTGCTGGGCGCCGATGGCAGCATTCTGATGACCAACCCGCAACTGGATGCGCTGTTCGGCTATGGCCCGGGCGAGCTGATCGGTGCGAGCGTCGAGCGCCTGGTACCTCAGGCGGCGCGTGAGCGGCATGTAGGCTTGCGCAATGGCTTCATCGCCCACGGCACCACCCGCCAGATGGGCACCAACCTCGACGACCTGCGTGGTGTGCGCAAGGACGGCAGCCTGTTCTCCGTGGAGATCGGCCTGTCCCACCTGCCCAGCCTGGAGGGGCGCGGTGTCTGCGTGTGCGCCTCGGTGCGCGACGTCAGCGAGCGGCGGGCGATGGAGAGCCGGCTGCGCACGGCCAGCGACCGTCTGAGCCTGGCGCAGGAAGCGGGCGACATCGGCCTGTTCGACGTCGACTTCGTCAGCGGCCATGACTACTGGACGCCGCAACTGGAGAAGATGTTCGGCCTCGAGCCGGGCGGCTTCGGCGGGACCATGGCGGCGTGGAAAGCCTTGCTGCATCCCGATGACGCGGATGACGCGGACAAGTCCTTCGCCGCGGCGGTAGACAGCGGCGCCGATCGCTATGACTTCGAGTTCCGCATCGTGCGGCAGAACGATGGCATGGTGCGCACCTTCCGCTCGCTGAGCCGCTTCACCCGCGCCGCCGACGGCACGCCGCTGCGCGCCACCGGGGTCAACATCGACGTCACCGAATTGGTCGAGGCCCGTGCGGCGGCCGAGGAGGCGACCCGGGCCAAGAGCGACTTCCTCGCCAACATGAGCCACGAGATCCGTACGCCGATGAACGCCATCATCGGCATGAGCCACCTGGCGCTGCGTACCGAGCTGGACAACAAGCAGCGCAACTACATCGAGAAGGTGCACCGCTCGGCGGAAAACCTGCTGGGCATCATCAACGACATCCTCGACTTCTCAAAAATCGAAGCGGGCAAGATGAGTCTGGAGCAGGTGCCCTTCCGCCTGGAGGACGTGCTCGACAGCTTCGCCAGCATGATTGGCCTGAAGGCCGAGGACAAAGGCCTGGAGCTGCTGTTCCAGACCCAGCCCGAGCTGCCCACGGCATTGATCGGCGACGCGCTGCGCCTGGGTCAGGTGCTGATCAACCTGGGCAACAACGCCGCCAAGTTCACCGAGTGCGGTGAGATCGTGGTCGGCGTGCAGGAGGTCAGCACAACCGGCGAGCAGGTGGAGCTGCACTTCTGGGTGCGTGACACTGGCATCGGCATAACGGCCGAACAATGCGCGCGCATGTTCCAGTCCTTCAGCCAGGCCGACAGCTCGACCACCCGCAAGTACGGCGGCACCGGGCTGGGCCTGTCCATCTCGAAGAAGCTGGTGGAACTGATGGGCGGGCGCATCTGGGTCGAAAGCACGCCGGGGCAAGGCTCCACCTTCCACTTCCAGGTGCGCCTGGGCGTTCAGCAGGGCGTGCAGCCGCGGCGCATGTTCAAGGCCGACGAGCTGCTGGGCATGCGCGTGCTGGTGGTGGACGACAACGCCAGTGCCCGCGAGATTCTCTCCGGCATGGCGCGCAGCTTCGGCCTGGAAGTGGACGTCGCGGAGAGCGGCGGCATGGCCCTGCGCCTGCTGGCCGACGCCGAGGTCAGGGCGCTGCCCTATGACCTGGTGCTGATGGACTGGCGCATGCCGGGGATGGACGGCATGGAGACGGTGAGCCGGATGCATTCCGGCAGCCTGAGCCATACGCCATCGGTGATCATGGTGACCGCCTTCGGCCGTGACGAGGCCCACGAGGAGGCCGCGCGCCAGGGCATCGAGCTGCCGGTGGTGCTGACCAAGCCGGTGACGCCGTCGTCGCTGCTCGAAGCCATCGGTATGGTGATGGGGCGGGTGCCCCAGGGCGAGACCCGCGCCACCGAGCGCTCCGAGCACAGCGCCAGCACCCTGGCCGGCCTGCGCGGCGCGCGGCTGCTGCTGGTGGAAGACAACGAGCTGAACCAGGAACTGGCGCGTGAGCTGCTGGAGAGCGCCGGAGTGCAGCTGCGCCTGGCCTGGCACGGCCAGGAGGCACTCGACATCCTCGCCGCCGATGATGATTTCGATGGCGTGCTGATGGACTGCCAGATGCCGGTGATGGACGGCTACACCGCCACCCGCAAGATTCGCGAGCAGCCGCGCTTCGCCGAACTGCCGGTACTCGCCATGACCGCCAATGCCATGGAGGGGGATCGCGAGCGAGCCCTGGCCTGCGGCATGAACGACCACATTTCCAAGCCGCTGAACGTCGACGGCATGTTCGCCACTCTAGCCAGATGGGTCACGCCGAAGGCCGCCCGCGCGGAGGCTGCTCCGCCGCCAGCGGAACCGGTGAGTGACGGCCTGCCGGACAGCCTGGAGGGCATCGACATGGTCGCCGGGCTGGCCACCTGCATGGGCCGGCGCGATCTCTACCTGCGCCTGCTGGGCAAGTTCTGCGATGCCCAAAGCGGCTTTGGCGAGCAGTTCCAGAATGCGCTGGCCGACCCTGATGACAGCGCCGCACAGCGTTTGGCTCACAGCCTGCGGGGCACTGCCGGCAACATCGGCGCCAAGGCCGTGGCCCAGGCCGCTGCGGCGCTGGAGCGCGCCTGCGAGACGGGTGAGACGGATACCGTCATCCAGGGCCTGGTGGCAGAGGTGCAGCGCTGCCTGACCCCGACCCTGGCAGCGCTGGCCGGGTTAGGCGCTGGTGCTGTCGTCACGACCAGCGAAGCGCCGCGCAACGACGCGGAGGTGGCGCGGCAGCTGACCCGTCTCAAGCGCCTGCTGAACGAGAGCGACACGGCGGCCATGGGCACGCTCGAGGAACTGCGCAGGCAACCGCTCGAGCCGCGCATGGCCAAGCGACTGGCGCAGGTCGCCCAGCAGATCGAGCTGTTCGATTTCGACCGTGCCTTGGAGCTGCTGCAGGGCGAACCACAATGAAACGGCTGGCCGGCGCGGCACCATCCTTCCACTCGGAGTACCAGGCGTCATGATCACTGCGGATACCGTGTTTCTCGTCGTCGACGACGCCGACACCATGCGCAAGGTCAACAGCAGCCAGCTCGAGCGCCTGGGCGCCCGGCATATCCTGACGGCCGCCAACGGTGCAGAGGCGCTCGCGGTGCTGCGGGCGCGCAAGGTCAACGTGATCCTCTCCGACTGGAGCATGCCGGTCATGGATGGCCTGACCTTGCTGCGCGAGGTGCGCGGCAATCCGCGCCTGGCGGCGTTGCCGTTCATCATGGTCACTGCGGAGAGCTCCCGGGCGCAGATCACCGAGGCCATCGCCGCCGGGGTCAGCAGCATCCTGATCAAACCCTACACCGCCAACGACCTGTCGCAGCGGATCATCCGCGCCATGCGGCATCGACCGCGGGCGCCGGTTGTTGCCGTGGCCGAGGAGCCCGCCCATGAGAGCGAGCCGCCGGCGGAGCGCAAACCGACCCTGCTGGTGGTGGATGATGTGCCGGACAACCTGGCGCTGATTGCCGGGCTGTTCCAGGACGACTACCGGGTGCTGGCGGCGCGTGATGGGCACGGCGCGTTGGCCATCTGTACCTCGGACGCGCCGCCGGACCTGATCCTGCTGGACGTGATGATGCCGAACATGGATGGCTTCGAACTGGCCCAGCACCTGCGCAGCCACCCGAGCGCCAGCCAGATTCCGGTGATCTTCATCACCGCCATGAGCGATCCGGCGGCGCAGCTGCGCGGACTGGAGCTGGGCGCGGTGGACTTCGTCAGCAAGCCGGTGGACCCGAAGTCGCTGCACCTGCGGGTGGTCAACCTGCTGCGCCTGGTCGAGCAGCGCAACGCGCTGCAGCAGGAGTACGACACCATGCTGGAGCTGGAGCGCCTGCGCGAAGAGGCGAGCAGCCTGTCGCGCCACGACCTCAAGGCGCCGCTGTGCAATATCCTCGGCCTGGCGCGTGGCCTGCTCGAAGGGGGCAACTTGCTGCCGCGCCAGCAGCAGATGCTGCATAGCCTGGAAAGCGACTGCCAGAGCCTGCTGGGCATGGTCGACCTGGCCAACGACCTGCACAAGATCGAGACCGGGCGCTTCGTGCTGCGCCCGGCTGCGGTCGATCTGCTGGCGATGGTACGGCGCCTGTGCGACTCGGCCAGGCTGACCTATCAGGCCAAGGGCCTGACCATCGAGGTGGTGACGCAGGACGCCAGCGAGTCGACTCCGCTGCAGGCCAGCGGCGACGAGCTGCTGTGCTTCTCGCTGCTCAACAACCTGCTGAAGAACGCCTGCGAGGCGGCACCCGACAAGAGCCGCGTGCGCGTGACGCTGGCGCACACGGACTGCATCGAACTGCTCATGGAGAACCACCCGGCGGTACCGCCGGCGTTCCGGCCGCGCTTCTTCGAGAAGTACGCGAGCGATGGCAAGGCCGGTGGTACCGGGCTCGGCACCTACTCGGCCAAGCTGCTGGCCGAGGCCCAGCACGGCAGCCTGGAGCTGGAAGTGGACGACGCGGAAAACCTCACGCGCTTGCGCCTGAGGCTTCCCGTTTAGCTGCAGCAGGCATCTGCAGGGGCATGGCGCTGACCAAGAGGCGCAGTCGCCGGCTCATCCCAGCAGTTCGCTGATCCACCGAACCTGCCGGGTAAGCTCCTGCACCCTGTCCTCGGGCACGGCCTGTCGCGCCTGGGCGAAGTCGGCGAGGGTCTTTTGTTTCAGGCGCAGGAGGCGTTGCCACTTGGCCAGGAACGCCGGGCTGCGCGCCTGCATCTGCAGCGGGCCGAAGTACAGTTGCTCGGCGGTGTAGGGCACCGGACCGGAACGTTCGGCAACGATGATTTCGTAGTCGAAGCGGTTCTCCCACAACACTTCCTCGCAGAGGATGCGGTAGCCGTTCTCCATCAGCCATTGGCGCAGCGGCTGCTCGCCACCGTTGGGCTGCATGATCAGGCGTTCCTGGCCGCTCAGACGTGCCTTGCCGGCTTCGAGGATGTCGCGGATCGTCTCGCCGCCCATGCCGCATAGACTGATGGCCGTTATCGCGTCCTGCGGCTCGATGGCCGCCAGGCCATTGGCCAGACGCACGCTGATCTGCTGGCTCAGGCCGCTCTCGCGCACGCTGCGCTCGGCCGCGCGATAGGGCGTCTGCGCCACCTCTCCGGCGATTGCCGAGACGATCACGCCACGGCTCACCAGCGCCACCGGCAGGTAGCCGTGGTCCGAGCCGATATCGGCCAGGCGCGCGCCAGCCGGTACATGCGTAGCCACGCGCTCCAGGCGCATGGACAGGGTCTGTTCGCTCAACGGCAACTCCTCTCGCCAGGGTGTTCAGCACCCAGGGCCGAATCGGGGCGAGATTCTGGCGAGCGCCGTCGCGCATGGCAAATTCCGCGCAGCCACTGCTCGACGAGTGGCGCGTAGAGTGGATTGCCGCAAGGCAGCGGATAAAAAGAACCCGCCAATTGGCGGGTCGGGAAATCCCCGGGCGTGTGCAGTCGGACTTCTGGGGTTAGCCAGATAAATCGAGATGCCCGGAGTCGGGGGGATAAAAAGGCCTGTCTTGCGACAGGCACGAAGCGAAGGGCCGCCAGGGAGGCAGATGGGCGGCCCGTCGTGGTAGATCAGTCGATGCGTGCGCCCTGGGCGATCCACGCGCCGATCAGGTCGCGCTCTTCCTGGGTCATCTGGGTCATGTTGCCCAGCGGCATGATCTGCGAGGCAACGCTCTGGGCCTGGATGCGCGGCGCGTTGGCCTGCATTTCCTGGGCGGTATCGAGCATCACGCCGGCGGGCGCTGCGCTGAACATCGGGCTGGTGGGCTTGGCCGAGTGGCACACGGTGCAACGCTCATGGATCACGCTGACCACCTTTTTCACGTTCGGCGCGCCAGCCGCTGCGGCAGGTGCCGCTGGTGCGGTGGCGGCTTGCGCCGGTGCCTGCGTTGCTGCGGCCGGCTTGGCCTCAGGCACTTCTTCCACCTTGTTCACCTGCACCGGCTCAGTGGCTTCGGCCTTGGGCACGGCGGCCACGCTTTCCTCGTGGGGAGTGGGGGTGACGTTGGCGATCGGCGCGCTGGCGGCCTTGTAGTTCGGCGAGGTGATGAAGGCCAGGCAGATCATGCCGAGGGCGCCGGCCGGCAGGGTCCAGGCGAACTTGTTGCTGTCGTGGCGGGTGTTGAAGTAGTGACGGATCAACACGGCGACGATGGCAATGCCGGCCAGGATCAGCCAGTTGTACTGGCTGCCGTAGGTGCTCGGGAAGTGGTTGCTGATCATTATGAACAGCACCGGCAGGGTGAAGTAGTTGTTGTGGCGCGAGCGCAGCAGGCCCTTGGCCGGCAGGCGTGGGTCGGGTGTGGTGTTGTTCTCGATGGCCTTAACCAGCGCACGCTGGGCCGGCATGATGATGCGGAACACGTTGCCGACCATGATGGTGCCGATCAGCGCACCGACGTGGATGTAGGCGCCACGGCCGCTGAACACCTGGGAGAAGCCCCAGGCCGCGCCGATGACCAGCACGAACAGCACCAGGCCGAGGAGGGCGGGGGTCTTGCCCAGCGGCGAATCGCACAGCAGGTCATAGACGAACCAGCCGACCACCAGGGAGCCGGCGCCAATGGCGATGGCCATCGCGGGGGCCAGTTCCACGCCGGGCTTGATCAGATACAGGCTGGGGTTGAGGTAGTAGACCACCATCAACAGCGCCACGCCGGACATCCAGGTGAAGTAGGCCTCCCATTTGAACCAGTGCAGGTTCTCCGGCATTTTCGGCGGGGCCAGTTTGTATTTTTCCAGGTGGTAGATACCGCCGCCGTGGATGGCCCAGAGGTCACCCGCCAGCCCTTCGCGGGGGTTGCTGCGGTTGAGGTTGTTTTCCAGCCAGACGAAATAGAAGGATGCGCCGATCCAGGCGATGCCGGTGATCATGTGAACCCAGCGGATGCCCAGGTTCAGCCATTCGGTCAGATGTGCTTCCACAATCGTTACCTCTTTCCCGCGGGCTACACGCAGCCCGTCAGGCTTCTCTTATTGGTGGGGGTCGAGGAGCAGTTGCTCGTCCTCGGTGAAGTAATGCTCATCGCAGTTGTTGCCAGAACCACTGCGATCAACCACCAGGAAGTCATCCCGCTTTTCGATCGTCAGCACCGGGTGGTGCCAAACGCCGCGATGGTAATTGACGCCCTGCCTGCCATTGGTGAGGAAGGCACGGACCAGACCCGGTACAGGTACATCGCCAAGTGGCGCGACCACGACCAGAAATTGATTGCCGAGCAGCGGAATGAAGGCCTGGCTGCCCAGCGGATGGCGTTCCAGCATGCGGATGCGCAGCGGCATCTCGAGCGACTCGGCACTGAAGATGCTGATGATCGCCCGATCTTCGGGCTGCGCGGTCTCTACCGTGGCCAGCTTGTGGTAGCGGCGGGTGGAGCCGTTGTTGATCATGAAGTGGTCGCTGCCGTCGGTTTCGATGACATCACCGAAAGGGGCGAAGGCTTCCTTGGTCAACGCTTCGATCTTCAGAGTGCGCATGCTGGTTCTACTTATTCATCAGGTTAATGTGGCGGAGCCGTCTGCAGTCAGAGTGGCTGCAGTCGGAACAGCGCGATCTTGTTGATCTCGGCCAGGGCCGTGGCGAATTCCTGCTCCGGGGAGTTGTGAATGCGCTCCTCGAAGGCCGCCAGGATCTGGTGCCGGTTGCTGCCTTTCACCGCCTTGATGAAGGGAAAGCCGAACTTGGCCTTGTAGGCATCGTTAAGTTCGGTGAAACGGGCGAATTCCTCGGCAGTGCACTCGTGGATGCCCGCACCGGCCTGCTCCGAGGTGGAGGAGGCGGTGAGCTCGCCACGGACGGCTGCCTTGCCGGCCAGATCCGGGTGAGCGTTGATCAGCGCCAGCTGCTGGTCGCGGCTGGCACTGAGCAGGATGTCGGCCATGCGCTGATGCAGGCCGTCGATATCGTCGACGCCGGCATCGAGGCCGAGGTCGTAGGCTTTTTTGGCAACCCAGGGCGAGTGCTCGTAGATGTCGGCGAAGGCGGCAACGAATGCCTCGCGGGTCAGGCTCGACGGGGTCAGGGTCTGGAAGCGGCTCATTTCACGCTCTCTTGCTTGAACGGGTGGGTGGCGTGCCAGTGGCGCGCGATGTCGACACGGCGGGCGAACCAGACCTTGTCGTGGCTCTTCACGTAGTCGATGAAGCGGGCCAGCGCGGCAATGCGCGCCGGGCGGCCGAGCAGACGGCAGTGCATGCCGATCGACAGCATCTTCGGCGCACCGGCTTCGCCTTCGGCGTAGAGGGTGTCGAAGGCGTCCTGCAGGTAGTTGTAGAAGTCGTCGCCGCAGTTGAAGCCCTGCACCTGGGTGAAGCGCATGTCGTTGGTGTCCAGGGTGTAGGGGATCACCAGGTGCGGCTTGTCGGCGCTGCTGGCCGGGTCCCAGTAGGGCAGGTCGTCATCGTAGGTGTCGCTGTCGTAGAGGAAGCCGCCTTCCTCGCGCACGATGCGGCGAGTGTTCGGGCCGGTGCGGCCGGTGTACCAGCCCAGTGGGCGCTCGCCGGTGAGCTCGGTGAGGATGCGGATGGCCTCGAGCATGTGCTCGCGCTCCTGGGCCTCGTCCATGTACTGGTAGTCGATCCAGCGGTAGCCGTGGCTGCAGATCTCGTGGCCGGCCTCGACCATGGCGCGGATCGCGTCCGGGTGGCGTTGGGCGGCCATGGCCACGGCGAAGATGGTCATCGGGATGTTGTGGCGCTGAAACAGCTTGAGCAGGCGCCAGACGCCGGCACGGCTACCGTATTCGTAGAGCGACTCCATGCTCATGTTGCGCTCGCCCTTGAGCGGTTGCGCGGCGACCATTTCGGAGAGGAAGGCCTCGGATTCGCCATCGCCATGCAGGACGCAGCGTTCGCCGCCTTCCTCGTAGTTGAGTACGAACGAGATGGCGATGCGAGCGTCACCCGGCCAGTGCGGGTGGGGGATGTTGCTGCCGTAGCCGATCAGGTCACGAGGATAGTCAGCGCTCACGTGAGGGTTCCTTCATCGAGTGGATGCCGTTCCGGAAATTACCGGATGAGTTGGCTTGAGCAATTGTATACAAAAACTATGACAGCCTGTAAATCACTATTTCTATAATTGTGCCGCGTATTTATCGCTTCCTGCTGCACCTTCTTGAAGCACTGGCGCGCTGCATAAGGGATTCGGTGTGGAGTTTTGGTGCGTAAAAATTGTGTACAAAAACATGGCTATGCTGTTCTATATGTTCAGCCCAGATCCCCGCTGAGCGGCGGATCGCTACGACAACCTTTAGCAGAGGAGCTGAGGCGCCGCTGGCGCCCTGAACGACATGGGACGATTGACCACGCATGTACTGGATGCTGCCCACGGCAGCCCTGGCCGCGACATCACCATCGAGCTGTACCGCGTCGAGGCGGGTGGCCTGGAGCTGGTAGCCAAGACGCTGACCAATGCCGACGGCCGTTGCGACGCACCGCTGCTGCAGGGCGATGACTATCGCTCGGGCGTTTACCAGCTGCATTTCCATGCCGGCGACTACTACCGTGCGCGTGGCGTACAGCTGGCCGAACCGGCCTTCCTCGACGTGGTGGTGCTGCGCTTCGGCATCAACGAGCAGCAGGAGCATTACCACGTGCCGCTGCTGATCTCGCCCTACAGCTACTCGACTTACCGCGGCAGCTAGCCGCCCGCAGGTTCCTTTGGTGTATTGCAGCCCGCCTTGTGCGGGCTTTTTTATGGCGCGCGAGAAGTGGGTGCGCGTGATCCGGCAGTGGGCACGGCAGGTTGCCAGCTGGGTGTTGAGGTTGCAGTGGGGGAGTCGGTGAGGCTGGGCAGCTCGAAGCGTGCCTCGCCTCCGGATGCCGGGCGTCTGCTCTGGCTCGGCTGAAGTGCTGTGAATGCAAAAGGCCCTGTCGCGAAACGGCAGGGCCTTTGCGGTAGAGCGGCTTAGAGGAAGATGAACTTGGCGATGAAGATCGCGCAGAGTGCATACAGGCTCACCGAGACGTCTTTGTGGCGGCCGGTGCAGGTCTTCATCGCCACATAGGTCACGAAGCCCAGAGCGATGCCGTCGGCGACCGAGAAGGTCAGCGGCATCATGATCACGGTGACGATCGCCGGGATGGTTTCGGTGTGCTCGTCCCAGTCGATGTGGGCCATACCGCCCATCATCAGCATGGCCACGTAGATCAGGGCGCCGGCGGTGGCGTAGGCGGGGATCATGCCAGCCAGAGGGGCGAAGAACATGGCGGCAATGAACAGGATGCCCACGGTCACGGCGGTCAGTCCGGTACGGCCACCTGCGGCCACGCCCGCGGCACTTTCCACGTAGCTAGTCACCGGCGGTACGCCGAGCACGCCACCGAACACGCTGGAGGCGCTGTCAGCTTTCATGGCGCGGGACAGGTTCTCGATGCGGCCGTCTTCCTTCACCAGGTGCGCACGCTGGGCGACGCCCATCAGGGTGCCGGCGGTGTCGAACATGTGCACGAAGAGGAAGGCCAGGATCACGCTGACCATGGTCACGTTGAACGCGCCGGCGATGTCCATCGCCATGAAGGTCGGCGCCAGGCTCGGTGGCATGGAGAACACGCCGCCGAACTTGACGATGCCCAGGCCAACGCCGATCAGGGTGACGGTGAGGATGCTGATCAGGATGCCGCCGAACACGCGACGATATTCCAGCACCGCGATCATCAGGAAGCAGATGGCCGCCAGCAGCGGGCCGGGGGAGGTGAGGTCACCGATGTGCACCAGGGTGGCTGGATGAGCCACGACGATGCCGGCGGTCTTCAGGCCGATCAGGCCGAGGAACAGGCCGACCCCCGCGCCCATGGCGAAGCGCAAGCTGGGTGGGATGCTGTTGAGCAGCCATTCGCGTATGCGTGAGAAGGTCAGGACCATGAACAGCACGCCGGAGAGGAAGACGGCGCCGAGGGCGATCTGCCAGCTGTAGCCCATGGTGTTGACCACGGTGTAGGTGAAGAAGGCGTTGAGGCCCATGCCCGGCGCCAGGCCCACTGGCCAGTTGGCGTAGAGGCCCATGAGCAGGCAGCCGAAGGCGGCGGCCAGGCAGGTGGCGACGAAGGCGGCGCCATGGTCGATGCCGGCGTCCGCCATGATGTTCGGGTTGACGAAGATGATGTAGGCCATGGTGATGAAGGTGGTCAGACCGGCGGCCAGCTCGGTTCTGATGGTGGTCCCGTGCTGGGTTAGCTTGAACATCCTGTCCAGCAGACCTCGGGTGGGAGGGGAGGCAACGTAGTTGTCTTGTTCTTGTTGTTTAGCGCTTTCCACAGCAGGTACCTCTCAGGTGTTGTTGTGAGTCTCTCGTCCGGCTGGTTTACCTGGGTCCCTTGCGCGGCGGATCGACTTTGAGGTGCTTTGCCTCACGGGGCGGTGCCTGTTTCTGACTTTTGGGTCAGAAAGTGTGCGATTGGATTATCTTTTTGTGTACAAAAAAGTCAATTAGTGTTTTGAAGTATGCGCACTAAAAAACCGCTAAAAAGCTTCTTAGACTGCTTTCCAGCGCAGAGAAATCGGGCGCAAGCCGCATGCCTGCTGGTGTGCATGGTTATGGCGTGAATTTTGTGTACAATGCTGTCGATCAGGCGACTTGCACGATCAGATACTGGCCAACGGCCCTCTCTTCGGCGTAGTGTCGCGTCAGCGAGATTCCCTATTCCTCTCACGTGAGCCACATGAACGAAGCAGTGCAATCTCTGAGCAAGACTCCCCGGCCCGCCAAGGCCGTGCGCGCAGGCACCCAGGATGAGGTGGTCTATGCCCACATCTTCGAGGCCATCCTCGAACAGCGCCTGGCACCGGGTACCAAGCTGAGCGAAGAAGCGCTCGGCGAGATCTTCGGCGTGAGCCGCACCATCATTCGTCGCGCCCTGTCGCGCCTGGCCCACGAAGGCGTGGTGTCGCTGCGCCCCAACCGCGGCGCCGTTGTCGCCAGCCCTGGTGCAGACGAAGCCCGGCAGATCTTCTATGCGCGCCGCATGATCGAGCGCGCCATCACCGAGCTGGCCTGCAGCCACGCCACTCCGGCGCAGATCGCCGCCCTGCGCCAGATGGTGCAGGAGGAGCGCGCCTGCTTCGCTCGTGGTGACCGCGCCAAGGGCATCCGCCTCTCCGGTGAGTTCCACATCAAGCTGGCCGAGGCCGGTGGCAACCTGACTCTGGTTGGCTTCCTGCGCAGCCTGGTGTCGCAGACTTCGCTGATCATCGCCCTGTACGAGAGCAGCAGCCGCACGCACTGCTCGGACGACGAGCACGACCAGGTCATCGATGCCATCGAGGCGCGTGACGTGGAGCGCGCGGTGGGCCTGATGATGCGCCACATGGACAGCGTCGACGCCAAGCTCAACCTGGAAGACGACAGCGCCACCGATGACCTGCACGCGGTGTTCTCGCACCTGCTGCAGGACAAGAAGAAGTCCGGGCGCGTCTCGCGTAGCGCCTGATCTCTGGCGTAATGCAAAAGGCCCCGCTAGTGCGGGGCCTTTTCGTTGGTACGGAGCGCTCAGTCGCGCTGGTGCACCGAACGGCCGGCGGCGAAGGTTTCCTTCACGGTGCGGTCGTCGCCGAGGATGGTCAGGGCGAACAGACGCTCCTCCAGGCTGCGTGCCTGCTGCATGCGGTAGCCGAGCAGCGGCGTGGCGTTGTAGTCGAGCACAATGAAGTCGGCGTCCTTGCCGGCCTGGAAGTTGCCGATGCGGTCGTCCAGATAAAGTGCGCGGGCGCCGCCCAGAGTGGCGAGGTACAGCGACTTCATCGGGCTGAGCTTCTTGCTCTGCAGCTGCATGATCTTGTACGCCTCGTTGAGCGATTGCAGCTGGCTGAAGCTGGTGCCGCCGCCAACGTCGGTACCCAGGCCGACGCGCACGCCGTGCTGCTCCATCTTCTCCAGGTCGAACAGGCCGCTGCCGAGGAACAGGTTGGAGGTCGGGCAGAAGGACAGCGCCGAGCCGGTTTCGGCCAGGCGCTTGCACTCGTCGTCGCACAGGTGCACGCCGTGGGCGAACACCGCGCGCGGGCCGGTCAGCTTGTGGTGGTCGTAGACGTCCAGGTAGCCCTTGCGCGCCGGGAACAGCTCCTTGACCCAGGCGATCTCGGCCTTGTTCTCCGACAGGTGGGTGTGCATGTACAGGTCGGGGTATTCGCCGAACAGCTTGCCGGCCAGTTCCAGTTGCGCGTCGCTGCTGGTCGGGGCGAAGCGCGGGGTCACTGCGTAATGCAGGCGGCCCTTGCCGTGCCAGCGCTCGATCAGCTCCTTGCTGTCGGCATAGCCGCTTTCCGGGGTGTCGGTGAGGAAGTCCGGCGCGTTGCGATCCATCAGCACCTTGCCGGCGATCATGCGCAGGTCGAGGGCCTGGGCGGCCTCGAAGAAGGCGTCGACCGACTGCTTGTGCACGGTGCCGAACACCAGTGCGGTGGTGGTGCCGTTGCGCAGCAGTTCCTTGAGGAAGATGCCGGCCACGTCGGCGGCATGCGCCTTGTCGGCGAAGGCGCCCTCGGCCGGGAAGGTGTAGGTGTTCAGCCAGTCCAGCAGTTGCTCGCCGTAGGAGGCGATGATGCCGGTCTGCGGGTAGTGGATATGGGTGTCGATGAAGCCGGGGGTGATCAGCGCATCGCGGTACTCGCGGACTTCGACGCCCTGCAGTCTGGGCAACAATTCGCTGGCTGCGCCGACTTCCAGCACCTGGCCGTTCTCGACCAGCAGGATGCCGTCCTCGAAGTACTGGTAGGAGGCCTCGATGCCCACCTCGGCCGGGTCGGCGAGGCTGTGCAGGATGGCGGAGCGGTAGGCGGTTTTTTGGCTCATGACGAATCTCGGTAGGGCCGCAGGCGGCCGATTGAATCAGGAATGGGTGTGGGTGCGGCGCGAGTCGGGCAGCAGGCGGCTGACGGTGGACTCGCCCTTGCGGGTGTCCTGGCCGAAGTGCGCGTTGTACTGTGCGACGATCTCGCCGGCGATGGAGATGGCAATCTCCGCCGGCAACTTGCCCTTCACTTCGGGCAGGCCCATGGGGCAGCGCATGCGCTGCATTTGCTCGGCGGAGAAGCCACGCTCGCGCAGGCGGTGTTCGAACTTGACGCGCTTGGTCTTGGAGCCGATCAGGCCGTAGTAGGCGAAATCATCGCGCGCCAGGATGGCCTGGGTCAGTTCCAGGTCGAGCTGGTGGTTGTGGGTCATGACGATGAAGTAGCTGCCGGCCGGCATCTCGTCGACTTCGTCGACCACTTCGTCGCTGAGTACCTTCTCCACGTTGGACGGGATGTAGGCCGGGAACTCGGCGTCGCGCGAGTCGACCCAGCGCACCTTGAGCGGCAGGCTGGCGAGCAGCGGGATCAGCGCTCGGCCGACATGGCCGGCGCCGAACAGGGCGATGTGCGCCTGCGGCTGGCCCATCGGTTCGAACAGCAGCACTGTAGCGCCGCCGCAGCACTGGCCGAGGCTGGCACCGAGGCTGAAACGCTCCAGGCGGGTCTGCTGGGTGCGGCTGGTCAGCATCTCGCGAGCCAGTTCCATGGCCTTGTATTCCAGGTGGCCGCCGCCGATGGTCTCGAAGATGCGCTCGGCGGTGACGACCATCTTCGAGCCGGAATTGCGCGGCGTGGAGCCTTGCTCCTCGATGATGGTAACCAGCACGCAGGGCTCACCCTGTTGCTGCAGTTCGGCGAGGGCGCTGATCCAGCTCATTTGCTCAGCCTCCAGCTTGGCGAGGTCTGCCCCGGGCGTGGCAGGCGCCAGTTGCTCAGGGACGGTTCCAGCAACGGCACTGGTAGCGGCCGTTGTGGTTGGGTTTTGCCTTCGGTGTGCTGTGTCATTGTTCTACACCTGTGGAGTTCTTGGCGTGGCCCGGACGAGCGTGCGTCCGGGCCTCAACGCCTCAGGCCGGCTCGGCCGTGCTGGCAGCTACGGCCGGGGCCTGCTGCTTGAGCTGGCGCAGTTGCTCGACGCCCCAGAGCACGCGCTCGGGGGTGGCCGGCGCATCGATCTGTGGCTGCACCTTGTAGTCGGCCAGGCTGGCCACGGCGTCCTTGATCGCACAGAAGGCCGCGATGCCGAGCATGAATGGCGGCTCGCCCACGGCCTTGGAGTGGAACACGGTCTGCTCCGGGTTCTTGCGGTTCTCCACCAGCTTCACGCGCAGGTCGATGGGCATGTCGGCAATGGCCGGGATCTTGTAGCTGGCCGGGCCGTTGGTCATCAGCTTGCCCTTGGCGTTCCACACCAGTTCCTCGGTGGTCAGCCAGCCCATGCCCTGGACGAAGGCGCCTTCGACCTGGCCGATGTCGATGGCCGGGTTCAGCGAGTCGCCGACGTCATGCAGGATGTCGCTGCGCAGCATCTTGTACTCGCCGGTCAGGGTGTCGACCAGTACTTCGCAGCAGGCCACGCCGTAGGCGAAGTAGTAGAAGGGGCGGCCGGCTGCCTTGTTGCGGTCGTAGTAGATCTTCGGTGTGCGGTAGAAACCGGTGGAGGACAGCGACACCTGGCCGAAGTAGGCCTTCTGGATCAGCTCCTCGAACGACAGGAAGTGACCGCGCACGCGCACCTGGCTGTTGCGGAACTCGACGTCTTCCGGGGTGACCTTGTACTCGTGCACCAGGAAGTCGACCAGGCGCTGCTTGATGGTCTCGGCGGCGTTCTTCGCCGCCATACCGTTGAGGTCGGCTCCAGAGGAGGCGGCAGTCGGCGAGGTGTTCGGTACCTTGTCGGTGTTGGTGGCGGTGATCTGGATGCGCTCGATCTCGACCTGGAACACCTCGGCCACCACCTGGGCGACCTTGGTGTTGAGGCCCTGGCCCATCTCGGTGCCACCGTGGTTCAGGTGGATCGAACCGTCGGTGTAGATGTGGATCAGCGCGCCGGCCTGGTTGAGGAAGGTGGCGGTGAAGCTGATGCCGAATTTCACCGGGGTCATCGCCAGGCCTTTCTTCAGCACCGGGCTCTTGGCGTTGAAGGCGCGGATTTCCTCGCGGCGCTTGGCGTAGTCGCTGCTTTCCTCCAGCTCGGCGGTCATCTCGTGGATGACGTTGTGCTCGACCGTCTGGTGGTAGTGGGTGACGTTGCGGTCTTCCTTGCCGTAGTAGTTGTGCTTGCGCACTTCCAGCGGGTCCTTGCCGAGGTGGCGGGCGACCGCATCCATCACCTCCTCGATGGCGACCATGCCCTGCGGACCGCCGAAGCCGCGGTAGGCGGTGTTGGAGGCGAGGTTGGTCTTGCAACGATGGCCGTTGATGGTGGCGTTGCCGAGGAAGTAGGCGTTGTCCGAGTGGAACATGGCGCGGTCGACGATGGAGCCGGACAGGTCCGGCGAGTAGCCGCAGTTGCCCGCCAGTTCCATCTGGATGCCGCTGAGCAGGCCGTCGTCATCGAAGCCCACTTCGTACTCGACGTAGAAGGGGTGACGCTTGCCGGTCATGGTCATGTCTTCCATGCGTGGCAGGCGCATCTTGGTCGGGCGCTTGGTCAGGTGCGCGATCACCGCGCACAGGCAGGCCGGGCTGGCGGCCTGGGTTTCCTTGCCGCCGAAGCCGCCACCCATGCGGCGCATGTCGACGACGATCTTGTGCATCGGCACACCAAGCACTTCGGCGACCAGCTTCTGCACCTCGGTGGGGTTCTGCGTCGAGGTGTAGACGATCATGCCGCCGTCTTCGGTGGGCATCACCGAGGAGATCTGTGTCTCCAGGTAGAAGTGCTCCTGGCCGCCAATGTGCAGGGTGCCGGTGATGCGGTTCTTGGCGCGGGCCAGCGCGGCGGCGGAATCACCGATGCGGTGCTGGTGGCTGTCCAGCACGAAGTGCTTCTTGCGCAGGGCGTCGACCACGTCGAGCACCGGCTCCAGGTCCTCGTACTCGACGATGGCGGCCATGGCTGCCTTGCGTGCGTTCTCCAGGCTGTCGGCGGCAACCGCCAGCACGACCTGGCCGAGGTACTCGACCTTGCCGTCGGCCAGCAGCGGGTCGCCGGCGACTACCGGGCCGATGTCGAGCTGGCCGGGCACGTCCTTGGCGGTGATGGCGATGGCCACGCCGGGGAAGTTATAGCAGGGCGTGACGTCCAGCTTGGTGATGCGCGCATGGGCGCGGTCGCTCATGCGGGCATAGACGTGCAGCTGGTTGGGGAACTCCAGGCGGTCGTCGATATACACCGCCTCGCCGCTGACGTGCTTGTCCGCGCTCTCGTGCTTGACGCCGCGGCCGACGCCGGTGGCGATGCCCGAGCGGAACAGTTCGGCCAGTTCTTCCTGGGACTTGGAGACGTGATGGTTAGACATAGGCGGTCACCCGGGTTTCGACTTCAGGGGAGTGCGTCTCGAGGAAGAAGCGGCGCAGCAGGTTCTGCGCGGTTAGAAGGCGGTATTCCTTGCTGGCGCGGAAGTCGGAGAGCGGCGTGAAGTCCTCGGTCAGGGCCTGGCAGGCGCGCTCGACGCAGCCCGGGTACCAGGAGGCACCGATCAGCGCGTTCTCGCAGGCGGTGGCGCGCTTCGGCACGCCGGCCATGCCGCCGAAGGCGATGCGCGCTTCACGCACCACGCTGTCGACGATGGTCAGGTTGATGGCGGCGCACACGGCGGAGATGTCGTCGTCCAGGCGCTTGGACACCTTGTAGGCGCGGAACGCCTGGTTGGCCTTGGCGCGCGGCACGATGATGCGCTCGATGAACTCAGCTTCCTGGCGGGCGGTGACCTTGTAGTCGATGAAGAACTCGTCCAGCGGCAGGGTGCGGGTCTCGCCGCCCTTGCGCAGCACGATGCTCGCGCCGAGGGCGATCAGCAGGGGCGGGGCATCGCCGATCGGCGAGGCGTTGCCGATGTTGCCTCCGAGGGTGCCCTGGTTGCGGATCTGCAGCGAGGCGAAGCGGTGCAGCAGCTCGCCGAAGTCCGGGTACTCGCGCGACAGCACGTTGTAGCAGTCGGACAGCGGGGTGGCGGCGCCGATCTCGATGGTGTCCGCCTTGACCTCGATGCGCTTCATTTCGGCGACATGGCCGACGTAGATCATCACCGGCAGTTCGCGGTGGAACTGGGTGACTTCCAGGGCCAGGTCGGTACCACCGGCGAGCAGGCGCGCCTGCGGGTTGGCGGCATAGATGTCGGCCAGGTCGGCCACGGTCAGCGGCAGCAGGCAGCGCTTGTCGCCGCTGTTGAGTTCGGCGGTCTCGCGCGGGGCGATAGCCTGCAGTTTGGCGATGGTCTCGGCCTCGGCGGCGTCGAACTGGTCCGGCTTGCGGTTGCAGCAGGATTGTTCGGCGGCGTCGATGATCGGGCGGTAGCCGGTGCAGCGGCACAGGTTGCCGGCCAGGGCTTCCATGGTCTGGCCCTTGTCGTAGCCATCGGTGTTCTTCTGCAGGGCGAACAGGCTCATGACGAAGCCGGGCGTGCAGAAGCCGCACTGCGAACCATGGCAGTCGACCATGGCCTGTTGCACTTCATGCAGCTTGCCCTGGTAGCGCAGGTCTTCCACGGTGATCAGCTGCTTGCCGTGCAGCGCGGAGACGAAGGTCAGGCAGGAGTTGAGGGTGCGGTAGCGAATGCGGCCGCCCTCCAGTTCGCCGACCACCACGGTGCAGGCGCCGCAGTCACCGGAGCCGCAGCCCTCTTTGGTGCCGGGCTTGGCCACGTGTTCACGCAGGTAATTGAGGACGGTGACGTTGGGATCGAGCTGGCGCTCGCTGCGCAACTCACCGTTGAGTAGGAACTGGATCAAGACGACCTCCAGGCTTTGTAGTTGTTGTCACGGGGGCTGTGATGAGGCCAATCTAAGTTTTTCTGACTTTTGGGTCAACAAAATTTGACTGTAAGGTCAGCTGCTCGACCAAAGGCCTTGGAATCGGGTGTGCGGGGTGCAGGATTGGCATGCCAAATGCCTGTGTTAAACTCGCCCGCGCCCGAATTTCCCCACTCTCGATAACAGGAACAGCATGAGCTTCCAGGCCCCGCAGTGCCTCCGTGAACGACACATGCCAGGAGTGGATGCATAAGATGCGCCTGAAATGCATCAAGCTGGCCGGCTTCAAATCCTTCGTCGATCCGACGACCGTCAGCTTCCCCAGCAACATGGCCGCGGTGGTTGGGCCAAACGGCTGCGGTAAGTCCAACATCATCGATGCCGTGCGCTGGGTGATGGGCGAGAGTTCGGCGAAGAACCTGCGCGGCGAGTCGATGACCGACGTCATCTTCAACGGCTCCAACACGCGCAAGCCGGTGACCCAGGCCTCCATCGAACTGATCTTCGATAACTCGGACGGTAGCCTGGTCGGCGAGTACGCCGCCTTCGCCGAGATATCCATCCGTCGCCGGGTGACCCGCGACGGGCAGAACACCTACTTCCTCAACGGCACCAAGTGCCGTCGCCGCGACATCACCGACATCTTCCTCGGCACCGGCCTGGGCCCGCGCAGCTACTCGATCATCGAGCAGGGCATGATCTCCAAGCTGATCGAGGCCAAGCCCGAGGATCTGCGGAATTTCATCGAGGAAGCCGCCGGCATCTCCAAGTACAAGGAGCGCCGCCGCGAGACCGAGAGCCGCATTCGTCGTACCCAGGAAAACCTGGCGCGCCTGACCGACCTGCGCGAGGAGCAGGAGCGCCAGCTCGAGCGTCTGCACCGCCAGGCCCAGGCCGCCGAGAAGTACCAGGAATACAAGGCCGAGGAGCGTCAGCTCAAGGCCCAGCTTGCCGCCCTCAAATGGCAGGCGCTGAACGAGCAGGTCGGTGCCCGCGAGAAAGTCATCGGCGACCAGGAAGTGTCCTTCGAGGCCCTGGTGGCCGAGCAGCGCAGCGCCGATGCCAGCATCGAGCGCCTGCGCGATGGGCACCATGAACTGTCCGAGCGCTTCAATCAGGTGCAGGGGCGCTTCTATTCGGTGGGTGGTGACATCGCCAGGGTCGAGCAGAGCATCCAGCACGGCCAGCAGCGCCTGCGCCAGTTGCAGGACGATCTCAACGAGGCCGAGCGCTCGCGCCTGGAGACCGAGTCCCACCTGGGCCACGACCGCACGCTGTTGGCGACCCTGGGCGAGGAGCTGGACATGCTCGCGCCCGAGCAGGAGCTGACTGCTGCCGCCGCCGAGGAGTCGGCCGCCTCTCTGGAGGAAGCCGAGAGCGCCATGCATGGCTGGCAGGAGCAGTGGGAAGGCTTCAACCAGAGCAGCGCCGAGCCGCGCCGCCAGGCCGAGGTGCAGCAGGCGCGCATTGCCCAGCTGGAACAGAGTCTGGAGCGCCTGGCCGAGCGTCAGCGCCGCCTGAGTGATGAGCTGGCGCAGCTGGCCGCCGATCCCGAAGACGCCGCCATCCTCGAGCTGGCCGAGCAACTGGCCGTCAGTGACATGCAGCTGGACGAGCTGCACGCCGCCGAAGAAGGCCAGGCCGAACGTCTGGAGCAACTGCGCGGTGAGCTGCAGCAGGCCACCCAGGCGCAGCAGCAGGCTCAGGGCGAGTTGCAGCGCCTGAACGGCCGTATTGCCTCGCTGGAGGCCTTGCAGCAAGCTGCGCTGAATCCCGGCAAGGGCGCCGCCGAATGGCTGCGTGAGCAGCAACTGAACAGCCGTCCACGCCTGGCCGAAGGCCTGCGCGTGGAGAGTGGCTGGGAGCTGGCGGTGGAGACGGTGCTGGGCGCCGATCTGCAGGCCGTGCTGCTGGACGATTTCAATGGCCTGAATCTGGGTGGCCTCGATCAGGGCGAGCTACGCCTGGTCAACCCTCAGAGCGGCGGTGCACGCATCGCCGGCAGCCTGCTGGACAAGGTCGAGGCCAGCATCGATCTGGCTCCCTGGCTGGGCAAGGTGCGTCCGGTGGAAAGCCTGGATCAGGCCCTGGCCCAGCGCCTGCAGCTGGGCGATGGCGAGAGCCTGATCAGCCGTGATGGCTACTGGGTCGGTCGGCATTTCCTCCGCGTGCGCCGCGCCAGCGAGGCCGAGAGCGGCGTGCTGGCGCGTGGCCAGGAGCTGGAGCGGCTGCAGGCCGAGCGCGATGAACGCGAGGCATCTCTGGCCGATCTGGATGAGCGCCTGCATAGCCTGCAGGCCGCGCAGCGTCAGCAGGAAGAGGCGCGTGAACAGCAACGCCGTCTGGTGCAGGACGAGTCCCGTCGCCAGGGTGAATTGAAGGCCAAGCTCTCCGCCGGCCAGGCCAAGGCCGAGCAGCTGGCGCTGCGCCGCCGGCGCCTGGAAGAAGAGCAGGGCGAGGCTGCCGAGCAGCGTGAGTTGGAGCAGGAACAGCTGGGTGAGTCGCGCTTGGTGCTACAAGACGCGCTGGACGCCATGGCCGTCGACACCGAGCAACGTGAGACCCTGCTGGCCAGTCGCGACCAGCTGCGCGAGCGCCTCGATCGCGTGCGCCAGGAGGCGCGCCAGCACAAGGATCACGCACACCAGCTGGCTGTGCGCCTGGGCTCGATCCGTGCCCAGCACGAATCCACTCGCCAGGCTCTGGAGCGCCTGGAGCTGCAGTTCGAGCGCGCCATCGAGCGCCGCGAGCAGCTCAACCTCAACCTGGAAGAGGGCGCCGCGCCGCTGGAAGAGCTGCGCATGAAGCTCGAAGAGCTGCTGGAACGGCGCATGGGCGTGGAGGATGAGCTCAAGCTCGCCCGCCTGGCCCTGGAAGATGCCGACCGCGAGTTGCGCGACGCCGAGAAGCGTCGCAGCCAGGCCGAGCAGCAGTCGCAGTTGCTGCGTGGCCAGCTGGAACAGCAGCGCATGGACTGGCAAGGGCTCAACGTGCGACGTAAGGCGCTGCAGGAGCAGCTGCTGGAGGAGGGCTACGACCTGCATGGCGTGCTCGCCACTCTGCCAGCCGACGCCAGCGAGACGGCCTGGGAGCAGCAGCTGGAGCAGCTGGCGGCGCGTATCGGTCGCCTGGGTGCGATCAACCTGGCAGCCATCGACGAGTATCAGCAGCAGTCCGAGCGCAAGCGCTACCTGGACGCACAGAACGCCGACCTGGTGGAGGCGCTGGATACCCTGGAGAACGTCATCCGCAAGATCGACAAGGAAACCCGCAATCGCTTCAAGGAGACCTTCGATCAGATCAACGCCGGCCTGCAGGCGCTGTTCCCCAAGGTCTTCGGTGGCGGCCACGCCTACCTGGAGCTGACCGGCGAGGACCTGCTGGATACCGGCGTGGCGATCATGGCGCGCCCGCCAGGCAAGAAGAACAGCACCATTCATCTGCTGTCCGGTGGCGAAAAGGCGCTGACCGCCCTGGCACTGGTGTTCGCGATATTCAAGTTGAACCCCGCGCCGTTCTGCATGCTCGATGAGGTGGACGCGCCGCTCGACGATGCCAACGTCGGCCGCTATGCGCGGCTGGTCAAGGAGATGTCGGAGACGGTGCAGTTCATCTACATCACCCACAACAAGATCGCCATGGAGATGGCCGACCAGTTGATGGGGGTGACCATGCACGAGCCGGGATGCTCGCGTCTGGTGGCGGTGGATGTGGAAGAGGCGATGACCCTGGTAGAGAGTTGAGCCAGGCATTAAACGCGGCTAAATGCCTTGCAACGGTGCACATTTACCGTTCGTCGTGCTAGCTTAGGCCTCACTTTTGTTACACGCCCGGAACGACTGTTGATACATACAGTTTCGAGCGTTTCAAAGGGGCAGGAAGCCCTTATTTTCATTACATATTCATCTTCATCGTTCAGGGGTTTGGGAGTTTCATGGAGCTGCGCTATTGGCTGATCGTCATCGGTGTCATCGTTATCGTCGGCATTCTGTTTGACGGTTGGCGAAGGATGCGGGGCGGCAGTGGCAAGCTGAAATTCAAGCTGGACCACAGCTTCAGCAATCTGCCCGACGATGACACCGATCCCGACCTGCTCGGCCCGTCGCGGATCATCGATCGCAAGCGCGAACCCGAATTCAACGAAGAAGATATCCCCACCATGAGCGCCAGCGAACTCAATCGCCGGCGCAGCATCGAACCGAAGCAGGGCGACCTGGCGCTGGACGCCGACGAGCCGGTGCCAACCCTGCTGACCCCGGTCGAAGAAGACGACATTCCCTCCAGCACCAAGTCTGGCCAGGACCTGCCTCCGGTCGAGGAAGTGCTGGTGATCAACGTGATCGCTCGCGATGCCGATGGTTTCAAGGGCCCGGCGCTGCTGCAGAACATTCTGGAAAGCGGCCTGCGCTTCGGCGAGATGGACATCTTCCACCGTCACGAGAGCATGGCCGGCAACGGCGAGGTGCTGTTCTCCATGGCCAACGGCGTCAAGCCGGGCACCTTCGATCTGGATGACTTCGAGCTGTTCTACACCCCGGCTGTGAGCTTCTTCCTCGGCCTGCCGGGCCCGCGTCATCCGAAGCAGGCCTTCGATGTGATGATCGCCGCCGCCCGCAAGCTGGCCCACGAGCTGAACGGCGAGCTGAAGGACGACCAGCGCAGCGTGATGACCGCGCAGACCATCGAGCACTACCGTCAGCGCATTGTCGAGTTCGAGCGCAAGAGGCAGCTCGCCGGCAAACGCTGATCGCTCCACCGCATGCAATCCCAAGAGCAGCCTAGGCTGCTCTTGTCGTTTTCAAGGACACACGCACCATGACCGACGCCGCCCAACGCGTTACCGAGCTCCGTGCTGAGCTGGATGAGCACAATTACCGCTACTACGTGCTGGACGAGCCGAGTGTGCCGGACGCCGAGTACGACCGTCTGTTCCGCGAACTGCAGGCGTTGGAGGCGGAGCATCCCGAACTGGTGACGCCGGAATCGCCGACCCAGCGCGTGGGCGGCGAGGCGCTGAGCGCCTTCGGTGAGGTGCGCCACGAAGTACCCATGCTCAGTCTGGGCAATGCCTTCGAGGAGGAGGACCTGCGTGCCTTCGACCGCAGCGTGCAGAGCGGCCTCGGTATTTCTGGCGGAGACCTGTTCGGCGGCGGCGCCGAGGTGGAATACAGTTGCGAGCCCAAGCTCGACGGCCTGGCCGTCAGCCTGCTGTACCGCGACGGCCAGTTGGTGCGCGGCGCCACCCGTGGCGACGGCAGCACGGGCGAAGATATCAGCGCCAACGTGCGCACCATCCGCAACGTGCCGCTCAAACTGCAGGGCTCGGGTTGGCCGGCGGTACTGGAAGTGCGTGGTGAGGTGTACATGCCCAAGGCTGGCTTCGACGAGCTCAATGCGCGTCAGGCCGAGAGCGGTGGCAAGACCTTCGCCAACCCGCGCAACGCCGCCGCCGGCAGCCTGCGCCAGCTCGATCCGCGTATCACCGCCAGCCGCCCACTGGAGTTCTGCTGCTACGGCGTTGGCCAGGTCAGCGGCGAGCTGCCGGCCACCCAGGTCGGCATGCTGCAGCAGCTCAAGGCCTGGGGCGTGCCCATCAGTCGCGAGCTGAAGCTGGCCAAGGGCGTGGAAGCTTGCCTGGACTATTACCGCGACATCGGCGAGCGGCGCATGGACCTGGCCTATGACATCGACGGCGTGGTGTTCAAGGTCAACAACATCGAGGACCAGCAGCAGCTGGGCTTCCGTGCGCGTACTCCGCACTGGGCACTGGCCCACAAGTTCCCGGCCCAGGAAGAGCTCACCGAGCTGCTGGACGTGGAGTTTCAGGTTGGTCGCACCGGTGCCGTCACTCCGGTGGCGCGCCTCAGGCCGGTCAAGGTGGCCGGGGTCACCGTGGCCAATGCCACGTTGCACAATATGGACGAGGTGGCGCGTCTGGGCCTGATGATTGGTGACACGGTGATCATTCGCCGCGCCGGCGACGTGATTCCCCAGGTGATGCAGGTAGTGGCCGAGCGTCGACCTGCCGATGCGCGGCCGGTTCATGTGCCGGAGCAATGCCCGGTATGTGGCTCTGCCGTCGAGCGCACCCAACTGGTCAAGCGCGGCAAGGGCAAGGAAACCACCAGCGAAGGCTCGGTCTACCGCTGCGTCGGTCGTCTGGCCTGCGGCGCCCAGCTCAAGCAGGCGATCATCCACTTCGCCTCGCGTCGTGCGCTGGACATCGAGGGGCTGGGCGACAAGATCGTCGAACAGCTGGTGGACACCGGCCTGGTGGCCTCGCCGGCCGACCTGTTTACCCTGACCTACGAGCAGGTGGTGGTGCTGGAGGGCTTCGCCGACCTGTCGACCCGCAACCTGCTGGCGGCGATCAAGGCTAGCGCCAAGCCGACCCTGGCGCGCTTCATCTACGCCCTGGGTATTCCGGATGTGGGCGAGGAGACCGCTAAGCTGCTGGCCCGTGCCCTCGGTTCCCTGGCACGTATCCGTGTGGCGCTGCCGGAGGTGCTGACCTACCTGCCGGACGTGGGCTTGGAGGTGGCGTTCGAGATCCACAACTTCTTCGGCGACTCGCACAACCTCAAGGTCATCGACGACCTGCTGGCGCGAGGTGTCGAGCTGCAGGAGGAGGGCGATCTCAGCCCCGAGTTCTCTGCCTGCGCCACGCTGCCGGGCTTTATCGACAAGCTCAACATCCCCTTCATCGCCGCCACCGGCGCGGAGAAGCTGGCGGCGAAATTCGGCTCTCTGGAAGGCGTGATCAAGGCCGACTGGCTGGACCTGCGCCAGGTCGAGCGTCTCAACGAGAAGGCTGCCAAGTCCCTGCGCGACTTCTTCGACGTGCCCGCCAACGCCGCGCGTGCAGCGCTTATCGAGGCGCAGCTGCGTGACTTCGGCATGCACTGGGCGAGCGAGAAGAAGGTCGTCGAGGGTTTGCCGCTGGCAGGACAGACCTGGGTGCTGACCGGCACGCTGGAGGCGATGAGCCGTGATGCCGGTAAGGAGAAGCTGGAAGGGCTGGGCGCCAAAGTGGCCGGCTCGGTGTCGGCCAAGACTGCCTGCGTGGTGGCGGGGCCGGGGGCCGGCTCCAAGCTGACCAAGGCCAACGAGCTGGGTGTGAAGGTGATGGACGAGGCGGAGTTTCTGCAGCTGCTGGCCGGTTACGGCCTCTGAGCGGGAAGCCCCGGCGAGTGCCGGGGCTCGGACCATTACTGGCCGGTCACGTTGACGCAGGTCTTGCCGTAGAAGGGATAGAAGCCCTTGGTGTGATAGTCGGCGCTGGCAACGGTGGAGATGTTGCCGTTGGCCTTGGCGGCTTCGATGGAGGCGTCGCCTTTGTTGACCAAACCGATGATGGTGGTGGCGCAGGAGGTGCCCTGCTTGCCGCCTTGGGCGGTGGTGGCGGTGATCGGGCCCTTCACGTCGGTGATCAGGCCAACGCCTACCGGCGACAGACCGTTGGCGCAGCCACTCAGCAGGGTGGCGAATGCGGTGGCAGTCAGAATGCGTTTCAGCATGATGTAGCGTCCTTGTCTTTTTAGTACAACCCGGCCCAATACCGGGCTCGCGGCGACCTTAACCAAGGAGGCGCTGCGGAGCAAACATGCTTGTCCGCAGCGCTGACTGGTTCAAATTCCTCGCATCGTTCTAGGGGTGGGCGCGCAGCACCTGATGGTCTTCGTGCAGCGAGGCGCTCGCCAGTTGTGGTAGCGAGGGGCGCCCGGCGTCGCGGTATTCGCTCGGCGTGCAACCCAGGCACTGCTTGAAGGCACGTGCGAAGTAGGAGGGGTCCTTGAAGCCGGCCTCGTAACCGATGCTGGTGACCGGCATCTGGCTGTTGTTCAGCAGCTCTTTGGCCAGGTCCATGCGCTTGCGCAGCACATACTCCATGAAGCCCAGGCCGTAGGCCTCCTTGAACAGGCGGGAGAAGCGGAAAGGCGTCATGCCGCAACGCTGGGCCAGGTCCTTCTGGTCGATGCCTTCGCGGTAATGCTGGTCGATGTAGCTCATGGCCTTGTGCAGCGCCTGGTGCTTCTGGTGTTCCTTGGTCAGACGGATGCTGTCAGGGAGGTTGCCGCAGCGCTCGACCTGTGGCTTGCGTGCATGGATGTCCTCCTGCCAGCGCAACTGGCAAAGATGCTGCAGCGACTGCAGGTAGCGGCTCTGCTCCCGGCTGCCCAGCGGCAGTACCAGATACTCCCAGACGCCAGAGCGCATGGCCCACACGGCCAGTTCCTCGGAATGCTGCACGGTGAACATTGTGATAGGGATTGACGGCGCGGTGCGCTTGACCTCCAGCAGCAGGTTGAGACCCAGGGCGTCGGGGCGATCGAAGTGCATGCAGAGCATGTCCGGCTGCGGCCCGGCATCGCGTGCCGGCAGTCCGGACTCCTTGGCCAGGCGGCAATCGCAGGTCAGGCGGAACTGTTCCATGAGCTCCTCGGCGGAGCGGTCATGGGTAAGGTCCAGCCAGAGCAGCACGGGCTTGCGCTGGTTGTTGTTAGTGGCCGAGTTAGACTTCATTCACTTAGCTCTGCACATTATTTTTTGGCCCCCAATGTGAGGAGTATTGTCAATGTGCCATCAGTACAAATACTGAATCGGAATATCGTTCAGAGGCTTAGTTCAGTTGTGTTTTAAGCTTTGCAAGTAATTGAATATTAATGGCTTGCAATTAAAAACCTGACCGTTTCCTACGGTGCTTTCGCGCTCCGCTTGTCGCTTGCGAATCGTTTACAGAACCGTCTAAGAGAGGTTCTTCTTATTCGCCTGACTCGCCTTTTTCCACAGCGTAGCCGGGATGCAAAAAAGTCCTAGCGATGCGCAAAAAACTCCTAACGGCAAAATTTCACCTCCACTAGCGTCAACCTCAGGCCGGCAATTCGCTGCTCGGCTGCCGGGTTGGCGCAACCATTGAGTGAGGTGGCAAAAATGAAACTGGAAAGCATCAAGTCCGCGATCGGTAAGTTCCTGCAGGACGAAGAAGGTCTGACCATCGTCGAGTATGCGGTGGCCGGCGGCCTGGTGACCCTGGGAGTCGTCACTGTGTTCATCGCTTTGGGCAACAACGTCTGTGGCGTCATTACCAGCCTGAAAGACGCCGTACTCGGTACTAACACCCCCGTCGCCGCCTGCAGCTGATCTACGCGGGTATCGGCAGCCATGGCCAGGGAGCAGATGCTCACCGCAGCGTTGCTGCTGGGGTTGCTGGCGATTGCGGTGGTGAGCGATGTACGCCGCCACCGCATTCCCAACCAACTGATCCTGGCGGGGCTGGCGGTGGCGCTGGCGCTGCAGCTGCTGGCCGGTGGCGTGGCAGGGCTCGGCAACCTGGTGCTCGGCATGCTGGTCGGCTTCGGCCTGTTTATCCCTCTCTATGCGCTGGGCGGCATGGCCGCCGGCGACGTAAAGCTGATGGCCATGGCCGGCGCCTTCCTGACGCCAACCCATGCGGTGTGGATGGCCTTCTTCAGTCTTATCGCCGGCTCGCTCTGCGGTCTGCTGATCATCCTCGTTCGCGGCCAGTTGGGTATGACCCTATCGCGCTACTGGCTGATTCTGTTGTCGCGCACTCACGTCGCGCCTGCTGCGGATGAGGTGGCTGGCAAACCCTTTCCCTATTCGGTCGCCATTCTCTTCGGCGTGCTGCTTGCCTTGGTCTGGCGGCCCTTCGATCCCTGGTTGATCCTCGGATACGCCTTTGGCTGAGGAGGGCACGTCATGTATGCGATCAGCGACAGCGGCTCCTACCCCAGCGAACGCGAGGCCGTGCAGCGCCTGGCGCCACAGCCGAAAAACATCGGCGAAACTGGCCTCAACGAGAACTTCCTCGGTGATCTGCTGTGCAAGCATCTGCACGACGCCGGTGTGCTCGATCTGCCGCGCCTGGTCGAGCGTCTTGCGCTGACCGGAGCGGTGGTCGAGGAGATCCTGCAGTTCCTGCGCAAGCAGGGGCGGGTCGAGGTGCTCGGCCAGGCCGGAGGCCTGGCCCTGCGCTATGGCCTGACCGAGCGTGGCCGCGTGGCCGCCCGCGATGCCTTCGAACGCAGCGGCTACCTGGGCGCCGCGCCGTTCCCGGTGAGCGCCTACCGCTCCCTGCTCAAGGTGCAGACCATCCACCACGGCCGCATCACCGCACGCGACATGCGTAATGCCTTCAGTGGCGTGGTGCTTACCGACGGCATGCTCGACCAGCTCGGCGTGGCCATGAATTCCGGCCGCGCCATCATGATCTATGGCCCGGCGGGCACCGGTAAGACCTATATCAGCACCCGCCTGATCCGACTGTTTGCCGAGGCCATCTGGGTGCCCTATGCCATTGCCATCAACGAGTCGGTGGTGGAGGTCTATGACCCCCAGGTGCACCAGAGCCTGGAGGACACCCAGCAGAACCCGCTGATGCTCGACGAGGGTATCGATCGCCGCCTGCTGTGCTGCAAGCGGCCGATCGTGATCACCGGCGGCGAGCTGAGTATGGAGCAGCTGGACATCCGCTATGACCCCTACAGCCGCCAGTACCAGGCACCGCTGCAGCTGAAGGCCAGCAACGGCCTGTTCATCATCGACGACATGGGCCGCCAGCGCGTGGCGCCGGCCGAGTTGCTCAACCGCTGGATAGTGCCGATGGAGGAGAAGCGCGACTTCCTCAACCTCGGCGGCGGGCGCCACTGCGAGCTGCCGTTCGACCTGGTGCTGGTGTTCTCCACCAACCTCAATCCGCTGGAGCTGGCCGACGAGGCCTTCCTCCGGCGCATTGGCTACAAGCTGCACTTCAACTACCTCAAGCCCGAGGACTACGAGCGTATCTGGCACCAGGAGTGCGATCGCCTCGGCGTGGTGTTTGACCCCCTGTTGCTGCGCTATGTGCTGCAGGGCCTTTATGAGGCGGAGGGCATGCCGCTGGTGCCCTGTCATCCGCGCGACCTGCTGAGTATGGCGCTGGATCGCCAGCGTTACCTGGACGGCTCCGGCCCGCTCTCGCCACGGGAGCTGGAGTGGGCCTGGCACAACTATTTCGTGCAGCTGGATTTTCTCGGCTGAGGAGATGCAGAGATGAGTACTCGTACTCTCACGCTGGTGGTCCTGTCCCTGCTCATGGGGCTGGGTGCTGCCTGGATGGCCAACAACTGGTTGAGCAACCGGCTCAGCGCCGGCCCTGACGACGACATGCAGAGCGTCATGGTGGCGGCGGTGGAAATTCCCTTCGGCACCATGCTCGAGGCCCAGCACGTGTCGCAGGTGCGCATGCCCAAGGGCACCGCCCCGGACGATTCCTTCGACAGCCCGGAGAAGGCCATTGGCAAGATCGCTACCTTCTCCATGCTGCGTGGCGACATCCTGCGCAGCGCGAGGCTGGCCGAGCACCTAGGCGGCAGCACCCTGGCCTCGCTGATCGAGTCCGACAAGCGCGCGATCTCGGTGCGGGTGGACGACGTGGTCGGCGTGGCCGGCTTCCTCCTGCCGGGCAACCGGGTCGATGTGCTCGCCACCAAGAAGTCCAGCAACGCCAATGCCCAGTCCGAAACCATCCTCGAGGACCTGCGGGTGCTGGCCGTCGACCAGACCTCCAGCACCGACAAGACCCAGCCAGTGGTGGTGCGTGCGGTAACCCTGGAAATGACTCCCGAAGAAGCCGAGGTGCTGGTCAAGGCCATGGCCGAGGGGCGCCTGCAGCTGGCCCTGCGCAACCCGCTGGACAACCAGAAGCGGCCGGAGCCGCCGCCGGTGGCAGAGAAAACCGCACCGACTCCTGTTCCGGTGCCGGTCAAGCCGGTGGTCAAGCGCAGCAACGGCGGGGCCGGGGTGACCATCATCCGCGGCACTGCGGTAAACGTGGCCAAGGTGCACTAGCCCGCATGGCGGGCGACCTCTAGAAGGAGAGGGACATGCAAAGCATTCGATTGATGAGCGCGCTGCTGATCTGCCTGGCGGCAGGCCTGCTGACGCCGCCCGCGGCGGCCGCCGAGCCGCAGCCGGAGGTCAGCGTGATGCCGGCCGCCAATACCGGCAGCATCCAGGTGCCGATCTACAAGTCGCGGGTGTTGAGCACCCGGGCCGCGGTGAAGCGCATCTCGGTGGGCAACCCGGAGATCGCCGACATCCTCATCACCAGCCCGCGCCAGCTGTATCTGCTGGGCCGCTCGCTGGGCAGCACCAACGTGCTGCTGTGGGACGGCAACAACAAGCTGATCGACAGCCTGGACCTAGACGTGGTGCATGACCTGGGCGGCCTCAAGAGCAAGCTGCACCAGCTGCTGCCCAGCGAAAATATCGAGGTGTTCAGCGCCCAGGGCGCCCTGGTCCTGCGTGGCCAGGTGAGCAGTGCTGCTGCGATGGACTCGGCGATGAAGATCGCCAAGAGCTACGCCGCCCAGAGCACCAGCATCGCCCAGGGCGAAGGCGAGAAGGCCGAGGCCGGTCCCAGCGATTCGCTGGAGGTGGTCAACCTGATGACGGTCGGCGGTGGCCAGCAGGTGATGCTCGAGGTCAAGGTGGCCGAGATGCAGCGCAATCTGGTCAAGCGCCTGGGCGTGAACTTCCTGGCCCTCGGCTCGGCCGGCAACTGGGATATCGGCTCCTTCAACGGTGGCTCCTCCATTGCCGACAACGGCCTGCTGCGAGACAGCAAGGGCTTCCTGGCGCAGTTCGCCTCCGGTAGCTTTCTCTTTGACGTGGTGCTGGAGGCGGCCAAGGACAATGGTTCGGCCAAGGTGTTGGCCGAACCCACCCTGGTGACCCTCACCGGGCAGCAGGCCGAGTTTATCTCCGGCGGCGAGTTCCCGGTGCCGATCACCGAGGACGACGGCATCACCATCGAATACAAGGAGTTCGGCGTCGGCGTGCGCTTCCTGCCGGTGGTGCTGGATGCCGGGCGCATCAACCTGAACCTCAACGTCGAGGTCAGCGAGATCTCCAACGCCAATGCGCTGGTGCTGGACACCGGCCTGGAGACCCCGCTGGGTGACGGCGTGGGCCAGGTCATTCCGTCGCTGACCAAGCGCAGCGCGCAATCGACCGTGGAACTGGGCGACGGCCAGACCATCGCCATCGCCGGCCTGATCAACGAGAGCACCCGCGACCTGGTTAGCCGCTTCCCCGGACTGGGCGACATCGCGGTGATCGGTCACCTGTTCCGCAGCCAGGAGTTCATCAAGGGCGAGACCGAACTGGTGATCCTGGTCACCCCGCACATCGCCAAGCCGGTGGACGCCAAGCTGGTGCGCCTGCCCACCGAACGCTTCGTCGAGCCGGGCGACATGGACTTCTACCTGCTGGGCAAGACCAAGGGCGACCAGCCCGCTCGCGCGGTGCCGGTCAGCCTGGGCGTGACTGGTAGCAGCTTCGGCCATGACCTCAAGTAATGGAGGCGAGACGATGAAGACGCTGATGATGCTGATACCGCTGGCGCTGCTGCCGGCCGGCTGTATGACCTATGACGAGGGCCGGGTCGGTGAGCTGGGCGATACGGTGTACGCCACCCACTACGAGCAGATCGCCGACAAGCAGCGGGCCGCCAATCCCGGCACCGAACCCGCTGCCACCGGCACCGACGGACCGCTGACCGAGAAGGTGCTGGAGGGCTATCGCGGCAAGACCAGCGATGCCCGCCAGGTCGACCAGCCAATCCAGATCAACATCGAGTAGAGGCGCCGACCATGATCCCCCGCACGCCGCGCCATCACGCGCTGCCGCAACGCCAGCGGGGCGCGGTACTGGTACTGATCGTCATCGCCCTGGTGTCGATTTTGATGATGGCTGCCCTGGCCCTGGATGGCAGCCACATGCTGGTCAACAAGACCCGCCTGCAGAACGCCGTCGATGCCGCCGCGCTGAGCGGTGCCCGGACCCTCAGCGAAATGTCCGGTGGCAACATGAACGTGGCGGCCGATGCGGCGCGCACCGAGGCCTTGCGGGTGCTCGACCTGAACGCCGCAGCGCCCGGCAACGGCGAGCTGGACGGCGTCAGCGGCCTGGCCCTGGTGCAGTTCGCCGACAGCGTGTACGGCCCCTTCGACTCGCTGGCCTCGGCCGATGCCCGTTACGTGCGGGTAACGGTGGCAGACATGCCACTGGCAGGCTTCTTCTGGGGTGTGCTGCAGGCCTTCGGCAACGATATCGAGAAGGCCGTCGCGGCCATCGCCACCGCTGGTCCAAGCCCGACCAATCCTTGCGACCTGGCGCCAGTGATGGTCTGTGGCCAGTCTGTACCCGGAACCTTCTTCGGCTTCACCTTCGGCCAGCTGCAGGTGCTCAAGTCGGCCTCCCACCAGAACGCCGGCATTGGCCCGGGCAACTTCCAGCTGCTGGACTTCGGCTCTGGTGGCAAGACGGTACGTCAGCTAATGGCCGGCGGCGGTGCCATCTGCCCGGAGGTGGGTGACAACGTGCAGACCAAACCGGGCAGCACCGTCGGGCCCGCCCTGCAGGGCCTGGACATGCGCTTCGGCGAGCAGTCGGGCGGCAACCTGGATGCCAGCCAGTATCCGCCGGACCTGGTGACGACCTACAACAAGACGGCCAACAAGGGCTCCCTCAGCCTCAATTCCGGCGGCAGCATCGTCTATGGCGCTACCGGTAATGGCAACGGTAATGGCGGTGGGGGCAAGGGCAACGGCGGAGGTAATACCGGCAGCGGTGGCGAAGCGGTTTTTGCCGATGCTGACGGCTACATCACCACGGCCAGCGGCATCGACGTGTTCGATTACAACGACTGGCGGCAGGACACCGCAGACTGTCTGTCCGGTGGTGGCGGCTGCCAGGATAACGGCGTGGCCGAGCGGCGCATCCTGCGGGTAGTGATCGGCCAGTGCTCGGGCACCGACAGCGGCACCAGCCAGATCCCGGTGCTGGGCTTCGGCTGCTACTTCGTGCTGCAGCCCACCGGCAACGGCAACAACGCCAACATCTTCGGCCAGTTCGTCCGCGAGTGCGCCAGCGACGGCGTACCCGGTCCCGATCCAGCCGGTTCCTACGGCCCGCAAATCATCCAGTTGTACAAGACCTATCTCGACAGCGGCGATCCGAGCACGGACTCCTGAGGGCATGGCCATGATCCAGGCGATGGTGAACAGCAGCAGGCAGGGCGGTGTGGCAATGGTCGAGTTCGCCGTGGCCCTGCCGTTGCTGGTTCTTCTGCTGCTCGGCATCGGCGAGTTCGGGCGCATGCTGTTCCAGTACAACAGCCTGCTGCAAGCCAGTCGCGATGCCGGGCGTTACGCCGCGAGCCAGGCCTACGACGCCACGCTGGGCAGGTTGGAGCTGGGGAGCACGCTGCAGAGCGAGATCAAGAACGTCGCCGTGTACGGCGTGCCCTCGTCCACGGCTGGCTTCGGCGTGCTGGTGCCGTGCCTCACCGTCGACGACGTGGCCGTCACTGCGCCGGACAGCGAGCACGTACAGGTCAGCATCACCTTCGCCTTCCGCTCGATCCTCGGCAACCTCGGTGGTAGTGGCTGCACCGCCGCCGCGGCGAGCCTGCCGAACCTGTTCGGCGATCCGATTCCACTGGCGCTGACGTTGACCAGCTCCGTCGTGATGAGGGCCCTGTGATGAAACGCCAGATGCGCGGGGTCTACGTGGTCGAGTTCGCCATCATCGGCGTGCTGTTGTTCGTGATGCTGTTCGGCGTGCTGGAGATGGGACGCCTGTACTTCACCGTCAACACCCTCAACGAGACGGTGCGTCGTGGCGCGCGCCTGGCCGCGGTGTGCGACCCGACCCAGCCCGCCGAGGTGGAGAAGATCCTGCGTCGGGCGATCTTCAACGACATCACCGACAGCGGCGCCAGCAACCTGGTCGCGGGCCTGGAAACCGCCGACCTGACCCTGACCTATCTGGATGCCGCTGGTGCGCAGGTGCTCTCGCCCAGCGACACCACCGGCAGCAACGGTTTCCGCGCCATTCGCTACGTGCAGCTGCGGGTGGACAACTTTCCCTTCGACCTGTTGATCCCCGTGTTCGGCCAGTCGCTGACCCTGCCTGGCTTTCGCGCGATCCTGCCGCGCGAGAGTCTGGGGCGCCACGCCGAGGATGGGGTTTCGCCGGAGATCACGCCATGTTGAAGCACAGTGATAGCCGCCCCACGCTCGGTACCGGTCACGGCCCGCGACTGCTGATCAGCAGCCGTGATGCCCGTGCGCTGGCCCGCATGCAGGAGATCAGCCAGCGCCTGCCGGGCTTGCAGGTGGTCACCCGGCTGGTCAGCAACGGCCATACCGACCCGCTCTACGGGCTGGAGGAGATGCCGGACTTCCTCCTGCTCTGGGTCAGCCACCTGTGGCGCGAGGAGCTGGATGCGTTGCTGCAACGGCCGGTACATGAGCGGCCGCCGCTGGTGATCTGCGGTGCGCTGGAGGAGCGCGAGGGCATGCGCATGGCGATGCAGGCCGGCGCGCGTGACTACCTGGCCGATGCCGTGGTCGAGACCGAGTTGCTCGGCGCCCTGCAGCGCATGCTGCGCGAGAGCCATGTCAGCTCGGGCTCCGGCGGCAAGCTGATTGCGGTGATGAATGCCAAGGGCGGCTCGGGCGCCACCATGCTGGCCTGCAACCTGGCCCACCAGCTGAGCGCCAGCGGTGCCAGCACGTTGCTGCTCGATCTCGACCTGCAGTTCGGTAGCGTGGCGCACAGCCTGGACATCGCCCCGACCCACAGCCACGTGGAAGTGATGCAGCAGGTCGACGGCCTCGACAGCGTGGCCCTGCGCGGCTTCTGCGGCCACTTCAGCCCGACTCTGCACGTGCTCGGGGGGCGTTCCAGCGACCTGTGCCTGACTCAGGACGTCCATCTGGAACACCTGGAAGCGCTGCTGCAGCTGGCGCGCAGCAGCTACGACTGGGTGGTGGTGGACCTGCCGCGGCAGATCGACCACCTCACCGGTGTCACCCTGGAGCAGGCCGACCACTGCTACATCCTGCTGCAGCAGAGCCTCAGCCATCTGAAGGACGCCAGCCGGCTGATGCAGATCCTGCGCAACGACCTGGGCGTGCAGGGCAACCGCCTGCACGTGGTGGTCAACCGCTACAACAAGACCGCGCCCATCACCCTGCAGGACATCGGCGAGGCATTGCGCTGCCCGGACCTGCAGAAGCTGCCGAACGACTTCGCCGCCGTCAGCGAGAGCCAGAACAGCGGCATTCCGCTCGAACTGCATGCCCCGCGTGCGCCGATCACCCTGGCCCTGCGCAGCCTCAAGCAGGAACTGGCGGGTAACGAGGTCGACGAGCAGGGCCTGTTCAAACGCACCTTCAGCCGTCTGTTCCGGGGGTAGCCATGCTCAGCGAATTCCGCAATCGCCTGCGCCAGCAGGCCAAGCCCAAGGATGCCGGAAACGCAGAGGGCGAGGGCGCTCCGGTGGTCATGGGCTGGGAAGTGGCGGCGCCGGCCGAGTTGTACGAGACCCGCACCCAGCTCAACCCGGTGGAGACCGAGTGGCGCGAGAAGATCTACCAGCAGCTGCTCAAGGTCATGGACCTGTCGCTGCTCGACTCGCTGGAGCCGGCCGAGGCGGCCCGGCAGATCCGCGAGATCTGCCAGCGCCTGCTCGACGAGCACTCGGCGCCGGTTTCCACCACCAGCCGCCAGCTGATCATCAAGCAGATCGGTGACGAGGTTCTCGGCCTCGGGCCGCTGGAGCCGCTGCTGGCCGATCACAGCGTGTCGGACATCCTGGTCAACGGTCATGCCTCGGTCTATGTCGAGCGCTTCGGCAAGCTGCAGCGCACCGACGTGCGCTTCCGCGACGATCACCACCTGCTCAACATCATCGACCGTATCGTCTCCAGCCTGGGTCGGCGCATCGACGAGTCCTCGCCGCTGGTGGACGCACGCCTGAAGGACGGTTCGCGGGTTAACGCGATCATCCCGCCGCTGGCCATCGATGGTCCCAGTCTGTCGATCCGCCGCTTCGCCGTGGACCTGTTGAATGCCGAGAGTCTGGTGCAGATGGGCACCATCACCCCGGCCATCGCCCTGATGCTCAAGGCCATCGTCCGCGGCCGCCTCAACGTGCTGGTGTCCGGCGGTACCGGCACCGGCAAGACCACCATGCTCAACGTGCTGTCCAGCTTCATCCCGGACAACGAGCGCATCGTCACCATCGAGGACTCCGCCGAGCTGCAGCTGCAGCAGCCGCACGTGGTGCGCCTGGAGACCCGGCCGTCGAACATCGAGGGCCGCGGCGAGGTGAACCAGCGCGAGCTGGTGCGCAACAGCCTGCGCATGCGCCCGGACCGCATCGTCATCGGCGAGGTGCGCGGTGCCGAGGCGATGGACATGCTGACGGCGATGAATACCGGCCACGACGGCTCGCTGACCACCATCCACGCCAACACTCCGCGCGATGCCCTGGGGCGCATCGAGAACATGGTCTCCATGACCGGCGCGACCTTCCCGATGAAGGCGCTGCGCCAGCAGATCGCCTCGGCCATCGACGTGGTCGTGCAGCTGGAACGCCAGGAGGACGGCAAGCGCCGCCTGGTCAGCGTGCAGGAGATCAACGGCATGGAGGGCGAGGTGGTGACCATGACCGAGATCTTCGCCTTCGAGCGCCGCGGCATGGGTGAGCACGGCGAGGTACTCGGTGAGTTTCGCCCCAGCGGCATGGTGCCGGCCTTCCGCGATGCGCTGGCCAAGCGCGGCATCGAGTTGCCGCTGGGCCTGTTCCGTCCCGACTGGATGGAGACACTGCAGTCATGAACCAGATCCCCACCGAGTACGTCTTCGCCTTCCTCGGCATGGTGTTCACCGCTGCCTTCCTGCTCAGCCAGGGTGTGGTGGTGCCGGTGTTCGGCGAGGCCGGGCGCATGCGCAAACGCATCCGCTCGCGCCTGCACCTGCTGGAAAGCGCCAACCATCTGCCGAACATGCAGACCGTGCTGCGGCAGAAGTACCTCAAGCGCCTGTCGCCGCTGGAAGCCGGGCTGGAGCAGCTGCCCTGGTTCGAGAAGCTGGCGCAGATGATCGAGCAGGCCGGGCACGACTACCGCGCCTATCGCGTCGTGCTGCTGGCGCTGCTGCTCGGGCTGCTGGTCGCCGGCGGCACCTGGCTGGCGCTGAAGCTGTGGTGGGCCGCGCTGATCCTGGGTTGCATGGCCGCTTGCGTGCCATTCCTGAAGATTGCCAGCGACCGTGCCCAGCGCTTCTCCGCCTTCGAGGAGGGGCTACCGGATGCTCTGGACGCCATGTGCCGTGCGCTGCGCGCAGGCCACCCGTTCAACGAGACCCTGCGTCTGGTGGCCGAGGAGCACAAGGGGCCGGTGGCGCAGGAGTTCGGCCTGACCTTCGCCGACATCAACTACGGCAATGATGTGCGCCGCGCCATGCTAGGCCTGCTCGAACGCATGCCGAGCATGACCGTGATGATGCTGGTCACCACCATCCTCATTCACCGCGAGAGCGGCGGCAATCTGACCGAGGTTCTGGAGCGCATCAGCGCGCTGATCCGCGGTCGCTTCCGCTTCCAGCGCAAGGTCAAGACGCTGTCAGCCGAGGGGCGCATGTCGGCCTGGGTGCTGGTGGCCATTCCCTTCGTGCTGGCCGGCGCCATCGCCGCTACCACGCCGCAATACATGCCGTTGCTGGTCAAGGACGAGTTCGGCCAGAAACTGGTGATCGCGGCGTTCATCGCCATGCTGCTGGGCATCCTGTGGATTCGCAGGATCATCCGTATCGACGTGTAGGAGACCGCCATGGACTACCTGCTGGGGTTGATCAATCAGCTGGTCGGTGATCAGGCCCTGGCCCGACTGCTATTCATCGGCGGCATCGGGCTCAGCGCGGTGCTGCTGGCGATCACCCTGGCGCTGCTGCTGCTCGGCCTGCAGGACCCGGTGCAGCGGCGTCTCGGCATGATCAAGCGTGGCCACGGCGGGCGCACGGCCGAGATGGCCGCGCCGGGCAACCTGCAGCTACTGCTGGAGAGCGTCGGCCAGCGCTTCGTGGCCGACGACCGCCACCGCGATTCGCCGACCCGCCAGTTGCTGACCCACGCCGGCTACCGTTCGGGCTCCGCCGTGCAGGTCTACTGGGCCATCCGCCTGCTGTTGCCGTCGATGATGCTGATCGCCGTGCTGTTGGCGCTGCCGATGCTCTCCAAGCTGTCGCTCAGCGTCGGCTTCATGCTAGCTGGCGGGGCGGTGGCTGCTGGGTGGCTGGCGCCGGCCATCTATGTGGACAAGCGAAAGACCGGGCGCATGCACCGCCTGCGCGTGGCCTTTCCGGACGCCCTGGACCTGATGGTGGTGTGCGTGGAGTCCGGCCTGGCCTTGCCTCAGGCCATGGAGCGGGTGGCCGAGGAAATGCTGGTCAGCCAGCCGGAGCTGGCCGAGGAACTGGCCCTGGTCAATGCCGAGATCCGTGCTGGTGTGCCCAATACCCAGGCGCTCAAGCACCTGGCCGAGCGCACCGGGCTGGAGGATGTACAAGGGCTGGTCAGCCTGCTGGCGCAGAGCATCCGCTTCGGTACCAGCGTGGCGGACACCCTGCGCGTTTATGCGGAGGAGTTCCGCGATCGCCGTACCCAGGCGGCGGAGGAGCAGGCGGCGAAGATCGGCACCAAGCTGGTCTTCCCGTTGATTCTCTGCCTCTGGCCGAGCTTTTTCCTCGTTGCAATAGGCCCCGTGATCATCGGGATTCTGAGAACTTTCGGGAAGCTATGAGATGAACAGGAACATTCTGCTGTTGGCCATCATGGCCGCGCTGACCGGTTGCCAGAGCACGGGGCCGATCCTGAGCAACGACAACTCCATCTACAGCGGCAGCAACTCGGTGCTCTACCAGGTGCAGGACCAGGCCAGCTCGCCGGAGCAGGCCATGCACATGGGGGCCATGGCCTACCGTGCCGGCGCCTTCGACCAGGCGCTGTACCAGTACCTGCGCGCCATCGAGCTGGATCCGAACAGCTACGACGCGCTGGTCTGGGTCGGGAGAATCCATCGCGAGCGTGGCAATGAGCACCTGGCCGAGCTGGCCTTCTCCGATGTGCTGCGCAGCGATCCCGACAACGCGATGGCGCTGGCCGAGATGGGGCTGCTGCAGCTGGCCATGCGCCGCCCGGGCGATGCCCGCGAGATGCTCGACAAGGCGCTGGCCGCCGACCAGAAACGCCTGGGCGGCTCCGCTGCGCAGGCGCCGAGCGGGCTCAAGGTGGACGGCTCGTCGCCGCTGCGGGTGTATAACGGTCTGGGTGTACTGGCCGATCTGGACAACGACTTCGCCCGTGCGGCGCAGTACTACGGCCTGGCCCGGCAGATCGAGCCGCGTTCGCCGCTGGTGGCCAACAGCCAGGCGTACTCGGCGTATCTCGCCGGCAACTGGGCCGAGGCGGAAACCCTGTACCGGCAAGGCATCAGCTTCGATGGGCGCTACGAGCCGCTGTGGCGCAACTATGGCCTGCTGCTGGCGCGCATGGGCCGTTACGAGCAGGCGCTGTCGACCTTCGAGCAGGTCGAAGGGCGTGCCGAGGCGAGCAATGACGTGGGTTTTATCTGCTTGATTGAAGGCAAACTGGATGTCGCCGAGCAATTCTTCCGCAGCGCCATCGACCAGTCGCCGGCGCACTTCGAGATGGCCTGGGAGAACCTGCGGCGCGTGGAGCAGATCCGCCGCCTGCGCCAGGACGGGGTAGGGCAGGATGGTGCTGCGGTCGAGACCTTCGCCGTGGTGCCGAGCGGGAAGCTGCAGGCTACTCCCTGAGCAGCCTGCAGGATCGGGTCAGGCCTGGTTGAGGCTGTCGACCAGGGCCTTGGCCGGGACCAGCTTGATAGCTTTCTTTGCGGCGATCTGGATTGCCTTGCCAGTGGACGGGTTGCGGCCGGTGCGCGCCGGACGCTCGTTGACCTTGAGCTTGCCGATGCCCGGCAGGCTGATCTCGCCGTCGTTCTCCAGTGCGTCCGCCACGATCTCGCCGAGCTGGTCGATCAGTGCGCGCACGTCGCTCTTCTGCAGGTCGGTGGCTTCGGCGAGGTCGGAAATCAGCTGGTCTTTGGTGATGGCCATGAGGCACTCCGGTAGGTGGATTCGGCGGGCAAGCTAGCACAAACCATGGTCCGGCGGATGGTTCGCGACAGATGTGCGGTCATTCGGCCTGTAGTGTCGGGCAGTGCCGGGTCTAGACGCGCCGGGCGCCAGTATTGCGACCAGTGACTATGCTAGATGGCACAACAATAGCGTTTCGTCTGGAGTACACCATGCTGCGCCTATTCGCCGATCTCGGATTTCGCTGGAAGATCGCTCTGCCGATTCTGCTGCTCGCCATCCTGCTCATGACCATGGGCGTGCTCGGGGTAAAGGGCATTGGCCAGGTGGCTGACTCCAGCACGCGCCTGACCAACCGTTACCTGCCGGCCATCAGCCTGCTGCTGAATGCCGACCGTGACCTCTACCAGGCCTTCATCGCCGAGCGCAGCCTGCTCGACGAGGGGGCGGGAGACCACATAGATGCTTTGCGCACGGCTCATGCGGAGAACGTCCAGCAGGCTTACGACCGGGTGCACAAATTCGCCGAAATGCAGCCGGGCGCCGAGGCCATGGCTCTGGTGGCCAAGTTCGACAGTGGCTTTGCCCAGTGGAAAGCCACTTCCAACAAAGTGCTGGAGCTGACGGTCAGCGATCCGGACGCCGCCTCGGTGCTGAGCTTTGGCACCAGCGAGGCTCAGTTCGAGGCCATGCGCGATGCCATCGATAAGCTGGGCGAACTGGAGGACGCCGAGGCCAATGCCGAGGGCCAGGCGGCCATCGCCCTGGGTGAGGAGCTCAGCTGGCAGCAGGGCGGCATCATCGCCTTCGGCCTGCTGGTGTGCGCCGTGCTGGTGTTTGGCTTCCCCATGCTGGTCACTCGGCCGCTGCATAACCTGCTGCATCGCATCGAGCAGATCGCCGATGGCGACGGCGACCTGCGTGTGCGCCTGGATGTGCTCTCGCGCGATGAACTGGGCAAGCTCAGTGATGCCTTCAACCGCTTCCTCGACAAGCTGCAGCCGCTGATCCGCGAGGTGGGGCGCGTCACTGGCGAGGTGGCCGACTCGGCCCAGTCTCTGGCCGGCATGGCGGCGGCCAATGATCGCCTGATCAGCAGCGAGCACGCGGCCGTCGACCAGGTCAGCACCGCCGCTACCGAGATGAGCGCCGCCGTGCACGAGGTGGCGCGCAACGCGCAGAACGCCGCCGACGCCGCGCGCAGTGCCGAGGTGCAGTCGCGCGAAGGCGCACAAGTGGTCGGCGCAACCATCCACGCGATTCGCCAGTTGGCCCATGAGGTGGAGAGCGCGTCCGACACCATCCAGACCCTGGAGCAGGAAACCGCCAACATCGGCGCCGTACTGGCGGTGATCAAGGGCATCGCCGAGCAGACCAACCTCCTTGCGCTCAATGCTGCCATCGAGGCGGCTCGTGCGGGTGAGCAAGGCCGTGGCTTCGCCGTGGTGGCCGACGAGGTGCGGGCCCTGGCGGCACGCACTCAGGACTCCACCAAGGACATCCAGGAAATGATCGAGCGGCTGCAGATCGGCGTGCAGAACGCGGTCAAGGCCATGCATTCCGGCAGCGCCAAGGCGCGCGACAGCGTGGAGCGTGCGGCAGGCGTGGACGGCGCGTTGTCGGCCACGGGTGACTCGGTGGCGCGGATCAACGACATGGCTGCACAGATCGCCACCGCCTGCGAGGAGCAGAGCAGCGTCACCGAGGAGATCGCCCGCAACATCAGCGATATCCGCGACCTCTCCAACGAGGCTGCACAGACCTCCGAGCAGAGCACACAGGCCAGCGCCCGGTTGTCCGAACTGTCCTCCGGCCTGGCCCAGCTGGTCGGTCGCTTCCGTGTGTAAGTGATTGAAGCGGTTGTAACTTCTCGGTTTGTCAGTACAATGGCGCGGCCCGTCGTTCGACGGGCTTCGTTATGGTGGTCCCATCGGTCCCCCCGCAACGATTACCCGTTAACCTGGTCAGGTCCGGAAGGAAGCAGCCACAGCGGGAACATCGTGTGCCGGGGTGTGGCTGGTGGGGCCGCCTCCATAATCCGCTCGGATTGTGTACATCTTCCTGCTCCCCTTCCTTCCATATGTGCCTGCCTGCATGGCGGTGATGACGTGCGCGCCTGGTGTGGTTACACCATCTGGGTCGTTTAAGCAGGTCCAACAAGGCTTGAAATCGAATTATGTTGTTTTAATAACAAAATAAATCTGTTTTTACTGGCTTTGTCTTTGTTGTAGTCTGCTTCGGTTTTTATAAAAACAAGAAATTCAACCGGAGTCGATTCCATGCATCCGCGTGTTCTTGAGGTCACCGAACGTCTGATCGAGCGCAGCCGCGCCACCCGCGAGCGTTACCTGGCGATGATCCATGCGGCCGCCAGCGAAGGACCTGTGCGTGGCAAGCTGCAGTGCGCCAACTTCGCCCATGGTGTTGCCGGTTGCGGCAGCGGCGACAAGCAGCGCCTGCGCCTGATGGACTCTGCCAACGTTGCCATCGTCACCGCTTACAACGACATGCTCTCGGCCCATCAGCCTTATGAGGTGTACCCCGAGCAGATCCGTCAGGCGCTGCGTGATATCGGTTCGGTCGGCCAGGTCGCCGGTGGCGTGCCGGCCATGTGCGATGGCGTGACCCAGGGCGAGCCGGGCATGGAGATCGGTATCGCCAGCCGCGAAGTGATCGCCATGTCTACGGCGGTGGCGCTGTCGCACAACATGTTCGACGCCGCTGTGTTTCTCGGCGTCTGCGACAAGATCGTTCCCGGCCTGCTGATGGGCGCTCTGCGTTTCGGCCATCTGCCGTCGCTGTTCATTCCTGCCGGGCCGATGCCTTCGGGGCTGTCGAACAAGGAGAAGGCCGATGTGCGCGAGCGCTACGCCGAGGGCAAGGCGACCCGCGATGAGTTGCTCGAGTCGGAGATGAAGGCCTATCACGCACCGGGCACCTGCACCTTCTACGGCACGGCCAACACCAACCAGATGCTGATGGAGATGATGGGCCTGCACCTGCCGGGTTCGTCCTTCGTCAACCCGGACACACCGCTGCGCGACGCCCTGACCGTCGAGGCAGCGCGCCAGGTTACCCGCCTGACCAAGCAGGGCAGGGCTTTCCTGCCGCTGGGCGAGCTCATCGACGAGCGCGTGCTGGTCAACTCCATCGTCGCCCTGCACGCCACCGGCGGTTCGACCAACCATACCCTGCACATGCCGGCGATTGCCCAGGCGGCCGGTATCCAGCTGACCTGGCAGGACATGGCCGATCTCTCCGAAGTGGTGCCGACCCTGGCCCACGTCTATCCCAACGGCAAGGCCGACATCAATCATTTCCATGCCGCCGGCGGTGTGGCGTTCATGGTTCGCCAGCTGCTGGATGCCGGGCTGCTGCATGAAGACGTCAACACCGTGATGGGGCGCGGCCTGCGCCGCTACACCCAGGAGCCGTTCCTCGAGGACGGCCAGTTGGTGTGGCGGGAAGGGCGCAGCGAGAGCCTGGACGAGAGCATCCTGCGTCCGCTGGAGCGGCCGTTCTCGGCCGAGGGCGGCCTGCGCGTGATGGTCGGCAACCTCGGGCGCGGAGTGATGAAGGTCTCCGCCTTGGCGCGCGAGCACCAGGTGGTCGAGGCGCCGGCGCGGGTGTTCCAGGACCAGCAGGAACTGGCCGACGCCTTCAAGGCCGGCGAGCTCGAGCAGGATCTGGTTGCGGTCATGCGCTTCCAAGGGCCGCGCTTCAATGGCATGCCCGAGCTGCACAAGATGACGCCGTTCCTGGCAGTGCTGCAGGATCGCGGCTTCAAGGTGGCGCTGGTCACCGATGGGCGCATGTCCGGCGCCTCGGGCAAGGTGCCGGCGGCGATCCATGTCTGCCCCGAGGCCTATGATGGCGGCCCGTTGGCGCGCGTGCGCGACGGTGACATGATTCGCGTCGATGGCGAGGCGGGCACCCTGCAGGTGCTGGTCGATCCCGTCGAGCTGGCCGCGCGCGAGTTAGCTACTCCGCCCAGCGGGCAGGGCGTGGGCTGCGGCCGCGAGCTGTTCGCCTTCATGCGCGCCTCGTTCAGTTCAGCCGAACAGGGCGCCAGTGCATTCACTTCGAATCTGGAGACGCTGCGTTGAAACTGGCTTTGGTGGGGGATATCGGCGGGACCAATGCGCGCTTCGCCTTGTGGCGTGACGAGCAGCTGGCCTCGGTGCGGGTGCTGGCGACTGCCGACTTCGCCACGCCGGAACAGGCGATCAGCCGCTACCTCGATGACCTCGGTCTGGCGCCGGGCAGCATCGGCGCGGTGTGCCTGGCGGTGGCTGGGCCGGTGGGCGGCGAGCATTTCCGCTTCACCAACAATCACTGGCGCCTGAGCCGCAGTGCATTCTGCGAAGCGCTGCAGGTAGATGAGCTGCTGCTGGTCAACGACTTCACCGCCATGGCTCTGGGCATGACCCGCGTGGCCGAGCACGAGCGCATACAGATCTGCCCCGGCGTGGCCGAGCCGGGCAGCCCGGCCGTAGTGATCGGTCCGGGCACCGGCCTGGGCGTCGGCACGCTGTTGCCGCAGGGCGAAGGCCGCTGGCAGGCGTTGCCGGGCGAGGGCGGGCATGTTGATCTGCCTATCGGTAGTCCCCGCGAGGCGCAGCTGTGGCAGCAGTTGTTCAATCAGCTGGGTCATGTGCGCGCCGAGGATGTGCTCAGCGGCAACGGCCTGCTGCAACTCTATCTGGCCATGTGCACGGTGGACGGCCATACGCCGTTGCTGAGTTCTCCGGCGCAGGTCACTGGCGCGGCCCTGGCCGGCGAGCCCCTGGCGGTGCAGGTGCTGGACCAGTTCTGTGCCTGGCTGGGCCGGGTGGCCGGCAACAATGTGCTGACCCTCGGCGCCCGTGGCGGCGTGTACATTGTCGGTGGTGTGGTGCCGCGTTTCGCTGCGTTCTTCCAGGGCAGTGGTTTCCAGCGAGCGCTGTCCAGCAAGGGTTGCATGAGCGGATACTTCGAGGGTGTTCCGGTATGGCTGGTAACGGCCGAGTATCCTGGCCTGGAAGGTGCTGGCGTAGCATTGCAGCAACACAGGTAAGATCGGCACTGCCCGGGCTGCCTGGGCGACCCAACAAGAACAAGGACGGCCGACGTGAGCCAAGCCGGAAAATCCATCCTCCTGGTCGATGACGACGAGGAAATCCGTGACCTGCTACAGGTCTATCTCAGTCGTGCCGGTTTCCAGGTGCGTGCCGTGGCCGATGGCGCGGCGTTCCGCCAGGCCCTGGGCGAAGCCATGGCCGACCTGGTGATCCTCGACGTGATGCTGCCCGACGAGGATGGTTTCAGCCTGTGCCGCTGGATGCGCCAGCACCAGCGCTTCGCTCAGGTGCCGATCATCATGCTCACCGCCAGCTCTGACGAGGCCGACCGGGTCATCGGCCTGGAGCTGGGCGCCGACGACTACCTGGGCAAACCCTTCAGTCCGCGCGAGCTGCAGGCGCGGATCAAGGCGCTGCTGCGCCGTGCCGGTTTCGGCCAGGAGCGCGGCGCGGTCGAGGTGCTGGCCTTCGACGAGTGGCGCCTGGACATGGTCAGCCATCGCCTGTTCCATTTCGATGGCGAGGAAGTGATTCTCTCCGGCGCCGACTTCGCTCTGCTCAAGTTGTTTCTCGATCACCCGCAACAGATCCTCGACCGCGACACCATCGCCAACGCCACCCGTGGCCGTGAGGTGATGCCGCTGGAGCGCATTGTCGATATGGCGGTCAGTCGCCTGCGCCAGCGCCTGCGCGATACCGGCAAGGCGCCACGGCTGATCCGCACCGTGCGGGGTTCCGGCTACCTGCTCGCGGCCAGTGTCACTGCGCATGCCGGCGTTGCTCTCTAGGTTGCGCCGGCTGTTGCCGGTGCCGCGCTCGTTGCTCGGGCGCATGCTGCTGCTGACCCTGCTGGTGGTGCTGGTGGCGCAGGCGCTGTCGAGCCTTATCTGGGTCTCGCAATTGCGCGCCAGCCAGATGGAGGGACTGCTGACCAGTACACGTAGCCTGGCCCACTCCATGTCTGCCAGCGTCAGCTACTTCCGCTCGTTGCCGCTGGGTTTTCGGCCGATGGTGCTGGACCAGTTGCGCAGCATGGGCGGTACGCGCTTCTTTGTGTCGCTCAACGACAAGCCGCTGGACATGCAGGTGCTGCCGGAAACCCCGCGCAAGCACGCGGTACTCGCCGAGGTCGACAGCGTGTTGCGGCAGAACCTGGGGCGCAATGTCGACCTGCTGGTGCAGTTCGTCAGCCCCGAGGACCTGCGCATCTTCAATGGCGAACTGAAGCTCGACGAGGTGCCGCGTTCTTGGGCGCACTACGCGTTGAGCCTGGAGCCGCTGAATCCGCCGGTGCTGGTGACGCAGATCCAGATCGCACCGAACGAATGGCTGTACCTGGCCTCGCTGATGCCGGCGCCCTACGTCAGCCTGGAAGATGAAGGCCTGCCGATGCAGCAGGTGTGGTTCATCTTCCTCACCAGCAGTTTTCTGCTGCTGTTCATCGGCATTCTCGTGCACTGGCAGAGCCGGCCGCTAAAGCGCCTGGCCTCGGCGGCGCGGGAGATGTCGCTGGGCGCCAGCGTCGAGCCGGTGGAGGAGGCGGGTGGCAGCGAGGTGATCGAGGTCAGTCGTGCCTTCAACACCATGCGCGAGCGCATCAGTCGCTACCTGAGCGAGCGCAGCCAGCTGTTCAGTGCGATTTCCCATGACCTGCGCACGCCGATCACGCGCCTGCGCCTGCGCGTGGAGCTGCTCGAGGACGAGGCCCTGCAAGCCAAGTTCAGTCGTGATCTGGACGACCTGGAGCTGCTGGTCAAGGGCGCACTGCAGTGCGTGAAGGACACCGATATCCACGAGAACATCGAGCAGGTCGATCTCAATTACCTGCTGCACGGCCTGATCGAACCCTACCTGGGTAACGGCCGGGTGACCTTGCAGGGGGAGGCGCAGGGTGGTTACCCGGGCAAGCCGCTGGCCCTGCGGCGCTGCATCGGCAACCTGGTGGACAACGCGCTGAAGTACGGCCAGCGCGCGCACTTGCATATCGAGGACGACCGCACGGCCTTCGTCCTGCATGTCGATGACGAGGGGCCGGGTGTGCCCGAGCAGCGCCTGGAGCAGGTGTTCGAGCCGCACTTCCGTCTCTCCGGCCAGCAGCAGGGCTACGGCCTGGGCCTGGGCATCGCGCGCAGCCTGGCGCACAGCCATGGCGGCGAGGTGACCCTGCAGAACCTGCGCGAGGGTGGCCTGCGGGTGACGCTGCGCCTGCCGCGCCTGGTGGCCTGATTTGCTTTGTTCTCTTGCGCGGCTGCGGCCGCCAGTTCTCTCTTCGATCCTGTCGCGTGGCCGCTCTGCTGAGCGTTCCGTGCTGCGCATGGCCATGTCATCTGCACGTGCCACCATCCGGATACAAACGCCGCGCTTATGTAACCGTCCGGTGACCTTCGCGCATCCCTTTGTTACCCGCCGCGAGAGGTGGCGTGGTTAGACTCGATGCAAGCGCAAGCATCATGACTTGCACTGGCATAACAACAATAAAGGTACTTCCATGAACGCGATCTCCCGCCTGGCCGTTGTCGTTTCCCTCGCCTCGTTGTTCCCTCTTTCCGCCCTTGCCGGTGAAGTCGAAGTCCTGCACTGGTGGACTTCGGGTGGCGAAAAGCGCGCAGCCGATACGCTGAAAAAACTGGTCGAAGACAAGGGCCACACCTGGAAAGACTTCGCCGTTGCCGGTGGTGGTGGTGAAGCCGCCATGACTGTGCTGAAGACCCGCGCCGTATCCGGCAACCCGCCATCCGCTGCGCAGATCAAAGGGCCGGACATCCAGGAGTGGGGCGAACTGGGCCTGCTCACCGAGCTGGACGAAGTCGCCGGCGAAGGCAAGTGGGACAGCCTGCTGCCCAAGCAGGTTGCCAGCGTCATGAAGTACGACGATCACTACGTGGCCGTGCCGGTCAACGTGCACCGGGTCAACTGGCTGTGGATCAACCCCGAGGTGTTCAAGAAGGCCGGGGCTACGCCGCCGACCACTCTCGACGAATTCTTCGCTGCTGCCGACAAGCTCAAGGCCGCCGGCTTCATCCCTCTGGCCCATGGCGGTCAGCCCTGGCAGGACGGCACCGTGTTCGAAGACCTGGTGCTCGCCATCCTCGGCCCGCAGGGTTACCACAAGGCCTTCGTCGAGCAGGACAAGGCGACGCTGACCGGCGACAAGATGGTCGAAGTCTTCGCCACCCTGAAGAAGCTGCGCGGCTATGTCGACGCCGATGCTGCCGGTCGCGACTGGAACACTGCTGCGGGCCTGGTGATCAACGGCAAGGCCGGCATGCAGATCATGGGCGACTGGGCCAAGAGCGAATGGACCGCCGCCGGCAAGGTCGCCGGCCAGGACTACCAGTGCCTGCCGTTCCCCGGTACCCAGGGCAGCTTCGCCTACAACATCGACTCCCTGGCGATGTTCAAGCTCAGTGACGAAGACAACCGCAAGGCGCAGAACGACCTGGCGCGTACCGTCATGTCGCCGGAGTTCCAGCAGTTCTTCAACCAGAACAAGGGCTCCATCCCGGTCCGCCTGGACCAGGACATGAGCAGCTTCGATAGCTGTGCCCAGCAGTCGATGAAGGACTTCAAGCAGGCCGCCGCTGGCGAAGGCCTGCAGCCGAGCCTGGCCCACGGCATGGCCGCTTCCAGCTACGTGCAGGGTGCGGTGTTCGACGTGGTCACCAACTTCTTCAACGACCCGGCGGCCGACCCGAAAAAGGCTGCCCAGCAACTGGCTGCCGCCATCCAGGCGGTGCAGTAAGGCGCTTGCGGCCGTCGCCTAGACGGCCGCTGTCGTAAGGCGGGCCTGGCCCGCCGTTTCCCTGGTTCTCGATTACGGGTGCATGCCTCGCGGCATGCGCTGTGGGAACGGTCGCGCCGATTTTCTGCCGGTGCGCACCGTGTAGGGCGGGTGCACCCCGCGTTTTGCAATGCCGATGGAGATGCGGGCTGCACCCGCCCTGCATCCGTGCCACGGAGTTACCCATGAGTTCTATCGCAGTTTTCGCCAAGGCGTCGCCATTCGACGCGCTGCAGCGCTGGCTACCCAAGCTGGTGCTGGCGCCGAGCGTGCTGATCGTGCTGGTCGGCTTCTACGGCTACATCCTGTGGACCTTCCTGCTGTCCTTCACCAACTCGCGCTTCATGCCCAGCTACAAGTGGGTGGGGCTGCAGCAGTACGAGCGCCTGCTGGATAACGATCGCTGGTGGGTAGCCAGCCACAACCTGCTGTTGTTCGGTGGCCTGTTCATCACCATCAGCCTGGTGCTCGGCGTGTTCCTGGCGGTGCTGCTGGATCAGCGCATCCGCCGCGAAGGCTTCATTCGCACCGTCTACCTGTACCCCATGGCGCTGTCGATGATCGTCACCGGTACGGCCTGGAAATGGCTGCTCAACCCCGGTCTGGGTCTGGACAAGCTGATGCGTGACTGGGGCTGGGAAGGCTTCCGCCTGGACTGGCTGGTGGACCCGGACAGGGTCGTCTACTGCCTGGTGATCGCCGCCGTGTGGCAGTCCTCTGGCTTCGTCATGGCGCTGTTCCTCGCCGGCCTGCGCGGTGTCGATCAGTCGATCATCCGCGCCGCCCAGGTCGATGGCGCCAGCCTGCCGACCATCTACCTGCGCATCGTCCTGCCGAGCCTGCGCCCGGTGTTCTTCAGCGCCCTGATGATCCTCGCCCACATCGCCATCAAGAGCTTCGACCTGGTCGCGGCGATGACGGCCGGTGGCCCCGGCTACTCCTCCGACCTGCCGGCGATGTTCATGTACGCCCACACCTTCACCCGCGGCCAGATGGGTCTCGGTGCGGCGAGCGCGATGCTGATGCTCGGTGCCGTGCTGGCGATCATCGTGCCGTACCTGTACTCCGAACTGAGGAACAAGCGCCATGACTAGCCTGGCCGGGAAACCTGCATTCAGCCTCAGCCGGGCAGCGGTCTACGCCACCCTGATCGTCGCCTGCGCGGTCTACCTGATTCCGCTGCTGGTGATGCTGCTGACCAGCTTCAAGACGCCCGACGACATCCGCACCGGCAACCTGCTGTCGCTACCGGACGCGTTCACCCTGATCGGCTGGGTCAAGGCCTGGGACAGTGTCGGTGGCTACTTCTGGAACTCGGTGAAGATCGCCGTGCCGGCGGTGCTGATCTCCACGCTGCTCGGTGCGCTCAACGGCTACGTGCTGTCGATGTGGCGCTTCAAGGGTTCGCAGCTGTTCTTCGGCCTGCTGCTGTTCGGCTGCTTCCTGCCGTTCCAGGTGGTGCTGCTGCCGGCATCCTTCACCCTCGGCAAGTTCGGCCTGGCCAACACCACTGCGGGCCTGGTGCTGGTGCACGTGGTGTATGGCCTGGCCTTCACCACGCTGTTCTTCCGCAACTTCTACGTCAGCATCCCGGACGCCCTGGTGCGTGCGGCACGCCTGGATGGCGCGGGGTTCTTCACCATCTTCGGGCGGATCCTGCTGCCCATGTCGGTGCCCACGATCATGGTCTGCCTGATCTGGCAGTTCACCCAGATCTGGAACGACTTCCTGTTCGGCGTTGTGTTCGCCAGCGGCGACACCCAGCCCATCACCGTGGCGCTCAACAACCTGGTTAACACCAGCACCGGGGTCAAGGAATACAACGTCGACATGGCCGCCGCGATGATCGCTGGCCTGCCCACCCTGCTGGTCTACGTGCTGGCCGGCAAATATTTCCTGCGCGGGCTCACGGCCGGCGCCGTCAAAGGCTGAGGTAACGATCCATGGCAACCCTCGAACTGCGCAACGTCAACAAGTGCTATGGCAGCGGCCTGGCGGACACCCTCAAGGACATCGAGCTGTCGATCGATTCCGGCGAGTTCCTGATCCTGGTCGGCCCATCCGGCTGCGGCAAATCCACTCTGATGAACTGCATCGCCGGCCTGGAGGACATCAGCGGCGGGGCGATCCTGGTCGACGGCGCCGACATCAGCGGGCAGAGCCCCAAGGATCGCGACATCGCCATGGTGTTCCAGTCCTATGCCCTGTACCCGACCATGACCGTGCGCGACAACATCGCCTTCGGCCTGAAGATCCGCAAGATGGCTCCGGCCGACATCGAGGCTGAAGTGGCGCGGGTAGCCAAGCTGCTGCAGATTGAGCACCTGCTGATGCGCAAGCCCGGCCAGCTGTCCGGTGGCCAGCAGCAGCGCGTGGCCATGGGCCGGGCGCTGGCGCGGCGGCCGAAGATCTACCTGTTCGACGAGCCGCTGTCGAACCTCGACGCCAAGCTGCGCGTGGAGATGCGCACCGAAATCAAGCTGATGCACCAGCGCCTGAAGACCACCACGGTCTACGTCACCCACGACCAGATCGAGGCCATGACCCTGGGCGACAAGGTGGCGGTGATGAAGGATGGGGTGATCCAGCAGTTCGGCACCCCGCAGCAGATCTACAACGACCCCGCCAACCTCTTTGTCGCCAGCTTCATCGGCTCGCCGCCGATGAACTTCATCCCGCTGCGTCTGCAGCGTCGCGACGGCCAGGTCTGGGGTCTGCTGGATTCCGGTCAGGCGCGCTGCGAACTGCCGCTGGGCGCGCTGGAGGAGGGCATGGAGAGCCGCGAGGTGATTCTCGGCGTGCGCCCCGAGCAGATCCTGCTGGCCGGCGGCAACGAGCTGCCCTCGATCCGTGCCGAGGTGGAGGTCACCGAGCCGACCGGGCCGGACACCCTGGTGTTCGTCAGCCTCAACCAGACCAAGGTCTGCTGCCGCCTGGCGCCCGATGCGGCGCCGCAGGTGGGCGACAGCCTGGTCCTGCAATTCGATCCCGACAAGACCTTGCTGTTCGACGCGCAAAGCGGGGAGCGGCTGGGTCTGCCGGGAAAGACTCGCGCCAGTGAGCGAGCGACCAATGTCGCGCGATTCATAGGGCGCTGAAAACGCGGCCCGGGCGCGGGCTGCCGTCTCTCTGCGCGCCGGGTTGGCTATCCAGGCAGTACAACAATAAAAACCTGTGGAGTGGATATGAACGCGATGAATAGAGGTTTGTGGCTGGTCCCCTGCGCGCTGCTGGCGCTGCCGGGGGCGTCCTGGGGGGTGGAGCTGGCGCCTGGCACGGAGTTCACCGGCTATGTGCGCAGTGGTGCCGGCGGCTCCGTGGAGGGTGGCTCGCAAGCCTGCTTCCAGCTGCCCGGTGCCAAGTCCAAGTACCGTCTCGGTAACGAGTGCGAGCAGTACGCGGAGCTGGATCTGCGCCAGGATTTGCTGAGCCTCGAAGACGGCTCGCAGATCAGCGTCGAGGGCATGGCCCAGCTGTACAACGAGTACGGCCACACACCCAAGTTCACCGGTGACTATGGCTTCGCACGGATGAACCAGATGTACGCCGAATGGAGCAACATGTCGGCGCTCAACGGCGGATCGCTGTGGGCCGGTCGGCGCTTCTACAAACGTAACGACATCCACATCTCCGACTTCTACTACTGGAACCAGAGCGCCACCGGTTTCGGCCTGGACAGTGTGAAGATCGGCGATCTCAAGTACAGCTACGTGTTCTCGCGCAAGGACGACTACTTCCAGGAGTCCTACATCAATCGCCACGACTTCAACGTCGCCGGTTTCCAGACCAACCCCAATGGCGAGATGGAGGTCGGCGTCAGTTACATCGACAAGCCCGACAGCACCGACGCCCACAGCGGCTGGTCGGTAACCGCGCAGCACAAGCAGAAAGAGTTCCTTGGCGGGGTCAACACCTTCGCCCTGCAATATGGCGAGGGCCCGGGTACCGGCCTCGGTTACACCGGTGATCCGACCCTGGACAGCAGTGCTACCAGCTGGCGCGCGGTGGAGTTCTTCGACTTCCAGCTGACCCCACGCCTGGGTGGCCAGGTCGAGCTGGTGTACCAGAAGGACAAGCGTGATGACGGCGCCGACCAGAACTGGCTGTCCGTGGGTGGCCGTGCCAGCTATGCCATCACCGAAGAGTTCAAGCTGGTCGGTGAGATCGGTCGCGACCAGGTGGAGGCTCCTGACGGTACTCGCAAGCTGACCAAGTTCACCATCGCCCCGACCTGGGCGCCGGCCGGTCCTGGCTTCTGGACCCGCCCGGAAGTGCGCCTGTATTACACCTATGCCAACTGGAACGAGGCCGCGCAGCGCTCGGCAAGCATGCTCGCGGCGGGCTCGGCGCTGTCCGACACCGGTGTGTTCGGCGACGACCTGCACGGTTCCAACTTCGGTGTGCAGGTGGAGTACTGGTGGAAATGACCGGGCAGGAGTGGCGTCGTAGTGGCTGTTGAGCCACATCACGCGCCTGTCGGGCGCAGCGCGCTGGCGGAACATCCGCTGGCGGCGCTGTTCCGTTTTTCGACGCGCCAGGTGTTCCGCTGGGACAGGCATCAGGGGCGCGACCTGCTGCTGATCGATCATCCGCTGTGTCAGGCGGTGTTCAGTCGGCAGGGTGGCCAGTTGCTGCACTTCCAGCCGCGCGGCCAGCGCCCGTGGCTATGGTGTGCGGCGCACTGGCATCGCATCGGCGCCATTCGCGGCGGGGTTCCGGTGTGCTGGCCGTGGTTTGGTCGGCATCCCAGCGAGAGCGGCTGGCCACACCACGGCTGGGCGCGACTGAACGACTGGCGGCTGGTCAGCAATGAGGCTGATCGGAATGGTGTGCGCCTGTTGTGGCGTCTGGAGCTGTGCGACTGGCGAGTGGAGCTGACGGTTCGCCTCGGCACGGAGCTGGACCTGCAGCTGGTGACACAGCACAGCGACAGTGAGGCCTGTCAGCTCAGTCATGCCCTGCATGCCTACTGGGCGGTCAGCGACGTGTCGCGGGTCAGTCTGAGCGGGCTGGAGGGTGCGCGTGGGCGTGATCTGCTGCTGCGCGAGCCTTGCCGGCAGGACGGCGAGCTACGGGTCGTCGATGCCTGTCATCGGATTTTTCGTCACGCCGGAGTTCTGCAGTTGCAGGACCTGGCATGGCAACGACGCCTGCGCATCGATACCGACGCAGGCCCCAATTGCGTGGTCTGGCACCCCGGTGGCCGGCCGCTGAGTGAGGTGTCCTGGCGCGAGGCGCTGGGCTTTCTCAGTGTGCAGGTGGCCGGCTGTGGCGAAGACAGCCGGACCCTGGAGCCCGGCGAGGAGGCTGTTCTCAGCCTGCGGGCCAGGCTGGAGCGGGGCTGAACCCTGAGTGCCTGGAGGCGGTCTCCAGGCTATCGGTCATGCGGCGTCAGCCAGGGCTCAGTCGGCTTCGCCGTCGGTGGGGAAGCGGCTGGCGTTGAGGCTTTCCTTGATCTTGCGCAGGTGCGGATGGAAGTCCACGCCGCGGCGTAGGGTCATGCCGGTGGCCAGTACGTCGAGCACGGTGAGCTGGATGATGCGCGAGGTCATCGGCATGTAGATGTCGGTGTCTTCGGGCAGCGGGATGTTCAGGCTCAGGGTGCTGGCCTTGGCCAGTGGCGAATCGGCAGCGGTCAGGCCGAGCACCGAGGCGCCGTTTTGCCGCGCCAGGCGCGCTACCTCCACCAGCTCGCGGGTACGGCCGGTGTAGGAAATGATCACGAACAGGTCACCCGTGTGCGCCACCGACGCCAGCATGCGCTGCATCAGCACATCGGAGTGGGCGGACACGGCGAGGTTGAAGCGGAAGAACTTGTGCTGGGCATCCAGGGCCACCGAGGCGGAGGCGCCGAGGCCGAAGAAATGGATCTGCCGGGCCTGGATCAGCAGATCCACGGCATGGCTGATCAGTTGTGGGTCGAGCTGTTTGCAGGCGCTGTCCAGCGAGGTGATGGCGCTGCCGAAAATCTTGCTGGTGTAGGCCTCGGGGCCGTCGTCAGCCTCGACCGCACGGCTGACATAGGCCGCGCCGCTGGCCAGGCTCTGCGCCAGTTGCATCTTCAGCTCGGGGTAGCCGTTGACGCCGAACGAGCGGCAGAAACGGTTGACCGTCGGTTCGCTGACCTGAGCCTCCTGGGCCAGGGTGGCGATGCTGTAGCGCGTGGCTTGCTGCGGGGCGGCGAGGATGACTTCGGCGACCTTGCGCTCGGCCTTGTTGAGTTCGCCAAGGCGGTTCTGGATCTGCTCCAGCAGGTTGTTCACGCGGTCCATGTCGGTTCCTGGGAGGGGACTGCAATCGGACGCTTATCGTACTGAGCGCCCCGGTGTCCGGCCACCGGTATCTGGCAAGCAGTCGGAGATGGATAGGGATTTTTAGTAAATGTAGTTTTATTACTACATTTTGTCTTGATGAATCACTTTTGCAGGTGTATTCATATGCCAATGTTTGACGAAAGAATAAATAAAATGACCGTTGACGCGATTGAGCCCTGCACCTTTGCCTTGTTTGGCGCCTATGGCGACCTGGCCCTGCGCAAGCTGTTTCCTGCCCTGTACCAGCTCGACCGCGCCGGCCTGCTGCATGCCGATACCCGTGTCCTGGCTCTTGGCCGGGAAGGCGATGAAAGCTCGCAGCAGCTGCTGATGATCGAAGGGCACCTGCAACGTTACGTGCCTGCGGAAGAGATCGACGAAGTGGCCCTGCAGCGCTTCCTCTCCCGTCTCGGCCACCTGACCATGGATTTCCTCAGCGCCGAGGCCTATCCGCTGCTGCTCGAACGGGTCGGCAAGGCGGAGCGGCTGATTGCCTACTTCGCCACGCCGGCCAAGGTCTACGGCGCTATCTGCGCGGGGCTGGCCGAGGTCGGCCTGGCCGAGCGCACTCGTGTGGTACTGGAGAAACCCATCGGCCACGACCTGGAGTCTTCCCGCGCGGTGAACGAGGCGGTGGCCCTGCATTTCCCCGAGGGCCGCATCTATCGCATCGACCATTATCTGGGCAAGGAGACGGTGCAGAACCTGATCGCACTGCGCTTTGCCAACAGCCTGTTCGAGACCCAGTGGAACCAGAACCACATCAGCCACGTGGAAATCACCGTGGCCGAACAGGTGGGCATCGAGGGCCGCTGGGGGTATTTCGACCAGGCCGGGCAGCTGCGCGACATGATCCAGAACCACCTGTTGCAGCTGCTCTGCCTGATCGCCATGGACCCGCCTTCGGATCTCTCGGCCGACAGCATTCGCGACGAGAAGGTCAAGGTGCTCAAGGCGCTTGCGCCGATCACCAGCGAGCAGCTCGCTCACCAGGTGGTGCGCGGCCAGTACGTGGCCGGCAGCATCAAGGGCAAGGCGGTGCCGGGCTACCTGGAGGAAGAGAACTCCAACGCGCAGAGCGACACAGAGACCTTTGTCGCCCTGCGTGCCGAAGTGCGCAACTGGCGCTGGTCCGGCGTGCCGTTCTACCTGCGTACTGGCAAGCGCATGCCGCAGAAGCTGTCGCAGATCGTCATCCACTTCAAGGAACCGCCGCACTACATCTTTTCCCCCGAGCAGCGGCCGATGATCAGCAATCGCCTGATCATCCGCCTGCAGCCGGACGAGGGCATTTCCCTGCAGGTGATGACCAAGGAGCAGGGCCTGGACAAGGGCATGCAGCTGCGCAGCGGCCCCCTGCAGCTGAGTTTTTCCGACACCTACCGCAGTGCGCGCATTCCCGATGCCTACGAGCGCCTGCTGCTAGAGGTGATGAAGGGCAACCAGAACCTGTTCGTGCGCAAGGACGAAATCGAATACGCCTGGCAGTGGTGCGACCAGCTGATCGATGGCTGGCAACGCCAGGGCAGCGCGCCCAAGCCCTATGCGGCAGGAACCTGGGGGCCGACGGCTTCCATTGCATTGATCACTCGTGATGGCAAGGACTGGTATGGCGATCTCTAATCTGCAACTGCCGGCGCAGGTGCTCGGCTTCGGCCTGGGCAATGCCGAGCAGCTGGCTGGCGAACTGGCGCTGACCGTGGCTAACGCGTTGCGCCTGGCCATCAGCGCGCGTGGTGCCGCCAGCCTGGTGGTGTCGGGCGGGCGTAGCCCGATTGCCTTCTTCGAGCGCCTGGCGCGCCAGGAACTGGACTGGTCGCGGGTAGCGGTAAGCCTGGCGGATGAGCGCTGGGTGCCGGTCGGCCATGCCGACAGCAATGAAGGCCTGGTGCGCCGCCACCTGGTGCAGGGCGCGGCAGCCAAGGCGCGCTTCATCGGCCTGTACCAGCCGGCCGCCACGCTGGAGGAGGCGGCCATGCTGGCGCACCAGGTGCTGGCCGAGCTGCCGCAGCCGATCGATGTGCTGGTGCTGGGCATGGGCGAGGACGGCCATACCGCGTCGCTGTTTCCCGCCAGCAGCAATCTCGACCTGGCACTGAGTGCCGATTGCGCCCAGCGCTGCCTGCCGATGCATGCGCCCAGCGTGCCGCGTCAGCGCCTGAGTATGCCGCTGGCGCTGCTGGCCGGCGCGCGCCTGACCCTGCTCGCCGTGCAGGGCCGCGGCAAGCTCGACACCCTGCGGCAGGCCCTGGCCGCCGAAGGTGATGCACAGATGCCGATCCGCGCCTTCCTGCGCCGACCTCTCGAAATCTACTGGTGCCCCTGAGCCCGAGGACCCTGCCATGAGCAGCATTTCGCAACGCAGCGCGAGCCGGCGCGACGCCGTTCCAGACATGGCCGACAAGATCGAGCTGATCGACAACCTGTGCGCCCGTGCGCGCATCCTGCCGGTGATCACCATCGAGCGGGAGGAGGACGTGCTGCCGCTGGCCGATGCCCTGGCCGCTGGCGGGCTGGATACATTGGAGATCACCCTGCGCTCCGAGCACGGCCTGGGCGCCATCCGCACCCTGCGCGAGCAACGCCCCAACCTGTGCGTCGGCGCTGGCACGGTGCTCGACGAGCTGATGCTGGCCGAGGCCGAAGCGGCCGGAGCGCAGTTCATCGTCACCCCCGGCTGCACCGCCGAGCTGCTGCGCGCCGGCGTCTACAGCCCGCTGCCGTTGTTGCCGGGTATCAGCAGCGCCTCGGAAATCATGCTCGGCTACGCCCTCGGCTACCGCCGCTTCAAGCTGTTCCCGGCGGAGATTTCCGGCGGCGTGGCGGCGCTCAAGGCCCTCGGCGGCCCGTTCGGCAACGTGCGTTTCTGCCCCACCGGCGGCGTTACCCCGGACAACGTGCGCAACTACATGGCCCAGCCCAACGTGATGTGCGTGGGCGGCACCTGGATGATGGATCGCGACTGGATTCGCCAGGGTGACTGGGCGCGCATCCAGGCCGCCAGCGCCGAAGCCCTGCAGTTGCTGGCCTGAGGCCGGCGCTGCAGCTACCGCTAGGAAACTTGAGGAATTGCCCATGAACGAGAGCAAACGAGACGCCGTCCCACGTGACCCGCAGGCCGAGCCGGAGTTGCCGCGCGACTTCGATATCCGTGCGCGCTACGCCGAGCAGCAGGAGCTGCTCAACCCGCGCAGCGAGCCGGTGCAGGGCAGTGCGCCTGCCAGCCGTTCCGCACACTGATCCCACTTCTTTTTTCCAGGCCCCCGTCATGACCACAGCCAGCCAGCTCGAGCACCTGTTTCCCACTCTCGCCGAGATTCCCGAGCGCTACCGTCCAGGCGCGCCCATCGAACAGCGCGAGTACCTGGTCGACGGCGAGCTGCGCCGCTGGGACGGCCCGCTGGCGACCGTACGCAGCCCGATCTTCCTGGCCAGCGAGCAGGGCGATGAGCAGGTAGTGTTGGGCAGCACGCCGCTGCTGGATGCCGATGCCGCGTTGATCGCCCTGGATGCCGCCGTGCAGGCCTACGACCATGGCCAGGGTCTGTGGCCGAACCTGCGCGTGGCCGAGCGCATCCAGCACGTCGAGGGTTTCCTGGCGCGCATGCGTGAACAGCGCGAGGCGGTGGTGCGCCTGCTGATGTGGGAGATCGGCAAAAACCTCAAGGATTCCGAGAAGGAGTTCGACCGCACCTGTGACTACATCGTCGACACCATCGAGTCGCTCAAGGAGCTGGATCGCCATTCCAGCCGCTTCGAGCTGGAGCAGGGCACCCTCGGCCAGATCCGCCGCGTGCCGCTGGGCGTGGCGCTGTGCATGGGGCCGTACAACTACCCGCTGAACGAGACCTTCACCACGCTGATCCCGGCGCTGATCATGGGCAATACCGTGGTGTTCAAGCCGGCCAAGTTCGGCGTGCTGCTGATCCGCCCGCTGCTCGAGGCGTTCCGCGACAGCTTCCCGCCGGGGGTGATCAACATCATCTACGGCCGCGGCCGCGAGACGGTCAGCGCGCTGATGGCCAGCGGCAAGATCGATGTGTTCGCCTTCATCGGCACGCACAAGGGCGCCGCCGACCTGAAGAAGCTGCACCCGCGCCCGCACCGCCTGCGCGCCGCGCTTGGCCTGGATGCGAAGAACCCGGGCATCGTCCTGCCGCAGGTCGACCTGGACAACGCGGTGGACGAGGCGATCACCGGCGCGCTGTCGTTCAACGGCCAGCGCTGCACGGCGCTGAAGATCCTCTTCGTCCATGAGGATGTGCTCGATGCCTTCCTGGAAAAATTCACCGCCAGGCTCGCCGCACTGAAGCCTGGCATGCCCTGGGAGGAGGGTGTGGCGCTGACCCCGCTGCCCGAGCCGGGCAAGGTCGACTACCTCAATGGCCTGCTCGATGACGCTATCGCCAAGGGAGCGCAGGTGATCAACCCCGGTGGCGGCGCGCACCGGCAGAGCTTCTTCTACCCGGCGCTGCTCAGCCCGGTGACACCGGCCATGCGCCTGTACCAGGAGGAGCAGTTCGGCCCGCTGGTGCCGGTGGTGCCGTACCGCGAGGTGGAGGAGGTGATCGACTACGTGCTGCATTCTGACTACGGTCAGCAGCTGAGCATCTTCGGCAACGACTCGGCGCAGGTCGGGCGGCTGGTTGATGCCTTCGTCAACCAGGTCGGTCGTATCAATATCAACGCCCAGTGCCAGCGTGGCCCGGACAGCTTCCCGTTCAACGGCCGCAAGAACTCCGCCGAGGGCACCCTGTCGGTACAGGACGCCTTGCGCGTGTTCTCCATCCGCACCCTGGTGGCAACCCGTTTCAACCCGCAGAACAAGGAGCTGGTCAGCGAGATCATCCGCAACCGCGAGTCGGGCTTCATCACCACCGACTACATCTTCTGACCGGGTTTGCAGCCGCGGCTAGCGGAAATCCCGGCTGCGCACGTCCAGCCCTTCGAGCAGGGGGGTGAGGTCGTGCAGGCGCCCGGCGATCACGTGGCGCACGCCGCTCTTTTCTTCCAGATGGCCGTCCACCAGCATCAGCTTGGCGCTGACCAGTATCCGGTGCTGACGCTCGGCCAGTTCATGGCGAACCACGACGTTGACCATGCCGTGTTCGTCTTCGAGGGTGACGAAGGTGATACCGCTGGCGGTCTGCGGGCGCTGGCGGCCGGTGACCAGGCCGGCGATCTTCACCAGTCGGCCATTGGCGACCTGCAGCAGCTCCTCGGCGCTGCGACAACGTCGCGTGCGTAGGGCTTCGCGCAACAGGCTCAGTGGGTGTGGGCCGAGGGTGGTGCCGCTGGTGGCGTAGTCGCAAAGCACGTCCTCGCCCACGCTCGGCATCGGCAGTTGCACCTTGGTTTCTGCCGTTGCGGGTAATGCGGCGAATAGAGGCGCCTGCTGCTCGACACCGGCTGTCGCCCAGCGCGCCTGATAGCGGTTGCCCGCCAGCCCATGCAGGGCTCCGGCATCGGCGAGCAGGGCGCGGCAGCGGCCGTCCAGGCGGGCGCGCAGGCAGAGGTCGGCGGCATCGGCGAAGGGGCGCTCCCGGCGTGCTTGCTCCAGGCGCTGCACGTCTGTTTCGCGCAGCCCACGGATTAGGCGCAAGCCCAGGCGGATGGCCGGCTGATCGCCTGCGGCTGCTTCCAGGCTGCAGTCCCAGGCGCTGTGCCGCACATCCAGTGGGCGTACCTCGACAGCATGGCGGCGGGCGTCCTGCAGCAGCTGATCGGGGCTGTAGAAACCCATCGGCCAGCTGTTGATCAGGGCGCAGACGAAGGCTGCCGGCTCGTGGCACTTGAGCCAGCTGCTGGCATAGGTGAGCAGGGCGAAGCTGGCGGCATGCGACTCGGGAAAGCCGTAGTCGCCGAAACCCTTGATCTGCTCGAAGATGCGCGCGGCGAATTCGGCGGTATAGCCGCGATCCAGCATGCCCTGGGTGAGCTTCTGCCGGTGTGGTTCCAGGCCGCCACGACGTTTCCAGGCGGCCATGCAGCGGCGCAGGTCGTCCGCCTCGCCGGGGGTGTAGCCGGCGGCGACCACTGCCAGCTCCATCACCTGCTCCTGGAACAGCGGGATGCCCAGGGTACGTTCGAACACGGGCTTGAGAGCCTCGCTGGGATAGCTGACTTCCTCTTCCTCATTACGACGGCGCAGGTAGGGATGGACCATGTCGCCCTGGATCGGCCCTGGGCGAACGATGGCCACCTCGATCACCAGATCGTAGTAGTTGCGCGGTTTCAGGCGCGGCAGCATGGCCATCTGCGCTCGCGACTCGATCTGGAACACGCCGATGGTGTCGGCGCGGCCGATCATGTCGTAGGTAGGGCCGTCGTCTGCCGGCAGGCTGGCCAGGGACCAGGGTTGCGTGCCGCGGTAACGCGAGATCAGGTCGAAGCAGCGGCGCAGGGCGCTGAGCATGCCCAGCGCCAGCACATCGACCTTGAGCAGGCCGACTTCGTCGAGGTCGTCCTTGTCCCACTGGATCACCGTGCGTTCGGCCATGGCGGCGTTTTCCACCGGCACCAGTTCGCTTAGCGGGCGCTCGGAAATGACGAAGCCGCCGGGATGCTGCGACAGGTGGCGGGGAAAGCCGACCAGTTGCCCGGTCAGCGCCAGGATGCGGCGCAGTTGTGGGCTCTGCGGGTCGAAGCCGGCCTCGGCCAGGCGCTCGTCCGATGGCAGGCGGTCGGTCCAGCGCCCGCAGCAATCGGCCAGAACGCCCTGTTGCTCGGCCGGCAGCCCCAGGGTCTTGGCCACTTCGCGAATGGCGCCGGCGGCGTGGTAGCTGTTGACCACTGCGGTGAGTGCGGCGCGGTCACGGCCATAGCGGCGGAATACGTACTGGATCACCTCTTCGCGGCGCTCGTGCTCGAAATCGACGTCGATGTCCGGCGGCTCGTTGCGCTCGCGGGAGAGGAAGCGTTCGAACAGCAGGTTGGTATGTGTCGGGTCGAGCTCGGTGATGCCGAGGGTGAAGCACACCGCCGAGTTGGCCGCCGAGCCGCGCCCCTGGCAGAGGATGTTCTGGCTGCGGGCGAAGGCGACGATGTCGTGCACGGTGAGGAAGTAGCTCTCGTACTTCAGGTCGGCGATCAGCTGCAGCTCCTTCTCCAGCTGGTCGCGGACCTTCTGTGTAACCCCCTTTGGCCAGCGTCCCTGTGCTCCTTGTTCCACCAGATGGCGCAGCCAGGTGGTAGCCGTCTGGCCGGGCGGAACGACCTCGTGGGGATACTCGTACTTCAGCTGGGCGAGATCGAAGTGGCAGTGCTCGGCGATGCGCCGGCTCTCCTCCAGCAGATCCGATGGATACAGCGCCTGTAGCTCGTCCAGGCGGCGCAGGTGGCGTTCGCCATTGGCGAACAGATACTGCCCGGCTTCCGCCACTGGCAGGTGGTGGCGGATGGCGGTCATGCAGTCCTGCAGGGCACGGCGGCCGCGGGCGTGCATGTGCACATCGCCGCAGGCCACCGCAGGAATGCCGGTTCGCTCGGCCAGTGCCAGCAGATCGGCCAGCCGCGCAGCATCGTCCGGGCCGCGGTGCAGTTCCACCCCTAGCCAGAGATGTTGGCTGAAGCGCTCCTTGAGCCAGTTGCCGTCGTCGTGCTGGCCATCGGGCAGCCAGATGGCCAGCAGGCCGTCGAGCGGACCCTGCAGGTCCTCGCGCAGTAGGCGGTAGCGGCCCTTGTCCGCGCGGCGGCGGGCGTGGGTGATCAGCCGGCTGAGCCGCTGGTAACCGGCGAGGTCGCTGGCCAGCAGGACCAGCTTGGGGCCGTCTTCGAGGCGCACCTCGCTGCCGACTATCAGCGCCAGGCCAGTGGCCTTGGCCGCCTGCCAGGCACGGACAATGCCGGCCAGGCTGCACTCGTCGGTGATCGCCAGGGCGTGGTAACCCAATCGGCTGGCGCGCTCGAACAGCTCCCGCGCGCTGGAGGCGCCGCGTTGGAAGCTGAAGTTGGACAGGCAGTGCAGCTCGGTATAGCTCGTCATGCGAACCATCCGTGCAGCCACCAGGTGCCATCCGCGCCTGGTTCTTGGAAGACCCAGGCCTGCTGGCCGTTGCGCAGTTCGGCGCGGTAATAGTCACGACGCAGGTCGCCACCATCCCACCATCCGGACTCGATGCGCTCGGGGCCGGCGAGCAGGATGCGTGGCGGCTCACGCAGTGCCTGTGGTTCGGCCAGCAGCCAACCGGGGCGTGGCCGCACCTCGAGCGGCGCCTTGCCGGCTTGCGGGCGCCAGGCGTGTTCGGGGCGTGGGTCGGCGTGGGCGCCGAGGCCGTGCAGGGCGTCGTCGCCCAGACGGGCACGCAGACGCTCGCGCAGCTGCTCCCAGCCAAGGTTCTGCTGCGGGCGCGGGTCGAACAGCTCGCGCCGCTCCGGCACGAAGGCCGGCAGATCGCGAGCTACCAGGCGCAGCGCCAGTACCGGCGCGGGCAGCTGCAGCCGCTCCAGGCGTGTGCGGGTCAGTTCGAAGAGCATGTTGGGGTCGCGCTCGGCGCCGAGCAGGCCGACCTGCAGTTCGGTCGGTGCGCCGCTGCGATGTTCCAGCGTCAGGGTGAAGCGCTGGACGCCACTGTCGCGGCCGGCCAGGTAGGCCGCGAGGTCGCCGAGGGCGCGGCGCAGCGGGAAGAGCAGGGCCTGGTGCGATTCCACCTCGAAGTTCAGTTCGATGCGCAGGCTGAACTCGTCGGGCGGCAGGTAGAAGTCCAGGCCCAGCGGGCGACGGCCGAGCAGGCGGTCGAGCTGTTCCAGCAGGCTGGCGGGGAAACGCCGGGCCAGGGTCTCACGCGGTAGCTGCAGCACTTTGTGCACCTGGCGCAGGCCCATGCGGGTCAGGGCTTCGGCTTCGTCGCGGCTCAGCCCGGCGCGTTGTACCGGCAGCTGGCCTATGGCGCGTGCGAGGGCGGTCTCGTTGTTCACCGCCAGGCCGTCGTAGGCATTGGCCAGGGCGCGGGCGGCGGCCGGATTGGGCGCCAGGACGATGCGCCGTTGGTAGCCGAGCTCGTCCAACTCGCTGCGCAGGCGAGACTCCAGCCGTGGCCAGGGGCCGAACAGGCCGAGGCTGGACTCCACCTCCAGCAGCAGGGTGCGCGGGTAATGCAGGCTGACCTGGGAGCTGAATCGGTAGGCCCAGGCGGCGAGAAACTGTTGGCAGCGCTCGACGGCCGCTGGGTCGTAGTCGGCGGTGGCGAAGTCGCGGCTCAGCAGTTGGGCGGCGCTCAGCGTCATGCCGGGGCGCAGGCCGAGTTCTCGCGCTGCCGGGTTGAGCGTCTGCAGCACGCGGCGGTTGGCCGGCCCGCTGAGCAGTGCCAGCGGCGCCTGCGGGTCGTCGTGCTGGCGCAATGCTTGGTCCAGCGCCAGTTGTGGCAGGAGAATGCAGGCCCAGCGCATCAGGACCTCAGAGCACGATGGCGCGCGCCGGTGCCAGGCCGCCGCGGCACTTGAGCACGCGTACTTGTGCCGGTCCCTCCAGTAGCAGGCGCAGGGCTGCGGGTGAGGGGTTATGGGCGGCATTGGCCGGGCGATAGGCGAAGCCCAGGGTCTGTCCGGTTTCGGCTGCTACCTGCAGGCGGCGCAGGGCGCGGTCGCTGGCCTGGCCAGGCCAGCACAATACGGCGCCGCAACTGCCAGAGCGCAGGCACTGCTCGGCGGCCCACAGCGCATCCTCCCCTCGGGCGCGGATGATTTCCAGGTGTTGCAGAACGATGCCGGCGGCTTGCCAGGCCGGTGCGTAGGGCAGGAATGGCGGTGCGACGAGAGCCAGGCGTTCGCCGGCCTGGCTAAGGCGCGCCAGGGTTGGCCAGAGCAGGCGCAATTCGCCCAGTCCCGGGGCTGATAGAAGTATCTCGCTGAGCGCGCCCTCCGGCCAGCCGCCGCCCGGCAGCACGGCATCCAGGGTCACGTGTTCAGTGGGTTGGGCGCCGCTGGGTGCTGTGAGTGCCTGACCCTTCCAGACGCGACGTTCATCCAGCAGGCGATCAAGGGCGATGACCTGCGCATTCATGGCATGTATCCGATAAGGGTGAGGGTAGGCATGGTGGGCTGCAAAATACTGTATATAAAAACAGTATTCGATGTGTGGGCCGCCAGCAAGGACGCTCCGATGAAGGGCGCTGGCCATGGCGGATGCAATTTGCCCGGTGCTCCGCTAGGATTAGCCACTTCCGCTTTCCCTGCCGCGACGGTTTTTCATGAGTTATCAGGTTCTTGCACGCAAATGGCGCCCGCGCAGCTTCCGCGAGATGGTCGGGCAGACCCATGTGCTCAAGGCTCTGATCAATGCCCTGGATAGCCAGCGCCTGCACCATGCCTACCTGTTCACCGGTACCCGTGGCGTGGGCAAGACCACCATCGCGCGGATCATCGCCAAGTGCCTGAACTGCGAGACCGGCATCAGCGCCAGCCCCTGTGGCCAGTGCTCGGTGTGCCGGGAGATCGACGAGGGGCGCTTCGTCGACCTGATCGAGGTGGACGCCGCGAGTCGTACCAAGGTCGAGGACACCCGTGAGCTGCTGGAGAACGTGCAGTATGCGCCGAGCCGCGGGCGCTACAAGGTCTACCTGATCGACGAAGTGCACATGCTTTCCACGCACTCGTTCAACGCGCTGCTCAAGACCCTTGAAGAGCCGCCACCCCACGTCAAGTTCCTGCTCGCCACCACCGATCCGCAGAAGCTGCCGGTGACCATCCTCTCGCGCTGCCTGCAGTTCTCTCTGAAGAACATGCCGCCGGAGCGGGTGGTCGAGCACCTGACCCATGTACTGACCGCCGAGAGCATTCCGTTCGAGGAAGACGCCCTGTGGCTGCTCGGCCGTGCCGCCGATGGCTCGATGCGCGACGCCATGAGCCTCACCGACCAGGCCATCGCCTTCGGTGAGGGCAAGGTACTGGCGACCGACGTGCGCTCGATGCTCGGCACCCTCGATCACGGCCAGGTCTACGGCGTGCTGCATGCGTTGCTGGAAGGCGATGCCCGTGCGCTGCTCGAAGCGGTGCGCCACCTGGCCGAACAGGGCCCGGACTGGAGTGGCGTACTCTCGGAAATGCTCAATGTGCTGCACCGCGTGGCCATCGCCCAGGCGCTGCCGGAGGCCGTGGACAACGGCCAGGGCGACCGCGACAAGGTGCTGGCGTTGGCCCAGGCGTTGCCGGCCGAAGACGTGCAGTTCTACTACCAGATGGGCCTGATCGGCCGCCGCGATTTGCCGCTGGCGCCGGACCCGCGTGGTGGTTTCGAGATGGTGCTGCTGCGCATGCTGGCGTTCCGCCCGGCGGATGCCGACGGCGCGCCCAGGTCGCCACTAAAGAATCTGGGGATCAGCAAGGCCACAGCTGATTCCGACAAGACCCCAGTGGCCGGCGCAGCCCCCGTTGCCGCGCCGGCCGCTATCGTTGCTCCGGTTGCTCCGGTTGCTCCGGTTGCTCCGGTTGTTCCGCAGCCTGTGCCTGCCCCCGAGCCTGTCGCGGCTCCGGCTCCGGCTCCAGTGGCTGCTGTCCCAGCTCCCGTACCTGCACCTGCTCCTGTGATCGCACCGCCGCCGGCCGAGTCGGCGGCAATGGTCGAGGCGCTTGCCGAGCCTGTCGCGGCCGTCGATGTGCCTTGGGCAACTGCCGCGCCAGCTCCGCTCGAGGAGAGTCTGCCGGTTGCTCCGGTACAGGCGCCGGTCGAGCCTCAGGCCGCTATCGTCGCAGGCCCAGCCGATACACCGGTGGCAGTGCCGCTGGGCGAGTCGGCGGCGCAGGTGGTCGATGCAGCTGCGAGTGCGCCGGTCGCCAGTGCCGAGGCGGACGATGACGACGAGCCGCCACCTGGCGACTACGACTACTACGAGCCCGATGCCGACAGCCTCGATTACGACTTCGACGCGCCTGCCGCTGCTCCAGCCGAGCCCGAGCCGCTGCCGGCTTCGCAGCCCGCCACCGGCCTGGCTGCCGAGTGGCTGGAGCTGTTCCCACGCCTGGGCCTGTCCGGCATGACCGGCAGCATCGGCGCCAACTGCACCCTGATCGAGTCCAACGGCGACGACTGGCTGCTGCACCTGGACCCGGCGCACAGCGCGCTGTTCAATGCCACCCAGCAGCGCCGCCTGAACGAGGCGCTGAACCAGCACCTGGGGCGCGACCTGAAGCTGCGTATCGAACTGATCCGCCCCGAGCAGGAAACCCCGGCCCAGGCCGCCTCGCGCAAGCGTGCGGAGCGCCAGCGCCAGGCAGAGCAGTCGATCCATGACGATCCGATCGTGCAGCAGATGATTCAACAGTTTGGTGCGGCGATCCGCGCCGACTCCATCGAACCCCTGACTCCCTGAGTCGCATAGCAGAGGAACATCACCATGATGAAAGGCGGCATGGCAGGCCTGATGAAGCAGGCGCAGCAGATGCAGGAAAAGATGCAGAAGATGCAGGAAGAGCTGGCCAACGCCGAAGTCACCGGCCAGTCCGGCGCCGGCCTGGTGAGCGTGGTGATGACCGGTCGCCACGACGTCAAGCGCATCACCCTGGATGACAGCCTGATGCAGGAAGACAAGGAAGTGCTGGAAGACTTGATCGCCGCAGCGGTGAACGATGCCGTGCGCAAGGTCGAGCAGAACAGCCAGGAGAAAATGTCCGGCATGACCGCCGGCATGCAGCTCCCGCCCGGCTTCAAAATGCCTTTCTGATAAACGTGCCGCCCAGCCACTGCACATAGCTGTGTTGCAAGCCGGCCCGGGCATCCTCATTTACGGCCAGTAAACTCCGGTGCCCGTGCCGTCTTGCGCCTTGCTCTGCACAGCGTCTGAACGGCACTTACACCGCAGTGGCTCCAGAAAAGCTAGCACCCGGTAGCCCCCATGAGCTTCAGCCCTCTAATCCGCCAACTGATCGATTCGCTGCGCCTTCTCCCCGGCGTCGGGCAGAAGACCGCGCAGCGCATGGCGCTGCAGTTGCTGGAACGTGATCGCAGCGGCGGCATGCGTTTGTCGCAGGCGCTGGCGGCGGCGATGGAGGGGGTAGGGCACTGCAGGCGTTGCCGTACCCTGAGCGAGGACGAGCTGTGCCCGCAGTGCAGCGACCCGCGCCGCGACGACGCGTTGCTGTGCGTGGTGGAGGGGCCGCTGGACGTGTTCGCGGTAGAGCAGACTGGTTATCGCGGGCGTTACTTCGTGCTCAAGGGTCATCTCTCCCCATTGGATGGCCTGGGCCCGGAGGCCATCGGCATTCCCGAGCTGCTGGCACATATCGGCGCCAGCCAGTACGGCGAAGTTATCCTCGCCACCAACCCGACGGTGGAAGGCGAGGCCACCGCCCACTACATCGCGCAGATGCTCAACGGCAAGGGTATCGTCCTGTCGCGTATCGCCCATGGCGTTCCGCTGGGTGGCGAGCTGGAACTGGTGGACGGTGGCACCCTGGCTCATGCACTGGCTGGACGGCGGCCGATCAACGGCTGATTCGTGCCCGCTGGCGTGGCGAAGAGAATTCTCTGGTAACTCAAACTTGAGAAGCATTACCATTCGCGCTCTTTCGGCGTGGATGGCGGATGTTTCCCATGGCGGTCAGTACGACCCCTCCTCAGCAGCAGGCGTTCCAGCAGCTCTATCAGGATCACCACGGTTGGTTGCACGGCTGGCTGCGGCAACGCATGGGCTGCGCGCAGAACGCCGCCGATCTGGCCCAGGACACCTTCCTGCGTCTGCTGAGCAAGGAGCGCGACCTCAGCCCGTTGCGTGATCCGCGCGCCTACCTGTCGACCATCGCCCACTCCCTGCTGGTCAACCACTGGCGTCGCCTGGCCATCGAGCGCGCCTACCTGGAATCCCTGGCCCTGCAGCCGGAGCAGTACGCGCCGTCGCCGGAGGAACGCGAGCTGATCATGGCCACCTTGCTGCAGATCGATGCCATGTTGCGGCGCCTGCCGGGCAAGGTGCGTGACGCCTTCCTCATGGCCCAGCTCGATGGTCTGACCTATGTGCAGATTGCCGCCAGGCTCGGCGTGTCCGAGCGCATGGTGAAGAAGTACATGGCCCAGGCCATGCTGCATTGCCTGACCCTGGCGCAGGACTGACGCATGAGCCAGAGCATCGATTTCACCGTGCTGGAGCAAGCTGCCGAATGGTTTTCCCGCCTGCGTGACGAGCATGTCAGCGAGCAGGACCGTCTCGCCTGGCAGCTTTGGCTGGAGGCACAGCCGCAGCATCGCCAGGCCTGGCAGCGGGTGGAGATGATCAGCAGCCAGTTCGAGCGTCTGCCGCAACGCCAGGCAGCGCGTTCGGCACTGCAGGCGCGGGGCATGGATCGGCGCCAGGCGCTGAAGGTGCTGTCCGTGATCAGCGGCGGCGCCCTGCTGGCGCTCACCGGCCGCGGCCTGCCCTGGCAGCAATGGCAAGCCAACCAGCGCACGGCGGTGGGCGAGGTGCGGGGCAGCGAGCTGGCCGATGGTAGCCGGCTGTGGCTGAACACCGACAGCGCGCTGGACGTGGATTTCAGCGCCAGCCTGCGGCGCCTGGCGCTGTATCGCGGCGAGGTGCTGGTGGACGTGGCTGCCGATGACCGGCCGCTGTGGCTGGAGACCGAACATGCTCGCCTGCGCGTGCAGCAGGGGCGTTTTGCAGTGCGCCAGCGCGAGGATGGCTATCTGGTCTCGGCCGAGCGCGGCGAGCTGGAGATCCTCGGCGCGCGTCGCCAGGCCTTGGTGGCCGGGCAGCAGATCTACTTCGACGCTCTGCGGGTGGACCAGCCGGCGCCATTGCGACCGGGTCAGCAGGCCTGGACCCACGGCATTCTGCAGGCCGACGACATCCCGTTGGGCGAGTTCATCGCCGAACTGTCGCGCTATCAGCACGGCCATCTGGGCTGCGATCCACAGGTCGCCAACCTGCGCCTGGTTGGCGCCTTCCCGCTGGCCGAGCCGGAACGCATCTACTCCGCGCTAGAGGCCAGCCTGCCGGTGCGCGTGGTGCGCCGTCTGCCCTGGTGGATCAGCATCGAGCCGCGCGAGACTGCTGCGGTTTGAGTGCAGGCGAAAATATTTTTCATTTGCGGTTCCCCTTTTCGCGTCTCGTCTGGCTCTAGGGGCAGAAGGGCAATTTAGCCCAGCCATTTCAGCAGACCCAGGGGATCTCCATGCGTACCACCCATATCCACCGTCCGGCTCCGCAGATCCTGCGCTGCGCCATTCGCGCCGCCGTGCTGGCCATGCCGCTGGCCGCCCTGCAACCGCTCCTGATCAGCCAGGTGCATGCCGCCGAGACCGAGCAGAGCCTGCGCAGCTACGCCATCGCGGCCGGCCCGCTGTCCAGCGCCCTGAGCCAGTTCGCCAGCGAGTCGCAGATTCTGCTCGCCGTGGACGGCCAGCTCACCGCCGGCAAGCAGAGCGCCGGCCTGCAGGGCCAGTATTCGGTGGACGAGGGCCTGGCCCGGCTGCTGCAGGGCAGCGGCCTGCAGGTGGTGCGCGACGCCAGCGGCGGCTACTCGCTGAGCGTGGCAGGCGAAGGCGCCAACCTGTCGCTGGAGACCGCCCACGTGGAAGGCTTTGCCCTGGGCAATGCACTGGGCAGCATGGATGGCTACAACGCCACCCACAGCAGCGTGGCAACCAAGACCAGCAAGGAGCTGGTGAAGACCTCGCAGAGCGTGTCCGTGGTCACCGCCGCGCAGATCGAGGAGCAGGGCTCGCGCACTGTCGCCGAGGCCACGCGCTACACCGCCGGCGTGCTCACCAATCCCTACGGCAGCACTCATCGCTACGACTACCTGGCCATGCGAGGGATCAACGACGGCTCGGTGGACAACATCATCATCGACGGCCTGAAGTCCATGGGCGACCCGGGCTCGTTCACCAGCCTGCAGATCGACCCGTACTTCATCGAGCGCATCGACGTGCTCAAGGGCCCGTCCTCGGTGCTCTACGGACGCAGCAACCCGGGTGGCCTGGCGGCACTGACCACCAAACGTCCGGAGTTCGAACAGGCCGCGCGCATCGATGTGTCCTACGGCAGCCACGACTACAAGCAGACCGCCTTCGACGTCACTGGCCCACTCAGCGACAACGTCGCCTACCGCCTGGTCGGCCTGGCCAAGGACGCTGACGTGCAGGTCGACCATGTCGAGGAGACCCGCTACGCGCTGATGCCCAGCCTGGCGCTGAACCTCAGCGACGACACTCTGCTCAATCTCTACGCCTACCTGCAGCACGACCCGAACGGCGGCTACCACGGCAGCCTGCCGGCCTCCGGCACCCTGCACAAACGCAATGGCGAGCGCATTTCCGGCAGCTTCTTCGAGGGCGACCCGAGCATCGAGGAGTTCACCCGTACCCAGCAGATGCTCGGCTACGAGCTGGAACACCGCTTCAACGATACCTGGAGCGCGCGGCAGAACTTCCGCTACCTGGACGCCACCAGCGAGAACAGCCAGGTCTGGGGCAACGGCTACGTGAGCGCCACCAGCAACGAGCTGAGCCGTGGCTTCAGCGGCGGCGAGGAGAACCTGCACGCCTGGATCGTCGACAACATGCTGCAGGCCGAATTCGCCACCGGCGCGGCGCAGCACACGGTCGTCACCGGACTCGACTATCAGTATTCGAAGAACAAGGTGCGCTACGACCGCGACTACACCTCGGTGACCCCGCTGGATGTATTCAACCCGCAGTACCCGGCCAACGACCTGGCCGACCTGGCCACCGTCAGCAATGCCCTGCGTCGGCAGAAGCAGGCCGGTCTGTACGTGCAGGACCTGGTCGAGCTGGGCGGCTGGAACTTCACCGCCGGCCTGCGCCAGGACTGGTACGACGTGTCCATCGACGACTATCAGCAGGGCACCAAGGACGCCAACACCGGCGACAAGCTCAGCGGCCACCTCGGTGTGCTCTATGCCTTCGACAACGGCCTGTCGCCGTACCTGAGCTACTCCACCTCGTTCAACCCGACGTCCAACTACTCCGACGGCGCGCAGATCCTCAAGCCGACCACCGGCGAGCAGTGGGAAGCCGGCCTGAAATTCCAGCCGCCGGGCACCGACGACCTGTACACCATCTCCTTCTTCACCATCGAGATGGAGAACCTGTTCGCCAAGGAAAACAGCTTCACCGACAGCTACGAGTACAAGGGCGTCGGCGGCATCGACTCCAAGGGCGTGGAGCTGGAAGCCCGCGTGCAGGTCACCGACAACCTGCAGCTGATGGGCAGCTACACCTACAACGACGTGGAGTACAGCAAGCCCTATTACATCTTCGCTGACGCCAGTTACACCAACGTGGTGAACGCCAAGGGCAACACTCCGTACCAGACCCCCGAGCAGATGGCCAGCCTGTGGGCCGACTATGGCTTCAAGGACGGCTTGCTGGCTGGCCTGACCATTGGCGCCGGTGCGCGCTATGTGGGCGAGAGCTACGGCAGCGACCTGAACGATTTCAAGGTGCCGTCCTACACCCTGTTCGATGCGGCGATCAGCTATGACCTGAGCAACGTCGGCCTGCAGGGCACCTCGGTGCGAGTCAACGCCAACAACCTCACCGACGAGTACTACGTGGCGTCCTGCTATTCGGCAACCGCCTGCTACCTGGGCGAGGAACGCACCGTGGTGGCTACCGTCACCCAGAAATTCTGATGCTGTGAGTTGGCCGCCGCCTCGCAAGGGGCGGCGGCTTTCTGCTGTCTGCGAGACGAACAATCATGACGCGCAACATCCTGGTCCTGCTGCACCGCTACCTGGGCCTGGCGACGGCGGTATTCCTCGCCCTGGCCGGCCTTACCGGCAGCGTGCTGGCCTTCCACCATGAACTGGACGAGTGGCTCAACCCGCAGTTCTACCAGACCGACCATGCCGCCACGGCGCAGATGGACGGCCCGAGCCTGATCGAGCACCTGGAGGCTGAGTATCCGCAGCGCCTGGTGTGGTACCTGGAACAGCCGGAAGAACCCGGCCATTCGGCGCTGCTGGCGACCATGCCGCGTACCGACCCGGCCAGCGGCCAGCCGTATCCGCTGGCGCCGCGGGTGTTCTACCTCGACCCGGCGAATGGCAAGGTGCTGGGCGAGCGGGAGTGGGGCGCCTGCTGCTTCTCACGGGAGAACTTCGTTCCCTTTATCCTCGAGTTTCACTACAACCTCAGCCTGCCGGGCAACTGGGGCCTTTGGCTGATGGGCATCGTCGCCATCCTCTGGACCATCGATTGTCTGGTATCGCTGTGGCTGACCCTGCCACGCGGCCGGCCGTTCTGGCGCAAGTGGGGCAAGGCCTGGAAGATCAAGCGCCAGCGCCTCAACCACGACATGCACCGCGCTGGCGGTCTGTGGCTGTGGTTGCTGCTGACGCCTGTGGCAGTGAGCAGCGTGGCGATGAATCTGCCGGCCGAAGTATTCAAGCCAGTGGTGTCGCTGTTCTCCGAGGTCCCCCTGAGCACCTACGAGGCACGTGGCCGGCTACCCAAGGAGGAACTGGGCGAGTTGAAGCTGGACTATCGCCAGGCCTACCGCTTGGCGCGCGAGGAGGGTGATCGTCTCGGTCTGCACGCGCCAATCACCGAGCTGTACTACAGCTTCGAGTACAACTTCTTCGGCGCCGGTTTCGGTGATCACGCCAGTGATGAGGGCAACGCCTGGATCTTCGTGCATGGCCAGGATGGCAGCGTGATTGGCCGCGAGATCCCTGGCGTGGGCACGCTCGGCGAGCGCTTCTACCAGCTGCAGCTGCCGATCCACGGCGGGCGCATCCTCGGCTTCCCCGGGCGGGTGCTGATAGCCGTGTTGGGGCTGGCCATCGCCGTGCTCAGCGTCACCGGCATCGTCATCTGGTGGCGCAAGCAGCGTGCGCGGCGCTTCGCCGGGCGTCGTGCCGAGATGGCAACGATCACTTCAGCCCGGTGAAGGCCGGGGCGTTGGCGCGGTAGTAGGCGAGGGCGTCGACGAAACGCTCGGCCTGCTGGCGGTCGGCGAGGTGGAACTCACGCAGGGTTTCGCCGCTCGGGCCGCTCAGCCGCACCAGGTAGCCGCTGCCACTGCGGCGCAACTGGATGCCATCGAGCGAGCTGAAGTAGATGCGCTCGCGGATGTCCTGGGGCGTACCCGTGGCGTCGTCCGCGCTGTCGCGAAAGCCCAGGTAGCGGCTGTCCAGGTAGGCGGCGGCGGGTTGCTGTGTCGCCACCTCGGTGATCACTGCGTAGGCCTCGCGTTCGCCGATGGCCTGGGGCTGGTAGTTCAGCGTGGTGCAACCCACCAGCAGCAGGGTGCTCAGGGCAATGCAGATGGCGCGCATTTTCTATCTCCCAGGCAGCGAATTCGGGATATTCCGGCCCCCGCGCCGGTCATAGCGTCGTCCGCCATCCGCTGCCATGATGGCGGCCCAGCGCACCCCCGAACTACTTCCTGGAAAATCCGTGACTCCCGCTTATCTTCGCCGCGCCGCGTTGCTCGCCATCCTTGGCTGGCCGCTCGGCGCTTCTGCCGCCTGCCCGGTGGGGCAGATGGAAATCTGCTTCACCAGTTGTATCTGCGTGCCCGATGTCGAGCAGGTCCGCACCCAGGTGCTCGGCTCTGCGTCGGTGACGCTCGAGCGCTGGATCCTGCAATCCCGCGATACGGCGCTGATGGCAGGTACCCAGCCGATGCCGCTGCAGATGCGTGCACAACTGGCGCCCTATTACGACAGCGCCTTGCTCGATACGGTTCGCTTCCGTGTCGGTGCGCTCGACGAAATGGACGTGGCCAGCGCCATGCTGCAGAACCCGGACATCCAGGCGGTGACCCTGGTCGACGTGGTGGTGTTCCGCAGCCAGGAGGCCGCCGAGCAGGATATTGCCCTGTGGGCCCACGAGCTGTGGCACGCCAAGCAATACCGTGAATGGGGCTCGACCGGTTTCGCTCAGCGCTACACCCGTGATTTCGAGGCGGTGGAGAAGCCGGCCTATGACATGCAGATACAGGTGATGCGGGCATTGCGTGCGGCAAAAACGCCATGACTTGAAAACCAAGCAAGCGCTCGGTTAGGGTGGCGAAAACAAAAACGGGAGCCACCCGCATGTCCGCTTTCCAGGAATACTTCGACCAATCCCATCAACTGGTGCGCGACTCGGTGCGCCGCTTCATCGAGCGCGAGGTCTTGCCGCACGTGGCGGACTGGGAGGAGGCCGAGGAGTTTCCTCGCGAGCTGTACCGCAAGGCCGGCGCCGCCGGCATCCTCGGCATCGGCTATCCGGAACAGTATGGCGGCAGCCACGAGGGCGATCTGTTCGCCAAGGTGGCGGCCAGCGAGGAACTGATGCGCTCCGGCTCCGGCGGCCTGGTGGCCGGTCTCGGTTCGCTGGATATCGGCCTGCCGCCGGTGCTCAAGTGGGCCAAGCCGGCGCTGCGCGACCGCGTGGTGCCCGAAGTGCTGGCCGGCGAGAAGATCATGGCCCTGGCCGTGACCGAACCCTCCGGCGGCTCCGACGTGGCCAACCTCAAGACCCGCGCCGTGCGTGACGGCGATTTCTATCGCGTGACCGGCAGCAAGACCTTCATCACCAGCGGTGTGCGTGCCGATTACTACACGGTGGCCGTGCGCACCGGTGGCGAGGGCTTCGGCGGCGTCAGCCTACTGCTGATCGAGAAGGGCACGCCCGGCTTCACTGTCGGCCGCTCGCTGAAGAAGATGGGCTGGCGCGCCTCGGATACCGCCGAGCTGTTCTTCGACGACTGCAAGGTGCCGGTGGAGAACCTGATCGGCGCCGAGAACATGGGCTTCGCCTGCATCATGGCCAACTTCCAGAGCGAGCGCCTGAGCCTGGCGCTGATGGCCAACATGACCTCGCAGATGGCGCTGGAGGAGGCCATGGCCTGGGCCCGCGAGCGCGAAGCCTTCGGCAAGCCGATCGGCAAGTTCCAGGTGCTCAAGCACCGCCTGGCGGAGATGGCCACCCAGCTGGAGGTTTCCCGCGAGTTCACTTATCGCCAGGCCGCCAAGATGGCCGTGGGCAAGAGCGTGATCAAGGAAATCTCCATGGCCAAGAACTTCGCCACCGACGCGGCTGACCGCATCACCTACGACGCCGTGCAGATCCTCGGCGGCATGGGCTACATGCGCGAGAGCCTGGTGGAGCGCCTGTACCGCGACAACCGCATCCTCTCCATCGGTGGCGGATCGCGAGAGATCATGAACGAGATCATCAGCAAGCAGATGGGACTGTGAAGGCCACCCTCGACAGGCTGCGTGCTGGTCAGTAGTTTCACCTCTGCCGCGCCAGCGCAGCGGCGAGGAGCGTCTTGGCGATCCTCTGTCTTGTACAAGGACCGTCCCGATGAAGCAGCTTCGCCGCGTTTTCCTGACACTCATGCTCCTGCCAGCAGCTGCCGCTTTTGCTGCTGGCGGCTCGGGTGAGTACGAGCTGGACTGGCCCGTAGCCGGCGAGACCCTGGCTTACCGCTCCTGCGGCTGTGGCGATGCCTGTTGGGTGGCGCAGGTGCGCGACACAGCGAACGGTGAGGCGAAGGCCACCTTGAGCTGCGATTGCGAGGCGCTGTTCTATGCATTGGGTGGTGCGGAGAAGCAGCCGCTGAGCGAGTCCTGCGAGGCGATCAACCAGAGCGAGCACAAGGCTGGCCAGATCAGTGACAGGTTGCAGCAGCTGCTTGGCCAGGGGCGCTGAAGAGCGCCCTGGCGATTGCCTGACGGGGTTTCGTGACGCCTAGCGCTCGTCGAGGGCGAAAGCGGTCAGGCAGAAGGTGGGGATGCCCATGTCCTGGAGCTTTTGCGAGCCACCCAGTTCTGGCAGGTCGATGATGGCGGCGGCCTCGTGCACCTGGGCGCCGAGGCGCTTGACCAGGCGAGCGGCGGCCAGCAGGGTGCCGCCGGTGGCGATCAGGTCATCGAAGACCAGCACGCGGTCGCCTTCACACAGGCTGTCCGCATGCACTTCCAGCAGGGCTTCGCCGTACTCGGTCTGGTAGCTCTCGGCGATCACGTCGGCCGGCAGCTTGCCCTGCTTGCGGAACAGGATCAGCGGCTTGTTCAGCTCATAGGCGATCACCGAGCCGATCAGGAAGCCGCGCGCGTCCATCGCCGCCACGTGGCTGAAATCGGCCTCGACATAGCGCTGGATAAAGCTGTCGGCTACCAGGCGCTGCGCGCGCGGCGACTGGAACAGCGGGGTGATGTCGCGGAACACCACGCCGGGCTTGGGGAAGTCCGGCACAGGGCGGATCAGCGACTTAATGTCGAATTCGTCGAAAATCATGGAGTACTGCCTCAGTCCGCCAGGTTGCCACCGGCCAGCGAGCATAGCTCGATGGGGTCAAGAATCTGTACTTCCTTGCCTTCGGCATTGATCAGGCCGTTCTGCTGGAAGCGGGTGAACACTCGCGACACGGTCTCCACGGCCAGGCCGAGGTAGTTGCCCAGCTCGTTGCGCGACATGGACAGGCGGAACTGTTGTGCCGAGAAGCCGCGGGCACGGAAGCGCGCGGACAGGTTGACCAGGAAGGTGGCGATACGCTCGTCGGCGGTCTTCTTCGACAGCAGCAGCATCATCTGCTGGTCGTCGCGGATCTCGCGGCTCATCACCCGCATCAGCTGGCGGCGCAGCTGCGGCAGCTGTACGGACAGCTCGTCCAGACGCTCGAAGGGGATCTCGCACACCGAGGTGGTTTCCAGTGCCTGGGCCGAGACGGGGTAAACTTCGGTGTCGACGCCAGACAGGCCGACCAGCTCGCTGGGCAGGTGGAAGCCGGTGATCTGCTCTTCGCCCGCGTCGCTGAGGGTGAAGGTCTTCAGGGCGCCGGCACGCACGGCGAATACCGAGTCGAAGGCATCGCCCTGGCGGAACAGGAACTCACCCTTCTTCAGCGGGCGGCCGCGCTTGACGATGCGGTCCAGCGCGTCCATGTCCTCCAGGTTCAAGGACAGCGGCAGGCAGAGTGGCGCCAGGCTGCAATCCTTGCAATGGGCTTGGTGGGGGCTGTGCACCTTGATGGTTTCTGACATCGGATTTCCCTGACTGCAGATCACACACAAAGACAAAGGGTAACTCATGGCCTGGCCAGTGGGCCAGGGTGACCATGGTGGTATAGGCCTGACTGATTGCTCAAGTTTTTCCGATAGGGCCCGATAAGACGGCGAGAGAAAGCGTCGAGGGGAACTCCATGCTGAAAATAGACGTGAGTGCCATGACCGAGCGGCTGTCGCTGGGTGTACAGCGCCAGGTGGCCCGTGCCGAGGGCGAGGAGCCCAGCGAGCAGGAGGTGCGCGATGGCCTGCGGGTGAGCTTGTCCGAGCTGGGGCGGGTGCGCTCTGCCGCCAAGAACGACGACATCGACGAGGCCGACCTGCCGGACAACATCAAGGAAATCCTCAAGCTGATCCGCGCCCTGCGCCAGCAGATCGCCGAGAAACAGGCCGAGTTGCAGGCGCTGATGACGGAGCCGGGGGCGGACCCGCAGCTGCAGCAGGCGAGAGCCGAGGCGCTGCGCAGCGAGCTGGCCTCGCTGCAGGGCGCGCTGAGCACAGCCCAGGCTGGCCTGGTGCAGGCGCTCAAGGATAAACGCCTGAGCGATGACCAGCGGATGCAGGCGGCCAGCCTGGCCATGGCTTGAGTCTGAACTGAGCGGCCCTCAGATCACCCGCGAGAAGCGCTGCTGGTTCTGCTGCTCCAGGTAGTGGTCGAACAGCATGCACAGCGAACGTACCAGTAGGCGCCCTGCGGGGCGCACGTCGATGCCGCGCTCGTGCAGGTCGATCAGCCCATCGCGCGCCAGTTGCTGCAGCTGCGGCCAGATAGCCGAGAAGTAACTGCGAAACTCTATGGCGAAGCGTTTTTCGATATCGCCGAAGTCCAGCTGGAACTGACAGATCAGCGCCTGAATCACGGCGCGACGGATGCGGTCGTCGTCGTTGCAGTGCAGGCCGCGCTGGGTGGCCAGCTGGTCATTGTCCAGGCTCTGCTGGTAGTTGGTCAGGTCGCTGCTGTTCTGGCTGTAGAGGTCGCCGACCTGGCTGATGGCCGACACGCCCAGGCCGATCAGGTCGCAGTGGCCGTGGGTGGTGTAGCCCTGGAAGTCGCGCTGCAGGGTGCCGTCCTCCTGGGCCATGGCCAGCTCGTCGTCGGGCAGGGCGAAGTGATCCATGCCGATGTAGCGATAGCCTGCGGCGGTGAGCTGTTCGATGCTGCGCTGCAGCATCTCCAGCTTCTGCGCCGGGCTGGGTAGCTCGTTCTCGTTGATGCGGCGCTGCGGCATGAAGCGTTCTGGCAGGTGGGCGTAGTTGAACACCGACAGGCGATCCGGCTGCAGGGCGATGACTTCATCGACCGTGCGGGCGAAACGCTCCGGGGTTTGCCGCGGCAGGCCATAGATCAGGTCGATGTTCACCGAGCGGAACTGCAGGGCATGCGCCGCATCGACGATGGCGCGGGTCTGCTCCAGGGTCTGCAGGCGGTTGATGGCGTGTTGTACCTCCGGGTCGAGGTCCTGCACGCCGAGGCTGACACGGTTGAAGCCCAGCTCGCGGAGCAGACCCATGGTCGACCAGTCGGCTTCGCGGGGGTCGATCTCGATGCCGTAGTCGCCGCTATCGTCGTCCAGCAGGTTGAAGTGCTGGCGCAGGTGCTCCATCAGCCGGCGCAGCTCGTCGTGGCTGAGGAAGGTCGGGGTGCCGCCGCCGAAGTGCAGCTGCTCGACCACCTGGCCCTTGTCGAGGTGGCAGGCGATCAGTTCGATCTCCCGTTCCAGGCGCTCCAGATACGGCAGGGCGCGGCCGCGATCCTTGGTGATCACCTTGTTGCAGGCGCAGTAGTAGCAAATGTTGGCGCAGAACGGCACGTGCACGTAAAGCGACAATGGGCGCATGGCCTTGCGGCTGTCGCGCAGGGAATGCAGCAGGTCGAAGGAGCCGACTTCGCCATGAAACTGCACGGCGGTGGGGTAGGAGGTGTAGCGCGGGCCTGGCCGATCGTGACGGCGGATCAGGTCGGCGTCCCAGTGGATGGCGTCGAGCATTGGAGAATCCCTGGAATGGACAGTGCAGCCAGTCTAGGGAGTCGCGCCGCTACGCCTTTTGATTTGTATCAATGGCCCATCAGCCAGTGCTGATGCGGCCCGGGCAGGGTCCAGAGGCCGAACAGGATCACCAGCAGGCCACCGGCGATGCGTACGCCGCGTTTGCGCAGCAGGGAGGTGAGGCGCTCGGCAGCCATGCCGGTGGCCAGCAGCACCGGCCAGGTGCCGAGGCCGAAGGCCAGCATCAGCAGGCCGCTGTCGGCCGGTGAGCCCTGGCTGGAGGCCCACAGCAATGTGCTGTATACCAGGCCGCAAGGCAGCCAACCCCAGACGGCGCCCAGCAGCAGCGCGCGCGGCAGGCTGCTGACTGGCATCAGGCGGCTGGCGACGGGTTGCAGGTGACGCCACAGATGGCGGCCAATGGCTTCGATGCGAGTCAGGCCGCTCCACCAGCCGGCCAGGTACAGGCCCATGGCGATCAGCAGCAGGCCAGCGACTACCCGCAGGATCATCGCCGCCGGGCTACTGGCCACTGCCCAGCCGGCCAGGCCGATGAGCAGGCCGGCGGCGGCGTAGCTGAGGATGCGCCCGAGGTTGTAGGCCAGCAGCAGGCGGAAGCGACGGGCACGCTGCTCCGGCGGAATGGCCAGGGTCAGGGCGCCCATCAGCCCGCCGCACATGCCCAGGCAGTGGCCGCCGCCGAGCAGGCCGAGGATCAGCGCGGAGAGAAGTTGCGGTGCCAGCTCAGGCACGCGGCTCGTCCTTCGGCGTGTCGCTGCTGTCGGCTTCGGCGATGCCGGCCTTGTGCTGCGGGTCTTCGTCGTCGAACAGGATGCTGTGGGCCGGGCCATCCAGGTCATCGTACTGACCGCTGTCCACCGCCCAGAAGAAGACCCAGATGGCGACTCCGACCAGGGCGACGGCGATGGGGATGAGAATGTAGATGGCGGACATGAAGGCTCCGGGATTTACGCGGCGCAGGTGAGTGGCCGCATCAGGGCTGCACGCGGGCCAGGCGCAGGGCGTTCAGCACTACCAGCAACGAGCTGACCGACATACCGACCGCAGCCCACATCGGGGTGATCCAGCCGATGGCGGCAAACGGCAGCACCAGGCCATTGTACAGAGTCGCCCAGGCCAGGTTCTCGACAATCACCCGGCGGGTGCGGCGGGCCAGGGCAAAGGCCTGCACCAGGCTGCCCAGGCGGTTGGACAGCAGCACGGCGTCGGCGCTGGTCTTGGCCAGGTCGGTAGCGCTGCCCATGGCCACGCTGATATCGGCGCCGGCCAGCACCGGCACGTCGTTGACGCCATCGCCAAGCATCAGCACGCGATGGCCGCGCTCGTGCAGGTCCTTGAGCACGGCCAGTTTTGCGTCTGGGGTGAGGCCGCCTCTCGCGTCCTCGATGCCGAGCTGGCGGGCGACCTGGCCAACCATGGGCGAGCTGTCGCCGGACAGCAGCAGGATGTCCCAGCCCTGGGCGCGGCAGGCGGCGATCAGGTCAGGGGCGTCTTCGCGCAGGCGATCGTCGAGGACGAACCAGGCCAGCGGGCCGCGTTCGTCGCCAAGCAGCAGCCACTGGCCGTGCTCGCCGGGAATCGCCGGTGCCTCGCGGTTGGCCAGGGCGGCAACGTAGCCTGGCTGGCCGATGCGCAGGCGGCGCCCCTCGACCACGCCCTCCAGGCCCTGGCCCGGCGCGCTGAGCAGCTGCTCGACGCCACGGCTGCTGTGGCCGAAGGCGCGGGCGATGGGGTGTTCGGAGCCGTGTTCCAGCGCAGCGGCTAGGGCCAGGCAGGCGTCGGCGTCCAGCTCGCGCAGGGTCTCGATGCGGCTCAGGGTCAGGCGGCCCTCGCTGAGGGTGCCGGTCTTGTCGAAGATCACCGTGTCGATCTGCTTGAGCCCTTCCAGCACATGGCCGCGGGTCAGCAGCAGGCCGAGCTTGTGCAGGCTGCCGGTGGCGGTGGTCAGGGCGGTCGGCGTGGCCAGGGACAGGGCGCAGGGGCAGGTGGCGACCAGCAGGGCGAGGACGATCCAGAAGGCGCGCTCGCTGTCGATCTGCCACCAGACCAAGCCGACCACGGCGGCAAAGGCCAGCACGATCAGCAGGAACCATTGCGCCACGCGGTCGGCCAGTTCGGCCATGCGCGGCTTGTCGGCCTGGGCGCGCTCGAGCAGGCGGACGATGGCGGACAGCCGGGTGTTCTCGCCCAGGGCCTGGACCTCGACGGTCAGCGGACCCTCGACGTTGAGGGTGCCGGCGGTGACGCTGTCGCCTTCGGCGCGGGGTAGTGGCAGGTACTCGCCGGTGAGCAGCGACTCGTCGATGCTCGACTGGCCGGCGATGATGCGGCCGTCTGCCGGCAGCTGCGCGCCCGGTGGCACCAGTACCTGGTCACCGACCGCCAGCTCGCGCAGCAGCACGCGCTGGCTCTGGCCGTTGGCATCCAGGCGCAGGCACGAAGGTGGCAGCAGGCTGACCAATTGGGCGGTGGCCGCCGCCGTGCGTTCGCGGGCGCGCCGTTCCAGGTAGCGCCCGGCGAGGAGGAACAGGGCGAACATGCCGACGGCGTCGAAATACAGCTCGCCGTCGCCGGTGATGGTCGACCAGATGCCGGCCAGGTAGGCGCCGCCGATGGCCAGCGATACCGAGACATCCATGGTCAGGTGGCGGGTGCGTAGGTCACGCAGCGCACCGCGGAAGAACTGACCGCAGCAGTAGAAGACGATGGGCGTGGTGAGGAACAGGCTGGTCCAGCGCAGGATCATGTCCAGCTCCGGCGAGAGGTCGACATTGACCTCAGGCCAGGTGGCCATGGTCGCCATCATCACCTGCAGCCACAGCAGCCCGGCGACGCCGATCTGGCGCATCGAGCGGCGGTTTTCCTCGGCCAGGCGCGCGCTGGCCTCGTCGTCCTGCCAGGGGTGGCCGGCGTAGCCAATGCGGCGCAGCTCGGCGAGCAGCTGGCTGAGCGGCAGCTGGCTGTCGGACCAGCGCACCTGCAGGCGCTGGTTGGACAGGTTGAGGTTGGCCTCGGCCACGCCCGGCAGGCCGCGCAGGTGCTTCTCGATCAACCAGCCGCAGGCGGCGCAGCTGATGCCCTCGATCAGCAGGCGGGTCTCGCTCAGCTCGCCCTCGTGCTGCACGAAGTCCTGCTGCACCTCGTCGCGGTCGTACAGCGCGAGCTCATCCGGCAGGGCCTTGGGCAGGGCCTGCGGGTTGATCGCGTTGTCGCTGCGGTGGCGGTAGTAGTTGTCCAGGCCGCCGGCGACGATGGCCTCGGCCACTGCCTGGCAGCCCGGGCAGCAGAAGGCCCGCGTCTCGTCGAGTACGCGGGCCTCGAAACGGCTGCCGGAAGGTACCGGCAGGCCGCAGTGATAGCAGGGAAGGGGGCTGCTCATGCGTGCGGGCTTACTCGCCGAGCTGAATGCGCTGGCCGCTGACCAGTTGTTCTTCCTCGAACAGGCGCCAGTCCTTGCCGCCTTCCTGGCCGATCAGCTCGACGAAACGGCGACCCTCGACGGCGTCCAGCAGGTTGCCGGCGTAGCTGCCGTCGGGCTGGGTCTGCAGCACGACACGACGGTCGCGCTCCGGCTGGGTCGGCGAGATCAGGTTGAGCACCAGTTGCGGCGGATTGCTGTAGCCCTGCAGGCGCAGCTCGACTGTGCCGCGCTCGTTGTCCAGGGTGAGCTCTGCCTTGAGCTTGAGGCGCTGGGCCAGCTCTTCGCGCTCCAGCGAGGTGTTGATGCCCTTGCCGACGTCGTAGTAGTTGTCCGAGAGCAGGCCCGGCGGGTTCTTGGTGGCGATCACCAGCATGCTGGTGCCCAGCACCACGGACAGGCCGAGGATGCCGAGGATGAACCAGACCCAGACTTCTTTGTACCAGGGGTTGACCGGAGGTTGTTGCAACGACATTGGATAGCCTTGTTCAGCGCACGCTTGGGCCGATGAATCGGCTGTCGGCGTCGTTCTCGATGGACGGGTCTTCCAGGGATTTGACCCTGAAGCGGATTTCGTTGGCGCTGGAGGGTAGCTTCTCCGGCTCGATGGACAGTTCCACCGGGATCGACAGCACCTCGCCGGCGACTGCCTTGACCTCGCGCTTGCCTTCGTACTCGAGGCCGTCGATGCCCTCGACGGAAATCAGGTAGGTCAGGTCGCGCTGGGCCTTGTTCATCAGTTTCACGGTGTAGACGTTTTCGACGTGACCCTGCTCGTTCTCGCGGAACAGCACGCGGTCCTTGAGCACGTCGATCTCCACCAGCGAGCGGCTGGCCACCGCCCAGGCGAACATGCTCATCATCGCTACCAGCGCGACGGCGTAGCCTATCAGGCGTGGACGTAGCAGATGGGTCTTCTGCCCGGAAAGATTGTGTTCGGTTGTGTAGCTGATCAGGCCCTTGGGGTAGCCCATCTTGTCCATGATGCTGTCGCAGGCGTCGATGCAGGCGGCGCAGCCGATGCACTCGATCTGCAGGCCGTCGCGGATGTCGATGCCGGTCGGACAGACCTGGACGCACATGGTGCAGTCGATGCAGTCGCCGAGGCCCTGGGCCTTGTAGTCGATGTTCTTCTTGCGCGGGCCGCGATGCTCGCCGCGACGTGGGTCGTAGGAGACGATCAGGGTGTCCGGGTCGAACATCACGCTCTGGAAGCGCGCGTAGGGGCACATGTAGATGCACACCTGCTCGCGCAGCCAGCCGGCGTTGCCGTAGGTAGCGAGGGTGAAGAAGCCGACCCAGAAATAGGCCCAGCCGTCGGCGTCGCCGTTCAGCAGCTCCGGGATCAATTCGCGGATCGGCGAGAAGTAGCCGACGAAGGTCAGGCCGGTGACCAGGCCGATGAGGATCCACAGGCTGTGCTTGGCGGCCTTGCGCCCGAACTTGTTGGCGCTCATCGGCGCCTTGTCCAGCTTCATGCGCTGGTTGCGGTCACCCTCGGTGACTTTCTCGCACCACATGAAGATCCAGGTCCACACGCTCTGCGGGCAGGTGTAGCCACACCAGACGCGGCCGGCGAACACGGTGATGAAGAACAGGCCGAAGGCGGCGATGATCAGCAGCGCCGACAGCAGGATGAAGTCCTGCGGCCAGAAGGTGGCGCCGAAGATGAAGAATTTGCGCTCCGGCAGGTTCCACCAGACGGCCTGACGGTCGTTCCAGCTCAGCCATACGGTGCCGAAGTAGAGAATGAAGAGGAAGGCTCCGCCGCTCAGGCGAAGATTGCGGAACAGGCCAGTGAAGGCGCGGGTGTAGATTTTTTCGCGGCTGGCGTAGAGGTCGACGGTTTCGCCGCTCTTGGCCGGGGGAGGGGTGATGTTTCGGACTGGAATCTGTTCGCTCATCAGGTGCGTACCACGGCTTGGGTGAGTGCTCCTTCGATACTTGCCGAGGGAGTCAGGATTTCACGTCACTATGGTACGCCTGATCGAGCGTTGCCCGGGTGCGACCGGCGGTCGCGTCCGGGCGGGGTGGAGCCTTACTTCTCGACAGCTGCGTCGGTGTTGCCGTGCGACAGGCTATACACGTAGGCGGCCAGCAGGTGCACCTTGTCTTCGCTACCCACGTACGGCAGCTGAGCAGGCATGTTGCCGCTGCGGCCGTAACGGATGGTCTGCTGCAGCTGGGCGTAGCTGCTGCCGTAGATGAAGGCGCTCGGGTTGGTCAGGTTCGGCGCGCCCATGCTCGGGGTGCCGGTGCCTTCCTTGGTGTGGCAGGCGAAGCAGACGCTCTCGAACACTTGCTTGCCCGCGGCCACGTCGGCGGTGACGCCTTCCGGCAGCTTGCGGCCGCCCAGTTCGGTCAGCACGTAGGCAGCGACGTTACGTACGCCATCTTCACCAATGGTCGGGCCCTGAGCCGGCATCATGCCGTGGCGACCACCGATGATGGTCTCCTTGATGGTGGCCGGAGCACCGCCCCAGCGCCATTCGTTGTCGGTCAGGTTCGGGAAGCCGTAGGCGCCCTTGGCGTCGGAGCCGTGGCAAACCGAGCAGTTGGAGGCGAACAGGCGGCCACCCATTTTCAGGGCTTGCTCGTCCTTGGCCACTTCCTCGATCGGCATCTTGGCGTACTTGGCGTAGATCGGCGCGTACTGCTTGTCAGCGCGGAGCATTTCCTTCTCCCACTGGTGTACGCCGGTCCAGCCGGATTCGCCGTTGGCGAACGGCTTGCCGTCGCCGGCTTCGTTGTAGCCCGGCAGCAGACCTTTCCAGGTGCCCAGGCCCGGGTACAGGACCAGGTAGCCGAGGGCGAAGACGACGGTGGCCACGAACAGCATGAACCACCACTTCGGCAGCGGATTGTCGAACTCCTCGATGCCGTCGAAGGCATGGCCGACGGTGTCATCGGTCGGGTCCGGGCGCTGGCCCTTACGAATACCGAAGAGCAGCGCGGTGAGAGCGACGATGGTGCCGAGGCTCAATACGCTGATGTAGATACTCCAGAACAGAGTCATTCTTTATTGCTCCCAGAATCTTGCTCGTCACGCTTGGTGGCTGGGACGTCGTCGGCGAAGGGCAGGTTGGCCGCCTCGTCGAAGCTGCTCTTGCGCTTGCTGTTGTAGGCCCAGAGCACCACGCCGATGAAGGCGACGAAAACTATGACTGTGCCTATGCCGCGAATCATCCCGATATCCATGAGGCGTTACCGTTTGTTCTTGATGGCAGTGCCAAGACCTTGCAGGTACGCGACCAGTGCGTCCATTTCGGTCTTGCCCTTGACGGCTTCACGTGCGCCGGCGACGTCTTCGTCGGTGTACGGAACGCCGAGGGTGCGCAGGGCTTCCATCTTGGCGCCGGTGTGCTTGCCGTCGAGCTTGTTCTCAACCAGCCACGGGTAAGCCGGCATCTTCGATTCCGGTACTACGTTGCGCGGGTTGTACAGGTGGGCACGGTGCCAGTCATCCGAGTAACGGCCGCCGACGCGGGCCAGGTCCGGACCGGTACGCTTGGAACCCCACAGGAACGGGTGGTCCCAGACGCTTTCGCCGGCTACGGAGTAGTGGCCATAGCGCTCGGTCTCGGCACGGAACGGACGAATCATCTGCGAGTGGCAGCCTACGCAGCCTTCGCGGATGTAGATGTCACGGCCTTCCAGCTCCAGCGCGGTGCGCGGCTTCATGCCCTCCACCGGGGTGTTGGTGACGTCCTGGAAGAACAGCGGAACGATCTGGGTCAGACCGCCGATGCTCACCGCCAGGACCATGCCGATGGCCAGCAGGCCGATGTTCTTCTCGAAAATCTCGTGTTTGCTACCGGCCATCAGTGCGCGACCTCTGCAGGAATCTGAGCGGCGACGTCGTACTTGCTCTTGTCAGCGGCACGCACGGTACGCCAGGTGTTGTAGGCCATCAGCAGCATGCCGGTAACGAAGAACGCACCGCCGAGGGCGCGAACCATGTAACCCAGGTGGCTGGCTTCGAGGGCTTCAACGAACGAGTAGGTGAGGGTGCCGTCTTCGTTGACCGCACGCCACATCAGGCCCTGAGTGATGCCGTTGACCCACATGGAGGCGATGTACAGCACGGTACCGATGGTGGCGAGCCAGAAGTGCGCGTTGATCAGGCCGATGCTGTGCATCTGCTCGCGACCAAACACTTTCGGGATCAGGTGGTACAGCGAGCCGATGGAGATCATCGCTACCCAGCCGAGGGCGCCAGCGTGCACGTGGCCGATGGTCCAGTCGGTGTAGTGGGACAGGGCGTTGACGGTCTTGATGGCCATCATCGGACCTTCGAAGGTCGACATGCCGTAGAACGCCAGGGACACCACCAGGAAGCGCAGGATCGGGTCGGTGCGCAGCTTATGCCAGGCGCCGGACAGGCTCATCATGCCGTTGATCATGCCGCCCCAGCTCGGAGCCAGGAGGATGACGGACATGGCCATGCCGAGGGACTGGGTCCAGTCCGGCAGGGCGGTGTAGTGCAGGTGGTGCGGACCGGCCCAGATGTACAGGGTGATCAGCGCCCAGAAGTGCACGATGGACAGGCGATAGGAGTAGATCGGACGCTCGGCCTGTTTCGGCACGAAGTAGTACATCATCCCCAGGAAGCCGGTGGTCAGGAAGAAGCCCACGGCGTTGTGGCCGTACCACCACTGGATCATCGCGTCAGTGGCACCGGCATACACCGAGTACGACTTGAACAGGGTGACCGGCATTTCCATGCTGTTGACGATGTGCAGCATGGCGGTCACGACGATGAAGGCGCCGAAGAACCAGTTGCCCACATAGATGTGCTTGGTCTTGCGCTTGACGATGGTGCCGAAGAAGACCACCAGGTAGGTGATCCAGACGATCCCGAGAAGGATGTCGATCGGCCATTCCAGCTCGGCGTATTCCTTGGAGGAGGTGTAGCCCAGCGGGAGAGTGATCACGGCCAGCACGATCACGGCTTGCCAACCCCAGAAGGTGAAGGCGGCCAGACTGTCGGAGATCAGACGGGCTTGGCAGGTGCGCTGTACCACGTAGTAAGACGTGGCGAACAGGGCGCAGCCGCCGAAGGCGAAGATCACCGCGTTGGTGTGCAGCGGGCGCAGACGGCCGAAGCTGGTCCACGGCAGGTTCAGATTGAGCTCAGGCCACACAAGTTGCGCGGCGATGAACACTCCGAGACCCATCCCGATGACCCCCCAGATTACCGTCATAACGGCGAACTGGCGGACCACCTTGTAGTTATAAGCAGTCTGACTGATTGCTGTGCTCATGCTAGGGGTACCACGGTTAATGGAGTTTTTTTGGGGTAAAAAATCGGCGGCAAGTATGGAGAAATGAGGTACCCATTGCAACGCCGGATGCCTGTGCGATCAAGGTTTTAGCGGCCTTTTGCGGCGATCGAAGGGCTCTTCGCCGAAGTCCGCTACGCACCGAGTAACCCTGCTCCAAGGGGGGAAATCCGTGGGGTTGTTACGGAGTGCGACTGATGGGCAGCTTAGACCAAGTCCTCAAACGCGGCGTGCAAGCGGTCAGGAGGGTGCGACATCGGGTCGCATTAGCGGAAGGTCGCGGGTGCCAGGGCGGCACCCGCGGAGGGAGGTTACTCGCTGGCCAGGGTCTCCTCGGCCGCTGGCTGCTTCTGCGACAGGCTGTAGACGTAGGCTGCGAGCAGGTGGACCTTGTCCTCGCTGCCAACGTACTGCAGCTGCGCCGGCATGTGGCCGCTGCGGCCGTAGCGGATGGTCTGCTGCAGTTGAGCGAAGCTGCTGCCGTAGATGAACGCGCTCGGCTGGGTCAGGTTCGGTGCGCCCATGCTCGGGGTGCCCTTGCCTTCAACGCCGTGGCAGGCGAAGCAGGTGCCGGCGAAGATCTTCTGGCCGGCGGCGATGTCGGCAGTCTCGCCTTCCGGCAGCTTGCGGCCGGCCAGTTCGGTCAGCACGTAGGCGGCGACGTTGTGCACGCCTTCCTCGCCAATCATCGCGGCTTGCGGCGGCATCATGCCGCTGCGGCCACCAGCGATGGTCTGCTTGATCGAGTCCGGGTTGCCGCCCCAGCGCCACTCGTTGTCGGTCAGGTTGGGGAAGCCGTAGGCGCCCTTGGCGTCGGAGCCGTGGCAGACCGAGCAGTTGGAGGCGAACAGGCGACCGCCCATCTTCAGCGCGCGCTCGTCCTTGGCGACTTCCTCGACCGGCATGCTGGCGTACTTGGCATAGATCGGGCCGAATTGCTGGTCGGCCTTGTCCATCTCGCGTTGCCATTGCTTGGTCTGGGTCCAGCCGCCTTCATAGCCCGGCAGCTTGCCGGCGAAGTTGCCGAGGCCGGGATACAGCAGCAGGTAGGCACCGGCGAAGATCAGGGTGCCGAGGAACAGCATGAACCACCACTTGGGCAGCGGGTTGTCATATTCCTCGATGCCGTCGAAGGCGTGGCCCATGGTCTGATCGGATTGGCCGGGGCGCTCGCCGCTGCGGGTGGCGAAGAGCAGCCACAGCAGTGCGATCAGGCTGCCCAGGGTGAGCACGGTGATGTACCAGCTCCAGAAAGTGGTCATGTCCGATTACCTCTTGTTCTTCAGGCTGGTGCCGAGGACCTGCAGGTAGGCGACCAGCGCCTCCATTTCGCTCTTGCCCTTGACCGATTCCTGAGCGCTGGCGATGTCTTCGTCGGTGTAGGGAACGCCGAGGGTGCGCAGGGCGCCCATCTTGGCGGCGGTGTCCTTGCCGTCGAGGGCGTGCTCGACCAGCCACGGGTAGGCCGGCATCTTCGATTCCGGTACCACGTTGCGCGGGTTGTACAGGTGAGCGCGGTGCCAATCGTCCGAGTAGCGACCGCCGACGCGGGCCAGATCCGGACCGGTACGTTTGGAGCCCCACAGGAACGGGTGGTCCCAGACGCTCTCGCCGGCCACGGAGTAGTGGCCGTAGCGCTCGGTCTCGGCACGGAACGGACGAATCATCTGCGAGTGGCAGCCTACGCAGCCCTCGCGGATGTAGATGTCACGACCTTCCAGTTGCAGCGCGGTGTAGGGCTTCATGCCCTTCACCGGCTCGTTGACCACGTCCTGGAAGAACAGCGGAACGATCTGGGTCAGGCCGCCGATGCTCACCGCGAAGACCATGAGCAGGGCCAGCAGGCCGACGTTCTTCTCGAGTATTTCGTGCTTGCTGCTCATCAGTGGGCGACCTCTGCGGGGATCAGGGCTTCGGCGTCGTATTCGGCCGGCTTGGCGGCGCGCACGGTCAGCCAGGTGTTCCAGGCCATCAGGAACATGCCGAGCAGGAAGATGGCGCCACCGGCGACACGGATGACGAAGCCCGGGTGGCTGGCCTCGAGCGCCTCGACGAAGGAGTAGGTGAGGGTGCCGTCGTCGTTCACTGCACGCCACATCAGGCCTTGGGTGATGCCGTTGACCCACATGGAGGCGATGTACAGCACGGTGCCGATGGTGGCGAGCCAGAAGTGCGAGTTGATCAGGCTCACGCTGGCCATCTGCTCACGGCCGAACACTTTCGGGATCAGGTGGTACAGCGAGCCGATGGAGATCATCGCTACCCAGCCCAGTGCACCGGCATGTACGTGGCCGATGGTCCAGTCGGTGTAGTGGGACAGGGCGTTGACGGTCTTGATGGCCATCATC
>NZ_JAQSUW010000014.1:185130-480245 GCF_028649395.1 Pseudomonas sp. Gutcm_11s | reverse complement strand
ACCGGCCCAGATGTACAGGGTGATCAGCGCCCAGAAGTGCACGATGGACAGGCGATAGGAGTACACCGGACGTTCGGCCTGCTTCGGCACGAAGTAGTACATCATCCCGAGGAAGCCGGCGGTGAGGAAGAAGCCCACGGCGTTGTGGCCGTACCACCACTGGATCATGGCGTCGGTGGCGCCGGCGTACAGCGAGTAGGACTTGGTCAGGGTGACCGGGATTTCCAGGTTGTTGACGATGTGCAGGATCGCCACGGTGAGGATGAAGCCACCGAAGAACCAGTTGCCCACGTAGATGTGCTTGGTCTTGCGCTTCATCAGCGTGCCGAAGAACACCAGCGCGTAGGCGACCCAGACGATGGTGATGAGGATGTCGATCGGCCACTCCAGCTCCGCATACTCCTTGGAACTGGTCCAGCCCAGTGGCAGGCTGATGGCGGCGAGGACGATCACCAGCTGCCAGCCCCAGAAGGTGAAGGCGGCCAGCTTGTCGGAGATCAGACGGGTCTGACAGGTACGTTGCAGCGAGTAATAGCTGGTGGCGAACAGGGCGCAGCCACCGAAGGCGAAGATCACCGCGTTGGTATGCAATGGGCGTAGACGGCCGAAGCTGGTCCACGGCAAGTTTAAGTTCAGTTCCGGCCATGCCAGCTGAGCGGCGATGAACACGCCGAGCCCCATCCCGACTATGCCCCAAACCACCGTCATAATGGCGAACTGGCGGACCACCTTGTAGTTGTAGGCCGCGCTACTGGTTGTGTTCATGTGTTGGGCTTCCATCCACGGTTATAAAAAGCAGGGCAAGCATGGGTAATGGCAAGGCGGGGTTTATTGACGGGGATCAATGCCGGGAGCGGGGCTGGCTATGGGATGGGGCGGACCGAATGTCGCAGGGCACGCTGATCCTTGCCCATGGCGCCGGTGCGCCGATGGACAGCCCGTTCATGCAGCGCATGGCCGAGCTGCTCGCGCAGGGCGGGGTGAGCGTGCTGCGCTTCGAGTTCCCCTATATGGCGCAGAGGCGTCTGAGCGGCGGCAAGCGCCCGCCGAATCCGCAGGGGCAGCTGCTGGACTGCTGGCGCGAGGTCTATAGCGAGGTGCGCGCGCAGGTGGAGGGGCCGCTCGCCATCGGCGGCAAATCCATGGGCGGGCGCATGGCCAGCCTGCTGGCGGACGAGCTGGGCGCCGATGCGCTGGTCTGCCTGGGCTATCCCTTCTATGCCGCAGGCAAGCCGGAGAAGCCGAGAGTGGCGCATCTGGCGGAGCTGCAAACCCGCAGCCTGATCATCCAGGGCGAGCGCGACGCGCTGGGCAATCGCGAGACGGTAAGCGGCTACCGGCTGGCACCGAGCATCGCCATTGAATGGCTGGCGACAGCCGATCATGACCTGAAGCCGCTGAAGTCCTCGGGCTTCAGCCACGAGCAGCACCTGCAGCACGCGGCGGCAACGGTGGCGGCCTTCCTGCGCGGCTGAATCGCAGGCAGAAAAAAGGCCGGCGATTGCCGGCCTTTTTCATGGCACCCGCTTAGCGGTTGAAGCGCTCCACCAGGGAGTACTGGTCCTGGGCGGTAGCGGTCAGCTCCTTGCTCAGCTGCGCCGTGCTCTGCGCCTCGCCCGAGGTCTGGTCGGCCAGGTGGGCGATGGTGGTGATGTTCTGGTTGATCTCGTCGGCCACCGCGCTCTGTTCCTCGGCGGCGGCGGCTATCTGGTTGGCCATGTCGGTGATGTTGGCCACCGCGTCGCTGATGCCTTGCAGGGCCTCGTCGGCTTTCTGCACGCGCTCCACGCCCTCGTCGGCCTGCTTGCGGCCGATCTCCATGGTCATCACCGCCTCCTCGGCGGTGCGCTGCAGCTTGGCGATCAGCGCGTGGATCTGCTCGGTGGATTCGGCGGTGCGCTGCGCCAGCGAGCGGACCTCATCGGCGACCACGGCGAAGCCACGGCCCATTTCACCGGCGCGTGCGGCCTCGATGGCGGCGTTGAGCGCGAGCAGGTTGGTCTGGTCGGCGATGCCCTTGATCACATCGACCACGCCGCCGATCTCGTTGCTGTCCTGAGCCAGGCGTGACACGGTCTCGCCGGTCTCGCCGACCGACACGGACAGACGCTGAATGGCTGCGCGGGTTTCCGAGGCGACGTTGCGGCCTTCGCCGGTCAGGCGATTGGCCTCCTGGGTGGCGATCGCGGCGCGTGCCACGTTGCTGGCAACTTCCAGGGTGGTTGCGGCCATCTCGTTGATGGCGGTGGCCACCTGTTCGGTTTCCACGCGCTGGCGCTCCAGACCCTCGGAGCTGTTGTGGGCCAGCTTGTCGGCCTCGCGGGCCTGGCTGGTGAGGCGCTCGGCGGTGTCCTGTAGACGGGTGAGGCAGGTTTTCAGGCGTGCTTCCTGGCTGAGCATGGCCATTTCCAGGCGTGCCTCGGCGCCACGGCTGTCGGTGTACATCTGCGCGATCACCGGGTCCGAAGTGGTCTGCTCGGCGAGGCGCAGCAGCCGGCGCACACCGCGGTTCTGCCAGCCGAGGCCGACCAGGCCCAGCGGCACGGAGAGCAGGGCGGCGAGCAGGAAGCCCCAGGTGGAGCCCATCCAGTGGCCGATGAGGAAGCCGATCTGGCTGATCAGGATGAAGGGCACCCAGGCCTGCAGTACCGGGAACCAGCGATCCGTGGCCGGAATCGCCGGCTTGCCGGAGTTGATGCGCGTATAGAGCGCCTCGGCGCGGCGCACCTGCTCGGCGGTCGGCTTGGAGCGGACCGACTCGTATCCCACCACCTGGCCCTTGTCGAGCATCGGCGTGACGTAGGCGTTGACCCAGTAGTGGTCACCATTCTTGCTGCGGTTCTTCACTACCCCCATCCATGGGCGGCCCTTCTTCAGGGTCTGCCACATGTGGTCGAACACCGCCGGCGGTACATCCGGGTGGCGCACCAGGTTATGTGGCGCACGTATCAGCTCATCACGGGAGAAACCGCTGATCTCGATGAAGGCCTCGTTGCAGTAGGTGATCTGCCCCTTGAGGTCGGTAGTCGAGATCAGGCGCTGCTGGGCGGGGAAGGTGCGCTCGCGCTGGGTGACGGGCTGGTTGTTTCTCATGCGGCTCGCTTCTTGGGCGTAGGACTTATGTCATAGAAGTCGGCAGCTTACCGCAAAGGTTGAGCGCGGATGAGGGCGAAATTTGACGGGTTGGATAGGAAGTTTCACTGATATGAAAATTCCATTCGTCCGAATAACAAAAATTAATATGAAACTTTATTTATGAAGTTTAGTCGCTGGTATGTTTCTTACTTGCCTGGTGGCACATTGCCTTAATTAAGTTCTTGCCGCTCCGCTAACTATTTTATGGCGCCATTAATGCGTCACTCCGGTTTTATTGACTGGGATAAATTCATCAGGAGTTTGTGTATGGCGTCAAAAACTAGGTATCGCTTTCTAAAAGATGCGCTGTAATCTGCCTCTTAGAGCGCTCCGAACGCTGTGCTGTCGTAATGATGGCCATCTTGCAAGTTGCACGGTTCGCCACTGATAACTAGATCACTGATTTCAAAAGTTTAACTTTCCTACTGCCCGTCGCGGAACTTTGTTGTTTCACGGCGTATCTGTTTTGCTCGAGGTCGCTTGAACTTCAACCATTTGGAAAGTTGAAGCGCAGCGCGGCCAAAGTAGTAAACAGAGACCAGAGGAAGTTGCTGTCCTGCTGTCCGGTCTCGCGAAGAAGTAGTTGGCAACCATGAGGTTGCCGCATCGATCAACGCAAGGAGGAGATCGTCCAATGCGTATCAGCATCTTTGGGCTTGGCTATGTGGGTGCGGTGTGTGCGGGGTGCCTTTCCGCCAGGGGGCACCAGATCGTCGGGGTGGACATCTCACCGCTGAAAATCGATCTGATCAACGACGGCAAATCGCCGATCGTGGAGCCTGGGCTGGAAGAGCTGCTACAGAAGGGAGTCGCCAGCGGCAAGCTGCGCGGCACGCTGAATGTGCGGGAGGCCATCATGGAGACCGACATCTCCTTCCTGGCACCGCCGACGCCGAGCAAACGCAATGGCGACCTCGACGTGTCCTACATCGAGGAAGTCTGCCAGCAGATCGGCAAGGTCCTGCCGGAGAAATCCAGCCGCCACACCGTGGTGGTACGCAGCACCGTGCTGCCGGGCACCCTGCGCAACGTGGTGATTCCGACCCTGGAGGAGTATTCCGGGCTCAAGGCCGGCAAGGATTTCGGCGTGGCGGTGAACCCCGAATTCCTGCGCGAGAGCACGGCCATCAAGGACTACGACTTCCCGGCGATGACCGTGATCGGTGAGCTGGACCAGACCTCCGGCGACCTGCTGGAAGAGATCTACGGCGAGCTGGACGCGCCGATCATCCGCAAGACCGTCGAGGTCGCCGAGATGATCAAGTACACCTGCAACGTCTGGCACGCGACCAAGATCACCTTCGCCAACGAGATCGGCAACATCGCCAAGGCGGTGGGCGTCGATGGCCGCGAGGTGATGGAAGTGATCTGCCAGGATCACAAGCTCAACCTGTCCAAGTACTACATGAAGCCCGGCTTCGCCTTCGGCGGCTCCTGCCTGCCCAAGGACGTGCGCGCGCTGAACTACCGGGCTACCCAGCTGGACGTCGACTCGCCGCTGATCAGCTCGCTGATGCCGAGCAACGAGGCCCAGGTACGCAACGCCTACAACCTGATCGCCAGCCAGGACAAACGCAGCGTCGCGCTGCTCGGCCTGAGCTTCAAGGCGGGTACCGACGACCTGCGCGAGAGTCCGCTGGTGGAACTGGCCGAGATGCTGATCGGCAAGGGCTTCGACCTGAAGATCTTCGATCGCAACGTCGAGTACGCCCGCGTTCACGGTGCCAACCGTGAGTACATCGAGTCGAAGATCCCCCACGTTTCCTCGCTGCTGCGTTCCGACCTGAATCAGGTGGTGGCAGAGGCCGACGTCATTGTCCTCGGCAATGGTGACGAGCTGTTCGAGACCGTGGTGCAACAGCTGCCCCCGGGCAAGAAGCTCATCGACCTGGTCGGCTTCATGCGTCAGTGCAGCGATGAGGTCAAAGAGGGCCTCTGCTGGTAGCGACTGCTGCGACCACAGGTGCACAGGGCGTTACAACAATAACAACAGCGCCCCCGTTGCAGAGCAGTAAATCAAACGGGGTTAGCAACAAATGGAAAGTATCCAGGGAAGCTTGCGCAACGGCGCAGGTTGGTTGTTCTACATCTCGGTGCTGGGTGGCATGGCCTTGTTGCTGCCGCACAGCGTCTTCGATCCGGAGTCGACGGACTTCCTCCTGCTCCTCGGAGTGGTAGGTATCTGGCGCTACTCGATGGGCGCGATCCACTACGTTCGCGGCCTGATCTTCCTCTATCTGGTCTACCCGCATTACCGCCGCCGGGCACGCAAGCTGGGCACAGCTGCCGACCCGTCGCACGTGTACCTGATGGTGACCAGTTTCCGCATCGACGCTTTGACCACCGCGGCCGTGTACCGCTCGGTGATCCAGGAGGCGATCGACTGCGGCTATCCCACCACCGTGGTCTGCTCCATCGTCGAACTGTCGGACGAGCTGCTGATCAAGAACCTGTGGAATCGGCTGTCGCCGCCCGGGCGCGTGCGCCTGGACATCGTGCGGATTCCCGGCACCGGCAAGCGTGATGGTTTGGCCCAGGGCTTCCGCGCCATCTCCCGGCACCAGCCGGACAACCGCGCCGTGGTGGCGGTGATCGATGGCGATACCGTGCTGTCGCCGGGCGTGGTGCGGCAGACCGCGCCGTACTTCACCCTGTTCGACAACCTCGGCGGTCTCACCACCAACGAGTTCTGCGAGGTGCGTGGCGGCTACGTGATGCAGGAGTGGCACAAGCTGCGCTTCGCCCAGCGGCACATCAACATGTGCTCGATGGCCCTGTCCAAGCGCGTGCTGACCCTGACCGGGCGCATGTCGGTGTTCCGCGCCGAGGTGGTCGTCGACGCGAGCTTCATCGCCGACGTCGAGAACGATCACCTCGAGCACTGGCGCCTGGGCCGCTTCAAGTTCCTCACCGGCGACGACAAGTCCAGCTGGTACAGCCTGATGCGCCTGGGCTACGACACCTTCTACGTGCCGGATGCGGCCATCCACACCGTGGAGCACCCGCCGGAGAAGAGCTTCATCAAGGCCAGCCGCAAGCTGATGTTCCGCTGGTACGGCAACAACCTGCGGCAGAACTCGCGGGCGCTGCACCTCGGCATGCGTCGCCTGGGCGCCTTCACCAGCGTGGTGCTGCTGGACCAGCGCGTATCGATGTGGACCAGCCTGCTCGGGCCTTCGGTGGCGATCATCGCCAGCATCAAGTACGGCTTCGCCTACCTGCTGATCTACCTGCTGTGGATCGGTCTTACCCGGCTGGTGCTGACCCTGCTGCTGCTGGCCTCCGGGCACAGCATCGGGCCGGCCTACCCGTTGATTCTCTATTACAACCAGATCGTCGGCGCCCTCGTGAAGGTGTACGTGTTCTTCCGCCTGGATCAGCAGTCCTGGACGCGCCAGAAAACCAAGCTCAACCGCGACCTCGCCAGCTTCCAGCGCTGGTTCAACACCTGGTCGTCGCGGGCCATGACTTTCTCTGCCGGAAGTGTCTTCGTCGCCGCCCTGATGTGGGTGGTCTAGCGCCCATTGGGCCCCTTTCCAGACTCAAGAATTCATAAAGGAACGAAATATGAGCGCAGTGATCAGCCCCAGCATCAACAGCAACGTGGTTCACGAAGCCGAAGCCCAGCGCCAGTACGCGCGCCTCAAGCTGCCGGCGAAGATCCGCTACCAGACCAAGCAGGGCCAGGTACAGGAGGCCCAGCTGCTGGACCTCTCGGTCGGCGGCTTCTCCTTCCAGCCGGGCAGCAGCGTGCTGCACGAAGGCCAGCACCATCGCGGCCGGCTGATGTTCGAGGTCGAGGGCATCGGCTTCGCCATGGACGTGGAATTCCAGGTTCGCTCCCTGGCCGGCGGCAAACGTGCCGGCTGCGAGTTCCACAACCTCAAGCCGCGCGAGATGTCGGCGCTGCGCTACGTGATCAGCTCCTTCCTCAGCGGTGAGCTGATCAACGTCGGCGACCTGATCAGCACCCTGCAGCGCGAGAACTTCACCAAGGCGCGCAAAGGCGGTGATGGCGCGCCAGTGGGCTTCTTCGGTCGCCTGCGTGCCACCGGCCTGAGCCTGGCAATCTTCCTCGTCGGGGTCGCCGCCTGCACCTACGTGCTGTACCAGCTGTACGACATCTACTTCATCACCCATGCCGACTCGGCCCAGGTCGCCGTACCGGGCCAGCAGGTCTCGCTGCCGCGCGAGGGCGCCGTGCAGGCCCTGGTCAAGGTTGGTGACACCGTGGCCAAGGGCGCGCCGGTGGGCACCTTCTCCTCGAACATGATGGACGTGCTCAAGGGCGTGCTGCCGACCGAGGACCTGACTCCGGACAACCTGCAGCGCCTGTTCGGCAAGACCTTCCAGGGCACCCTGACCAGCCCCTGCGATTGCCGCGTGACCGCCCAGCTGGTCGGTGACGGCCAGACGGCGGGCAAGGGCGCACCGGTGTTCCTGCTGTCGCCGGTGGATGCCGTGGCCACGGTCGAGGCGCGCTTCCCCTATCGCTCGTTCGACGAGCTGCAGCCGGGCACCGTGGTCAGCTTCACCGTCGCCGGCGAAGACAGCGAGCGCAGTGGCCACATCAGCACCCTGGCCCTGCAGGAAGGCGGCCTGGCCTCCGACATCCGCGTGATGATCCAGCCGGACCAGCCGCTGGAGACCGAGCTGGCCAAGCGTCCGGTGGACGTGCGCATCCGTCCGCTCGGCGGCATCTTCGACAACCGCCTGGCCGCCGAAGGCGAAATGCTCGCCAGCAAGCTGATGCCTGCCAGCGACGCGGCGGCAAGCAAATGAACGCCCGGCTGAGCGTAATCGCCCTGTGCGTGGCCGCTGCAGCCGGCTGTGCCCAGTTGCCCGACATGGAACTGGCCAAGCAGGCCAGGACCGGTGGCGACCTGCAGACGGCGGAGAGCAATTTCCGCTCGCTGGCGGAGCTGGGCTACGAGGACGCCGAGGTCGGCCTGGCCGACGTGCTGGTGCAGAGCCCCGACCCGCAGCGCCAGGCCGAGGGCGAGGCCATCTACCGGCGTGCGGCGAATGATTCGCTGATCGCGCGGATCAAGCTGGGCAAGTGGCTGGCGGTCAAGGAGAACGCCAGCGAGGCCGAGCGCCAGGAGGCCAAGAGCCTGCTGCGCGCGGCCATCGACAGCGGCGACCAGAGCGTGCTGCTGGCGCTGGTGCGCCTGGAACTGGCCGAGCCGCAGCCCGATTTCGCTGCGGTCGAGAGCCAGCTCAAGGGCTGGCAGGCCCAGGGCATGCCGCAGGCCAAGCTGGGCTGGATCATGCTGTACCGCGCCCGTGGCGACTACGAGCAGCACCTGGATGAAGTGCGCCAGTCCTGCGAGACCTGGCTCAACGAAGTGGGCGACTGCTACGTGGAGCTGGCCACCGTGTACCGCATCCAGGGCGACGAGGATACGCTCAAGGCGCTGCTGGCGCGGCTCGACGGCGCATATGCCAGCGAGCAGGTGCCGCCGGCGCAGGTCAAGTCGGTGGCCCGTGCCCTGGCGGGCGAGGGCTCCGGCGAGCCGCGCCCGGAGGAGGCCAAGCAGCTCTACGAGATGATCGCGCCGCAATGGCCGGACGCCTGGGCCGGCCTGGCCGACCTGGTGCGTGATTACCCGCAGCTGGGCGAGGGCGAGCAGGTGGTGGAGTACCTGGAGAAGGGCGTCGAAGCCGGCTCCAGCAAGGCTGCCGCCGGCCTCGGTCAGGTCTACCTGAATGGCCAGTTGGTGCCGGCCGAGCCGGACAAGGCCGAGAAGTACCTGCTGATGGCCGCGCCGCAGGAGCCCAAGGCGCGAATCATGCTGGCGCGCCTGTACCGCGAGGGGAAACTCGGCGCCGTCGAGCCGGACAAGGCCCGCGATCAACTGCTGATCGTCGCGCGCAGCGGCAACCCCAGCGCCGACGTGGCCCTGGCCCAGCTGTTCGGCGAGGGCCGTGGCATCCGCATCAACCCCGTCTACGCGTACGGCTTCGCCACGTTGGCCAAAGAGCAGGGCATGCCCCAGGCCGACCAGTGGCTAGAGCGCATCGCGCCACGCCTGCAGCCCGGTGACATGGAGCGGGTGAGGGCGATGGTGGCCAAGGAAAAGGCGGCCAGGACCGGCGAACAGCTGAGTCTGGGCTCCTCCAATAATCAAGTGCGGGAAACACTATGACCTTCAGAAGATCTCTGCTCAGTGTCGTCATTGCGGCCAGTGGGACCTTGACCGTCAGTGGCGTGCGCGCCGAAGAAGCGTCCAGCTTCGATTACGGCATCAACTTCAAATTCACCGCCCAGTCCACCGAAGACCTGGACCTGGGCACCCAGGACGAAGGCGACTTCAACGGCGTCGGCCTCAGCGCTCGGCCCTGGGTTTATGGCACGCATGGCGACTGGTCGGGCTATGTGCTCGGCGAGGCCTTCGTCGCCAGCGATGTGCTGGAGTCGTCGCAGGTCAACGGCGACACCATCGATTCTTCCGACTCCCGCGAGCGTGACGAGAACTTCCTCGCGCTGCACGAATTCTGGGTCGACTACGGCGGCCTGACGTCCTACCCCGGCGAATCGCTGCGCTTCGGTCGCCAGCGCATTCGCGCTAACGATGGCCTGTGGTGGGACACCAATATCGAAGCGCTGCGCTGGAACTTCGAGACCACGCTGCTCGACGCCCACATCGGCGTGGCCGAGCGCTTCAGCGACTACCGCACCGACCTCGACGAACTGGCGCCCCAGGACGAGGATCGCCAGCACTTCATGGCTGACGTCTCCACCCAGTGGCGTCCTGGCCACTGGGCCGGCCTCAAGCTGCACCACAGCCGCGACAACGGCAGCCTGCCCAAGCCTGGCGAGCGCATCGACGAGCTGAGCAAGACCTACACCGGCGACATCACCTGGCTCGGCGCCGAACTCAACGGCGACTTCTTCAATCCGCGCAGCACCGCGCCGCTCAACTACTGGGCCGCCGCCACCGTGATGCAGGGTGATGCCGAGCTGCTGCAGACCAGCAACGTCAGTGGCGAACGCCTGGCCGTAGGCAGTCGCGACCAGGACGTCGATGGCTGGGCCATCGACCTCGGCCTGCGCTGGAACATCGATGAAAGCTGGCGCGTCGGCGGCACCCTGTCGCGGGCCAGCGGTGGTGGCGACGGTGACGGCAATTCCGACCAGTTCATGCAGACCGACCTGCAGAGCAACCGCGCGCGCTTCACCGGCACCCGCTCCACCGTGCACCGCTTCGGTGAGGCCTACCGTGGCGAGCTGAACAACCTGCAGGCCGCGTCGCTGTTCGGCAGCTGGGTCATGGACAAGAAGTACGACGCCAGCCTGGTCTACCACCGCTTCTGGCGCGTGGACGACGACGCGGACAGCGCCAGCGGCCTGAACGTGGCCCTGCAGCCGGGCGAGAAGGACCTGGGCCAGGAAGTCGACCTGGTGCTGACCCGCTATTTCGAGCGCAGCGAGCTGGGCGTGGTCGAGGCCGACTCGGCCCTGGTACGCCTGCGTGGCGGCGTGTTCTTCCCTGGCGATGCCTTTGGCAGTGGCACCGATTCGAGCATGCACCGGGTCATGCTCGACGTGATCTGGCGTTATTGAGGAGGCGAGCATGAACCAGTGCAATCACAGCTGGCCACGCGGCGTCGGGCTTGGCCTCTGCGCCTGGCTGGCGATGGCCGGCAGCGCCCAGGCGGTGAATACCGAGGCCTCGCCCGAGAACTATCGGGTGAGCAGTGCGCCGGCCGAACCGCTGCACATGGAGGCGCCCAAGCTGCCGGACCTGACGCCCTACACCCCAGAGGCGGTGCAAGCCAAGATCCAGCGCAAGCCGGTGGGCAGCGTCGGCCTGCAACGCATGATCGGCATGGATCAGCTGAGCGAGTTCACCGGGGGTGACCAGCGCCTGCGCGAGTGGGTCAGCCGCCAGGGCGGCATGCCGCAGGCCATCGTCATCCAGGGTGGCTACGTCACCCCGGCCGACCTGGCCAAGGCACTGCAGCCGCGCTATTTCGAGGAGACCGAACCGGGCATCTACACCCTGCGTCTGCCGCTGGTGGTGATGCCTGGCGCGACCCTGCACATCGATCAGGCGACCAAAGATTTCCGCCTGTCCAAGGATCGCGGCGCGTTTATCGTCAACGACGGCAAGCTGTTCGTCACCGACACCCGCGTCACCGCCTGGAACGAGGCGAAGAAGGAACAGGACTGGTTCGCCAAGAAGGGCGAGTTCCGCCCCTTCATCAACTCCTGGGGCGGCACCGAGACCTACATCGTCGGCTCGACCATCTCCAGCCTCGGTTACACCAAGAGTAAGTCCTACGGCTTCTCGATCTCGCAGTACAGCCCGTCGATGAACCCGAAGATGAAGCGCGGCCATCCCACCGGCTGGCTGCTCAACTCGATGTGGGATGACATGTGGTACGGCTTCTACTGCTACGAGGCCGACGACGTGGTGATTCGCGGCAACACCTACCGCAACAACCTGGTCTACGGCATCGACCCGCACGACCGTTCGCGGCGGCTGATCATTGCCGAGAACACCGCCTACGGCACCAAGCAGAAGCACGGCATCATCATCTCGCGCGAGGTCAACGACAGCTGGATCTTCAACAACCGTTCCTACGAGAACGAGCTGTCCGGCATCGTCATCGACCGTAGCAGCGTGAACAACGTGCTGGCCTACAACGAGACGTACCGCAACAAGTCCGACGGCGTGACCATCTACGAGAGCGGCAACAACCTGCTGTGGGGCAACAAGGCCTACAACAACCAGCGCCACGGCATCCGCGTGCGCAACAGCATGAACGTCAAGCTGTACGAGAACCTGGTGGTTACCAACGGCAAGCTCGGCGTCTACGGCCACGTGAAGGACCTCAGCAATACCGACCGCGACATCCTGCTCGACCCCTTTGAGACCAACATCTCCATGCTCATCGTCGGCGGCAAGCTGGTGGCCAACGCCTCCGGGCCGATGGGGGTGGATTCGCCCCTGAGCCTCGAGCTCTACCGCGTGGAAATGCTCTCACCGACCAAGAGTGCCGGCATCACCCTGCCGGGCATCCTCGGCCCCTTCCAGGACAAGATCCTCGACCTGATGGTGCGCCAGGACAAACCGGTACTGATCGATTACCTCGGCAAGGACATGGAGGCCGCACGATGAGCCTGTTTCCAAGCGTTCGCAGCAGCATGGCGCTGGGCCTGCTGCTGTCCGCATCGACCGCCTTCGCGGCGGAGTTTCCCCAGTACGACATCGAGCTGATCGACGGCCTGTGCCCGGCGGCGCACAACCCGGCCAACTACAACACCAAGGAACTCGACTTCCACAGCATGCTGATCGACGGGCAGAACGGCTGGCTGTTCCGCACCAAGAACGACCTACGCACCGACATCGGCACCACGCCGCAAGGCTACGCCCAGCTCAAGCGCTTCCGCGATGCGCTGAAGGCGCGTGGTACCGAGCTGCTGATCGTGTTCCAGCCGACCAAGGGCCTGGTGGTGCGCAACAAGCTGACGCCGGAGTGGTACTCCAAGTTCGACTACGAGACGGCGAAGGCCAACTACATCAAGACCATCGAGAACTTCCGCAAGGCGGGGATCTGGGCGGCCGACTATTCGCCGCTGTTCGACGAGCAGGGCAAGAAAACTGACTTCTTCTTCAAGGACGACCACCACTGGACCCCGCGCGGCGCCAAGGACACGGCCAGGCTGACGGCCGAGGTGCTGAAGCAGATTCCGGCCTACGCCGACATGCCGAAGAAGGAGTTCGTCACCAAGCGCGTCGGCATCCTCGGCAGCCCGGGCAGCTCCGGCGAGGCGGCGGGCAAGATCTGCAACAACAGCTACGACACCGAGTACGTCGACCGCTTCACTACCGAGCCGGCGGACGAAAGCTCCGGCGACAGCCTGTTCGGCGACGAGTCCAGCGCCGACGTGGTGCTGGTCGGCACCAGTAACAGCGGCGTCGCCTACAACTTCGCCGGCTACCTGGAGCAGTACAGCGGCGTGTCGGTGATGAACATGGCTGTCACCGGTGGCGGCTACGAGGCGGCCATGCTGCAGCTGCTGGCCAGCGAGGAGTTCCAGAAGAAGCCGCCCAAGGTGGTGGTCTGGGAGTTCGCCACCCACTACGACATGTCGCTGCGCGACTTCTACCGCCAGGCCGTGCCCATGGTCGACAACGGCTGCGTCGGCCAGCCGGCGCTGATGACCGGCAAGGTCAAGCTGCACCCGGGCAACAACCAGGTCCTGCTCAATGGCACCAATGGCCTGAAGGAGCTGCGCAGCGCCGACCACATGATCGACGTGCGCTTCAGCGACCCGGCCATCCACGAGGCCAAGAGCACCGTCTGGTACTTCAGCGGGCGCAAGGAGGGCTACAAGCTGGAGCAGAGCGAGCGCATCGATACCGGTGGCCGCTACCTGTTCGAGCTGCGCGACGAAAACGACTGGGCCGACCTGACCCTCATGGGTCTGGAAATGGAAGCGCCCGAGAACATGCCGGAAGGCCTCACGGTGGAAGCCACCGTGTGCAAGCGCCGCACCAGCGGCCAGCACCTCGCCAGCAACCCATGATTCTGCCTTGTTCCGGCCCGGCCGCTGCGGCGGCCGGTGGCAAACCCATTCCCAGGAGAAGCTAGGATGGTTTTCTCGTCGAACGTGTTTCTGTTCCTGTTCCTGCCGATTTTCCTCGGCCTGTACTACCTGAGCGGCAATCGCTACCGCAACCTGCTGTTGCTGGTCGCCAGCTACATCTTCTACGCCTGGTGGCGGGTGGACTTCCTCGCGCTGTTCGCCGCCGTCACCGTGTTCAACTACTGGATCGGCCTGCGCATCGGCGCCGCGGGCGTGCGTACCAAGGCCGCGCAGCGCTGGCTGATTCTCGGGGTGGTGGTCGACCTCTGCGTGCTGGGCTACTTCAAGTACGCCAACTTCGGGGTCGAGAGCTTCAACATGGTGGTCAGCTCGTTCGGCATGGACCCCTTCGTGCTGACGCACATCCTGCTGCCGATCGGCATCTCGTTCTACGTGTTCGAGTCGATCAGCTACATCATCGATGTGTACCGCGGCGATACGCCGGCGACCCACAACCTGATCGACTTCGCGGCCTTCGTGGCGATCTTCCCGCACCTGATCGCCGGCCCGGTGCTGCGCTTCCGCGACCTGGTGGACCAGTTCAACCACCGTACCCACACCGTGGACAAGTTCGCCGAGGGCTGCACGCGCTTCATGCAGGGTTTCATCATGAAGGTGTTCATCGCCGACAGCGTGGCGCCGATTGCCGACCACTGCTTCGCGCTGTCCGACCCGACCACGGGTGAGGCCTGGCTGGGCGCGGTGGCCTACACCGCGCAGCTGTACTTCGACTTCGCCGGCTACAGCAGCATGGCCATCGGCCTGGGCCTGATGATGGGCTTCCGCTTCATGGAGAACTTCAACCAGCCCTACATCAGCCAGTCGATCACCGAGTTCTGGCGGCGCTGGCACATCAGCCTGTCCACCTGGCTGCGCGACTACCTGTACATCAGCCTGGGCGGCAACCGCGGCAGTACCTTCCAGACCTACCGCAACCTGTTCCTGACCATGCTGCTGGGCGGCCTGTGGCACGGCGCCAACTTCACCTACATCATCTGGGGCGCCTGGCACGGCATGTGGTTGGCCATCGAGCGTGCCCTGGGCACGGACGCTGCGCCGCGCACCATCAACCCGCTGAAATGGGCGTTCACCTTCCTGCTGGTGGTGCTCGGCTGGGTGATCTTCCGCGCCGAGAACCTAGATGTGGCCTGGCGTATGTATTCGGCCATGTTCGAGTTCTCCGACTGGGGGCTGTCCGAGCTCACCGTCGCACAGCTCACCAGCCTGCAGATCGCCACCCTGGTGCTGGCCTACGGCGTGATCGCCTTCTTCGGCATCCGCCAGTTCTACGCCAATCCGCTGACCAGCCAGGCGCCCAAGGCCAAGGCCGGCGAGGAGGGCGGTGTGGCTCCGCTGGGCGGTGCCACTGCGGTGGCCGCCGGCGTGGCTCCGGCCTACGCGGTCGCGCTTGGCCGGCTGCTGGTCCTGCTGCTGTTTGTCGCCTCGGTACTGAAGCTGTCGGCGCAAAGCTTTTCACCCTTCCTGTACTTCCAGTTCTGAGGAGGAGCCGACATGCGCACCATCCATATCCTCTACAGCCTGACCTTCGTCGTGGTGCTCGCGGCGCTGTCGCTGGCTTCGCTGCCGAATCTGTTCCGTTTCTCGGCGGCCTCGGAGACCACCTTCCTCAACGGCAAGCTGACCCACGCCATCGAGAAACACTATGACAAGGGCTTCCCGGTCAAGGAGCTCGGTACCAATGCCTGGGCAGCTCTGGAGTACGGCCTGTTCGGCGAGGGCCGTCCCGGCGTGGTGATCGGCCGCGAGGGCTGGCTGTTCACCAGCGAGGAGTTCAAGCCTGCGATCAAGCCGAGCCAGGTCGAAGACAACTGGAAACTGATCAGCGGCGTGCGCGACGAACTGCAGCGCCGTGGCATCCAGCTGCAGGTCGTGCTGCTGCCAGCCAAGGCGCGGCTGTATCCGGAGTTCGTTGCCGGTCAGCGCCCGGTGGCCCAGCAACAGGCGCTGTACGAGCAGGCTCGCCAGCGTCTGGCCGGTCTCGGCCTGCAGGGCGCCAACCTGTACAGCGTGCTGGAGGAGGGCAAGGACCAGGGCCTGGTGTTCCTGCGTACTGACACCCACTGGACCCCGCTGGGCGCCGAACTGGCGGCTCGTGCGGTGGCCGAGGACCTGCTGCAGCGCAACCTGTGGCACAGCGGCGAGCTGACCTACGAGACCCGCCAGGTCGGCAGCGAGACGCACAAGGGCGACCTGCTCAGCTACCTGCCGCTGGACCCGTACTTCGCCGCGATGCAACCGGCGAAGGAACCCTTGGAGAAACGCGTGACCGAACAGAGTGACGAGGGCGGTGGCGATCTGTTCGGCGACAGCGCACCGCAGATAGCTCTGGTCGGTACCAGCTACAGCGCCAATCCCAAGTGGAACTTCCTCGGCGCGCTGCGCCAGGCGCTGGGCGCCGACCTCTACAACTACGCCGAGGATGGCCACGGCCCGCTGGTGCCGATGCTGCGCCTGCTGGCCAAGGGCGAGGAGGAGACCCAGGGCCTCAAACTGGTGCTGTGGGAGGTGCCGGAGCGCTACCTGGCCCTGTCCAGCGACCTCAGCGAATTCGATCCGCAATGGCTGGCCCAGCTGGGCTCCGGCCAGGAACCGGCCGAACGACTGGCCGTGAAAGGCTCCGCCAAACCCGTGGCGGCCCAATGAGTACTCATGAAAGGAAGATGACCATGCAAACCACCCTTCGCAAGCTGGCCCTGGGACTGGGCTGCCTTAGCCTCGCGGCTGCCATGAACGTCGCCCATGCCGACGAGGGCGGCCTCTACGGCCCGACCGCGCCGGCCGGCTCGGCCTTCGTGCGCGCCTATAACGCCGGTTCCTCGGAGCTCAACCTGAGCCTTGGCTCGGTCAACATCAAGGACGTATCGCCGCGCGGCAGCAGCGACTTCTCCTTCCTCCCGGCCGGTAGCTACAGCGCTAGTGCCGCAGGCAAGAGCCTGCCGGTGAACCTCAAGGCAAACCAGTACTACACCCTGGTGCAGATGCCCGGCGGCGACCTCAACCTGGTCGAGGACCCGGCCTTCAAGAACCGCCAGAAGGCCCTGGTGCGGGTGCAGAACCTGTCCGATACCCCGGTCACCCTGAAGACCGCCGACGGCAAGACCGAGGTTGTTCCGGCAGTGGCGGGCAAGGGTCGTGGTGATCGCGAGATCAACCCGGTCAAGGTGCGCCTAGCACTGTTCTCCGGTGACAAGAAGGTCAGCGACCTCAACCAGGTCGTGCTCGAGCGCGGCGAAGTGGCTGCGCTCTACGTCACCGGCAGCGGCTCCAGCCTGACCCCGGTGTGGGTACAGCGTCCGGCGGGCGCAGAGTAATGCGGCCGATGCCGACGCGTCTGGGCCTGTCCGTCGCGGTGCTGAGCGCATTGCTGACGGGCTGCTCGCCGAGCCACACCGGTGGTTCGGCGGGCTCCTCTACGCTGGTGGCGCCGACCGGTTACTACCGGGCCGCGCCCGAGGCGGAGGGCAAGCCGCGCGAATGCGAGAAGCCGCCACAGCCCTATACCGGCAGCCTGAACTTCCCCAGCAAGTACGAAGGCTCTGGCAAGGCGCGTGACCAGCTCAACCGCGGCGCCGAGCAGCGCTATCTCAAGCTCACCGGCGACATGCGCGAGATGGAAATGGGCGTCAACCGCATGGTCGGCCGCTACTTCAAGTACGGCCGCCCGCAGGAAGTCGATTGCGCCATGCAGTGGCTGGAGGCCTGGGCCGATGCCGGCGCGCTGCTCAACGACGAGCACAACCACACCGGCATGTCGGTGCGCAAATGGACCCTGGGCAGCCTGACCGGCGCCTACCTGCAGCTTAAGTTCTCCACCTCGCAGCCGCTGAAGGCCCACGCCGCGCAGAGCCAGAAGGTCGAGGCCTGGTTCGGCAAGCTGGCCGACAAGGTGGTGAGCGACTGGAATGCCTACCCCAAGGAACGCAGCAACAACCACAACTACTGGGCGGCCTGGTCGGTGATGGCGAGTGCCGTGGCACTCGATCGCCGCGATCTGTTCGACTGGTCGGTTGAACAATATCGCCGCGGCGTGGATCAGATAACCAATGACGGCTATCTACCCCGCGAGCTGGTGCGCGAGACCCGCGCGCTGTCCTACCACAACTACAGCATCGCGCCGCTGCTGATGGTTTCCGCCTTCGCCAAGGCCAATGGCCTCGACCTGCGCGGCGAGAACGATGGCGCCATGCTGCGCCTGGTCAAGAACGTGGAGAACGGCCTCCGCGACCCACAGAAATTCCAAGAAAAAACCGGCCATGAGCAGGCAGATGTCGACCTGCAACAGAGCAGCCGGTTTGCCTGGCTGGAGCCTTACTGCGCGCTGTATCCGTGCTCGCAGAGCACCAATGCGTGGCGACGCTCGATCGAGCCACTGAGCACCTACCGGCTCGGTGGCGACCTGACCCAGCTGTTTTCCGGGCAACTGCCTTGAGTTCGGCCCTGATGTTCAACCCCGGGCTTGGCCCGGGAACGACAGAGATTTGAAAGGAGAAACACCATGATTCCGGTAATCCTCTCTGGCGGTAGCGGTTCACGCCTCTGGCCCCTGTCCCGCAAGATGTACCCCAAGCAGTTCCTCGCCCTGACCGGCGAGCAGTCGCTGTTCCAGCAGACGCTGAAGCGGCTGAGCTTCGATGGCATGCAGAAGCCCCTGGTGGTGTGCAACGTCGAGCACCGTTTCATCGTCAACGAGCAGCTGACCAAGATCGGTATCACCACGCAGAGCATGGTGCTCGAACCCTTCGGTCGTAACACCGCGCCGGCGGTGGCCATGGCTGCGCTGCAACTGCTCGCCGAGGGCCGTGACGAGCTGATGCTGGTTCTGCCGGCCGACCATGTGATCGATGACGAGCTGGGCCTGCGCAAAGCGCTGGAGCTGGCGCGCATCGCTGCCGACGAGGGCGAGATGGTGCTGTTCGGCATCCCGGCCAACAGCCCCGAGACCGGCTTCGGCTACATCAAGGCGGCGCGTCTGGAGGAGGGCGACGACCTGGTGCCGGGCGCCTATCGCGTCCAGCAGTTCGTCGAGAAACCCGATCACGAGCGCGCCAGCGAGTTCGTGCGCAGCGGCGGCTACTACTGGAACAGCGGCATGTTCCTGTTCCGCGCCAGCCGCTTCCTCGACGAGCTGCGCAGCCACGAACCGGACATCTACGACACCTGCGTGCTGGCCCTGGAGCGCAGTAAGGCGGTGGACGGTGTGGTCAACATCGACCCCGGTACCTTCGAGTGCTGCCCGGACAACTCCATCGACTACGCGGTGATGGAGAAAACCAGCCGCGCCTGCGTGGTACCGCTGGCCGCTGGCTGGAACGACGTGGGTAGCTGGTCCTCGCTGTGGGACGTGCACGAGAAGGACAGCGACGGCAACGTGCTCAAGGGCGACGTGGTGACCCACTCCAGCCACAACAGCTTCGTGCACGGCACCTCCAAGCTGGTGACCCTGATCGGCATGGACGACGTGGTGGTGGTCGAAACCAAGGACGCGGTGATGATCGCCCACAAGAACGCCGTGCAGGACGTGAAGAAGCTTGTCAACGTGCTGGACTCCCAGGGCCGCCAGGAAACCCAGAGCCATTGCGCTGTGTACCGCCCCTGGGGCAGCTACGACTCGGTGGACAACGGCAACCGCCACCAGGTCAAGCACATCACCGTGCGCCCCGGCGCGCAGTTGTCGCTGCAGATGCACCACCACCGCGCCGAGCACTGGATCGTGGTGTCCGGCACGGCTCAGGTGACCTGTGACGACAAGGTGTTCCTGCTCACCGAGAACCAGTCGACCTACATCCCGATTGCCTCGGTGCATCGCCTGGCCAACCCCGGCAAGATCCCGCTGGAGATCATCGAGGTGCAGTCGGGCAGCTACCTGGGCGAGGACGATATCGAGCGCCTGGAAGACGTCTACGGCCGCACCCAGCTGCAGTCGGCGTCGGTCGGTTGATGTAGTTTGCGTGCATGAAAAAGGGCGGCCAGTGGCCGCCCTTTTTCATGTCTCCCGCGACTACTCCTTGAGCAGCTGGCGCAGCACGTAGTGCAGGATGCCGCCGGCCTTGAAGTACTCCACCTCGTTCTGCGTATCGATGCGGCAGAGCACCTCGACCTGCTGCTGGGCGCCGTTTTCGCCCTGGATATCCAGGGTCAGCTGCATGCGCGGGCGCAGCTCGGCACCTTCCAGGCCACGGATGCTGATCCGCTCGTTGCCGGTGAGGCCCAGGCTCTTGCGATCCTGGCCATCCTGGAACTGCAGCGGCAGCACGCCCATACCCACCAGGTTGGAGCGGTGGATACGCTCGAAGCTCTCGGCGATCACCGCCTTGACCCCCAGCAGGTTGGTGCCCTTGGCTGCCCAGTCGCGCGATGAGCCGGTGCCGTATTCCTTGCCGGCGAAGATCACCAGCGGCACGCCCTCGTCGCGGTAGCGCATGGCGGCATCGTAGATGGCCAGCTTGTCGCCGCTCGGTACATGGCGGGTGTTGCCGCCTTCCTCGCCGCCAAGCATCTCGTTGCGGATGCGGATGTTGGCGAAGGTGCCGCGCATCATCACCTCGTGGTTGCCGCGCCGCGAGCCGTAGGAGTTGAAGTCCACCGGCGCCACGCCGTGCTCGCTGAGGTAGCGGCCGGCGGGGCTGTCCTTCTTGATGTTGCCGGCGGGGGAGATGTGGTCGGTGGTCACCGAGTCGCCGAGCAGGGCCAGGACGCGCGCGCCGTGGATGTCGCCGATATGTGGCGGCGCCCCGGCGATGTTCTCGAAGAACGGCGGGTGCTGGATGTAGGTGGAATCCGCCTGCCACTCGTAGGTGGCGGCCTGTGGCACGGCAATGGACTGCCACTGGGCATCGCCGGCGAACACCTCGGCGTACTCGCGGCGGAACATGGCGGTATCGACCTTGGCCACGGCCTCGGCGATTTCCTGCTGGCTCGGCCAGATGTCCTTGAGGTACACCGGCTGGCCATCCTTGCCGGTGCCGAGCGGGTCCTCGCTGAGGTTGACCCGCACGCTGCCGGCCAGGGCATAGGCGACCACCAGCGGCGGCGAGGCCAGCCAGTTGGTCTTCACCAACGGATGCACGCGGCCCTCGAAGTTGCGGTTGCCGGACAGCACCGAGGCCACGGTCAGGTCGCTCTGCTGGATGGCCTTCTCGATCGGCTCGAGCAGCGGGCCCGAGTTGCCGATGCAGGTGGTGCAGCCATAGCCGACCAGGTCGAAGCCGAGCTGGTCGAGGTAGGTGGTCAGGCCGGCGGCCTTGAAGTATTCGGTGACCACCTTGGAGCCGGGGGCCAGCGAGCTCTTCACCCAGGGTTTGCGCTGCAGGCCTTTCTCCACCGCCTTCTTCGCCAGCAGGCCGGCGGCCATCATCACGCTGGGGTTGGAGGTGTTGGTGCAGGAGGTGATAGCGGCGATCACCACCGCGCCATGCTTGAGCCGGTGGGTGACGCCCTCGTAGTGGTAGTCGGTCTCGCCGACCAGGGCGGCGTTGCCGACCGCGACACCGCCGCCGCCTTCGCTGAGCAGGCGACCTTCCTCCTGGGCTGGCGGCTTGAGCTGCAGGTCGACCAGTTCATCGAAGGCGCGTGGCACGCGGGACAGCAGCACGCGGTCCTGCGGGCGCTTGGGTCCGGCCAGGCTGGCCTCGACCTCGCCGAGGTCCAGTTCCAGGCTGTCGCTGAACACCGGCTCGTGGCCGGGCTCGCGCCACAGGCCCTGGGCCTTGGCGTAGGCCTCCACCAATTGCACGCTGTCCTCGGGGCGGCCGGACAGGCGCAGGTAGCCGAGGGTAATGTCGTCCACCGGGAAGAAGCCGCAGGTGGCGCCGTATTCCGGGGCCATGTTGGCGATGGTGGCGCGGTCGGCCAGCGGCAGGTCGGCCAGGCCGTCGCCATAGAACTCGACGAATTTGCCCACCACGCCCTTCTTGCGCAGCATCTGCGTCACGGTGAGCACCAGGTCGGTGGCGGTGATGCCTTCGCGCAGCTTGCCACTGAGGCGGAAGCCGATCACCTCGGGAATCAGCATCGACACTGGCTGGCCGAGCATGGCCGCCTCGGCCTCGATGCCGCCCACGCCCCAGCCCAGCACGCCGAGGCCGTTGACCATGGTGGTATGCGAGTCGGTGCCGACCAGGGTGTCGGGGAAGGCGAAGGTGACGCCGTCCTCGTCCTTGGTCCACACGGTGCGGGCCAGGTATTCCAGGTTCACCTGGTGGCAGATGCCGGTGCCCGGCGGCACCACGCTGAAGTTGGCGAAGGCGCTCTGGCCCCAGCGCAGGAAGGCGTAGCGCTCGCCGTTGCGCTGCATTTCGATGTCGACGTTCTGTTCGAAGGCGGCGGACGAGGCGTACTTGTCGACCATCACCGAGTGGTCGATGACCAGGTCCACCGGCGACAGCGGGTTGATCTTCTGCGGGTCGCCACCGGCGCCGGCCATGGCCGCGCGCATGGCGGCCAGGTCGACCACCGCTGGCACGCCGGTGAAGTCCTGCATCAGTACCCGCGCCGGGCGGTACTGGATCTCGTGGTCGCTGCGCCGATCCTTGAGCCAGTCGATCATCGCCTTGATGTCGTAGGCGCTGACCGTGGCGTTGTCCTCGAAGCGCAGCAGGTTTTCCAGCAGTACCTTGAGCGACATCGGCAGCTGGCCCATGTCGCCGAGGCTCTTGGCGGCCTCCGGCAGGCTGTAATAGTGGTAGGTCTTGTTGCCTACCTGCAGTTCACGTCGGCATTTCAGGCTATCCAGCGAGGGCATGGTTGCACTCCTGTTCGGTTGAGCTAGTGAAACTAGACCGTCAGGCCAGCTCCTGCCATTGGTCTGGACCGGTTGGGCGCGCCGAGGGTTCCCGACTTCGCTATCATGCGCGGCCTGAGGAGAACCACCGATGAACGTCGTACTACTGCACTGCCGCCCCGGTTTCGAGGGCGAGGTCTGCTCCGAGATCAGCGACCATGCCGCGCGCCTGGGCGTGGCCGGCTACGCCAAGGCCAAGCCGAACAGCGCCCACGCCGAATTCACCTGCATGGAGCCTGGTGGCGCCGAGCGCCTGATGCAGGCGGTGCAGTTCAAGCGCCTGATCTTCCCGCGCCAGTGGGCCCGGGGCAGCTACCTGCCGCTGCCGGAGACGGATCGCATCAGCGTGCTGCTGCAGGCCCTGGCCGACTACCCGGTGTGTGGCGGCCTGTGGCTGGAGGTGTTCGATACCAACGAGGGCAAGGAGCTGTCGAACTTCTGCAAGAAGTTCGAGGGCCCGCTGCGCAAGGCGCTGGAGAAGGCTGGCCGCCTGGTCGAGGACGCGAGCAAGTCGCGCCTGCTGCTGACCTTCGTCAGCGGCCGCGAGGTGTTCCTAGGCCTGGCCGAGGCCAACAACCAGGCGCAATGGCCGATGGGCATTCCGCGCCTGAAATTCCCGCGCGAGGCGCCGAGCCGCTCGACTCTCAAGCTGGAAGAGGCCTGGCACACCTTCATTCCGCGCGAGCAGTGGGACACGCGGCTGTCGGACGAGATGACCGGGGTCGACCTGGGCGCCGCGCCTGGTGGCTGGACCTACCAGCTGGTGCGCCGCGGCATGCTGGTCACCGCCATCGACAACGGGCCGATGGCCGAGAGCCTGATGGACACCGGCCTGGTCACCCACCTGATGGTCGACGGCTTCACCTGGAAGCCCAAGCAGCCGGTGGACTGGATGGTCTGCGACATCGTCGAGAAGCCTGCACGCACCACGGCGATGATTGAGGAGTGGGTTGGCGGGGGGCATTGCCGCGAGGCGGTGGTCAACCTCAAGCTGCCGATGAAGCAGCGCTATGCCGAGGTCTGCAAGTTGCTGCAGCGCCTGGAGGATGCCTTCGCTGCGCGCAAGATCAAGGTTTCCATCGCCTGCAAGCAGCTCTATCACGACCGCGAGGAAGTGACCTGCCACCTGCGCCGGCTGGGCTGAAACGCGCGTGGCCACTGCTGCAGGTCGCAGTGGCTAGCGCCTGGTTCGTCTGGAACCGATGCACCAGGGCAGACCCGGCGGCGCGCTTGGGTAATAATGCCGGCCTGCTTCCGGAGTTAGATTCATGTCCCTGCAACCCGACGCCATCCTCGACGCCACCGGCCTGTTCTGCCCAGAGCCGGTGATGATGCTGCACAACAAGGTGCGCGACCTGCCGGCCGGTGGCCTGCTGCAGGTGCTGGCCACCGACCCCTCGACCAAGCGCGACATTCCCAAGTTCTGCATGTTCCTCGGCCACGAACTGCTGGAGCAGGGCGAGGACGGCGGCACCTACCAGTACTGGATCCGCAAGAAGCTCGACTGAACCAGGCCTAGCGCGCGGCGCGGATGTGCCGGCGCGCGCTGCGGGTCAGGCGCACGGCGAGCAGCACGGCGGCACAGGTCAGACCCACCACCAGACCCTGCCACAGGCCGCTCGGCCCCGACGGCTCGCCCAGCCAGTCGGACAGGCCCAGGGCATAGCCCACCGGCAGGCCGATGCCCCAGTAGGCGACCAGGGTGATCAGCATGGTCGCGCGAGTGTCCTGGTAACCGCGCAGGGCGCCGGCGGCGGTGACCTGCACGGCGTCGGAGAACTGGAACAGCGCCGAGTACACCAGCAGGGTGGCGGCCATGGCGATCACCGCCGGGTCCGGGCTGTAGATATTGGCGATCTGCTCGCGCAGCAGCAGAACCAGACTCGCCGACAGGCAGGCATAGCTCAGCGCCGTACCCATCGCCACCCCGGCGGAGAAGCGTGTATCACGCGGCGTGCCGCGCCCCAGCGACTGGCCGACCCGTACCGTGGCGGCCATGGCCAGGGAGTAGGGGATCATGAAGATCATCGAACTGAAGTTCAGGGCGATCTGGTGCCCGGCCACCACGGTGGCGCCGAGGCCGCCGATCAGCAGGGCGATCACCGAGAAGATGCTCGACTCGGCGAAGATCGATATGCCAATCGGCGCGCCGATCGAGAGCAGGCGGCGGATCACCGGCCACTGCGGCCACTCGAAGTGTTTGAATAGCTCGCTCGGCTTGTAATAGGGCGCGTGGTTCACCCACCACAGCATACCTAGCAGCATGCACCACATCACCGTGCCACTGGCCCAGCCGCAACCCACGCCGCCCATGGCCGGGAAGCCGAGGTGGCCGTAGATCAGGATGTAGTTGAGCGGGATGTTCAGCAGCAGGCCGCCGATGCCCAGCATCATGCTCGGCCGGGTATGGCCGAGGCCGTCGCTGCAACAGCGCAGCACGTGATACAGGGCCACAGCCGGGAAGCCGAAGGCGATGCCGCGCAGGTAACCCATGGACATGGCGGTGAGCTCGGCGTCCACATCCATCAGGTGCAGCAGCGGCTCGGCATTCCACAGCAGGGTGGCGCAGGCCAGGCCCACCGCCAGTGCCAGCCACAGCGCCTGGCGCACCAGTGGGCCGATCTCCTCCTGTTTACCGGCGCCATAGCGCTGCGCCACCTTGGCCGTGGTGGCCAGCAGGGTGCCATTCATCAGCAGGAACACCGGTATCCACAGCGAGTTGCCCAAGGCCACGGCAGCCAGGTCGCGTGCGCTGACCCGGCCCGCCATCACCGCATCGACGAAGCCCATGGAGGTATGGGCCAGCTGGGCAATGATGATGGGGGTGGCCAGTGTCAGCAGGGCGCGAATTTCGGCCAGGGTGCGGGCGTAGCGGGAGAGGGCGAGCATGGGGAGTCCGGCGGGATGGAGCTGGGAAGGCGCGCAAGTCTATACCTGCCCCCGCGGTCAGAAAAGCGCGGCTTACCGCGACAGGTGCTCTGCGCCTAGAATGACGGCTCGTGATTGGAGCCCCGCACATGCAGATTGTCGCCGACGAAAACATCCCGCTGCTCGACGAGTTCTTCGCAAGCTTCGGCCCCATCAGCCGCCACCCCGGTCGCAGCATCGACCGCGCCGCATTGGGTGACGCCGAGGTGTTGCTGGTGCGCTCGGTGACCAAGGTCGACCGCGCGTTGCTGGAAGGCAGCAAGGTGCGCTTCGTCGGCACCTGCACCATCGGCACCGATCATCTCGACCTGGATTACTTCGCCGAGGCCGGCATCGCCTGGTCCAGTGCCCCCGGCTGCAACGCCCGTGGCGTGGTGGACTACGTCCTGGGCTGCCTGCTGGCCCTGGCGGAGACGACGGGACGCAAGCTACCCGAACTCACCTATGGCGTGGTCGGTGCCGGCCAGGTCGGTGGTCGCCTGGTCGAAGTGCTGCGCGGGCTGGGCTGGAACCTGCTGGTCTGCGATCCGCCGCGCCAGGCCGCCGAGGGCGGTGACTTCGTCGACCTGGACACCATCCTGCGCGAGTGCGATGCCATCAGCCTGCACACGCCGCTGGATGCCGGTACCCGCCACCTGCTTGGTGCCGAGCAGCTGCGCCAGCTCAAACCGGGCGCCTGGCTGATCAATGCCAGCCGCGGCCCGGTGGTCGACAACGCGGCGCTCAAGGCTCATCTGCAGAATGGTGCCGACCTGCAGGTGGCGCTGGATGTCTGGGAGGGCGAGCCGCTGGCCGATCCCGAGCTGGCCGCGCTGTGTCGCCTCGCCACCCCGCACATCGCCGGCTACAGCCTGGACGGCAAGCTGCGCGGCACGGCGCAGATTTACCAGGCCTACTGCAAGGCCATGGGGTTGGAGGAGTCGGTACGACTGGACGACCTGCTGCCGCCGGCCTGGCTCGGTGAGCTGCTACTGCACGAGGATGCCGATATCGGCTGGGCGCTGGCTACCCTGTGCCGCGCGGTATACGACCCGCGCCGCGACGATGCCGATTTCCGTCGCAGCCTGGTTGGCGATGCGGCGCAGCGCAAGACGGCTTTCGATGCCCTGCGCAAGCACTATCCGTATCGCCGTGAAATCGATGGCCTGCAGGTGCGTCTGGAAGGGGATGCGCCGCACTTGGCGGCGCTGGCGGCGGCGCTGGGTTGCCACCCGCGCTGAGGCGGGTGCGTCAGTGCCAGTGATGAGGCGTCTGCCAGGACTTGTCCAGCGCCTGGCAAGCCTGCTGGATCATCTGCTCGGTGATGGGCACTTCACGGCCCTGGGCGTCGATGATCGAACCGCCTGCCGGCTGCTGTGGATTGCTCGGGTTGGAACGAGGTTGCGGGGACTGCTGTTGCACTTTCATGACTGTTTCTCCTGGCTATGTGGCAAGTCTAGGCAGGGCAGATGAAGGCGCTGTGACAGCGGGCGCGAGAGGTTTATTCGGGGCACCGAACGGTGCGCCGTGATTTGGAGTGGTTATGAGTGTTTTCCACCTGGGGCTGATCATCAACCCTCTGGCCGGCCTCGGCGGACCAGCGGCGCTCAAGGGCAGCGATGGCGTGGCCGCCGAAGCCCTGGCCCGTGGCGCCGAGCCGCGGGCGGCGGAGCGCACACGCATCGCCTTGGAGTGCCTGCGGCCGGTAGCCGAGCGCCTGGAGTTCGTCACCTTTCCCGGCCCCATGGGGGCGGATCTGCTGCGCGACATGGGCTACGCCCATCGGGTGCTCGGCAGCCTAGCAGAGGGGCCGACTAGCGCCGCCGACACCCAGGCGGCGGTAGGTGCCCTGCAGGATGCCGGCTGCGCGCTGATCCTCTTCGCCGGCGGTGACGGCACGGCCCGTGACGTATGCGCCGCGGCCAGCGAGACGCAGCCGGTGCTGGGCATTCCGGCCGGGGTGAAGATCCATTCCGCGGTCTACGCCATCAGCCCGCGTGCGGCCGGACAGATGGCCCTGCGCCTGATCGAAGGCGGCCTGGTGCGCCTGTCCAGCGGCGAGGTGCGCGATATCGATGAGGCGGCCCTGCGCGATGGCAAGGTCAACGCCCGCCGCTTCGGCGAGCTGTGCGTGCCGGTCGAGGGCGAGTTCATGCAGCACGTCAAGCAGGGCGGCATGGAGTCCGAGGAGCTGGTACTGGTGGACCTGGCCGACTGGCTGCAGGAAAGCTGGGAGGACGACGTGCGCTACGTGTTCGGCCCCGGCTCGACCCTGCATGGCCTGGCGCAGAACCTCAATCTGGAGACCACGCTGCTGGGCGTGGACGTGATCGAGAATGGCGAAGTGATCGCCCGCGACGTCACCGAGGCGCAGCTGTTCGAGCTGATCGACGGCCATCCGACGCGCCTGCTGGTCACCGCCATCGGCGGCCAGGGCCATATCATCGGTCGCGGCAACCAGCAGATCAGCCCGCGGGTGCTGCGTGCCATCGGCCTGGAGCACCTGCGGGTGGTGGCGACCAAGCGCAAGCTCGGCACCCTGGAGGGCCGGCCGCTGCTGGTGGACAGCGGCGACCCGGCGCTTGACGAAGCCTTCCCCGATGCCGTGCGGGTCTGGTCCGGCTACCGGGAAGAGCTGCTCTATCCATTGCGTTGAAACAGGAGAGGGTCATGCATCAGGGAAGCTGCCTGTGTGGCGAGATTCGCTATCAGATCGAGGGTGAGCTTGCGCCCATCCAGCTGTGCCACTGCAGCCAGTGCCGGCGGGCACAAGGTACGCCGTTTGCCAGCAATATCCCGGTCGACGAAGCAGCGTTCCATCTGCTCAGCGGCGCCGAGCGCCTGCAGGTCTTCGAGTCCTCGCCAGGCAAGCAGCGGGTGTTCTGCTCGCGTTGTGGCTCGCCAATCTACAGCCGCACCAGCCGGCTGCCGGGCGTGCTGCGCATCCGTGTCGGCAGCCTGCAGGGAGAGGTGGCGAGCCGGCCAGGCTGGCATATATATGCCGACTCCAAGGCCAACTGGTGGGAGTTGCATGACGACTTGCCCCAGTACGCCGAGCGCAAGGAGTGACGATGCGCCATCTCCTGCTTCTGCTGCTGTTCGCGCTGGCTCCGGCCTGGGCAACGACCATCGACCCGCAACGCCTGATCGTCGCGGCCCGCAGTCAGGTTGGCGTGACCCTGAGCTACGACCCGCTCTACCGGCAGCTCGGTTACCCCGGCGGCGACGTGCCGATGGCGACCGGCGTATGCAGCGACGTGGTCATCCGCGCGCTGCGTGTACAGGGGCTGGACCTGCAGAAGAGCGTGCACGAGGACATGCGTGCGCACTTCTCGGCATACCCGAAGAACTGGGGGCTGAAGCGCCCGGATCGCAACATCGACCATCGCCGCGTGCCCAACCTGATGACCTGGTTCAAGCGCCAGGGCATGGCCTTGCAGGTGAGCGACAAGCCTGCGGACTATCGGGCCGGCGACATCGTCACTTGGGACCTGGGTCGCGGCCTGGGCCATATCGGCATCGTCTCCGACCGGGCCAGTCCGGCCGGCGTGCCGCTGATCCTGCACAACATCGGGCGTGGCACGCAGGAGGAAGACCTGCTGTTCGCCTACCGCATCACCGGCCACTACCGCTTCGGCCAATGAGTTAGCATCGGCGCAGAGTTTCCGGAGATTGCGATGGCCCTACCACCTCATATCCAGGCCGGCGAGCGCGTGGTGCTGTTCGACGGTGTTTGCCGGCTGTGCAACGGCTGGGCGAAGTTCCTGATCCGCCATGACCGCAAGCGGCTCTTCCGCCTCTGCTCGGTGCAGTCCGCCGAGGGGCAGGCCATCCTCGCCTGGTTCGGCTTGCCCACCGACGAGTTCGACACCATGGCCTACGTGGAAGGCGAGACGCTGTTCGTGCGCTCCGACGCTGTGCTGCGTATCGTCGCTCAGCTGCCTGGCGCCTGGCGCCTGCTGGCCTGGCCGCGGGTGCTGCCACGGGCGTTGCGCGACTGGTGCTATGACCGCATCGCCCTGAACCGTTATCGCCTGTTCGGTCGCTACGACAGCTGCCTGCTACCCGATCCCGACCACCAACGTCGCTTCCTCGATACTGCCGAGCCCCGCCCATGAATCCGCTTTCTTCCAGCCGGCGCGACGCACTGCGCCTGGCCTGGCGCTTCGTTGCGCCTTACCGCTGGCGTCTGGCCGGCGCCCTGGCGGCGCTGATGTTCACCGCCGCCATCACCCTGTCCATGGGCCAGGGCATTCGCCTGCTGGTGGACCAGGGCCTGGCCACCCAATCGCAGAGCGCGCTGAACCATTCCATCGCGCTGTTCTTCGTGCTGGTGCTGGCCCTGGCCATCGGCACCTTCACCCGTTTTTACCTGGTCAGCTGGATCGGCGAGCGCTTCGTCGCCGATATCCGCCAGCGCGTGTTCGACCACCTGATCGGCCTGCATCCGGGCTTCTACGAGAGCAACCGCGCCTCGGAGATCCAGTCGCGGCTGACCGCCGACACCACGCTGCTGCAGACGGTGATCGGTTCCTCGCTGTCCATGGCCCTGCGCAACGGCATCATGCTGATCGGCGGGATCGTGCTGCTGTTCGTCACCAACGCCAAGCTCAGCGCCATCGTGCTCTGCTCGTTGCCGTTGGTGGTGGCGCCGATCCTGCTCTTCGGCCGCCGCGTGCGGGCGCTCTCGCGGCAGAGCCAGGACCGGGTCGCCGACGTCGGTAGCTACATCGGCGAGACCCTGGGCCAGATCAAGACGGTGCAGGCCTACAACCACCAGGCGCAGGACAAGGCGCGTTTCGCCGGCACCGTGGAGGCGGCGTTCGCTACCGCCGGCAAGCGCATCCGCCAGCGTGCCTGGCTGATCACCACGGTCATCGTCCTAGTGCTCGGCGCTGTCGGGGTCATGCTCTGGGTCGGTGGCATGGACGTGATCGCCGGGCGCATCAGCGGCGGCGACCTGGCCGCTTTCGTCTTCTACAGCCTGATCGTCGGCATGGCCTTCGGCTCCATCAGCGAAGTGATCGGCGAGCTGCAGAGCGCCGCCGGCGCCGCCGAGCGCATCGCCGAGTTGCTGCGCACGCGCAACCTGATCGGTGCACCGCAGCAGGATCAGCTGTTGCAGCTGCCGGAGCGTATCAGTGGCGCCGTCGAGCTGCGCGGCGTGCGTTTCAACTATCCGAGCCGGCCGGAACATCCGGCTATCGATGGCATCGACCTGACAGTGCGTGCCGGCGAGACGCTGGCTTTGGTCGGCCCGTCCGGTGCCGGCAAGTCGACCCTGTTCGACCTGCTGCTGCGCTTCTTCGACCCGCAGGAGGGCGAGGTGCTGGTCGAGGGCCTGCCGATCCAGCGTCTCGATCCGGCCGATCTGCGGCGCTGCTTCGCCCTGGTGTCGCAGAATCCGGCGCTGTTCTACGGCAGCGTGGCGGACAACCTGCGCTACGGCCGGCCCGAGGCCAGCGATGCGGAGGTCGAGGCGGCGGCGCGGGCGGCGCACGCTCATGAGTTCATCGAGCGCCTGCCGCAGGGTTACCAGACTCACCTGGGCGAGGCAGGTCTCGGCCTTTCCGGTGGTCAGCGCCAGCGCCTGGCGATTTCCCGCGCGCTGCTCACCGATGCGCCGATCCTGCTGCTCGACGAAGCTACCAGCGCCCTGGACGCCGAGAGCGAACACCTGATCCAGCAGGCGCTGCCGGGGCTGATGCGTGGGCGCACCACGCTGGTGATCGCCCACCGCCTGGCCACGGTCAAGCACGCCGACCGCATTGCGGTGATCGATCGCGGCCGTCTGCAGGCCATCGGCACGCATGGCGAACTGGTGCTGAGCAATCCGCTGTACGCCCGGCTGGCCGAGCTGCAGTTCAATACCGAGCGCCGCGAGCGCGACTGAGGACAAAGCGTGGAAAAGGATTTCGGCGTCGTGGTGCTGGGTGGGTACGGCAATTTCGGCCAGGTGATCGTGCGGCGCCTGGCGGCAACCTCGGCCATGCGCGTGTGGGTCGCCGGGCGCGACCTGGCCAAGGCCGAGGCCCTGGCGGCGCAGACCGGCACCCAGGCGCTGCAGCTGGACATGAACGCGCCCGACCTGGCCGAACGCCTGCGCGCCACCGGGGCGCAGATGCTGATCTCCACCGCTGGCCCGTTCCAGGGTCAGGATCACCGGGTTGCGCGCGCCGCCATCGCCGCCGGCATGCACTACGCCGACCTGGCCGATGCGCGGGCCTTCGTCTGCTCCATCGGTGAGCTGGACCAGGCCGCCCGCGAGGCAGGCGTGCTGGTGTGCGCCGGCGCCAGCTCGGTGCCGGCGCTGGCGGCAGCGGTAATCGACGGCCTGCAGTCGCGCTTCTCGCGGCTGGACAACATCTGGCACGGCATCAGTTCCTCGGAGAAGACACCGGGTGCCTCGACCCTGGCGGCGGTGCTGAATTATTGCGGCAAGCCCTTCGCGCAGTGGCGTGACGGCTCCTGGCAGCAGGTGTTCGGCTGGCAGGACCTGGCCCGCCATGACTTTCCGGCGCCGCTCGGCCCGCGCTGGGTGGCCAACTGCGATATTCCCGATCTGGAGCTGTTCCCGGCGCGTTATCCGGGGGTGCGCAGCGTGCGTTTCTCGGCGGGAGTCGGCCTGCGCCTGACCCAGTTCGGCACCTGGGCGCTGTCCTGGCTGGTACGCGCGGGCCTGCTGCGCAGCGCCGTGCCACTGACCGATTTTCTGCATCGCCGCGCCGTGTCGGTAGAACCCTTCGGCGACGGCCGCAGCGGCATGTTCGTGCGCCTCGACGGCCTGGGAAACGACGCTCAGCCGCTGAGCCTGTACTGGGAGCTGCTGGCAGAGAACAACGACGGCCCGAACATCCCGTGCATGGCCGCTGTGGCCCTGGCACGCAAGCTGGCCGCAGGCACCCTGACGACCCGAGGTGCCATGCCGTGCCTGGGGCTGCTGACCCGCGAGGAGTATCTGGCGGAGCTGGAAGGGCTGGCTATCGTCAGCGCCCTGCGCGAGCGCTGATCGATTTTCAGTGGTTGCGTGGCTTGATGGTCACCGCCGCGCCGGTCGAGGCGACGATGATGGCGCCGATCGCCAGCCACTGCGTGGGGCTGAGCAGCTCGCTGAGGAAGATCAGGCCGGAGAGGGCGGCGATGGCCGGCTCCAGGCTCATCAGCACGCTGAAGGTACGCGCCGGCATGCGGGTCAGGGCGAACATCTCCAGGCTGTAGGGTAGGGCTGAGGACAGCACCGCAACGCCTAGCGCCACCGGCAGCAGGTCGAGCGAGAACAGGTCGCCGCCGACCTTGGCCAGGCCGATCGGGAACACCAGCAGCGCCGCGACCAGGGTGCCGAAGGCCACGGTCTGGGCGCCGTGGTCGGCGCCAGCCTTCTGCCCGAAGACGATATACAGCGCCCAGCACACACCGGCACCGAGGGCCAGGGCCATGCCCGTGGGGTCGAGGTGGTCGCTGGCGCTGGTGTTCGGCAGCAGCAGCCAGAGGCCGAGCACGGCCAGGCCGATCCACACGAAGTCCAGCAGGCGCCGCGAGGAGAACAGGGCCAGAGCGAGCGGGCCGGTGAACTCCAGGGCCACGGCGATGCCCAGCGGGATGGTCTTCAGCGACATGTAGAACAGCAGGTTCATCGCGCCCAGCGACAAGCCGTAGCCCAGCAGCGAACGCCAGGCGGCGAAGTTCGGGCGGGTGCGCCAGGGGCGCATGACGATGCACAGGATCAGCGCCGCGAGGCTCAGGCGCAGGGCGGTGGTGCCCTCGGGGCCGATGATCGGGAACAGGCTCTTGGCCAGGGATGCACCGCTCTGGATCGAGGTCATGGCGACCACCAGCAGGGCGATGGGCAGGAGCAGGGTGGTCGAGCGTGACATGGCAGGCCGTTGGTGACGTGTTGGTTTTCAGACTAATAAAAAAACCGGCCATTCGGCCGGTTTTTTCGGCATTGCTCGATCAGCGATATTCGCAGAGGTAAGCGGTCTCGACCGCCACCTGCAGCTGGAACTTGCTGTTGCCCGGCACGGTGAACTTGCTGCCTGCGGCGAAGGTTTCCCAGTTGTCGCTGCCCGGCAGCTTGACGGTCAGGGCGCCGGCGACCACGTGCATGACTTCCAGTTGGGCGGTGCCGAACTCGTACTCGCCCGGGGCCATCACGCCGATGGTGGCCGGGCCTTCAGCCATGCTGAAGCCGATGGATTTGACGGTGCCGTCGAAGTATTCGTTGACCTTGAACATGGCGGGCTCCTCGGATGGGTCAAAAAAGGCCCGCCAGTATGCCCAACCATCCCGCCCCAGTCAGCCCTCAGGGGGCAAATATCAGTGGTAGCAGGCGAGCCGTGTTGCGTGCGTCTTCCAGGGCGCGATGCTGCTGGCCCTGGAACTGCAGGCCGGTCAGCTGCAATGCCGTGTGCAGGCCCACCGCACGTTGTAGCTGGCGGCTGTCGGCGAAGCGCTGCTTGAGGTTGTGATGGGGGATTTCATCCAGGCAGGTACGCAGGCCATGGCGCTGCCACTCCAGTTGCAGCTGGCGATGGTCGTAATCGCCCCAGCTGCCCCAGCCGACCAGATGCGCCAGGTGCGACTCCAGCCAGCGCTCGAACTGCGGCCAGACCACCTCCAGCGATTGGGCGCCGTCGACCTGCGCCTGACTGATATGGGTCAGCTGGCGGCAGAAACTGGTCAGGCAGGGGCGCCGCAGTGGGCGGACGAAGCGCTGGAAGTGCTCCAGTTCATGGCCGTCGGCGGCGACCAGGCTGGCGCCGATCTCGATGATTTCCATGTCTTCTATTGGCCAGCCGCCTTCTTCGGTGGTGGCTTCGAGGTCGATGATCAGCCATTGGCGCATGCGGTTCCTCCTTAGAACCTGTTCGATCCCTGCCGCGTGGCAGGCTCTTCGCCCGCTGCCAGTATGGGTGGCCGTTACGCGGTGTGCACAGTTTTGCCATCCAGCTGTGCTGGCCGGCGCCATTCGGTTCCGGGCTATGCTTGGGCCTCAGTCAGTCAGGAGGTGCGGCATGGCAAAGGTGGCGTTTATCGGTCTGGGTGTGATGGGTTTCCCCATGGCTGGGCATCTGGCCTGCGAGGGACATGAAGTCTGCGTGTACAACCGCACGCCTGGTAAGACACAGCTATGGGAGGACGAGTTCGCCGGTGAGTCGGCAGCGACCCCGCGCGAGGCGGCCTTGGGCGCCGAGTTCGTGATGACCTGCGTCGGCAATGACGACGATCTGCGCAGCGTGGTGCTCGGCCCGGACGGCGCCTTTGCCGGCATGGCGGCGGGCAGCGTGCTGGTCGATCACACCACCGCCTCGGCCAATGTCGCCCGCGAGCTGGCGCTGATCGCGGCCGAACATGAGCTGGGCTTCCTCGATGCGCCGGTATCCGGCGGCCAGGCCGGGGCGGAGAACGGCATGCTGACGGTGATGGTCGGCGGCGAGGAGGCCTTCTACAAGCGCGCCGAACCGGTGATCGACGCCTACGCCAAGATGATCAAGCTGATGGGGCCGGTCGGCAGCGGCCAGCTGACCAAGATGGTCAATCAGATCTGCATCGGCGGCCTGGTCCAGGGGCTGGCTGAGGCATTGCACTTCGCCCAGCGCGCGGGGCTGGACGGCCATGCGGCGATGGAGGTGATCAGCAAGGGCGCGGCGCAGTCCTGGCAGCTGGAGAACCGCCACCAGAGCATGCTGGCCGGCAAGTTCGATTTCGGCTTCGCCGTGGACTGGATGCGCAAGGATCTGTCGATCCTGCTCGACGAGGCCCGCCGCAATGGCGCGCAGCTGCCAGTCACGGCGCTGGTCGACCAGTTCTATGCCGAGGTGCAGGGCATGGGCGGCGGCCGCTGGGATACCTCCAGCCTGATCGCCCGTCTCAACCAGCACTCCTGAACCACGGGCCCGCCGGTCGGCGGGCTGCTGTGGCGCCATTCGCCGCTTCTCTCGACGCTTTTGGTCGTCGTCGGACTCAGGCGCGGAAGATAAAGTACACCGCGCCAAGCAGGCACAGCCCTGCCCACAGGTAGTCCAGCTTCAGTGGCTGCTGCATCACGTAGACGCTGAAGGGCACGAACACCGCCAGGGTGATCACCTCCTGCATGATCTTCAGCTGGCCCACCGACAGCTCGGTGTAACCGATGCGGTTGGCCGGCACCATGATCATGTATTCGAAGAAGGCGATGCCCCAGCTGATCAGCGCGGCGATGAACCAGGGCTTGGCATGCAGCGCCTTCAGATGGCCATACCAGGCGAAGGTCATGAAGACGTTGGACAGGGTCAGCAAGGCAGCGGTTTGCATCCAGACCGGCATGGCGAGATTCCTGTAGTGGAGTAGGGCAAGACTAAAAGAGCCAGGCGCAACCGGCCAGGGGCGTGGGTCGATCATTCGAGTAGTGGGGGAAGGGCGTGGGCAAGTGGACTCGTGGTGCGGTAGTGCTGGGTGTGGCAGCGGTTGTGGCGGGCGCTGCCTGGAGTGGCTGGCAGGCCTGGCAGCAGCGGGCCGTCTGGGTCGATCTCGAGGTGGCGCCTGCGCTGAGAGGGTCGCAGGGCTTCGAGCTTGGTGCTAACCACCTGCAATGGGATGGTCAGCGCCTGCAGTTGCTGGCCGGGCAGCGCGTGCTGTGGGCCAGTGAGGGCGGATTCCTGGCTGCCGGGCGTGGTCGCGAAGAGGTCGAGGAGCACCGCGGCGCCATGTTCGTCGACGAGCATCGCGAGCTGCTGTGCCGCCAGCAACGTCTGGAGAACATCGAGCAGCGCGGCGCACGTGTGATTCTCAGCGGTAGCCTGGGCTGCGCCGATGGCAGCTCGACGGGCTATGTGCTGATTCTCGAGGACGACGGCGAGCGTGGTGTGCGCGTGGCCGTGGCTTTGGACGACGAGCACCTCAACCGCCTCTATCTCAGCTGGCAGCGTGAGCCTGATGAGGGCTTCCATGGCTTCGGCGAGCAGTTCAGCGCCTTCGATCTGGCTGGCCGACGCCTGCCGATCCTGGTGCAGGAGCAGGGCGTCGGGCGGGGCCTGGAGCCGATCACTACCGCTGCCAACCTCACCGCCCGTGCTGGTGGCGACTGGTGGACCAGCTACGCCCCCGTGCCGCATTACCTGAGCAGCAAGGGGCGCAGCTTCTTCAGCGAGTCCGCCGCCTACCAGGTGTTCGATCTGCGTGACGAACACCGTGTGCAGCTGGAGGTGCATGAGGGGAGCCTGGCTGCGCGCATCTACACGGCAGCGAGTGCGCCGGGGCAGATCGCCCAGCACACGGCGGTGGTCGGGCGTATGCCTCCACTGCCGGACTGGACCCAGCGCGGCGCCATCGTCGGCCTGCAGGGTGGCAGCGAGCGGGTGCGCGGCATCCTGCGGCAGCTCGACGAGGTCGGAGTGCCGCTGGCGGGTGTCTGGCTGCAGGATTGGGTCGGCCAGCGCACCACCAGCTTCGGCAAGCAGCTGTGGTGGAACTGGAGCCTGGACGAGCAGCACTATCCGCACTGGGCCGAGCTGAACGGCGAACTCAAGGCGCGGGGAGTGCGCACGCTGGCCTATGTGAACCCCTTCCTGGTGGACATGGCCGACAAGCCGAATGCTGCGCGCAACCTCTATGCCGAGGCGCGCGAGCGCGGCTATCTGCTACGTGATGCCACCGGCCAGCCGCTGTCGTTACTCAACACCAGCTTCAGTGCCGGCATGCTCGACCTGAGCAATCCCGCCGCGTACCAGTGGCTCAAGCAGGTGCTGCGCGAGGAGATGCTGGCCAAGGGTTTTTCCGGCTGGATGGCCGACTTCGGCGAGGCGCTGCCCTACGAGGCGCAGCTGGCCAGCGGCGAGCCGGCGGCGCTGGCACACAACCGCTATCCCGAGGAGTGGGCGCGGCTCAATCGCGAGCTGCTGGAGGAGGCGGGCGGGCAGGGCGAGCTGTTCTTCTTCATGCGCTCGGCCTTCAGTCGCAGCCCGGGGCTGACCACCAGCCTGTGGGCCGGCGATCAGCTGGTCACCTGGGATGTCGATGACGGCCTGCACAGCGCACTGCTGGGCATGCTGTCCGGCGGCCTGTCCGGATTCAGCCTCAACCACAGCGATACCGGTGGCTACACCACCATCACGCATCCCTTGAAGGACTACCACCGCGACGAAGAGCTGCTGCTGCGCTGGATGGAGTTCTCCGCCTTCACCAGCCTGCTGCGCAGCCACGAGGGCAACCGCCCCGACGCCAACCAGCAGATCTACAGTTCGCCCCGCCTGCTGGCCCAGTTTGCCCATAGCGCCAGGCTTTTCGCCGCACTGGCACCTTATCGGCAGCAGCTGATGGAGGAGGCCGCGCGCAGTGGCATGCCGTTGATGCGCCCGCTGTGGCTGCAGTATCCGGACGATCCGGCCGGGCAGCAGGAGCTGCCGCGTAGTTTCATGCTCGGCGACCAGCTGTTGGTGGCGCCGGTGCTGGAGCCGGGCGTCAGCGAGCTGGAAGTGCTGTTGCCGGCCGGCAACTGGGTGCACCTGTGGTCGGGCAAGGTGCTGCAGGTGCGTGCCGGTGAGCCGGTGACGGTGCCGACGCCGATAGGCCAGCCGGCGGTGTTCTATCCAGAAGGCGCCGCGATGGCGACCAGTCTGGCGAAATTGCGCGACGTCAGGTGATGGAAGGCGCGGCGCGCAGGCGTTAAGATCGCGCCCGCCCAGCGCGTGAGAAGCCTTCATGAAGTGTCGTGCCGGCTGCGGTGCCTGCTGCATCGCGCCTTCCATCAGTACTCCGATCCCCGGCATGCCCAACGGCAAGGCCGCGGGTGAGCGCTGCCTGCACCTCACTGCGGAGTTTCTCTGCGCCATTTTCGGCCGCCCGGAGCGGCCGCCAGTCTGTTCGGGTTTCGCTGCAGACATCGAGGTCTGTGGTGCCAGCCGCGAAGACGCCATCCGCTTGATTGGCTGGTTGGAACAAGCGACTGCCTGAGCGGGTCGAATCCCAGGTCCGGTGGCGCCGCCGGCGGACCCTTTCCCAAGGAGCAATGATGATTGCATTGAGTCGAGTGGCCGCCGTTTGTGGCCTGAGTCTGCTGGCGAGTGGCCTGGCCCATGCCGAGGACTGGAAGCTGGCCAAGGACGAGGATGGCATCAAGATCTACCTGAGCGAGGTTCAGGGGTCCAAGTACAAGGCCTACCGCGGCGTGACCACGATCAAGAGCGATGTCGCCAGCCTGCGCGCCCTGCAGGAGGATGTGCAGGGTTCCTGCAAGTGGATTCACGCCTGTGCCGAGCAGAGCCTGCTCAAGCACGAGGGCGCCGAGAGCTGGGTCTACACCCGTTTCGAGATGCCCTGGCCGGTGACCGCGCGTGATTCGGTACTGCATGTGGTGACCGTCGAAAACGCCGACGGCAGCCTGGTGCGCAAGCTCGACGGCCAGCCCGAGTACCGTCCCGCGGACAAGGATCATGTACGCGTAGCCAGCCTGGAGGGCGCCTGGACCTTCGTGCCCAAGGCCGATGGCATGGTCGAGGTGACCTATCAGGTGCACACCGAGCCGGGCGGCAGCGTGCCGTCCTGGCTGGCCAACAGCTTCGTGGTGGATGCGCCGTTCAACACCCTGAATGGCCTGCGCGCGCTGGCCGAGAAACGCTGACAGTCGACTCAGGGCCCGCTGAGGCGGGTTCTGAGACTGTCTGGAAATAAAAAAGGCTGCCAATGGCAGCCTTTTTTATTGCTGGGGCGCTTACTTGCGCTGATCCAGGGCGACGTAGTCGCGCTTGTCGTAGCCGGTGTACAGCTGGCGCGGACGGCCGATCTTGTACGGGCTGGACAGCATTTCCTTCCAGTGCGAGATCCAGCCGACGGTACGCGACAGGGCGAAGATCACGGTGAACATGCTGGTCGGGATGCCGATGGCCTTGAGGATGATGCCCGAGTAGAAGTCCACGTTCGGGTACAGGTTGCGTTCCTTGAAGTACGGATCGGTGAGAGCGATCTCTTCCAGGCGCATGGCCAGTTCCAGCTGCGGGTCGTTCTTGATGCCCAGTTCGGCCAGAACTTCGTCGCAGGTCTTCTTCATCACGGTGGCGCGCGGGTCGCGGTTCTTGTACACGCGGTGGCCGAAGCCCATCAGCTTGAACGGATCGTTCTTGTCCTTCGCCTTGGCGATGAACTTGTCGATGTTCTCGACGCTGCCGATCTCGTCCAGCATGCTCAGTACGGCTTCGTTGGCGCCGCCGTGTGCCGGGCCCCACAGCGCGGCGATGCCGGCGGCGATACAGGCGAACGGGTTGGCACCGGAAGAGCCGGCCAGGCGCACGGTGGAGGTGGAGGCGTTCTGCTCATGGTCGGCGTGCAGGACGAAGATGCGGTCCATTGCCTTGGCCAGTACCGGGCTGATCGGTTTGATCTCGCACGGGGTGTTGAACATCATGTGCAGGAAGTTTTCCGCGTAGTTCAGGTCGTTACGCGGGTACATCATGGGTTGGCCCATGGAGTACTTGTAAGTCATGGCAGCAATGGTCGGCATCTTGGCGATCAGGCGCATGGCCGATACTTCGCGGTGATGCGGATTATTGATGTCCAGAGAGTCATGGTAGAAGGCGGAGAGGGCGCCAACTACGCCGCACATGATGGCCATCGGGTGGGCATCGCGGCGGAAGCCGTTGAAGAAGCTCTTCAACTGCTCGTGCACCATGGTGTGGTTCTTGATGGTGCTGACGAACTGGGCCTTCTGTTCGGCAGTCGGCAGTTCGCCGTTCAGCAGCAGGAAGCAGGTTTCCAGGTAGTCGGATTTATCGGCCAGTTGCTCGATGGGGTAGCCGCGGTGCAGCAGGATGCCCTGGTCACCGTCGATATAGGTGATCTTCGACTCGCAAGAGGCGGTCGACATAAAGCCAGGATCAAAGGTGAAGCGACCCGTGGCGGTCAGGCCCCTCACGTCGACAACATCGGGACCTACGGTGCCGGTCAGTACGGGCAGCTCTACGGGGGCATTGCCCTCGATGATCAACTGCGCTTTTTTGTCAGCCATGTTCGGCCTCCTGTTTATGCTTGGAATCATCAGAAGCCCCCCACGCAGGGCCCGGGACACTATAGAGACATAAATTTGAATGTCAATTTGCGAAAACCCAGACAGCAGAGGGGTTTCAGCCACTTTTCAGTCGCGCGCGCAAGGGCCTAATACGACATTTATATAGGGCGCGCAATCCGCTTTTCGGGGTGGGCATCTGCGTTGTCATTAGTTGCCTAACTGTCTATACTCTGCGCCCGGCCGCCGAAGCCTGAAAGCCTGTAATCAGGCGGCTGGCACTCCCTTTGGTGAGGGGTACCTGACCAGTGCACTTCCCGACAACTTGCCCTGTTTGTTAGGGGCCTCTAGTGTGAAAAAAGCCGTGAATAGCCAACGACCTGTAAACCTAGATCTCAGGACCATAAAACTCCCGATCACAGCTTATACGTCCATTCTGCACCGTATTTCCGGTGTCATCCTCTTCCTGGGAATCATCCTGATGCTGTTTGCTCTGGATAAATCCCTGGCCTCCGAGGAAGGCTTTGCAGAAGTTAAGGCGTGCCTGACCAGTCCGCTGGCCAAGCTGATCGTCTGGGGTCTTCTGTCCGCCCTGCTGTATCACCTGGTGGCCGGTGTACGCCACCTGATCATGGACATGGGTGTCGGCGAGTCGCTGGAAGGCGGCAAGCTGGGCTCGAAGATTGTTCTCGCCGTCTCGGTGGTGATCATTGTTCTGGCGGGGGTCTGGGTATGGTAACCAACGTAACCAATTTCTCGCGCTCTGGCCTCTATGACTGGATGGCCCAGCGTGTATCGGCGGTCGTTCTCGCGGCTTATTTCCTGTTCCTGATCGGCTTCCTGGTGGCTCATCCGGGCCTCACCTACGCCGACTGGCATGGTCTGTTCTCCCACACTGCGATGCGCATCTTCAGCCTGCTGGCTCTGGTTGCTCTCATCGTGCATGCCTGGGTCGGTATGTGGACCATCACCACCGACTACCTGACCCCCATGGCCATTGGCCGTTGGGCGACCGGTGTGCGTTTCCTCGTCCAGGCGGTTTGCGGCGTGCTCCAGTTCGTCGTGTTCGTCTGGGGTGTGCAGATCCTGTGGGGTTTCTGATCCATGTCTAGCATTCGTACTCTTTCCTATGACGCCATCATCGTTGGTGGTGGCGGTGCCGGCATGCGTGCCGCGCTGCAACTGGCTCAAGGTGGTCACAAGACCGCTGTTGTGACCAAAGTCTTCCCGACTCGTTCGCACACTGTTTCCGCCCAGGGTGGCATCACCTGCGCCATCGCCTCGGCCGACCCGAACGACGATTGGCGCTGGCACATGTACGACACCGTCAAGGGCTCCGACTACATCGGTGACCAGGACGCGATCGAATACATGTGTTCCGTGGGTCCGGAGGCCGTGTTCGAGCTCGAGCACATGGGCCTGCCGTTCTCCCGTACCGAGCAAGGCCGCATCTACCAGCGTCCGTTCGGTGGCCAGTCCAAGGGCCCGGATAATCCGTCCGTCCAGGCTGCCCGTACCTGTGCCGCTGCTGACCGTACCGGTCACGCCCTGCTGCACACCCTGTACCAGGCCAACCTGAAGGCCGGCACCTCGTTCCTCAACGAGTGGTACGCCGTAGACCTGGTGAAGAACCAGGACGGCGCCATCGTCGGCATCATCGCCATCTGCATCGAGACTGGCGAAACCGTCTACATCCGCTCCAAGGCCGTGGTTCTGGCCACTGGCGGTGCTGGCCGTATCTACGCATCCACCACCAACGCCCTGATCAACACCGGCGACGGCGTGGGCATGGCCCTGCGTGCTGGCGTGCCAGTGCAGGACATCGAAATGTGGCAGTTCCACCCGACCGGTATCGCCGGCGCTGGTGTACTGGTTACCGAAGGCTGCCGTGGTGAGGGTGGTTACCTGATCAACGCCCATGGCGAGCGCTTCATGGAGCGTTACGCTCCGAACGCCAAAGACCTGGCCGGCCGCGACGTAGTTGCCCGCTCCATGGTCAAGGAAGTGATCGCCGGCAACGGCTGTGGCCCGGACAAGGACCACGTGCTGCTGAAACTCGACCACCTCGGCGAAGAAGTGCTGCACAGCCGCCTGCCGGGCATCTGCGAACTGTCCAAGACCTTCGCTCACGTCGACCCGGTTCTCGCTCCGGTTCCGGTGATCCCGACCTGCCACTACATGATGGGCGGCGTTGCCACCAACATTCATGGCCAGGCCATCACCCAGGACGCCAACGGCAACGACAAGATCATCGAAGGCCTGTTCGCCGTAGGTGAAGTGGCTTGCGTATCGGTACACGGCGCCAACCGTCTGGGCGGCAACTCGCTGCTCGACCTGGTCGTGTTCGGTCGTGCTGCTGGTCTGCACCTGGAAAAAGCGCTGAAAGAAGGCGTGGAAGTCCGTGGCGCCAGCGACACCGACATCGAGGCTTCCCTGAAGCGTCTGTCCGGCGTCAACGAGCGCAGCAGTGGCGAAGACGTGGCTCCGCTGCGTAAAGAGCTGCAGCAGTGCATGCAGAACTACTTCGGCGTATTCCGTACCGGCGAATACATGAAGAAGGGCATCACTCAGCTGGCCGATCTGCGCGAGCGCATCGCCAACGTCAAGATTGCCGACAAGAGCCAGGCCTTCAACACCGCGCGTATCGAAGCGCTGGAGCTGCAGAACCTGCTGGAAGTGGCCGAAGCCACTGCCATCGCCGCCGACACCCGTACCGAGTCCCGTGGCGCCCACGCCCGCGAAGACTTCGAGGATCGCGACGACGAGAACTGGCTGTGCCACTCCCTGTACTTCCCGGGTGAGAAGCGCGTGTCCAAGCGCGCCGTCAACTTCGCGCCGAAGACCGTTCCGGCGTTCGAACCCAAAGTACGTACTTATTAAGGGTGGCCACCATGTCTCTTGGTAACACTTTGCAAGTCAGCGTTTATCGCTACAACCCGGAAAAAGACGCCGCGCCGTTCATGCAGGAATTCACCGTGCAGATCGACGGCAAGGACCTGATGGTTCTCGACGTACTGGCCCTGATCAAGGAACAGGACGAAGGCTTCTCCTACCGTCGTTCCTGCCGTGAAGGCGTGTGCGGTTCCGACGGCATGAACATCAGCGGCAAGAATGGCCTGGCCTGCATCACCCCGATCTCCAGTGTGGTGAAGGGCAACAAGCTGGTCATTCGTCCGCTGCCGGGTCTGCCGGTCATTCGTGACCTGGTCGTCGACATGAGCATCTTCTACAAGCAATACGAGAAGGTGCAGCCGTTCCTGCAGAACGATACTCCGGCCCCGGCCATCGAGCGTCTGCAGAGCCCGGAAGAGCGCGAGAAGCTGGACGGTCTGTACGAGTGCATCCTGTGCGCTTGCTGCTCCACTAGCTGCCCGTCCTTCTGGTGGAACCCGGACAAGTTCCTCGGTCCCGCTGCGCTGCTGCAGGCCTATCGCTTCCTGGCCGACAGCCGCGACACCAAGACCACCGAGCGTCTGGCGTCCCTGGATGACCCGTTCAGCGTGTTCCGCTGCCGCGGCATCATGAACTGCGTGAACGTTTGCCCGAAGGGTCTGAACCCGACCAAGGCAATCGGCCACGTACGCAACATGCTGCTGCAGAGCGGTACCTGATACACAGCTTCACGTTGCACCTGCGTCGGCGGAGCGATTCGTCGGCGCAGTAAAGCCAGAGCCCCAGCTCACAAAGCCAGGGTTCTTATTTGAAAGAAAATGACGACCAGCAGGGGCATCCGGGCTGGTACCCGGACTATCTGCGGGATCCGTAGTGGCTTACCAGGTCGCTGCTTTAGGACTATGAATGGCCCAGCTACGGCTTCCACGCCGGTGGTGTCCCCTTACCGAGGGTGACCAAGCATGCAAGAAAGCGTGATGCAGCGCATGTGGGATAGCGCCCACCTATCAGGTGGTAACGCGGCCTACGTGGAAGAGCTCTATGAGCTCTACCTGCACGATCCCAACGCTGTGCCAGAAGAGTGGCGCACCTACTTCCAGAAGCTGCCGGCCGACGGGAATCCCGCGACCGACGTTTCGCACTCCACTGTCCGCGATCATTTCGTGCTGCTGGCGAAGAACCAGCGCCGCGCTCAACCGGTTTCCGCCGGGAGCGTCAGCAGCGAGCACGAGAAGAAGCAGGTGGAAGTTCTGCGCCTGATCCAGGCATACCGCATGCGCGGCCACCAGGCTTCGACGCTCGACCCGCTGGGTCTGTGGCAGCGTCCGTCTCCGGCTGACCTGGCGGTCCACCACTATGGCCTGACCAACGCCGACCTCGACACTACCTTCCGTACCGGTGAGCTTTACATCGGCAAGGAGGAGGCGACTCTACGGGAAATCCACGAGGCGCTGCAGCAGACATATTGTCGCACCATCGGTGCCGAGTTCACCCACATCGTCGATTCCGAGCAGCGCAAGTGGTTCCAGCAGCGCCTGGAAAGCGTACGCGGCCGTCCGGCCTATTCGCCCGAAGTGCAGGGTCACCTGCTCGAGCGTCTGACCGCGGCCGAGGGTCTGGAAAAGTACCTGGGCACCAAGTACCCGGGCACCAAGCGTTTCGGCCTGGAAGGCGGCGAGAGCCTGATTCCGCTGCTGGACGAGATCATCCAGCGCTCCGGCTCCTACGGCACCCAGGAAATCGTCATCGGCATGGCCCACCGTGGCCGCCTGAACGTACTGGTCAACACCTTCGGCAAGAACCCGCGTGACCTGTTCGACGAGTTCGAAGGCAAGCAGGTAGAAGGTCTGTCCTCCGGTGACGTGAAGTACCACCAGGGCTTCTCCTCCAACGTCATGACTTCGGGTGGCGAAGTGCACCTGGCGCTGGCCTTTAACCCTTCGCACCTGGAGATCGTCTCTCCGGTGGTCGAAGGTTCGGTGCGCGCTCGTCAGGACCGTCGTCAAGACGCGACCGGCGACAAGGTTCTGCCGATTTCCATCCACGGTGACGCGGCATTCGCCGGCCAGGGCGTGGTCATGGAAACCTTCCAGATGTCGCAGACCCGTGCCTACAAGACTGGCGGCACCATTCACCTGGTGATCAACAACCAGGTTGGCTTCACCACCAGCCGTGCCGACGACTCGCGCTCCACCGAGTACGCGACCGACGTGGCGAAGATGATCCAGGCGCCGATCCTGCACGTGAATGGCGACGATCCGGAAGCGGTGCTGTTCGTCACCCAGCTGGCCGTCGACTACCGCATGCAGTTCAAGCGTGACGTGGTCATCGACCTGGTCTGCTACCGCCGTCGCGGCCACAACGAGGCTGACGAGCCGAGCGGCACCCAGCCGCTGATGTACCAGCAGATCGCCAAACAGCGCACCACCCGTGAGCTGTATGCCGAGAGCCTGGTGCAGTCCGGCCGTGTCGCCGAGGACGCGGTGAACGCCCGCATCGAGGAATACCGCAGCGCGCTGGATAACGGTCAGCACGTGGTCAAGAGCCTGGTCAAGGAGCCGAACAAGGAACTGTTCGTCGACTGGAAACCCTACCTGGGCCACGCCTGGACCGCGCGTCACGACACTCGCTTCGAGCTGAAGACCCTGCAGGATCTGGCCGGCAAGCTGCTGGAAATCCCGGAAGGCTTCGTCCTCCAGCGTCAGGTCTCCAAAGTGCTGGAAGACCGCGCCAAGATGACCGCCGGCGCCATGCCGATCAACTGGGGCTACGCCGAGAACCTGGCGTACGCGACCCTGCTGTTCGAAGGCCACCCGGTGCGCATGACCGGCCAGGATGTCGGCCGCGGCACCTTCTCGCACCGCCATGCGGCGCTGCACAACCAGAAGGACGCGACCACCTACCTGCCGCTGCAGAACCTCTATGAGGGTCAGCCGCGCGTCCAGCTGTACGACTCCTTCCTCTCGGAAGAAGCGGTACTGGCCTTCGAATACGGCTACTCCACCACCATGCCGAACGCGCTGGTGATCTGGGAAGCCCAGTTCGGCGACTTCGCCAACGGTGCCCAGGTGGTGTTCGACCAGTTCATCTCCAGCGGCGAGCACAAGTGGGGCCGTCTGTGCGGCCTGACCATGCTGCTGCCGCACGGCTACGAAGGGCAGGGCCCGGAGCACAGCTCTGCGCGTCTGGAGCGTTACCTGCAGCTGTGCGCCGAGCACAACATGCAGGTCTGCGTGCCGACCACCCCGGCGCAGGTCTACCACATGCTGCGTCGTCAGGTGATCCGCCCGCTGCGCAAGCCTCTGGTCGTGCTGACGCCCAAGTCGCTGTTGCGCCACCCGCTGGCCATCTCGACCTTGGAAGAACTGGCCGAAGGCTCGTTCCAGACCGTCATCGGCGAGATCGATCAGGTCGATCCGAAGAAGGTCGAACGTGTCGTGCTGTGTAGCGGCAAGGTGTACTACGACCTGCTGGCCAAGCGCCGTGCGGAAGGTCGTGAAGACATCGCCGTGGTGCGTGTCGAGCAGCTCTATCCGTTCCCGGAAGACGATCTGACCGAGGCTCTGGCACCGTACAAGAACCTCAAGCACATCGTCTGGTGTCAGGAAGAGCCGATGAACCAGGGCGCCTGGTACTGCAGCCAGCACCACATGCGCCGTGTCGCTTCCGCGCACAAGAAGGAGCTCTTCCTTCAGTACGCCGGCCGCGATGCCTCGGCCGCTCCGGCCTGTGGTTATGCATCGATGCACGCCGAACAGCAGGAAAAACTGCTGAACGACGCCTTTACTGTTTAACGCCTTCGCGCACGGAGGCGGCGGCACGGGTCGCCGCCTCTAAGAAGAAACCGAATTTAAGGAAACACACACAATGGCTATCGAGATCAAAGCCCCAACCTTCCCGGAATCGGTCGCCGACGGCACCGTTGCCACCTGGCACAAGAAGCCGGGCGATGCGGTCAAGCGCGATGAGCTGATCGTCGACATCGAAACCGACAAGGTGGTGATGGAAGTACTCGCCGAGGCCGACGGCGTTCTCGCCGAAATCGTCAAGAACGAGGGCGATACCGTCCTGTCCGGCGAGCTGCTGGGCAAACTCGGTGCTCCGGGCGCAGCCGCTGCCGCCCCGGCCGCTGCTCCGGCTGCCGCCGCACCTGCTGCTGCCGCGCCGGCTGCTGGCGATGATGACGCCATCCTGTCGCCTGCTGCACGCAAGATCGCCGAAGAGGGCGGTATCGACCCGAACTCCATCGTCGGTACCGGCAAGGGCGGTCGCGTCACCAAGGAAGACGCCGTTGCTGCCGTCGCTGCCAAGAAGTCCGCTCCGGCCGCTGCCGCCAAGCCGGCCGCTCCGGCTGCCGAGGCGCCGGTGTTCGCTGCTGGTGACCGCGTCGAGAAGCGCGTGCCGATGACCCGCCTGCGTGCCAAGGTTGCCGAGCGTCTGGTCGAAGCCCAGTCCACCATGGCCATGCTGACCACCTTCAACGAAGTCGACATGCATGAAGTCATGGCGCTGCGTTCGAAGTACAAGGACCTGTTCGAGAAGACCCACAACGGCGTGCGCCTGGGCTTCATGTCCTTCTTCGTCAAGGCAGCCGTCGAGGCGCTGAAGCGCTTCCCGGCGGTCAACGCCTCGATCGATGGCAACGACATCGTCTACCACGGCTACCAGGACATCGGCGTAGCCGTATCCAGCGACCGTGGCCTGGTGGTTCCGGTCCTGCGCAACGCCGAGCTGATGAGCCTGGCCGAAGTCGAGAACGGCATCGCCACCTTCGGCAAGAAGGCGCGTGACGGCAAGCTGTCGATCGAAGAAATGACCGGCGGCACCTTCACCATCACCAACGGTGGTACCTTCGGTTCGATGATGTCGACCCCGATCGTCAACCCGCCGCAGGCAGCGATCCTGGGCATGCACAACATCATCCAGCGTCCGGTGGCCATCAATGGCCAGGTCGTGATCCGTCCGATGATGTACCTGGCGCTGTCCTACGATCACCGTCTGATCGATGGCAAGGAAGCGGTCAGCTTCCTGGTGACCATCAAGAACCTGCTGGAAGACCCGGCTCGCCTGCTGCTGGATATCTGATTTCCGCTGCTGTGCTACGCGGTGGTTCCCACAAGGAGCCACCCGGTTTTATTCGAGAAGGAATGAGTTATGACCCAGAAATTCGACGTGGTAGTGATTGGCGCGGGCCCCGGGGGCTACGTGGCCGCCATCAAGGCCGCGCAACTCGGTCTGAAGACCGCCTGCATCGAGAAGTATCAGGACAAGGAAGGCAAGGTTGCCCTGGGCGGTACCTGCCTGAACGTCGGCTGCATTCCATCCAAGGCGCTGCTGGACAGCTCCTACAAGTACCATGAGGCCCACGAAGGCTTCAAAGTTCACGGCATCGAGGCCAAGGGCGTCACCATCGACGTACCGCAGATGGTCGCGCGCAAGAACACCATCATCAAGAACCTGACTGGCGGCGTCGCCGGCCTGTTCAAGTCCAACGGCGTCACCCTGCTGGAAGGCCACGGCAAGCTGCTGTCTGGCAAGAAGGTTGAAGTCACCGGTCTGGACGGCAAGACCCAGATCGTCGAAGCCGAGAACGTGATCCTGGCTTCCGGCTCCCGTCCTGTCGACATCCCGCCGGCCCCGGTCGATCAGGACGTCATCGTCGACTCCACCGGCGCCCTGGAATTCCAGGCCGTGCCGAAGAAGCTGGGCGTTATCGGCGCCGGCGTCATCGGTCTGGAGCTGGGCTCCGTTTGGGCCCGCTTGGGCGCCGAAGTGACCGTGCTGGAAGCCATGGACAAGTTCCTCGCTGCCGCCGATGAGCAGATCTCCAAGGAAGCCCTGAAGATCCTCGGCAAGCAGGGTCTGGACATCCGCCTGGGCGCCCGCGTCACCGGCAGCGAAGTGAAGAAGAAGCAGGTGACTGTGACCTTCACCGACGCCACCGGCGAGCAGAAGCTGACCTTCGACAAGCTGATCGTCGCCGTCGGCCGTCGCCCGGTGACCACCGACCTGCTGGCCGCCGACAGTGGCGTGACCCTGGACGAGCGTGGCTTCATCTTCGTCAACGACCAGTGCGAAACCAGCGTTCCGGGCGTCTACGCCATCGGTGACGTGGTACGTGGCGCGATGCTCGCGCACAAGGCCTCGGAAGAGGGCGTGATGGTTGCCGAGCGCATCAAGGGCCACAAGGCCCAGATGAACTATGACCTGATCCCGTCGGTCATCTACACCCACCCGGAAATCGCGTGGGTCGGCAAGACCGAGCAGCAGCTCAAGGCCGAGGGTGTCGAGATCAACGTCGGTACCTTCCCGTTCGCCGCCAGTGGCCGTGCCATGGCTGCCAACGACACCGCCGGCCTGGTCAAGGTCATCGCCGATGCCAAGACCGACCGCGTACTGGGTGTTCACGTGATCGGCCCAAGCGCTGCCGAGCTGGTCCAGCAGGGCGCCATCGGCATGGAATTCGGCACCAGTGCCGAAGACCTGGGCATGATGGTGTTCTCGCACCCGACCCTGTCTGAAGCGCTTCACGAAGCGGCTCTGGCAGTGAATGGCCACGCCATCCACATCGCCAATCGCAAGAAGCGTTGATGCGTGCAGGCGCCTCGTGGGGCGCCTAACCAGAAAAACCACGGCGGGCGGCCCGTGACGGTTCGCAAGGATCGGTCGCAGGAATGCCCGTCGGACTGCTAACCAGTGCAGTCACAGGTGGCGCGGCGCCTCGAGCGCAGCGCCGAAATGCGCAATACCTAAACGAAGAACGGTAGATAAGCATGAATCTTCACGAGTATCAGGGTAAGCAGCTGTTTGCTGAATACGGCCTGCCGGTTTCCACTGGCTACGCTGTTGACACCCCGGAAGAAGCGGCTGCGGCCTGCGAAAAGATCGGTGGCAGCGAGTGGGTTGTCAAAGCCCAGGTGCACGCCGGTGGCCGCGGTAAAGCGGGCGGCGTCAAGCTGGTCAAGAACAAGGAAGACGCCAAGGCGTTCGCCGCCAACTGGCTGGGCAAGCGTCTGGTGACCTACCAGACAGACGCCAACGGTCAGCCGGTCAGCAAGATCCTGGTTGAGTCCTGCACCGACATCGACAAGGAGCTGTACCTCGGCGCCGTTGTCGACCGTTCCAGCCGCCGTATCGTGTTCATGGCTTCCACCGAAGGTGGCGTGGACATCGAGAAAGTCGCTCACGAGACTCCCGAGAAGATCCTCAAGGCCACTATCGACCCGCTGGTCGGCGCTCAGCCGTACCAGGGCCGCGAGCTGGCCTTCCAGCTGGGCCTGCAGGGCGACCAGATCAAGCAGTTCACCCACATCTTCGTTGGCCTGGCCAAGCTGTTCCAGGACTACGACCTGGCTCTGCTGGAAGTGAACCCGCTGGTGATCAAGAAAGACGGCAACCTGCACTGCCTGGACGCCAAGATCAACATCGACGCCAACGCCATGTACCGTCAGCCCAAGCTGCGCGCCATGCACGACCCGTCCCAGGACGACGCTCGTGAAGCCCATGCGCAGAAGTGGGAACTGAACTACGTCGCGCTGGAAGGCAACATCGGTTGCATGGTCAACGGTGCTGGCCTGGCCATGGGCACCATGGACATCGTCAACCTGCACGGCGGCAAGCCGGCCAACTTCCTCGACGTCGGCGGCGGCGCTACCAAAGAGCGCGTGACCGAAGCCTTCAAGATCATCCTGTCCGACAGCAACGTCGCTGCCGTACTGGTGAACATCTTCGGTGGCATCGTGCGCTGCGACATGATCGCCGAAGGCATCATCGGCGCCGTGAAAGAAGTCGGCGTGAAGATCCCGGTCGTGGTTCGTCTGGAAGGTAACAATGCCGAGCTGGGCGCCAAGGTCCTGGCCGACAGCGGTCTGAACATCATCGCGGCTACCAGCCTCACCGACGCTGCCCAGCAGGTCGTCAAAGCCGCGGAGGGCAAGTAATGAGCGTCCTGATCAATAAAGACACCAAAGTTATCTGCCAGGGCTTCACCGGCTCGCAGGGTACTTTCCACTCCGAACAAGCCATCGCCTACGGCACCAAGATGGTTGGCGGCGTGACTCCGGGCAAGGGCGGCACCACTCACCTGGGCCTGCCGGTGTTCAACACCGTCAAGGAAGCCGTGGAAGCTACCGGCGCTGACGCTTCGGTAATCTACGTTCCGGCTCCGTTCTGCAAAGACTCGATCCTGGAAGCGGCCAACGGCGGCATCAAGCTGATCGTGTGCATCACCGAAGGCATCCCGACCCTCGACATGCTGGACGCCAAGGTCAAGTGTGACGAGCTGGGCGTACGCCTGATCGGCCCGAACTGCCCGGGCGTGATCACTCCCGGCGAGTGCAAGATCGGCATCATGCCGGGTCACATCCACCTGCCGGGCAAAGTAGGCATCGTGTCGCGTTCCGGCACCCTGACCTATGAAGCCGTCAAGCAGACCACCGACGCCGGCTTCGGCCAGTCCACCTGCGTGGGCATCGGCGGTGACCCGATCCCGGGCTCCAACTTCATCGACATCCTGAAGCTGTTCCAGGAAGACCCGAAGACCGAAGCGATCGTCATGATCGGTGAGATCGGCGGTTCCGCTGAAGAAGAAGCCGCTGCCTACATCAAGGCCAACGTCACCAAGCCTGTAGTTTCCTACATCGCTGGTGTGACCGCGCCGCCCGGCAAGCGTATGGGCCACGCTGGCGCCATCATCTCCGGTGGTAAAGGCACTGCGGACGAGAAGTTCGCTGCCCTGCAGGACGCTGGTGTGAAAACCGTGCGTTCGCTGGCCGACATCGGCAAGGCCCTGGCCGAGCTGACCGGCTGGGAAGTCAAGAAAGCCTGAGGCTGACTTGATCTGAGAGAGGCCACCTCCGGGTGGCCTTTTTCATTTCTGTCCAAGCGGCCAGAAAATTTGCCGCCAGGCGACAGATTGTTATCGACGTTCGACAGCCCGACCGCTGTCTACCGCGGCCTGCGGCTAAATTCGTTAGGCTTGCAACTATTTTCCGGTTCGCACCTCACAAGGGCGCGCAGCAGGAGCATTTGGCGATCGGCCCGGACCGGGCAGAAAGCCTATTCCTAACCCAAGGGAACCCTCTGCTTTCCTTCTACTGCCAGTGGTACTTCCTCCTATGACTCGCTTGAAAGGCCCGGACCTGTTGGCTCTGGGTTTCATGACTTTTGCCCTGTTCGTCGGGGCCGGCAACATCATCTTCCCGCCCATCGTCGGCCTGCAGGCCGGGCCGAGCGTGTGGCTCGCCGCCCTGGGCTTCCTGATCACCGCAGTCGGCCTGCCGGTGGTGACCGTGATCGCCCTGGCCAAGGTCGGTGGCGCCATGGATAGCCTGAGCAGCCCGATCGGCAAGACCGCCGGCACCATCCTGGCCGCCGTCTGCTACCTCGCCGTCGGCCCGCTGTTCGCCACCCCGCGCACTGCCACCGTGTCCTTCGAGGTCGGCCTGGCGCCGCTGACCGGCAACACGCCGCTGCCGCTGTTCCTCTACAGCCTGGTGTACTTCGCCGTGGTGCTGGCCGTGTCACTCTACCCGGGCCGCCTGCTCGACAGCGTCGGCCGTGTGCTGGCGCCGCTGAAGATCATCGCCCTGGCCATTCTCGGCGTGGCCGCGTTCATGCTGCCGCTGGGCGACATCGGCGAAGCGACCCCGGCCTACCAGGCCGCACCGTTCTCCCAGGGCTTCATCAATGGCTACCTGACCATGGATACCCTCGGCGCGCTGGTGTTCGGCATTGTCATCGTCAACGCGATCCGCTCGCGTGGCGTCGAATCGCCGCGCTTGATCACCCGCTACGCGATCATCGCGGGCCTGATCGCTGGCGTCGGCCTGGCACTGGTCTACATCAGCCTGTTCCGCCTGGGCGCCGGCAGCCATGACATCGCTGGTGACGCCACCAACGGCGCGGCGGTGCTGCACGCCTACGTGCAACACACCTTCGGCGACCTCGGCAGCACCTTCCTCGCAGCCCTGATCTCGCTGGCCTGCCTGGTCACCGCCGTGGGCCTGACCTGCGCCTGCGCCGAGTACTTCAGCCGCCTGCTGCCGCTGTCCTATCGCACCTTGGTAGTGATCCTGGCCGGCTTCTCGCTGCTGGTGTCCAACCTCGGCTTGTCGACCCTGATCCAGGTCTCGGTGCCGGTGCTCACCGCCATCTACCCGCCGTGCATCGTGCTGGTGGCGCTGAGCTTCTGCTGGAATCTGTGGAACTCGCCGGGCCGCGTGGTCGCGCCAGTGATGCTGGTGGCGCTGCTGTTCGGCCTGGTCGATGCAGTCAACGCCGCCGGTTTTGGTGCGCATCTGCCGATGCTGCTCAAGCATCTGCCGCTGTCCGAGCAGGGCCTCGGCTGGCTGGTACCGTCGGTGTTGACCCTGATCGCCGCCCTGATCTTCGATCGCCTGCGCGGTGAGCCGGCCACCCAGGCCGCCTGATGCGTAGCTCCCGGGCCGTGCAATGCGGCCCGGGACTCTCTGCGACGCGCCTTTTGGCGCGCTGCACCTGCCTTTTGGCGCTTCTGGCATCTTCTGCCGATTGCCGTCCCCCCGGACGTGCCGGACAATCTCCGGGAATTCTTCCGCAGTCTGTCCGCCATGTCGCAAACCATCTTCTTCGCCCACGCCAACGGCTTCCCCTCGGCCACCTACGGCAAGCTGTTCTCCGCCTTGTCGCCCGATTACCAGGTGCAACATCTCGAGCAGCACGGCCATGACCCGCGCTTCCCGGTGGATGACAACTGGAGCAACCTGGTGGATGAGCTGATCCTGCATCTGGAGCAGGGCAGCGAGCCGGTGTGGGGCGTCGGTCATTCCCTCGGCGGCGTGCTGCACTACCACGCGGCGCTGCGCCGGCCCGAGTTGTATCGCGGCGTGGTGATGCTGGATTCGCCGCTGCTCACCGGCGTCGATCGCCTGGTGATCCGTGCGGCCAAGCGCTTCGGCTTCATCGACAAGATCACCCCGGCCGGCCGTACCGTCGGCCGCCGCGAGGCCTTCGGCGATTTCAACGAGGCGCGTGACTACTTCGCCGGCAAAACCCTGTTCCGCCGCTTCGATCCGGATTGCCTGGACGCCTATGTGCGCTACGGTCTGCGCGAGGAGGGCAAGGGCTTGCGCCTGCGCTTCGACCCGGCCACCGAGATCAGCATCTACCGCAGCGTGCCGCACACTGTGCCGGGCAGGCCGCAGCAGCTGGCGGTGCCGCTTGCCGTGGTCCGTGGTCGCCATAGCCGAGTGGTGTTGCCGCACCATGCACGCCAGGTCAACCGCATCCGCCAGGGTGAATACCTGAGTCTGCCCGGCGGGCACATGTTCCCGCTGGAGCGTCCGCAGGACACCGCGCGCCTGCTGCGTGAGCTGTTTGGCCGCTGGCAAGGGCAGGGCATGGAGCGTTCCGCATGAGCCTCAAGGTAGAGGAAACCCGTTTCAGCCTGCCGCATGTGGAGCTGGCGGCGCACCTGTTCGGTCCCGAGGACGGCATCCCGGTCATCGCCCTGCATGGCTGGCTGGACAACGCCATGACCTACGCGCGCCTGGCGCCCAAACTGGAAGGCCTGCGCATCGTCGCCCTGGATTTCCCTGGGCACGGCCATTCCGGCCACTACGCCAGCAACTCCAGCTACAGCATGTGGGAGTACCTGGAGGATGTGCTGCTGGTGGCCGAGCAGCTTGGCTGGCAGCGCTTCTCGCTGCTCGGCCATTCGCTGGGTGGCATCATCTCCACGCTGCTGGCGGCGGCGGTGCCGGAGCGCATCGAGCGCCTGGCCCTGATCGACGGTCTGGTGCCCTATACGGCCGAGGCCGACAGCGCGCCCAAGCGCCTGGGGGATGCGCTGCGCGCGCGCCTGGCGGTGCGCGACAAGCAGAAGCCGGTCTATGCCGACATGGACAAGGCCGCCGAGGCGCGTATGCGCGGCGTGGTCGCGGTCAGCCGCGAGGCAGCCGAGCTGCTGGCCCAGCGTGGCCTGGAGCCGGTACCGGGCGGCTACACCTGGCGCACCGACATCCGCCTGACGCTGCCATCGGTGATGCGCCTGACCTTCGCCCATGTCGAGCAGTTCGTGCAGGCCGTGCAGTGCCCGGTCAGCCTGATCCTCGCCGAGGGCGGGCAGATGAATGTCGAGCCACGCCTGCAGGCGCTGGTTGCCGGCACTTCGTTCGAAACGCATGTGTTGCCGGGCGGCCATCACCTGCACCTCAACGACGAGGTCGGCGCGCAGCAGGTCGCAGACTGTTTCAATCCATTCTTCCGCCGCGCTTGACGCAGCCCCGGCAACTGCCGAGGCTGTGCAGGTCGTATCGGAGATTGCCATGATCGATCTGTACACCGCCGCCACGCCGAACGGACACAAGGTGTCCATCGCACTGGAAGAAATGGGCCTGCCGTATCAGGTGCACGCACTGTCCTTCGACAAGAAGGAGCAGAAGACCCCCGAGTTCCTGCGCATCAACCCCAACGGGCGAATCCCGGCCATCGTCGACGACGGCTTCGCCGTGTTCGAGTCCGGGGCGATCCTCATCTACCTGGCCGAGAAGACCGGCAAGCTGCTGCCCAATGACGTCAAGGGGCGCTCGCTGGCGATCCAGTGGCTGATGTTCCAGATGGGCGGAGTAGGGCCCATGCAGGGCCAGGCCAATGTGTTCTTCCGCTATTTTCCGGAGAAGCTGCAGGGCGCCATCGACCGCTACCAGCACGAGACCCGTCGCCTCTACGAGGTACTCGATAGCCGCCTGGGCGAGGCCGAGTACCTGGCCGGCGACTACAGCATTGCCGATATCGCCACCTACCCGTGGGTACGCATCCACGATTGGGCGGGTGTCTCGGTGGATGGGCTGGAGCATCTGCAGCGCTGGATGGCAGCGCTCTCCGTACGCCCGGCGGTGCAACGCGGCTTGGAAGTGCCGGTGCGCCCGCAGGACGACGCCAAGCTGGTTAAAACCGCGCAAGGCATGCTGACACGCTGAGGAGCCGCATGCGTCACCATTTGATTTTCTGCCTGACCTTCTTCTGTACTCCGCTGCTGGCTGCCGATCTGCCTGGTAGCCAGGACCTGGACAGCGTGCCGCGTTTCCCTCGCGCCGAGATCGTCGATTACCGCGACGCGGCCAACGAGGAGAAACGCTATCCGCAGGACGGCCTGCGCCGCATCAGCGGCCAGCTGCGCGCGTCTGCCGAGGTGCTGACCGAGGGCCGGGTGCGTGCCCTGACTTACCGACTGCCCGACGAGCACTCGCCACGCGAGGCACTGGATGCGGCCCGGCAGCACCTGCTGGAGCAGGGCGCAGAGCTGCTGTTCTGGTGCGAGGGCCGCGACTGCGGATCGTCCAGCCTGTGGGCCAACCAGATATTCGGCAACGCCAAGCTGTACGGCCCGGAGGAGCGGCAGAGCTACCTGCTGCTGCGCCTGGCCGAGCCGCAGCATGACAGCCTGATCGCCCTGTATGGCATCACCCGCGGCAATCGCCGTTCCTACCTGCACGTGGAGCAGCTGGATGCCCGTGCGCCATTGGCGCAGCTGCTGCCTACGCCCGCGACCCTGCAGCGCCAGCTGCGCAGCAGCGGCGAGTTGAAGCTGCCGGCGCTGGGCGAGCCCGACGAGCAGTGGGGCGACCTGCTGGCCCGCACCTTGAGCCTGGACAGCACCATGCGCCTGAGCCTGAATGGCAAGCATGCCGCCGCCTGGCAGGCTGAGCTGGAGCGCCGGGGCGTGCGCAGCGGCCGCCTGCAGCCGGGTTCTGCCGAGGGCGAAGGCCTGCGCCTGCAGCAACTACGCTGAAGTATCATGCGCACCGGGCCGCTTTCTGCCCGGTTCTGGGGATGTCGAACCATGCTGAACAATGACCGCCTGCTGGTGCAGATCCTGCTACTGGCGCTGCTCGGCGCCTGCGCCTGGGTACTGGCACCGTTCTTCTCCGCGCTGTTCTGGGCCGCCGTGCTGGCATTCGCCAGCTGGCCGCTGATGCGACTGCTGACCCGCGCCCTGAATGGCCGGGAAAATACCGCTGCAGGAATACTCACCGCCGGCTGGATGGTGCTGGTGGCCGTACCGCTGGTCTGGCTCGGCTTCAACCTGGCCGACCATATCCGCGATGCCACCGAGCTGTTCAAGGATTTCCAGGTCGATGGCCTGCCCGATCCACCCACCTGGATCGCCGACTTGCCGCTGGTGGGCGAGCGTCTGGTGCACATCTGGACACGGATCGACGAGGAGGGCGCGGCCCTGCTGGCGGCGCTGCGACCCTACCTGGGGCAGGTCGGCAACTGGCTGCTGGCGCGCAGCGCGCAGATCGGTGGCGGCATGCTCGAGCTGGCCCTGAGCCTGGTGCTGGTGTTCTTCTTCTACCGCGACGGCCCGCGCATGGCGGCCTTCGCCCACAGCCTGCTGGAGCGCCTGATCGGCGACCGCGCCGACCACTACCTGGAACTGGTGGCCGGCACCGTACAGCGAGTGGTCAACGGCGTGATCGGTACCGCCGCGGCCCAGGCGCTGCTGGCCCTGATCGGCTTCTATATCGCCGGGGTGCCCGGCGCCCTGGTGCTGGGCCTGATCACCTTCGTCCTCAGCCTGATCCCCATGGGCCCGCCTCTGGTGTGGATTCCGGCCACTGCCTGGCTGGTCAGCCAGGAACAGTACGGCATGGCGGTGTTCCTCGGCGTCTGGGGCATGTTCGTCATCAGCGGCGTGGACAACGTGCTCAAGCCCTACCTGATCAGCCGCGGCGGCAACCTACCGCTGGTGGTGGTGCTGCTCGGCGTATTCGGCGGCATCCTGGCCTTCGGCTTCATGGGCCTGTTCCTCGGCCCGACCCTGCTGGCTGTGGCCTACAGCCTGCTGGGCGACTGGGTGTCGAGCACCCCGCGCGTCGCCGCGGTGGATGCCGAGCGCCGGGACGGGGAGTAGTTGGCATCCCGCGCACAATCCCGCCTGCCGTTCTTGGTGGGCGGGGTGGCGCGGTGGTAGCCTTGCGCGGCTTTCCGGTGCATGCAGCCGGAGCTGGGCGCAGCCCCGCCTCAGGCCGCGGTGTATGAGCCCGCAGAGGCCACACGCGGTTCAGGGAAGAAAGACCAACACTAGATAATGGACATAGCCCCCATGAAAAAATCTGCAGGTATCGCAGTAGGCGCTCTCGTGGCCGTAGCCGCCATCGGCACGGGCGGAGCCTGGTACACCGGCCAACAACTGCCGGCGGTGCTGGATGCATCGATCAAGCAGGCCAACGCCGAGATGGCCAAGACCCTGCCGGCGCTGGGCCTTGATGCTTCCATCGAGCTGCTCTCGCTGGACCGCCAGTTCTTCAGCAGCAACGCCCGCTACCGCATCAAGTTCAACGGCTCGGTCGATGGCGGGGCTCCGCAGCAGCTGGAGTGGGTCATCACCGACCGCATCGAGCACGGCCCGTTCCCGATGTCGCGCCTGAAGGCGCTGAAGCTGATGCCGGTCATGGCCACCAGCAACTACGCGTTGGAGTCCAACCCGGGGCTGGAGAAGTGGTTCGCTGCCAGCAAAGGCGTATCGCCGGTGGAAGGCCAGGCCAGCCTGGGCTACGACCAGTCGGTGAGCGGTACCCTGCGCATCAACCCGCTGCAGTCGGCGCTGGATGAAGACACCAGCCTCGACTTCACCGGCCTCAACGTCGATTTCGATACCAGCGCCGGTGCCAAGGCCATCGAGGCCCAGGGCCTGATGGACAGCTTCAAGCTCAGCACCAAGCTGCCGGAAAGCGGCGAGGTGATGAACATCGAGTTCAAGGGCATGACCCTGGACAGCCAGACCGCCAAGGGCAGCAGCGATTTCTACCTCGGCAAGAACGAGGTCAAGCTGCAGACCGTGCAGATCCAGGTCGGCGAGGGCGCTCCGGTGCAGCTCAGTGGCTTCGTCCAGCGCGACGAGACCAGCGAGACCGACGGCAAGCTGTTCGCCCGCTACAGCTACGACATCGGCATGATCAGCTACCAGGGCCACGATATCGGTGGCTCGCAGATGGTCTGGAGCATGAAGAATCTCGATGCCAGCGCCCTGCAGTCGCTGATCGGCATCTACAGCCAGATCATCAAGGACAGCGGCCAGCTGCAACAGGCCAGCCTGGAAGCGGAAGACGATCTGCCGCAGCTGAGCGAGGAGCAACAGGCGCAGCTGATGGCGGACCTGGACAAACTGCTCGCCGCCAAGCCGGGCATCGCCCTGGAGAAACTGGCGTTCAAGACCGCCAATGGCGAGAGCAGCCTGAGCCTGTCGGTCGACCTGAACAAGCCGGAATCCTTCGAGCTGCCGCCGCCTGAACTGGCCAAGCAGATGATTGCCCAGCTGGACGCCAAGGTGTCGGTATCCAAGGCCATGATCGGTGATGTGATCGGCCTGCAGGCCAGCCTGGGCGGCGAGACCGACAAGGAAGCCGTGGCCCAGCAGGCGTCGATGATGACCGAGATGGCCAGCGGCATGGCCCTGTCCACCGAGCTGGCCCGCCTGGAAGGCGACAGCATCGTCTCCACCCTGCGTTACGCGGACGACAAGGTCGACTTCAACGGCAAGCAGATGACCGTCGAGGAGTTCGTGGCCATGGCGTTCGCCAGTGGTGCCGGCATGGGCGGTATGGGTGCCATGGGCGAGGAAGAGCAGTCCATGGAAGGCCTGGAGTTCGAAGAGCAGAGCGAAGAAACGCTCGTCGAATAACCTCCGCCGCTAAAGAAAAGGGCCCGCACCTCGCAAGAGCTGCGGGCCTTTTCGTTTCAGGCCGAGATGCTCAGCTGGCTGCCGAGGCTCGACTGGTAGCTGGCGCTGTCCTGGTACTGCTTGAGCAGCTTGGCGATCAGCCCCGAGTAGTTCTCTTCCTCGCTGCTGCTGGTCTGCTGCTGGCCGACGGCGTCGAGCAGGCTGCTCAACTCGTCCTGGCTGATGCTGCCGCTGCTGTCGCTGTCCAGCAGACTAAACAGCTCTTCGCTGCTGGAGCCGGACTGCGCTGGAGGCGGGGGCGGTGGCGGCGCCATGGCGGACAGTTCGTCCAGGTTCAGCGCGCCGTCGCCGTCGCTGTCCAGTTTGCTCAGCAACTCGCTGCTGTCATGACCTTCCGGCGCGGGCAGGGCGGCCAGCTCGTCGGCATCGATACTGCCGTCACCGTTGGCGTCCAACTGGGCGAACATCTCTTCCGGGTTGGGACCGCCGGGGCCACCAGGGCCGCCGTGGGGCGGAGGTGGTGGCGCCAGAGCGGCGGTCTCCTCGCTGTCCAGGCTGCCATCGCCGTTGGCATCGAGCTGGCTGAACAGCTCATCGATATCGATGGTCAGGCTGCTGTCGGATTCCTTGGCCGCCGTCAGGGCGGTTTCCAGTTCTTCCTTGGCCACGCTGCCGCTGCCATCGCTGTCCAGCAGGCTGAACAGCTTTTCCTGCACTTGCGCCGGACCACCCGTGCAACCACCTCCGCCGGCGCTGCTGGAGCTGCGCTGGACAGAGGTATAGCTGCTGTAGCCCGAGTAACTGCTGACACCACTGATCATGGGAGTCACTCCTGTTGTTGGCCGGAGTGGGTTCTCCGGTGATGCCAGCATCGGAGCGCTCTGTGTCGCAGGTTTATGGACTTTGTATCAGCCGCCCTACAACTGCCGCAGCGTACTAGCGCGGCAGGCGCAGGATGGCGGTCAGGCCGCCGCCCACGGTTTCCTCCAGGATGATGTCGCCACCCTGGCGGCGGGCCGCCTCGCGGGCGATGGTCAGGCCCAGGCCGACGCCCCCGGAGCTGCGGTTGCGTGAGCCCTCGACGCGGAAGAAGGCCTCGAACACTGCTTCGCGCTGTTCGACGGCGATGCCCGGCCCCTGGTCGACCACTCGTACTTCGACCTGCTCGCGGCTGTCGCTCAGCTCGACCTTGGCATGCCCGGCATAACGCAGCGCGTTCTCCAGCAGGTTGCTGACGCAAGAGCGCAGCGCCAGCGGTTGCGCGCGCAGGGGCGCGCAGTGGCCGTGGAAGCTCACCTGGGCGCCACGGTCCTGGGCGTCCTCGACCATGGACTCCAGCAGCGCCTGCAGGTCCAGCCACTGCAGCGCTTCGGTGCTGCGCTGTTCGTGCAGGTAGCTGAGGGTTGCGTCGAGCATGCCGATCATCTCGCCCAGGTCCTGGCCCATGCGCGCACGCAGGTGGGCGTTGGGGATCTGCTCGACACGCAGCTTGAGGCGCGCCAGCGGCGTGCGCAGGTCGTGGGACACGGCGGCGAGCATGCGCGCACGTTGCTGCACCTGCTCGCGGATGCGCTGTTGCATGAGGTTGAAGGCATGCGCGGCCTGGCGTGCCTCCTGCGGGCCACTTTCCGGCAGCGGCGGGCTGTCGAGGTCGTCGGAGAGCCGCTCGGCTGCCTCGGACAGGCTCTGGATCGGCCGGCTGAGCAGGCGCGCGCCGTACCAGGCAGCGACGATCAGGGTCAGCAGCTGGAAGCCGAGGACGATCAGCGGACCATGAATGTTCGGCCCCGGAGGCGGCGGGCGCATGGCCTCCTGTTGGGCCATCGGCGGCGGAGGAGGCGGCGGCGGACGGCCGTAGTGGCTGAACCAGAGGAAGGCCAGGCCGTGGGCCAGCAGGATGGCCACGAGGAACACGGCGAACAGGCGGGCGAACAGGCTATCCGCGCGGCGCATCAGCGGATCTCGGCGGCGTCGAACAGGTAGCCTTCGCCGCGCACGGTCTTGATCAGCGCCGGGCTGCGCGGATCGTCGCCGAGCTTCTGGCGCAGGCGCGAGACCAGCAGGTCGATGCTGCGGTCGAAGGCCTCGATGGATCGGCCGCGCGCCTCGTCCAGCAGCTGTTCGCGGCTGAGTACCCGGCGCGGGCGTTCGAGGAACACCCAGAGCAGGCGGAACTCGGCGTTCGACAGCGGTACGACCAAACCGTCCGGCGACTGCAGCTGGCGCAGCACGCAATGCAGGGTCCAGCCGTCGAAACGCAGGTTGGCGCGGGGCTCCTCGCGCGGCGCGCTGCGGTCGTCGCGCACGCGCCGCAGGATGGTCTGGATGCGCGCCACCAGTTCGCGCGGCTCGAAGGGCTTGGCCATGTAGTCGTCGGCGCCCAGCTCCAGACCGATGATGCGGTCGGTCGGTTCGCAGCGCGCGGTGAGCATCAGGATCGGAATGTCGGAGCTGGTGCGCAGCTCGCGGCACAGTGCCAGGCCGTCTTCGCCGGGGAGCATGAGGTCGAGGATGATCACGTCGAAGTGGCTGTCGGCCAGCGCACGGCGCATGGCGTTGCCGTCGCCGACGGCCTCGCTGTCGATGTTGAAACGGGTCAGATAGCCGCCCAGCAGCTCGCGCAGCTCCAGGTTGTCATCGACGATCAAGGCGCGGGTCGTGCGCGGGCGCGCTTCGCGGGCGGTCATTGCATGCACCGTAACGGGCTCCAAACTGCGGGCGGGAAGGGGCAGGCGCATTCTAGCCGGGCGACGGCCCTGGCTGGCGCCACCGGTCACCATGTTCGACAGATCAGGTGTCGGCAGCGTGTCGGTCATGTAACGGCGCCGATACAAAGCCGGCGGCGCGATCTTTACGCATTCTTTATAGCCCGCACCCCGTTGTGGAATCGCTCCTTTACGCCCTCCGGGCGAAGAATTCCTCCAAGGCGGCGAAGCCCGCATCACGGAGCTATCACATGAGCATTCTCGACGGGGTGTCCCTGGGCCTGGCCCTGGGGCTGTTTATCTACCTGCTGGTGGCGCTGCTGCGCGCCGAACGCGGCTAGGAGGCCCCATGCAACTTCAAGACTACGGGCTGATCCTGGCCTTCTTCATCCTGGTCCTGGCGCCTGCGCCTTGGCTGGGCCGCTACCTGTACCGCGCCATGGAGGGCGAGCGGACCCTGCTGACGCCACTGCTGCAGCCGATCGAACGGGCCTGCTATCGCATCGCCGGCGTCGACCAGAAGCGCGACCAGGACTGGAAGACCTACAGCCTGGCGCTGTTGGCCTTCAGCCTGGCCAGCCTGGTGCTGCTATTCGCCATCCTGCTGCTGCAGGGCGTGCTGCCGCTCAACCCGCAGCAACTGCCGGGCCTGGAGTGGACCCTGGCGTTCAACACAGCGGTGAGCTTCGTCGCCAACACCAACTGGCAGGCCTACAGCGGCGAGGCGGCGCTGAGCTACTTCAGCCAGATGGTCGGCCTCACCGTGCAGAACTTCGTCAGCCCGGCGGTGGGCCTGGCCATCCTGGTGGCCTTCGCCCGCGGCATCTCGCGCAAGTCGAGCGCCGGCATCGGCAACTTCTGGGTCGACCTGACCCGCGCCACCCTCTACGGGCTGCTGCCGTTCTGCGTGATCCTGGCGCTGCTGCTGGTCTGGCAGGGCGTGCCGCAGACCTTCATGGACTACGCCCAGGCCAAGACCCTGCTGGGCGCGGACCAGACCATCCCGCTCGGCCCGGCAGCCAGTCAGATCGCCATCAAGCAGCTCGGCACCAACGGTGGCGGCTTCTTCGGCGTGAACTCGGCGCACCCGTTCGAGAACCCCACGGCGCTGAGCAACCTGCTGGAGCTGGCAGCGATCATCCTGATCCCGGTGGCGCTGGTGTTCAGCTTCGGTCACTACGTCAAGGACCTGCGCCAGAGCCGCGCAATCCTCGCCTGCATGCTGATCCTGTTCGTCATCGGCCTGGGTGTCACCCTGTGGGCCGAACACCAGCCCAACCCTGCGCTGGCGGCGTTGCCGATCGAGCAGACCGGCTCGATGGAGGGCAAGGAGAGCCGCTTCGGCGTCGCTGCCTCGGCGCTCTGGGCGGTGACCACCACGGCCGCGTCCAACGGCTCGGTCAACGCCATGCACGACAGCTTCAGCGCCATCGGCGGCATGATCCCGATGTTCAACATGATGCTCGGCGAAGTGATCTTCGGCGGCGTCGGCGCCGGCCTCTACGGCATGCTGCTGTTCGTGCTGATCGCCGTGTTCCTCGCCGGCCTGATGATCGGCCGCACTCCGGAATATCTGGGCAAGAAGCTGGAGGCCCGCGAGGTGCGCCTGCTGGTGGCAACGCTGCTGGTGATGCCGGTCGGCGTGCTGGTGTTCTGCGCCCTGGCGGTGAGCCTGCCGGGCCCGGCGGCTTCGATCAGCAACCCCGGCCCGCACGGCTTCAGCCAGGCGCTGTACGCCTACACCTCGGGCACCGCCAACAACGGCTCGGCCTTCGGCGGCTTCGGCGCCAACACGCCGTTCCACAACCTGCTGATCGGCCTGGCCATGCTGCTCGGGCGCTTCGGCTACATCCTGCCGATCCTTGCCATCGCCGGCAGCCTGGCGGCGAAGAAGCGCGCACCGCTGAACGACAACAGCTTCCCCACCCACGGCCCGCTGTTCGTCACCTTGCTGACCCTGACCATCCTGCTGGTCGGCGGCCTGACCTTCCTGCCTGCGCTGGCCCTGGGCCCGCTGGCCGAACACCTGGCGTTCTAAGGGAGAACCATAATGAATGCCCCAACCCGCGCGCCTATTAGTGCGCAAACCTCCAAGACCAGCTTCCAGGCGCTGTGGCAACCGGCGCTCAAGCAGGCCTTCGTCAAACTCGATCCGCGCCAGCTCAGGCGGGCGCCGGTGATGCTGGTGGTTGAGCTGACCGCCATCCTCACCACCGTGCTGTGCTTCATTCCCAACCCTGCGGTGAGCGTCGGCCTGGCCGTGCAGATCGCCCTGTGGCTGTGGTTCACCGTGCTCTTCGCCAACTTCGCCGAGGCCCTGGCCGAGGGGCGTGGCAAGGCCCGCGCCGACAGTCTCAAGGCAGGCAGCCAGGGCCTCACCGCACGGCGCAAGGTCGGCGCGCAGTTCCATGCCGTGGCCGCCAGCCAGTTGCGGCGCGGCGATATCGTCCGCGTCGAGGCCGGCGAGCTGATTCCTGGCGACGGCGAGGTGATCGAGGGCATCGCCGCGGTCAACGAGGCGGCCATCACCGGCGAATCCGCGCCGGTGATCCGCGAGTCCGGCGGCGACCGCTCGGCGGTTACCGGCAACACCCGCGTGGTGTCGGACTGGCTGCTGGTGCAGATCACCGCCAACCCCGGCGAGTCGACCCTGGACCGCATGATCGCCCTGGTCGAAGGCGCCAAGCGGCAGAAGACGCCGAACGAGGTGGCGCTGGACATCCTGCTGATCGGCCTGACCCTGATCTTCCTGCTGGTGGTGGCTACGCTGCAGCCGTTTGCCCGCTACGCCGGTGGCGACCTGCCGCTGGTGTACCTGGTGGCGCTGCTGGTGACGCTGATTCCGACCACCATCGGCGGGCTGCTCTCGGCCATCGGCATCGCCGGCATGGACCGCCTGGTGCGCCTCAACGTGATCGCCAAGTCTGGCCGCGCCGTGGAAGCAGCGGGGGACGTGCATACCCTGTTGCTGGACAAGACCGGCACCATCACCTTCGGCAACCGCCGCTGCAGCGCGCTGGTCAAGGCGCCGGGCGTCAACGGTCGCGACCTGGCCGAGGCGGCGCTGCTGGCCTCGCTGGTCGACGACACGGCCGAGGGCAAGTCCATCGTCGAGTACCTGCGCGGCCTGAGCCCGGTCGAGGCGCCGGAGCGGGGTTCGGTGCGTGGCATCGCCTTCAGCGCCGAGACGCGTCTGTCCGGCGCCGACTGGAACGGCCGCAGCTTCCGCAAGGGCGCGGTGGACGCAGTGCTGCTGTACCTGGGCATGAGCCGCGAGCAGATGCCTGAGCACCTGGCCCGCGAGGTCGACAAGATCGCCCAGAGCGGCGGCACACCGCTGCTGGTGGCCGGCGATAATCGCCTGCTCGGCGCCATCCACCTCAAGGACGTGGTCAAGCCGGGCATCCGCGAGCGCTTCGCCGAGCTGCGCCAACTGGGCATCCGTACCGTGATGGTGACCGGTGACAACCCGCTGACCGCTGCCGCCATCGCCGCCGAGGCGGGCGTCGATGACGTGATCGCCGAGGCCACGCCGGAGAAGAAACTGCAGCGCATTCGCAGCGAGCAGGCCGACGGCAAGCTGGTGGCCATGTGCGGCGACGGCGCCAACGACGCCCCGGCGCTGGCCCAGGCCGACGTCGGCCTGGCGATGAACGACGGCACCCAGGCCGCCCGCGAGGCTGCCAACCTAGTGGACCTGGACAGCGACCCGACCAAGCTGCTGGACGTGGTGCAGGTGGGCAAGGAGCTGCTGGTGACCCGCGGCGCGCTGACCACCTTCTCGGTGGCCAACGATGTGGCCAAGTACTTCGCCATCCTCCCGGCGCTGTTCGCCGGTATCTACCCGCAGCTCGGCATGCTTAACGTCATGCAGCTGCACAGTCCGCAGAGCGCCATCCTCTCGGCCATCGTGTTCAACGCGCTGATCATCATCGCGCTGATCCCCCTGGCCCTGCGCGGCGTGCGCGTGCAGGCGGCGGACGCGGCCAGCCTGCTACGGCGCAACCTGCTGATCTACGGCCTGGGCGGCATCCTCGCGCCCTTCGTGGGCATCAAGCTGATCGACGTGCTGCTGACCACCCTCGGCCTGGTCTGACCCCCGAGCCGCCCCGGCAGCCGGGGCGGCCCCGAATTCTGGAGATACGACATGCTCAAGCAAATCCGTCCGGCCCTCGGCATCCTCGGCCTGATGACCCTGATCACCGGCGTGGCCTATCCGCTGCTGGTCACCACCGTGGCCCAGGTGGCCTTCCCCGAACAGGCCAACGGCAGCCTGCTACGCGATGCCCAGGGCCAGCTGCTCGGCAGCACGCTGCTGGCGCAGAACTTCGAGGGCGCCCAGTGGTTCCAGCCGCGCCCCTCGGCCGCCGGCTTCGCCACCGTGGCCAGCGGTGCCAGCAACCTGGCGCAGAGCAACCCGGCCCTGGCCGAACGCATCGCCAAGGACGCCCAGCGCCTGCTGGGCGAGGGCAGTGCGCCAGTGCCGCTGGAGCTGGTCACCACCTCGGCCAGTGGCCTCGATCCGCATCTATCGCCGGCCGCCGCGCGCTGGCAGGTGGCACGCATCGCCGCCGCCAGGCACTTGCCGAGTGCCAGCCTGGAGCGCTTGATCGAACAGCACACCGAGCGCTCTGCGATCGGCCCTGACGTGGTCAACGTGCTGGCGCTGAACCTGGCCCTGGCGGACAATCGCGCCTTCGCCTTCAACGAGAGCACCCCATGAGTGACGCGGTACGCGCCGATGCATTGCTGGCCGAGATGCCCCGCGAGGGCCGCGGCCGGCTGAAGGTCTTCCTCGGCGCGGCCCCAGGCGTGGGCAAGACCTACGCCATGCTGCAGGCGGCCCAGGCGCAATTGCGCCAGGGCGTCGACCTGCGCGTCGGCCTGGTCGAGACCCATGGCCGCGCGGAAACCGAGGCCATGCTTGCCGGCCTGCCGCAGCAACCTCTCAAGCGCCTGGAATACCGCGAGCGGCCGCTGCAGGAAATGGACCTCGACGGCCTGCTGGCCAAGCCGCCGCAGCTGGTGCTGGTCGACGAGCTGGCCCATAGCAACGCCCCCGGCAGCCGCCACGCCAAGCGCTGGCAGGACGTGCAGGAGCTGCTCGGCGCCGGCATCGACGTGTACACCACGGTCAACGTGCAGCATCTCGAGGCACTCAACGACCAGGTGCGCGACATCACTGGCGTGCAGGTGCGCGAGACCCTGCCGGACTGGGTACTGCAGGAGGCCGACGAGATCCTGCTGATCGACCTGCCGCCGCGCGAGCTGCTCGAGCGCCTGCGCGACGGCAAGGTCTACGTGCCGGAGCAGGCCCGCACGGCCATCGACGCGTTCTTCTCGCAGACCAACCTGACCGCACTGCGTGAGCTGGCCATGCACACCGCCGCCGCGCGGGTGGATGCCGACCTCAACCGCCGCTATCGCCAGCAGGGCCAGGAGGCGCCGACCGTGCGCGGCCGCCTGCTGGTTGGCATCGACGGCGACGGCCAGGCCGAGCGCCTGGTGCGCCACGCCAGCCGGGTCGCCGAACGCCGTCATCTGCCCTGGTCAGTGGTGCACGTGGACACCGGAGGCCCGCGGGACGAGGAGCGCCTGGGCAACCTGCAGGCGGCCCAGCAACTGGCCGAGCGCCTGGGTGGCGAGGTGGTCAACCTGCGTGCCGGTGAAGTGGCCAGCACCCTGATCGCGCATGCCCGCGAGCGTCGCGCCAGCCTGATCCTGGTCGGTCGTAGTCGCCAGCGCCTGCGTCGTCGTTGGCGCTTCGGCCAGGGGCTGGCCGAGCGTCTGCTGGCCGCCGGCAAGGGCCTGGAAATCAGCGTGCTGGACACCGAGGTGGAGCTGGCCCCGGCCAGGCCACGGGCGCGCGAGTCGCTGGCCTGGCGCGACTATCTGCTGGCGCCGCTGGCGACTGCCGTGGCCAGCAGCGCGGCGCTGGGTCTGGCGCACTTCATTCAGTTGCCAAACATCTCGCTGGTCTTCCTCGCCGCCGTGCTGGTGGTGGCGGTGCGCAGTTCCCTGGGCCCTGCGCTGCTGTGCGCCGGCCTGTCGTTCCTCGCCTACAACCTGCTGTTCATCGAGCCGTTGCTGTCGCTGAAGATCGCTCGCCAGCAGGACGTTCTGACCCTGTTGTTCTTCCTGCTGATGGCCGGGCTGACCGGCAACCTGGCCAGCCGTCAGCGTCGCCAGCTGCAGGCCCTGCGCCAGACCCAGGCGGAGACCACTGCGCTGCTCGATCTGTCGCGCAAGCTCACCGTGGCCACCGATCGCCAGGCGGTGTTCTCCGCTGCCACCCAGCAGTTCAGCCTGTGGCAGGAAATCGAGATCAGCCTGCAGTCGCGTGATCGCGACGGCGTGTGGAAGGTCGAGGCTGGTGTGCAGCGTTTGCTCACCGAGCAGGAACGCGCCGCCGCCGACTGGTCCTGGCAGCAGTTGCAGCCCTCCGGGCTCGGTACCGGCACCTTGCCGGGCGGGCGCTGGTGGTGGTGGCCGCTGGCCGGCGAGGAGGGGCCGCTGGCCATGCTCGGCGTGGCGCCGAAGAACGAGCGGCCGCTGAGCCCCGAGCAGCGCCGCCTGATCGCCGCCCTCGGCCAGCCGCTGGCACAGGCGCTGGAACGCGCCCAGCTGGCCGCGGACCTGGAGGCGGCACGTCTGCACGGCCAGACCGAGGAGCTGCGTAGCGCTCTGCTGGCCTCGGTGTCCCACGACCTGCGCACGCCGCTGACCGCCATGCGCGGCTCCATCGACAGCCTGCTGGCCCTCGGCGAGCAGATTCCCCTGGCCGACCGCCGCGAGCTGTTGGAAGGCACCCGCGACGAGGCCGAACGCCTGGATCGCTATATCCAGAACCTGCTGGACATGACCCGCCTGGGCCACGGCGGCCTCAAGCTGGCGCGCGACTGGGTGGCACCGGCGGACATAGTCGCCAGCGCCGTGCAGCGCCTGCGCCCGGTATTGGCGCCGCTGCAGGTCGAGCTGCAGGTGCCCGCCGAACTGCCGTTGCTGTATGCCCACGCGGCGCTGATCGAGCAGGCGCTGGTCAACGTGCTGGAAAACGCCGCGCGCTTCTCGCCGGCCCAGGGCCGCCTGCGGGTGAGCATCGCCAGCGACGAGGGCGAGCTACGTTTTGCCGTCAGTGACCAGGGCCCTGGTATTCCGCAGGCCGAGCGGGAGAAGATCTTCGACATGTTCTACACGGCGGCGCGTGGCGACCGTGGCGGCCAGGGTACCGGCCTGGGCCTGGCGATCTGCCAGGGCATGGTCGGCGCCCATGGCGGCAAGGTGACGGTGGGCGAGGGGCTGGACGGGCGCGGCGCGACCCTGACCCTGCACCTGCCGTTGCATGCGCAACCGCAGCTCGAGGAAGAGTAGGGCGATGGCGAACACCGCAACCACCATCCTGGTGATCGACGACGAGGCGCAGATCCGCAAGTTCCTGCGCATCAGCCTCAGCGCCCATGGCTATCGAGTGCTGGAGGCGGGCAACGGCAGCGATGGCCTGGCCCAGGCGGCGCTGGAGCGCCCGGACCTGGTGGTACTCGACCTCGGCCTACCGGACATGGATGGCCAGCAGGTGCTGAGTGAGCTGCGCGAGTGGTCGCAGGTGCCGGTACTGGTGCTCTCGGTGCGTGCCAGCGAGGGCGAGAAGGTCAAGGCCCTGGACGGTGGCGCCAACGACTACGTGACCAAGCCCTTCGGTATCCAGGAATTCCTCGCCCGGGTGCGCGCGCTGCTGCGCCAGGGCAATGGTGGCGAACCGCAGGAAGCCTCCGCCCATAGCGGCTCGTTGCAGGTGGACTTCGCCTATCGGCGGGTGACGCTGGAGGGCGCCGAGGTGGCGCTGACGCGCAAGGAGTACGCGGTGCTGGCGATGCTCGCGCGGCATCTGGGCCGGGTGGTGACCCAGCAACAGCTGCTCAAGGACATCTGGGGGCCAACCCATGTCGAGGACAGCCATTACCTGCGGGTGGTGGTCGGGCATCTACGGCAGAAGCTCGGCGACGACCCGGCGGCGCCGCGCTTCATCGTCACCGAGGCCGGTGTCGGCTACCGCCTGCTGGAGCTCTGAGAGCCGGAAGCGTAGCCGGCGCTACGCATGTTCCTGCTCGTACTTGTCCAGGGTGTCGGCGGCGATCTGCCGGCCGAGCTGGATCAGCTCCGGTGCCTTGTGGAACTCGAAGAAGCGGCAGACCCGCTTGGGCACGTTGATCAGGATGTCCGGCGGATAGCCGGCGATCTTGTACTGCGCCAGCGAGGTCTGCATGGTCTCGAAACTCTGGTTGACCAGTTCCAGTAGCGAGGCCGGACCGACGTTGCCGACCACATGGGAGTTGCTGGCCGATTTGGGCGAGGCTTCGCTCTCGACATCTGCCTTGGCCACGCGGCTGTTGTCCAGCCAGGGGTTGGGCGCCTCGCTCTCGACCAACAGTTCGCCTTCTTCCTCTTCATCAGTTTCGCGGCGCAGGAACGACAGCTTGGTGCTCAGCGAGCCCATCAACTGGTCGATCTTGCCCTTGATCGCTGCCGGGCGTTCGATCACCGGCAGCTGGTAGTGCTTCTGGTTCAGTGAGTTGAGGTTGACCGCCACGACCAGGTCGCAGTGGCTGGACACCACCGGCACAATCGGCAATGGGTTGAGCAGGCCGCCGTCGACCAGCATGCGTGAGCCCTGGATGACCGGGGTGAACAGGCTGGGGATGGCTGCCGAGGCGCGCATGGCCTTGTGCAGGCAGCCTTCCTGGAACCAGATTTCCTGCTGGTTGGTGAGGTCGGTGGCGACGGCGGTGTAGGGAATGGCCAGTTGCTCGATGTCGATCTCGCCGACGATCTCGTGGATCTTGCCGAACACCTTCTCGCCGCGAATGGCGCCGAGGCGGAAGCTGACGTCGAGCAGGCGCAGCACGTCCAGGTAGTCCAGGCTCTCCGTCCATTCGCGATATTCGCTGAGCTTGCCGGCCGCATAGATGCCGCCGATTACCGCGCCCATCGAACAGCCGGCAATGCAGCCGATCTCGTAGCCACGCGCTTCCAGTTCCTCGATCACGCCGATGTGCGCATAGCCGCGCGCACCGCCAGAGCCCAGTACCAGGGCCACTTTCTTGCTCATGCCATTCCCCCTGAAGATGCCCCGAACATACCCGCCCAGAGCGGCCGAGCCAAGCAGGCTTTGCTAGAATCCATCGGCACTTTGCCGCTGCGCTGGCGTCCAACCAGACTCAGTCTTCAGGAGAATAATCATGAAAAAAATCGTCCTCTTCGCCTCCGCACTGCTGATCCTCACCGGTTGCGCGGCCAAGACCGCCTACCGTGACAGCTGCGCCAACCAGTCGAACGCCGCCTGGCACGAGCTGGACCTGGCCAAGGCCGAAGGCTTCGCCGGCACCGTCAGTTACTCCAAGGCAGTGACCCTGCTGACCGGCGCCAAGACCTCGCAACAGTTCGAGGGCTACGAGAGCTGCACCAAGAATGCCGAGAAGGCGCGCTTCTACATTCGTGAGTCGCGCGCCGGTCGTTGATCGAAGGCTCTACTGATCGTGGATTCGGTTGCTGTCGCCAATGGCGTTGCAGGTTTCCGGATCCAGGCAGTAGGTCAGGTACACGGTACGCTTGCCGCAGCCGGCAATGCCGATGGTGTATTCGGTCCGCTCGTAGCCGAAGCGCAAGGCAACGACCTTGCTGGTGAGGACGGATGGCGTGACATCCTTGCAATCCAGCTCGAAGCTGCCACGGGCGACGGCGGCTTTCACCGCCGCATCCTGATTGGCGGCAATGAACTCCTGGTTGCTCATGCAGCCGCTCAGACCGGCCAGTAGGGCGGCGCCGGCGATAATGCGCGCTTTCATCATGTGAATCTCCTTGTCGATGGCGAGGGGAGTGTAGGTGGCGGTACATCCTTCCGCCGGCATCAGAGGTAGCTATGCAACTCGACTTCTCTCGGCTTACGGCGCTGGAGGCCTATCGCTGGCTGGCCTCCACCGTCACTCCCAGACCCATCGCCTGGGTCTCCACCCGCTCGCGCGATGGCATCGACAACCTGGCTCCGTTCAGCTTCTTTCAGGTGATCAGTGATGAGCCGCCGACCCTGATGGTGAATGTCGGCAATCGCGCCGACGGCAGCCTCAAGGACACCTTGTGCAATGCCCAGGACATGGGCGAGCTGGTGATCCAGCTGGTCAGCATGGCCCAGGCGGAGGCGATGAACGCAACGGCTGCCAACCTGCCGCATTTGCAGAGCGAGTTCGCCCACTGCGGTATTGCCAGCCAGCCGTCGCAGCGGGTTGCGCCACCTCGGGTCGCGGGCGCGCCGATCGCCTTCGAGTGCCGCGTCGCCGAGGTTCAGCCGTATCCACGGCAGGCACCCAATTGCCACCTGATCTTCGCCGAAGTGCTGCTGGCGCACGTCGACGACACGGTGCTTGATGCTGACGGGCGCATCGACCCGCTCAAGCTGGATCTGGTCGGGCGCCTCGGCGGCACAGCATACACACGCACCTGCGAGGTGTTTCGTATGCAGCGCCCAGGCTGATCCGTCGCACAGTTTCGTGAGCAACTGTTTCTTGATGCTTTGCCCGAGCGGCGGCGCCCAGTAGCATCGACTGATTGGAACAGGAGCGAGTGATGCGGACGAAACTGGATGCGGTACTGCATGAGGTCAATCAGGTACTGCTGGGCAAGGAGCCGCAGGTACGCCTGGCGCTGACCTGCCTCCTGGCCCGCGGGCACCTGTTGATCGAAGACCTGCCCGGCATGGGCAAGACCACGCTCAGCCATGCCCTGGCGCGCGTGCTGGGCTTGAGCTTCCAGCGCATCCAGTTCACCTCCGACCTACTGCCCGGCGACATCCTCGGCACTTCGGTGTTTGATAAGGACAGCGGGCAGTTCGTCTTTCATCCCGGGCCGATCTTCGCCGAGCTGGTCCTGGCCGACGAGATAAACCGTGCCACGCCGAAGAGCCAGAGCGCGCTGCTGGAGGCCATGGAGGAGGGCCAGGTGACCATCGAGGGCGCCACCCGGCCACTGCCGGAGCCATTCTTCGTTATCGCCACACAGAATCCGGTGAGTTCCGGCGGCACCTTCGCCTTGCCGGAGTCGCAGCTGGATCGCTTCCTCATGCGCCTGTCGCTGGGCTACCCGGCCCGCGCCGCCGAGCGTGCGTTGCTGCTGGGCGAGGCGCGTCGGGAAATCCTGCCGCGTCTGGAACCGATCCTCGGTCATGCCGAGCTAGCGGCCATCCAGGAACTGATTCCACAGGTGCGTACCAGTGACGCGCTGGTCGACTATGTGCTGCGCCTGGTCGAGGCGACCCGCAGCGAACCGCAGTTCGCCTGGGGACTGTCGCCACGTGCCAGCCTGGCGCTGCTGGCTGCAGCTCGTGCCTGGGCTTTCCTGGCCAATCGTGACTACGTGATTCCCGAGGATGTGCAGGCGGTGCTGCCTTCGGTGGTTGGCCATCGCCTGCGCGAGCGTGCCGACCCTACCGGCCACGGTGGCGGTGCGCTGGTGCAGTGGCTGCTGCGCGAAGTCGCGGCGGTGTGATGCTGCCGACCTCGTTCAAGGCGCGCTGGCGGCGCTGGGTGGTGCTGCGCATTCCGGCTGCCGCCCAGGTACAGCTCGACCAGAAGCGCATCTTCATCATGCCCGACCGGGTTGGCGCGGCCTTCACTGTGGTACTGGTGCTGATGCTGCTGGCCGGCATCAACTATGAAAACAGCCTGGCCTATGGCCTGACTTTTCTGCTGGCGGCGGTGTTCGTGGTCGCCATTCTGCACACCTATCGCAACTTCGCCGGGCTCATTCTCAAAGCCGGCGTCAGTGGCGCAGTCTTCGTCGGTGAGCAGGCGCGTTTTCGGGTACGCCTGGAAAGCGACGGCCGCACCCATATGGCCATCGGCCTTGGTTGGCCGCCGCAGGCGTTGCAGGTCGCGGATGTGCCGGCCGATGGCCTGCGCGAGTGTGAGCTGACCCTGACGGCCACTCGGCGTGGCTGGCTAAGGCCCGAGCGCATGCGCGTGGAGAGCCATTTCCCGCTGGGCATCCTGGTGGCCTGGAGCTGGGTCGACCTGGACCAGGCCGTGCTGGTGTACCCGCGCCCACTGGAGGGCGACCTGCCGCTGGCCGCGGATGGCGTTGCCGACGAGGAAGATGAAGGCCGCCGGGCCACGGGCCATGGGGCAGACGATTACCAGGGCCTGCGCACCTATCAGCCGGGTGATTCGAAGCGGCGCCTGCACTGGAAGGCGTTCTCGCGAGGGCAGGGCCTGCTGGTCAAGGATTTCGCCGCGCTAGCCGGGCGTGACTTGTGGCTGGACTTCCAGGTGCTCAGCGGCAATGTCGAGGAGCGCCTGTCGCGTCTGTGCTACTGGGTACTGCAGCTGGATGACCGTCAGCAGCCCTATGGTTTGCGCCTGCCTGGTGTGGAGCTGGTACCGGACTTCGGCCAGGGACACCGCGAGGCCTGCCTGCGCGCCCTGGCTCTGTATGGGGAGCGGCCATGAGCGCGGCGCAGTCGGTCAGCCAGCCAATTCCGCGGATCGCCCTGACCTGGCTGCTGGTGGCTCAGGTGCTGGTGATACTGCCGCATCTGCTGCACCTGCCATTCTGGATCGCCGGGCTGTGGCTGCTCTGTGCCGGCTGGCGGGTACAGGTGTTCCGCATGCGGGCGCGGTTCCCGACGAAGATCGAGCGCATTGGGCTTCTGATTGTTACCGGTGCTGCTGCATTCCTTTCGGTAGGCAGCCTGATTGGCCTGGATGGCGGGGTTCTGCTGCTGGTCGCAACCTTCATTCTCAAACTGGTGGAGTTGCGCAGCCGACGGGACGCATTGCTGTTGATCTTCCTCGGCTTCTTCGTGGTGGTGACCGGTTATCTCTTTGACGATGGCCTGTTGTCGGCGCTGTACAGCCTGTTTCCGGTAACCGCGCTGCTTGCCGCGTTGATCGGCATGCAGCAGAGCAGCATGGGCGGGCGTCCGGCAGCGACAGTGAAGCTTGCAGCATCGATGATGCTACAAGCCGTTCCCTTGATGCTCCTGATGTTCCTGTTCTTTCCGCGCTTGGGGCCGCTATGGAGCCTGCCCAATCCACAACAAGGCACGACCGGTCTTTCCGATAGCATGGCGCCTGCGGATATCGCGGAGCTGAGTCGTTCTCCAGCCCTGGCTTTTCGTGCCAGTTTTGACGGTGCAATGCCCGAGCGCAGCGAGCTGTACTGGCGTGCATTGACGCTGGAGTACTTCGATGGCCGGCGCTGGTCCCAGTCCCGAGGTGCCCAGCAGTGGGGCAAGCCAGCATGGTCAGGGCGTGGGGAGTCGTTGAACTACAGCATCGTTATGCAGCCCAGTGGCAAGCCGTGGCTATTTGCTCTGGATGTGGGGCGAATCAACGAGCCTGACATAGTGCAGAGGAACGATTTCCGCCTGGAGTCGCGTCGGCCAGTGACGCAGAGCCTGATGTACCGCGCGCAATCATGGCCCCAGGCGCTACGTGAGCTGGATCTTCCCGAGACGATTCGCCGTCGCACGTTGCAGCTCCCGGAGTTGGGTGACCCACGGAGCCGGGAATGGGCGCAGCAGCTCAAGCGCGAGCATGCCAGCCCGGCAGAGCTGGTCGGTACCGTGCTTCAGCACTTCAATCGCGAGCCGTATGGCTACACCTTGAAACCGCCGCAGCTGGGGGCGGACAGCATCGATGACTTTCTCTTCCAGACCCGCCAGGGCTTTTGCGCGCATTACGCCGGAGCCATGGTCTTCATATTGCGAGCTGCCGGTATTCCCTCACGGGTCGTTGCCGGCTATCAGGGCGGAGAGCTGAACGCCGCCGGAAATTACCTATCGGTTCGACAGCTGGATGCGCACGCGTGGGTCGAATATTGGCAGGAAGGCAAGGGCTGGGTCAGTGTCGATCCAACTTTCCAGGTGGCCCCCGAACGTATCGATCTGGGCGCGCAGGATGCATTTTCCGCCGACGAGAGCTTCCTCGAGGATTCCCCCTTCTCGCCACTGCGCTATCGCAAGGTGGGGTGGATCAACGAGCTGCGCCTGGCCTGGGACAACATCAACTACAACTGGCAGCGCTGGGTACTTGGTTATCGCAGCGAGCAGCAGCTTGGGCTGCTGCAGCGCTGGTTCGGTACTCTCGACTGGAGTCGCCTGGCGCTGGCCATCGTAGGCGGTGGTGGCCTGCTGCTGGGCCTGCTTGCCCTTTGGCTGTTCAAACCCTGGAAGCGTGAGCGTGACCCGCAACAGCGTCTGCTGCGCAGCTATGAATCGCTGCTATTGCGTCATGGCTTGCGGCGCGACAAGGGGGAGGGCGTTCGGGCCTTCGCCGAGCGAGCAGCTGCGCTGATGCCGCTGCATGGCCCGGCAATTGCGGCCTTTGCCGACGCCTTCGAGGCTCAGCGTTATGCTGGGCAGGCCTGTTCACCCCAGCAACTGCGTCAGCTGCTGCGCCAGCTACGCCGCGAGCTGCCCTGGCGCGGTACGCGCCGCTAGATCCTGTGTTTCCGCTGCAGGCCGTGTAGCAGAGCCGAATGATCGGCAATATCGCCGCTGAATTGGCAGCTCAGTCTCTCCCGCCAGCGCATGCTTTTCTCTAAGCTTCAGTCTGTATGAAAGGAGATTACGCATGACCTTCGCTGAACTGATCCACGCGGTGCATACCCATCCGCAACACGTCGTCGTTCCAGGCCTGTGGGGCCAGGGCCGTGCCACCTTCGGCGGCCTGGTGGCGGCCATGGTCTTTGAAGCCATGCGCCTCAAGGTCCCGGCAGGACGACCGGTGCGCTCGCTGTCCATCACCTTCGTCGGTCCCATGCTGATGGGCGAGGCGGTGGCGTTCGAGGTGGAGGTGCTGCGCGAGGGCAAGTCGGTCGTGCAGGTGGTCGGTCGCGCGATGCAGAACGGCGCGGTGGTGGCCATGGCGCAGGGCAGCTTCGGTGCTTCCCGCGAGTCGTCGATTCGCGTGGCTGCAGAGCCGGCCCCGGCGATGAGGGCCGTGGAGGAGTGCCAGGAGCTGCCCTATGTGGCGGGTGTCACGCCAGAGTTCACTCGCTTCCTGGCCATGCGCTGGGGCGAGGGTGGTATGCCGTTCTCCAACAACCCGTCACGCCACATGGGCGGCTGGGTGCGCCTGCGCAGCGATGTGAGCCACGACAAGGTCACCGAGGCTCACCTTCTGGCACTGGTCGATGCCTGGCCGCCGGCAGTGCTGGCGCACCTGAGCAAGCCGGCTCCTGGCAGCTCGCTGACCTGGACCATCGAGTTCGTTCACCCGATCCCTGAGCTGACTACCCATGACTGGTGCCTGTACCGCGCCGAGATCGAGCATGCTCTCGACGGCTATGGCCATATCGCGGCTCGCCTGTGGACTCCGGACGGCCAACTGCTGGCCCTGAGTCGCCAGACCACCACGGTATTCGACTAAACCTCGGGCAGCCCGAAGAAGGCGCGGGCCGCGGCGGTGCTATGGCTTGCCAGCGCCTCCTGGCTCTCGCCACGGTGCAGCGCCACCTCGCGTAGCACCTCGGTGAGGAAGGCCGGTTCGTTGTGCCCACTCTTGGGCTTCGGTCGCAGGCTGCGCGGCAGCAGATAGGGCGCATCGCTCTCCAGCATCAGGCGTCCGGCGGGAATGTCGCGCATCAGCGGATGCAGATGCGTACCGCGGCGCTCGTCGCAGATCCAGCCCGTGATGCCTATGTGCAGATCCAGGTCCAGGTAGCTGTACAGCGTCGCCTTCTCGCCAGTGAAGCAGTGCACGACGGCTGCCGGTAGCTGATCGCGGAACTGGCGGAGGATGGCGATGAGGCGTTCGCCAGCCTCACGCTCATGCAGGAACACCGGCAATTGCAGCTCGACGGCCAGTGCCAGCTGCTCCTCCAGCGCCTTCTCCTGTTGTGGGCGCGGCGAGAAGTCACGGTTGAAGTCCAGGCCGCATTCCCCGACGGCGCGTACCGTTGGTTCCTTCAGCAGGGCGCGTAGCTGGCGAGCACTGTCGGCGCTCCACTGGCTGGCGTCATGCGGGTGCACACCTGCGGTGCTGAACAGCATGCTGGCGTCTTCATCGAGCTCGCGGCAGAAATTCAGCGCCTGTTCGCTTTCCTCCAGGCTAGTACCGGTCAGTACCAACTGGCATACCCCGGCGGCACGCGCCCGGGCGAGCACCGCGTCACGCTCCCGAGCGAGGCTGGGATGGGTCAGATTGACGCCGATGTCGATGAGTTGCATGGTGCTACCTCACAAGCCGAGCGGGGCAGCATAACAGAGCCTGGCTTTCCGTAATAAAGCAAGTAATTACAGGTGGTTATGTATGCTTGTTAATGTTTATTACCAGCTCGGGCTGGCAGATTGAGGGCCGCTGTGCCAACCTCCGCGCCCCTCGCGATGGGACCACCCGTCGGCGAGGTGCTCTCAGATGACCGGGCCAATCCGTGACCCGGTCCAGCCCGGAGGCTCGATGACGCGAGCGCTGCTGTTCCTGCTCTGCCTGGTGGCGGTCATGCCGGCCCAGGCGCGCCTGAGCGCGCTGGGTGGCAACCTGCCGCACGCGGGCAGCCAGCGCGACCTGGCGGAGATTCGCAAGAGCGGCGAGTTGCGCGTGTTGGTCAACCAGAGCCGCAACAGCTCTGGCGAGATCAAGGGCCAGGCCATTGGCATCGAGTATCAGCGTCTGCGTGCCTTCGGTCAGTACCTCAATCGCAACGCCCGCGATGGCCGTGAGCTGCGCCTGAAGATCATTCCCCGTCCCAAGGATCAGCTGGTTGCCGCCCTGCAGAAGGGCGAGGGCGACCTGGTCGCACCCGGCGAGCTGCTCGATGCCCACCCGGGGCTGGGTGTCAGCGCCAGCGCAGCGATCCGCAGCGACGTACCGCTGGTCGTGGTGGGTAACCGCGGCAACCGTCATTACCGCCGCCTGGAGGACATGTCAGGACGTAGCCTGACCCTGCCGGTGGGCAGCGCCGTCGCCGATGCGCTGCGCGAGGTCAACCAGCGCCTGATGCAGCAGAAGAAACCGCCGATCGTGGTGGAATGGGCCGACCCCAGCCTGGCGGTAGAGGACGTGCTGGAGATGGTGCAGGCCGGCATCTATCCCTGGACCGCCGTGGAGCTGCCGATTGCCGAGCGTTGGCAGAAGGTCATGCCCAAGCTGCGCATCGAACGTCACCTGGTGGTTGGCGAGAAAGGCGACATGAGCTGGTTCGTACGCCGCGAGTCGCCGATGCTGCGCGCCAGCATCGATCGCTTCCTGGCCGGCTACAAGCTGCCGAGCGACCAGGACTCCACGTTCCAGCGCATCTACCGGCGCTCCTACAAGGTGCGTAACCCCATGTCCGGGGTCGAGCGCCAGCGTCTGGAGAAGGTGCGTAGCGTGTTGCAGAAGCATGGGGAGAAGCAGGACCTGGATTGGCTGCAGCTGGCGGCCGTGGCTTACAAGGAGTCCACTCTCAATCCAGCTGCGCGCGGTGCCTCGGGAGCCACCGGGCTGATGCAGATCACCCCAGCGGCAGCTCGCAGTGTCGGGGTCGGCAACATCCAGGCGCTGGATAACAACGTACTGGCCGCGACCCGCTACATGGCGCGCATTCGCCGGGAGTTCTTCTCCAGCCGGCAGATCACCGAGAGCGAGCGCATGGCATTCGTGCTGGCCGCCTACAACATGGGGCCGCAGCGGGTGCAAAGCTTGCGCGCGGAGGCACGCAGGCGTGGGCTGAACCCCAACCAGTGGTTCTTCCAGGTGGAGCGGGTGGCCATGGAGCAACTGGGTATGGGGGTGGTCAGCTACGTCAACGCGGTGAACAAGTACTACCTGGCCTATGACCGCGAGCGCTTCCTGCTGGAGCCGCAGAAGCAGAAGCTGAGCGCGAAAAAGTAATCGAATTTATCGATTCTAATAAGCGCAAAATTACGCTTTTAAGATCGTAAAATTCGAATAATATGTGCCTCACCAACCCAAACAACTCCTCCACAAGGAACTGGCACATGAACAAGCTGATCACCAAACTGATGTCCTCCAACGCCGGCTACGGCATCACCCTGCTGCGCGTTGTCACCGGCCTGACATTCGCCGCCCACGGCGCCCAGAAACTGTTCGGCTGGTTCGGTGGCTACGGTCTGGAAGGTGTCGGCCAGTGGATGGAAAGCATCGGTATCACTCCGGGCTACCTGATGGCCGCACTGGCCGGTAGCGCCGAGTTCTTCGGTGGTCTGGCCCTGGTGGTCGGCCTGCTGGTTCGCCCGGCAGCTGCCTCCCTGCTGTTCGCCATGGTGATCGCTGCGGCGACCGTACACTGGGCCAATGGCTTCTTCATCACCAACAACGGCTTCGAGTACGCCATGATCCTCGGCCTGATCAGCGCTGTGCTGCTCATCGAAGGCGCCGGCAAGCTGTCTGTGGATCGCGCCATCGCTCGCTGATCCTCGCCTCGCCAACGAAAAGGCCCGCAATCGCGGGCCTTTTTGCATTTACAGCTTTTTCTCCTTTTCCCGGCTCTGCGCCAGTTGCTCGGCAGCGTCCAGGCGCAGGCGCTCGCGCTCGTCGAAACGCTCTTCGGCCAGGCTGGCGATGGCGGCTTGTCGATCCTCGTCGCTGAGGCCGCTGTTGGCGGTGATGCGTGCCTTTTCCCGGCGATAGTCGTCCAGGCGCGCCTGCCACTGCTGGCGCTTCTGGTCCAGAGCCTCCAGGCGCGCGGTGGCCTCGGCGCCGACCAACTGCAGGCGTAGCTGCTGGATCTGCGCGGGGGTGGCGCCCTGGGCCTGCAAGGCAGCTGTCTGCTGGCGCAGCTCGGCCTGCAGCTGCGGCACGACCATTTCCTGCATATCTTCCGGCAGCCCGGCGCGTAGGCTGTCCATGGCTTCGGCCTTCTGTTGGTCGTTCAGGGCCGGATCGTGACGGATCGCCAGCCGCTGCAGGGTGAACAGGTTGTAGGCCTCTTCCTGGGCGAAGAACGCCTGATGCGCCTCGGCACTGAAGATGCTGGCCCGCAGGTTCTGCACGGCCAGCTCGCGCTGGCGCATGGCGTCCAGGTTGGCCATCTGCGGCAGGCTCTTTTCCAGCTCTATGAGCTGGCGTTTGTAGTCCAGGTACTGTTCCAGCAGGGCCAGGGCCTGGCCCTCGGCCGGCTCGTCGAGCTGGCTGCGGACATATGCCTGCAGGCGTTCGATGCTGGACTTGATGCCCTCTTCGCCATAGGCGCTGAGGAAGTAATCGAAGATGCGCCGGATATCCATGCTGACGATCAGATTGCCGGCCTCGTCGAGGCGGAACTGGCCATCCACCTCGGTACCGGCGAACGAGCGCGGCAGTGCGGCGACACTCTTTTCCAGGACTGGTGGCTGGTAGGCGTGGCTTTCTGATGGCGATGCAGTTTCTGCGGCATGGTTCTCGAGCGCAGCCTGGGCTGGAGGAGCAGGGCTGTGCTGGGACTGTAGTGGGTTGAAGTAAAGAGTGGCGGCGACGCCGGCTCCGATCAGCACGGGCACGGCCAGAATCAGGGGCTTGTTCAAGGCGAGACTCTTCAGGGAGGAAGCATTGGGGCCCGGTGGGCCCCAACCTTTGGATCAGAGACCGGCCAGCTTGAGGCGGTTGGCCTGCTGACGGTACACGGTGACTGGATCGGTCTCGAACAGGCTGGTCAGGCCGAAGACCTGGTTGACCTCGTCGAGGTGGTTCATCCGGTAGTTGTCGCGGATCACCATGCCCAGGTGCGAGCTGCAACGGCCGACCAGGCCGTCGTTGGCTTCCTTGAAGGTGAGCGAGGCGGCGCCGGTGAGCAGGTCGCTGACATCCAGCACGTTGGTCAGCGGGCTGGTGCCGCTCCAGGAGTAGTAGCTGACGCCATTCACCTTGTAGGCACCCTCGCCGCAACTGCTGGTCGGGATGCCTTGCGGGTACTTGGCGTTGAACACCGCTGCGCCCTGGCTGTTGAGCGACTCGAGCGAGCCGAGGGAGTTCTGCGGCGCCTTGCTCGGGCTGCCGGAGAGGAAGTTGATCAGCGTGCCGAGGCCGTTGACGATGCCGGCGAGCAACGCCTCACCTGCCGAGCCCGGCGGGATCTGGCGCAGGAAGTCGGCGGTGGCCGATCCCTTGTGCGGCGCACCCACGCTGGTGACCGAGGCGACCAGGTCCGGGCGGATGGCGGCGACATAGCGCACGGTCGGGCCGCCATGGCTGTGGCCGACCAGGTTGACCTTGCCTTTGCCGCTGATGGCGGCGATCTCTTCGACCTGATCCAGCAGCTCTTCGCCGCGCAGTTCCGAGGTGTTCAGCTGGCTGACTTCGGTGATGTAGACACTGGCTCCGTCAGAGCGCAGGGAGGAGGGAATGCCGTACCAGTAGTCGACGCCGAGAATGCTGTCGAAGCCCAGCATGCCGTGGGTCAGGACGATCGGGTACTTGGTCTTGGTGTAGCCGGTGGAGCCGAACAGGCCGGCGTGGGCTTGGGCAGACAGCAGCAGGGTGCTTCCGACACATAGGGCGAGCAGGGTCTTCTTATTATTCATGTGGTGCTCTCGAACGGTGGATTGGCGAAGATTCCGTCCTTGCGTCAGCCACCCGTTTCCATCCTGGATGCGGTACTTCAGCCGAACGATAGCGGCATGATCCATGCCAGTTTCGCTAAATTTAGAACGCAAGCTCTAAACGGGCGTTTGCGGCGGGAGCCGCATGGTTGAAGGGCTGCCGCTGCGCTGGGGAGTTGTTACCTTGAGAAACAGGAATGCTTGTTGTTGGCGGTTCCTGTTCGACTAATTCACCCCAGTGGCCAGCTTGCCAGGGGCAGATAGCCGCCTTGCTCGGATTGGTACAGCACCAGTTCCTCGGCACGCCAGCGGACGCTGAGCGGTGTCGGCACCTGAGGACGGCTGCTCTCGCGTGCCAGTGTCAGGTGGGGGCGGTAGGCGCGTCCGTCACCGGGTAGCCCAGCTGTATCCAACAGCTGCCGCAGCCCTCCGGCCAGGGCCATCAGTTCAGCGGGCAGCTGGCTGGGAGCCAGGTGCAGAAGCCCGCCATGCCAGCAATCGAGACGATCCAGTTGCAGATCGAAAGCCAGCTCGCTCAGCGGCAGCTGCTGCGGCAACTGCCTGAGCAGGGGCAGTCGGCTCTCTGGCAGATGGCCGAGAAACGCCAGCGTCACGTGCAGGTTGGCGACAGGTACGAGCCGGCCATCCAGATGCTGTGGCTGTCGCCAGGCATCGATTTGCCGGGCGATTTCGGCGGGACATGGCAGGGCGAAGAACAGTCGCAACATGGCTTTCCTTGACAGCGCGGAGCGGCATTTTTAGGATCGCACCCCATAGCGCCGATTTAAGAGCAACTTGCGGGGCGCTGCCCGGTTGGGCGAATACCGCTAAAGCGCTGGCCGGTGTCGCCTCCCACCGCAGTCCGGCGGGACTATGAGGCAGAGACTGTATCCATGAGTTGTCCGCGTACCCATCTGCATTTTTCCCCCTTGCCGCCCGCCGCGGCAAATCGCCATCCGCATGTACTTCTGGTGGGCAGCCACCAACCCCGTCTGCTCAAGAGCCTCGAAGGCTGGCCCAAGAACTGGCCGGCGTCGCGCAACTTCCTGATTCGCTTTGCCACTCCCAAGGTGGAGGTACTGGCCAGCCTGCCGGCGAATGCGTTCGACCTGGTGGTAGTCGGCGCCGAGGCCCAGCCGGTGAGCGATGATCTGATCGGCCAGTTGGTACGGGTCGCGCGTCAGGGGCTGATCAGTCTGCGCTGAAGCCTGGGTAGTCGATGGCGGTGATGTAGAACTCCTGCTCGCCGCCAGGCGCCTGTACGCGCACCTCGGCATCCAGCGCCTTGCCCACCAGGGCGCGGGCCAGCGGGGAGTCGATACTGATCAGCCCTTGTTTCAGGTCAAGCTCGTCTGGGCCGACGATGCGATAGCGCGATTCGTTGCCTTCCTCGTCTTCCAGGGTCACCCAGGCGCCGAAGTAGACCTTGTTGGGGTCGCCCGGGCGGGTGTCGACCACCTTGAGGTTCTCCAGGCGTTTGGTGAGGAAGCGTACCCGGCCATCGATTTCGCGCAGCATCTTCTTGCCGTAGATGTACTCGGCATTCTCCGAGCGATCGCCGAGGGCGGCGGCCTCGCTGACGGCCTGGGTCACCTGGGGGCGCCGCACATGCCACAGCTCGTGCAGCTCGGCGCGCAGGCGTGCCTCGCCTTCGGGGGTGATCAATGGAGTACCGGCGGTACGGGGCGGGCGATAACGGCTCATGGTGTTCGCGAAGTCTCGAGGTCGGGCGATTCTAACAAGCTCAGACTTCGCGCAGCACCGTCAGCGGCGAGGCGTTGAGCGCCCGGCGCGTGCCCCAGACGCCCGCCGCCCCGACCAGTAGCGCGCCGATCAGCGGCAACAGCAGCAGCCAGGGATGCGGCTGCCATTGCAGATCCAGCGCGTAGCGATACAGCAGGAAACTCGCCAGTTCGCAGCCCACTGCCGCCAGCAGGCCGCTGCCGGCGCCCAGCAGGCCGAACTCAGCGCGGCGGGCTCGCAGCAGCAGGCGTCGCTCCGCACCCAAGGCACGCAACAGGGCGCCCTGGCGCAGGCGCTCGTCGAGGGTGGCCTGCAGGCCGGCGAACAGCACCGTCAGCCCTGCGGCGAGGACGAATAGCAGCACGTACTCTATCGCTACGCTGACCTGGGCCATGATGCTGCGCAGCTGCTCCAGCAGCGCATCCACCTGCAGCAGGGTGACTGCGGGGAACTGCCTCGACAGCTCTACCAGGCGCTTCTCGCTGTGCGGCGGCAGGTAGAAGCTGGTCAGGTAGGTGGCGGGCAGGTCCTGCAGGGTTCCAGGCTCGAAGATCATGTAGAAGTTCGGCTGGAAGCTGTCCCATTTCACCTGACGCAGGCTGCTGACCTGCGCCTTGCGCTCCATGCCACCGACGCTGAAGGTCAGCTCGTCCCCCAGTTTCAGCTCCAGGCTCTCGGCCAGCTCCGACTCCACGGATACGCCAGGCAGCTCGTCCTGCGCGGACGCTTGCCACCATTGACCGGCGAGCAGCTGGTTGCCCTCTGGCAGATCGGCGGCCCAGGTCAAGCTGAGGTCGCGCTGCACAGCGCGCTCGCCGCGGCTGTCCTTGCTGACGATCTCCCGGACCGGTTCACCGTTGATCAGCGTTAGTCGCCCTGCGACGATCGGATAGAGCGGCGCCGGGTGCGGCGACAGCTGAGCGAGGCTGGCCGCGAAGGCCTCGCGCTCATCGGGCAACACGTTGAGGGCGAAATGGTTGGGCGCATTGTCCGGTAGCTGGTTCTGCCAGGTGTCCAGCAGTTCGCCGCGCAGCAGGGCGATCAGCGCCATCGCCAGCAGGATCAGGCCAAACGCCAGCGACTGACCGGCGGCGGCTAGCGGATGGCGGAGCAGTTGCCCCAGGCCCAGGCGCCAGGGCAGTGAGGCGCGAGCGAGCATGCGGCGTAGCGCATTCAGGCCGAACAACAGAGCGCCGCCGAGCAGCAGGGTGGCAAGCAGGCCGCCGCCGAGCAGGCCCAGGGTCAGCTTCAAGTCCAGGCTCAGGCGCCACATGATCAGGCCGAGGGCCAGCAGCGCGGCGCCGTACACCAGCCAGGAGCTGGGCGGGACCGGCAGCAGGTCGCGGCGCAGCACCCGCAGTGGCGGCACCCGGCCCAGTGCGGCGAGCGGTGGCAAGGCAAAGCCGGCCAGCGCCACCAGCCCGGTAGCCATGCCAGCAAGCGCCGGCAGCGGCCCGCCCGGCGGCACTCCTGCAGGAAGCAGCCCCTGCAGCAGCTTGAACAGAATGAGCTGGCCGAACCAGCCGAGCAGGGCGCCGGCCAGGCTCGCGATCAGGCCGAGCATGGCCAGTTGCAGGCCGAACAGGCTCAGCGCCTCGCGGCGTGACAGGCCGAGGCAGCGCAGCAGGGCGCTGCTGTCGAAGCGACGGGCAGCGAAGCGTGCAGCCGACAGCGCCACGGCGACGCCGGCCAGCAGCACGGCGGCCAGGCTGGCCAGATTCAGATAGCGTTCGGCTCTCCCCAAGGCGCCGCCGATCTGGCGGTTGCCGTCGCGGGCATCCTCCAGTTGCTGGTGAGCGGCGAGACCTTTCTCCATCTCCTGGCGGTAGCGCGCCAGGGCTTCGCCGTCGCCGCGCCATAGCTCGCGGTAGCGCACGCGGCTGCCAGGCTGCACCACGCCCGTGGAGGCCAGGTCCTCCAGGTTGATCAGCACGCGAGGGGTGAGACTATAGAAGTCGCCGGCGCGGTCCGGTTCGTAAGTCAGCACGCGGGTCAGGCGCAGCTGACGGTTGCCGACCTCGATGGTCTGGCCGACTTTCAGGTCCAGAGCGGCGAACAGGCGCGACTCGGCCCAGGCCTCGCCGGGTTGCGGGCCGCCGCCAGGCTGCTCGGTTGCGTAGGGCTGTGCTGCGCTTTTCAGCTCGCCACGCAATGGATAGCCGCTGCTGGCAGCCTTGATGCTGGCGAGCTGGATGCCCTGGTCGCCGCTGATCACGCTGGCAAACTCGACCACCTGGGCATGTGCCAGTCCCAGAGCGCGGCCTGCCTCAATCTGCTCGGGTGCGGCGGGTGCACTGCCGTTCAGCACTAGATCGGCGCCGAGAAATTCGGTGGCACGCAGGAGCATGGCGCCGTTGAGGCGGGCACCGAAGTAACCGATGGCGGTACTGGCGGCGACTGCCACCAGCAAGGCGAAGAACAGTACGCGTAGCTCACCTGAGCGTGCGTCACGCAGTAGCTGGCGCCAGGCCAGGGTGAACATGCGAGTGATCATCAGGGCTCCACGCTGTCGACCAGATGCCCGGCTTCCAGGCGGATCAGGCGCCGGCAGCGATGGGCCAGGCGCTCATCGTGGGTGACCAGCACCAGAGTCGTGCCGCGCTCCTGGTTCAGTTCGAAGAGCAGGTCGCTGATGCGTTCGCCGGTATGGCTGTCGAGGTTACCGGTGGGCTCGTCGGCAAACAGGATGGCCGGCTCTGCGGCGAAGGCGCGGGCGATGGCCACGCGCTGCTGTTCTCCGCCGGAGAGCTGGCGCGGGTAGTGGCTGAAACGCTGGCCCAGGCCAACGCGCTCCAGCAGGGCAGCTGCGCGCTGGCGAGCGTCGCTGCGGCCTTCCAGCTCCAGTGGCAGCATGACGTTTTCCAGCGCGTTCAGGTTGTCCAGCAACTGGAAGGACTGGAACACGAAGCCGACGTGTTCGGCGCGCACCCGCGCTCGACGATCTTCGTCCAGCGCTTGCAGGGCATTTCCTGCCAGCTCCACCTCGCCGCCGCTGGGCAGGTCGAGCCCGGCCAGCAGGCCGAGGAGGGTGGATTTGCCGGAGCCGGAACTGCCGACGATGGCCAGGCTGTCGCCTTTCGCCAGGTCCAGGGAGAGGTCGTGGAGGATGGCGAGCTCGCCTTCCGTGCTGGGAACCACTTTGCTAAGGTGCCGCGCAGAAAGAATGCTTGCGCTCATGGAGAGTCCGATGCGTGCGTTGTGGATTGGCGGTGCCCTGACACTGTTGCTGTGGGCCCAGGGCGCACTGGCCGGCACCGTCCTGGTGGTCGGGGATAGTATCAGCGCCGCTTTGGGACTGGATACCCGACAGGGTTGGGTCGCCCTGCTGCAGAAACGCCTGCAGGAGGGTGGTTTCGAGCACCAGGTGGTCAATGCATCGATCAGTGGCGATACCAGCTCAGGCGGCTTGGCGCGGCTGCCGGCGCTGCTTTCGCAGCATCGGCCGCAGCTGGTGATTATCGAGCTGGGTGGCAACGATGGCCTGCGTGGCCAGCCTCCGGCGCAATTGCAACAGAATCTTGCTCGCATGGTCGATGCATCCCAGTCATCGGGGGCCGGCGTGCTGTTGCTGGGCATGCGTCTGCCGCCAAATTATGGCCAGCGCTACACCCAGGCTTTTGCCCAGGTCTACTCCGACCTAGCCGCAGATAGACAGGTGCCGTTGGTGCCCTTCCTGCTGGAAGGTGTCGGTGGCGTGCCGGGCATGATGCAGGCGGACGGTATCCATCCTGCCGCTGCGGCTCAGTCGAAGATGCTGGATAACGTCTGGCCGACCCTGGAGCCGTTGCTCTGAGCCTTCCCCGCCTGCTGGCTTTCGGCTATCGTGGCGACCCCGCCCCGGAGCCCTGAATGCCGCGCCCTGCCTGGTCCCTATACGCCTACCAGCTGATCGTTCCCGACGAGCAGTTGGATCTGTTCGCGTGCCGTGAGGCGAGGGTGCATCTGGTCGCGCGTCAGCTGGAGCTGGGTGGTTTCGCCGACCGGACGCTATGCGGTGGCCTGGTCCCGGCCTTGCCGGCGATGCGTGATGTGGAGCGGCCTGATCTGCGCGACAGGCGCCTGTGTCCCCATTGCCGCCAGGTACTGGAGGCGCAGCGCCAAGGAGAAAGGCCCCTGTGGCCTGACGCCTGAGCCCTCCCGGCGCGCTTGCGGCCGGTGTACAATCTTCAACTTTCCATCAGCCATTCATGCCAAGGATTTACGGATGTTGTCGCTCGCCCGCTCCCTGAGCTTCGCCAGCCTGATCGTGGCCGGCCCTGTCGCCGCCCTCGAGCTGCCTCTGCCGCCACCGGGCGAAGATATCGTCGGTCAGATCCAGGTGATCAAGGCCAAGTACGAAGATACCTTTGCCGACCTCGCTACGGCCAACGACCTTGGCTATCTGGAAATGGTGGCCGCCAACCCGGGCGTCGACGCCTGGCTGCCTGGCGAGGGTGCTGAGATCATCCTGCCGACTCGCTACATCCTGCCGCCGGGACCGCGCGAAGGCATCGTGATCAACCTGGCCGAATACCGTATGTACTACTTCCCCAAAGGGCAGAATGTGGTGCACACCTTCCCGCTGGGTATCGGTCGTGAAGGCTGGGGCTCGCCGATCGCACACACCACCGTGACCGCCAAGACACCGAACCCGGGCTGGTCGCCACCTGCGTCCATCCGCGCCGAACACGCCGCCGACGGCGATCCGCTGCCGGCCTACGTGCCGCCGGGTCCGGACAATCCGCTGGGGCCGTTCAAGTTCACCCTGGGTACTCCGGGCTACCTCATTCATGGCTCGAACAAGAAGTTCGGCATCGGCATGCGCGTCAGTCATGGCTGCTTCCGCATGCTCAACAACAACGTGCTGGAGCTGGCGAAAATGGCGCCGGTCGGTACTTCTGTGCGCATCATCAACGAGCCGTACAAGTTTGGTGTAAGTGGCGGCAAGGTCTATCTGGAAGCTCACGAGCCTCTGAGTGATAGCGGCGAGCCTTCCGTAGTGGACAAGCACACTGCGGTCATCAATGCCCTGCTGAAGAATGAGCAGCTGGGCGGCAGCATGCGCCTGGATTGGGAAATGGTGCGCGAGGTAGTCGCGTCCGAAGATGGGATGCCGATCGAGATCGCCATTCCGCAGGACGCCGTCGCCAACCATGAGGCTGCGCCTCTGGAAATGTGATTTGTTGCTGCACTCAAAAGCCCGCCTGCAGCGATGTAAGCGGGCTTTTTTAATGCCCGGAATAAATCGCGGGCATTAAAAAAGCCGACTCGGCGAACCGAATCGGCTTCTTCAAAGCCTTGGCAAGAATTACTTGCGGCTGGCTTTTTCCAGCATACGCAGAGCGCGCTCGTTGGCTTCGTCAGCAGTTTGCTGAGCCTTCTGAGCAGCAGCCAGAGCCTCGTCGGCCTTGCGGTAGGCTTCGTCTGCACGAGCTTGAGCGCGGGCAGCGGCGTCTTCGGTAGCGGTCAGACGGGCTTCGGTTTCTTTGGATACGCTGCTGCAACCGGTGGCCAGAACGGCGGCCAGAGCCAGAGCAGAGAATTTCAGAACGTTGTTCATCGTGTTCCCCTTAAGGTGGACTTTCCATGAAAAGCAATTTCCCGATCGTGGGAAATTAGCCGGGCTACATACTACCCATTACTTTTAGTAAGTAAACCGAGCGGAAGCAAGGGATGCAAAAAAAATCACGATCCGCTTGGGTTTTATTGTTTTCTGTTTAAAAAACATACAGTTCCCGAGGTTCTACAGCGAAGTTAGGCTAACTCCGCTGGTCTTTTTGTTGGTACGACAGTGCATTTTTCCCGGATCGTTACTTGTGCCGCTCGATAAGAACTGTGCGACTGAGGGATGCGCGAGATGTAGTTTCGCAAGGTCTATATCTGACTCACGGGTTGCTTGGCGGGATAATGGAACCCAGTAGGCTTTTGCAGGTCGATGCTCTGCCCGCAGGGGGCAGAAGTTGAGTCAGGCGAGATGGTTGGTGCCGGGAGTCTTCGATGTGGCCAACATGGGGCTACAGTTGATTCTTGGCGCGGCTGATTGGCACCCTCTAACTGCCAACAAGACGACTGAATTGTTTCTCTGGCGGGAAAAGATCGTTAAGGTAGAGGCGTTTTCTAGTGCGCAATGAGGAGATGAAATGAGCGAGGGGTTGTCCATCCACCATGACCAGGCGGGTCATCAGTTCGAGGCCGTGATCGACGGCCACCGCGCCTATCTGGCCTACATGGATCTGGGCAAGCAGACGCTCGACATCTACCGCACCTTTGTGCCGAATCCGTTGCGTGGCCGCGGCATTGCTGCAGCGCTGACCGAACAGGCGCTGGAGTACGCCGAGTCCATGGGTTACACGGTGATTCCGTCCTGCTCCTACGTGGAGCGCTACCTGGAGCGCCGTCAGCGCCAGCTCAAGCATTGAGCTGAGGCCCCAAAGAAAAACGCCGGGCAATGCCCGGCGTTTTCATTTCTGCGATCGTCAGCCGCGCTGGCGCTTGGGCAGAACGTCCTTGAGCTTGGCATGCATGCTGCGCAAGGTCTTCTCGGTGGTATCCCAATCGATGCAGGCGTCGGTGATGGATACGCCGTATTTGAGATCGCAAAGATCTTTCGGGATCGACTGGCTGCCCCAGCCCAGATGGCTTTCCACCATCAGGCCGACGATGGAGTTGTTGCCTTCGAGGATCTGGTTGGCCACGTTCTCCATGACCAGCGGCTGCAGAGCAGGGTCCTTGTTGGAGTTGGCGTGGCTGCAGTCGACCATGATGTTCGGGCTGATCTTGGCCTTGGCCAGTTCCTGCTCGCAGATCGCAACGCTGACAGAGTCGTAGTTGGGCTTGCCATTGCCACCGCGCAACACCACATGACCGTAGGCGTTGCCCTTGGTGGTGACGATGGAAACACCGCCTTCCTGGTTGATGCCGAGGAAACGGTGCGGGCTGGAGACCGATTGCAGGGCGTTGATCGCCACGGTCAGGCCGCCGTCGGTACCGTTCTTGAAGCCCACGGCCGAGGACAGGCCCGAGGCCATCTCGCGGTGAGTCTGGGACTCGGTGGTACGAGCGCCAATGGCAGACCAACTGATCAGGTCCTGCAGGTACTGCGGGGAAATGGGGTCGAGTGCCTCGGTGGCTGTCGGCAGGCCCATTTCGGCCAGGTCGCGCAGCAGCTGGCGGCCGATGTGCAGGCCATCCTGGATCTTGAACGAGTCATCCAGGTAGGGATCGTTGATCAGGCCTTTCCAGCCGACGGTAGTGCGCGGCTTCTCGAAATACACGCGCATGACCAGGAACAGGCTGTCAGAAACCTCTGCAGCCAGCACCTTGAGGCGCTCGGCATATTCGTGGGCGGCCTTGATGTCATGGATGGAGCAGGGGCCTACCACCACGAACAGGCGGTGATCCTTGCCATCGAGGATGTTGCGAACCACCTGGCGACCATGCGCCACTGTGCGCTGTGCTGCTTCGGTGAGGGGGATTTCGCGCTTGAGCTGCGCCGGGGTGATCAGGGTTTCATTGGATGAAACGTTGAGATCGTCAATCGGTAAATCAGCCATCGTGGTACTCGTCAGGTCACGGGAGCCGAGCGCCTCTTCAGGCGGAATCATGGGGCGCAGCGGGGGACAGGAACCTTAACGCGTTCAAGGCTGCCTAGACAATGGCAGGATCAGTGGATTTGCGTGCTGGGGAACTCGGCGGCGTGCAGGGCTATCCACTCGCGGGCGATGGTTTCTACTTCCAATGGCTTGCCCAGTTCCTGTTCGCGTTGGTGGCGGTAGTGTTCGATCTGGCAGACCTGCTCGACCATGCGGGCGCGGAACAGGGTGTCTTCGTCGATGAAGGCGATGCCCACCAGATAACTGTCGGGCTGCTGTTTGCGACACCACGCCACCACGCCTGGATAGCAGGCCTGCTCGCCAAGCAAGGGAATGCGCAACTCAACGGCCGTGCCTTTGCGAAATCCCTTGCTGGAATTACACGCTACGCCGCCCAGGCTGATATTGTTCAGGCGCTGTCGCGGCAGGAATGCATGCTTGCGCTGGACCAGTTCCACGGGCATATCGCTCGGGTGACGCAAAAAACGACGCATTGTGACTACTCCGGATGCCATCCATTTGACATCACTCGTGAACAGTATAGTGCCCAGCCTGGAGTTAACAGACTTCGACGCTGATCGTCGGTTGCTGGAGCTGCCAGGTACCTCTCTGCTCATATTTACCAGCATAGGTTGTGCCAGTTGCCGCTGGGCGCGCCGTGAACTGCCTGGAATGGGACTTGCCGTTGACCGCCTGTGCTGGGTGGACGCCGGCAATAACGCTGGGCTGGTACAGCGCTATGAGGTATTCCACTTGCCAAGCCTGTTTCTGGTTGGTGACGGCCAGTTTTTTGGCAGTTTGCAATCCGCACTCCGCTCTGGCGTGCTTTCTGCAATGCTGGAACAAGCTTTGGCGCGTGAGCCTGACGAGTTGCCTTGAAGGCTCTTTCCAAGAGCTTGCCTGAATGCCAATGGGCTATCCCGAGGCGGCCGAATAGCGCTGCTAAGCTTTGCTGTAGGCCCTAGCGGTATTTCAGGAGGCCCCATGCTGCGCTCGATTCTCTATGCCACCGATCTGGGGCTCTATGCCCCTTACGTGCTGCAGCACGCGTTGTCTCTCGCCAAGGCTTTTAATGCTGAATTGCATGTCGTGCATGCAGTCGAGCCAATGGGGCTGTTCGCCGAGTCGGTACTGAACACCTATCTAGATGAAAAGACGCTACAGGAACTGCGCAGCAAGGGCCTGACCACCGTAATGGCCAGCATCGAGCAGCGCGTGCTGGAAGGCTTCCGTGATGAGATGGGGGAGCAACAGCAGGACATGCAGATAGTCCGCAGCGTACGAGTAGTGCAGGGAGATCCGGCCCAGGTGATTCTCGAAGAGGCACGGAAACTAGGCGTCGATCTGTTGGTCGTAGGCAGTCACAGCCATGGCGCGGCGCACGATATTCCGCTCGGCAGAACGGCAGCACGACTGTTGCAGCTGTCGGACACTCCGGTCTACCTGGTGCCGATGCTGCAGCATCGCTAGCGACCCTTATCGCCAGTCGTTAGACGAACGGCATGCACAACTCAAAAAATCGTCTAGTTTTATCTCTAAACCGTTAATATGGTTATATCGCTGTGTCGGCAAATTCGGTCAGCGTCTATCTGCTTTGAGGGACATCTATGAAGCTGCAGCAACTGCGCTACATCTGGGAAGTGGCGCATCATGACCTCAACGTCTCCGCCACCGCGCAGAGCCTCTATACCTCGCAACCCGGTATCAGCAAGCAGATCCGCCTGCTGGAGGATGAGCTGGGCGTCGAAGTCTTTGCCCGCAGCGGCAAGCACCTGACTCGAGTAACTCCAGCTGGCGAGCGGATCATCACCACCGCCGGCGAAATCCTGCGCAAGGTTGAGAGCATCAAGCAAATTGCCCAGGAGTTCTCCAACGAGAAGAAGGGCACGCTGTCCATCGCTACCACTCACACCCAGGCGCGCTATGCACTGCCGCCGGTGATCAGTGGCTTCATCAAACAGTACCCTGAGGTGGCCCTGCACATGCACCAGGGCTCGCCGACGCAGATTGCCGAAATGGCGGCCGACGGCACCGTGGACTTTGCCATCGCCACCGAGGGTCTGGAGCTGTTCAACGATCTGGTGATGATGCCTTGCTATCGCTGGAATCGCTGCGTGATCGTGCCTCAGGGCCATCCGCTGACCAAGTTGCCGAAGCTGACGCTGGAGGCCTTGGTCGAGCACCCGATCGTGACCTATGTGTTCGGCTTTACCGGTCGTTCCAAGTTGGACGAGGCTTTCAGCCATAAGGGCTTGTCGCCCAAGGTTGTGTTTACCGCGGCCGACGCCGACGTGATCAAGACCTATGTGCGCCTGGGGCTGGGTGTGGGCATTGTCGCGCGCATGGCGGTGGACACCAAACTCGACAACGATCTGGTGATCCTCGATGCCAGCGAGCTGTTCGAGTCTAGCATCACCAAGATTGGTTTCCGCCGTGGCACCTTCCTGCGTGGTTTCATGTGCGACTTCATAGAGAAGTTCGCTCCGCACCTGACCCGCGACGTACTGGCCAAAGCCGTGCAGTGCCACACCAAGGCGGAGTTGGACGAGCTGTTCGACGGTGTCGAGCTGCCGGTGCACTGATTATCCAGGTATGAAAAAGGGCGCCTCTCGGCGCCCTTTTTTGTTCTACAGCCTCAGTGACTGAGGTGCAGGCCGCACTCGCGATTGTCTTCGCCCTTGGTTGGGTCGAAGTAGTCGAAGTTGTTAGGCAGGTTGTGCTTCACCAGATATTCGTACAGCTCCTTGGAGCTCCAGTGCAGCAGCGGGGCGACCTTGATCAGGCCGTCCGGGTTGACGCTCACCGGGTCCATCTGTGCCCGCACGGCGGTGTCACTGGCGCGCAGGGCGGTGAACCAGACCTGCGGGGCGGCTTCACGCAGGGCGCGAGCGAAGGGCTCCAGCTTGACCTCTTCGGTGAAGGCGGCGTGACGCGGGTCGTCCAGCGCCGGTACTGGGCCGTCGATGGCTTCGCGATGGGCGCGAGAGCGCAGCGGCAGATAGGTTTTCAGGTTGAGGCCAAGCTGCTTGGTGACTTCGTCGGCGAACTTGTAGGTCGCTTCGGTGTTGTAGCCGTTGTCCATCCAGATCACCTGGGTGTCCGGCTTGACGCAAGTCACCATGTGCAGGATGACCGCCTCGAAGGGGCGGAAGTTGGTGGTGCAGATCGCCGTCTTGCCCAGGCTCAGGGCCCATTCCACGAGTTTTTCGGCGTCTTTCCCGAGTTCGGCGTTGATGCGAGCCAGATCGAGGGTCATCTGAGCATTCCTGTGGGCAGTCAATTCGAGGGGCAGAATGTTACCAGCCTCGATCGGGCTCAACCACCGGCTCGCCCGGTTTACCAGCGACTCGCCATGCTGCTAGAGTGCCGGCCCTCTCACTGTCTGTTAGGAGTCGCCCGTGGAAATCGCCTGCCTCGACCTCGAAGGTGTATTGGTTCCGGAAATCTGGATCGCCTTCGCCGAAAAAACCGGTATCGAAGCGCTCAAGGCCACCACCCGCGATATTCCTGACTACGACGTGCTGATGAAGCAGCGCCTGCGCATCCTCGACGAGCACGGCCTGAAGCTGAAGGACATTCAGGAAGTGATCGCCACCCTCAAGCCCCTGGAGGGCGCGGTGGAGTTCGTCGACTGGCTGCGCGAGCGTTTCCAGGTCGTGATCCTGTCCGACACCTTCTACGAGTTCTCCCAGCCGCTGATGCGTCAGCTGGGCTTCCCGGCTCTGCTGTGCCACAAACTGATCACCGACGAGACCGATCGGGTGGTGGGCTATCAGCTGCGCCAGAAAGACCCCAAGCGCCAGTCGGTCATCGCCTTCAAGAGCCTGTACTACCGCGTGATCGCTGCTGGCGACTCGTACAACGACACCACCATGCTCAGCGAAGCCCACGCCGGCATCCTGTTCCATGCGCCGGACAACGTGATTCGCGAGTTCCCGCAATTCCCGGCGGTGCACACCTATGAGGATCTCAAGCGCGAGTTCCTCAAGGCGTCCAATCGCGAGCTGAGCCTGTAAGGTTCGCCGCAATGAAAAAGGCCTGCATCTGCGGGCCTTTTTTATGGATGTTCAAAGCGCTTCCAGCGTCTGCAGCAGCACTTTCACCTTGGTGATGGACTCCTGGTATTCCGCCTGCCAGTCCGAGTCCGCCACGATGCCGCCGCCGCCCCAGCAGCTGACGGTGCCGTCCTTGATCAGCAGACTGCGGATGGCGATGGAGCTGTCCAGCTCGCCGCGCACGTCGAGATAAAGAAGGGAGCCGCAGTAAAGCCCGCGACGGGTCGGCTCCAACTCATCGATGATCTGCATGGCGCGAATCTTCGGGGCCCCGGTGATCGAGCCGCCAGGAAAGCTGCCGGCGATCAGATCGAGTGCGTCGCAGCCATCCGCCAGCTCACCGGTTACCGCGCTGACCAGGTGGTGAACGTTGGGGTAGCTCTCCAGTGCGAACAGCTCTGGCACGCTGACCGTGCCGGTGCGGCAGCTGCGTCCGAGATCGTTGCGCAGCAGGTCGACGATCATCAGGTTTTCGGCGCGATCCTTGGGGCTGGCCAGTAGCTCGGCGGCATTGGCCTGGTCTTCTGCGCTGTCGGCTCCGCGTGGGCGCGTTCCCTTGATCGGGCGTGTCTCCACGTGGCCCTGGCTGACCTGGAGGAATCGCTCCGGGGAAAGGCTGAGGATGGCGTCGCCGTTATCCAGGGCCTGGAAGCCGGAAAAGGGTGTGGGGCATGCTGCGCGCAGGGTCTTATAGGCGTCCCAGGCATCGCCTTGGCAGGGCGCTTGGAAGCGCTGGGCGAAGTTGACCTGGTAACAGTCGCCGGCCTGGATATAAGACTGGATGCGCTCGATGGCCTGCCGGTAGTTGTCCTGATCCAGGTTGGCGCGGAACGGCTGCAGCAGGGCGAAGGGGGGGCTCGCAAGCGGCTCGTTCGCCTCGAACAGTTGGGTCAGGCGTTCGCGCTCGGGTGCCGCCAACTTGGGATGAAACACCAACTGGCTGGTCTGCAGCTGGTGGTCGCTGATCAGCGCCCAGCCATACAGGCCAAAACGAGCATCGGGCAGTTGCAGGTCGTCTATGCATTGCCCGGGTAGCTGTTCCAGGCGGCGACCAAAATCATAGGCCAGATAGCCAATCAGGCCTCCCGTGAAGGGCAGGTCCAACCCAGCTGGCGCGTTGGCATGCCCGAGATCATCCAGCCCCTGGCGCAGGCGCTGAAGGAAGGCTTCTCCATCTTCATGCGTGGCGGGCGAAAAGGTCTGCAGCGGCCAGGCGCTGAGCAGGTCGAAGCGCCCTCGTTCGGCCTGTGGTCGCCCGGCATCCAGCAGCACCGCTCCCGGCGCCTGGCGCACGAGAGCGAAATAGGCGGCGGGATCGGCCCGATAGGGCAGGGAATGAACGATGCAGGTGCTCATGCGGCGGATTCGGGAGGACTTGGCTTGCGATTGTAAGAGTCTGCCTGGCAATGAAAAAGCCCGGCATTGCCGGGCCTTGTCGTCGCTGCTTGGCTCAGATTTCTTTGGGCTTGATGTGGCCGAACAGCTGCTGGGAGAAGCGCACGCGATCTTCCACGCTTTCCTTCACATCGTTTTTCGCCAGTTCGGCGAGGCGAGCCTCCACCGCATGGGCGCGATGGGTCAGGCCGCAGTCGTTGGCGATCTGGATGTTCAGGCCGGGGCGAGCATTGAGCTCGAGAATCAGCGGGCCCTTGTCCACGTCCAGCACCATGTCCACGCCGATGTAGCCGAGGCCGCACAGCTCGTAGCAGCCTGCTGCCAGCTTCATGAAGCCGTCCCAGTTGGGCAGCTGCACGCCATCCACGGCATTGGTGGTGTCGGGGTGCTTGGTGATCTTGTTGTTCAGCCAGGTGCCCTTGAGTGTGATGCCGGTGGCCAGGTCCACGCCGACGCCGATGGCGCCCTGGTGCAGGTTGGCCTTGCCGTTGGACTGGCGGGTCGGCAGGCGCAGCATGGCCATCACCGGGTAGCCCATCAGCACGATGATGCGGATGTCCGGCACGCCTTCGTAGCTGATGCTCTTGAAAATCGGGTCCGGGGTCACCCGGTACTCGATCAGCGCGCGATCACGGTGACCGCCCAGGGAGTACAGGCCGGTGAGGATGCTGGAGAGCTGGTGCTCGATGTCTTCCTGGCTGACGATCTTGCCGGAGACGGTCTTGAAGCGGCCCTCGAACTTGTCGGCGATCACCAGGATGCCATCACCGCCGGCGCCTTGCGCCGGCTTGATGACGAAATCGGTACGCCCGCCGATGATCTCGTCGAACTTCTCGATCTCTTTCTCGGTGGAGATGATGCCGTACATCTCCGGCACATGGATGCCGGCCTCGATGGCCCGCTCCTTGGTGATGATCTTGTCGTCGACGATCGGGTACAGGTGCCGTTTGTTGTACTTCAGCACGTAGTCCGCGTTACGCCGATTGATGCCCATGATGCCTTTGGCTTCAAGGGCTTTCCACGTCTTGATCAGACCGAACATGGGCTCAATCCTTCAGGAAGGCTTTGAAACGGAACAGCTCGGTCAGGCGGTAGCCGCGGTAGCGACCCATCGCCAGCATGAAGCCCACCATGATCAACAGCACAGCCGGGAAGGTGAAGATGAAGTAGGTCAGCTCCGGAATGGTCATCAGCAGGTGCGCCAGGGTGGCGGCGAACAGGGTGCCGACGGCCACCTTGAAGGCATGGCTACCGCCACGTTCTTCCCAGGTGATGGACAGGCGCTCGATGGTCATGGTCAGGATCACCATCGGGAACAGGGCTACCGACAGGCCACGCTCGAGGCCGAGCTTGTGGCTGAACAGGCTGATCACGGCAATCAGTACCACCACGAAGGTCAGTACCACCGAGAGTCGCGGCAACATCTGTAGCTTGAGGTGCTCGAGGTACGAGCGCAGCGACAGGCCGAGCGCGGTGATGATGGTGAACAGCACGATGCCGAAGCCCAGCTGGGTCTCGCGGAAGGCGAGAGCGATCAGTACCGGGGTGAAGGTGCCAAGGGTCTGCAGGCCGCCGAGGTTACGCAGGATCAGGATCACCAGCACGCCTATAGGGATCATGATCATGATCTGGTAGGTCTGCTGGGTCTGCAGCGGCAGGCCGTATAGCGAGTATTCGAGGAAGTCGACGTCGGTGTTCTCGTCGGTCAGCTTGGCCAGGCGGATGGCGTTCATCTCGCTGTTGTTCAGGGTGAAGCTGACTTGCGGCTTCTTGCCGCCTTCGATGCTTACCAGCGGCTCGTCGCCGGTCCACCAGACCACGCGGTCGGTGGGCAGGCCCTGCTCACCGCTTTCCGGGTTGAAGTACAGCCAGTTTTCACCGTTGAAGCTGCGCAGCCACAGTTCCGGGGTCTGCTGGGCGTCGGCGATCAGGCGGATGGTGTGGACGCGTTCCATCGGCACGTGGGCGATGGACAGCAGCAGGTCGATCACCTTGGCCTTGTTGGCCGTGGAGGCGTCGCCACCGAGCAGCAGCTTGACGTTGTCGTCGCCAACATTGTTGACACGCTTGATGGTCTCGCTGATGAAGGTCTGCACATCGGCCGAGTGTTGGCGGATGGGGGCGAGCAAGGCTTCGGCGGCGATCTTCTCGGCGCCATCTACCGAGATGCTGTCGCGGAAGATCGGGCCCTTGGCCTTGGCCGGCTCGCCGCTGTAGCGCTTGGTCAGCACCAGGCGGTAGTAGAGAGTCTGGTTGCCGCTGGCGCGACGAGCCGACCAGGTCAGCTTGCGGTTGCCATCGATGCGGTTGACGCTCACGCCGTAGTTGTTGGAGATGAAGCTCTCGTTGAGGCTCACATAGTCCTGGTTCAGCGGCGGTACGAACATCTGCACCTTGACCGGCTCGCGAGGGCTGGCCTGGAACTCGACCTTGGCGTCGATATTCCACAGGTCATCGGTCTCGTCTTCGGTCACCGGGATGCCGAGGATGAATATCTGATAGGCCGTTACCAGAACGCCCACTGTCACCAGGAGGGTGATAAGGACTTTCAGATGCAGGGTAAGAGAGCGCATGTGAGTTACTCGGCAGAGTTTGCGTCAGGGGTGCAGCCGGGCTTGCCAGCAGCATATTTAAGACTGGGATCGACTACGGCATCCAGACGTTTGAGCGCCTCGGAGCCAATCAGCAGCGGGTATTGGAATGCGCTGCGGTCGGTCAGGTTCACTTCGATGGTGTGCAAAGACTTGCCCATGCACACTTCAAGCTCGATCACCGGGCGAGCCGTGTAGCTCTTGCCTTCCTCGGGATCGAAGTCGCCAGAGCGACGCTTGATCTTGCTGATACGGGCCAGGGGGCGCTCGATGGCGTGCTCGTGAGCATCGTCGATAGCCAGATAGAAGCGCACCCAGGTTTCGCCGTCACGTTTGAAGCGTTCGATATCGCGGGCGCTGAGTGAGGCAGTCTTGGCGCCGGTGTCGAGTTTGGCGGCAACTTCCAGCTTGAGGTCCGCGAGGCTGACGTATTCGTTCAGGCCGTACACGGTCTTTTCGGAGGCGAGACCCAGGCCGGGAAGCAGGCCGCAGCTGAGGAGGAGGGCGAAAGGCTTGAGTCGCATAAATCCTTTGATATTCGCGTCGTCGGGGCGGCGGCGGGGCGCGGCAGCCGGCGGGTGAAGTCTAGCAGGCATGGCGGCGGCTCCAGGCCGGTGCATGCGGGCGGCATTCTAACATGGGGTTTTTCTGCTGCGACAGCCGCTTATGAGCGTTTCTGCAGGTTGATTGCACGATTGTGTGGCTTTTCCAGCCCTCGACCAATTGTCGACAATCTAGATAATTGACGTTGACATGACCTTGTTGCAGGCATAGTTTTCCGCAACCAAAGCGCATTGTGTCGACAATCATGCTAGATGCTCTCGATATAACGGATAGCGAACAGGCCGACTCGGGAACCCTTGCCGAAAACGTGTTCCGCCGCATTCAGGCGGCCATCGTGCAGGGCGAGATTCCTCCCGGCAGCAAGATCTCCGAGCCGGAGCTGGCGCGCACCTATGGCATCAGCCGCGGCCCGCTGCGTGAGGCAATTCATCGTCTGGAAGGGCAGAAGCTGCTGGTGCGCGTGCCTCATGTCGGCGCCCGGGTGGTCTCGCTCAGCCATGCCGAGCTGATCGAGCTGTACGAGATCCGCGAGTCGCTGGAGGGCATGGCATGCCGCCTGGCCGCCGAGCGCATGAGCCAGGCCGAGATCGACGAGCTGCGCCGGGTGCTGGAGCTGCACGAGCAGGACGCTGCCTTTAAGGCCGGTGTCGGCTACTACCAGCAGGAAGGCGACTTCGACTTTCACTACCGGATCATCCAGGGCAGCGGCAACCGCACGCTGACGCAGATGCTCTGTGGCGAGCTGTACCAGTTGGTACGCATGTATCGCCTGCAGTTCTCCACCACGCCGAATCGCCCGCACCAGGCCTTCGCCGAGCACCACCGCATTCTCGATGCCATCGCCGACCGTGACGGCGAGCTGGCCGAGCTGTTGATGCGCCGTCACATCGGCGCCTCCAAACGCAATATCGAGCGCCACTACAAGGAAGCGCTCGCCAACCCGTCCAAAACACGAGGTGAGTCATGAGTGTAAGAACCCCCGGTCAGCGCTTCCGCGACGCCATCGCAGCCGAGCAGCCGCTGCAGGTGATTGGCGCGATCAACGCCAACCATGCGCTGCTGGCCAAACGCGCCGGCTTCCAGGCCATTTACCTGTCTGGTGGCGGTGTGGCAGCTGGCTCCCTGGGCCTGCCGGACCTGGGCATCAACACCCTGGATGACGTGCTTACCGACGTGCGCCGCATCACCGATGTCTGCGACCTGCCATTGCTGGTCGACATCGACACCGGCTTCGGCCCCAGCGCCTTCAATATCGAGCGGACCATCAAGAACCTGATCAAGGCCGGCGCCGCTGCCGCCCACATCGAGGATCAGGTCGGCGCGAAGCGTTGCGGCCATCGCCCGGGCAAGGAAATCGTTTCCTGTGAAGAAATGGTCGACCGTGTGCGCGCCGCTGCCGACGCCAAGACCGATCCGAACTTCTTCCTGATCGCCCGCACCGACGCCATCCAGGCCGAGGGTGTGGACGCCGCCATCGAGCGCTGCCAGCGCTACGTGGAGGCGGGTGCCGACGGCATCTTCGCCGAGGCCGCCTATGACCTGCCGACCTACAAGCGCTTCGTCGATGCGCTGAACGTGCCGGTACTGGCCAACATCACCGAATTCGGTGCCACTCCGCTGTTCACCCGCGACGAGCTGGCCTCCGTGGGCGTAGCCATTCAGCTCTACCCACTGTCCGCCTTCCGTGCCGCCAACAAGGCTGCGGAAAGTGTCTACACCTCGATCCGCCAGAACGGCCACCAGAAGGACGTGATCGAGCTGATGCAGACCCGTGCCGAGCTGTATGACCGTATTGGCTACCACGCCTTCGAGCAGAAGCTCGATGCGCTGTTCGCCGCCGGCAAGAAGTAACCACCAGCCTGGCTTGGCGAATGACGCACCGCTGTCATTCGCCGCAGGCACCCTCGGCGGATTGAGATATCTGCCGACCGCATTCGAACCGAACGACAGGCCTTGAGGCCTGCGCAACAAGAACAAGCAACCGGATTTGATGAGGAGACACGCGATGAGCGCTACCGCAGAAACCACCACCGGCTTCAAACCTAAGAAGTCCGTGGCGCTGAGTGGCACCGCCGCTGGCAACACCGCCCTGTGCACCGTTGGCCGCACTGGTAATGACCTGCATTACCGTGGCTATGACGTCCTGGACTTCGCCAATCGCTGCGAATTCGAGGAAATCGCCCACCTGCTGGTCCATGGCAAGCTGCCCAACGCCGCCGAACTGGCCGGCTACAAGGCCAAGTTGAAAGCCCTGCGCGGCCTGCCGGCCGGCGTGAAAGCCGCCCTGGAAACTCTGCCGCCGTCCGCCCACCCGATGGACGTGATGCGCACCGCCGTGTCCGTGCTCGGCTGCCTGTCGCCGGAGAAGGACGACCACAACCATCCGGGCGCCCGTGACATCGCCGACAAGCTGATGGCCTCCCTGGGCTCCGCGCTGCTCTACTGGTACCACTTCAGCCACAACGGCAAGCGTATCGACGTCGAGACCGACGACGACTCCATCGGCGGCCACTTCCTGCACTTGCTGCACGGAGAGAAACCCCGTGAGTCCTGGGTGCGCGCCATGCACACCTCACTCAACCTGTACGCCGAGCACGAGTTCAACGCCTCGACCTTCACCTCTCGCGTGATCGCCGGCACTGGCTCGGACATGTTCTCCTGCATCGCCGGCGCCATCGGCGCGCTGCGCGGCCCGAAACATGGCGGCGCCAACGAAGTGGCCTTCGAGATCCAGAAGCGCTACGACAACCCGGACGAGGCCGAGGCCGACATCCGCGCCCGCGTCGAGAAGAAGGAAGTGGTGATCGGTTTCGGTCACCCGGTCTACACCGTCGCCGACCCGCGCAACAAGGTGATCAAGGAAGTCGCTCAGCAGCTGTCGAACGAGCAGTCCAACACCAAGATGTATGACATCGCCGAGCGCCTGGAAACCATCATGTGGGACATCAAGAAGATGTTCCCCAACCTCGATTGGTTCAGCGCTGTGAGCTACCACATGATGGGCGTGCCCACTGCCATGTTCACCCCGCTGTTCGTCATTGCGCGCACCGCTGGCTGGTCCGCCCATGTCATCGAGCAGCGTATCGACGGCAAGATCATCCGCCCGAGCGCCAACTACACCGGTCCCGAAGACCTGAAGTTCGTGCCGCTCAAGGACCGTAAATAAAAATGACTACCCCCGTGAATAGCCAATACCGTGAACGCCTGGCCGGCACCGATCTGGACTACTTCAACGCCCCTGCGGCGGTCGAGGCGATCCAGGCTGGCGCCTGGGCAAAATTGCCCTACACCTCGCGCGTGCTGGCCGAGCAGCTGGTGCGCCGCTGCGAGCCGGAGCTGCTGACCCCGGCTCTGGAGCAACTGATCTACCGCAAGCGCGACCTCGATTTCCCCTGGTATCCGGCCCGTGTGGTCTGCCACGACATCCTCGGCCAGACCGCACTGGTCGACCTGGCAGGCCTGCGTGACGCCATCGCGGAGCAGGGCGGTGACCCGTCCAAAGTCAACCCGGTGGTGCCGACCCAGCTGATCGTCGACCACTCGCTGGCCGTGGAGGCCCCGGGCTTCGACCCGGATGCGTTCGAGAAGAACCGCGCCATCGAAGATCGTCGCAACGAGGACCGCTTCCACTTCATCGAGTGGACCAAGACCGCGTTCAAGAACGTCGATGTGATCCCGGCCGGCAACGGCATCATGCACCAGATCAACCTGGAGAAAATGAGCCCGGTGATCCAGGCACGCGGCGGCATCGCGTTCCCCGACACCTGTGTCGGCACCGACTCGCACACCCCGCACGTGGATGCTCTGGGCGTGATCGCCATCGGCGTCGGCGGCCTGGAGGCCGAGACCGTGATGCTCGGCCACCCGTCGATGATGCGCCTGCCCGACATCGTCGGCGTGGAGCTGACCGGCCAGCGCAAGCCGGGCATCACCGCCACCGACATCGTCCTGGCGATCACCGAGTTCCTGCGCAAGGAGCGCGTGGTCGGCGCCTACGTCGAGTTCTTCGGCGAGGGTGCGGACAGCCTGTCGATCGGCGACCGCGCAACCATCTCCAACATGTGCCCGGAATACGGCGCCACCGCCTCGATGTTCTACATCGACGGCCAGACCATCGACTACCTCAAGCTCACCGGCCGCGAGCCCGAGCAGGTGGCGCTGGTGGAGAACTACGCCAAGACCCTCGGTCTGTGGAGTGATGCACTGCGCACCGCCGAGTACGAGCGCGTACTGAGCTTCGACCTGGGCAGCGTGGTGCGCAACATGGCTGGCCCGTCCAACCCGCATCGCCGCCTGCCGACCTCGGCACTGGCTGAGCGCGGCATCGCCGACGAAGCCAAGCTGCAGAGCGGCAAGGCCGAGGAAGCCGAAGGGCTGATGCCTGACGGCGCGGTGATCATCGCTGCCATCACCAGCTGCACCAACACCTCCAACCCGCGCAACGTGGTCGCCGCCGGCCTGGTGGCGAAGAAGGCCAACGCCCTCGGGCTGCTGCGCAAGCCGTGGGTGAAGACTTCCTTCGCTCCGGGTTCGAAAGTCGCCAAGCTGTACCTGGAAGAGGCCGGTCTGCTGCCGGAACTGGAGAAGCTCGGCTTCGGCATCGTCGCTTACGCCTGCACTACCTGTAATGGCATGTCCGGCGCGCTGGACCCGGTAATCCAGAAAGAGATCATCGACCGCGACCTGTACGCCACCGCCGTGCTCTCGGGGAACCGCAACTTCGACGGGCGTATCCACCCGTATGCCAAGCAGGCCTTCCTGGCCTCGCCGCCGCTGGTGGTCGCCTATGCCATTGCTGGCACCGTGCGTTTCGATATCGAGCAGGACGTGCTGGGCATCGACAACAACGGCAGCCCGGTCACCCTGAAGGATCTGTGGCCGTCCGACGAGGAGATCGACGAAATCGTCGCTTCCAGCGTCAAGCCGGAGCAGTTCCGCCAGATCTACATCCCGATGTTCGATCTGGGTAGCGTGCAGGAGGCGGAAAGCCCGCTGTACGACTGGCGCCCGATGTCCACCTACATCCGCCGCCCGCCGTACTGGGAAGGCGCGCTGGCCGGTGAGCGCACCCTGAAAGGCATGCTGCCGCTGGCCATCCTGCCGGACAACATCACCACCGATCACCTGTCGCCCTCCAACGCGATCCTGATGGATTCGGCGGCTGGTGAGTACCTGCACAAGATGGGCCTGCCAGAAGAGGACTTCAATTCCTACGCCACCCACCGTGGCGATCACCTGACCGCCCAGCGCGCCACCTTCGCCAACCCGCAGTTGGTCAACGAGATGGTGGTGGTCAATGGCGAGGTGAAGAAGGGTTCGCTGGCCCGCGTCGAGCCGCAAGGCCAGGTGATGCGCATGTGGGAGGCCATCGAGACCTACATGAACCGCAAGCAGAACCTGATCATCATCGCCGGTGCCGACTACGGCCAGGGCTCGTCGCGTGACTGGGCGGCAAAGGGCGTACGCCTGGCAGGTGTCGAGGTGATCGTTGCCGAAGGCTTCGAGCGTATCCATCGCACCAACCTGGTCGGAATGGGCGTGCTGCCGGTGGAGTTCAAGCCGGGCACCACCCGCCTGACCCTGGGCCTGGATGGCACCGAGACCTACGACATCAAGGGCGATGTAGCGCCGCGCTGCGACCTGACTCTGGTGGTCAATCGTCGCAACGGTGAAGTCGTCGAAGTGCCGGTGACCTGCCGTCTGGATACCGCTGCCGATGTCAGCGTGTACAAGGCTGGCGGCGTGCTGCAGCGCTTCGCCAAAGACTTCCTGGAAGGCGCGGTAGCCTGATGTAACGACTCCGCTCCGCCAGTGGCGGGGCGGACCTCTTCTCGCAGGGCCGGGTCAGCTCGACCCTGCATCGAATGGCCAGGACCTGACTCATGTCCCACGTACCTCAAGTGAAGATTCCTGCCACCTATATCCGCGGTGGCACCAGCAAGGGTGTGTTCTTCCGCCTGCAGGACCTGCCTGAGCGCTGCCAGGTGCCGGGTGAGGCGCGCGACAAGCTGTTCATGCGCGTGATTGGCAGCCCTGATCCTTACTCGGCACACATCGACGGCATGGGCGGTGCGACCTCCAGCACCAGCAAGTGCGTGATCCTGTCGCGCAGCAGCCAGCCCGATCACGATGTCGATTACCTCTACGGCCAGGTCTCCATCGACAAGGCCTTTGTCGACTGGAGTGGCAACTGCGGCAATCTATCCACTGCTGCCGGCGCCTTCGCCCTGCATGCCGGCCTGGTCGACCCGGCGCGCATTCCGGACAACGGCACCTGCGTGGTGCGCATCTGGCAGGCCAACATCCAGAAAACCATCATCGCCCGCGTACCGATCAGCAACGGCCAGGTGCAGGAAACCGGCGACTTCGAGCTGGACGGCGTGACCTTCCCGGCGGCCGAGATTGTGCTGGAGTTCCTCGATCCGTCCGACGATGGCGAGGAGGGCGGCTCGATGTTCCCTACCGGCAACCTGGTCGACGACCTGGAGGTGCCGGGTGTCGGCACCTTCAAGGCGACCATGATCACTGCCGGTATTCCCACCGTGTTCGTCAATGCCGAGGATATCGGCTACCAAGGCACCGAGCTGCGCGAAGCCATCAACGGAGATCCGCAGCAGCTGGCGCGTTTCGAGCAGATTCGCGTGGCCGGCGCCCTGCGCATGGGGCTGATCAAGACGGCGGAAGAGGCCGCCACCCGCCAGCACACGCCAAAGATCGCCTTCGTGTCCAAGCCCAAGAGCTACAAGGCCTCCAGCGGCAAGGAAGTCAGTGCTGGCGAGGTCGATCTGCTGGTGCGCGCGCTGTCCATGGGCAAGCTGCACCACGCGATGATGGGCACTTGCGCCGTGGCCATCGGCACGGCGGCGGCCATTCCCGGCACCCTGGTCAATCTGGTTGCCGGCGGTGGCGAGCGCGAGGCCGTGCGCTTCGGCCACCCCTCTGGAACCCTACGGGTTGGCGCCCAGGCCAAGCAGATCGACGACCAATGGACGGTAACCAAGGCCATCATGAGCCGCAGTGCGCGAATCCTGATGGAAGGGTGGGTGCGGGTGCCCGGCGACAGTTTCTGACGCCAGAAAGCAGAAAGGCCCGAACTGATCGGGCCTTTCTGTGGAGCGGGGCGCCTACTTGAGTCGGCGTTCCACACCTTTCTCCACCAGGATCTTCGCCGAGATTTCCTCGACAGAGAAATGCGTGGAGTTGATGTAGTTGATGCCCTCGCGGCGCAGCAGGTTCTCCACCTCGCGCACCTCGAACTCGCACTGGGCGTAGCTGGCGTAGCGGCTGTTGGGCTTGCGCTCGTGGCGAATTGCGGTGAGCCGGTCCGGATCGATGGTCAGGCCGAACAGCTTGTGCTTGTAGGGTTTGAGGGCCGCGGGTAGCTGCAGGCGCTCCATGTCTTCTTCGGTCAGCGGGTAGTTGGCGGCGCGAATGCCGAACTGCATGGCCATGTATAGACAGGTGGGCGTCTTACCGCAGCGAGAAACACCGATCAGAATCAGATCGGCCTTGTCGTAGTAGTGGGTGCGGGCACCATCGTCGTTATCCAGGGCGAAATTGACCGCCTCGATCCGCTCCATGTAGTTGGTGCTGCTGGCAATGGAGTGCGACTTGCCGACCGAGTAGGACGAGTGTTCGCTGAGTTCCGCTTCGAGCGGAGCCAGGAAGGTGGAGAAAATGTCGATCATGAAGCCGTCGGACTGGGCCAGAACGTCACGGATCTCATGGTTTACCACGGTGTCGAAGATGATCGGGCGCGCCCCGTCTTTCTCGGCAGCATGGTTGATTTGCTGTACCATTGCCCGCGCCTTCTCGACGCTGTCTATATAGGGGCGGGTAAGCTTGGTGAAGCTGATGGCTTCGAATTGCGCCAACAGACTTTGCCCCAGTGTTTCCGCGGTGATGCCCGTGCCGTCGGAAATGAAGAATGCGGTTCGTTTCATTGATGGCGGAGGCCTTAAGTCAGGAACGATTCTTGGCTATCATAGGCCCCCTTTGCCGGGCCCGTACTGGTCGGCATTGTGACTTATTTCCTTGAGGCAAAGCCAGGTAGCGGCGGTGCTGCACCGGCGCTGCCACGTACAGTGGAGAGTTCACCTTGGTAGAGTACGTCGTTTCCCTCGATAAGCTCGGCGTCCACGATGTGGAGCATGTAGGGGGCAAGAACGCATCCCTCGGCGAGATGATCAGCAATCTCGCCGGTGCTGGTGTATCGGTTCCCGGCGGTTTCGCCACTACCGCCCAGGCCTACCGTGACTTCCTCGAGCAGAGCGGCCTGAACGACCGCATCCACGCCGCGCTCGACGCTCTGGACGTGGATGACGTCAACGCCCTGGCCAAGACCGGCGCGCAGATCCGCCAGTGGGTGATGGACGCCGAGTTCCCGCAGCGCCTGGACGCCGAGATTCGTACGGCCTTTGCCGCCATGTCTGCCGGCAACGACAACATGGCCGTCGCGGTGCGCTCTTCCGCCACCGCCGAAGACCTGCCGGACGCCTCCTTCGCCGGCCAGCAGGAAACCTTCCTCAATATCCGTGGCGTGGACAACGTGATCCGCGCTGCCAAGGAAGTATTCGCTTCCCTGTTCAACGACCGCGCCATCGCCTACCGCGTGCACCAGGGCTTCGACCACAAGCTGGTCGCCCTGTCCGCCGGCGTGCAGCGCATGGTCCGTTCGGAAACCGGCACTGCCGGCGTGATGTTCACCCTGGATACCGAGTCCGGCTTCCGTGACGTGGTGTTCGTCACTGGTGCATACGGCCTCGGCGAGACCGTGGTACAGGGCGCGGTGAACCCCGACGAGTTCTACGTGCACAAGCAGACCCTGGAGGCTGGCCGCCCGGCCATCCTGCGTCGCAACCTGGGCAGCAAGGCGATCAAGATGGTCTACGGCGAGGAAGCCAAGGCTGGTCGTTCGGTCAAGACCGTCGATGTGGACCGTGCTGACCGCGCGCGCTTCGCCCTGTCCGATGCCGAGGTCACCGAGCTGGCCAAGCAGGCACTGATCATCGAGAAACACTACGGCCGCCCGATGGACATCGAGTGGGCCAAGGACGGTGACGACGGCAAGCTGTACATCGTCCAGGCCCGCCCGGAAACCGTGAAGAGTCGCGCCAGCGCTACCGTGATGGAGCGCTACCTGCTGAAAGAGAAGGGCAAGGTGCTGGTCGAAGGCCGTGCCATCGGTCAGCGCATCGGCGCCGGCAGGGTGCGGGTGATCCACGACGTATCCGAGATGGACAAGGTTCAGCCGGGCGACGTGCTGGTCTCCGACATGACCGACCCGGACTGGGAGCCGGTGATGAAGCGCGCCAGCGCCATCGTTACCAACCGCGGCGGCCGTACCTGCCACGCGGCGATCATCGCCCGCGAACTGGGCATCCCGGCCGTGGTCGGCTGCGGCAACGCCACCCAGGTGCTGCAGGATGGCCAGGGCGTGACTGTTTCCTGCGCCGAGGGCGACACCGGCTTCATCTTCGAAGGCGAGCTGGGCTTCGACATTCGCAAGAACTCGGTCGACGCCATGCCTGACCTGCCGTTCAAGATCATGATGAACGTCGGCAACCCGGATCGCGCCTTCGACTTCGCCCAGCTGCCCAACGAGGGCGTGGGCCTGGCCCGCCTGGAATTCATCATCAACCGCATGATCGGCGTGCACCCCAAGGCACTGCTGAACTTCGCCAGCCTGCCGGCGGAGATCAAGGACAGCGTCGAGAAGCGCATCGCCGGCTACGACGACCCGGTCGGCTTCTACGTCGAGAAACTGGTCGAGGGCATCAGCACCCTGGCTGCGGCCTTCTGGCCGAAAAAGGTCATCGTGCGCCTGTCGGACTTCAAGTCCAACGAGTACGCCAACCTGATCGGCGGCAAGCTTTACGAGCCGGAGGAAGAGAACCCGATGCTCGGCTTCCGTGGCGCCTCGCGCTACATCAGCGAGAGCTTCCGTGACTGCTTCGAGCTGGAATGCCGAGCACTGAAGAAAGTGCGCAACGAGATGGGCCTGACCAACGTCGAGATCATGGTGCCCTTCGTGCGCACCCTGGGCGAGGCGTCGCAAGTGGTCGAGCTGCTCGCCAGCAACGGCCTGGAGCGCGGCAAGGATGGCCTGAAGGTCATCATGATGTGCGAGCTGCCGTCCAACGCGCTGCTGGCCGATGAGTTCCTCGAATTCTTCGACGGCTTCTCCATCGGCTCCAACGACCTGACTCAGCTGACCCTGGGCCTGGACCGCGACTCCGGCATCGTTGCGCACCTGTTCGACGAGCGTAATCCGGCGGTGAAAAAGCTGCTGGCCAACGCCATTGCCGCCTGTAACAAGGCTGGCAAGTACATCGGCATCTGCGGTCAGGGTCCTTCGGACCACCCGGACCTGGCCAAATGGCTGATGGAGCAGGGCATCGAGAGCGTGTCGTTGAACCCGGACTCCGTGCTGGATACCTGGTTCTTCCTCGCCGAAGGCCAGCCGCAGGGCTGAGTGGTTGAACATCCCAGAAAGGGCGGGAGCGATCCCGCCTTTTTTGTGAGCGGTAATTCATGGTGGACGCTTCCTGGCCGATGCTTGAGGCAGCCCCGACAATCTTGTGTGCAAGAAGCAGTATGCAAAGCAGTAGTGAGTTGTTCCCTGTCTCCCTGGTCAGCGCCGAGTTACGTGGCGACCTGAGCGAGGACGTCTATCGCCTGAAGCCTGGCAACTCTCCGGATTTCTCCGTCGAGCTGGCGATCACCCGCCTTGGGCTGGCCGACCAGCAGCGCCGCGGCGTGCCGGTAATCCTGTTGCACGGCAGTTTCTCCAATCGACGCTTCTGGTATTCGCCGCGTGGTATCGGCCTGGGCCCATACTTGGCGCGCGCCGGTTTCGATGTATGGATCGCCGAGATGCGCGGCCACGGCCTGTCACCACGCAACCAGGCGTACAAGCACAATACTGTCGCCGATTACGCCCGCTATGACCTGCCGGCAGTGGCCGCCTTTGTCCGTGAACAGACCAGCCAAACTCCGCACTGGGTGGGCCACTCTCTCGGCGGCACCACTCTGGCTGCGGCCGTCGGTGGTGGTTATTTGAATGCCGAAGATGCCGCGTCGATAGCGTTGTTCGGAACCCAGATCAGTCGCGTCTACTGGCCACTCAAAGTGCCGCCGGTGGAGTGGGGCAGTCGCCTGCTGCTCAAGGGCTTTCACCATATCTCCGGGGCTCGTTTCAAGCGCGGCCCCGAGGACGAGCCGATCGGCCTGGCTCTGGAGAGCCTGCGCTGGCACCGCCTGTTCGGTCGCTTCGGTGACACCGAGCGCGACTGGTGGGCCGGCATGGCCGATGCCCAGGTGCCGTTGCTGGCGGTCAGCGCCGTTGGCGACCTGCAGGATCCGGCCTGGGCCTGCCGCAAGTTGTTCGACCAGTTCATTGCCGCGCCACGCAGCTTCCTGCTGCTGGGCAAGGAGCAGGGCTACTCCAGCGACTTCGGCCATGTCGAAATGCTGGTCAGCAAGGAAGCGCAGGGCGAGGTCTGGCCGCTGGTGCAACACTGGCTGCAGGAGCTGCGTCTGCCTGCGGAAAAGCAGCAGGATTGAGGTTACAACCGCTCTGGCATGCGGCTAAGATGTGACGAATTTCGCCAGTCCGGTCACGATTCGCCATGTTCGTAGCGCTGGAACGTTTGATCAATCTGCAAGACGGTTATCGACGCACCTTCCTGGTCGAAGGGCGCGATCTTCTGTTGCTGGTGGTCGAACAGCAGCCGCTGCTAGTGGAGAACCGCTGTCCGCACCAAGGTGCGTCGCTGCACAACGCCACTCTGAATGGCCCGGTGCTGCGCTGCGCGCGTCATGGCGTGGAGTTCGATCTGCGTAGCGGCCGGCCGCTGAATGCGCAGTGCGCGATGCTCAATCGTTTCAGCCTGGCCTACGATGGCGATCGCGTTGGTATTGATATCTGAGCGTTTCAACTGAAAGGAGCTTTCCCATGCAATACGTCACCCCCGACCTGTGCGACGCCTACCCGGATCTGGTGCAAGTGGTCGAGCCGATGTTCGCCAACTTCGGTGGCCGCGACTCCTTCGGCGGCGAGATCGTTACCGTCAAGTGCCACGAGGACAACTCGCTGGTCAAATCCCAGGCCGACCAGCCGGGCCAGGGCAAGGTGCTGGTGGTGGATGGCGGTGGCTCCCTGCGCCGTGCTCTGCTGGGCGACATGATCGCCGAGAAGGCCGCGAAGAATGGCTGGGAAGGCATGGTGATCTACGGCTGCGTGCGCGATGTCGACGTACTGGCGCAGACCGACCTCGGCGTGCAGGCCCTGGCCAGCCACCCGATGAAGACCGACAAGCGCAATATCGGCGACCTCAACGTGGTCGTGACCTTCGGTGGCGTGACCTTCAAGCCGGGCCACTACGTGTATGCCGACAACAACGGCATCATCGTTTCCCCCGAACCGCTGAAGATGCCGGAGTAAGTGCGCCGGGCCCACGTCGATGGGCCCTGTTGGCCACAGTGGGAGCAGGGATGTACGAGAAAGACAATCTGCACTGGGGACTGGTGCATGCCTTCGTCCTCGACGGACTCGGTGGTGCACGCAGCCTGGAGTGGGATCAGCTCGAAGGATTGCGCCTGGGCGAGCAGGAAAGCCTCTTGCTGCACTGGGATCGCGGCCATCCGCAGACCCACTCCTGGCTGCGTGAGCACAGCGGCCTAAGCGAATTCAGCTGCGATCTGCTGCTGGAAGAGAACACCAGGCCGCGGCTGCTGACGCTGCCGGAGCACGAGTTGCTGCTGTTCCTGCGCGGGGTCAATCTCAACCCGGGCGCCGAGCCCGAGGACATGGTTTCGGTACGTATTTTCGCCGACACCCGTCGAGTCATCTCCCTGCGCCTGCGCCCGTTGCGCGCCACCGAGGAGCTCATTGCTCTGCTGGAGAGAGGTCAGGGTCCGCGCGACAGCGGCGAGTTGGTACTGCAGCTGGCGCACCATATGACCGACCGTGTCGACGGCCTGATCGAAGAGCTTTCCGAGCAACTTGAAGGGCAAGAGGAGCGTCTCGATAGCGACACGCGCTTCATGCCCGACCACGACCTAGTGCTGCATGTGCGACGCCGCTCAGCCGGCCTGCGCCGTTTTCTTGCTCCACAGCGGGACATATTCGCTCAGCTGACGCGCAATGGTTTCGGCGACGCCAACCAGTGGAACGAGCTGAACAACCGCCTGACCCGCTACCTGGAAGAGCTGGAAATGGTTCGCGAGCGGGTAGGCCTGGTGCTGGAGTCCGAGCACCGGCGGATGAACGAGAAGATGAACCGGGCCATGTACCTGCTGGGTGTCACCACCGTGTTCTTCCTGCCCATGAGCTTCCTCACCGGCCTGCTGGGCATCAACGTCGGCGGTATTCCTGGCGCGGACAGCCAATATGGTTTCCTGCTGATCTGCCTGATCCTGGCTAGTGTCGGCGCGCTACAGTGGTGGTTGTTCCGCCGCTGGCGATGGCTCTAGATGTGACCTGCGGTCAGGTCGCCACGTCTAGCCAACAAATCCGTACGAGGTACACATGTACGATCCTTTCGAAGAGTCTCTGCGCGACCTGCTGAAATCGTCGCCAGCAGAACATGACGATGACGCGACCCTCGGGCGCGTCCTCAAGACCGCCAACCGCCAGGTCGGCGTCGGTGATCTGTTCGGCCTCATGGGGCGTGGCCTTGAGGCGCTCATGATCGCGCTGAACAACGGCTCCGCGCATGTGATGCCGGTTTCTCGTACTCACGCCCGCAATGCAGACAAGGCTGACTGACATATGGAACTCGATCCCTGGACCCAAGCTCTGGTGGCGGCCATGACCACCCTCTGGAGCAAGATCGCCGGCTTCATCCCCAACCTGTTCGTGGCGCTGATTCTCGGCTTGCTCGGTTTCGTGGTGGCCAAGCTGCTCGACACCTTGTTGTCCAAGCTGCTGGCCAAACTCGGCCTGGATCGCCTGATGACCGGCACCGGGCTGACCAAGCTGCTGGGGCGTATCGGGATTCAGGTCCCGGTGTCGACGCTGATCGGCAAGATCGTCTACTGGTTCGTGCTGCTGATTTTCCTGGTGTCTGCCGCCGAGTCCCTGGGGCTGCCGCGCCTGTCGGCCACGCTCGACGTGCTGGCGCTGTATCTGCCCAAGGTTTTCGGTGCCGCTCTGGTGCTGCTGGTTGGTGTGCTGTTGGCCCAACTGGTCAGCAGCCTGGTACGCGGCGCCGCAGAAGGCGTTGGCCTGGACTATTCGGCCGGCCTCGGCCGCATCGCCCAGGGGCTGGTGATCATCATCAGTATCTCGGTTGCCATCGGGCAGCTCGAGGTCAAGACCGATCTGCTGAACAACGTCATCGCTATCGTGCTGATTTCGGTCGGTTTGGCCGTCGCCCTGGCGCTCGGCCTGGGCAGCAGGGAGATTGCCGGGCAAATCCTCGCCGGCATTTATGTGCGTGAGCTTTATCAGGTCGGGCAACAAGTCAGGATCGGTGAGGTCGAAGGGCAGATCGAGGAAATTGGCACCGTGAAAACCGTTCTCCTCACCGAGGACGGCGAGCTGGTATCGGTGGCCAATCGAACCCTGCTCGAGCAGCGAGTCAGCAGCCGCTGATCCGCCAATCCCTGCTAATGTATGCGACCAGCGCCACTCGTATGTGCGCTGGCGCTGCCATCTGACCTGACTGTCGGCACGAGTCGTTTTGAACAACGCCCAATCGCTTTCTGCGCGCTATGACCCACGCGAGCTCTCGGATGAAGAGCTGGTGCAGCGCTCCCACGTCGAGCTGTTTCACGTCACTCGGGCGTACGAAGAACTGATGCGCCGCTATCAGCGGACCTTGTTCAATGTATGTGCTCGCTATCTTGGAAACGAGCGCGATGCAGACGATGTTTGCCAGGAAGTGATGCTTAAAGTTCTCTATGGGTTAAAGAACTTTGAGGGAAAGTCCAAGTTCAAGACCTGGCTCTATAGCATCACTTATAACGAGTGTATTACCCAATATCGCAAGGAGCGCCGTAAGCGGCGCCTGCTCGATGCACTGAGTCTCGACCCCCTGGAGGAAGCCTCGGAAGAGAAGGCGCCCAAGGTAGAAGAGAAGGGCGGGCTTGATCGCTGGCTGGTGCATGTCAATCCGATTGACCGGGAAATCCTGGTGCTGCGCTTTGTGGCCGAACTGGAGTTCCAGGAAATCGCCGACATCATGCACATGGGGTTGAGTGCTACCAAGATGCGTTATAAACGTGCACTTGACCGACTTCGTGAGAAATTTGGCAATTCTGTTGAAACTTAATAAGCCAAGCGGCCTCTTACGCGCAGTGCACGAGAAATCTCGCACACACTGCCGTGTGTAGATTTGTTACAATCGCTGCCAAGTTGTTCCTGGGCCGTTCCGCCAGGCAACTAAAATCGTCTTTAGATGGGGATTTACGGATGAAACTGAAAAACACTCTGGGTGCGGTCATCGGCTCGCTGGTCGCTGCCACTTCTCTGAACGTACTGGCCCAAGGCCAAGGTGCCGTAGAAGTCGAAGGCTTCGTCAAGAAGCAGTACTTCGATGAAGCTCGCGACTTCAAGAACGATGGCAACCTGTTCGGCGGCTCCATTGGTTACTTTCTGACCGACGACGTTGAACTGCGCCTGGGTTACGACGAAGTACACAACGCTCGCGCCGAAGACGGTCGCAACATCCGCGGTTCCAACACCGCTCTGGATGCCCTGTACCACTTCAACGCACCTGGCGACACCATTCGCCCGTACGTTTCCGCTGGCTTCTCTGACCAGAGCATCGGTCAGAATGGCCGTAGCGGCCGTAACGGCTCCACCTTCGCCAACCTGGGCGGCGGTGCCAAGCTGTACTTCACCGAGAACTTCTACGCCCGCGCTGGCGTCGAGGCTCAGTACAACATCGATCAAGGCGACACCGAGTGGGCGCCGAGCATCGGTATCGGCCTGAACTTCGGTGGCGGCTCCAAGCCGGCCCCGGTTGTTGCCGAGCCGGTTGCTGAGCCGGTTGCCGAAGTCGCTCCGACTCCGGAGCCTGCCGAGACCGTACGTGTTGAGCTGGACGTTAAGTTCGACTTCGACAAGTCCAAGGTCAAAGAAGAAAGCTACGGTGACATCAAGAACCTGGCTGACTTCATGAACCAGTACCCGCAGACCAACACCACCGTTGAAGGTCACACCGACTCCGTCGGTACCGACGCTTACAACCAGAAGCTGTCCGAGCGTCGTGCCAACGCCGTTCGTGAAGTGCTGGTCAACCAGTACGGTGTAGGCGCTGAGCGCGTTGGTTCGGTTGGCTACGGCGAGTCCCGCCCGGTTGCTGACAACGCCACCGAAGCTGGCCGCGCGGTTAACCGTCGCGTTGAAGCTGAAGTGGAAGCCCAGGCCAAGTAATTGGCGCTGTGCTCTGCAAAAAACCCGGCTTAGGCCGGGTTTTTTGTGCCTGTTATTCTGCTGATCGAGATCCGTCGAATAGCCATTGTAAGGCCGATGCCGCCTGATTAGACTGCGCGGCAATTCCGCCCCTTGCACTACCAAGGATTGTCATGATCAAGAAATGTCTGTTCCCGGCTGCTGGCTACGGCACCCGCTTCCTTCCGGCCACCAAGGCGATGCCCAAGGAGATGCTGCCCGTCGTCAACAAGCCGCTGATCCAGTACGGCGTCGAGGAAGCCCTCGAGGCCGGCCTGAGCGAGATCGCCATGGTCACCGGCCGCGGCAAGCGCGCCCTGGAAGACCATTTCGATATCAGCTACGAGCTGGAGCATCAGATCCAGGGGACCGACAAGGAGAAGTACCTGGTCGGTATCCGTCGCCTGATCGACGAATGCACCTTCTCCTACACCCGTCAGATCGAGATGAAGGGCCTCGGCCACGCAATCCTCAGTGGCCGCCCGCTGATCGGTGACGAGCCGTTTGCCGTGGTTCTGGCCGACGACCTGTGCTTCAACCTCGAAGGCGATGGCGTGCTGCAGCAGATGGTCAAGCTGTACAACCAGTTCCGCTGCTCCATTGTCGCCATCCAGGAAGTGCCGCCGGAAGAGACCTCCAAGTACGGTGTGATCGCTGGCGAGATGATCCGTGACGACATCTTCCGCGTGAACCACATGGTCGAGAAGCCGAAGCCGGAAGACGCCCCGTCCAACCTGGCGATCATCGGCCGCTACATTCTGACTCCGGACATTTTCGATCTGATCGAGAAGACCGAGCCGGGCAAGGGTGGCGAGATCCAGATCACCGACGCCCTGATGAAGCAGGCCCAGGACGGCTGCGTGATCGCCTACAAGTTCAAGGGCAAGCGTTTCGACTGCGGCGGCGCCGAGGGTTACATCGACGCCACCAACTTCTGCTTCGAGAATCTGTACAAGACTGGCAAGGCCTACTGATAGGCCAGCGAGTCAGACAAAGCCACCTTCGGGTGGCTTTGTCGTTTAAGGATTCAGGGAATGGGCATCGCCTCAGAACCCGGCCCCAGTGGCTGCCCGTAGCTGAACTCAACGTAGTTGCCGGCAGGATCGCGCAGGCCGCAGTAGTAGCCGACCGGATAGGGCTCGTCGCGCGGCGGCCAGACCAGGCAGCCTGCCTGGGCTGCACGCTCGGCAATCTCATCTACCGCCGCGTGGCTGGCCACGGCAAAGCCGAAGTGGCTGTAGTCGTCCGCAGCCAGCTGACGATCCGTACCGCCGGGCATGATCACGAAGATGAACTGGTGCTCCTTGCCCGGCTCTGCCATCCAGACGATCTTCGAGCCCTTGCCGGCGCGCTCGTGGATCACCTGCATGCCGCAGAACTCGCGGTAGAAGTCCACGCAAGGCTCCAGCTCCGGCACGTGCAGGGCGATGTGAGTGAGGGTGGGGTGCATGGCGATCCTCCTGGCCGAACCGCGATGGCGTAGTTCGGGTCTAGTCCGACATCATCCCAGCATACACACAGCTTCCCGGGCTCTCCGGTATGCTTGTCGCTTGCAAGGAGAACTGCGATGTCCTATGAATTCGACCTGTTCGTGATCGGCGCCGGTTCCGGCGGCGTGCGTGCCGCCCGTTTCGCCGCTGGCTTCGGTGCCAAGGTGGCCGTGGCCGAGAGCCGCTACCTGGGCGGAACCTGCGTCAACGTCGGCTGCGTGCCGAAGAAGTTCCTGGTGTACGGAGCACACTTCGCCGATGACTTCGAGCAGGCTTCTGGCTTCGGTTGGAGCTCTGGCGAGCCGGCTTTCGACTGGCCGATCCTGATCGCCAACAAGAACCGCGAGATCCAACGGCTCAACGGTATCTACCGCAATCTGCTGGTGAACAGCGGGGTGACCCTGCTTGAGGGGCACGCCAAGCTTTTGGGGCCGCATGAGGTCGAGATCAACGGCCAGCGCCACAGCGCCAAACACATCCTGATTGCCACCGGCGGCTGGCCGCAGGTGCCGGACATCCCCGGCAAGGAACTGGCGATCACCTCCAACGAAGCGTTCTTCCTCGAACAGCTGCCCAAGCGCGTGCTGGTGGTCGGCGGTGGCTACATCGCTGTCGAATTCGCCTCGATCTTCCACGGCCTCGGTGCCGAGACTTCGCTGCTGTATCGCAAGGACCTGTTCCTTCGAGGCTTCGACGGTGCCGTGCGCAAGCACCTCAAGGAGGAGCTGGAGAAGAAGGGCCTGGACCTGCAGTTCAACACCGACATCGCCCGCATCGAGCGGCAGGCCGATGGCAGCCTGCTGGCCACCTTGAAGGATGGTCGCGAGCTGGCCACCGATTGCGTGTTCTACGCCACCGGGCGCCGGCCGATGCTGGACAACCTGGGGCTGGAGAACACCGGCGTGGAGCTGAACGACAAGGGCTTCATCCAGGTCAACGAGCAGTTCGCGACCAGCGAACCGTCGATCCTCGCCCTCGGCGATGTGATCGGTCGCGTCCAGCTCACCCCGGTGGCACTGGCCGAGGGCATGGCCGTGGCGCGCCGGCTGTTCAAGCCGGAGGAATACCGCACGCTGGACTACAGTCTGATTCCCACCGCCGTGTTCAGCCTGCCGAACATCGCTACCGTGGGCCTGAGCGAGGAACAGGCGCGCGAGGAGGGCTACGAGGTGAAGGTGTTCGAGAGCCGCTTCCGCCCCATGAAGCTGACCCTCACCGAAAGCCAGGAACGGACCCTGATGAAGCTGGTGGTGGACGGCAAGACCGACAAGGTCCTGGGTTGCCACATGGTCGGACCGGAGTCCGGAGAGATCGTCCAGGGCCTGGCCGTGGCGCTGAAGGCCGGGGCGACCAAGCGCATCTTCGACGAGACGCTGGGCATCCACCCGACTGCGGCGGAAGAGTTCGTGACCATGCGCACCCCAGTGGGCAGCTGACGCGTCATGCAGCAGCTCTTCTATTTGGCCGATCTGTTTGGCGTCGCCGTCTTCGCCATCACTGGGGCGCTGATGGCCGGGCGCAAGTCCATGGATCTGTTCGGCGTGCTGGTCATTGCGATCATCACCGCACTGGGCGGCGGTACGCTGCGCGACCTGATTCTAGACAACCACCCGGTCAGCTGGATTCGCAACGACACCTACATCCTGGTCGCGTCCATCGCCGCGGTCGGCACCGTGGCCTGGGTGCGCCTGACGCAGCCCATCCACGAGCGCGGCCTGCTGATCGCCGACGCCTTCGGCCTGGCGGTGTTCACCGTGATCGGCACCGAGGTCGCGCTGCAGCACAACATGCCGTACAGCACGGCGGTGATCATGGGGGTGATGACCGGCGTGGCCGGCGGCGTGATGCGCGATGTGATCTGCAACGAGATCCCGCTGATCTTCCAGAAGGAGATCTACGCCACCGCCTGTATCTTCGGGGCGCTGGTGTTCATCGTGCTGCGTGAGCTGCAGACACCGCACTGGCTGGATACCGGGGTCGCCATGCTTGCGGTATTGCTGACGCGGCTGGCGGCGATCCGCTGGAGCCTGTCATTGCCGCGGTTCCATTTGCTGGACCGCGGCTGACGTGTGAACCGCTATTAGTGCTTGTGTTCGCCCTGCGGGGCCTCGGCCTCGATGGCGACTTCGACCTCGACCTTGCCGGCCTTCTCGAACTCCAATGTCAGCGGGAAGCGCTCACCGGCCACCAGCGGCTGGGTCAGGCCGAACAGCATGACGTGGTTGCCGCTCGGCTCGAAACGGGCTTCGCCGCCGGCGGGCACGCCGACCGAGTCGACCTTCTGCATCTTCATCATGTCGCCGATGTGCACGTGGGTGTGCAGTTCTGCCTTCGCCGCTCGCGGGGTGCTGGCACCGAGCAGGCGGTCGCCCGATGTACCTTTGTTGTGGACCACGAAGTAGGCGGCGCCGTTGGGCGATGTGGGGGGCAGGGCGCGCGACCAGGGATGATCGATATGCAGGTCGCCGGCGCTATATTCATGGGCGAAGGCTGAATTGCTGAGCAGGGTGAGCAAGGCAAGCGAAGCCAGTTTCAGGCGCATGCGGGAACCTCTTGTGGGATGCTGCATGCACCCTAGCACGAAGTCGCACACGCCAGCCTGCGGCAAAGCTGTGCAGAGTGGGTAATATCAGACAACGGGCCCGAGTCAGGGCCACCGTGTGGAGAGCGGGTAGATGGAGCAAGTCGAAAAGCTAACGGCCGGGAATCTGCCACCGCTCAAGGACCTTATCGCCTGTCACGAGTGTGACCTGCTCATGCACCACCCGCATGTGGGCGAGGAGCAGAAGGCCTGCTGCCCACGCTGCGGCTACGAGCTGGTGGTGCACCGCTCGCACATGCGTCGTCGCGCGCTCGCGCTGGTGCTGACAGCGCTGCTGCTGTACGTGCCGGCCAACTTCCTGCCAATCATAAGCATGGCGCTGCTCGGCCAGAACGCGGTGGATACCGTGTGGAGCGGCGTCATCGGCCTCTATAACACGGGTATGGAGGGAGTCGCCGCGGTGGTGTTCTTCTGCAGCATGCTGGTTCCGCTGCTCAAGCTGCTCTGCCAGCTGTTCGTCCTGCTTGCCATGCCATACGCGACTCTGCGGCCTATGGCCTGCCGCCTCTACCGCATCTACCACCACCTGCGTGAGTGGGGGATGCTCGAGGTCTACCTGTTCGGCATCTTGGTTTCCATCGTCAAGCTGATCGACATGGCCGAGCTGCATCTGGGCCTCGGCCTGGCCTGCTTCATTGCCCTGATGATGGCGCAGGTATGGCTGGAGGTGACCATGTCGCCGCACCAGGTATGGGAAGCACTGAGCGAGGAGGGCGAAGATGCGCGCGATTGATGCCGGCATCCTGCTGTGTGGCGAGTGCCACAAGCTGGAATACCTGCGAGAGGGAGAGCATCAGCACTGCAGTCGTTGCGGTGCGCAGCTGCATGATCGGCGGCCCAACAGCATCGCGCGTACCTGGGCGCTGCTGATTACTGCGGCGATTCTGTACCTGCCGGCCAACCTGCTGCCAATCATGACGGTCAGCATGCTCGGCAAGGGTATGCCGGCGACCATCATGGAAGGGGTAGTCGAGCTGATCCACGCGGATATGTTGCCAATCGCCCTGGTGGTGTTCGTCGCCAGTATCCTGGTGCCGACCTTCAAGCTGGTGGGGATCGCACTGCTGCTGTACTCGGTGCAGCGGCGCCAGCCGATGTCGGCCAGGCAACGGATTCTCATGTACCGCTTCATCGAATGGATCGGGCGCTGGTCCATGCTCGATATCTTCGTCATCGCCATCCTGGTTGCGCTGGTCAACTTCGGCAACCTGGCGAGTATCGAGGCAGGCATGGGGGCTTCAGCCTTCTGTGTGGTGGTGATTCTCACCATGCTGGCCGCAGTGACCTTCGATCCCAGGCTGATCTGGGACAACACCTTCGATGACGAGGAAGAGCTGGGGGAAAGCGAAGAGGCTGGCGCTCGCAGCTGAGGCCAGCGGCGAGAGCGAAGCGAGCGCTCCGCTCTCGACTGCCTGTATCAGTTACTACGCGAGCCGTGGCTGTTCTGGCCGCCTTTGCGACCTGCCTCGGAGGCACGCTGTGGGTCGTTCCTGAAATTCCCTCCGCTCACATGGCCACCTTTCTTGCCGGCCTCGGACGCGCGCTGGGGGTCTTCCGCAAAGTTACCTTTACCACCTCGATGTCCAGCCATAGTCACATTCCTCGTTAGTAATCTAGGTGCGTGCCCAGCGGGCACACTTATTCGGAGGAACTAAGGAAGGAGGTGTTCAGTTTTTTTTAATTCCATGTGGGCATATCAAACCGTTTCTCGTGCCCTAGCAGGCCGGAAAAGGCATAAGGCCCAGACACATCTCCTCGCGTAAACAGCCTGAATCATTCCCGCCAGGGGCCAGTCGACAGTGAACGAACACTGCGACGGGAGCATCCCCATGAGCGAGCACGACAGCCGAGTGAAGGAAATCGACGACACCGAGGACCGCATGGGCTCCATGCACGAGCTGGACTTCAGCGAGCGCCGCGACGCGCGAAAAGGGCGGATCGGTGACGAGCGCCCCGTGGCTGAGGTCGAGAAGGAATTCCCGCCGCAGCGCGAGGCGCAGGCCGGCATGAGCGGGGGCGAAGCGCTGACGGATAGTTCCCACGAAGACAATGTGACCATGGACGACCTGACCCCGGAGACGCTGATCGACGAGGACGGCGAGTTCTCGCCGGACGGGCGCGGTGCCAGCGGCCCAGCTGACAAGGAGCTGAGCGTGGTGGATGGCACACGGATCGGCGGCGGCATCGGCCTGGATGAGGCGGAGTTGGCCCGCTCGGCGCCCCTCGACGGCAAACCCTGGACCGACCAGGTCTCACCGCCGGAAGACAAGGAGGAGCCGTAGCGGCTCAGCGCAGCGCGTCGAGCAATTCGGCCTTGCGCATGGTCGAGCGGCCACGGATGTCGCGCTTGCGAGCCAGGTCCATCAGCTCCTGGCGGGTCATGGATTCCAGCTTGGTGCCCGGACGTGGCACGCCCTGCCGGGTTGCCACCGCGCGGCGCGCCGAAGACTTCCGTGCGGCAGCCTTCTGCTGCGGGCTGGTGGTCTGGCCGGAGCCACCCTTGCGCTCGCCGCCACCGGACTGCTTGTTGACCGTCGCCCAGGCGCGGGCTTCGGCCTCTTCCGTGGGAACGCCACGCGCCTCGTAGCTTTCCTCGATATGCGCGGCCTTGCGCTTCTGTTTAGCCGTGTACTTGTCTTTGCTGCCGCGTGTCATGAGTTCTGCCTCCGCTTGCGCCGTGTGAGTACGGCCTCTTTCCAAGAGAAGGCGGCGCCCGCCCGATAGTTCGAAAAATCCTCAAACCTTCCGCGCCCAGCCACGGTCTCTGGCTTGAGTCCCCACGGATATGGAGCTTTCGTCATGCGTCTGCTTTGTCTGATTTCCGGTTGCCAGTGGTTTTCCAGCTCTTCCTCGGCAATGCCGCGCGTCTGCGGCAGCGATCTGCTGCACGAATGCTGCAGCCGCTGCGGTGGCCAGCGTTTCCTGCTGCCGGGTGAGCAGCGTGCGCTGTTCAGCCTGCGCCCCGGTCAACGGCTGCCGTGGAATTGAGCGATTACCTGTGGGCGGTGGTGTATGACGAGTTCGCCGACCTGGGCCAGCCGGAGCAGATGCTGCGCGCCACACTGCGCCTGAGCATGGCGGCAGTGCTGGGCGGATTGCTTGGCTTCGAGCGCCAGGCCAAGGGCAAGGCGGCGGGGCTGCGCACCCACATGCTGGTTACCCTGGGCGCGGCGTTGTTCGTGATGGTGCTGGACCTCGATGGCGCCGAGCACGACGCCGTCAGCCGCGCCATCCAGGGCATCGCCGCCGGCATCGGCTTCCTCTGTGCCGGCACCATTCTCAAGGGCGACAGCATCAGCCAGATAAAGGGCCTGACCACTTCGGCGTCGCTGTGGTTCAGCACCGCCGTCGGCATTGCCGTAGGCCTCGGGCGCGAGGGCACCGCGCTGCTTGGCACCCTGTTGGCGCTGTTGATCCTGCATGCCATGCCGCTGCTCGAGCGCGAGGCGCGGCAGCAGCCGCCCGATCATTGAAGGCTCAAGCCATGTTCCGCGAGTTCGAGCACTGCACCGCCTGGACCGACGCAATGTACAGCGGCGCCGGTTTCATCGGCCTGATCGAGTACCAGCCCAAGCGCTACGGCGGCGAAGTCACGGTGCTCTGGGTCTTCGACCCCAACTGCATCTGCGAGCGCGAGGCAGAGAACGCCGCCGAGCGCATGCTGCAGGCCATCCTCGATATCCACCCGGAGCGCGGCGTGCTCTACGCCGACGGGGTCCCGTTGTAAGCGAGCTGAACTTTTGCCGTCGCGCCGGGCTCGGAAACTCCATGCACCGGCAGCCGTGCCGGCCCACCGTTTTCACCCCCAGCCCACGTCCGCCAGGCGTCAAGGAGCCCGCCGAGATGCATTCGATTCGCCAGGCAGAATCCCGCAACAGCGCTACTCGCGCGGTTCAGATCGCCCGTATCGCCATCGAGTCGGTGACGCCGCAGGTCGAGGCGGGCCGCTTCGCCGCCAAGTGCCTGGTCAACGAGCCGCTGGAGGTGCGCGCGGTGATCTTCACCGACGGCCACGACCAGATCGCCGCCTCTGTGCTGTGGCGCCAGGACGGCGAACCGAACTGGCGCCGTGTGCCAATGCGTGCCCAGGGCAATGACCGCTGGCAGGCCTGGCTGACACCCGAGGCACTGGGGCGTGTGGAGTTCGTCATCGAAGCCTGGCAGGACCTCTACGCCAGCTACCACTACGAATTGAAGAAGAAGTACGCGGCCGGCGTGCCGGTAAGCCTGGAAGTACAGGAAGGCGAGCAGTTGTTGCGCGAGATCGGCTCCGGCGCGCCAGCCAGCCTGGCGGAGCGCTTTGTCGAGCTGCTGACGCGTTTCACCGATTGCCAGTCGCTGGACCAGCGCGTGGCCGTGCTGCTCGATCCGCTCACCAGCGAGCTGATGAGCCGCGCCGAGCATCGTCCGCACCTGACGCGCAGCGCACTGTTCCCGCTCGACGTGGACCGCCAGCTGGCCCAGTTCGCCAGCTGGTACGAGCTGTTTCCCCGCTCCGAGAGCGGCGATCCGCAGCGTCACGGCACCTTTCGCGATGTGCAGCGGCGCCTGCCGGACATCGCGGCGATGGGTTTCGACGTGCTGTATTTCCCGCCCATCCATCCCATCGGCCGCACCCACCGCAAGGGGCCGAACAACAGCCTCAAGGCCGGCCCGGATGATCCCGGCAGCCCCTACGCTATCGGCAGCGCGGAAGGCGGGCACGAAGCGGTGCATCCCGAACTGGGCAGCCTGGAAGACTTCCGCGAACTGGTGCAGGCGGCGCGCAACCATGGCCTGGAAGTGGCGCTGGACTTCGCCATCCAGTGTTCGCCCGACCATCCCTGGCTGAAGCAGCATCCGGGCTGGTTCAGCTGGCGCCCGGACGGCACCATCCGCCACGCCGAGAACCCGCCGAAGAAGTACGAGGACATCGTCAACGTCGACTTCTACGCCGAAGCCGCCGTGCCGGAGCTGTGGCTGGCACTGCTGGAGGTGGTGCAGGGCTGGGTGGAGCAGGGCGTCACCCTGTTTCGCGTGGACAACCCGCACACCAAGCCAATGCCGTTCTGGGAATGGCTGATCGCTGAGGTGCGCCGCTCGCACCCCGAGGTGATCTTCCTGGCCGAGGCCTTCACCCGCCCGGCGATGATGGCGCGCCTGGGCAAGCTCGGCTTCGCCCAGAGCTACACCTACTTCACCTGGCGCAACAGCAAGCAGGAACTGGCCGAATACCTCAGCGAGCTGAACGAGTCGCCCTGGCGCGAGTGCTATCGGCCCAACTTCTTCGTCAACACGCCGGACATCAACCCGTACTTCCTGCACCACAGCGGGCGCGCCGGGTTCCTCATCCGCGCCGCGCTGGCAACCATGGGCTCGGGCCTGTGGGGCATGTATACCGGCTTCGAGCTGTGCGAGTCGGCGCCGGTTCCGGGCAAGGAGGAGTACCTCGACTCCGAGAAGTACCAGCTGCGCAGCCGGGACTACCACGCGCCCGGCAACATCGTCGGCGAGATCACCCGGCTCAACCAGATCCGCCGCGACAACCGCGCGCTGCACAGCCACCTCGGCTTCCAGGCTTACACGGCGTGGAACGACAACATCCTGTACTTCGGCAAGCACACCGCCGAACGCGACAACTTCATCCTGGTGGCGGTCAGCCTCGATCCGCACCAGGCCCAGGAAGCGCATTTCGAACTGCCGCTGTGGGAGTTCGGCCTGGCCGACAATGCCGCACTGGAAGGCGAGGACCTGATGACCGGCCACCGCTGGACCTGGCACGGCAAGGTGCAGTGGATGCGCATCGAACCCTGGCACCTGCCGTTCGGCATCTGGCGCGTGCGCCCGGTGCGTTGAGAGGAGTATCGCCATGGCCCGAAGCAAGCCGTTTCTCGACGATCCGCAGTGGTACAAGGATGCGGTGATCTACCAGCTGCACGTGAAGTCGTTCTTCGATGCCAACAATGACGGCATCGGTGACTTCGCCGGGCTGATCGACAAGCTCGACTACATTGCCGAGCTGGGGGTGAACACCCTCTGGCTGCTGCCGTTCTATCCCTCGCCACGCCGCGACGATGGCTACGACATCGCCCTGTACAAGGGCGTGCACCCGGACTACGGCACCCTGGCCGATGCCCGCCGCTTCATCGCCGAGGCGCACAAGCGCGGGCTGCGGGTGATAACCGAGCTGGTCATCAACCACACCTCCGACCAGCACCCCTGGTTCCAGCGCGCGCGGCGTGCCAAGAAGGGTTCCAAGGCGCGCGACTGGTACGTCTGGTCCGACACGGACGACAAGTATCCCGGCACACGGATCATCTTCCTCGACACCGAGAAGTCCAACTGGACCTGGGACCCGGTCGCCGGTCAGTACTTCTGGCACCGCTTCTACTCGCACCAGCCGGACCTCAACTTCGACAACCCGCGGGTGCTGAGCGCCGTGCTCGGGGTGATGCGCTACTGGCTGGACATGGGCGTGGACGGCCTGCGCCTGGACGCGATTCCCTACCTGATCGAGCGCGACGGCACCAATAACGAGAACCTGGCCGAGACCCATGTGGTGCTCAAGCGTATCCGCGCGGCACTGGACGAGCGCTACACCGACCGGCTGCTGCTGGCCGAGGCCAACCAGTGGCCGGAGGACACCCGTCCGTACTTCGGCGGGATGGAAGAAGGCGAGGAGGGCGACGAATGCCATATGGCCTTCCACTTCCCGCTGATGCCGCGCATGTACATGGCCATCGCCCAGGAAGACCGCTTCCCGATCACCGACATCCTGCGCCAGACGCCGGAGATACCGGCCAACAGCCAATGGGCGATCTTCCTGCGCAACCACGATGAGCTGACCCTGGAGATGGTCACCGACGACGAGCGCGACTACCTGTGGAACTACTACGCCGCCGACCACCGCGCGCGCATCAACCTGGGCATCCGCCGGCGCCTGGCGCCGCTGCTGGAGCGTGACCGGCGCCGGGTGGAGCTGCTCAACAGCCTGTTGCTGTCGATGCCCGGCACGCCGGTGCTGTACTACGGCGACGAGATCGGCATGGGCGACAACATCTACCTCGGCGACCGCGACGGCGTGCGCACGCCCATGCAGTGGTCGATGGACCGCAACGGCGGTTTTTCCCGCGCCGACCCTGCCAAGTTGGTGCTGCCGCCGATCATGGACCCGCTGTACGGCTATCAGACCATCAACGTCGAGGCCCAGGCTGGCGACGCCCACTCGCTGCTCAACTGGATGCGCCGCATGCTCGCCGTGCGTAGCCAGCAGAAGGCCTTCGGCCGCGGCGCACTGAAGATGTTGGCACCGAGCAACCGGCGCATCCTCGCCTACCTGCGCGAGTACCGCGGCGTCGATGGCCGCGACGAGAGCATCCTCTGCGTGGCCAACCTGTCGCGGGCAGCGCAGGCGGTGGAGCTGGAGCTGGCCGCCTACGACGGCCGCGTGCCGGTAGAGATGGTCGGCGGCGCGTCGTTCCCGCCAATCGGCGAGATGACCTACCTGCTGACGTTGCCGCCCTATGGTTTCTACTGGTTCTACCTGGCGGATGCCTCACAGATGCCCAGCTGGCACATGGCGCCGGTGGAGCGCATGCCGGAGCTGCCAACCCTGGTGATCAAGCGCGACCTGCAGGAGCTGGCGCAAGCGCCCGCGCGCAAGGTGCTGGAGCAGGACGTGCTAGGCACCTACCTGAGCAAGCGCCGCTGGTTCAGCGCCACCGGTGAGACCGGCACGGCCCCGAGCCTGTCCTACGTGTTGCCCTTCGGCGACCTGGGCGCGCTGGCCGAAGTGACCCTGGACGGCGAGCGTTACCAGCTACCGCTGGCCTATGTCGATGAACGCCCGAGTGGCAACCCGTTGCCGCAACAGCTGGCCCTGGCGCGCCTGCGCCGTGGGCGCCAGGTCGGCCTGCTGACCGATGCCTTCAGCCTGCCGGCATTCACCTACGAGGTGCTCGCCCACCTGCACAGCCGCCAGGTGTTGCAGGGCGAGGGGCAGGAGATCCACTTCCTGGCCACGGTCAATTTTGCCGATTACCAAGCAGTGGCCGGCGAAGAGGTACAGGTGATCTCGTCCGAGCAGTCGAACAGCTCGCTGATCATCGGCGAGCGCATGGTGCTCAAGCTGGTACGCCGGCTGTTCCCGGGCGTGCACCCGGAGGCGGAGATGGGCGGCTTCCTCACCGCCCACGGCTACGCCAATGTCGCGCCGATGCTCGGTGAAGTGCGCCGGGTGGATGGCGAGGGCGAGTCGCACACGTTGATGATCCTGCAGGGTTACCTCGGCAACCAGGGCGATGCCTGGAGCTGGACCCTGAACAATCTGGAACGGGCACTGCGCGACGAATTGACTGGCGGCAGCTCGGTGGTCGACAGCTCGTACGACGCCCTTAGCGAGCTGCGCACCTTCGCCGGCATACTCGGGCAACGCCTGGGCGAGATGCACCTGGTGCTGGCACAGCCCAGCGACGATCCGGACTTCGGCGTGCGCCCGAGTGGCGAGCAGCACAGCGAGCAATGGGGCGAGTCCATCGCCGCCCAGCTACAGCAGGCGCTGGACGCCCTGGACCAAGGCCGCAGCCGCCTGGACGATACCCAGGCACGCGAGCTGGACGGCCTGTTGCAGCAGCGCAACGAACTGCAGCGCCTGGTGCGCGACCTGGCCAGCCTGGCGGCCGGCGGCGTGTGCATCCGCGTGCACGGCGACCTGCATCTGGGCCAGGTGCTGGTAGTGCAGGGCGACGCCTACTTCATCGACTTCGAGGGTGAGCCGAGCCGGCCGCTGGAGCAGCGCCGCCAGCGCCACAGCCCGATGAAGGATGTCGCCGGCATGCTGCGCTCCTTCGACTACGCCGCGGCCCTGGCACTGCGCAACGCCCAGGGAACCGACTCGTCGGAGGAGGCGCAGCAGCGTCGTCAGAGCCTGGTCGCCCGCTACCGCGGGGAGGCGCGCACGGCCTTCTACGACGCCTACCGCCTGGCCGCCGCCGATCTTCCGCACGAATGGCATGCACGTGAAGGCGAGGGCGCCGCACTGGCCCTGTTCAGCCTGGAGAAGGCCGCCTACGAGGTGCTCTACGAAGCCGCCTACCGCCCCGACTGGCTGGGTGTGCCACTGAGCGGGCTGCTGGAACTGCTCCATCAACTACAAGGGCATGGCCGATGAACGACCTGCAACGCTTGCGCCGCGCCGAACATGGCGACCCCTTTGCCTTCCTCGGCCCGCAGCGCGATGAGCGCGGGCCGCTGGTGCGCGCCTGGCTACCCGGCGCGCTGGCGGTGGAGCTGCTCGGCGCAGATAGCGGCGAGGTGCTCGGCGCCATGCATCTGGACGACGCTGCTGGCCTGTTCAGTCTGCCATTGCAGCGTGAGCAGCCTTATCGCCTGCGCGTCCACTGGCCGGACGGCGAGCAGGAGGTCGAGGACCCGTACTCGTTCGGCGCGCTGCTCGGCGAGATTGACCTGTACCTGTTCGCCGAAGGTAACCACCGCCAGCTGGGGCAATGCCTGGGCGCGCAGCCCATCGAGATCGACGGCGTGCCCGGCGTACGTTTCGCCGTCTGGGCGCCCAACGCCCGGCGGGTCTCGGTGGTCGGCGGCTTCAATGGCTGGGACGGTCGCCGCCACCCGATGCGCCTGCGCTACCCGAGTGGCGTGTGGGAGCTGTTCATCCCGCGCCTGGCGATCGGCGAGGTGTACAAGTACGAGATTCTCGCCTCTGACGGCGTACTGCCATTGAAGGCCGACCCGCTGGCGTTGCAGGGCGAGGCGCCGCCGGCGACCGGCTCGCGGGTCGCCGCGCCACTGCAGTTCGACTGGAACGACGAGGACTGGCTCGCCAAGCGCCGCGAACACCAGGGCCATGACCGGCCACTGAGCATCTACGAGATACACGTGGGCTCCTGGCAGCATGTGGACGAGCGCCCGCCGACCTGGGCCGAGCTGGCCGAGCGCCTGATTCCCTACGTGCTGGACATGGGCTTCAGCCATATCGAGCTGCTGCCGGTGATGGAGCATCCGTTCGGCGGCTCCTGGGGCTATCAGCCGCTGTCGATGTTCGCACCGACCTCGCGCTACGGCTCGCCGGCCGACTTCGCCGCCTTCGTCGACGCCTGCCACCGCGCCGGCATCGGCGTGATCCTCGACTGGGTGCCGGCCCACTTTCCCACCGACGAGCACGGCCTGGCGCGCTTTGACGGCACCGCGCTGTACGAGTACGAGCACCCCTTCGAGGGCTTCCATCAGGACTGGGACACCTTCATCTACAACCTCGGGCGCATCGAGGTGCACGGCTTCATGCTGGCCTCGGCGTTGCACTGGCTGCGCACCTTCCACATCGATGGCCTGCGCGTGGATGCGGTGGCCTCGATGCTCTACCGCGACTACTCGCGCAAGGAAGGCGAGTGGATTCCCAATCGTCATGGCGGCCGCGAGAATCTCGAGGCCATCGAGTTCCTGCGCCACCTCAATGAGGTAGTGGCGAGCGAGGCGCCGGGCGCGCTGGTGATAGCCGAAGAGTCCACCGCTTGGCCCGGGGTCAGCCGGCCCAGCGTCGAAGGCGGTCTGGGCTTCGCCTACAAGTGGAACATGGGCTGGATGCACGACAGCCTGGCCTATATCCAGCAGGACCCGGTGCACCGCAGTTTCCATCACCACCAGATGACCTTCGGCCTGATCTACGCCTTCTCCGAGCAGTTCATCCTGCCCATCTCGCATGACGAGGTGGTGCACGGCAAAGGCTCGCTGCTGGGCAAGATGCCCGGCGACCGCTGGCAGCAGTTCGCCAACCTGCGCCTATTCCTCAGCTTCATGTGGATGCATCCGGGCAAGAAGCTGCTGTTCATGGGCTGCGAGTTCGGCCAGTGGCGCGAGTGGGATCACGACCAGCAGCTCGACTGGTACCTGCTGCGCTTTGCCGAACATGCCGGCGTGCAGCGCCTGGTGCGCGAGCTCAACCGGTTGTACCGCGACTATCCGGCCCTGCATCGCCTGGATGGTCGTTCGGAGGGCTTCCGCTGGCTGATCGGCGATGACCAGCGCAACAGCGTATTCGCCTGGTTGCGCCAGGCCGACGGCGAGCCGCCGTTACTGGTGGTGCTCAACTGCACGCCGCTGCCGCGCAATGGCTACCACGTCGGCGTGCCACAGCGGGGCCGCTGGCAGGTGCTGCTCAACAGTGACGATGAGCAGTTCCTTGGCTCTGGCGCCGGCAGCCGAGGCGAGCGGGAGTGCTCGGTGGAATCGGCCCACGGCCAGCCACAGTCGCTCAACCTCGACCTGCCGCCGCTGGGCGTGCTGGTGCTCGCGCCGCTCTGAGCCAAGTCATTGATCTGCAAGCCGACCGCCCATCGGGTAGGTGGAACACCCCTCGAAGCGGTCCGGTCGATTCCCATAGGCGGCGCAGGCCGGACCCGCGCCTCTACTGTCATCATCCACAGCAGTCGGCACTGCCGGCAAAGGAAGCAAGCGATGAGCGATACCCTCAAAGACACCATCAAGGTCCTCAACAACCTGATCGAAACCAGCAAGGACGGCGAAGCCGGGTTCCGCACCTGCGCCAAGGACGTCAAGGACGCGCAGCTGCAGTCGCTGTTCAGCAACCGTTCGCGCGAGTGCGCCGCCGCTGCCGGTGAATTGCAGGGCCTGGTGCTGGAGCTGGGTGGCAAGCCGGAAGACAGCACCAGCGTCGGCGGCGACATGCATCGCCGCTGGGTCGACCTCAAGGCGCTGGTCACCGGTAAGAGCGACGAAGCCATCCTCAACGAGTGCGAGCGCGGCGAGGACGTGGCCAAGAAGCACTACTCCGAGGCGCTGAAGGAAACCAGCCTGCCAGTGAAGGTCCGCGAGGTGGTGCAGCGCCAGTACAACGGCGTGCTGCGCAACCACGACCAGATCAAGGCGCTGCGTAATATCGCCCGCGCCAGCTGATCGAGCTGTACCCCGCACAAGCGGCCGGCATTTGCCGGCCGTTTTCGTTTTCTTGAGCGCAAAAAAATCCCCACGGCCAGGAGCAGCCGTGGGGAGCGCAATGGCCGACAAAGGGCAGGGTCGACCCAGGAGGGACTGGGTGGCCTGAGCAGGCTCGGGCCGAATGTGGATCAGGCGCTCGGCTGCCAGCCTCCGCCGAGGGCCTTGTAGATGGCGACGATGCCGCGGTACAGCTCGATCTCGGCCAGGGCCTGGGCGTCTTCGGCGGCCAGGCGCTCGCGCTCGGCGTCGAGCAGCACGAGGAAGTCCTCGGTGCCTTCGCGGTAGCGCACTGCGGCCTGGGCTGCCGCTGCGCGGCTGGCTTCGGACTGGCGCACCAGCGAGACCAGACGTTGCTGGCGCTTGGCGTAATCGCTGAAGGCGTTTTCCGACTCTTCCAGAGCCAGCAGCACCTGCTGCTCGTAGCTGGCCAGGGCGCCATCGGCGTCGGCCTCGGCGCCGCGCAGGCGAGCCCGCACGCTGCCCAGGTCGAACGCCGCCCAACTGATGGTCGGTGCCACGCCCCAGGCCCGCGCATCGGCGGCGCCGAGTTGCGAGCCACGCCCGGCGGTAAAGCCGAGGAAGCCGGATAGGCTGACCCGTGGGAACAGGTCGGCGGTAGCTACCCCGACGTTGGCGGTGGCGGCGGCCAACTGGCGTTCGGCCACGCGCACGTCCGGACGGCGTCGCAGCAGCTCGGCCGGATCACCGATCGGCAGTGCCTTGGCGATCATCGGCAGCGGCTTGGCCGACAGGTCGACGGTCAGCTGTTCCGGACGCTGGCCGAGCAGGGTGGCGATACGGTGACGGGCACGCGCCTCTTCGGCCTGCAGTTGCGGCAGGCTGGCTTCGGTGGCGGCCAGGCGTGCGTCGCTGCGCAGCACGTCCAGCTCGCTGCCGACGCCGGCGTCGCGCAGTTGCTCGGTGAGGCCACGCGACTCCTGCTGGTTCTTCAGGTTGTCACGGGCGATCCGCTCGCGCAGCTGGGCGCCACGCAGGTTGCCGTAGGCGTCCACCAATTCGGCGATCAGGCTGACCTGCAGCTGGTACAGCTCGGCCTCGGCCGCTTCGCTCTGCGCGTCGCTGGCTTCGATGGTGCGCTGGATACGGCCGAACAGGTCGAGCTCCCAGGCCATGTCCAGGCCCAGGTCGTAACGCTCCTGGCGGATGCGCTCCTCGCTGGTCGGCGGTTGCTGGGCCTTGCCGAACTCGCCACTGGCGCGGCTGGTGATCACCGGCATCTGGTCGTTACCGACATCGTCACGGATGGCGCGGGCGGCACGCAGGCGGGCGAAGGCCACCCGCAGCTCGCGGTTTTCCTTGAGCGACTGCTGGACCAGCTGGCTCAGGGTCGGGTCTTCGAACTGCTGCCACCAGGCCGATTCGAAATCGGTGCGGTCGTAGTCGCCGGCCTCCAGCGCAGTGATCTGCGCTGGCTGGGTTTCTGGCGCCTTGTAGTCCGGGCCGACGGCACAGGCACTGACCGCGAGGGCGAGCAGGGCGGGAATCAACGGCTTCATGCATGCACCTCGTGAGCGATCTGGTTGGCCTTGCGTGCTTCGCGCTTCTCCACGAAGGCGCGGATCAGCACGTAGAACACAGGGGTCAGGAGCAGACCGAAGAAGGTCACGCCGATCATCCCGCTGAATACCGCCACGCCCATGGCATGGCGCATTTCGGCACCGGCGCCGCTTGAGAGCACCAGGGGCACCACGCCCATGATGAAGGCGATGGAGGTCATCAGGATCGGGCGCAGACGCAGGCGGCAGGCTTCCAGCACCGCGCTGATGCGGTCGAGGCCTTCTTCCTGTTTCTCCTTGGCGAACTCGACGATGAGGATGGCGTTCTTGCATGCCAGGCCCACCAACACGATCAAACCAATCTGGGTGAAGACGTTGTTGTCGCCGCCGGCCAGGATCACCCCGACGATGGCGGAGAACAGCACGGTCGGCACGATCAGGATCACCGCCAGCGGCAGGCTCCAGCTCTCGTACTGGGCAGCCAGCACTAGGAAGGCCAGCAGCACGCAGAGCGGGAAGATGAAGATCGCGGTGTTGCCGGCGAGGATCTGCTGGTAGGTCAGCTCGGTCCACTCGTAGGTCATGCCGTTGGGCAGCTCCTCCTTGAGCAGCTTGGCGATGGCCGCTTCGGCCTGGCCGGAGCTGTAGCCGGGAGCTGCCGCACCGTTGATCTCGGCGGTGAGGAAGCCGTTGTAGTGCATCACGCGATCAGGACCTGCGCTGTTGTCCACCTTGACGAAGGTCGACAGCGGGATCATCTCGCCACGGTTGTTGCGCACCTTGAGCTGGCCGATCTGCTCGGGCTCCAGGCGGAACTGCTGGTCGGCCTGGACGTTGACCTGGTAGGTGCGGCCGAAGCGGTTGAAGTCGTTGGCATACAGCGAACCCAGGTACACCTGCATGGTGTCGAAGATGTCGCTGATGGCCACGCCGTGGGTCTTGGCCTTCTCGCGGTCGATGTTGGCATCGATCTGCGGCACGTTGACCTGGTAGCTGGTGAACACCGACATGGGGTTCAGCTCCGGCAGCGCGCGCGCCTTGGCCAGGATGTTCTGGGTCTGCTTGTACAGCTCCTCGTAGCCGAGGCTGCCGCGGTCCTGGATCTGCAGACGGAAGCCACCGATGGTGCCGAGACCCTGTACGGGAGGCGGCGGGAAGATGGCGATGTAGGCATCCTGGATATCGGCGAACTGCGCGTTCAGCTCGGCGGCGATGGCATTGGCCGAGAGGCTCGGGTCCTTGCGCTCATCGAACGGCTTGAGCGGGGTGAACACGATGCCGCTGTTCGGGCTGTTGGTGAAGCCGTTGATCGACAAGCCTGGGAAGGCCACGGTGTTCTCCACGCCCGGGTGCTTGCCGGCGATTTCCGACATGCGCTTGATCACGTCCTCGGTACGGTCGAGGGTGGCGGCGTCCGGCAGCTGGGCGAAGGCGACCAGGTACTGCTTGTCCTGCTGCGGCACGAAACCGGTCGGGGTGCTGGAGAAGCCCAGGTAGCCGAGCGCCAGCAGGCCGCCATAGACGAACAGGGCGATCGAGCTGCCCCGCAGCACGCGCTTCACGGTGCAGACGTAGCCATGGCTGGCGCGGTCGAAGAAGCGGTTGAACGGGTTGAACAGCCAGCCGCCGAACAGCTTGTCGAGCACGCGGGAGAAGCGGTCCTTCGGCGCGTGGTGATCCTTCAGCAGCACGGCAGCCAGGGCCGGCGACAGGGTCAGCGAGTTGAACGCCGAGATCACGGTGGAGATGGCGATGGTCAGCGCGAACTGCTGGTAGAACTGCCCGGTGAGGCCGGAGATGAACGCGGTCGGCACGAACACGGCGCACAGCACCAGGGCGGTGGCGACGATGGGGCCGGTCACTTCCTTCATGGCCTGGCGGGTGGCATCGATGGGCGACTTGCCCAGGCCTATGTTCCGTTCGACGTTCTCCACCACGACGATGGCGTCGTCCACCACGATGCCGATGGCCAGCACCAGGCCGAACAGCGACAGGGCGTTGAGAGAGAAGCCGAACAGGTGCATCACGGCGAAGGTACCGATCAGCGACACCGGCACGGCGGCCAGCGGGATGATCGAGGCGCGCCAGGTCTGCAGGAACAGGATCACCACCAGCACCACCAGCACGATGGCTTCGAGCAGGGTGTGTACTACCGCCTCGATGGATCCACGCACGAAGATGGTCGGGTCGTAGACGATCTCGTAGTCCACGCCCTGGGGGAAACTCTTCTTCAGTTCGGCCATGCGTTCGCGCACCGAGTCGGAGATCTCGATGGCGTTGGAGCCGGGGCGCTGGAATACCGGGATGGCCACGGCCGGCTGGTTGTTCAGCAGCGAGCGCAGGGCGTACTGGTTGGAACCCAGCTCGACGCGGGCGATGTCCTTCAGGCGAGTGATCTCGCCATCGTCACCGGCGCGGATGATGATGTTCTCGAACTCTTCCTCGCTGACCAGGCGGCCCTGGGTGTTGATCGACAGCTGGAAGCTGTTGCCGGCATCGGTGGGCGGCGCGCCGAGGGCACCGGCAGCGACCTGGCGGTTCTGTTCGCGGATGGCGTTGACCACGTCGGTGGCGGTGAGGTTGCGCGAAGCCACCTTGTTCGGGTCGAGCCACACACGCAGCGAGTAGTTGCCCATGCCGAACAGCTGCACGTCGCCCACACCGTCCAGGCGCGCCAGCTCGTCCTTGACGTTGAGCGCGGCGTAGTTGGACAGGTAGAGCATGTCGTAGCGGTTATCCGGCGAGGTCAGGTGCACTACCATGGTCAGGTCCGGAGAGGCCTTGTCCACGGTCACGCCGAGCCGCTGCACTTCGGTGGGCAGGGTCGGCATGGTGCGGGTCACGCGGTTCTGTACCTGCACCTGCGCGTTATCCAGGTCGGTACCCAGGGCGAAGGTGATGGTCAGGGTCAGCTTGCCGTCGTTGGTCGACTGCGAGGACATGTAGAGCATGCCTTCCACACCGACGATGGCCTGTTCCAGCGGCGAAGCGACGGTCTCACCGATCACCTTGGGGTTGGCGCCGGGGAAGTTGGCGCGCACCACCACGGTGGGCGGCACCACTTCCGGGTATTCGCTGATCGGCAGCTGGAACAGCGAGATCGCACCGGCGATCAAGACCAGCAGGGACAGCACGGCCGCGAAGATCGGCCGCTTGATGAAGAACTGGGAGAAGTTCATGAAGTTCTACCTCAGCCGCGCGGTGCGTTGCTGGATTTGACTTGTTTGTCGGCTACGCGCGGAGCGTCGCGGCCATCCACGGCCTGGCGCAGGTTGGCGAGCTGGGCGAGGGTGGCCTCGTCGGCCATCGGCACCGCTTGCGGTTCGACGGTGGCACCGGGCATGGCGCGCTGCAGGCCGTTGACCACGATCTTCTCGCCCTTGGCCAGGCCGGTACGGACGATGCGCAGGCCTTCCAGCTTCGGGCCGAGCTCGATGGCGCGGTAGTTCACGGTGTTGTTCTCACCGAGGACCAGGACGAATTTCTTGCCCAGGTCGGTACCGACCGCGTCGTCCTTGATCAGCGCAGCTGGGTAGGTGCTGCTGCCGACCAGCTTGAGGCGGGCATACAGGCCGGGGGTGAACTCGCCCTTGCTGTTGTCGAACACGGCGCGGCCACGGATGGTGCCGGTGCGCGGGTTGACCTGGTTGTCGAGGAAGTCCAGCTGGCCCTGGTGCGGGTGACCGGCTTCGCTGGTCAGGCCCAGGTACACCGGGCTGGCGCCACGGGCATCGCTACCGGCCTTGCGCGCCAGCTCGACGTACTTGAGGAACACGCGCTCGTCAGCGTCGAAGTAGGCGTAGACCTTGTCGGTGGAGACCACCGAGGTCAGCAGCGACTCGCCGGCGTTGACCAGGTTGCCCGAGGTGATTTCGGCGCGGCTGACGCGGCCATCGATCGGTGCGGTGATGCGGGTGAAACCGAGGTTGAGCTGGGCGTTGTCCAGTTGCGCCTGAACGGCAGCGACCTGCGCCTGGGCAGCGGTGGCGGCACTGCTGCGCGCGTCGGCCAGTTCCGCGGAGATGGCATTGCTCTGGCGCAGGCGATCGCCACGACGGGCTTCGTTGGCGGTACGGGTGTAATCGGCGCGGGCCTGTTGCAGCTGCGCTTGCAGGCGCTTGACCTCGGCCTCGAAGGGGCGCGGGTCGATCTGGAACAGCAGGTCGCCTTTCTTCACCAGGCTGCCTTCGTCGAAGGCAACGCGGTCGATGTAGCCGGAGACGCGTGGGCGGATATCGACGGACTCCGGAGCCTCGAGGCGGCCGGTGAACTCATCCCACTCGTTGATTGGCTGTTCGATCACCTCGGCAACGCTGACCTTGGCGGCTGCAGCCTGCTGGCTGGCTTCTTCGCCCTTGCCGCAGGCGCTCAGCGCCAGGGCTGCGGTGATGGCCAGGGGCAGGCCCCAGGAGATATTGCGTGACTGTTCCATGTTTGACTCCGCCAGTCGGATTTGTGAATGGGGCGGAGTCTGATTTGGCGGCTTTGATGAGACTAATCGAACGCTGCGAAGTTGAACATCATCCGTAATGATGATTCAGCCTCTTGCGTTAATAGTTTCTGCAGCCCGCGTGATAGAGGGCTCGCGCGGAGTCAGGCGAGGCTGTCCGGATCGCCGCAGAACATCTGGATGCGCGAACGCAGCCAGCGCTCGGCAGGATCATTGTCCTGGGCGCCGCGCCAGCACATGTGCAGCTCGAAGGTGCGGCTATCCAGCGGCAGGTCCTCGGCACGCAGGCCGCCGGCGGCGGTGAGCGCGGCGGCGGTGTAGTCCGGCACGGTGGCCAGGATGTCGGTACCGGACAGCAGGGTGCCTAGGCCGTTGAACTGCGGCACGGCAAGCACCACGCGGCGCTTGCGGTCGAGCTTCTCCAGTTCCTCGTCGATGAAGCCGCTGAGGTCGCCGGCGAACGACACCAGTGCATGCGGGCGTGCACAGAAGTCGTCGAGGGCGATGTTGCCCGGCACGCTGTCGGCGCGCAGCAGGCGTGGCTTGCTGCGGCGCAGTACCTTGCGCTTGGCGTTGGCCGGCAGCTCATCGGTGTAGCTAACGCCTACCGATATTTCACCGGAGGCCAGCAGGTTGGGCATCAGCAGGTAGTTGGCACGGCGAATCACCAGCACCACGCCAGGGGCTTCGGCACGCAGGCGGCGGAGCAGGGGCGGCAGCAGGGCGAATTCGACGTCGTCGGACAAACCGATGCGGAACACCGCTTTGCTGGTGGCAGGGTCGAAGTCGGTGGCGCGGCTGACTGCGGTGGAAATGGAATCGAGCGCTGGCGAGAGCAGGCCGAAGATCTCGTTGGCCCGCGCGGTCGGCTCCATGCTGCGGCCGGTCCGCACGAACAGGGGATCATCGAACAGGCTGCGCAGGCGGGCGAGGGCGGCGCTGATCGCCGGCTGGCCAAGGAACAGTTTTTCCGCAGCACGCGTCACGCTGCGCTCGTGCATCAGCGTTTCGAACACGATCAGCAGGTTCAGGTCGACACGGCGCAGGTCGTTGCGATTCATGCTCGGCATCCATTCGGGAACCTGCGAAAGGTGCGGCCGCGCGGAGCCGCCGTCAAGTCCGCGAGCGTGGTGAAGCTGAACCTGTGCCGCTTATGGATCATCCATATTTATGGTGACTATCAATCTGTGCGGGTAGTTTTGCTGGAAAAGCCCGTATAGAGTCCGTGGCCATAGCAATATGAAGGCGAGGTGTTTGATGTCCCGCATGATCCGTTTCCACCAGTTCGGCGATGCCAGCGTGCTGCGTCTGGAGGATATGCCGACGCCCAAACCAGGCCCCGATGAGGTGCTGGTACGTACCCAGGCACTCGGCGTCGGCTGGCGCGATGTGCTGTGGCGGCAGAGCCTGTCGCCGGACGAGGCCGTCCAACTGCCTGCCGGCGTCGGCTTCGAGCTGGCCGGTGTAGTCGAGGCCGTCGGCGCCGATGTCACGGACTTCACTCCCGGCATGGCCGTGGCCAGCTTCCCGGCTTTCAGCCCCAACCAGTACCCGGCCTGGGGTGATCTGGTGCTGATGCCACGCAATGCGCTGACCCGTTATCCCGACGTGCTCAGCCCGAGCGAGGCGGCCGTGCACTACACGCCCTACATGCTGGCCTACTTTGCCCTGGTCGAACTGGCCGAGGTGCAGCCGGGGCAGCGCGTGCTGATCACCGAAGCCGCCCACTGCCTGGCGCCACAAGCCGTGCAGATGGCCAAGGCGCTGGGCGCCGAAGTCATCGCCGCCACCAGCGAAGGCGCGACCCGTGCCTACCTGCGTGAACTGGGCGCCGACAAGGTGATCGACACCGAGGAGCAGGACCTGGTCCTGGAAGTCGAGCGCTTCACCGACGGCAAGGGCGTAGAAGTGGTGCTGGACCAGTGCGCCGGCCCGCAGATGAAACTGCTCGGCGACGTCGCGGCGACCCGCGGCAAGCTGATCATCTACGGCGTCAACGGCGGCAACGATGCAGCCTTCCCGGCCTGCGCGGCGTTCAAGAAGCACCTGCAGTTCTTCCGTCACTGTGTGCTGGACTTCACCGGCCAGCCGGAATTGGGCCTGCAGCGTGACGAGGCAGCGGTGCAGCGCGCGCTGACGCGGATCAACCAGATGACCGCCGACCGCCTGCTCAAGCCGAGCATTTCCAGAAGCTTCGACTTCACCGATTTCGTCGCTGCCAACGAGTTCATGGAGACCTGTCCGGCCGGTGGGCGAGTGGTGATGACGCTGGATGCGTGATCACCAGCTATGATGGCTAAACGCCGCCTTCGGGCGGCGTTTTCATTGGGAGAAAGAAAAGATGAATGCCAGCATTGAAATGATAAGAATTATCATTAAGATGCGCAGCAGACTGCGGCCGAGGATCGGGCTATGGGAATGTTGGGCAGTTGGGGGGACTTCGGCAGCACGCCGGTAGCATCGCCCCAAGACGTCAAGGAAAATGGGCTGGAGAGCCTGTACACCGGCCACCGCCGGGTGCTGATCGATGCCGCCCAGAGCGTGCTCGGTTGCCGCGCGCGGGCCGAAGATGTGGTGCACGACGCCTTCCTCAAACTATGGGAAAGCGGCGACCGTCACGCCATCGAAGACCCGCTGCGCTACCTGTTCCGCATGGTGCGCAACCTGTCGATCGACCGTCTGCGTCGCCATGCGCTGGAAGGTCGCTACAGCGCCGACGATGAGCTGCTCGACGAACTGCCAGCACCGCAGTCCGGCCCCGAGCAGCGGGCCATCGGCCAGCTCGAGTGGCAGCGCCTGCAACTTGCCCTCGGCGAACTGCCCGAGCGTACCCGCACGGTGTTCACCATGAGCCAGCTGGAAGGTTACAGCCAGCGCGAGGTGGCGAGCCATCTCAGCGCTTCGCCGACCCTGGTGCATTTCCTCCTGCGTGACGCCCTTAGCCATTGCCGCAGCCGCCTCGAACCCGAGGCGGCCTGACTCCCGTCGTTCTGGACTCGCCATGAAACTGCTCAAACTGCTGTTCCGCGATAACCGCCTGCCGCTCTCCGGCATCGTCCTGCTGAGCCTGTGCAGCGCGGTGCTCAGCGTCGGCGTGATCGCCTTCATCAACCTCAAGCTGATCCGCCTGGAGGGCGAGCTGGCGACCACGCTGCTCAGCTTCCTCGGCCTGCTGGCGCTGCTGATGGTCAGCTCGGGAGCAGGGCAGGTGGCTTTGCACACCCTTGGTCACCGCTTCGTCTACCGCCTGCGCCGCAGCCTGGTGCGTCGCGTACTGGACACCGACATCGAGCGCCTGGAGCAGATCGGCGGCGCGCGCATTCTCGCCAGCCTGTCCAGCGACATCCGCAACATCACCATCGCCTTCGTCTATATGCCGGAGCTGACCTACGGCCTGATCCTCAGCATCGCTGCCTTCAGCTACCTGGCCTGGCTGTCGCCGGCACTGTTCGGTATCACCGCCGGCTGGCTGGGCCTGACCCTGCTGGTGGGCTGGTTCTTCGTCGGCAAGGTCAATCACCACATCCGCCTGCTGCGCGAGGCCGAGGACAACCTCTACCAGGACTACCAGTCGATCATCGACGGTCGCAAGGAGCTGGCGCTCAACCGTGACCGCGCGCGCATGCTCTACGACGAGGAGTTCGACCGCGACGCCCGCGCCTATCGCGATAACGTCACCCGCGCCGACATCTTTAACGGCCTGGCCGGCAACTGGGCCAACGCCATGGTGCTGGGCAGCATTGGCCTGGTGTTCTTCTGCGCCAGCGGCCTGGGCTGGGCCTCCGGCGAAGTCGCCGCCACTTTCGCCCTGACTGTGCTGTTCCTCCGTGCACCGATGGTCGCCACCGTTGCCGCGCTGCCCAGTCTGCTGGCCGCGCGCATCTCGCTGGACAAGCTGGAAGCATTGGACCTGGCGCCAGAGACCAGCGATATCGCCGCCGTACCCAGCCTGGGTGATTGGCAGAGCCTGCAGTTGGATGGCCTGGTCTATCGCTATCCGGGGGAGGGTGACGAGGCCGGCTTCGATGTCGGCCCCGTCGACCTGGAGCTGCGCCGTGGCGAACTGGTGTTTCTGGTCGGTGGCAACGGCAGCGGCAAGTCGACCCTGGCGCGCCTGCTCACCGGCCTGCATCGCCCAGCCAGCGGCGAGATCCGCCTGGATGGTCACGTCGTACAGCCGCACCAGTGGCAGTCTTATCGTCAGCTGTTCGCCAGCGTGTACACCGATTTCCACCTGTTCGCCCGCCTGCTCGGGCCGGCGGCAGCGGAAGTGGATGAATCCCTGGTCGGCCAGTGGCTGGATCGCCTGCGCCTGCGCCACAAGGTCAAGTTCGCCGCCGGTCGCCTGGCCGACACGCGCTTCTCTCAGGGTCAGCGCAAGCGTCTGGCGCTGATGTTGGCGATGCTCGAGGACCGCGACATCCTGATCCTCGACGAATGGGCCGCCGACCAGGACCCACTGTTCCGTCGCCTGTTCTACCGCGAGTTGCTGCCGCAGCTGAAGGCAGCCGGCAAGACCGTGCTCGCCATTACCCACGACGACCACTACTTCGACCAGGCCGACCGCCTGCTGAAGATGGATGGCGGACGCCTGTCCGAGCTCACCGGTGAGGCCCGTGACCGCGCCACCCAGGACGCGGTGCGCGAGATCGGTGGTTCCGTTCCGGCCTGAGGCACGCCTCGAGCCGCCTTTCGGAGCGCTCATGCACTGAGCGCTTCACCCGACTTTCTTTTCTGATTTCGCTGGTGGGCGAGCCGTAATTGGCTCGCTGGGAGCTGTCATGTCCGCGCAATCGAATTAAATGCAAATTATTCGCAGCTTCATGCGTCTTTAAAGCGTGCCACTTTTCACGAGGGATGCCCCATGAGTCTCGATAACCCCGAAACCACCTTCCTGGTGGTGATCAACGACGAGCAGCAATACGCCATCTGGCCGGCCTACAAAGCCGTTCCCGCCGGTTGGCGCGAAGACGGCGTGCGCGGTGACAAGCCGACTTGCCTGGCTCATATCGCCAGTGTCTGGACCGATATGCGCCCGCGCAGCCTGCGTGAGGCCATGGACGCCTGATGCAGCTGTTCTGCCTGGCTCATGCCGGCGCCAGCGCCATGCCTTATGCACGCTGGCGCAAGCGCCTGCCGCGTTGGCTGGAAGTCTGCCCGCTGGAGCTGCCAGGTCGTGGCGCCCGCGAGGGCGAGCCGCTGTGCCAGGAGCTGCCGGCGTTGCTGACCGACCTCAAACAGGCCTGGTCGCGCGAATGCAGCGGTCCTTACCTGCTGTGGGGCCACAGCCTGGGCGCCATGCTGGCCTTCGAACTGGCCCAAGCGCTGATCGCCGACGGTCACGAAGCGCCGCTGGCGCTGTTCGCCTCGGCGTCCCGCGCTCCGTCCCGACGCCTGCAGGCGCCACGCATGACCTCGCGCAGCGACGGCGAACTGTTCTCCGGCCTCGATGGCTTCGCTCGCTTGCCGCGTGAGCTGCTGGCCGATCCGCTGTTCCGCCGCGAGCTGTTACCCGTGCTGCGCAGCGACTTCGCCCTGGCCGAGAGCTATCGCTACCAGCGCCGCGCGCCATTGCCTTGCTCCCTGCATGTACTCGGCGCGCGCCGCGACTGCCTGAGCGAGGACGACCTGCGCGCCTGGCGCCGCGAAACCCGCGGCCCCTTCACCCTGGAATGGCTGGATGGCGACCACGCCTATCTGCGCCCCCAGGAAGAAGAACTGCTGTCCCTGATCGAATTTCATGCCTCGCGCCTGCTGCGGCGCGAGGCGGCCGGCATGCCACTGGGCGCCTAGGCCACTCTTTGCGAGGTGCTGTGATGAACGCGCAAGTCCCGTCGAACGTTGCCCTGGAATGGGCGCCGCTGTCCTTCGCCCAGCAACGGCTGTGGTTTTTCAGCCGCCTGGAAAGCGGCAGCACCGCCTACAACATCGGCGGCGTGCTGCATTTCGACGGTCAGCTGGACATGGACAGCCTGCGTCACGGCCTGGACCAGGTGTATTCCCGCCATGCGGCGCTGCGCACTGTGTTTCGCGAGCATGACGGCCTGGCCCAGCAGGCGGTGCTGCCATCTGGCGCGATGCCGCTGGAAATAATCGAACTGGAAGGCGGCTCCGAGCAGGTCGAATCCCTGGCTCGCAACTTCATCGAGGCCGACTACGACCTGACCCGTGGCACGCTGGTGCGCTGCGCCCTGTATCGCCTGGGCGAGAACAACCACGCCCTGGCCGTGGGTATGCACCACATTATCTCCGACGCCTGGTCGGTGCGCGTGCTGGTGGAAGAGATGGCCGAGTTTTACCGCGCCCGCCAGCAGAATCGCCAGCCGTTCATGACACCGCAACCGGTGCAGTACAGCGAGTACGCCATCGGCCAGCGCGAGTGGCTGGACAGCGAAGCCGGCGCCCAGCAGATGGCCTTCTGGCGCGAGCGCCTGGGCGGCGAGCAGCCGCCGCTGAGCTTGACGCCGGACTACCCGCACAACGCCCAGGCCGCGCGCCGCGCCGCCTACCGCACCTTGCAAGTGGAGCCTGCGCTGGTGGCGCGCCTTAGCGAGCTGGCCAAGGCCAGCGGCGCCACTCTGTTCACTGTATTGCTGGCGGCCCTGCAGCTGCAGCTGGCGCGCCTGTCCGGCCAGCGCGAAGTGCGCATCGGCGTACCAGTGGCCGGCCGCGCCAAGGGCTACGAGCGCCTGGTCGGCTTCTTCGTCAATACCGTGGTGCTCAAGGCCGAGTCGCGTCCCGAGCTGTCGGTGGCGGACTGGCTGGCGCAGGCCAAGGCCGGTCTCAAGCAGGCCCAGGCCAACCAGGAAATGCCCTTCGAGCGCCTGGTCGAAGAACTGGCACCGAGCCGTAGCCTGGGCCAGCAGCCGCTGTTCCAAGTGGCCTTCAACTACCGTCGCCAGCACCCGCTGGCGGCCAACTGGCTGCCGGGCATCGAAACCCAGCTGGCAGAGCTGCCGTCCAGCCAGATCCCCTTCGACCTGGCCCTGGACGCCGTGCGCGACCGTGGCGACGAGCTGCTGATCAACTTCGCTTATGCCGCCGACCTGTTCGCCGAGAGCAGCATCGAACGGCTGATCGCCGGCATGCTCGAAGTGCTCGACGGCTTCGCCAGCCAGCCCCAGGCGGCGCTGGGCGAAGTGGCACTGGTGACCGCGCCTGAGTTGGCGCAGCTGAATGAGTGGAATACACCGCAGCAAGGCTTCGATGCTGCGCGTTTGTTGCCGGAGCTGATCGCCGAGCAGGCACGCCTGCGTCCCGAAGCGATTGCCCTGGTACATGGCACTGAGCGAATTGCCTTCGCCGAGCTGGAAGCCCGTTCCAATCAACTGGCCAATCTGCTGGTGGCCCACGGCGTACAACCGGAGTCCCGCGTTGGCGTATCGCTGGAGCGCGGCAACGCAATGATCGTGGCCATGCTGGCGGTGCTGAAATCCGGTGGCGCCTTCGTCCCGCTCGATCCGGATTACCCACGTGAGCGCCTCAGCTACATGGTCGAGGATTCGGGGCTGAAGTGGCTGATCACTTCGTCCGATCTGGCTGAGCGCTTGCCGCTAGGCGAGGGCGTCGAATCGCTGTATCTGGATCAGCTCGACCTGTCTGTTTTTGAATCGTCAGCGCCAAGCGTCGAGCTGCATCCGCTGAACCTGGCCTACCTGATCTACACCTCTGGCTCCACCGGTCAGCCCAAGGGCGTGGCGGTGAACCACCTCGGCCTGACCATGCATGTGCAGACTATCGGTCAGCGCTACGGCATGACCCCGGACGATGTGGAACTGCACTTCGCCTCCATCAGTTTCGACGGCGCCCTGGAGCGCTGGACCGTACCGCTGGCCTTTGGCAGTCGCCTGGTGATTCGTGACCAGGAACTGTGGAGCGCCGAGAAAACCTGCCAGGTAATCGCCGACGAAGGCGTGACCATTTCCTGCCTGCCGCCCAGCTATGCCCAGCAACTGCTGGATTGGGTCGAGTCGCAAGGCCTGAAGCTGCCGGTACGCTCGTGGACACTGGGTGGCGAAGCCTTTACCCGGGAAACCTACGAGCGCCTGCAAAAAGTCCTGCAGCCCCAGCGCATCATCAACGGCTACGGCCCGACCGAGACCGTGGTGACTCCGCTGATCTGGGAAGCCTTCCCGGGCGACTCCTTCGAAGCCGCCTACGCGCCTATCGGTAACCCGGTCGGTCCACGCAGCCTGTACGTGCTGGATGCCGAACTCAACCTGCTGCCCATCGGTGTGGCCGGTGAGCTGTATATCGGTGGCGAAGTCGGCCTGGCCCGTGGCTACTTCCAGCGTCCGGAGCTGACTGCCGAACGCTTCCTGCCCGACCCGTTCGGCGCCGCCGGCGAGCGTATGTACCGCACCGGCGACCTGGTGCGCTGGCGTGAAGACGGCACCCTGGATTACCTGGGTCGCGTCGACCACCAGGTGAAGATCCGTGGCTTCCGTATCGAACTAGGCGAGATCGAGAGCCAGCTGCTGGCTCTGGAAGGCGTGCAGGAAGCGGCGGTGATCGCCCGCGAGACGCCGACTGGCAAACAGCTGGTCGGTTACGTCGTGGCCAAAGACGGCACCGACACCACGCAGCTCAAAGCCGAGCTGGCCAAGGTACTGCCGGACTATATGGTCCCCGCGCAGATCATCGCCCTGGGCAAGCTGCCGCTGACTCCGGCCGGCAAGCTGGACCGCGCCGCACTGCCGGAACCAACCTGGCAAAGCCAGAGCTACGAGGCGCCGCAGACCGACAACGAACGCATCCTCGCCGCCATCTGGGCCGAAGTGCTGGGCGTGGAGCGAGTAGGGCGCCAGGATCACTTCTTCGAACTGGGTGGCGACTCCATCGTCGCGCTGCAGGTGGTCAGCCGTGCACGCCAGCAGGGCCTGGGCCTGACACCCAAGGACCTGTTCCAGCAGCAGACCCTGACCCAGCTGGCCGGCGTTGCCCGCAGCGTCGCCGCACCACTGGCCGATCAGGGTCCGGTAACTGGCGCAGCACCGCTGCTGCCGATCCAGGCGCGCCTGCTGCAGCGCGAAGGCCTGGCCCCGTGCAACCAGTACCTGCTGCTGGAACTGGCCGAGCCGTTGCCGGCCACCCAGGTAGAACAGGCCCTGCAAGCTCTGGTTCAGCACCACGATGCCTTGCGTCTGCGCTTCGAGCAACACGCTGGCTGGTGGCAGCAGGTGCATGCCAGCGAAACCAGCAGCCCACTGCTGCAACAGGTCGAACTGGCTATCGGCGAAGACCCGCAGCCGCACTATGACGCCATCCAGCGTAGCATCGATCCGGCCAGCTCCGCGCACTTGCGCGGGCTCTACCTGACCCAGCCGGGCCAGGCTGATCGACTATTGCTGTCCATCCACCACCTGGTGGTCGACGGGGTGTCCTGGCGCGTGCTGCTGGAAGACCTGCAGCGCGCCTGCCTGCAACTGGCCAGCGGCCTGACGGTACAACTGCCGAGCAAGACCAGCGCCTTCAAGACCTGGGGCGAACGCCTGGCCGGCTGGAACGTCGACGCGCAACTGCCGTACTGGCAGACCCAGCAGGCCGCCGGTGGCGAGCTGCCGCTGCTGAGCAGCGAGGTTGGTAGCGAAGGTACTCGCCAGCGTTTGGAACTGAGCCTGGACGCCGGTTTTACCCGCGATCTGCTGCAGGCTGGACAGCAGGCTTATCGCCTGCGCGCCGACGAGTTGCTGCTGACCGCCTTCAGCCGTGTGCTGTGCAGCTGGAGCGCGCAGCCAACGCTGACCGTGCACCTGGAAAGCCACGGCCGCGCGCCGCTGTTCGACGATATCGATCTGTCGCGCAGCGTCGGCTGGTTCACTAGCCTCTACCCCGTGCGCCTGCAACCCGAAACCGAGCTGGCCGCCAGCCTCAAGGCGATCAAGGAACAACTGCGCGCCGTACCCGACCTGGGCCTCGGCTACGGCCTGCTGCGCCAGCGCGCGCAGCTGGACGAACGCGCGCCGCAGCTGCTGTTCAACTACCTCGGCCAGTTCGACGAGGGCGGCAACGGTCTGCGCCTGCGCGAAGGCGGCCTGTGGCGTGAAGCCGATGCGCCGCTGGACGCGCCGCTGGTGATCAACGCCGAGCAACGTGGCGGTGCCCTGCATCTGCACCTGGACTTCAACCCCAAGCAACTGGCGCGACCGACCCTGGAAGGCCTGCTCACTCGCCTGCAGGACGAGCTGCGTGCTATCGCCCAGCATTGCCAGAAGACCCCGGCCAGCCTGACCCCCAGCGACATACCGCTGGCCGGCCTGAGCCAGGCCGAGCTGGATGCGCTGCCTGGCGTGGAGGACATCCATCCGCTGTCGCCGCTGCAGCAGGGCCTGCTGTTCCACAGCCAGCTGGAAGGCGCCGGCAGCTACGTCAGCCAGTTGCTGCTGCCGTTCACCGGCCTCGATCCGCTGCGCCTGCAGAACGCCTGGCGGCAGGTACTGGCACGTCACGGCGTGCTGCGCAGCCGCTTCCTGCTGGGCGAGCGTCCGCTGCAACTGGTGCAGGCCGAGGTCGAGCTGGACTGGCAGGATCTCGACTGGCGCGGTGTCGCCGATTTCGATGCGCAGCTGCAGGCCTTCTGCAGCGCCGAGCGCGAGCGCGGCTTTGCCCTCGACCAGGCGCCGCTGCTGCGCCTGGCGCTGATCCAGCGCGGCACCGGCGATTTCGTGCTGGCCTGGACCCTGCACCACCTGCTGCTCGACGGTTGGAGCAACGGCCTGCTGTTCGCCGAAGTGCTGGCCCTCTACCACGGCGACCGCCTGCCGGCGCCGGGCGGCCAGTTCCGCGATTACATCAGCTGGCTCGACGGCCAGGATGCTGCCGCCGAGCAAGCTTTCTGGCGCGAGCAACTGGCCCCGCTGGACGGCGCCACACGCATCGCCGGCTGCCTGCCGTGCCGCGCACCGGAGCAGGGCCATGCCCGTCATCCGCTGCCGTTGGACAGCGCTACCGAACAGCAGATTCGTGGCTTCGCCCAGCGCCACGGCCTGACCCTCAACACCATGGTGCAGGCCGCCTGGGCCTTGCTGCTGACACGCCTGACCGGCAAGCGCAGCCTGTGCTTCGGCGCCACCGTGGCTGGTCGCCCGACCGAGCTGGCCGGTAGCGAGCAGATGCTCGGCCTGTTCATCAACAGCCTGCCGGTGGCGATCCAGCTGCCGGCCGAGCAGCCGCTGGGCGACTGGCTGGCCGCGCTGCAGGTGCAGAACCTGCAGCTGCGCGAGCACGAACACAGCCCGCTGCACGATATCCAGCGCTGGGTCGGTAGCGCAGGTGAAGCGCTGTTCGACAGCCTGCTGGTATTCGAGAACTACCCGCTGGGCGATGCGCTCAAGCAGGCCGAGCGCGGCGAGCTGCGCCTGGGCATGCCGCAGAGCCACGAGTTCACCCATTACCCGATGACCCTGGCCGTGCTGCCGGGCAGCCGCCTGGAACTGCTGCTGGCCTACGACCGCACGCACTTCGATGCCCATGGCATTGCCCAGGTCGAGGCACTGCTGCGCCAGGCGCTGACACTGGTATGCGGCAATCCGGCTCAGCCGCTGGGTAGCCTGGCGCTGCTGGGCGATGCTGAGCAGTTCCTGCTGGATGAGTGGAACAAGCCGCGCCAAGGCTTCGATGCTGCGCGCTTGTTACCGGAGCTGATCGCCGAGCAGGCATGCCTGCGTCCCGAGGCCATCGCCCTGGTACATGGCGGCGAGCGGATTGCCTTCGCCGAGTTGGAAGCCCGCTCTAATCGCCTGGCCAACCTACTGGTGGCCCACGGTGTGCGCCCGGAGTCCCGTGTCGGCGTCTCGCTGCAGCGCGGCAACGCGATGATCGTGGCCATGCTGGCGGTACTGAAATCCGGCGGTGCCTTTGTGCCGCTGGATCCGGATTACCCGCGCGAGCGCCTGTCCTACATGGTCGAGGACTCGGGCCTTAAATGGCTGATCACCTCGTCCGACTTGGCCGAGCGCCTGCCGATGGGCGAGGGCGTCGAGCCGCTGTATCTGGATCAGCGCGATCTGTCTGTTTTTGAATCGTCAGCGCCAAGCGTCGAGCTGCATCCGCTAAATCTGGCCTACCTGATCTACACCTCCGGTTCCACCGGCCAGCCGAAAGGCGTGGCGGTGAACCACCTCGGCCTGACCATGCATGTGCAGACCATCGGCCAACGCTACGGAATGACCTCGGACGATGTGGAGCTGCACTTCGCCTCCATCAGTTTCGACGGCGCCCTGGAGCGCTGGACGGTGCCGCTGGCCTTTGGCAGCCGCCTGGTCATTCGCGATCAGGAGCTGTGGAGCGCAGAAAAGACCTGCCAGGTAATCGCCGACGAAGGCGTGACCATCTCCTGCCTGCCGCCCAGCTATGCCCAGCAGTTGCTGGACTGGGTGGAAAGCCAAAGCCTGAAACTGCCGGTACGCTCCTGGACGCTGGGTGGCGAAGCCTTTACCCGCGAGACCTACGAGCGCCTGCAGAAAGTCCTGCAGCCACAGCGGATCATCAACGGCTATGGCCCGACCGAAACGGTGGTGACTCCGCTGATCTGGGAAGCCTACCCGGGCGATTCCTTCGAAGCCGCCTATGCCCCCATCGGCAACCCGGTTGGCCCGCGCAGCCTGTATGTGCTGGATGCCGAGCTGAACCTGCTGCCCATCGGCGTGGCCGGCGAGCTGTATATCGGCGGTGAAGTCGGTTTGGCCCGTGGCTATTTCCAGCGCCCGGAGCTGACTGCCGAGCGTTTCCTGCCCGATCCATTTGGCGCAGCTGGCGAGCGCATGTACCGCACCGGCGACCTGGTGCGCTGGCGCGAAGACGGCACCCTGGACTATCTGGGTCGGGTCGACCATCAGGTGAAGATTCGCGGCTTCCGTATCGAACTGGGAGAGATCGAGAGCCAGTTGCTGGCCCTGGACGGCGTACAGGAAGCGGCAGTAATCGCCCGCGAGACGCCAACCGGCAAACAGCTGGTCAGCTATGTCGTCGCTCGCGACAACACTGATACCAATGCCTTGCGCAGCGAGCTAGCCAAGGTTCTGCCGGACTATATGGTGCCCGCGCAGATCATCGCCCTGGCCAAACTGCCGCTGACTCCAGCCGGCAAGCTGGACCGCGCCGCGCTACCGGAGCCGACCTGGCAGAGCCAGTCCTACGAGGCCCCACAGACCGACAACGAACATATCCTCGCGGCAATCTGGGCCGAAGTGCTGGGCGTGGAACGGGTAGGGCGCCAGGATCATTTCTTCGAACTGGGTGGCGATTCCATCGTCGCGCTCAAGGTGGTCAGCCGCATTCGCCAGCAGGGCCTGCAGTTGCCGCTCAAGGCGCTGTTCGAACAGAGCCGCCTGGCCGACTGTGCGGCTTCTCTGCAACGCGAAGCTTCGGATGCACCGGTACTGCGCGCGCTGCCGCGTGGCGGCGATCTGCCGCTGTCGCATGCCCAGCAGCGCCTGTGGTTCCTCAACCGCCTCGACCCGAACAACGGCGCCTACCATATGCCGGCTGGCCTCGACCTGCAGGGCCGCCTGGATCGCCAGGCGCTGCAGGCCGCTTTCGACCAACTGGAAGCACGCCACGAGGCGCTGCGTACCCGCTTCGTCGAGGTCAATGGCGAGGCGCGTCAGCGAATCCTACCGGCCCAGGGCCAGCGCATCGACTGGCTCGACCTGCGCGAGCTGGCCGCCAACGAGCGTGAAGCCGAGGCCTGCGATTACGCACAGAGGCTGCTCAAGCGTCCGTTCAACCTGTCCAGCGAACCGCTGCTGCGGGTTGCCGTGCTGCGCCTGGGCGACCAGGAATACCGCCTGCTGCTGATCCAGCACCACATCGTCTCCGATGGCTGGACGATGCAGCGCTTTATCGGCGAGTTCTCCGCCGCCTACGCGGCATTCGCCGAGGACCGCACGGCGCAGTTCAGCGCCTTGCCGCTGCAGTACGCCGACTATGCCCAGTGGCAGCGTGACTGGCTGAAATCCAGCGAGGCCACGCGCCAGCTGGACTACTGGAAGGCCCGCCTGGGCGAACACCAGCCGCTGCTGGAACTGCCCACCGACCATCCGCGTCCGGCCCATGGCAGCCGCCAGGGCCTGCGCTGGCGTTTCGAGCTGTCGCCACAGCTCACCGCGCAGCTGCGCGCCCTGGCCCAGCGCGAGGGCAGCACCCTGTTCAGCCTGCTGCTGGCGGCCTGGCAGACATTGCTGCATCGCTACAGCGGCCAGGAAGACATCCGTGTCGGCGTACCGGTGGCCGGGCGCAGCCTGGCGGAAATGGACGGCGTGCTCGGTTGCTTCATCAACACCCTGGTGCTGCGCGGCGAGCCATCCGGGCTCAAGCCGTTCCGCAGCCTGCTCGGCGAACTAGCCCAGGCCAGCCGCGATGCCCTGGCCAATCAGGAGCTGCCGTTCGACCAGCTGGTGGAGGCGCTGCAGCCGACGCGCAGCCTGAGCCACCACCCGCTGTTCCAGGTGGCGTTCAACCACCAGCAGGTGGACTTCAGCGCCCTCGGCAATCTGCCGGGCCTGCGCGTGCAACCCCACGACCCGGGCGCCGCCGGTGCCCAGTTCGACCTGGCGCTGGATACCGAGGAAGCGGCCGACGGCAGCCTGAGCGGGTTCGTCAGCTACGCCGGCGAGCTGTTCGAGGCGCGCACCATCGCCCGCCTGGCACGCCATTTCGTGCGCCTGCTGGATGGCATCTGCGCCGATCCGAGCCAGCCCATCGGCCTGCTGCCGTTGCTGGAAGAAGACGAGCAGGCCCAGCTGGCTGCCTGGAATGACACGGCCAAGGACTATGGCCCGCTGGTCAACCTCAGCGAACGCATCAGTCAGCAGGCGGCGCGCACACCGCAGGCGCCGGCCCTGGTGTTCGGCGAGCAGACGCTGAACTACGCCGAGCTGGAGCAACGCATCAACCAGCTGGCCAACCGCCTGCGGGGCCTCGGAGTGAACCGCGGCAGCCTGGTCGGTATCAGCCTGGAGCGCTCGCTGGAGCTGGTGATCGGCCTGCACGCCATTGTCCGCGCCGGTGGCGCTTATGTGCCGCTCGACCCGGAATACCCGCTGGAGCGCCTGGCCTATCTGCTGGAGGATTCCGGCGTCGACCTGCTGCTGTCGCACAGTGCACTGGTCGAGCGTCTGCCGCTGCCGGCTGGGCTCAAGGCACTAGGTCTGGATCGCGAGGATTGCAGCGCCGAGAGTGCCGAGCCGCCGCGGGTCGCACTGCAGGCTGATGACCTGGCCTATGTCATCTACACCTCCGGCTCCACCGGCAAGCCCAAAGGCGCCGGCAACAGCCACGAGGCTCTGGCCAACCGCATTCTGTGGATGCAGGAGGCCTATCAGATCGGCGCTGGCGACGTGGTGCTGCAGAAGACCCCGTTCAGCTTCGACGTTTCGGTGTGGGAGTTCTTCTGGCCACTGATCACCGGTGCCTGCCTGGCTGTGGCCGCGCCGGGTGACCATCGCGATCCGCAGAAGCTGGTGGAGCTGATTCAGCAGCACAAGGTCAGCACGCTGCACTTTGTGCCGTCCATGCTGCAGGCCTTCCTCCTGCACCCGGATGTGGAGCAGTGCCAGAGCCTGACCCGCGTTATCTGCAGTGGCGAAGCGCTGCCGGCGGAGCTACAGGTGCGGACCTTCCAGCGCTTGCCGCAGGCTGGCCTATACAACCTGTACGGCCCGACCGAAGCGGCCATCGACGTCAGCCACTGGACCTGCGTGGAGGAGGGCCGGCATGCCGTGCCGATCGGCCGACCGATCGCCAACTTGCGCCTGCATATCCTCGACGCCCAGCTCAACCCGGTGCCGCAGGGCGTGCCTGGCGAGCTGTATATCGCCGGCATCGGCCTGGCGCGCGGCTACCACCGCCGCCCGGAGCTGACCGCCGAGCGCTTCCTGCCCGACCCGTTCAGTAACGAGGGCGGGCGCATGTACCGCACCGGCGACCTGGTGCGCTGGCGTGCCGATAGCGCCATCGACTATCTGGGGCGCATCGACCATCAGGTGAAGATCCGTGGCTTCCGCGTCGAACTGGGCGAGATCGAAGCCCAGCTCGGTGCTCAGCCTGGCGTCGCCGAGGCCGTGGTGGTGGCTCGCGACAGCCAGATCGGCAAGCAACTGGTCGGCTATGTAGTGGCCGATCCGCTGCCGGCAGATGAGTCCGCCTGGCTGTCCGGCATCAAGGCCGCGCTGAAGGTCGAGCTGCCCGAGCACATGGTGCCGTCGATCCTGATGCGCCTCGACCGCATGCCGCTGTCGCCCAACGGCAAGCTGGAACGCCGCGCGCTGCCCGAGCCGGTATGGCAGGCCCGCAGCTACCGCGCGCCGCAGTCCGTGCTGGAGATCACCCTGGCCAGCATCTGGCAGGAAGTGCTGGAAGTGGCCCAGGTCGGCCTCGACGACAACTTCTTCGAGCTTGGCGGCCATTCGCTGCTGGCCACCCAGGCCGTGGCCCTGTTGCGCCAGCGCCTGGGCCTGGAGTTGCCGCTACGCGCCTTCTTCGAGGCGCAAGACCTGGCGGCCCTGGCCGCCACCCTCGATGGCCAGGCTGGCAACGCCGCCGAGGAAGAAGACCAAGACCTGCGCGACATGGCCGCGCTGCTCGACGAACTGGAGGCCCTGTGACCGCGCCCATCGACAAGGCCGCCCTGGCGCGCCGTTTCCTCGCCCTCGGACCGACCGAGCAGAAGCGCTTTCTCGAGCTGCTGGCGACCAAGGGCATCCGTTTCGACCGCCTGCCGCTGGTACCGGCGCCGCGCGGCGAACACCTGCCGGCTTCGCATGCACAACAGCGCCTGTGGCTGGTGGCCCAGTTGGAGCCGGACAGCAGCGCCTACCACATGGTCGGCGCCTTTGCCCTCAACGGCGAGCTGGACCGCAGCGCGCTGCTGGCGTCCCTGGAGCTGGTGGTGCAGCGGCACGAGGCCCTGCGCACGCGCTTCTACGAGCATGAGGGCCAGCTGTGCCAGCGTATCGATCCGCCGGGGCCACTGGCTCTGGAAGAGCGCGATCTGCGCGGCGAGGCGCAAAGCATTCAGGCCCTGGCCGACGCCCATGCGGCGCGCACTTTCGACCTGATCGAAGGGCCGCTGCTGCGCGTGCAACTGCTGCGTCTAGACGAGCAGCAATGGCGCCTGCAGATCGTCTGTCACCACATCGTCTCCGATGGCTGGTCCATCGGGGTGTTCGCCGAGGAGCTGGGCCGCGCCTATGCCGCACTGCGCCTGGGTCAGACTCCGCAACTGACTGAACTACCGATCCAGTACACCGACTATGCCCAGTGGCAACGCGCCTGGCTGGAAGCGGGCGAGCGCGAGCGCCAGCTCGGCTACTGGCGCGAACGCCTGGGTAGCGAGCAGCCGGTACTGGCTTTGCCCTACAAGCTGGATGCTTCCGGGCAGCGGCATGCCGAACGCCAGAGCATCGAAGTACCGCCGGCCCTGGCCGAGCGCCTGCGCCAGCTGGCCCAGGGCGAGGGCGCGACCCTGTTCATGCTGCTGCTGGCGGCGTTCCAACTGATCCTGGCGCGCTACAGCGGCCAGCGTGATATCCGCGTCGGCGTGCCGGTGGCCAACCGCCAGCGTGCCGAGACCGCGCCGCTGGTGGGTTTCTTCGTTAACACCCAGGTGCTGCGCAGCGAATTCGACCTGGCCCAGAGCTTTCGCCAGTTGCTGGCTGATGTGCGCCGCCACGCCCTGGATGCCCAGGATCAGCAGGATCTGCCGTTCGACCAGCTGGTGGAGGCTCTCGCCCCTGAACGCAGCCTGGGCCAGACGCCGCTGTTCCAGGTGCTGTTTAACCACCAGAAACGCGATCTTGGAGCACTGCAGCTGCCAGGCTTGAGCCTGGAACCGCTGGCCCAGGGCGTACCGCATGCCTTGTTCGACCTGGCGCTGGACAGCCATGAAGACAGCAGCGGCCGACTGCGCCTGACCCTGACCTGGGCCCGCGAGCGCCTGGACGATGACCAGATGTGCCGCCTCGCCGAGCATCTGTTGAGCCTGTTGGAGCAGGTTGGCGCGGCACCGGACCAGTCGCTGGTCAGCCTGCCATTGCTGGATCATCAGGATCAGGAACGCCTGACTGAGTGGAACACGCCGCAGCAGGGTTTCGATGCTTCGCGCCTGTTGCCGGAGTTGATTGCCGAGCAGGCACGTCTGCGTCCCGAAGCCATCGCTCTGGTACATGGCGCCGAGCGCATCACCTTCGGAGAGCTGGAAGCCCGCTCCAATCGTCTGGCCAATCTGCTGGTGACTCACGCTGTGCGTCCCGAGTCTCGCGTCGGTGTATCGCTGGAACGTGGCAACGCGATGATCGTGGCCATGCTGGCGGTGCTGAAGTCGGGTGGTGCCTTCGTGCCGCTAGATCCGGATTATCCGCGCGAGCGTCTCAGCTACATGGTTGAGGATTCGGGGCTGAAGTGGCTGATCACTTCGTCCGATCTGGCCGAACGTTTGCCGCTGGGCGAAGGCGTAGAGCCGCTGTATCTGGATCAGCTGGATCTGAGCACCTTCGAAGCTTCGGCACCGGCCGTTCAGCTGCATCCGCTCAATCTGGCCTACCTGATCTACACCTCCGGCTCCACCGGACAGCCCAAGGGCGTAGCGGTGAACCACCTGGGCCTGAGCATGCATGTGCAGACCATCGGCCAGCGCTACGGCATGACCCCGGACGATGTGGAGCTGCACTTTGCTTCCATCAGCTTCGACGGCGCCCTGGAGCGCTGGACGGTACCGCTGGCCTTTGGCAGCCGTCTGGTGATTCGCGATCAGGAACTGTGGAGCGCCGAGAAGACCTGCCAAGTCATCGCCGACGAAGGCGTAACCATCTCCTGCCTGCCGCCCAGCTATGCCCAGCAGCTGCTGGATTGGGTCGAGTCGCAGGGCCTGAAACTGCCGGTACGTTCCTGGACGCTGGGTGGCGAAGCCTTTACCCGCGAGACCTACGAGCGCCTGCAGAAAGTGCTGCAGCCACAACGCATCATCAACGGCTACGGCCCGACCGAGACGGTGGTCACGCCGCTGATCTGGGAAGCCTTCCCCGGTGATTCGTTTGAAGCTGCCTACGCACCTATCGGTAACCCGGTTGGCCCACGCAGCCTGTATGTGCTGGATGCCGAGCTGCACCTGCTTCCTATCGGTGTAGCGGGTGAGTTGTATATCGGTGGTGAAGTCGGTCTGGCCCGTGGCTATTTCCAGCGTCCCGAGCTGACTGCCGAGCGCTTCCTGCCCGATCCATTCGGCGCCGCCGGCGAGCGCATGTACCGCACTGGCGACCTGGTGCGCTGGCGTGAAGACGGCACCTTGGACTACCTGGGCCGCGTCGACCATCAGGTGAAGATCCGTGGCTTCCGTATCGAGCTGGGCGAGATCGAAAGCCAGTTGCTGGCACTCGATGGCGTCCAAGAGGTGGCGGTGATCGCCCGCGAGACACCGACCGGCAAGCAGCTGGTGGGCTACGTAGTGGCCAAAGAGGGCGCCGATACCACGCAGCTCAAAGCCGATTTAGCCAAGGTACTGCCGGACTATATGGTGCCGGCACAGATCATCGCCCTGGAGAAACTGCCGCTGACCCCGGCTGGCAAGCTGGACCGTGCCGCACTGCCGGAGCCGACCTGGCAAAGCCAGTCCTACGAAGCGCCGCAGACCGACAACGAGCGCATCCTCGCCGCCATCTGGGCCGAAGTGCTGGGCGTTGAGCGGGTAGGGCGCCAGGATCATTTCTTCGAGCTGGGCGGCGACTCCATCGTCGCCCTGCAGGTGGTCAGTCGCGTACGACAGCAAGGCCTGCAACTGGCGCCACGCGAGCTGTTCCAGTTCCCGCGCCTGGCCGAGCTGGCCCAGGCAGCCCGTGCCGCCGGTGAAGACGTGGCGCAGGAGCCGGTAACCGGCGAACTGCCGCTGGCGCCGATCCAGGCGCACTTCTTCGCCATGGACCAGGCCGAGCCGGCGCACTGGAACCAGGCGCTGAATCTGGAACTGCTGCGTCCGCTCGATCCACAACTGCTGGAGCAGGCGCTGCAGGCGCTGGTGGCCCATCACGATGGACTGCGCCTGCGCTTCAGTCAGGAGCAGGGCGCCTGGCGCCAGCACTACGCCGAAATGAGCGCCGAGCAGCTGCTGTGGCTGCGTGAAGCCGGCAGCGATACCGAGGCTGAGAAGCTTTACCAACAGGCCCAGCAGAGTCTCGAACTGGCGGATGGCCCATTGCTGCGCGCGCTCTACCTCAAGCAAGCCGGCCAGGCTGACCGCCTGTTGCTGGCGGTGCATCACCTGGTGGTGGACGGGGTGTCCTGGCGCATCCTGCTGGAAGATATCCTCGCGGGTTATCGCCAGCTGGAAGCCGGGCAGACCGTGCGCCTGCAGAGCAAGAGCCAGTCCTACAAGCGCTGGACCGAGGCCCTGCAAGGCTGGGCTGGTAGCGAAGCGGCGCAGGTTGAACTGGATGCCTGGTGCAGCCGCCTGAGCGGCCCTGAGCTGGCCTTGCCGCGTGAGCTGGACGGTGCGACAGCCACGCATGGCGACAAGCGCGAAGTGCGCCTGGCCCTGGACGTCGCCGATACCAAGCGCCTGTTGCAGGCACCGGCGCAGCTCGGCGTGCGCATCGATGCCTTGCTGCTCACTGCGCTGACCCGCGCGCTGTGCCGCTGGAGCGGTCAGCCGGGCCTGCGGGCCAACCTCGAAGGCCACGGCCGCGAGGCGCTAGCCGGCGAGCTGGATCTGTCGCGCACGGTCGGCTGGTTCACCAGCCTGTATCCGCTGCAGTTGCCACAACTGGTCGACGTGAGCGAACACCTGCAGCAGGTTCAGCAACGCTTGCAGCAGGTCGAACATGGCGGCCAGGGCTACGGCGTGCTGCGCTGGCTGGGTTCGACTGCGGCGCAGGCGGCACTTGCCGCCGTGCCGAGCGCCGAAGTGATCTTCAACTACCTCGGCCAATACCAGGCCGGCGCGGCGGCGGACTGGTTCCGCCCGGCGGCCGGCGGTGGCGCGGAGGTAGCGGCAGGCAACCCGCTAGCCGCGCGCCTGGCGGTCAACGGCCAGGTGTTCGACGGCCAGCTGCAGCTGTCCTGGGAATACGCGGCCAACCAGTACCGCGGCGAGACCATCGAGGCGCTGGCCGCGGACTATCGCCGGGAGCTGCTCGGCCTGCTGGAGCTGGCCCGCGGCCAGGCCGTGCAGGGCCCGTCGCCGCTGCTGCGCCTGACCCGCCAGGAGGCCAGCACAAAGCCTGTGTTCTGCCCGCACCCGGTCACCGGCCGGGTCACCGGCTACCAGCCGCTGGCAGCGCGCCTGGACGGCGTGCGCGAAGTGTTCGGTCTGCAGTGCCGCATCTTCCTTGATCCAAGCTGGCGCGATACTTCGTTGGGTGAGATGGCCGACGCCTACTTGGCCGCACTGCTCAAGCAGCAGCCGCAGGGGCCGTACCGTCTGGTCGGCTGGTCGCTGGGCGGTAGCCTGGCGCTGGAGCTGGCGGCGCGCCTGGAGGCCCGTGGCGAAGAGGTGGCCTTCCTCGGTCTGCTCGACTGCTACGTGCCGGGCACCGAGATCGCCGGCGACGACGCCCGCCATCCGCAGGCGCGGGCCAAACTGGTCGAGCATCTGCAGCTGCTGGCTCCGGAGCTGCCGGCCAGGGCCTGGGACGGCCTATTCGAGCAGCTGCTGCAGCTCGAACCGCTGGACTGGCCGCAGGCCTGCGGCAACTGGTTCGCCGGCCAGCCGCTGGATGGCATGACGCGCCAGAGCCTAGAAGAACTGCTATTCGCCTGGGCGCTGGAGCAGCATATGCGCCGTCTGTGCGCCGGCTACGCGCTGCCCAAAGTCAAGGTGCGTCCACACTGCTGGTGGGCGGCGCAGCCGGGCGGGCGCGCTGCCTTGCTGGAGTCCGGCCTGGAGCAGGTGCAGGGCAGGGCGGCGGCACACCACCTAGTGGATACCGACCACCAGGGCATCGTGCGCCATCCACAGGTGCTCGCCGATCTGTCTGCTGCACTGGCTCGTTGAGGAAAAATGTAAGGCAAAGGTAAATTTTTCCCCGAGCGATTCGTCTAGTAGGGGCAAGCAGAATAAATGCGAATCTTTCTAATTTGATTTGATGGGGAGTGTTGATGGAACAGCCAGCCAAGTACCAAGCCAAAGTACCCTTCGCCAGGGCGCGCCTTCCTCTGGCCATGGCCTGCGCACTGAGCGCTTTCAGCATGGGTTTGCAGGCCGATGAGGCTGTACAGCTGGATGCCACCAATATCAGTGGTGAGCTGGATAGCCCGGTTGGTGAAGACCAAGGCTACGTGGCAAAGAACAGCCGCAGTGCAACCAAGATCAACACCCCCCTGAATGAGACACCGCGTTCGGTGTCCGTTGTGACCCAGGCGCAGATGGACGATCGCAATGTGCAGACCATCAGCGAAGCACTGCGTTATTCGGCAGGTGTTCAGGCCGGCTTCTACGGCGAAGACAACAAACAGGACTGGTTCATCATCCGTGGCTTCAAGCAGGCCAACAACGGCCTGTTCATGGACGGCTCGCGCATCTACTCCAGCGCCTTCTATAGCTGGCAGATCGACCCCTACATGCTTGAGCGCATCGAGGTGCTCAAGGGCGCTGCGTCGGTGCTCTACGGTCAGACTCCGCCGGGCGGCCTGATCAACCTGCAAAGCAAGCGCCCGACCGCCGATGCCAAGAACGAAGTCGGCATTCAGTACGGCAGCTTCGACCGCAAGCAGATCAACGCCGACGTTGGTGGCAAGCTGGATGAGGAGGGCAACGTGCTGTACCGCGTAGTCGCGCTGAGTCGTGACACCGGTACCCAGGTGGACGACGTGGACGCTGCCCGCATCCTGCTGGCCCCATCGATGACCTTCAATTTCAACGAAGATACCTCGCTGACCTTGTTGGCCAGCATGCAGAAGGATCGCTCGGATCCTCAGCTGCAGTTCCTGCCCTCCAGCGGCACCATTACGGCCAACCCCAATGGCGACATCGATACCGACACTGCCGTGGGCAACCCGAAGTACGAAACCTTCGAGCGTGACCAGTACACCCTGGGGTACGAGCTGAACCATCGCCTCAACGACAACTGGGACTTCCAGCAGAACCTGCGCTACGGCCATATGGATCTGGAACTACGCCAGCTGTTCTTCTACGGCAATCTCACCGATCGCGTCATCAATCGCGGCCTGACCTACAACGATGGCAAAGCCGACAACCTGTCGATTGACAACCGCCTGCTCGGCAACTGGATCGGTGATCGCTGGGAAAACACGCTGCTGCTCGGCTATGACTACCAGCAGTTGAAGATCAATGACCGCAGCCCCAATGGCTATCCGAACCTCGGAGTCATCCCGCCTCTGGACATCTTCAATCCAGGCAACAACACCCCTCTCTTCGGTTCGATTCCAATCGGCAATGACGTGCCGGTAGGTGACTTCGCCCTGGAAGACAAGGACACGCGGGCGGATCAGAACGGCCTCTACATTCAGGAGCAGTTCAAGTACGACGACTGGGTGTTCCTGCTGGGCGGCCGCTATGATCGCTCTCGCACGGACTTCGACAATCAGACCACCGGCGATAAACACAATGTCCGCGACGACAACTTCACCTGGAGCGGTGGTGTTGCCTATGTCATGGACAATGGGCTGACACCCTACATCAGCTACTCCGAGTTCTTCCTGCCGGTTACCGACCTCAATCGGGTCACCGGTAAGCCTTTCAAGCCGCAAGAGGGTGACCAGAAAGAAATCGGTCTGAAATACGAGCCGCAGGGGCTGGATGCCATGTTCACTGCCGCAGTATTCGAGCTGACCCAGGAAAACGTCACCAAGAACCAAGGTGGAGTACCTACCCAACTGGGCGAAGTTCGTAGCCGCGGTCTCGAGCTGGAAGCTCAGGCCAATGTCACCGAGAACATCAGCCTGATCGCCAGCTATACCAAGCTCGATCCGGAAACCACCAAGACCACCAACCCTGCAGAGAAAGATAAGGCCCCGGCCAACGTCGCCGACGAGATGGCTTCTCTGTGGGGCAAGTACCAGTTCATCGGTGGCGTCCTCAATGGCCTGGAGCTTGGCGCCGGCGTGCGTCACACCAGCTCCAGCTACGGCGACAACACCGAAACCCTGGAAGTGCCGTCCTATACCCTTGTAGACGCCATGATCGGGTACCGCATTCAGGACGTTCGCCTACAGTTGAACGCCAGCAACCTGACCGACAAGGAGTACGTTGCGGCCTGCGACTACTACTGCTGGTACGGCAATCGTCGCAACGTTATCGCCAGTGTGAGTTATGACTTCTAAGCCACTGCAACAATTGCTGCTGCCCTCGGGGCAGCAGCTGGCCGCCCGTGACGACGGCACTAACCTGGCCTTGCATCTGGACGAGCGCGCGCTGTTGCGCGCCCGGCGCCAGGGTGAGCTGCTGGTTCCGCTGGAGCTGGCCGTTGAGGAACAGTCCGAGGTTCTGTGGCTGCTGGCCTACTGGTGCTTTGCCAATGATCCGGCGCTGCAGGTGTTGCGTCTGCAGCTGGAAAGCATCGATCCGGCGTTGCTGAACAGCGGTCTGCTGGTGGGTGAGGGCGATAGTCTCCGCATCGAGCGCTCGCTGTTCTGGCAATTGCCAGGGCCGTTCCTGCGCAACACTGGCAGTGCCGGTTATCCGCAGCAGATGGTCATGCATGCCACTGGCCGCCGCCATCCGCGTCGTGTACCCAAGCCGGTGGGCGAGGTCTATCGTCGTTTCGACGCCAACCTGGGCGCCTGGATTTCCCTGCGCACCCTGGACATCGACAATGACCTCGAACGCTTCAACCGCTGGCAGAACAGTGCCCGTGTGGCCGCGTTCTGGCAGGAGGAGGGCGATCTCGAAAAACATCGCCGCTACCTGGAAGAGCTGGCCGCGGATCCGCGCGTGCTGACCCTGATCGGCTGCTTCGACGACGAGCCTTTCGCCTACTACGAGGCCTACTGGGCCAAGGAAGACCGTATCGCGCCGTTCTACGACGTGGAGGACTACGACCGTGGCATCCACATGTTGGTCGGCGAAGAGAGCCATCGCGGCCCGCACAAGGTGGCCAGCTGGCTGAGCGCGCTGACCCACTACCTGTTCCTCGACGATCCACGCACCCAGCGGGTGGTCGCCGAGCCCCGTGCCGACAACGCCAAGATGATTGGCCACATGCAGGCACAGGGTTATCACAAGGCCAAGGAATTCGATTTCCCGCACAAGCGAGCCGCACTCATGGTGCAGTCCCGCGAAGTGTTCTTCGAACACTGCCGTCTGGCATAGCAGTACGGCTCGCGCTTGCTGTTCGCGAGCCCAGAACAAAAGAGCCGCGCCCGAGCGCGGCCGTGAAACTGATGAGGTTGGGCGAGGCGAGTGCCTCCAGGGGCTGACTTGGCCTTCACACGAACCATCCGCAGAGGATCGGGGCCTGACATGAGCATAGAAACACTGGAATACGACGTGATCGGGCTGGGCTTCGGGCCCGCCAACCTGGCCATCGCGGTGGCCCTGGACGAAGACCGCCGCGTGCGTGAAAACGGTCTGCGCTACTGCTTCCTGGAGAAGAAGCCGGCCTTCGAGTGGCACGGCGGCATGCTGCTGGACGACAGTCGCATGCAGATATCCTTCCTCAAGGACCTGGCTACGCTGCGCAATCCATCCAGCCGCTACACCTTCGTCAATTACCTGCACCAGAAGCGTCGGCTGGAAGCCTTCATCAACATCAGTACCTTCACGCCATCGCGCCTGGAGTACAACGACTACCTAGGCTGGGCCGCAGCCCAGTTCACCGACCGTGTGCATTACGGCGAGGAAGTCATCGGCGTCGAACCTGTGCTGGACGGCGGCGACGTGACCCGGGTCAAGGTGATCTCGCGCCTAGCCGACGGCCGCACCCGTGCGCGCATCACCCGCAACCTGGTGGTCAGCATCGGTGGCGAACCGGTGGTGCCGGAGATGTTCCGCTCGTTGCGCGGTGACCAGCGGGTGATCCATTCCTCCAGCTACTTGGAACGCATCCACGGCTGCGCCGAGCCTAAGCGTGTGGCGGTGATCGGTTCCGGCCAGAGCGCGGCGGAAATCTTCAGCGACTTGTGCGGGCGCTTCCCGGCGGCCGAAGTCAGCATGGTGATGCGCAGCCAGGCTCTGCGTCCGGCCGACGACAGCCCGTTCATCAACGAAATCTTCGACCCGTCCTATACCGACGTGGTCTACGGTCAGGCTCCGGAGGCGCGCGAGGCGTTCATCCAGGCCAACGCCCAGACCAACTACTCGGTGGTCAATCTCGACCTGATCGAAAGCATCTACCACCGCCTGTACCTGCAGAAGGTCACCGGTCATGCGCCGCACAGCCTGCTGACCCAGCGCAGCATCGAGGCAGTGCAGGCCGGCACCGATGGCATTCAGCTGACCCTGAATGGGCCGGAAGGCCGCGAGGATCGCCTGTTCGATGCCGTCGTGCTGGCCACCGGTTATCGCCGCGATGGCTACAAGCGTCTACTCGAAGGCCTACAGCAGCATCTTGGCGACGGCGTGGAGCGCGACTATCGTCTGAGCTGCCAGCCGCAGATGAGCGCGGGTATCTACCTGCAGGGTTGCTGCGAGGCCAGCCACGGCCTGAGCGACACGCTACTGTCGGTACTGGCCATACGTTCACAGGAAGTGGTCGACGCCTTGCTGGACAACAGCCGTCGGCGCCAATCGACAGGAGTCGCCAGCGCATGTGCTTGACCCAGGCGGGGGGCCGATGATCCCGGCCATTGCCCCGCTGTTCCAAGGGCCTTTCGCCCACTACCGCGATGTACTGACCCTTGCGGATGACCCACGCCCGGCATTGCCCGGGCGTGAGTTTGTCAGCGCCGAGCGTCTTGAAGAACAGATGCTGCGCTTCGGCCCCGAGCATGCCGAGGGCGATCGGCGGGCGCTGATGTCGCTATGGTCGAAGTACTACTTCCTGCGCCTGATTCCGCCGGTATTGGCGGCAGGATTGATCATGAACTGGCGCCTGCCGCTGGATTTCGACGAGATCCAGGTGGTGGTCGGTGCCGACGGCCTGCCCGAGGCATTCAAGCTGCCGCATGCCGGCGAGCGCTGGAGCGCCGCGCCAGCCAACGGTTTCGAGCGCTTCTCCGGGCTGATGGACGACAACCTGCTGCCCTTCATCGATGGCCTGCGGGCCCATCGCAAGATCGCTGCCCGTGTCCTGTGGAGCAACGCCGGCAACTACTTCGAGTGGTTCATGTCGACCCTCGGCGGCCTGCCGTTCCCCAAGCCGATGCTGGCTCAGGGCTTCGAGGTGCTGGAAAGCAAGCTGCGTCCAGACGGTACGCGCAACCCGCTGTTCGAGCCGGTCAGCTACGTGCCACAGGACGAAGGCTGTGCACCCTGGCGCCAGCGCAAGCTGTGCTGCATCCGCAACGAACTGGGCATGGAGATGTGCGACAACTGCCCGCTGCTGGAAGAGCCGCCAGCGGAAGGTACTGCGGTACTGGATTGATGGCTGCGCTGGGTTACTCGCCTTGCTGGTGAGTAGCCCCTTAGTCTGCCCGAGGCTAGCAAGTGCCCTTTGGTATCCTGCCTTCAGCGAGCCCCTCAGCGCCGATACAGACACAGCATGAAATAGGCGCCGCCCAGCAAGGACGCCAGTAGTCCCGCCGGCAATTGCGCCGGGAACAAGGCTGTGCGGCCCAACCAGTCCGCCGCCACCATCACCAGTGCGCCAAGCAACGCTGCACCAAGCATCTGTGGCACCGCGCGGGCCAGGCCGAGCAAGCGCGCCAGGTGCGGCGCGAGTAGGCCGATAAAACTTAGCGGCCCGACGATCAGCGTGGCGCCAGCGGTCAGCAGCGCCGCCAGCAGGAGCAACACGAAGCGGCTGCGTCCCAGCGGCACGCCAAGCGCTCGCGGAGTACCTTCGCCCAGCGGCAACAGTTCCAGCCAGCGGCCGAAGGGCAGGGCGGCGGCCAGCAGGATCAGGCTGCACACCAGTACCCAGATAGCCATCTGCGGGCCGACGAAGTAGGTGGAGCCGGACATCCAGCCCAGCAGGTTCTGTCCGCGCGGGTCGCCACCGGCCAGCAATATGACCTGCAGGGCGTCGAACAGCGCGGTGATGCTGATACCGATCAGCAGCACCTTTTCCGGGGCGAAGCCGGAGCGACGGGATAGCCCGAGCAACAGCAGCAACGTCAGACCGGCACCCAGCCCGCCCAGGGCCAGCTGGGCCAGTGGGCCGGAATAGGGCAGCAGGAAGAGCAGGGCGATCAGCCCCAGCGCCGCGCCGGCGCTGATGCCGAGCACCTCGGGGCTGGACATCGGGTTGCCGGTCAGGCGCTGGATCATGCAGCCGGCCAGCGCCAGCATGCAACCGGCTGCGGCGGCAGCCATCACCCGAGGCCAACGCCAGTCGAGTACGGCGAGATCGCCCAGGTTCCACTGCCAGCCATCCAGCCCGCGACCCAGACCGAGGGCCATCAGCAGTCCCGCACCCAGCAACAGTGCCATTGGCACCAGGCGGCGAGCGGGGAAGGGGTGGCGAGCAAAATGCTGGCTATCGCCGCTCTGCGGCTGCCCGCCAGCCAGACGCAGGCGGGGCAGCAGCCAGAGCAACAGTGGGGCGCCCAACAACGCGGTGGCCGCTCCGGTGGGCACCAGTTCCGCCAGGCTACCGGCCAGGCGCTGAATGCCCAGGTCGGTGACGCACAGCAGCAAGCCGCCTAGCAATGGTGCCCAGATCAGACGCTGGGCAAGGGTGCGAGCGCCCAACAGGCGCACCAGAGCCGGCGCCGCCAGGCCGATGAAACCGATCACGCCGACTGTGCTGACCACGCAGGCGGCCAGATATACGGAGAGGGATAGGGTGACGAAGCGCAGAAAACGCAGCGGCACGCCGAGACTCTTCACACCGCTGTCGTCCAGTTCCAGCAGCGCCAGCGGTCGCAACAGCGGTAGCAGAAGCAACACGCCCAGGGCCAGGCGCGGAATCAGAAACTGCACGCCGCTCCAGCTGTTCTGGCTGAGCGAGCCGGAGCCCCAGATGAATACCGCGTTGAGATCCTGCTGCTGTACCAGCATCAGCGTCACGTTCAAGGCACTGAGATACAGGGTGACCACCAGGCCGGCGAGGATCAGCGTCAGCGGTGCCAGGCCGCGGCGCCAGGCCAGGGCAAATACCAGCGCTGCGGCGATACCACCACCAGCCAGGGCGACCCACTCGCGGCCATAATCGAGCGCCCAGGGCGCCCACAACGTGGCCACCAGCAGGCCGAACTGGGCGCCACTGGATACGCCCAGGGTGGTCGGCGAAGCCAGCGGATTGCGCAGCACCTGTTGCATCAGGGTGCCCGCCAGGGCCAGCACGGCGCCGCAGAGCAGCGCCATAAACAGCCGTGGCAGCCAGCTGAAATGCAGGATCAGCTGCTGCATGTCGCCTTCGGCAGGGCTGATCATGGCTTGCGCCCACTCGCCGAGAGGCAGGCGACGACCGAGATCGCTCAGCGCCAGTCCCAGAGCCAGAACCAGCAGCACGGAGCACAGCCAGCCAGGATGGCCGGAAAATCCACGACGCTCGCGGGTAGGCAACGGCCCCTGGGCCAGCAGATCGGTCATTGCTCGCTCTCCGGCGCCAGACGCGCCTCCAGCAGGTAGGCGAAGCGCTCTGCAGCCATCAGCCCGTTAAAGCTCCAAACCGGTGGTAAGCCGTACAGGCGCTGCTCACGCACCGCCGGCAGTTGCTGCCACAGGGCGCTGCCAGCCAAACCATCTTCGGTGCCAGGCGGCATAGGTTCCAGATAGAGCAGGGCGGCGCTGGGTTGTTCGGCCAGACGCTCGATACCCTGCTGGCTGAAGCCCCAATAGTTGGTCGGCCCAGTCCAGGCATTGCGCAACCCGGTGCGATCCAGTACCCCCTGGTAGATGCTCTGCTTGCCGAACAGGCGCACATGACGCTGATCGAGGAAGGTCATCACATAGAAAGGTGGCAGATCCCGGGTGGCCAAGCGCTGTTTGACCCGTGCCATCTGGGTATCGATGCGAGCAATCATGGCTTCGCCTTCGGCCTGACGACCGAGCAGCTCGGCCAGCTCGCGGGTCACTCGTTGGGCGCCGACATAGGCCTCGGCCTCCGGCGTATAGATGGCCAGCATATGCACCGGAGCAACGCGCTCCAGCTGCGCACGGCTAGCGGCAAACTGCGGGGTAATGAGGATCATGTCCGGCTTGATCTCGCTCAGCAGCTCGAGATTCGGCTCGATGCGCAGTCCCAGATCGATGACCTCAGCGGGCAGCTCGGGGGCCTGCACCCAGCGCCGATAGCCTTCGGTCTGGGCCACGGCGATGGGCGTCACGCCCAGTCCCAGCAATGTCTCGGTGAGACCCCAGTCGATTACCGCGATGCGTGGCTGGCGACCATCGGCCTGAGCCAGGCCTGCCAGCAGCAGAAAGGCGAAGAACAACCAGCGCATCAGACCACCACGGCAATGGGTTGCTGGCCGCGCGGATGGCTGAGCACCTGCATGGGCAGGCCATAGATGGCCTCCAGGTTGCTGTTGGTCATCAGCTCGGCCGGAGTGCCGTCCAGCAATAGACTACCGCTGTGCAGCGCAATCAAGCGGTCGCAGTAGCGGCTCGCCATGTTGATGTCGTGCAGCACTACGATCACGCTCAGGCCGAGTTGCTGGCTGAGCCGGTGTACCAGGCCGAGCACGTCCACCTGGTGAGCGATGTCGAGGGCCGAGGTCGGTTCGTCCAGCAGCAGGTAACGGCTGTTCTGCGCCAGCAGCATGGCCAGCCACACACGCTGGCGTTCGCCACCGGAAAGGCTGTCGACCATACGCTCGGCGAAGCGCAGCGTGTCAGTCAGCTCCATGGCCTCGCGAACCTTGGCGTGATCCTCGGCGCTGAAGCGGCCCAATAGACCGTGCCAGGGATAGCGACCGAAACCGACCAGCTCGCGTACCGTGAGGCTATCGGCAGACGGCAGTTGCTGCGGCAGATAGGCAACCTGGCGAGCGAAGTCCCGATCCTTCCAGTCGGCCACAGCCTTGTCGTCCAGCAGCACTCGACCAGCGCTTGCCGGTTGCTGGCGAGCCAGCATCTTCAGCAACGTGGATTTACCTGAGCCGTTGTGGCCAATCAGACCAACCATCTGGCCCTGAGGAATGTCGAGCGTGAGCGGATGCAGGAGCGTGCGCTCCGGCAAGCTGAAACTGACTGCATCGAGTCGGAACATGGTCGATCCTTGAGCACCGGTTTCTCGAAGGCGGGGACTTTAGCTAAAAACGATTATCCACTGCAAACAAGACTTAATAGAAACAAGTCACAACAAAATCGAAGGGCTGGGACCTCAGAGCCTAATCTATAAATTCGCATAATGTATATTATGTTAAATTATGTATTACGAGAGAGCCGCTGATGACGCTGCTGAGATACAGATTCATCAACCCGCCTCTCACGTCCCAGCTGAGTTAGCCGCTCTTCGACTTCCATGTCGCCTGGTCGATCCTAGCCATCCCACTCAATCAGCGCCGCGCATACTTACGCCGGCGTTGCCTCCTGAGCTTCGTGCTCCTCCTGCTCCAACACTTTGGGACGTTGGCGTTCCTGTCTGGTCTTGTAGAAGTGTTCGAAGCAGAAATTGCTGGCTGCCAGGTAGCCCTCGGCTGATCCGCAATCGAAACGTCGTCCCTGGAATTTGTAAGCCAGCACGCAGCCTTGTTGTGCCTGTTTCATCAGCGCGTCGGTAATCTGGATTTCGCCGCCCTTGCCTGGTGGTGTCTGTTCCAGCAGGTCGAAGATGTCCGGGGTCAGGATGTAGCGGCCGATGATCGCCAGATTGGACGGCGCGTCCTCGGGTCGCGGCTTCTCCACCATGCGATCGACACGGAAGATATCGTGGCGGATCGCCTCGCCGGAAATGATCCCGTACTTGCCGGTTTCTTCCGCTGGCACCTCCTCGATGGCAACGATCGAGCAGCGGAACTGGTTGTACAGCTTGACCATCTGCATCAGCACGCCGTCACCCCCGGGGTTGAGGCAGAGATCGTCGGCCAGTACCACGGCAAAGGCCTCATCGCCGATCAGCGGGCGGCCGGTGAGAATGGCGTGCCCTAGGCCCTTCATGGCGATCTGCCGGGTATAGGAAAAGGTGCAGTTGTCGATCAGCCGACGAATGCCGCGCAGCGCGTGCTCCTTATCGGTGTTGCTGATCTCGTGCTCCAGCTCGTAGCTGATGTCGAAGTGATCCTCGAGGGAGCGCTTGCCGCGCCCGGTGACCATGGCGATCTGGTCGAGGCCGGCGTCGAACGCCTCCTCCACCCCATACTGGATCAGTGGCGTGTCGACCACTGGCAGCATCTCCTTGGGCATCGACTTGGTGGCGGGAAGAAAACGAGTGCCGTAGCCGGCGGCAGGAAACAGGCATTTCTTGATCATTGTGGTCATCACCGAGTCGAGTCATTTACACAGTGCTGACCCGTGGCTGCGTCCGGCGGTTCAAGTGTTTTTCAGCGCTGCCAGCCACCCTCCTCTCGCCGACTGCGGGTAATGGTGAGCGCTACTGCGGCAATACGTTCAACCGCCTCGTAACCGGGCTCCAGCAACTGCTCACCGAACACGTCCGGATCCATCTCGCGATAACTCCAGACCACGCTTTGTCCTGGCAGCGTGGCCTTGCAGTACTCCAGCAGCGGATCGCGCCCACCAACCATTGCCACGCCGGTATACAGCAGCAGGCAGCCGCCAGGTGCCAGTTGCGCCAGCGCCTCGTCGATGATGGCAAGGGACAGCCCGACGCCCAGCTCTCCGCCGCCATCGCGATACAGACGGCCCTGCGGGTCGAGCATATAGGGCGGGTTACTGAGGATCAGGTCGAACTCACCGCCGATGGAAGCCAGTAGATCGCTGCGCAAGGTTCGCAGGTTGCCGATGCCGGCGAGCCGGGCGTTGACGTCTGTGTATTCGAGGGCGAGCGGATTGATGTCCACGGCCAGCACCTCGGCGCTCGGGCAGGCCCGCGCCACCAACAGTGCTCCCGGCCCTGCCCCGCAACCGATATCGAGGACCCGGCGCAGCTGTTCCGGTGGCTGGCGGCGCAGATGCTGTTCGATGGCCTGGGCGAAACGGTAGGTGTCAGGGCCGAAGAACACCGCATCGGCCTGCGAAGTCGGGTAGCACGAGTGCACGTAGAGCTCGTCATCCAGGCTGGACCAACGCACCGTACTGAGCCAGCCGCCATTCGCCGTGCTGTGCAGCACACCGGCGCTGTCCATCAGGCCGAAGAGCTCCTCGCCCACGGTGTCCGGATGGAATGGCCGGCTCCAGCCGAATACACCGGCAAGGTCGGTTGCCCAGGCGTTCTGCGCGCGCGCATTGACGCGCTGCTGGGTGAGCGGCGTGACGCTGGTGAAGCGGTAGGCCCTGGCGTGCAGCGCCTGGCCGAGGTGCAGCAGGGAGCGGTTGAGTCGGCTCATGATCAGCAGTAGCTCGCAGAGAAAAGACGGGTGGCCATCAGGCCGGCCGGGCTGTGGTGCAACGCAGGTGTCATCAACTGGATCAGCCGCTGGTTCTGTTCAGCTACCGCCAGGCCCTCCAGTTGCGCGAGCAGTGTTCTGGTCTCGCTGGCGAAGTCGCCTACTGGCTCTGGGCCCTCTTCGTCTCGGTTGCGTCGGCGCTGCGGTGCTACCTGTTCTGCAGGCTGCCAATCGCCGGCTATCCAGTCGTGCAGCAGCTGCCGCTCATAGCCGCTGAACACACCGAACATGGCCGCTCGCGGCCCGTCGACCAGCTGCCAGAATCGGCTTTCGCTCGGGTCCTGGTGGCGGTGTAGCCAGCCACGTGCCTGCAGCGCCGCGAGAAATCCAGGCATGTTCCCGGACTCGGCCAACCACTGGTTGATCGTGCGCCCGTCCAGTCGGCAATGGTCGGAGTGCACCGTGCCGGCGACCTGGCGCTTGCGTTCGAGCATTGCCAGCAGTTCGCGCTCGAGGTCGAAGTCTGCGATCACTCGCGTACTGCCGAGCCCCAGTTGGTTGAGCCGATAACCCTGGTTGACCCGCCGCAGGAACGCCTGGCGATCGCCCACCACCGGCAGGTTGTCCTGCAGCGCCTGCACTGCGCGCTGGGCGTGCCCGCAGCTGGCGTTGTCGATGGTCACGTGGAGCTGGAAGTAATAGGGATCGATGCCCAGCTCACGCAGCTCGTAGGTAGAGATCAGCAAGTGCAGCGGCAGCTGCTCGTAGCCCAGGTTGTAGCCGATCAGCTCGGGCAGATAGCGTTCGGCCAGATGGCCCAGGGCCAGCTGTTGCGTGCCCTGGATATAGTGCGCGTCACTCAGCCCGCCCAGTTCGTCGCAGCCGTTCTCGGCGAGCAACTGGCGGTACAGCAGCACATGGTTCTGCGCGGCCACGCCATTGCCCAGCTCCTCCAGGTAAGTCTGGATCAGCGGCTGCAAACGCACTTCCGGCCAGTGCGGCAGCAGGCCGTAGAGCCAGGCGCCGTCCACCAGCTTGGTCGGCGCCACCGCGCGCAGAAAGTACAGGGCATGGGCCAGATTGCTGAAGTATCGGCGTGGCTCGCCGCGCTTGCGGGTCTGCAGATAGCTCGCATAGGCCTCGGTGGTGCGACGGGCCTCTGCCCTGCCCCAGGCCAGCATGTGCTCGGGGGAATCCGGCAGATCACAGGGCAGCATTTCCGCGACGACCAGCTGGGTGTCGAGAAAGTCACCCGCGCGCGCCAGGGCCGCGGCGTCGGGTTGCGCCTGCAGCAGTGATTCGTAGGTGTCGCGTACCGGGTGGCAATCCACCGCAGTCAATGGACTGATCGGGCTCATCATGCTCCTGGCTTCGTGGTCGCTATCACTGGGAGTGCCCTGGCCAGCAAAGATTCCACACTCTGGATGAACTCGCCGGTGGCCGCGCCCGTCCCTTGAACAGGAGGGCGCCATGCCACAACAAAGCTTGAGCTTCGGTATCGAGGAAGAGTTTCTGCTGGTCGATCTGGCCAGTCGCGATGTCATCCGCCGGCCACCCGCAACCCTGCTGCCGGCCTACCGACACGAACTCGGCCCCTGCCTGGCCGAGGAAATGTTCCAGAGCCAGATCGAACTGGTCAGCCCCATCCTGTCGAGCCTGGATGAGGGCCGCGCCTGGCTGCAGGAGTCGCGGCAGCGTCTGAATACGCTGACTCGGCAACATGGCATCGGCCTGCTGGGCTCCGCCAGCCACCCATTCGCCGACTGGCGCGAGCAGCTGGCAACCGAATCGCCGCATTACCGCAAGCTGTTCGCCGACCACGGCGACATCGCCCGGCGTAGCCTGGTGTCCGGCCTGCATGTGCATGTCGGGGTGCCAAACGGGTACGACAGGCTGCGCGTGATGAACCGCCTTGTCGGCTGGCTGCCGCTGTTGCTGGCGCTGAGCTGCTCGTCGCCGTTCTGGGGTGGCCGCGACAGCGCCATGGCCAGCTATCGCCGCTGCCTCTGCGGCGAGTGGCCACGCATGGGTATTCCCGAGCCCCTGCCTGACGAGCAGGCCTTCGATGCCTATGTCGGGCTCCTGCTGGCCGCCGGCGCGCTGCAGCGGCGCGGCGACATCTGGTGGTTCATCCGCCCGTCGGCGCGATTCGCCACCCTGGAGCTGCGCATCGCCGACGCCTGCCCCCTGGTAGAGGATGCGCTGTGCATCGCCGGCCTGTTCCGCACACTGGTGACCTGGGCGCTGGATGCCAAGGACGACGAGTTGAATGGCCTGCAACGCCTGTTGCTGGAGGAAAACTACTGGCGAGCCAGGCGCCAAGGCTGCGCTGCGCGCTTTCTCGATGCGCGGGGCCATGACGAGCTGAGCGCCGCCGAGTGGCTGGCGCAGCTGGAGCAGTTGGTCGGCGCTGCGGGCGAGCCCGAGAGCTTCACCCAGGCCGCGCGGATACTGCGTGAAGGCAGCAGCGCGCAGCGCCAACGCCGGGTGCTGCTGGCGGCGCAAGGATCGGGGCTGAGCGAGCGACAGGCGCTGTGCGCGGTGGTCGACAGCCTGCTCGAGGAAACCGCTCGCCAGTGCGAGCGGCCTGCCTCCCTGCCCCGCTCGCCCTTGGTCGAATACCCGCCTACGCTGCCTGGCGACTGAGCGTCTGCTTCAGGCTGCGCCGGCGCTCCTCCATCTGCGCACCAAGCTCTTCCAGCTTCTGCTTGCCCAGCAGCTTGGACGCTTTGGGGAACATGTCGCTCTCCTCCTCTTCCAGGTGGTGGTCGAGCAGTTCCTTGAGCACCTTGGCGCGACCGGAGAAGGCCACCGAGGATGGCGCGGTCTTGAACAGGTCCGGCAACACCAGCGCATCCACGGTGCGGTGTTCCTCCTTGGCTTCGGCGAACATCACCGCCTCCTCCTTGCCGCCCGCCTTCTGGATGGCCGGATAGAAGATGGTCTCCTCGATGTCGGTGTGCACGCTCAGCTCCAGTTGCAGCCGTGCGATGAGGTCGCGGCGGGTCTTCACCGCACGCTCGGTTGTGGCGGTCAGTTTCTCCAGCAATTGACGGAACAATTGATGGTCCTGCTTGAGTAGCTCTACGGCGTTCATGGTGTTCTCCAGGCTTGTACGGTCATTGGTCCGTGAGCGGACTTAAGCAGTGACTGCCGCAGCGCTCGTCGAGTTCGCCTCGTCGATTGCCCAAGGCATTTGCCTGAACTAAGGCCCGCCGCCGGCCTTCTATCTGCATGACACGGACAGAAGGAGGCGCCTGCGATGGCACTAGCGTGGACCGTCAACCGGCCTGGGCGGCCGGGACACTGAGCATGGTGGGTGGACTCCTGCTGCTAGCACGCGCCGTCGGGCTGCTGCTGACTCTCAGCGGCATTGCCTTAATCGCCGTCGCCCTGCGCCATCCGCAGATGCAGCCGGCGCTGGTGCCACTGTTCTCCGGCCTGGCCCTGCTGCTCGGCGGAGTGCCACTGCTGCTACGCCGTGCGGAGGCAGTGCTGTTCTACAGCCTGCTGATCCTGTTGGCCGGGCTCTGGGCGCTGATCGAGCCTGGCATCGACGGCTGGCACCTGCTGCCAGGGCTGGTGCTATGGCTGGCCTTGGGCGTGATGCTGCTGCCGGTCAACCACCTGCTCGCCCAGATCACGGAGAACAAGCCATGAGCGAGGCCTGGCTCGACCTGTTGCCCTGGCCGGAAGTCCGCACCCTGCTGGTGGCATTGCTGGTCGCGACGATCGCCAGCCTGATCATGTACTGGGCGCTGCGCCTGCTGGTACGCGTCGCCCGGCCCCTGCCCTTCGCCGCCGAGATGCTGCAGCGTGCCCGCGACCCGCTGCGCCTGCTGGTGCCGCTGTTCGGCGTGCAGATGGTGCTGAGCAGCGCGCCAGACGAGCTGATGCTGATCGACGGCGCCAGGCGCCTGGTCTCGCTGGCGATGATCGCCGCCTTCACCTGGCTGGGCTTGCGTGTCGCCGACGCGATCCAGCGGGTCATCGTCGCGCGCCACCCGGTGAACGTGGTCGACAACCTGCAGGCCCGCCGCATCCATACCCAGACCCGCGTGCTGGTCCGCACCCTCAGCGGCTTCGTGGTGATCTTCGGTGCGGCCTGCATGCTCATGACCTTCCCCGCCGCACGCCAGTTTGGTACCAGCCTGCTCGCCTCCGCCGGCCTCGCCGGGCTGGCCGTGGGCTTCGCCGCCAAGCCGGTGCTGGGCAACCTGATCGCCGGCCTGCAGATCGCCCTGACCCAGCCGATCCGCCTGGACGACGTGGTGATTGTCGAGAACGAATGGGGGCGCATCGAGGAAATCACCGGCAGCTACGTGGTCGTGCGCGTCTGGGACGACCGCCGCCTGGTGGTGCCGCTGCAATGGTTCATCGAGCACCCGTTCCAGAACTGGACTCGGCGCACCTCGTCGCTGACCGGCGCGGTAGTGTTCTGGGTCGATTATTCGACGCCGCTGGAGCCGCTGCGCAAGGAGCTCGAGCGCCTGTGCGGCGAAGCCCGCCACCTGTGGGACGGCCGCGTCAGCGTGCTGCAGGTGGTGGACGCCGGCGAGCGCGCCCTGCAGCTGCGCGTGCTGGTCAGCTCGCTGGACTCCTCGCGCAACTGGGACCTGCGCTGCTTCCTGCGCGAGAACCTGGTGAACTTCATCTGTGCCCACTTTCCCGGCTGCCTGCCGCAGCTGCGCGCCTCGGTGGGCAGCGCCTCGGGCATCGACCTGGTGGATCAGCAGCCCGAGGGCAATGTGGTGGAGGCCGAACGCCAGCCCCCGGTCTAGAGCTCTAGAGCGCGCGCAGGCGCTCGTAGTAGTAAGGCAGCTGCAGCAGCGCATAGCGCGCCGCCGCATAGCGCACCTCGTTGCGCTCACCCTCGAACTTGAGCGTCTCGCTGACCACACCCTCGTGGTCGTTGATGCGCATGGCGCAGGCGAAGCACTGCACTCCGTCCATGGGGCCGTCGGCCTGCGCCAGGCCGGTGTTGGCCAGGGCGATTTCGGCATGGCCCATCTTCAGCGCACCGAGGGCCATTTCCCGCGCCACCTCCTCGCTGGTCAGGCCGAAGCGCTCGATGGTCAGCTGGTTGACGCCCAGGCACAGCTGCTTGGCTTCCGGCGAATAGACCACGAAGCCGCTGTCGAGCACCTCGCCGCTGCCGGGAATCTCCGCCATCAGCGAAGCCATCAGGCCGCCGGTGCAGGACTCGGCGGTGCTCAGGGTCAGGTGGTACTTCGCCAGAAAGTGCACGACCTGTTCGACGCTCTGCATCTGCTCGACCTCTCTGCAATGGGCTCTGCTCTTGCCCTAAGGGGAGGTTCCGGCGCCTGCAAAGTTCAAGTTTCCCGCTACGTGGCGTGCCCCGATCCAACCGCCAAAAAAGTCGAAACTTTCCGCAAAGCACGTCAGTCAGGGAAAGAGTATGGGGTTGTCGGTTTCCGCAGCAGACGACGCCAGTCGGCGATTGGCGCCGACGTGGCCACTTCGCCTTGCTCGCCGCCCCATGCCCAGCGGCAAACCCGGTGCCGCGTCACCTCACAGGGAGAACGACATGGGCAATGCCGCACTGACCGCACGAATCGACTCACACGCCATGAACCAAGCACCGCAGCAACCGCACCTGCATGTCGAGAGCCTGCGTGAACAGAAGAAGCGCATTCTCTTCGTCAGCTCCGAGTTCGCCGACCTGGTGAAGGTGGGTGGTCTGGGGGACGTGTCGGCAGCGCTGCCGCGGGCATTGCAGGCTTACCACGACGTGCGCGTGCTGATTCCCGGTTATCGCCAGGTACTCGAAAGCGGCCAGCAGATCCGTATCGTCGGCGAGGTCGGCGGCCTGGCCGCCCTGCCGCCCTGCAAGATCGGGCGTATGGACCTGGCCGACGGCCTGATCGTCTATGTCCTGATCAACTCCGAGCTATACGAGCGCGACGGCACGCCCTATGGCGACACCCAGGGCCGGGACTGGCCGGACAACCACATCCGCTTCGCCCGCCTGGGCCTGGCCGCCGCCGAAATCGCCAGCGGCACTGCCTGCATCCGCTGGTGCCCGGAGCTGGTCCACGCCAACGACTGGCCGGCAGCCCTGGCCCCGGCCTACATGGCCTGGCGCCAGGTGGCCAGCCCGACCGTGCTGACCATCCATAACCTGGCCTATCAGGGGCTGTGCGAGATGCCGAGCAATGCCGAGCTGGGCATCCCCGCCGAGGCCTGCGACAGCGACGGCATGGAGTTCTACGGCAAGCTGTCGTTCCTCAAGGCCGGCATCGTCTACGCCAGCCACGTGACCACGGTGAGCCATACCTACGCCGAGGAAATCACCACGCCGGACTTCGGCTGCGGCCTGGACGGCATGCTGCGCGCCAAGGTCGATGCAGGCCAGCTCAGCGGCATCATCAACGGCATCGACGAGAGCTGGGAGCCGCGCAGCGACACGCACCTGGTGCAGGGCTTCGGCATCCGCCAGTGGCAAGGCAAGCACGCCAACGCCGAGTACGTCGAGCGCATGTTCGGCCTGGACGCCGACGATGGCCCGCTGTTCGCCGTGGTATCGCGCCTGGTCCAGCAGAAAGGCATCGACCTGACCAGCGCCGTGGCCGAGGAGATCGTCGCCCAGGGCGGCCGCCTGGTGGTGATCGGCCGCGGCGAACCGGACCTGGAAGCCGCCATGGCCGACCTAGGCCGCCGCCATCCGGGGCGCATCGGCGTGCACATCGGCTTCAACGAGACGGACGCGCGGCGCATCTTCGCCGCCAGCGACTTCCTGCTCATGCCCTCGCGCTTTGAGCCCTGCGGCCTCAGCCAGATGTACGCCCAGCGTTTCGGCTCGCTGCCCATCGCCCGCCGCACCGGCGGCCTGGCCGACACCATCGAGGATGGCGTCACCGGCTTCCTGTTCCGTGAGCCGACCCTGCAGAGCTACCTGGAGGCCGTGCAGCGCGCGCTGAACGTCTACCGCCACCCGGAGCTGCTCGACGCCATGCGCTGCCGCGCCATGGCCGCGCCGCTGTGCTGGCAGGATTCGGTGGAACCCTACGATCGCCTCTACCAGCAACTGCTGGGCGCCACCCAGGCGATGGCGGCGGACCCGCTGTGATGTATCGCCACGGCGCCCAGCGCCTGCAGGAGCGCACGCGTTTTCGCCTGTGGGCTCCCGACAGTCGCGAGGTGCAGCTGGAGGCCCAGGATGGCTCGCTGTACGCCATGCAGGCACAGGCCGAAGGCTGGTTCGAACTGGATCTGGCGTGCCCGGCCGACAGCGCCTACCGCTATCTGATCGACGGCCGCCTGCGCGTGCCGGACCCGGCATCGCGCCGCCAGTTTGGCGACGTGCATGGCTTCAGCCGGGTAGTCGAGCACCAGGCCTATGCCTGGCGCTACCCGAACTGGCAGGGGCGGCCCTGGCACCAGACCGTGCTCTACGAGCTGCATGCCGGCCTGTGTGGCGGCTTCCAGGGCGTCGAAACGCTGTTGCCACACCTGGCCCAGCTGGGCATCACCGCCATCGAACTGATGCCGCTGGGCGAGTTTCCCGGCCGGCGCAACTGGGGCTACGACGGCGTGCTGCCGTTCGCCCCGGCCGGCAGCTACGGCAGCCCCGAGGACCTCAAACACCTGATCGACAGCGCCCACGGCCAGGGCCTGATGGTGTTCATCGACGTGGTCTACAACCACTTCGGCCCCGAAGGCAACTACCTCGGCCAGTACGCCAGCGCCTTCTTCCGCGAGGACCGGCAGACGCCCTGGGGCGCCGCTATCGACTTCCGCCGCCCCGAGGTGCGCGACTTCTTCATCGAGAACGCACTGATGTGGCTGCAGGACTATCGCGTCGATGGCCTGCGCCTGGACGCGGTGCATGCCATCGATGACGACGGTTTTCTGGTCGAGCTGTCCGAGCGCGTGCGCGCCGCCGTCGAGCCCGGCCGCCACGTGCACCTGGTGCTGGAGAACGAGCACAACCGCGCCGAACTGCTGCGCCGCGGCTTCGATGCGCAGTGGAACGACGACGGCCACAACGCCCTGCACGTGCTGCTGACCGGCGAGCGCGAGGGCTACTACGCCGACTTCGCCAGCGACCCCACCGCCCAGCTCGCCACCTGCCTGGCCCAGGGCTTCGTCTACCAGGGCCAGGCCAATCGCCACGGCCAGCCACGTGGTGAGCCGAGCGGCGATCTGCCGCCAAGCGCCTTCGTGCAGTTCCTGCAGAACCACGACCAGGTCGGCAACCGCGCCTTCGGCGAGCGCCTGGCCGCCATGGCCGACGAGGACGCGCTCAAGGCCGCCAGCGTGCTGCAGATTCTCTCGCCCATGGTGCCGTTGCTGTTCATGGGCCAGGAATGGGGCTCGATCCAGCCGTTCCTGTTCTTCACCGACTACCAGAACGAGCTCGCCCAGGCCGTACGCGACGGGCGCCGTGGCGAGTTCGCCGAGTTCTCGCGCTTCGCCGACCCGGCGCAGCTGCAGCGCATCCCCGATCCCAATGCCATCTCCAGCTTCGAGCGCTCGCGGCCCGACCTGGACCCGGTCGCCCAGCCACGCCAGCGCGAGTGGCTGAGCTTCCACCGGCGCCTGTTGCGCCTGCGCCAGATCCACGTGGTTCCGGGGCTGCCTGGCGCCCGCTCGATCGGCGTGGAGGTGCTGGCCTATGGCGCACTGACCGCCAGCTGGCGCCTAGGCAATGGCCAGTTGCTGCGCATCGATATCAACCTGGGCGACACCGCGATAGAGACCGGCGCCCGCTCCCAGGCCGCCGAGCCGCTGTGCGCCTACCGGATCAACGACGAGGAGTACCGACGCGGCCTGCTCCCCGCGCGCAGCGCCCTGGCCACGCTGGAGGTGACGCCATGAGCGATGCCCTGCTGGCCGAGCTGGCCAACGCCGCGGGCATCGGCATCGACTGGGTGGATGCCAATGGCCATGCGCAGCGAGTTTCGCCAGAGGCGCAGCGGCGCCTGCTGGAGTCGCTCGGCCATTCGGCGCAGAGCGAGCAGCAGATCCGCGACAGCCTGGAGGAACTGCAGCAGCGTGAGCTGGCCGCACTGGTACCGCCGTTGCTGACCCTCGAGCTGGGCGACAACCTGCGGCTGGGCGGCCGGGAAGCGCATGCCGCCTACAACCTGACGCGCGAAGACGGCCAGGTCTTCAGCGGCCGCCTGGACGAGCAGGCCAGCCTCCCCTCGCCCGAACATCCCGGCTATTACCGGCTGGAGATCGGCGCCTCGCAGCTGACCCTGGCAGTGACTCCGGCCGCCTGCCGCAGCGTGCAGGAGCTGTGCGGCAAACCCCGCGCCTGGGGCCTGAGCGCACAGCTGTATGGCCTGCGCCGCCACGGCGACGGCGGCCTCGGCGACACCCGCGCCCTGGAGGACCTGGCACGTCACGCGGCCAACCTGGGTGCCGACGCGCTGGCGATCAGCCCGGTGCACGCCATGTTCGGTGCGGCGCACAACCACTACAGCCCGTATTCGCCGTCCAGTCGACTGTTCTTCAATGTGCTGCATGCGGCGCCGGGCCAGCTGCTGGGCAGCGAGGCGGTTGCCAGTGCCATCGCCACCTGCGGCCTGCAGGACGAAATGGCGCGCCTGGAGCGCCAGGAACTGATCGACTGGCCGGCAGTGAGCGAGGCCCGTCAGCGCCTGCTCAGCCAGCTCTACCGCGACTTCCGCCTGCTCGATGGCGCCCTGCTCGGCGACTTCGTCGCCTTCTGCGATGCCGGCGGCGACGCCCTGCTGCAGCACTGCCGCTTCGAAGCGCTGCACGGCCACATGCTGCGTTGCGGCGAATCCGGCGACTGGCGCCAGTGGCCGCAGGCGCTGCGTGATCCACACGGGCCGGCGGTGCGCTCGTTCGCCAGCGACTACGCCGACGAGGTCGGCCTGCATGCCTTCGGCCAGTGGCTGATCGCCCATGGCCTGGAAAGCGCGCAGACAGTGGCCGGCGGCTCTGGCATGGGCATCGGCCTGATCGCCGACCTGGCGGTGGGCGCCGACCCGGCCGGCAGCCAGGCCTGGACGCGCCAGGGCGAGCTGCTGAGCGACGTTACCGTCGGCGCGCCACCGGACATCCTCAACCGCAGCGGGCAGAACTGGGGCGTGGCCGCCTTCTCGCCCGAAGGGCTGCGTCGCCACGGTTACCGCGCCTTCATCGAGATGCTCCAGGCCAACCTGGCGCACGCCGGCGGCATCCGCATCGACCATGTGATGGGTTTGCAGCGCCTGTGGGTCATTCCGCGCGGTGGCGACGCCCAGGACGGCGCCTACCTGCGCTATCCGCTGCAGGACCTGCTGCGCCTGCTGGCCCTGGAGTCGCACCGCCACCGCGCGCTGGTCATCGGCGAAGACCTCGGCACCGTACCCACGGGCCTGCGCGAAGAACTGGCGCGGCGCAACATCCTCGGCATGCGCGTGCTGCTGTTCGAGCAGCAGGATGGCCGCTTCATCGCGCCGCAGCACTGGCCGCGCGATGCCCTGGCCACCAGCACCACCCATGACCTGCCGAGCCTGGGTGGCTGGTTCGCCGGGCGCGATATCGACTGGCGCCTGCGGGCCGGCCACAGCCAGGCAGAACGCGAGCAGGACGACCGCGCCGAACGCCAGCGCGAGACCGCGGCCCTGCGCCAGGCCCTGGCCGAGCACGGCCGGCAGAACAGCGCCGGCAGCCCGGACGAGCAGCTGACGGCCTGCATCGACTACCTCGGCAGCACGCCGGCGCCGCTGGTGTTGCTGCCACTGGAGGATGCCACCGGCCAGGTCGAGCAACCCAACCTGCCTGGCCCCGGCGCCATCCACCCGAACTGGCGCCGGCGCTACGCCCTGCCCGCCCGCGAACTGCTGGAGCAGCCGGACACCCGGCAGCGCCTGGAGCGCCTCGATGCGGCGCGTCGGGAGGCCGGCAATGGCTGATCTGCGCGCCACCCTGCGCCTGCAGTTCCACCAGGGTTTCACCCTGCACGACGCGGTGTCGCTGGTGCCCTACTTCTCGCGCCTGGGCATCAGCCATATCTACGCCTCGCCATTGCTCACCGCGCGGCCCGGCTCGATGCACGGCTATGACGTGGTCGATCCGACCCGCATCAACCCCGAACTCGGCGGCGAGCCGGGCCTGGTGCGCCTGGCCGAGGCCCTGCATGGCCGCGACATGGGCCTGATCCTCGACATAGTGCCCAACCACATGGCGGTCGGCGGCGATGCCAACCCCTGGTGGCTGGACCTGCTGGAGTGGGGCCAGAACAGCCCCTTCGCCAAGTTCTTCGACATCCAGTGGAACTCGCCCGACCCGCTGCTGACCGGCCAGTTGCTGGTGCCCTTCCTGCGCTGCGACTACGGCGAGGCGCTGGGCAACGGCGACATCGCCCTGCATTTCGACCGCGAGCGCGGCAGCTTCTACGCCCAGCACTTCGAGCACCGCCTGCCGATCACCCCGCCCAGCTACGGCGAGATACTGCGCGGTGCCGACGACGCGGCACTGGCCGCCCTGGCGCGCCGCTTCGATGCCTTGCAGGGCTCCAGCAACGCCTGGCGCGAGGCCCAGCGCCTGTGCGCCGAGCTGGCCGAACTGGGCCGTCCGGAAGTCGGCGGCGAGGCGATACCCCGCGCGCTGGCGCGCTATCACTGTGATAGCGACGCCGGCCTGCAGCGCCTGCACCTGCTGCTCGAACGCCAGCACTACCGCGTGGCCAGCTGGCGCACAGCGGCCGACGACATCAACTGGCGGCGCTTCTTCGACATCAACGAGCTGGGCGGCCTGCGCGTCGAGCGCCCCGAGGTGTTCGAGCTGACCCACGGCAAGATCTTCCAGCTGATCGAACAGGGCCTGGTCGACGGCCTGCGCATCGACCATGTCGATGGCCTGGCCAACCCGCATGCCTACTGCCGCGGTCTGCGCCGCCGGGTCGAACGGCTGCTGCAGAAACGTCCTCAGCCTTTGAACGGCGGGCATTTCCCAATCTACGTGGAGAAGATTCTCGGTAGCGACGAGCACCTGCCGGACAGCTGGGCCGTGGACGGCAGCACCGGCTACGACTTCATGAACCAGCTGTCGCTGCTGCAGCATGATCCACAGGGTGAACAGCCCCTACGCGAGTTGTGGGCCGAGCTGAGCGGGCGCCCGGCGGACTTCGCCGAGGAAGTGCTGGAGGCACGCCGCCTGGTGCTGACCGGCTCGCTGGCCGGTGACCTGGAAGAAGTCACCCAGGGCCTGCTGCAGGTGGCGCGCAACGACATCGCCACCCGCGACCTGACCCTGGGCTCGATCCGCCGTGCACTGCTGGAGCTGATCGTGCACTTCCCGGTGTACCGCACCTACGTCGGCGGCGCGGGTCGCTCCGCGCAGGATCGGCGCATGTTCGAGCAGGCCCTGGACGGTGCGCGCCAGACCCTGGCCGAGGCCGACTGGCCGCTGCTGGAACACCTCGACCGCTGGCTCGGCGGCCAGCCATTGAACGACCTGCCGCCGGGGCGGCCACGGCGCCTGCGCGCGCGGGTGCTGGCGCGCTTCCAGCAGTTGACCTCGCCGGTGGCGGCCAAGGCCGTGGAGGACACCGCCTTCTACCGCAGCGGCCTGCTGCTGTCGCGCTACGACGTAGGCTTCGATGCGGAACACTTCAGCCGCCCGCTCGAACACTTTCACCGCCTCTGTCAGGAACGCCAGCAACACTTCCCATTGGCCCTGCTGGCCAGCGCCACCCACGACCACAAGCGCGGCGAAGACAGCCGCGCACGCCTGGCCGTGCTCAGCGAGCGCGCCAACTGGTACGCCGAGCGGGTGCGCCACTGGCAGCAACTGGCGGAGCCCTTGCGCAGCGACATCGCGCCAACCGCAGGCGAGGCACTGGTGCTGTACCAGGCCCTGCTCGGCAGTTGGCCGCTCGACCTGGCCGCGGACGACCAGACTGGCCTGCAAATCTATCTGCAGCGCCTGCTCGGCTGGCAGCAGAAGGCCCTGCGTGAAGCCAAGCTCAGCAGCAGCTGGAGCGCGCCGAACGACGCCCACGAAGCGGCGTGCGCACAGTTCCTCGAACGCCTGCTGACCGGCGACAACGGGCGCGAGCTGCGCCGTGAACTGGCCGCAGCGGCAAACGACCTGGCCCCGGCCGGTGCGCTCAACTCCCTCGCCCAGTGCCTGTTGCGCCTTACCGCCCCCGGCGTGCCGGACCTGTATCAGGGCGCCGAATACTGGGACTTCAGCCTGGTCGACCCGGACAACCGCCAGCTGCCGGATTTCACCGCGCGCATGCACTCGCTCAGCGGGCTGGAAGAGCCCGGCGATCTGCTGCGCCACTGGCGCGACGGACGCATCAAGCAGTGGTTGATCGCCAGCGTGCTGGCCATCCGTCATGGCCGTCCGCAACTGTTCGCGGCTGGCGACTACCTGCCGCTGCGCATCGAGGGCGAGCACGCCGACAGCGCCCTGGCCTTCGCTCGCCATCTGGATGGCGTGTACCTGATCACCATCGTGCCGCGCCTGGCAGCCGATCTGCTCGGCACGAGCAGCCAGCCGTTGGTGCCCGCCGAACGCTGGGGCGATACCCGCGTGGTGCTGCCGGAGGGCGCCGCCGGCCTGTGCCTGAGTGCCGTCTTCCCACCCTGCCAGCCGGCCGGCGGCGCGACCCTGCCGCTGGCCGAAGTGCTGGCGGAATTCCCGGTCAACCTCATCTGCCTCAAACCCCATCCCCAGGAGCAGCACCATGAGCATCAGTGAGCAGCGCGTACGCGAATTCGCCTATCAGATCTGGGAATCCGAGGGTAAACCCGCCGGCCAGGAAGACCGCCACTGGGCCATGGCCCGCAAGCTGGCGGAAGCCGAGGCGGCCGGTGAACAGCTGCAGCAACAGCAGCCGCTCAAGCCCAAGCGCATCAGCAAGCCCAAGGCCGTGACGCTGGCCGAGGCCGAAGCGCAGGCCGCGCAGCCAGAGCTGCTGAAGAAGCCGCGTGCGCCGCGCTCCGGCACGCCCAAGACACCCAAGGTTTGAGGTGACGCCATGGGCTCGCGTATCGCCGAAGGGCACCCCTTCCCGCTGGGTGCCACCTGGGATGGCCTGGGCGTCAACTTCGCCCTGTTCTCCGCCCACGCCACCAAGGTCGAGCTGTGCCTGTTCGACGAGCAGGGCCAGACCGAGCTCGAGCGCATCGAGCTTCCCGAATACACCGACGAGATCTGGCACGGCTACCTGCCGGACGCCCATCCGGGCCAGGTCTACGGCTACCGGGTCTACGGCCCCTATGAGCCGGACGCCGGGCATCGCTTCAACCCCAACAAGCTGCTGATCGACCCCTATGCCAAGCAGCTGGTGGGCCGGCTCAAGTGGTCCGAGGCGCTGTTCGGCTACACCATCGGCCATGCCGACGCCGACCTCAGCTTCGACGAGCGCGACAGCGCGGCCTTCGTGCCGAAGAGCAAGGTGATGGACCCGGCCTTCACCTGGGGCGAACAGGCGCCGATCCGCGTGCCGTGGGACTCCACCGTCGTCTACGAAACCCACCTGCGCGGCATCAGCATGCGCCACCCGGCCGTGCCCGAGGCATTGCGCGGCACCTGCGCCGGGCTGATGAACCCGGAGTTGCTGCGCCATATCCGCTCGCTCGGCGTCTCCAGCATCGAGCTGCTGCCGGTACATGCCTTCGTCAACGACCAGCACCTGCTGGAAAAGGGCATGAACAACTACTGGGGCTACAACAGCATCGCCTTCTTCGCCCCGCACCCGGCCTACCTGGCCAGCGGCAAGGTGGGCGAGTTCAAGGAAATGGTCGCCCACCTGCATGACGCCGGCCTCGAGCTGATCCTCGACGTGGTCTACAACCACACCGCCGAGGGCAACGAGCGCGGCCCGACCCTGAGCATGCGCGGCATCGACAACGCCAGCTACTACCGGCTGATGCCGGACGACCGGCGCTACTACATCAACGATTCCGGCACCGGCAACACCCTGGACCTGTCGCACCCCTGCGTGCTGCAGATGGTCACCGACTCGCTGCGCTACTGGGCCACCGAGATGCGCGTGGACGGTTTCCGCTTCGACCTGGCGACCATCCTCGGCCGCTACGTCGACGGCTTCGACGAGCGCCACAGTTTCCTCGTCGCCTGTCGTCAGGACCCGGTACTGAGCAAGGTCAAGCTGATCGCCGAGCCCTGGGACTGCGGCCCCGGCGGCTACCAGGTCGGCGGCTTCCCGCCCGGCTGGGCGGAGTGGAACGACAAGTTCCGCGACAACGCACGGGCCTTCTGGAAAGGCGACGAGGGCCAGCTGGCCGAGCTGGCCAGCCGCCTCACCGCCTCGGGCGATCTGTACGACCAGCGCGGTCGCCGGCCCTTCACCTCGGTCAACTTCATCACCGCCCACGACGGCTTCACCCTGCGTGACCTGGTGTCCTACGACCACAAGCACAACCAGGACAACGACGAGGACAACCGCGACGGCACCGACCACAACATCTCCTGGAACCATGGCCACGAAGGCCCTACGGACGATGCCGGCATCCGCGAGCTGCGCCTGCGGCAGATGCGCAACCTGCTGGGCACCCTGCTGTTCGCCCAGGGCACGCCGATGCTGCTGGCTGGCGACGAGTTCGGCCGCACCCAGCACGGCAACAACAACCCCTACTGCCAGGACAACGAGCTGAGCTGGGTGGACTGGAACATCGACGACGAGGGACGCGGGCTGATCGACTTCACCCGCCGTCTGATCGCCCTGCGCCGCGCCTACCCCATCCTGCGCCGCGGGCGCTTCCTGGTCGGGCATTACAACGAGGAACTGGGGGTCAAGGACGTCACCTGGCTGACGCCGGATGGTGAGGAAATGAGCGAAGAGCACTGGCACGACGCCGAGGCCCGCTGCATGGGCATGCTCATGGACGGCCGCGCCCAGCCCACCGGCATCCACCGCAGCGGCGAGGATGCCACCCTGCTGCTGATCCTAAGTGCGTACCACGAAGTCGTGGAATTCCTCCTCCCGGAAGTCGCCGAAGGCAGCGCCTGGCGTTGCCTGGTGGACAGCGCCAGGCCCCAGCTGCGTGGCGTCGAGCCGCAGCCGTTCGGCAGCCGGCACGCGGTGGAGGCGCGCTCGCTGCTGCTGTTCGAGCTGCAGACCGATGGTGGCAAAAAAGCCTGAACGGCCTCGCTGGCCTCAAGTCCCAACCTGAGTAGGCAGCAGACCAGGGGGAACCCATGACAACGAGCCACACTAGCTCGGCGAAGTGCATCGTCGCTTCGACAGGCCGGGAGGTTGGTGCATGACCGACGCCTTGCCCATCCTCACCGTGGACAGCGCGCCAGCCGTGCAGCAGCTGCGGGTGCTGACCATCAACACGCACAAGGGCTTCACCGCGCTCAACCGGCGCTTCATCCTGCCCGAGCTACGCGAGGCGGTGCGCGCCACCGGTGCCGACCTGGTGTTTCTCCAGGAGGTGCTCGGCACCCACCAGCGCCACGCCCGCCGCCACCGCAACTGGCCAGACACGCCGCACTACGAATTCCTCGCCGACAGCATGTGGCCGCAGTTCGCCTATGGGCGCAACGCGGTCTACCCGGACGGCGATCACGGCAACGCGCTGCTCAGCAAGTTTCCCATCAGCCACTACGAGAACCTCGACGTGTCGATCGGCGTGGTCGAGCAACGCGGCCTGCTGCATTGCGTGTTGCAGGTTCCCGGCCCGCATGAGGTGCATGCGGTGTGCGTGCACCTGGGGCTGCGCGAGCACCACCGCCAGCAGCAGCTGCGCCTGCTCTGCCGCCTGCTCGAAGGCATGCCGGCCGATGCCCCGGTAATCGTTGCCGGCGACTTCAACGACTGGCGCCTGCGGGCCAGCGCCATTCTCGCCGAGCAGGGCCTGCACGAGGTCTTCGCTAGCGACCTGGGCGAGCCGGCCAAGAGCTTTCCGGCGCGCTGGCCACTGCTGCGCCTGGACCGCATCTACGTACGCAACGCTAGCAGCCACGGCCCGACTGTGCTCTCCACGCGCCCGTGGTCGCACCTCTCCGACCATGCCCCGCTGGCCGTGGAGGTGCATCTATGAGCCAGCACCTGAGCTACCAGTGGCGTGAAGGCAACGAGGTGGACCTGCTGATCAACGGCGAGGATTACTACCCGCGGGTGTTCGAATGCATCCGCCAGGCGCGCAGCGAAGTGCTGATCGAGACCTTCATAATCTTCGAGGACAAGGTCGGCCAGGAGCTGCAGCAAGTACTGATCGAAGCGGCCCAGCGCGGCGTGCGCGTGGAGCTGACGGTGGACGGCTACGGCAGCGCCGACCTCAGTCGCGAGTTCGTCATCGCCATGACCGCCGCCGGGGTCAACCTGCATGTCTTCGACCCCAGCCCGCGCTGGCTGGGGGTGCGCACCAACCTGTTCCGCCGCCTGCACCGCAAGATCGTGGTGGTCGACGGCAAGCGCGCCTTCGTCGGCGGCATCAACTATTCGGCGGACCACCTGGGCGACTTCGGGCCGATGGCCAAGCAGGACTACGCCGTGGAAGTCGCCGGCCCGGTGGTGGCCGACCTGCACCGCGCCAGCCTGCGCCTGATGCGCCCTGCCCTGGATGCGCCCAGCGACGTCCAGCCGGACGGCCGAGCTGCCGGCGCTGCCCGTATGCTGCTGTCGATCCGGGACAACAACGGGCACAGCCGCGACATCGAGGCCCAGTACCTGCTGGCCATTCGCGCCGCCAGGCAGCGCCTGGTCATCGCCAACGCCTACTTCTTCCCCGGCTACCGCCTGCTGCGCGAGATGCGCAACGCCGCGCGGCGCGGCGTGCAGGTAACGCTGATCCTCCAGGGCCAGCCCGACATGCCCTGGGCGCGGGGCTTCTCGCGCATGCTCTACAACTACCTGCTGCGCGACGGCGTGGAGATCTACGAGTACTGCCAGCGCCCGCTGCACGGCAAGGTCGCCCTGGCGGACGATGAATGGGCCACGGTGGGCTCCAGCAACCTCGACCCGCTGAGCCTGGCACTCAACCTGGAGGCCAACCTGATCCTGCGCGACGCCCGCTTCAACCAGCGGCTGTTCGAGCACCTGCAGGGCCTGGCCAGCGAACACTGCAAGCGCATCAGCCTGGAGCGTGCCATTCGCGGCTACTGGTGGCGCGCGCCGCTGATCTTCCTGTGCTTCCACTTCACCCGGCTGTTTCCCGCCATCGCCGGCTGGTTCCCAGCCCATTCGCCGCACCTGACCTCGCTGCGCCCGGATGCGCAGGAGCAGGCGCAAACCTGCTTCGACCAGGGCAAGCCCTCATGAGCCAGTCCCACGCCAACCCCTGGATCGTCTGGGGCAAACGCCTGCTCACCACCTTCTTCTTCATCCTGGTGCCGGTCCTGCTGTTCCTGCTGGTGAAGAACCTGGAGTGGAACGATGTGGTGCAGGCGCTGCGCAGCTACAGCGCGCCGACCCTGGCGGCCTGTGTCGGCATCACCGCCGCCAGTTTCCTGATCTTCGCCAGCTACGACCTGCTCGGGCGCATCTACACCGGCCACCACCTGCCGGCGCGGCAGATACTGCCGCTGACCTTCGTCTGCTACGCCTTCAACCTCAACCTCAGCTCCTGGGTCGGCGCCATCGCCCTGCGCTACCGCCTCTATTCGCGGCTGGGCCTGGGCATGGCGACGGTGACGCGCATCCTCACCTTCAGCCTGATCACCAACTGGCTGGGCTACCTGATCCTCGCCGGCGGCGTGTTCGCGCTACGCCTGGTGCGCCTGCCCGAGCAATGGGAGATCGGCGCGACGGCGCTGCAGATGATCGGCGTCGGCCTGCTGCTGGTGGCCGCCACCTACCTGCTGGCCTGCCGCTTCGCCCGCCGCCGCTCCTGGTCCTGGCGTGATCACGAGGTCACGCTGCCGCCGCTGAAGCTGGCCCTAGCCCAGGCCGGCATGTCCATGTGCAACTGGTCGCTCTCCAGCCTGCTGGTGTTCCTGCTGCTGCCCGCGGGAATCGACTACCCGACCGTGCTCGGCATCATGCTGGTCAGCAGCATCGCTGGCGTGATCACCCACATCCCCGCCGGCCTCGGCGTGCTGGAAGCGGTGTTCATTGCCATGCTGCAGGGCCAGGCGTCGAAGGGCGCCGTACTCGCCGCGCTGATCGGCTACCGCGCCATCTACCTGCTGTTGCCACTGCTGGTGGCCGTGGTGGTCTACCTGGTGCTGGAAAAACGAGCCAAGGCGCTACGGCAGAAGTCCGAGCGTTCCGGGCGGCTGAAGACCGAAGGCGCCTGATACGCCTGTGCAGCACGCGATAGACACTCCAAAGACAAATCGAATAGCGTCGGCGGGCCGCCAACTAGACCACTAGGAACAGCAAACCATGCAGCACTTCCCTGACCAACGCCTCCTGCTGGCAGGCGCTCTGCTGGCTCTCTCCATCACCGGTTGCGAAGCCCCCGAGTCGAATCCAGCACCCGCCAAGACTACGGGTTCAGCCGATACGAGCCTCGCTCAACCCACCGAAGAATGGCTCGGCAAGTGGATCGGGCCGGAAGGAACCTTTCTTCTGCTGGAAGGAGGCGCCGGAAAGTACCAGGTCACCATCCAGAACCTCGATGGCCCACGCACCTTCCAAGGGGTTGCTGCAGGGGATCGGATAGCGTTTGAACGCGACGGGGTGACGGAGCATCTGCATGCCACCAACGGGGCGGACACGGGCATGAAGTGGCTGAGCGAGAAGTCCAACTGCCTGACCGTACGTAGCGGCGAAGGCTACTGTCGCGACTGACGAACGACCGCGACGATGTTTCTGCGCCCTACCACCCATGGCAAGGGCGCTCCCGGCCGGCAATCGCCGATCAGATCGGCTGTTCCTCCGGCAGATAGCGATGACACCCGCAGCGACTGCAGCACTGGCATAGCAGCACTTCGCTTCCTACTTCCATCGGGGTGGCGGCAGACCACATACAACCTCGAATCAGGCACATAAGCGTCATTTCAGCCTCCTCGCGGCTAAGGGCCGCCGGATGTCCGTCATAACAATCGACCCTCCCAGGGCGGCGAAGGTTTATCCAAAAATTCATGGATCACCGCGCCGCCTGCGGCTGTCCATTGCTCACGGGACCACGAGGGCCCCATGAGGACACTGCGCAATGGCGAAGAAATACGTCTTTCTGGTCAGCTACATACTGGATAACCAGCCGCAATCCACCCGGGTGGATGTCGATGCCGAGTCGCTGACGCCAGACCAGGCGCTGTTCTACCTGCAGTCGCTGCATGCCGGGGCGCTGCCCGGGTTGATCACCGATGTGCAGGTGAGCCGTGTAGACACCGAGCGCACGGCCTTCCCGCCGGGCCACGGCCGGCAGCCCTGAGCCATGCACAATCTCGAGACGCCGACCTTCAAGCTGGTGCTCTACGGCGCCCACAGCAGCCTGGGCAGCGCGCTGCTGGCGGAGGCGCTGCACCGCCAGTACGAGGCCACGGCGATACTCACCGAGCTCAATTCGGTCCGCGCCAGACCTGGGCTGCGGACCAAAGGCGGCGAACTGTTCGATCCGATTGGCGTGAGCCAGAGCGTGGCGGGCATGGACGCGGTAATCGCCTTGCTCGATGCCGGCCAGCCCCCTGGAGACTTCTCTCAGCATTTCAACGCCTTGCTGGCGCTGCTGGATGGTCTGGAAACCGCAGGCGTGCCGCGTCTGCTGGTGGTGGACGATTTCGACTGGATGAACGGCGAACCCACACCCGATTCTCCGGTCCATCATTTGGAAGAGCGTCTGTTGGCCAGCCCGGTGTCCTGGACCCTGGCACAGGCGCCGGAGCAGCCGTCCCGCCTGCTGGAGATCGACGATTTCCGCCAGCCCGACACCACTGCCCTGCCCCTGCAGCGTTTCGCCATCGCCCTGCTCGACGAGATGCGCCTGGCACTGCACCGGCATCAACGCATTCACATCGATCTGCACGGAGGGAAAGGCTGATGGAAGCCGAAAGCGTCATCTTCCTCGCCATCTCATCCTGGTTCCTGGTAGCCGCGGCCATGCTCTGGGGCATGCTGCGCGTGGTTCGCCGGCACGCCCAGGATGCCCACGCATACCACGCGCCGGCTGTGCCCCGCGAAGCGCCCACGCTGGTCAGACGCAAACCACGCCGGCCCAAGCCGCCGCGCCCGATCCTGTCGCCGGCCCTGCGCGCTGCGCAGCACTTCGCGCACCGCTGAAAAATCTTCGGCACTCGGCTCAATGTGGCAGGTCGAAGCGGAAATCGACCACTTCTGAGGAGCAGCGTGATGATCAACCAACCAAGGATCGAGCCGGTATTTCGCGAGGAACTGCTGCATGCGCTGGTGGATTGCGCGGCCCAGCATTTCGAGGAAGCCGCCGACTACGCGCACGCCAATGGCCTGCAGGCCAGCATGCAGCTGCGCAACGAAACTCAGGCCGAGTTGAAGCTGACCCTGCGTCGCCCCAGCGATGGCACGCCCTGCTGCTACCGCATCACGGAAGTGCCCAACAGCCATCTGGTGCTGCACGAGAAGAGCTACGGCCGCGAGGTACAGCGCCTGCAAGCGCCGCTGGACTCGATCAACCACACCCTGGTGGAAACCGAGCTGGCGGCCTTCTTCATCAAGGCTGCGGCCCTCCCGCTGGACTATGTGGCGGAGCGCCATCAGCCGGGCTTCTTCTGAGCCCCCCAGCGTCAGCGCACGTCCATGGCACCGTAATCCGCCTGGTCGTTTTTAGGTAAAAAGTCCGATAAGACCGACCCTGCGCTGTTATGGTCGGCTTTCGCACTGTCATTGCATACCTCATGTCATTCGACACTGCTGCATCAGGAGCTAGTGTCACCCCTTCTCCCGCATGAAAGGAAATCAGCGATGTCCGCCGTATCTCAGCTAGCCGAGCTTCTCAAACAGAACGAAGAACCCCTGCTGGAAAAGTGGATGGCGGCCCAGCGCGCCGCTGGCATCCGCATGGATCTGGTCGACGACCGCACGGTGCAGGACAACTCCCGCGAGCTGCTCAAGGCGGTGACCATCGCCCTGGCCCAAGGCTCGGATGACATCAATTCCGCCGCCTGGAAGCCGCTCAAGGCGCAGCTCGAAAGGCTCTCGGTGACCCAGGCCCGCCAGGGCTTCTCCCCGTCCGAGACCGCCACCTTCGTGTTCTCCCTCAAGGAGCCGCTGTTCGACCTGATCCAGCAGCAGGACAGCAACGCCATCGAACTGGTCTGGCTGTTCAGCAAGCTGATCGACAAGCTCGGCCTGTTCAGCGTCGAGTACTTCATGGCCGGCCGCGAAATGGTCATCCGCGAGCAGCAGGAGAGCCTGCTGGAACTGTCCACCCCGGTGGTACAGCTGTGGGACCAGGTACTGGCCGTGCCGCTGATCGGCGCGCTGGACAGCAACCGCACGCAAATCGTCATGGAGGCGCTGCTGGAGAAGATCGTCGAGACCGAGTCCGACATCGCCATCATCGACATCACCGGCGTGCCGACCGTGGACACCATGGTCGCCCAGCATCTGCTCAAGACCATCACCGCAGCCAAGCTGATGGGCGCCAAGTGCATCATCAGCGGCATCCGCCCGCAGATCGCCGCCACCATCGTCCACCTCGGCGTGGAACTGGGCGACGTGGTGACCAAGGCCTCCCTGGCCGACGCCTTCAAGCTGGCCCTCAAGGAGCTGGATATCCGCCTGGTTCGTAGCGAAAAGGCTCGCTGAGGGAAGTGCCATGGTAGATCGCATTCCGATTCTCAAGATGGGCAAGTACCTGCTGCTCAGCATCCAGGTAGACATGCACGACCAGCTGGCCATGGACCTGCAGGAGGACCTCACCGAACAGATCGTGCGGCACCGCGCCAAGGGCGTGCTGATCGACATCTCCTCGCTGGAGATCGTCGACTCCTTCATCGGCCGCATGCTGTCCCATATCGCCAACGTCTCGCGGATTCTCGATGCCAAGGTGATTGTCGTCGGCATGCAGCCGGCGGTAGCCATCACCCTGGTCGAGCTGGGGCTGTCGCTCGACGGCATCGCCACCGCACTCAACATCGAAAAAGGCATGCGCTGGCTCGAAAACAGCGTGAGCGAGGACGGTATCGCCGGGGAGCAAGAGCATGACGACGACACAGACGCTCCCGCTGAAACAGGAAACTGACATCGTCGTCATCCGCCAGAAGGTCCGCAAAGCCGCCGAAGAAGCCCGTCTGGGCCTGGTCTCGCAGACCAAGATCGTCACAGCGGCCAGTGAAATTGCGCGGAACGCGCTGATCTACGGCGGTGGTGGCGAATGTCTGATCGAGTCGACCACCCGCGACGGCCGTGCGGCGCTGCGCCTGGTTATCACCGACCAGGGACCAGGCATCGTCGACATCGAGCGGGCGCTGGTCGACGGCTATACCTCGGGCAGCGGCCTGGGCCTGGGCCTCAGCGGCTCACGGCGGCTGGTGGATGAGTTCGTGCTGCGCAGCCAGGTTGGTACTGGAACGACGGTGGAGTTGTGGAAGTGGAAATGATCGGGCAGGTCACGCAGTTCGCCCATGCCGTCACTCACGAGGCGCACGCCGATGCGGTGCGCCGGCTGGTGGTCCGCCACCTCGGCCAGGTGAGCAAGGATGAGGCGCTGATCGGACGCATAACCGTGGTGGTGCAGGAAATGGCGCGCAACCTGGTGCTGCACGCCAAGGGTGGCGAGTTCCTCTACTACCAGGACGACGAGCGTATGCAACTGCTGGCGGTGGATCGCGGCCCGGGCATGACCGATGTAGCCCGCTGCCTCGCCGACAGCTACTCCACCTCCGGCACCATGGGTGCCGGCCTGGGGGCCATCAGTCGCCTGTCCGACCAGTTCGACATCTACTCGCAACCAGGCCAGGGCACGTTGGTACTCGCCCAGTTCCAGCTACGCCCGGCCACGCCGGGGCAGCTGATTTCCGCCGGTATCTGTACGCCCTACCCCGGCGAAGAGCTCGCTGGCGACGCCTGGGCGATCAACGGCAACCGCGTGCTGGTCTGCGATGGCCTGGGCCACGGCCACGCCGCGCACGCCGCCAGCAGCAAGGCACGCGAGCTGTTTCTCGAATATGACCTGAACCTACCGCTGGAAAACCTGCTCGAACGCCTGCACCGCGCGCTGACGTCGACCCGGGGCGGTGCCCTGGCGCTGGCCGAAGTGCTGCCGGAACAGGCCCAGGTGCGCTTCTGCGGCATGGGCAACATCGCCGGCGTTCTGCACGACGGTCGCAGCCGCAGCATGGTGTCCGGCAACGGCACGGTGGGATACCGGATCGGGCGCATCCAGAGCTTCAGCTATCCGTGGTCACCGAGCACCACGATGATCCTGGCCTCGGACGGCATCAGCACCCGCTACGACCTGGCGACCTATCCGGGCCTGGCCGGGCGGCACCCGGCGGTGATCGCAGCGGTGATTCACCGCGACTTCAGGCGCCACAACGACGACGCGACGGTGGTAGTGATGAAACATGCATAGTGCTCGACGTATCGCCACCATCCACATCCGCGAGGAAACCGATGTGGTCACCTGCCGGCAGAGCGCCAAGCGCATCGCCGGCTGGCTCGAACTGTCGCAGCTCGAGCAGATCCGCTTCGCCACCGCGGTCTCGGAGCTGGCGCGCAACGTCTACCAGTACGCCGGCGAAGGCGCCTTCCATTTCGACCTCGCGGAAAACGCGGCCGGCCAGCTCTCGGGCCTGAGCTTCGAGGCCATCGACAGTGGTCCCGGCATCGGCGCGATCGACCAGATCCTCGACGGCAGCTATATCTCGCCCACCGGCATGGGCGTCGGCCTGCTCGGTGCCCAGCGGCTGATGGACGACTTCGACATCCGCACCTCGGCCAAGGGCACGCGCATCCGTGCGCGCAAGCAGATATCCCCGCCCCGCCCGTTCCCCCTGCCGAAGCAGATCAACGCCATCCGCGACCAGTTGCAGGGCGAAGGCGCGGCAGACCCCTTCATCGAGCTGCGCGTGCGCGGCACCGAGCTGCTGCTGACCGCCGCCGAGCTGCAGAACAAGCAGGTCGAGCTGGAAGCCACCAACCAGGAGCTGGAAAACACCAACAAGGGCGTGGTGGCGCTGTATTCCGAGCTGGAGAAGGCCACCGAGGAAGTGCGCCACGCCAGTGAGTCGAAAAGCCGCTTCTTCGCCAACATGACCCACGAGATCCGCACGCCGATCAACATCGTCGAGAACATCAGCAAGCTGCTGCTCAAGGGCATCGACGGCCCGCTCAACACCGAGCAGCACAAGCAGGTGTCGTTCATCAGCGACGCCGCTGCCGAGCTGTCGGAGCTGGTCAACGAGCTGCTCGACATCTCCGAGGCCGATTCCGGGCGTATCGAGATCGTTCCCGTGCGCTTCACCCTCGCCGACTTCATCGAGCAACTGCGCCAGTTCGTCGGCGCCCTCTCCCAGCGCTTCCCGCAGCTGTCCTGGGAGATAGTCGGAGCCAGCCAGGACGTGGAGCTGGAGACCGACCGCCACCGGCTGTTCCAGATCCTGCGCAACCTGATCGGCAATGCCTTCAAATACACCCCCTCCGGCAAGGTCTGCGTGCGCACCTACCTGCCGGACGAGCACAGCATCGAGTTCCTGGTCGAGGACACTGGCGTTGGCATCGCCCCGGCGAACCACGACAAGGTGTTCGAGGAATTCCTGCGCGTACGCAACCCCGAGCAGCAGGTGCAAGGCACCGGCCTGGGCTTGCCGCTGGCGAAACGCCTGGCGACCCTGCTGCACGGCGACATCTCGCTGAACAGCGACGTGGGCAAGGGCAGCCGCTTCCTCCTGCGCGTCGACCGGCGCCACGGCAACCCGAGCGGCGAGCAGCGGGAACTGGACCTCAGCGGCATCAACGTGCTGGTGATCGACGACAGCGAGGCCGATCGCTACCTGCTGACGCGCCTGCTGCAGCCCTACCTCCCGGTCATCATCGAGGCCGTCACTGCGGCATCGAGCATCGACAAGCTGCATGCGGTGCGCCCGGACATCATCTTCCTCGACCTGGACCTGCCGGACATCGACGGCCAGGACCTGCTCGAGAGCATGGACTGGAGCATGCATGCGCGGGTGCTGATCAACACCGCCAAGCCGCTCGATGACGCGGCCCTGGACCGCCTGGGCCGGCAATGCCGGGCCATCCTGCACAAGTCCCACCCCGACTATCCGGCGCAGGTCCTGCACCACGTGCGCCGCCTGACGGAGGAGCAACGCGATGCGCACTAGACGAATCCTCATCGTCGACGACATGGAAGCCAACCGCTATGTGCTGCGCAAAATCCTCGCCGGCGACGCGAACTTCCAGGTGATCGAAGCCGCCACCGGCGGCGAGGGCCTGGAGCTGATGCTCGAAGGTGTCGACCTGGTGATCCTCGACATCAACCTGCCGGACATGACCGGCTTCGAGCTGATCCAGAAGGCCGAGCAGCGCCTGGGCCCCGCCCGGCTGCCGGCGATCATCAACATCTCGGCCACCTTCGTCAGCGGCCAGGACAAGGCTACCGGGCTGAACACCGGCGCCCGCGCCTACCTGACGCACCCGATCAACCCGGAAGAAGTGCTGGCCACCATCACCAGCCTGATGAAGAGCAACACCCGCCTGGAGCGGGTCGAGCGCCAGCGCAACTGGGCCGAGGCGCGCAACGAGCAGCTGAGCAAGGAAAAGATCATGCTCGAGCGCTTCATGCGCTCCTTCAGCCATGACCTGCGCTCGCCGCTGTCCGCCGCGGTGATGGCCACCGGGCTGATGCAGCGCAACCCGGCGCGGCGCACCGAGGAGCTGCTCACCGTGCTGCAGGACAACCTGCAACGCATCGACGAGATGGTCAGCAACCTGCTGGACATCTCCCACGTCAGCGTCGGCGGCGGCATTAAGCTGCTCAGCGAGCACATCGACCTCGGCGCGCTGCTGCGCGACGCGGTGGCCAACCTGCAGCTGCAGGTCGACAACCCCCTGGAGCTGCACCTGGAAGAAACCAGCCCGCAGGTGGTGTGGGACCGCTCGGCGTTCCTGCGCATCTTCGACAACCTGATCGGCAACGCCGCCAAGCACGGCCAGCCGGGCCAGCCGATCCGCATCGAGCAGAGCGTGGATGATTGCTTCGTTCGCCTGCTGGTAACCAACCACGGCACCTTCCCCGACGAGGTGCTGGCCAACCTGGCGACGCCCTACTTCATCTCCAGCCGCAGCGACACCAAGGGCTGGGGCCTCGGCCTGCCGATCGTCCAGGCCCTGGCGGAGAGCTTCGGCGGCCAGGTGAGCTTCGGCAACCAGGGCGAACTGGCCCGCGTCGAGCTGCGCCTGCCCCTGACCGTGGCCGACTGACGCACCTCAACCGGGCAAGGCGCGCCAGATCTCCCCGGCGTACTCACGGATGGTCCGATCCGAGGAGAACCAGCCCATGCGTGCGGTATTGAGTACCGAGGCACGCCACCAGCGCGCCGGGTCCTGCCACAGCGCATCGACCTTGCGCTGGGTCGCCCAGTAGTCGTCGAAATCGGCGCAGAGCATGAAGCGATCGTCGTACACCAGCGCATCGATCAGCCCGGTGTAGCGCGCCGGGTCGTCCGGCGAGAACACGCCCGAGCGGATCGCCTGCAGGGCCCCGGCCAGGCGCTCCGAACCAGCCACCACCGCACTCATGTTCAGCTCGCCAGCACCCTTGCGCGCCTCCACCTGCTGCGCGGTCATGCCGAAGATGAACATGTTGTCGTTGCCCACCTGCTCGCACATCTCCACGTTGGCGCCATCCAGGGTGCCGATGGTCAGCGCGCCGTTGAGAGCGAACTTCATGTTGCTGGTGCCGGAAGCCTCCAGCCCTGCCGTGGAAATCTGCTCGGACAGGTCCGCCGCAGGGATGATGGTTTCGGCCAGGCTGACGTTGTAGTTGGGAATGAACACCACCTTGAGCAGGCCACGCACCGTGGGGTCGTCGTTGACCGTGCGGCTGATGTCGTTGGCCAGCTTGATGATCAGCTTGGCCTGGTGATAGCTGGCCGCCGCCTTGCCGGCGAAGATCTTCACCCGCGGCACCCAGTCGGTGGTCGGTTCGTTGCGGATCGCCTGGTACAGCGCCACGGTGTGGATCAGGTTGAGCAGCTGGCGCTTGTACTCGTGGATGCGCTTGACCTGCACATCGAACATCGCGCCGGTGTCCAGCACCACGCCCAGGCGCTCCTGCACCAGCGTGGCCAGGGCCGTCTTGTTGCGCTGGCGCAGCGCGGCGTAGCGCTTGTGCATGCTCTTTTTCTCGGCATGGTTCTCCAGCCCGCGCAGTACGGTCTCCGGCGAGTCGAGCACGGCCTCGCCGAGGGTCTCGACCAGCAGCTCGGTTAGCGCCGGGTTGATCTGGAACAGCCAGCGGCGGAAGGTCACTCCATTGGTCTTGTTGTTGATGCGCGTCGGGTACAGGCCATGCAGGTCGCGGAACACCGTTTTGCGCATCAGCTCGGTGTGCAGCGCCGACACGCCGTTGACGCTGTGCGTGCCGAGGAATGCCAGGTTGCCCATGCGCACGCGCCGGCCGTGGTCTTCCTCGATCAGCGAGACCGAGCGCAGCAGGTCGAAGTCGTGGATGTCCTGCGCCCGCAGCGCGTCGATGTGGTAGGCGTTGATCAGGTAGATGATCTGCATGTGCCGTGGCAGCAGGCGCTCCATCAGCGATACCGGCCAGGACTCTAGGGCTTCGGGCAGCAACGTGTGGTTGGTGTAGGACAGCGTCGCCACGGTCAGCTGCCAGGCGTCGTACCAGCTGAGCAGATGGACATCCACCAGCAGGCGCATCAGCTCGGCCACGGCGATGGCCGGGTGGGTATCGTTGAGCTGGATCGCCACTCGCTCCGGCAGCAGGCGAATGTCGCCGTGCTCGTGCATGTGGCGTTGCAACAGGTCCTGCAGCGAGGCGGAGACGAAGAAGAACTCCTGGCGCAGGCGCAGCTCTTGCCCCGCTTCGGTGCTGTCGGCCGGGTACAGCACCCGCGAGATACTCTCGGCGCGTACCACCTCGACCACCGCGCCGATATGGTCGCCGGCGTTGAAGCGGTCCAGATGCAGGTCTTCCTCGGCGCGCGCACGCCACAGGCGCAGGGTATTCACCGCCGAGCGCCGCCAGCCGATCACCGGGGTGTCGTAGGCGATGGCACGCATGGTTTCCTGGGGCTGCCAGCTGTGTCGCGGCACCTCGCCGCCTTCCGTCTGGCTGAGCACCACGCCGCCGAAGCCGATGCTGTAGGCCACTTCGGGACGCTCGAACTCCCAGGGGTTGCCGAAATCCAGCCAGGTCTCGGTCTGTTCCAGCTGCCAGCCGTCCGCCAGCGCCTGGCGGAACAGCCCGTGTTCGTAGCGGATGCCGTAGCCGTGGGCGGCCAGGCCGAGGGTAGCCATGCTCTCCATGAAGCAGGCTGCCAGGCGTCCGAGGCCACCGTTGCCGAGCGCGGCGTCCGGCTCGACCTGGCGGATGCGCTCGAGATCGACGTCCAGCTCGCCCAGCGCCTCACGTGCCACCTCGAGCAGGCCGAGATTGCTCAGGTTGTCTACCAGCAGGCGGCCGATCAGGAATTCCAGCGAGAGGTAATAGATACGCTTCTGGCCGCGCCTGTCGAGCTGTGCCGAGGCCTCTTCCCAGCGGTCGACCACGTGATCGCGCGCGGCCAGGGCAATGGCTTCGAACCAGTCGTGATCGAAGGCGTTGCTCGGGTCCTTGCCTACTGCGTACTTGAGCTTGGCGAGGATGCTCTGCTTGAACTCGGCGACCTCCTTTCCCGCAGCCATAGCGACCTCCTCAGGCGATGCGGCGCAGCGATTCTCGTGCGGCGTCGGCCAGTTGGGTGAGCAAGGGTAGCTGCCGCTCCGCCGGCACCTCGGCTTGCGCCGCGGCGCGCAGGTTGTCCAACAGGTCATGGCCCGGCAGCGTCAGGCTGCGGGCGATCAGCACCGGCTCGCCGTCCCAGGAATGTTCCAGCTCGCACTCGACGAGGCCGGCCTGGTGCAGCAGGTGCAGGTGGTACTTGACCGATTCGAGGTCGTGCTCGGCGAGTGGCGCCGGCTCGAAGCAGTGGCCGTACTCGCGGCTTTCGATCTCCAGCAGCAGCGCCCTGATCAGTTGCTTGTCTCTTTTCATCGCTGTGTTCCCTCCTCAGGCATCACCAGCTAAGGGTCCGCGCGGCCGCGCTTAGTTCAACCTTTCTCGTCGCAGAAAAGCTGAACTCGGGCGGCGCCAGGCGGCTCACAACTGCAGGTTCCAGAAACGACAAGGGAGGCTTCGGATGATTACCAAAGCCACAGCACTGCTGATCGGCAGCCTGCTCACACCGCTGGCCCTGGCCGACGGTTGCCACGTCCTCACCCGTTCGGCCAGCCCTGGCGTGGAAGCGGTGGAGACCGAGAGCTGCTACGAACTGCACGGCATGCCTGCCGGCACGATCAACTGGTCGTGCAGCAACGAGAGCCAGGAAACCCTGGGGACCCGCCAGGAGAAAGTCGCCAAGTGCGATGCCGGCTATGTGGCCAGCTGCCGCGCCGCCGTCACCCAGGAGACCTTGGCCAACCACAAGTCATCCAGCACCAACCCGCCGGCCAACGAGCCCAACGTGCCGGATGACGCCAAGGTGGTGACCTACTACTACAACCTCAACGACCGCACCCAGGCGAGGAACGACTGCGAAAAAGGCGGAGGCACATGGGAGGAACGATGAACCCCCACGCCGGCGTACTGCTGCTGCCGGCCACCGATGTCAGCCGCCATGAGCTGGCCGTGCACCAGGTACTCGGGCGCAAGCTCGCCGCGCTGCTGGGCAGCAGCTTTCTCGGCGAACATGACGCGCAGCAACACACCGACGGCCCCTACTACTGGCTACCGAGCGAGACGCTGATCGGCCAGCAGCGCTGCCAAGAGCTGGGCATCGGCGGCGCCGAAGACTTCTTCGGCGGTGCGGTGGCCCAGCCATTCATGTCGACCAAGGCCATCAGCCACCCGCTGATCGATGGCGCCAGGCGCCAGCCGCCGGGCTGGTCGCGGCAATTCTCCGAACAGGTGGCCGGAGCGATTCTCGGCGGCTACACGGCATTCGACCTCGACGACGCCCGCCGCGCCGGCCTACGCCTGCTGAAAGATGGCCCATTGCGCCTCAAGCCCGTGCGCGGCAAGGCCGGCCGCGGTCAGCTGGTGATCCGTGACGCTCCCGAACTGGATGCCGCGCTGGCCGAGCAGGAGGCTGCCGAGGTTGCCACCTGGGGGCTGGTGCTGGAGGAGAACCTCAGCGAGGTGGTGACCTACAGTGTCGGCCAGGTGCAGGTCGCCGGCGTGCTCGCCAGCTATTACGGCAGTCAGCGCCTGACCCGCGACAACACCGGCGTGGAGGTCTATGGCGGCTCCGATCTGACCCTGGTGCGCGGCGACTACGCCGAACTCATGCGCCTGGACATGCCCGAGACGATTCGCCTGGCCGTGTCCCGCGCGCAACTCTACGAGCATGCCTCGGTGCAGGCCTTCGGCCTGGTCGCCTCGCGGCGCAACTACGACGTGGCGCAAGGCATCGACAGCCGCGGCCGCTCGCGTTGCGGTGTGCTGGAGCAGTCCTGGCGCGTTGGCGGGGCCAGCGCTGCGGAGATCTTCGCCCTCGAGGCCTTTGCCGCCGACCCGCAGCTAGCCAGCCTGCGCGCCTCGACCTACGAGTGCTACGGCGAAAGCCTGCCGCCGGACGACGCCAGGCAGCTGTACAAGGGCGAAGAGCCGGAGATCGGCCTGCTCGGCAAATACGTGAAGGTGGAGCCGCATGTCACCGCATAGCGAACAGGTGGATATACAGGTGGAAGAAGACATCATCGCCGGCACCATGGTGACGCCACGGCGCAAGGTGCCCGGCATCCTCTTCGTGCATGGCTGGGGCGGCAGCCAGCAGCGCGACCTGGCGCGTGCCAAGGGTATCGCCGGGCTTGGCTGCGTGTGCCTGACCTTCGACCTGCGCGGCCACGAGCTGACCCGCGAACGTCAGCCCAGCGTGACCCGCGAGCAGAACCTGAGCGATATCGTCGCCGCCTACGACCGCCTGGCCAAGCACCCGGCCACCGACCCCGAGGCCATCGCCGTGATCGGCACCAGCTACGGCGGCTACCTCGCCTCGATACTCACCACCCTGCGCCCGGTGCGCTGGCTGGCGCTGCGTGTGCCGGCGCTGTACCTGGACGAGGACTGGAGCGTGCCCAAGCACCAGCTCGACCGGCAGCGGCTGGTGGAGTACCGCAACACCTTCCTGCAGCCGCAGGGTAATCGTGCCCTGTCGGCATGCTCCGAGTTCGCCGGCGACGTGCTGTTGGTGGAATCCGAGCACGACGACTTCGTCCCTCACACCACGCTGATGAGCTACCGCTCGGCCTTCGTCAGGGCGCACTCGATGACCCATCGCATGGTCGATGGCGCCGATCACGCGTTGACCGAGGACAGTGCCCAGCGCGCCTATACCTCGCTGCTCACCGGCTGGATCAGCGAGATGGTCATCGGCGCGCGCATCGGTGATTACCCCCATCACCTGGCGCTCTACTCCTGAGAAAAGCTGAACCCAGCCCGCCTCGTACCGTCACAACCCTAGTCACTCAGGGCGGTCATGTAGGAGGCTCGCACATGTCTATCTCAACCATTTCACGCGGCGCGACGCTGTGCCTGCTGCTCTTTACGGCGCCAATAGCGCTCGCCTCCGACGTCGACGTGAAGCACTTCATCGAGCAGGCAGCCACGGTCAGCGCCACCACCACCGAGGCGGCCACGCTGGCGCTGCGCACCAGCAACTCGGCGGACATCAAGGACTTCGCCCAGCGCATCATCGACGACCACCCGCGCGGCAATGCCGACCTGCAGGCCTTCGCCCGCGAGCGGAAGCTGGAGCTGCCCGCCGACCAGGAACTGCAGCAGCGCGCCAGTGCCGAGCTAAAGCCACTTCGCGGCAAGGACTTCGACACCCGCTTCGCCGAGCTGCAGGTGCGCAGCTTCGAACAGGGCCTGGCGCTGTTCGAGCAGGCCGCCGAACGGGGTGATGACGAGCTGCAGGCCTTCGCCCGCGCCAAGTTGCCGGTGCTCAAGCACCAGCTGCAGAACGCGCGCATGCTGACCCGCGCGCATCCGGCCTCCTGAGGCTTTGGCGGGCAGCGCCCTGCCCGCCTGGCGTCAGCGCGCCTTGTCGAACTGCTCGCGCAAGCGCTTGTTCTCGCGGTGCAGCTCGCGCAGCTGGAAGGCATCACGCACTTGGTTGCGCAGGTCTTCGGCCTCCCAGGGGCTGGTGACGAAGCGATAGATCACTCCTTCGTTGAGCGCCTTGAGGATGCTGGCGACCGCGTTGGCATTGCCCAGCAGCATGCGCACCGCGTCCGGGTAGATGGTCCTGATCTTGCGCAGGAAATCCACGCCGCTCATGTCCGCCAGTTCCAGGTCGGCCAGCACCACGTCTACCGGATGGGTGGCCATCAGGCTCAGCGCCTCGCTGCCGTCTGCGGCATTGAGGATGGTGTAGCTCTCCAGGCGCAGGGTGCGGCGCAGCTCCTCCATCTCCTGCGCTCCCGAGTCGATCACCAGCAGGTAGCGCGCACTGCCGTCGATGATGTTGGTCGGCAGACTGAGCGGCGCATTGCCCTGGAGGAACTGCATGCACGCCAGCGGCGGTAGTGGCGGCGAGTAGAAATAGCCCTGCAGCTCGTCGCAGCCGGCGGCGCGCAGGAAGCTCATCTGCTCGGCCTGCTCCACGCCCTCGGCGATCACCCGGATACCGAGGTTGTGGCCGATGGAGATCATCGAGCGCGCCAGCGAGGCGCTGTCCGGCTCGGTGAGGATGTCGGTGATGAAGCTGCGGTCGATCTTCAGCTGGCGGAACGGGAAGCGCTTGAGGTAGCCCAGCGAGGAATAGCCGGTACCGAAGTCGTCGATCGAGAAGCGCACGCCCACGTCGCACAGACGCTGCATCTTCTTCTGCACTTCGCCGGCATCGCTGGCGAGGATGGTCTCGGTCAGCTCGACCTTGATCCAGCGCGGCGGAATGGCCTGGGCCTTGAGCACGCCGAGGATGCGTTCGATGAAGTCGTCCTCGGCGAAGCTGATCGCTGAGAAGTTCACCGCCACGCTGAGGTCCTGGCCGAAGAACTCGCGCCAGATCACCAGCTGCCGACAGACCACCTCGAACACGTAGAAGTCGATGGAGGCGATCCAGCCGGTCTCCTCGGCCAGCGGGATGAACTCGGCCGGCGAGACGATGCTGCCGTCGCGGCTCCAGCGCACCAGTGCCTCGAAGCCGCACAGGCGGCCGCTCTGCAGGTCCAGCTGCGGCTGGTAGAAGACGATGAACTCCTGGTTCTGCAGGGCATGGCGGATCTGCCGCTCCAGGGCCAGGCGCGTCTGCACCTGCTCGTTCATCTCCGGCATGAAGGCGCAGATACGGTTACGCCCCTGGTGCTTGGCCTGGTACATGGCCGTGTCGGCATTGCGCAGCAGGGTTTCCACGTCGCGGCCATCGGCGGGATAGCAACAGAAGCCGATGCTGCAACTGACCAGAATCTCCTGGTCGTCGAGTATCACCGGCGTGGCGATGCGGTTCTTCAGCCCCTCCAGCCAGTTGATCTGCTCGCTGAGCTGCATGCCGTCGACCAGCACGATGACGAACTCGTCACCGCCCAGGCGGGCGATGGTGTCGATGTCACGGATGCCGCCACGCAGGCGTGCGGCGATCTCGACCAGCAGCCGGTCGCCGATGCCGTGCCCCAGGCTGTCGTTGACCACCTTGAAGTTGTCGATGTCCATGAAGGCGACGGTGAACGGGCTGTTGTCGCGCCCGGCAAAGGCGATGGCCTGGCCGATACGGTCATTGAGCAGGTTGCGGTTGGGCAGCCCGGTGAGGCTGTCGTGGTTGGCCTGGTGCTCCAGCTCCTCCTGGTAGCGCTTGCTCTCGGTGACGTCATGCAGGATGCCGACGAAATGGCTGAGCTTGCCGCGGTCGTTGACCACCGGCGCCACTCGCAGGTCGTTCCAGAACTCCGAGCCATCCTTGCGGAAGTTGCGCAGCAGCGCCGCGCCCTCCTCCTGCGCCGCCAGCGCACGGCGGATGTTGTCCAGCTCGGGCTGGTCGCGCTCCGCGCCCTGCAGGAAGCGGCAGTTGCGTCCCAGCACCTCCTGGACCGAGTAGCCGGTGATGCGTTCGAAGGCAGGGTTGGCGTAGACGATGGGGTGATCCGCCTGCTCGGCGTCGGTGATGATCACCGCGTTGACGCTGGCCTCCACGGCGCGCGTACGGGTGCGGATCTCCAGGTCCCGGCGGCGCTGCTCGGTGATGTCCTGGATCACCACGATCGCGCCCTGGATCACCTGGTTGGCATCGTGGAACGGCACCGCCGAGTTGAGGATGGTCTTGCGCTGGCCCTTGAAGGTCTCGATGTCGATCACTTCGTTGCGCGAGATGCGGCCCTGGCGGACCGCGCGCATCATCGACCAGTCATCCTCGGTGATGCGCTCGCCACTCTCTGCCCACCAGCCGCGGTAGCGGGCATAGCCCTCGACACCGCCCGGATGGGCGCCACCCCAGATCAGGCTGCTCTCCGGGTTACTCATGATCAGCCGGCCCTGCTGGTCGGTGACGAACACCCCGACCGGCAGGTTGTCGAGCACCTTGCGCAGCAGCTGCTCGCTGGTGGCCAGGGCTTCGGTGCGCTGTTCTACCAGCTGTTCCATGCTCTCGAACAGACGCACGCGACCCAGCGCCATGGCCAGCTGCCGGCCGATGGATGCCAGCGCGCTGAGCGACTCGGCCGACCAGGGCCGGGCGTCGCGCTGCACCACGTTGAGCATGCCGATGGTCTCACCGCTCAGCTGCAGCGGGATGCTGGCGTGGATGCCCTCGCCCGGCTTGGTGCTGAGTGCAGGGCAATTGCTGATGTTGCTCGGCTGGCTCAGCTTGTCCTCGTGCCAGGCATGCCGGCACGGGCAGTTGAGCGCGCAGCTGTCCAGGTCGGCGGTGGCGTAGCTCGGCCCGCGGGCACAGGCTCCGGCCACCTGGGCCGGCTCCTTGGGATCGCCGGAGGCATCCAGCAACAGCCAGGCACCCACCGCATCGGGGAATTCCAGGATGCGTCGCAGCGCCGCGTCGATCACATGCCGCTCGCTCTTGGCGTCGGTCAGGCCGCTGGTGAAATGGAACAGGCAGTTGAGCAGCGAGTTGGTGCGGGTCAGCTCGTCGTGCTTGTGCTGCAGCTCCTGGTTCAGCCGCACGCCCTGCTCGTAGGTGGAAATCAGCAGGTCGAGAATCTGCTGGCGGCCGGCGGTGATGAAGTGGCGCTCGCCCTCCAGCACCACCTCCACGCCCATCTGCACGCGCTCGTGGTTGCGCAGCTCGAGGTTGATCAGGAAATAGCGGATGCGCGACATCAGGTACTTCTCGTCAAAGGGTTTGACGATGAAGTTGTCGGCGCCCGAGGCCAGGCCATGCACGACGTCGCGGGCATCGGCCAGCGATGTCACCAGGATGATCGGGATCGCCTGGGTCTGCGCCGAGCTCTTGAGCTGGCGACACAGTTCGTAGCCATCCATTTCTGGCATGACGATGTCGCTGATGACGATGGTCGGCTTGCGCACCGCCACCATTTCCAGCGCCTCGCGGCCGTTGCGTGCGACGCGCACCTTGCAGCCGACAGATTCGAGCATGTACTGCAGCTCGGCAGCCTGGGTGGGGCTGTCTTCCACCACCAGGATTTCGGCATCCGCGTACATGTCATTCCCTCCCATTGCTTCCATTCACTACGACCATGTGGGCGGCTATTACGTTGAGCAATTCGGCAATACCTTCCGGAGGCAGCACCTGGCGTGCGGCCTGCAGTTCGATGGCGGCTCTGGGCATCGAATCGATCACCGCCGTGCCGGGGTCCTGCACCAGGGTCAGCGCGCCGGCGCGGTGCATCTCGGCGAGTCCCTGGGCGCCATCGCGGCCCATGCCGGACATCTGGATACCGATGGCATGCCGGCCAAAATGGCTGGCGACCGAGTGGAACAGGTGATTCGCCGCGGGGCGCACGTGCTCGACCGGCGGGCCGTCGTCGAGCAGCACACCACGGTTAGCGGCGAAACCGAGATGGTGGTGATCCGGTGCCAGGTAGAGCACATCCGGCAGCAGCTGCTGGCCGTTCTCGGCAATGCACACGCGCATCGGCGTGAGGCTGGCCAGCCAGTCGCGAAAACTGGGCAGGAATCCCGGCGCTATGTGCTGCACCAGTACCATCGGCCAGGGCTGCGGCGCCAGGCGCTGCAACAGGGCCTTGATCGCCAGCGGCCCGCCAGCCGAGGCGGCGATGGCCACCAGCCGCGGCTCCTGCGCGGCAGTCTGGGCCACCAGGGGCGGAATGCCCGAAGCGGTGCTGGCCTCGCTGCGCCGCTGACGCCGGCTGATCTTCACCTGGGCCATGTTGCGCAGGGTGCGCAGCAGCTCCTCGATGCGGTCGGCGAAGTCATCAGCAGTCGGTGCGCTGGGTTTCTCCAACACCGCCAGGGCACCGGCTTCTAGGGCACGCATGGCGGTGGCAGAAGCGCGGTGGTCGATGCTGGCGGAGAGGATCACCACCGGCAGCGCGTAGCTTTCCAAGATGCGTTCGGTGGTCTCGTAGCCATCCATACCCGGCATGTGCACGTCCATGGTGACGATATCCGGGGTGAAGCCGGCCAGCAGCTGCAGTGCCTCGTCGCCGCTGCACGCCTCGCGCACCTCGAAGCCCTCGCCCTCGAGTACCGCGCGCAGCAGCATGCGCGTCACCGGTGAATCGTCCACTACCAATACACGCATCTATATCCCCTTAGAGCAGCCGGCGAATGGCTTCGAGCAGGCTGTCCTGCTCGAAGCCACCCTTAGCCAGGTAGGCGTTGGCCCCTGCTTCCAGGCCGCGGGCGCGGTCCTCGGCGGAATGCAGGGCGGTTACCAGCACTACCGGCAACTCGGCCAACTCACGGTCGGCGCGGATGCGGCTGGTCAGGGTGAAGCCATCCAGACGCGGCATTTCCACGTCGGACACCAGAAGATCGAACTGTCCCTGCTTCAGGGCATTCCAGGCTTCCAGCCCGTCGTTGGCGGTGGTGACGCGGTAACCCGCCGCCTCGAGAATGGCCTTGAGCAGGCCACGCGAGGTGAAAGAATCCTCGGCAATCAGCAAGCGTTTGAGTGTTTCGCTGTGCTGCGCGCGTGGTCGCTGGCTGAGGCTGGAGGCCTCGCTGGCCAGCGCGCTGCGGTACAGATCGGCGGGATGCAGAATGGGCACCAGCTGGCCATCACCGAGCAACGTGGCGCCCATCAGGTTGCGCACCCGCAGCAGCTGCTTGCCCAGGCTCTTGACGATGATTTCCTGGTCGCCGAGCAGTTCCTCCACCAGCAACACGAAGCGCTCGCCACGCACCCGCAGTAGCAGCAGCGTCAGGTCGCCACCGCTCAACGCCGGCTGCGCCAGGCCGAGCACGTCGCCCAATGGCCAGAGCGGCAGCACCTGGCCTTCGAAGGCCAGGGTCGGGCGATTTTCCAGGGTCCGAATGGCACCCGGTGCCACTCGCAGGCAACGCTCTACCGCAAGCGCCGGCACGGCGAACACGCGCTCGGCATTGCGCACTATCACCGCGCGGAAGGTCGACAGGCTGAGCGGCAGGTGCAGGTGGAAACAGGTACCGGCAGCGGGCCTGGTTTCGGTCTCGATACGCCCGCCGATACGCTCCACCGTGTCCTGAATGATCGCCATACCCAGGCCGCGCCCGGAGATGTCGGTCAGCATCGGGCTGGTGGACAGCCCGGAGACGAAGATCAGCGCCAGCGCTTCGCGCTCGCCCAGGGCATCGGCCTGCTCTGCCGTGAGCCGTCCGGCGTTCACCGCCTTGGCCTTGAGGCGACGCACATCGATGCCCTGGCCGTCATCGCCGACTCGCAGTTCGAAACGGTCGGCGGACTCCTGCACCAGCTCCACCACCAGCTTGCCCACCGCACTCTTGCCCTGCAGGGCGCGCTGCTCGGGCGTCTCCAGACCATGGTCGATGGCGTTGCGCAGCAGGTGGGTGAGCACTATCCGCAGCTCGTCGAGAATGCGCTTGTCGACCTGCAAGCTGGCACCCCGCACTTCCAGCTCGACGCGCTTGCCGGCCTGGCTGGCGAGATCCTGGACCATCGCCGGCACGCCCTCGAACAGGCTGCTGCCCGAGAGCAACAAGGCTTCCTGCATCTCGGCGGTGAGCGACTCGGAGAGCTGGGTCAGGCCCTGGGCCAGCTGGCCGCCTGCCTTGGCCAGGCGGGTGGCACCGAAATGCAGGCGGTCGAACTGGGACAGGCTCCAGTCCAGGTAATCGAGCACGCTCTTCAAACCGTCGCGCGCGCCTTCAGGCATCTCGTCGAGCCCTTCGCGCAACTGGCGCAAAGCAGCGGAGCCGAACATGCGCTTGCTGCGCTGCGGCTCGAAGGCTGCCGCGTGCTCCTGCAGCACACGGACATGGGCCTGGGCCTCCAGCTTATGTTGCAGCAGTACTTCGCTGTGGAACAGCAACGCATCCAGGCGCTGGGTCGAGACCCGCACCGTAGCCGGGTCCTGCGGGCCTTCGGGGCTGGCGACCGTGACCGCCGGCAACTCCACCGCCTGCCCCTGGGCGCTGTCGTTGAGGCTGTCGATCAGCTGCGTCAGATCATGCTCATCCACCGGCTGCTCGGCATGCAGACGCTGCACCACCTTGAGCGTCAGCCGGCACAGCTCCACGCGCTCGGGGCTCAGTTCCAGATCGCCATGGCGCACGCTGCTGAGCAGGCTCTCCCAGGCATGGCACAGCTGCTCGATCTGGTTCACCCCGGCGGCGCGCGAGGCGCCCTTGATGCTGTGTACCTCGCGGAACAGCGACTCGATGTCGTCCTGGCTGGCACCACCCTCGCGCCAGTTGGCCAGCGCATCGGCCAGCGTGGCCAGGCGCTCCGCGGCCTCGGCACGGAAGCTGGCCAGCAGGCGTTGCCGCAGCGCGTCACGATCCATGGGCATGGCGGCCTCGGCTCGTCAGGCGACCGCAGCGCGAAGTCTGCGGTGGTCGCGGGTGGCTACTCGGCATCCTGCCCTCCATATCGCTTAATCGTCGTCACGAATCTGCAGATCGGGATCGGCCAGCAGGCGCGCACCATCCAGCACGGTCTTCTGGTCCGGGGTCACGCCCAGCAGGTAGCGCGCGCGGATGCCGGTAAGGTTGGCCAGCTCGCTCTGCAGGCTGTCACGGCGCAGCTGTTCGATGCCGCGAATGCGGTCCGCCAGCAGGCCGAACTCCATGTCCGGGCTGCGCAGCACCACCAGGTAGTTCTTGTCCGACAGCCCCTCGATCGGCAGTTCGAAGAACACCCGCAGGTCCAGCACCGAGACGATGTGCCCGCGCACCCCGACTATGCCCAGGACAAAGGGCGGCGTACCCGGCAAGGGAGTGAACTGTGGCAACGGCAACGCCGCCACCACATAGCGGCTCTCCACCGCATAGACCTCCTCGCCGAGGGTGAAGCACAGCACTTCGATCAGGCTGTCCGGGCGTTCCTCCTGCAAGCTGCGAGCCCACTCGCGGCTACGCGCCTGCAAGCGCTCCTCGCGTTGCTGGAGGTCCGGGGCGAAGCCCTCGTCGATGCGCTGCTCGAACTCGGCCAGGCGCTCGCGCAGTTGCTCCCAGCGCTGCTCGTCGTTCAGGAAGGTGGGCATGGCTCATCCCCCAGGAGTTGTTCGCATAACTTCCGCAGCTGGTCACGCCCCAGCCCTTCGGCGAACTGCAACGGCTCGTGCGCTTCGTCCTGCAGCAAACGGCAGCAGCGACGCAGCGACTTGTCCCCCGCCTGCCGACGCCCCGTTTCGCGCAGCAGCAAGCCCTGCTGGAAGTGCGCCATGGGGCACTCCGGCGCCAGGTACAGCAATTTGTGCAGCGCCTGCAGCGCCGCCGGCACGTCACCCTCATGGCGGGCCAGCATGGCCTGCAACCAATAGGCCTGTGGTTCCGCAGGATCCAGCGCCTGAGCGCGCTGCAGCCACTCCCTGGCCTCGGCGCTGCGCTGCTGCTCCGCCCAGCTGCGTGCCTGCAGCAGGCAGGCCTCGTAGCGCTGGTTCGGCGTCAGCCCCGACTGGGCCAGATAGGCCTGTAGCGCCGTGCGCACAAGTTCGTGACGCCCCTGCTCCAGCGCCGTCTCGGCATGCTGCCAGAGCTGTTCCCGCGATGGCTCGACAGGCACTGCGGGCGGTTCGATGACGGATTCGCGCTCCAGCTTCGCGCTCGTTGTCGGTTCGTAGGCAACAGCCGGCGGCATAGCAGGCAGCGGCCGCGGCCCTTGCCCGCCGGCAGCCAATGCATAGTTGCTGCCCGCCCAGAAGCCACTGAACCCGGCCTGGCTGGCCAGACCGGCCTCCACCGCACTGAGCAGCAGGATGCCCTCCGGGCTCAGGCAAGCTTGCAAGCCCCGCAGCGCCGCGCTGGCGTGCTCGGCAGAGAAGTACATCAGGACATTGCGACACAGGATCAGGTCGACGCCGATCAGGCTACTGCGCGGGTCAGGCAATGGCCCCGCGGTCAGGTTGTGCTGCAGGAAGCGGATGCGCCCACGCCACTGCGGGCGCACTCGCCAGGCATTGCCTTCGGCCTGGAAATAGCGGCTGCGAAAAGCCTCTTCGTTGCGGCGAAAAGCGTTCTGTCCATAACAACCCTGCTCGGCCCGAGCGAGGAAACTGCCATTGATGTCGCTGGCCAGCAGTTCCACGGTCCAGCGTTCGCGCTCACCACCCAGCAACTCGTCGAGCATGAACAGCAGGCTGTAGGCCTCTTCGCCGGTGCAGCAAGCCGCGCTCCAGACTCGCAGCCGGTACTGGCCGGCCTCGCGGCGGCGTTGCAGCAAGGGGCGCAGATGCTGGCGCGCCAGCCATTCGAAAGCCTCGGGATCGCGGCGGAAATAGGTCTCGCCCACGGTGAACGCGGGGATCAGGCGTTGAATCTGCGCATCATCCCAATCGCCGAAGGCCAGCTGCTCGAGCCAGAGCGAGGGTTCACCGTCCTGTTTCTCCGCCAACTGGCGCAGGCGCCGCAACAGGTCAGCCCGACGGTTGCCGGAAAAATCCAGGCCCAGGTGCCGATGCACCTTGTTCGCCAGCAGCTCCAGCTGCCGCGGCGAGCAGATCGGCTCAGCCTGGCGCATGGCCCGCTCCTCTGGCATGCAGCGCCTGCTGCAGTTCGAGCTCGTCGGCATCCGAGAGCACCTGCTCGATGTCCTGGATCAGCAGCAGGCCTTCCTCGGTGCGCAGCACACCGCGCACCAGTTCGCTGGGCACCTGTGGCTGGGCCGCAGGAATCAGGTCGCTCGGCTCGCAGTGGGTCGCCGTCTCCACCCGCTCCACCGGCACCAGCAACTCGCGGGCACGGCTGCGCAGCCAGAGAAATGGCTGCCACAGGCCGAGCGGCGTCGCCGGCCAGGCGAAGCGCCTTGCCAGGTCCACCACGGGAACGATCTGCCCGTGCACGTTGGCCAGGCCGATGACGGTTTGCGGGGCCCCGGGCAATGGCATGCACTGCAGGGCCGGGATCACCCGGATCACGCTGTCCAGAGGTACCGCCAGGTGCTGTCCTGCTAGCCGGAAGGGCAGCACAGATAATCTATCCATAGAGGCATCCAGTTGCCGCTAGCAATCATCTTTACCCTAGCCCAGCACTACGCCACGTCCAGCGAACCCGTCCTCGCAGTCAGGTAATCGGCCCTATTCGCTTTCAGCCCCGGCATGCCTCCATGGCGGAAGCCGGTACGCCGAAGAGCGCATCGAAGGCCCACTGGAATACGAAGGCATAGAAAAAGAAGAACACCAGCAGACCGATATCGGTAGCCAGAGCCTGCAGCCAGGAAATGTCCAGCCACCAGGCCATCAGCGGTACCAGCAGCACGACCAGGCCACCCTCGAAGCCCAGCGAGTGCAGCACGCGCCGGCCCAGGGTGCGGCTACGTCGCACCTGACGCGCCTCCCAGTATTCGAAGAGGGTGTTGAACAGCATGTTCCAGCTCAGTGCCACCAGCGACAGCAGCAGCGCCAGGGTGCTGGAGTAGGTCAGGCTCTCGTCGAAGCCCCAGGCGATCACCGGCGCGACGAACAGCGCAGCGACAAGCTCATAGAGCAGCGCCTGCACGACCTTTCTCTTCGCCCCTTGCATATCTCACCTCATCCGTTGCGGATTGCCTTAATGGCGCGAAATCTAAGCTTGAAGCCTGCTGCGGACAAATGACCTATAGTCCGCCGAGATGAATTCAACTCACCAGTTGTAGAGGCAGGCATGTTCGCTCGCATTCCCCTCACCGCCCTGCGCACCTTCGAGTCGGCGGCCCGTCTGGCCAGCTTCCGCGCTGCCGCGCTGGAGCTGAACGTCACCCCTACCGCCGTATCGCACCAGATCCGTGGCCTCGAGCAGTGGCTCGGCACCCTGCTGTTCGAGCGCCTGGGGCGCGGCGTGCGCCTGAGCGAAGCCGGCGAGAAACTGCAGCGCAGCCTGCATGGCGCCTTGCTGGAGATCGACCGCAGCCTCAACGCCCTGAAGCCGCCGAGTGGCGAGCAATGCGTCAGCCTCAACACCATGCCGGCCTTCGCCGCGCTGTGGCTGGTACCCCGCCTCGGCCGCTTCTATCGGCGCCATCCCGGCATCCGCGTGCGCATCGAGACCAGCAACGAACTGGTCGATCTGGAGCGCGATGCCAGCCTCGACCTGGTGATCCGCTGCGGCCTGGACGAATACCCGCAGTTCCACCAGCAGACGCTGATGGATGAGCACTTCGCCGCCTATGCCGCGCCGCAGCTGCTGGCAGACATGGCAACGCGCCGGCCGGAGCTGATCGGCGTAGGCTGGGATGCACCCTTGGCCGGCCTGCCGACCTGGCAAAGCTGGGCGGACTTGGCTGGCGAGGACTGGGTTGGCGCGGCGACCTGCCGCGACTATCCGGACGAGCACTACGCTCTGCAGGCCGCCATCGCCGGCCAGGGTCTGGTACTGGCCAGCTCGGTGCTGGTGTCGGACAACGTGGCCAGCGGCCTGCTGCAGCCCTATCGCACCGATATCAGCCTGCCCGGCGCGCCCTACCTGGCATTGTGCGTACCGGGACGCGAACGCCAGCCGGCGGTCAAGGCGCTGCTGGACTGGCTGGCCGAGGAAGTACAGCAGGAGCGTACGGCGACTGTCGATTGAGCCAGCCCTCATTCGACCAGCAGTAACCTCACCCACGGAGACGCGCAGCATGGCCCTGGAACTCTTCGCTCACCCCTTCTCGTCCTACTGCCAGAAGGTGCTGATCGCCCTCTACGAGAACGACACGCCGTTCGAGTACCGGCTGCTGGCGCCGGAGCAGCCACAGAACATGCAGCGCCTGACGGAGCTCTGGCCGCTGCGGCGCTTTCCGCTGCTGCTGGACGATGGCCAGCCGGTGCTGGAGTCGAGCGTCATCATCGAGCATCTGCAGCTGCGCCACCCCGGCCCGGTGCGCCTGATCCCCGCCGACCCGATCCAGGCCCTGGAAGTGCGCCTGATGGACCGGGTGTTCGACAACTACATCTCCACGCCCCAGCAGAAATGCGTGTTCGATGCCCTGCGCCAGGAGGGCGAGCGCGATGCCTACGGCGTGAGCGAGGCGCGGCGGATGCTGGACACCGCCTACGCCTGGCTGGAGCAACGCCTGCAGGGGCGCACCTGGGCTGCCGGCGACAGCTTCAGCCTGGCAGACTGTGCGGCCGGGCCCTTCCTGTTCTACGCCGACTGGACCCAGCCGATTGGCGAGGCCTTCCCTACCCTACGCGCCTATCGCCAGCGCCTGTTGCAGCGCCCCTCCTTCACCCGCGCCGTGGATGAGGCGCGGCCCTACCGGGCGTTCTTCCCGCTGGGCGCACCGGATCGGGACTGATCCACAGCTTGCACGGCCACGGGGTTCCTTTTGCCGGCGCTATGCCGCTAGCATCGGCAATCCGTATCCCCGCCGCTCAAGGAAGGTCCATGAAAAAGCTCGCGCTGTCCCTGCTCTGCCTGTTCGCCCCGCTCGCCCATGCCGATTCGGAGCTGACCGAAGCCAGTATCCGCAGCCTGTACGAGCAGGTAGCGGCCGACGCCTCGAAACGTGACATCGACGCCACCCTGGCGCACATGAGCGACGACGTGCGCATTCATATCAGCGCACCCACCGGCAGCATCGAGCTCGACGCCGGCAAATACCGCCAGCTGCTCCAGCAGGGCTGGGGCGGCCTGGACAGCTACCGCATGGAAGTGGCCATCGAGTCGATCGAGATCGCCGCGGACGGCCAGAGCGCCACGGTCAAGGACACCACCAAGGAAACCCTGAGCATGCAGGGCCACGAGATGAGCACCGGCATGCAGGAGACCGCCAGCCTGCGCCTGATCGACGGCGAACCGAAAATCGTGCGTATCGAGGCGACCATCCAGCCTTGACCCTGCCTGCGATCTGCTGCGCGTCGGTGTAACGGCAGCGAGATCGCAGACGGTTTCCGAGCTATTCCTCGACTGGCAGCCCCTGCCAGCCACCACCGAGGGCAGCGATCAGCTGCACGCTGGCGGTCAGGCGGCTGCCCTGCAGGGTCAGACGGGTGCGTTCGTTGGACAGCGCGGTGGTCTGTACCGTGACCACATCGGTGAACTCCACGGTACCGGCGCGGTACTGGTTGAGCATCAGCCGCAGCGATTCGCGCGCGGCGTCCAGCGCCTCCTGCTGCACCACCGCCTCGCGCTCCAGCACGGCCAGCTGCACCAGGTAATCCTCCACTTCGCGGAAGCTGCCCAGCACCGTCTGCCGGTAGTCAGCCACGGTCTGGTCGTAGCTGGCCTCGGCCTGTTCGACGCGGGAGCGGATCAGGCCGCCGTCGAACAGGTTGAGGGCGAAGGCCGGGCCGATGGACCAGAAGCGGTTGGGCGAGCTGATCCAGTTGTCCAGGCCGCCGCTGCGGTAGCCGCCGCTGGCGGACAGGCTCAGCTCCGGATAGTAGGCGGCCTCGGCCACGCCGATCTCGGCATTGGCGGCCATCACCCGGCGCTCGGCGGCCGCCACGTCGGGGCGCCGCTCCAGCAGGGTCGATGGCAGGCTGACCGGCACGCTGGGCAACGCCGGCACATCATCACGCACCGCCAGTTCGAACTCGGAAGGCGCCACGCCGACCAGCACGGCAATCGCATGCTCCAGCTGGGCACGCTGATATTCCAGATCCACCGCCTCGGCCTCGGTGCCCTTGAGCTGGGTCAGCGCCTGGGTCACGTCGGACTTCGGCACGATGCCGGCCTTGTACTGATTCTCGGCGATGCGGAAGGCCTGCTTGTAGGCCGCCACCGTCTCGTCGAGCAGACGCTTCTGCTGGTCCAGCACGCGCAGCTGCAGGTAGTTCTGTACCAGTTCGGACTGCTGGCTCAGGCGCACGCCGGCCAGGTCGGCACTGCTGGCATCGAGGCCGGCGTTCTCCGACTCCAGCTGGCGACGCAGCTTGCCCCACAGGTCCAGCTCCCAGCTCACACCGAGGCTGGCCTCGTAGCTCTTGGAAACCTGCGACTGGCCACCGCCACTGACGCTGATGCCGCCAGTGGTGCCGATGGTGCTGTCGCCGCCGCCCTGGCCGGCGCGGGTCACGCCGGTATTGAGGCCGACGGTCGGGAAGAAGCCGGCCCGCGCGCCACGCACCAGCGCCTGGGCCTGACGGTACTGGGCCGCAGCCGAGGCCAGGCTCTGGTTGTTGGCGTCCAGACGCTCGACCAGGGCGTCCAGCTCGGCATCGCCGTAGAGCTTCCACCAGTCGCCGCGCAGCGCGGTATCGGCCGGCGCAGCGGACTTCCAGCCGGCAGCCTGTTTGAACTCGGCTGACGGCGCGCTATCCGGGCGCAGGTAGTCCGGGCCGACGGCGCAGCCGGCCATGGCCAGGGCAGCGAACAGGAAGGAAATGCGGGGCAATGTGGACTTCATAGCGGAGTTTCCAGGGCGGCGTCAGTGCGCACGCCACGCCAGCGGTTGACCCGATGGCGCAGACGGTCGAGATACAGGTAGACCACCGGGGTGGTGTAGAGGGTAAGCAGCTGGCTGAGCACCAGGCCGCCGACGATCGCCAGGCCCAGCGGCTGGCGCATCTCGGCGCCCTCGGCTTGGCCCATCAGCAATGGCAGCGCGCCGAGCATCGCGGCCAGGGTGGTCATCATGATCGGCCGGAAGCGCAGCAGGCAGGCGCGGCGGATCGACTCCTGCGGGCTCAGGTGTTCCTTGCGCTCCAGCTCCAGGGCCAGGTCGATCATCAGGATGGCGTTCTTCTTCACCACGCCGATCAGCAGGAACAGGCCGAGCAGCGAAATCATGCTGAACTCGCCGCAGGTGAGCAGGATCGCCGCCAGCGCGCCGACGCCGGCCGAGGGCAGCGTGGAGAGAATGGTCAGCGGGTGGATGTAGCTCTCGTAGAGGATGCCGAGGACGATGTACACCACCAGCAGGGCGATCAGCAGCATCACCGGCTGGCCCTGGGCCTCCTTCTCGAACTGGCCGCCGGTACCGCCGAGCAGGCCCTGCACCTCGATGGGCATGTTGAGCTCAGCCACCGCCTTGCGGATCGCCGCGTTGGCCTGGTCCTGACTCACGTCTGGCGCCAGGCTGTAGCCGATGCTCTCGGCAGCGAACTGGCCCTGGTGGTTGACCCGATCCTCTTCCAGGCTGCGCTCCCAGCGGGCGAAGCCGGACAGCGGCACGCGCGCACCGTCGGCGGAGATCACCTGGATCTGGTCGAGCGCCTCCGGGTACTGGGCGTATTTCGGGTCGATCTCCATCACCACGCTGTACTGGTTGAGCGTCTCGTAGATGGTGGAAATCTGCCGCTGGCTGAAGGCGTTGTTCAGCACGCTGGTGATCATCGCCATGTCCACGCCCAGGCGCTGCGCCGTGGTGCGATCCACCACCAGGTTGATCTGCTGGGCGCCCTCGCCCTCGTTGGCGTCGATATCGGTCAGCTCCGGCAGCTTGGCCAGGGTGTCGCGCACCTTGGGCAGCCACTCCTTCAACTGGCCCATCTCGCTGGCCAGCAGTACGTACTCGTTCTCCGAGCTGCGGCCCTGGCGGCCACCGAACTGCAGATCCTGGTCGGCCATCAGCATCAGCCGCGCGCCAGGCACCTTGGGCAGGTTCTGGCGCAGGCGGTCCATCACCTCGCGCGAGGAAGCGTCGCGTTCGGCAATCGGCTTCAGGCGCACCACCAGGAAGGCGTTGTTGATGCCGCTCTCGCCGCCGATGAAGCCGGCCACGCTGTGGATCGCCGGGTCCGCCAGCAGGCCGTCGCGGAAGGCGTCCATCTTCGGCTGCATGACCTGGAACGACAGACCATCGTCGCCGCGCACGAAACCGATCAACTGGCCGGTGTCCTGCTCGGGGACCAGGCTCTTCGGCACCGTGGCGAACAGGTAGAAGTTGCCGAAGATGGTCAGCAGCAGGACGGTCAGGGTCAGCCGAGAATGCGCCAGAGCCCAGTCCAGGCTGCGCCCGTAGAAGGCCAGCACGCGCTCCTGCACCCGCGCACCGACCTGCTGCAGGCGGCTCGGTTCGCGCTCCTCTTCCTCGGCCTTGAGCCAGCGCGAGCAAAGCATCGGCGTGAGCGTCAGGGACACGGCCAGCGAGATGAGGATGGCCGCCGTCAGGGTCACGGCAAACTCGCCGAACAGGCTGCCGACGATGCCGCCCATGAACAGGATGGAGAGGAACACCGCCACCAGCGACAGGTTCATCGACAGCAGGGTGAAGCCCACCTCCTCCGCGCCCTTGAAGGCCGCGGCCATGGGCTTCTCGCCGGCCTCGATGTGCCGCGAGATGTTCTCCAGCACGACGATGGCGTCGTCCACCACCAGGCCGGTGCAGATGATCAACGCCATCAGCGACAGGTTGTTCAGCGAGAAGTCCAGCAGGTACATCACGGCAAAGGTGCCGACCAGCGACACCGGCACCGCCAGCGCCGGAATCAGCGAGGCGCGCCAGCGGCCGAGGAACAGGAACACCACCATGATCACCAGGCCGACCGCGATCAGCAGCGTGCGCTCGGCCTCGTGCAGGCTGGCGCGGATCACCGGCGAGCGATCCATGGCCACTTCCAGCTTGGCGCTGGCCGGCATTACCGCCTCCAGGGCTGGCAGGTCACGGCGGATGTCCTCGATGGTCTGGATGATGTTGGCGCCCGGCTGGCGGTTGACCACCAGCAGCACGGCCTTCTCGTCGTTGTAGAAACCGGAGTTGTAGCGGTTCTCCACCGAGTCGCGGACCTTGGCCACATCACTCAGGCGTACCGGGGCGTTGTTCTGGTAGCGGATGATCAGGTCCTGGTACTCGGCCGCCTTGTGCATCTGGTCGTTGGCCTGGATCTGCCAATGGCGGTCGGCATCGGACAGGTCGCCCTTGGGCCGGTCGCGGTTGGCCTCGGCGATGGCCGTGCGCACCTCGTCCAGGGCCACGCCGTACTGGTCGAGCAAGCGCGGTTCCAGCTCCACGCGCACGGCCGGCAGCGAACTGCCGCCGATCTCGATCTTGCCCACGCCCTGGACCTGCGACAGCTTCTGCGCGATCACCGTGGAAGCCAGGTCGTACAGCTGGCTCTTGTCCAGCTGCGGCGAGGTCAGCGACAGCACCATGATCGGTGCCTGCGACGGGTTGAATTTCTCGTAGGTCGGCATGGTGCGCATGCCGCTGGGCAGCAGGTTGCGCGAGGCGTTGATCGCCGCCTGCACCTCACGGGCGGCGGCGTCCACGTTCCGCCCGATCTCGAACAGGATGATGATCCGCGTGTTGCCCTGGGCGCTGCGGCTGGTCATCTCGCTGATGCCGGCGATGCTGCCCAGCGCCCGTTCCAGCGGCGTGGCGACGCTGGAGGCCATGGTCTGCGGGCTGGCGCCCGGCAGGTTGGCGCTGATGACGATGGCCGGGAAGTCCATGTTCGGCAGCGGCGCCACCGACAGCAGTCGGAAGCTGACCAGCCCGGCGAGGATGATCGCCAGGCTCAGCAGCAGGGTCGCTACCGGCCGGCGGATAAAGGGCGCGGAGAGGTTCATGGCGCCAGCGCCACTCCCGAGGCGCTACGGCCGAGCAGGCGCCGCGACATGCGGTCAAACGCCAGGTAGATCACCGGGGTAGTGAACAGCGTCAACACCTGGCTCAGCAGCAGGCCGCCGACCATCACCAGACCCAGCGGCTGACGCAGCTCGGCGCCGGAGCCCGAGGCCAGCATCAGCGGGATGGCGCCGAACAGCGCGGCCAGAGTGGTCATCAGGATCGGCCTAAAGCGCAGCAGCGCAGCCTGGTAGATGGCCTCGTGCGGCGCCATGCCCTGGTGCCGCTCGGCCTCCAGGGCAAAGTCGATCATCATGATCGCGTTCTTCTTGACGATACCGATCAGCAGGATGATGCCGATGATGGCGATCAGACCCAGGTCGTTGCCGGTCAGCAGCAGCGCCAGCAGCGCGCCGACCCCGGCCGACGGCAGCGTCGAGAGGATGGTGATCGGGTGGATATAGCTCTCGTAGAGCACGCCGAGCACGATGTACATGGTGACGATGGCCGCCAGGATCAGTAGCAGCGTGCTCGACAGCGAGGCGCGGAAGGCCTCGGAGGCGCCCTGGAACTGGGTCTGGATGCCGGCCGGCAGGCCGATCTCCTGCTCCACCCGCTCGATCACTTCGACCGCCTCGCCCAGCGACACGCCCTGAGCCAGGTTGAAGGACACGGTAACCGCCGGGAACTGGCCGATATGGTTGACCAGCAGGCTGGCCGGGCGCTCCTCGACCCGCGCCAGCGAGGCCAGCGGTACCTGGCCGCCACTGGCGGTGGCCACGTGGATGCGTTGCAGCGCCTGCGGGCCCAGCTCACCGGCGCCCGTGCTCTCCAGCACCACGCGGTACTGGCTGGCCTGGGTGAAGATGGTGGATATCTGCCGCTGGCCGAAGGCGTCGTATAGCGCGTCGTCGATGTTGCCGACGCTCACGCCCAGGCGCGAGGCGGCGTCGCGGTCGATGCTGAGGAACACCTGCAGACCCTGGTTCTGTAGGTCGCTGGCGATGTCGCGCAGTTCCGGCTGCTCGCTCAGGGCGGTGATCAGCCTGGGCGTCCACTCCTCCAGCAGCTTGCCGTCCGGCGACTCCAGGCTGAACTGGAACTGGGTCCGGCTGACCCGGTCCTCGATGGTCAGGTCCTGCACCGGCTGCAGGTACAGGGCGATGCCCGGCACCTTGGCCAGCTCGGGACGCAGGCGCTCGATCACTTCGCTGGCGGTGGCGTCACGCTCGCGGTGCGGTTTGAGGTTGATCAGCAGGCGGCCGCTGTTGAGGGTCGGGTTGTCGCCGTCGACGCCGATGTAGGACGACAGGCTCGATACGTCCGGGTCCTGCAGGATCACCGCAGCCAGGCGTTGCTGCCGTTCGCTCATGGCCTTGAAGGAGATCGACTGCGGCGCCTCGGAGATGCCCTGGATCACCCCGGTGTCCTGCACCGGGAAGAAGCCCTTGGGCACGGCCAGGTACAGCACCACGGTGAGCGCCAGGGTACCGATGGCCACCAGCAGGGTCAGGCCCTGGTGACGCAAGGTCCAGTTCAGGCCCACGGCGTAGCGTTCGATCAGGCCGTCGATAAAGGCGCCGGCGGACTTGTAGAAACGCCCCTGCTCCTCTTCCTTCTCGGCCTTGAGCAGGCGCGCGCACATCATCGGCGTCAGGGTCAGCGACACCACCAGGGAAATCAGGATGGCCACCGCCAGGGTGATGGCGAACTCGCGGAACAGCCGCCCCACTACGTCGGCCATGAACAGCAGCGGAATCAGCACGGCGATCAGCGAGAAGGTCAGCGAGATCAGGGTGAAACCGATCTGCCGGGCGCCCTTGAGCGCGGCATTGAACGGTGTCTCGCCCTCCTCCAGATGGCGGGCGATGTTCTCCAGCATGACGATGGCGTCGTCCACCACGAAACCGGTGGCGATGGTCAGCGCCATCAGCGTCAGGTTGTTGATCGAGAAGCCGGCCAGGTACATCACGCCGAAGGTGCCGATCAGCGACAGCGGCACGGCGATGGACGGGATGACGGTGGCGGAGACCTTGCGCAGGAACAGGAAGGTCACCAGCACCACCAGGCCGATGGCCAGGACCAGCTCGAACTGCACGTCCTTGACCGCCGCGCGGATGGTCTGGGTACGGTCGGTGAGCACCTGCACTTCCAGGCTGGCCGGCAGCGATGCGGTGATCTGCGGCAGCAGGCGCTGGATGCGGTCGACCACCTCGATGACGTTGGCACCCGGCTGGCGCTGGATGGTCAGTAGCACTGTCTCGTTGCGGTCGGCCCAGGCGGCCAGGCGATCGTTCTCCGCGCCATCCACCACCTTGGCCACGTCGCGCAGGCGCAGGGCCGCGCCGTTCTCGTACTTGAGGATCAGGTCCTGATATTCATCGGCGGACTTGAGCTGGTCGTTGGCATCCAGCTGCGAGACGCGGGTCGGGCCGTCGAAGTTGCCCTTGGGCTGGTTGACGTTCTGCGCAGCGATCAGCTCGCGCACATCGGCCAGGTTGAGGCCATGGCTGGCCAGGGCCTCGGGATCGACCTTGATGCGCACGGCCGGGCGCTGGCCGCCGGCCAGGCTGACCAGGCCGACGCCGCTGATCTGGGCGATCTTCTGCGCCATGCGCGTATCGATCAGGTCGTGCACCTGGGTCAGCGGCAGCGTGTTGGAGCGGATCGCCAGGGTCAGTACCGGGGTGTCGGCCGGGTTGACCTTGTTGTACACCGGCGGCGCCGGCAGGTCGTCGGGCAACAGGTTGGTGGCGGCGTTGATCGCTGCCTGCACTTCCTGCTCGGCCACGTCCAGGTTGACGTCCAGGGTGAAGCGCAGGGTGATCACCGAGGCGCCGCCCGAACTGGTCGAGGACATCTGCTTCAGGCCCGGCATCTGGCCGAACTGGCGTTCCAGCGGCGCGGTCACCGCGCTGGTCATCACCTGTGGGCTGGCACCCGGGTACAAGGTAAGCACGCGGATGGTCGGGTAATCCACCTCCGGCAGTGCGGATACCGGCAGCAGGCGGTAAGCGATCAGGCCGGTAAGGAAGATCGCCACCATCAGCAGCGTGGTGGCGACCGGCCGCAGGATGAACAGGCGTGAAACGTTCATGCGCCCTGCTTCTGTGCGGCCTTGCCTTGCGGCTGCGCCAGGGCGCCCGGCTCGTTGCCGATCACCTGCACCTGGCTGCCTTCCTTGAGCTTGTCGGTACCTTCCAGCACCAGGCGCTCGCCGACCTTGACGCCGGAATCGATCAGGCTGGTGGCGCCATCGCTGGCACCGACCTTGATGTCGCGCAGCTGCACCTTGTCATCGGCGCCGAGAACGAAGACGAAGGTGCCGCGGGCGCCGAACTGCACGGCGGCGGACGGGATCAGCGTAGCCTGCTGGCGCGTTTCCACGCGCAGGCGCACGTTGACGAACTGGTTGGGGAACAGCTGCTCGCCGGCATTGCTGAAGCGGCCCTTGAGTTTGACGGTGCCGGTGGCCACGTCGATCTGGTTGTCCAGGCTGTGCAGCTCGCCTTCGGCCAGCAGCACCTGCTCGCCACGGTCCCAGGCCTGTACCAGCAGCTTCTGGTTGTCGCGCACCTTGGCCAGTACCGGCGGCAAATCTTTCTCCGGCAGGGTGAAGTTGACGGCGATCGGCTCGACCTGGGTGATCACCACCAGCGGCGTGGTGTCACTGCTGCGCACCAGATTGCCGAGGTCGACCTGGCGCAGGCCGAGGCGGCCGGTGATGGGCGCGCGGATACGGGTGAAGTCGAGGTTGAGGCGAGCATCGGCGACCGCGGCCTGGTTGCTCTTCACCGTACCCTTGTACTGGCCGACCAGCGCCTGCTGGGTGTCCAGGGTCTGCTTGGCGATGCTGTCCTCGGCGTACAGGCCCTGGTAGCGCGCCAGGTCGATCTCGGCGTTCTTCAGCTGCGCCTGGTTCTGCGCCAGGGTGCCCTCGGCCTGTTGCAGCGCCACCTGATACGGGCGCGGGTCGATCTGCGCCAACAGGTCGCCGGCCTTGACCAGCTGACCTTCCTCGAAGAACACCTTGACCAGCTCGCCATCCACCCGCGAGCGCACGTTGACAGTGTTCAGCGCCGTGACGGTGCCCAGGGCCTTGAGCTCGATATGGAAGTCGCCGCTGCCCACCTCGGTCAACCGTACCGGCACCGGACCACCCCAGGGGCCGAAGTCGCCAGCGGGCTTCTGCTCAGGCGCCTTCGGCCACAGCCACCAGGCCACCAGGGCGATGAGCAGAACGGCAGAGGCGATCAGCCAGGTGCGGGAGGGTCTGGAAATACTGCGGGATTCGGGCATGGCGCGGGGTCACTGTCCTTGGGAGGGTGAACGATAAGTACTCCCAGCGGCCAGGCAAAGGGTCTTTACCGCCTTTTTACCTAGATAGACGTAACAGGAAGTTGGAAATTTAGAAAAAACAACGGCCTGCACATGGCAGGCCGTTGTTGGCAGTCACACTGCAGAGGCTTGCGCGTCTGGGAACATGGGACCTGGCCCCAGTACGATTCCCGCCGCGCAGCAGGCGCTCTTACTTCAGTACGGCGATGGCCGCAGCGTAGTTCGGCTCGTCGGCGATTTCGCCAACCAGCTCGCTGTGCAGCACCTTATCGTTCTCGTCCAGTACCACCACGGCACGGGCGGTCACGCCTACCAGCGGGCCGTTGGCGAAAGCCACGCCGTAGTCATTGAGGAAGTTGGCGCCACGCATGGTGGACAGGTTGATCACGTTGTCCAGACCCTCGGCACCGCAGAAGCGCGCCTGGGCGAACGGCAGGTCGGCGGAGATGCACAGCACCACGGTGTTAGGCAGCGCGCTGGCTTCGGCGTTGAACTTGCGCACGGAGGTGGCGCAGGTCGGGGTGTCGATGCTCGGGAAGATGTTCAGCACCTTGCGCTTGCCGGCCAGGCTGGCCAGGGTCACGTCGGAGAGGTCCTTGGCCACCAGGCTGAATGCCGGAGCCTGTTGGCCAGCTTGCGGCAGCTGGCCAGCGACCTGGATCGGATTGCCCTTGAGGGTGACTTGAGCCATGGAAAGGGTCCTTCTTGGTTGGGTGAGATTGGATCGGGCACAGAGTTAAGCACGGCCATCGACAAATGTCCTGACTTGACAGTCAGAAACTTACCGAGAGTCAGAAGTCGCGTTTATAGAACAGGTCCAGCGAGCTGGCCAGGCCGCTGGCCGCCTCCAGGTAGAGGCGCCGGGTCAGGTCATAGCGCAGCGCGATGGTGTTCGCCGGCTCGAACACGCCGACGCCATAGCGCAGGCTGAGCCGTTCGGACAGCCGCCCGCTGGCCACCACGCTGGCCTTCTGTCCGGTGCCGGCGGTGTCCAGCTGGAAATCGCTGATGCCCAGGCGGCTGGCCAGGTCGCCGGTAATCGACGAGCTGCCGGCCAGACCGAGCCCCAGCGCCGCTTCGGCCAGCAGGTTGCTGTCCTCGCCGCTACCGCCCAACGGTCGGCCGAGTACCAGGTAGGACAGCGCCTGCTCCTCGCTCATCGCCGGCTCGGCGAACACCTGGGTGCGTGGCTGCGCGGCATTGCCGCTGATGCGCAGGCCGGCGGTGACCTCGTCGACCCGGCGGATCGCCTCGACATCGAGGAATGGCTGGTCGATGGGGCCAGTGAACAGCAGCCGCGCACGACGCACGTCCAGGCGCTGGCCGTAGGCGCGATAGCGGCCCTTGTTCAGGTTGAGTTCACCGCGCGTGTCGAGGTTGTCGCCAATGTGCAGGCGCCCGGCCAGTTCGGCATTCAGGCCGAAGCCGGCGAAGGTGAGCTTGTCGCGCCCGACGCTGACATCCACGTCCATGGCCATCTGCAGCGCCTGTCGCTGTGCGGGCTGGCGCCCGACTACCTCGGCATCCTGCGACACCGCCACGGTCGAGGGCGGCAGCTGGCGAATCCGGATCGCACCGCGGGGCACGTCCACCGCCCCGCTGATCGCCAGGCGCCCTTCGCTCAGGCGAGCCAGCAGATCGGGCTCCACCTCCAGTTCGGCATAGGGTTCTACCCGCAGCGGCAGGCGCTGCCCGCGCAGGCGCAGCTCGCCGTCCAGCGCGCCCTGCGCCCAGGCGATCTGGCCAGTGAGGCTACCCTGCCCCTGCTCGCCGCTGCGCCAGTCGCCGCGCAACTGCAACTGTTCGCCAGCGATAAGCGCCTGCAGGTCGAGCTGCTCGACGCTCAGCGGCAGCTGCGCCCCGGAGACTTCCCCGCCGCTGAGCGCCAGGTTGCCATCGACGCGCGGCGCCAGCAGGCCGCCACTGAAGCGACCATTGCCATTCAATTGCCCAGCCAGGTGCTCGACGCCGGGCAGGAATGGCCGGGCCACGGCCAGGTCGAGGTCGGCCAGACGGAAGTCGCCACTCAGCGGCCGGCTGGCCGGACGCGGGTCGATCTCGAGCTGCACGTCCAGGGTGCCTAGTGGCCCGCCGGCGAAGGCCAACCGGCTGTCGATGCGCTGCGGGCGCAGGGTCGTGAGCAGATTCAGCTGCTGGTAGGGGAAATCCAGCCAACGCTCCTGCTCGCGCACGCGCAAACGCCCGCCATCGGCATTCACCCGCAGCTCGCCGCGCGGGCCGGCGGCGGGCAGGTCGAGGGCGAGTTCGGCCGAGAGCTGACCCTCCCAGGCGAAGTCCTCCGGCAACCAGGGCGCCAGGCTGGCCAGCGGGAAGTCCTGCAGGCGATAGCGCAGCCGTGGCTCCGGAGCCAGGCGCGCCGCCTCGCCGCACAGGCTGGCCGTGCCGGACAACCAGCAGTGCGCACCCAGGTTCAGGCGGCCGTCGGCCAACCGGGCGAGGCTGGCCGGCTGTTGCAGGCGCCAGTCCTGGCCGCCGCTGCGCAACTCGCCGGATGCCAGCCGCCCGTTCCAGCTCCAGCCAGCAGTTTCCTGCTTGAGCAGGCCATCCAGTGCCAGCGCGGCCTGCAGCTTTTCTCCCTGCAGGTCCAGGCTCAGGCGTTGCTGGCGGCGGTCGCCGCTGCCGCTGGCCGTCAGGGTACCGAGGCTGGTATCGCCCAGCCGGATGCCAGCCGCCGTCAGCGCCAGGCTGCCGCGCTGCGCCGCGTCCAGGCGGGCGGCTAGCGTCAGCTGGCGGAGCTTGCGATCTTGCCGGCCGATTCCCTGGCCGCTCAGGTCGAGTTGACCCTGCGGTGCAGACAGATTGCCGGCCAGGGTCAGCTGGCCCTGCAACCCGCCGCGCAGCCCTGGCCAGAGCTGGCCGAGCCGGGGCGCAGCCAGCTGCAGCTGCGCCTTGAGTTGCTGATCGAGCGCCCCGTCGCCGTACATCCGGTTATCGCCGAGGCGAACATCCAACGCGCCCAGTTGCCATTGGCTGTCGTTGCCCGCGCCTTTCAGCTGCAGGGCTGCCGGCTGGCCACGCAGGCGGCCCTTGAGGTCGAGATCGGCAGTGGCCGCGAGCTGGCCGGCACGCCATTCGCCCTGGCTGAGCAGCTTGCCGGCGAGGCTGCCGGGCAGCTCGGCCAGCCAGTACGCGGGATCGAGGCGATCGACGTTCAGATCGGCCGTCCAGGCCACGCCCTCGGCGAAGCGCAGGCCCAGGCTGCCCTTCACTTCGCCCTGCCCGGCCCGTAGCTGCAGTTCCGGCAAGCGCACAGCGCTCAGGTCGCCCTCGACCGGCGTGCTCAAGTTGAAGTCACCGGCAGGTCCGACCATTTCGGCGTCGACCTGGCCCCGGTACGCGCCCTCGCTGTAGTGCGCCCGTGCCTGCAGCTTGCGGGCAGTCACCGCTGGTGGCGTCTGCTGCGGGTATAGCCGCGTCCAGGGGAAGTCACGCCAGTCCAGCGCTGCCTCGGCGGCAAATCCCTTTTGCCAGTCCAGCTGCCCGCTCAGCTCGGCATACCGCTCCTCGCCGGCATCCAGGCGCAGCGCGGTAATCTCGGCGCCCGCGGCATCCACCCTGCCCTGCAGCTTCACGGCCACCGCGCCACCGTCACCCGGCAGGCTGGCGCTACCCTCGACCCGGTAACCCTCGGCCAGGTTGCCGATGCTATTCAGCACTATCTTTTCCAGGCGCAGCGTATCCGGCAACTCGGCGGCAGCCTTGAAGGCCTCCACTTCTATATGCGCGCTGGCGGGCAGGTGCTCGGCCAGGGGCTGCACCTCGCCAGTCAGGCGTCCGGCCAGGTAACCGCTGCTGTCGGCACTGAGCGCCAGGCTCTTCTGCAACTCGCCTTCTACTCGCAGGGCCAGGCGCCAGGGCTGATCGTCCGGCGCTGGCAGGTCGAGGGTGCCTTCCGCCTGCAGCGGCCAATCGCCTTCCGGCTGCAAATGGCCACTCAGGTTCAGCGCCAAGGCGCCCTGGCGCAACGTGGCGCGCTCGATGCGCAAGCCATCGCCTACCCAGCGTGCGCTCAGCTGCAGATCGCTGAACGGGTCCGCATCGTCGATGCTCAGCTGGCCAACCCTGGCCTGTTCCAGCTCGATAGCCAGCGGCAGACGCAACACCGGCAGCCCGAGCGGCGCTTCGTTTGTCTCGCTCGCCGATGGCAACCGCAGATGGACCCGTTCGGCCTCGACGCGTTGCAGGCACAGGGTCAGGCGCAGCAGGCAGCTGGGCGTCCACTCCAACCGGGGGCGCAGCAGCTCCACGCGCTGTTCGCCCTGGGTCCAGCTCAGGCGCTCGGCCTGCCAGTCACCACCCAGGCGACCGCTGAAAGACTCGACCGCCACACCCGGCAGGCGCGCCAGCAGCCAGCGACTACCCGTGGTCGTCCCCAGCAACGACGCCAGCAGCAGCGTCACGCCCAGCACGACGAGCAAAACCGCCCACGCGATGCGCCGCCTCACAGCTCCGGCCCCATGGAGAAGTGCAGGCGGAAACCGCCGTCATCGTCCAGTGCGCGGGCCAGGTCCAGGCGCAGCGGGCCGACCGGCGAGACCCAGCGAATGCCGAAGCCGACACCGCTCTTGAGGGTCGGAATCTCCAGCGAATCGAAGGCGTTGCCCTGGTCGACGAAGGCTGCCGCGCGCCACTTCTCGGCGAAGGCGTACTGGTATTCCAGGCTGCCGGCGACCAGGTAGCGACCACCAACCTTACGGCCCTCATCGTCCTCCGGCGACAGCGACTGGTAGTCGTAGCCGCGCACACTCTGGTCGCCTCCTGCGAAGTAGCGCAGCGACGGCGGAATCGAGTCGTAGTCGCTGGTCTCGGTGCCGCCCAGCTGCAGACGTCCGAGGAAGCGATGGCGTTCATACAGGGTAACCAGGCCCTTGAGCATCAGGTTGCCATGGACCACGTCGGCATCCGACAGCAGGCCTTTCTTCGCCACTGCCACGTCGGCCTGGATGCGGTAACCGTTGTTCGGGTCCAGGCGGTTGTCGCTCTGCAGGTAGGAATAGCTGGCGCCGGGCATCACCAGGTTGCTCAGCCCGGAGTCGTCGCCCAGCTCGTACTCCTCGCGCTGCCATTTGAGCGACAGCACCTGTTGCCAGCCACTGTCCAGGCGGTGATGCCATTCGGGGCCGATCTTCAGCAGCTTGCTGAGGCTGTCGGTATCGGCGATTTCCTCGTACTGGTAGCCGCCGGCGAAGCGCAGCTTGTCGGTCAGCGGTGGATCGAGCGGCACGTCGTACCATAGGCCGACGTTCTGCCGCGGCGCCGACACCTCGCTCTCGAAGCCATAGCTGTGACCTTGCGCGTTGGCCCAGTGGCGGGTCCAGTTGAGGCGCCCACGCGGGCCGACGTCGGTCGAGAAGCCGCCACCGATACCGAAGGTGCGCGGCTCGCGCATGGTCAGCTGCACGCTAACCGGGATGCTCTCGCCACTGGCCTGGGCTGGCACGGCATCCACCCGTACCCCATCGAAATAACCGCTGCCCTGCAGCGACTGGTAGAGATCGGCTATCAGCTCGGCGTCATAGGGCGCGCCGGCCTCGAACGGCACCATGCGCTGCAGCAGTTCCTCGTCGAGTGGCGCGTCGCCGGCAAACTGCACGGCGCCGAGCCGGTAGCGCGGGCCGCTGTCATAGACCAGTTGGATGTCGGCGACGCCAGCCTGCGGGTCGATCCGCAGGCTCTGCTGGGTGAAGCGCCCTTGGAAGAAGCCGTAGCGCGAGGCCTGGTTCTGGATCAGCCGCTTGGCATCTTCGTAGTGCCCGTGGTTGAGCTGGGCGCCGCTGCGCAACTGCTTGCTGCTGGGCAAGCGCAGTCCTTTCAGCTCCAGCGCCGCGCCGACGATCCGGATATCCACGTTGCGCAGGCGCACCGGCTCGCCTGGGCTGATGCGCAGCACCAGGCGCAGGCCATCGCGGCCGTTGCGCACTTCGCGGGTGATCTGCGCCTGGTAGTAGCCCAGCGCCTCGCTGGCCTGCAGGGCCTGGGCCTCGACCACGGGAGCGAGACGCTGCAGGTCGACCTCGCCGGTGGCGTCCAGCGTGCCGACGTAGCCCTCGATGTTGTGTTTCAGCTCCGAATTGGACGGCTCGATACGCAGATCGAGACGCGCCTGCGCCAAGGCGCCGGACGCGAGGACGAACGAAACAACAACGACGAGGAGCCTTCCTGGAACACTCATGGCAGCGGATGCTAGCACGCTCGCGGCAGATCACTAGCCGCGAGCGCGCTGCTCCGCTATGGGGTCAGGCGCTGGCCTGCTGCGCCGCCTGCGGGTTGGGGTGGAAGAACACGTGCTCGCGGATCGGCCCCACCGCCACCTCGCCGATTTCCTCGTAGCCCTGGCGTTGATAGAACTCCAGGTAGTGCGGGTTGCCGGTATCCAGCACGATGCCTTGGGAGCCGGCGTCTTCGGCGCACCAGTCGTGCAGGGCTGAAAGCAGCTGCTCGCCCAGTTTCTGCCCCTGGAACTGCGGATGTACGCCGAGCAGCGGCAGCACGTGGTACGGCCCCGGCGGTAGGCAGGCAAGGACCGCGTCGTGGTATTCCAGGTAACGCTTGGTGCAGCGGAAGCCGGTGGTCATCAGCATGCGCAGGCGCCAGCCCCAGCTCTCGGTGATATCCAGACGGCGGATCGGTGGCGCGATCAGGGCGATGCCGACCAGGCGTTCCTCGATCACCAGGCCGATGGCTGGCAGCTCCTCGGCGAAGTGCTGCTGCACCAGCTCGCGCACGGTGGCGCGCACGCGCTGGTCGAAGCCGGGGCGTTCGCTCTCGAACAGGTAGGCGAAGGTCGGGTCGTGACGGTAGGCGTGGTACAGCAGCGAGCGGGCCTCGCGGGCGTAACCATGGTCGAGCATGCGGACTTCGGCGGTGCGGTGTGGCATCAGGCTGACCTCGATTGTTATTGGTTTGTTGGGTCGAAGGCCAAGTTAGCACCGCATCCCGCCAGCTGCCAGACGCTGGCCGTCGCCGGACTGCTGGGCTAGCATCGCTGTTTTCCCTGTCGGTAGCCTCCCATGAAGATCGTTTCCTTCAATATCAACGGCCTGCGCGCCCGCCCCCATCAGCTGCAGGCGCTGATCGAGAAGCACCAGCCCGACGTGATCGGCCTGCAGGAAACCAAGGTCTCCGACGATCAGTTCCCTGCCGAGGAAATCCGCCAACTCGGCTACCACGTGCACTACCACGGGCAGAAGGGCCACTACGGCGTCGCCCTGCTCTCGCGCCAGGCGCCGCTGGAACTGCACAAGGGCTTCCCGGATGACAACGAGGAATCCCAGCGCCGCTTCATCTATGGCACCTACGCCGACGAGCACGGCAACCCGGTGACCGTGATGAACGGCTACTTCCCCCAGGGCGAAAGCCGTGACCACCCCACCAAGTTCCCGGCCAAGCAGCGCTTCTACGCCGACCTGCAGACCCTTCTGACCAGCCGTTTCCAGCCGAGTCAGCCGCTGGTGGTGATGGGCGACATCAATATCTCGCCGGAAGACTGCGACATCGGCATCGGCGAGCCCAATCGCCTGCGCTGGCTGAAGACCGGCAAGTGCAGCTTCCTGCCGGAAGAGCGCGAGTGGCTGGCCACATTGAAGAGCTGGGGGCTGGTCGACACCTTCCGTCTGCACAACCCGACGATCAACGACCGCTTCAGCTGGTTCGACTACCGCAGCCGCGGCTTCGAGGACGAGCCCAAGCGCGGCCTGCGCATCGACGTGATCCTGGCCAGCGCACCGCTGCAGGAGCGGATCAAGGACACCGGTATCGACTACGACCTGCGCGGCATGGAAAAGCCCTCGGACCATGCCCCCATCTGGCTGGAACTGAGCTGATACAACAAGGGGCGCCACGGCGCCCCTTGTCACATCCGCGTAATCTTTTCGACTTAATCTCCGCGACGCCTTAACCCCTCTAGCACAAGGTGTCTGCTTCCATGTCCCGCGCCAGTGATCGGCACACCCCCAGCCACGTCTATGCATGGCTGCTCCTCGGTTTCATCTGCTACGCCCTGCCCTGGTCGGTGTTCGCCGCCGACACCTCCACGCTCCTGCGCATCCAGGGCTCCAACACCATCGGCGCCAAGCTTGGCCCGGCACTGGTGGTTGGCCTGTTCGAGAGCCAGGGCTTCACCAATGTGCGCGTCGAACCCGGCGCGGAGAACGAGCAGCATGTGCTGGCCGTGGACAAGCTGGGCCGCACCCTGCAGGTAAACGTCGCCGCCCACGGTTCCGGCACCGGCTTCGTTGCCCTGCAGGACGGCAGCGCCGACCTGGCCGCCTCGTCGCGACCGATCAAGGATGCCGAGGCCGGCAGCCTGCAGAACCTGGGCGACATGCGTGGCGCCAGCGCCGAGCAGGTGATCGCCATCGACGGCCTGGCCATCATCGTCAACCCGAACAACCCGCTGCAGGCGCTGACCACCGAGCAGATCGCCGCGGTATTCGCCGGCGAGGTGAAGGACTGGTCAGCCCTGGGCGGCAAGCCCGGCGCCATCACCGTATATGCCCGCGACGACAAGTCCGGCACCTTCGATACCTTCAAGGAGCTGGTCCTGGCCGCCCACGGCAAGACCCTCGCCGGCGGAGCCAAGCGCTTCGAATCCAGCGACAAGCTGTCCGATGGCGTCAGCCAGGACCCAGGCGGCATCGGCTTCATCGGCCTGCCCTACGTGCGCAGCAGCAAGGCCCTGGCGATCGCCGATGGCCAGTCGCAACCCATGCCGCCGAGCGCCGCGACCATCGCTACCGAGGACTATCCGCTGTCGCGTCGCCTGTTCCTCTACAACCCGCCGGGCAGCACCAACGAATGGGTCAAGGCCCTGGTGCAGTTCGCCCACAGCCCGGACGGACAAGCCATCGTCGAAAAAAGCGGCTTCATCTCGCAGACGGTCAAGGCGGTCAAGGTCACAGCCAACACGCGTATGCCCGATGACTATCGCAAGCTGGCCGACGAAGCCCAGCGCCTGTCGGTGAACTTCCGCTTCCAGGAAGGCAGCGCCACCCTCGACAACAAGGCCCAGCGCGATATCGAGCGCGTCATGGACTACCTGAAGAGCAACGACAAGCTGCGTCAGAAGGTGGTGCTGGTCGGCTTCGGCGACCCGAAGAACGATCCCGAGCGCGCCGCGCTGCTGTCCAAGCTGCGCGCCATGGCGGTGCGCCGCGACCTGTCCAAGGGCGGCGTGATCTTCAAGGAGATCTCGGGGCTCGGCGAGCAGATGCCGGTGGCCGCCAACGATGGCGACGAAGGCCGCATGAAGAATCGTCGCGTCGAGGTCTGGGTCTACTGATCTGCCCGCGTGGTTGCCGAACCCCGCGAGCCCACCTAGCCTTAAACACATGACCGGCCATAACGGCCGGTCCAAGTGACGCCGGGCCCCTCTGGCGGCGAGCCATCGCCGTGATGTCGGAGTCACTGTCTGTCAGACAGCGACGGAGGGGCTCATGGATCCGCTGATCGACTTTCTCACCTCGCCCGTGCTCGGCACCGCCACCTGGTTGTGGCTGAGTTTCCTGGCCATCGTCATCGCCCTGCTGGTGTTCGACCTCGGCATCCTGCACCGCGACCAGCACGAAATCGAAATGCGCGAGAGCCTGCTGCTGTACAGCGGCTACTTCGGCGTCGGCGTGCTGTTCGGCCTGTGGGTCTGGTACGAACTGGGCAGCCAGCCGGCGCTGGAGTTCTACACCGGCTTCCTGGTCGAGCAGTCGCTGTCGATGGACAACGTGTTCGTCATGGCGATGATCTTCGGCTTCTTCGGCATTCCCCGGCGCTATCAGCACCGGGTGCTGTTCTGGGGGATCATCGGCGTCATCGTCCTGCGTGCGATCATGATCGGCCTGGGCACGGCGCTGGTGCAGGAGTTCGAGTGGATCCTCTACGTGTTCGGCGCCTTCCTGCTGTTCACCGGGGTGAAGATGATGTTCAGCCGCGAGGAACAGCACCCGGACCTGTCGCAAAACCCGTTGCTGCGGTTCCTGCGCAAACACCTGCGGGTCACCGATGAGCTGCACGACGGTCACTTCTTCATTCGCCACAGCCCGCCAGGCGCCGAGCGCGCCCTGCTCTACGCCACGCCGCTATTCCTGGCCCTGGTGCTGATCGAACTGGCCGACCTGGTGTTCGCCGTGGACAGCGTGCCGGCGGTGTTTTCCATCACCCAGGACCCGTTCATCGTCTACACCTCGAACATCTTCGCCATCCTCGGCCTGCGTTCGCTGTACTTCGCCCTGGCGGCACTGATGCACCGCTTCGTCTACCTGAAATACGCGCTGGCGCTGGTGCTGATCTTCATCGGCGGCAAGATCTTCCTGCACGGCTTCATCGGCAAGATTCCCGCCCTGCTCTCGCTCGGGGTAACCTTCGGCCTGCTGGCTGGCGGCGTATTGCTGTCGCTGTTGAAGACCCGCGAGCAGAAGAGCGAGCCCTGATGCCGGATGTCCGTATCGAACGACGAGAACACAAGGGGCAGCCGCTGTGGCTGGTAAGCCTGGGCAAACGCAGCCTGAGCTTCCACGAGGAGCTGGCGGCACGCACCTTCGCCGCCCAGTTGCATCAGCGCTTTAGCTGGCTGCGGCAGCAGCTGCATGGCGAGAGCAGCGAAGAACATTCCTAAGGCTGTCGCCACCAACGAAAAGGCCCGCTTGCGCGGGCCTTTTGCGTTCTAGCTGGCGATCAACGACTGGCTTTCATCGCGTCACGCGGCACGTACTTGCCGATCTCGAACTTGCCGATGGCCGCGCGGTGCACTTCGTCCGGGCCGTCGGCCAGGCGCAGGGTGCGCTGCATGGCGTAGAAGTACGCCAGCGGGGTGTCGTTGGAGACACCAGCACCGCCGTGGATCTGGATGGCGCGATCGATCACGTTGAGCGCGACGTTGGGCGCCACGACCTTGATCTGGGCGATCTCGCTCTGGGCGATCTTGTTGCCCACGGTATCCATCATGTACGCGGCGTTCAGGGTCAGCAGGCGAGCCTGGTTGATCTCGATGCGCGAGTTGGCGATGTGGTCGATGTTGCCACCCAGGCGAGCCAGCGGCTTGCCGAAGGCGGTACGGCTGACGGCGCGCTTGCACATCAGTTCCAGTGCACGCTCGGCCATGCCGATGGAGCGCATGCAGTGGTGGATACGGCCTGGGCCGAGGCGACCCTGGGCGATCTCGAAGCCACGGCCCTCGCCGAGCAGCACGTTCTCATACGGTACGCGCACGTTCTCGAACACCACCTCGGCGTGGCCGTGCGGGGCGTCGTCGTAGCCGAATACCGGCAGCGGGCGGAGGATCTTCACCCCGGGAGTATCGGTCGGCACCAGGATCATCGAGTGCTGCTGGTGGCGCGGCGCGTCCGGGTTGGTCAGGCCCATGAAGATCATGATCTTGCAGCGCGGGTCGCAGGCGCCGGAGGTCCACCACTTGCGGCCGTTGATCACCCACTCGTCACCGTCACGCACGGCGTTGGCCTGCATGTTGGTAGCGTCCGAGGAGGCTACGCCCGGCTCGGTCATGGCGAAGGCGGAGCGGATCTCACCGGACAGCAGCGGCTCCAGCCACTGCTTCTTCTGCCCTTCGCTGGCGTAGCGCACCAGGGTTTCCATGTTGCCGGTATCTGGCGCCGAGCAGTTGAACGGCTCGGAGCCCATCAGCGAGCGGCCCATGATCTCGGCCAGCGGTGCGTATTCCATGTTGGTCAGGCCAGCGCCGTACTCGGATTCCGGCAGGAACAGGTTCCACAGGCCTTCGGCCTTCGCGCGGGCCTTGAGCTCTTCCATGATCGCGGTCGGCTGCCAGCGGTCACCTTCGTTGACCTGCTGCTCGAACACCGCTTCGTTCGGGTAGACGTGAGCTTCCATGAAGGCGGTGACGCGTTCACGCAGTTCCTGGACCTTGGGGGAGTAGGCGAAATCCATGGGCATACCTTGGTGGTTGGCTTCGATGTGGAATGATGCTAGAACAGCACCCTCGATTTATCTAAGCTATTTTCCTGCCTTATCAACATTCATAAGCAATATGCGATAAGGCTTGATGCACGGAGCGGGACATGAATTTGAACAAGGTCGATCTCAACCTCTTCATCGTCTTCGACGCCATCTATACCGAGGCCAATCTGACACGCGCCGGACAGATCGTCGGCATTACCCAGCCGGCCGTGTCCAACGCCCTGGCACGCCTGCGCGAGACCTTCAACGACCCGCTGTTCGTGCGTACGGCCCAGGGCATGGTGCCCACGCCGATGGCGCAGAACATCATCGGCCCGGTGCGCAACGCCCTACAGCTGCTGCGCGTATCGGTGCAGGAGAGCCGCACCTTCAACGCTCTGCAGGCGAACAAGACCTACCGCATCAGCATGACCGACCTGTCCGAGCAGATCCTCCTGCCAACGCTGTTCCAACGCCTGCGCCGGCTGGCGCCCTCGGTGCAGATCGAGAGCTTCCAGGCCAAGCGCCGCGAGACCACCAAGGAGCTGGCCGCCGGCCGCCTGGACTTCGCCGTGGACGCACCGCTGAACACCGACCCACAGGTACGCCACGTCAAACTGATGGAAGACCGCTACGTCTGCGCCATGCGCCCGGCCCACCCGCTGGCCAAGGACAAGCTGAACCTCGACGAATACCTGTCGCTGACCCACATCCAGATTTCCAGCCGCCGCAGCGGCCTCGGCTATGTCGACCTGTCGCTGGGCAAGATGGGCCTGCAGCGCAAGGTGGCCCTGCGTTCGCAGCACTACCTGATGGCCTCCAGCGTGCTGCACAACACCGACATGGCGGTGACCGTGCCGGAGCGTTTCGCCCGTCGCCACGGTCTGCATTTCGTCGACCTGCCGGTCAACGATGTTCCGGCCCTGGAGACCCACCTGTACTGGCACGAGAGCACCGACCAGGACCCGGCCAACCGCTGGATGCGCGAGCAGCTGATCGAGCTGTCGCAGCAGGTCATCGCTCAGGAGAAGAAGGCCGCCGAGTCGGCGTGACGGCGCTGCCTGCATGAAAAAAGGGGCCTTTCGGCCCCTTTTTTCTTGTCCCTACAGACTGCGCGCGATCACCATGCGCTGCACGTCGCTGGTGCCTTCGTAGATCTGGCACACCCGCACATCGCGGTAGATGCGTTCCACCGGGAAGTCCTTGAGGTAGCCGTAGCCACCCAGGGTCTGGATCGCCGCCGAGCAGACCTTCTCCGCCATTTCCGAGGCGAACAGCTTGGCCATCGAGGCCTCGGTCAGGCAGGGCTGGCCGGCTTCGCGCAGCGCAGCGGCGTGATGCACCATCTGCCGCGCCACGGCGATCTGCGTGGCCATGTCGGCCAGGCGGAAAGCCACGGCCTGGTGCTCGATGATCGGCTTGCCGAAAGTCTGCCGCTCATGGGCGTAGTCACGCGCCGCCTCGAACGCGGCGCGGGCCATGCCCACCGACTGGCTGGCGATGCCGATACGCCCGCCTTCCAGGTTGCTCAGGGCGATGCGGTAGCCCTCGCCTTCCCCGCCCAAACGCAATGACGCCGGGATACGCACTTCGTCGAGCTGGATCTGGCAGGTATCGGAGGCGTGCTGGCCGAGCTTGTCCTCGACCCGCACCACCGAATAGCCAGGGGTATCGGTCGGCACGATGAAGGCGCTGATGCCCTTCTTGCCGGCTTGCGGATCGGTGACGGCGAACACGATCACCATCCCGGCGTGGCTGCCGGAGGTGATGAACTGCTTGGCGCCGCTGAGCACGTAATGGTCGCCATCGCGCCGCGCGCGGGTGCGAAGGTCGCTGGCGTCGGAGCCGGCCTGTGGCTCGGTCAGGGCGAAGGCGCCGAGCATGGCGCCGCTGGCCAGGGGCTGGAGGAAGCGCTGTTTCTGTTCCTGGCTGCCGAACTTGAGGATGGGCATGCAGCCCACCGAGTTGTGCACGCTCATGATGGTCGAGCAGGCACCGTCGCCGGCGGCGATCTCCTCCAGGGCCATGGCGTAGGCCAGGTGGCCGGTCTGCGCGCCACCCCACTCCTCCGGCACCAGCATGCCAAGGAAGCCGAGGTCGGCCATTTCCTTCAAGGCTTCTGTCGGGAAGCGGTGTTCGCGGTCCCAGTCGGCGGCGAAGGGCTTCAGCCGCTCCTGGGCGAACTGGCGGGCCATGTCGCGGATCAGGATGTCCTGTTCACTGGGCAGCATCTGTCACCTCACTTGGCCGCCATGCGCAGCGCGCCATCCAGGCGGATGACCTCGCCGTTGAGCATGGCGTTCTCGACGATATGACGAACCAGCGCGGCGTACTCGGCCGGGCGCCCCAGGCGCGGCGGGAACGGCACGTTGGCGGCCAGGGAGTCCTGCACCTCCTGGGGCATGCCGGCCATCATCGGCGTCTCGAAGATGCCAGGCGCGATGCACATCACGCGGATGCCCGAGCGCGCCAGGTCGCGCGCCGCCGGCAGGGTCATGGCGGCCACGCCGCCCTTGGAGGCCGAGTAAGCGGCCTGGCCCATCTGCCCATCGAAGGCCGCCACCGAGGCGGTGTTGATGATCACGCCCCGCTCGCCACCTTCGTTCGGCTGGTTCTTGGCCATGGCCTCGGCGGCCAGGCGCAGCATGTTGAAGCTGCCGATCAGGTTGATGCTGATTGTCCGGGCGAAACTGTCCAGGCCGTGAGCGCCGTTGCGTCCCAACACCTTCTCGGCCGGCGCCACGCCCGCGCAGTTGACCAGCCCGTGCACGGCGCCGAAGGCCTGCAGGGCATCTTCCACGGCGGCGCGGCCATCGGCCTCGCTGCTGATATCGGCGCGCAGGAAGCGCGCCCGCTCGCCCAGCTCGGCAGCCGCCTTGGCGCCGGCCTCGGCGTTGATGTCCAGCAGCAGCACCCTGGCGCCCAGGCCTACCAGCTCACGCGCGGAGGCCAGGCCGAGGCCGGAGCCACCGCCGGTGATCAGGAATACGGAGTCTTCGATACGCATGAACAGTCCTCGAATCGATGAGGCGTCGGACCCTGCCGACATTGACAGGCAGATTTGCACAGGTTTACGTTAACGTAAAGGTAAACGAGAGCCGGCCATGTCCATCACCTATTCCATCTCCGATCTGGCCCGCGAGCTGGACGTCACCACCCGCGCCATCCGCTTCTACGAGGAGCAGGAGATGCTGATCCCCGAGCGCCGCGGCCAGGAGCGCATCTACCGGCCCAAGGACCTGGTGACCCTCAAGCTGATCCTGCGCGGCAAGCGCATCGGCTTCTCCCTCGCCGAGTGCAAGGAGCTGATCGACCTCTACGACCCCAGCAGCGGCAACCGCAAGCAGCTGGAGACCTTCATGGCCAAGATCGCCGCCCGCCGCGCCCAGCTGGAGCAGCAGCTGCTGGACATCGAACAGATGCAGCTGGAGCTCGACACAGCCGAAGAGCGCTGCCTGGCAGCACTTGCAGAAACCGTTTCAGATCAAAGTGTTACTTCCTGAACTTAATCCAATAATTCACAGGTGGAACCCATGAGCTACCCAACTCTCAACTTCGGTCTCGGCGAGACCATCGACATGCTGCGCGACTCGGTGCATCAGTTCGCCCAGGCCGAGCTGGCCCCGCGTGCGGCGCAGATCGACCGCGACAACGAGTTCCCCATGGATATGTGGCGCAAGTTCGGCGACATGGGCCTGCTCGGCATGACCGTGGAAGAGGAATACGGCGGCACCAACATGGGCTACCTGGCCCACGTGGTGGCGATGGAAGAGATCAGCCGCGCCAGCGCCTCGGTCGGCCTGTCCTACGGCGCCCACTCCAACCTGTGCCTCAACCAGATCCGCAAGAACGGCACCCCCGAGCAGAAGGCCAAGTACCTGCCCAAGCTGTGCTCCGGCGAGCACATCGGCGCCCTGGCCATGAGCGAGCCCAACGCCGGCTCGGACGTGGTGTCGATGAAGCTTCGCGCCGAAAAGCGCGGCGACCACTACGTGCTCAACGGCAACAAGATGTGGATCACCAACGGCCCCGACGCCCACACCTACGTGATCTACGCCAAGACCGACATCAACGCCGGCTCGCGCGGCATGACCGCATTCATCGTCGAGCGCGACTACAAGGGCTTCTCCCGCCACCAGAAGCTGGACAAGCTGGGCATGCGCGGCTCCAACACCTGCGAATTGGTGTTCGAGGACGTGGAAGTGCCGGAGGAGAACATCCTCGGCGGCGAAGGCCGTGGCGTGGCCGTACTGATGAGCGGCCTGGACTACGAGCGCACCGTGCTCTCCGGCGGCCCGACCGGGATCATGAGCGCCTGCATGGACGTGGTGTTGCCCTACGTGCACGAGCGTCAGCAGTTCAAGCAGTCGATCGGCGAGTTCCAGCTGGTGCAGGGCAAGCTGGCCGACATGTACGCCGGCATGAACGCCTCCAAGTCCTACCTGTACACCGTGGCCAAGGCCTGCGACCGCGGCGAGGAATCGCGCAAGGACGCCGCCGCGGTGATCCTCTACACCGCAGAGATGGCCACCAAGATGGCCCTCGACACCATCCAGCTGCTCGGCGGCAACGGCTACACCAACGAATACCCGGCCGGCCGCCTGTTGCGTGACGCCAAGCTGTACGAGATCGGCGCCGGCACCAGCGAGATCCGCCGCATGCTGATCGGCCGCGAGCTGTACAACGAGACCAAGTGATCACCGGGCGGCACGGGCACCCTGCCCGGCCGCCGTCGACGGAGCGCGCCAGATGGCCATCCTGCATACCCAGATCAACACCCGCTCGCCGGAGTTCGCCGCCAACCAGGCAGCCATGCTCACCCAGGTGAACGACCTGCGCGCCCTGCTCGCCCGCGTCCACGAAGGCGGCGGCGCCAAGGCCCAGGAACGCCACACCTCGCGCGGCAAGCTGCTGCCACGCGAACGCATCAATCGCCTGCTGGACATCGGCTCGCCCTTCCTCGAGGTCGGCCAACTGGCCGCCCACGAGGTGTACGGCGAGGACGTGCCGGCCGCTGGCGTGGTCGCCGGCATCGGCCGCGTCGAAGGCGTCGAGTGCATGATCATCGCCAACGACGCCACGGTGAAAGGCGGCAGCTACTACCCGCTGACCGTGAAGAAGCACCTGCGCGCCCAGACCATCGCCCAGCAGAACCGCCTGCCGTGCATCTACCTGGTGGACTCCGGTGGCGCCAACCTGCCGCGCCAGGAAGAGGTGTTCCCCGACCGCGAGCACTTCGGCCGGATCTTCTTCAACCAGGCCAACATGAGCGCCCAGGGCATCCCGCAGATCGCCGTGGTGATGGGTTCCTGCACCGCCGGCGGCGCCTATGTGCCGGCGATGAGCGACGAGACCATCATGGTGCGCAACCAGGCCACCATCTTCCTGGCCGGCCCGCCCCTGGTGAAGGCCGCCACCGGCGAGGTGGTGACCGCCGAGGAGCTGGGCGGAGCCGACGTGCACTGCAAGACCTCCGGCGTGGCCGACCATTACGCCGATGACGACGAGCATGCCCTGGCCATCGCCCGGCGCTGCATCGCCAACCTCAACTGGCGCAAGCTCGGCCAGTTGCAGGCCCGCGTCCCGCTCGCCCCGCTGCAGTCGGCGGATGAGCTGTATGGGGTGATCCCGGCCGACGCCAAGCAGCCCTTCGATGTGCGCGAGGTGATTTCCCGCGTGGTCGATGGCAGCGAGTTCGATGAATTCAAGGCGCTGTTCGGCACCACCCTGGTCTGCGGCTTCGCCCACGTCCATGGCTATCCAGTGGCCATCCTGGCGAACAACGGCATCCTCTTCGCCGAGGCCGCGCAGAAAGGCGCGCACTTCATCGAACTGGCCTGCCAGCGCGGCATCCCGCTGCTGTTCCTGCAGAACATCACCGGCTTTATGGTCGGCAAGAAGTACGAGGAAGGCGGCATCGCCAAGCACGGCGCCAAGCTGGTTACCGCCGTGGCCTGCGCCAAGGTGCCGAAGTTCACCGTGATCATCGGCGGCAGCTTCGGCGCCGGTAACTACGGCATGTGCGGCCGCGCCTACGACCCGCGCTTCCTGTGGATGTGGCCCAACGCGCGGATCGGCGTGATGGGTGCCGAACAGGCCGCCGGCGTGCTGGTGCAAGTTAAGCGCGAGCAGGCTGCCCGTGCAGGCCAGCCGTTCAGCGACGAGGAAGAGGCGCGCATCAAGCAACCCATCGTCGCCCAGTACGAACAGCAGGCCCACGCCTACTACTCCAGCGCCCGCCTGTGGGACGACGGCGTGATCGACCCGGCGCAGACCCGCGACGTCCTCGGCCTGGCCCTGTCCGCCAGCCTCAATGCGCCCATCGAGCCGACCCAGTTCGGCGTGTTCCGGATGTAAGCCATGACCGACTTCACTACCGTACAGCTGGAAAAAGACCCGCGCGGCTTCGCCACCCTGTGGCTGAACCGTCCGGAGAAGAACAACGCCTTCAACGCCGAGATGATCCGCGAGCTGATCCTCGCCATCGACACGATCGCCGCCGACAAGACCCTGCGCTTCCTGCTGCTGCGTGGCCGTGGCAAGCACTTCTCCGCCGGCGCCGACCTGGCCTGGATGCAGGCTTCGGCCAAGCTCGACTATAACGCCAACCTGAATGATGCCCGCGAGCTGGCCGAGCTGATGTACAACCTCAACGGTCTGAAGATCCCGACCCTGGCCGTGGTCCAGGGCGTAGCGTTCGGTGGCGCGGTGGGCCTGGTCAGCTGCTGCGATATGGCTATCGGCGCGGACGACGCGCTGTTCAGCCTGTCCGAGGTGCGCATCGGCCTGGCCCCGGCGGTGATCAGCCCCTTCGTGGTCCAGGCCCTGGGCGAGCGCGCTGCGCGCCGCTATGCGCTGACCGCCGAACGCTTCTCCGGCAACCGCGCCCGCGAGCTGGGTCTGCTGGCGGAGGCCTACCCGGCCGCCGAGCTGGATGCACAGGTCGAAGGCTGGGTGAACAACCTGCTGCTCAACAGCCCGCAGGCCATGCAGGCCAGCAAGGACCTGCTGCGCGAAGTGGCCAGCGGCGTGCTCAACCCGGCCCTGCGCCGCTACACCGAGAACGCCATCGCCCGCATCCGCGTCAGCCCGGAAGGCCAGGAGGGGCTCAACGCCTTCCTGGAAAAACGCACGCCCGCCTGGCAGGAGCCGCAAGCATGAGCCGCAAGCACATCGACACCCTGCTGGTTGCCAACCGCGGCGAGATCGCCTGCCGGGTAATGCGCACCGCCAAGGCCCAGGGCCTGAAAACCGTGGCCGTGCACAGCGCCATCGATATCAACGCCCGCCATGTGCGCGAGGCCGATATGGCGGTGAATCTCGGCGGCGCCAAGCCAGCCGACAGCTACTTATTGGTCGACAAGATCATCGCCGCGGCCAAGGCCAGCGGCGCCCAGGCCATCCACCCGGGCTACGGCTTCCTCTCCGAGAACGCCGGCTTCGCCCGCGCCATCGAGGCCGCCGGCCTGGTGTTCCTCGGCCCACCCGCCTCCGCCATCGACGCCATGGGCAGCAAGTCCGCCGCCAAGGCGCTGATGGAAGACGCCGGCGTGCCACTGGTGCCCGGCTACCACGGCGAAGCCCAGGACGTGGAGACATTCCGCGTCGCCGCCGAACGCATCGGCTACCCGGTTCTGCTCAAGGCCGCGGCCGGTGGCGGCGGCAAAGGCATGAAGGTGGTCGAGCGCGAAGCCGAGCTGGCCGAGACACTGGAATCCGCCCAGCGCGAAGCCCAGTCCGCCTTCGGCGACTCGCGCATGCTGGTAGAGAAATACGTGCTGCAGCCGCGCCACGTGGAAATCCAGGTATTCGCCGACAGCCACGGCAACTGCCTGTACCTCAACGAACGCGACTGCTCGATCCAGCGCCGTCACCAGAAGGTGGTCGAGGAAGCTCCGGCCCCGGGCCTGAGCCCCGAGCTGCGCCGCGCCATGGGCGAAGCGGCGGTCAAGGCTGCCCAGGCCATCGGCTATGTCGGCGCCGGCACTGTGGAATTCCTGCTGGATGCCCGCGGCCAGTTCTTCTTCATGGAAATGAATACCCGCCTGCAGGTGGAGCACCCTGTCACCGAAGCCATCACCGGCCTCGACCTGGTGGCCTGGCAGATCCGTGTGGCCCGTGGCGAGGCACTGCCGATCAGCCAGGAACAGGTGCCGCTCAACGGCCACGCCATCGAAGTGCGCCTGTACGCCGAGGACACCGACCACGACTTCCTGCCCGCCTCCGGCGACCTCAAGCTCTACCGCGAACCGGCGGCCGGCGAAGGCCGCCGCGTGGACAGCGGCGTGGCCGAGGGCGATACCGTCTCGCCGTTCTACGACCCGATGCTGGCCAAGCTGGTCGCCTGGGGCGAAGACCGCGAGCAGGCCCGTCAACGCCTGCTGGCCATGCTGGAGGAAACCGCCGTCGGCGGCTTCGCCAGCAACCTGCCGTTCCTGCGCCGCGTGCTGGCCCATCCGGCCTTCGCCAACGCCGAGCTGGACACCGGCTTTATCGCCCGGCATCAGGAGCAACTGCTGCCGGCAGTGACTGAGCTGCCGGCCGAGTTCTGGCAACTGGCCGCCGAGGCCTGGCTGCAGAGCGAGGCGCCGCGCCGCAGCCACGAGGACTATCACTCGCCCTGGGCGGCCAGCAGCGGCTGGCGCTCCGGCCTGAGCGAGGAAACCGATGTGCATCTGCGCAGCGGCGAGCAGCGCCGTACCGTGCACCTGCGTGGCCCTGCGCAAGCGCGCCTGCTCGGCGAGCAGCTGTGGATCGAGCAAGATGGCCTGCGCCGCGCGCACCGGGCGATTCGCCGTGGCGACGTGCTCTATCTGGAGTGGCAGGACCGCCTGCACGAGGTACGTCGCGTCGACCCGATCGCCGAGGCCGAAGCCAGCCACGCCCAGCACGGCGGGCTGACAGCCCCGATGAACGGCAGTATCGTCCGCGTGCTGGTCGAAGCCGGCCAGGCCGTGGAAGCCGGCCAGGCCCTGGTGGTGCTGGAAGCCATGAAGATGGAACACAGCATCCGCGCGCCCCACGCCGGCACGGTCAAGGCACTGTACTGTGGCGAAGGCGACATGGTCAGCGAAGGTGCCGCACTGGTGGAACTGGAAGAGGCCTGAGGGCCGCCCACGAATCGAGAGAGAACACGATGAACCTGCCGCAACACGTGCGCCTGGTCGAAGTCGGCCCGCGCGACGGCCTGCAGAACGAGAAACAGCCGATCAGCGTGGCCGACAAGGTGCGTCTGACCGATGATCTGAGCGCCGCCGGCCTGGGCTACATCGAGGTGGGCAGCTTCGTCTCGCCCAAGTGGGTACCGCAGATGGCCGGCAGCGCCGAAGTCTTCGCCGGTATCCAGCAGAAACCGGGCGTGGTCTACGGCGCCCTCACCCCCAACTTCAAGGGCTTCGAGGCCGCCGTCGAAGCCGGGGTCAAGGAAGTAGCGGTATTTGCCGCCGCCTCCGAAGCCTTCTCGCAGAAGAACATCAACTGCTCCATCGCCGAGAGCCTGGAGCGCTTCATCCCGGTGATGGAAGCGGCCAAGGCCCACGGCATCAGCGTGCGCGGCTATGTCTCCTGCGTACTCGGCTGCCCCTATGAGGGCGAAGTGGCGCCCGAGCAGGTCGCGGCCGTGGCCCGCGAGCTGTTCGCCATGGGCTGCTACGAAGTGTCCCTCGGCGACACCATCGGCACCGGCACCGCCGGCAAGACCCGCCACATGTTCGAGGTGGTCGGCCGCGATATCCCGCGCGACAAGCTGGCGGGGCACTTCCACGACACCTACGGCCAGGCCCTGGCCAATATCTACGCCAGCCTGCAGGAAGGCATCGCCGTGTTCGACAGTTCGGTCGCCGGCCTGGGCGGCTGCCCCTATGCCAAGGGCGCCACCGGCAACGTCGCCACCGAGGACGTGCTCTACCTGCTGCAGGGCCTGGGCATCCATACCGGCATCGACATGGACAAGCTGATCGACGCCGGCGCGCGCATCTGCCAGGTGCTCGACAAGCCCAACGGCTCGCGCGTCGCCCGCGCCCGTCTGGCCGCCCGCTGAACGCAGGCGCTGCGACCAAGGTCAGATTGCCCGATGGCTGAGCCCCGCTAAGCTCGGCCTCTTCCCCCTAGCGAGACTGCCGATGAAAGACGCCTCCACCCTGCGCGACTACCAGCACGTGCGCCTGCTGGCGATCCGCTCGCTATTCGAGATCGTCGAGCAGTCCAGCGAGGGCACGGTGATCGTCGACAAGGACGCGCGCATCGTCTGGATGAACGAGCGCTACGCCCGTCGCTATGGCCTGGCCGACGCCAGCCAGGCCGTCGGCCAGGAAGTGGAGAAAGTCATCCCCACCAGCCTGCTGCGCCAGGTGGTGGAGACCGGCGAACCTATCCTGCTGGACATGCTCGACACACCCGGCGGCCCGCTGGTGGTAATGCGCCTGCCGGTGCACGACGATGCCGGCGCGGTGATCGGCGCCATCGGCTTCGCCCTGTTCGACCAGCTGCGCAACCTGGCGCCGCTGGTGACCCGCTTCATGCAGATCCAGGAAGAGCTGGCCTCGACCCGTTCGCTGCTGCAGGCGCGCCAGGCCAAGTACAGCTTCGCCCACTTCATCGGCGCCAGCGCCGCCAGCCTGGAGGTCAAGCGCCGTGCCCGGCGTGGCGCGGCCAGCGAGTCGCCAGTGCTGCTGCTCGGCGAGACCGGCACCGGCAAGGAGCTGCTGGCCCACGCCATCCACAGCGCCTCGCCGCGGGCCCACAAGCCCTTCGTCAGCGTCAACTGCGCAGCCATCCCGGAGACCCTGCTGGAGGCCGAGTTCTTCGGCACCGCGCCCGGCGCCTTCACCGGCGCCGATCGCAAGGGCCGCCCCGGCAAGCTGCAGATCGCCCAGGGCGGCACCCTGTTCCTCGACGAGATCGGCGACATGCCGCTGGCCCTGCAGAGCAAGCTGCTGCGCGTGTTGCAGGAGAAGGAATTCGAGCCGGTCGGCTCCAACGAGGTGCGCCGCAGCGACGTGCGCCTGATCGCCGCCACTTCGCTGGATCTGGAGGCCGCGGTGCAGGAAGGTCGCTTCCGCGCCGACCTGTATTACCGCCTCAGCGTCCTGCCGATCCAGCTGCCGCCGCTGCGCGAGCGCCTGGACGACCTGCCGGCGCTGTGCGAGGCGATCCTCGATGAGTTGCCCGGCCACCATGAGCTGGATAACGAGGCCCAGGCCCTGCTGGCCAGCCATGCCTGGCCGGGCAATATCCGCGAACTGCGCAACGTGCTGGAGCGCGCGGCTCTGCTCGGTGACGAGGCGCGCCTGGGCGCGGCAGCGCTGCGCACGGCCATCGGCCGCTTCGTGCCGTTGCCCGCCACGCCGGCAGCCTCGCCGCTCACCCTCGTTTCGACCGAGGGCGGCTTCTATGCCGCCCGCGAAGCCTACGAACGCCAATTGATCCAGCAGACCCTGGCCGAGCACGCTGGCAGCGTTCCGGAGGCCGCCAAACGCCTGGGGCTGGGCCGTTCGACGCTGTACAAGAAGATGGTCGCCCTGGGGCTATCGTCTTGATTTGGAGACAAGTCTCCAATCAGAGATTCAGCGCTACAGACGGATTTTGCTGGGGCCCGGCGAGAAACTCGGCGCCGATCGTCTCAATTGAGAGACAAACACCGTTTATTGATCACCCGAAAAACCAAATAAATCCTTACAAATCAATCTCCTACGTTATTGGCACAGAACTGGCTATAGGTCCTGCGCGGCCAGTCCGCAGCCCCAATAACAACAATATCGCTGCACGTAGTGCGAACTTCGCTCCAGGGACGATCCTGCACCGTCCTCGTTCGCCACGGCGCCGCGCCAGGAGATACTCCGTGAGCAAACTCTCGCTCAGCCATGCCGTTGCCCTCGCCGCCCTCGGCGGTACCTGCCTGCCCAGCCAGGCCGCCTTCCTCGAAGATGGCAAAGCCAGCCTGGAACTGCGCAACTTCTACTTCAATCGCGACTTCCGCCAGGACGGCGCCGCCCAGTCCAAGCAGGACGAATGGGCCCAAGGCTTCCTCCTGCGCTACGAGTCCGGCTACACCGAAGGCACCGTCGGCTTCGGCGTGGACGCCCTCGGCATGCTCGGCGTCAAGCTCGACTCCAGCCCCGATCACGCCGGCTCCGGCCTGCTGCCGCGCGACAAGGAGAAGGTCGACGGCGCCCAGGACGAATACGGCGAGCTGGGCCTGACCGCCAAGCTCAAGGCCGGTGCCAGCGTGCTCAAGGTCGGCACCCTGCTGCCCAAACTGCCCACCGTGCTGGCCAACGACTCGCGCCTGCAGCCGCAGACCTTCCGCGGCGCGCACCTGAACTCCACCGACATCGCCGGCCTGACCATCGATGCCGGCCAGCTGCGCCAGGTCAGCCAACGCGACTCCTCCGACAGCGAGGACATGACCGTCACCAGCGGCAGTGCCCGCGGCATCGTCGCCAGCGGCGACAGTGATCGCTTCGACTTCGCCGGCGCCAGTTACAAGTGGAACGACCAGCTCACCACCGGCTACAGCTACGCCAAGCTGGACAAGCTCTACGACCAGCACATCGTCAACCTGACCCACCTGCTGCCGCTCGGCGAAGGCCAGTCGCTGAAGAGTGACCTGCGCTTCGCCCGCTCCGACGACGACGGCCGCAGCAACGTCGACAACCGCGCGCTCGGCGCCATGTTCACCTACGGCCTCGGCGGCCACGCCTTCGGCCTCGGCTACCAGCGCATGAGCGGCGACACCGGCTTCGCCTACATCGGCGGCACCGACGCCTTCCTGGTCAACTTCGTGCAGATCGGCGACTTCGCCAACGCCGAGGAGCGCTCCTGGCAGGCGCGTTACGACTACAACTTCGCCGCCGTGGGCATCCCCGGCCTGACCTTCATGACCCGCTACCTGTCCGGTGACAACATCGAGCTGGGCGCCGGCAAAGCGGAGGGCAAGGAATGGGAACGCAACACCGATATCGCCTACGTGTTCCAGGACGGCCCGCTGAAGAACTTCGGCATCAAATGGCGTAACGCCACGCTGCGCTCCAGCAACTTCGGCAATGACCTGGACGAGAACCGCCTGATCCTCAGCTACGTGCTGCCGCTCTGGTAAGCGAACGAACCATCGGCAACCTGGCTCACAACAACAATATCGCTGCGCGTGCCCCGCACGCCGCAGCTCAGGAGACAGCTCCATGAGCGTGATCATCGCCCTCGCGGCCCTTGCCCTGCTGATGCTGGCCGCCTATCGCGGCTACAGCGTCATCCTCTTCGCCCCCATCGCCGCCCTCGGCGCCGTGCTGCTCACCGATCCGTCCGCCGTGGCGCCCGCCTTCACCGGCGTGTTCATGGAGAAGATGGTCGGCTTCATCAAGCTGTACTTCCCGGTATTCCTGCTCGGCGCCGTGTTCGGCAAGCTGATCGAGCTGTCGGGCTTCTCGCGTTCCATCGTCGCGGCCGCCATCCGCCTGCTCGGCACCAGCCAGGCCATGCTGGTGATCGTGCTGGTATGCGCCCTGCTCACCTATGGCGGCGTGTCGCTGTTCGTGGTGGTGTTCGCCGTGTATCCGTTCGCCGCCGAGATGTTCCGCCAGAGCGACATCCCCAAGCGCCTGATCCCGGCCACCATCGCCCTCGGCGCGTTCAGCTTCACCATGGACGCCCTGCCCGGCACCCCGCAGATCCAGAACATCATCCCCACCACCTTCTTCGGTACCACCTCCTGGGCGGCGCCGTGGCTGGGCGTGATCGGCACCCTGTTCGTGTTCAGCGTCGGCATGCTCTACCTGCGTCGCCAGCTGAACAAGGCCAAGCGCAATGGCGAGGGCTACGGCACCGAGCTGCGCAACGAGCCGGAAACCGCCGAGGACATCGCCCTGCCCAACCCCTGGCTGGCACTGTCGCCGCTGATCCTGGTCGGCGTGGCCAACCTGCTGTTCACCCGCTGGATTCCCGAGCTGTACGGCAAGACCCACAGCCTGCAGCTGGCCGGCATGGCGCAACCGGTGACCAGTGAAGTGGCCAAGCTGACCGGCATCTGGGCCGTGCAGGCGTCGCTGCTGCTGGGCATTCTGCTGGTGCTGATCTGCGGCTTCCGCGCGATCAAGGCCAAGCTGGCCGAAGGCACCAAGACCGCGGTCGGCGGCGCATTGCTGGCGTCGATGAATACCGCCTCGGAATACGGCTTCGGTGCGGTGATCGCCTCCCTGCCCGGCTTCCTGGTGCTGGCCGATGCACTGAAGAACATCCCCAACCCGCTGGTCAACGAGGCGGTCACCGTCACCCTGCTGGCCGGCATCACCGGCTCGGCATCGGGCGGCATGAGCATCGCCCTGGCTGCCATGTCCGATACCTTCATCCAGGCTGCCAACGCCGCCAACATTCCGCTGGAAGTGCTGCACCGCGTGGCCTCGATGGCCTCCGGCGGCATGGACACCCTGCCGCACAACGGCGCGGTGATCACCCTGCTGGCAGTCACCGGCCTGACCCACCGCGAGGCGTACAAGGACATCTTCGGTATTACCCTGATCAAGACCCTGGCGGTGTTCGTTGTCATTGGCGTTTTCTACGCCACCGGCATCGTGTAATCGACCGTGCGGGCGCACATCGCCCGCATGGCCCTGGCCGCTCCGGCGGCCACGCAACAGGAGAACTGCATGAATCTGCAAGGCAAGACCGCACTGGTCACCGGCTCCACCAGCGGCATCGGTCTGGGCATCGCCCTCAAGCTGGCCGAGGCCGGCGCCAACCTGATGCTCAACGGCTTCGGCGACAGCGCGGCCGCCCTGGCGGCGGTGCGCGCCCACGGCGGCAAGGCCGCTCACCATCCGGCGGACATGAGCAAGCCGGAGGAGATCGAGGCGCTGATCCGCGCCACCGAGGCCGAGTTCGGCGGCATCGACATCCTGGTCAACAACGCCGGCATCCAGCATGTGGCGCCGGTGGAGGAATTCCCGGCGGAGCGCTGGGACGCGATCATCGCCATCAACCTCAGCTCCGCCTTCCACACCACGCGCCTGGCGCTGCCGGGCATGCGTGCGCGCAACTGGGGGCGCATCATCAATATCGCCTCGGCCCACGGCCTGGCGGCGTCGGCCGGCAAGAGCGCCTACGTGGCGGCCAAGCACGGCCTGGTCGGCCTGACCAAGAGCGTGGCGCTGGAGACGGCCACCAGCGCCATCACCTGCAACGCCATCTGCCCCGGCTGGGTGCTGACCCCGCTGGTACAGAAGCAGATTGACGACCGCACCGCCGCGGCCGGCGGCCTCGACCAGGCGCGCCACGACCTGCTGGCCGAGAAGCAGCCATCGCTGGAATTCGTCACCCCCGAACAGCTCGGCGCACTGGCACTGTTCCTCTGCAGCGACGCCGCCGAACAGGTACGTGGCGCCGCCTGGAATATGGACGGTGGCTGGCTCGCCCAGTAAGTGCTTACCCTACAATCGACACACAACAAGAAGTTCAGGATCGACCCGATGACCGCACCGCTCTGGACCCCCTCCGCCGAACGCATCGCCGCCACCCGCATGGATGCCTTCCGCCACTTCGTCAACCAGCGCCACGGCCTGCAACTGGCCGACTACCCGGCGCTGCATGCCTGGAGCGTGGATAAGCGCGAAGCCTTCTGGCAGGCCATCGTCGACTTCTTCGAGGTGCGCTTCACCGCCCAGCCCGAGGCCGTATTGCGCGAAGGCGCGGCCATGCCCAGCGCCCACTGGTTCCCCGGCGCCACCCTGAACTTCGCTGAACATCTGCTGCGTCGTCGCGACAACCACCCGGCGCTGGTTGCCATTGGTGAAGACGGCTCGCGCGAGCAACTCAGCTACGCCGAGCTGGCCGCCCATGTCGCCGGCCTGCAACGCAGCCTGCAGGCCGCCGGCGTGGGTGTTGGCGACCGCGTTGCCGCCTTCATGCCCAACACCTGGCAGACCCTGGTCGGCATGCTCGCCACCGCCAGCCTCGGCGCCACCTGGTCGAGCTGCTCGCCGGACTTCGGCACCCAGGGCGTGATCGACCGCTTCGGCCAGATCGAGCCCAAGGTGCTGATCGCCGCCGCCGGCTACCGCTATGCCGGCAAGAACCTCGACCTGACCGGCAAGCTCAACGAGATACTTGAGCGCCTGCCGACCCTGCAGCAACTGGTGGTAGTGCCCTACTCCAACTCCGAGCCCCAGCCGAGCGACTTCAAGACGGTCGCGCCCGTGGCGCCGTGGGCGGACTTCTACCAGGCCGGCGGCGAGCCGCAGTTCACGCAGGTCGCCTTCGAGCAACCGCTGTACATCCTCTACTCCAGCGGCACCACCGGCGTGCCCAAGTGCATCGTCCACGGCGCCGGCGGCACCCTGCTGCAGCACGTCAAGGAGCTCGGCCTGCACGCCGACCTGCATGCCGACGACACCCTGTTCTACTACACCACCTGCGGCTGGATGATGTGGAACTGGCTGGTCTCCGGCCTGGCCCTGGGCGCCACCCTGGTGCTGTTCGACGGCTCGCCGTTCCACCCCGGTGCCGAACGCCTGATCGATCTGATCGACGCCGAGAACATCAGCATCTTCGGCACCAGCGCCAAGTTCATCGCCGCCCTGGAAAAGGCTGGCGCCAAGCCGCGCGAGACTCACAAGCTGAGCCGCCTGAAGGCCATCCTCTCGACCGGCTCGCCGCTGGCCCACGAGAGCTTCGAGTACGTCTACCGCGATATCAAAGCCGATGTCTGCCTGTCCTCCATCTCCGGCGGTACCGACATCGTCTCCTGCTTCGCCCTCGGCAACCCAGTGCTGCCGGTGTGGCGCGGCGAGCTGCAGTGCAAGGGCCTGGGCATGGACGTGCAGGTATGGGACGACGCCGGCAAACCGGTGATCTGCGAAAAAGGTGAGCTGGTCTGCGCCAAGCACTTCACCTCGATGCCGGTGGGCTTCTGGAACGACGCCGATGGCGAGAAATTCCGCAGCGCCTACTTCGACACCTTCCCCGGCATCTGGGCCCACGGCGACTACGCCGAGGAGACCGAACACGGCGGCCTGGTGATCCACGGCCGCTCCGACGCCGTGCTCAACCCCGGCGGCGTACGCATCGGCACCGCCGAGATCTACCGCCAGGTGGAAAAGGTCGAGGAGGTGCTGGAATCCATCGCCATCGGCCAGGACTGGGACGGCGACGTGCGCGTGGTGCTGTTCGTGCGCCTGCGCGACGGCGTGGTCCTGAGCGACGAACTCAAGCAGCGCATCTGCCAGGTGATCCGCGCCAACACCACCCCGCGCCACGTGCCGGCCAAGGTCATCGCCGTGGCCGACATCCCACGCACCATCAGCGGCAAGATCGTCGAGCTGGCGGTGCGCAACGTGGTGCACGGCAAGCCGGTGAAAAACACCGACGCCCTGGCCAACCCGCAGGCGCTGGAGCTGTATCGCGACCTCGAAGAGCTGCGCGGCTGACGCTCCGCATCTGGCTAAGGAAAGTGAACGCAGCCCGTATGCAAGCCTGGTTCTCCCGCCAGGCTTGCCACGTCGCCGCTCAGCGGCCGGCAAACGGCCTCGTCGGGCACCACGTAGCGAACGTGGGTCCTGGGCGAGAAGGCGTAGGAATGATTGACCCCGAAGAACCCGCTGTAGCAGCGTGACAGGTGCGCGGCATCGCTGAACCCTGCGACCTTGATCGCCTCGTGGCCGGGCATGCCGGCCAGGGTGAGCCTGACGAAGTCGATCAGGCGATACCAGAGCCGGTGCCGGCGCAGCGGCACGCCCACCTGCAGGGCGAACAGCTTGATCAGCCCCGACTCGGACAGCCCCACCTCCGCCGCCAACGCACCGACCGAGATGTTCAGCGCGGCGCTGCTGCGCAGCCGCTCGACCACCTGGGTCACCCGCGGGTCGACCTCCGGCAGCGGCATGCAGGCGCCGCGATAGAGCACCTGTTCGACCCGCCGCTGGGCTTCGGCGAAATCCGGCGCCTCGTCGCGTAGACGGATCAGCTCCTGCGTCAGGTAGTCGCCCTGCCGGTGGTGGTAGTGGATGCCCTGGCACGTCGCCGCCATCTGCCGGCGCAGCAGCGCGAAATCGGGCCTCCCCGCATCCAGGTAGCAGGCCGCCAGCACCGCATCGCGATTGTCGATGGCGATCCGGCTGCCAGCCGGAATCAGTACGTTTGTGCTGGCGAGCCATTGCTCGTGGCCGGGCGTGCGAAATCTCACCTCGCCCTCCAGGCAAACGAGCAACGCCGCCGCTCCCGAGTGCAGATCGCGGATGAGCAGGCGGTTACGGCCCAGATACAGGTAGCGCCGGTTACACACATAGACCAGCGCAGGAGATGAGTTTCGCTCGGCAGGCATTCGAAAGTGCTCTTTTAACGAGTAGAAACATGTGACCCAACCTAAATAAGCAAGTTTGTTTTATTACCAACCTATGTCAACAGCAGCACCACTCAAACAATGACCAATACCTGATAACTCATTCAATGCAGCAGAAAGAGCGACAAGCCACTTCGCATTCATACTCAGGAACTACAAGTTGGCGAAAGTGACAATGGCGCAAGGCCAGTAAATTCGCTGCACGCAGCCGAAAACCGACAAACAGCAAGCGCTATTCCATTTCTTGTATGAACTGAGACGACTTCATTGTTGTTGCTCACTTACCTCGTTGTTAGTTTCCAGCCGCGGTTTAAACCAACCCACCCACCAATCGTCATGACGAAACAACAAAAACCAACGAGGTAATGACATGGGAATCAAAGTAACGACTGCCAAGGCAATAGTGATGGTCGCCACGCTATTGGCGAGCACTTATGCCTTTTCCGCCCCCGGCCCATCCGCGCCGTGCAGCAATTGCACCCGAGGTCCGGCGCCGACGGCTACCGCGCTGAAGGCCTCCAGCGGCCCCTTCACCACCGCCAAGTTCTCGGTGTCCGGCTTCCTCAAGGGCTTCGGCGACAGCACTGTGTACTACCCGACCAACACCACCGGAAAAATGGGCGCCATCGCCGTCATCCCCGGCTATCTGTCCTACGAGAACAGCATCGATTGGTGGGGCCCGCGCCTCGCCTCCCACGGCTTCGTGGTGATGACCATGAATACCGAGACCATCTACGACCAGCCGGATAGCCGCGCCAGCCAGCTCAGCGAGGCGCTGGACTACCTGATCGCACAGAGCAACAGCTCGTCCAGCCCGATTTACAACAAGGTCGACAGCACCCGCCTGGGCGCCATCGGCTGGTCCATGGGCGGTGGCGGTTCGCTCAAGCTGTCCACCCAGCGCTCGATCAACGCCATCATCCCGCAGGCACCCTGGTACCTGGGCTCCAGCGCCTTCAGCGGGATCAAGACGCCAGCGCTGATCCTGGCCTGCAGCGCCGACACCGTGGCGCCCGTGGCCCAGCATGCCTCGCCGTTCTACAACCAGATCCCCAATTCCACGCCCAAGGCGTTCCTCGAGATCTACGGCGGCTCGCACTTCTGCGCCAACTCCGGCTACCCGAACCAGAGCATGCTGGGCATGTACGGCATCGCCTGGATGAAGCGTTTCATCGACTTCGACAGCCGCTACAGCCAGTTCCTTTGCGGCCCGAACCACGAGAGCGACCTGGCCATCTCCGACTACCGCCAGAACTGCCCTTACTGATCCGCGCCCATGAAAAAGGGCAGCCCCAGGTCTGCCCTTTTTTATTGCCCCACGGCCATCAGATGCCCTGGCGTCCCGGGTCCTCCGGCGGAGCCTCTTCCTCGATATCCTCCAGCGTCAGCTCCATCGCCCAGTTGGCGGGCGCAGCAGCGGGAGCGGCCACCGGCTCCGGTGCCTGCACGGCGGCCTGCGGCGCAGCCGGGTTGTCCTTGTACAGCTTGAGCTTGAGACGCACGTTGTTGGCCGAGTCGGCGTTCTTCAGCGCCTCCTCCTCCTCGATGGCACCCTCGTGTACCAGCTCGATCAGCGCCTGGTCGAAGGTCTGCATGCCGAGGTTCCTGGACTTCTCCATGATCTCCTTGAGCTCGGAAAACTCGTTGCGCTTGATCAGGTCGCGTATGGTCGGCGTGCCCAGCATCACCTCCACGGCGGCGCGGCGCTTGCCGTCGGTGGTCTTGACCAGGCGTTGGGAGACAAAGGCGCGCAGGTTGTTACCCAGGTCATTGAGCAGCTGCGGGCGGCGCTCCTCGGGGAAGAAGTTGATGATGCGGTCCAGCGCCTGGTTGGCGTTGTTGGCGTGCAGGGTGGAGATGGCCAGGTGGCCGGTGTCGGCAAAGGCCAGAGCATGCTCCATGGTCTCGCGGTCGCGGATCTCGCCGATCAGGATCACGTCCGGCGCCTGGCGCAGGGTGTTCTTCAGGGCAGCGTGGAAGCTACGGGTATCCACGCCGACTTCGCGCTGGTTGATGATCGATTTCTTGTGCCGATGCACGTACTCCACCGGGTCCTCGATGGTGATGATGTGGCCGCCACTGTTGCGGTTGCGGTAATCGATCAGCGCCGCCAGCGAGGTGGACTTGCCCGAGCCGGTACCACCGACGAACAGCACCAGGCCGCGCTTCTCCATGATGGTCTTGAGCAGCACCTCGGGCAGCTTGAGGTCCTCGAACTTGGGAATCTCCATCTTGATGTTGCGCGCGACGATGGAAACCTCGTTGCGCTGCTTGAAGATGTTGATGCGGAAGCGGCCGACGTTGGGCACCGAGATGGCCAGGTTCATCTCCAGCTCTTTGTCGAAATCGGCACGCTGCAACTCATCCATCACCCCTGCCGCGATGGCCGCCACGTCGCCCGGCTTGAGCGGCTCCTGGCTCAGCGGCTTGAGCACGCCGTTGAACTTGGCGCAGGGCGGCGCACCGGTGGACAGGTAGAGGTCGGAACCGTCCTGGCTGGCCAGGATCTTCAGCATCTGAGTGAGGTCCATCGTGCGCGCGTCCATCTGGGTGGAGATATCAAAATAGGTCAGCTTTCCCAGGATCATTAGCCTGAAAAATGACGCCATTCTGATGGCGCAAAGAATGCTGGCACAATAGCGCCCTCGCAAAATGAGGAACCCGTCATGCCCAAGGCCATGGCCCGACACATCCTGGTGAAGACCGAAGCCGAAGCGGCTGCGCTGAAGAAGCGCATCGCCGCCGGCGAGGCCTTCGACGTACTGGCCAGGAAACATTCCACCTGCCCCTCCGGCAAGAAAGGTGGCGACCTGGGCGAGGTACGCCCCGGGCAGATGGTCCGCGCCGTGGACCAGGTGATCTTCAAGAAGGCACTGCGCGAAGTGCACGGACCGGTGAAGACCCAGTTCGGCTACCACCTGATCCAGGTGTTCTACCGCGAGTGATGCGGCCGGCCGCGCGCCTCACCAGCCAAGGGTGATGGCGGCCAGCACCAGATAGCGCGCCGTCTTGGCCAGGCTGACCAGCAGCAGGAAGCTCCACCAGGGCTCGCGCATCACCCCGGCGACCAGGGTCAGCGGATCACCGATGACCGGCAGCCAGCTCAGCAGCAGCGACCAGCGCCCATAGCGCCGATAACTCGCCTTGGCCTGCTCCAGTCGCGCCGGGCTCACCGGAAACCAGCGGCGCTCGCGGTAGCGCTCCAGCCCCCGGCCCAGCGCCGCATTCAGCACCGAACCCAGCACGTTGCCGACGCAGGCCACTGCCAGCAGTGCAGCAGCCGGTTGCCCGCCATTCAGCAACAGCCCGACCAGCACCGCCTCCGACTGCAGGGGCAGTAGGCTGGCGGCGCCGAAGGCGGAGAGAAACAGGCCGAGGTAAACCGAGAGATCGAGCAAGACCGCCTCACACGGAAGGAATCGGCAGACCTTATAGCCGACCTCCCCGTAGAAGCGAAACATTCGCAACTGGGTAACACCCGCCCGAATCCTGGGGCCATGCGTAACAACCAGGAACGGCGCGGCCTCCAGCCAATCTGGAACGGATGTGCCAGCTAGAGCAGTGACCGAATAGTCACTCATTCATGGCATGGATTCTGCGAACACCCGTGCGCTGAAGTTACCGGCGACGGATCGCCTGTATAGCGGCCAGGGAAGACCCGACACCGCTTCGAGATCCCATAAATGAACAACAAGAAAACGCTTCTCGCCTTCTGCATCGGCAGTTCGCTGCTGTTGTCCGGCACCGCCCAGGCCGGGCTGTTCGGCTCCACCGGCTACACCAAGACCAAGTACCCCATCGTGCTCGCCCACGGCATGCTCGGTTGGGACAGCATGCTCGGCATCGACTACTGGTACGGCATTCCGTCGGCCCTGAGCGAAGACGGTGCCAGCGTCTACACCACCGAAGTCGTGCAGATGGGCACCTCGGAAGCGCGTGGCGAAGACCTGATCAAGGAGGTCGAGGAAATCGTCGCCATCTCCGGCAAGCCCAAGGTCAATCTGGTCGGCCACAGCCATGGCGGCCCGACCGTGCGCTACGTGGCCGCCGTGCGCCCCGACTTGGTTGCCTCGGTCACCAGCGTCGGCGCCCCGCACAAGGGTTCGGCGGTGGCCGACCTGATCCGCCAGATCCCCGAGGGCTCAGCCGGCGAAACCATCGTTGCCGGCCTGGTCAACGCCATCGGCAGCGTCATCCACTTCATCTCCGGCAGCACCAGCCAGACCCCGCAGAACTCGCTCGGCGCACTGGTCTCGTTGAACAGTCAGGGCGCGGCGGTGTTCAACACCAAGTTCCCCCAGGGCATTCCCACCACCGCCTGCGGCGAAGGCGCCTACAAGGTAAACGGCATCAACTACTACTCCTGGAGCGGTACCTCGCCGGTGACCAACGTGCTGGACCCGATGGACCTGATCACCACCATCGCCTCCCAGGCATTCGCCAAGGGCGTGGCCAACGACGGCTTCGTCGAGCGCTGCAGTTCGCACATGGGCATGGTCATCCGCGACAACTACAAGATGAACCACCTGGACGAGATCAATCAGTTCCTCGGCATGGGCCATCTGTTCGAGACCAGCCCGGTCACCGTCTACCGCCAGCAGGCCAACCGTCTGAAGTTGGCCGGCCTCTGAGCCAACAGCCGGGGCCCACAAGGCCCCGGTTATCCACCTCGCAGCGCTCTCCTGCCGGATGCAGATGCGTGGGAAATGTCAGGGCTATATACAACGAAGTCCGGCATACTCAAGAGCCTCGCTAAACACTTTTGAAACGCTGTCAAGTGCATGATTTTCCACATATTTTGTGGATAAGACTGTGGAAAATAGTCTACAGCCCGCTACTCTCGATACCTTTCTTACTTTGTCTGTTTTTTAGGCTGCATACAGATGTGGGGCGTAGACGAGCTAGCAACTAACCGGCTGGCCCACTGCCCGCTCTCTCGCCAACTCCCACAACCGCGAGTTAACGCTTCGGGGGCTTGATCGGCATGGCCGGTAGCGGCCACTTGTAACGCCCGCCAGCGGCAGCTGGCGACTCCCATCCCTGCATCGATTAGCGCGGCGCTGCTGCAGCGCCATTGAGGAACATCTGCTCCAGCACGGCCGCCGAACTGGAGCTGGCCGCACGGCCACGGCGCTCGGCATCGACGATGCCGTAGATCATCGAGAGGAAGAGCTCGGTGAACACCGCTGCCGTGACGTCGATGCGCAGCACGCCGGATTGCTGGCCACGGAGGAAGAAGGCGTCCAGGGCATCGCTGTAGGACTGCCAGCGGCCATCCACACATGGATCGAGGCTGTCGGGGCTGTACTGGAACATCAGGAAGACCAGCACCTCGCGGTGCGTCAGGTGCTCCTGGATCAGCTTGCGCAGCGCCGTCAGCGGCTCGGCGCTTTCCAGCTCGCAATTGCTGACGACCTGGTTGAGCACACGCTCGCCGTAACTCATGAGCATTTCCACCAGGTTGTCGCGCGTGCCGCAGAAGCGGTGCAACGTCGCCTTGCTCACCCCTGCCGCTTCTGCCAACTCCTTCAGCGTCGCCCGTGGGCGGTCGACGATGGCGGCGGCAAGCGCCTTGAGGAGTTTTTCATCATGGGCAGTCATGGACATCAGCAGGCCTCAGGTCGGTGGGTTAATGGGATTGTGAGCTGGGCGCATTGTGCAAAAAAAGTCCCAACCCGACAAAGAAAACAATATCTTTGCTCACACAAGAACCATATGAGTCAATATTGACTCATATTAACTTCGGAAAGATCATACGCAACCTCTAGAAAGTCAGACCCCGGGTGAAACATGGGCAGGTTGCGTGCAGTAGGAACAATCAGCGCGTTGATAGCAGCGCTGGCACTGGCGGGTTGCGGTCAATCCGGCGAGCCGCAGGCGGCCGCGGAGATGGCGCGCCCGGTGGATGTGGTGGCGGTCACGACCGAGCCCCTCACCCTGACCTCGGAGTTGCCGGGGCGTATCGAGCCGATGCGCGTTGCCGAAGTGCAGGCGCGGGTAGCGGGCATCGTGGTGCAGAAGCGCTTCGAGGAAGGCGCCGACGTGAAGGCCGGACAGTTGCTCTTCCAGATCGACCCGGCTCCGCTCAAGGCCGCCGTGTCGCGTGCCGAAGGTGAACTGGCGCGTACCCAGGCCGCGCAGCAGGAAGCCCAGGCTCGGATGAAGCGCTACGAGCCGCTGGTGAAGATCGAAGCGGTCAGCCAGCAGGACTTCGACACCGCCACCGCCGACCTGCGCAGCGCCCAGGCCTCGGTACGCTCGGCCCAGGCCGATCTGGAAACCGCACGACTGAACCTGGGCTATGCCTCGGTCAAGGCACCGATTTCCGGCCGTATCGGCCGCGCACTGGTCACCGAAGGCGCACTGGTCGGCCAGGGCGACGCCACGCTGATGGCGCGCATCCAGCAGCTCGACCCGATCTACGCCGACTTCACCCAGCCGGTGGCCGACGCCCTGCGCCTGCGTGAAGCGTTGAAGAGCGGCAACCTCGCTGCCGACCAGAGCCAGGCCCTTAGCCTGCGTGTCGAAGGCACTCAATACGAGCGCAAGGGCGAATTGCTGTTCACCGACATTTCGGTGGACCGCAGCACCGGCCAGGTCTCGCTGCGTGGCAAGTTCGACAACGCCGATGGCCTGCTGCTACCGGGCATGTACGTACGCGTGACGGCCCCGCAAGGCACCGACGCCAACGCCATTCTCGTGCCGCAACGCGCCGTGCAGCGCGCCACCGATGGCACTGCCCACGTGCTGGTGATCGGCGCCGACAGCCGTGTCGAGACCCGGCCGGTAGTGACCGGCGCCATGCAGGGCTCGCGCTGGCAGATCAGCCAGGGCCTTGTCAGCGGCGACCAGGTGATCGTCGGCGGCCTCACCGGCCTGCAGCCGGGTGCCAAGGTCGAAGCCCGTCACGCCCAGGAGCAACAGCAGGCGTCGCGTCAGTAAGGCGAAGGCCCGCGAGGAATTTCTTATGTCACTGTTCTTCATCAAGCGCCCCAACTTCGCGTGGGTGGTGGCGCTGTTCATTTCCCTGGCCGGGCTGCTGGCAATCCCGCTGCTGCCGGTGGCCCAGTACCCCAGCGTGGCGCCGCCGCAGATCACTGTCACCGCTACCTATCCCGGCGCCTCGGCGCAGGTGCTGGTGGACTCGGTCACCAGCGTGATCGAGGAGGAGCTCAACGGCGCCAAGGGCCTGCTCTACTTCGAGTCCACCAGCAACTCCAACGGCATGGCCGAAGTGGTGGTCACCTTCCAGCCCGGCACCAACCCGGAGCTGGCCCAGGTCGACGTGCAGAACCGCCTGAAGAAGGCCGAGGCACGCATGCCCCAGGCCGTGCTCACGCAAGGGCTGGAGGTCGAGCAGACCAGCGCCGGCTTCCTGCTGATCTACGCGCTCAACTACAAGGAAGGCTCCGCGCGCACCGATACCACCGCCCTGGGCGACTACGCCGCGCGCAACATCAACAACGAGCTGCGCCGCGTACAAGGCGTCGGCAAGCTGCAGTTCTTCTCCGCCGAAGCCGCCATGCGGGTATGGATCGACCCGCAGAAGCTGGTTGGCTACGGCCTGTCCATCGATGACGTGGGCAACGCCATTCGCGGGCAGAACGTGCAGGTGCCGGCCGGCAGCTTCGGCGCCTCCCCCGGCAGCAGCGAGCAGGAGCTGACCGGCACCCTCGCCGTGAAAGGCACCCTGGACGACCCGGCGGAGTTCGGCCGCATCGTCCTGCGCGCCAATCCGGACGGTTCCACCGTCAAGCTGGCCGACGTCGCGCGCCTGGAAGTGGGCAGCGAAAGCTACAACTTCACCGCGCGCCTGGACGGCAAGCCCACCGTGGCCGGCGCGATCCAGCTCTCCCCCGGCGCCAACGCGCTGCAGACCGCCGCACTGGTGAAGGAGCGCCTGGACGAGCTGTCGGTGAACTTCCCCGACGACGTCGAGTACTCGGTGCCCTACGACACCTCGCGCTTCGTCGACGTGGCCATCGAGAAGGTCATCCACACCCTGATCGAAGCCATGGTGCTGGTGTTCCTGGTGATGTTCCTGTTCCTGCAGAACGTGCGCTACACTCTGATCCCGGCCATCGTGGTACCGGTGTGCCTGCTCGGCACGCTGACGATGATGTACCTGCTGGGCTTCTCGGTGAACATGATGACCATGTTCGGCATGGTGCTGGCCATCGGCATCCTGGTGGACGACGCCATCGTGGTGGTGGAGAACGTCGAGCGGATCATGGCCGAGGAAGGCCTCTCCCCGGCCGCCGCCACGGTCAAGGCGATGGGCCAGGTGTCCGGCGCGATCATCGGCATCACTCTGGTGCTGTCGGCGGTGTTCCTGCCACTGGCGTTCATGGCCGGCTCGGTCGGCGTGATCTACCAGCAGTTCTCCCTGTCGCTGGCGGTGTCGATCCTGTTCTCCGGCTTCCTCGCCCTGACCTTCACCCCGGCGCTGTGCGCGACGCTGCTCAAGCCGATCCCGGAAGGTCACCACGAGAAGCGCGGCTTCTTAGGCGCCTTCAACCGTGGCTTCAACCGCCTGACCGAGCGTTACACCCTTCTGAACACAGCGCTGGTGAAACGCGCCGGGCGCTACATGCTGATCTACGCCGGCATCGTCGCCCTGCTCGGCTACAGCTACCTGCGCCTGCCGGAATCCTTCGTGCCGGTGGAAGACCAGGGCTACATGATCGTCGACATCCAGTTGCCGCCGGGCGCCACCCGCGCGCGCGCCGACGTCACCGGCCAGGAGCTGGAGCAGTTCCTGAAGTCCCGCGAGGCCGTGGCCTCGTCCTTCCTGGTGATGGGCTTCAGCTTCTCCGGCATGGGCGAGAACGCCGCGCTGGCCTTCCCGACCCTCAAGGACTGGTCCGTGCGCGACAAATCGCAGTCCGCCGAAGCGGAAACCGCAGCAATCAACGAGCGCTTCGCCGGCATCAGCGACGGCGCGATCATGGCCGTCACCCCGCCGCCGATCGACGGCCTGGGCAACTCCGGCGGCTTCTCGCTGCGCCTGCAAGACCGCGCCGGCCTCGGCCGCGATGCGCTGCTGGCGGCCCGCGACCAGTTGCTCGGCCAGGCCAACGGCAACCCGAAGATCCTCTACGCCATGATGGAAGGCCTCGCCGAGGCGCCCCAGCTGCGCCTGGAGATCGACCGCGAGAAGGCGCGCACCCTGGGCGTCAGCTTCGAGTCCATCAGCAGCGCGCTGTCCACCGCTTTTGGCTCCTCGGTGATCAACGACTTCGCCAACGCCGGCCGCCAGCAACGCGTGGTGGTACAGGCCGAACAGGGCGACCGGATGACTCCGGAAGCCGTGCTCAAGCTCTACGTGCCCAACAGCGCCGGCGAGCTGGTGTCGCTGTCCGCCTTCGTCAGCACCCGCTGGGAAGAAGGCCCGGTGCAGCTGGCGCGCTACAACGGCTACCCGTCGATCCGCATCTCCGGCGACGCTGCCCCCGGCGTCAGCACCGGCGAGGCGATGGCCGAGATGCAGCGCCTGGTGGGCGAACTGCCTGCCGGCATCGGCTACGAGTGGACCGGCCTCTCTTACCAGGAGAAGGTCGCCAGCGGCCAAGCCACCCAGCTGTTCGCCCTGGCGATCCTGGTGGTGTTCCTGCTGCTGGTGGCGCTCTACGAGAGCTGGGCGATCCCTCTGTCGGTGATGCTCATCGTGCCCATCGGCGCCCTCGGCGCGGTGCTCGCGGTGACGGTTACCGGGCTTCCCAACGACGTGTACTTCAAGGTCGGCCTGATCACCATCATCGGTCTGGCGGCGAAGAACGCGATCCTCATCGTCGAGTTCGCCAAGGAGCTCTGGGAACAAGGCCACAGCCTGCGCGACGCAGCCATCCAGGCCGCACGCCTGCGCTTCCGCCCGATCATCATGACCTCCATGGCCTTCATCCTCGGCGTGGTGCCGCTGGTGATCGCCAGCGGAGCCGGCGCTGCCAGTCAGCGCGCCATCGGTACCGGGGTGATCGGCGGGATGCTCAGCGCCACATTGCTGGGGGTGATCTTCGTGCCCATCTGCTTCGTCTGGCTGCTCTCGCTGCTGCGTCGCCAACCCAAACCTGCGCATCAACCCACGGAGGCCGCGCAATGACCACCCTGCGCAAACCCGCCTTTGCCGCCAGCGCCCTGCTGCTGGCGCTGATCCTGGCCGGCTGCTCCATGGCGCCCACCTATGAACGCCCCGAAGCACCCGTGGCGCAGAACTGGAGCGGCCCCGCCGCCCAGCCTGGTGCCGCGGCCAGCAACCTGGACTGGCAGAGCTTCATCGTCGACAGCGAACTGCGCGAGCTGGTGAACGTCGCCCTGGACAACAACCGCTCGCTGCGCCAAACCCTGCTCGACATCGAACAGGCCCGTGCGCAGTACCGCATCCAGCGCTCGGACCGCGTGCCTGGTCTGAGCGGCGCCGCCAACGGCAATCGCCAGCGCCTGCCGGCGGACCTGTCCAACAGCGGCAGCTCGGCGGTGAGCAGCAGTTACCAGGTCGGACTGGCGCTGCCCGAATACGAGCTGGACCTGTTCGGCCGGGTGAAGAGCCTGACCGATGCCGCGCTGGAGCAGTACCTCTCCACCGAGGAAGCCGCCCGCAGTGCGCGCATCGCGCTGATCGCCGAGGTTAGCCAGGCCTATCTCACCTACGACGGCGCCCAGCGCCGCCACCTGCTCACCGAGCAGACCCTGGCCAGTCGCGAGGATTCGCTGAGCCTGATCAGCCAGCGGCGCACCGCCGGCGCGGCCACCGCGCTGGACTATCAGGAAGCGCTGGGGCTGGTCGAACAGTCCCGTGCGGAGCTGGAAAACAATGCGCGGCAGAAGCAGCAGGCGCTCAATGCTCTGGTGCTGCTGCTCGGCACATCCGACGCGGCCAAGCGCATCCCGCAGGCACCGCAGGACCAGCCGATGCTAATCCAGGACATCGCGCCCGGCACGCCGTCGGAGCTGATCGAGCGGCGCCCGGACATCCTCGCCGCCGAGCACGTGCTCAAGGCGCGCAACGCCGACATCGGCGCGGCCCGCGCGGCGTTCTTCCCGCGCATCAGCCTGACCGGCAGCTTCGGTACGTCCAGCGCGGAAATGTCCGGGCTGTTCGACGGAGGCTCGCGTTCGTGGAGCTTCGTGCCGACCCTGTCGCTGCCGATCTTCGATGCCGGCCGCAACAGCGCCAACCTCGACCTGGCCAAGGTGCGCAAGGACTCCGCCGTGGCCGCCTATGAAGGCGCCATCCAGACGGCGTTCCGCGAAGTGGCCGACGCCCTCGCGGCGACCGACACCCTGCGCCGCGAAGAAGCCGCGCGCCGGGCCTTGGCCAACACCACCAACGAAACGCTGCAGCTGGCCAAGGCACGCTACGAAGGCGGCGTCGACAGCCACCTGCGCTACCTCGACGCGCAGCGCAGCAACTTCGTCAACGAGTCGGCCTACATCGAGACCAGCACCCAGCGGCAGATCGCCCTGGTGGACCTATTCCGCAGCCTCGGCGGTGGTTGGGGCAACAGGCAGTCCATGGTTGATTGAAGCTGCGGCACGGAAGAATTGGGCAACTACCTTGCCCGATGCGCGGCTCGCGGACGGTGCAAAGCGCTTGGGGTCGTCACGGGTGCATGCTCGGCCATCAACTCCACTACCCAGTCGATGAATACTCGCAGCTTGGCGCTGACATGGCGATTCGGTGGGAATGCCAGATACATCGGCATTGGGGGCATGTGCCAGTCCTCGAACAGCGGCAGCAGCTCGCCACTGGCCAGGTGCGGCTTGGCCATGTAGTGCGGTAGCCAGAGCACGCCCAGGCCGGCAAGGCCCGCGGCGAGGTAGGCATTTCCGTCGTCGACCGTCAGTGGCGAGCGCCCTTGAGCCTCGATGCGCTCTTCGCCGCGCAGCATCGTGAAGGGAAGCGCCTTACCTGTACGAAACCAGAGATAGCCGACGGTACTGTGCCGACCTTCTTCCAACTCGCGAGGGTGCGCTGGTTGTCCAGCACGCTGCAGGTAGCTAGGCGCGGCATAGACGCCGAGTTGCAGGTCTCCCACATGCCTGGCCACCAGGGACTGATCGGTGATCTCGCCGCCACGCACCACACAGTCGATATTCTCCCCGATGATGTCGACGATGCGGTCGCTCACTCCCATGGTCAGCTGGATTTCCGGGTAGCGCGCATAGAACTCGGGCAAGGCCGGTATCAACAGCATGCGCGCCAATGGGCTGGGCACATCTACCCGCAGCCGCCCGCGTGGTGCCATCGATGCGCTGGAGAGGCTGGTCTCGGCATCATCCAGATCGGCAAGCAGGCTGACGACGCGCTCGTAATAGGCCGCGCCGTCGGCGGTGACGTTGACCTTGCGTGTCGTACGGTTCAGCAGGCGCACGCGCAGCCTTGCCTCCAACTGCTGGACGAGCTGGGTCACGCTGGTCTTGCTCATGTTCAGAGTGGCTGCCGCCTTGGTGAAACTGCCGGTTTCCACCACTCGGGCAAAGGCCTGCATCGCGTTGAAACGATCCATTTCACGTCTCGCTCAGGTCTGGATAATTTGGATTCTACAAACAGTCATGACCAGAGTTGCTCGTTTATCCAGGTGAGCGACCTTCCTACAGTGAAGCCATCGTAAACAGCGGGCCGTGATGGCCCCACTGGAGATGTGCCATGACCAGCAAACGTGATGTTGTTTTCCCGCCTGACCGCCATGCCCTGTATGAGCTTCACCGCTATTCACCGGCGATTCGCTCCAATGGTTTCCTGTTCGTATCCGGTCAGGTGGGCAGCCGCAAGGATGGCTCGGCCGAGCCGGACCTCGCCGCGCAGGTGCGCCTGGCCTTTGCCAATCTCAATGCGATCTTGGCCGAGGCCGGCAGTAGCTTCGATGATGTGGTCGACACGACCATCTTCATGGTCGATCCCGACTCGAAGTTCGAAACCATCTGGGAGGTAGCAGCAGAATACTGGGGGGAAGCTCCTTACCCGACCGTCACAGCTATCGGTGTAACGTGGCTGTCCGGCTTCGATTTCGAGATCAAGGTGATCGCCAAGCTACCGCAATAGATCCGGCTCACCCCCCCTGGCGGCTGACGGAGTTATTGCCATCGGCCGCTTCTGACCGATAGACAACCGGTGCCATGACACCTATGCGTAGCGAGACTGCCGGTCCTTGTGCAGTACAATTGGACGCCCCACCACCCTGGAGTCCGAATGACTGTAGATCTGGCGCGTACTTTTCTGGAGATCGTGCGCTGCGGCAGTTTCGTGGGTGCAGCAGAGCATCTGCACCTGACTCAGGCAGCCATTACTGCCCGAGTACAAAGCCTCGAAAGTCAGCTCAACTGCAGCCTGTTTGTGCGCAATCGCTCCGGGGCCAAGTTGACGCCTGATGGGGAAGCGTTTGTCGACTTCGCCAATCGAATAGTAAGCGCCTGGGAAGCAGCGCAGCAGGAGCTGCCTCTTCCGCAAAGCTGCGCTGAAATTCTGCACATCGGCGGTGAACCGAGCCTGTGCAACCCACTGATGCTGAAATGGGTCAGCGCATTGCGCCAGGCGATGCCCAAGCATGCCGTTCACAGCCATATCGCTGATGGCATCAATTTGCTGCGCCGGCTGGAACAAGGAGCATTGGACGCTGCGCTGGTTTACCACCCCTTGTATTGGCAAGGCTTGCAGGTTGAGCTTCTACTCGAGGAGAAGCTGGTCCAGGTGCGCAACCCTCACCTTCCCGGCCCATATGTCTTTGTCGACTGGGGGGAGGATTTCCGGCATCGACATAACGCAGCGCTGCCCCAGAACAGCCGTGCCGAAATCAGCTTCAACCTAGGCCCGCTGGCCCTGCAATACATCCTTGGGTCGGGCGGCTCCGGCTACTTCCGCACACGGGTAGTACAGAGCTACCTGGACTGCGGGATGCTCGAACTGGTGCCGCAGGCTCCGGAGTTCACCTATCCAGTCTATCTGCTGTATTTCCGCGATCGATGCCCCGACTCCCTGCATCAGGCCATTGAGTGCCTACGCGATGTGGTGGCACATAACAGCGATTGGTCGCAGCGCTGGGACCCCATGATCTGATCAGCCTACATGTTCCAGCAGATCACGCTGGAGCGCGGCGATCAGGTCGGTCTGCGTAATGATCCCAACCAGCGCCCCGTCATCCAGAACGGGCAGGCAGTGCAGCCCTTGAGTAGAGAGCAATGGGATCAGCTCTACCACATGGGCCTGGCTTTCGACGTAGCGCACCGGGCTGGTCATGAGCTGCCCGACCAGAACGCGTTTTCCAAGGTTCCAGGGCAAGAATGGGCTGATGCCCCTTGGGCGGCTGATCAGATCTACCAGGCTGACAATCCCAACCAGACGCTTGTCGTCATCCAGTACGGGCAAACTGCGCAGACGATGACGCCGCAACATGGCCAATGCTTGTTCACGCCTTGTATTCGGGCTGACGCAGCGTAAATCCCGCGACATGATCTGCTCGGCGACCATACGCCCCATTCCACGCTTGAGTGCGTAGCGCTCCGTCGTGCGGACAAGCCTGGCCAGATCATCCCGAGTTATGTCGACAATTCCCCCAAAGTCCTCGAGAGCATGTTCGAGGTCCTCATCGGAAATCCCGACACGCAACTCCGCGGACGGGTCCCGGGTGTGGTGAAGGTCCGGATTGCCGGGCCTCTTGGGATAGCTCACGCCAGATAGATTGTTGTAGATCAGTGCGCAGCCGAGCAGGCTGGCAGCGGCGCTCATGACTGGGACTACCAAGCCAAACCCGTGCTGCTCGACAGCCACTCCACTTAGATGGACGCAGAGCGCCACCGCTCCGGCCGGCGGGTGGACGCAGCGCAACAGACACATCAACAGCACGCTGATCCCAACAGCCCAGCAAGCGAGCGGGATCGAGTACCCGAGCCATTGCCCCAGGCTCACGGCGACCAAAGTGGCGACTAGATATCCACCGAGGAATGACCAAGGCTGCGCCAATGCCCCCGAGGAAACAGCAAAGAGCAATACCGAGGATGCGGCCAAAGGCCCAAACAGATACATCAGCATCGGCGCAGGAAAAAGCTGCTGGCAGATCAAGAGGGTGATTAGCATCCCCATGAAACAGCCCGTAGCAGCGCGTAGCGCCTCACGCGGGTGCGTAGCGGCCAGCGCGGGGCCGAATCCCGCCACCCAGCTTTTCAATTTGCCGTTCAAGATCACTACCAACTACTAATCAATAAAAGAGGCCCGTCAGCGTATGTTGAGGGGCCCAAGACGCAGACCTGCGTCGGGAGCGTCCATCCTTGGACTAAGGAACAACTCAGGTGTCCAGGTGATATCCCGGCGAAGAGTCAAAGACTCGCAGGACATCTCAACCAGCCTGCCCCACTACAGCCCTGCTTCATGCTCACTCTTAACCCGGTGGGGTAAGAAGCTGCGACAGGGTGCATGAGCGGAGCGCCGGAGCTCCGAATGAAAGAAGACCTGTCAGCCGGCTTGCAGTGGAAGCTATACCGCTTCCCCTTGTGAGGAAAACGGCTGGGCTGACAGAGGCGCGTAGTGTGCCCAGCCCTTTAACTCACAACAAACTAATAATATTTGTTATTTGATTTAAATATTTTTTACTAAACGAGCTCGGCTGAGGCAAACACCCTCAGATATGACTTGGCTCCCTCGACCTTGGCTGTTCACTCAATGGATCGGGTGCAAGACATAACCGCCCATGCCAGCGACATCCATCGAAGAGATGCACCAGGGCCGACGTCCATTTCAAATACATGCTTCCGACTGATAGCGAACGCTGGCAGCTGGCGACCGGCATCGGGTATTTGAGGCATAGCGAACAGCACCGTCTACGGATGATGGCCCATGCGCGCACTATCGCCGACAAAGCAGCTCGACGCCTGGAGCAGCGCCAGCATGGTCAGCAGGAAGGCAATCGGGATCAGGTACATGGCATCGTGCAAGCCCACGGCCTTGAAGGCTTCGTTCATCTCGCTCGCCCCCGCCGCCACCATTGCCGCATGGGCGAAGTGATCCGAAAGCAGACCGACACCGATCGGCCCCATGGCTCCGCCCAACAGGTAAAGCCCAGCCATGAACAACGCCATCGCGGTGGCCCGCAGACGGGGTTCGACCACATCCTGAATCGCGGTGTAGACGCAGGTGAAGTAGTTGTAGGAGAACAGCCAGCCGAGGCTGAAGATTGCCACGAAAACGCCTACCTCGATGCGCCCGGCAAACAAGGCGAAGCCGGTGGCCAGGGCCGATACCAGCATGCTCAGCGCCGCGAACAGCAGGCGCCCGCTGGGCCAACGCTGATGCACATGATCCGCGAGCCAGCCCCCCACTGTCAGACCGATCAGCCCCGTCACACCGACGATGACGCCCGTGGCCACTGCTGCTTGCTCCAGCGGCAACAGAAAGTAGCGCTGCAGCATCGGCACCATGAAGGTGTTGCAGGCATAGGATGCAAAGTTGAACGCCAGGCCAGCCAGGAGCAGCCACCAGAACGTGCGGATGGACAAGATTCTGCGCAGTGGCCGCTCAATGGGGTCCTTGGAGACCTGAACGGCTTCGGCCGAGCCACGCTCGGGCTCCCGGATCATGAAAATGAACAGCGCCAGAATCAGACCAGGCACCGCCGCGATGAAGAACGGCGCACGCCAGCTGTCGAATGCCTTGACCATCGCGCCCACGGTGAAATAGGCCAGCAGCAGTCCAATGGGCAGGCCGAGCATGAAGATGCCCATGGCCCGCGCCCGCTTGTGCGTAGGGAACAGGTCGCCCAGTAGCGAGTTGGCGGCCGGTGCATAGCTGGCCTCCCCTACCCCTACCCCCATCCGTATGAGCAGAAAGCTCCAGAAGTTCCAGGCCATGCCGGTCAGGCCCGTCAGGCCGCTCCACACGATCAGCCCCCAGCCCATGATCCTGCTGCGCTTCCCGGTGTCGGCCATGCGCCCCAGCGGCAGCCCCGCCAGTGCGTAGATGATGGTGAATGCGGTGCCGGCGAGCCCTACCTGGAAGTCGCTCAGGCTCCATTCCATGCGCATCGGCTCGATGATCACCGAGGGAATGGTGCGATCGAAGAAGTTGAACAGATTCGCCAGAAAGAGCAGGAACAGGACACGCCAGGCATTACTGGCCGTTTGCAGGGGATTCGTCATGTGAATGAACCTCTATTTCTTGTTATGGCACCAGCCACGCAGGCGAAAGAATGCGCAGGGAGCGCTCGACAAACAACTTCACCAATCGACCTGAAACGCTCGGCCTTCAGCAAGTCAGGCGCAGGGGCTGGCGTGTTCAGCCGAGGCTAACATAGACAAAACTAAGGTGAACACCTTATTATTTTTCCGCTGCCTCTTGGCGTGCCAGGCACGACTGAATCAGCCCTACCGAGCAACGTCCGAAGACCTCGTCTCGTCTTCGGGCCTGCATGGCCCTACATCCCTTCAGGAGCGTGTTCCTTGCAAAAGATGGCCTATTACAACAACAAGATCGCAGTGGTCACCGGCGCGGGTTCTGGTATCGGTCGTGCCATTGCCCATGCGCTGAGCGCCCAGGGTTGCAAGGTCTATTGCACCGACATCGATCTCGCGGCAGCTACTGCGGTGGCCCAGGAGCTGGACAATGCCAGCCCCTATCGGCTCGATGTAGCCGATGCGGCGGCGGTGAGCGTATTCGCCAACGAGGTATTCACCCGCGAAGGTCGCGTCAACCTGCTGTTCAACAATGCCGGGGTGGGCCACGCAGGAGCGGTGGTCGATACCGAACTGGCTGACTGGAAGTGGGTCATGAACATCAACGTGATGGGCGTCGTACATGGGCTGCACGCCTTCCTGCCGCGGATGCTCGAGCAAGACAGTCCCGGGCACATCATCAACACCGCATCCGGGGCAGGCATCATTCCCATGCCACGTACCGCGCCCTACTGCGCCTCCAAGCATGCCGTGGTCGGGCTGTCGCAATCGCTGGCCGGAGAGCTGCACGGCAGCAATGTCGGCCTGACCATCCTCTGCCCCGGCACGATCAACACCGCGATCATCAAGAACACCAAGATGAGCGGCAGCACCGCCCAGGAGCGCCAGGCCCAGGCAATCGAGCACTACGCCAAGAAGGGTACCTCGCCCGAGCAGGTCGCGGACGACGTGCTGCGGGCGGTAGTGAAAGGCAAGCTGTTCTGCGTGACACCACGCAAGGAGGTCGGCCTGGGCTGGTTCCTGCAGCGCCTATCGCCGGGACTCATGCAGTGGATCATGCGCGCGCGCATGAACACCGTAGAAGGCGTGAAGCGCCAGTGAGCCAAAGTGTGCTCGACGGCGCCCTGCAGAGCGCTGTCTAGCACCAACCATCAGGAGGCTCAGGCAGTCGGGAACATATAAGGGCGGTAGAGCGCGAGCATCTGCTGGTAGCCCCACTCCAGGTGCTTGCGGGTGACTCGAGTAATGCCATGCCGTGAGTGCAGATACTCGATCCAGTAGGTCGAGATGATCCAGCTGTTCTCCAACAGCACCTTGAGCTCCTCTTCGCTTGCTCTCAGCTGGCCCTGCTTGACCATATCGAGCAGGCGATCCAGTGCGCGTGCCTGCACACGATTCGACATGTCCTGCAGGCTCTGGCGCAGCAAGGGCTGCAGCGTGAACAGCGCCATGCTGTCGCGGTAAAAGAAACGCCAGTCCCACATCAGCTGGAACCACAGGCGCACATCCTGCTCGCCATCCAGCAGCTGCAGCTGCTCCTCGGTGAACTGCTCGAACAGCACATCGAGGATGTCGGCCTTCTTCTTGAAGTAGTAGTACAGGTTTCCTTCGTTGATCCCCACCGCCTCAGCAATGCCTGCCGTGGTGACCACAGACACACCTTTGGCATTGAACAGCTTGCGGCAGGTCGCCAGGATTTTCTCGCGCGTATTCCGCGGTTTCATGCGTCAGCCCCGCAAATCAATTGACACCTATAAGGTACAGACCTTAGATTTATTTTAAGGTAATCACCTTAAATAAGACCGTCCATTTTCACCATCATAGCGATGCCTGGGTCGATTAGACAGCCGCGCAGCAAAGGCGGCCGGAACGACACCGATCATCGCTCAGAACGGCCGGGGCAAGACGGCTGACATAGGAGTAGGTATGAGTTACTTGGTACACGACCGCATGCTGGAGCTGATGGAAGCCGAGGGCATCAAAACCCTGTTCGGCATCCCCGACCCGAGCTTCATCGGCATGTTCACCGCCGCGGAGAAACGCGGCTGGACGGTAGTGGCGCCCCACCACGAGCAGTCCGGCGCCTTCATGGCCGATGCCCACTGGCGTACCACCGGCATTCCCGGCGTGGTAGTGGGCAACCAGGGGCCAGGCGTCGCCAACCTGGCGGCAGCCGCCATCTGCGCCGCCAAGGAGAACGTGCCGACCATCTTCATTGCCGGCCAGCGTGAGCGAGTGTTTGACCAGCGAGTCAAACGCGGGCAGTTCCAGTACACCCGCCAGCCCAAGCACTTCGAAGAGTCGATGAAGTACGTCGGCATCATCGAATACGCCGAACAGGTGGATGAAGTATTCCGCGAAGCCTTCCGTCGGGCGCTGTCCGGCACGCCCGGCCCGGTCTACATCGAGTACCCGATGAACGTACTCGACAAGCAGATCGACCTCGGCCCACTGCTCAAGCCTGAGCAATATCGCCTGGTGCATCAGGCTGCCGACACCCAGCTCATCGCCGAAGCCGTGGAGCTGCTCAGCAGCGCCAAAGCACCGATTCTGCTGGTTGGCCAGGGCGTGCACGTTTCACGTGCCCATACCGTCGTCGCCGAACTGGCGCAGGCCCTCGCCTGCCCGGTGATCCAGACCCCGGGCGGCAGCGGTGTTCTGCCAGGCGTGGAAAGCCGCACCTTCTCCTACGCCTCCCCGGTGGGCATCCGCGCTGTCGCCGAAGCCGACGTGGTGATCGCCATCGGCACCGAGATCGGTGAGCAGGTGCACTATGGCGTCGGCCGGCACTGGGCCCAGGGCAATACCGACCGCAAGTGGATCTACATCGAGCGCGATGTCCTGGCGATCGGGGTCAACCGCCCGATCGATGTCCCCCTGGTCGGCGACCTGCGTGACATCGCCCCGCAACTGAGCGCAGCCCTGCGTCCTCTCCAGCGCCAGGCCAGTGCCCAGCTGATCGGCCTGGAGGCCTCAGCCGCCAAGTTCCGTGCCGGCATGCTGGCGCATGTGCCTACCACTTCGCAGCCGGTGCATCCAGCGCGCCTGGTGGTCGAGGCGACCAAGGATCTGCCCGACAACGTGCTGATGGTGCGTGACGGTGGCTCGTTCAGCATGTTCGCCGGCGCCTTTACCCAGGTTCGTTCGAGCGACGTGCTGTGGAGCCAGAACTTCGGCCACCTTGGCATGGGCCTGCCGGTCGCCATCGGCGCACAGCTGATGGTCGGTGACAGTCGCCGCGTGGTGCTGCTATCCGGTGACTCGGCCTTCCTGTTCCATATCTCTGAGCTGGAAACGGCGGTGCGCAAGAACCTGCCGGTCGTCTGCGTGATCGGCTGCGACTACGCCTGGGGCCTGGAAGTGGCCGTCTACCGCAATGCGTTCGGCATGGAGTCGGCCGAGACCGAGGCCCACTGGGGCAAGCAACTGCGCCTCGACATCGTGGCGCAAGGCTTTGGCGCCCATGGTGAATTCGTCGAGCGAGCCGAGGACATCGCCCCCGCCATCCAGCGCGCCCTGGCCAGTAACAAGCCCGCAGTGGTGCAAGTAGTGATGGACGGCAACGCCAACACCACCGATATGCCAGGCATCGAGGAATTCATGTCTTGGTACGGCGAGCGCGGCTACTGAGTCAGCCCCCTACCCCTCGGCTGCGCGGCCCCTGGCAATCGTCATGGGCCGCGTTGTCGTGTCATCAGACAGGAGATACGTCATGACCTTTATCGAACGCGAACAACAAGAAGGCTCCGACGCGGCAGCCATCGCCCGGCTGCGCGACATCTTCGACCTGCAGAAACGAGCGTTCCTGGACAACCCCGCACCCAGTCTCGCGCAGCGCCTCGAGTTGCTCGGCGCGCTGGCCAACATGATGCTGGTCAACCGCCAGAAGATTCAGGAGGCGATCGCCGCGGACTTCTCCTCGCACCCGCGCCAGTTCGCCGACCTGGTGGAATGCCTGGGCGTCGCCGGGCGCGCCCAGTACGTTGCCGAGCACCTTGCCGGATGGATGCAGGCGCAAGAGCGCAACGCCGACGCTGCACTGTATGGCTCCGGCAAGGCCATGGTCGTGGCGCAGCCCAAGGGCGTCGTGGGCAACATGGCGCCGTGGAATTTCCCCTTCGACATCGGCATCGGCCCCGCAGTCGAGATGCTGGCGGCAGGCAACCGGGTGATCATCAAGCCCTCCGACCTGACCCCGGCCTGCAGCGAGCTGACCCTGGAGATGATCCGCAGCACCTTCGACCCGGCCCAGGTCGCCGCAGTCGCCGGCGGCCTGGAGCTGGCCAAGTTCTTCCCGACCCTGAACTGGGACCACCTGATGTACACCGGCAGCACCGAGGTCGGCCGCAGCATCGCGGTGGCGGCCGCGCAGAATCTGGTGCCGGTAACCCTCGAGCTGGGCGGCAAGTGCCCGGCGCTGATCGCCGCCGACGGCCTGAGTGCCCGCAACGTCGAACAGATCATCGGCTGCAAGACGATCAAGAACGGGCAGATGTGCGTCACCGTGGATTACGTCCTGGTGCCCCATGCGCAGCGCGATCAGTTCGTCAGCCTGGTGCGCGAGCACATGCACACCCACCTCCCCGACTACAGCAAGCGCCCGGACACCACCGGCATCATCAATCAGCGCCACCTGCAGCGGCTGCAGGACTACCTGGCCGATGCAGTGACCAAGGGCGCCACGCTGGTACAGCTAGGCGGCGACCCGGATGATTACGGCCGGCGCATGCCCCTGACCCTGGTTCTCGATGTCAGTGATGACATGCTGCTGATGCAGCACGAGATTTTCGGCCCGATCCTGCCGATCAAGACCTACGGCGAAATTGCCGAGGCGGTGAACTACATCAACGCCGGTGAACGCCCGCTGGGCATCTATGTATTCACCGAGACGCCCGCCATCGCCGAACAGGTTCTGGCACACACGGTGTCGGGAGGTGTCTGCATCAACTCGGCCGCGCTACATGCCGCCATGCCCTGCCTGCCGTTCGGTGGCGTAGGCAAGAGCGGTAGCGGCCGCCATCACGGGCATGAGGGGTTCCTCGAGTTCTCCAACCTGCGTTCGGTGTTCTACCGCGGCGAGAACGACCTGGTGGCGGCGATGTTCGCGCCCTACGGCGAACTGGCGGACGCCGTCATCGCCCGCGCACTCGGCCAGGCCTGAAGCAACGCCTGTGCAGGAGCACGCTCCTGCGCAGGCACTCAGTCGATCAGCCCCTGCTCCTTGGCCAAGGCGACTGCCTGAGTACGCCGCTCCACCCCCAGCTTGGCGTTGATCCGGCGCGCATGCGACTTCACCGTGTGCAGCGAGATGAACAGCGCGTCGGCGACCTGCTGGTTGGACAGTCCCTTGGCGATCTGGCTCAGCACGATCAGCTCGCGCTTGCTCAGGGTCTGCATCGCGGACGGCAAGCCGAGATCCGCGTCACCCGAGCCCAACAGGCGCTGACGCAGCGGCAGCAGCTCCTCATGCGCCAGCAGCAACTGGTCCAGCCAGCGCTCGTCATGGCGCTGCAGCTCCAGTATCGGCCTGAGCTGCTGCTGGCTCTGTGCCTGGAACAAGGCCGCCAGCAGATGCTCATCCGCCTGGTCATGCTCGCCGGCCTGCTCCAGCACTTCCGCCAGGCGAACCCGCACCTGGGTCGCCAGCAACAGGTAGCCACCGCGCGAGCAATCCTCCAGCAAGGCCTGCAGCTCCGTCTGGGCAGCCTGCAGATTGCCGAGGGCGATCTCGGCGCTGGCCTGGCTGAGGCGAGTCTTGAGCAACAGATCGTAGAAGCCCGACGGCGCCAGCAGCGTTTCCGCCTCGAGGACGCGACGCACCTCGGAGAAGATCGCCTGCGCCTGTTCCGCACGGCCGGCGCCAAGGCACAGCTCGCCCCGGGCATGCTCCAGCGCGTTGCGGTAACGCACACTGGGGACTCGATAGTTCAGCATCTGCTGCTCGGCGTCCCGTAACAGCTTGTCGGCCAGTTCCAGGCGCTCCTCCTCGATGGCCAACCCGGCCAGGCCGAGGTAACCGAAGAGCAGGTTGGCGTCCTCGCAGGACTCAGCTTCCTGCACCGCCTCGTGCAGCGTGGCGCGGGCCCTTGCCACATCACCCGAATGGGCCTGCAAGGTACCGCTCAGAATCAGCAGGCGTGCGTAGAGCGGCCCGCGCACCTTCGCGTCGCGCAGCGACTGCAAGGTTTGTGCGGCTTCGAGCAATGCCGCCTCACACTCGCCCTGCATCATCAGCAGGTGCACATGGTCGACACTGAGCAGGGTTTCGAACAGCTGGCTCTGGTGCTGCCTTGCCAGCCGCAGACCACCAAGGCAGTGATGCTGCGCCAACGGCAGGTCGAACTCGGCAGCAGCCTGCTGGGCCAGTGCCTGGTGGCAGAGGGCCTGCTGCGACCAGGCGGCCTCGTCGAGCACCGGCAGCGCTTCCTGGCAATAGAGCTTCGCAGTCGGCAGCCCGCATTGGCGCTGCAGCACGCCCATGACCACCTGGTACTGCGCCAGCAGTTGCCGTTGACGATGCGCATCCGACTGCGGGAAGAAGCGCCCCAGTTCGGCAATGCAGCTTTGCGCCTCTTCCAGGCGGCCACAGATGATCAGCGCCCAGGCCTGCAGGATGATCAGGCGTGGCGAGCTGAAGAACAGGTTCTCCGGCAACTCGTCACGCCAGCGCAGCAACTGCGAGACGCTGCGGCCGATCAGCAACTGGTCTTCGCCATAACGCTGCAAATAGCTGGCAGCCGCCTCGGGCTGGCCAGCCAGCAATGCGTGCTCCACCGCCTCGCGCACCATGCCGTGCTGGGCAAACCACTGGCAGGCCAGCACATGCACGCGCGCGGTATGCGTATCGAAGGAGGCTATGCGCAGCCTGCTGGCTATCGGTAGCGCCAGGCGATACCAGCCCTCGCCCTCTGCCGAGGGGATCAACAGTTGCCGCTGCCTCAGCTGGGCGAATATCTGCTCATCGCCAATGCTGGCCAGCACATGCTGCGACAGCGCAACTGAGAAACGCGGCAGTTGCGCGAGCAGGCACAGGGACTCGCGCTGCACCGATGAAAGATCGCTCAGGACCTCGCGCTCGAGGTACTCCTGCATCAGGGAAGTGCTCGCACCCTGGCGCAGGTTCAAATCGGCTGCCTCGTCTTCGAGAAGCTGCAGGCAGATGCCGGCGGGCCAGCCAGAACTCTGTTGGAACAGTTGACTCTGCTGAGCCTCGGACAACTCCAGCCTGCGTGCAGACAGCAAATCGCCGAGCTCTTGCTCGTTGAACGCCAGGTCCGCAACACCGACCTCGCGTACGCCACCCTGCAGCAATAGCCGCGGCAGGCTCCAGTCCGGTCGGCGGCGCGTGCCTACCCACCAGCGCAAGGTATGCGGGGAGCGCTCCAGCAGTTGTTCAAGACAGCGATCGAACTCTGCGTCGTCACGCCGCGGGTAGTCGTCGAGCACGATCCAGGTGGGGCGTACTACCCGGCCAACCAGGTGGGCAAGTTCCACATCCGGCTCGCCGCCGCCATAGGGCAGTTCCAGGGCTCCCGCGAGCCTGGCCAGCAACTCGCGCGGCGTCAGTGCATGGCCCAGCAGCTCCAGCCAGATCACTCGGGTATGCTGGCCAGCCTGGCGCACGCACTCCAGCAGTAGCACGCTCTTGCCGTAGCCGGCAGGAGCGCAGATCAGGGTAAGTTTGTTGTCTCCCGCCAACAGCTGGCGGAACAGCCGCGAACGCGGGACATGCGTATTCGGCAGCCGCGGCAGCACGGCGCCCAACGGCCGCGAATGCCCCCCAGGCAACACACGAACATTGTCGTGCATGAGCAGCCCTCATCTCTCAAATAACCGGTGGTTGCACAGTGGGTTCGCCACCTGGGGCGTAGACACGAAATCAGGAGAGGGCCGCAAAGCCCTCTCCTGATCCCGAGTGTACCCCGTCTTATCGAACGCCAGCGTTGCGCAATGCTGCAGGCGTGAAGTCGGCGGCCGTCGCTTTGATGTCGAACTGAACGAACTGCTTCTCCTCGTTGCTCAACCCGGTAGCTATATAACGACCGGCGGTCAGGTCATACAGCGCCTCGAAGGCGAATGCCGGTATCTGCCGCTGGTAGTACGGCATCGCCTTCGCCTCACCGACACGCCACAGCTGACCACGCCCGTCATACAGGTCGGAAAGCACGATGGTCCAGGTGTCCTCGTCGATGAAGAAGGTGCGCTTGGCGTAGATGTTGCGCTGACCGGCCTTGAGCGTGGCCTCCACTTCCCAGACACGGTGCAGCTCGTAACGCGACAGCTCCTGGTTGGTATGCCCCGGCTTGAGCAGATCGGCATATTTCACCGATGGGCTGAGGAGGCGGAAGTTGTTGTACGGGATGTACATCTCCCGCTTGCCCTTCAGCTTCCAGTCATAGCGATCCGGCGCACCGTTGTACATGTCGAAGTTGTCCGAGGTGCGCAGGCCGTCGGCGGCAGTACCGGGGCCGTCGTAGGCCACCTGCGGTGCACGGCGAACACGACGCTGGCCGGCGTTGTACATCCAAGCCATGCGCGGGTCCGCGATCTGGTCGAGCGAGTCGTGCACCAGCAGCACGTTACCCGCCAGGCGCGAAGGCGCCGTTACCCGCTGCTTGAAGAACAGCAGAGCGTTGGCCGCCTTCTGTGGGGCCAGGTCGGGCATGAAGTCCGGGAACGCCACCTCGTCCTCGAAGTTGACCAGGCTGTATACGCCGTTGGCCTGGGGGGCTGCCTGCACATACAGGCGCTTCAGGTTGCCGCCGCGATAGCGGGTGATATGGTTCCACACCGCCTCCAGACCATTCTGCGGAATGGGGAACGCGTAGTAGCGGCTCTCGGTGAAGTTCTTCAGGCCGTTGCCACCTTCTATCAGGCTGGTCTTGGCGGCGCTGATCTTCACCTTCTCCGCGATGTCCTTGGGAATGGATGCCGAGCGGTGAGTCACGAAGACCGGCATCGAGAAGGTCTCGGGGTAGCGCTTGAACATGGCGAGCATGCCCGGCGACAACTTGTCCCGGTATTGCTCGACGTTCTGCGCCGTGATGGTGAACAGCGCTTTCTCTCCGGCATAGGGATCGCCGAGGAAACCGTTCGCCGTCACCGGCGCCGCATCCACCGGCAGCCCGCCGGTCCATGCCGGGATGCTGCCGTCGACGTTCCCCGCCATTTCACCGCCCAGGGGAGTCAGGCTGACGCCCAGCTTGGCCACTTCTTCTGCCGGAACCGCCGCCAGCACCGAGAGGGAAAACAACGACAAACCAAACGCAGTAATCAGTGTGCTTGTTCTTTTCATTTGACTGATTCTCGTGCTGACAGATTAGAAGTTCAGGCCGAGGCTAAGCGCAACGAAGTCGCGATCGCTCTGGGTGTTGTAATCACCGCCAAAGAAGTTGGTGTAACTGAGGCCGGCGGTATAGGTATTGAGGTAGTCGGCGTCCAGACCGATGCTGACCGCCTTGGTGCCTTCGTTGAACACCGGCCCGTAGCCATCGACATCGTGCGACCAGGCCAGGCTTGGCTTGAGGTTGATGCCTGCGAAGACGTTGTTGTATTCGAGGATGCCGCGCGCGCGGTATCCCCAGGACGAGGAAGTGAAGAAGCCGTGCGAGCCGAAACGCTGATCGGCCAGCGCATTCTCCGGCACGCCGAAAGTGGCGTCGCGACCGAAGCGATTGCCGACCTCGTTGGTCATCGCGCCGACACGGGTGTAGCCCAGCTCACCCATCAGGGTCAGACGGCTGGCCCCCATTACCTGATCGAAGAAGTGGATGAGGGTCGTCTGCGCCTGGGTAACTTCCTTGCGCTGGTAACCGTGGGTCTCGACGCCCGCCTGCGCCAATGCACCCGCAGCGCCACCACTGAGGAAGCCGTTGACCACGGTATTGGCCAGGTTTGGCGTCAGGTCGGTGGTGTTGGTCTGCAACGGCATGTTCGGCCGGTAGCTGAGCTCGCCCGACCAGGATGTGCCGGTAGGCAGCGTGGTGGAGAAGCTCAGGCCGTACAGGCGGATATCTTCCGGATATTCGAGGAAGTAGCTGCCGCGCCCCAGCAACATCGGCAGTGCAGCATTGGTTCCCAGCGGCCCGCCCAGCGCTACCAGCGTATCGATGACACCCGCACGGTCGGCATTCTGCATGCTCACGATCGGCGTGCGGCTGTGGTAGTTCATGAAGTAGGCGCCGTACTCCGTGTCATCCCCCAGCCAGCGCAGGGCCAGGCCCCACTGCCCGGAGTCACGCGCGTCACGGTCACCGCCACGCTGCACCACCAACCCTTCCGAGTCGACCTCTACACCTGGCAGGAGCCCGGCGCCTGAGGCTGCCTGGATCTGCGCGATGGTGGCCGGGTCGAGGATGTTGTAGTTGTTGTCGCAGCCATCGGCGGCCACGTCGGTGCCGGAGAAGAACGTCCCGCAGTTGTCGACGACCGTCTGGTCCCACTCCAGCTGGTAGAAGGCTTCCGCCGAAAGCTGGTCGGTGATGGTCTGCGACATATAGAACATGTTGACCGGAATCAGACCTTCCTTGATCTCGGCCCCCGGTCGGCGGAACGCCGAAACGTCCACGGGGTTGATCGAGTTGACGCTGTTGCCGATGAAGGTGCTTTCACCCCAGCTGACCACCTGCTTGCCGAGGCGCACGCTGCCCGGTACGTCGCCGATGCTGTAGTTGTGGTAGACGAAGGCGTCCAGCATCTCCGCCCCGGAAGACTGGGCGCCCTCTTTACGGTTGTGGTCGTCGATATCCTTGAACAGACGGCTCTCGTCCTTCAGTTCGAAGTCGTACCAGTACTTGCCGCGCACGAATACACCGGTGTCGCCGTACTTCAACTCGAGGTCATGGATGCCTTTGAAGATCTTCGAGAAGGTTTCCCCTTTCTTGAAGTTCATGTGCCCATCGTCGTTGGTCTGGGTGAAGGCCCGACCACCGTTGGCCATGCCGATCAGATCCTTGTCCGGACTGGCAGTGGACCAGCTGGCCCCCACGGACAACGACGAATCGAGCTGACCCTCGATCTCCCCGATATTGAAGTTCACTGCATAGGCGGGGACAGCACTGCCGAGGGCGACTCCCAGTGCGAGGGCATTGAGCTGAAATATCCCTGGCCATGTTTTTGTTTTCATACGGCTCTCCAATGGATGTTGGTGTAACTGCCGGCGACAGTAGCATGGCGACCAGGCGCCTACGGCCGCCAAAAGGAACCAATTTCCACCGTTTAATTCTTAAGGATTAAGAAGGCTCTAAATCAGCACATACAAGAGTTTTTTGAATCGAAACAGGCCTGCCAATGCAGACAAAAAAACCGTCTCCAAGCAAGTATTATCAAGGAATCACAAAATAAGGTGATCACCTAATTTGGTGTTCAATGATCCAGCCGAGAGAATGGCCGTTGAGCGGATCTGACTAGACAGCCGTGGGCGCACGCGAGCGCGATCGAAGGGGCATCTCTTTATTCAGAAAATCGCTGACATGCAGCTATGCAGCTGGCGTAGTAATAGAGGTGCGGCCAGTTGAGCTCCCACTTCCGAGCACCCGCGCACCACCGACAACTGAGGCCCTGGCAAAGAACTCGAGGGCATGGCCTCGAGCGATGCTCATGCCGGAGGCTTCCTGCCCTATGTCGCGTGGCGGGCCTCCCTGGCCAACACCATGATCGAGTATGGGGGCACAGCGACGCAGTTCTGTTCCCCGGCTACAAGCAGCCAGATGAAGCCGTAGCTGCATTGCCAATCTTCGAGCAGGAGTCATTCGCCAGTGAGACCAAGCGGCAAGTGCTTTCGCCGCTACGCTCGATAGCTCAGAAGCTGAGGGAGTGATAGTCCAACGTCCGCTATTGACCGGTAGCAGCCTCTCGCAAAGGCTCGCTATCGGCAGAAAGCAGGCACACTCCCCCCACCCTATGCCTATTCAGGCTTCAACCAATCTAGCCTTCGCCTCTGCATATTCACGTTTGAGCTGGGCAACATAGCCGGCTACCGCCTGCACCCTGCTGACCGAGCCAATACCCTGGCCGCAGCCCCAGATGTCCTTCCAGGCCTTCTTGGCGTCACCGCCGAAGTTCATCTGGCTGGGATCGCTCTGCGCCAGGGCGTTGGGATCCAGGCCAGCGGCGATGATCGACGGCTTCAGGTAGTTGCCGTGCACGCCGGTGAAGAGGTTGCTGTAGACGATGTCGTCGGACGAGCACTCGACGATGGCCTTTTTGTAGGTGTCGGCGGCATTGGCCTCCTCGGTGGCGATGAAGGCCGAGCCGATATAGGCGAAGTCAGCGCCCATGGCCTGGGCGGCCAGCACGGCGCCGCCGGTGGCGATGGCGCCGGACAGGGCCAGCGGGCCATCGAACCACTGGCGGATCTCCTGGATCAGGGCGAACGGGCTCTTCTCCCCGGCATGGCCTCCTGCACCTGCGGCGACGGCGATCAGGCCATCGGCGCCCTTCTCGACCGCCTTGCGGGCAAAGGCGTTGTTGATCACGTCGTGCAGCACCACGCCGCCATAGGAATGCGCCGCCGCGTAGATGTCCTCGCGCGCACCGAGCGAGGTGATGATGATCGGCACGCGATACTTCACGCAGAGCTCCATGTCGTGCTCCAGGCGGTCGTTGCTGCGGTGCACGATCTGGTTGATGGCAAAGGGCGCCGCCGGGCTGTCGGGATTTTCCCGGTTATGGGCCGCCAGGGTCTCGGTTATCTCCGCCAGCCAGTCTTCCAGCAGTGAGGCGGGACGGGCATTGAGCGCCGGCATGGAGCCGACCACGCCGGCCTTGCACTGCTCGATCACCAGCTTGGGGTTGCTGATGATGAACAGCGGCGAGCCGATCACCGGAAAGGGCAAACGATCCAGTGGTGCGGGCAATCTGGACATCATGAACTCCTGTTTCATCCACGGGATGGCGCCTGCTCGGCAGGCGCCGGATGTGCTCAAACTACAGGGATACCGCGCTGCCCGGCCAGCCCCACCAGCACCGGACGCAGGCCGCGCTTGATCGCCGTGTAGGTGGCGCGATCACGGGTCGCCATATCGGCAGCCAGGGCCATGGCGGCAGGCAGCACCTGGTCTTCCGGCAGCGCCTGCTGCACCACCTCACGGCGCGCGCACTCCTCGCCGCCCCAGGCATTGCCGGTCAGCGCCAACTCCTCGATGGCAGCGCGGTTTGGCAGCAGGCGCACGATATCCAGCAGCGCCGGAGTGAAGGGCAGCTTGATCTTCACCTCCGAGAAGCAGAAGCGCCCACGATCGGCGCGCATCAGGCGGAAGTCGCTGGCCGTGGCGATCAGCGCGCCGCCGGCATAGGCGTTGCCATTGATGGCCGCCACCACCGGCAGGTTGAGCAGGCCCAGGCGAATCAGGAAGTTCTCCAGCCGCGAGGCAAAGGCCATGGGATTCTTCTGCCGCATCAGCCACGGCAGGTTGATGCCGTTGCAGAAGGTCTTGGGATCGGTACTGGTGATCACCAGTGCCACATTGCCACGCTCACGCTCGATCGCGTCGAAGTTCTCTTGGTACTCCTGCAGCACCTCGTCGCACAGCAGGTTGCCGGCCTCTCCCTGGGTCAGGGTGAGAACGAAGATCCCGTCGTGTTTTTCCAGCTTCATCGTGCTCATCAACGACTCCTACTACTTGAGCTGCGCCGACGAAAGCCCCAGCACAGCACGGGCAACAATCAGCTGCTGGATCTGCTGGGTGCCCTCGAAGATGTCGAGGATCTTCGAGTCGCGGGCGAACTTCTCCAGCAGGTGTTCCTCGCTGAAGCCGAGGGTCGAGCAGAGCTCGACGCAGCGCAGGGTCACCTGATTACCCATGCGCCCCGCCTTGGCCTTGGCCATCGACGCCTCCATGGAGTTGGGCCGCTTGTTGTCCGCCATCCACGCCGCCTTCAGGCTGAGCAGGCGCGCCGCCTCGTAGTCGGCCTCCATGCGGTAGATCTCCGCCTCCAGCGCGCTGGCGTTCCACAGGCTGCGCTCGTAACTCGGTGTGAAGCCCTCGCGACCGAGGATCTCGTACAACAGGTCGAGCGCCGCCCGCGCCACGCCCAGGGCCATGGCCGCGACCACCGGGCGGGTGTTGTCGAAGGTCTGCATAGCGCCGCCGAGGGCCTGCTTGGCGTCCTCGGCGATCTCCGCCGAACCCAGCACGTGATCCTTGGGAATGCGGCAGTCGGTGAAAGTGATGGCGGCCGTGTCGGAAACCCGGAAGCCCAGCTTCGGTTCCAGGCGCACCACCTGCATGCCCGGCGCGCCCTTGGGCACGATGAAGGACTTGATCGCACGTTTGCCGAGCTTCTTGTCCAGCGTTGCCCAGACCACCACCGCATCGCAGAACTGGCCGGCAGTGACGAAGATCTTCTCGCCGTTGAGCACCCACTCCTCGCCCTCCAGCCGCGCGCTGGTGACGATGTTGGCGGTGTCGGAACCGGCGCCTGGCTCGGTGATGGCCATGGCACACCAGAGCTTGCCGAACTGATTGCGCTGCTCGGGCGTGCCCACGGCGGTGATCGCCGCATTGCCCAGGCCGAGACCCGGAATGCTGTTGAGCATGGCCACGTCGCCCCAGCTCATTTCCGCGGTAGTCAGCACCGCCATCATGTTCTGGCCGTTTTTCACCCCGGCGGATGGTGCGCGCTCGCCCTTCTCTACCGGGCCGTTCATGACCCCGGTCGTCCTGATCATGTCAGCCACCGGCACCAGTTCGATGGGCTTGGCATGCTCGGCCTTGTCGTACTTGCGGCTGATGGGGCGGAACACTTGCTTGGCCAGGGTGCGCGCCATGTTCGGCACGGTCTGCAGCTTGGCGGGTACTTCCAGGTTGATCATGTTGCTTTCCTCGCTTTAGAACCCTTCCACGACCTGCTGCGCGTCGGTCAAACGGCGTTGCCAGAGGTCGTAGACGGCGCTCAGATAATGGCCGCGCCTTCGAGCAGGCCGATGGCCCGCAAGTTGCGATAGAACAGCTCCACCAGGTGCTCGCGGATAAAGCCGTGCCCGCCCAGCAGCTGGATGCCGTTGGTGCCGATCTCCATGGCCTTCTCGGCGCAGAGCACGCGAGCCAGGTAAGCCTCCTTGTGGAAGTCGAGGCCCTGCTCGGCGCGCGATGCCGCGCGCCAGGTCAGCAGGCGCATGCCCTCCAGCTCGATGGCCATGTTCGCCACCATGAAGGCCACGGACTGGCGCTGGGCGATGGGCTCGCCGAACGCCTTGCGCTCGTTCACGTAGGGCACCACGTAATCCAGCACCGCCTGGCAGGTACCCACCGCCAGGGCGCAGGTGCCGATGCGCGCCAGATCCACCAGGCGCTGCAGGTCGAAAGCTTTCTCGCCCTCGCCGAGCCTGACGCAGGCCTCGACCTGCACCTCCTCGAAGCGGATGCGCGCCAGCTCCAGCGCCTTGAGGCCCATGGTCTCCTCGCGCACGGCGCTCACTCCGGTGGCGTCGCGCTCGACGATAAAGGCGGCCGTGCCCTCCTCGTCCTGTAGCTGCGCCACCACCAGCAGTAGCTCGGCCGACAGGCCCAGCGCCACCAGGGACTTCTCGCCATTGAGCACGTAGCCGGTGCCGGTGCGACGCGCAGTGGTGCGCAGCTCGCTGGCGTCGAAGCGCGCTCGCGGCTCCATCAGCGCCACGCTGGCGGCGACGAAGTTTTCGCCGGCCAGGCGCGGCAGGTATTTCTCCTGCTGGGCCTGGCTGCCCTGGTCGAGCAACGTGTTGACGAAGGCCAGCGGCGTCACCGCACCCAGCGCCAGGGACATGTCGCCCCAGGCCAGATCCTCGATGGCCAGCATGTTGGAGATCGGCGAGCGTGCGGCGCCCGCACCACCTTGGGCCTCGGGAATCGGCATGAGGGTGAGGCCCAGTTCCAGGCTGCGGGTATAGAAGTCCGCCGGCACGCCGGCAGCCTCGTCGGCCTCACGGCTATGGCGGCGCAGGACGTCCTGGGCGAAGCGCTGCAGCGACTCGCGCGTCATGCGCTGGTCGTCGCCGAGGTTCAGGTCGAAGGGCTGATTGTTGGTCATGGCGCTCTCTTGCGATTAAGGACTTCGAAACTCAGCCCATCAGGGCCTGGGTGATAGCTCCCGAGCCGCCCAGCGCCAGGCCGCCGTCGACCGACAGCACCACGCCGGTGACGTAGCCGGCCTGCGGCGAGCAGAGCCAGAGCGCGGCATTGCTGATGTCCTCCAGCTGGCCGAAGCGACCCAGCGGCACCGAGCGCACCCAGGCGGCGTGGGCCTTGGCATTCGGCGCCAGACGCGCCATGCCCTCGGTGCCTTCGATGGGGCCCGGGGCGATCGAGTTGACGCGCACGCCGGTCTGCCCCCACTCAATGGCCAGGGTGCGGGTCAGCTGGTCGACGCCGGCCTTGGCCGCGCACACGTGGGCCTGCAGCGGCGTCGGCATCCAGCTCTGCCCGGCGCTGATATTGACGATGCGCGCCCCCGGCTTGCGCAGGTGCGGGAAGGCCGCGCGCAGCACATTGAAGGTGCCGAGCAGGTCGATGTCGACCACGGTGCGGAAGGCGTTGGACGACATGTTGGCGGCCGGGGCCAGGAAGTTGCCGGCCGCGCCGGACACCAGCACGTCGATGGGGCCGAGCTGCTCGGCGGTGGCCGCCAGGGCGGTGGCCACGCCATCGAAGTCACGCACGTCGGCGGCGAAGCCGAGGACTTGCCCGCCATGGCGGAGCAGCTGGGCCACGGCCGCGTCGAGCTTGTTCTGACTGCGGCCGAGGATGGCCACGCTGGCACCGGCCTGGGCGAAGGCATCGGCGATGCCGAGATTGATCCCGCTGCTGCCGCCGGCAATGAAAACCACCTGCTTGGAGAAGCTCATCGTTGCACCTCGTACTCATGGGTTGATGGGTACGCAGTGTTGGCTCGCTTGCCTGTTGGGTCGATGCCGTGATACGACATAAATATGGCAAAAATAGCCAACTAGGATTTCACCGTGAATGTCGACCTGAGCCAAGCCGTGATCCCCGCCCGCTACGCCCGCGGCCTGCTTACAGCTGCCGAAGCCCGCGGTCTGTCGCGCGCCGAGCTGATGGCAATGGCGCATATCGACGAGGCGGATCTGGGCGGGCGCGGCGCGCGGGTCAGCACCAAGCAGTTCTCCCAGCTCTACGGCGGCATCGTCATCGGCCTGCAGGACGAGTCCTGCGGCCTGCACTCGCGCGCGGTGCCGATCGGCGGCATCGAAATGCTCTGCCGCGCGGCGCTGACCACCACCACGCTGCAGAATTGCCTACCGGTTCTGGCTCGCTGCATTGCCCTGGTGATGGGCGATTTCCGCGCCGAGTTCCAGGCCGAAACCCGCACCCAGCGGGCACGGCTCAACCTGTTCGAGATGGTGCCGCCCACGGGCGATCGCGCCCTCGCCTACGAGCTGGCACTGTTCACCCTCTGCGGCGTGCTGTCCTGGCTGTTTGGCCAGCGGGTGCCGCTGAACTCGGTATCCCTGCCGCTGGGCAAACCCAGGCACGCCATGGCCTTGAGCATGCTGCTAGCCGCGCCCCTGCACTTCGACGCCGAGAAGGCCAGCATCGAGTTCGCCGCCGACACCTTGGCGCTGCCCATCGTCCGCACGCCGGAGGAGATCTCCCGGCTGATGCGCCGCGCACCGGCCAGTTTCATCGAGGTGCTGGTCGAGCAGGCCGAGCTGCCGGCGCGCCTGGTCGCCATGCTGCAGCAGAGCATGCCGCAGCCGCTGACCCTGGAAGAGGCGGCGTCGCACATGGCCATGTCGCCGCGTACTCTGCACCGCAAGCTGGCCGCACTGGGCGAGAGTTTCCAGAGCATCAAGGACGGCTGGCGCTTTCGCCAGGCCATGCAGCTGCTGTCGTGCACGGACACGCCGGTCAAGCAGATCGCCGCCGACCTCGGCTTCTCCGACCAGGCCACCTTCCGCCGCGCCTTCGCCCAGTGGGCAGGCCACCCGCCGGGCACGCTGCGCAAGGCCCGCCAGGACGCCGCCAAGCCGCACTCATAGTGTCGATATTTGCAATTTCTCCGTCTCCATCTCGCCCAGACGGCAGGCAAAAAAAACGGGAGGCCAAAAGCCTCCCGAAAGGGACACTGGAACTCACGCATTTGCTCCAGTGCAGGGTCATGCGTTAGCTCGTTCGATCAGAACAGCTCGCCACTATTGGCTTTCTCGACCAGCAGCGCCGGCGGCTGGAAGCGCTCGCCATAGCGCTCGGCAAGCTGCCGGGCGCGGCTGACGAAGGCCTGCAGGCCGTACTGGTTGATGTACTGCAGGGCGCCACCCGTCCAGGCAGCGAAGCCGATGCCGAAGATCGAGCCGATATTGGCGTCGGCGGTGGAGGTCAGCACGCCCTCCTCCACGCAGCGCACGGTGTCGATGGCCTGGGCAAACAGGAAACGATCGCGCACATCTTCGCGCGGCACCTGGTGCTCGGCCTTCTCGAAGTGGGCCTTGAGCTCCGGCCAGAGGTATTTCTTACCGTCCGCTGGATACTCGTAGAAACCGCCGCCAGCTGCCTTGCCCGGCCGCTTGAACTCGAGCATCAGGTCGACGATGGCAAAGGCCGGGTGCTGTGGCAGGGCCTTGCCCTCGGCCTTGAGGTCATCGATGTTCTGGTTGCGGATATGCGCAGCCAGGCTCAGGGAGATTTCATCGGAGATAGCCAGCGGGCCGACCGGCATGCCCACGTTGAGCGCCTCGTTCTCGATCATCGCCGCGTTCACGCCCTCGCCGAGCATGGCGATGCCTTCGTTGATGAAGGTGGCGAACACCCGCGAGGTGAAGAAGCCGCGCGCATCCTTGACCACGATCGGGGTCTTCTTGATCTGCAGCACGTAGTCAAAACCGCGGGCCAGGGTCTCGTCGCTGGTCTTCTCGCCGCGAATGATCTCCACCAGCGGCATCTTGTCCACCGGGCTGAAGAAGTGCAGGCCGATGAACTTGTCCGGACGCTGCACTGCGGTGGCCAGGCCGGTGATCGGCAGGGTCGAGGTGTTGGACGCGACCACGGCATCCGGCAGCGCGGCGGCCTCGGCGGCGGCGTTGACCTTGGCCTTGAGGTTACGGTCTTCGAACACCGCCTCGATGATCAGGTCGCAACCTTCGAGGTCGGCGTCGCTGGCACTCGGCAGGATGCGGGCGAGGAAGGCGTCGCGCTTCTCCGCCGTCATCTGGCCCTTGGCGACCTTCTTGTCCAGCAGCTTGGCCGAATAGGCCTTGCCCTTCTCCGCCGCTTCGAGCGAAACGTCCTTGAGCACCACCTCGATGCCGGCCGCGGCCGACACATAGGCGATGCCAGCCCCCATCATGCCGGCACCGAGCACGCCGACCTTCTTGGTTACGTACTGCGGAATGCCCTGCGGGCGCGAGCTGCCGGCGTTGATCTCGTTCAGCTGGAACCAGAAGGTGCCGATCATGTTCTTCGCCACCTGGCCGGTGACCAGTTCGGTGAAGTAGCGCGCCTCGATCAGCTGCGCGGTATCGAAGTCGACCTGCGCGCCTTCGACGGCGGCACACATGATCTTCTCCGGTGCCGGGAAGCAGCCCTTGGTCTTGCTGCGCAGCACGCTCGGCGCGATGACCAGCATCTGCGCCATGGCCGGCGAGCTCGGCGTGCCGCCGGGTATCTTGTAGCCCTTCACATCCCAGGGCTGCACGGCGACCGGGTTGGCGGCGATCCAGGCGCGGGCCTTGCTCAGCAGCGCCTCGCGGTTATCGGCCAGGTCATGCAGCAGGCCGGCTTTCAGCGCGGCGTCGACCCGCACCTTCTTGCCCTCGACCAGGTACGGCAAGGACTTCTCCAGGCCCAGCAGGCGCACCATGCGTACCACCCCGCCGCCGCCCGGCAGCAGGCCGAGGGTGACTTCCGGCAAGCCCAGCTGCACATGGCTTTCGTTCAGGGCGATGCGGTGATGGCAGGCCAGGCAGATTTCCCAGCCGCCACCCAGGGCGGCGCCGTTGATGGCAGCCACTACCGGCTTGCCCAGGCTCTCCAGGCGACGCAGCTGGCCCTTGAGCTCGAGGATGCCGGCATAGAAGCGCGGTGCATCGGCCTTGCTGATGGTGACCAGCTCATTGAGGTCGCCGCCGGCAAAGAAGGTCTTCTTCCCCGAGGTGAGGATTAAGCCAGCAATGGAGTCCTTCTCGGCCTCCAGGCGATCCACGGCCGCGCCCATGGCCTCGCGGTACACCGCGTTCATGGTGTTGGCGCTCTGGCCAGGCATGTCAATGGTCAGGACGACGATATTGTCCTGGCCCTTTTCGTAACGGATGGCGTCAGTCATTGCTCTGATTCCTTGCTGCGTAGGACGGGTGAAACCCGCGCCTAGTGATTTGCGCGGGTTTCACCCGCCCTACCGGTCAAATACGTTCGATGATGGTGGCGATGCCCATGCCGCCGCCGACACACAGCGTGGCCAGGCCGTAGCGCAGCTCGCGCTTCTCC
>NZ_JAQSUW010000014.1:0-185080 GCF_028649395.1 Pseudomonas sp. Gutcm_11s | reverse complement strand
GGCCTTGGCCAGCGCCTTGCGGGTGGCCGGCGCCGGGCCGGTGAGCATGATGGTCGGGTCGGTGCTGGTCACGGCGGTGGCAACGATGCGCCCGCGTGCTTTCAAGCCCAGCTCGCGGCCCTTGGCTTCGGAGCCGATCAGCATCAGCGCAGCGCCATCGACGATGCCCGAGCTGTTACCCGGCGTGTGTACATGCTCGATGCGCTCGACATGGCTGTACTTACGCTGGGCAGTGGCGTCAAAGCCCATCTGGCCCATCATCTCGAAGCTTGGCTTGAGTTTGCCCAAGGCATCCAAAGTGGAATCGCCACGGATAAATTCGTCGTGGTCGAGAATGACGATGCCGTTCTGGTCGGTCACCGGAATCAACGATTTGTTGAACGAGCCATCGGCGCTGGCACGCGCGGCCTTCTGCTGCGAGCGCAAGGCGAAGCTGTCGACATCCGTGCGCGAGAAGCCTTCGATGCTGGCGATAAGGTCGGCGCCCACACCCTGAGGCACGAAGTTGGCCTGCATATTGGTGGCCGGATCCAGCGCCCAGGCTCCGCCATCGGAGCCCATGGGGATGCGCGACATGGACTCCACGCCGCCGACCACCACCAGATCCTCGAAACCGGAACGCACCTTCATCGCGCCGATGTTCACCGCCTCCAGACCGGAGGCGCAGAAACGATTGAGCTGCACGCCGGACACACATTCGGCCCAGTCGGCGGCCAGCACGGCAGTCTTGGCGATATCCGAGCCCTGGTCACCGATCGGGGTCACGCAGCCGAGCACCACATCGTCGACCTGGGCGGTATCGAGCTGGTTGCGCTCCTGCAGCGCCTTGAGCAGGCCGACCACCAAGTCGATCGGCTTGACGCTGTGCAGCGCGCCGTCCTTCTTGCCCTTGCCGCGCGGCGTGCGCACGGCGTCGTAAATATAAGCCTCGGTCATGACTGCCTCTTGGGGATAAACATTAAGAGTGGCGCTAGGCCATTTAACGAGTCTTGCGACTCAGTAACTTCGAAGTCGCCGCCTAAGTTGAATCGAACCAATTCAACAGCCGAAAACGACCCGCTCCATCCAGTTACAAACCGGGTGAACTCGAACTTGTTTGAATAACTGTTGGCGCCTGGAATTATTGGTTCGCGCCTATTCGCCATCTATAGCGAGAGCGGACAGCGATGTGGCCTTTGTTGCCACATCAGTCCAGCAGGGAGCGGGCGATGATTTCCTTCATGATTTCCGAAGTGCCGGCGAGAATCCGCCCAACCCGTTCGTCCTGATACAGGCGGCAGATTTCGTACTCTTCCATATAGCCGGCGCCGCCATGCAGCTGGACGCCCTCGTCCACCATGCGGCCGAACACTTCGCTGGCATAGAGCTTGGCGCGCGAAGCATCCACCGCATCCAGCTGGCCTTGCAGGTGCGCCTCGACGCAGCGATCCACATAGACCTGGGCGATATCGATCTCGGCATCCAGCGCGGCCAGCTTGAAGCGGGTGTTCTGCAGCTTGCTCAGGGGTTTGCCGAACACCTTGCGCTCGCGCACGAAGTCGCGGGTCAGCTCCAGCGCCAGGCGCGCCGCGGCGACGCTGCTGCAGGCAGCGATCAGGCGCTCTTCCGCCAAGCCCTGCATTAGGTGGTAGAAGCCGCCATGTACCTGCCCCAGGACATTGGCCTTGGGCACCCGCACGTCATGGAAGAACAGCTCGGCGGTGTCCTGGGATTTCAGGCCCATCTTCTGCAGGTTGCGCCCGCGCTCGAAGCCCGGCATGCCCCGCTCCACCAGGAACAGGGTGACGCCGTGCGGGTTCTCCGCATGGGTGCGCGCCGCCACTATCACCACGTCGGCGTTGATGCCGTTGGAGATGTAGGTCTTCGAGCCGTTCAGCAGCCAGTGATCGTCCTGCTCCACCGCGCGGGTCTTCATGCCGGCCAGGTCGGAGCCGGCATCGGGCTCGGTCATGGCGATGGCGAGGATGGTCTCGCCGCTGATCATCCCCGGCAGCAGGCGCTGCTTCTGCTCGGCGCTGCCGAAATGCTCGATATAGGGGCCGACCAGGCGACTGTGCAGGGTGATGAAATAGCCGCGGTCGCCGTGCAGGCTGTTCTCCTCGATGAGGATCTGCTCGTAGCGGAAGTCCTTCAGCCCCAGCCCGCCGTATTGCTCGTCGGCCCACATGCACAGATAGCCCTGCGCGCCGGCCTTGCGGAAGGCCTCGCGGTCGACGATGTTGGCCTCGCGCCAGCTTTCACTGTGCGGGCGAATTTCCTGCTGTAAGAACTTGCGGGCCGAGTCGCGGAATTGCTCCATCTCGGGTTCGAACGGGCGGCGCTGCATGGGAGCCTCCTGGGGTTGGGATTGGGTGAAGGGATGGCGCGGGTGGCACCGTCACTCCCACAGCACGGCGGTGCGGGAGTTCGACCAGAGTGCGATCTGCGCGCTGTAGTGGCGCTCGATCTCGTGGCGCTTGATCTTCATGGTGGGGGTGAGCAGGCCGCTGTCGATGCTCCAGCTTTCCCGCACCACCACCAGGCAATGCAGGGCGGTTTCCTTGGGCACGCCGGCGTTCACCTTGCGGCCCAGGTCTTCCAGCTCCAGCGTCATGGCCTCCCGGGCACGCAGGTCGGCAGCCTCGGCGCGGGCGCTGTCGCTCAGCACCAGCAGCGCCACGGGCTGGGGCATGCCTTCGCCACACACGCAGCAGACCTCGACCAGCGGATGGTTGCCCAGCTGCTGCTCGATGGGCGCCGGCGGCACGTACTTGCCCTTGGCGGTCTTGAACAGATCCTTGGAGCGCCCGGTGATGCGCAGGCGCCCCGCCGCGTCCAGCTCGCCGAGATCGCCGGTGCGCAGGTAGCCATCGGCGGTCAGATCTTCGGTGGTTTTCTCCGGGTTCTTGTAGTAGCCCAGCATGCCGCCGGGGCTCTTCACCAGGATCTCGCCGGTGTCCGACAGCTTGCACGACACCCCCGGATTGGCCCGACCGATGCAGCCATGCACGGCGCCATCGCGGCGAATGCCATGGGAATAACCGAAGTTCTCGGTCATCCCGTAGACCTCCTTCATCTCCAGGCCGAGCCTCTGGTACCAGCGAAAGACTTCCGGCGGCAGCGGCGCGGAGCCGGTGATGGCGAGCCGGGCATGCTCCAAACCGAGACCGGCCAGCACCCCGCGCTTCACCCGGCGACCGAGCAGCGGGATGTTGAACAGCCAGCGCTGCAGCCAGGGCGCGATCTGCGCATTGACTCCCGCCTGGAACTTGCTCCACAGCCGCGGCACCGAAAAGAACGCGGTCGGCCGGGCGCGCTGCAGATCGGCGCGGAAGGTATCGAGCGACCAGGCGAAGAACACCTGCGAGCCGCAGTACAGTGACAGGCACTCGATGTAGGCCCGCTCCGCCGTGTGCGCCAAGGGCAGGTAGGAGAGAAAGCGCTCCTGCTCGGTGAAGCCAAACTCGGCCCTGGTGCCCTCGAGAATCGCGGACATGCTCTGGAACGAGTGCATGACGCCCTTGGGTCGCCCTGTACTGCCGGAGGTGTAGATGATGGTGGCCAGCGCCGATGGCTCGGGCGCTACCGGCTGCAGCAATGGCATTGCCGCCGCGACCAGTTTCTCCCAATGGGGCGCATCGACCTCGGGCGAGAACGGCAGGCGAATGCAAGGCAGGCCAGAGGGAATGGCCGGGCCTAGCTGCGCCCAGTTGTCGCCATTGCCATCCAGCTTGCCGATGAACAGCAGCGCCGCCTCGCTGTGTTCCAGCACATAGCCGAAGTTGTCAGCGTCGAGCGTCGGGTAGATCGGCACCGAGACATGCCCCGCTACCCAGATCGCCAGATCGGCCATGACCCAGTGAGCGCTGTTCTTGCCCAGCAGCGCAATCCGGCTGCCCGGCGGCAGATCCAGGGTTTTCAGGTAACCGGCCATGCGCCGCACCTGATCCGCCACCACGACCCAGCTGTAGCTTCTGGCGGTACCTTCTGCATCGGGCTGAACCAGATACACATCTTCGGGTTTGGTCAGTTCCCAATGAAAAAGAAGCTCCACAAAACTCTTGGATGCTAGAGCCAAACCATCCGGAGCAATGGCATTCATTCTTGTTATCCCCGCTCGTTACTAACGACAAAAACTATCCCCGGACTGCTTTAGCTCTGCCGCTAAAGTTGACCTGGACGGTTAGCTGAACATTGGGGATCGATTGTCGAGTCACACTGCGCGGCCAGCTATTGCAGCAGTTGCCATCGGTATGGCCAGACTCGACAAATGAGTGCGGTTGATCTGTCACGAAGCGAGGATTCGTAGAGCGAAGTCGCGACCGCCAATGCGGTGACGTGAAAGCTCTGAGAGGATTCGCGCATGCTATTTCGACCCGATCCACTCCGGACACGACGGACTGCTATTGGCCGATAGCTGTCAGCAACACTAGTCAGCTTCCAACACTGGAGGCGTCATTCAGCACTGCAGCTGTTCGCCTACTACCAGCACTTGCACTATCGGTACGGCTTCCTGGCTTATAGATAAGCCACAAGATGGTGGGAAACTCCTGGCCGGCAGCAGCGCCTCGACAGAACGCGGCCTCAATGCCGTCACGGCACATTCCCCTCGACATGCGATGAAAGTGCCGCCCGGCGCGATAAAGAAGCGCGCAGCCCGGCAAACCGCTACAATCGCGCCCTTTTGCGCAGCCGCGCTCCGTTCCCCAGGATTCCAGTCGTGATCTCTACCGCTAACATCACCATGCAGTTCGGCGCCAAGCCGCTGTTCGAGAACGTTTCCGTCAAGTTCGGCAACGGCAACCGCTACGGCCTGATCGGCGCCAATGGTTGCGGCAAGTCGACCTTCATGAAGATCCTCGGCGGCGATCTGGAGCCTTCCGGCGGCCAGGTGATGCTGGAGCCGAACGTGCGCCTGGGTAAGCTGCGCCAGGACCAGTTCGCCTACGAAGAATTCACCGTGATCGACACCGTGATCATGGGCCACGAGGAGCTGTACAAGGTCAAGGCCGAGCGTGACCGCATCTATTCGCTGCCGGAGATGAGCGAAGAAGACGGCATGAAGGTGGGCGAGTTGGAAGGCGAATTCGCCGAGATGGACGGCTACACCGCCGAATCCCGCGCTGGCGAACTGCTGCTGGGCCTGGGTATCCCGCTGGAACAGCACTTCGGCCCGATGAGCGAAGTCGCTCCGGGCTGGAAGCTGCGCGTGCTGCTGGCCCAGGCGCTGTTCTCCAACCCGGAAGTGCTGCTGCTCGACGAGCCGACCAACCACCTGGATATCAACACCATCCGCTGGCTGGAAAACATCCTCACGGCGCGTAACAGCACCATGATCATCATTTCCCACGACCGTCACTTCCTGAACTCGGTCTGCACCCACATGGCCGACCTGGACTACGGCGAGCTGCGCCTGTTCCCGGGCAACTACGACGAGTACATGACTGCCGCGACCCAGTCGCGCGAGCAGCTGCTGGCCGACAACGCCAAGAAGAAGGCGCAGATCGCCGAGCTGCAGACCTTCGTCAGCCGCTTCTCGGCCAACGCCTCCAAGGCCAAGCAGGCCACTTCGCGCGCCAAGCAGATCGACAAGATCCAGCTGGCCGAGGTCAAGCCGTCCAGCCGCGTAAGCCCGTTCATCCGTTTCGACCAGAACAAGAAGCTGCATCGCCAGGCAGTGACCATCGAGAAAGTGTCCAAGGCCTTCGACGACAAGGTGCTGTTCAAGAACTTCAGCTTCCAGGTCGAAGCCGGCGAGCGCGTGGCCATCATCGGCCCCAACGGCATCGGCAAGACCACCCTGCTGCGCACCATGGTCGGCGAGATGAGCCCGGATGCCGGCGAGGTGAAGTGGACCGAGAGTGCCGAGGTCGGCTACTACGCCCAGGACCACGCCCACGACTTCGAGGACGACGTCAGCCTGTTCGACTGGATGGGCCAGTGGACTCAGGGCGAGCAGACCATCCGCGGCACCCTGGGCCGCATGCTGTTCAGCAACGACGAGATCCAGAAGTCGGTCAAGGTCATCTCCGGTGGTGAGCAAGGCCGCATGCTGTTCGGCAAGCTGATCCTGCAGAAGCCCAACGTGCTGGTGATGGACGAGCCGACCAACCACCTCGACATGGAGTCCATCGAGGCGCTCAACCTGGCGCTGGACAACTACCCGGGCACGCTGATCTTCGTCAGCCACGACCGTGAGTTCGTGTCCTCGCTGGCGACCCGCATCATCGAGCTGTCGGACAACGGCGTGACCGACTTCAGCGGCAGCTACGACGATTACCTGCGCAGCCAGGGCGTGATCGTCTAAGCCTGCGCCGGCAAGAAAAAAGGCATCCCTCGGGATGCCTTTTTCATTTCCGCCCTACCCCTTCAGTGCCCGCCGAGATAGGCGTTGCGCACTTCCTCGTTGCCCAGCAGCTCGGCACCGGTGCCGCTCATGCGGATCTGCCCGGTGACCATCACGTAGCCACGGTCCGACAGCTTCAGCGCGTGGTTGGCGTTCTGTTCCACCAGGAAGATGGTCATGCCGCTCTTGGCCAGCTCGCGCAGGGTCTGGAAGATCTGTTTGACCACGATCGGCGCCAGGCCCAGCGACGGCTCGTCGAGCAGCAGCAGCTTGGGCCGGCTCATCAGTGCACGAGCGATGGCGAGCATCTGCTGCTCGCCGCCGGACATGGTCATGGCCCGCTGATTGCGCCGTTCCTTGAGGCGCGGGAACAGCTCGAACATGCGCTGCATGTCTTCCTGGGCGTGCGCGGTGCCGATGGGAATGGTGCCCATCAGCAGGTTCTCCTCCACGCTCATGTCGGGGAACACCCGGCGCCCCTCGGGTGACTGGGCGATGCCGTTGGACGCCACGAAATGCGCCGACTTGCGGCTGATGTCCTCGCCACGCAGGAGGATCTGCCCGCCACCGATGCGCGGCTGCCCGAAGATCGACATCAGCAGGGTCGACTTGCCAGCGCCGTTGGCCCCGATCAGCGCCACCGTTTCCCCTTCGTTGACCTGTAGCGAGACCTTGTGCAGCGCCTGGATCGGCCCGTAGAACACATCGACTTCACGAAACTCCAACAACGGCGCCGTCATACCAGCTCCTCTTCATCGGTACCCAGGTAGGCGGCAATCACCTTCTCGTCGTTACGTATCTGCGCCGGCGCACCGCGGGCGATCACGTCGCCGTGGTCGAGCACGATGATGTGGTCGGAGATGTTCATCACCATGCCCATGTCGTGCTCGATCAGCAGCACGGTGATGCCGTGGTGGTCGCGCAGGAAGCGGATGATCCGGCTCAGCGCCTCGGTCTCCGAGGGGTTGAGGCCGGCGGCCGGTTCGTCCAGGCAGATGATTTCCGGCCGCGTGCACATGGCCCGGGCGATTTCCAGGCGGCGTTGCTGGCCATAGGACAGCTCGCCAGCCAGGCGGTTGGCGGCGTCCACCAGGCCGACCACTTCCAGCCAGTAGAAGGCGTGGTCCAGCGCCTCGCTCTCCGCTCGACGATAACCGGGAGTGTTGAGCACGCCGGCGAGCAGGTTGCGGTTGACGAACATGTGTTGGGCCACCAGCAGGTTCTCCACCACCGACATCTCGCGGAACAGCCGGATGTTCTGGAAGGTACGAGCCAGGCCGGCGCGATTGATCAGGTGGGTACCACCGAACATCTTGTACCAGACCCGGTTGGCGAACTGCGCCGGGCGCACGAAGTCCTGCGCCTGGAACGGCTGGCCGAGCACCTTGATCACGTCGGTGCTACGCCCGCGCGCTTCCAGCAGGATGCTGCCGCCAGTGGCGCTGTAGAAGCCGGTCAGGCAGTTGAACACCGTGGTCTTGCCGGCGCCGTTGGGGCCGATCAAGGCGGTGATAGAGTGGCGGTCGACATCCAGGTTGACGTCGTTGAGCGCCTTGATGCCGCCGAACTGCATCATCAGGTGCTCGACGCGAAGAATCTTGTCGCTCATGGCGCCACCCCCTTGCGCGGCTCGACCCCGGTTCGGCTGATGCGGATCAGCCCGCGCGGGCGCCAGATCATCATCAGCACCATCAGCACGCCGAACAGCAGCACCCGGTAATCGGCGAAGGCACGCAGCAACTCCGGCGCCACGGTGAGCACGAAGGCGGCGATCACCACCCCGAGCGTCGAGCCCATGCCGCCGAGCACGACGATGGCCAGGATCAGCGCTGACTCGAAGAAGGTGAACGACGACGGGTTGACGAAGCCTTGGTAGGTGGCGAAGAACACCCCGGCGAGGCCCGCGGTAGAGGCGCCGAGGGTGAAGGCCGAGAGCTTGACCAGCACATGATTGAGGCCCATGGCGCGACAGGCGATTTCGTCCTCGCGCAGCGCTTCCCAGGCGCGGCCGACCGGCATGCGGGTCAGCCGATGCTTGACGTAGAGCACCAGCAACACCACCAGGAACAACGCGGCATAGATGAAGATGAACTTCATGTTGGGGTTGTAGGCCACGCCGAAGAACTCGTGGTACGGCACCCCGCCATCCTTGGCCCGCCGGCCGAACTCCAGGCCGAACAGGGTCGGCGCCGGTGCGGACATACCGTTGGGGCCGCCGGTGAAGCTCAGCCAGTTATTCAGCACCAGACGGATGATCTCGCCGAAGCCCAGCGTGACGATGGCCAAATAGTCACCGTGCATGCGTAACACCGGGAAGCCGAGGATGGCCCCTGCCACCGCTGCCGCCAGCGCAGCCAGCGGCAGCACGGTCCAGAAGCCCAGGTCCAGGTAGTGGTAACCGAGCGCCAGGCCGTAGGCGCCGATGGCGTAGAACGCCACATAGCCGAGGTCGAGCAGGCCGGCCAGGCCGACCACAATGTTCAGGCCCAGACCCAGCAGCACGTAGATCAGCCCGAGGATCACCACGGTCAGCAGGTATTTGCTGGCGAAGAGCGGGAAGATCACCGCCGCCACGACCAGCAGCGGCACGATCCAGCGCAGGCGGCTGCGATAGCCCGGCGGCAGTACGTGCACGCCGGAGCCGCTACCTTCGAAGCCGTCGAGGATGCGCTTGCCGCTGGCGGTCTGCAGGAACAGGCTGAGCACCAGGCGGCCGAGCACCACGACGGCGACGATCAGCCCCAGGCGCTCGGGCTGCAGGTTGAAGCTGTAGCCGTCGAGCACGATGCCGACGATGGGGCCGAACACGATCAGCGCCACCAAGCCGGCCAGCACCGCGTCCAGCAGGCTGCGTTTGATATCGATGGAAGATGTCATCGCGCGCCCTCAGACCTTGGCGACCAGTGGGCGACCGAGCAACCCCTGGGGCCGGAAGATCAGGATCAGCACCAGCAGGCCGAAGCTGAACACGTCCTTGTAGTCCGTGTTGACCATGCCGGAGAACTGCGCCTCGGCCACGCCGAGCAGGATGCCGCCGAGCATCGCTCCCGGCAGCGAGCCGATACCGCCGAGCACCGCCGCGGTGAAGGCCTTGATGCCGATGACGAAGCCGGCATAGAAGTCGAAGGTGCCGTAGTTCATGGTGATCAGCACGCCGGCCAGCGCGGCCATCGAGGCGCCGATGACGAACACGTAGGAGATCACCCGGTCGGTGTTGATGCCGAGGATGGAGGCCATCTTGCGATCCTGCTGGGTCGCGCGGCACATGCGGCCGAGCTTGGTGTACTGGATCACGTAGGTCAGCACTGCCATGCCGAGGAAGGCGGCGATCAGGATGAACACCTTGGTGTAGCTGAGCTGCACGAAGCCTTCGCCGATATGGAACTTGAAGGCACCGTCGAGCAGCGTTGGCACGCCCTGCTGGCGCGCGCCCTGGGCCAGCTGCACGTAGTTCTGCAGGATCAGCGACATGCCGATGGCGCTGATCAGCGGCGCCAAGCGCGTGGAATTGCGCAGCGGTTTGTAGGCGATGCGCTCGATCACATAGCCATATAGCCCGGTGATGCAGATGGTGAAGACCAGCGTGCCGAGGATAAGCAGCGGGAAGGATTCGAGGCCGAAGAAGGCCAACACGGCCAGGGAAATGGCGGCCAGGTAGGCAGAGACCATGTACACCTCGCCGTGGGCGAAGTTGATCATGCCGATGATGCCGTAAACCATGGTGTAGCCGATGGCGATCAGGCCATAGACCGCGCCCAGGGTCAGGCCGTTGATCAGTTGCTGGAGGAAGATACCGTCCATACGCGCTCTCGTCCGGGGCACGGCCAGGCGGCCGTGCTTATCAAATCAGGCGGGAAGCGCTGAAACACTGCAGGAGCCTTCCAGCGTTCCCGGAATGCACCGATCGGCGGAGGCTCCCGCCGACCGGCCGAGTGCCGCGGGGTTACTGCATTTGGTGGTACTTGCCCTTGTCGTCCCACTCGTACATCACGTAGTCGGACACCTTCAGGTCACCCTTGGCGTCGAAGGCCTTCTTGCCCATCACGGTGGCGACCGGGTTGGCCTTCAGCCACTCGCTGGCCTTGGCGCCATCGGTGCTGCCGGCGCCGTTGAAGGCAGCGGCCAGCGCCTGGATCGAGGCATAGGCGTAGAGGGTGTAGCCTTCCGGCTCGTAGCCGCCGGCGCGGAACTTGTCGATCACCGCCTTGCCGTCCGGGATCAGGCGCGGGTCGGCGCCGAAGGTCATCAGCACGCCCTTGGTGTACTGCGGGCCGCCGGCGGTGGTGACCATCTCGTCGGTTACCACGCAGTCGCCGGAGAGGAACTTGGCGTCCAGGCCCTGCTCACGCATCTGGCGAACCAGCGGGCCGGCTTCCGGATGGCAGCCGCCGAAGTAGACGACTTCGGTACCGGCAGCACGGACCTTGGTGACCAGGGCGTTGAAGTCCTTCTCGCCGCGGGTCAGGCCTTCATACAGCACCGGCTCGACGCCGCGCTTCTCCAGCTGCGCCTTGGTCGCATCGGCCAGGCCCTGACCGTAGGTGTCCTTGTCGTGGATTACTGCGACCTTCTTGGCCTTGAGGGTGTCGACGATGTAGTCGCCGGCAACCACGCCCTGCTGGTCGTCACGACCGCACATGCGGAACATGGCGCCCAGGCCACGCTCGGTGACCTGCGGGTTGGTGGAGGCCGGGGTGATGGCGATGATGCCCGCCTCGTCGTAAACCTCGGAGGCCGGAATGGTGGAGGACGAGCAGAAGTGGCCAACCACGCCGACTGCCTTGTCCTGGTCGACCAGGCGGTTGGCGACCGATACGGCCTGCTTCGGCTCGCAGGCGTCGTCCGCCTTGACCAGCTTGATCTTCTCGCCGTTGATGCCGCCAGCGGCGTTGATGTCCTCGGCGGCCTGAGTCGCGCCACGCCAGTATTGCTCACCAAACGAGGCGTTGGGGCCGGTATGCGGGCCGGCGACGCCGATCACGACATCCGCCTGAGCCAGGGTAGAAGCGCCCGCCGCGGCGGTTACCGCGAGAGCCAGAAAGCCTTTTCTGAAAAACTTCTGCGACATGGAGTTGTGCTCCTGAGGGTTTAGGTTGGCAACCTGCGACAGCAAGGCTTATGCCAGCGTAGCTCAGGAGAACAAACGACTAAGAACTATATATTTGCCGTAACGGCAACGCGGCTTCGCGCTGCCGACGGCCGTGAGCGAAATGCTCCATCGGGTAACGGTCGCCCTGCAACGGTGCTAAGAAACTACTCAGCCGCACCAAGGGCAGACACCGAAACTCAGACGCGCCCCAGGTAATCCATCTTGCCGATCTCCAGGCCGTTGTGACGCAGGATCGCGTAGGCCGTGGTGAGGTGGAAATAGAAGTTGGGCAGGACGAAGTGCAGCAGGTAGTCCTCGGCGGTGAACTTCAGCTCGGCGCCAGGGAACTTCATGACGATCTCGCGCCCGGCGCCGCTGTCGATCTGCTCCGACGTCAGGCTCTTCACGAAGTCCAGGGTCTTGGTGATGCGCGCCTGCAGCTCGGCGAAGCTGCTTTCGGTATCGGCGAAGCTCGGCACATCCACCCCGGCCAGGCGCGCCGCGCAGCCCTTCACCGCATCGCTGGCAATCTGCACCTGGCGGGTCAGCGGGTGCATGTCCGGCGCCAGGCGCGCGCTCAGCAGCACCGAGGGATCGATCTTCTTCGCTTCGGCGTAGGCCGCTGCCTTGTCGAGGATGGTCGAGAGGTTGCCGAACATGCGTACGAACTGCGGCACCGAGGCCTGGTAGAGGGAAAGCGACATCGGAGGAACTCCTTTGCGAAGAGGCGACGCGGTTCTGCTAGGGTAGCCGCGGTTCAGCCTGGGAAATGAAGCCTGATGACCAACGAGCAGATCGCCGCATACTGTTTGAGCCTGCCTGGCGCCCGCGAGGATCTTAAGTGGGGCGGCAACCGGGTGTTCTCAATAGCGGGCAACAAAATGTTCGCCATCCTCGACTTCATGGGCGATCGCCTGGCGTTCAAGGTCGGCGCGGAGCTGTTTCTCGGCTATGTGGACCGGCCCGGCATCCATCCGGCGCCCTATCTGGCGCGGGCGCATTGGGTAAGCATGGTGCCGCCCTTCCCCCTTGGTGACGGCGAACTGCGCGAATGCCTGCAGCGCTCCCACCAGCTAGTGGTGCGCAAGCTGCCGAAGATTCGCCAGGCGGGGTTGCTGCTCGACTAGAACGGCAGCAGATGACCTAGATAGCGACCGCCCAGCGCCAGGCGGTCAAGCCAGAAGGCCTGGTGCAATACGACGATGGCCCAGAACACCAGCTGGAACGAGGCCTTGCGCGTCTTGTGGCGAAACACCTGCTGCGCCATCAGGGCGCCGGGCCAGCCGCCCACCAGCTCGGCGATGTGAAGGCTGTTCTCCGGCGTGCGCCAACGGCCCTTCTGCGCAGACTGCTTGTCCAGCCAGTACTGGCAGAAGCTGAACAGGCTGACCAGCGGGTAGGCCAGCGCCACCCAGACCACGCCCTGCCCCAGCAGCTCGACACTCCCCAAGACCGGCAACGCGCACAGCGCAAGCAGTATCAGCAGCTTGAGTGGCAACTGTTGAATGCCCGACTGCGTTGACCGCTCCGCGCGCGTGGCGCGCGGGCCTTTCGCTGCGGCGGGTTTGGACGGCTTGGCTGCCACGACTGGCTTGCGCCGAATCGCCGGGCGATCCAGGCTGAGCCCGGCATGGCGCATGTGCTGCGCACGCGGACGACCCTGGGCGTCGCTGCCCGGCACATAGAGCACTTCTTCGCCAGCCTGCGGACGCTTGTCGCCACGCACGGCGGAAATGTGCACGAACAGCTGTTCGCCACCGCCCTCAGGCTGGATAAAGCCGAAACCCTTATCGTCGTTCCAGCTCTTCAGGAAGCCGCGCTGTTCCATATCAGCCCTGGGCGCTGCTCCAGTCGATCAGGTGGAACTGCCAGGTGGCTAGGATCAGCAGACCGAAGCCGATGCGGTACCAGGCGAACACCGCGTAGCTGTGGTTGGCGATGAACTTGAGCAGCGCGCGCACGGCGATCATGGCGAAGATGAAGGAGATCACGAAGCCCAGGGCGAACACCGGCAGGTCACCGGGCTGGAACAGGTCGCGGTACTTGTAGCCCGAGTAAACGGCGGCGCCGACCATGGTCGGCATCGCCAGGAAGAAGGAAAACTCGGTGGCCGCACGGCGCGACAGGCCGAACAGCAGGCCGCCGATGATGGTGGACGCCGAGCGCGAGGTGCCGGGGATCATGGCCAGGCACTGGGCGAAGCCGATCTTCAGCGCCTCCTTCCAGGTCATGTCGTCCACCTCTTCCACAGTGACCTCGTGCTTGCGCTGCTCGGCCCAGAGCATGACCACGCCGCCCACCACCAGTGCTGCGGCCACGGTGATCGGGTTGAACAGGTACTCATGGATCAGGTCGGCGAAGGCCACGCCGATGAACACCGCCGGCAGGAAGGCGATCAGCAGGTTGGCGGTGAAGCGCTGCGCCTGACGCTGGCGCGGCACGTTGAACACGGTGATGAGGATCTTGCGGCGGTATTCCCACATCACCGCCAGGATAGCGCCGAGCTGGATGATGATGTTGAAGGCAATCGCCCGCTCGCCACCGAAGCCGAGCAGGTCGGCGACGACGATCTGGTGACCGGTGCTGGAGATCGGCAGGAATTCGGTCAGACCCTCCACGATGCCAAGAATCAGTACCTGCAGGGCTGTCCACAAATCCATGAATACCTCGAGCTGGCCCTTTTTGAGAAACGGCCGATAACTGGGTTGGCGCCTGGCGAACAGGCAGAAATCGGCGGGCATGCTATCAGATGCTCCCCCGTTACGCTGCCGTGCCAACGGTTAATGGCGCAGCTTCTAGACTGGCTATTAGCTAGCACGTATTCCAAGAACAAAAACCGGAGCACCGTAAATGAGCAGTCTGCGCACCCTCCCCATCAGCCGTCGCCTGTGGCTGATCCTGCTGTCGTCCATCATCATGCTCCTGGCCCTGACCGGGCTGATGCTGCAGCAGATCCACGACGACCTTTATCGGGCCAAGGCTCTGAAGACTCGCCATGTGGTGGAAAGCGCAATAGGCGTGCTCAAGCACTACCAGGGTCTGGAAGCCGGTGGCCTGGATCGCGCGGAAGCGCAGAAACAGGCCATGGAGGTGATCCGCGGCCTGCGCTACGACCAGGACGACTACTACTGGATCAACGACATGACTCCGGTGATGGTCATGCACCCGACCAACCCCAAGCTGGAGGGCCAGAACCTCTCAGGCCTGAAGGACCCGGACGGCAAGTTCCTGTTCAACGAGATGGTGGCCATCGCCAAGAAACAAGGCTCCGGCCAGGTCGACTACCGCTGGCCCAAGCCGGGCTCGGAAGATCCGGTGCCGAAGATCTCCTATGTCGAGCTGTTCCAGCCCTGGGGCTGGATACTCGGCTCAGGCATCTACGTCGACGACGTGCAGGACGAGTTCCGCGACCAGGCCCTGCGTGCGGTCGGCATCCTGATCGTGATCACCCTGCTGCTGGGAGCCCTGGTGCTGCTGATCAACCGCAGCATCGCCCGGCCGATGGACGAGGCGGTCAACGCCATGGCCAACATCGCCAGCGGCGACGCCGATCTGACCCGCAGCCTGGACAACCAGGGCCGTGACGAGCTGACCGCCCTGGGCAGCCACTTCAACGCCTTCACCGGCAAGCTGCGCGGCGTCATCGGCCAGTCGCTGCAGGCCGCCAGTACCCTTGACCAAGCCTCGCAATCGCTCGGCGAGATTTCCAACAACGCCCAGCAGCATAGCCAGCAGCAGTCGCAGCAGATGGAGATCGTGGCCACCGCCATCAACGAGGTGTCCTACGCCGTGCAGGACGTGGCGAAGAACGCCGAGCATGCCGCCAGCGAAGTGCGTCAGGCCGAGCAGCAGGCGCTGCAGGGCCAGCACAACATCGACAGCAGCCTGCGCCAGATCGATCATCTGTCCGAGACCATCGGCCAGGCCGTGCAGGTGATCCAGAACCTGGCCCAGGAGAGCACCCAGATCGGCAGCGTGCTGGAGGTGATCCGCTCCATCGCCGAGCAGACCAACCTGTTGGCGCTAAACGCCGCCATCGAGGCAGCCCGCGCCGGCGAAGCCGGGCGTGGTTTTGCCGTGGTGGCCGACGAGGTCCGCGCCCTGGCCAGCCGTACCCAGCAGAGCACCCAGGAAATCCAGGGCATGATCGACCGCCTGCAGGGCAACTCGGAGGCCGCGGTCAAGGTGATCAACGCCAGTAGCCAGGCCTCCCAGCAGACCGTAGAGCTGGCCCGCCAGGCCGGCGAGAGCCTGGCGCAGATCGCCGCTGCCCTGCGCAACCTCACCGGCTTGAATGCTTCAATCGCCAGTGCCACGCTGCAACAGTCGCACGTGGTCGAGGATATCAATCACAATGTCACTCAGGCCGCCACGCTGGCCCATGAGAACGCCCTCGCGGCGGACCAGTCCAGCGAGGCCAGCCAGCATCTCGGCCAACTGGCCGGGCAGCTGAACCGCCTTCTGGGGCAATTCCGCGTGTGAGGTGTCGATGAGCAGTATGGAGCACCAAGAGGTCAACCTCGGCCAGCAGCAGAACCAGGACCTGATCTGGGACCTGGACAGCATCGCCCGTCGCGAGCTGGCCGAGCGCTTCATCAAACTGTTCGAGAACCGCCTGTGCGTGTATTCCGAGTCCACTCGGCAGCTGTACACCAACTACAACTTGCACTTCCCGACCGACTACGGGCGCAAGATGGTGGTGCTGCCCAATCCCTACGCATTCCATGACACCCTGCACGGCATCGACCCGGTGGCCGTGCGCAAGACCGGCCTCTGCGTGCTGCCCGGCGTCGTGCTGGGCAAGCCGGGGCTGATGCTGACCACGCAGATCAAGGATGGTGGCCCCGCGCCCAAGACCATGCCGTTCAAGACGGCCCTGGCGCAGATCATCAGCAACCAGAAGAAGATCAACGACGTCTTCCTGCCGATCCTGATGAAGGGCGACCTGCGCGAATTCGACCAGAAGATGCCCTACATCCACCTGCACCGCTTGCAGGTGCAGCGCCTCACCCGCCTGTCATCGTTCGAGCGTGACGACATCCAGCAGACCATCACCCGCAAGCTGCTGATGCTCTATCGCCAGGCCGACACCCTCGACTGCTAGCGCATCTGGTGCTTATGCAACAGCCGGTAGAAGGTCGGCCGCGAGATGCCCAGCACCCTGGCCGCCTGAGTCATGTTGCCGGTGTAGCGCAGCAGCACGTCATGCAAGGCCTGGCGCTCGGCGCGATGCACGTAATCCTCCAGGCTGCCGAACGGCCCGCCGGAGCCAGCACCTGACGCCAACCCCAGGTCCTCTGCCTCGACCTGCCGCTGCTCGGACAGCACCGTCGCACGCCGCACCCGCGTCGCCAGCTCGCGCACGTTGCCGGGCCAGTCATGGTCGGCCAACGCGCGGATAGCTCCGTCACTGAAGCTGCGCGGCCGGCGCCCCACCTCGGCGGCGTAGCGTCGGGTGAAATAGCCGGCCAGGCTGGCAATGTCGTCGCGCCGCTCCCGCAGCGGCGTGGTACGGGCCTGCAGCGCCGCCAGCAGGTAGTAGAAGTCCTCGCGCAAGGCGCCGCTGGCCAGCTCGCTCTCCAGGTCCACGCGGCTGGTGGCCAGCAGGCGGACGTTGACCGGCGTCACCCGGCCGCCGCGCTCCACCCGCGCCTCCTGTAGGGTACGCAGCAGGCGTGCCTGGGCCCGGTGCGCCAGCTCCCCTACCTCGCCCAGCAGCAGGGTGCCGCCGTCGGCCTGCTCGATCAGCCCGGAGTAGTGCTCGTCGCCGAACAACTCCTTCTCGTCGAGCGCCGAGCAGCTGGCCGCCAACAAGGGCCCTGAGGCGCGTGGCGAGAGCCGATGCAGGATGCGCGCTGCCAGCTCACGACCGCTGCCGCTCTCACCGAGGATCAGCACCGGCGCATCCACTGGTGCCAACCGGGCCAGCAGGTGGCGCAACTCGGTAATGCTGCGGCTGCTGCCGAGCAATTCATGGGGCCTGTCGATCTCGCCGGTCGCCACCTTGCCCCGCAACCGGGCCATGCCGAATGCGCGGCCAAGGGCGATGCTGACCCGCTCCAGGTCGAACGGCAGGGTGTGATAGTCGAAGAACCACTCGCCGATGAAGCCGGGCGCCTCCGCCAGGGCCAGCGTTTCTGCACTGAGCACAGCGATCCATTCGGTGCCGCTCTGGCTGATCAGTTGCTTGAGTCGCTCCGGCTGCTGCAGATGACTGCGCCGCAGCCGCACCAGGCCCACATCGCAGGCCAGCTCCCCGGCAAGCTCCAGCCCACAGCTCTGCACCTGCCAGCCGGAGTCCTGCAGCCTCGGCAGCAGACGCTCGCATTGCTCACAGGGATCGACGACCAACAGGCGTCGGGCAGCAGCCAGGGCTTGCAATAGATCCATCCTTGGCGCCAATTTTTTGAAAAATCCAGATAAAACAATTGGTTGGCGCTGATACAAGAACCCTAGCAAGGCGCCGCTGCGCTTCTAGGAACTTTTCCTTATAAAAACGGCAAGGAATTGCACACCTTCCTAATTGTTATGGCCGCTTGCCATCCCCCCCGCGGATTGGCATAAACGTACCCCATAACAAAATAACCACAGGGATGTTGACCACATGCGATTCCTGCGCCGTGTCCTAGGCCTGATCCTGTTGCTCGTACTCGGCGCGCTAGCGGTGGTCATCTACTACATCGCCCGCCCCAACCTGCCGGTCTTCGACAAACCGCAGCAGGTCCATTACCTCGGCCAGTGGGACGAGCAGGCCCGCCAGACTTACTACTACACGCCCCAGGGCACCACAGTGAAGGGCCTGCACTACGACTGGTTCACCGCCCTGGAGATGCCCTTCTCCCGCGAGAAATTCGCCCGTCCCGAGTACCTGGCACGCTTCGGCTTCCTCACCGACCCGCAGCAGAAACCCAGCGAGCTGAACCCCGGCAACCTGCCGGTAGGCTTCGCCCGCCATCAGGACGACGAAACCGGCACCCAGTACCTCGACATCAGCTGCGCCGCCTGCCACACCGGCGAACTGCGCTACAAGGGCCAGGCCGTGCGCATCGACGGCGGTGCCGCCCTGCACTCCCTGGCCTCCACCGTACCCACGCTCAAGGGCGGCGGCTTCGGCCAGGCCATGGGCATGAGCATGGCGCTCACCTACTACAACCCGATCAAGTTCACCCGTTTCGCCCAGGAGGTACTGGGCGACAACTACGAACAGGACAAGGACCAGCTGCGCGAAGACTTCAAGGTCGTGCTCGATCGCCTGCTCGGCACCGCCTACAACGACTGGCATCGCGGCCTTTATCCGACCGAGGAAGGCTTCGGCCGCACCGACGCCTTCGGCCGCATTGCCAACAGCGTGTTTGGCGATGCTATCGACGACAGCAACTACCGCGTGGCCAACGCACCGGTCAGCTACCCGCAGGTGTGGGACATCTGGAAATTCGACTGGGTGCAGTGGAACGGCTCGGCCATGCAGCCGATGGCACGCAACATCGGCGAAGCACTCGGCGTGGGCGCCACCCTGCATCTGTTCGACGACGAGGGCAAGGCACTGACCCACGACGAGCGCTACCCCTCCAGCGTGCGCCTGCGCGACCTCTATACCCTGGAAGAGACCCTCAAGCAGCTCAAGCCGCCGACCTGGCCGGAGGCCGTGCTCGGCAAGGTCGACCTCAAGCTCGCCAGCCAGGGCCGCGCCCTGTTCGCCGAGAACTGCGCCTACTGCCACGCCCCGGTCGACGTACCGCGCGACCAGCGCCTGGCGCCGGCGCGCGATCCGGAATGGCACCTGCGCATCGTGCCGACCCGCATCATCGGCACCGACCCGACCACCGCCGACAACATCGCCGACCATCGCTTCGACATCCGCAAACTGGGCTGGAGCAAGGAGGAGCTGGGCAAGCTGGACGTCAAGCTGTTCGGTGCCAGCCTGGACGAGGTCGACTTCGCCAGCATCTCCAGCGCCAAGGGTCTGGCCTACGTCACCGCCTATGTGGAAGACCGCGCCTACCGTGACGCCGGCATCCAGCCACGCGAGCGCTGGCGCATGGACGGCTACGGCCTGGCCATCGGCGTGCAGGAGAAGCGCGGCTACAAGGCACGCCCACTCAATGGCATCTGGGCCACCCCGCCCTTCCTGCACAACGGCTCGGTGCCCAACCTGTTCCAGCTGCTGTCGCCAGTGGTCGAGCGTGATCGCCAGTTCTGGGTCGGCAACTTCGAGTACGACCCCAAGCGCGCCGGCTTCCTCACCGGCAAGTTCGACGGCGGCTTCCTCTATGACACCAGCATCACCGGCAACGGCAACCGCGGTCACGAGTTCCGCGACGGCTGCCGCAACGAGGGCGTGATCGGCCGCTATCTGGAGCCAGAGGAACGCTACGCGCTGATCGAGTATCTCAAGGTCATGGGCGACGCCAAGCTGGAGAGCCAGCTGCAAGCCACCGAGAGCCGCCCCTGGACCCCAGGTCCCAGCTGCCAGAACAATAATTAAGGAACAATCGCCATGCTCAAACGCTTCTGGCTCTGGCTCGGCCGTATCATCGGCCGCCTGTTGCTGACTCTCGTGATCGTCGGTGGCCTGGGCTGGGGCCTCGGCGCCGCCTACTACGCCTGGAAATTCTCCGGCCCGGTGTCGGCCGAGGAAGAGATTCCCAAGGACGAGGCAGCCCTGACCCAGGGCATCATCGAGGACGCCATCCGCATCGTCGAACAGCACCGCGACAACACCCGCGTCCTGCGCGATGCCCACGCCAAGGCGCATGGCTGCGTTAAGGCGGAGATGACTGTGCTGCAGAACCTGGCGCCGGAACTGCGCCACGGTGTACTGGCCGAGCCGGGCAAGACCTGGCAGGCGTGGATGCGCCTGTCCAACGGCAACGCCTACCCGCAGTTCGACAGCGCCCGCGACGCCCGCGGCATGGCGGTCAAACTGCTCGACGTCCCCGGAGAAAAACTGCTCAGCAGCAAGGCCACCGCCGCCAACCAGGACTTCGTGATGTTCAACCATCCGGTGTTCTTCGTGCGCGACGTCGCCGAGTACAAGCAGAACTTCGCCGCCCAGGCCAGCGGCCAGAAGGTACAGGCCTTCTTCCCCAGCCTGGACCCGCGCACCTGGGAAATCCGCCACCTGATCATCGCCCTGAAGACCCTGGCACCAGCCCCGGAGAGCCCGGTGGCCGCCACCTACAACTCCATCGCCCCCTTCAAGCTCGGCCCGCACAGCATCAAGTACCGGGTAGTGCCGGACCCGCAGAGCTGCCCGCCCTACGAGCTGCCGGAACAGAACACCGCGCTGCCCAATTTCCTGCGCAACGCCCTGTACCAGCAGCTGTCGCTGGACCGTGTCCCGGCCTGCTTCGCCCTGCAGGTACAACGGCAGAACCCGAACTACTACATGCCCATCGAGGACACCAGCGTGCAGTGGAGCGAGGACATCTCGCCATTCGAGACGGTCGCGACCATCCGCGTGCAGCCGCAGGACTTCGACACCCGCGAACAGAACCTGGCCTGCGACAACCTCTCCTTCAACCCCTGGCACGCCCTGCCGGAGCACCGCCCCATCGGCGGCATCAACCGCCTGCGCAAGGCGGTATACGAGGCCGTCAGCGTCTACCGCCACCAGCGCAACGACACTCCGCAGGCGCATTAATGATCATGGGGCCGAGTCCTGACGCGACGCGGCCCCATGATCAGCCAGTTGAACAGCCCCAGCAGCGGAAACAGTAGAAGCAAGGCCAGCCATAGCGTTTTCTGCTGTCGCCGCGCGGCGCTGCCCAGCACCTGCGCGACGGCCCAGGCGGTCAGCGACAGGTAGAGCAACGCGGGCAGGCCATAGAACAGCCAATCCGGCAGGGATGCGAGCATTGACCATCTCCCGGCAGTGGTTTCCCCTTAGGGCTCCGCCAGCCGGTCGAGGTTCAGCTCAGAAACGGCCCAGATCGATCACCGCGAAGCTGGCCACCGTGTCATGCCCCACCAGGCGTCCGCCTTCACGGGCCAGGCCGATGGTCTGCATGCCCGCCTGCTGGGCTGCGTCCAGCTCCTCGACGACATCGGAAAGGAACAGGATCTCGTCGCCCGGCACGCCGATGGCATCGGCGATGTTGAGATAGGAGCGGGCCTCGCGCTTGGGGCCGCTGGTGGTGTCGAAATAGCCGTCGAACAGCGAACGCAGGTCGCCGGCAACGGAGCAGCCGAAGAGCAACTGCTGGGCCTGTACCGAACCGGATGAGTACACGTACAGGGCATAACCCTCCTCGTGCCAGCGCCTGAGCGCCTCCACTGCGTCCGGGTAGACGTGGCCCTTGAGCAGGCCTGCCTCGTAGCCCTGTTGCCAGACCATGCCCTGCAGGGCCTTGAGCGGCGTGGCCTTGCGGTCTTCGACGATCCACTGCAGCAGTATTTCGATCCCCCTGATCAGGTCCGCCCCCGCCTCGCCGCTCTCGGCGCGCACTGCATCCAGTTGCGCGGCCACGGCCGGCTCCTGCGCATGCTCGATGACGAACTGCGGCAGGTTCTCGAAGGCATAGGGGAACAGCACCTCGAAGACGAAGCTCACCGCGCTGGTGGTGCCCTCGATGTCGGTGAGGATGGCCCTGATCGGCATGGGCTTCAGTCTTCCAGGCGTGGGAAGCGGCTGGCGATATCGTCACCGGTGAAGCTGGCGACCCAGCCTTCCGGGTTGTTGAACAGGCGGATGGCCACGAAGTGCGGGAACTCGCCCATGTCGAACCAGTGACGCGTGCCGGCCGGCACCGAGATCAGGTCGTTCTTCTCGCACAGCACGGCGTACACGTAGTCATCGATGTGCAGGGTGAACAGGCCGCGGCCGGCAACGAAGAAGCGCACCTCGTCCTCGCCATGGCGATGCTCGTCGAGGAACTTGGCGCGCAACTCATCCTTCTGCGGGTGCTTGCGGTCCAGGCTGATCACGTCGACGGTGGCGTAGCCACGCTCCGCCTTCAGCTGATCGATCTGCCCGCGGTAGGCGGCGATCACCTCGTCCTGGCTGGCGCCCGGCTGGATTGGCGCACTGGCCTGCCAGCGTTCGAAACGCACACCGACCTCGCCCAGGGTGGTGGCGATATCCTCGACATGGGTCAGCACCTTGTTCGGCACATCGGGGCTGGACTGGTGGTAAACGGTCAGGCTGCTCATGGACATTTCCTCTACGGGATTCTCAGCGCTGCAGGGCGCGGACTTTCAGTTCGCACTCGAACAGGAATTCGAAGGCCTCGACCTGGCGCAGGCAGTCGGCGATGGCCGCGCCCCAGGTGTACAGACCGTGGCCACGGATCAGGTAACCGACGCAATCGGAGCGTTCGTCCAGCCAGGGCTGCACCTTGGCAGCCAGGCGGGCGATGTCCTGATCATTGTCGAAGATGGGCACCAGCACCTGGCTCTCGTGGGTATCGATGCCGGCGAAGGCCTTCTGCAGTTCATAGTCGGCGAACACCAGCGAGTCAGCCAGGGTCAGGCGCGAGAGCACGGTGGCATTGACCGAGTGGGTGTGCAGCACGGCGCCGATCTCCGGCTTCCAGCGGTACAGCTGGGTATGCAGCAACGCTTCCGCCGAGGGCTTCTTGCCCGGCTCCAGGCTATTGCCGTCGAGGTCGGTGGCCAGCACGTCGTCCTCGCCCAGCTGGCCCTTGTGCCGGCCGGAGACGGTCAGCAGCGCCTGGTCGGCGCCCAGGCGAACCGAGTAGTTGCCACTGGTGGCCGGCGACCAGCCGCGCTCATGCAGGTAGCGCCCCGCCTCGATGATCTGCCGGGTCAGTTGTTCACGGCTCATGCCCGTTCCTCATGCAAACGGACGGCAATGATAATGGCCGCGGCCAGGGCGACCAAGCTGGCGATGGCGAAGGTCCAGCTCGGGCCGAGGTCGACCCAGCTGTAGCCGGCATACAGGGCTCCGAGGGCCCCGCCAGTACCGGCCAGCGCCGCGTACAGCGCCTGGCCCTGGCCCTGCTGGTTGGGGCCGAAGCTGCGCTGGACGAAGTGGATGGCAGCAGCATGGAAGCTGCCGAAGGTCGCGGCGTGCAGCATCTGGGCGAACAGCAGCACGCCCAGGTGATCGGCCAGGTTGCCCAGCAGCAGCCAGCGCAGCGATGCCAGCAGGAAGCTGGCCGCCAGTACCCAGCGCACCGAGAAGCGCGTGAGGATGCGTGCCATGAACAGGAACAGCATGATCTCCGCCACCACGCCCAGCGCCCACATCTGGCCGATAAAGCCGCGCTCGTAGCCGAGACTCTCCAGGTGCAAGGTCAGGAAGGTGTAGTACGGGCCATGTGACAGCTGCATCAGGCACACGCAGAGGAAGAACGCCGGCACGCCGGGCCGGCGCAACTGGGCGAGGAAGCCACCCTCGCCGCCCTGCCCGGCCCGCGCCTGCGGCACCGCGTTGGGTACCCACAGGGTGCCGACCAGGATGCCGGCGAGGATCAGCACCACCATGCTCGGAAACAGCGCCGGGCTGAAATGCTCGAACAGGGAGCCGAGGCCGATCACCGCAACGATGAAGCCGATCGAGCCCCACAGGCGGATCTGCGAGTAGCGCGCGGTCTGCTCCTGCAGGTGGGCCAGGGTGATCACCTCGAACTGCGGCAGCACCGCGTGCCAGAAGAACGCGTGCAGCGCCATCACCAGGGCCAGCCAGGCGTAGCTCTGTTCGACGAAGATCAGGGCGAAGCTGAGCAGCGTACACAGCGCGCCGAAGCGCACGATGCGCAAGCGCTGGCCACTGCGGTCTCCGAGCCAGCCCCACAGGTTGGGCGCCAGGCAGCGCATCAGCATGGGAATGGCCACCAGCTCGCCGATGCGCGCCGGTGAGAAGCCCAGGTGTTGGAAGTACAGCGGCAGGAAGGGCGCGGTGGCGCCCAGCATGGCGAAGTAGAAGAAGTAGAACGCGGACAGCCGCCAGTACGGCAGCGGCTGGCCGGTCACAGCTGCGGCAGTACCGGGGTGTTGACCCGCACGTCGGCGTTCTGTGCGCGGTGGCGCAGCAGGTGGTCGAGCAGCACGATGGCCATCATCGCCTCGGCGATCGGCGTGGCGCGGATGCCCACGCAGGGATCGTGGCGCCCCTTGGTGATCACATCTACCGGGTTGCCGTCGACATCGATGGAGCGGCCCGGAGTGGTGATGCTGGAGGTCGGCTTGAGTGCCAGGTGAGCGACGATCGGCTGGCCGCTGGAAATGCCGCCGAGGATGCCGCCAGCGTTGTTGCTCAGGAAGCCTTGCGGGGTCAGCTCGTCGCGGTGCTCGGTGCCGCGCTGGGCGACGCAGGCGAAGCCGGCGCCGATTTCCACGCCCTTGACCGCGTTGATGCTCATCAGCGCGTGGGCCAGGTCGGCGTCCAGACGGTCGAAGATCGGCTCGCCCAGGCCCGGCATCACGCCTTCGGCGACCACGGTGATCTTGGCGCCCACGGAATCCTGGTCACGGCGCAGCTGGTCCATGTAGGCCTCCAGCTCCGGCACTTTGTCCGGGTCGGGACTGAAGAAGGCGTTCTGCTCGACGCTGTCCCAGGTCTTGAACGGAATCTCGATCGGGCCGAGCTGGCTCATGTAGCCACGCACCTGGATGCCCAGGCCGGCCAGCACCTTCTTGGCCACGGCGCCAGCGGCGACGCGCATGGCTGTCTCGCGGGCCGAGCTGCGGCCGCCACCACGGTAGTCGCGGATGCCGTACTTGTGGTGGTAGGTGTAGTCGGCGTGGGCCGGGCGGAACAGGTCCTTGATCGCCGAGTAGTCCTTGGACTTCTGGTCGGTGTTGCGGATCAGCAAGCCGATCGGGCAACCGGTCGTCTTGCCCTCGAATACTCCGGAAAGGATTTCGACTTCGTCGTCTTCCTGGCGCTGGGTAGTATGGCGGCTGGTGCCCGGTTTGCGGCGGTCGAGGTCGCGCTGCAGGTCCTCTAGGGACAGCTCGATGCCCGGCGGGCAACCGTCGACGATGGCGACCAGAGCCGGGCCATGGCTCTCGCCAGCGGTGGTGACGGTGAACAGCTTGCCGTAGGTGTTGCCGGACATGTACAGCGCTCCGCAGAGATGGACCTCGATTTGAAGGTCGAGAAGTATACCCGCGGCCTTGCGCCAGTTCACCCCTTCGCGGCCATGCGCCAACGGCGCCCTGGCCGCACAACCAGGAACCCTGCCGACGCATGCTCCGACTGCTGCTGCTCGCCCTCCCCCTTATCAGCGGCCTGTGCCTGGCCAGCCCACAGGCCATCGTTCGCGCGCCCATCGAGCTGGACACCGGCAGCGGCGTGCTGCACGGCACCCTGTTGCGGCCCAAGACCGAACAGGCAGTACCCGTCGCGCTGATCATCGCCGGCTCCGGCCCCACCGATCGCGACGGCAACAACCCGATGGCCGGACGCAACGACAGCCTGAAGAAACTCGCCGAACTGCTGGCCGCCCAAGGGATCGCCAGCGTGCGCTACGACAAGCGCGGCATCGCCGCCAGCACGGCGGCCGGGCCGGACGAGCGGCAGCTCAGCCTCGAGGGCTATGCCGCCGACGCCACTTTGTGGGGCCAGCGCCTGCAGCGCGACCCACGCTTCTCCCGGCTGATCCTCATCGGGCATAGCGAAGGCTCTCTGGTCGCCGGCATGGCGGCGCAACAAGCCGGCGCAGATGCGCTGATCAGCATCGCCGGCAGCTCCCGGCCCGTCGATCAGGTGTTGCGCGAGCAACTGCACGAGCGCCTGCCTGGCGAACTGCTGGCCGACAGCGAACGCATTCTCGCCAGCCTCAAGCTGGGCATCCCTACGAGCAACGTACCCGAGCGCCTACAGGTGCTGTTCCGCCCGAGCGTGCAGCCCTACCTGATCTCGCTGTTCCGCCAGGACCCGGCCCAGGTGTTCGCCGGCCTGCGCATTCCCACTCTGATCGTCCAGGGCAGCCACGATATCCAGGTCAAGGTGGCCGACGCCGAGCGCCTGCAAGCAGCGGCGCCGAACGCGCGCCTGGCGGTCATCGAAGGCATGAACCACGTGATGCGCATCGTGCCCATGGACCTGCAGCGCCAGCTGGCTTCCTATGCTGATCCGCAGCTGCCACTGGCCAGCGAGCTAAGTGCCAGCATTCTCGCCTTCATCAACGATCTGCCAGACTCCAGAAAACCGTAGCGCGACCGATAGTATTTCAAACGAGCGTACCAATTGGCGCGCCACAGGCCCTTGCAAGGTATTCACTCGATGTCCGACAGCCCAGCCGAGCAACCCAGCACCGAAGAACCGGTGGAGGCCCAGCCCCATCCCTGGGAAGGCCTGGAGGCCGAGCACTTCCAGCTGCTGCGCCTGGCGCCATTGCCGACCGACCGCAACACCGGCCTGCGCCCCTTGCGCTTCGTCAAACTCGGCCGCGTCGAGCGCCATAACGATGAGCAGAGCCTGCTGCGCCTGACCGTGGAGTTGCCGGGGCAACGCCTGCGCCGCGAGCAGAACCTGCTGGAGGTGTGGGTCGACCACCGCAGCCGCGAAGTACGCTTCGGCGCCGACAAGGGCCTGCAGATCGAGCCGCCCAACCGTGGCCTGGGCCGTTTCCTGCTCGCCCAGGGCATCGCCTGGGTGCGCCAGCGCTGGGGCAGCTATACGGTCGAGGGTGGCTCCCTTGCGGTGAAGGACGTGCTCAGCGAGGACGCGCGCCTGCGCCGCGATCATTTCCTGCGCATCCAGGGCTTCGAGGTGGCCTACCAGGATCTGGCCCAGATCAAGGCCAGCTACAGCGCCAGTCGCGTCAGCGTGCTCAACCCCGAGTGGAACCAGGAGAAGGTGCAGGTACTCGACCTGCTCGACTGCGGCGCCATGCTGCAGCAGGCCGACCAGAACCTGCATGAACAGCAGCTCAAGATCACCAAGCTGGAGCGCCGCATCGAGGTGTTCAAGCGCGAGGACAGCGGCCTGCGCTTCACCATCGCCTGCCTGGTGGCACTGGCACTGTTCCAGGCCGGGCTGCTGATCTGGATCGCTACCCGCTGAACCTGCCGCAGGCTGTACCGCCTACGGCGAGTGCAGCGCGGCTCAGCCCTTGAGGCGTGAGCGGAACAGCTTCTGGTACTCGCGGCACTGGGAGGCCGCCAGCAGGAAGACGCCGTGGCCGCCCTGCTCGAACTCCAGCCAGGTGAAGTCCACTTCCGGGTAGATGGCCTCGACATGCACCTGGCTGTTGCCCACCTCGACGATCAGCAAGCCCTTCTCGCTCAGGTGGTCGGCGGCTTCGGCAAGCATCCGGCGCACCAGGTCCAGCCCGTCATCGCCGCAGGCCAGCCCCATTTCCGGCTCGTGCTGGTACTCGGCCGGCATGTCGGCGAAGTCCTCGGCATCCACGTAGGGCGGGTTGGAGACGATCAGGTCGAAACGCTGCCCCGGCAGGCCATCGAAACCATCGCCCTGCACGGTGTAGACGCGCTCCTCCAGACCATGTCGCTCGATATTGTGGTTGGCCACCTCGAGCGCATCGAAGGACAGATCGCCCAGCACCACCTCGGCGTCAGGGAAGGCATAGGCGCAGGCGATGCCGATGCAGCCTGAGCCCGTGCACAGGTCGAGGATGCGCGAGGGCATGGCCGGCAGCCAGGGTTCGAACTGGCTGCCGATCAGCTCGGCGATGGGCGAGCGCGGCACCAGCACACGCTCGTCGACCAGGAATGGCAGGCCGCAGAACCAGGCCTCGCCCAGCAGGTAGGCGGTCGGCACACGCTCCTCGACGCGGCGACGGATCAGCTCCAGCAGGTGCTGCTGCTCGTCCTCTTCCAGGCGGCAATCGAGGTAGGTGTCGGCGATCTCGAATGGCAGGTGCAGCGAGCCCAGCACCAGTTGGCGGGCGTCATCCCAGGCGTTGTCGGTGCCGTGGCCGAAGAACAGACCGGCCTCGTGGAAACGGCTGACAGCCCAGCGGATATGGTCGCGCACGGTGCGCAGGCGAGATGGGGACACGGCGGATACCTCGAAAAACGGTGCGCGATTCTAACAGGACGAAACACAACTACCCGAGCGGTTTGCCGAAACGATGGGCAACGTCGAATCCGCTACAGCCTCCACCCACAGTGCCACTCGAAGCCTCCTGATCGTGACGCCTGCATGCCTAGCGAGAATCGCTGCGACACACAAGAGGTTCACATATCGGCCTGGCGAGCAGAGAATAGACGCATCGTTGCCACAGGAGCCCTCCCATGTCCGATCCGAAAACGCTGTTCCAACTGCTCGGACGCGGTTATGCCCCAGCCACTCTCAGCAAGGCGACCCTGCTGGTCATCGACGCCCAGGAGGAATACCGCAGCGGCGCATTGCAGCTGCCCAATGTCGAGGCAGCCATCAGCGAGATCGCGACCCTGATGGACGCTGCGCGCAACATCGGCTCGCCGGTGGTGCATGTCCGCCATCTCGGCATCCCCGGCGGTTTTCTCGACCCCCAGGGCCCGCGTGGCCGCTTCATCGAGGGTCTGGCCCCGCTGCCCGGCGAGCCGATGGTGGAGAAGCGCCTGCCCAACGCCTTTGCCGGTACCGACCTGCACGAGCGCCTGCAGCAGAGCGGCCATCTGGACCTGATCATCTGCGGCTTCATGACCCACTCCAGCGTCAGCACCACGGTGCGCGCGGCCAAGGACTACGGTTATCGCTGCACCCTGGTAGCCACCGCCTGCGCCACCCGCGACCTGCCCTACCAGGACGAACTGATCCCCGCCCGGGATCTGCACCGCATGACCCTCGCGGCACTCTCCGACAACTATGCGATGGTCGTACCCCAGGCTCGCGCACTGCTCTAGGTTCGGCCGGCCAATAGGCTCGCTGGAACCCGGCGGCCGGAACCCAGGTGAACTGGGCCGGTCATAGCGCCGATAGCCCAAGAGGAGATCGGGATGAAGCTGTCCGATGATGGATTCGACGCACGCCGGCTGCGCCCCCGCGGCTCCGGCAACTGGCGCTGGCGTGCACTCGGCGCGCTCGCAGCGCTGTTCGCCGCTTGCGGCGTGATGCTCAGCATGGCCGGGGCCGCCACCCTGCTCGGCCGCCCGCCGGCACTCGGCCCACTGAATGACAGCGCCGGTGCAGCCATCGTCCTGCTGCTGTTCGGCCTGTTCCTGCTATGGGGCGGGGTCAATGTCTGGCGCCGTTGCCGCCGGCGCATGCGCAGGCAGTACGGCAACGACCTGAGCCTGTCACCACGACTGCTGAAAAAGCGCGGCTGAAGCCGGTAAACTGGCCTCTCTCGTGGAGGCCTTCATGCAAGACGACGATTTTTCCCTGTTCCAGTCCGCCGTGCGCGGCGTCAAGCCGATCAGCCATGATCGTGCCGAGACCGGCAAACCCAAGGCCGACCGCCAGCGCATCAACACCCTGCGCCAAGCCGCCACCGTGAAGACCGAGCAAACCAAGGTCGACGGTCTCTCCGACCAGTTCGTCATCGACGTCGGCGCCGAGGACGAGCTGTACTGGGCCCGCGACGGCGTGCAGGACGGCCAGATGCGCAAGCTCAAAGCCGGCCAGGTGCCCTTCGAGGGCAGCCTCGACCTGCACGGCATGACCGTGGAGAAGGCCCGCGAAATCCTCTGGGACTTCTTCGCCGAGGCCGCACGCATGGAAGTACGCTGCGTGCGCGTGACCCACGGCAAGGCCGTGCGCACGGATGGCAAGCGGCCAATGATCAAGAGCCACGTCAACACCTGGCTGCGCCAGCACCCGCAGGTGCTGGGCTTCACCTCCTGCATCGCCAAGCATGGCGGCACCGGCGCCGTGTACATCCTGCTCAAACGCACCATGCTCGACGGCCGCGACGAGTTCTAACGCGCCGGAAAACGCGGCGCGTACTCCTCCCGCTGCACCTGCAGGCCGTTCAGCAGGAACGATACCGTGTGATAGAAGCCGACCAGCGACAGGCACTCGATCAACTGCTCGTCGCTGAAGTGCTCACGTAGTCGTCCCCAGAGCACGTCATCCACCGTCGAACGGTCGTGCAGGCTGTCCGCCAGTGCCAACAGCGCGAGCTGTTCCGGGCGCCACAATTCGATGTCCGGCGTGGCCCGGCAGGTATCCGCCAGCTGCGCCTGGCTGAAGCCGGTCTTGGCGGTATAGAACGCCGCATGCACGCCCCACTCATACTCTGCGTCGCAGCGCGCGGTAGTCCGCAGGATCAATAGCTCGCGGTCCGCCAGGCTGATGCTGCCATGGTCCAGCAAACCTCCCGCGAAGAAGCGCTGCAGCACGCGCGGGTTGTGCGCCATGCTGGTGAACAGCTTCAGCGGCTCGACGCCCGGCGGCATGATGCGGGTGAAGGCCGCCTGTATATCCTCGGCATAAGGCGGTTGTACGGGTTCGACGCGTGCTTGTGTCATGATCACCTCCTGGCGCTACGTTTTACGTAGCAAGAATCTAGACCGCTACGAAATAAGTAGCAAGGAGCCTCGTTGAATCTTCCCCTGCCCGGCAATCCTGTACGCGGCTCTGACAGCGGCCGGCCAATCATGGCGTTGTTCGACCTGCTCGGCCGGCGCTGGAGCCTGCGCGTGCTCTGGGAGCTGTACCAGGCACCGGCCACTTTCCGTGAGTTGCAGACACGCTGCGAAGGCCTGTCGCCCTCGGTGCTCAACACTCGTCTCGGCGAGCTGCGGGAGGCACAGCTGGTGGAGAACGGCAGCTGCGGTTATCAGCTTTCAACCTTGGGCCAGGAACTGGCGCTGCAATGCCTGCCGCTGGCGCAGTGGGCCGAGGGCTGGGCTGCGCAACTGCCGCCGCGGCCGGAAAAGTAGGCCCGGCTGGCGTACTTCGCCCTTGCCAGCGCTCCGCCTGCGCCCTACCCTGCGCCCCTGAGCATCAACCCACAGGAAGACCCATGTCCCTGGAACAGCAATACACCGCGATTCTCGGCCAGCTCGGCGAGGACGTTTCCCGCGAAGGTCTGCTCGACACGCCGAAACGTGCGGCCAAAGCCATGCAGTACCTCTGCCGCGGCTACCAGCAGACCCTCGAGGAAGTCACCAACGGCGCCCTGTTCAGCTCCGACAACAGCGAAATGGTGCTGGTGAAGAACATCGAGCTGTACTCGCTGTGCGAACACCACCTGCTGCCCTTCATCGGCAAGACCCATGTGGCCTATATCCCGAGTGGCAAGGTACTGGGCCTGTCCAAGGTGGCCCGCATCGTCGACATGTATGCCCGCCGCCTGCAGATCCAGGAAAACCTCAGCCGGCAGATCGCCGAGGCCATTCAGCAGGTCACCGGTGCCCTCGGCGTGGCCGTGGTCATCGAGGCGCAGCACATGTGCATGATGATGCGCGGTGTGGAGAAGCAGAATTCCTCCATGGTCACCTCGGTGATGCTCGGCGAGTTCCGCGAGAACGCCGCCACCCGTAGCGAGTTCCTCAGCCTGATCAAGGACTGAGTCGTTACGCGGTAAAGAAAAGCCGGCCTCGCGCCGGCTTTTTCATGCCCGTGGCGCTCTCGCGATCAGTGATCGCGGCCGTTCCAGGGCACGACCTTGAAGGGCGACAGGTCGACGCCATCCAGGCAACGGGCATTCACCGCCGCCATCAGCTTGCCATCCGGCCCCGGGGCCTCGCTGAACGGTGCACAGCCGCAGACATCGCAGAAATGGTGGGCGATCTTCAGCGTGTTGAAGCGATAGGTAGGCAAGTCTGTTTCCGGTGACTTCAGCTGCAGCTGGTCGCGGCCGACGAACCACAGCAGGCCGCCGCGCTTGCTGCACAGCGAGCAGTTGCACTCGGTCAGGCTGTCGATCTCACCGCTCACGCTGAAGCTGATCTTGCCGCAATGGCAACTTCCCTGATGACTCATGGCAGGCACTCCTGTGCGGAAGGGACAGGACTGCAAGCTAGTTCGCCACTACCTGCCTCGCCAGCGGCGCCGGAGAAAATCGCCGGCGAAGCGATATCCGGCGCTGCCAAGTCGAGGTAACTCGGGTACCCTGCCGCCCCTTTCATCACTCCAGGAATGACCGGCGATGCTCATCAAGGCACTGCGGATCGGCCTCGGCCAGATCATCATCTTTCTCGACTTCATCACCCGCCCGCGCAAGCTCAAGCGCAGCCCGCAGGAGCAGGCCCAGGTCGAAAGCAGCGCGGCCGGCCTGGCGCTGTACCAGTTCCATGCCTGCCCGTTCTGCGTGAAGACCCGTCGCACCCTGCACCGCCTGAACGTGCCGGTGGCGCTGCGCGATGCGAAAAACGACGAGGCTCGCCGTCAGGAGCTGCTGGAACAGGGTGGCAAGGTGCAGGTGCCCTGCCTGCGTATCGAGGAACAGGGTGAAGTGCGCTGGCTGTACGAATCCAAGGCCATCGGCGCTTACCTGAACGAGCGCTTCGCCGCCCAGTGATGGTCCAGGCGGGCCGTTGCAGCCCGCCCGGTATTTCTCAAACGAACATGCCCACATGCCGCGGATGGCTGGCGACACGCACGAGCCAGGCATTGATCGCCGGGTAGGCGGCCAGGTCGAAACCGCCCTCGCCGGCCACATGGGTGTAGGCATACAGCGCGATGTCGGCCAGGGTGAACTGCTCGCCCACCAGGTACGGCGTGCGCTGCAGTTGCTGCTCCATCACCTTGAAGGCCTTGTGCCCGCCCTTGTGGCAGTTCTCGTATTCGGCGCGGCGCTCTTCCGGCAAACCCAGGTAGAGCTGGATAAAGCGCGCCACCGCCACGTAGGGCTCGTGGCTGTACTGCTCGAAGAACTGCCATTGCAGCATCTGCGTACGCAGGCGCGGCTCGCTCGGGATGAACTCGCTGCCATCGGCAAGGAAGTTGAGGATGGCGTTGGACTCCCAGAGGAAGGTGCCATCTTCCAGCTCCAGCACCGGAATCTTGCCATTGGGGTTCTTGGCCAGAAACTCGGCGGTCTGGGTCTCACCCTTGAGGATGTCGATCGGCAGCCACTGGTACTCGTGGCCAAGCAGATTGAGCATCAGCTTGACCTTGTAGCAGTTACCGGAACGGTAATCGCCGTAGACCTTGAGCATAACTACTGTCCTCCTTGCGCTTCGAGCGCGCCCTGCGCGTCACGAATGACTGCCGCCAGGCGGCGCAGGCCTTCGCCGAGCTTCTCCGGCGGCACGTGGCTGAAGTTCAGCCGCAGATGGCCCGGATTGGCATCCGGATCGACGAAGAACGGCTCGCCCGGCATGAACGCGACGTTCTGCGCCATGGCCGGTTGCAGCAGCGTGCGGGTATCCAGCTTCTTGTTCAGGGTCAGCCAGAAGAACAGGCCGCCTTGCGGCACCTGCCAGCTGGCCAGGTCACCGAAGTGCTCCTCCAGCGCCACCTGCATGGCGTCGCGGCGCACGCGGTAGAAGTCGCGCAGCTCGGCCAGGTGCGCGCTGTACTTCTCGGTGCCGAACCACTGCAGCGCCTGCCACTGGCCGATGCGATTGGTGTGCAGGTCGGCGGCCTGCTTCAGGCGCAGCAGGTGCGGGAACAGGTCCGGGCTGGCGATCAGGAAGCCGACGCGCAGGCCCGGCAGCAAGGTCTTGGATACGGTGCCGGTGTAGATCCAGCTGGTGCGTTTGAGGCGGCTGACGATGGGCGTGGCACTGCCGGCATCGAATACCAGCTCGCGGTACGGCTCGTCCTCGATCAGGGTAACGTTGAACTCGTCGAGCAGCGCCGCCACGGCGTCGCGCTTGGCCTCGCTGTAGCGCACGGCAGACGGGTTCTGGAAGGTCGGGATCAGGTAGGCGAAGGCCGGTTTGTGGTTCTGCAGGCGCTCGCGCAGGGCCTCCAGTTCCGGGCCGTCGGCCTCTTGCGGCACGGTGATGCAGTCGGCGCCGAACAGCTGGAAGGATTGCAGCGCTGCCAGGTAGGTCGGTGCCTCGACCAGGATCTCGGTGCCCGGATCGATGAACAGCTTGCTGGCCAGGTCCAGGGTCTGCTGCGAACCGCAGGTGATCAGCACCTGGCTGGCGTCGCACTTCACGCCCAGCTTGTTGGCCTCGGCAGCGATGGCCTCACGCAGCGCCGGCTCGCCCTCGCTCATGCCGTACTGGCCGATGGAGGCCGGCATCTCGCTCCAGTCCACCTTCGGCAGCATCGGCTCGGCCGGCAGGCCACCGGCGAAGGACATCACCTCCGGGCGCTGCGCCGCAGCAAGGATTTCGCGAATCAGGGAGCTTTTGAGGCGGGCAACGCGTTCGGAGAAGGCCATGAAATCACCGGGTAGCACAGGCAGGGAAAATTGGGTCAAACTGTTTGACCGAAACTACGACGCCGGGAATGGATACGTCAATATGCTTGACCTGAAAAAGCCAAGCTCGCAGCAAGCCGCCATGGAGGCCTTCTTCTTCGGCTACCAGGCCTTCACCGCCAAGCCCGACGAGATGCTGGCGCGCCGGGGCCTGTCGCGCGTACACCATCGCATCCTGTTCTTCATCGCCCGCTACCCCGGCCTCAGCGTCAAGGAGCTGCTCGGCTACCTGGGCGTAAGCAAGCAGGCGCTGAACACGCCCCTGCGCCAGCTGCAGGAAATGTCCATGGTGGAGAGCGTGGCCGCCAGCGACGACAAGCGCAAACGCCAGCTCGGCCTCACCGCCGAAGGCGCCAAGCTGGAACAAGCCCTGCGTCGCGAACAGTCGCGGCTGCTCGCTAGCGTCTTCAAGGAAGCCGGCGAGCCGGCGGTACAGGCCTGGCTGGCGATCAACCAGGCCCTGGGCAACGCTCGCCAGGCGGGCGGCGAAGGCTGAGCACTCAGGCCGCCTGGCGGCCCTGCAATTCGCTGGCACCACGGAAGAACACCAGCGCCGAGGCCACCATGGCCGCCAACATCGGCAGGATGCCGATCACCAGCAGAATCACCGAGGCAACCATCACGCCGCTGGCGACGTTCAACCAGGCCAGTGCACGCAGCGACGGATAGGGCTCGATCACCTTGAGCAGCACGATGCCCAGCCACAGGATGACCAGGCCGAGCACGGCCAGACCGCCGAAGTAGATGTACGACGGCACGCTGAACTCCGCCAGCTCGGCATCGCCCCAGTACAGCTGAGCCAGCTCCAGCGCCACACTGAGCACCACGCTCAGCCACACCGGCCAGTCCAGGCCACGCGCAGCGAAGCGCGCCTGTAAGAATGCCTTGAGGCGTAACGCCAGATAGCTGCCGAGCAGGGTCGCCGCGACACTCAGCCAATCCGCAACCGCAGCCAAGCTCTCGACGAAGGCCAGGCCAATGACCACCAGCGTGGCGACCAGGTAGGCCAGATTGAGCCAGCCGAGCAGCCGCAGCTGGCCAGGATTCCAGCCGTCCAGCGGGCGCGGCGCCTGGGCATCCACCAGCGCCACCTGGGGCGAGGCATAGGGATTGTTCGGGTCCATGGCAATTTCCTTATGTAATGAGAACAGTCCTTTTCGCCCGGGCCATCTCTGCAAACTGTACCGACGATTGTCGAGATTGCTGTATGGCGACGCCCGGGCGAGCTGCGCATAGGCTGCCAGCATCCACGGAGAACTGCCATGACCTCGGAATTGCTGATCGCTTTCGTCCTCTTCGCCTTCGTCACGTCGGTGACGCCCGGCCCCAACAACATGATGCTGCTGGCCTCCGGGGTGAACTTCGGCGTGCGCCGCAGCGTGCCGCACATGCTCGGCATCAGCCTGGGCTTCATGGTGCTGGTGGCCTCCGTGGGCCTGGGTCTTGGCCAGCTGTTCGAGCAGTTCCCACCGCTGTACACCGCGTTGCGCTACGGCGGCGCCGCCTACCTGCTGTACCTGGCCTGGAAGATCGCCGGCAGCGGCGCCCCGGATGCGGACGGCAAGAGTGCCAGCAAGCCCTTCACCTTCCTCCAGGCGGCCGCCTTCCAATGGGTCAACCCCAAGGCCTGGATCATGGCCATCGGCGCCATCACCACCTACACGCCGCAGGAAGGCTTCCTGGTCAACGTGCTGCTGATCGCCGCCCTGTTCGCCCTGGTCAACTGCCCCAGCGTCGGCCTGTGGACGGTCGCCGGCAGCTTGCTGCGCCGCTGGCTGGACAAGCCGCGCGTGCTGCGCGCCTTCAACATCGGCATGGCCCTGCTGCTGGTCGCCTCGCTCTACCCTATCCTCAAGGACAGCTTCTGATGACCGACAGCACCATGGATAGCGCCAACCGCCTGCGTCCCCTCGCCGACTCCTCGCCCTCCGCGGTGGTGGCTGGCTTCGTCGCCGCCCTCACCGGCTACACCAGCACGCTGGTGCTGATGTTCCAGGCCGGCCAGGCCGCCAGCCTGAGTGCCGAGCAGATTTCCTCCTGGCTATGGGCGCTGTCGATCGGCATGGCCATCTGCACCATCGGCCTGTCGCTGCGCTACCGCGCGCCCATCGTGGTGGCCTGGTCGACGCCCGGCGCGGTGCTGCTGATCAGCAGCATGCCCGGCGTGAGCTATCCGGAAGCGATCGGCGCCTTCGTGGTCTGCGCCATCCTGCTCGCCGTACTGGGCCTTTCCGGCGCCTTCGAGCGGGTCATGCGCCACCTGCCCGCTTCGCTCGCCGCAGCGCTGCTGGCCGGCATCCTGTTCCGCATCGGCAGCGAGATCTTCGTCGCAGCGCAGACCAGCACCCTGCTGGTGCTGGCGATGTTCTTCAGCTTCCTGATCTGCAAGCGGCTGCTGCCGCGCTATGCGGTGATGGTCGCGCTGCTGGTCGGCGGCGCGGTGGCCGGCATCCAGGGCATGCTCGACTTCAGCCAGTTCGAGCTACAGGTCGCGGTGCCGGTGTGGACCACGCCAAGCTTCTCGCTGAGCGCGGTGATCAGCATCGGCATCCCACTGTTCATTGTCGCCATGGCCTCGCAGAACATCCCCGGCATCGCTGTGCTGCGCGCTGACGGCTACGACGTGCCGCCATCGCCGCTGATCGCCAGCACCGGCATCGCCTCGCTGCTGCTGGCACCCTTCGGCTCCCACGGCATCAACCTGGCTGCCATCAGCGCCGCCATCTGCACCGGCCCCGAGGCCCACGAGGACAAGCGCAAGCGCTACACCGCCGCTCTCTGGTGCGGCCTGTTCTATGGCATCGCCGGCGTCTTCGCCGCCACCCTGGCCGCGCTGTTCGCCGCCCTGCCCAGCGCGCTGGTGCTGTCGATCGCCGCGTTGGCCCTGCTCGGCTCGATCGGCAACGGCCTGGCCCAGGCGATGAACGCCCCCGCCGAACGCGATGCGGCGCTGATCACCTTTATGGTCACCGCCTCGGGCATGACCCTGGTCGGCATCGGTTCGGCCTTCTGGGGCCTGGTTGCCGGCGGCCTGACCCTGCTGATCCTCGGCTGGAAGAAACGCTGAAACAGCGCCGCAATGAAAAAGCCCGGGACATGCCCGGGCTTTTTTTCGACCGCAAAGGACTCAGGTCGCCTGCGCCTCCTCGGCCGCCAGCGCCTTGCCGTGGGCGAAGTTGACCCACCAGCCGAAGGCCGCCGCGGTGAAGAACATGATGAAGCTGTAGATCGCCGCCGGCACCGCCATAGTGGCGTTGTTCAGCAGCATCGGGCTCAGCGCCAGGGCGATGGCCAGGGTGCCGTTGTGGATGCCGATTTCCATGCCGATGGCGATGGCCTGGCGGCGCGGCAGTTTCATCAGGATCGGTACGCCGTAGCCGACGCCCAGGCTGATAAGGTTGAACAGCAGCGCGGCCAGACCCACCACCGGTGCGTAGTCGATCACCGTCTGCCAGTCCTTGATGAAGGCCAGCACGATCACCAGGATCAGGAACAGCGCGGAGATGATCTTCACCGGCTTCTCCATGGCGTTGGCGAAGCCCGGCGCCAGCCTGCGGATGATCATGCCGATGGCCACCGGGCCGAGGACGATGGCGAACACCTGCACTACCTTGGCGAACTGCAGCGGGATGGCCTGGTCGCCCTCCATGAAGTAGGCCAGCGACAGGTTGACGATGAAGGGCATGGTGAGGATCGCCACCACCGAGTTCACCGCGGTCAGCGTCACGTTCAGCGCCACGTCGCCGTGGGCCAGGTGGCTATACAGGTTGGCGGAGGTACCGCCGGGCGAGGCCGCCAGCAGCATCATGCCGACCGCCAGGGCCGGCGCCAGGCCGAAGCCCTTGGCGATCAGGAAGCACACCAGCGGCAGCAGGAGCAGCTGGCAACCCAGGCCGATCAGCACCGGCTTGGGGAATTTCGCCACCCGGGCGAAATCCGCCAGGGTCAGCGACAACCCCAGGCCGAGCATGATGATGCCCAGGGCAATGGGGAGGAAGGTGGTGGTCAAGGCACTTGCAGTCATTGTTATTGTTCTCCGTAACGGTCTATCTCGCTATCTCGGCGATTCTTGACGAGTCGCGCAGCTCTTGTAACTGGCTTTCTGTGCCAACGGCCGGCGTACTCGTTACAGAATGCAAAAAGGGCGCCCCCAGGCGCCCTCTCTATCAGATCGCGGTGGCCCCGCCATCCACGGCCAGCGAGTGGCCCGTGGTGAAGGCGGCGGCATCGCTGCACAGATACAGCACCGCAGCGGCGATTTCCTCGACCTTGCCGATGCGCCCGACCGGATGCATGCCGGCGACGAACTCGGCCTTCTTCGGGTCGGACTCGGCGGCACGACGCCACATGTCGGTGTCGATCACCGCCGGGCACACGGCGTTGACGCGAATCTTCTTCTTGCCGTACTCGACGGCAGCAGACTTGGTCAGGCCGATCACCGCGTGCTTGGAAGCGGCATAGATGCTCATCTTCGGCGCTGCGCCGAGGCCGGCGATGGACGCGGTATTAACGATGGCACCACCGCCCTGGGCCTGCAGCAGCGGCAGCTGGTGCTTCATGCACAGCCACACGCCCTTGACGTTGACGCCCATGATCGCGTCGAACTCGGCCTCGCTGCCCTCGGCCAGCTTGCCCTTCTCGATCTCGATGCCGGCGTTGTTGAAGGCGTAGTCGAGGCGCCCGTAGGTGCTCACCACCTGCGCCATCAGCGCCTGGACTTCGGCATCACGGGTCACGTCACAGCGCACGAAGGTGGCATCGCCGCCCGCATCGAGAATCAGCTGGACGGTGCCTTCGCCGCCGCTCACGTCGACGTCGGACACCACCACCTGCAGCCCTTCGGCCGCAAAAGCCTGGGCGGTGGCGCGGCCGATGCCGGCGGCACCGCCGGTGACCAGGGCAACCTTGCCCGAGAAAGTCATGCTCATTTCTGCATCCTCGCAGGGAGTTGGAATTGAGCGGAGTCTAGCCAGCCGCGGCGCGGGCGAGCAGCACTATCAGGGGGCGATGTGCAGGATCATCCAAAGGAATGATGAAGGGCTCATACCTTCTATCACTCCTCTGGATACGAGGAGGGTCAGCCCAGCTCGGCGACGATGTCCGCCAGGGCCTTGGCCGGATCGGCGGCCTGGCTGATCGGGCGACCGATCACCAGGAAGTCGGAGCCTGCGGCCAGGGCCTTAGCCGGAGTGAGAATGCGGCGCTGGTCATCGGCAGCGCTGCCCGCCGGGCGGATACCCGGAGTGACCAGTTGCAGGCCCGGCTGGGCGATCTTCAGCGCCGGTGCTTCCTGGGCCGAGCACACCAGGCCATCCAGCTTGGCTTCGGCGGCCAGGGCCGCCAGACGCAGTACCTGCTCCTGCGGCACCACGTCCAGGCCAATGCCGGCCAGGTCCGATTGCTCCATGCTGGTCAGCACGGTCACGCCGATCAGCAGCGGCTTGGCGCCGGCCAGCTTGTCCAGCTCCTCGCGGCAGGCCGCCATCATGCGCAGGCCGCCGGAGCAGTGCACGTTGACCATCCACACGCCCATCTCAGCCGCGGCCTTGACCGCCATCGCCGTGGTGTTGGGGATGTCGTGGAATTTCAGGTCGAGGAATACCTCGAAGCCCTTGGCATGCAGGGCCTCGACCACCGCCGGACCGCTGCGGGTGAACAGCTCCTTACCGACCTTGACCCGGCACAGCTTGGGGTCCAGGCGCTCGGCCAGGGCCAGGGCGGCATCACGGGAAGGGAAGTCGAGGGCAACGATGATCGGGGTCTGGCAGGACATGGCGGGCTCGCAGGAATCGAAAACCGCGGCATTGTAGCGGAAGCTGCCCGCCGCGGTCAGATCACCTTGTCCAGCGCCAGCGCGGTCATGAAGCCGCTCAGGGTGATCAACCCGGTCAGCGCATGGGTCTCGGCGAAAGCCTCGGGAATCATGCTGTCGACCAGCATGCACAGCACGGCGCCAGCGGAGAAGCCGAGGACGAAGGCCAGCCCGGCATCCGGCAGCCCGGCGAACAGTCCCGGCCCGGCCATGGCCGCCAGCCCCGACAGCAGTACGATCAGCCCCCACAGGCCGAATACCCAGGCACGACTACGGCCCTCGTCGCGCAAGCCGGCGGCGCTGGCCAGGCCCTCCGGCAGGTTGGAAAGGAAGATCGCCACTAGCATCACCAGGCTCACCGAACCGCCATCGAGCAGACCCAGACCTAGGCCCAGCGACTCTGGAATGCCGTCGAGAAACGCCCCCGCCGCGATCAGCAGCCCGGCCATGGCGCCCTTCCCGCCTTGCAGGCGCTCCAGCCAGCGGCTGGCGAGGACGAATACCAGGCCACCGCAGAACATCCCGGCCAGGCTCGGCACATGCCCACCCAGGCGCAGCGCGTCCGGCAGCTGCTCGAAGCAGATCGCGGCGATCAGCACCCCGCTGCCGTAAGCCATGATCGAGGCCACCGCCTTGCGCGGCAGCCTGGCGAATACGCCGATGGCCGCCCCCAGCAACAGGCTGCTGGCCGCCAGCCAGCCCCACAGACCGGCCTGCAGGGTCATGTTCAACGCCATGGGCTCTCCTCATTCATGACGACAATGATTTCGTACCGCAGCGCCGAGGGTAGACTGTCGCCCCCATTTCCGACCAGGCAGCAGTCATGGCCCGTCTCCAGCTCGACTTTTCCCAGCAGCAGTTCTGCTACAGCACCCACATGACGGTACGCAGCACCGACATCAATGCCAGCAACCACCTGGGCAACGACGCCATGATCTCGATGATCTCCGAAGCCCGTGCGCGCTTCCTGTTCGACTTCGGCATCCGCGAGGCCGACCAGCAGCACGGCATCATCGTCACCGACCTGGCCACCATGTACCGCGCCGAGTCGCACTCGCGCGACCAGCTGCTGTTCGAGGTCGGCGTGATGGACTTCAACCGCTACGGCGGCGACATCATCTTCCGCATCACCCGCCCGGCGGACGGCACGCTGATCGCTCTGGCCAAATCCGGCTTCGTGTTCTTCGACTACCACATCGGCAAGGTGGTACAGATGCCGGACGCGTTCCGCGAGACCTTCCCGGACGTCAACTGGCTGGACTGATCGGCGCCGAACAGAGAACCATCGCCCCGACTCAGTGCGCGCCCCGCACCCCGCGCACCGTCTTGAATCGAATCACCCCGCACGCCAGCCGCTGAGCCGCCATTTTCCGGTGCCGGCGCAGTTTGGCCCAAGTATTGCTCAAGCCCTGTCACAGGCATCCAACGGCGGTTGCCCACGATACGACAAAGGCGTCGCACCTCCCCGCTCAGGCGGTCAGTGGTGCGGCGCCTTTTGCGTTTCCGCCCCAGCGCATGGGGCGGTCGGCGGACCGCGATCCGGACGTCGACCGGTAACTCTCTCAACCTGGCTGTGGCTTCGGCCACGGGGCCGGGCGCCACAAGCGCCGGGCTCATCCCTCCGGCGACGAGGCGGCGTGCCCACGATCACGCCACCTCGCCGCCGGCGGGACTCTAACTCGATGATGAGGTGTTGGATGAATACAAGTTTCTGGAAAGCCGGCCACGCACCGACGCTGTTCGCCGCGTTCCTCTATTTCGACCTGAGCTTCATGGTCTGGTACGTGCTCGGCCCGCTGGGCGTGCAGATCGCCACCGATCTGGGCCTGACCACCCAGCAGCGCGCCATGATGGTCGCCACGCCGATCCTGGCCGGCGCCGTGCTGCGCCTGTTCATGGGCGCCCTGGCCGACCGTACCTCGCCGAAGACCGCCGGCCTGCTGGGCCAGAGCATCGTCATCGGCGCCCTGGCCGTGGCCTGGCTGCACGGCATCCACAGCTATGAGCAGGCGCTGCTGCTCGGCCTGTTCCTCGGTTTCGCCGGTGCATCCTTCGCCGTGGCTCTGCCGCTGGCCTCCCAGTGGTACCCGCCGCAACACCAGGGCAAGGCCATGGGCATCGCCGGCGCCGGCAACTCCGGCACCGTGCTGGCCGCGCTGTTCGCGCCGGGCCTGGCCGCCATCTTCGGCTGGGGCAACGTGTTCGGCCTGGCGCTGATTCCGCTGGTGCTGACCCTGGTGATCTTCGCCGGCGTCGCCAAGAACGCCCCCGAGCGCCCTGCTCCCAAGGCGATGGCCGACTACCTCAAGGCTCTCGGTGACCGCGACAGCTGGTGGTTCATGTTCTTCTACAGCATCACCTTCGGCGGCTTCCTAGGCCTGGCCAGCACCCTGCCCGGCTACTTCCACGACCAGTACGGCTTCGACCCGGTCAAGGCCGGTCTGTACACCGCCGCCTGCGTGTTCGCCGGCAGCATGATGCGTCCGCTGGGCGGCGCCCTGGCTGACCGCATCGGCGGCATCCGCTCGCTGCTGGTGATGTACACCTGCGCCTCCATCTGCATCGCCGCGGTCGGCTTCAACCTGCCCAGCGCCTACGCTGCACTGGGCCTGTTCGTGGCCGCCATGCTCGCCCTGGGCGCCGGCAACGGTGCGGTGTTCCAGCTGGTGCCGCAGCGCTTCCGCAAGGAAATCGGCGTGATGACCGGCCTGGTCGGCATGGCCGGCGGCATCGGCGGCTTCTGCCTGACCGCCGGCCTGGGCGCGATCAAGCAGGCCACTGGCGACTACCAGCTGGGCCTGTGGCTGTTCGCCAGCCTCGGCGTGCTGGCCTGGTTCGGCCTGCACGGCGTCAAGCTGCGCTGGCGTACCACCTGGGGCAGCGCGGCAGTGACCGCCGCCCGCGTCTGATCCAGCCAGCCGGGCGCCACGTGCGCCCGGCCTCGTGGCAGGACGGTTGCGACAAAGGCCGGGCCGAACGAGGCTCGATGCACTGGTCAGGAAAGGTGGAGTGGCGACACTCCTTGGAGCCAAGCCGGCCCGGCCTTTGTCTCAACCGACTTGAATACTCACGGGCGCCTCACGGCGCCCTTCGCACAAGAGAGCCCGCATGGCCCTGCAACTGAGCTTCGGCGAAGCCACCGCCACCGGCCCGCGCACGGAAAACCAGGACGCCATCCGCGTGGTCACCCCGGCGCCGACACTGGCGGCCAGCAAGGGCTTCCTGTTCGCCCTGGCCGATGGCGTCAGCCAGTGCGCCGACGGCGGCCTGGCCGCCCGCGCCACCTTGCAGGCCCTTGCCCTGGACTACTACTCGACGCCGGAGACCTGGGCCGTGCCGCAGGCGCTGGATCGTCTGCTGGTCGCCCATAACCGCTGGCTGCAGGCCAATGGCGGCGGCCAGCCGCTGCTCACTACCCTCTCCGCCCTGGTCCTGCGCGGGCGCCGTTTCACCCTGGCGCATGTCGGCGACTGCCGCGCCTATCGCCTGCATGCCGGCCAGCTGGAGCGCCTCAGCGAGGACCACGTGTGGGAGCAGCCTGGCATGCAGCACGTGCTCAAGCGTGCCATGGGGCTGGATCAACATCTGGTGGTGGATTACCTGGAGGGCGAGCTGCGCGAGGACGAACGCTACCTGCTGGTCAGCGACGGCGTGTGGTCGACCCTCGGCGACTCCGGCATCCGCAGCCTGCTGCTGGACGAGAACGACCCGGCCGCCGCCTGCCAGGCGCTGGTCGCCGCCGCCCACCTGGCCGGCAGCCAGGACAACGCCAGCGCCGTGCTGGTGCAGGTCGACACGCTGCCGGACAACGACCTGGCCGACACCCTGGCGCAGCTGCAGCAATGGCCGCTGCCGCCCAAGCTGCGCGAGGGCCAGGAGTTCGAGGGCTGGCAGATCGAGCGGGTACTGGCCGAGTCGCGCCAGTCGCTGGTGTACCGGGTGCGCGATGCCCAGGCTCGGCGCTGGCTGCTCAAGACCCTGCCAGCCAGCCGCCACGACGAGGCCCAGGCCGGCCCTGCGCTGCTGCTCGAGGAATGGTTCCTGCGTCGCGTAGCCGGGCGCCACTTCCCCGAGGCGCACCCGCTGCCGCAGCGCCAGCACCTCTACTACGTGCAGCGCGAGTACGCCGGCCAGACCCTGGCCGAGCACCTGCGCCTGTCCGGGCAACTGGGCCTGCCGGAGTGGCTGGACCTGGCCCCCCGCCTGCTCAAGGCCCTCGGCCTGCTGCACCGGCGCAACATCCTGCACCGCGACATCAAGCCGGAGAACCTGCTGTGGTGCGACGACGGCGAACTGCGCCTGCTCGACTTCGGCCTGGCCTATTGCCCCGGCCTGTCCCGTGACGAGCAGCACGCCCTGCCCGGCACGCCCAGCTACATCGCCCCGGAGGCCTTCGCCGGCGCCGCCCCGGATCGCCAGCAGGACCTCTATGCAGCCGGCGTCACGCTGTACCGCCTGCTCACCGGGCACTACCCCTATGGCGAGATCGAGGCGTTTCAGCATCCGCGCTTCGGCAAGCCTGCCGCGCCCAGCCGCTACCGCCCGGACATCCCCGCCTGGCTCGACGACTGCCTGCTGCGCGCCGTCGCCGCCAGCCCCGGCGAGCGCTTCGAGACCGCCGAGGAATGGCTGCTGGTGGTCGAACAGGGCGAGCGCCAGGCGCTCAACGTGCGCCCGCGCCCGCTGCTGGAGCGCGAGCCGCTGAAGGTCTGGCGTGGCGTCGCCCTCGTCTCGCTGCTGGTCAACCTGGCGCTGCTGATCGGCCTGCTGCAGTAGCGGCGGCCATCCGCGAAAACTGACCAGGTCGCCAGCCGGCGGCGCCTCCTTTACACTGCCCGGAACCCATGGCGACTCTCTGCCATGCCCGTTCCAGCCGCATTCAGGATGATCATGGCGCAGGCCGGCAGCATCGAACTGGACACCACTTCCGGCACGCCCCGCACGCTGTTGCGCGGCGACTGGACCCTGGCCCACTACCTCGTGCTGCGCGAGCGACTCGCCAACCAACCCAAGCCGGAGCGCGTCGACCTGAGCCAACTCGGCCAGCTCGATACCGCCGGCGCCTCGCTGCTCAGCGACTGGCTGGGAGCCGAGCGCCTGGGCCTGCTGGTCGACCAGGCCAGCGACCTGCCCGCCGAACGCCTGGCCCTATTGCGCACCGTGAGCAGCGCCCTGCGCGACGTGCCGGTGGTCTGCCCGCCACCGCCGCCGTCCACCACCCGTGAAGTGCTCGAACACATCGGCACCACCGTCAGCGGCCAGTTCCTCCAGCTGCGCGCCCTGCTCGGCTTCCTCGGCCTGACCCTGGCCAGCCTGGTGCAGAGCCTGTGGCGCCCGCGGCGCTGGCGCATCACCTCGCTGGCCGCGCATATCGAGCAGATCGGCCTCAACGCCATCCCGATCATCGCCCTACTGACCTTCATGGTCGGCGCGGTGGTGGCGTTCCTCGGCGCCACCGTGCTCGAGCAGTTCGGCGCCACCATCTACACCGTGCACCTGGTGGCGTTCTCCTTCCTGCGCGAGTTCGGCGTGCTGCTCACCGCCATCCTCATGGCCGGGCGCACCGCCAGCGCCTTCACCGCGCAGATCGGCGCGATGAAGGCCAACGAGGAGATCGACGCGATCCGCGCCCTCGGCCTCGATCCCATGGAGCTGCTGGTGCTGCCGCGCGTACTGGCGATGCTGATCTGCCTGCCGATCCTGACCTTCATCGCCATGCTCTGCGGCATCGTCGGCGGTGGCGTGGTCAGTACCCTGCTGCTGGACGTCTCACCGACCCTGTTCCTCAACATCCTGCAAACCGACATTCCGGTGCAGCACTTCTATATCGGCCTGGTGAAGGCGCCGTTCTTCGCCATGCTGATCGCCATCATCGGCTGCCTGGAAGGCTTCAAGGCCAGCGGCAGCGCCAAGTCGGTGGGCGACCACACCACCAGCAGCGTGGTGCAGTCGATCTTCGTGGTGATCCTGCTCGACGCCCTCGCCGCGCTGTTCTTCATGGAGATGGGCTGGTGAGCGCGCTGGTCGAGGTCCGCGGCCTGCGCAACCAGTTCGGCGCGCAGGTGGTGCACGACAAACTCGACCTGGATATCCGCCATGGCGAGATCCTCGGCGTGGTCGGCGGCTCCGGCACCGGCAAGTCGGTGCTGCTGCGCAGCATCGTCGGCCTGCTGCGCCCGGCCGCCGGCCGCGTCACAGTATTCGGCGAAGACCTGCTGAGCCTGCCAGCCGAGCGCCGCTCGCAGGTGGAACGGCGCTTCGGCGTGCTGTTCCAGCGCGGCGCCCTGTTCTCCTCGCTGAGCGTGGTGGAGAACATCGCCCTGCCGCTGATCGAGCACGCCGGCCTGCCGCGCAGCGATGCCGAGCACCTGGCGCGCCTCAAGGTGGCCCTGGCCGGCCTGCCGGTAGGCGCCGGCGACAAGTACCCGGACGAATTGTCCGGCGGCATGGTCAAGCGCGCCGCCCTGGCCCGCGCCCTGGCTCTGGATCCGGAGATTCTGTTCCTCGACGAGCCCACCGCCGGCCTCGACCCGATCGGCGCCGCCGCCTTCGACCAATTGATCCGCACCCTGCGCGACGCCCTCGGGCTCAGCGTGTTCCTGATTACCCACGACCTGGACACCCTCTACAGCATCTGCGACCGCGTCGCCGTGCTGTCACGCAAGCGCGTGCTGGTGGCCGACCGCCTCGATGTGGTCGCCGCCACCGACGACGCCTGGGTCCGGGACTACTTCCACGGCCCACGCGGCCGCGCCGCCGCCCAGGCGATCCTGCGTTCGGAGACACCCTGATGGAAACCCGCGCCCACCACGTATTGATCGGCCTGTTCACCGTGCTGGCCCTGGGCAGCGCGCTGCTGTTCGCCCTCTGGCTGGGCAAATCCAGCGTCGACAAGGAATTCCGCCTGTATGACGTGGTGTTCAACGAGGCGGTGACCGGCCTGTCGCTGGGCAGCGCCGTGCAGTACAGCGGCATCAAGGTCGGCGACGTCAGCCACCTCAGCCTCGACCCGCAGGACCCGCGCAAGGTCCGCGTGCGCATCCGCGTCGGCCCGGAAACCCCGATCAAGCAGAACACCCATGCGCGCCTGGCCATCACCGGCGTCACCGGCAACGCCATCATCCAGCTCTACGGCGGCACCCCCGCCAGCCCGCGCCTGGAAACCCGCAACGACAAGCCCAGCGAGATTCCCGCCGATCCGTCACCTCTGGCACGCCTGCTGGCCAACGGCGAGGACCTGGTCGGCAACATCAACAACTTGCTGATCAACGCCAACCGGCTGTTCTCCGACGAGAACCTGGCCCACGTCGGCAACACACTCAAGCAACTGGACCAGACCACGGCAGTGATCGCCGAGCAGCGTGACGGCATCCGCCAGACCCTGGCGCAACTCGGCGAGGCCAGCCACCAGGCCAACCTGACCCTGCAGCGCAGCGCGGCGCTGGCGCAGAAGGCCAACTCACTGGTCGACGAACAGGGCAGCGCGATCTTCCAGCGCACCGAGCAGGCCGTGGCCGCGCTGGAGCGCAGCAGCCGCAGCCTGGAACGCCTGCTGGCCGACAACCAGAACGCCCTCACCAGCGGCCTGCAAGGCGTCGGCGAGATCGGCCCGGCCATTGCCGAACTGCGCGCCACCCTGGCCGTGCTGCGCCAGTCCAGCCGGCGCCTGGCGGACAACCCCGGCGCGCTGCTCGAACGCGAACAGAATCAGGAGTTCGAACCATGATCCACACCCTGCGCGCCCTCTCCGTCCTGGCCCTGAGCAGCCTGCTCGGCGCCTGTTCGCTGCTGCCCGAGGCACAGGTGATCGACACCTACCTGCTGCCACCCTCCACCCTGGCCCGCCAGGCCAGCGCCGCGCAGCTTACCCGCACCCTGAGCATCGTGCGCCCGCAGGCCAGCCAGGCGCTCGACAGCACGCGCATCGCCGTGCTGCCGGAAGGCAATCGCATCAGCAGCTACAAGGGCGCGCGCTGGGCAGACCCGGCGCCGTTGCTGCTACGCGATCGGCTGGTCAGCGTGCTGCGCAGTGACGGCCGCTTCCAGGCGCTGGTCAGCGACGACCAGCAGCTGCACAGCGACCTGGAACTGCTCGGCAGCCTGCTGAGCTTCCAGAGCGAGTACCGCGACGGCCAGCCCTACGCGGTGATCCGCCTGGATGCGCAGCTGGTCGACAGCAGCAGCCGGAGGGTGCTCGCCAGCCATCGCTTCGATGTCAGCCAGGGCAGCAGCGATGCCCAGGTCGTCTCCCTGGTCGCCGCGTTCGGCACGGCCAGCGACACGCTGGCGAGCGAGTTGATCGACTGGTTGCTGGCAACGGCCGCCACGCCCGGCAAATCCGCACCATGAGCGCGCAAAACGCCCCATGACTGTGCGCCATCTAGCCGAGAAACCCGGCAAAAACGCCTAGAAACGCCTCATCGAGGGGTTGGCACACTCCCTGCTTCAGCACAGGCAACAGACATAGAGTCCGCCCTTCAATGGCGAAGTGCGACTCGCCCCGACCGATCGGGATCAGGACAAAGGCGTCCTCGCTAGGCAGCTAGCGGGACGCCTTTTTTGTTTGCCACGATTTTTACCTGGGAGATGGCCGGCATGAACAAACTCAAGCTGGTGATGGTAGGCAACGGTATGGCCGGGGTCAGAACGCTGGAGGAGCTGCTCCGGCTCGCCCCCGACCTGTACGAGATCACCGTGTTCGGCGCCGAGCCGCACCCCAACTACAACCGCATCCTCCTGTCCCCCGTGCTGGCCGGCGAACAGAGCTTCGAGGAAATCGTGCTCAACGGCGTCGACTGGTATGAGCAGCATGGCATCGACCTGCGCCTGGGCCGCAAGGTGGTCGCCATCGACCGCAAGAAGCGCCTGGTGATCGCCGACGACGGCAGCAGCGCCCAGTACGACCGCCTGATCCTCGCCACCGGCTCCAACCCCTTCATCCTGCCTGTGCCGGGCAACCGCCTGGAGGGCGTGATCGCCTACCGCGACATTGCCGACACCCGCCAGATGATGGACACCGCCCAGACCCACAGCCACGCCGTGGTCATCGGCGGCGGTCTGCTCGGTCTGGAGGCGGCCAACGGCCTGCGCCAGCGCGGCATGGACGTGACCGTGGTGCACCTGGCCGACTGGCTGCTGGAGCGCCAGCTGGACCGCACCGCCGGCGAACTGCTCAAGCAGGCGCTGGAAGCCCGAGGTATCCGCTTCCGCCTCAGCGAACAGACCGAGGAGCTGCTCGACTACGGCACCGGCCGGGTCTGCGCCGTGCAGTTCAAGAGTGGCGACACCATTCCCGCCGACCTGGTGGTGATGGCTGCCGGCGTGCGCCCCAACACCGAACTGGCCGAGAAGGCCGGCATCCCCTGCAACCGTGGCATCCAGGTGGACGACTGCCTGCAGACCTACGACCCGCGCATCTACGCGGTCGGCGAATGCGCCAACCATCGCGGCATCGCCTACGGCCTGGTGGCCCCGCTGTTCGAGCAGGCCAAGGTCTGCGCCAACCACCTGGCCATGCTCGGCACCGCGCGCTACCAGGGCTCGGTGACCTCGACCAAGCTCAAGGTCACCGGCATCGACCTGTTCTCCGCTGGCGACTTCATGGGCGGCGACGGCACTGAGAGCATCATCCTCTCCGACCCCATCGGCAGCGTGTACAAGAAGCTGGTGATCAAGGACGACGTGCTGGTCGGCGGCTGCCTGTACGGCGACACCCTGGATGGCAGCTGGTACTTCCAGCAGATCTGCGGCGGTGCCGACATCAGCGGCGTGCGCGATCACTTGATGTTCGGCCAGGCCAGCATCGATGCGGCCGGCCTGGGCGCGAGCGAAGGTGTCGTCCGTGCCTGAAGCCGCCCTGCAACCCGCCAGCCAGACCACCGCTGCCACCTGCTGCTACTGCGGCGTGGGCTGCGGTGTGCTGATCGAGCACGACGGCGAGAAGATCCTCGGCGTGAGCGGCGATCCCTCGCACCCGGCCAACTTCGGCCGCCTGTGCAGCAAGGGCTCGTCCCTGCACCTGACCGGCGACCTCGACGCCCGCGCCCTGTACCCCGAGCTGCGCCTGGGCAAAGGCCTGGCCCGTACCCGCAGCGGCTGGAACAGCGCCCTGGATCACGCCGCCAATGTGTTCGCCGAAACCATCCGTGAGCACGGCCCGGACAGCGTGGCCTTCTACATCTCCGGCCAGTTGCTGACCGAGGACTACTACGCCTTCAACAAGCTGGCGCGCGCCCTGGTCGGCACCAACAACATCGATAGCAACTCGCGCCTGTGCATGAGCTCGGCGGTGGTCGGCTACAAGCGCAGCCTAGGCGCCGACGCGCCGCCGTGCAATTACGAGGACATCGAACTGGCCGATTGCCTGCTGATCGCCGGCAGCAACATGGCCTACGCCCACCCGATCCTGTTCCGTCGTCTGGAAGCGGCCAAGGCCGCGCGACCGGAGATGAAGGTCATAGTGGTCGACCCACGGCGCACCGACACCTGCGAGCTGGCCGACCTGCACCTGGCCATCGCTCCCGGCACCGACGTGGCGCTGTTCCACGGCCTGCTGCACCTGCTGCTAGCCTACGGCAACTATGACTTCGCCTATATCGAGGCCCACACCGAAGGCTTCGACGCCCTGCGCGAACTGGCCGCCGACTACCCGCCGAGCGAAGTGGCGCGCCTGTGCTGCATCGACGAAGCCGACCTGCGCCGCGCCGCCGAGATGATTGGCCGTTCGCCGGCCTTCCTCTCGCTGTGGTGCATGGGCCTCAACCAGTCCACCGCCGGTAGCGCCAAGAACAGCGCGCTGATCAACCTGCACCTGGCCACCGGCCAGATCGGCAAGGTCGGCGCCGGCCCCTTCTCCCTCACCGGCCAGCCCAATGCCATGGGCGGCCGCGAGACCGGCAGCCTGAGCAACCTGCTGCCCGGCCACCGCGAGGCCGGCAATGCCGAGCACCGCGCCGAAGTCGCCCACTACTGGGGCGTGGACGGCCTGCCGGAGAACACCGGCCTGTCCGCCATCGAACTGTTCGAGGCGGTGCGCGAGGGCAAGATCAAGGCCCTGTGGATCGCCTGCACCAATCCGGCCCAGTCCCTGCCGGACCAACAGAAGGTCCACGAGGCCCTGGCTGGCTGCCCCTTCGTGGTGGTGCAGGAAGCCTTCTTCACCACCGAAACCTGCCACTACGCCGACCTTCTGCTCCCAGCCGCCAGCTGGGGAGAAAAAGAGGGCAGCGTGACCAACTCCGAGCGGCGCGTGACCCACGTGCGCCGCGCCGTGCCAGCGCCCGCAGAGGCGCGGCCGGATTGGTATATCGCCTGTGACTTCGCCCGTCGCCTGGAACAACAGCTCCGCCCCGGCCTGCCAAGCCTGTTCGACTTCGCCAGCGCGCAGGCGCTGTTCGAGGAATACAAGCACCTGACCCAGGGCCGCGACCTGGACCTCTCCGGTCTCAGCTACGCGATCCTGGACGACCAAGGTCCACAACAATGGCCTTTCCCGGCCGGCGCCCAACAAGGCACCGCGCGGCTGTACGGGAACGGCATCTTCCCCACCGCAAGCGGCCGAGCGCGCTTCGTCGCCGATCCGTTCGTACCAGCCAGGGAGCGCCAGGAAAGCGAATTCCCGCTGCTGCTCAACACCGGGCGCCTGCGCGACCAGTGGCACGGCATGAGCCGCACCGGTACCGCCGCACGGCTGTTCGGCCACGCCCCCGAGGCGGTGCTGAGCCTGCACCCGGACGAGCTGCGCCAGCGTGGCCTGCAGCCAGGCGAGCTGATTCACCTGCGCAGCCGCCGCGGCGGGCTGATCCTGCCGGTGCAGGCCGACGATGCGCTGCGTCCTGGCCAGGCCTACCTGCCGATGCACTGGGGCAACCGCTTCCTCAAGGGCCTGGGCACCAACGTGCTGACCCAGCCGGCCTTCGACCCGCTGTCCAAGCAGCCGGAACTGAAGATCAGCAGTGTGGACGTCGAGCGTGCCGAGCTGCCCTGGCAGTTCTTCGCCCTGATCGAAGGAGAGGTGCAGAGCCGCTTCGAGGCCCTGCGCCCGCTGTTCGAACGCTTCGCCTACGCCAGCCTGACGCCGACCGGCCGCGAGCAACGCCCGGCCCTGCTGATCAAGGCTGCTGCCGAAGCGGCGCCGGATGCCGACCTGCTGGCCGAGATCGACAGCCTGATCGGCGTCGACCAGGGTCCAGTGCTGGCCTATGACGACGCGCAGCGCCGCGTGGGCAAGCGCGTGCGCATCGAGGACGGACGCATCGTCGCCGTGCGCCTGGCCGGCGAAACCGCCGCCCGCGACTGGCTCAAGGGCCTGTGGGAACAGGGCAGCACCGATGCCGACCTGCGCCGCTGGCTGCTCGCCCCGCTGGCCACCCCGCCGGGTGGCGGCATGAAGGCCAGCAAGGTGCTGTGCAACTGCATGAACGTCAGCCAGGACGCGGTGTGCGCCGGTATCGAGCGCGGCCTGGACCTGGACGGGCTCAAGCGCGAACTGAAGTGCGGCACCAGCTGCGGCTCGTGCGTGCCGGAAATCAAACGACTGCTGGTCACCCATGTGGCCGCCGTCGCCGTGGAAGCCTGAGGAGTAGAACCATGAATGCAAAAGTCTGGCTGGTGGGCGCAGGCCCTGGCGATCCGGAATTGCTGACCCTCAAGGCGGTGAAGGCCCTGCAACAGGCCGATATCGTGATGATCGACGACCTGGTCAACCCCTCCGTGCTAGAGCACTGCCCGGATGCCCGCGTCGTGCCGGTGGGCAAGCGCGGCGGCTGCCGCTCCACTCCGCAAGAATTCATCCACCGCTTGATGCTGCGCTATGTGCGCCAGGGCAAGTGCGTGGTGCGCCTGAAAGGCGGCGACCCGTGCATCTTCGGTCGCGGCAGCGAGGAGGCCGACTGGCTGGCCGAGCACGGAGTGGAAGTGGAGATGGTCAACGGCATTACCGCCGGCCTGGCCGGTGCCACCAACTGCGGCATCCCCCTGACCCTACGCGGCGTGGCCCGCGGCGTGACCCTGGTCACCGCCCACACCCAGGACGACAGCAGCCTCAACTGGCAGGCCCTGGCCCAGGGTGGCACCACCCTGGTGGTGTACATGGGCGTGGCCAAGCTCCCCGAGGTGCGCGACAGCCTGCTGGCCGGTGGCATGCGCGGCGACATGCCGGTGGCGATGATCGAGAACGCCTCGCTGCCGCAGCAGCGCGAGTGCCGCAGCACCCTGGCCGGCATGCAGCAGGCGGCTATCGATTTTGCCCTGAAGAGCCCGGCGATCCTGGTGATCGGCGAAGTGGCTGCGCAGCAACAGATTCAAGCTTTGGCAGAGATTGCCTGATCCCCTTCGCTCCTGCGGAGTAGTGCCTCGCCCGGCCGCATGGCCGGGCTTTTTTTATCTGATGGTTTAACCACGCAGCGTTGAATAGCCAGGCAGAAGGCTCACATCAATGCGGGGTCGGGAAACGGCAGCTGGTCTTGCGAACTGCTGGGCTGCGCCTGCCAGGTAGAGCCACTGCGGTAGAAGTCTGCCTGGGTCTCCGAGGTGCCCGCGCCGATGCTGATGGCCACGGTGCAGGCCACCTGCCCGGCGTGCTCTGCCTCCACCGCCGCGATACATGTGCCCAGCTTGGTCGTGACCTGATCCTGCATCTCACCCAGGTCGAGCATCTTGACGATGGCCTCGGTCGCTTCCTGCTGATTGGGCAACGTCAACTGGGCTGGCGCTGACGTTTCTGCGTGGGAAGCACCAGCAGCCAGGCAGAGCAGAAGAAGAGTCGAATGAAGTCGCATATCCATAGCCTCAGAACCAATGTGTGAATGAATGGTTAGACCGCCGTCCTAGCAGTGAAGGAAGAGAGGTTAATCGCGGGGTAAACGGGTCAGTCTTCGGCAGGCGTGCCCAGGCCTTGCTCGGCATCCAGCTTCAGGCGATCCGCCTTGCTGATGTACTTGGGCTTGTTGCTTTTGGGCGCCAGCTTGGCGCTGGCCTTCTTGGCGTGGGCCTTCAACAACTGATTAATCTTCTTGCGCCGATTCATGCTCTTCCAACCGATCTGTAGGCCGCGCGAACAATAGCAGATCGGCCGCACACCTTTGGCGCAGAGCACGCTCGAACCCACCAGAGCAGGTTCGTCGAGCGAAAGGATGGAGCGGGACTATCAGCCCGCGCGAGCGCGGGCTTTAGCGACCAGCGGAACCTAGTGCCACACCACCCCTTCGCGCTTCTGGCCCCAGGTATCGAAGTGAGGGCTGTAGGCCGTCTCCACCGAGGCGCGCTTGATCTTCAGGGTCGGCGTGAGGAAGCCGTTGTCCACCGCCCAGACCTCGGGCACCAGCACCAGGCCGTTGAGCTGCTCGTGCTTGTCCAGCACCTGGTTGGTCTCCTCCAGCAGGCGCTTGAGGCTGCCTTCCAGCTGCTCGCGCGGCTCCTTGCGGCCGGCCTCGGACAACACGCACAGGGCCAGCGGCTGCGGCAGGCCGTCACCGACCACGCAGACCTGCTCGATGTGGTTGTGCACGGCCAGGCGGTTTTCGATCGGCGCCGGGGCCACGTACTTGCCCTTGCTGGTCTTGAAGATTTCCTTGATGCGCCCGGTCAGGCGCAGGTTGCCGTCGGTATCCTGCTCGCCCTTGTCGCCGGTGCGCAGGTAGCCTTCCTCGGTCAGCGCCTCGGCGGTCTTGCCAGGCTCCTTGTAGTAGCCCTGCATGGTCGAGCCGCTGCGCACCAGCACCTCGCCCTCCTCGCTGATGCGCACCTCGACACCCGGGTTGTTCTGGCCGATCCAGCCCTTCTTGAACAGGCCGGGGCGGCATACGTGCGAGTAGCCACAGTTCTCGGTCATGCCGTAGACCTCCTGCAACTCGAGGCCCATGCGGCGATACCAGCCGAGTAGCGCGTCCGGCACCGGCGCGGCGCCGGATAGCGCGTAGCGCACCGCGTCCAGGCCCAGCCCACGCAATACCTTCTTGCCGACCAGGCGCCCGACCAGGGGAATCGAAAGCAGCCGATCGAGCTTCTTGGCCGGCATCTTGGAGTAGACGCCCATCTGGAACTTGGTCCAGATGCGCGGCACGCCGAAGAACACGGTCGGCCGGGCGCGACGCAGGTCGTCGACGAAGGTGTCCAGGCTCTCGGCGAAGAACACGGTCATGCCGCTGTACAACGAGTTGAGCTCGATGAACATGCGCTCGGCCACATGACACAGCGGCAGGTAGGACAGCCCCCGGTCATCCTCGCCGACGCCGAACAGTGAAGTGGCCTGGCTGGCGGTGAAGCCGAAATTGCCGAAATTGTGCATCACGCCCTTGGGCATGCCGGTGGTGCCGGAGGTGTAGATGATGGTGGCGAGCTGCTCAGGCTGGTTGCGCGGCTTGTCCTGAATCGGCGCGCAGGCCTGCAGGTCCTGCCAGGCGAGGTCGAAGCGGTCATCCGGATGCAGCGGCAGCGATACCGTGGTCACGCCCTCCGGTACGCCCGGGGCCATGGCCGACCAGTCGTCCAGCTTGCCGACGAAGGCAACCCTGGCTTCGGCGTGCTCGAGCACCTGGCGCACCGACTCGGCGGTGAGGTTGGGATACAGCGGCACCGAGACGTGCCCGGCCATCCAGATCGCCAGGTCGGTGACGATCCAGTGGGCGCAGTTCTTCGAGATGATCGCGATCTTGCTGCCCTGCTCCAGCTCCAGGCTGCGCAACCAGGCGGCTGCGCGCCGCGCCTGTTCGCCGACCTCGGCCCAGGTGAGCTGTTCTACGCGCCCACCACCCAGCGGCTGGATCAGGTAGGTCTTGTTCGGATGACGCGACTCCCGCTCGAAGAACGCTTCGAGCGGCAAACGGACTGCACTGGCCACGGGGCCTCCTTGTTTATTGTTTTTGTCACAGGGAGCAACCAAGCACTTGCTTGGTTGAATATTCCATGCGTCAGGAGGTGTCGCAAGTGAAGAAATGTTACAGGGCGATTGAGCGGCTCTAGCGCGGGTGATACAGCGCAGCGAGGGTCATCAGGCCGGGCACCGGCTCACCTTCCAGGACCACCAGACTGGCGGTATGCAGTCCCAGCGGCTGTTGCAGGTGGCCGTGGATCAACAGGCCGGAGAGATTGCCGAGCAGGGGGTTGTGGCTGACCAGCAGGCAGTCGCCGGGATAGTCGTCCAGCCGGTTGGCGGCCTCGCGCGCGGAGTCATCCGGGGTGGCCCACTCCACCGTGGTCAGAGGCAGCGCCAGGCCGAGCACCTCGCGGACGATCTGCGCCGTCTGCTGTGCACGCAGATAGGGGCTGACCAGGATGTGCGAGAGCGGCCGGCCGCGCAGATGCTCGGCACTCCTGCGCACCTCCTTGCGACCGTGGTCGGTCAGCGGCCGCTCGGCGTCGCTACGCGCGCGCGGCTCCGCCTCGCCATGGCGCAGCAGCCAGAGGGTCACAGCTTGGGTTCTTCGTCACGTACCGGGTGCGGTGCAGGCGGGACGCTGTGCGGCTCGTTGTCTTCTGGGGCACGGGCGCTCGGCCAATCGGCGAAGGGCCAGGGCTTCTCTTCACTGTTGAAGGTGCCGAAGCGACCGATCTGCTGCAGATACTGGCTGAGGCTGTCGCCAAAACCCTGCAGGCCACCGTTGGGTGCGCCGTAGAACAGGCGATAGCCCAGCTGCAGCAGGACCACGCCAGCCAGGACGATCTCGGCCAGTTGCCAGACGATGGCGAAGATCAACATCCACAGGATGCGCAGGGCGATGGACTCGCGCTCCAGTTCCTTGCTCGGTTCGCTCATGGTGCTCTCCTTGGGGGATCAGAAACCGCTGGGGGAAATGAAATCTACATCTGTCTTAGGTTCGCCGCGCATCAGCGCCTGGATCACCTGTTCCAGGGTGCGTCCTTCGAACAGGATGGCATGCAGGCCGGCGACCAGAGGCATGTAGACCTGCAGCTCCTCGGCCTTGCTCTTGAGTACCTTGAGGGTGTTGACGCCCTCGGCCACCTCGCCCAGGCGCGCTACCGCGTCCTCCAGCGAAAGGCCTTCGCCGAGGGCGTGGCCCACTTGGTAGTTGCGGCTCTTCGGCGAAGAACAGGTAACGATCAGATCGCCCACGCCGGCCAGGCCGAGGAAGGTCATGGGGTTGGCGCCCAGGGTGACCGCGAAGCGGGTCATCTCGGCCAGCGCGCGGGTGATCAGCATGCTCTTGGTGTTCTCGCCCATGCCCAGTGCGGCGGCCATGCCGGCGATGATGGCGTAGACGTTCTTCAGCGCACCGCCCAGCTCCACGCCGAAGCTGTCGCGGCTGGCATAAACACGGAAGGTGCGGCCGTGCAGCGCGGACTGCACGCGTTGGCAGAGTTCTTCGTCCTCGCTGGCGATCACCGTGGCGGTCAGCGCGTGGTCGGCGATTTCACGGGCCAGGTTGGGCCCGGACAGCACGCCGATACGCGCCTGCGGCGCCACTTCGGCGAGGATCTGACTCATCAGCTTGAAGCTCTCGGCCTCGATGCCCTTGGTGGTGCTGACCAGCAGCTTGCCCACCAGACCGTCGGCCACCGGCTGCAGGACCTTGCGCAGGGCCGACGAGGGGATGGCGACGAACACCAGCTCGCAGGCGGCCAGGGTCGCCGGCAGGTCGGTCACCGGCTCGACGCCCGGCAACAGCTTGATGCCCTTGAGATAGCGCGGGTTCTCGCGCTGGGTACGCATGGCCTCGGCCTGCTCGGGATCACGCATCCACTGCAGGACACGCTGGCCGTTGGCGGCCAGGAGGTTGGCGATGGCGGTGCCGAAGCTGCCGCCGCCCAGTACTGCAACGGGTTGTTGCTCGGTCATAGTAAATCCAGACAAGCCATCCGAATGGCGAATTCCCTCATTATCACGAACCCTCGGCCGACCGGCCAGTCCCACGCATGACCCGCGCTGGCAAAGCCGGGCATCTCGGTTAACATGCGCCTGTCATGCCAGAGAACAAGGCCGTTCCGTGCACGCTCTTCCCATCTCGCCGCTTCTCGTTCAGCCGCCCACCACTTTCCGGTGCGTGACGGAGGATGGCGCGCCATGATCTTCGGCCGCAATTGGGACATCCATACCCGCACCCAGCTGATCAGTGTCGGCCCGGCGCTGCTGCTGACCCTGCTGCTGACCGGCTTCTTCACCCACACCCGCCTGGAAGACCTGCGCTACGAGATCAGCCAGGCCGGGCAACTGATGGCCAACCAGCTGGCGCCAGCTGCCGCGCATGGCGTGGCCATCGGTGACACGCAAGTGCTGGAAGGCCTGCTGCGCGCCACCCTGCAGACCCCCAACGTGCGCTTCCTCGAGATCCGCGACCGGGCCGAAAACATTCTGGTCTATGTCGAGCGCCACCGGGATCAGGCGACCTCGCAGGTAGAGGTCTTCCGCACGCCGATTCGCCGCGAGAACGGCGCCACCGACGATTACCTGGGCCAGGTAGTGGTCGGCATGTCGGACGAATCCTTCTCCAGTCGCCAGCAGGCCATCCTGCTCAAGGCCACCGTGCTGGCGCTGATCGCCCTGGTGCTGACCTTCTTTGTCGCCCGCCAACTGGCACGACGCCTGGCCCAGCCCCTGAGCGCCATGGGCCGTGCCCTGGAAGCGATCAAGGCTGGCGACTATCGCAGCAACCTGGCGGAGACCGACACCGGCGAGCTGGGCGACCTGGCGCGGCACATCAATACCCTGGCCTCCGAGCTGGAGCGAGCCGAGCGCGAGCAGCGCGAGGCCATGCAGCAGCTGATCCAGACCCGCGAGGAGGCCGAACAGGCCAACCGCGCCAAGTCCGACTTCCTGGCGATGATGAGCCACGAGCTGCGCACGCCGATGAATGGCGTGCTGGGCATGCTGCAGCTGCTGGAAACCACCGAGATGACCCAGGAGCAGGAGGAATACACGGCGCTGGCCACCGAATCCACCGAGCACCTGCTCAAGGTGATCAACGACATCCTCGACTTCTCGCGCATCGAGCGCGGTGCCCTGGAGCTGGAGCGCATTCCCTTCAGCCTGCTGGAGCTGCTGCAGGGCTCGATCCAGGTGTTCCAGCACAGCGCCCAGCAGCGCGGCCTGTATCTGCGCCTGGAGAACCAGGCCGGCCTGGAAGACTTCGAGGTACAGGGCGACCCGACCCGTATCCGCCAGATCCTGGTCAACCTGCTGGGCAACGCCCTGAAGTTCACCGAGGAAGGTGGCATCCGTATCGAGACCCACTGGCAGCCGCTGGACAACGAGGTGCTGTGGTTCACCTGCTCGGTACGCGACAGCGGCATCGGCATTGCGGCGCCGCGCCTGGAGCACATGTTCGACGCCTTCCAGCAGGCCGACAACTCCATCTCCCGCCGTTACGGTGGCACCGGCCTGGGCCTGCCCATCGCCCGCACCCTGGCCGAGCGCATGGGTGGCACTCTGCATGCCAGCAGCGAGGAAGGCGCCGGCTCGGTGTTCACCCTGGAGATTCCCCTGCCCTTCAGCCCGCGCAGCAGCGCCGACGACGCCCAGGAGAACCAGCAGAGCCTCGGCGGCGAGAACCAGGAGGTGCTGCTGGTAGAGGACAACCCGGTCAACCAGACCGTCATAGAGGCCATGCTGCGCAGCCTCGGCTATCGCGTGGCACTGGTGGGCGACGGTGCCCAGGCGGTGCAGACATTCGATGCCCAGCGCTTCGCCGCGGTGCTGATGGACTGCCGGCTACCGGTAATGGATGGTTACGAAGCAACCCGACAAATCCGTGAACTGGCGCCACAATGCGCTACGCCGATCATCGCGCTGACCGCCAACGCGCTGCAGGGCGACCGCGAAGCCTGCCTGCAGGCCGGCATGAACGACTATCTGGCCAAGCCGTTCAAACGCGCCGATCTGGAACGAGTATTGCTGCGTTGGGTGGGCAAGCGCAGCCACGGCGCGGAACGCCAGGAATACTAGACTCGCAGGGGGTCGGAGCTCGGCAATGACCTGCGACAAGGAAGTCCGGTATACAAGTGTTCACACTGATCTGTGACTTTCACTAGGACGCAACAGTCTATGACTAGTCTGCCGCTACACAAGAAAACCCGCGGCGCAGCTTAGCCCCGCCAAGGGGACCATTGAGGAGTTCGCATGACCAAGCAAAACGCCTATACCCGGGAAGAACTGCTCGCCTGCAGCCGCGGCGAACTGTTTGGCCCAGGTAACGCGCAGTTGCCCGCCCCAAACATGCTGATGATGGATCGCATCGTCCATATCAGTGAAACCGGCGGTAAATACGGCAAGGGCGAAATCGTCGCCGAACTCGACATCAATCCGGATCTCTGGTTCTTCGCCTGCCACTTCGAGGGCGACCCGGTAATGCCAGGCTGCCTGGGCCTCGACGCCATGTGGCAGCTGGTTGGCTTCTATCTCGGCTGGCAGGGCAACCCCGGCCGCGGCCGTGCCCTGGGTTCGGGCGAAGTGAAATTCTTCGGCCAGATCCTGCCGACTGCGAAAAAGATCACCTACAACATCCAGATCAAGCGCACCATCAACCGCTCGCTGATCCTCGGCATCGCCGATGGTACCGTCAGCGTCGATGGCCGCGAGATCTACAGCGCCGAAGGCCTCCGCGTCGGCCTGTTCACTTCCACTGACAGCTTTTAAGGGTTATCCGCATGCGTCGCGTCGTGATCACTGGCCTGGGCATCGTTTCCTGCCTGGGCAATGACAAGGAAACCGTTTCCGCCAACCTGCGTGCAGGCCGGGCCGGCATCCGCCACAACCCGTCCTATGCCGAAATGGGCCTGCGTAGCCATGTTTCCGGCTCGGTCGACCTGAACCTCGAAGAACTGATCGATCGCAAGCTCTTCCGCTTCATGGGCGATGCCGCCGCCTACGCCTACCTGGCGATGGAACAGGCAATCAAGGACTCCGGCCTCAGCCAAGAGCAGATATCCAACCCGCGTACCGGCCTGATCGCCGGCTCCGGTGGCGCCTCTACCGTCAACCAGATGGAAGCCATCGACACCCTGCGCGAGAAGGGCGTCAAGCGCATCGGCCCATACCGCGTGACCCGCACCATGGGCAGCACCGTATCCGCGTGCCTGGCCACTCCCTTCCAGATCAAGGGCGTGAACTTCTCCATCTCCTCCGCCTGCGCCACCAGCGCCCACTGCATCGGCCAGGCCATGGAGCAGATCCAGCTCGGCAAGCAGGACGTGGTCTTCGCCGGCGGCGGTGAGGAAGAACACTGGAGCCAGAGCTGCTTGTTCGACGCCATGGGCGCCCTCTCCACCCAGTACAACGACACCCCGGAGAAGGCCTCCCGCGCCTACGACGCCAAGCGTGACGGCTTCGTCATCGCCGGCGGCGGCGGCATGGTGGTGGTCGAGGAACTGGAACACGCCCTCAAGCGCGGCGCCAAGATCTACGCGGAAATCGTCGGCTACGGCGCCACTTCCGACGGCTACGACATGGTCGCTCCGAGCGGCGAAGGCGCGATCCGCTGCATGCAGCAGGCGCTGTCCACCGTCGACACCCCGATCGACTACCTGAACACCCACGGCACCTCCACCCCGGTCGGCGACGTCGCCGAGATCCGCGGCGTACGTGAAGTGTTCGGCGACAAGGCTCCGGCCATCAGCTCGACCAAGAGCCTGTCCGGCCACAGCCTGGGCGCCGCCGGCGTGCACGAGGCGATCTACTGCCTGCTGATGATGGAAGGCAACTTCATCGCCGGCTCGGCCAACATCGACGAGCTGGACCCGGAAGTGGCCGACCTGCCGATCCTGCGCGAGACCCGCGAGAACGCCAAGCTGGACACCATCATGTCCAACAGCTTCGGCTTCGGCGGCACCAACGCCACCCTGGTGCTCAAGCGCTACTCGGCCTGACGCCAACGCCCTCGCAACACCCTCCCCTCCATGCCCGTATCCTCGATACGGGCATGGTCGTTTCTGCAGCCCGGAAATTGCACACCCGCCGTGCTCAGCGACACGCTGACAGTCAGCGCAACGCGTAGGGCTTCCTATACTTTTCCTGAGCCGCCCCGACTCATATCGCCGCCCCGGAGAAGTACCCCATGATCCTGCGCCAGTTTCCCATCGCGCCACGCGCGGCCTTCGGCTTCGCCATCATCACCCTCCTACTGATATTCACCGGCCTGTTCTCCCTCAACCGCATGTCGGTGATCAACGACGCCTCCACCGAGATCAGCCAGAGCTGGCTGCCCAGCGTGCGCAACATCGCCCAGATGAACCTCGCCGTGACCGAGGTACGCCAGCTCCAGCTCGGCCATGTGCTGGCCGCGGACGCGTCCGACAAACAATTCCTCGAAACGCGCCTGCGCGAGATCATCGGCAACCTGGAAAAGGCTGAACGCAGCTACGAAGCAGACATGGACAAAGGCCGCGACCAGGAACTGTTCCAGCGCTACCAGCAGGAGAAAAAGGGCCTCATCGCCGGTGTCGAGCAATTGCTGAAGCTCTCCAACGCCAACGAGACCGCGACCGCCACCGAACTGGTGCAGGGGCCGCTGCTGGATAACTACAAGGCCACCTTCGGCGCCCTAACCGAACTCGCCGAGTTCAACACCCAAGGCGCTAACGCCGCCAACACCAAGGCCGACGAGGACTATGCCAGCGCCACCAACGCGGTCATCGCCGTGCTGGTGATTGCCGCACTGGTCACCGTCGCCCTCGCCTGGCTGCTGACCCGCAGCATCACCCAGCCGCTGAGCGAGGCCGTGCAGGTCGCCGGCGTGGTGGCCAGCGGCAACCTTACCGGGCGCATCGACGCCAGCGGCAAGGACGAACCTGCGCAACTGCTGGCAGCACTGCAACGCATGCAGCAGCAGTTGCGCGGCACCATCCAGCAGATCGGCAACTCCGCCACCCAATTGGCCTCCGCCGCCGAGGAGCTCAATGCGGTGACCGAGGAAGGCAACCGCGCGATCACCCGCCAGCACGACGAAATCGAGATGGCCGCCACCGCGGTGAACGAGATGACCAGCGCAGTCGAGGAAGTGGCGCGCAACGCCAGCTCCACCTCCGATGCCTCGCGCGCCTCCGAGGAGTCGGCGCAGTCCGGCCGCGACCGCGTGCAGCAAACGGTGCAGGCAATCCGCAGCATGAGCCAGGACGTCGCCCACACCTCAGCGCTGGTGGAGGGGCTGGCCGAGCGCGCACAGAGCATCAGCAAGGTGCTCGACGTGATTCGCGCCATCGCCGAACAGACCAACTTGCTAGCCCTCAACGCGGCCATCGAGGCCGCTCGCGCGGGCGAGCAAGGCCGGGGCTTTGCCGTGGTGGCCGACGAAGTACGGGCCCTGGCCCATCGCACCCAGGAGTCCACCCGCGAGATCGAGCAGATGATCGGCAGTATCCAGAGCGGCACAGGCGAAGCCGTGGGCGCGATGAACCAGAACGATCAGCGCGCCCGGCAGATGCTGGAGATCGCCGAAGCCGCCGGCCAGGCCCTGGTGGAGATCACCGAGCAGGTCGGGCAGATCAACGAGCGCACCCTGGTGATTGCCAGCGCGGCCGAAGAGCAAGCCCAGGTGGCACGCGAGGTGGACCGAAACCTGGTCAACATCCGTGATATCTCGGTACAGACCGCCACCGGCGCCAACCAGACGGCCGCGGCCAGCCACGAGCTGTCGCGTCTGGCCGTGGAACTCAACGGCATGGTCGCGCGCTTCACCGTGTAGGTTGCACGAGCCCCGAATGGCCAGACTGGCCGATATGCAAGAACGTGATGATGAAAACGGCGCCCTTGGGCGCCGTTTTCATGTCACAGGCGGAAACGGGCCACCAGCCCGTTGAGGTCGACCGCCAGACGCGACAGCTCCTGGCTCGCCGCACTGGTCTGGTTGGCCCCGGCCGAGGTCTGCATGGACAGATCGCGGATATTCACCAGATTGCGATCCACCTCGCGCGCCACCTGGGCCTGCTCCTCCGAGGCACTGGCGATGACCAGGTTGCGCTCGTTGATCGCGGTGATGGCCACGGCGATCTCGTCCAGCGCATGCCCCGCCGCCTGTGCCAGCGCCAGGGTCGAGCCGGTGCGCTGATTGCTGTGCTGCATGGAGCTGACCGCACGCTCGGTACCCTGCTGGATGCCGCCGATCATCTGCTCGATTTCCTGGGTGCTCTGCTGGGTGCGATGGGCCAGGGCACGAACCTCGTCGGCCACCACGGCAAAGCCGCGCCCCGCCTCGCCGGCCCGTGCTGCCTCGATGGCCGCGTTGAGGGCCAGCAGGTTGGTCTGCTCGGCGATGGCGCGGATCACATCCAGCACCTGGCTGATGCTGCGCACCTGGTCAGCCAGACGGCCGATCTGGGTCGAGGTCTCGTCCACGTCGCTGGCCAGCAGGCCAATGGAGTCCACCGTCAGGCGCACCTGCTCGCGGCCGTGCTGGGTGGTGCGATCCGAGTCACGCGAAGCCTCCGAGGTACTCACGGCGTTGCGCGCCACTTCCTCCACCGCCGAGGTCATCTCGTTCACCGCCGTGGCAGCCTGCTCGATCTCGGCATTCTGCAGGTGCAGACCGCGGGTCGCGTCCTCGGTCACCGCATGCAACTCCTCCGAAGCCGAGGCCAGTTGGTTGGAGGAATCGGAGATGCTCTGGATGGTGCTGCGCAGGCTGCCCTGCATGCGTTTCAGGGCTTGCAGCAGCTGCGCCGGCTCATCGGTACCACGATCCTCGAAGTCTCGGCTCAGGTCGCCACCCGCCACCACCTGAGCGACCTCCACCGCCTCGACCAGCGGCCGCACGATGCTGCGGGTAAACAACACGGCCAGCAGCACGGTGAGCACCACGGCCACCAGCATCAGGGTCATGGCCAGGCTGAAGGCGCTCTCATAGGCCGCCTGGTTCTCCCGCGCCGCTGCTGCGGCGCCCTCGCTGTTGAGCCGGGTCAGCTCGACCAGGGCCTTGGAGAGGTTGTCGGCATGGGTGTTGAGCACCCCATTGGCCACTGCACTAGCCTGGTCGACCTGATCCTCGGCCGAATGCCGCATGATCTTCTCCTGCTCCACCATGTAGGCCTCTTCGGCCGCCCTGAAGCGCTCGTAGAGCTGCTTCTCCTCGGGCGAGGAAATCAGCTGCTCATAGCGCCCCTGGGCTTCGTCCAGTGCGGCCTTGAGCTCGCCGAGGCGTTGCACGTTCTGTTGCACGATGGTCGGATCGCGCACCACGATCAGGCGCAGGGTGCCGGCGCGGATACGCAGGATGCTCTGGCTCATGTCACCCAGGGCCAGGATGCTCGGCAGCCAGTTCTCGTCCACCTCCTTGGACTCCTCGTTCATGTGCTTCATCTGCAGCAGCGAAAAACAGCCAACCAGCAGAACCAGGAACGCCAGAGTGGCGAAGCCCAGGGCGGAACGGGGGGCGATACGCAGTTTTCTCAACAGCATGATGGTTACCTTCCCTGCAGACGTGACGCTGCCGTTAAGGCTAGAGCGCTCTGGCCCGAATGCCAGCATCGCGCTATCACGGGCCCTGGAACGACAAAGCCCGGCACTGGGCCGGGCTTTGGGTGACGCCTGACAGCTATCAGCGCACGGTGAAGCGCTGTTCCAGCAGCTTGCGGTCGCCCTGGAAGACCATGAACTGCCATTCGCCCGGTACCACTTCGTGATGCTCGGTGAACTCGAAGGCCATCACGTCCTGCGGTGCACCGACCACCAGCTTCTGCTGCAGCTCGATCTTGTCCTGGCGCTTGCCGTCCGGGCCGACCAGGCCGGGAGTGAAGTACATCAGGGTCAGCGGCTGCTCGCTTTCGCTCTTGCCGACCAGCTTGTAGCGCACGCCGAACTTGGTGCCCAGGCGCGCCGGCACCACCTCGGTCTGCTCGATCGGCTGGCCGGCGCGGCTGAGAATCCGCTCGCCCGGCTGAGGGTCTTTGATCGCCGCGCTGGCGAATACGCCGTACTCGATCGGCCCTTCGACACGTACGTCGGCCATGGCCAGGTTGGAAAGCAGGGACAGTGCCAGGACGGACAGGCTGAACAGTTTCATCTCGCGCTCCTTGAGGAAAGTTGGCGCGAGGCTATGACGCCGCGGTTACAGGTTGATGACAATCAGTCGCGCAATTGCGCCTGGCGTTTGCGCGGCAACACAGACAGGAAGTTGTCGCGCGCCACCTTGCGCGCCACGTCCTCGGGCAGAGCATCGAGGAAGGGCGTGAAATCCGTCATGTAGCTGCCCAGGTTGTCGAAGCGGCCGACCACATCAGAGCCAAGCATGAAGCGCGCGGGATAGCTGCTCACCAGTTTCACCCAGCGTGCATCCGGCTTGCCGTCCGCATCCAGCAGGTACGGGCGCAGCACGCTCCAGGACAGGTCGATGTACAGGTTCGGGTATTCGCCAAGCATCCGTTCCAGGGTGGACAGGAGGAAATCCAGCCTCTCCTGGTGGCGATGGATCTCCATGCTGGTGCCGGCATGGGCCCAGATGAAGCGCACGTGCGGGTGGTTGCGTAGCGGCTCCTCGATCTCCTCCAGGTACAGCGGGTTGCGCTCGCGCTTGGAGGTGATGTTGCTGTGCACCAGCACCGGCAGGTCGTACTCGGCGGCCAGGTGGTAGACGCGGGTCATGGCCTCGTTGTTGGCGCGCGGCGTGTCGCCGTAGGTCAGCGCGGTAAGGTCATCGTGCCGGGTGAACACCTCGCCGAGGCCCTGCCACAGGCCGGGATAGAGCTCGAGCATGCGGCGGATATGCGCATCGGCGTTCTTGTCCACCGGGTTGAAGCCACTGAGGAACGGATGGAAGCGTTCGCGCTGCTCCGCCGGCAGGCGGCGCACGGCTTCGGCGACGAACACGTCGGTGGCGCTGTACCAGTAGGCCCCGGCATCGTCACCGGCGTAGTAGCGCGGGCGCTTGGGCTCGTCCTCGTGCCATTTCTTGGCCACCGGAATGCCGCTGATCATCACGTGGTCGATGCGCCCGGCGGCCATGGCCTCCAGCAGCGGGGTCATGCCCTCGCTCTCCTGGAAGAAGTCCACGTAGTGCAGATGGGCATCGCTGTAGCGATAGTCGCGGGCTCCGGCTTGCAGAGCGAACAGGCCGCAGAACGCGGCTAACAACAGGCGGCTGGCGGGCAACGGCATCACTCCCTGAGGTATCGAGCAAGGGTAGACCGCAACCGCTTCGCTGCCGTTCACTGGCGATGCGGCGAGGCAAAGGCCATCATGTGTCTCATCGCCTGACGAACCCTGCGCATGTCCTTCGCCCGCCTCGTTGCCCTGACTGCCCTGCTCTGCTCCGCGCCACTGGCTGCGGAACCCCTGACCTATCCGCTGCATTCGCAAGGCGACGACCCGGAAGCCTATGTGGTCGAGCTGCTGCGCCAGGCCCTGGCCCGCAGCGGCGGCGACTATCAGCTGCAGCCGTCGCCCCGGCCCATGGCGCAGAGCCGCGCCGAGCAGGGGCTCGAGCAGAACGACGGTACGGTGCAGGTGATGTGGACCATGACCACCCGCGAGCGGGAAGAAAGCCTGCTGCCTATCCGCATCCCCATCTACAAGGGCCTGATCGGCTGGCGCATCCCGCTGGTACGGCGCGAGGACAAGGACTGGCTGCGCAAGGTGCAGAGCCTGGAAGACCTCAAGTCCATGCGCTTCGGCCAGCGTGCCGACTGGCCGGACACCCGCATCCTGCGTGACAACGGCCTGCAGGTGATCACCAGCCAGAGCTACGACAGCCTGTTCCGCATGCTCGACGCCGGCCGCTTCGACCTGTTCCCACGTGAAGCGGTGGTGGCCTGGAACGAGCAGGCCCGTTCCACCCAGGAGGGCCTGGCCCTGGAGGTCGACGAGCACATCGTCATCCACTACCCCTCCGCCTTCTACTTCTTCACCTCGCGCGCCCGCGCCGACCTTGCCGGCGCCATCGAGCGCGGCCTGGAGGCGATGATCGCCGACGGCAGCTTTGATGCGCTGTTCCAGCAGCACCATGGCGCCACCCTGCAGCGCGCAGCCCTGCACAAGCGCAAGGTGATCGAGCTGCAGAACCCCGACCTGCCGGCCCAGACGCCCTTCCAGCGCAAGGAGCTGTGGTACCAACCCGACGCACCGCAATAGCGCTCGACGAACCGCATTGGCGCAGCAATACCGGCGACTCACCGGCGCCAGCCTTGTGACGCGCCGCACACAAGATGATGGCACCGTGCTTGCACCACTCCCGGCAGAACCATCAGGGAGATGCACCATGCTGCAGTTGCTGCGCAAACCCTCGCGACGCGAGCTGGACGAAGAAGCCTTCGCCGCCCTCTTCACCCGCCATGACCTCACCACCCGCCTGCCCGAGCAGCAGCCCTGGATGGGCCGCCTCAACCGCTTCAGCGACGGCCTGCACCAGCGCATCCGCACCAGCCTGGGCGCCGCCGTCGGCATCGCCGCCCACGCCCCGCAGCTGGCCAGCATCGCCAGCGCCAACCAGGCCAGCGGGCAGAGCCTGGCGCAGTCCTCGGAGCTGATCGCCAGCGCCAGCGAGCAGGTCACCACCACCCTGGATGCCGAGCTGGTGCCCGGCGCCGCCGAGGTCGCGCGGCTTTCCGGCGAGGTCTCGGCCACCCTGCGCCAGTGCCAGCAGAGCGGCCAGACCGTGCTGCGCCAGGTCGATGCCATCGGCGACTGCGAGACGCAGTTGGCCGAGGTGATCGGCAACCTCACCGCGCAGCTGGAGGAGGTCAGCAAGGTGATCGGCGTGATCGCCAGCATTTCCCAGCAGACCAACCTCTTGGCATTGAATGCCGCCATCGAGGCCGCCCGCGCCGGCGAGCATGGCCGTGGCTTCGCCGTGGTCGCCGAGGAAGTGCGGCGCCTGGCCGGCCACACCACCGACGCCACCGGCCAGGTCGGGCAGATCATCGAGCGTTTTCGCGACGGTATGAACCAGCTCGGCGGCGCCGGCGAGCGTATGCACCAGGCCGTCGAGGACGGCCGTAGCGGCATGTTGCAGGTCGGCAACGGCCTGGACAGCACGCGCCAGGCCATGGACCGCCTCGACGAGCGCGTCGGCCATATCGCCACCGGCACCGAGCAGATCGGCCAGGCCGTGCGCTCGATCAACGGCGACGTGCAGCAGATCGCCCAGGTCGCCGGCGACCTGCTCGGCAAGGCTGGCCAGGTGCTGCGCCACAGCCAGGCGGTGCGCGAGGATGGCGACCGCCTGCTGCAGGGCCTGGGCGACTTCCGCCTGGAGCTGCACCGCTCGGTGCAGAGCGGCGTCGAGCAGATCGCCGCCGATACGCGCCTGAGCAGCGACATCGGCGCCGCCGAACGCCTGCTGGAGGAGACGCTGAAGCGCGACGCGCGCTTCGAACTGTTCTACCTGGTCGACGCCAGCGGCCGGCAGCTCTCGGAAAACATCTTCGCCGCGGATGTGCCACACCAGGATGCACCCAGCTGCCGAGGCCGCGACTGGAGCCAGCGCCCGTGGTTCCGCAGCGTGGCGGACGACCTGCGCAGCCACATCACGCCGGTCTACCGCTCCTCGGCCACCGACGACTTCTGCTTCACCGTCTCGGTGCCCATCCTCGGCGCCGATGGCCGTCTGCTGCGCGTGCTTGGCGCCGATGTGCGCCTCTCCGTGCTGGTCTGACGATCGTTGCCTGGGCTAGGCTGGAGCCATCCAACCTAGCCTGGGAGCCACCATGATCCGCATCAGCACCGAGTCCGGCCTGCGCCACAGCATCGAGATCGGCGAACACCTGCTGCACACCGACGTGCCGGAATCCTTCGGCGGCAGCGCCTCCGGTCCCGAACCGCATGACCTGTTCGACGCCGCCCTCGGCGCCTGCAAGGCCCTGACCCTGATGCTCTACGCCAAGCAGCGCGGCCTGCCGCTGGAAAGCCTGGACGTACGCGTGGCGCGCGATGACAGCCAGGAGCGCCAAGGCACCTACCGCCTGGCCGTGGAGCTGGACCTGCACGGCGAACTGGATGACGAGCAGCGCCAGCAGCTGCTGCGCATCGCCGACAAGTGCCCGATCCACAAGCTGATGACCAGCGTCGAGGTGCAGGTGGAAACCCGCCTGGGCGACGGCGCATGAGCGAGCCGCTGCTGATCCGCCCGAAGGCCGAAGACATCTCCGGGCAACCGATCCTGCGCCCGCTGCCTTCGGCCAAGTGCCGCAGCGTGGGGCCCTTCGTGTTCTTCGACCACATGCTGGAAAAGGCCTATGCGCCCGGCAGCGGCATGAACATCAACCAGCACCCGCATATCGGCCTGTCCACCCTCACCTACCTGTTCGAGGGCGAGCTGCAACACAAGGACAGCCTGGGTTCGGACCAACTGGTGCAGCCCGGCGACGTCAGCTGGATGACCGCCGGCCGCGCCGTCGCCCATGTCGAGCGCACCCCGCAACACCTGTGGCAAGGCGGTTCGCGCCTGCACGGCCTGCAGGTGTGGCTGGCCCTGCCGCAGGCGCTGGAGGAAGGCGAGCCGAGCTACAGCCACCACCCGGCCGCCAGCCTGCCGCGCAGCGAGGCCATGGGCGTGCAGATCACCCTGATCGCCGGCAGCGGCTTCTGCCTGGAGTCGCCGGTACCCATGCACTCGCCGACCCTGTACGCCGAGCTGAAGCTCGCCGCCGGCGCCAGCCTGCTGATCCCCGCCGAACATCGCGAGCGCGCGCTGTACCTGATCGAGGGCGAAGCCAAGCTGGAAGACGGCGAGTTGCCGCTGCGCAGCCTTGCCGTGCTGCCGGAAGGTGAAGAGCTGCTGCTCAGCGCCTGTGGCGAGTGCCACCTGGCGCTGATCGGCGGCGAGCCGCTGGGGCCGCGGCGCATGTACTGGAACTTCGTCGCCAGCGACGCCGCGCTGCTGGAGAAAGCCAAGCAGAACTGGGCCGCCTGGGACTGGCCGCGAGTACCCGGCGAGAGCGAGCGCATCCCGCTGCCACGCTGACGGATTGCCGGCCCGGTCACGTGCCGGCAAGCGAGCCAGGCGCTAACATGGCGCCTCTCGCCCGCAAAGGATTGCTGCCGTGTCCCTCGCTCGTTGCCTGCTCGCCACCGCCCTCCTGACCTCGCCCCTGCTTGCCCATGCCGCCCTGCCGACACTCGAACCCGAGCCCGGGCTGAATGCCCATGTCGAACAGGATGGCGAAAGCTATCGCTTGCAACAGCCGGATGGCAGCTGGATCGAGCTGCAGATCCCGGATGAAGACATCGGCAACCCGCCTCGCTTCTCGGTCGAGGACTATGACTTCGATGGCCGCGCCGATCTGGCGATCAGCGTCGCTGCCGGCATGGTCAACGAGAACTACCACCTCTACCTGTACCGGCCGGCCCTAAAGCGCTACGAGCTGCTGCCGATGCCGGCGGAGACGCTTATCGGCAGCCTCAGTTGCTCGGGCTTCTCCGGACTGGAGCGCAAGGTCGAAGAGCGCGCCCTATACAGCCACTGCCGCAGCGGCCCGCGCTGGTACTACGACGCCTTGCGTTTCGACGATCACGGCCAGCCCTGGCTGTACAAGACGCTGCAGGTGCAGGACGACTACAGCCCGGATTACCCCTACCTGTTCTTTCCGCTGTTCGAGAAGACCTTCGACATACAGGGCAAGGTAGTGGCCAGCCGCGCCATGAATGACGATAACCAGGTGCAGACCTGGACGGTGCCGGCGGCGCGCCTGTATCTGTACCAGCAGCCCGATCAGGCCAGCCGTAGCCAGGCCTACCTGATCCAGGGCGATGTCTGCGAGGTGCTGGCACGCAAGGAGCAGTGGCTGCAAATCCGCTATGCCTCGCGCAAGGGCCCGCTGGAGCGCTGGATCTCCCTCGACCAGGCCTATGACCTGCACCAGCGCTATAGCGCAGCGCCGCACCCGGATGGCGTGAAACTGAGCGTGAGCGACTTCTCCGAGCCGACCGAGCCACTGTTCAGCCTGGGCCTGAGTGCAGACAGGCCCCTGAAGCTGGAGCACGCCGAGGTGCACCTGCTGTTCACCGCCGCGGACGGCAACCAGAGCAGCCATCGCCTGTACGCCGCCAACCACGAGGTCGAACTGAACGCCGGCGAGGGCTATCCGCTCGACGACAACTACATCGAGCGGCGCGATGGCCAGTACCTGATCTACCACGCCGACGAACAGCAGCAGGATGCCTACGTGCCGTTCTTCCCCGCGCTGGCGCCGGGACGCTACCGGGTGCGCGTGGTCCTCACCGACCCGGGCCTGACGGCGCCGGTGTATGCGGCGGAGGAAGTGCTGATCGACTACCCGCCGGCCATCGCCGAGCAGGCCAGCACTCCCTGAGCCGCCAGGGTCAGGCGAAGACTTCGTCGAGCAGGTCGTACATCGCCGCGAAGGCGCGGCGCGACACCTTGGCGTCGTACTGCATCTTGCCCGGCACCTGCGCCTGCGGATCGGTGAAGGAATGCGCCGCGCCGCCATAGCTGGTCAGCTGCCAGTCGACACCGGCGGCGTTCATTTCCTCGACGAAGCCGGCCAGTTGCTCGCGCGGCACCAGCGGGTCCAGCGCGCCGTCCAGCACCAGCACCGCGCCACGGATGTTGCGCGCATCTGCCGGGTTTGCGGTATCCAGGGTGCCGTGGAAGGAGATCGCGGCCTTCAGCGGCGCGCCATCACGGGCCAGCTCCAGGGCGCAGTGGCCGCCGAAGCAGAAGCCGAACACCGCCAGCCGACTGGGGTCCAGCGGAATACCGGGCTGGGCCTTGAGCGAATCCAGCGACGCCAGCAGACGCTGGCGCAGCGCCGGCTTGCCCTTCACCGACATCATCGCGGCGCCCGCCTCGTCATGGTTCTGCGGACGCACGCCGGCGCCGTACACATCGGCGACGAACACCACATAGCCACGCTCCGCCACCCGCGCGGCGATCTCGAAGGCGCCAGCCGAGGCGCCCATCCAGTTCGGCGCCAGCAGCAGGCCCGGGCGTGGCGTCTGGCGCGAATCGTCGTACAGCAACTGGCCCTCGAATGGCTGGCCGTCGACTTCGTAGCGCACCGCACGATTGATGATCTGGCTCATGTTTACCCCTCTCTGGTCAAAGGCGGAAAAACCACCGCGAACGGACAAGACTAGTCAGTCCTGAGAATTCTTCGCTTCTTCGTCGGCCAGACCCTGGATATAGGCGGCGAAACCAGGGTCCTCACCACGCAGCAGGTACGGCAGGCGCCCGCGGAAATCCTCGCGGCGGCTCCATTCGCGCATGTAGTCCTCCCAGGAATGCCAGCGACGCCGCTGCTTGTCGTCCATCTCTTCCTGGTAGGCCAGCAGGTAGGCGCGCTCGAACAGGGAAATCAGCATGTCGAAGATCACCCACATGCGCTCGCGCTGTTCATCGCTGAGGTCAGGGGTAGCAGCCTGGCTGCGCAGGCGCAGGTCGGGGTTGGCCAGCACCACCTCGAGGAAGTCGATGTAGGCATCGGATATCTGCTGCCAGATGGCCTCTTCCTCGTTCGCACGCTCCTTGCGCTGCTCGAAGAGGAATACGCCGATGGCGAACGGCAGCGCCACCACCGTGACGATGTAGGACAGCAGTTCCCAGGTTTGCAGGCTCATGAAGGCTTCCAGGCGAAAGGAAGCCGGCATTGTGCCCTACTCGATCTCGGCCCAGCGCGCCTTGATCTCGAGAATCGCCGGCATCTGGCTGAGGAACAGCTCGACCAGCTGCGGATCGAAGTGGCGGCCGCTCTCGCGACGTAGCAGCTCCACCGCCTCCTCCACCGACCAGGCCGGCTTGTAGGGGCGCACGCTGGTGAGGGCGTCGAACACGTCGGCGATGGCGACGATGCGCCCGGCCAGGGGGATGTCCTCGCCCTTGAGGCCGTTGGGATAGCCGCTGCCATCCCACTTCTCGTGGTGGGTCAGGGCGATGGTGCGCGCCATCTGCAGCAACCCCGAGTCATGCTCGCCGATGATCTCGGCGCCGATCTGCGCGTGCTGGCGCATCACCGCCCACTCCGCGTCATCAAGCTTGCCGTTCTTCTGCAGGATGGCGTCGGGAATGCCGATCTTGCCCACGTCGTGCATGGGCGCGGCATTGAGCAGGTCGTCGGCCTCGCGCTCGCTGTAGCCGGCGGCCTTGGCCAGGATGTGGGTGTAGTGGCTCATGCGGATCACGTGCAGGCCGGTCTCGTTGTCCTTGTACTCCGAGGCCAGGCCCAGGCGCTGGACGATCTGCAGGCGAGTCTCGTGCAGCTCATCGGCACGCACCAGCGACAGGTGCGTGCGCACCCGCGCCCGCACGATCGGCGGGCTGACCGGCTTGGTGATGTAGTCCACCGCGCCCACGTCGAAGCCAGTGGTCTCGTCCTCCACATCCGCCAGGGCGGTGACGAAGATCACCGGAATGCCCGCCGTCGCCGGCTGCGACTTGAGCCGGGTACAAACCTCGTGGCCGGTCATACCCGGCATCATCACATCGAGCAGGACCAGCGCCGGGCTCTCCTGCGCCGCCAGCTCCAGGGCCTTTTCCCCGTCCTTGGCGAACAGCAGGCGGTAATCATCCTGCAGGATCTGCCGCAGCACCTGCAGGTTGGTCGGCTCGTCGTCTACCAGCAGCAATTTGGGACGGGCATCGGCGGGTCGGATCATTGCGGCTTGTCTCCTTGATCGAGCAACTGGGCCAGCAGCGCATCGGCGCGCTCGAAGTCGAAGTCATTGATGGCGCCTTCCAGGGCCTGAGCCTGTGCTGCCGGCAGTGCGCCGGTCAATCGTTGCAGGGCCTCCTCAGCCAACTCGCCACGCTGCAGCGCTGTACGGCTCTGCTCGATCAGCACAACCAGTTCGCCCGCCGCCAGCGGAGCGGCCCCCTCTTCCACTGTAGACGTCGCCTCCGGCAGCTCGCCCGGCAGAATGGCGAACTGCTCCAGCAGCGCCGCCAGCAGCTCCTCAATCGAGGCCGGCACCGCGCCCTTCAGCGCATGCTCCAGCTGGCCGGCCAGGCGACTGGCGCGCAGCAGCGCCAGGTTCGCCGCAGCGCCACGCAGGCGGTGGACCAGCTCGATGGCCTCAGCCGTCTTGCCGTCGTGCAGCAGGCGTTCGATCTCTACACAACTGCCGGCATGTTCGCCGAGGAAGCGCCGGATGGCCGTGGCCATGACCTGCTCGCTGCCCCATAGCTGGATTCCGCGCGGCCAGTCGATCATCAGGTCGGCAGAGGTCTCCGTGGCGACCGCCGGCTGCGCGCCGAGTGGTGCCAGGCCGATCATCCGGGCCACCTCGGCCAGCAGCTTGTCCATCTCCAGGGGTTTGGAGGCGAAACCGTCCATGCCGGCCTCGCGCGCGGCGCGGCGGTCCTGCTCCAGCACGCTGGCGGTCAGGGCGATGATCGGCGTCGGCCGCAGGCCGTTGGCCTGTTCGTGCTGGCGAATGCGCCGGGTAGCCTCGAGGCCATCCATGCGTGGCATCTGCACGTCCATCAGCACCACGTCGAAGCGCCCGGCGGTGAAGGCCGCCAGCACCTGCTCACCGTCGCTGGCAGTGGTCACCTGATGGCCCATGGCACCCAGCGTCAGGCTGAGCAGCTCGATGTTCTGCGCCACGTCGTCGGCGGCCAGGATGTTCAGCACCGGCAGCTCGCGCGCCGCCGCGCGGCGCTCGCCGTTCGCCTCTTCGCCGGCCTGCAGCGGCAGCTGCACCTGAAACAGGCTGCCCGCGCCCAGGCGACTCTCGACATGGATGTTGCCGCCCATCAGCTCGGTCAGCTGGCGGGCGATGGTGGTACCCAGGCCCGTGCCGCCAAAGCGCCGGCTCATCGAGGCATCGGCCTGGGCGAAGGGGTCGAAGATATGCTGCACGCGGTCCTCGGCGATGCCGATGCCGCTGTCGCGCACGGCCAGCAACACCCTGCCCGGCTCGCCGGTCACCTCGAGGCGCACCCAGCCGCTCTCGGTGAACTTCACTGCGTTGCCCACCAGGTTGGTGAGCACCTGCTGGATGCGCAGCGGGTCGCCTTTGAAGAAGTCGCCCAGGCTCTCCTGGTAGTCCAGGCTCAGACTCAGCCCCTTGCCCTCCGCGCCCAGGCGCAGCGCGTCGCAGACCTGGCCACACAGTTCGCGCAGGGAGAAGTCCATGCTTTCCAGCTCCACCGCCCCACGCTCCAGCTTGGCGGTGTCGAGGATGTCGTTGAGCAGGCCGAGCAGCGAGCGCGCGGCCTGGCGCACGGTGCCCAGGTGGCGACGCTGTTGCTCGCTGAGCACGCCGTCGAGCAGCAGCTCGGTGAAGCCGATGATGGCGTTCATCGGCGTACGGATCTCGTGGCTCATGTTGGCCAGGAAGGTGGTCTTCACCGCCGCGGCCAGCTCGGCACGCTCCTTGGCGATGCGCAGTGCCTCCTCCATCTCGCGACGCTGGCTGAGGTCGGTGGCGAACTTGATCACCTTGAACGGCTTGCCGTCGGCATCGAAGATCGGGTTGTAGGACGCCTGGATCCACACCTCGCGGCCACCCTTGGCGATGCGCATGTATTCGCCGCTGTCCAGATCGCCGCGCGCCAGGCGGGCCCAGAATTCGTCGTAGGCGCCGCTCTCGACCCAGCGCTGCTCGCAGAACATGCGGTGGTGCTGGCCGATGATCTCGGCCTCGTCGTAGCCCATCAGTTCGAGGAAGTTGTAGTTGGCGCTGAGCACGCGGCCCTGCAGGTCGAACTCGATCACCGACAGCGCGCGACTGATGGCCTTGGCCGTACCTTCGAACTCGGCGTTGCGCAGCTTGCTCTCGGTGATGTCCAGCAGCACGCCGTCGATCCACTTCGGCTCGCCATGCTCGTCGAGCACCGCGCTGCCGCTCTCCCAGATCCAGTGTTCCACGCCCTCGCGGTCGTACAGGCGGTATTCGACGGTGTAGCTACGGCCCAGTGCGATGTCCGCAAGAACCTCTTCGGCAACGCGCTGGAAGTCCTCGGGGTGGTACAGCTCGTTGATCGACTTGCGCCGGCTGGTGAAGTCCTCGGCCGTCCAGCCCGTCAGCTTCTCCACCGCATCGCTGATGAACAGCATGCTCCAGTTCTCGTCCAGCAGGCAGCGGAACGCCACCCCCGGGATGTTGCCGATCAGCGAGCGGTACTGCTGTTCGCTCTCGCGCAGCGCCTTCTCCATCGCCTTGCGTTCGCTGATGTCGCTGATGAAGCCGACGAACAGTGTGCGGTCGGGCAACACGGCTCTGCCGATGGCCAGGCGGATCGGCAGCTCGCTGCCATCCTTGCGCAGCACTTCCACCTCGCGGCTGCCGCCGATGATCTGGGTCTCGCCGGCGTTGAGCAGCTGCGCCAAGTAGTCGCCCATGCCCTTGCGGTAGGTCTCGGGAATCACCGTGTCGATGGACTTGCCGATCAGCTCCTCGCGGTTCCAGCCATATAACTTGGCAGCTGCGGTGTTCATGCCCTCGATGATGCCGCGGTCATCGATGGTGACCACGCCATCCACCGCGGTCTCCAGAATCGCCCGCACGCGCGCCTCGTTGGCCTGCACCTGCTGGAACAGCTGGCGATAGCGCAACAGGCCATTGACCCCGGCGACGAAGATAGTCAGCGAGATGGTGATCAGCGTCACCGCCAAGGCCAGGTACAGGCTGAAATCGCTCTGCGCGCCGGCCGGATCGGGCGTACCGACGAAGCGTGCCGCCGCCATGCCGGTGTAGTGCATGCCGCTGATGGCCAGGCCCATTACCACGCCGCTGGCCATGATCGCCTTGCCCGACGACAGCTTGCCGCGCAGGCCGAAGCGCACCCACAGGGCGAGAATCGCCAGCGCCACCGCGACCAGGATGGACAGCGCGAACCACCAGGGGTCGTAACGCAGCAACGGTGCCATGCGCATGGCCGCCATGCCGCTGTAGTGCATGGCGCCGATACCGGCGCCGACCAGCACGCCGCCGCCGACCAGCTGCAGGAAGGTGACCTGGCGCCGCGCCAATAGCTGCAGGGCTACCCAGGAGGCGCCCAGGCTCGGCAGCAGCGACAGCACGGTCAGGCCCGGCGCGTAGCTGACCGGGGCGCACAATTCGAACGCCAGCATGCCGATGAAGTGCATCGCCCAGACGCCACCACCCAGGGCCAGCGAACCGGTGAGCAAGGCGGTCTGCCGATGGAATGCGTTGCGGCTGAGGCGCGCCATGCCCGCCACCTGCAGGGCCATGCCCGAGGTGAAGGTGGCGATGGCCAACGACAGCAGCACCAGCCACGGATCGTAATTTCCGAACAGGAGCAGGCTGGGGTCGGCATCGAGGAGGAACAGACTGGTCAGATACGACATGCGGGCGACGACTACTGGAGACAACGAAAGAGTAAAGCAGGCAGGACCGTATCGGCACGCTCGTGCACGCACTTTAGATGGCCATTAGATAGCCATCACCCGGCAAACTCCAGTCTCTTCCGCGCAAGCGGCGCCAGGCGGAAATGAAAAAGCCCGCCGAAGCGGGCTCTTTCACCTACAGCCAGGTCAGGCGGAGAGCTCGACCAGAAGCTTGTTCAGACGCTGCACGTAGGCAGCCGGGTCCTTCAGGCTGTCACCAGCGGCCAGGGCGGCCTGGTCGAAGAGGATGTGCGACAGGTCGGCGAAGCGGTCTTCGTCGGCCTCGCCATCCAGCTTCTCGATCAGCGGATGCTGCGGGTTGATCTCGAAGATCGGCTTGGCGTCCGGCACCTTCTGCCCGCTGGCCTCGAGGATCTGGCGCATCTGCAGGCCCAGGTCCTGCTCGCCGATGGCGAGGATCGCCGGCGAGTCGGTCAGGCGATGCGACACGCGCACCTCGGCGACCTGCTCGCCCAGCGCGCCCTTGAGGCGCTCCAGCAGCCCCTCCTTGGCCTTGGCCACTTCTTCCTGGGCCTTCTTGTCCTCTTCCGAGTCCAGCTTGCCCAGGTCCAGGTCGCCACGCGCCACGTCGACGAAGTGCTTGCCGTCGAACTCGGTCAGGTAGCTCATCAGCCACTCGTCGATGCGGTCGGTGAGCAGCAGCACCTCGATGCCTTTCTTGCGGAAGACTTCCAGGTGCGGGCTGTTCTTGATCTGCGCGAAGGTCTCGCCAGTGAGGAAATAGACCTTGTCCTGACCTTCCTTCATGCGGCCGATATAGTCGGCCAGGCCCACGGACTGCTCGCCGTCGTCGCCCAGGGTGGAAGCGAAGCGCAGCAGGCCGGCGATCTTCTCCTTGTTGGCGAAGTCTTCCGCCGGGCCTTCCTTCAGCACCTGGCCGAAGGCTTTCCAGAACTGCTTGTATTGCTCGGGCTCGCTCTTTGCCAGCTTCTCCAGCATGTCGAGAACGCGCTTGGTCAGCGCCGACTTCATCGAGTCGATCACCGGGTCCTTCTGCAGGATCTCGCGGGATACGTTCAGCGACAGGTCGTTGGAGTCGACCACGCCCTTGATGAAGCGCAGGTACAGCGGCAGGAACTCGTCGGCCTGATCCATGATGAACACGCGCTGCACATACAGCTTCAGGCCCTTCGGCGCTTCACGCTGGTACAGGTCGAACGGCGCGCGGCCCGGCACGTAGAGCAGCGAGGTGTACTCCAGCTTGCCCTCGACCTTGTTGTGGCTCCAGGACAGCGGGTTCTCGAAGTCATGAGCAACGTGCTTGTAGAACTCCTGATACTCCTCGTCCTTCACCTCGGTGCGGCCGCGGGTCCACAGCGCGCTGGCGCGGTTGACGGTCTCCCACTCCTGCTCGGCCGGCTTGTCGGCTTCTTCGCCATGGTGTTCTTTCGGCAGTTCGATAGGCAGGGCGATGTGGTCGGAGTACTTCTTGACCACGTTGCGCAGGCGCCAGCCATCGGCGAACTCTTCTTCGCCGCTCTTCAGGTGCAGAACGATACGGGTGCCGCGCTCGGCCTTGTCGATGGTGGCAACTTCGAAGTCGCCCTCGCCCTTCGACGACCAGTGCACACCTTCGCTAACCGGGCTACCGGCGCGACGGGTGAACACCTCGACCTGGTCGGCGACGATGAAGGCCGAGTAGAAGCCCACGCCGAACTGACCGATCAGGTGCGAGTCCTTCTTCTGGTCGCCAGTGAGGTTCTTCATGAAGTCGGCTGTGCCGGACTTGGCGATGGTGCCGAGGTGCGCGATCACTTCCTCGCGGCTCATGCCGATGCCGTTGTCTTCGAGGGTGACGGTCTTGGCGTCCTTGTCGAAGGACAGGCGAATCTTCAGCTCGGCGCCACCTTCCAGCAGCTCCGGCTTGGCCAAGGCCTCGAAGCGCAGCTTGTCGGCGGCGTCGGAGGCGTTGGAAATCAGCTCGCGAAGGAAGATTTCCTTGTTGGAATACAGCGAATGGATCATCAGGTGAAGCAGCTGCTTCACCTCGGTCTGGAAGCCCAGGGTTTCTTTTTGAGTTTCCACACTCATGGTCGTCGAACTCCACATGCATGACAGGCCGCGTGATTGCGGCGGATGTCATACAGATGGGGAGTTCGAGAGCGATTTCAAGGCCTTGGCGAAATCAGGGCTCCAGTAATTCGATTCTGGCAATCTCGTCCGGCTTGAAACTGAAGCTGGCCTGGCCATTGCCGCCACCGAGCTGCTGGCTGAGACGAACGCTGCCATCGGCATCCAGGCCGACAAAACGACCCTCCAGCGAGCCGCCGCCGGCCTTGCTCACGCGCATGCTCAGGCTGCGGTACTGCTCCGGGTTGCGCTGCAGGCGAACCAGGGAAAAGCGCTGACGGCGATCCAGCGTCGGGCGCGCGGGCTCGCTCACCGGCGCCACCTGGGCTACTGGCTTGGCGGGTTCAGCCGCACGCTGCTCGGCCAGGGCCGGATACTGATCGCCCTGCACCTGCCATCCCTTGCGCCCTTTCTCCAGCACCAGCTCGATGCTGCGCTCGGAGCCGTTGATCTTCGCGCGCACGGTCAGCGGCAGCTGACTGGCCGGGAAGCTCACCTCGGGCAGCTCGACCAATTGCACCAAGCGAGTGGCGAAGCGGCGCTGCAGATGATCCTCGACCACCTTGGCCAGGGTCTCGCGGGAGTCGAAACTGGCATCCAGCTGCCCGTCCTTGTAGCGCAGGCGATCGGCGAACAGCTCCAGCTCACCGCTCAGGCTGGTCCGGTACGCCGGCGGCAGGACCAGGTGGAAGTCACCCTGCAGCTTGTTCGGCGGCAATACCTGCAGATCCATATGCAGCGTGTAACCCTTGCTGATGCGACGCGCTTCCGGCAGGTCCTGCTCGGGCAACAGCCAGCTGATCTCCACCTCGGGCAGCTGCCCCTGATCCTCCGGCAGCACATCCAGTTTCACCGTGCCCTTGGGCACCTGCGGCAGACGGATGATCACCTCGCGACGAGCGAAGAAGTCCTGCCCCTCGCGCAGGCTCAGCACGCCATCGACCAGCTCGGCGTACTGCGGCGAGAACGACTGGCCATTGAGCTCGCCATGCAGACGAATATCCAGCTCGGCCGGGGCCTTGGGCGGCTCCTTCAGCCAGCGCAGGCTGAGAATGGCCTCCAGGCGCGCCGCATCCTGATTAGCCATCAGCACCATGCCGACCACCAGGGGGATACAGCCCAGCGCCAACACCACCACCGCCTTGCGCGCGGTGCGCCAGTGGCGCAGCACGTAGACCAGGGTGATCGGCGGGACCAGGCTGCCCCAGCCCCACAGCAGGCTGGTGGAGAAAGCCAGCATCACCAGCCAGATCAAGCCGGCCAGCATCAGCAGCAGGCCGCCGAGGATCAGCAACGCATCCATTCAAATTCCTTGTTGTTATGCGATACCCGCGCCGCGGTCAGGGCTCGTCGACCTTGAAGTGAGCGCGGGCGGTAGCGATGGGTTCGCTCTGGCTGGTCTGCCAGGCCGTGATGGCGACGTTGGCCACGCGGCGTCCCTGGCGCCAGACCTGGCACTGAACGTAGGTGTCACGATAATGACCGGCGCGCAGGTAATCTATCGAGAAGTCGATGATTTTCGGCAAATGTGGGATGCCCATGAACATCAGCAGATGGAGCATGGCGGCATGTTCCATGAAGCCGGCGATCACCCCGCCGTGCAGCGCGGGGAGGATCGGGTTGCCGATGTTGTCCTTGCTCGCCGGCAGACGGAACACCATGTCGTCACCCAGGCGCAGGCATTCGATGCCGATCAGCTTGGCGTAGGGAATCAGGCTGATCAGCGCATCGTAGTCGTTCTTCTCATGCGCTTCGCGCACCAGGGTATTGAGGTTCAGAGCGACCATCAGGCGGCACCTCCCTGGATGTTGCGCTTGAGATCCCGGTCGCCCTGGGCGCCCTTGCCCATGCGCATGAAGGCGCCCACCACGTGGGCGATCGGCTCGCTCGGGTCGTCCTGGTAGGCGTAGCCACGGGTGAAGATGATGTTCTCGGTCACCCGGTAGCACTCGGCGAAACCGTAGACGTCCTTGTGCGGCTCGGCCGGGCGCATGTAGTCGATGCGCAGGTCCAGGGTCGGGCAGATCTCGAATTCCGGCAGCACGCAGACGGTGGAGATGCCGCAAGTGGTGTCCATCAGCGTGGTGATGGCACCACCGTGGATCACGCCGGTCTCAGGGTTGCCAATGATCTGCGTGCTGTATGGCAGGCACAGGGTCAGCCCTTCGGGGCGTACCTCGTGGACCTTCATACCCAGCACCTGGCAATGGCGCAGAGCCGTCAGGAAGCGCTGGGCGCGCTCCAGCACAGGGTTGTCACTCATCGTCGATACCTCTGGGCGATGCGGAAAAGCCCAGCATGATAGCGCCGGCACCTGAACCGATACAGCCGCGGCAAAAACAGTCTGAACCAGACCGGCACACAACTCCTCGAATCATTGACAGCCTTACCCACGAGGAGAAATCGCCCATGCACAAATCATTCGCCTACGCGCTCATGCTCGCCGCCACGCTCGGCCTGGCCGCCTGCGACAAGCCCTCCGAGGACAAGGCCGAGGAGGCTCGTGAAGCCCAATCGGAAGCCCGGGAGTCGATGAACGAAGCCGCCGAGCACAACCAGGACGCCGCCCGCGCAGCAGACGAAGCCGCAGCGGAGCGCGCCGAAGAGAACAGCGAGCCGGTGCCGCCAGCCATGCCGACCCCGCCACCAGCACCCACTCCCCAGCAGCAACAGCAGTAACAGCAGTAACAGCAGTAACAGCAGTAACAGCAGTAACTCCCGATCGTCGGATGCCCGCATCATGCGGGCATCCGACGGCTGGAACTTCACTCTCGCGCTTCGCTCCAAGCGGTACGGCTGCAGCTCTTAACGCATCCGCATCGACATGGAGATTGAACCGTGCAAAAGCCCCTTACCTATGCCCTGCTTCTCGCCGTGACCCTTGGTCTGGCTGCCTGCGAGAAAACACCCGAAGACAAGATGGAAGCCGCCAAGGAGAACGTCTCCGAAGCCATGGAGTCGCTCGGCGATGCCGCCGAGAACACCGGCGAAGCCATCGAGAAGAAAGTCGATCAGGCCACCGGCCATGAACCCACCGCCGGCGAGAAGCTGCAAAGCGCCGCCGACGATACCGCCGACGCCCTCGAGGACGCAGGCGACGAAGCCAAGGACGCCATCGACGGCAAGTGACGCCCTCTCCCACCAGCAACAAGGCCCGCTATATGCGGGCCTTGTCGTTTCAGGGCTGTACCATCAGCCAGCGAAACACCGGGCTGAGCATCAGCAGCAGACAGCAAAGCAGGCCGCCCACCCAGACCATCGAGCGCAGCGACGCCATGTCTCGCCAGTAGAACAGCAGGTAGAGCACGCGACTGACGATGAAGAGGATCGCCAGCAGGTCCACCCACCAGCCGAATACATCGGTGGTGTGCGCCATCAGCACGCCGGCAGCGAACAACGGGAATATCTCGATGCTGTTGAGGTGGGCCGCATGGGCCCTGGCACCAAACCCGCTGAGGCGCGCCTGTTGCTCGCGCGGGTGATGGTTGTCGTAGCCGCCTGTCTGCGCATTCATGGCACGGGCAACAGGCAGCTTGGCGGCGTAGATCAACAACGCCGCGATGAATACACACCAGAACGGAATGCTCATTGACTCTCTCCTTCGGCCACTCGGCCGTGACTGCAATCAGCTGTAGCACAGGATGGGCACGGCGGCAGACACCGACACCGTTCTGCTTGGAGCCGTCTGGCTTGATCCGCGTTGCAACTAAATTCAAACGAGCCAAGGCGACGAGCGGACAGCTCTTCACGTTCTTTTCACATTTGAAAGTGCATGGTGAAGCCGTGATGCTCCATAACCCCATCTAGCCCGGCCTTCGCGCCGGGTTTCTTTTGCCCGCTATTCAGCGAACAGGGTTTGGAACATGGAGAGTGCGGCCCGGGGGCTCGCGAAGACAGCCTGAAACGGCTAGATGGTGCCGAACCCGGACTAGAACCACATGCCTTCAGGCACTGAAAATACTAGACATACCACCTGCATTCCCGTGATACGTATACCTAAACGTATACCTAAATCCGAAAGTACCCGCTGCCACTGGAGCCTATTCTCTGCCCTTCATCATGCCGAGATCGGAGCCAGAGATGAAAAACTCAATTCCCAATCAACAGCTCACAGGCGCCTGCCTGAAGGCCACTGTTAGTACAGGCTTTATCGCTACCACCCCAACTGGGGAACCCGCACAGCTAGCGATACTCGATCTCCAGGGGAACATCCTTGCAGCAGGGCAAGATGTAGCCTGGGCCGCCTGGCATGTATGTATCGAGGTTCAAGAAAACTTCTGGGAGGGAATGGGGCATTTGATTGTTCATACCGGCCCGCCAGCGGATCTAGGGTCGGCTGCACCAGTGACTGGCACACGCCAACACTCCAAACGATAGAAGGTGCCGGGAGAAAGGGGGCCCCCTCCATTTTTCCCGGCGTTGCGCACGGTTTTCCCTAGGTCGTTCGAGATCGTGCCACCCCCAAGTTTTTGACTCCCCCCCCTATTGGTTTTCTGCCGCGCGGGTACGCGGTGCTCCCTAGGTCGTTCGGGCCTATGGCGTACCGAAGGAATTGACACCCCCTACCCTTCACCTGCCTGGGCTCCCCACCAACCTCAACCACCACGACCAGGAAAGACTTCTGCCGCTGCAGGCCTCACCCCTGACGGGGCGCAGGGGGACGCAACCGCGCAACCCTAGGAAAAGTGGTGTTCCGGGTGTTCCGGGTGTTCCAAGAGAGCTGAAAACCAGTAATGGTAGGCCTGTAGAGGTGGAACACCTTGCCGCATAAGGCGGAACACTGGGTATTCCAAGCGCCCTAGGTGTTCCACTGAGTATTCGCATCAGTTCCGACACTATTCGCCTTCCTGATCGACACCACCTCGCACTCAAAATCGACATCAAACAGCGCCCGCTCTTGACCGAGACCGACGCTGGGGACAGTGAGCTATCGGCCAATAGCCGCCGTTGACGGATATACAAATTTCAGCCAAAGGCGGCAATCTGCGTAAGCCAAGCTCCCGAGCAATCCGCTTTTGCAAACTGGGTCGCAGTACCAAGCTGGCAGGCCACCGAGACGGTATCTACGCTCAGCCCGTTCCCATTCCACGGCAGGATCTTGAACATGGATCGTTCTTCTCGCAGGCGGTGGTTCGCCTTTGTTTTGTTGGCCGGTGCGTTCTACTCACACTCCAGCTTCGCCATTAGCTGCGCTCCCGGCAGTGGTGTCAGCATCATTGGCGTAGAAGCCTATCCAACCTCGCTGACTAGCTCGGGCGGGCAATACCTCTACCAACTAGCAACCCTGCAATGCACCAGTGGTCAGGTCGTCAGGATGCTGGATGGCGGTAGCTATTGGTACTACCCCGATGATCTGCTGGGGTACATGAGAACTGCCCACACCAACATGAGACGCACGTTCTCCAATACATGCAAAACACACGTACTGACTCTGCATGACAACTTCAAAGGCACTATTGATGGTGTCACCACAACACAGTTCTTGGCTGGCAAGCAGGTCTACTTTGATGAGTTTGCAGGGCCGATCTATTTTGCGCGCCCAACCACGAAGCTTGCTTGCCCGGAAACCCCAGGGATCGGTAACCCTGACCTTCCTGGGGTGTGCCCAGTCGTAGCAGCTGCACCCGCGTCCCCCCGAGAGGCGGACGTTAGCTCTGCCGTTGCAGATCCTGTAAATGTCTCGAACGGAAACAGCTATCAGGTCGAGATTGACTACCCTGGACAACCAGGTTCGGCGATGCGCTTTGCTCGTTACTACAACAGCAAGACGGCCAGTTGGACTCACACCTACTCAGCCAAGCTGAAAATCTCCCCGACCGAAATCATGCTCATCAACACCGATGGCAGAGAAAGTCTGTTCACGGTTTCGGGTGGCGTGGTTACTCCGTCGCCAAAAGAGTTAGGGGTGCTAGAGCAAAGCGGCTCTGGATGGCGTTATGGCAATACCTATAACGAAAGCCTTCACTTTGACACGCAGGGTCGGCTTACCCGGATTGATCGCGCAAACGGTACGTATGAAACACTAACGTACGGTACCAATAATGCCGTGGTGACCGACTCGCTCGGTCGAACCATGACCCTCAGCTACAACACTGCCAAGCGGCTAACCGGTCTGAGCACTGGCTCTCTTCAGGTAGCGTTTACCTATAGCACCTCAGCGCGTCTCACTAAGGCCACCAGTACCCAAGGTGGGCAGAGCAAATCACGCACCTACCACTATGAGGATGTTAACGACGGTGGGCTGCTGACCGGCATAACCGATGAACGCAACATTCGCTATGTCACCTGGGAATACGACACCAAGGGCCGGGTGAAGAAGAACGTACTACACAACAACGCAAGCCAGTACCTGTTCACCTACAACAGCAATGGCTCGACTACGATCACCAATCCGCTGAGCAAGCAAACCACATACACCTTCCAGACCATCGCAGGCGCCAAGCGGATCACTTCGCTGGCAGGCGCTGCGTCGCCGAACTGCCCGAGCAGTAATTCGACTTTCACCTATGACAGCCGGGGACTTATCAAGACGAAGGTCGACAATAAGGGCAATCTCACGACCTATGAGTACAACAGCCGAGGCTTAGAGGAGTCACGCACCGAGGCGTCTGGTACTCCTCAGCAGCGCACCATCACCACGGAATGGCACCCCACGTTGTATCGGCCAATAACCATTTCTGAGCCGGATCGCGTTCTGACCTTCCAATACGATGGCTACGGCAACCTGCTCAGCCAGACCGTTACTGCGCCCTGATCAGAAGGAACTGACACATGGACACCAAGCATCGCGTAAGCCTGCTCAGCGCTGCCCTGATTGCGGCACTGGGACTCCCAAGCGCTCATGCCATAGAGCGCAGCTGGAGCTATACCTACAACAGTCTTGGCCTCATCGAAACCGCCAATGGGCCACGCACGGATGTCAGCGACATCACTACCTACGCCTACGACTCTATGGGTCGCTTGAGCCAGGTCACAAACGCTCTCGGCCACATCACGCAGCTGTCTAACTTCGACGACTATGGCAACCCACAAATCGTGGTCGACGCCAACAATGTCACCACGACACTGGTGTACAACCCCCAAGGCTGGCTGAAATCGGTAACAACTGCGGGTAGCACCACAAGTTTTGACTATGACGCGATAGGTCAAATCATCAAGGTCACTCGAGGAGACGGGAGTTGGCTGAGCTACACCTGGAACGGTGCGCGCCGGCTGGAAAAAATCACCAACAATCTGAATGAGTCTGCTCAGTTCGACTACGACAGCATGGGCAATCGGAAGTCCCAGATAGTAAGGGATGCCTCCAACACACTCGCTCAACAGCAAACCTGGGTCTATGACGAGTTGGGCCGCCTGATTCGCTCCATCGGTGCCGAGAGTCAGACTCAGAAATACGGTTACGACCTTAACGACAACCCGAATCTGAGCACCTCGCCCAAGGAGCACAGCACAACTAGAGCTTTCGATGCACTGAATCGGCTGACATCCAGCACAGACCCACGCAACGGCGTCACAACCCTGAGCTACGATGGCCAAGACAATCTGGTCAAGGCTACCGACCCACGCAGCGTAGTCACCGAATACAAATACGACGGGCTGGGCAACCTAAAGCAGCTGATCAGCAAGGACAGTGGCACAACCACTTTTACCCAGGATGGCGCAGGTAACGTTCTGACAAGTACCGATGCGCGCGGCGTCGTTACCACCTTTAGCTACGATGCGCTCAATCGTCTTAAGACCAAGCAATACCCAGCCAACCCAACACTGAATGTGCAGTACCACTATGACATGACTGCCGATGGTAACCATGGCGTCGGTCGCCTGACTGGTGTGCAGGATGCCAACGGTGTACTCGGGTACCACTACGACGCCCGAGGGAATCTGGTAGAGCAGATTCGCTCCGTAGAGGTTGCCAGTGGGGATACCTACGACGCTCTGGAGTACAGCTACGACAACGCCAATCAGCTAACTCGCATTGCTTACCCAGATGGGGTTGCTGTGGAGTATTCACGCAATGCCGCCGGCCAGGTGAGCGAGGTGGAGCTGGTCGTTGGCTCGCAAGCTCCGACTGCTCTTGCCTCAGCTCTGAGCTATCTACCCTTCGGCCCACTGAAGAGCCTGACATGGGCCAATGGCTTATCGCTCTCACGTACCTACGACCAGGACTATCGCCTTAAGCAGCAGAGTGTGGGCCCTTGGCAGGCCACATATAGCTACGATGCCAACAGCAACATCAAGACCCTGCAGAGTGGCCTGTTTGGTGATCTCACCTATGATTATGACGAATTGGATCGGCTGACTCGCGAAGAACAAGCCACCGAGCGCAAAACCTATGGGTATGACGCTGTAGGTAATCGATCTAACCGTGTGACGGACGTGCTGAACAATAGTGAGGTTTCCAGCAGCTCGACCAACACCTACACCTACGGCTCGGACAACAATCGTTTAACCAGAATTGGGTCGCTGGATTTGCCCAGCGATGCTGCGGGTAACCTGAAGACGATAAGAGCTGGGCGCGATCTTGAGTACGACGAGCAAGGCAGGCTGGCAGTTGCCAAGCTTAACGGGGCGGTAGTAGGTGAGTATCACTACAACGCTCTGGGACAACGCGTGGTGAAGGTTGCAGCCGGGTACATCAATACCTATCTCTATGGGGCTGACGGCCAGCTCCTCGGCGAGACCCGCTACAGCAGCGCGGGCATCAAACTAACGAGTCAGTTCTATTTCTGGCTAGACGACATGCCAATTGGTGGCATCACGCTCAAGTTCAATAGCCAAGGGGCAATTTCCAGCAGCGCTCCCTTCTATCTCCACACTGATCATCTCAACACCCCTCGCCTGGCCACTGATCAGGCTGGTCAGGAGGTTTGGCGCTGGAAGTCAGATGCATTTGGGCTGGGGACTGCGGTGAGCGTTGCAAACAGTGGCTTGAACGCAATCAATCTGCGCTTCCCAGGGCAATACTTTGATAGCGAGACCGGCCTGCATTACAACTACTTCCGCGATTACGACCCGCAGACTGGGCGTTACGTGGAGAGTGATCCGATTGGTCTTGCCGGTGGCCTAAATACTTTCGGGTATGTCGATGCCAACCCTCTTCTATATGTGGATTCCCTAGGGCTGTCCAAGACCAATGGAAAACATGCAAATAAATCAAGCCCGATGAACGTTGGTGAGTTCAACAAAAACTCCGACCCAGCCAAAGTCCAGCAGGCAATTAAAGATGCTCAGGCGGCTGGCAAAACTGAGCATGCCAAAGCCTTAAAAGGGCTGCTTAAGGTTATAAAACGACTCAAAAGCTTTTCGCCTCAAGGGGTGATAGAGCAAATGTTCGAAGAGATGTGTGCGGCAAATCCTGATGAGCCGGCATGTCGAATTTTCAATCCACCACCCAGTGGACTATGGTGCGAAGAGAATGGGGGAAACAACACTCCTCCTGTATTCCCAGGGTGGAGCTCTCCTGCTAGCCCTAACGTAATTGATCTCGGGCAGCTTTAGGACGGATAGGTATGACTACTACCGATGGAATACAAGATAACGACTGGGAAGAGGTTATGAGCCTGGCTGCTGCAGTTGCCAATCAAACCGGCTTAAGTCTAGATGCAGGCTTGGAAAGAAAGAGGCTTATGCGAGCCCTAGATAGGCTTGAACAGAAATATGGCAGGCTTCCTTCAATACTAAGCACGAAAGCGGATTACGCTGATGATGCCAATATCAGTCTTTCTCTACTGAAAGAAGCTTATGTGACTGCTGACGAAGCTTCTGACTTAAAAAGCAAAGTAATTATCAGTAGCTCAATAGCAGAGATATATCTTGATTCTTTCGACAACAAGTCACGAGCAGATTTCTGGGTGAGAACTCTGAAAAGAGATCTCGAAAAATATTCTGACGATGAGTATTTCAATGAGCTTTATATAGAGCTAGCTCAGAGATTGGAGGAGTAATCTTAACCATATAGTACTACGGCTAACCCCAAGCCGTAGTGTCTACTTACTGCTCTATCCCACTCCAATACCGAGCACCACCACGATCTCTTCTGTATCAAATTTCCCAGCAACCCGTTCACACCTTTCCGGCACGGCGTATCAAGCTAGGCCGGCACGGTGTTCAAATTAGGCCAGCGCCTACAGCTGTGGGGGCCGAAAAGTTTGATACGGCCTGCTGGTCTAGCTTGATACGCCGTGCCGGAAAGGTGTGAACGCCTTGCTGCTAGCGCTTCTCGGTCATCTACGCATAGAGAGAATGGCAGTACGACTGGGAGAGCTTAATCTAGCGCGCAGCGCGCTTACTCCCAGTATGCAGACATGAGGCTTGTCTGTTGAAGATGAGCTCGATCCAATTTTGCAGATCGGCTGCTCCCGACCATAACCGGTTATTCAAATTCTACTACTTGATAAGCGAGCGCCTTCTTAATCTTTAACTGGCTAATTGTCTGGACACATGGGCAACCCAGTCCATGAAGCACAGCTTATTAAGTCTATCGAGCTTCGCTGAATACTGTGATCTATCACGCTCAAACAATGGCCAGACGATAACCCAGTAGGCGAACATTACTGTCACACCGAGAGACTCTCCCTCATCGCCGAGTTCAGCCCAGGCAAAGGGCATATCGCCAGAATTGTTCGTAATGAAATTTACCGTACTCGGCGACCAGTAGTAAATAAAGGCGTCATACGTATTTTGCAGACAGGCTCCGTTGAACAAGTGACGCCTAACCGATTCATCGATGTTCGCACCCCGCTTGGAGTTCAATAGAGCACAGGAATGCTGTTCGCCGTCTTTTGCTAGGGCATGCAGTGCGCGCCACGCCACAGAAAGTGCGAATTTTTCGATCATAAACTGCGTACTAAGTGGATAGTCATAGACTCCCAGAGTTAACGGATCGTCGAATACCCCGTGAATTTCATGCGCACGTATGGGGAGGTCGCCCCAAGCATCGAAAGCTTCGACATCATCGGGCATAAGTAACTCTGCAATTCCATCCTCCACCTCCTTCCCTAGATTGTTGTCGCAGGTTTTGCACATCAGGCGCGGTTTGGGGAGATCCTGTTTCGGCAGATCTTTTCTCCCGACCCAACTGAAGGAAAATTTCCGGCTTCCGTCGGATTTAGTTTCGCCCATCAGTCTTTTTCTAATGAAATTAGAGACTACATGGCTATTAACAAGATTTTGCTGTTCTTTACCACATGCAATACAAATCATAGATTTCCTTCAGCAAAGCAAACCAGAGGTATATTAGCGTCTGTTTCCGACCGACTCTGTTGAAAAATCACTTCGAGATTTCTGCCCACGAAATAGCGTTAGTGACGCTGAAATCTGAGCCATTTCCGGGGCGAAACCTGCCTTGAATTTCACGTAGCCACGCGCAAGCTAGCCGCTTTTTGGCCTATGGACAGGAGGCTCTGGCCAACACCGACTTTTTCAACAGAATCGGCCAAAAGCAACCGCTGGAGAGGCCTCTAGGGAAGCGGGGCCTATTCACCATGTTCGCTCTTTCATTTCTTCTAGAGGGCTGTCATTCGCCTTGGGCATCAGAAATGCGCTCGCGGAGCCTGTTCCAATGTGGCTTGAGCTGCTTCTTGATCGAGGGGGCGTTCATGATTCTGGCTGCCCGGTAACCATATGAGATGAAGTTTCTTCGGCCTAGGTAGGAGTATCGCTTGTACAACTTCTTCAGGAACATCGAACGGGGTAACTGGCCTCTGGAAATCCGTTTGGCATTGACCTTGTCCATACACTTTTCGGCCAGCCAGATGCCTCTGTGTACACGGTCCTGGTAGCGAGCCAGTGACGATGAGCGCAGGTAAATATTGGCCCCATCGAAGATAAAGCCCAGATACTGCAGCGGTCGGTCGGATCTCAAGCCCTTGGCCGACCGCGTGAACTTACAGGTCTCTGTTTTGGTGGCCTGGATTTCCAGACCGATTTCATTGACCCGTAGGTCGACTAGGGCCTTGGCCTCCGCCTCCTTCTCCAGCGGAACTATCAGCAGCACATCATCGCAATACCGGTAATAAGCACCGCCGCAGGATTCGACATGTGCGTGGATCTGCCCATCGAAGCCCATCATGTACACGTTGGACAGCATGGCGCTGATGGGGGAGCCTTGAGGGATACCTTTTTTGTCTTTGTTGGTTTCGATCAGGCCGCCCTCACGCACCTTGGCCCGGAACTCGTGGGGCTCGCAAATTCGCTTACGGCCTTGCTTGGGGTTGCTCTTGGAAAGCCCCAGTGCCTCGTAGACTTGATCCCTATAGACGAACGAAAACTTGGTGAGAGATCGGTACACCGCGTAGTGATCGTCGGGCAACTGACTGCTGCCTAGGAGCGCCTGCCAGGCATTTTTCAGATGTGCATGGTCTAGGTTGTCAAAGAAGCCCTTGATGTCGATGGCGATGACGCAGCAGGAGCCTCGCGTTGCGATATCCAGGAACGCATCCCGAGCAAAATCGATATTGCTTTTGCCAAGGGCTCTAAACGCCAAAATGGCAGAGGACCACTGCACCTTCGCCAAATAGTCCTCGTAAGCCCGGTTCAGCTGCTCGCAGTAGTAGGAGTAAATGTGGCTGTCGACGTGCGCAGCGTAGGAAATCGGCCGTTGCTTAGGGTCTTTTTTGACCACCTTCCCGATGCTTTTATCGAAAAACACTTTCTGTGTTTGTGCGACATAGCGAATGAAGGGGTAAAAGGCATGCTTAGCAACAGTCTTAGGGTTTGAAACTATCTCCAGCGCCGCAGCCTGGTTGATCGGGCGATCAAAGTGCAGATAGCCCCGAGATTTGTACCAATTTTCTGGCATCAGCGTACATCCATGTTCGAGCCAACCGGCCAGGCATAGGATGGCGGCAATCCTCAGCCGCCTGGCCGGATAAACTCAAATGCTCCTCACATCATCCAATCGGTGTTGGTCACCCAGTTCCGATTTCGCCGCGATTGCTAGGATCGACGTATAGTGTCAGCGTCACACTTGGAGTACCTATGAAGATAAGTATCCGAGGGCTGCTGGCCGCATTGCTGGTCACCCTGGGTTGTTACACCTGGGATGCCGCCTTGGGGCTTGACAGCTTGTGATGCACCTTCGGGTCTATACCCGAAGCGCTTGCAGGCTAGCATAAATCTGGCTGAATCAGCCCCCATCCTCGATAGACCTCACCAGAATCAGTCTGTGCCAGTTCCGGTAGCGGGCATCCACTAGGGCTGCTACCGGCCAGAACTACCGCCACAGCGTATGACCCCGGCTAACGGTCTGACCGTGCCCTAAGATCGACCGCACTGAAGGCGATCATGACGGTGGAGAAAAGAAATGGGCCCCAAGCAGGTGACTATCGAAGACTGGGACGGCGATGGTGCTATCCGCATTCCGGATGAAGTTCTTCAGGAGCTAGGCGTCGACGTTGGCGACACTCTCTATGTGTTCGAGGAGTACGTCGGCAATGTCCGGTGCCTTGTACTCAGCAAGACACCACAGATTTCGGATCGTACCGATGAGCTGGTCTCCTACTGGAATCGAGATGGAGACGAATAGCGCCGATCACAGTAGGCAGTTTTCGGCCACAAGCAGACGCGAGAATTTCCATGTAGACCATAGGTTTCCACATGCTTGGCTGCCCGTCGTAAAGCCTAACTAAACTGGATTCTAATAAATCGTTTAGTCGGATTTATCCTTTCTTTCCACAACTCCTTGGTAAGGCCTCGATGGCGCTACAGGGCCTGCTAGAGGATTCAACTGGAGTAAATACTTGATGACCAATGCTCCAGCTCTTACCACTGAAGCCCGCTTAAAGCGCTTGAAGGCAATTCTTCAGGATGAGATTAGTCCTGCCCAATTGGAGAATTTAGCTGCAGCATTGATTGGTGCGATCACGCAGGTGGGGATTGCGGTTGCCAAATCGGGCTTTCAATCCGGGGGCGATGCTGGCCCTGCGGGGCGTCAAGGGCGTCGCTTTCGAATTGAGACTAAGCGATACGCAGACACAACGAGTCTGAGTGACCGGGAGTTGCTGGGAGAGGTCGATGACGCCCTGTCTGCAGACCCCTCTTTGGAGGCATGGTTTCTGGTTGCTACGCGTGCGGCGCCTGAGCAGCTCGAGCTGAAACTTTTGAGAAAAAGTAACGAAACCGGGGTTCCCGTCGTAATTATTGATTGGAAACCGAATGTATTTCCCGCGCTGGCAGCGCTCTGCACTGCGGCACCCGGAGCTCTTGCAACTCTTGTTTCGACAGAGGCCGCAGATCTCGCTCGTGACCTGCAGGTAGACGGCGCATCTGCCTTGGTATCGCTTACTCGCGATATTGAAAGTTGGTATCTGGGCTTCGAGCGCTTGCGCTCGCTGTCAATACTCCAATTGCAAAAACTATGGACTACGCCTTGTGCGTCTGCAGCAGTCCTTGGGCAGGACGCAGCAGGCGGTCACTATTCATCAACGATCAGGCGGGCCAGCAGCTTCGCAGCACTGAGCCACTGGTGGTCATCAGTGACTGATGCGCCTGCTGCGGTAGTGGGGTGGGAGGGAGTCGGGAAAACATGGGCGACACTCGACTGGCTCGCAAACCGCCGTGATGACCTTCCTATCGTTCTGGTTGTACCCTCGGGCTCACTTGCTGGTTTTAAATCTGCCTCGAAATCATCTCTTAAAGATTTTATTGCCGATCGATTTTATGAGCTGACGCAGGTCCGGGACCTAGAGCATTGGCGGCACCGACTGGATCGATTGCTGCGACGCCCTGTCGATGAGGGGCCTGTTCTCACAATTTTTTTCGACGGCTTGAACCAAGAACCATCAACACCTTGGGCGGATGTTCTACGTGTTCTGCAAGATGAGCCCTTCGCTGGTCGAGTACGCGTTGTTGTGACAACCCGCAATCTTCACATGAAAGAGAAGCTGGGATCTCTTCGAGGCCTTGTTGTACCTCCAAAGGAGATTGCTGTTGATGTTTACGACGACCAACCTGGTGGTGAGCTTGATCAGCGTCTAGCGGCGGAGAATCTGACGCGGGCAGACCTTCACGAAGACCTCATTAGATTTGCTAGAACTCCAAGACTCTTTCGTCTTGTTATTCGATTCCACGAGCGACTCACCGACGCAGGTCAAGTCACGGTGCATCGTTTGCTCTGGGAGTATGGTCGTGACACGCTGGGAACTCGTGCAGGCAAGTCTTTCAGCGAGGATGATTGGCGCTCCTGGTTACAGGAAGTAGCCCAGCGGCACATCGATGGCTTTCGAAAATACAACATGGGCAGCCTTGGAGAGACGACTGCGCGGCCAGATCTTTCCTGCAACGAAGTTTTTCTTCGGCTGAGCGACATCATCGATGCCCAATTCGCAATCAAGCAAGCTTCGGGCCAGCTTGTGCTCTCACCGACGCTTGTGGCTCATGCGTTAGGAGCTGCTCTTCTAAACCATTTGGATGAGCTTGGAGTAACGGATCGCGATAAGACTGATCTCAAGCTTGCTGAGTGGCTTGACCCTATCTCTGGCCTGGACGAGCGTGCAGAAATACTTCGCGCAGCTGTTTCAATAGTAATCGAGCGGGACAGTGCTACGGCTCCGGCAGTGGCTACGAGTTTGGTATCCGAGTGGTTACGTTCGCAGAATATTCCAGATGAACACCGTACCGAACTAACTCGCATCGCTGCTGCCATCCCCGATCCATTGCTTGAAACAGTCGCGCTTCAAGGAGACGGTGCGCAAAGGTCTGCAAGGACCTGGGCTGTAAATGCGCTGCTCGCTATTCCCAAAAGCGATACCAAGTTACTTTCGAAGATCATCAGCCATGCAACTAATTGGCTTAAAGTCATTTCTCGCGATGTCGATCACTCTGCACAACGCCACGATGACTCAGAAAGAGCACGGTCATCGCGATTCATCAAGCGGTTAGGAGTAGATTCCGACGGTCCATACACTGTGCTGGGAAGTCAGATTCATCTCGTCGAAAGACAATCTGACGAGGTGATACGCACCATTCCTTCATTGCTCGAAGGTTTCCCCCTTGTATCGGCTGCCCCAGTTTTTGAAGCCACTGCTCTTGTGCTTGCTATTCGAGGCCGCTGCGACCTGTGGGACGGTTTGAAGTGGCTTTGCCTGTTGAATAACGAAGATTTCACCGAAACCGCGGCAGAGCTTAGATTGCGATCTAGGCATACAGCAGCAAAAGTCGTAGAGCAAGGTATCCATCCAGAGCTGCCGTTAAGAGTTGCTGCCCTCTTGTTATGGCTTTCTGGTGACGAGGATGACGAAGCTGCGGCAGCAAAGCTAAACCCTTCTCTCGATAATTTTTATTCCTACGATACTGACTATGCAAATGATCCCGGCCAAAGTTTATTTAGGCTAGAGCGCCGTCATGCCGAGCAAGTGTTACTCGATGCTAATCTTTCACTTCGGCGAAAAATCGACCGCACCAAAGCGTTTTGGCTGGACCCAAATTTCGCCCCCCCAGCAGCATTTGTTGAGGCGCTACGAAAGGATTGCCAGGATTTTGAGAGTAGCGCTCTCGATACCAGCCGCTCGCAAACAGTTGAGGATCATGCCTTCAGTTCTCTAGCACCTGTGCTTGCACGGTGTGCCCCAGATCTGCTCGCGCGTCTGTTACGCGCGAAGATAGTCGGCTTTGCCCACCGCCCGCCTGAACAGCGTTTAGCAAACGCCATTGGAATCACCGAGCAGCTGCTATTGGTAGATGACGCGTGCGTTGAGTCAGCACGCGTGACACGACTGAAGTCTAAGGAACTCAATGATGACCATGAGGCAACAGTGGCGAGCCAACTGTTGCTAATGGAGGTTCAACAACTTTCAGCTCCGGCGCAAATCATCGCGGTCATTGAGGCTGATTTACCAATCCTCTTTCGAGACTTCGCGGAGGTCTTAAAGCCATTAACCGCGGATCACACGGATATGTTGGTTAATCGATACGCTGATGGAACGACCAAGCAGATAGAAGACCTCATCAGTCTTCTACTCTGCGCCTCAAGAGAGGTCGGTGAGTGTACATGGCAGTGGTTGGGAACTTTAGTATTTGATCCCGAGCTCAAGCTCCAAACTGAAGTGTTCAAGCTGCTGGCAACCACCGATGAGGAGCGCTTTGGGCGAATGCTGTTAGAGGCTGGCTGGCGATGGCAAGCCGACAAAGTCGCTGAGTGGAATCATTTTGGCTCTCTGGCATTAATTGCTGCTACCAAAGGACTTCCTTTCGAGCAGATTGCTTCGTCAGTAGCACCTTGGCTGTTGTTGAAGGCAGTTAGGGTCAGAGGGGCTTCTGCCGCTGACGCACAAATGGCGGCTGAGCTTGTTGGGGCCCTCCTTCGTGCCCCCCAAATTCAAGTCCCTGACCCGGGTTCATATCTCTCTGTTTACTGTGAGCACCGCAAACAGTACCCATTCTCCATCTCTATGATCCCGAAACCAGTTACTGATGATCCATTCGAGGGGCTACGGGATGCTATGAATGCCGAGAAACAGCATGCAGATCGTCGTCGTGCCGTCGACACAGCCCTTGAGCGGATTAGAACCGCTCACCAGAGTGGAGCGACCCTGTACCTTCACGATCTAGAGCCAGGTGACCTAGCGCCAATCATCAAGCACGCACCCAATGCCGTGGCTCTTTGGGTCGAGGGGGCGGATGTGGCTACGGCCGACTTTAAGCGACGCGTGCGCTTGGCCGAAGGCCTCTATTTAGCATTGTGTGAAGCTCTGCTAATTGAATCGCCTCAGCAAGGGGCAGTGCTGTGGAGGGCCTTGGGTGAGGCTTTGAGAACCCGTTTCGTTGGGGTGGCTCTAATTGAAGAAATGATTCATATGCTCTTTCGAGTACCTGAATCAGAAGAAGTCGAAAATCTGCTTAAGTATCTGGTGGGTAGCGCTGATAATGACCAGAGGCTCTTTGAAATTGCAGTTGCAGCCACCGTGAATGGCAAAGAGGCATGGTTGGATCGTGTTATTCAGAGTGACAAACTTTCCGCAACTGTCTGGCGTTGCCAGCGAGCCCAGAAGCTAGACGGCTTCAAAAGTGGAAATTCCTTTCTTGATGTTTGGCCTGAAGGGCCTGAAGAGGATCTTCGAACATCGCGGGCAAATGAAACAGCACAATGGCGACACAAAGAGGCCTGCGCACACCATTGGTGGAGCTCTTACTGGAGAGCAGAGTGTGATGAGTCTGCTTACTCAGCCTGGATTCTATTCATGGAGTCTGCAGATCGGCGGGCTTATGGTTGGATGAGCTTGGAAACCAGTGAACTCAGTGAGTTCAATTCCACCGATCAGCGTCGCATGGCGCATGCTAGTTACAATTTAAATAACTTGAAATCTGCCATTAAAAAGCAGGAAAGCCAGATGGACAGGAAGTTTCTAGGTCGGAGGACCGTGGAAGGAATTGGTCCCTGGGGGAAATCACAGGCTAGTTAAGGTGCGAATCTGCTCAATCAGCTGGTTCTGTAGCTCTTTTGTAGGGAGGGCTATAGCAAGGACGCAGCCTTAGAATTCGGCATAGATTGCCGCCATCCCTCCTGCCTCCGATGGTACTCCGGCTAGGATCAGCATTAGATTTTCGGTCATTCTGAGCAAACCATTTGAGTGCCGCCCCCCATCAAACCAGCTCCAGGGAGAAGCCCTCTCCATGACGATTCACTGCATGGATAAGCGTATCGGTAGCGGCTAGCTCCCCTTTTTTTGTCGACCGGCTTTGGCCTCGGTATCACTCGGCTTACGCTTACGAGGTGGTTTAGCAGCCTTGGCCGTCAAGAAGTCACTTTCCTTGCGATCCTTAGCAGCGACTGTCGCATCGGACACGTCCAGTACGATGACTGAAGTTGTGCCTATAAGCTCGGGACGCAGCATTCGCTCCAGCGCATCCTTCAAAATTTGGGGGGAGGTCGGTGTGGTTCCCGTTGGCGGGGTGGTGACACTCAATGCCTTACCAAACCAGAACACAAGGTAAATGCCTTGGGCTTCTGTGTTCTTTGCTAACGAATAAGTTTGGAGTTGACCGCTATGTCCATACCACAAGTGATCATGACTGGTTCGCTTTGCTTCTATAGGGACGGCGAAGTTACCATGTGTGACGAGTATGTCTGCGCGCGTATTACCAGATGAGGCGGCTTCAGGCTGTACATCAAAGATCCCAAAATATCGAAGCTTGTCACGTAGCTTACCGGCGACGACATCGCGACAATCATTCTCGGGTTTGGGAACTTTTTTATCCCAAAATAATCGCCACGGGTTATCGGGCGATGGCTGCATCTCACTGGAGATCTCTTCAAGCATGATCACCACCAAGGCCCGGAGATCTTGGGCATTGATGGGGCCTTTTCCTGAAATAACCTTGGCTAACTCTGGCGGAGTGAGCAATCGCTGAGATGAGGCTCGAATATCTCGCCGATAAAGCTCGAGTTCATGCTTGAGCGTTTCGACCCAGCGAGTGCCTTGCGCATGTTGGACCAGCTCTAAAAGTGTCGTTTCTACTAGAGGTTCATCCGAGGAAGAGATGGATCGAAGGACTTTCACGGTGTCTGGCCATCCCGGGCCAGAGTATTCTGCCATTTGCGGGTCACGCCGCATCATGGATTGGAGCAGTAGGCTAGCCACTTTCAGCGTGGATGCAGCACGCAGTTTGCGAGCAGTCTCGGGAAAGCCTTCAAGGACGTGCATTTGGATAGTACCGCTATCGGCTTGGTCCAAGCACTTTGAGAAGGCCTCAGCATACAGATCCGGCCTCAGGTGGGCTCCAAAATATGCCCAACGCAACTGATCGGCGCTTATGGAGTGATCGTTGAGTAGCTCTTCTTCAGGAGTTTCCTGTGCATGCCTGCTCACCATCTCGTTGACCATGGGCAGCAGCTCTTCCTCCTCCAGGTTAAACCATGCGAGGTTAAGGACACTGTCGAGCGTAATGCCTGAAAGTTGTTCCCGGGTTGTCATGGCCTCTCGTGCTGCCCAAGCGTGCAGTCTAGACCGAGCAGTGTGAGTCCCGAGCTTATGTAGAAGTAGTGTCCAGCCTACTTCTCTTATACTTGCCAGTTTTCTGAGGGGAGACGAGGTATCATGAGCTGACTGATTGAGGCGCTCAACACAATAGCTTTCAAGGCGATCTCGCCGAGCCCCATCTCTCATCCGATCAGCAGCAAAAAAGACCTCAAGGATACGCTCTAGAGAAACACTGGAAAGAGCATCATTCTGGTTCTCAAGCAAGATCGATGCTGATGCGACTCGAACTAGATTAACCCACTCCCACTCTTGGTCCTTCAGAAGCACACTGGCAAGCCCATGTGAAATCGAGTGAGCAAGCTGCTCCCCAAAGGCCTCCAAAAGCGCTTCTGTGCCGCCCCCTCTAATCCAAGGAAGCGGCCTGCTTCCACAATAAACTTCTGCCCCCCAGTACAGCGCATCCTTATTTTCACCGGCCTCGATTGAGGATGTTGCGGTGATCCATTCGGATATCATGTGGGCTAGATGCTTTTCAATTCCTGCTGCTTCGTGAGCACGCAACTGCGTGATTTCATCAGTGTGGCTTTCAACACTCTTACGTGCTGCAGTAACGGCTTCGGAGTCGGGGTATGTGGCAATCAGCTCCAGAAACCAAGATGGCGCATCTTCGTGTCGTTCCAATACCCAATAGGCTGCTTGCTTTCCCAAATACTCCGGCCCCAGTCTCTCAAGGAGCTCCTGCTGGGTAAGCATCCATTCAAGCAGTTCAGCGGTGGGTTTTAAGCCGACTCCCTTTAGACCAAAGGCAATAGAGCCCGTCTCAGCAATTTCTTGATCGCCAATAAGCAGCAGGGCTTTTGCTATTTCGTCCTGATCAGGCCTCGCTAAAGTCCATTCAGCGCCTACGGAACTAAAGCCTGAATCCTTGGAAAGAAAGATGGCGCCTGTCGCTACCATCATCTTGGCGAAGTCATCGACTGTAATTTCGACGTTACTCGATAAAACTGCTATGCAAAGCGCAGAGGCAAATCGCTGCTCCATTGAACCGATACCAGACGATATTCGCCATTGCTTCGGGGTTTCTAGGATCAGTGGCCTCCACAGGTGGGGGGCTACGATATGCCATGCGATGTCTCTGAGTGCGTAGGTGATAGGAACTAATTTTCCTACCCCATCACGCGAGCTGGTGAGCTGAAGGCAAGCTAGAACCCGGGCTACATCAGCCGCTTCCAATTGGTCCGTAGGGAAAAGACAAAAGAGCTTCGCCACGATGCGGCAGGTATCGGCTAGGGATTCATATCCTGCACATAGCTCATCTATTCGGCGCCAAATATCCTCGGTTGAGGGATGGGCACAATTTGCCCATGCCGCTACAGCTGCTTCTCTGCACCACAGGTTCGAGCCTTTTCGTAACGTTACATACCAACAGGCGTCAGCTAGTTCAGGGATGGGGACGCCAACAGACAGGGCTTCTAATACTGCATAGAGCCGGTGAACAGACTCATCTGTGGTCAAGAGTGTTAAGGCCTGTTGCGTAAGCTCGGGCGTGAGTAACCCCGTAGTGCAAGAGCTAGCAGGGCCCCACCGATCTGCAGTCCATTTGAAAAATGGGTCGCGTTGGCCTGCCCTATCTAATATGAGGGCTCGCAAGCTCCACGGAAGCTTCGCCGCATCACCATGCAGTAACAACGCTTCTGGTTCCTGCTCAACAAGCCGCGTGGCTTCCGCCAATGCTCCTTCATTAGCGAGATGGCATGCAGTCCATGCATAGAGTGGTTTGAGTCCTTCGGACGGTAAACCATCTGAGGAAACCATTAATGCCAACGCCCGCTCTATGTGAAGTCTCATCCCACCCAGGCCATCAGTCACCAGCCGTGCGAGGAATCGAGCCGCAAGGAATTCCTGGATGCTGCGGTGAAGGGGAAGGAAATCCTCTCCTTTCTTCATGAATAGAGCTGTATCCAATGCGGAATCTAACTCTGCTGGATTGATCTCTATTTCAGATGCAATAAGGATGGTGCTGCTGGATAAGCCAGAGCGTCGGAGACTATGCTTCCCTGCGATTAAGAGTGTTAGAAAAATGCGGCCCGCAGTATCCAAAATTAAATGCGGTGTAGGATTAATTTCACTCTCAGCTTTCGCTTGATTGTGCTCAACCGCGAAGTGAGCCACCCCAGCCTCATAGAGCTCAAATCGTGTAATTGAAGGGAGAAGTCCCCGATCCACGCTCATTAGAAATCGAAGACCGAGAGGCGTCATTACAAAAGGCGTAGAGCGCAATGTCTGCAGAGTTGATAGCGTAGATGAGGGAGAGGGGTGGCCGAATGCGGTCAGCACCGCGATGGCTTCCTCTTCATCCAGTGGCTGGAGCTGTGCGATGACCGGGGCCGACTCGACGGCCGCGCACTCACCTCCAAACGCTTTACTAAGCTTACCGCCGGAGTTCCAATCTTCAGCCCTGCAGCTAACTCTCCAGCGAGCACCTACTGTGCGCTTCAATGCTTTCGCGATACTAAGCGCCTCTTGAATAGGTACTTCATCAATAGCATCGATGAAGTAAGTTTCACCCGCCTTAAGATCCTCGGGAGAAAATAAGTAAGCTGCTTCGCTTGAGAGCGCGCTCTTTTTAGCAAAATGCTCAAAGGCCACGGTTTTCCCCAGGCCCGGCTCTCCAAGCAAGACTACGTACGAAGCATTGGTTAAATCACTCAAGCGCACGGCTTTGAGGTACTGGTCAGGTCCAGCGGTAACGGAAATGAGTCGATCAAGAGGAGCAATCTGCATTGCCAAAGAACCAAGCTGCGGTGATGGCCAATCATACTCGATGGTTAGATCCGATCAGGTGGAGTGAGCTCCTGTTTTCGTAGGCTGAATAGACCCAGCTTCCCTAGAGAGCTCAGAGCTTCACCGTGAAAATTGCACAGTCGGGGCATATTAGTCCGCTTTTGGCCGTTAGCAGCCCCTCACGAGCGACTGCTAACGGCCATTAGCGGCCATTCACAAGGCCTCAAGCTTCGACTGGTGCGGATTTCGATGGAAGACCGAAGCTCGCCAGCAAGCTTGTAGCCACCAGAACAGCCATCGCCATTAGCAAGGCTTGTGGCCCTAGCTTATCTACTGCAATTGCGGCCACGACCGGGCCAGTGGCTTGAGCGATCAGCATGGGGCGAGCCAGCAGTCCCATTCGTGCTCCGTATCCTTCTCTGCCGAAAAGCACCAAGGGCAGCGTGCCGCGAGCGATGGTCAGAATGCCGTTGCCAGCCCCATACAGTGCCATCGCTACAAAGGCCAGCCATGGCGCACCGGGTATCAACATGACGATGCCAACGCCACTCAGCAGAATGGCTCCTCTCGCCGACCAAGTCGGATGCAGGTTGCGACCTACGGAGAACTCCGCGAGGCGGCCGACTACCTGCGCAGGCCCGATCACCATGCCAATGGCGAGTGCGGTAACAGAGGCGATTCCAAGCAGTTTCAGCACATCAAGCAGGTGAACAGAAACGGCAGACACCACTAGCGATTGAAGCGTCAGGAGTAGCGCCAGCAGTAGAAAGAGCTGTCGGTATTCTGGTGCTGGTACGGGAGCAGTTGCCGCCTGAGCATGGCTGCTCTGTATAGGTGTTGAAGCTTCTTTGGGCACTACCAATAGATAGATTGGCAGCCCGATGAATAGATGAGCCCCTGCCAACACAAAGCAGCTGTATCGCCAGCCAAGCTCATGTTCCAGGCCGGCAATCAGAGGCCAGCCCAGCGTGCTGGCGAAGCCCCCAAGCAGAGTCAGGCCGGTCATCGAGGTGCGTGCACCGTCGCCGAGTAAGCGACCCAGAGTGGAGAACGCCGCGTCGTATAGACCCGCAGCCATGGCCGCACCGATGCATGTCCAAGCCAGGTAATAGACGAGCAGATTGCCGGCCACTCCCATCAAAAGTAGCCCCAGTGCCATCAGCAGCGAACTGCTAGCCAGGATGGGCCGTCCCCCGTGGCGATCAATCTGGCGGCCTGCCAGCGGTGAGCAGATGCCGGCGACCAGCAACCCCCAGGACAACCCAGCCACGACACTGGTCAACGACCAGCCCATGTCCTTGGAGATTGGTGTCGCGAGTACGGCCGGCAAATAGTACGTCGTGCTCCAGGCCAGTATCTGAGCGATGCCCAGGGCCCAGACCAGTTTGACGCGATTGATTGTTGGCTGATGACTTTCAGGTTGGGGCACGGGAAGGGCTCTTGTTGTTATGGCTGCAATGCGATGTTGCTCAGGCCAGCAGAGGTGGCTCGCAGGTAGTGCAGCAGGTGCTTCAGGTTGTGCTCGATGTCGGGGCCAACTCCGCGCAACGTGGCTGAGGCGAAGTTGCGTTGTCTCGGCAGGCCCACGAAATACAGGCCGGGAACATGAGTGGCGATGCCATGCCGTTGTAGTACATGGCCTCGATCATCCATCACCGACAGGCCTTCGAGGAAGGGCAGATTGGGACGGAAGCCGGTGGCGAATATCAGGCTATCAATGCGCTCTACTTGCCCATCGGCCCAAGCGACGCCGGAGGGCGTCACCTGCTGGAACATAGGGCGCGGCCGATACCGGCCAGCCTTCAATGCCCGCCGATAAGTCCCATCGTCCAGTACCGGCGTGCTCTGGTCGCTGAGCCAACGGCTATTACCCAAACCTGTCCACTTCAGCCAATCATGGAAGTCGGCACCCAGGATGCGCTGGGGCATGAAGCGAATTGCCTCGCGCGTGGCCAGCGTCACCTCAGCGACCTGTGCCAGCTCGTGAGCAATCTGCACCGCTGAGTTGGCAGCGCCGACCACTACGATTCGCTGCCCCTCGAACCCGGCAGGATTGCGATATTGCGCGCTATGCAGGCGCGTGCCACCAAAGCTGGTGAGCCCTGGAATTTCTGGGGTGTACGGGCGACTGAAGCCGCCCGAAGCCACTATCAAGGCCTTGGCGGTGAACTGTTGGCCGTTGTCCGAGGCGACGCGAAAGACTGTCTCTTCGCGATGCACAGCGGTTACCCGTGTCTCGCTGAGGATGGGTAGCTGGAAGTGCTCCGCATACTGTTCGAGGTAGCTCACCACTTCGTGTCGCAACGGGTAGCGCTTCGCCTCTCCAGGGAACGTCATGCCAGGCAGCGAAGAGTGCTCCGCCGGCGAGAACAGCTTCAGGCTGTCGTAGTAGTTGTGCCAGTTACCGCCTGGGCGCCCCTGTTCATCCAGAATGAGGAACTCCAGCCCCTGCTGACTCACATGCCAGCCCGCTGCCAGGCCTGCTTGGCCAGCCCCAATGACAATGACATCGAAAACCCGGCTATTTACGTTCATTTATGCGCACCCATGCACGTATTTGAAGAAATGAGAACTCAGGATTGGCTGCCTGGGCAGCAGAAGGGAGCAATGGTCTTGGTGTGGTGCAGGATGCCTTCCAGCTTCTTGATGATGGCCGGCCCATCGACCTCGTAGAACACCTGGCGGCCTGACTTGGCCGAGCGAACGATGCCGGCCTCAAGCAGCACTTGGAGGTGGCGAGAAACCACGGAGCGTTCTTGCGGTAGCTCCGCTGCGATCTCGGTTACGTCAGCGCGGCCTAGCTGCATGACGCGCTTCAACACCGCCACTCGCGGCGGCTCGCAGAGAGCCTTGAAGAATGCGCTGTCGAGCGAGTCGATGGCGGCTTCGATGGCTTGGGTTCGAAGAGTTGTGCTGCTGTTCATGCGGAGCAATATATGTGCATGCTTATGCACATGTAAAGCCTAGGGTCGAACTCGTCTTGTGGTTGCTTTACAGCGCATATGGAAATCCATATATTCGTTTTGGCGAATATGCTGAGGCATTCCCGATGAGCAACAAAAGCAGTGTGCTGTTCGTGTGTGTGGCCAATACCGCCCGGTCTCAACTGGCCGAGGCCCTGCTGCGCCATACCGACTCCGAGCACTTCGAGGCTTTCAGCGCAGGCACAGAGCCTGGCGGGGTCGACCACCGGACGATTGAGGCGCTGGAGCATCTGGGTGTGGCTGCCCAAGGTTTGCGCAGCAAGTCCATCGATGAGTTCGAGGGGCAGCGTTTCGACTATGTCATCACCCTATGCGACAAGTCGGCGCTGGAATGTCACGCGCTCCCCGGTGCTGGCGAGGTTCTCGCGTGGAACTTTGAAGACCCGGTTACGAGCAGCAAGCCGGAAGCATTCCGCCACACCCTTCATGAGATCCATGAGCGCATCAAGATGTTCGTCCTGGTGAAAACCAAACGCTGAGGTCGCTATGACTGAATCCCTAACCCCCATCACCGTTTTCAAATGCCTGGCTGACGAGACGCGTGTGCGCGCCATGATGCTGATCGTGGAAGAGGGTGAACTTTGCGTGTGCGAGCTGACCTGTGCGCTCGATGAGAGCCAGCCAAAGATTTCTCGCCATCTGGCCCAGCTGCGCACTTGTGGCCTGCTTGAAGATCGCCGCCAAGGGCAATGGGTGTACTACCGCCTGCACCCCGAGCTGCCGGAGTGGGTCATGCAGATCCTCCAGGCTACGCACGCGGCGAACCGCACCTTGTTCGGTGAAGACCCTCAGCGTCTACAGCAGATGGGTGATCGACCGGAGCGGGCAGCAACCTGCTGCTGACACCGATTGAGCGATCCCTAGAGGGGCTCAGTACCTGATTTCGTAGGAGTAACCATGCAAGACGATCTTCTGCCCAACCTGGATGTCGACCTGGCTGACTTGCCGACACTGGATAAGCTCGGCGTCGAGTCGGCTTCAACCCATCCGCCGCGCATCCTGCTTCTGTACGGATCTACCCGCGAGCGTTCTTTCAGCCGCCTGCTGACCGAAGAAGCTGCACGCCTGCTCCAACGCTTCGGTGCCGAGACGCGCATCTTCGATCCGAGTGGCCTGCCGCTGCCGGATGATGCTCCGGAAAGCCACCCCAAGGTGCAGGAGTTGCGCGAGCTGATGCAATGGTCGGAAGGCCAGGTGTGGTGCTCCCCTGAGCGTCACGGTTCGATGACCGCCGTGTTCAAGGCGCAGATCGATTGGGTGCCGCTGGCCATTGGCGCGGTTCGCCCGACCCAGGGCAAGACCCTGGCGGTGATGCAGGTATGCGGTGGCTCGCAGTCATTCAACGTGGTCAACCAGCTGCGAGTGCTTGGCCGCTGGATGCGCATGTTCACCATCCCCAATCAGTCCTCGGTGCCCAAGGCTTATCTGGAGTTCGACGCGGACGGCCGAATGAAGCAGTCCTCGTTCTATGACCGTGTGGTTGATGTGATGGAGGAACTGGTCAAGTTCACCCTGCTGCTACGTGACCGCTCCGACTACCTGGTTGACCGCTATTCCGAGCGCAAGGAGTCGGCCGAAGAGCTATCCAAGCGCGTCAATCAGCGGGCCATCTGATTAACCACTCGATTCACCTGCCCAACACCTTTACGCGAGACAGCACCATGACGATCAAAGTCGGTATCAACGGATTCGGCCGCATCGGCCGCCTGGCCCTGCGCGCTGCCTGGAACTGGCCCGAGCTGGAGTTCGTGCAGATCAACGACCCGGCCGGCGATGCCGCCACCCACGCTCATCTGCTGAACTTCGACTCGGTGCATGGCCGCTGGCAGCATGAGGCGGGCAGCGATGGTGAGAGCGTGGTGATCGGTGGCAAGCGCATTCGCGTCACCGCCAACAAGGCCATTGCCGACACCGATTGGAGCGGCTGCGACCTGGTGATCGAGGCCAGCGGCAAGATGAAGACCGTTTCCGTACTCCAGGCCTACTTGGATCAGGGCGTGAAGCGTGTAGTGGTCTGCGCACCAGTCAAGGAAAAAGGCGCGCTGAACGTGGTGATGGGGGTCAACCAGCACCTGTTCGACCCGGCCCAGCACCGCATCGTCACTGCCGCGTCCTGCACCACCAACTGCCTGGCTCCGGTGGTCAAGGTGATCCACGAGAACCTGGGCATCCGCCACGGCTCGATCACCACCATCCACGATCTGACCAATACCCAAAGCATCCTCGACACCCCGCACAAGGATCTGCGCCGCGCCCGCGCTTCCGGCATGAGCCTGATCCCGACTACCACCGGTTCGGCCACAGCGATTGCCGAGATCTTCCCCGAGCTGCGCGGCAAGCTGAACGGCCACGCCGTGCGCGTACCGCTGGCCAACGCCTCGCTGACCGACTGCGTGTTCGAGGTGGAGCGTGCGACCACAGCCGAGGAGGTCAACGCGCTGCTCAAAGCGGCGGCCGAAGGCCCGCTGAAGAACATCCTGGGCTATGAAGAGCGACCACTGGTGTCCATCGATTACCGTACCGATCCGCGCTCCTCAATCATCGACGCACTGTCGACTCTGGTGGTGGCTGGCACCCAGGTGAAGATCTACGCCTGGTACGACAACGAGTGGGGCTATGCCAACCGAGCGGCGGAGCTGGCTCGTCTGGTCGGCGCGGCGGAGTAAGCAGCGATCATGAAGGCGTTGTCAGCCCTATCTGCGGAAGTGCGTCAGTACCTGCTGGTTACCGGCAACTACTGGGCTTTCACTCTCACCGACGGCGCGTTGCGCATGTTGGTAGTGCTGCACTTCCACACCCTGGGCTACACGCCACTGCAAATCGCAGCACTGTTCCTGTTCTACGAGATCTTCGGCGTCATCACCAATCTGGTGGGTGGCTACCTCGGTGCTCGCCTAGGTCTGAACCGCACCATGAACATTGGTCTGGGCATGCAGGTGCTGGCTTTGCTGATGCTGACAGTGCCGGCCGCGTGGCTGACCGTGCCCTGGGTGATGGGAGCCCAGGCGCTGTCTGGCATCGCCAAGGATCTCAACAAGATGTCCGCCAAGAGTTCGATCAAGCTCCTGGTGCCGGACAATCAGCAGGGCACGTTGTACAAGTGGGTGGCCATCCTTACCGGCTCGAAGAACGCGCTCAAGGGCGTGGGCTTCTTTCTCGGCGGAGCGCTGCTGGCCTTGCTCGGTTTTACTGGATCGGTGTTGGCCATGGCGGCGGTGCTGGCTCTGATCTGGCTGGGCAGCCTGGTGCTGCTGAAGAAGGATCTCGGTAAGGCCAAGGCCAAACCAAAGTTCCGCGACATGCTCTCCAAAAGCCGGGCGATCAACATCCTCTCGGCCGCGCGACTGTTCCTCTTCGGTGCTCGCGACGTGTGGTTCGTGGTGGCGCTGCCGGTGTACCTGAGTACCGTGTTCGGTTGGGATTTCTGGCTGGTGGGTGGCTTCCTCGCCGCCTGGATTATTGGCTACGGCATCGTGCAGTCCTTCGCCCCCAACATCACTGGCAAGAAGAGCGGGCACGTGCCGGATGGCCGCGCTGCTTTCTCCTGGGCGCTGGCCCTGGCCGGTTTGCCGGCGCTGATCGCACTGGGACTAGGCACCGGCTGGTCGGAACAGGTGGTATTGCTGGGTGGCCTGATGCTGTTCGGCGTGCTGTTCGCGGTGAACTCGTCGCTGCACAGCTACCTGATCGTCAGCTACGCCAAGGAGGACGGGGTGTCCCTGGACGTGGGCTTCTACTACATGTCCAACGCCCTGGGGCGCCTACTCGGCACGCTGCTCTCTGGATGGGTGTTCCAGCAGTACGGACTGGAAGCCTGCTTGTGGGTTTCTAGCGGGTTTGTGGTGCTGGCGGCTCTGATTTCTATCGGGCTGCCTCGGCATCAACTGCCAGCTTTGTGACGGTGCATAGCGACTTCTCATCAGCACTTCACCGCCCAGTGACAGCCGTACGACTGGCCGCTTTTGGCCGGTAGCGGTCGTCCATGAGGGGAGGTACCAGCACAAGCGAACGGCCCGATCTCGCCTTGCTCTGCTGTGAAATTACGAGATCGGCTCTATGGCCTGGATGGCCCCTGCTGTCTCAACGGTTGATCAATCAAATTGGCGGTGTACGCGAATCAGTGGCGGAGATGCAGGAAGTGTCGGGGATGCGGATTGCTGACGGTTCGGCGTGCGAATTAGTGTCGGTGTCGATGCGAACACTCATTCCACCTTGGACGGAAGTCAAGATGGAACGCCGTGACCTGACTAACAGTCACAAAAAAGCCGGCAAATGCCGGCCTTGAGCTATTGATCTTCGTGATCCTTTATTTCTACAGGATCGAAATACAAGCGTTTCTTCTGTTTGCTTTCCGGGTGCTCATACAGATCGTAATCGAAGGATAGGTCTCTGACGGTGGCGAGTTTAAACCCATCATCAAGAAGCTGTTTTCTGCACTCAACAAGCTCAGGAGTGCCAAGCAAATAGTCGAAGCGGTAACTACCCATCGTGCCTTCCACTGCCCCGCTGATGACCTCACCCTCTGCTGCCGCCCATGCCAGGCTGCTGTTGCCATGAACTGCTCTATCTAGCTCATATAGAGCTAACTCAAGGAGCTTACGAAGCTGCTCACTACTCCCCGAGCGAATGCTCAGATTCAATGACCTCGGTTTATCCATACTATTCGCTCCGCTATGTGCTTTCGTGCTCAATTGAGGGTAAGAGATCCAGGCACCGGTATCTACCGCCAAACAGCTTTTGTGTTCTTGAAACCTGTATTTAAGCCGCCTCTGACAGCCTATCAGGCTCGTCCATGAGCAATGCCGAACCATTGACCACATAGGCGCGCCCCTTGGGCATACCAGGCAAGCGCAGCGACTGGGCAGCCTTGCCATCGGTAGCGGGCTCCAGAATTCCCCGGGCAACCAACTCCCGGTTGGCGGCCGCCACGTTCATGCCCTTGAACACCTCATCACGCCAGGCGGTGGACAGGAAGTAGTAGGTCACGCTGGTAAAGGCCGTATCGCCATAGCTGTGCTCAATGGTGCGTCGGAAGCCCAGCCGGTCAGTAGTACGCGGTGCATGGTCATCCACCTTGGCCGCCACACTGTCCCACCGGGTGAAGCGGCTTTCGCCGTATCGTTCCACCACCATACGCAGGCGCTGGACGATGGCCTCCCCTTCCATGTTGCCGGCGCCGCCCCGGGCTGCCAGCCAGGCGTCCAGGCACACCCGAGCGGCATGCAGCGCCGCACCATTGGGCCAACCCGTCACGCCTAGCCCCGTGGCCAACTCGCCAGCCGCAGCCGCCAACCCGAAGCGCGCAGCAGCCCGCTGGGCCTGGCCGCTGGCGCTGGCAGGCAATGACTCTGCAGTGAAGCGCTCTACCGTCCTGCGCAGTGTTGCCACATACCCGAGCAGCTTGCTCGGTTCGCAGAGGGCCGACAGGAAGGCCAGGGCTGGCGTGCCGTAGAACTTGCCCACCCGGGCCTTGAGCGCATCGGACAGCGCCGCCGCATCCTCGAAGCCATGCAGCACCTCGAACAGCCCCAGGCCCTCGCCGGCATCGGCCGGCACAGCGAGCAGCCGCACCTCCATCCCGGCTTTCAACTCCTTGCTCGCCTCGGCCATGTGCTGGGCCAGGGTCTTTTCCCCGGTGGAAAGGAACAGCAGGCGCCACTCCTGTACCTGGCGGCCAGCCTGGCCGCGATCATTGGCGCGGGCCTTTCCGGTGCCGTTGCCCAGCATGTAGATGGTTTCGCCGATGATGCGCGGGTCACACATGCCGATTTCATCCAGCACCAGCAATCCATCCGAGTGCGCCGCCGCGATGCTCTCCAAGGCGTTGTCCGTACTGCGCCAGGAACGAACCAGGCGCGGCCCGCCCCACACCGATGCAGCCACCTGCAGATGGGTGGTCTTGCCGCCCGAGCTGTCGCCGTACAGGTGAAAGCCGCCCGACTCGGCGTCCAGCTGATGCAACAAGGCCCCGGCGAAGGCCACACACACCACGAACATCAACCGGTTATTGCCCACGCACAGCGCCCCAACCTGCTGCTGCCACTGCTCCAGAGTGCCGGCCCAAGCAATCGGCGGGAACTGCGCGCCAGCTTCATAGAAGTGCAGGTGCTCGGCGCTCTGCCCAATCTGCCGATCCGGTAGCAGGTAGGCGCCGCCATGCCAGCCCAGGCGCGTGACCAGGCGTGCGCGCTCGGCGCTGTCAAAGCCCTGTAGGTAGCTCTGCAGGTCGTTGCGCGAATTACGCGCCGTGCGCAACGGGGCCAGACGCAGACCCATATCCACCAACGGGCCGAGCACTTCCTTGCCGAAGTCGCCGGCCATCGCCCGTGCCGGAATGTTCCAACGCTTGCGGTCGCCGTCCGGGTCATCGAACTCCACCAGCAGGCCCCAGTTGTGGCCCTTATCGTCACGGGTGCGCGCCAGTATCTCCAGGCGCGAACACACCGGCCGGGCCTCGCCATCCTCGCCGGCATAGAACACCCCTTCCACCGTCACACGGAAGCCTGCCGGCACGGCCGCAGAGTTCTCCGCCGGGGCTGGCTTGGCGTTGGGCTTGCGGGCCTTGGCCGGGGCGGCCGGCGCTGCTACCGGTGCCAGGGCGAACAGCTCCCCGGTGCGCTCCAGCTCTGCCAGGTGCGCCGCCGTCCAGCCCTTGGCCAGGGCATCGGCCGCATCGTCACCCTCGGCCCACTCACCACCAGGGGCGAAGGTTGGACGCTCTCCATCGAGGCCCGGCCGCTGGCCGAACACTGTCAACGCGACTACCCGAACCGAGGCGGCCCCGAGCTGGCGCAGGTGCTCGTCCAGAGCGCCCATGCACTTGAGGCCCGGCGCATCGTTATCCGGCCACAGCAACACGTCCCGCCCGGCCAGTGGGGCGAAGTCGGCTTTCTGCCAAGAGTTGGTACCGTTGGGCCAGCAGGTAGAGACGTAGCCGGGCAGCAGCTCAGCAGCAGCATCTGCCGACTTCTCACCTTCGCATAGCACTACGGGCACCGCCCGCCTGCTGACTAACTCATCGAGGCGCAGCAGCGGGCGCGGTTCGGGTAGGCTCAGCCACCGCCAGGACAGTGAGCCATCGGCATGCTTGCACCAGGTCAACGGAGCAAAAACCTTGCGCGGCGTGCCGCTGTCATCTGGCCCCAGGTCGAAGCGATAGAGCACCATCAACGGCCTGCCCTCGGCATCGCGGTAGACCCAAACCTTCGACGGCTTACCGTGCTGGCGGTGCTTGTGCGGCACCTTACGCATAGCCTCATCAGGCACTGGCAACACCGGCACCCACTCCAGGGCCTTCGCCGGGCTGCTGGACGGCACGCTGCTGATGTTCCCCGCCGTCACGCCCACGAAGTCAGCCAGCTTGTTGCAGGCATCCACCTCGCTACCGCCGCTCAGGTAACGCACTAGGTCAATCAGATCGCCGCCCTTGTCGCCGGTAGCGAAGTCGCTCCAGGTGCCCTTTGCCAAGTTCACCTTGAGTGAGCCGGCATGCTTGTCGGCCCGGGTCGGGTTGGGGGCGGTGTACTCCTTGCCACCGTCCACACGCTTTCCACCAGGCAGCCAGTGCGCCAACACCCGGTCGACTGCCTGCAGTGCAGCGCGGCTCACCTCAGCAAAGGTTGGCCACTTGGAGTTCTGTCCTGTCATTGGCACCCCCCACCCAAGGTGCTGTCATGGCCATGCATGGCGAGAGTTCGGATCTCTCGAAGCATGCCCTGCACAGCCCACAGAGCCCCAGCGATTACCTCATCGCTATAGCGATCACCTCCGCTACCATCAAACTGGCTGACTAGAAGCCACAACACCGAATCAGTTCGAGTGATCGCTGCAGTAATCGCATCAATAGGCACACCAGCATCAGCCTCAGGAGCCACAACCAACATCCCTTCAGGTAAAGAGCAGTCAGGTCGCTTCATTTCCACTTACCCCCGATCACGCGCAGCTTTCTGCTGCTCAATCCAGTCTTGTATTTCGAGCTGTGACCAGCGCGACACACTTCCTAACTTCACAGGCGTTGGAAATAGATCGTCCTGGATCAGCTTGTAGATCTTGGTTTTCCCAATACCTACTTGCCTCATGACCTCAGATAGCTTGATGAGTGAGTCCAATGGAGAAAGCGTCATTGCACCTCCCCCTGTGCTTCCAGTGCACGAGCCTTAGCCATGTGATGTTGATAGCGAGAAAGACGGACAGCAGCAGATGAATCGGCTCGCAGGGCGGCAAAGGCCATGCGCCGATGGGCGGCGGCGCGAAGCCGGGACGGATTGAGGGCGTACAGGTGCTTCATGGATGGTGCTCCTACTGTTCTGTTGGAGCTGCCACGAACCGTCGCCAAACGATTATGGGTGGCAGCCGTGCGCAGGTTGGCGAACCGGGACAGTAGGCACCCGGCAGACCCGAAGGTCTCCCACGCACGGCCACCATAAAGCGACATTGCGGGCACAAAAAAAGCGCCTGCAATGGTCCTTCTGGCGCTTGTGCGCCTACTGATAATCGGGTCGCCAAACCCGGTCACTGGATTGACAGCGACGGCCGCAGAGTAGCGCGATGGGTCAGGGAGAGCAACGGCCAGGGCGCGCAGCGCTTGCGCGCCGACCAGGCACGGCATAGATTGAGCATTCATCGTGATTCACCTCTAACGCCCTCGGCTGCAACCGGGGGCGTTGTCGTTTCAGTGGACAGCGTTGGTGTGAACGGGATGGCGCCGCAACTCAAGCCAGGTGTAGTGAGCGCCGCGCTGAGACTTGCCAAGCATCTCGTCAACCAACCCAGGCCACCCACCGACGTGGGCCAACACCTCTAGATCACTCAAATGCGCTGCATCCTCTGGCGGTTTGATGGCGAGCAACTGCCAATCTGGAGCCGCCCATAGCACTAGGACAACACGAGCGCCACGGTCTAGTGCTTGAGTGAGCATCGGGTGCAGGCCTCGTGGGCCGTGTAGATCCAAGTCGCTCAACCCAGAGCGCTCTGCAAATTCGTCCACTGCGGTATACGGCAGGACTGTCGGCTTCATAGTGATACTTCCTTGTAAGTCAAAGAGAGCGCAGGCCGGCATCCTCAAGGATGCCCAACAACGCAGCCTGATCCACCTCCGCAACAGCCACGTCCACAGCCCGCCCGCCGCGCGGCGACTCGAAACGCACAACCGTAGAAGGTCGCGCGGTGCTGCTGTCTGGTTGAGTTGATGCAGCAGCCACATTGGCCTCGACGCGCTTCTGCTGTTCCTCGCGCGCACGACTCTGCTCTGTCGCCGCCTCAATCTGGCGTAACAGGCCAAGAGCACGCGCTGAATTGCTGATCGCATTGGCGTCGCCACTAGCCTGTGCCTCTGCCATCTGGGCTTGCAGCTCCCGCTTACGGGCATCGAAACGGCGACGCTGGATTGCATCCTCGCGCCCCTCCAAGCCATCCAGCTCATCCAGTAGGCTTTCTACGGTGCCTCGTGAGGACTCGCCCAGTTGCTGCATCTGGCTCTTGGCGCTCTGGAGCGCGCTTTCCAGCGAGGTCAGATCGGCTTCATCCAGCAAAGCCATGCTGCCGCGCGCCTGCTCGGCCCGCTTCGCGAAATCAGCCATGCCCAGCGTGCCATCCTCATAGGCACGCATCAGGCTCTGCAGCTCCAGCTTCTGCGCTAACGTCGCTTCCTGCAGGCGCAGGCTCTGGCCGAGGGTTGCTAGCTGCCAGCGGCTGAAGCCACCCAGCCCAGCCCAGGAGGCCGCCTGCTGGACACTCTGCAACTCCTCGCTGACACGCTCCAGCGAGGCCGCCGTCTGCTCCAGGCTGCTGGTGTCGATGGCTACCTTGGCGGTGCCGAGGCCGCGCAGGCGGTCGAACACTTCCAGTGCAGCAGCACTCAGCTGCGACAGAGGCTCCCGCGCCTTGGCCATCACACCGTCGACGTAGCTGGCCAGCGAAGAGGTGTCCTGCTTGACCTCCTCGCTGCCCTTGCGACGCTGCTCCATGGCCTCGCCAATGGCGCGCCGCTCTTCCTCCATGCGCCGGCCGCCCTCGCGGCGCAGCTGCTCGCTGGTGACGATGGCGTCCTGATCGGCCTGGGTCTTGTCGCGCTGCGCCTTGGCGCCCTGCTCGACCGCGCTCTTGAGTTCCTTCTGCTGGTCGCTGGTCTTCTTCAGCTCCTCGTTGTACTGCGCGGCGGTGATCTCGCCATCGTTGTACAGCTTGCGCAGGGCGGCGCGGATGTTGTTGATGTCGACATCCGTCTTGGCGTTGCTGATGGCCTGCTGCACGGACTGCAAGTCGCCCAGTTTTTCCTCCAGGTCGGAGACACCATCGGCAGCACCAGTCGCAGAGCCCTGCAGCTCCTTGAGCCGACTAGCCAGCAGGCCAGCAGGCCAGCGGCCTGGGCGTATTCTTGCTGGCTGAACTTGCCGGCATCGAAGGCATCGAGCAGCACAGCGCGCATGCTCTCCAACTGCTGCACAGCAGAGGCCGCATTGATCACGTCAACGGCCTGGGCAAGATCAGCCAGACCAACCTTGCCAGAGGTGACCAGGTTCAGCAGGGTCTCATTGAGAGAAAGCACCCCGGTCTCGGCCAGCTTGAAGCCAGACCGCACATCGGTGCCCGACTCTGCCGCGCTTGCTGCTACATCTTCAAGAGCCTTTTTCTGACGCTCACCACCAGCTTCCGCTGCGTCCGCAACGGTGCTCCAGAGGTCAGTTGCATCCTGCTTTACCTGATTAGCCAGAGCCTCGCTTAAGCCGAAAACCTTATCGCGTGCAGATTCAAGACCAGCCACGATCTTGTCGCCACCGATCAGGTCAGGGATTGCCTTGGCAGCGGTTGCCATCGCGGACAACGAGGCACCAACCATTGCCGTGAACGCTGTGCCTACGCCGGAGATAAAGCCCGTGATGACGTTCGCCACCACCCTGACCGGCGCCGCCATCAGTTGCACAGCACTGACCGTCTTGTCGATCTTTTCACCGAAAGTGACGAGCCAGGCTGAGCTGTCATCCACCAGCCGCTTGAAGTCCACTTCGCTAAGGCTGAGAGCAAATTGCTTTACCTTTTCCACCCCCTGGATAAAGGCCTCAGACAACCCCTTAGCCAAGGTATCCAGGCTGCCATCCGCCGCCATCCGGCTGATGGTGTTACTCAGCAGCGAAAGCTGCCCCTTGACGTACTCAAGCGCCCCCGCGTTCGCTATGCGGTTGTAAAAATCGGTGACCTGATCTTTCAGGGTGCTGATGATGCCGCTGAGCCGATCCATGTTGGACTCGGCCGCGCCGGCACTCAGCCGCCCAATCTCCTTCACTAGGGCCGCCAGCACGTCCCGGCCGAGCCGGCCCTTGGTGGCCAGCGCCTGTAGATCGGCCGCATTCTTGCCGGTGATCTTGCTGAGCATGTCCCACACAGGCACACCGCGCTCGACCAACTGCAAGATCTCCTCGGTCTGCAGCTTCTGCTTGGCATAGGCCTGGCCGACAGCACCGATGATGCCGCCCAGACGCTCCATGCCGCCGCCCAGCTTCTCGTTCTGGTCGACCAGCGCCTGCAGCGTCCCGTTCATCGGATCTACGCCGTAGGCCTGCAGCTGAGCAAAAGCGTCGGTTACATCCTGCAGCTCCAGCGGGGTGTTCTTAGCGAACTCCTTGACCCAGGCAGTGGCCGCCTCACCAGCAGCCAACGAGCCCATCAGAGCATTCATGCGGGTCTGCAGCCCCTCGAACTGGTCGCCGGTCTGCAGCATCGAGAAGATGCCGCCGCGCAACAGCTCGAAGCCCCGCCCCACCGCACCCAAAAGCGCATTCAGGCCAACGAAGGCAGCGGCGAAGGCCAGCACCTGCTTGGCGCCTGCAGCCAGGGCACCGCGCGCCGCGTCGACGCGGGAGGCATGCTCTTGCGCAGCATCCGCCGCCTTTTTCTCCTCGATCCGCTTCTGCTTGATTGCCTCGCGGTTATCATCCACCGCCTGCTTGTTCTGCTTGATCTCGGCGGTAAGGCGGTCCTCTTCCGAGCCCAGGCTGCCCGTATCGACGTTGAGGGCCTTCAGCTCAGCGCGCAGGTTCTTGATCGCGCGCTGGCTACGATCGTAGGCATTCTTTGCCTCATCAGCGGTGCGCCTCGCCTCGCGCAGGGCGATGCGTTGCCCGGCGGTCGCCTGCTCGCTGTCGCCGATCTCGCGGGTGAGATCATCCAAGGTGGCCTGTGCATCGTGCCAGGCGCGCTCCAAGCTGCCGGTAGCGCCCTCGGTGTCGCGCAAGGTACGCACCAGGCCGCGAGCCCGGCCAGCTTCAGCCAGAGAGTCCTTGAGACGCTTGCCCTCGGCCGTCAGTTCCTTGAACGCCTCACTGGCAGGCCGGATGTCTTTGCTCAGGAAGTCCCTGGCGCGCAGGGTGAGCTGTACCAACCGCTCAGATAAACGGCTCATGCTTCACCCCCTTGCAACTGCTCGCTCTTGGCTTCCTCCAAGCTGCCGCGCATGGCCTCGATCACATCCTCCAATGCGACTATCCCGCGCCGGAATACGGACTCTGCCGAGTCATCGTCAGCACATTGACCACGCAGTTGCACCGAGAGCGAAAGCCTCCAACCCTCGGAGGTGCGATCAAAGCGAAACATAGGGAGTGGCCTTGCTTGTTCGCCCTGGCTCATGCTGCCACCTCCCCACGCGCCGCAATGCGCGACTTGACCCACTCCTGCACCTCGGCCAGTACCCAGGCCACTGGGGCACCGCGTGCCGGGCTATCACTCAGCGGCACCGGCCGGGGAAAGGTCGGGTCATCCTTGAGACGCTTGTACACGGTCGGCCGCTGCAAGCCGGTCAAGGCCATCAGCTCGGGCATGCGGATCAAGGTGACGGCTGGATCGAATCCCGACACTGCGGCGGTGCTGGTGCTGGGTCGCAGCGCCTGCACCTGGCGAGGGGCAGCCGAGAGCGGGCCAGCAGGGACAGAGCTGCGGACTTGCGAGGAGCGCTTGGACTTGGTCATCGCGCCGCCCCCTTTACAGCATCGGCGGTGCTGGTGCTTTGGCGAGCAAGTAGCCAGGCGGCAAGGTCGGCGCGACGGTAGCGAATGCGGGAACCGCAGCGGATAAAGGGAAGCGCGTTGCGCCCCGTACTGCGCCAGGCAGCTAGCGTCTTGACCGACAACCCGAGCACTTGCGCCGCTTGTTCAGGGGGCAGCAGCTCGGCAGGGGCAACTCCGGACGCTGGCTGCGATGCCAGCGCGTAAGTGTGTTGGGATTCCATGCAGTACCTCAGGGGGCTGGTTTGTTCCCCGCAAGGCTCACAGAAAGCCCAGGCACTCACACCGGAGGTTTAATTAGAATATCCGCCCTTGACTTACCTTTATTTATCAGTTTGAGGGCGGCGATAGGCTGCCCAACGCGTGTTTGAAAACCGAGCGCTTGCAGTCCGCCGTAGATTGTCCCAAGGCTCATCACCGACATGCCAACGCGCAGTCCTTGCAAGTTCCGGCGCTTCAACCAACGCTGCAGCGCAAGCCGCACTCCAAGTAATACCAGGCTCCTTTTGCTCGAACGCACAAGCATGCAAATACAACTCACGTTTTGCAGGCTCAGTAGCAGAGCTTGGCCTTTTACCCTTTCTCCCCTTTGGCATCTGTCCACTGGCTACCCGCGCCGCCACGTAGTTCTTGAACAACGGCACATCAAAGACCTCCGGCACACGCTCCCTGATGCTGTCGAAAGTGGCCCCACCAGCCTCAATCAATTCGATGGCTTGTCGCGCACGCTCCGAGAGTGCCCAGCTTTGGAAGCGGTCAAGGCAAGCGAAGGCTAGTCGGCCTTCCGCTGTAACCACCTGCCGCATCGCATAATCAGAGCCGAGGCCAGCCAAGTGATCCGCGAAGCCATCCGGGCGCCAGCTAATCGACCAAAAGCGCTCAAGCCCGCCACCAGGCGTATACCGAAGGACGGTCCAACCGAAACCATTACCCCGGCCTGAAAGATCAGTGCACAGAGCGATACGCCGCCCACTCTGATCTATAAACACGCAGCTAGCGATTTCCCTCAACAGAAAATCCGGCGCGTAATGCGGCCACTCAAATGCAGCTTCGTCATCGCCTACAAACCGATAAACAATATTGGTCAGCGTCGCGTCATCCGCACGCTCAAGAGTAATAACCATCCCCTCGCCCCATTCAGTGCGCCCACCACAGCGCTGCAATACGCTGCCGCTCCCCGCAGACCATACCAGCCAGGGCCATCAGGGCAGAACAGGGCCAGCGTCGTGTTCCGTCTGGCCGGGCGCTGGTGCCGCCCTGATACGCCCCGAGGCGTTCCACTCCAGCCCCGCCAAAGGTGGAACACCTCCGGCGCCTGGAACACCAGGTGTTCCGCCTTGTGCCGTAAGGTGTTCCACCGCTGAAAGCCCCGCCTTTACTGGCCCTCGGCGTTTCTGGAACACCTGGTACACCCAGAACACCGCTTTTTCGAGGGATACGGGTTTGTATGCTCAACCCGCCTTGCCGAAGTTCACCGGCACCACGTTGCCGGCCCCCTCCCCTCGGTTGGCAAAGTCGTAGGGGGTGACGTGTTTTTCCCGGTTGGCATCCAGATAATCGGCCCACCACTGCACCATGAGCCGGCGTTCTTCCAGGTGCTCGGCCTTGTGGATGTAGGCAGCCCGTACCGTGTTCCGCTCTTGGTGGCTCATCTGCCGCTCGACGGCATCCCGCGTCCACAGTCCCGACTCCACCAGGGCAGAACAGGCCATCGCCCGGAAGCCATGGCCACACACCTCAACCTTGGTGTCGTAGCCCATGCGCCGCAGGGCAGCGTTTACCGTGTTCTCGCTCATGGGCTTGTGGTGGTAGTGGTCGCCAGGGAACACCAGATCAAACCGGCTGGAGAGAATATGCACCTGTCCCAGCAGGCCCAGCGCCTGCCGGCTCAGGGGTACCAGGTGCGGCGTGCGCATCTTGGCGCCGCGTTCGGAGTGTTTCACGCCCTCAATGGCGTCGCGCTCGGCCGGGATCGTCCATAGGCTGCGCGGCATATCAACCTCACCCCAGCGGGCGAAGCGCAGTTCACTGGAGCGGATGAACACATGCAGAGTAAGCTCCACCGCCAGCCGGGTCAGGGTGCGCCCCTTGTACACCTCGATGCGCTGCAGCAGCTCGGGTAGCCGCTCCAGAGGCAGTGCCGGCCGGTGCTGGGCCTTGCGTGTGGCAGTTGCGCCCACCAGGTCGCTGGCCGGGTTGGTTTCGATATACCCATGCTGCACGGCATAGCGCATCACCCCGGTGGTGTACTGCCGCAGGCGGCTGGCCAGCTCCAGGGTGTCGCGCTGCTCGGCCGCCTTGAGTGGGGCCAGCAGGTCACGGACTTTCAGGCCGTCCACCGGGCGATGCCCGAGGGGTGGGAACAGGTACAGCTCCAGGCGCCGCAACACCTTGGAGGCGTGATCCGCCGTCCACTTGCGGGCACAGGCGGTATGCCACTGCAGGGCTATGGTCTTGAAGGTGTTCCCCGCCGCCACCTGGGCCGCCTCTCGCTGGCGCTGCTCATGCTCGATGGGATCTACACCCTCGGCCAGCAACTCCAAGGCATTTGCTCGCCTGGCTCGGGCAGCCTTGAGGCCGAGTGCTGGGTAGTTGCCAAAGGTGGCCAGCCCAGACCGGCCGTCCGGTCGGGTGAACTTGAAGCGCCAGACCTTGGTGCCACTGGACTTCACCAGCAGGAAAAGGCCCTGGCCATCGAACAGCGTGTAGTCCTTTTCGCGAGGCTTAGCAGCCTCGCACTTGGGGTCTGTCAGGGGCGTGACTGTCCGCGCCATAGGTATATGCCTCCCTTGCCGAACCGGCGTATACCTAAACGTATACCCATTTTAGGTATATGCCTAGAGACATGGAGAGACAGACAGAAACAAGAAAGCCGGCTGATAGAGCCGGCTTTACTGGGTTTCGTAGACTTATAGAGACAGCTAGAAACAATCAAATGGTGCCCGAACCCGGACTCGAACCGGGACGCCCTTACGAGCGAGAGATTTTAAGTCTCCTGCGTCTACCGATTTCGCCATTCGGGCGGTAGCGCGGTGAAGCGAGGGCTGGACTATATACAGCTAGCGCCAGCCCGGCAAGGTTACCGAAGCACTCCAAGCCACAAAGAAAAAGCCCCGTAGATCAATGATCTACGGGGCTTTTATAGTGGAGGCCGATACCGGAATCGAACCGATGTACGCGGATTTGCAATCCGCTGCATAACCACTCTGCTAATCGGCCTCAAACGAAGACGCCGCTTACCGCGGCGTCAACGTCAACAAATTGGAGCGGGAAACGAGACTCGAACTCGCGACCCCGACCTTGGCAAGGTCGTGCTCTACCAACTGAGCTATTCCCGCGTCTTGGTGACGGGCGCCATTCTATAGAATCGAAACGCCGCGTCAACCCCTTGATTCAAAAAAGCTTATTTCTTTTCGGAGTCGATGCTGAGGTGCGGCCAAGCAGCCAGCAGGTACTGCAGCATGGACCACAGGGTGAGCGCCGCCGCGATGATCAGCAGCACGTAACCCGCCCCCACCCAGATGGTAAGTTGCGGCGGATTGCCGAGCAGGATGACCAGCGCCACCATTTGCGCGGCAGTCTTCCACTTGCCCAGGTTGGACACCGCCACATGGGCGCGCGCGCCCAGCTCGGCCATCCATTCACGCAGCGCAGAAACCACGATCTCGCGCCCGATGATAATCACCGCCGGCAAGGTCAACCACAGGTTGGCATGCTCTTCCACCAGCAACACCAGCGCCACTGCCACCATCAGCTTGTCTGCGACCGGATCGAGGAATGCGCCGAACGGCGTGCTCTGCTCCCAGCGACGCGCCAGATAGCCGTCGAACCAGTCGGTCACCGCCGCCAGGGCAAAAACCGCGCTAGCCGCCCAGTAGCTCCAGGCGAAAGGCATGTAGAAGAACAGGATGAAGACCGGAATCAGGGCGACGCGCAGAACGGTGAGCAGATTGGGGATATTCATCGGGACGACTGACCAGCGAAATGAGCCGGCATTCTACTCGCTGTGCAGAGCGGCATAAATCGACTCCGCCAGCTTTTTGCTGATGCCCGGCGCCTTGGCGATTTCCTCGATGCTGGCGCGATTGAGCTCCTGCAGGCCGCCGAAGTGTTTGAGCAGCTCGCGCCTGCGCTTGGGACCGATGCCCGCCACATCCTCCAGGCTCGAAGTCCGCCGCGCCTTGCCGCGACGGGCGCGGTGCCCGGTGATGGCGAAGCGGTGCGCCTCATCGCGGATCTGCTGGATCAGGTGCAGCGCCGGGGAATCGGCCGGCAGCGTGAACTCGTGATCCGCATCGTTCAGATAGAGGGTTTCCAGGCCCGGCTTGCGAGTCACTCCCTTGGCCACGCCGAGCAGGATCAGCTCCGGCACCGCCAGCTCCTGCAGCACCTCGCGAGCCATGGCCAGCTGCCCCTTGCCGCCGTCGACCAGGAGGATGTCCGGCAATTTGCCCTCCCCGTCCTTAAGCTTGCTGAAGCGCCGGGTCAGGGCCTGATGCATGGCCGCGTAATCGTCACCGGCCGTGACGCCCTCGATGTTGTAGCGGCGATAGTCGGACTTGAGCGGCCCCTCCGGTCCGAACACCACGCAGGAGGCGACCGTGGCTTCACCGCTGGAGTGGCTGATGTCATAGCACTCCAGCCGCTGCGGCGGTTCATCCAGATTCAGCGCCTCGGCCAGCGCATCGAAACGGGCCGCCACATGCTGGCGGTTGGCAAGGCGAGCGCCGAGGGCCTGCTCGGCATTGGTGACCGCCAGCTGCTGCCAGCGTGCACGAGTCGCCCTCACCCGATGGCTGATGGCGATCTCGCGACCACGTAGCTCGGCGATGGCCGCGGCGACCGTCGGCAGATCCTCGTGAGTGACATTGACGATCAGCTCGCTCGGCAGATCGCGCTCATGACTGGACAGGTAGTACTGCGCGAGAAACGCCGAAAGCACCGCACCACCCTCCTCCTCGATGCCTACCTGGGGGAAGAAGTTCTTGCTGCCCAGCACGCGCCCGCCGCGCACGCTGATCAGATGCACACAGGCACCGCCCGGGTTGACGATGGAGGCCACCACGTCGACGTCGCCGGTGCCGCCCTCCATGCTCTGCTGATCCTGCACACGGCGCAGCAGCGCAACCTGGTCACGCAGCTCGGCCGCACGCTCGAACTCCAAGTTCATCGCAGCCCGCTCCATGGCGCCAGACAGCTCCTCGGTCAGCGCGTTGCTGCGCCCCTCGAGGAACATCACCGAATGGCGCACATCCTCGGCGTACTCCTCGGGCTCCACCAAACCGACACAGGGTCCCTTGCAGCGCTTGATCTGGTATTGCAGGCAGGGCCGGGTGCGATTCTTGAAGTAGCTGTCCTCGCACTGGCGCACGAGAAAGGTCTTCTGCAGCAGATTGAGGCTCTCACGGATGGCTCCGGCACTGGGGTATGGCCCGAAATAGCGGCCCTTCTCCTTCTTCGCGCCGCGATGAATACCCAGACGCGGGTAATCGCCATCCGACAGCAGCACATAGGGATAGGACTTATCGTCACGCAGCAGGATGTTGTACGGCGGCCGCCACTGCTTGATCAGCGTCTGCTCGAGCAGCAGCGCCTCGGTCTCGTTAGCCACGATGGTGGTCTCGACCTGGGCGATGCGGGCCACCAGAGCAGCAGCCTTGGGTGCCAGGCCAGTCTTGCGGAAGTAGCTGGCCAGCCGCTTCTTCAGGTTCGACGCCTTACCGACATAGAGCAGCTTGCCGCTGTCATCGAACATTCGATAAACGCCCGGCCGCCCACTACAGGTGGCGAGAAAGGCGCTTGAATCGAAAGGAGCGACGGGCGTGGAAGTCATCTAAATCAGCAGGCCAGAAAGACGAAGAGGACGCAGTTTACGTCCTCTTCACAGACTTGCCCAAGGCACTCAGCCGACGGCATCCACCATGCCATGGCGCACCGCCAGCAGCGCCAGCTCCACATCACTGGTGATGGCCAGTTTCTCGTAGATACGGTAGCGGTAGGTGTTCACCGTCTTGGGCGACAGGCACAGCTTGTCGGAAATGGTCTGCACTTTCTGGCAATTGGCGATCATCAGGGCAATCTGGATCTCCCGCTCGGAGAGAAGATCGAAAGGAGAACCGCCGCCGTTTGGCTGGAACGACTTCAGCGCCAGCTGCTGGGCGATCTGCGGGCTGAGATAGCGCTGACCGGCGAACGCCATGCGAATGGCCTGCACCATCTCTTCCAGCGCCGCCCCCTTGGTCAGATAGCCGGCAGCGCCGGCCTGCAGCAGGCGAGTCGGGAAAAGATCATCCTCACAGGCAGTGACTGCAACGACCTTCAGCTCGGGATGGCTGCGCAACAGCTTGCGGGTGGCTTCCAGGCCACCGATGCCGGGCATCTTCACGTCCATCAGGACCACATCCGGGCGCAGCTCGCGCACCTTCTTCAGCGACTCTTCCCCGGAGTCGGCCTGCCCGATCACCTGCAGGCCGTCGATATCGGCCAGCATGCGGGTGATGCCCGTCCTCACCAGATCGTGGTCATCGACCACCAGCACCTTAATCAAGCGACACCTCGCTGCACCATTGTCGCAACACAGCAATCAATGAACTGAGCTTGGCGCATTCGCGCCAGAAAGCAAACGCCAGAAAACCGTGCCCGGCGGGCCGCTCGCGATGGGAAGACGCTATAGGTCGCCCGTCAGAGGATTGCGGTTCGTTGCCTCAGCCGCCCGATTTCATCCTGAAATCAGACCAGCCAGAAGGTGCGAATGTTACACGTATACAACTTACCCGGCAAAGCCGGATAGGTATCGACCTCAAACCTAAAAATCAAACAAATAACTTAAATATCAATAAGTTATTTAAATCAATAAACCGGCAAGAGCCGGCATGCAGAAAATTCACTCCCCGCTCACCCCTTTCGCTCGAAAGCGGCAGAAGGGAACTCATGGAGATACATGGCATCGACAAACAGGCGTAACGCAAAGCCAACATATCGGTGCAGGAACCAGCAATGACGATGACCAAACGAGCATGGATGCTGGGCCTCTCGGCACTGCTAGCGGGCTGCTCCTTTCCTCTCAAGCCGAATTCTGGCGTTGATCTTGCCCGAGCCGGCAGGCACCAGGAGGCCGCCAAGAGCAACCTGAGCGAGGCGCGGCGCAGTGAAGAGCAACGGTTCTGGAGCAGCGCTGCGTCGTACTACCTGATGGCAGCCGACAACTATCGACAGAGCACCTCGCCAGACCGTGAGTTCGCCGCACTCACCAGCGCACAGCGCGCAGCATCGCAGGCCTGGCAGCAGCCCGAAGAGATCACCGACAGCACGCCCCGGGCAGGAGCGCTGCTAGCTCAGGCCGAGAGTCGCCTGGCCGAGTACTGGCAGACACGTGACCAGCACAAGGCGCTTGAGCACTACCAGGAGTTACTCGCACGACAGGACGACATACGGATGCTCTACAGCGGACCAGGCCTGGAGCTGAGCAAGGCGGCCAGCCGCTCCGAAGCACTCGGACGGCCGACCCTGACCATGCAGCTCTATCTGTTCGGCTTGTCCGGCCAGTACGCAGAAGAGGCCGACCTGTATCAGCAACTCGCCAGCCGATTCGCCCGCGCCCACGGCTACTCGAACGAGGCCCAGCAGTTGCAGAAACGCCAGGCGCGGGTGAAACAGCTGCAGGCGGACCCAAACACCCGGCAGCGCGATGCATCAGCGCAGGAGCAGCTGCGCGTCGCTGCACTGAAAAGCTCGCGCTACGCCAGCCTGGGCGAGATGACACTCGCCGCGGTCTATGCCGACCAACAGGCGCGCCAGAGCACTGCGCTGGCACTCAAGCGCAGCACAGCGGAGGTCGAGCAAGGCGAGGCACTACGCAACAAGGGGCTCAAACGACTGGCAAGTACCCTGGCCGCCGTCGGTACGACCAAGCCCTCACGCCAAGTCGCAGCGCGGCAAGTGTCCGACCAGAGCGCAGCGGCGGTAAACGGTTGCATCCAGATCAGCAGTGGCGGCCCGAACACCATCACCCTGATCAACAACTGCAACCACAACGTAGGCGTCGCCTGGTGCTACATGCCTGCTCCTGGGGCCCTGCAGTCGGATAAGCACCCCCTGCAGGCCAACCAGATCTGCATTCACAACGGCACGGACTTCCCCAGCGTCGTTCTTGGCAGGTCCGCCGTCGATGCGGACCTGTCGAAAACCCACCATTCATGGGAGCTGCCCTACAGCCAGAACACCATCTACCACATCGCCTGCAATGCCGGCGCAGATGGCAAGGGGCTGCCGCGCGTCACCGGCTTCGACGACAACCTGCAAGGCAGCTGCCCGGCCCTGACCGACTAGAAACCGCAGCGAGCAGTTTTCTTCGGGCACAAAAAAGGGCCTAGACACCGTCTAGACCCTTGCTTGTCAAATTTGGTGGAGGGCCAGGGATTCGAACCCTGGGAACGCTTTCACGTTCGACGGTTTTCAAGACCGTTGCATTCAACCGCTCTGCCAACCCTCCGGATTCGCGGGCCGCCATACTACCCGAACGCAACACACTGTCAAACTCTCGGCATTGGCAGTGGGAAATGCTCTGTTATGATCGGGATGACCACGGATTTTCACCCCCTCAGGAGGGATGCCATGCACGAACAGGACTACGCACTCGCCCACGCGCAGGCGGACCAGCTGGAAACCAGCAAGGTTCTGCGCAACACCTATGGCCTGCTGGCCATGACCCTGGTGTTCAGCGCGCTCTGCGCCTTCTTCAGCGCCCAACTGAATCTGCCCCACCCGGGCTTCATCGTGACTCTGGTCGGCTTCTACGGCCTGTTCTTCCTCACTGCCAAGCTGCGTAACAGCGGCTGGGGCCTGCTCACCACCTTCGCCCTGACCGGCTTCATGGGCTACGTATTGGGCCCGATCCTCAACATGTACCTGGGCATGGCCAACGGCGGCGAGCTGATCGCCAGCGCGCTGGGCATGACCGCTCTGGTGTTCTTCGGCCTGTCCGCCTATGTGCTGACCACCCGCAAGGACATGAGCTTCCTCGGTGGCTTCATCACCGCCGGCTGTTTCGTTCTGCTGGGCGCTATGGTCGCCGGCTTCTTCTTCCAGATCAGCGGCCTGCAACTGGCCATCAGCGCCGGCTTCGTGCTGTTCGCATCGGCCTGCATCCTGTACCAGACCAGCGACATCATCCATGGCGGCGAACGCAACTACGTGATGGCTACCATCAGCCTGTACGTGTCGATCTACAACCTGTTCGTCAGCCTGCTGCAGATCTTCGGCATCATGGGCAGCGATGACTGATTCACTGCACTATTGAACGAGCCCGCTTCGGCGGGCTTTTTCATGCCTCGGCGTTTATCATGGCGGCATTCGCACCCGCTGCAGAGCCGTCATGAAGTTCGCCATCGCCCTGTTCGCTCCCACCCACGCCCCCTCCTCGCGCCGCGCCCTGCGCTTCGCCCAGGCGGCGCTCGATGGAGGCCACGATATCGCCCGCCTGTTCTTCTACCAGGACGGCGTGCACAGCGCGTCCGGCAACGTGGCGAGCCCGCAGGACGAGCTCGACCTCGCCGGCGAGTGGCGCACCTTCGTGCAGGAGCACCAACTCGATGCCGTGGTCTGCATTGCCGCCGCCCTGCGCAGGGGCGTACTCAACGCCGAAGAGGCGCAGCGTTATGGCAAGCCGGCGGCCAATCTGGACAAGCCCTGGGAGCTGTCCGGCCTCGGCCAGCTGCACGAAGCGGCGCAGATGGCAGACCGCCTGGTCTGCTTCGGAGGCCACTGATGAGCAAGTCGATGCTGATCATCAGCCGCCAGGCGCCCTGGGCCGGCCCGTCCGCCCGCGAGGCGCTGGACATCGCCCTGGCCGGCGGCGCCTTCGACCTGCCGCTGGGCCTGCTGTTTCTCGACGACGGCGTGTTCCAGATGGTTGCCGGCCAGCAGTCTTCCACGCTGCAGCAGAAGGACCTGACCGCCAACCTGCAGGCGCTGCCGCTGTTCGGCGTGGAAGAGCTGTTCGTCTCCAGCCGCAGCCTGGCCGAGCGTGGCCTGAACGATGCCCAGCTGATCCTGCCAGTGGAGCAGCTGGATGATGGCGCCCTCACCCAGCTCCTCGACCGTTTCGACCAGGTGGTAACCATCTGATGGCCACATTGCACCTGCTTTCCCATTCGCCCTTCAGCGACAGCCGCCTGGCCAGCTGCCTGCGCCTGCTCGGCCCCGACGACGGCGTGCTGCTGAGCGGGGACGCCGTGTATGCCCTGCAGCCCGGCACCGCCCAACTGCAGGCGCTGGAACTGATGCCCGCCAGCATTGCCCTGTATGCGCTAGACGAAGACCTGCAAGCCCGCGCCCTGAATGCGCCGGCTCGCGCCCAGGCGATCGACTACCCAGCGTTCGTTGAGCTCTGTGGCCGCTACGCCAAGGTCAACAGCTGGCTATGAGCGCACTGCTGATCGATGGCCAGGAAATCGCCCTGGACAAGGACGGCTTCCTCGTTGAGCTGAGCGACTGGTCGCCGGCCGCCGCCGAGGCGCTGGCCGGCCTCGAGGAGCTGCAGCTGTCCGCCGAGCATTGGGAAATCCTCGAGCTACTACGCGCCTTCTACGCCGAATTCCAGCTGTCGCCGGCCACCCGCCCGCTGATCAAGTACGCGGCCCTCAAGCTGGGCCCGGAAAAAGGCAACAGCCTGCACCTCAACCGCCTGTTCAAGGGCACCCCCGCCAAACTCGCCGCCAAGCTGGCCGGCCTGCCCAAGCCTACGAATTGCCTATGAATCTCGTCGCCCCACCGGAACATCCCTTCGCCCAGTTCGTACGCATCCTCGGCAAGGGCAAGCGCGGCGCACGCAGCATGACCCGCGAGGAAGCGCGCGAGGCCATGGGTATGCTGCTCGACGGCAAGGTCGAGGACACCCAGCTGGGCGCCTTCCTCATGCTGCTGCGGCACAAGGAAGAAAGCGCTGAGGAGCTGGCCGGCTTCACCGAGGCCATTCGCGAGCGCCTGAATGCGCCGCAGATCGCCGTGGACATCGACTGGCCGACCTATGCCGGCAAGAAGCGCCATCTGCCCTGGTTCCTGCTGGCGATCAAGGCACTGGCAGCCAGCGGCGTGCGCGTACTGATCCACGGAGGCGGCGCGCATACCGCCGGGCGCCTGTACAGCGAGCAACTGCTGCAGACGCTGGAGATTCCGCTGTGCGGCAGCTGGAGCGAAGTCGGCCAGACTCTGAATCGCCACAACCTGGCCTTCACGCCTCTGGGCGCCTGGGCACCGCAGCTGCAGCGGATGATCGACCTGCGCAACACCCTGGGCCTGCGCTCACCGATCCACTCGCTGGCGCGCATCCTCAATCCGCTGGGCGCGCGAGTCGGCCTGCAGAGCATCTTCCACCCCGGCTACCAGGCGGTGCACCGCGAGGCCAGCCAGCTGCTCGGCGACCACGCCATCGTGGTCAAGGGCGAAGGTGGCGAGATCGAGGTCAACCCGGACGGCATCTGCCATCTGTACGGAACCGAGAACGGCGAGAACTGGGACGAAGAGTGGCCCGCCCTCTCCGCTCAACGCCACGTCAAGCCGGAGAGCCTGGAACCACAGCACTTGCTGGCCTTCTGGCGTGGCGAGCTTGGCGACAGCTATGGCGAGCTGGCGGTGCTCAGCAGTATGGCGCTGGCCCTGCGCGGACTGGGGCTGGATCGCGATGCAGCCTTCGCCGAGGCCCGCAGGCGCTGGGGCGCACGCCACCAATCGATCTGATCGATAGTTGCAACCCTGTTTTTGCGCTTTTTCATCGAACACAAACCCATAGACTGGGCTCCAACAGTTATCTGCAAAGGGAGCCCGCCATGGGACAGCTCATCGAAGGCCGCTGGCATGACCAGTGGTATGACACCAGCAAAGACGGCCGTTTCCAGCGCGAGAACGCCCAGCGCCGCAACTGGATCACCGCCGACGGCGCGCCAGGCCCGAGCGGCGAAGGGGGCTTCCGCGCCGAGGCGGGCCGCTACCACCTCTACGTCTCGCTGGCCTGCCCCTGGGCCCACCGCACGCTGATCTACCGCCAGCTCAAGGGCTTGAGCGAGCTGATCGACGTCTCGGTGGTCAGTTGGCTGATGCGCGAACAGGGCTGGACCTTCGACACCGAGACCGGCTCCAGCGGCGACGCCCTGGATGGCCTGCAGTTCCTGCACCAGCGCTATACCCGTGACGATGCGCAGTACACCGGCCGGGTGACCGTGCCGCTGCTGTGGGACAAGCAGCAACAGCGCATCGTCAGCAACGAGTCGGCGGAGATCATCCGCATGTTCAACTCGGCCTTCGACGGCATCACCGGCAACGACCTGGACCTCTACCCGGAGGCGCTGCGCGGCGAGATCGACGAACTCAACGCACGCATCTACCCGGCGGTGAACAACGGCGTGTACCGCGCCGGCTTCGCCACCACCCAGGAAGCCTACGAGGAGGCCTTCGGCACGCTGTTCGACGAACTGGACCACCTGGAGCAGCTACTGAGCAAGCGCCGATACCTGACCGGCGAGCACCTGACCGAGGCCGATATCCGCCTGTTCACCACGTTGATCCGCTTCGACGCGGTGTACCACGGCCACTTCAAGTGCAACCTGCGACGCCTGGCGGACTACCCGAACCTCAGCGGCTGGCTGCGCGAGCTGTACCAGCTGCCGGGCGTGGCGCAGACCGTGGACTTCCAGCACATCAAGCACCACTACTACGCCAGCCACCGTACCATCAACCCGACCGGCATCGTGCCACTGGGGCCGCAGCAGAGCTTCGACGGCCCTCACGGGCGTGAGCACCTGAGCGGACGCGGCATCGCCCGCAAAGGATGAGGAGCTGAAGGCTTAGTTAGGCCTTGTCGAACCAGGCCAGCTTCTCACGCAGGGTGACCACTTCGCCGACGATCACCAGGGTCGGCGCGTGCACCTCGTGCTCGGCCACCAGCTGCGGCAGGTTGGCCAGGGTGCCGGTGAACACCCGCTGGTTCTGCGTGGTGCCTTGCTGCACCAGGGCCGCCGGCGTGTCGGCGGCGCGACCGTGGGCGATCAGCTCCTGGCAGATGCTCGGTAGGCCGACCAGGCCCATATAGAACACCAGGGTCTGGCCCGGCGCCACCAGATCGCCCCACGGCAGGTCGGTGCTGCCATCCTTGAGGTGACCGGTGACGAAGCGCACGGACTGGGCATGGTCACGGTGAGTCAGCGGGATGCCGGCGTAGGCCGCGCAACCGGAAGCCGCGGTGATGCCCGGCACCACCTGGAACTGGATACCCTCGGCCGCCAGCTGCTCGATCTCCTCGCCACCACGGCCGAAGATGAACGGATCGCCGCCCTTGAGGCGCAACACGCGCTTGCCCTGCTTGGCCAGGTCCACCAGCAGCTGGTTGATCTCCTCCTGCGGCACCGCATGCTCAGAGCGACGCTTGCCGACATAAATGCGTTCGGCATCGCGGCGGCACAGCTCGATGATGGCCGGTGCCACCAGGCGGTCGTAGAGCACCACATCGGCCTGCTGCATCAGGCGCAGGGAGCGGAAGGTCAGCAGGTCAGGATCACCCGGACCGGCACCGACCAGGTAGACCTCGCCCAGCGCGCGCGGCGCGGCACCGGCGATCTTCGCCTCGAGCAGGCGCTCACCCTCGCCCAGCTTACCGGCGAACACGCTCTCGGCGATCTGCCCCTGGAATACGTCCTCCCAGAACACCCGGCGCTGCTGCACATCGGGGAACAGCTGCTTGACCCGCTCGCGGAATTTCTTCGCCAGGCCGGCCAGTTGACCGTAGGTGGCGGGAATCCAGGTCTCGATCTTGGCGCGGATCAGTCGCGCCAGCACCGGCGCGTCGCCGCCACTGGTGACGGCGACGATCAGCGGCGAACGATCGACGATGGCCGGGAAGATCACGCTGCACAAGGCCGGCGCGTCCACCACATTGACCGGCACCCCCAGAGCCTGGGCCTCGGCGGAGATGCGCGCATTGAGCGGCTCGTCGTCGGTCGCGGCGATCACCAGGGCCACGCCCTGCAGGTCCGCGGACTCGTAGCCACGCAGGGCGGTCGCCCCTTCACCCGCCAGCTCACGCAGGTCGCCACGAATCTCCGGCGCCACCACGCGTAGCTGCGCACCGGCATCGCTCAGCAGGCGAGCCTTGCGCAGCGCCACCTCGCCACCGCCAACGACCAGCACGACACGCCCCTGAAGCTTGTGGAACAGCGGAAGGAAATCCATGACTCACTCTCACCAGAGGTAAAAAAACGGGGTGGCCATCGCCACCCCGCTATTGTGCACGGCGATCAGGCCTTAGCCGATGATCTCGATGCCGCCCATATAGGGCTTCAGCACTTCCGGCACGCGGATGCTGCCGTCGGCCTGCTGGTAGTTCTCCAGCACCGCCACCAGGGTGCGGCCCACTGCCAGGCCGGAGCCGTTGAGGGTGTGCACCAGCTCCGGCTTGCCGGTTTCCGGGTTGCGGAAGCGCGCCTGCATACGGCGGGCCTGGAAGTCGCCGCAGTTGGAGCAGGAGGAGATTTCGCGGTACTTGTCCTGGCTCGGCACCCAGACTTCCAGGTCGTAGGTCTTCACCGCAGAGAAGCCCATATCGCCGGTGCACAGGGCCAGCTTGCGGTATGGCAGCTCGAGCAGCTGCAGCACGCGCTCGGCGTTGGCGGTCATGCCTTCCAGAGCCTCGAAGGAGGTGGCCGGATCGACGATCTGCACCATCTCGACCTTGTCGAACTGGTGCTGGCGGATCATGCCGCGGGTATCGCGACCGGAGGCGCCCGCCTCGCTGCGGAAGCACGGGGTGTGGGCGACGAACTTCAGCGGCAGCTGCTTGGCATCGAGGATTTCGCCGGAGACGATGTTGGTCAGCGATACCTCGGCGGTCGGGATCAGGTAGAAGTCTGCCTCACCTTCGCGGGTGATCTTGAACAGGTCTTCCTCGAACTTCGGCAGCTGGCCGGTGCCCTGCAGGGCCGGGGCCTGCACCAGGTACGGGGTGTAGGCCTCCTCGTAGCCGTGCTCGCCGGTGTGCAGGTTGATCATGAACTGGGCCAGGGCGCGGTGCAGGCGGGCGATGGGGCCGCGCAGCAGGGCGAAACGTGCGCCGGAAAGCTTGGCGGCGGTCTCGAAGTCCAGCCAGCCGTGTTGCTCGCCGAGGGCGACGTGGTCCTGAACCGGGAAATCGAAGCTGCGCGGGGTGCCCCAGCGCGCCACTTCGACGTTGCCGTCTTCGTCCGCGCCCACCGGTACGGATTCGTGCGGCAGGTTGGGGATGTTCAGCAGCAGGTTATCCAGCTCGGTCTGGATGCTGTCCAGCTCGCGCTTGCCCTCTTCCAGGTCGCTGCCCATCTTGTCGACTTCCGCCAGCAGCGGCGCGATGTCCTCGCCACGGGCCTTGGCCTGGCCGATGGACTTGGAGCGGGAGTTACGCTCGGCCTGCAGCTGTTCGGTGCGCATCTGCACCGACTTGCGCTGGGACTCGAGCGCGTCAAAGCGCGCCACGTCCAGTTGGAAGCCACGGGTTGCCAGGCGGTCCGCAATCTCTTGCAGTTGGGTACGGACCAGTTTGGAGTCGAGCATGGGAGGTTCTCGTTCAGAGCTTGGTTAATGTCAGGCCGGCCCAGGTAGCGAGCAGGCCGCCCAACACGCTGATGGCCGCATAGCCGATGGCTACAGGTGCCTGGCCGTTTTCCAGCAGGCGCAGCGTGTCGAGGGAAAAGGATGAAAAGGTGGTCAGGCCGCCGAGGAAACCGACCATCAACCCGGCGCGCAGCGCTTCCGGCACTTCCGGGCGCATGACGAACAGGCCGTACAGATAGCCGATCATCAGGCAGCCGACAATGTTGACCGCCAGGGTAGCGCTGTAGAAATGCTGGGGAAAGTGGCTGGTGACCCAGTTACCGGTCGCATAGCGCACCAGGGTACCGATCATGCCGCCCAGGGCGACGGCGAATACTACACCGATCATGGCTTGCGTCTCCGCCGCGGGCTGGCAGCATCCAGGCTCGCCAGGTGGGCCAGCTTGTCGCGAATCTTCAGTTCGAGGCCACGGGGTACCGGCTCGTAGTAACGGCGCGGCTCCAGTTCCTCGGGGAAATAATCCTCACCGGCAGCGTAGGCGTCCGGCTCGTCGTGGGCGTAGCGGTATTCCTCGCCGTAGCCCAGCTCCTTCATCAGCCTGGTTGGCGCGTTGCGCAGGTGCAGCGGCACCTCCAGCGAGCCGTGCTCGGCGGCCTCGCGCATGGCGGCCTTGAAGCCCATGTACACCGCATTGCTCTTCGGCGCGCAGGCGAGATAGACGATGGCCTGGGCCACTGCCAGCTCGCCCTCGGGGCTGCCGAGGCGCTCCTGTACATCCCAGGCATTCAGACACAGGGTCAAGGCACGCGGGTCAGCGTTGCCGATATCTTCGCTGGCCATGCGCACCACGCGCCGCGCCAGGTACAGCGGGTCGCAGCCGCCGTCGATCATGCGCGCATACCAGTACAGGGCGGCATCGGGATTGGAGCCGCGCACCGACTTGTGTAGCGCGGAAATCTGGTCGTAGAAGGCCTCGCCACCCTTGTCGAAACGGCGGCGGCTGTCGCCCAGCAGATTGTGCAGCAGCTCCGGACCCATCTCGCCGCCATCCTCGGCCAGGTCGGCAGCGTTCTCCAGCAGGTTGAGCAGACGCCGGCCATCGCCATCGGCGGCAGCCAGGAGAATCTGGAAACTCTCTTCCGGCAGGCTCAGGTTGCGCTTGCCGAGGCCCTTGTCCTCGCCCAGCGCGCGCGCCACCAACTTGCGCATAGCCGCCTCGTCCAGGCTCTTCAGCACATAGACGCGGGCCCGCGACAGCAAGGCGTTGTTCAGCTCGAAGGACGGGTTCTCGGTGGTGGCACCGATGAAGATCAGGGTGCCGTCTTCGACATAGGGCAGGAAGGCATCCTGCTGACTCTTGTTGAAGCGGTGCACCTCGTCGACGAAGAGGATGGTGCGACGGCCGTACTGGGCCGCCTGCTGCTTGGCCACTTCCACCGACTGGCGGATTTCCTTCACGCCGGAAAGTACGGCGGAGATCGTCTCGAAGTGCGCTTCGGAGACCTGGGCCAACAGCTTGGCCAGGGTGGTCTTGCCGACCCCGGGCGGGCCCCAGAAGATCATCGAGTGCAGCGCGCCCTGCTCCAGCGCCTCACGCAGAGGCTTGCCCTGCCCCAGCACATGCTCCTGACCGACGTATTCGTCCAGGCTGGTGGCGCGCAGGCGCGCCGCCAGGGGCTGGGCGACAGGAGCGGAGCGGAACAGATCCACGGTGTACGAAGGCCTCGTTATTCCTGGATGACGTCGGCGCCTTCCGGCACCTGGAAGTCGAACTGCGCGGCATCCAGCTTCTCGTTCATCTTCACGCCGAGGAACAGGATGTTGGTGCGCTGGCCGATGCTGTCGATCAGCTGCATGTCGTTGATCACGCCTTTGCGGAACGACAGGCGCAGGTTGTCGAACAGGCTGTCCTTGGCCTTGGGCTTGAGGATGAAGTCGACCACGTCGCCGCCTTCCTTGTAGGTGATCTCGAAGTTCTCGCGGATCTTCGATACATCACCGGACAGCAGCAGCGCCGGGGTATGGGTCATGCGCTGGTCTAGGGTCTGGATGGTCACCTGCATCAGGTCCGGGTCGTACAGCCAGACCTTCTGGCCGTTGGACACCAGCAGCTGCTCCTGCGGCGCATCGGTGTGCCAGCGGAACAGGCCCGGGCGCTTGAGCGCCATCTGGCCAGAAGTTTCCTGCAGCTGGGTGCCCGAACCATCGAGGGTCAACTGGGAGAAGCGCCCGGTCAGGGTCTGAGCCTGGTCGAGCAGGCCGGTCAGGCGCTTCACCGCTGCCTCGTCGTCGGCATGGGCAAGAACGGGACTGCAGGCCAGCGCGGCCAGCAGCAACATGCGGATCAGGCGCATGGAAATCCTCTTTGTCAGTCTCGGGACGGCCCCGGCGCTATGACTTCGCGCGAGCCGTTGGTGTTCATCGGGGTCACGACGCCAGCCATCTCCATGGCCTCGATCATGCGCGCGGCGCGGTTGTAGCCGATCTTCAGCTTGCGCTGCACGGCGGAGATGGAGGCACGGCGGCTTTCCAGGACGAAGTTGACGGCCTCGTCGTACAGCGGGTCTTCCTCGCTGCCCTCGCCGCCTTCGCCGCTACCGCCACCTTCGAAGCCGCTGCCGGCCTCTTCGACGCCGGCCAGGATGTCTTCGATATAGTCCGGCGCGCCGCGCTGCTTCCAGGCCTCGACCACGCGATGCACTTCATCGTCAGAGACGAAGGCGCCATGTACGCGAATCGGCAGGCCAGTGCCCGGCGGCAGGTAGAGCATGTCGCCGTGGCCGAGCAACTGTTCGGCGCCGCCCTGGTCGAGGATGGTCCGCGAGTCGATCTTGCTGGATACCTGGAACGCCATACGCGTCGGGATGTTGGCCTTGATCAGGCCGGTGATCACGTCCACCGATGGGCGCTGGGTAGCGAGGATCAGGTGGATACCGGCGGCCCGCGCCTTCTGCGCGATACGCGCGATCAGCTCTTCGACCTTCTTGCCGACGATCATCATCATGTCGGCGAATTCGTCGACCACCACGACGATGGTCGGCAGGGTCTTCAGCAACGGCGCCTCGTCTTCCATCGACTGGCGCTTGTACAGCGGATCGGACAGCGGCGTGCCGGCTTCCTCGGCGTCCTTCACCTTGCGGTTGAAGCCAGCCAGGTTACGCACACCCATGGCCGCCATCAGCTTGTAGCGGCGCTCCATCTCGGCCACCGACCAGCGCAGAGCGTTGGCGGCCTCCTTCATGTCGGTCACTACCGGACACAGCAGGTGCGGGATGCCCTCGTAGATCGACAGTTCGAGCATCTTCGGGTCGATCATGATCATCCGCGCGTCTTCCGGGCCGGACTTGAACAGGATCGACAGGATCATGGCGTTGACGCCGACCGACTTACCGGAGCCGGTGGTACCGGCCACCAGCAGGTGCGGCATCTTGGCCAGGTCGGTGATCACCGGCTTGCCGCCGATATCGTGGCCCAGGGCCAGGGTCACCGGCGACTTGGCATCGTCGTACTCCGGCGAGGACAGCACCTCGGAGAAACGCACGATCTGGCGGTCTTCGTTGGGAATTTCGATACCGACGGTGGTCTTGCCCGGAATGACCTCGACCACGCGCACGCTGATCACCGCCAGCGAGCGCGCCAGATCCTTGGCCAGGTTGGAGATGCGGCTGACCTTCACGCCCACGCCCGGCTGGATTTCGAAGCGGGTGATCACCGGGCCCGGGTGCACGGACTCCACCACCACCTCGACACCGAACTCCTTGAGTTTGATCTCCAGCAGGCGCGACATGGCCTCCAGCGACTCGGGCGAGAAGCTCTTCTGCTTCTTTTCCGCCACGTCGAGGATGGAAATAGGCGGCAGGGTGCCGGCAACGGCGGCGCCGTCCTCGAACAGCGATACCTGCTTCTCCTTGAGCACACGCTTGCTCGGCTCGGCGGCCTTGGGCGGCGGAGGCGGAGCGATAACAGGCGCAACGCGGGTCTCGCGCTCGACCATGTGCTTGGCCAGGGTTTCCTCGCGCTCGATCAAACGCTCCTTGACCTTGGCCTGCTCGCGGCGATCCAGCACCACCGGGGCGGCGACCTCGGCGACACGCTCGTCCACCTCGCGCAACTGGGCTACCAGCTGCTTGCGCTGCAGGCGCGACTCCCACCAGCGGGTGATCAGGCTGTGCACCAGTTCGATCAGGTCGAGGGTGATCTTGCCGGTCAGGTCCATCATCTTGAACCAGGACAGGTCGGTGAACACAGTCAGGCCGAACAGGAACAGGGCCAGGAACAGCAAGGTGCTGCCCTGGACGTTGAGTGCGTCCTTGGCCAGGTGGCCGAGGCTTTCGCCCAGGGCGCCGCCTGCCGAGGCCGGCAGGCCAGGGGCGGACTGGAACTGGATGTGTGCCAGGCCGGCACCGGCGAGAACCAGGAATACCAGGCCGATCATGCGCCAGGAGAACAGCCAGCCGCTCCACTGCCAGGGCTCGTGGCGGTTGCGGAATACCTGCCAGGTCTTCACGGCCAGCAGCAGCGGGAACACATAGGCGAAGTAGCCCAGCGCCATGAACAGCACGTCGGCGAACCAGGCGCCCGCGCGCCCGGCGGCATTCTGTACCTGCTGGGCGCTGCTGGTGTGGCTCCAGCCCGGATCGTTCTGGTCATAGGTCAGCAGAGCCATCCACAGGATCAGGCAGAGAGCGCCGAGCGCGATCAGCGCGCCCTCCTTGAGGCGATAATGCAATTGCTGACGCCAGACCGGGGCCTGGGCTGCTGAGCTGGAATTCTTCAAAAGGTTGTCATTCCTGCGCTTGTGGCGCGATCGGTGGAACGCGCAAGGACGCGACTATTGTACAAATTTACAGGTGTCATGCCAGGCTACAGTGCCGTTTTGCCGGCCAATCCTGCTTCGGTGTAGGATACCCGGCTATCCCTTGCGTGCGGCCCAATTGGAGCATGCATTCTCTTTTGTGACAAAGGCTTATGGGGTCTTTTTATGAGCGAAGTCAAGCATTCCCGCCTGATCATCCTGGGCTCCGGCCCCGCCGGTTACACCGCCGCCGTGTACGCTGCCCGCGCCAACCTTAAGCCTGTCGTCATCACCGGCATCCAGCCTGGCGGCCAGCTGACCACCACCACTGAAGTCGACAACTGGCCGGGCGACGTTCACGGCCTGACCGGCCCGGCACTGATGCAGCGCATGCAGGAGCACGCCGAGCGCTTCGATACCGAGATCGTCTACGACCATATCCATACCGCCGAGTTGCAGAGCAAGCCGTTCACCCTCAAGGGCGATAGCGGCACCTACACCTGCGACGCACTGATCATCGCCACCGGCGCCAGCGCCCAGTACCTCGGCCTGCCGTCCGAAGAGGCCTTCGCCGGCAAGGGCGTCTCCGCCTGCGCCACCTGCGACGGCTTCTTCTATCGCAACCAGGTGGTCTGCGTGATCGGTGGCGGCAACACTGCCGTCGAAGAGGCCCTGTACCTGTCCAACATCGCCAAGGAAGTACACCTGATCCACCGCCGCGACAAGCTGCGCTCGGAGAAGATCCTGCAGGACAAGCTGTTCGACAAGGCCGCCAACGGCAACGTGCGCCTCCACTGGAACCACACTCTGGACGAAGTTCTGGGCGACAACACCGGCGTGACCGGCGTACGCCTGAAGAGCACCGCCGACGGCAGCACCAAGGAACTGCAACTGGCCGGCGTGTTCATCGCCATCGGCCACAAGCCCAACACCGACCTGTTCAAGGGTCAGCTGGAAATGCGCGACGGCTATCTGGTCGTCCAGAGCGGCAGCGAAGGCAACGCAACCGCCACCAGTATCGAGGGCGTGTTCGCCGCCGGCGACGTGGCCGACCACGTCTACCGCCAGGCCATCACCTCGGCCGGCGCTGGCTGCATGGCCGCGCTGGACGCCGAAAAGTACCTCGACGCCTGAGCCTATGGGCGGGCGCCTGGCACCCGCCCTGCCCTCCTCCCTATGCTGACCTGGCTGCAGCGCGACTCGCTGGACTTCCCACCACTGGACCGCGCCCTACGCGAGCCCAACGGCTTGCTGGCCGCTGGCGGCGACCTGTCTGCCGAACGCCTGATTGCCGCCTATCGCCACGGCTGCTTCCCCTGGTTCAGTGAAGGCCAGCCCTTGCTGTGGTGGTCACCCGATCCGCGCACGGTGCTATTTCCTGAAGAGTTCCACCTGTCGCGCAGCCTGGCCAAGTTGCTACGCCAGCAGCGCTATCGCGTGACTTTCGACCAGGATTTCGCCGCCGTCATCGACGGCTGCGCCGGCCCACGCGACTACGCCGATGGCACCTGGATCACCGACACCATGCGCGCCGCCTACCTGGACCTGCATCTGCGCGGCCTCGCTCACTCGGTAGAAGTCTGGCAAGGCGATGAACTGGTCGGCGGCCTCTATGGCCTGGCGATGGGCAGACTGTTCTTCGGCGAATCGATGTTCAGCCGCGCCGACAATGCCTCCAAGGTCGGCTTCGCCACCGTGGTCGGCAAGCTGCGTGACTGGGGCTTCGCCCTGATCGACTGCCAGATGCCCACCCAGCACCTGCATAGCTTTGGCGCCCGCGCCATTCCTCGCCAAGAGTTTGCCGACTACCTGCAGCGCTTTCTGGAACAGTCCAGCGGCGCCAATTGGCGTGCATGAGAGCAGGTGGTAGCACCCTCTGCCCTGGCATACACTTGCCCAAGAGGTTTCCCGAGGATCAGCCATGACCGAGCTGGCTCGACTCAAGTTCTACGCCACTCAGCCTCACCCATGCAGCTATCTGCCCGAGGAACAGGCCACCACTCTGTTTCTCGATCCCAGCCAGCCCATGGATGTGCAGGTCTATGCCGAGCTTTCGGAAATGGGCTTTCGCCGCAGCGGCGACCACCTCTATCGCCCGCACTGCCAGCGCTGCACTGCATGCGTTCCTGCGCGCATACCTGCCGACCAGTTCATTCCCAATCGCCAACAGAAGCGCATCCTCAAGCGCAACGCCGACATCCAGGTCCGCGCCGTGCGCCCGGCGTTCAACGAGGAGTATTACGCCCTCTATGTGCGCTACATCGAGCAACGCCACGCCGACGGCGACATGTACCCACCTAGCCGCGACCAGTTCAGCACCTTCCTGGTTCGCGACCTGCCGTTCGCCCGCTTCTATGAGTTCCGTCTGGCTGGTCGACTAGTTGCAGTAGCCGTCACCGATGCGCTGCCCAACGGCCTGTCGGCCGTCTACACCTTCTACGACCCCGCCGAAGAGCGCCGCAGCCTGGGCCGTTTCGCCATTCTCTGGCAGATCGGCGAAACCGCACGCTTGGGCCTGCAAGCGGTCTATCTCGGGTACTGGATCAAGAATTGCCGGAAGATGAACTACAAGACCCAGTACCGCCCCATCGAGCTGTTCGTCAATCAGCGCTGGGTCGTACTGACCTGAGCCGGCCATTTCCCGACCTTCCAGCCACTTGGCGGCCCTTACCCTTTTCGGGCACAATGCACGCCGCTTTTGCTTGGGCATCGTTGCGCCGAGCCAATCTTTGAATACCGAGGGCTTTACTGCATGTCGAAAGAAGACAGCTTCGAAATGGAAGGTACTGTCGTCGACACCCTGCCCAACACCATGTTCCGAGTGGAGTTGGAAAACGGGCACGTCGTTACCGCGCACATCTCCGGCAAGATGCGCAAGAATTACATCCGCATTCTGACTGGCGACAAGGTCCGCGTTGAACTGACGCCGTACGACCTGAGCAAGGGCCGCATCACCTACCGCGCCCGCTGATTCCCACCACGCGGAATCCGAATGCAAAAACGCCCGGCGATGCCGGGCGTTTTCGTTTGCCTGCCGATCAGGCCGGCTCGGCGGTGGTCTCGAACTCGAAGTGCAACTCGCCATTCTCGAGATCGACATGCACCAGGCCGCCATGCTCCGCCAGCTCGCCGAACAGGATCTCCTCGGCCAACGGCCGCTTGATGCGATCCTGGATCAACCGCGCCATCGGGCGAGCCCCCATCTGCACGTCGTAGCCACGCTCCGCCAGCCAGCTGCGCGCTGCATCGCTGACATCCAGCTGCACTCGCTTGTCCTCCAGCTGCGCCTGCAGCTCGGTGAGGAACTTGTCGACGATGCTCTTGATGGTCTCGTGACTCAGGCGACCGAACTGGATGATGGTGTCCAGGCGATTGCGGAACTCCGGCGTGAAGCTCTTCTTGATCACTTCCATGGCATCGGACGAATGGTCCTGCAGCGTGAAGCCGATCGAGGCGCGCGATGCCGTTTCGGCGCCGGCGTTGGTGGTCATGATCAGAATCACGTTGCGGAAGTCGGCCTTGCGCCCGTTGTTATCGGTCAAGGTGCCGTGATCCATCACCTGCAACAGCAGATTGAAGACCTCCGGGTGCGCCTTCTCGATCTCATCGAGCAACAGCACACAGTGCGGCTGCTTGGTAACAGCTTCGGTCAGCAGCCCACCCTGGTCGAACCCAACGTAGCCGGGCGGCGCACCGATCAGGCGCGACACGGTATGCCGCTCCATGTACTCGGACATGTCGAAGCGCACCAGCTCGATACCCATAGCCTTGGCTAGCTGCCGAGCCGCCTCGGTCTTGCCGACGCCGGTCGGACCGGCAAACAGGAAGGAGCCAACCGGCTTGTCCGGTGCCTTGAGGCCGGCACGAGACAGCTTGATCGCGGTCGATAGCGAATCGATTGCCGCATCCTGACCGAATACGGTGAGCTTGAGGTCGCGCTCCAGGTTACGCAGCAGCTCTTTGTCCGAGCTGCTGACATGCTTCGGCGGAATCCGCGCGATCTTGGCAACGATATCCTCGACCTGAGCCACCTCGATGCGCTTGGCGCGCTTCTCTTCCGGCTGCAGGCGCTGATAGGCACCCGCCTCGTCGATCACATCGATGGCCTTGTCCGGCATATGTCGATCATTGATGTAGCGCGCCGCCAACTCGGCCGCCGCACGCAGGGCTTCGTCGCTGTACTCGATATGGTGGTGCTGTTCGAAGCGCGCCTTGAGCCCCTTGAGGATCCCCACGGTGTCTTCGACGGAAGGCTCGGTGACATCGACCTTCTGGAAGCGCCGAGCCAGAGCCCGATCCTTCTCGAAGATGCCACGGAACTCCTGGAAGGTGGTGGAGCCGATGCAGCGAATCTCACCCGACGACAGCAGCGGCTTGAGCAGGTTGGACGCATCCATTACCCCGCCAGACGCAGCCCCTGCACCAATGATGGTGTGGATTTCGTCGATGAACAGAATGGCGTGCGGGCGCTTGCGCAGCTCGTTGAGCAGCGCCTTGAAGCGCTTCTCGAAGTCGCCGCGGTACTTGGTACCAGCCAGCAGCGCACCGAGGTCGAGGGAATAGACCACGCTCTCGGACAGCAAGTCTGGAACCTGGCCATCGACGATGCGTTTGGCCAAACCTTCGGCGATGGCGGTTTTGCCGACACCAGCCTCACCAACCAGCAGCGGGTTGTTCTTACGACGGCGCGCAAGAATCTGCGCAACACGCTCTACTTCATGCTCGCGACCGACCAGCGGGTCGATCCGCCCCAGGCGCGACAGTTCGTTGAGGTTGCTGGCATAGGCATCGAGCGGATTGCCCGAGGACGAGGACTCGCCGCCCTCGTCATCCTGCATCTCCTGCTCACTCTCGTGCTGGTCAGTATGACCAGGCACCTTGGAAATGCCGTGGGCAATGTAATTGACCACATCGATGCGGGCCACGCTCTGCTGCTTCAGCAGGAACACGGCCTGGCTTTCCTGCTCGCTGAAGATGGCGACCAACACGTTGGCGCCCGTCACTTCACGCTTGCCGGAGCTTTGCACATGGAATACGGCACGCTGCAGTACGCGCTGGAAGCCCAGGGTAGGCTGGGTTTCGCGCTCTTCGTCGTGCTGTGGGATCAACGGCGTAGTGGAGTCAATGAACTCCTGCAGATCATGCCGGAGCTTGTCCAGGTTGGCGCCACAGGCGCGCAGTACGGTCGCTGCAGCCTCGTTATCCAGTAACGCGAGAAGCAGATGCTCGACCGTCATGAACTCATGGCGCTTGGCACGTGCCTCCTTGAAGGCCAGATTGAGGGTGACTTCCAGCTCTCGATTCAACATAGCTTCACCTCTTGCCCAAGCGAGACGACATCAGCCGTCCTTCTCTATCTCACAGAGTAGCGGATGCTGGCTATCCCGGGCGTACTGGTTAACCTGCATCGCTTTCGTCTCTGCGATGTCGCGGGTAAACAACCCGCAAACCGCTTTTCCTTCTGTATGAACAGTAAGCATGACCTTGGTGGCCGCCTCTCGGTTCATACCAAAAAAGAGCTCTAAAACTTCGACCACAAAATCCATCGGAGTGTAATCGTCGTTGAACATCAGGACCTTATACATAGGCGGCGCCTGCAACGCGGGCTTCGCCTCCTGCACGGCCAAACCACCAGAGTCGTCATCGTGCTCGGCGGGGCGATCCTGATTGAATGTTAGTCGAATCTGGCTGCGTGAATGCATGCTGAACTAAAGCTGTCGTGACCGGTCGGAGGGTGATGCCAGTAGAGTTTGAACCACCTCTCGGGCGGTCGTCCTGGCACCTTGACTAAAGGCAAAACGGTGTTACAAACAGTGAATACCCTACTCGGGTATCGGGGTTCCGCGGCTAGCGCCAAAATGGCCGAAGTCGGACGTGGAGCTGAAGTGGATGATACTCCAGTGATGGAGTCCTTTGCAGAGGGATGTCAGCATGCTTAGCGGTAAGGTCAAGTGGTTCAACAACGCCAAGGGCTACGGCTTCATCGTGGCCGACGGCCGAGATGAGGACCTGTTCGCCCATTACTCGGCTATCCAGATGGACGGCTATAAGACTCTCAAGGCCGGCCAAGCGGTCAGGTTCGATATTCTGCAAGGCCCCAAGGGCCTGCACGCCGTGAATATCAGCGCAGCTCTGGCAACCAGTGAATCTCCGGCGACCGCTAGCGCGCCGCAAAGCACTCCAGTAGAAGCCTGAATAGAGCTCAAATGAAAAAGGCCGGTCAAGTGACCGGCCTTTTTGTTTACCGCTCGTCGCTTACATGTGGGCGATGAGGGCGTCACCGAACTCAGAGCAGGACAGCAGCTTGGCGCCGTCCATCAGTCGCTCGAAGTCATAGGTCACAGTCTTCGCGGCGATAGCGCCGTTGGTGCCCTTGATGATCAGGTCAGCAGCTTCCAGCCAACCCATGTGGCGCAGCATCATCTCAGCGGAGAGGATGACCGAACCCGGGTTGACCTTGTCCTGACCAGCGTACTTCGGCGCGGTGCCGTGAGTAGCTTCGAACATGGCGACGTTGTCGGACAGGTTGGCGCCCGGAGCGATACCGATACCACCCACTTCAGCCGCCAGGGCGTCGGACAGGTAGTCACCGTTCAGGTTCAGGGTAGCGATAACGTCGTACTCGGCCGGACGCAGCAGGATCTGCTGCAGCATGGCGTCGGCGATGGCGTCTTTGACTACAACGTTCTTGCCGGTGTTCGGGTTCTTGAATTGCATCCAAGGACCGCCGTCCAGCAGCTCGGCGCCGAACTCGTCACGGGCAACTTCGTAGCCCCAATCTTTGAAGGCACCTTCGGTGAACTTCATGATGTTGCCTTTGTGCACGATGGTCAGCGATTCACGGTCGTTGTCGACGATGTATTGCAGAGCCTTGCGCACCAGACGCTTGGTACCTTCTTTGGAAACCGGCTTGACGCCGATACCGCAGTCCTGGTCGAAACGGATCTTGGTGACGCCCATTTCTTCTTTCAGGAACTTGATGACCTTGGTCGCTTCTGGCGAACCGGCCTTCCACTCGATACCGGCATAAATGTCTTCCGAGTTCTCGCGGAAGATGGTCATGTCGACATCGCCAGGCTTCTTGACCGGGCTAGGCACGCCTTCGAACCAGCGCACCGGGCGCAGGCAGACATACAGGTCCAGCTCTTGACGCAGAGCCACGTTCAGGGAGCGGATACCGCCACCGACCGGAGTGGTCAGCGGGCCTTTAATGGACACGACGTAGTCGCGCACGGCCTCCAGGGTTTCTTTCGGCAGCCAGGTATCCTGGTCGTAGACCTGGGTGGCTTTTTCACCGGCGTAAACTTCCATCCAGGCGATCTTGCGCTGGCCGGCGTAGGCTTTCTCGACGGCAGCGTCGACGACCTTGATCATCACCGGGCTGATGTCGACACCGATGCCGTCACCCTCGATGAAAGGAATGATCGGGTTGTTCGGTACGTTCAGGGACATGTCGGCGTTGACGGTGATCTTTTCGCCGCTCGCAGGCACCTGGATCTTCTGGTATCCCATGCTGGACTCCGTTTGTTTTCGTGGTCTGACAATCCGCCGTACTGGTGGCACGACGAACGATACTTCTGGGTCTCGGAAAGGTGCAGCATTCTTGTAGTTTTTCTACAGAAAGTCACGCACTTTTCGACATTTACTGACAGCCCAATGCCGGTCTAGACTGCTTGAATACTGGCCCCGAGCCAATCATGTAGTCAAACTACAGATACGCTACAAAATGCTCTTGAAGGGCGCTCTCAAGCCTAGCAGCTCGGCTCCAGATTGCTCTTGGACTACGGCCCCGACCAACAGTTTGCCGCCCGCCCGCAGAGGTTTTCGCAATGCGTTTTACCCCACACGTAACCGTCGCCACCGTGGTCGAGGACCAGGGCCGTTTCCTACTGGTCGAGGAACTGGCCGGTGGCCAGGCGGTATTTAACCAGCCTGCCGGCCATCTGGAAGCCGACGAAAGTCTGATCGCCGCGGCCTTGCGCGAGACGCTAGAGGAGACCGGCTGGGAAGTGGAGCTGACTGCCGTCACCGGCATCTATCTCTACACCGCCCCAAGCAACGGGGTGACCTACCAGCGCGTATGCTTCGCCGCCAAGCCACTGCGCCACCTGCCGGATTCACCACTGGACGAAGGCATCATCGGCCCGCAGTGGCTGACCCGCGAAGAGCTGGTCGCCCAGCCGGAGCGCTGGCGCAGCGAACTGGTGCTGCGCTGCATCGATGACTACCTGGCCGGCGAGCGCCACCCCCTCAGCCTTATCCGCGACCCGGCCTGATTCGCCGCGCGCCGCCCGCTCCTGATAGAATCGCCCCCTTTCTGCAGTCAGCCCTCTTCGAATCCCCATGCGCGAACCAGCCAATACCCGAGTGATCGTCGGCATGTCCGGCGGCGTCGACTCCTCCGTTTCCGCCCTCCTGCTGCTCGAGCAGGGCTACCAGGTGGAAGGTCTGTTCATGAAGAACTGGGAAGAGGACGACGGCACCGAATACTGCACCGCCATGGACGACCTGGCCGATGCCCAGGCCGTGTGCGACCGCATCGGCATCAAGCTGCACACCGCCAACTTCGCGGCGGAATACTGGGACAACGTGTTCGAGCACTTCCTCGCCGAATACAAGGCCGGGCGCACGCCGAACCCGGACATTCTGTGCAACCGCGAGATCAAGTTCAAAGCCTTCCTCGACTACGCGCTGAGCCTCGGCGCCGACCTGATCGCCACCGGCCACTACGTGCGCCGCCGCGACATCGACGGCCGCAGCGAACTGCTCAAGGGCCTCGACCCGAACAAGGACCAGAGCTACTTCCTGCACGCTGTAGGCGGTGAGCAGATCGGCCGCACCCTGTTCCCGGTCGGCGAACTGGAGAAGCCGCAGGTGCGCGCCATCGCCGAGAAGTATGAGCTGGCGACCGCTAAGAAGAAGGACTCCACCGGCATCTGCTTCATCGGCGAGCGCCGCTTCAGCGATTTCCTCAAGCAGTACCTGCCAGCCCAGCCGGGCGACATCGAGACCACCGAAGGCAAGGTCATCGGCCGCCATGTCGGCCTGATGTACCACACCATCGGCCAGCGCCAGGGCCTGGGCATCGGCGGCATGAAGAACGCCGGCGACGAGCCCTGGTACGTGCTGCACAAGGACCTGGTGCGCAACGTCCTGATCGTCGGCCAGGGCAATGATCACCCCTGGCTGTTCTCCCGCGCTCTGCTCTCTTCGGACATCTACTGGGTCAACCCCATCGACCTGTCCGCTCCGCGCCGCCTGACCGCCAAGGTGCGCTACCGCCAGGCCGACCAGGCCTGCACTCTGGAGAAGACCGAGCACGGCTACCGTGCCATCTTCGACGAGCCACAGCGCGCCGTGACCCCAGGCCAGTCGGTAGTGTTCTACGACGGCGAAATCTGCCTCGGCGGCGGCGTGATCGAAGTAGCCGAGCCCTGTGCCGAGGGAGCCCCTCGCGCATGAGTCCGCTTCAAGAGCAATTGATCGCCCTCTCCGCCGTATTCCAGGCCGCCAGCCTGGTGGACAAGCTGGCCCGCACCGGCCAGATCAGCGATGCCCAACTCGGCTGCCTGCTCGGCAGCCTGCTGGTGCGCGACCCGAAGAGCACGCTGGAGGTCTACGGCGGCGACGACCTCAACCTGCGCGAGGGCTACAAGGCCCTGGTCAGCACCCTGGAGCGCAACCCCACCAGCCTGCAGCGCGAACCGCTGCGCTACGCCCTGGCCCTGCTCGGCCTGGAGCGCCAGCTGGCCAAGCGCGACGACATGCTGCAGGTGATCGGCACGCGCCTGGACCAGATCCAGAACCAGGTCGAGCATTTCGGCCCGACCCACGAAAACGTAGTGGCCGCCTGCGGCGGGCTGTACCAGGACACCATCAGCACCTTCCGCCAGCGCATCCAGGTGCACGGCGACATGCGCTTCCTGCAGCAGCCAGCAGTTGCCTCCAAAGTGCGCGCCCTGCTGCTCACCGGCATCCGCTCGGCACGCCTGTGGCGCCAGCTCGGCGGCCATCGCTGGCAACTGGTATTCAGCCGCGGCAAGCTGCTCAAGGAACTCTACCCGCTGCTGCGGAGCTGAGGTGAACATCCCCAGGCGCAGCGTCAAGCCGGCTCAGGGCGCCCTGCTTCTGGCGCTCTCCGCCCTGCTCTTCTCGCTGATGGGCGTGGGCATCCGCGAGGTGTCCGGCGGGGTCAACAACGAGACGGTGGTGTTCTTCCGCAGCCTGGTCGGCGTGCTGTTCTTCCTGCCGTTACTGCTGGTGAAGGGTACCCGCCCGCTCAAGACCGGCCGCCTGAAGGCTCACCTGTGGCGCACCACCTATGGCCTGTTGGCCATGTACTGCTTCTTCTACGCCATCGCCCACCTGCCACTGGCCGACGCCATGCTGTTCACCTACTCGGCACCAGTGTTCACCCCGGTGCTGGCCTGGTGGCTGCTCAAGGAGCCGCTGACCAAGCGCATGCTGGCCACCAGCGCCATCGGCCTGGTCGGAGTACTGCTGGTGGCCAAGCCCAGCGAGGCGCTGTTCGATATCCTGGCCTTGGTCGGCCTGGCCGCCAGCATCCTGGCCGCCTTCGCCTTCGTCTCCATCCGCGAGATGAGCGACACCGAGCCGGCGTTCCGCATCGTCTTCTACTTCTCGCTGTTCAGCGCGCTCATCTCCTCTATGCCGCTGAGCTGGGCCTGGCAGCCGTTGGACTCACATCAGCTCGGCCTGCTGCTGGTGATCGGCCTGCTCGCCACCGTCAGCCAGATCGTCATGTCCAAGGCCTATGGCCTGGCGCCGCCCGGCCTGATCGGCCCCTTTGCCTACCTGGCCATCGTCTTCGCCGGCATCGTCGCCTGGCTGCGCTGGGGCGAGATGCCGGACCTCACATCGCTGATCGGCGCGGCGCTGATCTTCGGCGCCAGCCTGCTATCCATCGCTCGCCGACCCGCCGTCCGCTAACCGGACGGACCAGTCCGGGCGACTTCATGTATGATGTGCGCCCTTTTCGTTGACCGACCTGTCCGAGAACGCCTCCATGCAGCTCTCCTCGCTCACCGCGGTTTCCCCCGTCGATGGCCGCTACGCCGGCAAAACCAGCTCCCTGCGCCCGATCTTCAGCGAATACGGCCTGATCCGTTTCCGCGTGATGGTCGAAGTCCGCTGGCTGCAACGCCTGGCCGCCCATGAAGGCGTCGCCGAAGTGGCACCCTTCTCCGCCGAAGCCAACGCCCTGCTCAACGAGCTGGCCGAGAACTTCGCCGTCGAACACGCCGAGCGCGTGAAAGAGATCGAGCGCACCACCAACCACGACGTCAAAGCCGTGGAATACCTACTCAAGGAGCAGGCCGCCAAGCTGCCGGAACTGGCCGCGGTGAGCGAATTCATCCACTTCGCCTGCACCAGCGAGGACATCAACAACCTGTCCCACGCCCTGATGCTGCGCGAAGGCCGTGACACCGTGCTGCTGCCGTTGATGAAGCAGATCGCCACCGCCATCCGCGAGCTGGCAGTGAAGTTCGCCGGCGTGCCGATGCTGTCGCGCACCCACGGCCAGCCGGCCTCGCCGACCACCCTCGGCAAGGAACTGGCCAACGTCGTCTACCGTCTGGAGCGCCAGATCGCCCAGGTAGCCGCCATACCGCTGCTGGGCAAGATCAACGGCGCCGTGGGCAACTACAACGCCCACCTGTCCGCCTACCCGCAGATCGACTGGGAGGCCAACGCCAAGCAGTTCATCGAAGGCGACCTGGGCCTGCAGTTCAACCCCTACACCACGCAGATCGAGCCGCACGACTACATCGCCGAGCTGTTCGACGCCATCGCCCGCTTCAACACCATCCTCATCGACTTCGATCGCGACGTCTGGGGCTACATCTCCCTCGGCTACTTCAAGCAGAAGACTGTGGCCGGCGAGATCGGCTCCTCGACCATGCCGCACAAGGTCAACCCGATCGACTTCGAGAACTCCGAAGGCAACCTGGGCATCGCCAACGCGATCTTCCAGCACCTGGCCAGCAAGCTGCCGATCTCCCGCTGGCAGCGCGATCTGACCGACTCCACCGTGCTGCGCAACCTGGGCGTCGGCTTCGCCCACAGCGTCATCGCCTACGAAGCCAGCCTCAAGGGCATTGGCAAGCTGGAGCTGAACGAGGCACGCATCGCCGCCGACCTGGACGCCTGCTGGGAAGTCCTCGCCGAGCCGATCCAGACCGTGATGCGCCGCTACGCCATCGAGAACCCCTACGAGAAGCTCAAGGAGCTGACCCGCGGCAAGGGCATCAGCCCGGAGGCTCTGCTGTCCTTCATCGATGGCCTGGACATGCCGGCCGCCGCCAAGGAGGAGCTCAAGCAGCTGACCCCGGCGAGCTACATCGGCAACGCCATCGCGCAGGCCAAGCGCGTCTGAGCGGCACCAGCCTTATCGACGCCCGGCTGAGCCGGGCGTTTTTATTTTAGCCATTTCATCTCTTTCAAAGGCTTAGCCATGAATCCTGATACTCCTCTGCAGCTGCTGGGCGGCCTCACTCCTCGCGAGTTCCTGCGTGACTACTGGCAACAGAAGCCCCTGCTGATCCGCCAGGCGATCCCCGGCTTCGAGAGCCCGATCACCGGTGACGAGTTGGCCGGCCTGGCCCTGGAAGAGGAAGTCGAGTCGCGCCTGGTGCTGGAGCACGGCGCCCACCCATGGGAACTGCGTCGCGGCCCGTTCGCCGAGGACGCCTTCAGCCAGTTGCCGGAGCGCGACTGGACCCTGCTGGTGCAGGCCGTCGACCAGTTCGTGCCGGAAGTGGCCGAGGTGCTCAAGGACTTCGGCTTCCTGCCCAGCTGGCGTATCGACGACCTGATGATCAGCTTCGCCGCGCCCGGCGGCAGCGTCGGCCCGCACTTCGACAACTACGACGTGTTCCTGCTGCAGGCCGAAGGCCAGCGCCGCTGGAAGATCGGCCAGATGTGCGATGCCGACAGCAAGCTGCTGCAACATGCCGACCTGCGCATCCTGGCCGACTTCGAGCAGACCGATGAATGGGTGCTGGAACCGGGCGACATGCTCTACCTGCCGCCGCGCCTGGCCCACTACGGCATCGCCGAAGACGACTGCATGACCTACTCGGTCGGTTTCCGCGCACCGAGCGCCGCCGAGGTGCTGACCCACTTCACCGACTTCCTCGCCCAGTTCCTGCCGGACGAGGAGCGCTACAGCGACGCCGGCATGGCGCCGGTCAGCGATCCGCACCAGATCCAGCAGGACGCCCTCGACCGCCTGAAGAAGCTGCTGACCGAGCACATGAGCGACGAGCGCCTGCTGCTGACCTGGTTCGGCCAGTTCATGACCGAGCCGCGCTACCCCGAACTGGTCGCCGGCCCGGAGATCGAGGAAGAGGACTTCCTCGCCGCCCTCGCAGACGGCGCCGTACTGGTGCGCAACCCCAGCGCGCGCCTGGCCTGGAGCGAGGTGGACGTCGGCCTGGTGCTGTTCGCCAGCGGCCAGAGCCGCCTGCTGCCGGCGCACCTCAAGGAGCTGCTGCGCCTGGTCTGCGCCGCCGAGGCGCTGCACAGCGACAACCTGGCGCCTTGGTTGGCCGACGACGACGGGCGTACACTGGTGAAAGAACTGGTCCAGCAAGGAAGTTTGGAGTTTGCTGATGAGTGAGATCCACGTCCGCCTCGCCCACTGGCAGAAGGACAATGCCGATCTGCGGCGCATTCGCGAAGCGGTGTTCGTCGCGGAACAGGCCGTGCCGGCAGAACTCGAATGGGATGACGAGGACAGCGAGGCCGTGCATTTCCTCGCCTGCGAGGGTGACTACCCGATCGGCACCGCCCGCCTGCTGACGGACGGCCAGATCGGCCGCGTCTCGGTACTCAAGGACTGGCGCGGCCTCAAGGTGGGTGACGCGCTGATGCGCGCCGCCATCGAGACTGCGGAGCAGCGCGGCCAGCGCGAGCAGAAGCTCAGCGCCCAGGTGCATGCCGCCGCCTTCTACGAGCGCTTGGGTTTCAGCATCGAGGGTGACGAGTATCTCGAAGCCGGCATCCCGCACGTGATGATGGTGCGCCATAGCGACTAGGATCTAAGCATGAGCGAAGAAAACGCCCCGATCGACGAAAACGAGCCAGAGCTACCGGCCATCGATTTCCAGTCGCCGGGGCGTTTTTCCGTGCACAACCCGGACACCTATCCGGCGCTGGCCACGGAAGCGCGCGAACCCGCGCCCTTCGTGCTCGGCCAACATTCGAACCTCGAACGTTTCAGTCGCCCGGAACAGGCCCAGGCTCATGCACTGGCCCTGCTGCTGCAAGCACGCCAGAACCTGAGCCTGTACAGCCCGGACCTGGAAGCCTGGCTCTATAGCCACAGCAGCGTGCAGGACGCCTGCAGCCGCTTCCTCCTGGCCAACCCGAAGAACCGCCTGCGCATCCTGGTGCGCGATGTCGGCAAACCGGTACGCCAGGGGCACCGCCTGCTCAACCTGGCACAGCGCATCACCAGCAACCTGCACATCCGCAGGATCAACCCGGACCATCCCAGCGACGAAAGCGCCTACCTGCTGGCTGACGACCGCGGCCTGCTGCTGCGCGAGGCGCCCGAGCAGTACGCAGGTTACGCCCTGTATAACGATCCCGGCCGTGTGCGCCAGCGTCAGGCACAGTTCGACCAGGCCTGGAACATCAGCCTTTCCGACCCCGACCTGCGGAGCTTCCTGCTATGACCCTGCGTGCCTGCCTGCTCGCCCTGCTGTTCGGCCTCAGCCTGCCACTGCAGGCCGCCACCGAGCTGATCCAGCTCAACTACCGCATGGCGGACGAAGTGCTGCCACTGGTACAGACAGCCCTGGACGGCCAGGGCAAGGCCAGCGCCTACGGCAATCAGCTGATGATCAACGCATCGCCGGACAAGATCGCCGAGATCCGCGACCTGCTCGGCCAGCTCGACCAGGCGCCACGCCGCCTGCTGATCAGCGTCGACACCAGCGAGCAGAGCCTGGATAGCGGCAGCGGCTACCGGGTGGATGGCAGCATCAGCGCCGGCGACGCGGAGGTCATCGCCGGTCGCGGCGAAGTGAAGGGACGCGACCAGGTGCGCATCATCCGCCGCTCCACCAACAGCCGCAGCGGCGGCACCCAACAGGTACAGGCCACCGAGGGCTATCCGGCGCTGATCCAGGTCGGCCAGAGCGTGCCGGTGACCAGCACCAGCGTCGGCCCTTATGGCCAGGTCTACCAGAACACCCAGTACCGCGACGTGAACCAGGGTTTCTACGTCACCGCCACTCTCAGCGGCGACGTCGTCCACCTGAACATCAGCAGCAACAACGACCGGGTCAACCGCTCCCGCCCCGACGTGATCGACACCCAGAGCACCGACACCCGGGTCAGCGGCCGCATCGGCGAGTGGATCCCGCTGGGCGGCGTCAGCCAGCAGAACCAGAGCAACGACTCCGGCTTCGCTCGCCGCTATTCCACCCAGGGAGCGAACGACATGAGCCTGCGCATCAAGGTCGATGCGCTCGACTAAGGTCTACCCCGCGACCATGTAGTCAAAGAAAAAAAGCACTACAAAATCATTGACGAACGCCCGTTTGAAAGCGCATGATGGCGCCGCTCCCGCTAGCCAGAGGTCCTGTTTCAGGGCCTCCAGATCGACTCCGTAACACCATTCGGATCGATCCGTGTTCTAACAGCCCACAAGGCGTTTCAACGAGGTTGCGACTGGAACGAAAGTTGTCCTGAGGGACGGGGAAGCCTTAGCGTTATTAGCCAGACCGCCAGACCAGATCCGTATCGCCCAACGGCATCCACGAGCCGGCAAGCTGCGAACCTGCCTCTTCGGACTGACTCGTTTCGTCCTCTCCTCCTCTCCGCAACACTCTCGTCCTCGTCAAGATCTCGAAGTCCGCCCTGTGTCGCCCGCAACACTGCAAGCTTTGTTTGCACGTTGGTTTTGGGTGGGAAGTCGGTGCTCAACCAAACTCATACTTTGAAGGATTGACCATGTCAGCTTATCAAAACGACATCAAAGCCGTTGCCGCCCTGAAAGAAGCCGCAGGCAGCAGCTGGAGCGCGATCAACCCGGAATACGTTGCTCGTATGCGCGCCCAGAACCGCTTCAAAACCGGTCTGGAAATCGCTCAGTTCACCGCTGACATCATGCGCAAAGACATGGCCGAGTACGACGCCGACTCGTCCGTCTACACCCAGTCCCTGGGCTGCTGGCACGGCTTCATCGGTCAGCAGAAGCTGATCTCGATCAAGAAGCACCTGAAGACCACCAACAAGCGCTACCTCTACCTGTCCGGCTGGATGGTTGCTGCTCTGCGCTCGGACTTCGGTCCGCTGCCGGATCAGTCCATGCACGAGAAAACCTCGGTTTCCGGCCTGATCGAAGAGCTGTACACCTTCCTGCGCCAGGCTGACGCCCGCGAGCTGGACCTGCTGTTCACCGGCCTGGACGCTGCTCGCGCCGCTGGCGACAAGGCCAAGGAAGCTGAAATCCAGGCTCAGATCGACAACCACGAAACTCACGTCGTACCAATCATCGCCGACATCGACGCTGGTTTCGGTAACGCCGAAGCCACCTACCTGCTGGCCAAGAAAATGATCGAAGCCGGTGCTTGCTGCATCCAGATCGAAAACCAGGTTTCCGACGAGAAGCAGTGCGGCCACCAAGACGGCAAAGTCACCGTTCCGCACGTTGACTTCCTGGCCAAGATCAACGCAGTTCGCTACGCCTTCCTGGAACTGGGCATCGACAACGGCGTGATCGTTGCTCGTACCGACTCCCTGGGTGCTGGCCTGACCAAGCAGATCGCTGTTACCAACGAGCCGGGCGACCTGGGCGACCAGTACAACTCCTTCCTGGATTGCGAAGAAGTTTCCGCTGCCGACCTGGGCAACGGCGACGTCGTGATCAACCGTGGCGGCAAGCTGCTGCGTCCGAAGCGTCTGGCTTCCAACCTGTTCCAGTTCCGTCAGGGCACCGGCGAAGCTCGCTGCGTCCTGGACAGCATCACCTCGCTGCAGAACGGCGCTGACATGCTGTGGATCGAAACCGAGAAGCCGCACGTTGGCCAGATCAAAGGCATGGTTGACGAGATCCGTAAGGTCATCCCGAACGCCAAGCTGGTTTACAACAACAGCCCGTCCTTCAACTGGACCCTGAACTTCCGTCAGCAAGTGTTCGACGCTTTCGCTGCCGAAGGCAAAGACGTTTCCGCCTACGACCGCGCCAAACTGATGAGCGCCGAGTACGACGAAACCGAACTGGCCCAGGTTGCTGACGAGAAGATCCGCACCTTCCAGCGCGACGGTTCCGCTCAGGCTGGTATCTTCCACCACCTGATCACCCTGCCGACCTACCACACCGCCGCGCTGTCCACCGACAACCTGGCCAAAGGTTACTTCGCAGACCAAGGCATGCTGGCCTACGTGAAAGGCGTTCAGCGTCAGGAGATCCGTCAAGGTATCGCCTGCGTTAAGCACCAGAACATGTCCGGCTCCGACATCGGCGACGCTCACAAAGAGTACTTCGCTGGTGAGGCTGCCCTGAAGGCAGGCGGTAAAGACAACACCATGAACCAGTTCCACTAATAGGAACCGGCTCTGCGGCTCGCCGCAGGTGTTATCAGAAAAAGCCCCGGCAGAGATGCCGGGGCTTTTTCGTTTTCGCCTCCAGCGCGCTCAGCGAGCACGAGCGGAGGCATGCGCCCCGCTCCGCCGGGCACAACATAAGGCGCCAGCGGAAATACAACTTCCGCGCAAATGCCAAGAATGCGCAGCGATACGGACTTAATTCGCCCGGAAGATGTAAACAATTCCCGACAAAGTCTTGCGAAAAAGCGTCAACTCCAACGTAAATTTCCATGCGACCAAAGCCGTAGACCACGCCACAAGCCCCATGGCATCAGGGGTTGAAGAGAAGTCCGGCAAAAATGAATACATTCGGCGTTCATTTTTTTATTCGGAAAAATTTACTTAGGGAGCTATGCGAGCATAAAATTGCCGCCACTACTCTGCAGGGCAACCCCATCAGGTTGCTCTACCATTATTAAAAAGCCGCCCCTTTATCCAAGGAGCCCCGGCATGCCTGATGCGGTAACGACCATGTCCCATAACTGGGCTTTTGCTGTATTCCTGCTCGGAGTCTTCGGACTCATCGCCTTCATGCTCGGTCTCTCCAGCCTGCTCGGTAGCAAGGCCTGGGGACGCAGCAAGAACGATCCGTTCGAGTCGGGCATGCTGCCGGTCGGTAGTGCGCGCCTGCGCCTATCAGCGAAGTTCTATCTGGTCGCGATGCTCTTCGTGATCTTCGACGTTGAAGCCCTCTTTCTCTTCGCTTGGGCAGTCTCGGTACGCGAAAGCGGCTGGGCTGGCCTGATCGAAGCTACAGTTTTCATAGCAATTCTGTTGGCTGGTCTTGTCTATCTTTGGCGTATAGGCGCGCTCGACTGGGCGCCCGAAGGCCGTCGTAATCGGCAGGCGAAGCTAAAACAATGAGGCTTTGGCGATGCAATACAAACTTACTCGGATCGATCCGGACGCTCCCAACGAGCAGTACCCGATCGGCGAGCGGGAGACCGTAGCCGATCCACTGCTAGAGGATGAGGTCCACAAGAACATCTTCATGGGCAAGCTCGAAGATGTTCTCAACGGTGCGGTGAACTGGGGTCGCAAGAACTCCCTGTGGCCGTACAACTTCGGCCTGTCCTGCTGCTACGTGGAAATGACCACGGCCTTCACCGCGCCCCACGATATCGCCCGCTTCGGTGCGGAAGTGATTCGTGCGTCCCCGCGTCAGGCCGACTTCATGGTCATCGCCGGTACCTGCTTCATCAAGATGGCGCCGATCATCCAGCGCCTCTATGAGCAGATGCTGGAACCCAAGTGGGTAATTTCCATGGGGTCGTGCGCTAACTCCGGCGGCATGTACGACATCTATTCGGTGGTCCAGGGGGTCGACAAGTTCCTCCCTGTGGACGTCTACATTCCCGGCTGCCCGCCCCGTCCCGAGGCATTCCTGCAAGGCCTGATGCTGCTGCAGGAGTCCATCGGACAGGAGCGCCGCCCGCTTTCCTGGGTCGTCGGTGATCAAGGCATCTACCGTGCCGAGATGCCGTCGCAGAAGGAACAGCGCCGCGAGCAGCGTATCGCTGTTACCAACCTGCGCAGCCCCGACGAAGTGTGAGCCGGCCCACTGGCCCGCTCACTGACGCCGTATACCGCCGATAGCGACTAAAGACATGACTGACAGCATTCTGTCCGTTCCACCGTACAAGGCCGACGACCAGGACGTGGTGGTCGAGCTGAACTCCCGTTTCGGTGCCGAGACCTTCACCGTCCAAAGCACCCGTACCGGCATGCCGGTGCTGTGGGTCGCCCGTGATCGCCTGATCAACGTGCTGACCTTCCTGCGCAACCTGCCGCGCCCCTACGTCATGCTGTACGACCTGCATGGCGTCGACGAGCGCCTGCGCACCCAGCGCCGCGGCCTGCCGGGCGCCGACTTCACCGTGTTCTATCACCTGATGTCGGTCGAGCGTAACAGCGACATCATGATCAAGGTCGCCCTCAAAGAGGGCGATCTCAATGTCCCCACCGTCACCGGTATCTGGCCCAACGCCAACTGGTACGAGCGCGAGGTCTGGGACCTGTACGGCATCACCTTCCAGGGCCACCCGCACCTGACCCGCATCATGATGCCGCCGACCTGGGAAGGTCACCCGCTGCGCAAGGACTACCCGGCGCGCGCCACCGAGTTCGATCCGTTCAGCCTGACCCTGGCCAAACAGCAGCTGGAAGAAGAAGCCGCGCGCTTCAAGCCGGAAGACTGGGGCATGAAGCGTCAGGGCGAGCACGAGGACTACATGTTCCTCAACCTCGGCCCGAACCACCCGTCCGCGCACGGTGCGTTCCGCATCATCCTGCAGCTGGACGGTGAAGAGATCATCGACTGCGTCCCGGACATCGGTTACCACCACCGTGGTGCCGAGAAAATGGCCGAGCGCCAATCCTGGCACAGCTTCATCCCCTACACCGACCGTATCGACTACCTCGGCGGGGTGATGAACAACCTGCCTTACGTCCTGTCGGTCGAGAAGCTGGCCGGGATCAAGGTGCCGGACCGCGTCGACTTCATTCGCGTGATGCTGGCCGAGTTCTTCCGTATCACCAGCCACCTGTTGTTCCTGGGTACCTATATCCAGGACGTCGGTGCCATGACCCCGGTGTTCTTCACCTTCACCGACCGCCAGCGCGCCTACAAGGTGATCGAGGCCATCACCGGCTTCCGCCTGCACCCGGCCTGGTACCGCATCGGTGGCGTCGCCCACGACCTGCCACGCGGCTGGGACAAGCTGGTCAAGGAGTTCGTCGACTGGCTGCCCAAGCGCCTCGACGAGTACACCAAGGCTGCCCTGCAGAACAGCATCCTCAAGGGTCGTACCATCGGCGTGGCCCAGTACAACACCAAGGAAGCGCTGGAATGGGGCGTCACCGGCGCCGGTCTGCGCTCCACCGGTCTGGACTTCGACCTGCGTAAAGCGCGCCCGTACTCCGGCTACGAGCACTTCGACTTCGAAGTGCCGCTGGCCCACAACGGCGACGCCTATGACCGCTGCATGGTCCGCGTCGAAGAGATGCGCCAGAGCATCCGCATCATCGACCAGTGCCTGCGCAACATGCCGGAAGGCCCGTACAAGGCGGATCACCCGCTGACCACGCCGCCGCCGAAAGAGCGCACCCTGCAGCACATCGAGACCCTGATCACCCACTTCCTGCAAGTCTCCTGGGGCCCGGTCATGCCGGCCAACGAGAGCTTCCAGATGATCGAGGCGACCAAGGGCATCAACAGCTATTACCTGACGAGCGACGGCAGCACCATGAGCTACCGCACGCGCATCCGGACGCCCAGCTTCCCGCACCTGCAGCAGATCCCCTCGGTGATCCGCGGCAGCATGATCGCGGACCTGATCGCCTACCTGGGTAGCATCGACTTCGTTATGGCCGACGTGGACCGTTAATCACATGAGCCAGACTGACCTGATCCAAACCGACCGCTTCGAACTCAGCCAGGCCGAGTACGACGCCATCGAACACGAAATGCACCACTACGAGGACCCGCGCGCGGCGTCCATCGAAGCCCTGAAGATCGTGCAGAAGCAGCGTGGCTGGGTGCCGGACGGCGCCATCTACGCCATCGCCGACATCCTCGGCATCCCCGCCAGCGACGTCGAGGGCGTGGCCACCTTCTACAGCCAGATCTTCCGCGTGCCGGTCGGCCGCCACGTGATCCGCGTGTGCGACAGCATGACCTGCTTCATCGGCGGCCACGAGAACCTGCTCGGCAGCCTCAAGGACAAGCTCGGCATCGTCCCCGGCCAGACCACCGCTGACGGTCGCTTCACCCTGCTGCCGGTGTGCTGCCTGGGTAACTGCGACAAGGCTCCGGCCGTGATGATCGACGACGACACCTACGGCAACCTCAACGGCGACTCCGTCGCCGAGCTGCTGGAGTCTTATCAATGACTGGGCGCGCCGCTATGAAGACTCTTACCTCCATCGGCCCGATCAACAGCATCGCCCGCAGCGAAGAAACCCATCCGCTGACCTGGCGCCTGCGTGACGACGCCCAGCCGGTATGGCTCGAGGAATACCAGGCGAAGAACGGCTACGCCGCCGCGCGCAAGGCCCTGAGCGAAATGGCTCAGGCCGACATCGTGCAGACGGTCAAGGACTCCGGCCTCAAGGGCCGCGGCGGTGCGGGCTTCCCCACCGGCGTGAAGTGGGGCCTGATGCCCGCCGACGAATCCATGAACATCCGCTACCTGCTGTGCAACGCGGATGAAATGGAGCCGAACACCTGGAAGGACCGCATGCTCATGGAGCAGCTGCCGCACCTGCTGGTGGAAGGCATGCTGATCTCCGCGCGTGCGCTCAAGGCCTACCGCGGCTACATCTTCCTGCGCGGCGAGTACGTCGACGCGGCAGCCAACCTGAACCGCGCCATCGATGAAGCCAAGGCCGCCGGCCTGCTGGGCAAGAACATCCTCGGCAGTGGCTTCGACTTCGAGCTGTTCGTCCACACTGGCGCCGGCCGCTACATCTGCGGTGAAGAAACCGCGCTGATCAACTCCCTGGAAGGCCGCCGCGCCAACCCGCGCTCCAAGCCGCCCTTCCCCGCCGCTGTCGGCGTGTGGGGCAAGCCGACCTGCGTGAACAACGTCGAGACCCTGTGCAACGTCCCGGCGATCGTCGCCAACGGCGTCGACTGGTACAAGACCCTGGCCCGCCCGGGCAGCGAAGACATGGGCACCAAGCTCATGGGCTTCTCCGGCAAGGTGAAGAACCCCGGCCTGTGGGAGCTGCCGTTCGGCCTCCCGGCTCGCGAGCTGTTCGAGGACTACGCCGGCGGCATGCGTGACGGCTACAAGCTGAAATGCTGGCAGCCCGGCGGCGCCGGTACCGGCTTCCTGCTGCCCGAGCACCTGGACGCAGCAATGTTCGCCGGCGGCATCGCCAAGGTCGGCACCCGTATGGGTACCGGCCTGGCCCTGGCCGTAGACGACTCGGTCAACATGGTCTCGCTGCTGCGCAACATGGAAGAGTTCTTCGCCCGCGAGTCGTGCGGCTGGTGCACCCCGTGCCGCGACGGCCTGCCGTGGAGCGTGAAGATGCTCCGCGCCCTGGAACGCAAACAAGGCACCCAGCAGGACATCGAAACCCTGCTCGGCCTGGTCAACTTCCTCGGCCCCGGCAAGACCTTCTGCGCCCACGCACCGGGTGCCGTCGAGCCGCTGGGTAGCGCGATCAAGTATTTCCGTACGGAGTTCGAGGCTGGCGTGGCCAGCAGCGCCGCTCCGGCACCGTCGGCGCAGTTCGCGCCGGCCTGAAGAAGTATTCGCATCGCGGCCGAGGCCGCGATGCAACCGTGATTCCATTAGCCAAGCCTGCTTCGGCGGGTAAAGAAGAAACCTGAACCATGGCCACTATCCACGTAGACGGCAAAGATTTCGAAGTCGATGGGGCGGACAACCTGCTGCAGGCCTGTCTGTCTCTCGGGCTCGACATCCCCTACTTCTGCTGGCACCCGGCGCTCGGTAGCGTCGGCGCCTGCCGCCAATGCGCGGTGAAGCAGTACACCGATGAAAACGACAAGCGCGGCCGCATCGTCATGTCCTGCATGACGCCGGCGACCGACAACACCTGGATCAGCATCGACGACGACGAGTCCAAGGCGTTCCGCGCCAGCGTCGTCGAGTGGCTGATGACCAACCACCCGCACGACTGCCCGGTGTGCGAGGAAGGCGGTCACTGCCACCTGCAGGACATGACGGTGATGACCGGCCACAACCAACGCCGGTACCGTTTCACCAAGCGCACCCACCAGAACCAGCAGCTCGGCCCGTTCATTTCCCACGAGATGAACCGCTGCATCGCCTGCTACCGCTGCGTGCGCTACTACAAGGACTACGCCGGCGGTACCGACCTGGGCGTCTATGGCGCGCACGACAACGTGTACTTCGGCCGCGTCGAAGACGGCGTGCTGGAGAGCGAATTCTCCGGCAACCTCACCGAGGTCTGCCCGACTGGCGTGTTCACCGACAAGACTCACTCCGAGCGCTACAACCGCAAGTGGGACATGCAGTTCGCCCCGAGCATCTGCCATGGCTGCTCCAGCGGCTGCAACATCAGCCCCGGTGAGCGCTACGGCGAGATCCGCCGCATCGAGAACCGCTTCAACGGCTCGGTGAACCACTACTTCCTGTGTGACCGCGGCCGCTTCGGCTACGGCTACACCAACCGCGAAGACCGCCCGCGCCAACCGCTGTTCGGTGAAGCCAAGCTGGGCATCGACGCCGCGCTGGACAAGGCCGCCGAGCTGCTCAAGGGCAAGCGCGTGATAGGCATCGGCTCGCCGCGCGCCAGCCTGGAAGGTAACTACGCCCTGCGCGAGCTGGTCGGCGAAGCCAACTTCTACAGTGGCATCGCCGCCGTCGAGCTGGAAAACATCCGCCTGATCCGCAACGTGCTGCAGAACGGCCCGCTGCCGGTGCCGTCGCTGCGCGAGATCGAAGATCACGACGCCGTGTTCGTCCTCGGTGAAGACCTGACCCAGACCGCCGCGCGCGTCGCCCTGGCCCTGCGCCAGTCGGTCAAGGGCAAGGCCACCGAGATCGCCGCTTCGATGAAGATCCAGGACTGGCACATGGCTGCCGTGCAGAACGTGGCTCAGGACGCCCTGCATCCGCTGTTCATCGCCAGCGTCGACGCCACCCGTCTGGACGACGTCGCCGAAGCCTGCGTGCATGCCGCTCCTGCCGACCTGGCACGCATCGGCTTCGCCGTGGCCCACGCCATCGACCCGAGCGCCCCGGCCGTGACCGGCCTGGACGACGAGGCTGCCGAACTGGTGCAGCTGATCGCCGATGCCCTGCTGGCCGGCAAGCGCCCGCTGATCGTCAGCGGCGCCTCGCTGGGCGAGAAGAGCATCGTCGAGGCCGCAGCGAACATCGCCCAGGCCCTGAAGAACCGCGAGAAGAACGCCTCCATCAGCCTGGTGGTCCCGGAAGCCAACAGCATGGGCCTGGCCCTGTTTGGCGGTGACTCGGTAGACGCTGCGCTGGAAGCTCTGACCGCAGGCAACGCCGACGCCGTGATCGTGCTGGAAAACGACCTGTACCGCCGCGCTGACGCCGCCAAGGTCGATGCTGCGCTGGCCGCCGCCAAGGCGGTGATCGTCGCCGACCACCAGCAGACCGCTACCACCGCCAAGGCCAACCTGGTGCTGTCCGCTGCCAGCTTCGCCGAAGGCGATGGCACCCTGGTCAGCCAGGAAGGCCGCGCCCAGCGCTTCTTCCAGGTGTTCGAGCCGAGCTACTACGACAGCAACATCCTCGTGCGCGAGGGCTGGCGCTGGATGCACGCGCTGCACAGCACCCTGCAAGGCAAGGCCGTGGACTGGACCCAACTGGACCAGGTCACCGAAGCCGTGGCTGCCAGCAGTTCCGTGCTGGCCGCGATCAAGGACGCCGCGCCGAGCGCCTCGTTCCGCATCAAGGGTCTGAAGCTGGCGCGCGAGCCGCTGCGTTACAGCGGCCGTACCGCCATGCGCGCCAACATCAGCGTGCACGAGCCGCGTCAGCCGCAGGACCAGGACTCCGCCTTCGCCTTCTCCATGGAAGGCTATTCGGGCAGCAAGGAAGACCGCCAGCAGATTCCGTTTGCCTGGTCGCCGGGCTGGAACTCACCGCAGGCCTGGAACAAGTTCCAGGACGAAGTCGGTGGCCATCTGCGCGCCGGTGATCCGGGCGTGCGCCTGATCGAGTCCCAGGGCAAGACCCTGGCCTGGTTTGCCGTACCGGGCGCCTTCGCCCCGGCCCAGGGCACCTGGCAGGTCGTGCCGTTCCACCACCTGTTCGGCAGCGAGGAGAACTCCTCCCGCGCCGCACCGGTACAGGAACGCATCCAGCCCGCCTACGTCGCCCTGGCCAAGGCCGAGGCCGACCGCCTGGGCGTCAATGACGGCGCGCTGATCAGCCTGACCGTCGCCGGCCAGGCCCTGCGCCTGCCGGTAAAAGTCAGCGAAGACCTGGCCCTCGGTCTGGTCGGCCTGCCGGCCGGCTTCGCCGGCATTCCGGCAGCCATTGCCGGCGCCACTGCAACCGGACTGCAGGAGGCCGCGCAATGAGCTGGCTGACGCCCGAACTGATCGACGTCTTCATCGCCGTCCTCAAGGCCATCGTCATCCTGCTGGTGGTGGTGGTCTGCGGCGCGCTGCTGAGCTTCGTCGAACGTCGTCTGCTGGGCTGGTGGCAGGACCGTTACGGTCCGAACCGCGTAGGCCCGTTCGGCATGTTCCAGATCGCTGCAGACATGCTGAAGATGTTCTTCAAGGAAGACTGGACGCCGCCGTTCGCCGACAAGTTCATCTTCATGCTGGCGCCGATGATCGCCTTCGCCGCCATGCTGATGGCCTTCGCGATCATCCCGGTCACTCCGACCTGGGGCGTGGCTGACCTGAACATCGGCATCCTGTTCTTCTTCGCCATGGCCGGCCTGTCGGTGTACGCCGTACTGTTCGCCGGCTGGTCGAGCAACAACAAGTTCGCCCTGCTCGGCGCCCTGCGCGCATCGGCCCAGACCATCTCCTACGAGGTGTTCCTGGCCCTGGCGCTGATGGGCATCGTCGCCCAGGTCGGCTCGTTCAACATGCGCGACATCGTCGACTACCAGGCCGAAAACCTGTGGTTCATCATTCCGCAGTTCTTCGGCTTCTGTACCTTCTTCATCGCCGGCGTCGCCGTGACTCACCGTCACCCGTTCGACCAGCCGGAAGCGGAGCAGGAGCTGGCCGACGGTTACCACATCGAATATGCCGGCATGAAATGGGGCATGTTCTTCGTCGGCGAGTACATCGGCATCGTGACCATCTCGGCCCTGCTGGTGACCCTGTTCTTCGGCGGCTGGCACGGCCCGTTCGGCATCCTGCCGCAGATTCCGTTCATCTGGTTCGCCCTGAAGACCTGCTTCTTCATCATGATCTTCATCCTGCTGCGCGCGTCGATTCCGCGCCCGCGGTATGACCAGGTCATGGCGTTCAGCTGGAAGTTCTGCCTGCCGCTGACTCTGATCAACCTGCTGGTGACCGGCGCGCTCGTGCTGGCCTCGGCCCAGTAAGGAGAAACACGCAATGCTCAAGTACATATGGGACGTGGTGGTTGGCACCGGTACCCAACTGCGCAGCCTGGTCATGGTGTTCAGCCATGGCTTCCGCAAGCGCGACACCCTGCAATACCCGGAAGAGCCGGTGTACCTGCCGCCGCGCTACCGCGGCCGCATCGTGCTGACCCGCGACCCCGATGGCGAGGAACGCTGCGTAGCCTGCAACCTGTGCGCCGTGGCGTGCCCGGTCGGCTGCATCTCGCTGCAGAAGGCCGAGACCGAGGACGGTCGCTGGTATCCGGAGTTCTTCCGTATCAACTTCTCCCGCTGCATCTTCTGCGGCCTGTGCGAGGAAGCCTGCCCGACCACCGCGATCCAGCTGACGCCGGACTTCGAGATGGGTGAGTTCAAGCGCCAGGACCTGGTGTACGAGAAGGAAGACCTGCTCATCAGCGGCCCAGGCAAGAACCCGGACTACAACTTCTACCGCGTCGCCGGCATGGCCATCGCCGGCAAGCCGAAAGGCGCCGCGCAGAACGAGGCCGAACCGATCAACGTCAAAGGCCTGCTGCCCTAAGGAGGGGATGATGGAATTTGCTTTCTACCTCGCCGCGGGCGTTGCCGTGGCTTCTACCGTGATGGTCATTACCGGGACCAACCCGGTACATGCCCTGCTCAACCTGATCGTCTCGCTGCTGGCCGTGGCCTCGACCTTCTTCGCTCTGGGTGCGCCGTTCGCCGGCGCCCTGGAGATCATCGTCTACGCCGGCGCCATCATGGTGCTGTTCGTCTTCGTGGTGATGATGCTCAACCTCGGCCCGGCTGCCGCCGAGCAGGAGAAACAGTGGCTGAAACCCGGCATCTGGGCGGGTCCTGCGATCCTCTCCCTGCTGCTGCTGGGCCAGTTGCTGTACGCCCTGTTCGCCAGCCCGAGCGGCGCCGCCATCGGTCTGGAGACCGTGGACGCCAAGGCCGTTGGCATCAGCCTGTTCGGCCCCTACCTGCTGGTAGTCGAGCTGGCCTCCATGCTGCTGCTCGCCGCCCTGGTCGCCGCCTACCACCTGGGCCGCCACGAAGCCAAGGAGCCCACTGCATGAATGCCATTCCTCTGGAACACGGCCTGGCCCTGGCCGCCGTGCTGTTCAGCCTGGGCCTGATCGGCCTGATGGTGCGCCGCAACATCCTCTTCGTGCTGATGAGCCTGGAAGTGATGATGAACGCCACCGCCCTCGCCTTCGTCGTCGCCGGTAGCCGCTGGGTACAAGCCGACGGCCAGGTGATGTTCATTCTGGTGATCACCCTGGCAGCCGCCGAGGCCAGTATCGGCCTGGCGATCCTGCTGCAGCTGTATCGCCGCTTCAACACCCTCGATGTCGACGCTGCCAGCGAGATGCGCGGATGAACCTTCTATTCCTCACCCTCCTCTTCCCGCTGCTCGGCTGGTTCCTGCTGGCCTTCTCCCGCGGGCGTATCTCGGAAAACACCGCTGCCGTGATCGGCGTTGGCTCGGTCGGCCTGGCCGCGCTGAGCGCTGCCTGGGTCGTATTCCAGTTCCTCGGTGCCGAACCGGCCAACGGCGTGTACACCCAGACGCTGTGGCAGTGGATGAACGTTGAAGGCCTGGCGCCGAGCTTCACCCTGCACCTGGACGGCCTGTCGGCCACCATGCTCGGCGTGGTCACCGGCGTCGGCTTCCTGATCCACCTGTTCGCCAGCTGGTACATGCGCGGTGAAGAGGGCTACTCGCGCTTCTTCGCCTACACCAACCTGTTCATCTTCAGCATGTTGCTGCTGGTTCTCGGCGACAACCTGCTGGTGCTGTTCTTCGGCTGGGAAGGCGTGGGCCTGTGCTCGTACCTGCTGATCGGCTTCTACTACAAGCACGTGCCCAACGGTAACGCGGCGCTCAAGGCGTTCATCGTCACCCGCATCGGCGACGTGTTCCTGATGATCGGCCTGTTCCTGCTGTTCCTCAACCTCGGCACCCTGAATATCCAGGAGCTGATGGTGCTGGCGCCGCAGAAGTACCTGGCCGGTGATACCTGGCTGTGGGTCGCCACCCTGATGCTGCTCGGCGGTGCGGTCGGCAAGTCCGCCCAGCTGCCGCTGCAGACCTGGCTGGCCGACGCGATGGCCGGCCCGACCCCGGTCTCCGCGCTGATCCACGCCGCCACCATGGTGACCGCGGGCGTCTACCTGATCGCCCGTACCCACGGCCTGTTCCTGCTGACCCCGGAGATTCTCGAGCTGGTCGGCATCGTCGGCGCCGTGACCCTGGTGCTGGCGGGCTTCGCCGCCCTGGTACAGACCGACATCAAGCGCATCCTCGCCTACTCGACCATGAGCCAGATCGGCTACATGTTCCTCGCCCTCGGCGTGCAGGCCTGGGACGCGGCGATCTTCCACCTGATGACCCACGCCTTCTTCAAGGCCCTGCTGTTCCTTGCCTCCGGTGCGGTGATCCACGCCTGCCACCACGAGCAGAACATCTTCAAGATGGGTGGCCTGTGGAAGAAGCTGCCGCTGGCCTACGCCAGCTTCATCGTCGGTGGCGCGGCCCTGGCAGCACTGCCGCTGGTCACCGCCGGCTTCTACTCGAAGGACGAGATCCTCTGGGAAGCCTTCGCCAGCGGTCACAGCGAGCTGCTGTACGCAGGCCTGGCCGGTGCCTTCCTGACCTCGATCTACACCTTCCGCCTGATCTTCATCGCCTTCCACGGCGAGCAGAAGACCGAGGCCCATGCCGGTCACGGCATCGCTCACAACCTGCCGCTGGCCACCCTGATCGTGCTGTCGACCTTCGTCGGCGCGCTGATCACCCCGCCGCTGCACGGTGTGCTGCCGCAGAGCATCGGCCATGCCGGTGGTGAGGCCAAGCACGGCCTGGAGATCGCCTCGGGCGCCATCGCCCTGGCCGGTATCCTCCTGGCCGCCCTGCTGTTCCTCGGCCAGCGTCGCTTCGCCTGCGCCGTCGCCGCCAGCGCCCCGGGCCGCTTCCTGTCGGCCTGGTGGTTCGCCGCCTGGGGCTTCGACTGGCTCTACGACAAGGTCTTCGTGCAGCCCTACCTGCTGATCTGCCGCCTGCTCGGCCGCGATCCGATCGACCAGAGCATCGGCCTGGTGCCGCGTCTGGCCCGTGGTGGCAATGGCCTGCTGGCCCGTGCCCAGACCGGTCAGGTGCGCTGGTACGCCGCTTCCATAGCTGGGGGCGCGGTGTTCGTGCTCGCCGTCCTCCTGTTTCTGAATTAAGGAAAATAGCCCGTCATGATCCTGCCCTGGCTAATCCTGATCCCCTTCATCGGCGGCCTGCTGTGCTGGCAAGGTGAGCGCTTCGGCAACACCCTGCCGCGCTGGATCGCCCTGCTGACCATGGGTCTGCTGTTCGGCCTCGGCCTGTGGCTGTGGGCCACGGCCGACTTCAGCCTGGCCCCCGCGCCTGGCGCCGCTCCGGTCTGGGCCGCTGAGTTCAAGGTCCAGTGGATCGAGCGTCTCGGCATCAGCATCCACCTCGGCCTCGACGGCCTGTCGATCCTGATGATCTGCCTCACCGGCCTGCTCGGCGTACTATCCGTGCTGTGCTCGTGGAACGAGATCCAGAACCGCGTCGGCTTCTTCCACCTCAACCTGATGTGGATCCTTGGCGGCGTGGTCGGCGTGTTCCTCGCCATCGACCTGTTCCTGTTCTTCTTCTTCTGGGAAATGATGCTGGTGCCGATGTACTTCCTCATCGCGCTCTGGGGTCATAGCGGCAGCAAGGGTCATTCGCGGATCAACGCCGCCACCAAGTTCTTCATCTACACCCAGGCCAGCGGCCTGATCATGCTGGTGGCGATCCTCGCCCTGGTGCTGATCAACTACAACAGCAGCGGCGTGCTGACCTTCAACTACGCCGACCTGCTGAAGACCCAGCTGCCAGCCGGTACCGAGTACCTGCTGATGCTCGGCTTCTTCGCCGCCTTCGCCGTGAAGTTCCCGGTGGTACCGGTGCACTCCTGGTTGCCGGATGCCCACGCTCAGGCGCCGACCGCCGGCTCCGTGGACCTCGCCGGCATCCTGCTGAAGACCGCCGCCTACGGCCTGATGCGCTTCGCCATCCCGCTGTTCCCCAACGCCTCGGCCGAGTTCGCGCCGATCGCCATGTGGCTCGGCGTGTTCGCCATCGCCTACGGCGCCTTCCTGTCGTTCGCGCAGACCGACATCAAGCGCCTGGTCGCCTACTCCAGCGTCTCGCACATGGGCTTCGTGCTGATCGCCATCTACTCCGGCAGCCAGATCGCCCTGCAGGGCGCGGTGGTGCAGATGATGGCCCACGGCCTGTCGGCCGCCGCACTGTTCATTCTCTGCGGCCAGCTCTACGAGCGCCTGCACACCCGCGACATGCGCGAGATGGGCGGCATCTGGGCCCGCCTGCCGTGGCTGCCTGCGGTGAGCCTGTTCTTCGCCGCCGCCGCACTGGGCCTGCCAGGTACCGGCAACTTCGTCGGTGAGTTCCTGATCCTGATCGGCAGCTTCCCGGCCGCTCCGTGGGTCGTGGTCCTGGCCGCCTGCGGCCTGGTACTGGGTTCGGTCTACTCGCTGGCGATGATCCACCGTGCCTACTTCGGCCCGGCCAAGTCCGATACACCGCTGCAGGCCATGAAGGCCCGCGAGCTGTACATGGTGCTGGGCCTGGCGGTGCTACTGATCCTGCTCGGCGTCTACCCGCAACCGGTGCTCGACACCTCCGCTGCCAGCATGCATGGCGTGCAGCAGTGGTTCAGCGGTGCCCTCACTCAACTCGCCTCGGTCCGGTAATCAAGCGCTATGGAACTGACGACTCAACACTTCATCGCGCTGCTGCCGCTGCTGGTCACCTGCACCACCATCGTCGTGGTGATGCTGGCCATCGCCTGGAAGCGCAACCACGCCATGGCCTTCATCCTCTCGGTGCTGGGCCTCAACCTGGCCCTGCTGTCGGTGATACCGGCCGTGAGCGTGACGCCGATCCAGGTCACCCCGCTGCTGCTGATCGACAAGTTCGCCTGCTACTACATGGCGCTGGTGCTGGCCGCCACGCTGGCCTGCACCACCCTGGTCCACGCCTACCTGGGCGGTGAATCGGGCAAGCAGGGCTACCCCGGCAACCGTGAAGAGCTGTACCTGCTGATCCTGCTGTCCGCCGCCGGCGGCCTGGTCCTGGTCAGCGCGCAGCACCTGGCCGGCCTGTTCATCGGCCTGGAACTGCTGTCGGTACCGACCTACGGCATGATCGCCTACGCCTTCTTCAACAAGCGTTCGCTGGAAGCCGGCATCAAGTACATGGTGCTGTCCGCCGCAGGCTCGGCCTTCCTGCTGTTCGGCATGGCCCTGCTCTACGCCGAATCCGGCAGCCTGAGCTTCGCCGGCATCGGTGCCAAGCTGGCCGCCGACGGCCTGCCGAGCCTGATCGCCCAGGTCGGCTTCGGCATGATGCTGATCGGCCTGGCCTTCAAGCTGTCGCTGGTACCGTTCCACCTGTGGACTCCGGACGTCTACGAGGGCGCTCCGGCACCGGTCGCCGCCTTCCTGGCCACCGCCAGCAAGGTGGCGGTGTTCGCCGTGCTGCTGCGTCTGTACCAGATCTCGCCGGTAGCCAGCGGCGGCTGGCTGAACGACCTGCTGACCGTGCTGGCCATTGCCTCGATCCTGTTCGGTAACCTGCTGGCCCTGCTGCAGAACAACCTCAAGCGCCTGCTCGGCTACTCGTCGATCGCCCACTTCGGCTACCTGCTGATCGCCCTGATCGCCAGCAAGGGCCTGGCCGTGGAAGCCATCGGCGTGTACCTGGCCACCTACGTGCTGACCAGCCTGGGCGCGTTCGGCGTGATCACCCTGATGTCCACGCCGTATAGCGGCCGCGACGCCGACGCCCTGTACGAGTATCGCGGCCTGTTCTGGCGCCGTCCGTACCTGACCGCCGTGCTGACCGTGATGATGCTGTCGCTGGCCGGCATCCCGCTGACCGCCGGCTTCATCGGCAAGTTCTACGTGGTCGCCACCGGTGTCGAGTCGCAGCAATGGCTGCTGCTGGGCGCGCTGGTCCTGGGTAGCGCCATCGGCGTGTTCTACTACCTGCGGGTCATGGTCACGCTGTTCCTCGCCGAGCCGAACCTCAAACGCCACGACGCGCCGTTCAACTGGGGCCAACGCGCCGGCGGCATCATGCTGGTACTGGTCGCCCTGCTCGCCTTCTTCCTCGGCGTCTACCCGCAGCCGCTGCTGGAACTGGTGCAGCATGCTGGCCTGGTGGCAGTCGCCCCCTGAGCCGCAAGCGCATAAAGAAAACCCGGCCTTGGCCGGGTTTTTTATTGCCTGTTGGGCAGAGGAATTACGGCAGGCGTACCCGCTGCCGGCCGCTGCGGTACAGGTCCCAGCTGGCGATGAACAACGCCGCGATCAGCGGGCCGATGACGAAGCCGTTGAGGCCGAACAAAGTCAGGCCACCGAGGGTGGAGATCAGCACCAGGTAGTCCGGCATGCGCGTGTCCTTGCCGACCAGGATCGGGCGCAGAATGTTGTCCACCAGGCCGATCACCAGCACGCCGAAGGCCACCAGCACGCTGCCCTTGAGCACCTCACCCTGGGCCAGCATGTATAGCGCCACCGGCCCCCAGACCAGCCCGCAGCCGACTGCCGGCAACAGCGATAGCAGCGCCATCAGCACGCCCCACAGCAGCGGGCTGCTGATGCCCAGCATCCAGAAGATCAGCCCGCCGAGCAGCCCCTGTACCGCGGCCACCACCAGGTTGCCCTTGACCGTCGCGCGCACCACGCGGGTGACCTTGATCTGCAGGCGCCGCTTGAGCGACTCCTCCAGTGGCACGGCCGTGCGCACCGTGCGCGCCAGCTCGGGGCCGTCGCGCAGGAAGAAATACAGCAGGTAGAGCATGACGAAGAAGCCGACCAGGAACTGGAAGGTGTTCTGCCCGATGTCGAAGGCCTTGGTGGCGAGGAACTCGCTGCCCTGCATCGCGCCCTTGGCGAGACGGTCGCGCAGGGCGTCGAAGTCGCCCAGCCCGATGCGCTCCAATAGGCGCTGCACCGCCTCCGGCAGCACTTCCTTGAAGCTCTCGACATAGGCGCCGATGTCCAGCTCGCCCTTCTCGATGCGCTGGTAGATGGCCGAGCCCTCGTTCACCAGCGCCAGGCTGGTGAGGATCATCGGCAGAATCGCCACCAGCAGGCAGATCAGCAGCGTGAGCAACGCCGAGAGATTTCCGCGCCCGCCGAAGCGCAGGGCCAGGCGCCGCTGCAGCGGCGCGAACAGCACCGACAGCACCACCGCCCAGAACAACGCCCCCCAGAACGGCAGGAGGATGACGGCGAACACCAGGGTCACCACCACCAGCAGAACGAGGAAGGCTTTTTGTTCGACACGCGATGAATACATGGGCGGACGCCTTGCGGAGCTGTTCCTGCTTAGTCCGCCAGCGCGCCGGCAAAGTGCGGCCTATTTCTGCGCCCATGAAAAAGGGCGCCGCAGCGCCCTCTTCAACCGCCCGTGCTTCAGATGCGGAACTGATGCACCAGGCTGCCCAGGCGCTCACCCAGCACCGACAGGCTGCGCGCGGTGTCGGCGCCCAGACGGGTCTCGTCGGCCACGCTGTCCACCGCTACGGCGATCTGGTGCACGCTGCGGTTGATCTCCTCGGCCACCGCGGTCTGCTCCTCGGCGGCACTGGCGATCTGTGCGTTCATCGCGTTGATGGTGCCGATCAGCCCGGCGATGGCATCCAGCGAGGCGCCGGCCTGGTTGGCCTGCTCGCTGGTGATCTCACCGGCATCGCTGGAACGGCGCATGGAGGTCACCGAGGCCTGCGTACCCTGCTGCAGACGGTCGATCATGCCCTGGATCTCCTGGGTGCTCTGCTGGGTGCGGCTGGCCAGCGCACGGACCTCGTCGGCCACCACGGCAAAGCCACGCCCGGCCTCGCCGGCACGGGCCGCCTCGATGGCGGCGTTGAGCGCGAGTAGGTTGGTCTGCTCGGCGATGGAACGGATCACATCGAGCACGCTGACGATGGACTGCACATCCTGCTGCAGGCTATCCAGCGACTGGCCGCTCTCGCGGATGTCGCCGACCAGCGCGTGGATGCGGGTGATGCTGCCGTCCACCACCTGCTTGGCGGCCTGGCCCTCGCGGTCGGTCTGCTGGGCCGCCTCGGCGGCGCCCTGGGCACTCTTGGCCACCTCGTGGGCGGCGGCAGACATCTCGTTGATCGCCGTGGCCACCTGATCGGTCTCGTGACGCTGGCGCTCCATGGCCTGCTCGGAGCGCTGCGCCTGCGCCGCCACCTGGCCGACCAGGCCGGTCAGCTGCTCGGTCATCTCGGCGATCTGCCGCACCAGGCCGTGGATCTTCTCGACGAAGCGGTTGAACGAGCCGGCCAGCTGGCCCAGTTCATCGTCACTGGTCACCGGCAGGCGGCGGGTCAGGTCGCCCTCGCCGGCGGCGATGTCGTCGAGGTTGGCCTTGATCTGCTGCAGCGGCCGCAGGAAGGTATTGGCGAGCGCCAGGCCACCGATGCCGAACACCAGCAGCATTACCACGGCAATAATGAGGATGCTGGTCAGGATGGTGTCGACGCGCTCGTCGATGGCTGCCTCGACCTCGGCCACCTGGGCCTCGACGCCGTCCAGGTTGACCGCCGTGCCCAGCGCCATGTCCCACTTCGGCAGGTAGTAGCTGTAGGCCAGCTTGGGCACCAGCACGCTCTCGTCGGTGGGCAGCGGCGAGCTGTACTCCACATAGTTGCTGCTGTCCTTGGCCACCCGCACCAGCTCGCGGTTGACGTAGACGCCGTTAGGGTCCTTGCGGTCGGCAAGGCTCTTGCCCACGTCCACCGAGCTGTCGCCACGGAACAGGCGCACCACGTCGGAGTCGTGGCCGAAGAAGTAGCCGTCCTTGCCGTACTTGATCTTGGAGAGGATGGCGATGGCCTGCTCGCGGCTGGCGGTATCGCCCTGGGCAGCGCCGTCATACAGGCCCTGTACCGAGCCGAGGGCAATCTGCATGTAGTTCTTCAGCTCCTGGCGGCTCTCGGCGACCAGGCGCTCGCGGGTCTGCGCCACCTCGTCGACGGCCAGATCGGTGAGGATCTTCGCCGCCGCCCCGCTCAGGACCAGGGCGAACAGGATGACTGGTAGCAGTGCGAGCAGCAGCACTTTGGTTTTCAACGTGAGGCGCATGTTCCCTTCCTTCTTATTGTGGAACTGCATAAAGCAGAACGGGGTTGCCGTGTTATCGGCAACCCCGTTTCAGCCTGAAGCCCTCACTGATTACAGCACCATTGCGGCGACCCAGCCAAACGCCAGCAACGGCAGGTTGTAGTGCAGGAAGGTCGGCACCACGGTGTCCCAGATATGGTCGTGCTGGCCATCGGCATTCAGGCCGGCAGTCGGGCCCAGCGTCGAGTCGGACACCGGCGAGCCGGCATCGCCCAGGGCGCCGGCGGTACCGACGATGCACACGATAGCCAGCGGGCTGAAGCCAAGCTGCACGCACAGCGGCACGAAGATGGCCGCGACGATCGGCACGCTGGAGAAGGACGAGCCGATGCCGGTGGTCACCAGCAGGCCGATCAGCAGCATCATCAGCGCGCCGATGGCCTGGCTGTGGCCGATCCAGCCGGCGGCGGAGCCGACCAGGCTGTCGATGTGGCCCGTGGCACGCATCACCTCGGCGAAGCCGTCGGCGGCGATCATGATGAAGCCCATCATGGCCATCATCTTCATGCCCTCGGTGAACAGGTCATCCGACTCGCGCCAGCGCACCACGCCGGACAGTGAGAAGAGCACGAAGCCGACCAGCGCGCCGATGATCATCGAGTCCAGCCACAGCTGCACGGCGAACGCCGCAGCCACCGCCACGCCGGCCACCAGTAGGCTGTAGGGGTTGTACTGCACGGCGACCTTCTCCACCTGCTCGATACGCTGCAGGTCGTAGTCGCGCTTGCCGCGGTAGCTGAGCAGCACCGCCACCAGCAGGCCGCAGAGCATGCCCAGGGCTGGCAGCAACATGGCCTGGGTGACACTGAGCCCGGCGGTATCGACGCCACCCTTGCGCACGCTGGCCAGCAGAATCTCGTTCAGATAGATGTTGCCGAAGCCCACCGGCAGGAAGATGTAGGGGGTGATCAGGCCGAAAGTGATCACACAGGCCACCAGGCGGCGGTCCATGCGCAGGCGCGCCATCACGTAGAGCAGCGGCGGTACCAGCAGCGGGATGAAGGCGATGTGGATCGGCAGGATGTTCTGCGACGACACCGACACCACCAGCAGCAGGCCGATCAGCAGCCAGCCGACCAGGTCACCGCCGCGTTCCTGCTGGCGGCCGACCAGCGCCAGGGCCTTGTCCGCCAGGGCATGGGCCAGGCCGGACTTGGAGATTGCCACGGCGAAGGCACCGAGTAGCGCATAAGACAGTGCCACGTTGGCTCCACCACCCAGGCCCTTGTTGAAGGCGGCCAGGCTGGCCTGCAGGTCGAGCCCACCGAGCATCCCCCCGGCCAGCGCACCGGCGATCAGCGCGATCACCACGTGCACCCGGCACAGGCTGAGGATCAACATGATGCCGACTGCGGCAACTACTGCATTCATCTACACACACTCCGCAGCGCCAGGCGCCTGCAAAAAAGCGCAGCACTCTGCCCGATGCCCCTGCCCCTGTCAAAACACGAAGTGCTCAATATTTCGATCACTTCGTGCATAATTTCGCCGCAGCTCTCGCCCATCACCCGAAAAAGGCTCTACCGCGCCTGATTCGAGTAAAGACTGCGCCCAGCCGACCGATACAGATTTCAGCCGTATGAATGTTGAAAGGACCCGCCCCATGCAGTTGCGCCTGTCCATCCAGTTGAAAATCACCCTGCTCGCCGGTCTTTGCCTCTTGGCAATCGTGACCCTGCTCATGGCAGCCTCGCTCTACCAATCCAGCCACAGTGCCGCCATGGTCAGGAGCTCCAGCTCCGCCATGCTGGAAGAGTCGGCGCGCGCGCGCCTGGCCTCGCGTGGCGAGCTGCAGGGCATCCGCATCCAGCGCTACTTCATGGACGCCTACCAGTACGGCAAGGGCTTCTCGCGTCAGGTGCTGTTCCTCAAGGATCAGGCCGAGAAACGCTTCCTCGATGCCTTCGACCTGCGCGAGGACATGACCCGCCAGGTGCGCTCGGCGCTGGAGGCCAGCCCCGGCCTGCTCGGCCTCTATCTGGTGTTCGAGCCCAATGCGCTGGATGGCAAGGACGAGCTGTTCGCCGGCCAGGGCGAGCTGGGCAGCAACGACAAGGGGCGTTTCTCCCTCTACTGGTCCCAGACCGTACCCGGGCAGCTGGAAGCCGAGGCGATGAAAGAGGAGCAGCTCAACGACACCACGGCTGGCCCCAGCGGCGCGCCGTACAACGCCTGGTACACCTGCCCGCGCAACACCGGCAAGACCTGTGTACTGGAGCCCTACTTCGACGACATCAACGGCAAGCAGGTGCTGATGACCAGCATCGCCTTCCCGCTGGAGCAGAACGGCAAGGTGATCGGCGTGATGGGCGTGGACATCAGCCTGGAGAGCCTGCAGCAGCTCAGCAGCAAGGCCAGCAGCGAGCTGTACGACGGCCAGGCCCATGTCAGCATCATCAGCGCCGCTGGCCTGCTAGCCGGGCATAGCCGCGATGCCAGCCAACTGGGCAAGCCGCTGACCAGTGCCTTCCCCAACCAGGGCGGCCAGATCAGTCAGATGCTCAGCGCCGGTACCGCGCAGTTCCTCGAGCAGGAAGGCAAGCTGCGCGTCTTCGAGCCGCTGCTGCCGATTCCGGAAGCCAAGAACTGGGGCGTGCTGCTGGAAGTGCCCAAGGACATCCTGCTCGGCCCAGCCATCAAGCTGGAACAGCAGCTGGATGCACAGCGCACCGACGACACGCTTTTCTCCATCGGCGTCTCGCTGGCGGCCGTGCTGCTCGGCGTGGCGCTCATGTGGCTCACCGCGCGCGGCGTGACCCAGCCCATCCTCGGTGTCGCCGCCATGCTGAAGAACATCGCCAGTGGCGAAGGCGACCTGACCCGCCGCCTCGAATACGCCAAGCCGGATGAGCTGGGCGAACTGGCCGGCTGGTTCAACCGCTTCCTCGACAAGCTGCAACCGATCATTGCCGACGTGAAACGCTCGGTGCAGGACGCGCGCAGTACCGCCGACCAGTCGGCAGCCATCGCCAGCCAGACCAGCGCGGGCATGCAGCAGCAGTTCCGCGAGATCGACCAGGTGGCCACCGCCTCCCAGGAGATGAGCGCCACCGCCCATGACGTGGCCAACAACGCCGCCCAGGCCGCTGATGCCGCCCGTGGCGCAGACTCCGCCGCGCGCGAAGGCCTGTCGGTGATCGATCGCACCACCCTGGCCATCGAGCAGCTGGCCAGCGAGCTCAGCTCGGCCATGGGCGAGGTGGAAGCCCTGGCCAGCAGCAGCGAGCAGATCGGCTCGGTGCTCGAGGTGATCCGCGGCATCGCCGAGCAGACCAACCTCCTCGCTCTCAACGCGGCCATCGAGGCAGCGCGTGCCGGCGAGGCTGGTCGCGGCTTCGCCGTTGTCGCCGACGAAGTGCGCAACCTGGCCAAGCGCACCCAGGACTCCGTCGAGGAAATCCGCCAGGTGATCGAGAACCTGCAGAACGGCACCCGCGATGTGGTCGGCTCCATGCATAGCAGCCACAAGCAGGCCCAGGGCAGCGTCGAGCAGGTCGAACAGGCGGTGGTCGCGCTGCGCCGCATCGGCGACTCGGTCACCGTGATTAACGACATGAACCTGCAGATCGCCTCGGCCGCCGAAGAGCAGAGCGCGGTTGCCGAAGAAGTGAATCGCAACGTGGCGAGCATCCGCGACGTGACCGAAGCGCTGTCCAGCCGGGCCGACGAGTCCGCGCGTGTCAGCCAGACCCTCAACAGCCTGGCCAACCACCAGCAGGGGTTGATGGACCAGTTCCGCGCCTGAGTCGCTGCGCCGGCGCCCTTCGCGGGCGCTGGCGCCATTCGACAACCACACTGGCGCATAGCCCCCTTGCCCCGCCCTAGAGCGCTCGGTAGCCTGCGCGCAGTCATTCGCAAGAGAATCCGAAGATGCTCAATATCGCCCTGATCGCCGGCTCCAGCCGCACTGGCAGCCAGTCCGCCAAGGTCGCCCGCTTCCTCCGCCAACGCCTGATCGAGCTGGGCCTGACCAGCACCGAGCAGAGCAGTCTGATCGACCTCGGCGAGCGCGCCCTGCCGCTGTGGCCGGCTGACGACAAGGGCCCCTGGAGCGAGTACCAGCAACAGTTGGCCGCCGCCGATGCGCTGGTGGTGATTGCCCCCGAGTGGAACGGCATGGCCTGCCCGGCGGTGAAGAACTTCTTCCTCTATGCGAGCAAGGCCGAGCTGGCGCACAAGCCGGCATTGCTGGTGGGCGTGTCTTCCGGCATCGGCGGCGCCTATCCGATCAGCGAGCTGCGCGCCTCTGGCTACAAGAACTGCCGCATCGGCTACCTGCCGGAGCACCTGATCGTGCGCCACGTGGAGGCGGTGCTGAACGAGGGTGAAGCCAACGGCGAAGACGATCTGCGCATCCGCAAGCGTGCCGACTACGCCCTAGACATCCTCGGCAAGTACGCCGAGGCGCTGAAGCCGGTGCGCGCCAGCATCGACCTGAGCAACCCGTCCTTCACCAACGGCATGTGATCAGCTGCGCTCCGGCAGCCTGATCGCCACCCGCAGCCCGCCCAGCGGGCTGTCTTCCAGGCTCAGGCTGCCCCCCCAGGCCTCGACTATGTCACGCACGATGCCCAGGCCCAGGCCATGCCCGGCCACCTGCTCGTCCAGGCGAGTACCCCGCCCCAGCACGGCCTCGCGCCGCTCCGCAGCGATGCCCGGGCCATCGTCGTCGACCCATAACCAGTAGCAACCATCTTCCCGAGCCACGCTCAGGCGTACCTGCGCATCGGCCCACTTGCAGGCGTTGTCCAGCAGGTTGCCGAGCAGTTCCAACAGGTCCTCGCGGTCCCAGGGCAGGCAGAGGCCCGGTTCGGCCTGCCACTCCAGTTTCAGGCCATGGCTGTGGATCATCTCCAGCATGGCAAGCAGCCCAGGCAGCTCTTCCGCGCAATCGAAATGCGCGCCGGGCAGCACATCACCGGCGAGCCGCGCCCGACCGAGTTCACGCTCCAGACGCTGCTGGATCTGGGCCAGCTGCTCACGCAGCGTCGCCTGCAGCTCCGGCTGGCCACGCAGTTCGTCGCGCTCGCTCAGGCTGACCAGCACCGCCAGCGGTGTCTTCAAGGCATGTCCCAGGTTGCCCAGGGCATTGCGGGAGCGCTTCAGGGTGTCCTCGGTATGGCTGAGCAGCCGGTTGACCTGATTGACCAGCGGCTCGAGCTCCTGTGGGACCTGCGCATCCAGCTCGCTGCGGCGCCCCTGTTGCAGCTGGGCGATCTGCCCACGCACCCGTTCCAGCGGGCGCAACGCCGCACGCACCGTGTAGCGCTGGGCCAGCAGGATCAGCAGCAGAGCGGCTGTACCCAGACCCAGGCCCAGCCACTGCAGACGGCGGAAGCTCTGCAGAATGGGCGTGTAGTCCTGCGCCACGCTAATGGAGAACTGCTGGCCGAAGCGCTTGTAGTCGGCGCGGTAGACCAGCAGCAGCTGACCGCGCGGGCCATCGCCGAGGGCGTCCTGCAAACCCTCGCCAGCCGGTGCCTGCAGGTCACGGTCCCATAGCGAGCGCGAACGCCAGGTCTGCCCCGAGAAGTCGATGCGGAAATAGTGGCCGGAAAAGGGCCGGTGAAAGTTCGGGTCGAGCCGCCGCTCGTCCAGCTGCACACCGTTCGTACCACGCACCAGAGCGGCAAGCAGCGTCTGCGTCTCGTCCTTGAGGTCCTCCTGCAGGTAACGGCGCAGGCTGTGGTCGAAGAGCAGCAGACTGGCCTGGGCCAGGAGCAACCCCGTCACTACCAGCACGCCGGCCAGCCCGAGGCTGAGGCGGCGCTGGATCGACCTCAAGCCCCCACTCCCGCGTAGCGATAGCCCTGCCCGCGCCGGGTTTCGATAACCTCACGGCCGAGCTTGCCGCGCAGACGATTGACGTGCACCTCCAGCACATTGGAGTCGCGCTCGCTCTCACCGTCGTACAGATGCTCGGCCAGATGCCCTTTGGACAGGATCTGCCCCGGATGCAGCATGAAGTAGCGCAGGAGGCGAAATTCGGCCGAGGTCAGCTCGATCTGCTCGCCATCACGCGTCACGCACTGGCGGCTCTCATCCAGCTGCAGGCCGGCGGCCTCCAGTTGCGGCTGGTTGGCCAGGCCGTGGGCGCGGCGCAGTAACGCCTGGATGCGCAGGGCCAGCTCTTCGGGGTGGAAGGGTTTGGTCAGATAATCATCCGCACCAGCCTTCAGGCCGTCGATGCGCTCGGCCCAGGAGCCGCGGGCGGTGAGAATCAGCACCGGCGTAGCCAAACCGCCAGCCCGCCACTCGCGCAACACTTCCAGTCCGGGTTTGCCGGGCAGGCCGAGGTCGAGAATGATCAGGTCATAGGGCTCGGTCGCCCCCTGATAGGTGGCGTCGCGGCCATCGGCCAGCCAGTCCACCGCATAGCCCTGCCCCTTGAGGCTGGCCAGCAGTTCATCGGCCAGGGATACGTGATCCTCTACCAGCAACAGGCGCATCAGTCCTCCACTTCATCCTTGAGGATGCGACCATCGCGGGCATCCAGCTCCAGTTCGCGAACGGTGCCGTCGGCGGTCAGCAACTCGACCTCATAGACCAGCACGTCGTCCTCCTCTTCCAGCTCTGCCTCCAACAGCTCCGCCCCGGGGTAAAGCCCCAGGGCGGGTGCCATCAGCTCTTCCAGGGGGCGGATCACCCCCTCTTGGCGCAGACGCAACACGTCATCCTGGTCCAGGTCGCGGGCTTGCGCATCAAGCGTCAACACCGCCAGAACCAGGGCCAGAATGCCGCTATAGCGAAACACGAACTTCATTAGTCATCCCGATGCTCTTGCAGGATCTGGCCATTGGTGGCGTCCAGTTCCACGTCCCACTGCACGCCTTGGGCGTCACGCAGCTCGACTTGATAAACGTAGCGACCGTGCTCCTGTTCAAGCTCGGTATCCTCGATCTTGCCGCCGGGGTATTTGGCCAGGGCAGCTTCATTGAGCTTCTCGAAGCTCTGGATGGTACCGGCATCGCGCAGTTTCAGCGCTTCGTCCGGACCCAGGTCACGGGCCTGGGCGATACCGGCGGTGGCGGCCAGGGCGGCAATGGCGAAAAGGCTGGTCAGCTTGTTCATGGTGTTCTCCTCGGGGTAACTGTTGTCTACGGTGCCCAAGATACTTGTGCCGACTTAATTCAAGCTGAATACAGCAGCGCCTCACAACTGGCCGGACATTCACCTGCTGAAGTCGCTTGGCCTGTCGGAGCACGCCACTATAATCGCTGGCTCGCAATACGGAGCCGAGCATGACCGCGATCCATATCAAGTCCCCAGCCCTCAGCCTGCGCGCCGGCAAGCGCGCCCTCGCCCGCATTCGCGAACGCGGCCTGCAGCCTGCCGACGTCGGCATTCTGCCTGGTGCAGCAGGCGGCCCCAAGGGGCTCGGCATCCAGGGGCTGGACCTCGCGCTGTTCGGCGACTGGCTACCGCGGGCGCCACGTGAGCGCACTCTGATAGGCGCCTCGATCGGCTCCTGGCGTTTCGCCAGCGCCTGCCTGCCGGATGCCTGCGCCGGGATCATGCGCCTGGGCGAGCTCTATACCAGCCAGCGCTTCGCCAAGGGTGTGAGCATGAGCGAGGTCTCGCGCAGCTGCGTACAGCTGCTGAATGACCTGCTGGAGGGACAAGACGCTGCCGTCCTGAACAATCCGCTGTATCGCCTGAACATCGTGGTCGTGCGCAGCCACGGCCTGCTGCAGCACGACCATCGCGGCAAGCTGGGCCTGGGACTCTCTTCGGTCATCGGCAACAACCTGCTCAGCCGTAGCCGCCTGTCCCGTCATTTCGACCGGGTGATCCTGCACGACAACCGTCAATTACCACCCCTGGCGGCGCTGAACGACTTCCGCTCGGACTTTCATATCCTCGCTGAGGGCAACCTGCGCCAGGCTCTGCTGGCTTCCGGATCAATCCCCATGGTGATGGAGGCGATCCGCGACATTCCAGGCCTGGAGCCCGCGACCTACCGTGATGGAGGCCTGCTCGACTATCACCTGGACCTGCCCTACCTGGGCGATGATGTGGTGCTCTATCCGCATTTTACCGACAAGGTCATCCCCGGCTGGTTCGACAAGGGACTGCCCTGGCGCCGCGGCGACGCAACGCGCCTGCAGGATGTCCTGCTGCTTGCGCCATCGCGCGAATACCTGGCAAGCCTGCCCCACGGCAAGCTGCCAGACCGCAGCGACTTCAAGCGCTATCTGGGTGACGACGAGGGTCGCGAGCGCTACTGGCGAAAAGCGATGGCCGAGAGCCGCCGCCTCGGTGACGAGTTCCTCGAGCTGGCCGATAACGGCCGCCTCGGCGAGCGCCTGCAACCACTCTGAACATGCACGGCAAGGAAGCAATCATGTCCCTCGGCAGAACACTCGCCCTCTCTGTCCTGCTCGCCTGCGGCAGTAGTCAGGCGGCCCTCAACGAACAGAGCCGGCAGGAGGTCGATGCCCTGCTCGCTTTCGTCGAAAGCAGCGGCTGCCTGTTCATCCGCAACGGTAGCGAGCATCAACCTGCGGAAGCCCGCAAACATCTGCAGAAGAAGCTCGACTATCTGGAAGACAAGGGCAAGGTCGACTCGCCCGAAGACTTCATCGCTCTCGCAGCGACCGAAAGCAGCATGAGTGGCGAGCCTTATCAGGTGAACTGCCAGGGCCAGCTGCAACCCTCTGGCGATTGGCTCAACACCGAGCTCCTACGCTTGCGGCAGACGCAGTAAAGGCTCGAACTGATAAACTGCGAGGCGAGCTTCACGCCGCTTCGCGGCCTATTCAGCAGAGCGTTTATCTTGGAACTGTTCAAAGAATTCACCTTCGAATCCGCCCATCTTCTGCCGCATGTGCCGGCTGGCCACAAATGCGGTCGCCTGCATGGCCACTCCTTCCGTGCTGCCATCTATATCGAGGGCGAGGTCGATCCGCATACCGGCTGGATTCGTGACTTCGCCGAGATCAAGGCCATCTTCAAGCCAATCTACGAGCGCCTCGACCACAACTACCTGAACGACATTCCAGGCCTGGAAAACCCCACCAGCGAGAACCTGGCCAAGTGGATCTGGCTGGAACTCAAGCCACTTCTTCCAGAACTGTCCCGCATTCGAGTGCATGAGACCTGCACCAGTGGCTGCGAGTATCGCGGCGACTGACAGCCTCTTCGGAAACAAAAAAGCCACCTCGACAGGTGGCTTTTTTGTGGGCGCAATTTGCGACTTCAGTAGATACCGGTATCAGCAGCAAACATGCGGTCCAAGTACTATCGTCGTCGCACCGCAAAAGCAAAGAAGCCAGCTCAAAGGTGGCCTCTGATTGTGAGCGCTTCAGCTATCCAGCAAGGCCCTGGTCACCGCCTCACGCGTTCGTAACTCGCATGCAAGCTCTACCCGCCGGACTAAATTTTCTTTCGCGCAAAAGCCAAACCCCCACCCGCTTGCGCGGATGGGGGTTTGGGGATAGGAGCTTGACGA